>CAJTFO010000061.1 GCA_910575755.1 Desulfovibrionaceae bacterium | reverse complement strand
CTGCGCGGGCACGGCGGGAACTCGGCGGCCTTGGGAAGCATCCAGCAAGGAACCTTGCCGGATCACAAACATGCTGTTGGTTACACGCGAAACGGAATCGGTTATGTGGGCGGTGGATATGGAGGTTTCGTCCCTCTCTATGAAAATGGCTATACAATTCAGTATTCCGGCCCCGCAATCATGGAAAGTTCGGGCGAAAACCGCCCGGTGAATACCGCAGTTCGCTATCTGATCCGCGCCCGGCCCTGAGACTTGCCAAACAGACATGCAGGCGTTATCTAAAAAGGGAACCCCGGCCCCTGC
>CAJTFO010000060.1 GCA_910575755.1 Desulfovibrionaceae bacterium | reverse complement strand
CCTCCCTCCCCCGGCGCTTTGCGGAAATGCCCGGCATTGAGGCCGACAGTTCGCAGTGGTTCGGCGAGGGAAAGGCCATTGCATTGCCCGGCAAGATCGAGACGCCTGAACAGCGCAAAGCCCTGCGCGGCGCGCTCAAGCAATGGGCGAAAGAAAACTTTTCCAGGGATACGGCTGTCGTCAATGCGGATACGGGCTGGCAAGTCCAGGTGACGCCCAAGGGCATAGAAGATTCGCTTTCACATGGCCTTGACGAACCCCTGGCCCGTTCCGTGCCGTTCATTCCGCAAATTGTGGAAAGCGGCATTCATGTGG
>CAJTFO010000059.1 GCA_910575755.1 Desulfovibrionaceae bacterium | reverse complement strand
CAATAAATATCAATTTGTTGCATGAAGCTTTTTGCTGGAACAGCTTCCATTCCTCACGTTTCTTTCTTACATCTTCGCGTCCTTGTTCTCTGGCCTTGAGAGTTTTTTTTATATTTGTAGCCAAGCTTGACAAGCAGGCGGTGGATGGCTGCCAGGCAACAGGATTTATTAAAATGCTCTTTGATTTCCTGAAGAGTTATATCAACATTTTTATCCAGAAGGACTTGTAACTCCCGAATTTCCTCATGGGAGAAACAACTTGGGCGATGCCCGTTTGGTTTGGCTGATAATCGCTGATTTTCACGATAAGCTCTGACCCAGTTGCAGATGGTAGCCGGGGTGTA
>CAJTFO010000058.1 GCA_910575755.1 Desulfovibrionaceae bacterium | reverse complement strand
CGGCTTCCTGAAGCGCGGTCTGGAGAGCCGCTTCATACGGAACCGGAATGCCGAGTGTGGTTTTTGGCAGAACGGCATCCCAGAAACGATGCGCCGCATTGAGGGAAAAGCCGCGCAATGCCTCATAGGCCAGAGCTTTTTTCAGAGATTCGCCGTATTCATCCGAGGGAATATGCCGCACGACGATGCACAGATCGGGATTATCACGCTGCGCCTGAAGCGGTTCCTGGATGCCGCAGTAGGGACATTCGAGATTCGACCAGAGTTCCGCAATATCGCCGTGGAAACCATCCACCGGCCTGCCGTCCAGGCAGGTTCTGCCGGAAAGCGTCTCCAGAGGCGTGT
>CAJTFO010000057.1 GCA_910575755.1 Desulfovibrionaceae bacterium | reverse complement strand
TCATCTATTTTATATTTAAACACATCCTGCTTGCGCAAAACAGGCCTGAATCAGATGCGGATGGGAGCGAAGTGACCGAATCGCTTTCCGTAATCCCTTCCCAAGTTCTTTCAAATTGGAAAATACCTGATTCTTCAAGCCTACCCTTTTCAGATAATTCCAAACTCCTTCATCCGGATTCAAATCAGGAGAATACCCGGGAATACGTTCCAGCCAAACACGACCATTTGCTTCTTCAAGCAAAAACTTTTTGACTTCCCTGCTCCTGTGAATCGGACAGCCATCCCATAACACAAGAATTTTTCCCGCGACATGCGCAAGCAAATGCCGGAGAAACGAGACTATGTCAGTTCCTTT
>CAJTFO010000056.1 GCA_910575755.1 Desulfovibrionaceae bacterium | reverse complement strand
TCGTCGGAACGCGAGCGGTATTCCTGAATCTGCCCCTGATCCAGCGGCATCATCTGCCGCAGGGATTCTTCAAACAGGGCTTGCGCGTCCTTTTTTGTCGCTCCCCCGGATGATGGCGCTGTGTTCGCGCTTGCCCCGTTTCCCGGCTGATTTTCCGGTTGTCCGAGAACCACGGTTCGCTGATCCGTTGCGGGCGGCGTATGTTCATTCGCCAGGGCCGGTTGCCCGGAGAGAGCCGCCAGCACCAGAAGACACACTGTTTTTTTCACGACAAATCCTTTATGCGTAAGCGAACGCGGCGCGTTCAGGTTGTTCCCCGCCGGGGAAAAGGCGCGAGACAGGCAGGCTCCTCAGAATGTCCCCCGCCGAACGGCAGGGAGTTCCGGCTTCGCGCCGGACGTTCAGCGATTGACGTTTCGTGCG
>CAJTFO010000055.1 GCA_910575755.1 Desulfovibrionaceae bacterium | reverse complement strand
GAGGCATAAAAAAGGCCCGGCCCTTCGCGCTGCAAGCTGCAAAGGGCCGGGCAACTATTTTTGGCAGCGGCCTACTTTCCCACATGACGTTATGCAGTATCATCGGCGAGGAAGAGCTTAACTGCCGAGTTCGGAATGGGATCGGGTGTACCCTCTTCTCTATGGCTGCCAAAAAATTTTCAATTTAATTGACAGGGAAGGAAGGAGTCTTTCTCAAAAACAAGACGCACGGGCTATTAGTACTGGTCAGCTCCACGCCTCGCGGCGCTTCCACCTCCAGCCTATCTACGAGGTAGTCTTCCTCGGCCCTTCAGGACTTGCGTCGGGGAGAACTTATCTTAAGGCAGGCTTCCCGCTTAGATGCTTTCAGCGGTTATCCCTTCCGCACATAGCTACCCTGCTGTGCCGTTGGCACGACAACAGGTCCACCAGGGGTGCGTCCATC
>CAJTFO010000054.1 GCA_910575755.1 Desulfovibrionaceae bacterium | reverse complement strand
TACGCTGATGAAGGGTGATAAGGCGGTCGAGATGGCGGAAGAAGATGCCGATACGGGCTTGTTCTATCCAACAAGGGCACGGAATAGGCATTTCAAAAAATATAGAATTTTTTATTGTAAATCTGTCAGAACGTGCTCCTGAATCCCCATTAAATATCATAAATGAATGCCAGCAAGCACTTTTGAAGAACCATTCAAGAAATTCATTGTTTATTTGAATGGTTCTAAGGACTGTATAAAGAGGTGAAACTACTCCTATTTTTCCAAGTTTATTTCGATTTATGGGGCCGACAGGGGCGGTGATAGATATTCGCGGATTGTAAACAAAATCATCTTCCTTAACGATATAATACCCATGTAGGCTACCCAGTTTAGCAACATCATGATCAAAAAAATCGCGTTGGCTTATAATTCCAAATTCAGCCGAGTTTGTAAGTGCTTCCGTATAACGCAATGTCGTGTTTTTTTCTGTGACTTTGTCGGCAATCTCCCCCAGCTTACGCTGTTCCCAA
>CAJTFO010000053.1 GCA_910575755.1 Desulfovibrionaceae bacterium | reverse complement strand
TAGATAGTGTCGTCAAATTATTGCAGCCCATAACGAGATGCATCTGATTTGGACGGCAGCAAGAAAAGAATCGCTTCTTTTTGCATAACGGGTCGCAATTCCACGCCACCTTTTGAGATGTAAAAAGGCATTCTCCACAAGGTGGCGTGCCTTATACAAATATCTGTCGTATTCTCGTTTCTTTTTACGACTTTTTTTCGGGGGAATTACAACTTTCATACCTCGTTGTATAGCTTCTTCGACCACAGCGTCTGTGTCGAAAGCTCGATCTGCCAAAAGAGCTTCCGCAGCAAATCCGTCAATCACTGCGCAAGCTTCTTTGCAATCAGCTCTGGAGCCTTCTGTAATAACAGCTCTGAGCGGCATACCATGCGCATCCACGGCCAAATGTATCTTTGTGTTGAGCCCCCTTTTGTGCGGCTCATGCCCTGATTGCCTCCCACCGCTCCGGCGGCATGCGGATGAACCTTGCAGTGACTTGCATCTATCATGAGCCATTCAAAATCAGGCTCAACAATGACCACTTCCAGAAGATGCTCCCAAACCCCGCGATCCCTCCAGCG
>CAJTFO010000052.1 GCA_910575755.1 Desulfovibrionaceae bacterium | reverse complement strand
CCGTAAATGGTGCTTTGCGCGCCGCTGTAGCGTTTGGCGCTTCCCAGCCCCTCAAGAAAGGCGGACGCGACAAGACCGCCCCAACGGCTGAAGAAATGGGTGTTCACGGAACTGGCGACAGACGCCTCGGACGTTGCGGGGTCAACGGCGTAGGCTTCAAGCTGGATGGTTTCGCCGGAGGGCAGAACCGCGCGATTGAACGCCAGAACAAGGCGTTCGTCATGCCGCTGGAATCCGCCCATCAGCCGCGCGTTGCGGTATGCGCCGGAGCTGACTGTCGCCAGCACGGCGGACGGCACATCCGAGTTCACGCCCACATCCATGATGGCATAGAGCAGATCGCCCGGCTTGAGCGTCACGGCGGGAGGCGTAGTTGCGCCTTGCGTTGTCTCCGCTGTTGTTGCGACAGGCGTTGCCGCCGGAGCTTCTTCGGAAAACTCGCGCAGATAGACGATTTTTCCTTCCCCGACCGAAACAGCGGACAGTTTGGCGTCCAGAGCGTCCAAATCCTCCATCATGCGCTTGAGCATGGCGTTGTCCGTCGTCTGGGTACGGACAGGCGCGGTACGCACCGGCGCGACCGGAGGCGGGGCCGGGCGCGGGTCTTCCTTCTTCACGAC
>CAJTFO010000051.1 GCA_910575755.1 Desulfovibrionaceae bacterium | reverse complement strand
GGCAGACAAATCTATCAGCAATCTGATCTTGCCGTGCCGAGCGAGGCCGAACCCCGCCTTTCCAAGCTGGTGCTGATGCTCATCCAGTCGCACGAAGTCAAACGGCTGCTGGAGGAAAAGATACCGGAAGACTGGACATGGGCCATAACCACCGCCTTTTCCCGGCATCCGGTCAGCATGAAATACCGCGGCATCTACAAGCTCCACAAGCGGCTCGACGGTTCCGAACACGGCGGATACCGGCTCAACTATTACGGCAGACTGGGCAGGTGGAGCCTTGCCGAAGCCTATGCCGAATGGCTGAAAAAATTTCACAACTAGGCGATTTTACAGCGTTTTTTACTGTACACAGGAGAATTTTATGGTAGTGTTTTCTTATGCGAAATCAACAACTTACATCAAAAAAGAGCACAGCCATGAAAACTTCACGCCGTGCATTTCTCGCACGTCTCATGAAAGACGCCTGGGCGCTGGCCCGGCAGGGAGCGCAAAGGTTCGGCGGCAACGCGCAACTGTATTTCGCCATAGCCCTGCGCCTTGTCTGGCAGGACAGCCGCCCGCGCACCGTCTGGCATCGGGGGCTTGGCAATCAGTTTGTCCTGCCGGGGATGCCGCAGCTCTCAATAGCCA
>CAJTFO010000050.1 GCA_910575755.1 Desulfovibrionaceae bacterium | reverse complement strand
AGCAAGAACATGTGATGAACTGTACAAAGCCATTGGAAAGGCGTTGGGATGTATCACCCCAAAAGACGCAGAAGGATGGTTTAAATCCTGTGGATATATAAAAAGTTAAAGTTAAAATGCTCTAATCGGACAAGAGGAGACATCAAAACGGAGCGAATGTCAGATCAAGTCTGAACTACTACACATAACGGGTCGCAATTCCACGCCACCTTTTGAGATGTAAAAAGGCATTCTCCACAAGGTGGCGTGCTTTATACAAATACCTGTCGTATTCTCGTTTCTTTTTACGACTTTTTTTCGGGGGAATTACAACTTTCATACCTCGTTGTATAGCTTCTTCAACCACAGCGTCTGTGTCGAAAGCTCGATCCGCCAAAAGAGCTTCCGCAGCAAATCCGTCAATCACTGCGCAAGCTTCTTTGCAATCAGCTCTGGCGCCTTCTGTAATAACAGCTCTGAGCGGCATACCATGCGCATCCACGGCCAAATGTATCTTTGTGTTGAGCCCCCTTTTGTGCGGCTCATGCCCTGGTTGCCTCCCACCGCTCCGGCGGCATGCGGATGAACCTTGCAGTGACTTGCATCTATCATGAGCCATTCAAAATCAGGCTCAACAATGACCACTTCCAGAAGATGCTCCCAAACCCCGCGATCCCTCCAGCG
>CAJTFO010000049.1 GCA_910575755.1 Desulfovibrionaceae bacterium | reverse complement strand
GACAGTAAAGGATAATTTTTGCCCGTAGGACTTCAGAAAAAGACGCTGTACGGCTACTCGCAATGTTGTTTAAAATACGTTCCTCTTCGCCTGAACAAGTGACTTCTCGTGCTGTTCGCGCCATAACCGCTCCCGTTTTGGAAGCACCATATATTCATATCCTTATTTTTGCAATTAGGCACTCTTGTGCGTCGTCGAATTTCACGATTGAGCCGCTCCAGTGGGTTATTTGTTCGGATATGACGCCAATGATTGGACGGAAACTCATAGAAAGAGAAAGTCTCCTCCGCGCCCGCCTGGAGGATGCGAGCGGCCTTTTCCAAATGAAGCGCCTTGAGTTTGGCGGAAACCTGTTCCGCTTTTTGACGGGCGGCTTCTTTATCCTCTTGCGCGTGGATGGCCTTCAGCATGGTCGAAACCACTTTGGATTTACCTGTGGGGACGGCATTCAAAATGTTCCTGTAAAAATGTACCACACAGCGTTGCTAGTGCCTAATTGCAAAAATAAGGATATGAATATATGGTGCTTCCAAAACGGGAGCGGTTATGGCGCGAACAGCACGAGAAGTCACTTGTTCAGGCGAAGAGGAACGTATTTTAAACAACATTGCGAGTAGCCGTACAGCGTCTTTTTCTGAAGTCCTACGGGCAAAAATTATCCTTTACT
>CAJTFO010000048.1 GCA_910575755.1 Desulfovibrionaceae bacterium | reverse complement strand
CTCCGGCTGTTTGGCGGGAGATTCGGCAGCAGCACTGTCCTCCTGTGGCTGTGGAGCTTCCGCTGTCGTCTGTCCATCGGCAAGAGAGGTTTTCGGCGTCCAGGTGGAGACATAGTTGGCGTCGTCCTGCATCCGCTGCAATTCGCGCATGACAGCGGAATGGTTTTCCCGTGTCAGGTTCAATTCCTCCTGCTGGGGAAACTCCTTGCCGAGAGCCGCCTTGACGGTTTCCATTTCGGCGATCTCCTGCCGGACATTCTCACGCTGCCTGGCGACGGCCTCATCCAGACCCTTGCCGAGAAAGTTGTCCACGCGCTGAAACAGACCGGACAGACTGAGCTTGTCGTCAAAGCTGTACCGCAGATTGTCGGGCTGGAATTGCCGGTCGCCCGCGCCCTGAAGAAGGATGCGGAAACCGTCTTGAGAGGCAAGCCCCATACTTCTGGCAATGGTCATTTTGAAGCCACGATACGTCCCAAAGAGAACCTTCGCGCTGGAATTTCTGGTGACTTCCTTGATGCCGCCCACCAGAATATCCCGCATCTTCTCGCCGTCCTTGTCCCCCAGCACCTTTCCCTCATGCGCCAGCTCCACCAGAATTTTCTCTTTCCCCTTTTCCGTCACCGTGCGCGTGTTGGCGTCCCGGAGCCGGATACTTTCGGCATAGTCCG
>CAJTFO010000047.1 GCA_910575755.1 Desulfovibrionaceae bacterium | reverse complement strand
GTTGTTTCTCGGAGTCTGCATATGGTTGATTTGACAATGGCTCTTTTTGCCAGGTTCCATGTAAATGGAAGACTGGAAGACATTAAAACATTATTTAGTTAACACTCTCATAAAAAAAAGCCGATGACGAAGGACGGACACTAATCTTTGCTGATGAGTCAGGATTTTATCTGTTGCCATTCGTATGCCGCACATACGCCCCCAAAGGGGAAACTCCTCTTTTGCGAAGTAAATTAAGTCATGAACATTTGTCTGTGGCAAGCGGGATTTCCCCCGCGGGTAGACTTTATATCCAGATGCAGGACAAGTCATTCAAAGGAACTGACATAGTCTCGTTTCTCCGGCATTTGCTTGCGCATGTCGCGGGAAAAATTCTTGTGTTATGGGATGGCTGTCCGATTCACAGGAGCAGGGAAGTCAAAAAGTTTTTGCTTGAAGAAGCAAATGGTCGTGTTTGGCTGGAACGTATTCCCGGGTATTCTCCTGATTTGAATCCGGATGAAGGAGTTGGTAACGTCCAGAATTTTTCACACATAGAGTGGCTCAATCGGTTAGATGCTTCCCTCAGTCGAGTTCGCCGAAAGTTTTCATATTGATATACCGTTCCAGTCCCCATTTCTTCCCTGAGAGGTATCTCAGTCGAGCCGCGACCAGCATCAGGGCCGACTGGCCGTCAGGGAAGTTCCCCACCACTCTTGTGCGTCGTCGAATTTCACGATTGAGCCGCTCC
>CAJTFO010000046.1 GCA_910575755.1 Desulfovibrionaceae bacterium | reverse complement strand
GTGGCGGAGAGAGCCGGAAGGGCCGGGGAATCAGATTCAGCCAGAGCGGTTTTTTCTTCGGCTACCTGTATGGCAAGACGGGTATCTTCCGGCATGGAGGAGACAAGCCAAGAACGGTTCCGCATCTTGTTTTGCACCTGCGATTGCCATTTTTCTCGCACCAAGCGTTTTTCTATGGCCTGTCGCGTTACACAGAGCAGTTTCTGTAATTCTTGAGTTGTGTAGGCTTCTTTACTAATCATCTATTTTATATTTAAACACATCCTGCTTGCGCAAAACAGGCCTGAATCAGATGCGGATGGGAGCGGAGTGACCGAATCGCTTTCCGTAATCCCTTCCCAAGTTCTTTCAAATTGGAAAATACCTGATTCTTCAAGCCTACCCTTTTCAGATAATTCCAAACTCCTTCATCCGGATTCAAATCAGGAGAATACCCGGGAATACGTTCCAGCCAAACACGACCATTTGCTTCTTCAAGCAAAAACTTTTTGACTTCCCTGCTCCTGTGAATCGGACAGCCATCCCATAACACAAGAATTTTTCCCGCGACATGCGCAAGCAAATGCCGGAGAAACGAGACTATGTCAGTTCCTTTCAATGACTTGTCCTGTATCTGGATATAAAGTCTACCCGCGGGGGAAATCCCGCTTGCCACAGACAAATGTTCATGACTTAATTTACTTCGCAAAAGAGGAGTTTCCCCTTTGGGGGCGTATGTGCGGCATACGAATGGCAACAGATAAAATCCTGACTCATCAGCAAAGATTA
>CAJTFO010000045.1 GCA_910575755.1 Desulfovibrionaceae bacterium | reverse complement strand
ATTGCGCAATATTCCCCACTGCTGCCTCCCGTAGGAGTCTGGACCGTGTTTCAGTTCCAGTGTGGCCGATCATCCTCTCAGATCGGCTACCCATCGTCGCCTTGGTAGGCCGTTACCCCACCAACAAGCTAATGGGACGCGGACTCATCCTCATACGACAGCTTGCATGCAGAGGCCGTCTTTCCTCCAAATGTTCATCCAGAGCGTATCCGGTATTAGCAGTCGTTTCCAACTGTTATCCCGATCATGAGGGCAGATTGTCCACGCGTTACTCACCCGTGCGCCACTCTACTCACGGCCGAAGCCGCTTTCGCGTTCGACTTGCATGTGTTAAGCACGCCGCCAGCGTTCAATCTGAGCCAGAATCAAACTCTCCAGTTCAAATCTGTTCAAGATCCCTGCTTGGCAGAAATCAGAATCTCAAAGACTCTCTCTTCCCACTCGCTATTCACTTGTCAATGAACCACCGGCCCCTCTCGGCCTCACCGCTTTTTCTCAGCGGCGCGGTGCAGGTTTATGCACCCTTTCCCAACCCCTGTCAACAACTTTTTTCCGTTTCGCGAAATTTTTTTTTCGCTGCTCTGGAAAAGTTCCTGCTCAGTCGCGGGAAGTGCAAAATAGCCGCACTCCCATCAACTGTCAATCTCTTTTTTACAATTTTTTTGAAATCCCTTAAAAATTGCTCGCAAAGCCCCGGTTTACGCCCCTTTGCGAAAGTCAGACTAGTCCAGATCCACTACCAAGGTCGTCCCCGCCCGCAGGCTTTTTTCATCCACTTGGTTCCAGCGCTTGAGG
>CAJTFO010000044.1 GCA_910575755.1 Desulfovibrionaceae bacterium | reverse complement strand
ACAAGAGTGGTGGGGAACTTCCCTGACGGCCAGTCGGCCCTGATGCTGGTCGCGGCTCGACTGAGATACCTCTCAGGGAAGAAATGGGGACTGGAACGGTATATCAACATGAAAACTTTCGGTGAACTCGACTGAGGGAAGCATCTAACCGATTGAGCCACTCTATGTGCGAAAAATTCTGGACGTTACCCTTGATATAATCAAAAACAAGTACGCCACCAGGACGCAAATGTTGTGTTAATGACCGGATTACGCTTGCAGGATTGTGCACATGCTCAAGAACAGTTGTCAGAATGACAGCATCAAAAGGTTTTTCACCATGTTTAAACGGATCATCTGCATTTTTTGCATCAATAATAACAAATTTTTCAACAGCTACGTCGTTGCGATAACTGTAACGGGAAAAAAGGAAGGATATATTTTTTATATCCGAAGCGTCCACTGGACACCGTAGTGATTGAAATACGTCCTCCATGCCCGGTAATAGGACGCATGGGAGCATCTATATTCCAGAACTCGTCGCATACGAGGACGGGCAAGAAACGAGCAATCCCTGTAGGGATTGAGAGCATACGCATAGATAGCCCCAAAAAGAAGATATAAATTTTTGTGCCGTTGCCAGTTTGCCATATGCTGTTGCGTGGAAGACCAATCCAACGCACTTGTTTCTTGAAATTTCAGCCTATAATGAAACCGCAGGTTATGAAAAATCCGTCACAGTCAATGGACGTTCATGCAGCAATGTCCGCCAAAAATCCATGAATTCGTCATACCACTGATGCCGTATTCCCACATAAGTAAGAAATTCAAATAGGCGTTTCTGCTGCAAAAATGTGTGGCTTTTCAAGCGAACACCGTTTTTAAGCGCAGGCTCTCTCTCTCTCTCTCTCTCTCTCT
Source organism: Desulfovibrionaceae bacterium (assembly GCA_910575755.1). Taxonomy (GTDB): domain Bacteria; phylum Desulfobacterota; class Desulfovibrionia; order Desulfovibrionales; family Desulfovibrionaceae; genus Desulfovibrio. The sequence goes on along the minus strand of CAJTFO010000044.1, from coordinate 26 downwards.
CTCTCTCTCTCTCTCTCTCTCTCTGC
>CAJTFO010000043.1 GCA_910575755.1 Desulfovibrionaceae bacterium | reverse complement strand
TCAAAAAGTTCCACTGCCCGCAATCGCCTGTACTCCCGAACGTTTTTTGCTTTGCTGCTTGGTAGTTCCATGCCATGCAGTGTACCAGTTTTGCTAAACATTGTTTAGTAAAAATTTGGAAGATCAGTAACATGTGAAGTTTTTTCGGGTACCAAGTCCGTTATTTCTCCTCTAGCTGATAAGGTGATGCGCTCGGTACGATCATCGAATTTGAATCCATTTATTTGATATATAACTATGGGCATTTTTTCCCATGTGACCGATATATCCCTATTGGAAGGAAGCACTCCAACTACCTGCAATGCTTTTTTGTCAGCTCTGCTCCAAATATATTTCGGCTCATCCGGTAAAAGCGTACTTTGCCTCGTGAATGGCCAATATCCTGAGCTTGAAAAAATCCAGATCTCTGTAGCCATAGGCCATCCTCTTTAGCACTTTGATCTTGTTGTTTGTGCCTTCGAGCCGCCCAGAAGATACTGGATGATCATACCAGTTAAGGATGCCAAACTTGTATGCGGCAATGGTATTCCCCATTTTCATCAAGGGATGAATCCCAGATTTGCTGGCTCTTTCCACCCAGTCAGAAATTACTTTTTCAGCAGTTCCCTTGTCTGGCTGCTCCCAGAATTGGCGCAAGTCTTCCTTCATGTAATAGACTGTGGCAAGTGGAGCATTAAGCTCCAAAGCTTCTTTCAATCTCGTTTCCTCATTATGTCTGGCCGACAAATTCGCGGGATTTTTCAATAAAATCCAGTTCGTTCCTTTCAATACCTTCTTTTGCATTACATCTTTCAATTCCCGATAGAGTCCGCGCCTTGTTTCCGAAAGCGCCTCATTCATAAGTTTCACCACATGAAATCTATCGAAAACCAGTGGAACACCTGGAAGATTTTCCAGTGTGGCTGATATGTATGCCGGCCCCAGGTCAGTGCTTACCGCCTCAATCTGGCATTTGATTTTTGATAGTGTTAACTAAATAATGTTTTAATGTCTTCCAGTCTTCCATTTACATGGAACCTGGCAAAAAGAGCCATTGTCAAATCAACCATATGCAGACTCCGAGAAACAACTACTGACTTTCGCCGAAACCTGGCAAACCAGTGACGCTGACGGCAATTGTTCCTTTCGATACG
>CAJTFO010000042.1 GCA_910575755.1 Desulfovibrionaceae bacterium | reverse complement strand
AGTAAAGGATAATTTTTGCCCGTAGGACTTCAGAAAAAGACGCTGTACGGCTACTCGCAATGTTGTTTAAAATACGTTCCTCTTCGCCTGAACAAGTGACTTCTCGTGCTGTTCGCGCCATAACCGCTCCCGTTTTGGAAGCACCATATATTCATATCCTTATTTTTGCAATTAGGCACTAGGGAAACGTTTTCACCAGCGTTTTCTTAAATTCTCAATTCCAACTGATTAGGTCTCATGGCGGAGCGAGACCAGTGTTCCTCTACAGTCTGAATAAATGTTGAACGAACCAGTTTGGCTCGTTGTACCAACCAATCGGCTTGGTCAAATCGCAGATAGATACCTTCCGCAGGTTGATTGCCGAATTTTGACAGTGATAGTAAGTTACAAAGTTCCGAGTAGGTAAAATGTCCGCGTGCAAGGACAGGAACCTGAGCAAGATTCATTTTTCTGAAGAGAAGATCTCGACGTTTTGAAGATAAAAACCGGTCTGCCCGCTTATCATATATATCAAACGCAAGGAACCAATCCGGCAAACGATCGTAAAAAACGGAGTGCTGAGCATAGCACCATTCCCCAAACAGTATGAACTGATCTAAAAGATGCTCAAACAGCGTGTCAGTTCGTTGTGCCAACCAGTTATCCAGTTTTTTCCACTGGCCTGCTCTAGGTAGCTGCAGGTATGCGCCTCTGTTCTGTGCTTGAATATTTCCCCATGAATCAAAAGAAATCCCTAGGTTAGCACCATCTATCTTTTCTTCAATCACAAGATCGTGCTGCAAAAACGCAGAGCGCTCCGACTCCGAAAAAACCTTATCACCCCGGATGTCCATACCGGACAGCATTATCAGATGGGGCGTGGAGGGAAATTTAAAAAAATGATCTTTCACTCTCCTATTTTCTCCGCATACTTGGTTTTGACATATTCCGGGCAGAGAAAGCAGACGGTTATACCAGAATCTTCCAAGGCATCTTTCCAACCCCACCATTTGCTATCTGTGGATTGCAGAATTGGCGGTTTTTCAGGGTGGGCGTTAGCGACAGCAACAAATTTTCGATCAGATTTATCAAAATTTGTTGAGAGTATTAACAATATAATGTAAACATGTTATACCCTCCCCGAGGAGGACAACATGGAAGCAAATCCCAACTGCCCCAAGTGTCATGCCAGCGCGGTATATCGAAATGGAAAAGTTCTGGGGAAACAAAGGTATCGTTGCAAGG
>CAJTFO010000041.1 GCA_910575755.1 Desulfovibrionaceae bacterium | reverse complement strand
CCTTTTTTCCGAAGTCCCTGCTACTCTCCATGACGTGGCTCCTTTTTTCGGATGGGTTCGTTTGCCAACAAAACTCTCACCGATTTGAGGAGCCACCTCCATTTTCCAAATGTGCGAAATTTTCCTTACACTACCGTTCTGCGTCACCCGCACCGCGACGCCGGTGGAGGATAGGCTTGTTGCTTGTTTTTATGCGCATAATGCGTATTATTTCTTGACAGCCATGCGCATGGTGCGTATAAATAATCATGAACGCACGGGAACTCATCAAAAAGCTGGAAGCTGTGGGCTTCGTCAACCAGGGCGGAACCAACCACGACAAGCTGGTTCACCCGGACGGAAGAAAAACCGTTGTTCATCGGCACAAGGGCGATATCCCCTTGGGAACCCTCAAGGCCATTGCCAGACAGACCGGCATCAAACTGCCCTGAGCCGGAACCGGCTCGGAGCTTTGGAGCGAATATGCGTTATCCCGTTATTGTCCACAAGGATGCAGGCACGGACTACGGCCTGACGGTTCCCGATTTTCCCGGCGTCTTTTCCGGCGGCTCGACGCTGGACGAGGCGCTGGCCAATGTTCAGGATGCCATCGAAACCTTTTATGAGGGCGAGGAAGTGGACACGCTCCCCGACCCTTCGCCGCTGGAACGTGTTCTCGCCTCCGAGGATGCGGCAGGTGGAGCCGTGGTGCTGGTGGACGTGAACTTCGATTTTCTGGATAAAAAGGCCGTTCCGGTCAACATCACGCTGCCGCGCTATGTCCGCAACCGCATCGACAGGGCGGCCCGGGCGCGCGGCCTGACCCGATCCGCCTATCTGACCAAGGCCGCGCTAGCGTATGCGTGAGCTTTTGGTTCAGATGTCCAACGCCGTGAAGAAAGAACCGGCCTCAATTGGCCCCGGCAGTCTCACCAGCATTGCCGGGGCGCTTTTAGTTCTTCATATAAAAAGTTACCCCCTATTTTTATATGGGGAGATTACTCATCGTTCCATGCACACAACACAACGATATAAAATGGCTAGTTGTCGCAGTCTTATTCTATGGTAATACACGTACTATTCAAGATATCGACCGTCTCCAGAAAACCCATCGCCTTAATACCTAAAACAACAAAAATAACACGAATGAGAAAATTCTGAGCAAAGGATAAGGAGAGTATTAACAATATAATGTAAACATGTTATACCCTCCCCGAGGAGGACAACATGGAAGCAAATCCCAACTGCCCCAAGTGTCATGCCAGCGCGGTATATCGAAATGGAAAAGTTCTGGGGAAACAAAGGTATCGTTGCAAGG
>CAJTFO010000040.1 GCA_910575755.1 Desulfovibrionaceae bacterium | reverse complement strand
TCTATCTCTTCATCTGCCTCCGTTTGCTTATTGTTTGCAAGATCGAGATACAGTTCACATACGTCCTCAATGCGCTGGAAAGCGGCGTCATAGTCGTCTTCAATCCAATGGTGTCCGCCCCATATGAGGAAACGTTCCCAATACTTGACATAAACAACTGTTCCTCTGTGCAAGCGGCAATACAGTTTTGCGTCGCCGACGCGGTTCTCATTGATGTAGCCTTGCAATTCATCATCGGAAATTTCGAGCTTTTCTATTGCTGCCGGCTTTGCTTTTGAGAGCTTGGCGGCGCGTGACTCAGCTTCCGTATGGCGGCGCTGTTGCACTTTGCGCACAAGATCGTCTTTTTTCTTGCTCATAAAGATAACCTATTGTTCTCTAAAGATAAAAATAGGAAACAAAAATAGGGCGAAAGAACGGACTCATTCCGTTTTTCCGCCCTTTCCGTTCCGCAGATCGCGGCCACAGTCTGAGGTGTGCGCCCCGTTGCGCAGATGTACGCGCCGGAAGGACCCGCGCCTTGAGGATTGAAGCACGGGTGACGGCACGCGCATCGGACATTTCTGGCGCGGCTTTAATTTTATTTGGGGGGCACGGGGGGAGGTGGCCCTGCCTGGAGGCGTTGGCTTGGGGGAGAGATGGGGGAGAGAAGAAAACCGAAGGGAAAACAAAAAGAGGTTAGCTAAAGTCAACGACTTTGCTAACCTCTTGATTTTCTTGTGGTGCCGAAGGGGAGACTCGAACTCCCACTCCCTTGCGAGAACTAGACCCTGAACCTAGCGTGTCTACCAATTCCACCACTTCGGCGTGGAAATATATTTAGCTCAAGAGCATTCAGATGGCAAGTGTTTTTTTGAATTTATCAAATTTTTTGGCCGCAGGGTAATCGCATGAATGAGGCAAAAAAATATCTTTAATTAATTTGGTATGTTGTCTATCATTTTCAGGGTGGATTATCTGTAGTAGTTCAGACTTGATCTGACAGTTGTCTCCGTTTTGATGGTTTTTCCTGTCCGATTACTGATCTTCCAAATTTTTACTAAACAATGTTTAGCAAAACTGGTACACTGCATGGCATGGAACTACCAAGCAGCAAAGCAAAAAACATTCGGGAGTACAGGCGATTGCGGGCAGTGGAACTTTTTGAAAGCGGTATGAAGCAGGCTGCCATCGCACGAGCGCTTAATGTTACCAGAGGTGCCGTAAGCCAATGGCTTTCCGCATATCGGGATAAAGGGCTTGAAGCTCTTCGTTATCGGAAAATCACAAAAAATCCATGTCGGCTTTCGCAAGAACAAAAAGATGAACGAGAGTGTTAACTAAATAATGTTTTAATGTCTTCCAGTCTTCCATTTACATGGAACCTGGCAAAAAGAGCCATTGTCAAATCAACCATATGCAGACTCCGAGAAACAACTACTGACTTTCGCCGAAACCTGGCAAACCAGTGACGCTGACGGCAATTGTTCCTTTCGATACGGA
>CAJTFO010000039.1 GCA_910575755.1 Desulfovibrionaceae bacterium | reverse complement strand
ACAAGAGTGGTGGGGAACTTCCCTGACGGCCAGTCGGCCCTGATGCTGGTCGCGGCTCGACTGAGATACCTCTCAGGGAAGAAATGGGGACTGGAACGGTATATCAACATGAAAACTTTCGGCGAACTCGACTGAGGGAAGCATCTAACCGATTGAGGCACTCTATGTGCGAAAAATTCTGGACGTTACCGTCGTGATGATCCACATAGCAGAATAGCAAACTTTGCGCCGTGCGGTGTACGATAATGCGGATATCCATGCCTACAGACAGGGACCAGAAATTTTTGTCCCTGCCGCGATCCAGCTTATGAAAACGAAGCCCAGGACTGGACGGATTGACCTGTGCATCAAAAGCTGTCTGTTTGACCAGTTTCTGCTCATCGGCAGTCAGCTTGCACAAACTAGCGGTGAAGGTGTCGGCGATGCGGAATTCCATTGTCAACCCTAATATGATTTCAAATAAGGATTTTTGTCTATAACTGCTGCATTGACCTTTTTCTTGAGTAACTCGCTAAGATCATCACCAACCTCAAGTAGGTGAACTATTTCATCTAATCCACACAATACAATAATCTTATTTTGAAGCGCTTCTTTGCATGTTGAAATTGCGGGGCCTGTAAATCCTGATGCGGAAATAATAATAGCCCTTGCTTCTGATCGAAAAAAAATACGCACTAAGTTGAACTAGTTTCGACTTGATCTGACAGTAGGCCCTTGCCAGGAAAGGGGAACTCCGTTTTGATGGAAACACGTGACACCATCAACCGGGCACCATGCCCAACGGAGTTCCCAGATGGAAAGCTTTAACCAAAACGTCATCAAGCACAAGACCGGACTTCTCAACCTCGCGGCAGAACTGGGCAATATTTCCAAAGCCTGTCGGGTCATGGGATTTTCCAGAGACACCTTTTACCGTTATCAGGCAGCGCATAGCGCCGGAGGCGTCGAGGCGCTGTTTGAGGTCAGCCGCAAGAAGCCCAATCTCAAAAACCGTGTGGATGAAGTCACAGAGCAGGCGGTTAAGGATTTTGCCCTGGAGTTTCCCGCTTATGGGCAGGTGAGAGCCAGCAACGAGCTTCGCAAGAAGGGCATCTTTGTTTCTCCTTCCGGAGTGCGTTCCATCTGGCTGCGGCATGACCTGGCATCCATGAAACAGCGCTTGAGTGCCCTGGAGAGGAAATCCGCCGAGGAAGGTCTTGTACTGACAGAGGCACAGGTACAGGCTCTGGAGCGCAAGAAACAGGACGATGAAGCCTGTGGCGAAATCGAGACTCACCACCCCGGCTATCTGGGCAGCCAGGACACGTTTTATGTGGGAACTATCAAGGGCGTAGGGCGCATTTATCAGCAGACCTTTGTGGACACCTACTCCAAGTGGGCAAATGCCAAACTTTACACCACCAAGACACCCATTACCGGAGCGGATTTGCTCAACGACCGGGTATTACCGTTTTTTGCCTCGCAGGAAATGGGCCTTATCCGTATCCTGACCGACCGGGGAACGGAGTACTGCGGGAAGCTGGAAACGCACGATTACGAGCTGTATCTGGGCATAAACGACATCGAGCATACGAAGACCCGAGCGCGTCACCCGCAGACAAACGGCATCTGCGAACGCTTCCACAAGACCATCCTGCATGAGTTTTACCAGGTTGCGTTCCGTCGCAAATTATACCACTCTCTGGAGGA
>CAJTFO010000038.1:538-1700 GCA_910575755.1 Desulfovibrionaceae bacterium | reverse complement strand
TTCGATATACCGCGCTGGCATGACACTTGGGGCAGTTGGGATTTGCTTCCATGTTGTCCTCCTCGGGGAGGGTATAACATGTTTACATTATATTGTTAATACTCTCAGATGAACTACGCAAACTCCTGGCACTTGGCGCTGAACATTTCGGCTATCCAGGAGCCGTCTGGACTCTATCCCGTGTCAGAGATCTAATTTTACGAAAATTCGGGATATCGTATTGCATATCCAATGTTGCTGTCATCCTGAAAAAAATTGGCTGGACTTGCCAGAAACCAGTAGTGCGCGCCACTCAACGCGATGAAGAAGCCAGCAAAAAATGGCTTCAGGAAAAATGGCCGGAAATAAAAAAAAAGCCGATGACGAAGGACGGACACTAATCTGAGGTAGTCTCGACTTGATCTGACAGTAGGCCCTTGCCAGGAAAGGAGAACTCCGTTTTGATGGAAACACGTGACACCATCAACCGGGCACCATGCCCAACGGAGTTCCCAGATGGAAAGCTTTAACCAAAACGTCATCAAGCACAAGACCGGACTTCTCAACCTCGCGGCAGAACTGGGCAATATTTCCAAAGCCTGTCGGGTCATGGGATTTTCCAGAGACACCTTTTACCGTTATCAGGCAGCGCATAGCGCCGGAGGCGTCGAGGCGCTGTTTGAGGTCAGCCGCAAGAAGCCCAATCTCAAAAACCGTGTGGATGAAGTCACAGAGCAGGCGGTTAAGGATTTTGCCCTGGAGTTTCCCGCTTATGGGCAGGTGAGAGCCAGCAACGAGCTTCGCAAGAAGGGCATCTTTGTTTCTCCTTCCGGAGTGCGTTCCATCTGGCTGCGGCATGACCTGGCATCCATGAAACAGCGCTTGAGTGCCCTGGAGAGGAAATCCGCCGAGGAAGGTCTTGTACTGACAGAGGCACAGGTACAGGCTCTGGAGCGCAAGAAACAGGACGATGAAGCCTGTGGCGAAATCGAGACTCACCACCCCGGCTATCTGGGCAGCCAGGACACGTTTTATGTGGGAACTATCAAGGGCGTAGGGCGCATTTATCAGCAGACCTTTGTGGACACCTACTCCAAGTGGGCAAATGCCAAACTTTACACCACCAAGACACCCATTACCGGAGCGGATTTGCTCAACGACCGGGTATTACCGTTTTTTGCCT
>CAJTFO010000038.1:0-531 GCA_910575755.1 Desulfovibrionaceae bacterium | reverse complement strand
GAGAGTATTAACAATATAATGTAAACATGTTATACCCTCCCCGAGGAGGACAACATGGAAGCAAATCCCAACTGCCCCAAGTGTCATGCCAGCGCGGTATATCGAAATGGAAAAGTTCTGGGGAAACAAAGGTATCGTTGCAAGGAGTGTGGATTCCAATTTACTCGCACTACGCCAAGAGGCCGTCCGGCACATGAAAAAGCTCTTGCTGTTACGCTTTATACAATGGGCCTGTCCCTGTCCGCCATTGCCCGACTGTTTCATGTTTCAACTCCCGCTGTTTTACGCTGGGTGCGAAATTTTGCGGAACGTGTTTATGAAAAACCTGAACCCGGTGAAGTCGTCATCGTTGAGCTTGATGAAATGTGGCATTTTCTCACGTCAAAAAAAACAAACTTTGGCTCTGGAAAGCGTATTGTCGTGATACCGGTCAACTCATCGACTGGGAATGTGGCGGGCGTGATCAGGCTACTCTCCACCGATTGATGAAGCGTTTGGCAAAGTGGAAAGTCTGGTTTTACTGTACGGACA
>CAJTFO010000037.1 GCA_910575755.1 Desulfovibrionaceae bacterium | reverse complement strand
GCCGGAGCGCGACGACGCCGGTAGGAGGGGCGTCCGCCCTCAATGCCCAACTCGGCCAGCGCGGCCTTGAAGTCGAGACCGTCAATTTTCATCAGATAAGCAATGGTGTCGCCGCTTTCGCCGCACTGGCGGCATGACCAGATGCCCGTGATGGTGTGCTTCGCGCAGGTTTCGCCCAGGCTTTCGGCGCGGTCCGGCCAGACCATGAAACGGTCGGACTTGCCCGGTTCCCCGCCGCACAGGGGGCAGGGGCCGTTCCAGCCGTTCCCCTGACGCTTTACCGCCGGGCCAAAACGGGATTTATAGAGATTGAGGATATCTGTCCGCATCTGTCCGTTTCCTTTTTTTCTTATCTATTTATTTTATTAGAAGTTTTATGAATATGGACAGGTGGACAGATACGCGGCATAGTCCATGCGCACCTGTGCGCCTGTGCCTGTTGCGTGTGGAAACATGCCTGGAACCTGTCCATCTGTCCGTTTATCGTTTTATCCCATAATTTCATGTTGTTATGTCTCCTGTATGTGCGGACGCATGCGGACAGATCACTTGTCGGCCCGGTAATCGGCCAGAGCGTTTTCTCCCTCGGCGTTCAGGCGGATGCCCAAACGCCATGAGCCATTGCTGCGCTTGTAGGGAATGTCTTTCTTGTTCAGCATTTCAGAGAACTTCTTGGCGGAAATGCTGAAGCGTTTATCCCGGTTCCGCGCGTACCAGATGCAGAAGGCTTCATGCAGGTCTGTCGATGTGATGCGGGTTTTGTAGGCGTCGGGATTGTCCTGATGCGGCTCCTGCTCGCACCACTCGCTGATGAAGAGGCCCACGTCATCCCAGGACGCGCGCTGCTCGCGGGTCCACTCCTTCACCTTGTCCGGTATTTTCAGGCCGTCGCGCAGGTACTCCATGCTTCCCCGCACCATGCGGGCCAGCACGCCCCTGGCTTCGGCCTGAATTTTCTCGTCGAGGTTTTTGTCCGCCGGGCGCTCGTAGGGCTGTTCCGGGTTCTCCACAAAGGAGAGCGGCCACTTGAGCAGAATGGCGCGCGCCCAGAAGGCCGCGTCATCGGCCTTGGCCTTGGGCAATTCGTTGGTGGTCATGATGGGCAGGTGCGTTTGCAGCCAGGTGGTTTGCAGCTTGTCTTGCAGCCCCCGCGCCGTGATGTACCCGCCGCCGGTGAGTTTTTTCAGCTTGGCCAAGGCAAATCGCTGCCCCTCTTCGGCCTCGTTTATCCAGGCGATGCACATGCCGCGCAAGGAAAGCACGTCGGGCGAAGGGGCCGAGGAATTGCGGGTCTGCTGCATCTGGAGAAACATCTCCACCGGCACGTCGCCGGAGAGCGTCTGGCCGAGGACGTGCGTCACCAGCTTGATGAGCGTGTCCTTGCCGTTGCGGCCATGCTCACCCCAGAAGATCGTAAAGATGTGATCCCGTCGCTCGGTGATGAGGCCGTAGCCGAGCAGACGCCAGATGAAGTCCACAAGCTCCTGATCGCCGTCCATCGACGACAGCAGAAATTTGTTCGTCTCCGGGCAGGGATCGTCTTTTTCCAAAAGGCTCGGATCGTACTCCGTGACAATGGCGTTGAGGATGTACTCATCGGGGCGGCCCGGCCGGAGTTCGCCGGTGCGCAGATCAATCACGCCATTGGGGCAGGCTTTGACGTAATGCTGTTTGTCGATGTGCTTCGGCAATACGACCAGCGGATCGCGGATACGGCGTGTCATCTGGAGGAGTTTTTCCTGCCCCGGAATATCACGCAGTAAGGTGACGCGGCGAAAGACGGCGTCGGCAATACTCTGGATTTTTGACTTTATATCTTTGTCTATCTCTTCATCTGCCTCCGTTTGCTTATTGTTTGCAAGATCGAGATACAGTTCACATACGTCCTCAATGCGCTGGAAAGCGGCGTCATAGTCGTCTTCAATCCAATG
>CAJTFO010000036.1 GCA_910575755.1 Desulfovibrionaceae bacterium | reverse complement strand
GGGAAGATGTGCTGTGGCCGAACGCCCATGCAAACTCTCCTTGAGGGCAAACAGCTCTGGAACGAAAAGGTCGGACAGCTCAACTAATCGGACAAGAGGAGACATCAAAACGGAGCGAATGTCAGATCAAGTCTGAACTACTACACCTATGGCTACAGAGATCTGGATTTTTTCAAGCTCAGGATATTGGCCATTCACAAGGCAAAGTACGCTTTTACCGGATGAGCCTATTTTGTTTAGCAGTGCTGCTCTGGGACATTCCAAAGCTCTGCCGATGTCTGAAAGGCCGACATACTTGCTCCTGTCGCCAAGGGCCAAGGCCGTTGTACGTTCCGCATGAAGATGCAGTCCTTTGTGGAGCAGGTCCAGTAGGCCGTTTGCCTTGTCGGATGGTGTGCGCACACATGCCTCCCATTGTTATGCCACATCAGCGTATTTCCACCACATTTTGCGCTGTGCGTTCCATTTGAAGCCAAGGCCCATCAGCATTTCTTTCTTGGGTTGGGTATTGCCGAAAGCTATAATGCAAGGCCGCCCGTCGGTGGACGTGATGTTCTGGTAGGTGATGCCGTCGATTTTCGGCAGACCGGAGCTTTCTTCCCGTGCTGGATACGTATTCCGCGTCTGGTTGCGTTCATGAGCAGGTGTTCTGGACTTTCTTGCGGATTGCGGCATTTTTGCGCCTTCACCGTCATCATCTTCCGTGATGATGCCAAGCATGGCGCACAACGCATAGCGGCGAGCGTAGGTCTGTGCGGAGCCGTAGCCCTGCGGGTCAGCCTTGGGCAAAGGCACGACAGCGAGTGAACTATGCCACTGGCCGGATTCCGCATGAATAAGTTTTGTCGCCAATCCCAGGTGCCCGGTTTCCGCAGGCACGGGAAATTGGGTCAACAGTATGCCATTGGCAAGCAAGGCCGCCCTGCATGTATCCATCACGCTGTTAAGGGTTGCGTAACTGCTTTTAGTGAAGGGGTTTTCTGCATCCTTGAGGGCTGGCTGAAGTTGGGACTGCACAGCCAGCAATGCCTTTGCCAGTTCGGTGATGTCCTTGGACTGATAGGATTCCATAGTTTGCCTCCTGAAAAGCAAAAATCCCCATCCGGCGTGAACCGGACAGGGATTTTACAGATTTTTGGAATTATTCTGCTATCTCAAAAGAGTAATATATACACGAATAACACTGAACTTCATAGGTTATTTTTTTGTGTAGTTGCCCTCAACTATTACGCCCATTCCACATATCAAATCATAAGAATGGGTAATTTCAAGCGCGTTTTGCAAGGGTGTTACCTCAATAAAATTACTTCTATCCATTTTTATATCATCATTAGTGCAGATCAATTTTCCACCTTGAGCACTGCATGTGCCTTCAAATTCACACATATTCCCAGAATCAGGATTAACGATTGAGATGGCTATAGGCATTCTTTTCGTCGAAGGGTTTGTTGGCGAAAGGATGAGTTGCCCGGTAAAGCCATCCTGCTGATAGACATATGTTCCGAAAATGGTTTGCTGTTCTTTTTTTCGTGTTGCCGGGCCGACATACGGTGTATCGCGGCGTACTAAAACAGATTGACGAAATTGTTCGTCAGCCTGTCGTTGTGCCTGAACTCTTTCCAATTCTGCTTGTTTCGCGGCATTCATGGCATCATACTGACGTTGAATAAATGCCTGTACTTGTTCTGATAATGCCCCATTATACCGTATGGTTTGAATTGTAAAATTTATAGGGGATAATGATTTCAGGACAAACTGCACTTCGCTATCACCTGAACTTTTATCTGAAGTGACAAATCGAAAGTCGACAAGGCGAAGTTCATTATCTTTTATCGCAGAGGCGAGTTCAAAAGAAACATTTTGGAGAATTCCGTACTTAACACCATCCTGAGAAGACTTTTCATAACTAACTTTACCCTGCGCATAGTAATTACTGATCATCTATTTTATATTTAAACACATCCTGCTTGCGCAAAACAGGCCTGAATCAGATGCGGATGGGAGCGAAGTGACCGAATCGCTTTCCGTAATCCCTTCCCAAGTTCTTTCAAATTGGAAAATACCTGATTCTTCAAGCCTACCCTTTTCAGATAATTCCAAACTCCTTCATCCGGATTCAAATCAGGAGAATACCCGGGAATACGTTCCAGCCAAACACGACCATTTGCTTCTTCAAGCAAAAACTTTTTGACTTCCCTGCTCCTGTGAATCGGACAGCCATCCCATAACACAAGATTTCCCGCGACATGCGCAAGCAAATGCCGGAGAAACAAGACTATGTCAGTTCCTTTGAATGACTTGTCCTGTATCTGGATATAAAGTCTACCCGCGGGGGAAATCCCGCTTGCCACAGACAAATGTTCATGACTTAATTTACTTCGCAAAAGAGGAGTTTCCCCTTTGGGGGCGTATGTGCGGCATACGAATGGCAACAGATAAAATCCTGACTCATCAGCAAAGATTA
>CAJTFO010000035.1 GCA_910575755.1 Desulfovibrionaceae bacterium | reverse complement strand
CGTATCGAAAGGAACAATTGCCGTCAGCGTCACTGGTTTGCCAGGTTTCGGCGAAAGTCAGTAGTTGTTTCTCGGAGTCTGCATATGGTTGATTTGACAATGGCTCTTTTTGCCAGGTTCCATGTAAATGGAAGACTGGAAGACATTAAAACATTATTTAGTTAACACTATCAATTTGTTAATCCGGGATGAGTCGGAAATTCGTTATAGGAGTCCCCTTTTGGGGAAATGACCACTCGATCAGCATCAGCCAGGCACCAGCGATTGTCGTGAACCCACTTCATGAAGGCATGGCCAATCCCCTTTTTTCCACTTAGACAAAGGTGCGCTAAATACTCGTTGTAGATTGCGTCGCCGGAGTCGATAACAAGTCCACCCTCCCTTAGGACATGGTCAATGGCCTCGACACACATGTCAACACAGGCAACAAGATTGGCAGGAATATTATCCGGATCGTTTGCACTATTGGCATTAATCGGCACATTCGTATCGATAATACATTTCATCGGTAAATTCATTCAGATTCCCTCAACTCTTGCAACCGTTTTTTCATAGCTGCTTTGGCTTGTTCGGTAATATCACCCATTTCATCCCCAAAAAAATTCTCTGGCCAGTTCTTGATGTTACCGAACCTATCAATTTGAAGCGGATCAAGCATAGCGGGAGTTTGAGAAATGTTGGCGAAATAAGCCGACACCTTTTTCTGTGAAACAGAATTTTCGGCAACCCGTCGTTGCAGGCGGCGCAAAAAATGTTCAGAGTGAGTTTCAATGATTAACTGAATGTTTCTATCAACACCATTTTCTCTGGAGTTGATGACATCAATCATGACGTCGGCCAACGCTGACTGCGCATTCGGATGTAAATGAATTTCCGGCTGTTCCATAAGAATAATTGAGCCTGCAGGGGCGTAGAAGCACTGCACCAGAACCGGCAGAACCTGAGAAATGCCGAATCCGACATCCGGGAGACCAACCCAGTCTACCGCTCCTTTGGTACGAACTTTAACCTCATACTCCTGCCGCTGTTTGGATATGGGATTGACCCCAAACTCTTCAATGAGGTTCATTTCCTTAAGCTTAAGCGCAATAATTTCCTCAAACGGCTTTGCTTGCTTCCTGTAACCTAAACTAATTTTCCGATTTTTTGCTGCCAGAATAGCTGATACCGTATTTTCGCCTGCAAAACCAACACTTTCAGGTGTGATTCCGCTCCACGTATACAACCTTTCTGCTTTCGTTCTGAGTGGTCCCAAATAGAAGATTGAGCTGAATAGTTTTTCATGTGCTAGGTTCAGATCTCTGACGAAATCAGCATTTTGATAGTAGGCACTTACTTCATCAGGGAAGCCATAAAAACGAACAATATCTTTGATTGCCCAAGCGCGCATTTTTTTTCTGACGAGAGAGTATTGCTCTGCCTCTGCCGTATAGCCATGCTTATCTGATTTTCGTAAAAGTTTGATGGCAAGGGACTGTCTATTCTTGTTAAAAAGACAGTATTTGAATTTCGATACCTGAGGTAAATTCTCATCTGAATCTTTTAATTCAACATCAGCACTGAAATATAATTCATTGCCAGAAAAAGTTTTTCCAGACAGAGGGTCTTTACACTTTAAATCCTCTGGCAATGACCACCTGTAGTCGAAGGAAATTTTGTTTTTTGGATTGCGATGATAAACCATCTCCTGATAAGAACCTAGTTGGACGGCAGAATTTTTTCCACCAGGGTAAAACACGACTTTCCTATCTGAGGATTCAACGGTCTGTTTTAGCATCATCAGAAATTGTCCGATACTGGACTTTCCGGAACTGTTGGCTCCAAAAAACAAAGTAATGGGAGCTAAGTGAATGCTTCCGGTATCCTTCCATCCTTTGAAATTTTGTATTCGCAGTTGATTAATCATGGGCTATTCCCCTCCCATTTTGGATTGCTGCCTGATCGTACCACATAAGCAGCTTGGGATTTTTTCGGTCATGAAGATAATAACAGCGTCGTCGTACTCCTGCCAAGCTTTATTTCCCGCTACCGCTCATTCCTTGCCAAATCCCTGTTTCCTGCCGCTCCGAAGGAGTAATCCTCCGTTCTTTCGGCATACCGTTTTTTGCCCCACATGCGTGGAGGACAGAAAATTCCTCCCGCCCGCGCATTCGATTTTCTCCTGCGGCTTTTTGTTGTGGGGGAAGCGGATGTAATCCACCAGATCTCCTAGAGCATTTTGACTTTAACTTTTTATATATCCACAGGATTTAAACCATCCTTCTGCGTCTTTTGGGGTGATACATCCCAACACCTTTCCAATGGCTTTGTACAGCTCATCACATGTTCTTGCTTTCATGCTTCGAAGCAATTGTTTTACTTTGCTCCACATCTTTTCAATGGGATTTACTGATCTTCCAAATTTTTACTAAACAATGTTTAGCAAAACTGGTACACTGCATGGCATGGAACTACCAAGCAGCAAAGCAAAAAACATTCGGGAGTACAGGCGATTGCGGGCAGTG
>CAJTFO010000034.1 GCA_910575755.1 Desulfovibrionaceae bacterium | reverse complement strand
TTTAAGCGCAGGCTCTCTCTCTCTCTCTCTCTCTCTCTCTCTCTCTCTCTCTCTCTCTGGACAAGAAAGGCGGCATGACTAGAGGCTTCTCTCCAGATGAACTGGAGGCTCACATGCCGGAAATGCTGCGCTTCCAGCGGCGCGGCGAAAATATCTACTACACGCCGCTGTCGGATGACCGGCATCACATCCTTATCGACGACATGACCCGCGACAGTCTGAAGAAGTTACAGGATGACGGCTTTCGGACCGCCGTTGTGCTGGAAAGCTCGCCGGGCAATTACCAATGTCTGCTGACCATTGCAAAGCTGAATACAGAATTTGACCGGGACGTGGGCAACCGTCTCACGGAGCGCCTGAATCGGGAATACGGCGACAAAAAGCTGTGCGGCTGCATCCATCCCCACCGTGCGCCGGGCTTTGAGAACCGCAAGCCGAAGCATCGGCGGGAAAACGGTTCGTTCCCGCAAGTGAAGCTCCTGTTTGCGGAGCGTCGGGAGTGCGGCAAGGCGCTTGCTCTGATCCAACGGATGAGCCCCCATCATCGGGTGGGGGGGATGACTAAAAAACCAATTCACTTAATTGACTTTTTGAAATAATTTCATGATTGGTTAGAGAATGTGCTATAGTTTGAGGACTAACAGAAAAGTGGTCAGCAGCTTTTCCTATCGTTTCGGTAGTTACGTTTTTTTGTATAAAATTTTTTACCTCATCAATAGGAGCTAAAAATTCTGCAGCAAAGGCACGTTGTAATTTTTGAGAATATGTTTTGCAATCAGAAAGTATAAATATATTCTCATCGGTATGTGCTAAAAGAGAGCCAATAAGTCGACTAATTTGAAATCTCCTTCCTGTTGAATAATAAGAACTGCTCTCCCTTTTTAGATTTATATATAATTTGTCATCATTAAAGTGTGAAACACTAAACCTGTCATGTGCTGGATAGCTATTGCTGATTTCTTTCGCTGTAATCCCTAAAAAATCACATAATGTTTTAGTTTCGATTTTTTTGTCAGTATTTCCAATGGCCGTTCTAAGCTTTTTGGCCAAAAATCTTCCTGTCTCCCATGGGGGCATATTACTTTTTATCTTTATAGGAAGAGGGTTTGTCCATTTTCCTTTTACTCCGGTTTTAGACATGGATATTGCAGATTCAAGATCTGCAATTGGAGAGGCTGTTTCATTAATGCTGCATGCTGATATTAATTCTGTTAAAATTCGCTTATTAAATATTTTTAATGCTGTTTCAATCTTTTCTATAACATTATCAGGGGCTTCATCTGGATCGTAGCCAAGAAGTGCTTCCACTCGTCTATAAAGGGCAAAATCTTCATCTTCCATTTCGTTATTTAGTTGCATGAATAAAGTGTGCAAATTTGTGTTATTTTTTTTAAAATCGTTAAGTCGATCTATGGTTAGTTTAATAAAATCTTTTATTGCACTAATAAATACTTGATTATCTACTATAATAGCATCTTTTGATCCGAGATAAAATAATGGTAATTTTGAATCACTAAATTGTTGCGAAGATATCACTGTTATAAATTGACCATCAGGAATGAAGCTAATATTAGGCCATATATAACCACTATTTGCGGATGCTAAACTGTGTGAATTTTTCCAGCTATACGATTTTTCTATTTGTTCCCCAGAAGGAATAGGTTCGTATAGTAGTCTCCACCAATATGCCGTAAACCAAAGTGCCAAAGGATATGATGATACTCTAATAGAATTACGTAAGGATTCTGTTATAGATGAAACATTTTTAGTTAATATTTGTTCATTAGCTTCAATAGTCATATCTCCAAGAGAAATTTCCTCTTCTGTATCACAGGGAGTAAAAGGAGGAGCCCATTGCATTGAAATTTTGAATGAAGATTCACTCATCGTGCCTTCCATTTTGCGATTACCTCTTGGAATATGGGGTCTGACTGGGATAATGGGTATCCATGATAAATTCCTGTTCCAGGCATAGATGGCTTTCCCTCAAGAACGATATCGCCATCAGTAACAGCCCATATGTGACGTGGCCATCCTTTATTCTCTCGTGTGTCTATCAATCCTTTTGAGAATCCTTCACGCAATAGCTTCAATGCTTCTTTATGTGTAAATATTTTTACCAAATCACATAAACTTTTGTCTGATCGCCCACATGCAGGCGGACTTAGGTTAAAATCACCTGGATTAAGCTTATGCTCTGGTTTTCCATCATACTGGAGTTGCGCACTTTTTTCTTTTAGTTTTTCCTTTAAACGAGTATATTCAGGAGTTGATAAAATAGTCCTTTTAGGATTGAACTTGCGTTCTTCTGGTTTTCGAAGTTTAGACATTCCGCTGCTGCTCTCCAAACTACTCTGAATCGTAACTCAATGGTTAAAATTACATTTTTTGGAGAACTTTTCAATAGCAATGCCTTTTGTGGTAAAAATTGCCCATATTGATATAACATATTGAAATATCAAGATTAAAATTATGGTGTAGTCCTCAATACTGGTCGAAAATTTTCTTCGAAAGAAATAAGCTTTCAAGGAAATTAGCATAGCAAGCTGGATGGTTATCAAGTTTTTAATCTGAGAGTATTAACAATATAATGTAAACATGTTATACCCTCCCCGAGGAGGACAACATGGAAGCAAATCCCAACTGCCCCAAGTGTCATGCCAGCGCGGTATATCGAA
>CAJTFO010000033.1 GCA_910575755.1 Desulfovibrionaceae bacterium | reverse complement strand
TCCGTATCGAAAGGAACAATTGCCGTCAGCGTCACTGGTTTGCCAGGTTTCGGCGAAAGTCAGTAGTTGTTTCTCGGAGTCTGCATATGGTTGATTTGACAATGGCTCTTTTTGCCAGGTTCCATGTAAATGGAAGACTGGAAGACATTAAAACATTATTTAGTTAACACTCTCAGGATAAGTTATGCTTTCCGCCTTTCGCTTTGTAACCAAGCGGTTCTTCCAAATATAATCCTTCATGAAAAACGTCATTCCGTATCTGATAAAAATACTGTTCCGATAGAGATTGAGAAAAGTTTATCCCTGCAATATCAGAAATCATTTTCAATCTTTGCTTATGCGGTACTCCTTTGCCGTTATGTGGAATCAACCCCATGTCACAAAAATGTTTAAAGCAGGCGTCAAGAGCAATATAAATATATATAAATTGTTCAAACTGAAAGTTTTTTTTGATGTACTCATAAACAAGAGATGAATAATCCCAAATACTCTTTTTAAGAGCCTGGAAAATTCTGTCTTATCCCCATCAGCCTCCTTCATCCACAATTCATTGCAGTATATAAGGCCTTTTTCAATGTTTTTATTGGAAATGAGCAATCCAAAATGATCCCGCTTTAATTGCACAGAGTCAACATATTCACAGGGTAGAGTGAAGAATTTTTGTCCATATAAAAAAGATAGGCATTGAACCATGAAACGTCCGTGTTCTTGTGATAGGACGCCGGACATTGTACAGTTTGGTTTTTGTCCAAATATTCTCCGTTTTACGGATAGCGCATAGCACCACGCATCAGTTTCTTTGAGTTTGTCAAGAAAGCGGTGCGGGCATGGCGTATTCACTTTAACAGGAAATGCTCCCTGTAATTGAAAATTTTCTTCCACTATATAACCAAAGTCAATTTCTTTTTCTATGTAAGTATGCATATCCTGACTCTCATTCCATAATCGTTTTATTTGTCGCCAAATCAGTGATTGTTCATCTTTCAGCTCTGTTTCTTATTCAACTATACAGGATTTTTTAATTTTGATCTGTATACCCAGCAAGAATATCTTGCAATTTTTTCATAAAACTCGCACCGGCAGATTCAATTTTCCCATAATTGACGCTATCGACCAGATAAGGAAGATTGCGGGTGCCGACCGCTTTGCTCTCCATTTCCTCGGTCAGTTCATTATAAATGGTTTCGTACATGACAGGTTCATAGGAAAAAGACAGTATTGAAGTTGGATTTTTATATGGTTTTCCATTCTTATACATCTTCTGTATATAGAAAATTAAATATTCAGAGCCGTCTTCATCCTTTTTGTATTCACTCCACAATCCTGTCCCGTCAAGCATAGGCTCAACAAGCGGAATGATATCTTGTACAGAGCTTATCCCTGTTAAGGGTGGGAGTTTCTGCTTTTCAGTAAAGTTGTATTCGTTAGCCCGTGTCAGCAAAGGCGAATTCGCGGCCCTATCGGTAAGCGCAGCCAACTCATCAGAGCCTTCGGCAAGTCTGGAGGCATCGCCATTCAACAGCCAGGCGACATGTTTGCAGAAGGTCTTCCCCTTTGTTCCTGCCGGGCATGAACAGGAAGCCGTCAAACTTTGCCCTTCCCCCTTAAATGTGACCTGATACGGATTTAAAGCGGATCCTTGCACATAATAGTGAAGCGGTTCAATCGGTTTGTTTTTCTCGCATGGTTCAGCCTGTGGCGAGTCTTCAACACGCATGGCGTTCTCTGCTTCGATCCGTTCCAGTGCTGCCCGGATAGTATCAACAAGAGTGACCGACACGTCATCACTGTGCTTGTCCAGCCATTTTTTCAGAACCCGCGTTGTCGCCGCGGCATCCGGCACAACCTTCAAAAGACGGGAAAGCAAGGCGTTCAAACATTCCACTTCGGCGCGAGCCTTCGTGAGCTTGTCTTTTTTCTCTTCTATGGAAGGAGCTTTGAGGCTTTCGGCATAGGCTCGAACATCTTCTTCCCGAAACCGTTTGTCTGACATGCAAGGCAGAAGACCTTCGCGGTAATCCTTGCTGAGCTTGGCACGACTGATTTTCAGGCCCTGCTCGTGCAAAAATTCCAATACATCGCCTTGGGTGAAAAATATCCGTTCTGTCATTCGCGCACCCTGCCTGCTTTGCTGTACTTCAGACCGGCAAGCCTACCGCTGCAGGTTCAACCCTGACCAAATATCTGACCGAAGCCAGACGACACCGGGAAGGCCGGAAAACCCAAAAGAGAGACACACCCCCGCCGCCTTCATTGCGCCCAAGACGAAGCCATAACAGCCAATGCTAATTACGATTTGCTTTGGGGTTCGGATAGCGCCCTAATAATCATACGCTTTTCATCTTAGGAACTCTTTGCAAATTTTTTAATAAGCTGCACATATTGCTCAGAAGATTCGGCTGGGGGATTAATGCCAGATGTCATGAACTTATTGCATATTTCATCCATCTTTTTATGCCAATTTATTGGTATATAGGTATAGTATTTACTTTTAAATAACGTATTTTTTCCAGAAAAAAGCGCATTGATTGAATCATAAAACATATCAGTATTTGCTCCACAGGAACGTGTTACCATATCTCTAATGGTTGGTTCCTTTTTTTTATATTGATCTGCAGTACTAAAAAATGCACAGATTCCAGCATCGCGTACAGATAGTTCAAATTTTACAAAATACAATATTTGTAAAAGAAGATACTCAAATTGCACCATTCGTTCCTGTGTAATCATGGACGCTACTCCGTATTTATAGATGAATAACTTTGTCAACCATAAATATGTCTTTAATTATATTTGCGGCTAACTTCCTGTGACATTGGTCAGCAGTTTTTTCACTACACAACAAGCATGCATTGTTAAAATGTAGTAGTTCAGACTTGATCTGACATTCGCTCCGTTTTGATGTCTCCTCTTGTCCGATTAGTTGAGCTGTCCGACCTTTTCGTTCCAGAGCTGTTTGCCCTCAAGGAGAGTTTGCATGGGCGTTCGGCCACAGCACATCTTCCC
>CAJTFO010000032.1 GCA_910575755.1 Desulfovibrionaceae bacterium | reverse complement strand
GCCAGAAACCAGTAGTGCGCGCCACTCAACGCGATGAAGAAGCCAGCAAAAAATGGCTTCAGGAAAAATGGCCGGAAATAAAAAAAAGCCGATGACGAAGGACGGACAATAATCTTTGCTGATGAGTCAGGATTTTATCTGTTGCCATTCGTATGCCGCACATACGCCCCCAAAGGGAAAACTCCTCTTTTGCGAAGTAAATTAAGTCATGAACATTTGTCTGTGGCAAGCGGGATTTCCCCCGCGGGTAGACTTTATTATATCCAGATACAGGACAAGTCATTCAAAGGAACTGACATAGTCTCGTTTCTCCGGCATTTGCTTGCGCATGTCGCGGGAAAAATTCTTGTGTTATGGGATGGCTGTCCGATTCACAGGAGCAGGGAAGTCAAAAAGGGTAGGCTTGAAGAATCAGGTATTTTCCAATTTGAAAGAACTTGGGAAGGGATTACGGAAAGCGATTCGGTCACTTCGCTCCCATCCGCATCTGATTCAGGCCTGTTTTGCGCAAGCAGGATGTGTTTAAATATAAAATAGATGACCAGTAAAATCGTAGGTGAAACAGCCGGTGCGCGTCCGTTTGACTTCGCCGTGCCGCGTCATGTCGGAAATACGGCTGCGGACAACGGCCTGTTCCGCGTCGCTTTCCAGCCCCAGCACCTCATACACAAGACGGTAGCTGATTTCCTTTCCGCCTTCGCCCAGGGCTTGCAGCGCGGCGCGGATCGCCTGCTTGCTCACTTCTTTGCGGGTATCCATGCCGCCCCCTACTTGCGCCGCCAGTTGCGGGTGGAACGGGCCGTGTCCAGCATTTGCCGGTCCACGCTGAAAGAGCCTTGCGCCTTGGCCGTCTTTTCCAGAATCAGGCACATATTGCGGACAAGCCGGAAATCGCCCTCTGTGGTCTGGGCAATTTCCCCGGCCAGCTCCAGGGGCACATCCAGTCCCGCCGCCTGCATGGCATAGAGCGCCACTTCCGCCGGGCTGATGGGGCCGAACTCAATCTCATGGACAACGCGGCTCCATATCCTGCGCCGCTCCGAAAGCAGGCCGAAAATGCCTTCTTCGCCTATCAAAACCACGGGCGCGCCGGTCATTTCGTGAATGTCCCGCAAGTCCTCTATGCGGTCGATTTTCAGGCGGTCCGCCTCGTCGATAAACAGCGGCTTGGTTTCGCCTTCGAGCGCCTGGACAATCAGTTCCTTGCAGCGGTTTCCCGTGTGCCGGGGCATGTCCGTATTTTTCCCCCGGACTTCAAAGAGCAGGCGCTGTAGGAAGCTGGTCTGGCTCCAGTTCTGCCAAACGCGGACATACGCGCCGCCGCGCTGGAAGTGATAGCGATCCGCCGCCACGCTCTTGCCGCGCCCGGCCTGCCCGTAGGCAAGCACAAAGCCGGAAAGCCCCCGGTCCGCGCCGGCAACTTCGTCCACAGCCGCGTCAAAACGGCTCATGGCTTCGGTTTCAATGATCGTTTCCCGCATCGTGATTCCTCCATTGTTATGCTATCCGGGCGGATTGCCGGGCATAGACCGCTTTCAGGCCCTCATATCGGGCTTTGCCGTAACGCTCATATTCCGGGGTACGCTCGTAGGCTTCCATCCATGCGGCGTCCGCGGGCACAAGGGCCGCGCCCTGCTCAAACTTGACCTTGAACAGATAGGCGTAGCGTTCCTGCGAATCTTTCCAGAGTTTGAGGTCGGACGGCGTATAGTCGGGCGCGGCGTCCATATCGGCCCTGGCCTGCGCCTTTGCGGCCTCAAACGCGGCCTTTTCCTCCGCTGTGGGAGTTGTCAGGGGGATGACTTTCGCCCGCTTCGGAGTTTCCGGCGGCGTGGCGTTCTGAATGGCGGCGACATGGGCGCGGACTTCCGGCATGACCGTGGCCGTGAGCAATCCGCGCATGAGGGCTTCGCTCTGGTTCCTCTGCTGGCCCTTGAGTTCAAGGGCGGCCCGGAACTCGGCCTGCTGCTCCGGCGTACCCAGATAGTCCGCCGCAGGATGCAGGCCACAGGCTATGCGATGATGTTCCCTGTCCAGCGCCTTGCAGATCGGCGTTCCGTCCAGTTCGTAAACAAGCACATGGTCAGGCGTTAGATGGTCATCATAACGGACCAGCACGTCATGGCGGCGGTTGGCCAGGGCCTCATGCCAGTAAAGCCGCCCGTTGAGCCTGATGCCGTCCTTTGTGATGACGCTGATTTTCTTCTGCATCATCAGTTCGGTCAGCTTGTCCATGTCGCTTTGCGAGAGGCCATCGCCGCGCCCTTCCATAAAGACTTCGCCCGGCTTGCGTCCGTGCAGGTGGGTTCGATACTGCGGGCGCTCCGCGTATTCCGCGAACCAGCGGGCCACCTGATAATGCGTTTCTTCCAGCGTCAGGGGCCGCGCGCCCATCTTTTCATAAAGCTGGCGGTGGAGTTCTTCCCCGCGCTTCATGCGGGCGGGCTTGTGGGCAATGTCAAAGCCCGTATAGCTCGGCATCCATACCTCAAGCCCGTGCATCGTTCCGAAGAAGCGTTCTATGGGCTTGCTCTGGCCGTGGTAGGGCCAGGCGTGGATCACCTTGCAGCCGAGGCTTTCATACAGGCCGAAGATGCCCGCCTGCTCAAAATCCGGGCAGCCCTCAAAGAAGCGGGCACGGAACGCCCTGCCATTGTCGATGTACACAACGCGGGGGAACTTCCCCAGCATGATGCAGGTTCGCCGGAAGGCAGCGGAAATACTGGCCGTGTTCTCTGTGGGCATAATTTCCCAGCCAAGCGGGCAGTTGCTGGCCCCATCGTAGAAAAGCAGGATGGTCATCCTCTTGGGCTTGCCCGTGGCCGGATTCAGCGTTTCAAAATTGAGTGTATGGCCGTCCGCGATAACGATGTCGCCTACCGAAACAAGGTTCCAGTCCCGCAACAGGGATATGGCGCACTTGTCGTTCCATGCCTTTTTCCCCTCGCGGAACAGCGTCCATTCGTCAAAGCAGGTCTGCATATAGGATTTCACGAAGCGCCGGATTGTCGGCTCGGACGGGATATGGATGCCCTCCGCCTGAAACTTCTTTTGCACTTCATTGACGCACTGACTGATGGCGGGAGCGTTCGGGTTGAGGATATGCCCCAGAATGACCGTGCGGTGACGCTCTGTAAGCAGTGTCCGGCCCCGGTGCGCCACTCCGCGCTTGTCCGTCAGGGCAAGGACGCTGCCCGCCCGCTCCTGCGCCACTTTCCAGCGTTCGAGGGTCTGCCAGCTTACCTTGCCGACTTCCTCAAGGAGTTTGGGCCAGGTTCCGGCCATGTATGCCGTGATAAAGTCCTGCCGCTGTTTCTTGCCGTAGCCGAAGCGCCGCAGCCATGAGAGGTACTGGCGCACAAGGTCCGCGCGGGCCAGAGGCTTGTTGCGCCGGGAATCGTCCATGATGGCGGCCTGCGCGGTGGCGGAGAGAGCCGGAAGGGCCGGGGAATCAGATTCAGCCAGAGCGGTTTTTTCTTCGGCTACCTGTATGGCAAGACGGGTATCTTCCGGCATGGAGGAGACAAGCCA
>CAJTFO010000031.1 GCA_910575755.1 Desulfovibrionaceae bacterium | reverse complement strand
ATTTCCGATACATGCTTTTTGAGCTCTCCCTCGTTGACCTGGATGACGCGTCCTTCCTTTTTTCCGAAGTCCCTGCTACTCTCCATGACGTGGCTCCTTTTTTTCGGATGGGTTCGTTTGCCAACAAAACTCTAACCGATTTGAGGAGCCACCTCCATTTTCCAAATGTGCGAAACTTTCCTTACACTACCCATCAGCAAAGATTATTGTCCGTCCTTCGTCATCGGCTTTTTTTTATTTCCGGCCATTTTTCCTGAAGCCATTTTTTGCTGGCTTCTTCATCGCGTTGAGTGGCGCGCACTACTGGTTTCTGGCAAGTCCAGCCAATTTTTTTCAGGATGACAGCAACATTGGATATGCAATACGATATCCCGAATTTTCGTAAAATTAGCTCTCTGACACGGGATAGAGTCCAGACGGCTCCTGGATAGCCGAAATGTTCAGCGCCAAGCGCCAGGAGTTTGCGTAGTTCATCTTTTTGTTCTTGCGAAAGCCGACATGGATTTTTTGTGATTTTCCGATAACGAAGAGCTTCAAGCCCTTTATCCCGATATGCGGAAAGCCATTGGCTTACGGCACCTCTGGTAACATTAAGCGCTCGTGCGATGGCAGCCTGCTTCATACCGCTTTCAAAAAGTTCCACTGCCCGCAATCGCCTGTACTCCCGAATGTTTTTTGCTTTGCTGCTTGGTAGTTCCATGCCATGCAGTGTACCAGTTTTGCTAAACATTGTTTAGTAAAAATTTGGAAGATCAGTAATTTTTCAAGGCAATCGAGCGGGAACTACCGCCGGTGTTTACCCGAAGGACAGCATCGGAAGCCATAGGAGGTTTGATGTCCCCGAAGACATTTTCCAACCTGGATGCGCTTGGACAAGGCCCGCCCAAAGTGCAGCTTGGCTCACGAGTTGGGTATGAAAAGGAAAGCTTTATTCAGTGGCTCAGAGGAAAATTACGTTCCTGGTAGTTTTATGGGTTGCCAAAATCGCCTTTACTGGCTAGATTAATTAAAAAGCTAGATGAGGAATGATTATGCAAGCTCAATGGACGCTTCAGGATGCCAAGAATAAATTCAGCGAGGTCGTCAATGCCGCCTGTGCCGGTACGCCACAGGTCGTAACCAAGCGCGGACAGCCGGCTGTAGTGGTTCTTTCCACAGATTCCTATAACCATTTGCTTAAGCAGGGAGCTAAAGGAACTGCTTCCTTTAAAGATTTACTGCTCGCTATGCCCCAGGACGAAGATATGGAAATGGATTCATCTCGCTTTGAATTAAATCTGCGTGAGGTGCAGTTCTGATGTATCTGTTGGATACCGTCGTCCTTTCAGAGCTTCGCAAGCCTGAGCGTAATGCGGGAGTCACCGCTTGGTTCAATGGGAAGCAGGATAACGAACTTTTTTTGTCGGCCTTGACCATCGGCGAAATTCGGCGTGGCATCTGCCAACAGGAAAAAAAGAACCCTCAGTTTGCGGCAAGATTATCCGAATGGCTTGACTTTCTTCTGCTCTGGTATGGGGAACGCATTTTGCCCATTTCCACGCAAATAGCTCTTGAGTGGGGGGTGATAAGCGCACAAACGGGAAATAGCAGCGCGGACGGGCTTATCGCCGCTACAGCCAAAGTTCATCATCTGACCGTGATAACCAGAAATATCAAACATTTTGAGGCAACAGGTGTACCCTGTCATAATCCGTGGATGGAATAAGCGGTTAGATGTATTCCCTTGTTGATCGTATTTTTGCGATATGCCGTCCTTCATAGACTCGGAAAATCCGGGGATAAATCATATACTGTTTTGTTTGATAAGATACGTTTTTTCGACTGTTCTTGTTGCAAAACGGGAAGAACACCAAATCTCAAGACCAGTCGTTATTCCCACTGAGATCTTCATGCAGGAGTGTTTCGTAATCCTGACCTCCATAGAAAATCCAAATAATATAGACATGTCGTTCTGATTCATCCACAGCAAAGGCAATAATAACCCGCTTCTTATAGTGCGTTATCCGTAACCCCGGACGCACGTCTTCACGGGCAATACCCTTGAGCGGAAAAGTGCTCAAGTCTTCACAGTGCGCTATGATGGATTCGACATACCGCATGGCAACATCTGGCGAAGCGGCATCGGCAATATAATTGTACAAATCCGCCAGTTGTTCTTCCGCTTCTGGTGAAAAAAATACGATGTAGCTCATTTTCTTTTGGCATGTTCGGCAAGAAGGCGCGCACGTACATGGTCAGTTGATACAGCGCGAGAGGGATCAGCTTTCAAGGCGTCATAGGCAGGCCCCACCTGTTTATTCAGCCAGTTTTCAACAGCGCGATCACGGGCCATAAGCGCACGCAGCCCGTCACAGATCACTTCACTTTCCGTGGCATATTCGCCTGTTTGAACCTTGGCCTTTATCACGGTCGCCATCTCATTGGGCAGAGTAATACTGAATTGTTGCGTTGTTCTCATGTTCGTACTCCCAGGGTAGGATTAAATCCTACTACTTTTTGTAAAAAGAGTCGACCCAAAACGTGTCCGGCCACTGACCTTCCATCCACGAGCCGCTTGTAAATTTATTCAACAAAGTGAAAAAATAGGAGGAGATACAGCTTGATCCGCGGTATTACGAGCAAAGCTTCGAGGGCGCCAAAAGGGCAAAATCTGATTTCCCCTGTCGTATTTTGAGGTCATTTTCCGTAGCTATGTCGCCGTCCGGCTCTTTTTGACGGTCTGAATAGCCGTAATCATCAGATACACCAAGTCTTCCTGCGTACTGGCCGGTAGAGGCCGAAGCATATCCTCCACTGTGTCCAGCTTCACACTGAGGGGATCGCCCTCCTTCCTGAACAAATCCGCAACGTGGCAGCCTAAAATTTCGGCCAGTTCTTCCAGTCTGGGGAATCGCGGCGCGGCCATTCCTTTTTCGATTCTGGACAGGGACGCTCCGCTGATACTGAGCTTTTCCGCAAGTTGCTCCTGGGTCAGCCCCACGGCTTTTCTCCGGCAGGCTATGTTTGTGCCGACGATAGCGGCCAGTTTCTGAATTTTTCTGGAACTCACAAATCACTCCTTTTTGACAGCTAGAGCAATTTGACTTTTATTTTATTTAGAAATTGTTTATACTACAGGGATGAAATTTGCATCTGAAGAAATCAGGACCAAGGCTGTTCATGCCTATCTTGAAGGAAAGGCAACAGCCAGGCAATTGGCAAATATTTTAGATAGTGTCGTCAAACTATAAAAAATTTGCTATAGTCCCTTCACGGCATCCGAGGAGGGACTATGCAAGCTCATCGCAGGCACGATATTTCTGATCGAATTTGGGAAAACATACAAGCTCACCTGCCAGGGAGCAAAGGGCTTGTTGGTCGCCCTGCAAATGATAACAGACTGTTTATTAACGCTGTTTTTTGGATATTACTGATCATCTATTTTATATTTAAACACATCCTGCTTGCGCAAAACAGGCCTGAATCAGATGCGGATGGGAGCGAAGTGACCGAATCGCTTTCCGTAATCCCTTCCCAAGTTCTTTCAAATTGGAAAATACCTGATTCTTCAAGCCTACCCTTTTCAGATA
>CAJTFO010000030.1 GCA_910575755.1 Desulfovibrionaceae bacterium | reverse complement strand
TCTCCACCTGGACGCCGAAAACCTCTCTTGCCGATGGACAGACGACAGCGGAAGCTCCACAGCCACAGGAGGACAGTGCTGCTGCCGAATCTCCCGCCAAACAGCCGGAGGAACAGTTTCGCAAGCTGAAATACGGCGAAGGCGAGGGACGAACGGAGTACCTTGTCACCAATCAGCACAATGGCCAAACATTGAAAAACGGGTATATTCTGCACCGCACCTATTTCAGCGAGCACGTCGGTTCACTCGGACAGGGGATGTATGAAGACGGCCAATGGCACAGCTCATCCAGCGTCCCGCGTGGCGTCTATCTCAAAAAATTCGAGTCGGCGGAGGAAGCCCTGGGCATCGCCCGCCAGGATGCCGCGCGGCGCGGACTCAAGGAAACGACACCCGCAGAAACTGCCGCGCCGGTATCGACGCTGAATGGCGAAACCTTCCGTGACCGGCTTGCCGACGCCGGTTTTCATCCTACCGGCAGTGACTTTTACGGCAAGAATGAACACTCCAAAACAATGGACGCGGACGATGGCGGCATCTTCAAGATGCGGATTTTTCAAACCGCCGACAATCAGACAGGTGTGCGTATTCAGTACGAAAAGCACAACCTGATCGATGGCTCGCGCACGGTCAACGCTCAATTCGCCACGCTGGATGAGGCGCTGGACTTCGTCGGCGGTTATCAGACACCTGCGGAACGTCCGGCTACTCCCGCGCCCGGGCAAACCGCAGGGTATGTACGCGGCATGGTATTTTCCCGGCCGCGAATGCGGTAAGCATCACCCGCCGGTCATATCGCGCGGGGTTACGGTGAACAAAAACACGTTTGTCACTTCAACCGATACAACAAGGAGTTATCATGTCCGGTTTCATGTCTTCAAGTACAGCCATGACCATCTGCAAGGCCGATTCCGCAGCCTCGCTTGATCTGGATGCCTTGCGGCAACACGCATTCACACCTGAAATCGACGCGGACGGCAGGCGCTTCGGCTGGGTGGGTCTTGGCGATCCGCTGGATACCGACGGTTTTGAGCTGGCCTCCGTGGATGCCCGTTTCATGGGCTTTTCTTTCCGGCTGGACACGCGCAAGGCGTCCAGAGCCGTCATCCGCCTCCAGCTTGCCGAAGCCGTGCGAGAGGGAATCGCCTCCGGCAAAAAGGTGGGCGGCAAGCGCAAAAAGGAACTGAAAGAGGCCATTACCGCCAAACTGACCGCCAGGGCGGAATTTGTGCCGTCTCTCATCGACTGCCTGTGGGATGCGGAAAAGGGACGCCTGCTTGTGGGATCGGCTTCCGCAAAAGCCGTTCAGCCGGTGCTGGAGCTGTTCAAGACCACGTTCGGCATTGACGTTACACCCATCACGCCTGCCGGAGACATGCCGAAGCTCTTTGCCGCCATCCTGCGCAGGGAAGGCTATCCCTGTGTAGGGTACACGCTGCATCCAATGGGTTCCGCCAGTCTGGCCGCGTCCGAACAGGCCGAGGAAAAAGCCGCCGTTGCCGTGCAGAACAGCCTGAATGCCGTGGCTCAGGCGCTTGAGGAAGGCATGGCAATCCAGAAATTGCACCTGGTAGCCACCTCAGACGCCGATCCCGACCGGCAACTGGAGTTCACGCTGGATGCCGGGCTGGCTGTATCTGGCCTGAAACTGCCCAAAGCGGAGAAAGGCGCGGAAGAGGACGCCACGTTCCTCGTGAATGCCGATCTCTGCGCCGCTGTGGCGGATATGGTGGAGGGGGTGGCAGGCGCGTAAACAGCATGGGGGACGGTCACAGACCGATCCCCCGTTCCGAATCATGATAGACATAGAAAAAAACAAGAGCTAAAAGAGGTTCAAGCAAGGAGTGTTGCCATGACGCAAATGTCCCACGCGGAACAGATGGATATAATCACGAAAGCCTTAACGGCGGCACAGGCTGGCGACCACCAGGAAGAATTGAGGCTGGCCCGCCAATTTCCTCTTTCGCCACATCTGGCGAAAGCAGCCAAGGAAATCTTTGGCGTAAAGTATCTGGAAGGATGGGATTTATCAGAAGCAGAGGCGGCATATGGAAAAGATTGGCTTGATCGAGAGAATCTTCGCTAGACAGGAGCTGAATTTCAGAAACTATCAAGCCCTGCATAATTCTCCAGAAGCCGTAAGCTATAATGAAGGATTACAGGAATCCATCAAACTGTTAAAAGAAATACACAATGCGAATGATATTTACCTCGCTCTAGGGGCAGAGAGACTTTTTTTGGAGCAGGAACTTCACCTTTATGCAAACTCCCCAGAAGAAGTACAAAGCATAAAAGCAGCAATTACACAATTTTCCGATGCTCAAAATTCACTAAAGGTTGTTCAGGATAATTATGGATACCGTATCGCCGCATCAACATATTCCAGCAAGAGATTAACAAACGGTGTTCCAATTGATTCATTTCATGAATTTTTGAACAGCCATGCTACACGTCTTACCAACAGAATGGCAAGTCAGCTTTCTGTTACGGAAAAAAACGTCCTTCGCCAACGCAAAAAAAACTTGCAAATGATCAAGGCTCTCTATATTTATATGCAACGTAAGGCATTAGAAATAAAAAATATTGATTGACAAACCGAAATTATATGGAGGGGGTTATGACAAAAGCGGAACTGATAAAGCAGCTAAAAGAAGAAGCGGGACTTACTTCCTTAGCTCAGGCTGAAAATGTGCAGAATGTGTTGTTTTCCATTATTAGTAATGCCTTAAAACATGGTGATGATGTTTCAGTATCTGGTTTCGGCACATTCAAAAAAGTAAAGCGATCTGCCCGTAAGGGACGTAATCCCCGCACTGGTGCGGAAATCCAAATTCCAGCATCCACTACGGTAAAATTTTCCCCTAGTAAAACACTTAAAGAAAATCTGTAAAATTTTTATCAGTTTCCCTGAGTTTAGTAATCCATTACATTATCCCCGTGGCTTCGAGCCGCCTTTCTTCCCCTCTCTCAACCTTCCTCCACATTTCCCGATACCACTTATTCCTTACCAAATCCCTGCTCCCTGCCGGGCCGAAGGCGTAATCCGCCGTTCTCTGGCGTACCGCTGCCAGTTCCGCCCGGTTTGCTTTTCCCGAATAGTCGGGGCACAGGTTCGGGTGGTTTCTTCCATACTCTCCAGGCTGTGGCCGTTGGAGCGAAGCCGCTGGCGTTCATCGCGTCTACGCGGGAATAATCCTCAATGGTCAGATGAGAGCGGATACTCTCAAGATGGGCACAATAGGCCGCTGTCGGCTCGCCGGACGGAATGTCGGCATTCCACAGGAACGATTCAGAGTCAAACGCGGAGACCATAACCGCCTTAAATCATGTAATTCTCTTGACAAAATGGCTGTTCCGATATGCTTGAAAACTTTTTTCGGGTGTTTTCTGAAAAAATATTTTCCTTCCGCCAAAATGACCTCTGGAACATCCTCATAAAAAAATCAATATGTCTCAAATGGTTCCATCCAATATTCCACTCCCGCCATCCATGCCGGGATTTTCCTGCCTTTTGATAACCCTAGTGTCTAATTGCAAAAGTTTCGCGCATTATTTCTAAGTTGGCATCCCTTGACTTCTCTTTTTCTCCAGACAAATGGCTGCGCATCTTGGTTATATGCCTCAACAAAAGCCGCGATATGTTCACTGAGAGCCTGTGTACTGGAAAAACTTGCTCCGCGTAACGATTGACGGGTCAGTATT
>CAJTFO010000029.1 GCA_910575755.1 Desulfovibrionaceae bacterium | reverse complement strand
CGTATCGAAAGGAACAATTGCCGTCAGCGTCACTGGTTTGCCAGGTTTCGGCGAAAGTCAGTAGTTGTTTCTCGGAGTCTGCATATGGTTGATTTGACAATGGCTCTTTTTGCCAGGTTCCATGTAAATGGAAGACTGGAAGACATTAAAACATTATTTAGTTAACACTCTCAATACCTTTACGATAATCGCTACTAAGTTTAGTCCGACCGATTTTTAACCCCTGGGCGTGCAGAAATTTCAACACATCACCCTGGGTGGCGAATATTTGTTGAGTCATAAGCGCCTTCTGTCAGATTTATTTTTCCTGTATTCAGTCAGCCCTCCCTCGCAGCTTTCGACTCATAGTTCTCCCGTAATCAAAAAACGTACAAACCCATCCTGTGTTGTTGTCCGCTCATCCACAAGTTCCACTCTTGTGCGTTCCTGGTTGGGACTGTACACGCGGAAGATAACGGCCCCCGGATCACGCGGCGTGTCTTTTGTTGCCGGAACGGCGGGGGATGCCTTGGCGATCTGCACGGTATATTTGAGGTAGTGGAGCGCCTGCCCCCAAGACATGCTCCTCGCCTCTGGAACGTCATGAATCGTATATCCTTGCTTGAAATCAAACGTACTTCCCTGCGTCCACCTGAGCGTCTGGCGTTGTATGGTACGATACACGGGCCACCCTTTCTCCAGCTTCGGCAGGCCGTCAGCAAGCAATTTGGGAATCTGCTGTTCATGTTCGTCCAGCACTGACTCTTTCCAGACTTTTGGCGTCAACAGGATATCCAATGCAGTGGCCAGCGTGGGCTGTATGCAAAGCGCCCATCCGTCACACCACCCGCCCCATTCTTCGGGGCGTTGATTATGCGGCGGACTGACAATGGGAGAACCCAACAGTTCCAGCGAACGCAACACACGCTTCTCAGGTTTGGCGGAAATGAGCTTTTCCAGCAAATCAAGTGCTCGCTGTTGTTCCGCATTCATAGCGTCTCCTCCACATTGGCATTGCCCGCGCCCCTGCTTGAAGCATCTTCCGCCAGCAGCCGCTCTGTCAGCCGCCGGTTCAGGCGGCGTTCTTCTTTCAACTCCGCTTCCAGTTCCGCGATGCGGCTGTCCTTTTCGTCCGGCGTCGTTTGCTCAGGGGCTTTTCCCTGGCCGGGAATACCCCTTTCGTCATACGGCTCACCTTCACCGGTCAACAGCCAGCCATAGTCAAAGCCAAGCTTATCATGGATGATCTTCAAATATTTGGGCAACGGAATGCTGCCCTTTTCCCAGTTCTGCATGGCTCCTTGCGCCACCCCGACAAACCGGGAAAACGCCAGCTTGCTGGAAGCGCGGTCTTCCGCCTTCGCCTCTCTGGCAAATTTATCATAAACAATAACAAAACGTTGTGAAAAATTTTCCATGATTTAATATATTTTAAGTTGACTTTAACTCTTTATATAAGTTAATCATACTTTCAACAACGCAAACCAACCCAAAAACACAACCTGTTTCCCAAATTCCGGGCCATGCCCGGACGCCGCCGGGGCGCCCACCAAGCGCCAATGAGAGGGAGTATGTCCAGCCCCGGCGGCGCTTTCCCAGGGTCAGCCCTCATTAAAATGCCGTCCGCGAAAAGCCGTTTTTTCCGGCCGGCAAGGCGCAAGGCAAACATTGGGCGAAACTGTATTGAACATACCGCAAGGTCAATGTTGGCCTTGTAACGCCGCCGGACGCAAAAAGGCGGCTTTGCAGCAGGCGTTTTAATGAGGGCTGACCCTAACACCAGCCGTGATGACACCCCGCCAGCAGCAGGGAGGTCAAAGCGGCACATACAAGCAGCGCAGGTTTCAGCATGACATCTCCTATTGCATCGGCCCTAGTTCCCGTCCGGCAGCCCGCCACGGGCAATCAGCGGCGAAAGGGCAGTTTTGTCCGGCATCTTTTCCCAGTCAAGGCGCTCCATGAGCCTGCGCCGCTCGTCGTTCAGGCGCAGCACCTCATCCGTCAACCGCGTATTCGCGTCCGTCAAGCGTGTGTTGAGTTCATATGAGGCCAGCAGTTTTTGCCGTAATGCGGTCAGCTCGACGTGCGCATCGCTCTGCGCCTGCCCGTTTGTCGCACACCCCGCCGCCTCCAGGGGCGGAACCGCCGTGGTCAGGGGCGGCACGGCCACATGGAGACCGGCAGAGTCTTTGAGCATCGGTTCTTCACCATAATAAAGCCATTCTGGACGAATATCTGTAAAATTATCCAAGATTTTTGGAAGATGTTCCCATAAGTTTTTTTGGCTCTTTTCATTGAGCCATTGATTGAATTTTTGAGGATAAATATCAATATATTCCGCAAGCTTGGAGAGCGGAATATTTTTGCTTTGCGCAAGCAGGCGAACACGTTCATAGAGCTGCATAAAGAAACTAAGCCTTTTTATCCAAAAAAATTTGACGAATAAAGATTTTTTGGATAATCAAAGGGCACATGAAATCAACCATGAGAGGTTAAAGTGTGCTTGTTACCCAATTCAGTTTCCTAACCCTAGCAAGAGAGGTTTGCCATGACAACAGAGAATCTCCCCCGGAGTGTACGGATGCGGCTGTGGATGAGGCAGTACGACATCACAGACAGGGCCGTTGCGGAAAAGCTCGGTCTCACTCCGGCGCGCGTCACCATCATGCTCAACAGGGACACCATGCCCACGGTACACCACGCAGCCCTGTTGCAGCTTGGATTTCCGGCAAGCATTTTACCGCAACCGTATGACAGGAAGTCAGGTCCGCGTCGGCGTCGTGAACCCCGCTTCCCCGGCCTCATGGCCGCGCAATAGGAGGACAGGATGCCCATCACAACAGTCCAGGCCATGATGCCCACCCGCAAGGGGTGTTTTGTCCGAATCTCCCTGAACGACAGCGCTCATTCCATGTTCCGCATGTCCCCGAACGAAGTTCGCTGCATGGACATCCGCGTGGGGGACACGGTGAGCTTTACGGAGAGAGGTGGCCGTACCCGAATCATCCGCGTCTTTCTGGACCGCCGCGAGCCGGACGCCATCCCGTTTTCCGCATAACCTTTTTTTACGCCCCTATCCACGCAAACAAGCAGGAGCCGTTTGCATGTCCGCCGAATTTCCTTCCCTGACCGCCGTTCTGCACGAACTGGTCAAACACGCGCCGTCGGAGCTGACGGCCCGCACCATCGCGGAACTGGCCGGCAAGGACTACAATACTCTGATGAGCGAGCTTTCCCGCCAGCCCGGCCACAAGCTCGGCGCGGATCTCCTGCTGCCGCTGATGGAGCTGACCGGCTCCGACGCGCCCCTCAACTTTCTGGCCCGCGAACGCGGCGGCGTGTTCGTGCCCATACGGCCCGACGCCACAGCCGCCGACCTCGGTCCGGCCATTCTGAACAGCGTCAAGGAGTTCGGTGACTACGCCGCCGAAGCCGCCAGGGACATCGCTGACGGCGAGATTCCCGCCGACCAGCTTCAGCGCATCCTCAAGGAAGGGCACGAGGCCGCCACGGCCATTGTCACTTTCCTGGAGCTGGTTCGCGTGGTGCATCAACGGCAATACGGCTCCCGCCGGGCATCTCCCGGCGGGCAATAAAAAACGCCCCCGTTCCGGCGGCAACCAGAGCGAGGGCAAACACATGAGGGCTAAGCTCATGCAGAGAAGTACAGACTACCCCAGGCAACCGGCCAAGGCAAGGTTCACCTTTTACGCCGTGAAGGGCACTCGCCGTGTCGTTCTGCGCGGCGCGTCAATGGAAGACATTCTTTTTCGCCTGCGGGCGCTGTGCCCCGGCGGCAGCTTCCGGGAACTGTGGGAGGCCAAGGCATGATTACCGCACTCGCCATTTTCGCCGTCATCGGCGTGGGCCTCGGATTGTGGGGAGAATGTGCCGAACAGCGCCGTTTGGGCCGCATGGCGCGGGACTGCAAAAAGAAAATGGGACGGGAGACCCCCCCGGAGGTTCCGCAATGAGCCCTCTTACCATCTACACAGCCGCATCCGTCCGCCACATTCACTCCGTGCGCCTGTTCCATGACGCATTGCGCGCCCGCATTCCCGGCATCCGCATCCTGGACTGGACGTGCAAGGCCACGCCCCCGCCGGACCTGACCCCGGCACAGCGCCGCCAGTGGTTCGATACCGAGCAACAGGGCGGTCAGGTGTACGCCTTCTGCCGGGACGCCTGCGCCAGCGCGGACGTGGTTGTGTATCTTGGCCAGTCGGGACAGGACGCGGGCGTGGAAGTGGGCCTCGCCGCCGGAGCGGGCGTGCCCGTCATCGGCGTGCGCGGCTTTCTGGAAGCGCCCGGACTCATGCTCCACGGGGCGGTCAACGTCTGGTGTCAAGATTACGATAGTGTTAACTAAATAATGTTTTAATGTCTTCCAGTCTTCCATTTACATGGAACCTGGCAAAAAGAGCCATTGTCAAATCAACCATATGCAGACTCCGAGAAACAACTACTGACTTTCGCCGAAACCTGGCAAACCAGTGACGCTGACGGCAATTGTTCCTTTCGATACGGA
>CAJTFO010000028.1 GCA_910575755.1 Desulfovibrionaceae bacterium | reverse complement strand
CCTTGCAACGATACCTTTGTTTCCCCAGAACTTTTCCATTTCGATATACCGCGCTGGCATGACACTTGGGGCAGTTGGGATTTGCTTCCATGTTGTCCTCCTCGGGGAGGGTATAACATGTTTACATTATATTGTTAATACTCTCCAAAAAAGAAGAGGGAAATGACGAGTCGAGTCTTGGTTCTCTGTGAGGGAAAACGATAAAAAAGAAGGCTGGTTTATGTTTTTTGCCTGGCTATCCGTCACAATTTTCGGATAGTCAGGCAAAAAATTTCCAGCCCTCCTCTCAGGACAGCCGCGTGACAGGGCTATTTCTTGTCGTTGTCCTTGCCTGCGTTTTCGATGAAAGCCCTGATGTCTTCCGCGCGCCAGACGGTAGTGCGCGGGCCAAGCTTCACGGGCTTGGGATAGCGCCCGGTTCGGCATCCTTCCCACCATGCGCTACGGCTGATGGGGATGAGTTCCATGATCTGATGCAGGCGAAGAAAGCCGCACGAAGGGATGGGAGTGTGATTCTGTGACATACAAATCTCCTGTATCGGTTTGGATTTCAGGAGAGCTTGTCACACCTCAAACGATTCCCGTGAGGGAATATGGCGGGAAAAAGACGGGAAAAGCCAAGAAAGACGGGAAAAGAGCTGCTTGGTCATGCCTGGAGGATAGTATAGGCATCGGCTTCCTTAAGAAGCGTGTCCACCTGATTGCGGTAAGATTTCTCGTCTCTATATTCTTTTTCCGCAAGAAGTCGTCCCACATGAGTTTTTCGGCCTTGCGGGGTTTTGTGGTCAGGGCCGGGGCTTCCGGGGCCGCACCAATGGAGCAGAACATAGGCAATCACCGCTCTCGGATAGCTTGCCTTCATGGCATCTCTGACAGCGGGGTCTGGTTTGCCTTGCCAGAGCGCGGCAGGGACACGGAAGACGAGCTTTCCATCCTCGGCTAAGACCTCCGTAACGGTTTCTGCCGAAGGGTTGGATTCCACGGGGGGAAGAGAGGAAGATGATGAGTCCGGCTTGAGCGCAGCTTCCACTACGGCGCGAGTAAGCCCCTTCACTTCCTGCCAGGGGTATTCGTGGAGCAGGCGGATGGCGGCAGTCCTGTCCACAAGAATGGTATTGAGAAAGATGCGCGAAATAATATGGTAATAAGATACCGGGATGAAGGCGGGGCTATCTTCCTGAAAGCCGTCATCTTCCTTTCGCATACTCTGATCATATTCTACAGGTTGGTATCCAAGGCTTTTGGATAAAGCATCGAGCAGAGTTTGTCTTTCCTCTGGAAAAACAGCGTCGGGTTCATCGTGGGAATTTTCAAGAATATGGCGCAGGCCAAGCTCCAGCGCATGAACATGGATACAGCGGGAGAGCTTCTGGAAGAAGAGCATCACATCGCAGGACAGAAGATAGGAATTGAACGTCTGAGCATCGCCCACTTCCGGCAGGCTGGGAATTTCCAGTCCATACAGGCTTGCATTGCGTTCGGCAAAACTGCGCCAGTATGTTTCATGGGCTTCCTGCCATAGTTCCAGAGGGAACGCCTTGCTCGGCCACAGGGAAAGGACGAGGTTGTCCGCCTCCGTGGCGCTGAGGTTATAGGCTTGCCGAAGTCTGCTCACAGCTATTTTTTCTTGTTCAAACATGGGATAGGCATACCGTAAAGGTTGTGGCTGGACAATAGAGCAGAAGCGGGGCAATGCCTGGAAGCACGCCCCGCCATATTTGTCAGCTATACCATGCGCTGATCATGTCGATGCCGTCATAGCCTCTGGCTCGCATCCGCTCGATTTCTTCCTCAGTCCATCCCGTATCCGCAACGGTGACTTGGGCATTAGCCGGGATTTTGCCGATACTCACAAACATATCCATTTCTTCGCTAACCGTTTGGTTCAGAGGGGTAGTGTCGGTATTTGGCATAATCGTCTCTCTCTCTCTCTCTCTCTCTCTCTCTCTCTCTCTCGGTCACATATTACCAGTAGAAAGAGATAAATAATCAGTAAATTCAATAAATTATCTTCAAGATTTTTATCCCGAAAATCCATTTTGGATAAGTTCTGGATAAGCATCTTGCAGAAATAGATTTCACTGGCTATCCTGCTTTCATGCAAAGCACAACTAGCCGAAAATACATAAAAACAAAGTTCGAGGGCGTTTTCTGCCGCGAGTCTGCCAAGCGTGATCCGCGCACAGGCAAGCCCGATCTCATCTATGCCTTCTGGTACGCTGACCACGAAGGCAAAGGCCACTGGAAAACCGTCGGCAGACACAGTAAAGGCATACGCCCATCCACAGCCAGAAAAGAGCGGGCAAAATTCCTTGCCGAGTTTGAGGCCACCGGCGTCAATCCCATTGAACGGGATAAAATCACCATCGGGGAGATCGTCGATGCCTACCTTGCCTGGGGCAGAAGCGAGGGAAAGTATGTTGACCAGCATTATAGCCAATACAGCGCCCATCTCAAGGCCAAAATCCACGCGCTGCCCATTGTCGAGCTGACCCCGAATCTGCTTTCCAATCTCAAGGCGCAGCTCCTGAAAACGCCTACCGGGAATACAAAGCGCAAAAAGGCCACAGGAAATTCCAACCCCGGGAAGCGGAAAACTCTGGCCGGGCAGACCGTAAACAATATCTTCTCGTTCATGCGTTCCGCCATAAACCGTGCCATCGCCACCGGTGTATGGAGCGGCGTCAATCCGCTGTCCACCAAGGGCGGCACATGGAAGATGGTCAAAGCCAACAATGAAAGATTGCGCTTCCTGACCAGAGAGGAAGCCAAGGCCCTTCTGGACGATCTCGAAAAGCGTCATCCGCAGTTGCATGACATGGCTTTGCTCTCGTTGCGAACCGGCCTCCGGCCTACGGAAATTTTCAAGCTGCGCGGGCAGGACGTGGATGCCAACGCCTGTGGTCTCTATATCATTCAGAAAGGGGGAAAACGTGTTTTCGTCCGTGTGCCGGAAGATATGATCCGGATGCTTCAGGCGTACAGGAGGAAGCCAGCGGAACCCATCTTCCAGCAGCCCCGCAAAAAGGTGGCATTCGAGAAAACGCCCGCCTGCTTTCAGACTGCCGTCAGAAAGCTCGGACTGGCGTCGAAAGACGGCGACAGCCTGTATGCCGTCACCCTGCACACCATGAGGCACACCTTCGCCTCGTGGTTGGCGCAGTCCGGCAAGGTCACGCTTATGGAGCTGCAAAAGCTCATGCGGCACAAGAATATCACCATGACCATGAGATACGCTCACCTTTTCCCAGGGCAGGAAAACGAAAAGCTTTCGATTATAAGGGATATAATGGCGGCCTGAAAAATCCATCATTTTGATTCCGAAGTTTGGATACGCCCTGATGCAATATACTCTTCCAGCACGGCGCGTTCATAGAAGACGCGCCTGCCGAAGCTCGTATATGCCGGGCCAATGCCTTCCAGACGCCAGTAGGCGAGAGTTTTCTGCCTAATTCCAAATTCCCTTTCCACATCTTTCGGAGCAAGCAGCTTTTGGCCCGGAGCATCAGAATTACTCTGTGTTTTTTCATAACCGGCGAGACGCACGGCTTTTGTGATAAGAGGAAATAATTCCTCCGGCGTGGAAAGGATGATGGTATGTCCATCAAATTCCATACAAAACCTCCTCGATTATCTTCCAGATTTGTACAAATCGTGAGGCTAAAATTTTGAAAGGAGTTCTGTCGTTGACTTGAGTTCATTCTGTAAAATAACCCTTTCCAAATGCCTTTGCACGCCGCTGACACTAATACCAAGGTGTTCAGCGATTTGTTTATACGTTTTTCCGCACATAAAAAGTTCTATTATTTCTTTATCTCGTGGGGTACTTTTGAGAGAGTTGCCCTCATTAGTGCATGTTTTAAAGATAAGTAGAAGTTCACGAGTACTATGAACGGCGTATAACTTTCTTAGATTTGCGAGGTTCCACCGCACCGTTCCATAGGATATATGTAACGCTGCGGCTATTTCTTTTGGGGCGATTTCCTTTTGTTAACAAAGCCACGATTTCATGTTCGGTATGAGTTAGCTTACGCATGAAATCCTCCCTCAGTATAGTTTTTAGCTGGTAAATTGCTTACTTACCGCTAGTAGCATGGAGGAAATTCTGCGAGCAGTGGCTTTTTGATAGGATTTAAAAATTAACTAACTCAATGAATTTGACCTGTTTTATAAAAATGGCGCGATCGTCTGATAGGACGCCGCGCCGTATGGTTGATGCTAGGAGAAGCTTCCCCTTACATAATGGCTATATCTAATCGCTCATAATCAGAATAACCTACTCACATCTCCGGATAAAATTTGTGAAGGTAATGTTTTCTCTTTTTGGCAGGGGAATTCCTGCTTTTTGTGCGGCCTCCCTGCATTTGAGATGGTACGCCATATTCCTTGCCAGTGTCCGCATGGTCTGCAATCCTTCCTTATCATGCTGAACATCCTCGGCTTGGGCACCGTGAACCATATTCCAATACTGTGATGAAATGATCGGCATCTGCAACAGGGTAAAATACTTATTGATCTGATCGAATGTGGCGGTGGTCCCGGCGCGTCTTGCCGACACAACGGCTGCCGCAGGCTTCAGATAAAGAGAGTATTAACAATATAATGTAAACATGTTATACCCTCCCCGAGGAGGACAACATGGAAGCAAATCCCAACTGCCCCAAGTGTCATGCCAGCGCGGTATATCGAAATGGAAAAGTTCTGGGGAAACAAAGGTATCGTTGCAAGG
>CAJTFO010000027.1 GCA_910575755.1 Desulfovibrionaceae bacterium | reverse complement strand
GACACCATTGCTTATCTGATGAAAATTGACGGTCTCGACTTCAAGGCCGCGCTGGCCGAGTTGGGCATTGAGGGCGGACGCCCCTCCTACCGGCGTCGTCGCGCTCCGGCGGAACCTCGGCGGGCTGACGCCTCGCGCTGGACGCCGCGGGAATGGCCGGAGCCGTCCGAACAGTGGTCCGCCTACGCGGCCAAACTGCTGGCCGAGGCGGAGGAGAACATCTGGAATCAACCCGTCGCCTTGAACTGGCTGGCCGCGCGCGGCATCGACGAGGCCGCCGTCCGGGCCTACCACATCGGCTACCTGCCTGCCCAAAGCTCCAGATACCCCGGCCGTTACCGTTCCCGCTCCGCCCTGGGACTGGAGCCGAAAACCGGCGACGACGGCAAGGTCCGCACCAAACTGTTCATCCCGCGCGGCATTGTCATTCCGACATGCGCCCCGGATGGCCGGGTGCTCAATCTCCGCATCCGGCGTCACAAGGAAGATTTGGGAGAACGCAGCCCGAAGTATCTGGAACTGGAAGGCTCGTGCAAGGCGCCGCTCTTGCTCCGCTCCTCCCTCCCCGGCCCGCTGGCCGCCTACTTCGTGACCGAGGCCGAGCTTGACGCCATGCTCATCCACCACGCCACGGGCGGCGTTGTCGGCGCGCTGGCCGTGCGCACCAACCGCGGCAAGCCGGATGTATTTGCTGATACCCGGCTCCGCGAGGCCGTGCGGGTCTGCATCGCCCTGGACTACGACGAACCCGGCGCGGACGGCGTGGAGTTCTGGGAGCAGACCTATCCCGCCGCTCTGCGCTGGCCCACGCCAGAGGGCAAAGACCCCGGCGACGCCCGCAAGCTCGGTGTCGATATCCGGGAGTGGGTAGCGGCCGCCCTGCCTCCGTCCCTTTCCCTGCCGGACCAAGAGTCGGCGCCCCACGGGGGCATAGTATCACAGAACACGATAACCCAACAAGATATTTGCCAAAATGGGCAGTTGGACACTTTGCCATCTGGTCCGTTGCACATGGGGGGAGGGGCGGAGCCGGAAACGATTTCTTCTGAGAAAGGAAGCGGCCCTGCGGGCCTTTCCGCGCACATGCGTGCCAGAGAGACAGAAGGCGAGACGGGGATAGCATGGGCGACGGCGGAAGACTTCACGCCGGATGAACTCTGCCGCCTGCAAGCCGCTCTGCCCGCCGGCATGCCTCTTGACCTGCTGCCCCTGGACGTGGCCCGCGCCTATCTGCTGTGGCGGGGCATCCCAGCCGCCTTCGTCAAGTTCCGCGATGAAAACGGCGACAGCGTGGGCTTCTCATGGGAACGCGATTATACCTGGTGCCGCAAAAATTCCGAACGCTTTGAAACCTTTTGGAGCTTTCAGGACAAGTCGCCCGTGCTCTGGCGGTGGATGTCCGATCATCCGGCGCTGAAAATCACCTCACAAAACCTGTTGCATATCTGGGGGTAACGATGAGTGAAAACACGTTCGCACAACGCAATGAAGAACTGGCAATCATAAGCCGGGAAATGTTCGGCGACGGAATGCGCCTGATGATCGCGGCGCCGGCCTCGCTGACGCTCTTGAAAGACAACGCCCGTTTCTTCAAGCGTGAAACCTTCCGCCAGCTCCGGGACAATATCGCGGCGGACAAGCGCCTTTCCAGCGTGCCGCTTTGCTACCGGCATGAGGATGGACGGCTGGAAGTGCTGTCCGGCAATCACCGCGTACAAGCCAGTATCGAGGCGGCAATCCCGCATATCCTTGTGCTGGTCATCACCGAAGAACTGGACAAGAGCCGGCGCATCGCCATTCAGCTTTCACACAACGCGCTGGTGGGCGAGGATGACCAGAGCATCCTGGCGAACCTGTGGGCGCAAATCGAATCGGTACAGGATAAGCTCTATTCCGGCCTTGACAGCGAATCTCTCAAGGAACTCGGCGACGTTGAACTGGTGAACTTCTCCACCCCGCAGGTTCCGGCCCACATGGTCACGTTCATGTTCACGGATGGAGAGAAGGAACAGCTTTCGGAAATACTGGATATGCTGGCCGACGCGGCGAAAAAATCCTCTGCCGTCCACCTCGGCAAGGCGGATTTCAAGCTGGGCAAGGGCAATGCGGAATGGGCGCTGCCGGAGCCGGGCAGACAAATCTATCAGCAATCTGATCTTGCCGTGCCGAGCGAGGCCGAACCCCGCCTTTCCAAGCTGGTGCTGATGCTCATCCAGTCGCACGAAGTCAAA
Organism: Desulfovibrionaceae bacterium; assembly: GCA_910575755.1. Lineage (GTDB taxonomy): Bacteria > Desulfobacterota > Desulfovibrionia > Desulfovibrionales > Desulfovibrionaceae > Desulfovibrio. The sequence continues at coordinate 3,154 of CAJTFO010000027.1, read as the reverse complement.
CGGCTGCTGGAGGAAAAGATACCGGAAGACTGGACATGGGCCATAACCACCGCCTTTTCCCGGCATCCGGTCAGCATGAAATACCGCGGCATCTACAAGCTCCACAAGCGGCTCGACGGTTCCGAACACGGCGGATACCGGCTCAACTATTACGGCAGACTGGGCAGGTGGAGCCTTGCCGAAGCCTATGCCGAATGGCTGAAAAAATTTCACAACTAGGCGATTTTACAGCGTTTTTTACTGTACACAGGAGAATTTTATGGTAGTGTTTTCTTATGCGAAATCAACAACTTACATCAAAAAAGAGCACAGCCATGAAAACTTCACGCCGTGCATTTCTCGCACGTCTCATGAAAGACGCCTGGGCGCTGGCCCGGCAGGGAGCGCAAAGGTTCGGCGGCAACGCGAAACTGTATTTCGCCATAGCCCTGCGCCTTGTCTGGCAGGACAGCCGCCCGCGCACCGTCTGGCATCGGGGGCTTGGCAATCAGTTTGTCCTGCCGGGGATGCCGCAGCTCTCAATAGCCATCCAAAAAGGACAGTTTGTTCTGCCCGGCATATCGAACAACTGAAAAGGGGCGGCAATGCCACTTGCCGCCCCGAATAGCGGCGGAGTTAACCGACCACCATCATGCAAAAGTCAGGTTGGCTCCGCGGACATCAAAAGTCAAGGAGTCAATCGTGGACATAGACAAAAAAACGCTACGCGCCATCAAAAAGGAATGTCGGGAAATGGCCCGTGAGATGACCCGCGAACACTACAAGCTCTATGACGACATCTGGTGGGATCGGATCAGGATTGATTCCGCATTGTATGACCACGGCAAGGAAACCATCAGGGAAATCAATCAGCGTATGCCGAACCTTTTGACGTATGACCCGACCATCAGTCCCCTGGACATCGTGGCCGAGCGGTATGGTTTCGAGAGCACATCCGCGCTGGTTGAATTTCTTCTGGCCTATACCCCGCGCGGCCCTGTGGAAGAGCGTTTTTTCGAGCAATTTCTCGCGGAACGTCTGGGGGCATACGAGACGCCCGCGACACAAACCGAAGTGGACGAAGTCCCCTTCTGAGGAGGCAGCATGATTCAGACATCGTTTTTCAGCGGCAAGGCCCCGCGTGGCCGCAAGGTCAGCATTGCCAAGTGGCCTCCGCGTTACTGGTCAGGGCCGCGCGCCCCGAAGCTCGCTCCGTCCAACCCCAGAGCCGAGGATTGGGCGGCGGCCTACCGGCGTGACCTGGAAAGCCGTTTCCCCACGGCATCCAGCCTGCGGCTCTACTTGCAGGAAATAGAGCGCGAAACGCCGGACCCGATTCTGTGCTGCTACGAGGCCGATCCCAACGAGTGCCACCGCCGTGTGCTGGCCGCGTACATCAGGGAAATGCTGAATTGGGATGTGCCCGAATGGGGCGACAAAGCGCCTGAACAGGCGTCGCTGCTCTGAAAAACGGGTGGGGGCAACGGATCTGAGCCATCCGCCGCCCCCTGGACTTGGAGGGAACAGGCCCACCAAGCGCCATTCGTGAGCCTATTCCCTCCGCATTCAAAAATCAACGGAGGGAGCCATGAGCGAAAGCCGTGGCCGGGATTGAACCCCGCGTTCCAGCGTCGGACGCGGGTTTGCCGGAGTGACCATGCCGGAAAAGAACGTGGAGGAATTGCTTGCCAAGAGCGCCAGCACGGACGTGCAGGTGCTCCTGACCGCCAAGGAGAACGCCAAACGGGCGGCCCTGGATGACCCTTCACAGGCGAACCTCGCCGCGCTGGATCGCGCCTCCAGAATGCTGGAGAGCGCCATGCAGGCAACAACGAATCTCAAGGATTACCGGGCGGTTCTGACCTACACGGAAGAAAACGGCCGCAAGCTGAAAAAAACAAAGCTTTTCGACGACATCAGGAAAGGCCGCCTGAAGAAGCAGCCCGACGGCACGTTCAAACAACGGGACGTGGACCGCTACATGGCGAGCCTGCCGATGGCCGGCACGCCGGACATCGTGGCCGAGAAAGCCGCTGACCGTCAGCGCCGCAAGGAGGAGGCCGACATCCGCAAGGCCGAAGCGGACGCCGAGGCGCGAACCTTTGACCTGGCTGTCAAAAAGGGACGCTATGTCCTCAAGGATCAGGTCCATCTGGAGCTGGCCGCGCGGGCGGGTACGCTGTCATCGGGATTAAAGACAGCCTTTGAGGCGCAGGGGCTGGACATCGTGTCTCTGGTTGAAGGCAATCCCAAAAAATGTACGACGCTTATTGAGCGGCTGGAGAGCATACTGGATGAAGCCCTGAACGAGTACAGCCGCGAAATGGAGTTCGAGGTGACGTTCACTGAAGAAGAAAGTGCAGGAGGGATGGATAATGGGGCTGATAGTTGACCTTTTTGCCGGGGGTGGCGGCGCGAGTACCGGTCTCGCCTGGGCCTTGGGGCGTGAGCCGGACATCGCCATCAACCATGATGCCGAGGCTCTGGCTATGCACGCCGCGAATCACCCAGGGACACGGCACCTGCTCAATGACATCACTCGCGTTTTGCCCTTGGAAGCTACCGGGGGACGATCTGTCGAAGTGTTGCACGCCTCGCCGGATTGCACGCATTTCAGCAAAGCCAAGGGAGGCAAACCCCGTTCTCAATATATTCGTGACTTGGCGTGGGTAGTTGTACGATGGGCAGAGGATACACGGCCTCATCTGATTACCTTGGAAAACGTCGAAGAATTCCAGACATGGGGACCGCTGGATCATTCCGGCCAGCCCATCAAGACGCAATCCGGCGATACGTTCCGTTCTTGGGTACGTTGTCTGCGGCGACTCGGTTACAGAGTGGATTGGCGAAAACTGCAAGCCTGCGACTACGGTGCGCCTACAACGCGCAAGCGCCTTTTTGTGGTGGCACGTCGGGACGGCGGTCGCATTGTCTGGCCTCGGCCAACACATGGCGATCCCAAATCGACGGAGGTGCAGTCTGGCAAGCTCCTACTGCCTAATTGCAAAAATAAGGATATGAATATATGGTGCTTCCAAAACGGGAGCGGTTATGGCGCGAACAGCACGAGAAGTCACTTGTTCAGGCGAAGAGGAACGTATTTTAAACAACATTGCGAGTAGCCGTACAGCGTCTTTTTCTGAAGTCCTACGGGCAAAAATTATCCTTTACTGTC
>CAJTFO010000026.1 GCA_910575755.1 Desulfovibrionaceae bacterium | reverse complement strand
TAATCTTTGCTGATGAGTCAGGATTTTATCTGTTGCCATTCGTATGCCGCACATACGCCCCCAAAGGGGAAACTCCTCTTTTGCGAAGTAAATTAAGTCATGAACATTTGTCTGTGGCAAGCAGGATTTCCCCCGCGGGTAGACTTTATATCCAGATACAGGACAAGTCATTCAAAGGAACTGACATAGTCTCGTTTCTCCGGCATTTGCTTGCGCATGTCGCGGGAAAAATTCTTGTGTTATGGGATGGCTGTCCGATTCACAGGAGCAGGGAAGTCAAAAAGTTTTTGCTTGAAGAAGCAAATGGTCGTGTTTGGCTGGAACGTATTCCCGGGTATTCTCCTGATTTGAATCCGGATGAAGGAGTTTGGAATTATCTGAAAAGGGTAGGCTTGAAGAATCAGGTATTTTCCAATTTGAAAGAACTTGGGAAGGGATTACGGAAAGCGATTCGGTCACTTCGCTCCCATCCGCATCTGATTCAGGCCTGTTTTGCGCAAGCAGGATGTGTTTAAATATAAAATAGATGATCAGTAACTTGGTCACATTTTCTGCATAATCCGGCTATTACTTTCCTGTCTGGATAAAGCAGCATTACACCTCTGGAATTGGATGAATTTTTGTCTTGACAAAATGGGCGTTTTTGGATGAAATTTTGGGTATGATTACTTTGGATACCCTGAACATCACCCCGGAGATGCTCCGGATCATTGCCCAAATTGACGAATTCAAGGGCGCATGGAAGGCATTGGGCACTTTGGCCCCGGAGCGGCTTACCGCCCTGCGTCGGGTGGCCACCATCGAAAGCGTGGGGTCCTCCACGCGCATTGAGGGCAGCAAACTTTCTGACCGTCAAGTGGAAAGTCTGCTGGCCAACCTTTCCATCCATACCTTTACCACGCGCGACGAACAGGAAGTGGCCGGGTATGCGGAAACCATGGAACAGGTTTTTCAGTCATGGGAACATATCTCCTTGACAGAAAATCATATCCGCCAGCTTCATCGGGATTTGCTCCGTCACAGTGATAAGGACGAACGCCACCGGGGCCAGTATAAAAATGCTCCCAACAGTGTGGCCGCTTTTGACGCTCAAGGGCAACAGATAGGCATTGTCTTTGAAACCGCCTCGCCCTTTGACACGCCACGGCTCATGCAGGAGCTTGTGGAGTGGACAAATGCCGCGCTGGACGTGCGAGACTTTCATCCTCTGCTGGTCATCGGTATTTTTATCGTATCCTTTTTGGCTATTCATCCCTTTCAGGATGGCAACGGCAGGCTTTCCCGCATTCTGACCACACTTTTGCTGCTCCGGTGCGGGTATGTCTATACGCCCTACAGTTCACTGGAAAGCGTTATCGAAAACAGCAAAGAGAGTTATTATCTGGCGTTGCGCCAAACACAGACGAGCATCCGAACGGATTCGCCAGACTGGCATCCCTGGTTGCTTTTCTTCCTTCGGGCTCTGCATCAGCAGATGAAGCGCCTTGAAAGAAAGATGGAGCAGGAGCATATCGTCATGGCTGCTCTGCCGGAACTTTCTCTGAAAATTCTGGACTATGCCCGTGAGCATGGGCGCGTGACGTTGAAGGATATGGTTGTTCTTACCGGCGTAAGCCGCAATACTCTGAAAGAGCATTTCCGCAAGCTGGTAGCCAACAGTCAGCTTGTCATGCAGGGTAAGGGGCGGGGGGTGTGGTATAGTTGATAAGGATAAAATAAAAAATATTAAACATCTTCATACCAACATCCGTACCAACTAACTAGAATTATTACAGGAGGCTGAGTCTATTTTAGGCATTCCAATATGGTATTTTATAAGGCATCTTTAATCCAGATAAGGGTATTCTATTCCGCTTTTCTGGATGTTGCAAAGAGCCCTGCCCACTTGACTTAACACCCATTGATAGTACCAAAAGGAATGAACAACAAACGCCGCAAAACTTTGGAAGCTATATCTCTGATCCGGTCAGTCCTGCCATTTCCTGGCCGAAATTTAGGGGGTATTCAAAGGGTACGGTGGTATCATCAAAGAAAGACGAGGTTCGTGTGTCTGGTTTATTTGGGAAAAACAGGTAGCTGTGTTCCATCGCCCTCAACCGCAGCCAAATACCGATTAAAGGCGCGGTCAAATCAGTAAGACGTTTTTTGCAAATATAGGATAAAAACCATGAATAGACTCAACTATAAATGCTATCAGGGACGTTTTGCATACGACTCTGATGCCTATATCTTCCACGGCGCAGTCTTGTATCTCAATGATGTTGTGACCTTTCAGAGACGATTCATTGATGAACTGAAACAGGCTCGGCGGATTCTGTAGATGATTATCTAGTGCCTAATTGCGTAAATTTCGATTTTTTAAGTTATATATTTTCAATATATTATATATAAATATTCATATTATTGTTTTTGCAATTAGGCACTAGTACTTTATTTTGAGGTAGGTAAAGGACCTGAAAAAATGTTTTCGGGGCGGTTTAATATGGGGATTCCACTAGAATTATATCAGAAGATTGTAAGAAAGGCAGCTGAAGATAAGTTAAGCTTAAATAGCTAGATCGTGAAGAAGATTAATATAGATAATTTACTGATTATATGACTATATATTTTCTATTATCAAGAAAATGGAGTAATTATGGTATGAAAGCATCAGTTGTAGATTTATTTTGTGGGATAGGCGGGTTGACGCATGGGCTTCAACAAGCAGGCCTGACAGTAGTTGCTGGGATTGATATAGATAAATCATGTCGTTTCGCATATGAAAAAAATAATAAATCAAAATTTTTATTACATGATATTGCTCATCTTGATGGAGATGAGTTGATGGCTATTTATCCAAAAGATACTATCAAAATACTGGTTGGATGTGCTCCGTGCCAACCTTTTTCAACATATTCTTTACGATATAATAAATCCGGGAAAAAAGATGATAAATGGAAATTAATATATTTTTTTTCTAATCTAGTGAAAGAAGTATGCCCTGAGATTATTTCAATAGAAAATGTACCTAAACTTAAAGATGAACCTATATTCCTTGATTTTTTAATAAATTTAAAAAATATAGGGTATCATTATAGTTGGAAAATTGTAAATTGTGCTGATTATGGAGTGCCACAACTTAGAAAAAGATTAGTTCTTTTAGCTTCGAAACTAGATAAAATTGAACTTATCCCTCCTTTGCATAATAAAAATAATTATAAGACTGTAAGGGATGCAATAGGTTACTTGCCAAAACTTATAGATGGTGAAGTGAACCATTACGATCCTCTTCACAGGGCAAGCAGATTATCTGTATTAAATAAGAAGAGGATCCAACAATCTCTCCCCGGAGGAACGTGGCATGATTGGGAAGACAACTTAAAGCTTGCTTGTCATAAGAAGAAGTCAGGTAATGGGTATAGGACTATATATGGAAGGCTTGAATGGAATAAACCTGCTCCTACAATTACTACTCAATATTATGGATATGGAAATGGACGCTTCGGTCACCCTGAACAAGATAGAGCGTTATCTCTCAGAGAGGGAGCTTTATTACAGTCATTTCCTCCAGACTATAAATTTATAAATCCAGAATGTCATGAAACTAATCGTAATATTGGTATACACATAGGGAATGCTGTTCCTGTATTGCTAGGCTATGCTATTGGAAAAAGTATTTTAAAACACATAGAAAAAGTGAGTTTATACAATGGCTACTGAAAATGGCGTTGACGATGAAAGAAAAAGGAATGCTGAAGATCAAATAAAAAAAATGAGGAATGAGATTGACTACAATACTCGTGACTATACTATTGACTTTATTATCCAGCAGTATAATAATAATGAATTTTATATTCCAGATGAATACCAACGACAATATATTTGGAATAATGTTGATAAAAATCGTTTTATAGAATCTATCCTTTTAGGATTACCTATTCCTCTTATGTTTTTTTCTGATACAGATGATGGCAGATGTGAAATTATTGATGGTGCACAAAGAACACAAGCTATGGACGAATTTATGTCAGGCGATTTGAGCCTTTCAGGATTGAAAAAACTTACATCTTTAGAGGGATTTTCATATAATGATATCCCACAATACTATAGGAAGAAATTTGATAAAACTAATATGCGCATTGTTGTATTATCTGATGATACCACACTTGATATACGACAAGAGATATTTAATAGAATAAATACTACGGGAAGAGCGGCAAATCCAAGCGAAATTCGCCGTGGGAGCCAGAGAGGGCCGTTTATGGATTTTTTAACTGAATGTACAAATAATATTACATTTAAAGATATCTGTCCAATAAGTCAAACTATGGCAAAAAGATATGAACATCTTGAGCTAGTATTACGTTTCTTTGCATTTGTAAATAATTATGAAAATTTTGAACATCGTGTCGATAGCTTTTTGGATAACTATATAGAAGATGTAAAATCAAATTTTGATAGGGATAAAATGTGGGATGAATTTAATAAAATGTTATTTTTTGTGAAAGAAAACTTTCCATATGGTTTTGCAAAAAGTAAAAACGCAAGGTCAACTCCCAGAGTCCGTTTCGAAGCTATTTCTGTTGGAGTAGCTTTGGCATTGCGCGACAATCCAGATTTAGTTCCTCAATCCATGGATTGGTTAGACTCTGTTGAATTTAAATATCATACAACTACCCATGCAAGCAATTCATCCGGTAGGGTTAAAGGTAGAATTTTATATGTAAAAGAAAAATTATTGTCTGAGGCATCTGATGCAAGCAATTTTTGATATGTTTGAAGAACGTATATCTGAGTTAAATCTCTATTTTACTGCTCTTAATGAATTGGATAAAGGAAATTTAGAGCATAATTCTACAGCTAACTATTTTAATAGTGAATTCATAAAAATGTTAAAAGCAAATACACTTTTAATGATTTATAATCTTGTTGAATCAACAGTGATGGGTGGTATATTAGAAATATATGATAAATTAAAATCAGATTGTATTACATATTCAGCTGCAAGACAGGAAATTAGAGATATTTGGTTTTCATATAGGTTTAAAGAGGTTTACGATAAGCACGCGCACTATAATTCTTATAAATCGAAAGCGATGGAAATTATTAATTCTATATTATCTGAAGAGGTTATTGAACTTACGCGAAAAGCAACCGATATAAGTGGAAACTTGGATGCACAACAAATTCGTAATATATGTCAATGTCATGGTATACATTTTGATATAGGTCAACAATGTCGTGGCGGGATAGTATTAGAAACAGTTAAAGAAAAGCGAAATGGACTCGCGCATGGTAATTTTTCATTTGCAGAATGTGGACGAGATTATAGTCTCCTTGAGCTTGAGCATATCAAGAATGAAACAATATTATTTTTAAAAGGACTTCTTGAAGGTATGAAAAAATATTACGATGATAGACAATATAAAAATAATGACTAATATGGCATTGATATATCAAACCATTGAACACTCTCCCAGATAAAGCCAGAGTGTGTTCAATGGTCACCCCTCCAAAAGTTATCTTTGCCTTCTCCAAGAGAGGGATCATAGGTGGCAAGCCAGATGGGGAACATTTTCAGATAATAAAGAAGCTTGGCAACTGTGCTTTTTCCGCTTGCCTGTGGGCCAATCAAGACATTCAGTCGTGCGATGGGAGCATGAAAATTCTTGATTGGCCCAAAATTCTTGATAGTCAGCGTTGACATTGTATCCTTTGCAGTTTGGCAAGGCTGATTTTGGCTTGCTTTGTATCGGTGTCTGTTACGGTGTGGAGTTACCAAACCGAGGGAACGAGCAGGAAACCCCTACCCGTTCAACAGGGTCATCAGCATATGCGGGTAGGAGTTTGCCTGCCCAAGCATGGCGACAGCCGATTGGGTCAATATCTGGTTACGCACGAATTGTGTCATTTCCGTCGCCACGTCAACATCAGAAATGCGGGATTCGGCGGCTTGCAGGTTTTCGGCCTGGATGGAAAGATTGGTCACGGTATTCCAGTGGTAGTGTAAGGAAAGTTTCGCACATTTGGAAAATGGAGGTGGCTCCTCAAATCGGTGAGAGTTTTGTTGGCAAACGAACCCATCCGAAAAAAGGAGCCACGTCATGGAGAGTAGCAGGGACTTCGGAAAAAAGGGAGGACGCGTCATCCAGGTCAACGAGGGAGAGCTCAAAAAGCATGTATCGGAAAT
>CAJTFO010000025.1 GCA_910575755.1 Desulfovibrionaceae bacterium | reverse complement strand
TCTCCACCTGGACGCCGAAAACCTCTCTTGCCGATGGACAGACGACAGCGGAAGCTCCACAGCCACAGGAGGACAGTGCTGCTGCCGAATCTCCCGCCAAACAGCCGGAGAAACAGTATTACAAGCTGAAATATGGCGAAGGCGAAGGCCGAACGGAATACCTCGTCACCAATCAGCACAACGGCACTATCCGGGACAAGTATATGTTGCACCGCACCTATTTCAGCGAGCATGTCGGTTCACTCGGACAGGGAATGTATGGGGACGGCCAGTGGCATACCACATCCAACGCCCCGCGTGGCGTCCATCTCAAAAGATTCGAGACGGCGGAGGAAGCCCTGACCGCCGCCCGCGAGGATGCCGCACGGCGGGGCCTCAAGGAAACGCCGCCCGCCGAAACTGCCGCGCCGGTATCGGCGCTGAATGGCGAAATCTTCCGGGAACGGCTTGCCAGGGCAGGTTTTCATCCTACCGGCAGTGATTTTTACGGCAAAGACGAACACTCCAGGACAATGGATGCGGGCGATGGCGGCATCTTTCAGATGCGGATTTTTCAAACCGCCGACGATCAGACAGGTTTGCGTGTTCAGTACGAAAAGTTCAACATGATCGACGGCTCGCGCACGGTCAACGCTCAATTCGGCACGCTGGATGAGGCGCTGGACTTCGTCGGCGGTTATCAGGCGCCTGCGGAATGCCCGGCTGCTCCCGCGCCCGGGCAAACCGCAGGGCATGTACGCGGCATGGTATTTTCCCGGCCGCGAATGCGATAGGGATCACCCGCCGGTCATATCGCGCGGGGTTACGGTGAACAAAAACACGTTTGTCACTTCAACCGATACAACAAGGAGTTATCATGTCCGGTTTTATGTCCTCCAGCACAGCTTTGATGATCTGCAAGGCCGATTCCCCCACCTCGCTTGATCTGGATGCCTTGCGGCAGCACGCCTTCACTGCCGAAATCGACGCGGACGGCAGGCGCTTGGGCTGGGTGGACCTTGGCGATCCGCTGGATACTGACGGTTTTGAGCTGGCCTCCGTGGATGCCCGTTTCATGGGCTTTTCCTTCCGGCTGGACACGCGCAAGGCGTCCAGAGCCGTCATCCGCCTCCAGCTTGCCGAAGCTGTGCGGGAGGAAATCGCCTCCGGCAAAAAGGTGGGCGGCAAGCGGAAAAAGGAGTTGAAAGAGGCCATTACCGCCAAACTGACCGCCAGGGCGGAATTTGTGCCGTCCATCATTGATTGCATATGGGATGCGGAAAAGGGACGCCTGCTTGTGGGATCGGCCTCGGCCAAGGCTATTCAGCCGGTGCTGGAGCTGTTCAAGACGACTTTCGGCATCGACGCCATGCCCATCACGCCTGCGGGAGACATGCCGAAGCTCTTTGCCGCCATCCTGCGCGGGGAAGGCTACCCCTGTGAAGGCTACACGCTGCATCCGATGGGTTCCGCCAGCCTGGCCGCGTCCGAACAGGCCGAGGAAAAAGCCGCCGTTGCCGTGCAGAACAGCCTGAATGCCGTGGCTCAGGCGCTTGAGGAAGGCATGGCAATCCAGAAATTGCACCTGGTAGCCACCTCAGACGCCGATCCCGACCGGCAACTGGAGTTCACGCTGGATGCCGGGCTGGCTGTGTCTGGCCTGAAACTGCCCAAAGCGGAAAAAGGCGCGGAAGAGGATGCGACGTTCCTCGTGAATGCCGATCTCTGCGCCGCTGTGGCGGATATGGTGGAGGGGGTGGGTTTGGCGTAATCTTATAGCATATCTCGCTTGAAAATGTCCCATAACGGCGGAACAAGTCCGCCTTGGGACATTTTCGCGGGCGGCTTTGCCGAGGCAAAGCAACCATAGCGTGTAGCCAATTTCAATTGGCACAAGCTATAGAGTCCTATAGGTATGTGGAACGGCAGGTAAGCCTGCTACAATACCTACCGCTCCTTCTATAAATGATGATTTAATAACTATAATTATATAGTTTTAAATATCGACTACTCTAGCCCTTAGTAACGATGGAAAATTATTGATCATAAGACATTACAGGCAACGCCAAGCCCACAACGGTGTCAATAAATGGGAAGTGAAAGATAGTTAGTTAAAAAAGATGTTAACTTTTTATGAATTTAATTGCGTTAATAGGAATAATACCGTGTGCCTCTGTTTGATCCGAATTAGCCTCGGAATCCGTTCCGGTGACGGCAATACCTAAAGCATTACCTTGAGCATCCAAAGCTGCTCCTCCACTACAACCAGCTACAATATGTGCGTTAGTGAGTATTCTACGGATAGCGCTTATTGTCCGGAATCCTGTTATTAGTCCAGGCTGGGCAATAACAGTATCCCCTTTTCGATAATTTGGATGTCCCAAGATTAAAATATGGTCCATCAATTGAGCCTCATCTGGGTTGCCTATGGCCAAAAAATGTTCTAGTTCAATGCCAATATCAAGAATTGCAATATCTATATCTTCATTGCGAGTAATATTTTCAATTTTATATTTTACATTAAAGTTGTTGTGTTGAAATAGCATTGTATCATCAAAAACACAATGGCTACAGGTGACTATTTCCCGTGCTCCAATGGCAAATCCACTTCCTTGAGTCATAGATTCATCACCCTCAAGTACCCATAATGTTTTCGAGAGAGGCTCAATTTCATATTGCGGCTGCATTGGAATTGCTCGTAGTACCCTAGTTCTGTTTTCTTCGCTTATAGGCGTAAGAATATCATTTAACCATGATATACGTAGATTATCATATCGATCAAAAGAAATACCTCCTCCAGCATGGTGGGAAATATATGTGTAAACTTCCCGACCAATCCACTCGGCACCCAGTGCGTCTTTTAATTCTGTATAGCCATAGGAAAAGATATCTTCATTAAATGCTTTTATTTTCTCTATATCTTTGATAGAAAATGAGCCTACGGAAAGCGCTCTTCCAGCGCAATCCCATTTCACCCGAGCGACAACTCGCCGCTCATCTATATATACTTCCCCAAGAGGCTGGCGTTCAAAAGGGAAATATATATAAAACTCTGGAAACTGTTCTTTAATAGTGCTCACCATATCATGGCGGATGCGGAGAACTATTGAAAAAATTTTTGAACTGTTATCTTCATTTGGATTAAACAGAGACACTGTATCTTCGCTCATGCTATTCTCGAGTTGTTAAAGAATATCGCTTTTGACATGTGAGTCGTGGCGTTGTGCTGAGATCGGATAAAATGAGTACGCATGAAGTCAACACTTGGACAGAATCATATGGAACGGCAGGGGAACACCGTTTTAGCACCCCATCGATCCACTCTATATCTATTATTTTAGTATATTTTTACACTAACGCTAATTTTCTCATGAGAGGAAGAAGACTTTGAAACGATTCTGTAGTTTCAAAGTTCTCATTAATAAAATCATCAAATCGTAATCCAGAATATTGTTGCGATAATTGAAGCTTAGAAATATATCTTTTTATTGCTCTAGAAGAAATTCTTTTGGTTGATTGTGATATTCTAATAGATTTTTTATTTATACTAATTACATAACTACCTCCCTTTCTCCCTTCTTTACAAGTTGCTCCTCGCTTTTTGCATTGAGCTATAAAATCTCCTGTTTTGATATCTTGAAATTTATCCAAATAGGCATATTTACGCCCTCTAAGCCATTTTGAAACTATACCAAAAAACTCTTTATCATTTTTATTTACATTATCAAATTCTCCTTTTGCAATATTTATTAAAAATTCATAGGTTTCTTCTTCATCTAAAATCAATGTATAGTCATTCATATCATAAAAAACAAGAGTTGAAATTAACGCTGTTCTTTTATTTCCATTATGGAATGGATGATTTTGAATTAATGCGATCAAAAGGGCGGCTGCTTTATCATCAAGAGTCTTATATTTTTCAATACCACCTATTGCTGTCTGTGGCCGAAACAAGGCAGATTCAAGCATATTTAAGTCTTTAACACCCGCTGGAGAAATTGGATCACCGTCTTTTTCAAAAAAAGCAACTAAGGCTTCATGAATTGCTATTGCTTTGTCAGATGTAATATACATAATAATCTATCCTATTTTTATTGATACGCTGTAAAATAAGACTCTGTCGGAAATAGCGACGCCATGAAATGAGCAATGGTCGGGAGGAGTCATGTACAGCCCTAGAGTCGCCTTTCCGTGTGAACAGGAACGCAGAGGATGCACAGGGACAGGTAAGTCAAAAAATCGAAGATAGGATTCGTTTGGTAAATTTGTGAGCATGAAAATTCATACCTCAGATTCTAAAAAATCACAACCTGCTCAGGCTTCGGCTTCAGGGCAAAATTATCTACTGATCATCCCTTTTATATTTAAACACAGCCAACTTGCGCGAAACAGGCCTGAATCAACTGGGGGTGGGAACGAAATGTCCGAATTGCTTTTCGTAGCCCCTTTCCGAGATCTTTTAAATTTGAAAATAACCGATTCTTCAAACATACTCTTTTCAGGTAATTCCAGACTCTCTCATCAGGATTCAGATCCGGGCAATATGCGGGAAGACGCTCCAGCCAAATGCGTCCCTTTGCTTCTTCAAGCAAAAAGTCTTTGACTTCCTTACTCCTGTGAATTGGACAGCCATCCCACACCACAAAAAGTTTCCCGCAATATGAGCGAGCAAATGCCGGAGAAACGAAACCATGTCCGCTCCTTTGAATGATTTATCCTGTATTCGGAGTTTCCCCTTTGGGCGCATATGTGCGGCATACGAACGGCAAGAGATAGCATCCCGACTCGTCTACAAAAATTATTGTCCGGCCTTCTTCAAGGGCTTTTTTTTTATTTCATGCCACTTTTCCTGAAGCCATTTTTCTCTGGCTTCCTCATCGCGTTGAGCTGCACGCACAACCGGCTTCTGGCAAGTCCAGCCAATTTTTTTCAGGATTCGGCTCACGCTGGTCAGGCAATATTTGATGCCGAATTTGCGCAAGACAAGTTCCGCAATGAGCGGAAGTGTCCAAACTTCCCCAGCATATCCGAAATGCTCAGGCCCCAGGCTGAGAAGCTCACGAAGTTCATCCAATTGTTCATCGGCAAGTTTGCAAGGCTTTTTTGCGATCTTCCTGTATCGGAGGGCATCAAGTCCATTCTTCCGATAGCTGGAAAGCCATTGGCTGACAGCTCCTTTTGTGACGCCAAGAGCCCTGGCAATATCCACTTGTTTCATGCCGCTTTCGAAAAGCTCGACTGCCCGCAGCCGCCTGAATTCCCGCATGTTTTGACTTTTGCTGCTTTGTGTTTCCATAGGAAGCGGTATAATTCATTTTTTAGAAAAAGTTTAGGGATAAAAGTAAAAATCAGTAATTTTACGATAAATATCATAGTATGGATTATTATCTATGCTTTTTCTCATTTCTTGCTCATTCACAATTTTATTAATCTTATCATCACTATTTAAAGTCTCAACAACAGAATCCATATTTTTGTATAAATAATTATAATAATCAGAATGACTATCTGGTATTATTATATCATTATTCCATATATTACTTTCACCATCAATAACACGTGCATTATCATCAACAAATATAATGTCCATATTAATATATATAATAAATAATATATACGGTACATTTACATAAATAACAATATCTCTACATTCGTCGACACAAATTATATCAGAGCCTATAGTATATATGGCACATCTTAATGCCTTTTTATTTTTTAAAGTATTTTCGAAAGCAGGATACATAAAACATCTAATAGATGACATATCACTTTTATTATTAAGTAAATAATTTCTCATATTTTTTTCTTGTTCTCTCATCAGGCGCTTTTCAAATTCAAGATAATTTTTCATTGGATCAAAATTTAGTGTATGCGCTAAAATTCTCCATCCAAGAGATATAATTAAATAATATATATCATGATTTACAGAGACTGGGGGTAAAATTTATATTTTTTACAATACTTCTATATATATTATTAAATCTTGTTTCATATACTGAAAACATTTCTTCACATTTCGCACATAAAAAAGGTAACTTCTTTCCATCCTGAACACGCAGCTTAGGATTTTCTAATTCACGCATTTTTCCTGTAGCTGATTGCTTTCTCATTACATTATAAAATAATTTGCTAATGAGATGGCTCTGTTTCAGGGGAGCTATTTCCCCACACAGATAACAATGTGACATTTTATCTCCTCCAGAATTTAAACACATAACAACATCCACTATAATTTTAAGTAAGAAAAGCTAGCAAAAATTTTTTGCAAAAAAGTATCTTCTGCTCTTTTACGCTTGAATATTTCTAAAGTTGGCTTAGCTCCACAGAAGATAAAAAATGTAATTCTGTTGTTCCGTATTCATCCTAATTCAACAAAATTGCAATGAATATTCTCTTTAGCATTTGACAAACTGGACACTTTAGAACTCCAATGCTTGATATTCACGTTTTAATTCATGGCGCAATTCATCTTCCGTAGGGAGATAAAGTTTATATTTTGAAGCAAATATCTGTGTATTTTTTTCAGAAAGAGTGTACTTAACAATAGTTTCACTCTTATCAGAACATAACACTATTCCAATTGGAGGATTATCCCCGTCATTCATCATTTCGCGAGTATAATAATTAACATACATCTGCATTTGCCCCAAATCCTGATGGGTCAAATCTCCCAATTTGAGGTCAATCAATACAAAACATTTTAAAATATAATTGTAAAATACAAGGTCAATATAAAAATGTCTCCCGTCGAATGTAAACCTTTTTTGACGAGAGACAAAAGAGAAGCCTCTTCCCAATTCCAGCAAAAATTTTTGAAGATGGTCTATGAGTGCCTGTTCCAAGTCACTCTCATAAAATGCAGTATTCGGCTCTAGTGTCTAATTGCAAAAGTTTCGCGCATTATTTCTAAGTTGGCATCCCTTGACTTCTCTTTTTCTCCAGACAAATGGCTGCGCATCTTGGTTATATGCCTCAACAAAAGCCGCGATATGTTCACTGAGAGCCTGTGTACTGGAAAAACTTGCTCCGCGTAACGATTGACGGGTCAGTATT
>CAJTFO010000024.1 GCA_910575755.1 Desulfovibrionaceae bacterium | reverse complement strand
CCTTGCAACGATACCTTTGTTTCCCCAGAACTTTTCCATTTCGATATACCGCGCTGGCATGACACTTGGGGCAGTTGGGATTTGCTTCCATGTTGTCCTCCTCGGGGAGGGTATAACATGTTTACATTATATTGTTAATACTCTCAAGATTACAATGAGGTGATTTGTCTACTGGAAGAGTTGAGCGGGCGCTGCCTCGGCGCGCACTGCGGCAAGTGCAAGGTCAGCTCGTTCTGCGATCATGCCGGAGGGGGGGCGCTATGAGTGACGCCCGCCGCAAGCGTCTGCGGGAAAATATCCTTCCGCTTGCCCTCCGAACCGTGCCGCCTCCGGTTTTCGACCCCTGCTGCGGGGGGCGAATGTGCTATTTTGACAAGCACGATTCCCGCGTTCTGTTCAGCGACATCCGCCGCGAGGAGCATACCCTGTGTGATGGGCGTGTCTTTGCCGTTTCTCCGGACGCCATAGCGGACTTTCGGGCGCTTCCGTATGCTGATGCAAGTTTTTCCCTTGTCCTCTTCGATCCTCCGCACCTTGAGCGTTGCGGCCCCCGAAGCTGGCAGGCCCAAAAATACGGCAAGCTCGGCAAGGCCTGGCGTGATGATCTGTCCGCCGGTTTCGGGGAGTGCTGGCGCGTTCTGAAACCGTTGGGGACACTGATTTTCAAGTGGTCCGAAATACAAATCACCATAAAAGAGGCGCTTGCCTGCTTTCCGCAACGTCCGATTTTCGGACACACGACCACAACCAACCTCAGAACGCATTGGATGACGTTTTTCAAGGATGGCGAATGATGCTCCGACGTTCGACAATTGTTACCCGATAAGAGGTGAATCCATGCAGAAAACAACCTCACTCAGACACACTCACGGGGATAACCCCGCCCACAAGCAGGAACTCCTTGATGCCCTGGCAGGCGAGCTACCGCCCTTTATCGCCCGCGCGGACGTAGAACGCCACCTGGGCGGCATGGTGTCGGGCAAAACCCTGTCCAATGCCGACGCTCGTGGTGAAGGCCCGGAAGTGGCCTATGCCGTGGGCCGAAAAATTGTTTACAGCCGCGAGGCCCTTTTGTTGTGGCTCTCCCGCAATTTTTCCGTGCAGCGCCTTGTCGTTTTCAAACAGGAGAGTTGAGCTTATGAACAGCGTCTCTCGTCGCATCGGGAATCAGATGGGCATACCGCATCGTCATGCTGATGTTTCTGTGGCGCATCAGCGTCTTGATGCGGTAAATGTCCGTGCCCGCCAGCGCAAGCCACGAGGCAAACGTGTGCCGAAGACTGTGAAAAACTATCTTGTGCCGCTTGTCGGTGATTCCCGCATTCAGTCCAAGCTCGTCGGCCAGTTTGCGGAACATCTCCGAAAGATTGTTGCGTACAGCGCCGCCGGCCACCGGAGGAAAGACCCTTCCTCCCGCATCCGCGCCGACAGCCCCTTTCCGAGCCCGAAAAACGGACAGCGCCGCCTCGTTGAGCGGGACCTTGCCGCCCGGCTTGCGCTTGTCCTCATCCGGCACGGTGACAATCGCCCCGCCCATGTCCACATCCACCCAACGCAGCCGCATCAGTTCGCCCAGACGAAGGCCCGTGTTCAGGCTCAGGATAATGGCGTCATGCAGATCAGGGGAACGGAGCCGGCCGGCCGCTTCAATCAGTCGGGCGGCCTCATCCTTTTGCAGATACCGCTCCCGGCTGTTGTGGACAGCGGGCAGTCTCAGCGACTTCGCGGGATTCTGCCCGGTGAACAGCGGTATGGAGCCGTCAATCAGCGTTTCCGCAGCCATGTTGAACGCCCGCCGTACAATGCCCATGTACTGCTTTACGGTGGCGGGCGCCGCCCCTCCGTCAACGAGACTGTCCACAAAAGCCTGCACATGCTCGCGCCGCACAGCCCGCAAGGGGTAATGCCCCAAGGCAGGATTAACGGCCTTGGCGATGCGCTGCTCATCCGTCTTCCAGCTCCGCTTTTCCCGCCTGGCGCGAGGGATGTAGCAATCGCGAAAAAACGTCTCCATCGTCATGTCCGCAAGGCGCTCTCTGGCCCGCTGTTCCTCTTCGGCGCTGCGAACGGCTTCCGCCTGCCGACGCTGCTCCGCAAGACTTTGCGGCCCCTTGCCGGTGCGTATGCCTTCCTTGAGCCGGGACAGAACCTTGTGCGCCTTTTCCGCACCCCACCCCTCGGAGGCCCATCCGATGCCCTCCTCCTTCCGCCTGCCGTTGACGTAGTAGCGGATGGCGAAGTATTTGTCCGGCTGACCATTGCGGGTTCGCCGTGTGCCATGCTCGTAATACCGCACACCGGGGTATGCTGTCGTGATCCATTTTACCGCCATAGCTCTCCCCCATGTCTCCCCTGTTTGTGCGATGCCGTAGGCCGCCCAAGGCAACTTTTTATCACGCAATCCCCTGTTTTTTCAAGCCGGGGGCCGATGAGGGCAATAAACATTCGGATTCAGGGTCTAGTTCTCGCAAGGGAGTGGGAGTTCGAGTCTCCCCTTCGCACCAGTTGAAAGTCCACAAAAGTCCCGCAAGGTTCAAAAAGCCTTGCGGGACTTAGCTTTTTGGGCTATGGGCAGTCCAACGAGGTGTCGGGAAATCCAGGGACAACGCACGAAAAAAACGGTATTTATGGCGGTATCGCCTGTCGGGGCATCCTTTCCGTTTCAAAAATACCGTCACCTGCTAACCCTTTGACACCAGAGGATTTTTGCCATGCCCCTGACCGACACCATGCTGCGAAAGTTGAAGTCTGACGGTACTCCAACCAAACTTGCCGATTCCGAAGGTTTGTACCTGTACCTCTCCGCCACCGGTGGAAAATTGTGGCGTATGGATTACCGTTTTGACGGAAAACGAAAAACCCTGAGTTTCGGCGCGTACCCGACCGTTTCCCTGAAGGATGCTCGTGGCAAGCGAGATCAGGCCAAGGAACTGCTTGCCAAGGACATTGATCCTGGAGCGCACAAGAAAGCCGCCAAGGCGGAAGCTGAAGCCATCGCCAAGGAACAGGCCCTTACCTTCGCGGTAGTCGCGCAGGAATGGTTTGACACCAAAAAGGATGTTTACGCCGCTTCCCAGATCAAGAAAAAGCAATGGCTCCTTGATTTGCTCAAAGAGCACATCGGCGACAAGCCCATTACGACCCTTGTTCCTACGGATGTCTTGAGCGCGATTCGCCCTGTTGAAGCAGCCGGACATTCAGTCACCGCGCATAAGCTGGCGGAGACTGCCGGACAGGTTTTCCGCTTCGCGCGTACCTGTGGTTATATCCTTTTCAACCCCGCTGATGGCCTCAAGGAAGTTCTCAAGCCTGTCCGAACCAGGCACTACGCAACCATGACCGACCCCGCCGCCGTGGGGCACCTCTTGCGCTGCATAGACGAATATGAGGGCGGCGTCATCGTGGGCTATGCCCTCAAGATATTGCCCTATCTGGCCCTACGCAGCATGGAACTGCGAGGCGGCAGATGGTCGGAAATCGATCTGGACAAGGCTCTGTGGATTGTCCCCGCTGCCCGCCGTGAAAACGCCAAGGATGGCGGCGGCATGAAAATGCGTATCGCCCATATGGTTCCCCTGCCGCGACAGGTTGTCACACTTTTCAGGGAACTACATCTGCTGACCGGCTCAGGCGAGTTGTGCTTTCCTGGTCGCTACTCCGCTTCACAGTGCATTTCCGACATGGCCCTGCTAAACGGTATCCGCAGAATGGGATTCAGCAAGGAGGAAATGACCATTCACGGCTTCCGCGCCATGTTTTCCACCATTCTTAATGAAAAGAAGCTGGAATGGGGCTTTGATGCTGACATCATCGAGGCCCAACTTGCTCACAAAGAACAGAATACCGTCCGGGATGCTTACAACCATGCCTCTTATCTGGAAAAACGCCGGGAGATGCTTCAGCGGTGGGCTGACTATTTGGATGAATTGCGCGCCGCGCAATAATCTGCCGTGAAAGCGATAAGAGAGAGAGAGAGAGAGAGAGAGAGAGAGAGAGAGAGAGAGTCCCTCACATATCAGACTAATACGTCCAATGTGGATAATTTCTCTTTAATTTTTTATATTTATAGAAAGATACCGGAGCCGGGACCTAACAGGTTTTACCGGCTTTTTCCCTTGGTTGATTATCCGTTTTGTTATCCATTTTCCGCCAGCCGCCTTTCATTTCCCCAAGAATATAATGTAGTTACCGAGAACAAAAATTTTTTCGAAAAAAATTCATTTTTTTCGGTCTCGCTCCTTTTTGTTCTCCGTACAGAACTCCTTCTGGCCATGTGCCCCACATGGTCGGCGGGAGTTTTTTGCATATACGGCACAGCTCTCCTTCCTCCGATTCCAGACGACCTTCCACGCATACGCGCGCCTCCACTGAACGCGCCGTACCCTCCGGGCGGACGCCGGAAACCACCCCCGGCGCTGCCTCTGCGGTTATGCGTGATGCCCACGTTCGAGCGATCCGTCAACTCGCCTCAAGAGGACTTTTCATTGAGGAAATAGCGCCAAAGCCCAGGAAAAACAAAAAAGCCGTCGAGCGGCAACTCAACGGCTTCATTGCAGAACTGTGTTCTTACGCGTGTAACGTGAGAACAACAGTAACCGGAAGGTTTCTCGTTGTCAACAACGAATCTGCTGTTTTTGTCTTTTTTCGGGCCGGGAGAAAGAAAAAATGGAGACGTTTGCCCCAAAGGGAAATATTCACGGCCCGATTCTGCCACAGTTTGTTTTGAGGAAGTCCATTACGTTTGGAGCAAAGACCATGTATGCGATTTTATGTGATTATGCCGCTGATAAAGACCATTGCTGGCCTTCGCAGGCAACGCTTGCCAAGAGGCTTTCGTGCAGCATCAGCAGCGTCAAGAACTACCTTGCGGAGCTTGTCAGGGAAAAACTCATTTTCATCAGGCGTGAGCAATACCGTTCTTCCGTTTATTACCTTTTGCGCCCTGAAGAGATGGTCAAAACTCAAGAGACAAATTTTGCCAACAAGCAGTCAGAATCTGGCTGCAATGAGGCAACATCTGGCTACTTAACCACTCTTAACAAACAACGAAAAGAAGAAAATTCCCCCTCTTCCCCCCATGCGCCCGGTGAAACAGCGTCTGTTCCTGTTCGTCGCACGTCCAATGCGCCTGCGGCGGGGGGCGTGTCTTCTCTTCCTGATTTTGAAAACATTTGGGCCATGTACCCCAAAAAGGAAGCCAAGGGCTTCGCCCGCATGGCCTGGCTCAAACTCTCACGGAGCGGCCAGCTTCCGTCGCTCCCGGAACTCCAGGCCGCGATCCGGCGCTTCGCGGCCTCGGAAGGCTGGCAACGCGAACAGGGCCGCTTTGTGCCGCAAATGGGCAACTGGCTGCGCGGTCAACGCTGGCTCGATCCGCTTCCTCTCGCGGAGCAGGCGGAAGCAACACAAAAACAATCCGCCCTCCAGGCGCTTCGCGTTCGTGAGGAACAGGAACAGCGCCTCCAGAAGCGGAAAGACGCGGAAAGAGCACGACTGCGGCCTCTGTTCGATGCCTTTGCGACAAAATTCCCGCCCATAGCCAATGACGCCATGCCCTTCGGCATCTGGCAGTACCTGCACTCCCAAAACCGCGCGCCTTCCGCCGATGACGTTCCGCCGGAAAACAGTCTGGGCATCATCGCGTTTCTGAACGACTTCAAACGTCGCCGTCAGACAGCGGATTTCCGCACGAAACGTCAATCGCTGAACGTCCGGCGCGAAGCCGGAACTCCCTGCCGTTCGGCGGGGGACATTCTGAGGAGCCTGCCTGTCTCGCGCCTTTTCCCCGGCGGGGAACAACCTGAACGCGCCGCGTTCGCTTACGCATAAAGGATTTGTCGTGAAAAAAACAGTGTGTCTTCTGGTGCTGGCGGCTCTCTCCGGGCAACCGGCCCTGGCGAATGAACATACGCCGCCCGCAACGGATCAGCGAACCGTGGTTCTCGGACAACCGGAAAATCAGCCGGGAAACGGGGCAAGCGCGAACACAGCGCCATCATCCGGGGGAGCGACAAAAAAGGACGCGCAAGCCCTGTTTGAAGAATCCCTGCGGCAGATGATGCCGCTGGATCAGGGGCAGATTCAGGAATACCGCTCGCGTTCCGACGAGCGGGAACGCGCCCTCCTGCCTGTGTCCCCCGCCCTGAACACGCGCACCGTGAGCGTCTCCCTGGAGCCGGGCCGTTCTCCCGTGCCCGTCTTCACCACGGCCAATATCGCCACTTCGCTGGTGTTCCACGATTCCACGGGGCAGCCCTGGCCGATCACCTCCGTGACCAACGGAGGGCCGTCCTTCTTTCAGGTGCTGCGGCCCGACCTGCCGGAGGGAAACCTGCTCAACGTCACGCCCACCCAAGGCTACGCCACGTCCACCCTTGTGGTGACGCTGGAAGGCCGGGACATGCCGCTGGTCGTCCGGCTGGAATCGGATTCCGTGCGCGCACCGGAGCGCAAGGCGGACGCGCTTGTCCTGTTCCGGCTTGCCCATCACGGCCCGAAGGCCAGTGTTCCCATTGTGAAGGACATCAGGGAAACGGCGGATTCCTCCATGCTGGCCTTTCTGGATCGCGTACCGCCGGAAAAGGCCGTGCGCGTTCGCGTGGAGCCGGGTTCCGATGACGTGCTTGTCTGGAACTATGACGGCAAGCACTACCTCCGAACCGTCCACAGCCTGATGTGGCCTGCCTGGAGCGCGGTGGTCAACGGCGCGGGTAACACCAAATGCTACGAGCTTCCAATTACCTCGCGGGTCATGCTCTCCAGAAACGGACAAGTTCAGACGCTTCTCCTGAAGCGTTCCAGATAAAGGGAGATGCCATGAGCGATATAACCAGCACGGAAAAGAAACGCCGCGTCATCATGTTCGGCCTGCTCGGCACAGCCCTGGCCGTTGTCCTTCTTCTCGTCTCCTTCGCGCTGTTTTCGCCGGACAAGCCTTCGACAACCTCCACGATGGTGGCGGCCCGCTCTGACGCGGTGACGGGCCAAGCCGGGGGAGAAGGTTCTGACGAATACAACGACAAGCTCAAAAAGCACGACGATCAAAAAGCCGATGCCGCACTTCAGAAAGGCGAGAGTTTTGTGCCCACGCCTGTGGGACAGCGAAAGCCCGTGGTCGTGAAGAAGGAAGACCCGCGCCCGGCCCCGCCTCCGGTCGCGCCGGTGCGTACCGCGCCTGTCCGTACCCAGACGACGGACAACGCCATGCTCAAGCGCATGATGGA
>CAJTFO010000023.1 GCA_910575755.1 Desulfovibrionaceae bacterium | reverse complement strand
CCTTGCAACGATACCTTTGTTTCCCCAGAACTTTTCCATTTCGATATACCGCGCTGGCATGACACTTGGGGCAGTTGGGATTTGCTTCCATGTTGTCCTCCTCGGGGAGGGTATAACATGTTTACATTATATTGTTAATACTCTCAAATATTTTAGGTTACACCCCGGCTACCATCTGCAACTGGGTCAGAGCTTACCGTGAAAATCAGCGATTATCAGCCAAACCAAACGGGCATCGCCCAAGTTGTTTCTCCCATGAGGAAATTCGGGAGTTACAAGCCCTTCTGGATAAAAATGTTGATATAACTCTTCAAGAAATCAAAGAGCATTTTAATAAATCCTGTTGCCTGGCAGCCATCCACCGCCTGCTTGTCAAACTTGGCTACAAATATAAAAAAAACTCTCAAGGCCAGAGAACAAGGACGCGAAGATGTAAGAAAGAAACGTGAGGAATGGAAGCTGTTCCAGCAAAAAGCTTCATGCAACAAATTGATATTTATTGATGAAACCGGCGTCAAAACCAATATGACGAGATTATACGGCAGGGCCAGAAATGGCCAGCGCTGCCATGATCACGCGCCAGACGGACGTTGGGAAAGGACAAGCATACTTTCAGCAATCCGTGTGACGGGAGAAACTTGCAGTGTTGTTTTTGATGGGGCGCTGGATGGGAAAATATACAATGCTTATATTGAACAATTTCTTCTTCCAACGCTTAAAGCTGGCGATATAGTTATAATGGATAATTTGAATGTCCATAAATCAAAAACAGCCCAAAAATTGATAACGGAAAAAGGTTGCGAGTATATCTTTCTACCTGAATACAGCCCGGATTTAAATCCCATTGAAAAGATGTGGAGCAAAGTAAAACAATTGCTTCGAAGCATGAAAGCAAGAACATGTGATGAACTGTACAAAGCCATTGGAAAGGCGTTGGGATGTATCACCCCAAAAGACGCAGAAGGATGGTTTAAATCCTGTGGATATATAAAAAGTTAAAGTTAAAATACCCTAATCGGACAGGAAGAACCATCAAAACGGAGTGCACTGTCAGATCACGTCTGAACTACTACAAATCAGAAGCCATTTCTTACGAAGTCTGTAGCAGGCCAGATCAATGTGAACATGCTCTGATCATCTGCAAGATCGGGCTTTCAACGCCAGAGTTCTTCCAGCCGCCGCCATTGCGTCGCTTCCTCCTCGTGTCGAATGCGCTCCAGACGGGCCAGCAGCGCATGGGCGGCATCTTCCAGGGCTTCCGGCGCGCCGCTGTTGTCCACCAGCAGGTCGCAGGCCGCTTCCTTGCGGGCCTCCGGCCATTGCCAGGCTTCCAGGGCGGCGGCTTTTTCTTCGCTCCAGCCCCTGCTGTCCATGATCCGCCGCAGGCGTCGTGACAGGGGGCAATGCACACCCACGCTGAGCGGTTTCGGACTGAACATATTTTGCCAGCCGCATTCAAAATACAGCGGCACCTCGGCCACGGCCAAGGGAGCGCCCCCCGCTTCCTGCGCATGCCAGAAGTTTTCGATGCCTATCCGCACCAGGGCGTGGACAGTTTCTTCCACTTCATGGCGCAAAAGCGGGTCCGCGCGCATGGCCGCCAGCAGGGCCGCCTTGTCCACGCTGCCATCTTTTGCGGAAACTTTCCCGCCGCAGCGCTGCTCCAGCCAGGCGGCAGCCTCACCGCCCGGCGCATACAGATTCGCCACCAGGGCATCGGCACTGACCGTGGGTAGACCCCGGGCCGCCAGATGTTCGGCCAACGCCGATTTGCCGCTGCCCGGATTGCCGGTGATTACAATCCGCCGCATGCGGCGGCAGGCCGCCAGAGCCGCCAGCGGCATATCTTCCGGGGGCGGGCAGGCAAAGCGCATTTCCTCGCCGCTGTCGGGATGGATAAAGGCCAGGCGCCAGGCGTGCAGCATCTGGCGCGGGGCCAGGTCTCGTACCGCTGCGGGCGCGTAGAGCCTGTCGCCCAGCAGGGGATGGCCCAGATGGGCCAGATGTACGCGGATTTGATGGGTGCGCCCGGTATGAATGCGCACCGCCAGGAGCGAAACCTTTTTATCCGGCGTATGCCAGAGCCTCCGCCAGGCGGTGTGGGCGAACTTGCCGCCATGCGCCTCGGGCAGTACGGCCATTTTGACCCTGGCCGTGGGGTGACGGCCCAGCGCTTCGCGGCATTCCCCCTGCTCCGGCGGCAGGCCGCTGACCAGAGCCAGATATTCCTTGCGCACCTCACGACGGGCAAAAGCCGCGCTCAGGGCCAGGCGCGCGGCTTCGTGCAGAGCCGCCAGCAAAAGGCCGCTGGTGTCCTTGTCCAAACGGTGGACAATGCCGGGACGCAGTCCGTCCAGCCGCGCCAACTGCGGAAAGCGCCCCAGCAGGCGCTGCACCAGGGTATGCTCTGGACAGGAAGGGCAGGGGTGCACGGTGAGCCCGGCGGGCTTGTTGCAAACCACTAGGCTGGCATCCTGCCAGAGCAGTTCGAGATGCCCTTCCTCGGCGGCAAGGGTGTTTTCCGCGTGCGGCAGGTGCAGAACAACATGTTGCCCCAGTCGCGTTTTGGTGTCGGGCCGTGTCACGGGCAGGCCATCCACCTGGCAGTGGCCGGCCAGAACGGCTTTTTGCAGCGCCGCACGCGACAGATCCGGCACAGCGTCCCGCAATGCCCGATCCAGGCGCTGCCCGGCATTTTCTGGCGTGATCAGCAGTTCAATGCGCTTCACGGACGCGATACCGCCGGCGTGGACAGGGTGCGCAGTCGGTCGACGAAGGTCATGGGCCGGTAAAGATTTTTCAGTTCCACGCCGGGCGTGATGGAGGTAACCACGGCCCGACCGAGGATGAAGCGCGCGTCATTATCGCCGTTTTCAATAACGCGCACGCCCCAGACGTTGTGGAAGAGGGCGGCCCTGCCCTTGTATTTGCCCACATAGAGGGTGATGTGTCCGCGCATGCCCACCAGACTCAAAAAGGGTACGCCATTGGCCAGGATCAGGGCTTCCTTTTCCTTGGCGCCCAGACCCTCAAGAGACTGCGTCACGCCGGCGCGCGCCTGTGCGCCGGAGTTGCGCGGCAGCCAGAGGCCAAAGGGCGTAAACAGTTCACGGGTCAGGGCGGAGCAGTCCCGGTCGCCAAACATGCCGCCCCAGCCATAGCGCTGACCCATCATCATATTGCCGACCCGGGCTACATTGCCGGCGGTCAGCGGCAGCGGCTTGGGCGCGGCGTCGCCTCCGCGTAAAATGATCTCGGCGCTGTGGGCCATGCCGTCCGTTCCCTTGACGGGCGTCAGCACGCGCAGGCTGCCGTCTGGATTTTCGCCGGCCAGGGGCAGAATAGTGCCGATATTGGCCTGACCGTCGCCGCCGTTGCGTCCCGTTCCGGGCAGAACCACCTTGTCGCGCAGCACAGCCGCGTATCGGCTGCCGCGCCAGACAGCTCTGAAATTTTCGTCCACCAGGGCCACATCCTCGGCATCCACCCAGCCGCCGGCCACCGGGCATTCCACAAAATGCCAGCGGCCGTCCAGGCTCGTGTGGGCGACAAGTACGGGCGTGCCCGGCGGCAGCAGGGAATACTGAAAATAATCGAAGGGGTTGGCTCTGGGGTCGGGCGTTGGTTCGGAAAAACGGGCTTCATGTGTGGGCATTTCGCGCAGATCCGTATTGCGCACGATGATGGCGGCCTGAGCGCGGGAAGGAAAGGCGCTCAGATGGGCGTTGCGGCTCATGGCGTCCCATTCGCGCTGGCTCCAGCGCACAGTGCCGTGTTTAAAGCCACGCGCCTTGCGGAAGATGGCCGCCACGTCGCGTTTGCGCATGGAGGTTTTGCCCATCTCCCAGGGACCGAAGAAAATCCGGTTAAAACGCGCGTCCTGGGCAGCCTGTTCCCAGGCGTCAAGCAAAGGCTTGTCCGGACCAACAGCGTTGGCATAGAAGTTCAGATCTTGTGGAAAGTGGCGCATATCCGCCACAGTGCCCATCCAGGGCGGCAGATCCCCATCACGGGTGGGGATCTGTTTGCCGCTGCAGGCCGTGAACAGCAGCAGACAGAAAACAGACAGGAGGAGGCGAATACATGATTTCATGGGATGTTCCTTCTCTGGCGAAAAATACGCCGCATCGCGCTGGAAACAAGGGCGGAACCGCTGTCCCGGCCTGAAAAATACATAGCATCAGCATCCTGTTCCGGCAACGCCCGGTTTTCAGCATGATATCTTGCACAAACGCTTGACAAGGCGTTCTGTTGCCCCTATAAGAATTGCGCTGTCACCATCGTCTATCCGGTTAGGACGGCGGCCTCTCAAGCCGCTAAGACGGGTTCAAATCCCGTTGGTGACGCCAAATTTGGGTACAGCGAAGAATGCCAAAGTCCAAAAGACCTTGGCATTCTTCGTTTTTTCCTTCCAATACGGTTTCCCGAAGTCCAGTCTCGTCCGCTTGCATCCAAACATTTTGTGGGTATATCCGTAGGTAGAAATGTGACGACATTTCCGATACCTACATGGATAACCGGCCGGAATACAAAAATTTTTGTCCATGTGGGCATCTCTCCGTCCAACGACAACCAGGGAGTGCCCATGCCTCTTACCGATACCCACATTCGCAGTCTGAAACCCGATTTAAAGCCCCGCAAGTATTTCGATGGCGGCGGCCTGTTCCTCTATGTGGCCACCAGCGGCAGCAAGTTGTGGAGGATGGCTTACCGCTTTGACGGCAAGAGCAAGCTGCTCAGTTTCGGGGAATATCCCACCGTCTCGCTCAGGGATGCCAGAGAGCGGCGCGAGGGTGCCCGACGTCTGCTGGTGGCGAAAGGCATTGATCCCTCCGAGCAAAAGCGGGAGGCCAAACAAACCAGAATCACAGCCGAACGCGAGAGCTTCCAGAATATCGCCAGAGAATGGCATGAAACCCGCATGGCCGAGTTTTCCGAAAAGCATCAGGGAACCGTCATGTACAGGCTGGAGACGTATATTTTTCCGGCCATCGGCAAAACGCACATTGCCAAACTGGAAACACGGGACGTCATGGATGTGGTCAAACCGCTGGAGCAACGGGGAAATCATGAGACTTCCCGGCGTGTCCTGCAAATCATCAGTCAGGTTTTCCGCTATGCGGTCATCACGGGCCGGGCGAAGCACAATGTCGCGGCCGATCTGCGGGGAGCCTTGAGGCCGAGAAAAACCGTCCACCGGGCGGCAGTGCTGGAACCGGAGAAAGTCGGTCAGCTTCTGCGGGACATCGACAACTACGAGGGGTATTTTCCTCTGGTCTGTGCCCTGAAACTGGCTCCGCTGGTTTTCACCCGTCCCACCGAGCTTCGCGCCGCTCAATGGCAGGAGTTTGACCTTGAGGCAAGGGAATGGCGCATCCCTGCCGAGCGCATGAAGATGCGGCGACAGCACCTTGTGCCGCTGTCCGAGCAGGCGCTGTCCATTCTCCGGGAACTCCGAAAATACTCCGGCGAGGGAAAATACCTTTTCCCCTCCGTTCGGACAGAAGCTCGTCCCCTATCGGATATGACCATGCTCAATGCTCTCCGGCGCATGGGCTACCAGAAACACGAAATGAGCGTTCACGGCTTCCGCTCCATAGCCTCCACCCTGCTCAATGAGCTTGGCTACAACCGGGACTGGATAGAACGCCAGCTTGCTCACGGCGAACAGAATGAAGTGCGGGCAGCGTACAACTATGCCGAATATCTTCCAGAACGCCGAAGAATGATGCAGGAATAGGCTGACTATCTGAAACAACTCAAATCCATCCACCCCTGTCCAACTGCATCCTGAAATCCAGTAGTACCAAAGATATTCCCAAAAGAACCGTCCAGCGAAGTCCACGAAAAACCCTTGATATGACCCCTTTATAGGGGTTCATATTGGAGTCGTGTGAGTTTTCGTAGGGGTTTATCGTAGGAGTTCGTTTTGAGGAGGATAACGTCTTGGCACGACTGATAAAACCGCTGACGGCCACACAGGTGAGCAATGCCAGGCCCAAAGCGAAGATGTACAAGCTTTTCGGAGAGTGTTAACTAAATAATGTTTTAATGTCTTCCAGTCTTCCATTTACATGGAACCTGGCAAAAAGAGCCATTGTCAAATCAACCATATGCAGACTCCGAGAAACAACTACTGACTTTCGCCGAAACCTGGCAAACCAGTGACGCTGACGGCAATTGTTCCTTTCGATACGGACTGTCCCATTTTTTCCTTGAAGAAGATCGTTTTCCCCTATCTCCAGAGGATAAACCTTCCATTTGTCCGTACAGTAAAACCAGACTTTCCACTTTGCCAAACGCTTCATCAATCGGTAGAGAGTAGCCTGATCACGCCCGCCACATTCCCAGTCGATGAGTTGACCGGTATCACGACAATACGCTTTCCAGAGCCAAAGTTTGTTTTTTTTGACGTGAGAAAATGCCACATTTCATCAAGCTCAACGATGACGACTTCACCGGGTTCAGGTTTTTCATAAACACGTTCCGCAAAATTTCGCACCCAGCGTAAAACAGCGGGAGTTGAAACATGAAACAGTCGGGCAATGGCGGACAGGGACAGGCCCATTGTATAAAGCGTAACAGCAAGAGCTTTTTCATGTGCCGGACGGCCTCTTGGCGTAGTGCGAGTAAATTGGAATCCACACTCCTTGCAACGATACCTTTGTTTCCCCAGAACTTTTCCATTTCGATATACCGCGCTGGCATGACACTTGGGGCAGTTGGGATTTGCTTCCATGTTGTCCTCCTCGGGGAGGGTATAACATGTTTACATTATATTGTTAATACTCTCGCTTTTCGATGGCGGCGGATTGTTTTTGCAGGTCAACCCATCCGGCGGCAAACACTGGAAAATGAAATACCGCAAAAATGACGGCAAGGAAAGTTTGCTGACCTTCGGCAGCTATCCGGCCATCTCCCTGGAGCAGGCGCGGAAAATGCGTGACGAGGCCAGAGCGCAGAAAGCGGTTGGCATTGATCCAGGAGTTGCCAGACAGGAAGCAAAGGCGGAACGTGTCAAATTCGCTCGCAATACCTTTGAAGCCGTAACGCGAGAATGGATTGAAATCCACTCCACAAAAATAAAGCCCGCGTCCATGCACATCTATGAGGTGCTTCTGGACAAGTTCGTTTTTCCGACTATCGGCAAAAGGCCCATAGGCGAGATGAAGGGGCTGGATTTTCTTGAACTGTTGCGTAGCGTTGAAGCTCAGGGCCAGCTTTATTCCGCCAAACGTATCGCCATTCTCTGCGGGATGATCATGCGCTTTGCCGTGGCGACAGGCCGCGCCGAAATTGACCCCTTGCCATCCGTGCGCGGCTGTCTGCGGGCGTATAAGACGAAACATTTTGTAACCATGACCGACCCCAAAGAAGTGGGCAGGCTTCTGAGAACCATAGACGCCTATCCCGGCAGCCTTGTGGTGTCCAGCGCCCTGAAAATTGCTCCATATGTCTTTGTGCGTCCCGGTGAACTCCAACAGGCCAAGTGGGCGGATATTGATTTTGACGCCTGCGAGTGGCGCTACACCACCAGCAAGACGGGCACTCCGCATATTGTTCCACTGGCTCCGCAAGTCATGAAAATTTTGAAAACTCTGTATGCCTACACAGGCCATCAGGAATGGGTGTTTCCTCATAACTGGCAAAAAGGCAAACCTATGGCAAAAACCGCCATGCTTGCCGCGTTGCGCGCTATGGGGATAACCAGAGAGGAAATGACGCCACATGGTTTTCGGGCAATGGCACGGACGCTGCTTGATGAGGTGTTGGGAGAGCGTTACGATTTGATAGAACACCAGCTTGCCCATATGGTGCGCGACCCCAATGGCCGGGCATACAACCGTACACAACATCTTGCTGAAAGACACCGCATGATGGAGCGGTGGGCCATGTATCTGGACAGCTTACGCAATGAGCGTCCAATAATCTGACATCCCGCTTTTCAAAAGGCATGGGCAAAACCCCATACCTTTTGCTTATGAATTGAAAATTGTTATATTTTCAATTATTTTATATTTACTGATCATCTATTTTATATTTAAACACATCCTGCTTGCGCAAAACAGGCCTGAATCAGATGCGGATGGGAGCGAAGTGACCGAATCGCTTTCCGTAATCCCTTCCCAAGTTCTTTCAAATTGGAAAATACCTGATTCTTCAAGCCTACGGAACTACCAAGCAGCAAAGCAAAAAACGTTCGGGAGTACAGGCGATTGCGGGCAGTGGAACTTTTTGAAAGCGGTATGAAGCAGGCTGCCATCGCACGAACGCTTAATGTTACCAGAGGTGCCGTAAGCCAATGGCTTTCCGCATATCGGGATAAAGGGCTTGAAGCTCTTCGTTATCGGAAAATCACAAAAAATCCATGTCGGCTTTCGCAAGAACAAAAAGATGAAC
>CAJTFO010000022.1 GCA_910575755.1 Desulfovibrionaceae bacterium | reverse complement strand
TCCGCTTGCCTTTGCTTTAGTGGGGAGGCCTTCCCGCCGTGCCCGCGCAGAAACAGGCCCCTCAGATCCGGCACGTTTCCCCCCAGAACCGCAAAGAGTTCCGGGTACGCACATGGGTCAAAAGAAGGCCCGGCGACTTCAGCCACCGGGCCTCCAATTTAATCTATCGCAGCCAGTATTGCTTCACTCTCTTCATGCTCACAGGCAAATTCATATAGTTTCCCATAAAACTCCACCAGAAAGTTAAAACGCGGCTCAAATGACAGATGACTAAGTGCAAAAAGGCAAGCTGTGATTCCAGCAGCATCAGACGTCATCGTTCCATCATATTCATTCCCATTACAACGAATACGGTATGGCTTTTTTTCTGATGGGGTCATATAAAATCCACCATTACTTAATTTATAAAAATTCCATGATCCTCCATGATAATCAGGAGAAAGCATATCCAGCATCGCATATGTATTGATTTCAACAAGATGCGCTTTAAATCCGAAATAACTGGTAATGGCCTCAGTCATTCGACCCTCTTCAACTTTCATCTTGCTGATTTTTTCTGATCCAACATTGGAATCTCCTTTTGGAGTAGCCCAGCCTTTTTCGAGCTGAGGAAAGGGGTTTGCCGAAAGCGGGCCCTTTCCCCCTGCTCGATGATGGGCGTAGCCCAATGAGAAGATAAAAACGCCACGGGTCTGCTTCCGTGACAGAACGCCAGCCAGCGGCGGCTGTGACTGCGGAAGCGAGTACGCAAACGCACGGAGCTGCACAAAGAGACAGCCGCCGCTGGTCAGTCCTGGCGCGGAAGATGCGCCTGCGGGCGCACCCGGAAGCGTTTTTTAAATCCCTGGCAGCCGCTTCGCGCGGGTACTTCCGGCCAGTCCCAGAATGTCAGGCGCGGCTTCAACGGCAGCGCGCTTCTGGGCGGACTGGACATGCTGATAGGTGTTAAGAATCATCGAAGCATCCACATGTCCCATGAGACTGGCCACACTGCCTATATCGGCGCTGCCGGCCAGGGCGTATGTGGCAAAGGCATGACGCAGATCATAAGGGCGAATTCGGCGATTGATGTGCGCCCGTTCCAGGGCAGAGTGCCAGGCCCGGCATATACTGCGTACCGGACGGCCGCCCCAGGTGATGACATGCCGGATGCCCAGCGCTGAGTCATGCCGCCACCATGCGTACAGGATCGGGAGCAGGTCACCACGGATGGGAATGTCTCGGCCATCTTCCAGATGATTTTTCCGGGCGCTGGGCATGCGCAGCATGGCAGCAGCCAGGTCCACGTCTTTCCACTCCAGACGGAAGAGCTCGCTTGGGCCGATACGCGGTCCGGCGCATAATCCTAAAATAATCACACGCTGCACATGCGGCGCGGCTACATCCAGTATCGCTCTGGCTTCCCTGGCGGTGGGCGGGGCAATGCGCCGCGCGCGGGCGCGGGGAAGCCGCAGATCACGCAGAGGATTTGTCGCCAGCAGCCCATTGCGTACCGCCCAATTCAGAGCCGCGCGGAGAATGCTCACACGGCGGTTGACGGTGATCTGGGCGATTCCGCGCAGATGCTGCGCTTCGGAAAAGTTGAGGATGTCCTGCCGGTCAAGCTGGCTGGCCAGGCGATGCCCAAAAGCCGATATAACATGACTGGCATGGTATTGCGCCTGCCGGATGGTGACGGGGTTTGAGTGCGCAAGACGAAAATAGCTTTCCAGCAGATCTTTTACACTGATCCGGCTCTGACTGGTTTTCTGCTTACGGGCTTTGCGCAGCAAGGCCCGTTCTTTGGCCGCAATTTCCGCTTGAGCCTCCTCAAAAGCCACGGCCAAAGCCTCGTCGTCAAAAGCCTGCGTATGTCTTTTGCCTGTCCACGGATTCCTCCATGTCACTACCCACGGTTTCTTCTTGCGGAACTGATGAAACTGAATACCCATGAGCCCTCCTTGAGTTTTGCAATATTTAGCTAAAAAAATATATTTATGTATTTAATTTTTTACAAAAGAAAATATTGATACTAAAAAATAAAAATATTATAGTTTTTTTACATAAAAAAGGAGGTTCATATGTATATATGTACCGTAAGCAACCAGAAGGGAGGAGTGGGAAAAACAACGACAACCCACAACCTCGGCATGGTTTTGGCGCGGAAAAAGAGGGTGCTGCTGATTGACCTGGACGCCCAGGGCAATCTGACGGACGCTTGCGGAATCTCACCGTCAGATCTGCATGGTTCCACGTATGAAGTTCTTGGAGGCGGTAAAAGTCTGGCAGAGGTTATTCTCCCCCTGAACAGCCAGATAGATTTGCTGCCCGCAACCAGGGACCTGGCAGTGGCGGAATTAGCCTTTGCCTCAAAGCTGGGGAGGGAAAATCTTCTGAAAAAAGCCCTGAGAGGTGCTGACTATGATTTTGTCCTCATAGATTGCCCTCCAGGTCTTGGCCTTTTGACTGTGAACGCTCTTAGCGCCGCCAATGGAGTTCTGATTCCTGTGCAGGCGGAATATTATGCTCTGGCCGGACTTGATCTGATCCAGGAAACGATGCGGGAGGTCGTTGAAAGTCTCAATCCCGGCCTTCACGTTCTGGGAATTCTGCTCACATTTTTTGACAGGCGGAAGTCGCTTAATAGGGATGTGGCCAATGGCTTGCGTGAGCGCTGGGGAAATCTTGTCTTCAAAACGGCAATCCGTGACAATGTGGCACTGGCGGAAGCCCCCAGCAATGGGCAGAGTATTTTTGATTATCGCAGCCAGAGCTATGGCGCGCAGGATTACACGGCACTTGCCAAAGAGTTTGCGCTTAGAGTAAAAAAGCTGTAGTTATATTTTTACATGAAAAAGTATTAAAATAAGGATATAAATATGGGACTTGGCGATAGAGGAAAGCGGCGCGTAAAAGCTGATGATTCGCTCAACGTGAAGGAACTGTTCAAGTCAACGGAAACCCCGGCAGAGCCTCCGACTGAGCGGGTGGAGAAAAAAATGGGCAGACCCAAAGGGGAACCGGTGAAGCCCAAGACCTTCGCTCTTCCCCTGGAGTTAAATCAGCGCCTCCGGCGCTTCGCCTTCGAGCATGAATGCAAGGAAGTAGATGTGGTGCGGGCGGCCCTGGAGGCATATCTGGTCGCGCATGAAGAGTAATATATTATTTTTCAATGGTAAAAAATATTAATATTGAAAAATAATGACAGCGATTATGCGAACTGCGCGTCTGCTTCTGCTGCAATGTGATGTACCCCCACAATATCGGCCGCGAACCGTCCAGCAGCTTGTCGCCGCTGGGAAACTCAGAGTGGTATCCGGCAGATACATTTTGAAAAAATAAACAATTAAACATATAGCTACGTTTTTATGTAAAAGTATTTTTATATAAAAATATGTAGGGGCTGAGACTTGTAGGATTTCAGACCGTCACATATATTTATTCAGTCAGCGCTTTTACTCTTGGAGGAAACAATGCGAGAACCGAATTTGAAACATTTTTCAGCAAAAGAAAGAGAAGATGTCGTCCTACAGGTAATGGCTCTCTTTGATGAGGGGAAAGATGCTGAAGCAGATGCCCTGTATCGTACATTGCCTTTGCCGGCAGAAGATTTGCAAGTCCTAAAGGAGCATATGGGCTTGGAAGCTCTTATAGAGAAAAATGTAAATCTTTCTACTGCGGTGGAAAAATATGGTCAAAGCTGGCTCAACTCTTGAGTTTGTCCATCATTTGCGACTTGCAGACGATACTTTTAAAGTTATTGAAAATCCAAGCCTGGGGTACGTCTTGCCCAAGAGTTGCAAAAAGCCGCTTCAGAAATGGCCCTTGCGCTGAAGGCCAAGGATTTTGAAACATTGTTGGCGATGGAAAAGCTCGCCGTTCAGCGTGATTTTAGAGAATTTGGTACTGAGCTGGCCCAAAAATCGGAAAACGGTCATAAACAAATTATGGAGCGCTGGCGGATCGGTTGCGATCCTCAAAAGGCAAGAGAAGATTTCCAAGCTACCTATGCTCCGGAAAATCTGCCCAAGGCCCGTGTCATGGATACCGTCATGGAAAGCCTGATCAAAACCCAATGCAGACGCTTATCCGATTACGCCAAAGGAAATGCCACGCCAGCGGAAAAGCTGTATTTTACACGTCGGGCGGAATGCCTGAAAGCCGTATACAAGGAGCATATGCGACATCTGGAACAGGCTTTGGGGCAAGGAAGGGTGCAGGAAAATAATAAAAGGAGAGATTTTTCACGCTGAGTGAGAGGTAAGAAGATGGAAAAGGAAAAAAGATATACCACATGTGCCTTAATCTCGTGCAATGTGTCATATAAAAATCAAATTACAGCAGATATACTTCTTGATATTCTTGTGGGTAAAAAAAAACCTGGTGCTTGGATCGGGCATCTAGACATTTTTTTTAATGAATTACCTAAAAAAATATTATTAGGATTTATAAATGAAAATAATATTTCATATTCAGATATACAGATGACGTATGATTGTCTTCCAGAAGTTCTTAAGGGAAAGAATTTTCTGGAGGTTTACGATGGGCATTGATGTTTGGAAAAAACTATTTTCATGCGCAATGAGTCAGATAAAACAAGCGAATATTCCAAAAAATTCTTGGAGCTTTGGCGGTGGAACAGTATTGATGCACAAATTTAATCACAGAATGAGTAAAGATATTGATATATTTTTTTTGGATAAGCAGCTTTTTTCATATGTTTCTCCGCGTGTAAATGATGCATTAGAAGATATAATGATAGATTTTGTTGAACAAGATAATTTTACAAAGATATATCTCCAAGATGGAGAAATAGATTTTATATTTTCACCACAAATTTCCAAATGCAAGCCATCGCTTACAACGATAGAGGGGAAAAGCATTTATGTAGATAGTCCTGTTGAAATTGTAGCAAAAAAAATTGAATATCGAGCTGAAGAATTTAAGGCAAGAGATATATTTGATCTATCTATTGTATATTTCAATTTGAGAAATTCTTTGTTAAAAAATATTTTTCTTAATCAAGACAAGATTTCTTCATTAAAATTACGTATTGATCAGATTGAAAAATCAGAAATATTGGAAATAGAGCTAAATAATATTTATAAGCTTCCTGGAGCAGATAAAATCAAAGGAAAAGAATTCGCACTATGCAAAGATTTTATTGCTTCAATGGAAAAACAGTTTGAATTTGATAAAAAGTTTTCGCGCGTGAGAGATACTGGATTATTACGCTAGCTTATATTTCTATCTCTTATTCTGTATATTTTTGTTTTTCGCTTATTTCTGCCGAAGGTTGCCGGCGCTATACGGAGAGAACATTCGTGCTATCTCCCCATGCCCTGACTCCGCTCCCGCTCCAGTTGACGCTGGCGGCGCACAGCGGCGGGCCGTTCAAAGACGTTCTGGCCCTTCTGTTCATGGATTTTCTGGCCACTGGCCAGCGTGTACACGATATCTCCTGACGCCCTGTCCACGGCTTGCCGGCGCCCTCCCCATTTTGCGGACATATACGCCAGTGCTGTTGCCCTGGCTTCGGGGCTGAAGCTGATGATTTTGCCGGTGTCGCAAATCTTCCCGCCTCCGGGTAGCGTATAAATGACGCTGCCGTATTTGCTGATTTTGGCCGTGGCTCCACTGGCCAGGCTTTCCATCAGCGCGACACTGACAAGACAATTTTTTGCCCTGGCCGACAAGGCGGCATTTTCCAGAATGGCTGTTTTGCTGGCCAGATACTTTGAGCGGCCTTGCTGTCGCTCCTGAACGGCCTGATACTGTTCTGGAGCCACTTCTTCCCGTCTGGACCGCAGGACGGCCAGAGCTGTTTCGTCTCCCCTGGCGGCTTTTTGCCGCAAAAAATCAAGCCAGTTGTCCGCTCCGGCATCCATACGCGCGGCATGAAGTTCCTCGGCTTCGTACTGGCGTGTCAGCTTCACAAGGTTGGCCCTGGTCCTGCGCGCTATGGGTCTGGTTTCCAACTCCTTGCGTTTATCCGCCCACTTTCGGCGAACAGCCGCCAGTGAATCTTTCCGCCCTCGGCGCTGCTCCTGAAATTCCTGCCAGAGCCGGTTCCGGTCCGGCGCTTTCTGAAGTGGATCCGCGCCATAGCGCCGCTCGCTTTCCGGCATTTTTCCGGCCTGCTGAAACGCCCCGAAGCGGGCTTCCAGCTTTTTCAGGGACAACTCACGATGCACGGCGCTGGCCCTGGTCATATGCCGCCCGTGCCGGTTTTTGACCACAAGCCCGGCTCCGCGCGGCTTCAGCTCCAGGCCATGCCGGGCAAAGGCGCAATGCACGTCCTCCCAGGTACGCGCGTTTTTCAGCAGGGCCAGAATGGCCTCGCCCTGATCCTGAGCGTATCCCTCAAAGGACTGGCGGCCCGTGTGCGCTTCCACGGACGCCGCCTTGTCGCCAAGGCTTTTCTCCCGCGCCTGGTCGCGGCCATTGTCCACGACAAGGCCGTATTCTTTCTCCAGTTCCCGGCAGAGTTTGTCCCGCTTGATGTAGTCCCTCCACGGTTCCACCCGCGTCAGTTTTTCTGGATGAATGAGATTATAGGCAACATGCATGTGCATGTTCTCGGTGTTGACGTGAACGCCGCAATGCCGCTGATGTTCGGAAAGACCCAGGGCATCGGCAAAACGCTGCTCAATAGCCTTGAAAACTTCCGGCGTCAGTCGGGTGTCATCCTCCGGATGAAAGCTGACGACCAGGTGATAGGTTTTCTCCTGCGTGGTGCGCGTATTGAGCGCCTGCGTGTCGGCCACTTCCCGCATGGCCAGCTCGTAGTCATCTCCGGCCCAGCAGCCGGCGCACCAGCTCATGAGACATTTTTCAGGTTTTACATCTTCGGGAAAATCAGCGTTCCGTCGCATGCCGCCATCGGCATGTCGATCAAGGCGTGCATCAGCAGGCAGAAAATCCGCAGCTCCTCTTTCCTGTCCTTCTGAGTAAGATGCCAGACGGCATTGGGACAGTTGACGCATGCGGTTTCCGGCAAGGCCCTGACCTGCTTCAACGTGGCGCTGCGGATCATGGAATCTTTGTCCATCGCTCAGCTCCATATCATGCTGATGCCCGGCGGCGATATAATCCGCCAGCCGGGCGTAATTGTCATTTTGCGGGGCGCAGGGAATACGTTTGCTGATCATAGTGTCCTGATTTTGGCTTTCAGGAGCGCCTGCGCCTGGTCAATTTTATGGAGCAATCCATAAATCTGCTCCTTGTGCCCGGCCACGAGGACTTGCTTGAGCAGGCCGCCCAGCCTTCCCAGATCGGCATTGACCCTCAGCAGCTCCCGCCGGGCCTGCTGATCTTCACGACTCTCCACCCGGAAGCCCAGGCACACGCGCCGGGCGAATTCCGACATACTCAGCCCGGCCCGATCACTGGACTCCATGACAAGAGTGAACTCCTCCGGGGTCACATAGGCCTTGATCTGTTCCGTGCGTCTGGGTTTTTCCGCACCTGCTGTCATGTCTTTTTCTCTCTTGTCTTTAGCGTCGAGCGAAGCGAGTAAGCCAGCCTCCCCGGCGCATGAGGGGCAGGACGTAAAGTGGCCACTTGAAAAGTGGTACCACTTTACCTGTCCTGCCTTCTTCGTGATATTTCAAGTGATAGCAGATTATTGCGAATTTACAACAGATTATGACAAATGTTATAGAATAGAATGAGATGTCATTAGTTGAACATCACATTTTACAAAATGTCATAATCTGTCATTAACCACGCTAATTCTGTAATTTTCTGTATAGAAAATTTTACAGAATTTGGCCTATTGACATTTAGTGGGCAATCAGACATAGGGAAGTGAAGATACGGCTTGCATCCCCTGATTTGGGGCGAGGTGGGCGTAGCGCATGGTCATTCTCATGTCACTGTGCCCTAAAAGCTGGCTAACAATAGCTAACGCAACCCCGCGTTGAACAAGCCAACTGGCGAAAGTGTGCCTGAGAGTATGGAAAACGACGCGCTCACGGCGGTCATGGATTCCATGGTTAAAGCCGCAAGCTTCAACAGCTCGGCGAAAAATTTTAGGTGTTGTAGCTGCCTGCTGAAAAATATGTGTGGATGATTTCCGCATATAACGCTTGAGAATTTCAGTAGCTTGTGAATTTAGCGGCACAACACGATTATGGCGCGTCTTTGTGTCAATTACATGCGCATGCTTAAGTGTGGGGTCTATGCGGGATGTGGTGAGTGAAAAGAGCTCTCCAGCCCTGAGGCCTGTATGCAAATCGAAAAGAACAATGTCACTCCATAAAGGAGAGGCAATTTTCAAGGTTTCAACAAGTTGCTTGGCTTCAGCTTCCGTTAAGTACCGGACACGCTGGTTATCGAATCTGGGCATAGTAAACACTGGAATCGGGCCTTGCCATAGCTCCCAGTCTTTGGCTCGGCGCAAGACTCTGCGAAGAAGCGAGAGACAATGATAGACCGTCTGTGGACTAAGCCCCTTTTCTTCAAGGTTTTTTCGCAGAAGTAAAATTTGTATATTTTTGAGTTCAACCAAGGGTAGGGTGCCCAAAACGGGAGAAATGTGGACATTCCAGCGTCCTTCTTCAGTTCCACGGGCCTTAGCGGTAGCGCTTGAAAGAATAAGTTTTTGGTAGTAAGACCAAGCGTCGTTCAATAACATAATCGATCCTCCTTTATAGGGAAAAGAAAGAAGTCATATGCTATTTCGGCCTGTCACGCCGGAGGCCGAGGGTTCGAGTCCCTTCCGCTCCGCCAGCAAACTCAGGGGATCAGATAATCTGATCCCCTTTTTATTTGTGGATGAGTCCCAAATACCAGACTGACAGCCTGTTGACGCACTGTTGCGACGCATTCCCTTGCGACATCTTTTATAAAAAACTGGCCTCCGCGAACAGCAGGGCGCAGCTCTGAAAATGGGAGCGGTCCATGTCGCTGCCGGGCGAACATGAACCGCTCATCTGCCAGGGAGGTCATTGTAAAGTGTAACACAGTAAGTGGGCGCGCGGACTGTCCGTGCCCCATGGGATTTTTGTCAGTGGGCCACTGCGGTTGTACGGACTTTCCCGCCGGAACCACGGGGCGCTGAACAGTTCATGGCGGGCGCGGCAGCCAGAGTTTTTTATCAGACGACTCCGCCACGAGGACGGATGTCGGTCAAGGCCTTGTGGCCCCGATATGCCAGGGCTGGCGCTGATGACAGGCATGGCGTTCCCCTCAGCAACAGCATTGGTTGTGCAAATAAACAATGTCTGCGATCAGTTTTTGCCCTGTTGCGTTTTTTGTAAAGAGATTTTTTTTCACAAATTATACTGTTGTCATGCTGACGCCTGTTTGCAAAGGAGTTTGCGGCGACTTGCCGGCTCCCGAGCAAAAGGCAGACTTATTGACCCCCGTTTTTAGAGCGGTCAGCCGCTGTTTCATGTATGCAAGATTGTAGTGCAGCCAGATGGAGCGGACTCCAGAAGGAAAGAGGAAGATGCCCTGCTTAAGCCGGAAAGGCGGCGGCAAAATCGACAACTGCCTGCTCTCCGGCTTCTTCCACGCGCTAAGGAGGCCATTGTCGTCAAAGAGTTTTTGCGGCTTATCAAGGGACTCAACCGCACGAATGGCGGTATCGGTGAGGGGCATAGGGGCATTCTTCTGGCAAGGGATTACTGTACCCCTTGAAATACCCCTAAAAACGGTGGATATCTATGGCGGTTAATCCCCTTGGTCGGACAGTCCGTTTCACCTGATTGCTTGCCAGGAAAAACTTTTTGGACTGTGCCGAACCAAGATAAACTGAAAACTGGCGGAGAGGGAGGGATTTGAACCCTCGATACAGGTTTAAGCCCGTATACTCGCTTAGCAGGCGAGCTCCTTCGGCCGACTCGGACACCTCTCCGCAAGACGCTGCCAGATAATGGCGAGCCATGACTGTGGAAAGTAGCCTAGTCCGGATTCGCTGTCAAGAGTCCGGTGAACTTTGTCCAGGCAATCGCATGAAGGTCAGGCCGCCGGTTTGCCCAATATTGATTTCAGCGTTTATACCTAAACACCAAATACCCTCTTAGTGTCTAATTGCAAAAGTTTCGCGCATTATTTCTAAGTTGGCATCCCTTGACTTCTCTTTTTCTCCAGACAAATGGCTGCGCATCTTGGTTATATGCCTCAACAAAAGCCGCGATATGTTCACTGAGAGCCTGTGTACTGGAAAAACTTGCTCCGCGTAACGATTGACG
>CAJTFO010000021.1 GCA_910575755.1 Desulfovibrionaceae bacterium | reverse complement strand
AGTAAAGGATAATTTTTGCCCGTAGGACTTCAGAAAAAGACGCTGTACGGCTACTCGCAATGTTGTTTAAAATACGTTCCTCTTCGCCTGAACAAGTGACTTCTCGTGCTGTTCGCGCCATAACCGCTCCCGTTTTGGAAGCACCATATATTCATATCCTTATTTTTGCAATTAGGCACTAGTCCAAGAAATTCCAACACATAAGGATCGCGGATAATATCTTCCGGTCGCTTTGCAGGTTCAAGTGTATGAATTTCCGCTGCCACCTCCTTCTTTTTCTGGCTGGACAAAAGCCGCTCATAAAAAAAACTGTTGATCTGCCGCTCCAATTGTCGCGTGCTCCAAGCAGATTTCAGGCATTCGTCAAGATAAAACTGCCGGGCCTGCTCGCTCTCCACGCGCATCAGCAGGCGATAATGAGTCCAGCTTAATTCGCTACGCAGTGCGTAGCTATTTGGAAAAGTCAAATAAAACTGGCGCATATTCTTAAGGTTCGAAGCTGTGAACCCCTTGCCGAAATCAGCAGTCATCAACCTGGAAAGCTCGGAAATCAGACTCGCGCCATACTCAGCTCGTGTCTCTCCCCCTTGCCTTTCCACAATCCGCTTCCCAATATTCCAATATGCCTCTACCATAGCAAAATTGGCAGTAGCGTAGACCTTCTGGCGGGCTGTCGCCAAAATTTCTTTGATTTGATTATAAAAAGAGAGATCAACAAGTTCGTTCATGAAATCGCTCCTTCAATGTGGGATACGCTAGCGGAATCTATCGTTATCCGCAATATCCGGCGTTCTGGAGAGTTCACCGCATCTTTGTCCGCAGTGTACTTCTATCCTCTTTTTTAATGCCTTCCACACTTTTCCACAGTTCCCGATACCGCTCATTCCTTACCAAATCCCTGTCCCCTGCCGGGCCGAAGGCGTAATCCGCCGTTCTTTCGGCGTACCGCTGCCAGTTGCGCCCGGCCTGTGAATCCCGGATAGTCGGGGCGCAGGTTCGGATGGTTTCTTCCACAGCCTCCCGGCTATGGCCATTGGAGCGAAGCCGCAGGGCGATCATCGCGTCCACGCGGGAGTAGTCCTCAATGGTCAAATGCCTGCGAATATTCTCCAGGTGGGCATAATAGGCCGCTGCCGGGTCGCCTGGCCGAACGTCCGGCACTGTAAACGTCCGACGCTCAGCCTTCCGGTTCTCGGCGGCCTCCGCATACTCATGGTCAATCCGTCTGGCCAAAGCCAACGCCTTGCCGCACTCCCGGCGCTCCGCAAACAGGAGCTTCACTTGCGGGAACGAACCATCTTCCCGCCGATGCTTCGGCTTGCGATTCTCAAAGCCCGGCGCACGGTGCGGATGGATGCAGCCGCACAGCTTTTTGTCGCCGTACTCCCGGTTCAGGCGCTCCGTGATGCGGTTGCCCACATCCCGGTCAAATTCCGTATTCAACTTGGGAATGGTCAACAGACATTGGTAATTCCCCGGTGAGCTTTCCAGTACCACGGCGGGCCGGAAGCCGTCCTCCTGCAACCGTTTCAGACTATCACGGGTCATATCGTCAATGAGGATGTGATGCCGGTCATCCGACAGCGGCGTGTAGTAGATATTTTCGCCGCGCCGCTGGAAGCGCAGCATTTCCGGCATGTGGGCCTCCAGTTCGTCTGGGGAAAAGCCTCTGGTCATGCCGCCTTTCTTGTCCAGAATGAAGGTCTTTTTGCCATCTTCGTCCATCCTGATGCAGGTCACGCGGTAGCGCTCCGCATTGACCGCTTCGGCATATTTTCTGAAATCCTCAAGTTCGCGCATGGCCTCCGCTCCCTGTGCTGCCCGCTGTGGGTCGGGCGGGGTGTGTCTTGCCTGTTCCAAGGCCGCACGGTGTCGCCAACGCTCGGCCTGTGGGGACAACCCCTGCGCCCGTAACCAGGTTTCAAAACGCGGTTTGCCGCCACGCGCCTTTTTCCGGCCAGAACACAAAGAAAGCCGTTCCGCTCTCTGCTGCATCATCAAGCAATGCCGGGCGATATTCAGCACCGGCAAGCCGTATTTCGCCAGACGGGAAAGCGCCCCTTTTCGCTCGACTCTGTGCCGTTCCTTCATCCGGGCAAGCTCGGCGTTCTGCGCTGTTCCCGCTTTACCCAACGCCCCGGCAAACGCCTCCTGATACGCCTTCCACTCTTTGAGATTGACGGAACTTACCGGCTCCGGGGCAATCTTTCCCTGGTCATCGGGGTACGTTCCTTCCTCAAAATCCCCCAACCGCTTGCAGAGCTTTCCCATGCTGAAGGCGCGATCCACGGAAGATGCCTTCACGGCAATGTCGCCCACAAAAATGATGGCCCCGGAACCCTTTTCCTCGAAACGCAAACCGACTCCCGCCAGCTTTTCATGCAACTCGGCCCACGATTTTGCTCTCTTGATGATGGCGTGCCCGCGTTCCTGCGCGATGCGCTGGGCGGATTTTTCGCCGGTGGCGTGTTCAAAATCCAGCGCGGCCTGCTTCGGTTTTATCTCGCGGCCCGTTCTTCTTCGCGCCAGCTCCCCATCTTCCAGTACGGCGTACAGGGCACTTTCTTCACTGGCCCATCC
This sequence comes from Desulfovibrionaceae bacterium, assembly GCA_910575755.1. GTDB lineage: Bacteria > Desulfobacterota > Desulfovibrionia > Desulfovibrionales > Desulfovibrionaceae > Desulfovibrio. Next base: position 11,602 of record CAJTFO010000021.1, on the reverse strand, counting down.
CTGTTTATACTCAACGAACGCCACAATTTTATGCGCCTCGCGGATATCCAATCCGTTGAACGGAAGCACGACTTTTCCTGTTTCCGGGTTCATCCTGTTGACCGCGATATGCAGGTGATAATTGTCCGTGTCATAGTGCAGGCCATACACAGTCTGATGTTCGGTCAGCTCCATTTTTTCAAGGAACATATCCACCACTTCCTCCACCTGTTCCCTGGAGGGCTGTTCCCCTTCCTGCCAGGAAAGTATCCAGTGGCTGACCGGCATCCTGCTGTGCAACGACTCCCTCGCCAGAGCGATCATTTCCGTTTTTTGCCCCACATGCGTGGAGGACAGAAAATTCCTTCCGCCCGCGCATTCAATTTTTTCCTGCGGCTTTTTGTTGTGGGGGAAGCGGATGTAATCAATCAGGTCGCCTATCTGCCACGCCCTGGGCTTTTCAGCCTTCGTATTCTTTATTTTCTTGACGATCATGGAAGTGCAGCGAGATTTTCTGAATGGCCCAGACCAGATTTCGCAAGGCGTCTTCTTGCCGTTTCATAATGTCCGGCGGCGCGTTTGCCTGCCGAAGCGTCTCGAAATTGTGCTTGAGCAGGCCGCCGATCCGACGCAGTTCCGCAATGGCGCTCAGGTCGAGATGCGCGGCAAGCCTGCCTCCGAAAAAACGCCGCCTCATGTATTCCGACAGGGACAGCCCGGCGATTTCCGCCTGCTCCGTGAGGCGCGTTTTTTCCCTTTCGGTGACGCGGATCGTCACCCATTTCCGCGCGGCGCTCCGGCCGCCTTCTCCGGTCTTTCCGTCTTTCATGTCTTTTGCCTTTGGACTGCGAGAAGCGAAGCGCCGAGCGGTCCGGGAGTCCAGAGGGCGTCAGCCTTCTGGCAGGATGGGGGTTGTGCGCGTAGCACAACCCCCATCCTGCCACGGAGAACCCGCCTCGTGCAGTGGCGAAATTGTAGGAAGATGAAAATTTCGCCTATAGTGGCGGCAGAATTTTCAGAAAGGAGAAGAAGCCATGAAAAAAGGCGGGACAATACGACCGGAACAAATCAGGCAAGCTCAAAAGTTGCTCAACGAGCTACCGGCCAAAGACAACAGAAAAACACGGGAAGAGGCTGCCGGAATACTGGAGAAGGATTTTCGCAAAGCCTTCAAGAAAGGCTACACGCCAAAGGAACTCAGTATGATGCTGAAAAACGCGGGCATCATTATTCCCGCGTACCTTACGGAAAAATTTCTGAAGCCGGAAAATGAAAATCTCCGAACCAAGGTCTCGGATGAAAACGATCCTGAAATTCGAGAGAAAAACAGCTCCCTATCGGGCAATTTCCCGTAACTCCCGACATGCCTTTGAAGAATTTACAGATAGGGTACGACAAAAAAGATTGGCTCACATTCCACAAAGAAGCGAGCCAATCTTTTAATTTGACTTCAGATATTTTTACCGATTGACCGGGATGGTCTTTAGACGGCTCGTGCGATTCAAACGCTTTGCGCGGTTCACGCTATCTCAGCTCCGGCTTTGCCCAGTAATTGGCCGCGACGATTCACACATCCGTCCGGGCACTGAGCGATGCCCACCGACGAATTTCCCTGTCCCTGGCTTCCACAAACTGCTCGCCGATTTTTACGGCTGTGGAGCCAAGTAGAAGACGGAACGGTCCATCCGGCATTTCCACGGCGTTGATGATGACTTCCGCAGCCTTGCGCAGATCGCCCCAGCCCTTGATGCCGGAATCTTCGGGATTCCGAAGCCTGACCTTGCGCTTGCCCGCCGTCTGCCGGTATTCTTCGATATTATTGGTATTGACGTCTATGGAACGGTAAAAAAAATCCGTTTTGAAGGGGCCAGGTTCCACAACTATAACTTTGATGCCCAAGGGAGCGACCTCCTTGCGCAACCCGTCCGAGAGTCCCTCCACAGCACACTTGCTTGCGCCGTAAAAGGCGGAGCCTTCAGATGTGCTCAGGGCTGCAATAGAGGAAAAATTGACGATGGCTCCCTTGTGCGCCTTGCGCATATGGGGAAGCACATGCTGGATAGCGCGTACTGTTCCAAAAAAATTTGTGTCAAACTGACGGCGGATTTCGGTCTCGTTGCATTCTTCCACCGCGCCACGCAGACAGTAACCGGCATTGTTTACAAGAACGTCAATTGTACCGAAATAGTTTATACCCTGTTCCACAGCGGCGGTCACACTGGCGTCGTCCGTAACGTCAAGGCGCGTTGCAAGCGCGGTTTTCGGAAAACGTCGGACGAGTTCCTTCAGCGTTTCCGGCGTCCTTGCTGTGGCGATGACCTGCTTGCCCTGTTCCAGAGCCGTTTCGGCAAGATTTTTGCCGAAACCCGACGAACATCCTGTGATCAGCCAGGTTTCTTGCGTATTTTGTGTTTCCATCCCGACTTTCCTCATACGTTTCGGTGTTAGAGCGAATTGCCTTGAAAAAGGCATTCGCTCCGGCGACCGCGAGAGCGGACGCCCGCGCCGTCAGCAAGCGGAAAAAACACGTTTTTCCGCGAAGCGAAGGCAGCGTAAGGATTGAAACACAGGGTGTTTCAATCGAAAAATGCTTTAACGGATGCTATGCCACTCCACCAAAACCGGCTATGCCCATTCCGTCCTGATATTTGCCTGATCCGCTCTTTTCAGAATGAAAAGGCGTCCTATGGGCAAGTCCAGCACAAATTCCAGGCAATCGTTGGGGATACGCTCCCATTTTCTGTTGAGCGGATAAGGCAAAAACAAGAGCGAATCCGGCATACCCATTGCTGCTGGCATATGGTAGTAATACATCTATTTTTCAGGTGATATCATTATTCGGGCTTATCCTGAAAAGAGAGCGGATATGCTCGCTCAAAGCAGCATCGAAGACAAAATCAGGATTTGATAGAACGCATCACCAGCCGCGCAGGTCTGTGTCAGCTTGAGTATATGAGATTGCTTGGCATGGGGAACAGCGACTATGAACTGATTGCGCTCTGATTTTCGGGGATATTGGGAAGCGCATCTTCCAAAACGGGCAGCAGGAGCAAAACATGGTGGAATCGACATTCAAAGACGGAATACATGAGGCACTGAAAACCAGGTTGCTGAAATGGCTCCCTGCCCCATCGCGTCTGGAAACCGCCATTGAGGGATTGGCCTTAAGCCGGTACGATGAAGGAGTTTCCGCCACACGCTGCTTTTACACCCCTATGGTGGCACTGGTTGTGCAGGGATTCAAACGCTCCATGATCGGGGATCATGAAGCGAATTACGGCGAACTGCACTGCATGACGGTCGGCATTGATATGCCCGGCGTTTTCCATGTCACGGACGCTTCGCCTCAATCTCCCTTCCTTTCGCTTTCCGTGAAACTCGACAGGCGCATCATCGCCCAGTTGATGACGGAAGACCCTTCCATCGTTACCGCCGGGGAAGGGGACTGGAATCCCGTCGTGGTGGATGAGGCGGGCAAGGATCTCTTGCAGGCTTTTGTCCGCCTGATCGAGCTTCTGGATACGCCGTCGCGAATCCCCGTTCTGGCCCCCATGATTTTGCGGGAAATCCATTACTATCTGCTCTGTGGCAGTCAGGGCAGATGTCTGCGGCTGTTCAGCACCACCGGCACCCAGGCCAACCAGATAGCCGAGGCCATTTCCTGGCTGCGGGAGCATTATGCGGATTCCCTTAATATGGAGGATCTAGCCCGACGCATGAACATGGCTCCTTCAACCTTCAATCGCCATTTCAAGCAGGTGACGAGCCTGAGTCCACTCCAGTTCCAGAAGCGCCTGCGCCTGTATGAGGCGGAACGCCTGATGCTGCTGGAAGGCAAGGATGCGGGCACAGCGGCGCTTATGGTCGGCTACGAAAGCGGTTCCCAGTTCAACAGGGAGTACAAGCGTCAGTTTGGCGCTCCTCCCCGCAGGGATGTGATCCAAAAACGTTCCTGACGCCATGAATTTCCCTGACCACCGGGCGGAAAGTTTCTCTATCAAGAGCTTTCCGCCTTCTTTTTGCTCGTTTTACCCGTCCATCGGTCGGATTGGGCAAAGAACAGCGCGGATTGGATATGGAATCCCCGTCATGGCATCCCTATATTGTCATCAGACAAAGGGGAAAAAAACTTTATGACAAGGAGGATTTCGTGTTGTTGAAGTCGATAATCGCTTTTCTTGGTCTTTGTTGTACCGCAACAATCGGGTTATCAAGTATGGCGCACGCTCAAAGTTCATCTTCTGAATCGGCTCTGAATGCCAAACAGCAAAGCATTATTCCCATTGCGGCGTTCACGGCGAACGGCAATGTGGAAAAGCTGAAGACCGCCCTTGCCGAAGGTTTGCAAAACGGCATGACCGTCAACGAGATACGGGAAGTGCTGGTGCAGATGTATGCCTATACCGGCTTTCCGCGCAGTCTGACGGCTCTGAACACCTTCATTGCCCTGCTTGATGAGCGGAAAGCTCAGGGCATCCATGATGAAGTCGGCAAAGACGCCACACCCTTGCCTGATACAGCAAACATCCGCGAAATCGGCACGGCAAATCAGACCGCTGTTATCGGCAGACCCGCCAGCGGGCGGGTCTATGAGTTTGCGCCCGTCATCGACACCTTCCTGAAGGAACATCTTTTCGGTGACATTTTCAGCCGTGATGTCCTCACCTTTCAGGAACGGGAACTGGCCACGGTTTCCGCTTTGGCCAGCCTCCCGGCTGAAGCGCAGTTGCGTTCCCATTTGAACTGCTGCCTGGTTGTCGGATTGAGTGAAGCCCAGATGAAGGCGTTTGTATCCGTACTTGAAACAAAAGTCGGCAAGGCGGAAGCGGAACTGGCGAAAAAGAGTTTGGACACCGTATTGCAAAGCGGAATGCAGGCAAAATAAAGCCATAACAGTTTTATGGAGCAAGAGACAATCATGAAAAAAACTCTTTTGATGACTATGGCAGTGGCATCTTCACTGGCTTTCACAAGCGTCGCGAATGCGGCTGAAAACAATCCGTTCGGTCTTGTGTACAAGGGGGCTGTCGTGGAAAACGTCAAGGGCAAGGTGAACATTCATCCGGTTACCTATACATTGAATGGTCTGAAAATCGCGGCCAACGTCTATACGCCCGCCGGATACGAAGCCACGAAAAAATATCCCGCCGTGGTGGTGGCGCATCCCAACGGCGGCGTCAAGGAGCAGGTGGCCGGTCTTTATGCCCAGCGCCTGGCGGAAAAAGGCTATATCACCATCGCGGCGGACGCTTCCTATCAGGGGGCCAGCGAAGGCACGCCCCGGAACGTGGACAAGCCCTTTTACCGTACAGAGGACATCCACGGCATGGTCGACTACATCAGCGCCTACCCCGGCGTGGACGCCAACCGCATCGGCGCTCTGGGGATTTGCGGCGGGGGCGGCTATACGCTGAACGCCGCCAAGTCCGACAAGCGTTTCCGGGCTGTGGCCACACTCAGCATGTTCAACTCCGGCCAGGTGCGGCGCAACGGCTACATGAACACACAGCTTGATTCCATCCAGGCTCGCCTGAAGGACGCGTCGGACGCCCGTATCAAGGAACTTGCCGGAGAAATCGGCTATTCCGGCAACGTCGATTTTGACGCGCTGACGGACGAAAGCATCAGCAAGATTCCCACGGATCTGTATCGGGAAGGCATGATGTACTATGGCAAGACGCACCGGCATCCCAACTCCACGTTCCGCTATACGACCAGCAGCCTCATGGATCTGATGAGCTGGGACGCCACCGACAACATCGATCTGATCAATGTCCCCCTGCTGCTGATGGCCGGGGAAAAGGCCGACTCGCTGTACATGTCTGAAGAAGCCTTCAAGAAGGCGACGGGAACCACCGACAAGGAACTCTTCAAGATTCCCGGAGCCACGCATATCCAGACCTACTTTGTGCCGGAATATGTGGATCAGGCCGTTGCCAAACTGACGGAATTTTACGGCAAGAATCTGAAATAACTTGTCGCCGACAAAGCGGAGCAGGCGGGAGGACGTTCTTGCGGCGCGCAGTCTCCATGCAAGGACGCCCTCCCCCCTGCCGCCGGACTTTTCACGGAGAATATCATGAAACGCCTTTCCCTTTTCGTCCTTTGCCTGCTGTTTACCGGGGGTATGACCATGTTCCAAGCTCATGCGGAAACCCGAGGACAGATTGTGATTCCGGGGGGCTCCCGTCCCTCGTCCGCAGCTCCAAAGCAAAACTTCACAGGCAATGTCCGCGTTGATCCGGCTTTTGATGCCCAGGCCCCGCAACGTGTCTATGGTGCCTATGTCACCTTTGAGCCGGGCGCGCGCACCAACTGGCATACCCATCCGCTGGGACAGACTCTTATCGTCACGTTCGGTGTCGGATTGACCCAGGAATGGGGAGGCCCGATACAGGTCATCCGACAAGGGGATGTGGTGCTGTGCCCGCCCAATGTCAAACACTGGCACGGCGCGGCCTCGGATACCGCTATGACGCATCTCGCCATAGGCGAACGGCTTGATGGCAACAGTGTAACGTGGATGGAAAAAGTCACGGACGAACAATATAATGCCAAGTAACAGCGAATAATCTCTGGAGTTCACATGTATTCAATAAAATCTCTACATATTTTTATTTTTTGCGTCATGGCGTCCATGCTGAACATAAATCAGGTACATGCTGCACAAAATAAAATGCAAAAACCTGAAACAACAATGACGGAAATTACGGATCGTCATTTCAAGACATTCGCTGTCGATGACAACGTCCGGCTGTATCGTGTAAGCTTCAGCAATCAGTACGGCATGGAAGTTGTCGGCAATCTGTTCATGCCAAGGCAGCTTAAAGGCAAGGCGAGCGCCATTGTCATCGGCCATCCGATGGGGGCGGTCAAGGAACAGGCATCAAGCGTCTATGGGGCACAGCTTGCGGCGCGCGGTTTTGTGACCCTTGCCGTCGATCAGCAATTCTGGGGAGAAAGCGGCGGCATCCCACGCCACGGCATAGCGCCTGACATGTACGCCGAAACCTTCAGCGCCGCCGTGGACTTTCTCGGCACACGCGACTTCGTGGATCGGGAAAAAATCGGCATTCTCGGTATTTGCGGAAGTGGAAGTTTCGTCATCAGCGCAGCGAAAATCGATCCGCGCATGAAGGCCGTCGCTACCGTGAGCATGTACAATATAGGTGAAATGCGTCGCAGCGGTCTGCGCGGATCCATATCTCTTGAGCAACGCAAAAAAACGATAGCCGAGGCCGCTGAACAGAGATATGCCGATTTTCTCGGCGGAGAGCAGGTTTTTGTGGGAGGTTCTCCGTTCAAGGTCGATGAAAACTCGCCGGCAACCCGCAAGGCTTCCCATGCCTTTTATCATGGCAGAGGCGAATTCATCCCCGAAGGGGAGCCGTTTGAAATCAACACACGCTCAGACAAGGCGACCAACATCAAATTCATGAATTTTTACCCCTTCAATGATATTGAAACCATTTCACCGCGTCCCATGCTTTTCATCATGGGGGAAAAGGCGCACTCCCGCCCCTTCTCGGAAGACGCCTATGCCCGAGCCGCTGAGCCCAAGGAACTTTTCATCGTCAAAAATGCCGGACACTTCGATCTTTACGACAAGATTGATTTGATTCCGCTCGACAAACTTGAAGAATTTTTCCGCAATAATCTGAAGTAATTTTCAGATTCGTTAAAGGAGAGCCCATGAATTCGTCAGTTACGACAGCAGGCATTGCGCAGTCCTTGAAAGTTTCCCGGCGCAATGCCCTGAAAATGATAACAATGGGGATGGTATTCGGCCTTGCGACAACACCATTTGCACCGGCATCTTCCGGCCATGCCGCCGATGTGAAAGGCAAAAAAACTCTCATCGTTTACTTCTCCATGCCGGAAACGAACAATCCCGACAACATGACCCGTGAAGAAGACAACAGTGTTGTGGTCATTGACGGAAAAGTGCTGGGGAATACGCAGTATGTGGCGCAGTTGATACAGGAAATGACCGGAGGCGACATCTTCCGCATTCTGCCGCAGAAACCGTATCCCACAGACCACCGTACCCTTGTCGATTTGGCCAAGGGAGAGCAGGAACAGGACGCCCGCCCGGTCATTGCGGGAAAGCTCGAAGCTCCCGAAGCCTACGACACCATCTTTATCGGGTATCCAAACTGGTGGGGCGACATGCCGATGATTCTGTACACGTTTCTGGAACAGTACGATTTCTCCGGCAAGACACTTATTCCCTTCTGCACCCACGGAGGCAGCGGCTTTTCCCGCACCATCCAGACCATACAGGACAAACAGCCCGGCGCGACCGTGATACGCGACGGCTACTCCCTTTCCCGGAACCGCATGGAACGCGCGCCGTCCGGCGTGGCGGCATGGCTGAAGGAAATCGGCCTGAAAAAATAAGGAGAAAACCATGAGCAAACGAGTTCTCATTCTGGCGGGCAGTCCGCGCAAGAACGGCAATTCCGCCGCGCTGTGCCGCGCCTTTGCACGCGGCGCGGAGGAAAGCGGCCATCAGGTGGAAACGGTTTTCCTGCGCGACAGGAAAATCGGCTATTGCCTGGCCTGTTACCACTGCAAAAAAAGTGGGGGAGTCTGCGCCATCAAGGACGACATGGCCGACATTCTTGACAAAATGAACGCCGCCGACGTGATTGTCATGGCCAGCCCTGTCTATTTCTATTCCATCGACGCGCAGATGAAGGCGCTCATAGATCGCACAGTAGCGCAATGGCTGACCATCAAGGACAAGGAATTTTATTACATCATGACCGCCGCGGAAGAAGGCGATACCGTGATGGATTGTACGCTGGAATGTTTTCGCGGTTTTGCCAAGTGCCTGAAGGGTTCCGTGGAACGTGGCGTTATCTATGGAAAAGGCGTGTACGAGCCAGGCGAAATCGAATCCAAACCCGCCATGCGGGAAGCCTATGACATGGGCCGCAGGGTATAGATGAAACATACTTCTGAAAACCCCTTCTCAGGGAACAGCCTGAAGAAGCTGCTTTGCCTCCTTTTTCTGACAGTCGGGACAGTGATTTTTTCCGTCCCGGTCGTGTCTTCCGCGAGAGAGCATTGGGAGGACAACATGGATGAGCCTGTCTGGCTTACGGAAGCGGATACCATCGCCGACATGGTGAATCATCCCGCTTTTGCCGGTTTTGGCGTGCATCTGGTGCCGAGGCCGCAGGACGCGCAAAGCGATTTGCCCCTGCTGAAGTCGGGCGGCTCATGCCCTGGCACAGCCATGTGCGGCCCGACATGGTGACGGCCGCGCTGAACCGCATGATAGACGACGCCACGACCGGCAAGACCGTGTTTTACCCTTTTCATGCGGAGCGGGAAAAGCGGGAGCGAACCGGCCTGTTCTATTTCAGAGGCAGGCCGGGCGCTCCCTTTGCCCTGATTTTTCCAGGCGGGGGCTTTGCCTATATCGGTTCCCTGCACGAAGGTTTTCCACTGGCGGAGGTGCTGAGCCGCGAGGGCTACAACGCCTTTGTTCTGCACTACCGCACCGGCGGCCCGGCGGTGGCCTATGAAGACATGGCTGCCGCGCTTTCCTGGATTTTTCGCCATGCGGAAGAACTGGAGGCGTCCACCCAAGGTTATTCGGTGTGGGGCGGCTCGGCGGGGGCGCGCATGGCGGCCGACCTGGGCTCTTACGGAGCGGCGGCCTTTGGCGGAGACAGCGTTCCGCGCCCGGCGACTGTGGTCATGGCCTACACAGGGCACGACCGCTATACGGAGAGTGATCCCCCGACCTTTGCCGTGGTCAGCCGGGATGATCCCATAGCCTCCCCGCATGTGATGGAGCGCAGGATTGCGGCGCTGAACGCGGTGGGCGTGGATACCGAATTTCATCTGTTCCGCAATGCCGGGCACGGTTTCGGCGTCGGCACGGGAACTGATGCGGAAGGCTGGATGGAATTCGCCGTCCGCTTCTGGGAAAAACACCTGACAAACAAAGTTCCATGAGGAGATTTGCTGCATGTCGATCAAAACCTTTCTTTCCCTCACTCTGCTTGCGGCGGGAATGCTGACGACGCCCGCCGAAGCGGCACCCAAACAGACTTCCGCTCCGCTGGTCATTCAGGAGCAGGGCAGCTTTGCCGCAGGCGGTGCCGTCATTCCCGCCCAAAAACCCTATGACCCCTTGCATCCTCAGGCCGCCGGGCAGACGCTGCACGGCGATCACGCCTCTGTTTTCTATCAGAAACCGGTGGACGCACGGAAATATTCGCTGGTGTTTCTGCATGGGGCGGGCCAGTCCTCCAGAACATGGGAAAGCACGCCCGACGGACGCGAGGGTTTTCAGAATCTCTTTTTGCGGCGTGGCTACAGCGTGTACCTGGTTGATCAGCCCCGGCGCGGCAAGGCCGGGCGCAGCACCGTATCCATGAATGTGGAGGCCACGCCCGACGAACAGTTCTGGTTCGGGCAGTTTCGCATGGGCCTGTGGCCGGATTTCTTCGAGAACACGCAGTTTGCCCGTGGCGAGAAGACTCTGGATCAGTTTTTCCGTCAGATGACGCCCAATACCGGCCCCTATGACGCCAATGTCATTTCCGACGCTATGGCTGAACTGTTCGGCAATATCGGTTCCGGGGTTCTGGTGACGCACTCGCAGGGCTGCGGGCCAGGCTGGCTCACTGGCATGAAAAGTAAAAATGTACGCGGCATCGTGGCTTATGAACCGGGCAGCGGCTTTGTCTTTCCAGAAGGAGAGTCACCCGAACCCATTGCCAATGCCAGTTCTTTTGGGCCGCTCAGCGCCGGAGAGGCGCCGCTGGATCAGTTTATGGCGCTGACCAGAATCCCCATCGTCATCTACTATGGCGACAACATCCCTGCCGAACCAGTCAATCAGCCTCATCAGGACTACTGGCGGGCCGCGTTGCGCATGGCGCGACTGTGGGCGGATGCCGTAAACCGTCACGGCGGCGATGCCACTGTTATCCACCTGCCCGAAGCCGGACTGACCGGCAATACCCATTTTCCCTTTTCCGACCTGAACAACGAGAAGGTGGCGGAGCATCTTGCAAACTGGCTGCATGAAAAGGGACTGGATTAACACTTCCCCAAAAAACATAGGGAACAAGGAGGAGTTATCATGAATGTTATTCTGGTTAATGGAAGCCCGCATGAACATGGGTGTACGTATACAGCTCTCTCGGAAGTAAAGAACACGCTTGAGCAGGAAGGAATAGGCGCAGAAGTTTTCTGGATAGGCATCAAGCCGCTTGCGGGCTGCATAGCCTGCAAAAAGTGCGTGACGCTGAAAAAGTGCGTTTTTACCGACAGGGTTAATGAATTTCTTGAAATTGCCGGAAACTTTGATGGATACGTGTTCGGCACACCTGTCCATTGGGCAGCCGCAGGCGGGGCTATCACCTCATTCATGGATCGCGTCTTTTACGCGGGTATGAACAGTGGCAACGACATATTTTATCTGGAGAGTGTTAACTAAATAATGTTTTAATGTCTTCCAGTCTTCCATTTACATGGAACCTGGCAAAAAGAGCCATTGTCAAATCAACCATATGCAGACTCCGAGAAACAACTACTGACTTTCGCCGAAACCTGGCAAACCAGTGACGCTGACGGCAATTGTTCCTTTCGATACGGA
>CAJTFO010000020.1 GCA_910575755.1 Desulfovibrionaceae bacterium | reverse complement strand
TCCGTATCGAAAGGAACAATTGCCGTCAGCGTCACTGGTTTGCCAGGTTTCGGCGAAAGTCAGTAGTTGTTTCTCGGAGTCTGCATATGGTTGATTTGACAATGGCTCTTTTTGCCAGGTTCCATGTAAATGGAAGACTGGAAGACATTAAAACATTATTTAGTTAACACTCTCGACGCGTCTAACCGTATTTTTCAGGCGATCAAAACGGAGACGCTGTCAGATCAAGTCTGAACTCCTGCACTCTGCGGCGACGATACCTGAGCGCACAGCCTCTGTATGACAAAAAAAGGGGGCAGAGCATTTTGCTCTGCCCCTGAAATTCCTGGTGGGCAGTACAGGACTTGAACCTGTGGCCCCCGCCTTGTAAGGGCGGTGCTCCACCAGCTGAGCTAACTGCCCGCAAAGAGTAACTTTCGTAAGATAGGCCAGAGGACGAACGCTGTCAATGCGCAGTTTGTGCGCCGTATTTCAGCGGCTTTGCGGACAACGCGTCCATGTCCGCGGCCAGTTTTTCCCTGAGGGCTTCAGCCCTGGCGCTTTCCCGCATGATCATGTCCACCTGGCGGCTGTGGATCAGCAGATAGCCCAGCAAGCGGGTTCTGCGCAGTGTTTCCGCGGCGCTGAAGCCCTCGGCCACGGCAAAAAGCGAATCGTCCTTGACGTCAGCGCGAAAACCGTGTCCCTCCAGCAATGCGGCCAGCATGCGGGCGCGCAGGCGGCGGCGCTCACGGTCGGCCGCGCCGCCCTTGAACTGAAAGTTCACGAAGTTTTCATGGCTGTCCTCTCCGGCCAGGCATTCCACCGTGCAGAAGTGATAGCCGTAGCGCGCCTGAAGAATCATATAGCGGTCGCCGATGATGAAGAAGTTGCGCTCTGTCATGGTGGTGGCCGCGGCGCTCTCCAGCTCCGGATTCATGGCGCTTTCAAAGACCAGGCTCATGAAACCCGCCGCGCCGCCGCCGGGCGGGCCGGCCCAGGGGACGGCCACCAGTCCTTCCCAGAGCGCCAGCATGGGCGCGCTGGCGATGTCGGACAGCTCCACCACCGGGCCGCTGACAGGCCGCATGAAACCGCCCCCCATATCCACTACCCAGTACTGGAGCTTGACGCCCGCCTTGAGCTGTTTGCCCATGCGCCGCCCGACGCCCGCGTCATCGTCAAACATCAGGCGAACCGCCTTTTCATGACAGAAACGGGTGATATCGTGCAGGCTGCGGCAGTATTGAGGCGCAAATTCCGGCGCATCCGGGTCCAGCAGATGCAAGGGGGTCATAAGCCGGGCCAGAGCCTCCAGCCGCAGATATACGGGGCTTCCGGCCATAAGATTGGGCGGCGAGGTCATGAGCGGAAGCAACTGGGCCTGCCGTCCGGCCAGAATTACGTTGCGATTGGCGTCCAGCGTCACGTCGCCGGCGTTCTCCAGCAGGCGGCAGGCGTCCGGCAGGCTGAAAACGGCGGGCAGACGATATTCCCGCGCCACGGAGGCCAGATGCCCGGCCATGCCGCCGGTTTCGCTGACCAGGCCCGATGCGCGCGACAGCAGGGTGGCCCAGCGGGGATAGGCCCGCTCCACCACCAGCACGCCGCCCTGGGGAAAGGAGAGCATGTCCGCTTCCTTGCGGGCCACAAAGGCCGGTCCCATGCCCACGCCGGGACTCACCGGCACGCCGCCGCGCGCCAGAATGGTCAGGCCGGCAGGCAGTTGCGGGGCCTGAGCGTCCTCAGTCCCGCTGGAAACGCCGTCGGCCTCGCGCAACGGCCTGCTCTGCAAGACCATGATGCGTCCGTCCCCGGCTTCCAGGGCCCATTCCACATCCTGAGGTTCGTTGTAATATTCTTCCAGCGCCAGGGCCACGCGAGCCAGCCTGGCGGCCTGGGCGACGGTGAGGCTGAGAGAGCGCGTCGCGTCAGCCGGATGTTTTTCGAGCAAACGCGGCGGGTTTTCGCGGCTGAACACAAAAACGTCGGGCGTGACGGTTCCGTCCACCACGGACTGGGGCAAACCCGGCACGGCATTGAGCAGCACCCGCTCCTGTCCGTGGGAGGCGGCCACGGGGTCACGGCTGTAAGCCACGCCACCGGCTTCGGCGCGCACCATAGCCAGCACTCCCACGGACATGGGCGCCGCGTCGTCCGGAATGCCGCGCTGGTAGCGGTAGCTCATGGCAGTGACCGCGTATTTGCTGGCCACGATTTCCTTCCAGACTTCGCAGGCTTCTTCGGGCGGCACATTGAGTTCCGAACGGTACTGGCCGGCAAAGGTCACGCCCAGAGCGTCCTCGCCCACGGCGCTGCTGCGCAGGGCCAGAAGCAGACCGTCGCCGGCCCGCTTCTTCATGCCCGCCACGGCTTCGGTAATGGCCGCCTCCAGGTCTGGCGGCAGCGACGCCGACAGCACACATTGCTGCAAGGCGGCGGACAAGCTGAACACCTCATCCAGACTGCGCATGTCCGTGGCCTGAATACGACGCTCCAGCTCGCTGCGCAGGCCGTTATATTCCATGAAGCGGTAATAGGCGGCCACCGTTACCGCGAAACCATCGGGCACATCCAGGCCCACATTGGCGGCCAGTTCGCCCAGATTGGCCATCTTGCCGCCCACCTGGGGCAGGTCGGCCAGGCGTATGTCGGCCAGAGGCCAGATCAGCGGCCCCCGCGCCGCATGTTCCGGCAGGGCCAGCAGGCGCTCCATATCCCCCCTGACGCGCTCAAAGGCCTCCTGCAAAGGGGCATAGCTGTTGCCGGACAGGGCGTTCAGTTCACGCACCATCTGGAACACGGCGGTCACGGTGCGGGTGCTGGCGGCGCGCACATAATCCATGCCGAAGGGTTTGGCGCCCGCAAGGCGTTCCTCCACATCGCTCATGGCTTCCAGGGCGCTTTTATTGGCCGAAAGCAGCCGGCGGAAACGCGCGCAACGCTCACGCAGGCGGGCCTTGAACTCCTCCTCCAGGGCCAGTTCGGCGGCATCCGGCGCGGGCGTTTCTTCTCGACCCAGCCAGCGGCGCAAGTGCTTCAGCAGAGCCATATCAGACAGCGGAGCGGGCCGCTTCCTCTATCTTGATGATCAGTTCGCTGATGGACACGGGCTTGAGCATGTAATCGTAAGCGCCCAGGTCCATGCCCTGCACGGCCACGCCCATGCAGGCGTGCCCGGTGAGCAGAATCACCGGCAGCGCCGGAGCTTTGGCCTTCATGTGACGCAGGGTTTCCAGGCCGTCCATGCCGGGCATGCGCACGTCCATGACCACGGCCCTGAACATCTCGCCGCCGTCCGCCAGGCTCGCGTCCAGCAGATCCAGAGCGCTTTGCCCGTCCGGGGCGGTGCTGACTTCCATGCCGCGCCGGGAGAGACGCTTTTCCATCAATTGCAGAAATTCCACTTCATCGTCCACAAACAACACACGCATAGGCGCTCCTGGCTCAAAAGGTTGATGCGGCTTTCAGCCATGCCGTCCGCTGGCGGCGCGGCTCAGTTCTCGGCGTCCTCTTCCTGCGAGTCCTGCATGGGCTCAAGCGGCAGGGTGATGCAAAATGTGGTTCCCTGGCCCAATTGACTCCGCACCTCAATCCGGCCGCCCAGCTTTTCCAGAATGGTAAAGCAGATGGCCAGTCCCAGCCCCGTGCCCTCGCCCACTTTCTTGGTGGTGAAGAAGGGGTCGAAAATACGCTTCAGGGTTTCCTCATCCATACCCGGCCCGCTGTCCGCAAAGCAGATACGCGCGCCCGACTCGCAGGTCTCGGTGCGGATACGCAGGCTGCCGTCTTTGCCAATGGCGTCGATGGCATTATCAATGATATTGATGAAAACCTGCTCCAGCTGGGCCGGATCCGACAGAATCACGGGCAGGTGCGGATCAAATTCCCTGGTGATGACAATATTGCGGTTGGCGGCCTCGGTTCTGAGCATTTCCACAGCCTGATCCGCCAGGGAATTGAGCAGAATTTCCGTCCGGCCGGGATTCATGCGGCGACCGAAGCCCAGCATGCGCTGGGTGATGCCCTTGGCGCGTTTGACGTGCTGCTCGATTTTGTCCGTACTCTCCAGAATTTCCTGATAATTCTGCATGTTCTCCGGTTTTTCGTCTTCCAGCAGGTCGCGGATCCAGCCCGCGTTTTCCTGAATCAGCATCAGCGGATTGTTGACCTCATGGGCCACACCGGCGGCCATCTTGCCCAGGGCCGCCATTTTGCTGGATTGCAGCATGCGGGCGTCGATATGGGCCTGTTTCTGGTCCGCGGCGGCCAGGGAGGCCACCAGACGCCGGGTGCAGAGCACAGCCCCCACACTGACCAGCGCGCCACCCAGCAGCACGAAACACAGAATCAGCACCTGAAGCTGGCGCAGGGGTTGCAGGCTTTCGCCCACATCATCCAGCACCACCAGCACCCAGGGCATGGAGTCCAGGCGCATCATGGCCGCCAGCAGATTCTGGCCTTTCGCCTTGTCGGCGGGCGCGTCCAGGGGCATGGTCAGCACGCCGTTACGGGCGAAGCTGAGCGCGGGCAGCCTGAACCGGCCCATGATCTTGCCGTGGTAGAGCGAGTCGGTCTGAAGCACGCCCTGCTCGTTGACCAGAAAGGCGTCGCTGTGCTGGCCGGAGTAGACCCGGCGCAGCAGGGAGTCGATGGCTTCCATGTCAATGGTGGCGCGCATGATGTAACTGCGCCCGCCCTCGTGCCGCAGCACCGCGATGATGAAGTGCGGCACATGCCGGTAGCCCATGAACACATCGCTGACATAAACGCCCTTGCGCAACACTTCATGGAACCAGGGGGTATCGGCGTAATTGGCGTCGCGCAGGTCATACGGGCCCACATAGGCCACATGCCGGCCGTCTATGCCGATAATGCCAAGATCCACAAAGGAGCGGCTGTTGTTCTGCATGACGCTGAAAATTTCGCTCAGCCGGGCGGGATCGCTCAGTTCGGCATAGGGGTGGGTGAAGGCCAGGGTTTTTATCTGGGCCACCCGCTCCACAATAAAGGTGTCCAGGGCGCGGTGTTTGCTGCTGGTCACGGCTTCCAGGCCCGCGCTGATCTTTTCGTTATAGATGGTGTTGATGCGATCCAGGCAGAACAGACCCAAAGCCGCCAGCGGCGTGAGCGCCAGCAGCAGCAGGGTCAGCAGCAGACGGCGGTGAATGGCCTTGTAGCCCCGGTGCGGGGCGGAGGACGTCACTGGCATAAGGGCGTCTCCTGAGTGTCGGTTGCGGGCAAGGCGCGGCCCGTGAACAGCGCCCGGCAATGGGCGAGCATTTCCTCGCGCCGGGCGGCCACCTGGGCCGCATCCTGCATGATCATGTCCAGTTGGCGGGTATGGATGGTCATGTACCCGGCCACGGCCAGCAGGTGTTCGCCCTCGTCCATATCCATGCCTTCCAGGCGGGCGCTGACCGCGTCGTTGCGCAGCACGGGCGCGAAGCCGAATTCCCAGAGCAGATCGGCCACAAAACGCACCCGCAGGATGCGCCGTTCAATATTGGCCGCGCCGCCGCGCAACTGGAAGAGCAGATAATTTTCTTTGCGGCGCGCGCCCAGGCGCGCCTCCACGGAAACGAAATGGAAGCCGAAGCGCGAATGCAGGCTGCAATACTCGCGTGAAATCATAAAATAGTTTTTTTCGGAAAAATAGGCTGTCTGGGCCGCCGGATCCAGATGCGGATTGGCCGTGGCCTCAAACAGCACGGACAAAAATCCCTTGCCGTCCACAGGCGGCGGCCCCTGCCAGGGGTGGGCGTTCATGCCCCGCCAGAGGGCCAGCATGGGCCGCGAGCCAATCTGCTCCACATCAATGACCGGTCCCGCCGGGGTGGTGGTGAAGCCGTCGCTGAGGTTGACCACCCAGAACTGTTTGAGCACCGTGTCCCGCAATTGCTTGACCCGCTGGGGCGCATGCCTCTTTTCCGCGCCCAGCGCAAACATGGCGCTCACCGCCTTTTCATGGCAGTAGCGGGCGATGTCGTGATAGGTGGCGCAGTTGGCGGCCCGAAAGTCCACGCTGTCCACATCAATGGTCAGGGGCAGGATATGCGCGGCCGCGTGCTGAAGAATGCGGAATACCGCGCTGCCCGGCATGAAGTCGCGCGGCTGTGCGGCCCCGGCCAGCAGTTCGTCCGGCTGGCCCTGATATACGCGGCGCAGATCCGCGCAGAGGGTGATTCTTTGCCCTTTGGACAGATTTTCCAGGGCATTTTTCAGTCCGAACAGGGCCGGTTTGCCGAATTCGCGCGTGAGGGAACCCAGGCGGGAACCCAGCAGGCCGCGCTCGGCAATGACGCCCGCGGCCCGGTCCATAAGCGAAGCCCAGAGATAGCTGTCGTCCGGCACTACCAGAATGCCGCCCTGGGGAAAACGGCGCGCCTCTTCCCAGGTGCGCACCGGCATGGCCGGGCCGCAGGCTCTGCCGGGGTTGACCGTGACGCCCCCCGCCAGCAAGGGCGGCGGCCCCGCCTCATCGGGCGCGGGCAAGGCGTCCGCATCCGCCGCCAGCATCATGGGCCGCACCAGCAAGAGCCGTACCCCGCCGTCGGGCGCGCACACCCAGGTCAGGGACAGCGGGCGTCCTTCAGCTTCCTCCAGCGCCAGGGCCAGTTCCGCCACACGCAGGGCCGTGACGTCGTCCAGCACCGGATGTTCCGGATCATGCGCTTCGCGACAGCGCACCTCGTGCGGCGCGGTGCGGGCCAGGCGCAGCATGTCCACAGGCAGGGCGGAATACTCCATATCCTGCGGCAGGCCAGCGCAGGCATAGACATGCACATGCGCCCCGTGCGGCTGCAAGGGGCTGCCCGTGTGGGCCAGGCCGCCCCAGGCGCCTTCCTCCACAGCCAGACAGGTCACGCAGACGCCGGCATCCGCCTCGGTGAGGCCGCGCGCCCGCCGGTAAATCAGGGCCTGCGCCCGCTGCTTGCGGGCCAGGGTGACGTGCAGGGCTTTCAGAATTTCATCATCCGGCGCGTCCAGAGGCACAGAAGGCCCCCAGAGCAGAAGGCCGGGATCCATGAGCTTTTCCGCCGGGCCCGCGCATTCCGTCTCCTCCTCGCCGGCATATGCGCGCGGCCAGAGGCGGCCCCGCAGCAAAAGGCGCATGGGGCGCTGACAGCGGGCGCGCAGATCCCGCACTTCGGCCAGTACGGCTTTGGTCAGATCGTCGGGCAAGGGCGTGTTTTCCACCAGGGCCCCCAGACTTTCGGAGAGTCTGGCCAGATGCGCCGGGCCAAAGCCGCCCGCCGCCTGAACCCGCCGGTTGATCTCGCTTTGCAGCTCTCCGCTCTGGAAAAAATGCTGGCAGCCCGCCGCCGTGATGACAAAACCGGGGGGCACGGCTTCGGGAAAGCGTTTGCGCAGGCCTTCCAGGCGCGCCGTGGCCGGGTCCACCAGAGCTGCCGCGTCCGCATCGTCCAGGTTTTCACGGCCCAGGGGCAGCGCCAGCGGCCCGAGCAGGCAGGATTCCGGCTCATAGACTTCGGCGGCCACGATTTTTTGCAGTTCGGCAAAGCGGGCGTAAAGCGCCGGGACGCAAGCCGGATCCAGGCGTTCCAGTTGCTGGATGCACTGGAATACCTGGGTGGCCACGCTGGTGCAGAGCGCTCGGACACGATACAGGCCGAAAGGATGATCGCAGCAGAGCGTATACTCCACTTCGGTCATGGTTTCCTGAAACTTGTTCCAGGCGGTGAGAAAAAGTTTGAAGGAATGGTGGCGCAGGTCGAAAAAGCGTTGGGTTTCACCGGGATCGACAGAAGCCGAGCCGGAAATTTTTTTTGTGGAGCGCGTGAGGAAACCCAATAGCCGGGAAAGGGACATGGCGACTCCGGTGGAGGTTCCGCCCCAGTGGGCGGGTGAATGCGCAGAGCTTGTTCACTCTAGCACAACCCCCATATCTCTATCAAGCGGGCACGGCAGCCTATGCAGGGCTGACGCAGCGGGCGAGGCGGGGGAAATCGCCGCACGGCAAGAGCTATTCCGCAAGGCCGGCGGCGCGCAGCGCAAAGGAGCGCAGATCGCTCACCTCCCGGCAAAGGGCGTCATAGTCGAAACGGCTGAAGCGCCCGTCCTGATACAGAATTTCCCCTCCCACCATGGTCATGCGCGTTTCCAGGCCGGTGGCCGCGTAGACCGCCTGCGAGACCGCATTGTACAGGGGCTGAAGATTGGGCGAAGCGAGGTCCAGAGCCACACAGTCCGCAACCTTGCCCGGTTCCAGAGAGCCCAGACGCGCGTCGTGCAGGGCCGCGGCGCCGCCCAGGGTGGCCATGTCCAGCACCCGCGCCGCGGGCAGCAGGGTGGGATCATGCCCGGCCACTTTGTGCAGCAGGGCGGCCCGGCCCATTTCCGTGAACATGTTCAATTGATTGTTGCTGGCCGGACCGTCAGTGCCCAGACCCACGACCAGACCCCGTTCCAGCATGGAGGACAGCGGGGCCACGCCCGAGCCCAGCTTCATGTTGGAAGAGGGATTATGCGCCGCCACAACCTTGTGCCGGGCCAGCATGTCCAATTCCTCCTCGTTGACGTCCACCACATGGGCCAGGGTGCAGGGCAGGTCCAGCAGGCCCAGATCGCGGCAAAGCTCCACGGGTCGCTTGCCGTGCTTCCTGAGGCAGAGTTCCGTTTCCTCGCGGGTTTCCGAGAGGTGAATGTGCAGGGGCAGGCCCAGCTCTTCGGCCAGGTCGCGACAGGCCGTGAGAATTTCGGGCGTGGTGGTGTAGACGCTGTGCGGGTTGACGGCTACGCTCAGCCGCTCTTCGCCGGCGCAGCGCTCCGCCAGGGCGCGGGTGGCCTTCAGGGCGGCCTCGGGCCCGGCGCAGGCCGCCGAGGGAAAGGCAAAAACCGCCTCGCCGCCCACACAGCGCAGACCGGCCGCGCGTGCGGCCTCGAACACGGCTTCTTCAAAAATATACATGTCCATGCAGGCCGTGGCGCCGGTGCGCAGCATTTCCGCATAGCCCAGCAGGCTGCCCAGGCGGACGATCTCCGGGGTGAGCCTGGCTTCCACCGGGAAAATGCGTTGATGCAGCCAGTCCATAAGCGGCATGTCGTCGGCCAGGCCGCGCAGAAAGGTCATGGCCGCGTGGGTGTGGGCATTGACGAGACCGGGCAGAACAAGCATGCTGCCAAGGTCAAGCTCCTGTTCGGCCTGCCAGGCGGCGGACAGCGCTTCGCGTGTGCCCACGGCGACCACCATGCCCTGACGGATGGCCAGGGAGCCGTTTTCAATGATGCGACGTTGCGCGTCCTGTGTGATGAGGACGCCCGCGTGGAGAAGCGTGCGGCAGTGCTGCATGGATAATCCCTGTCGGTGATGAGGTTCTGCGGACAGCGTAAAGAAATCAGGTAACGCCTGCGGGCCGGAGAGGCAAGGCCCTGTTTCAGGGGCTTGCAAAATGTGCGCTTGTCTTGCGGGCAAGGCGGATTCGCGCCATAACCGTTCCGGTTCGCTCTGAGGAGGCTCCATGCAATGTCTGCTTCTGCACGGGATAGGCGGCAGCCCGTTTGAAATGCTGCCCCTGGCCGACGCCCTGACGGCGGCGGGCTTTGCGTCCCACGCCCCGGCCCTGCCCGGACACGGCGGCACGGAAGAAGCCTACCTGGCTTCCTCCTTCGCCCAGTGGCGGGCTTTTGCCCGCCAGGAATACGCACGCCTGAGCGAGGAGGGGGCCGTCCTGCTGGCGGGCTATTCACTGGGCGGCATTCTGGCGCTGGATGTGGCCCAGGCGGCTGCGCGCGGTGAACTGCCGCCCCCCGCGGGCCTGCTGGCCCTGGCCGCTCCGCTGTTTTTCCACAAATATTTCCCCTTCTTTACAGTGCAGTGGCGTTTTTTGCTGCTGCCCCTTCTGGCCCGGCTGAGGCCTGTGCTGCGCGTGCCGCCGCGCGATACGGCCTCCCGCGTCGCGGCGCCCTGGCAGGGACATGAAAGAATCTGCTGCCTGCGCCACTTTGCGGAGGTGGAGCGCGCCCTGCCCGCCATCCGCCGCGATTTGCCTCTGATCCGCGTGCCGCTCTGCATTGTGCAACTGCGCAGCGACGCGAGCTGCCGCCCGTACAACGCCTTTTATCTGGCGCGGCGCTGCGCCGCGCCGGTGACGCATCTGCATCTGTTGCGCGTGCGCAGCCCGCATGGCGGCCATTTGCCCACCACGCACAGGGAAAGCCGGGAAAAGGTTGCGGCGCTGGCCGTGTCCTTCGCGCGGGAGGCCGACAAGGCCTGGACAAGCGCATGAAGCTGCGGCGCTGGCGCGCCCTTGACGATGCGCGCCCCTTGGTTACAATGGCGGGAGAGGATGCGGCCCGCATACCTGCCGCGCCCCGCATCCCAATCCGTCTTTTTGCAAGGAGAGCATGTGAGCGAGACCAGCATTGTCGAGCATCAGATCAGGCCCTATTTCGACATGGAAGCCTTCATGAATCTGAGCCGGGAAACGCGCCTGGGCGGCGCGACCCTGGAACGGCTTGTGAACTTCTGGAGCCAGTGGCTGACGGAACTGAAGGTGTGTCAGGTGGGCACGGGCAAAATTTCCTATCTGGCCATCTGGTTGCCGGAAAGCGTGGAGGAGGCCGTGGACGAAGCCTGGGGCAAATCCGCCTCGGACGGCTTTCTGATCAACAATCTGGCCCAGTTCATGTGCATGGCCGCCGTGCAGGAATTGCTGCCGCAGGTGGAGGACGGGGGCTGCGCCCCTTCGCCGCGCCCCACGCAGGCCCTGCGCGAAGCCCTGAGCGGTCTGGGCCTGCCCTACAAGAGCGAGGATTCGTCGCTGCTCAGCCGCCGCTATGCGGTAGTGACCCATTATCCCTTCCGGGGCGGCTGCGAGATTTGTCATATGCAGTCCCACTGCCCCAAGGGCCAGGGGCAGGCCGAGAGCGCCGGCGTGCTGCTGCCGGGCTATGAGCGGGAGGAAGGGGAAAGCGGATCCTAGTCTGATGGCAAGGATGCTTCGTGCGCTTGCGAAGCATCCTTGCAGGATCGTCCGCGAAAAAACGTTGTTTTCCGCTTGCTCACGGAGGCTGCGCCGCCGCACGACCCTTAGAGAGGTTTGGTACTGAATTATCCAAACCGCTCTGGCGACAGCGTTAGCTGGCGCCCGCGCCCAATGAGCGTCCAGACCGCGTTCTGGACGCGAAATGATGGCGGCGAAGTGATTGAAAATGGATATTTTTCAATCAAAAAATGCTCTGGGGGGTATAGATCTGGTTTGCGGGCGGACGCTAGCGTCCTTCCATGACCAGGGTGCGTTTGAGTCCCTTGGGGGTGGACACCACTACCTCCACCGTGCGGGCGTTGCGGGTTACGCTTTCCACCAGACAGATTTCGGACGCGTCGGTGTCATAGTTGCGAACGTCCACTGTGTCGCCCTGGGAGGGCAGCCTGTCGGGCGTTATTTCCACAAGATCGGTGGTGGCGGCGTCAAAACCGTCCCATGCCGGAACCGTCAGCGGCGCAAGCAGGCAGCCCGCAATGGCCGCCCCAAACAGCAGGTGTTTCATGCAGGCAGGTGTAAATCCATTTCGCGTTCTTGGCAACAGGCCGCATCTGACTGCCGGAGGCGTTCATGCACGCCCTGCATGACGGTCACGGTCGCAGCGTGCGCTATCTGCGCCTTTCAGTGACAGGCCGTTGCAATCTGCGTTGTCTGTACTGCCGCAGCAATGCCGGGCAGCGCTTCATTCCCCACGCGCAGGTGCTGCGTTATGAGGAAATGGCGCGCATGGTGGGCATTGCCGCCGCTCTGGGCATCGGCAAGGTGCGCCTGACCGGCGGCGAGCCCTTTGCCCGCAAGGGCTGCGACGCCTTTCTGGCCATGCTGCGCCGGCGCTTTCCGGACATGGATCTGCGCGTCACCACCAACGGCACCTTGCTGGAACCCTGTATAGCCCTGCTGCGGCGCGTCGGCATAAGCGCGGTGAATCTTTCCCTGGACAGTTTTGACCGGGCCACCTTTGCACGGATCACGGGGCAGGATCTGCTGCCCGCGGTGCTGCGCGCGCTGGACGGCCTGCTGGCGGCGGGCATTCAAGTGAAAATCAACGTGGTGGCCATGCGCGGCGTCAATGACGGGCAAATGGACGATTTTGTGCATGCGGCCCGGAACATGCCCCTGGATCTGCGCTTCATCGAGTTCATGCCCATGGGCAGCGGCACGCTCTGGAGCCGCGAGAATTTCTGGCCTGCCGACGACATCCGGGAAGAGGCCGCGCGCCGCGCGCGCCTGATCCCTGTGGAGCCGGGCGCGGAGGCCGAATCCGGCCCGGCCCGCATGTATCGCATTGAAGGCGGCCTGGGGCGGCTGGGCTTCATTGCGCCTCTGACAAATCATTTCTGCCTGACCTGCAACCGTCTGCGCCTGACCAGCGAAGGCGCCTTGCGCACCTGTCTGTTCGCGGACAAGGAATACCGCCTGCGCGGCCTGCTGCGTCACCCCCGGATTACGGACGAAGCTCTGGCGGCGGTGATCCGCCGGGCCTGCGCGGACAAGCCCGTGGGAGCGGAGCTGCTGCGCGCCCGGCGCGCGGGCGCGGCCGTGGCGGCCCGGCAGATGGTCGGCATTGGCGGCTGACGACCTGCGCGGCGTCTGTATGAACGGCGGCTGCGCGCATAATCCGGGAGTTGTATGATCGCATATATTGAAGGCCGTCTGGCCGAAGTCTGGGGCAATGCCTGCCTTGTGCTCACCGAAGGCGGGGTGGGCTACGAAGTGGCGTTGCCCGCGCATACCCTGGCGGCCCTGCCCGGCAAGGGAGCTTCCGTTGCTCTGTACACCAGTCTGGCTGTGCGCGAGGACGCCCTGGAGCTGTTCGGCTTCGCCACCTTTGAGGAGCGCCAGACCTTTGAGGTGCTGGTGTCCATCTCCAAGGTGGGCGCGCGCACGGCCCTGGCCATTCTGTCCATTTTCCGTCCAGACGACCTGCGCCGCCTGGTGCTGGAGGACGATGTGCTGGCGCTGACGCGCGTTTCCGGCATCGGCAAGAAAACGGCGCAGCATGTCTTTCTGGAGCTCAAGTACAAGCTCAAGGTGGAGGACGCGCCCCAGGCCGCCGCGCTGCTGGCGGTCGGCCAGCCCGGCTCGGTGTTCCGGGATGTGCTGGACGGCCTTGCCAATCTTGGCTATGCGGAAGAGGAGTGCGCGCCTCTGGTCAAGAACCTGCTGCATGAAGAGCCGGATCTGGACGTGACCGGCGCGCTCAGGGCCGCGCTCAAGGCGCTGGCCAGAGGGAGAGCCTGATGACGGATTTTGACGGTAACGCGCCGGACGCGGCGGCCAGTCTGGACGAGAGCGTCAGGCCGCGCAGCCTGGCTGACTTTATCGGCCAGGATGAGTTGCGCGCCAATCTGCGCGTGTATCTGGACGCCGCGCGCGAGCGGGGCAAGGCTCTGGACCACACCTTGTTTTATGGCAATCCGGGGCTGGGCAAGACCACCCTGGCCCAGATCATGGCGTCTGAACTGGGCGTTAATCTGGTCTGTACATCAGGCCCTGTGCTGGAGCGCAGCGGAGACCTGGCGGCCATTCTGACCAACCTGGGCCGTCACGACCTGCTCTTTGTGGATGAAATCCACCGTATGCCCATTGCCGTGGAGGAAGTGCTTTATCCGGCCATGGAGGATTTCAAGCTGGATCTGGTCATCGGCCAGGGGCCGGCGGCGCGCACCGTAAAGATAGACCTGGAGCCCTTTACCCTGGTGGGGGCCACCACGCGCATGGGGCTCATTTCATCGCCCCTGCGGGACCGCTTCGGCATTGTGGCCCGGCTGGAATATTACAGCCCCGCTGATCTGGCCCGGGTGGTGCGGCGCACGGCGCGCATTCTGGGGGTGGAAGTGACCCCCGAAGGCGCGGAAGAAATCGGACGCCGCGCGCGCGGCACGCCGCGCATTGCCAATCGTCTGCTGCGCCGGGTGCGGGATTTTGCCCTGGTGCATGGCGATGGGCAGGTCACGGGCGTGGAAGCCGCCTCCGCTCTCACGCGCATGGATGTGGATGAACATGGCCTGGATCAGATGGATCGCAAGCTTCTGGAAGTGCTGATCACTCATTATGACGGAGGGCCTGTGGGCATCAAAACTTTGGCCGTGGCCTGCTCCGAGGAAGTGCGGACCATTGAGGACATTTACGAGCCCTACCTGATTCAGTGCGGCTTTCTCAAGCGCACGCCGCGTGGCCGCATGGCCACGGCCAGGGCGTACAAACATCTGAAATTGCTGCTTTCCTGAATCATCCTCAAGCGCTGGAACCAAGTGGATGAAAAAAGCCTGCGGGCGGGGACGACCTTGGTAGTGGATCTGGACTAGTCTGACTTTCGCAAAGGGGCGTAAACCGGGGCTTTGC
>CAJTFO010000019.1 GCA_910575755.1 Desulfovibrionaceae bacterium | reverse complement strand
TCTATCTCTTCATCTGCCTCCGTTTGCTTATTGTTTGCAAGATCGAGATACAGTTCACATACGTCCTCAATGCGCTGGAAAGCGGCGTCATAGTCGTCTTCAATCCAATGATGTCCGCCCCAAATAAGGAAGCGTTCCCAATACTTGACATAGACAACGGTTCCTCTGTGCAGGCGGCAATACAGTTTTGCATCACCCACACGATTTTCATTGATGTATCCCTGCAATTCATCATCGGAAATTTCGAGCTTTTCTATTGCTGCTGGCTTGGCGTTTAAGAGCTTGGCGGCCCGCGCCTCGGCTTCCGTATGGCGGCGCTGCTCCACCTTGCGCACAAGGTCGTCTTTTTTCTTGCTCATGAAGATAACCTATTGTTTTTTAAGGATAAAAACAGGGAACAAAAAGAGGGCGAAAGAACGGATTTTATTCCGTTTTTCCGCCCTTTCCGTTCCGCAGTTCGCAGCCACGATGTGAGGAGGTTTGCCCGTTTGGCGGTGACAGGCCGGAAGGACCCGTGAGCAAAGAGGGGAGAAAAGTCGGGCATCAGGCACGGAACGGTCCGCAATGGACTATTCTGGCCAGCCGTGTCGTTTGTATGGGGGGTAAGGGGGAATAGCAGATTCCCCACTGGGGGAGAAAGGGGGGAGAAAGTCGATTGCAGAGAAAAAAATAAAGGGTCAGCAAACTCTCTTGGAGTTGCTAACCCTTTGATTTTCTTGTGGTGAAGGGGAGACCCAAAGCAAGGTACAACGTACTAATATCAAAGAGCATCATGTGGGTGCTTCCCACAAATACCGTTCAGAATACCGTTCAAGCATTTTGCTTACTAACATCCTGAACTTATTGAGATATTAACTTTTCTTTTCGAGTCCGTCAATGAGACCATGGCTTCAATAAATTCAGCATGTTATCTTGAGGAAATGCGACCCTGCGTTTGCTGATCAGCGAAGGCTGTGCGCCTCCCGTGCCAGACAGTTGGCTATCCAGACCTTGACCAGCGCCTGCCGACTCACGCCCAAGTGCTGTGCCTCCCGATCCAGAGAATCCACCATCCACTGAGGAAAATCCACATTGACCCGTTTTGAGCGGTTGGGCCGCTGGGCCTTGTCCATATTCGCAAAGGGCATCACGCTTGCGCCTTCGTCAAAAGCCTTGTCAAAATCACTCGCTTTCATAAGCTCTTATCTCCTCTTTCCGTGAGCGGCGGACAGAAATTATCCGCACCGTCGTACCACGGCAAGTCATGATTGCTGTCCAGTGCTTGCCTCCCAGACGCCCGATGCAGGCTTGCCGAGGCTCATCTTCAAAGCGTAGTGGAAAGACAAGCAGGTTCTCGTCATCCCATAGTGCCTTGGCCTCCTCAAAGTCCAGGCCATGCTTGCTTTTGTTGGCAAGGCTTTTGGCAGGATTGTATTCAAATTTCATGTCTAAATGGTATAAAAAATATACCAAATGTCAAGCTCTTGGTGGCACGCGTTGGGGTCAGATCGTGTTCATATTTTGATCTCCACTTCACCTGAAGTAGCCCCCGATTCCAGCCTGGTTCTACCGGATGCCATGTCCGTCTTACGGCGAGAGCGTCGCCAGTGGCGACAGGGATATCTTCTGGAGCAGCTATTTTCGACTTCTTGCGGCTGAAAACGGTTTAAAGCGGTTGACAATCGCCTCCAAAAAATGTAGCTTAAAAGCCAATAAAATTGGGATTATTGTGCTCGACGCCCAGACTTCCGCCATTGGCAGATATGACAAAAAAGCGAAAGCGTCCGACAGGAGCTGAAAAAAATGGCCGAGATTGAAGACCGCTGGTTATCGGTGGATGAGATATGCAAATATCTCGGGGTCAGCAGTGACACCGTATATCGCTGGATCGATCGGTTCGGTATGCCAGCGCATCGCATGGGCCGACTCTGGAAGTTCAAGAGGGATCAG
This sequence comes from Desulfovibrionaceae bacterium, assembly GCA_910575755.1. Classification (GTDB taxonomy): domain Bacteria; phylum Desulfobacterota; class Desulfovibrionia; order Desulfovibrionales; family Desulfovibrionaceae; genus Desulfovibrio. The sequence goes on along the minus strand of CAJTFO010000019.1, from coordinate 19,340 downwards.
GTCGACGCTTGGGTCGAGGCCGGTGGCGCATCTGCCGACTCATCCAAGGAAGATGTAGGCAAAGACTCGAAAAAATGAGAAACGGGATACAGGCTAAAATCGGAGCGACGCTAGAGCGTAAGGTCTATGCCGTCGACTTGTTCTGCGGGGCGGGTGGACTGACACATGGCCTCATGAAGGCCGGTGTCGATGTCCGCCTAGGCGTGGACATTGATCCGGCTTGTGAATACCCCTACGTCGCCAACAATAATGCCAAGTTCCTCCTCAAATCGGTGGAGGAGCTGGAAGCCAGCGAGCTGGAGCGTCACTACAGAAAGAACGGGATTAAACTTCTCGCCGGTTGCGCTCCGTGCCAGACTTTTTCCACCTACAACCAAAAGGCGACAGAGTCCGACAAGCGCTGGTGGCTCTTGCTGCAGTTTTCGCGACTCGTGGACGAACTGTCACCGGATCTTGTCACCATGGAGAATGTTCCGCGACTGGTCGAACAGAACGTTTTCGACGAGTTCGTGGTCAGCCTTGAAGGCAATGGATACTCGGTCGCATACCGGGTGGTCAATTGCGCCGAATACGGCGTCCCCCAACGGCGCAACCGTCTGGTGTTGCTGGCGTCCAAGTTCGGACCGATCTCGCTTCTGACTCCCGATCAGTTCGGCAAGAGACCGAGAACCGTCAAGGAGGCCATTGGCAACCTGCCTCCTCTATCGGCCGGAACGAGCCACCCGAAAGACCCTCTACACCAATGCTCCGCTCTTTCCGAAATCAATATGCGCCGCATAAAAGCTTCCAGGCCGGGGGGGACATGGCGTGACTGGCCCAGGGAGTTGGTGGTCGACTGCCACAAGAAATTTTCCGGGAAGACCTACCCCAGCGTTTATGGCCGCATGACCTGGGACGCTCCCGCCCCGACGGTGACGACGCAATTCTTCGGGTTTGGTAACGGCCGTTTCGGCCATCCGGAGCAAGACCGAGCTATTTCTCTCAGAGAAGGCGCGATCTTGCAGAGCTTCCCTCCGGATTACGAGTTCACTCGACCGGGAGAACAGATTTGCCAGAAGTCCATCGGCAGGCTGATCGGCAACGCCGTTCCCGTCACCCTCGGCGAGGTTATCGGAGCCAGCTTGCTGTCGCATGTATCGGAAGCGACCAAGAAAGCGTATCGGTCGAGACGGAGGAGTCGGTCACAATGACAACGACAAACACAAGTTCAGCGAACAGTGTCGTTCGTTTCGGAGCCGTTCCCGAACCCGGTCAACTTGTTGAGGTCCGACGTCGTCAGTGGGTGGTCACTGATGTTTCCAGTGGAGCCTTGTCAACGGCGATCAACGGTGAGCAACACCTCGTCGGCCTGTCATCCCTGGACGAAGATTCCATGGGCGAAGAGATCCAAGTTGTCTGGCAGTTGGAGGCCGGAGCTCAAGTCTTGGAAAAGGCTGGGCTGCCGTCGATCACCGGCTGGGACAGCAACGACCGCTTGGAAGCCTTTCTTGACGCCGTTCGCTGGGGAGCGATCACCAACGCGGATCGTTCTTTTCTGCAATCGCCTTTCCGGAGCGGTATAACCATTGAGGACTACCAACTTGATCCGTTGGTTCGAGCCGTCGAGATGGCCCGCGTCAATCTCCTCATCGCGGACGATGTCGGCTTGGGTAAAACGATAGAGGCGGGACTGGTCATCCAGGAGCTGCTCGTCCGTCATCGCGCCCGGACCGTGTTCGTCGTTTGCCCCGCCAGCCTGCAAGTCAAATGGCAGACCGAGATGCAGGAAAAATTTGGCCTCGAATTTCGGATCGTCGACACCGAGTACGTTAAGCGCCTCCGTCGCGAACGCGGTATCCATGTAAGCCCTTGGACGTCCTATCCTCGTCTCATCACTTCAATGGACTGGATGAAGAGCGGCGAAGGTTTCAGGTTGCTGAAGGACGTACTCCCTCCTCACATTACCTATCCGAGAAAATTCGATATTCTGGTCGTTGACGAGGCGCACAACGTCGCACCGGCGTCAGCATCCATGTATGCCTTGGAAAGTCAGAGAACACGGCTAATCCGTTTACTTGCTCCACACTTTACCCATCGGCTGTTTTTGAGTGCTACCCCCCACAACGGATACCAAGAGTCCTTCACCTCGTTGCTGGAGTTGCTGGATGATCAGAGATTCGCCAGGACCGTCATGCCGGACGAGAAACAACTCCACCGCGTCATGGTTCGTCGACTGAAGCGCGACATCGTCGACGCGAACGGCAAGCCGGTGTTTCCGGAGCGCAAGCTCGAAGGTCTCGAAATCGACTACTCCGAGGAGGAGCGCCAGATCCACGCCTTGCTCGGAGAGTACACGGCCGACCGTTCGAAGAGCGTCAAGGGCACGCGCTTCGAATATGGAACCGATTTCGTTCACATGCTTCTCAAAAAGCGCCTCTTTTCTTCACCCATGGCTTTCGCACTCACGCTGGCGAAACATCGGGAAACTCTCGAACGCGGCAAGCCAAAAGGCGACCGAGACACCATGGACGATCGCATTCTGCGCAAGGCGATCCTGAAAACCGAAGAGGAGCATTCGAACGATTCGCTGGTCGAAAAAGCCCAGTACGAAGCGGTTGAGGTAGCGAGCGAACTCGCGCCACCTCTGTCACTTGAGCAGAGAGACATGCTCAACCGTCTCTCCGCATGGGGGGAGAAAGCACGCAACCGCGTTGACTCGAAAGCCAGGGCCATTCTCGACTGGCTTGAGAGCCATCTGAAGACGAACGGATGCTGGAACGGAAAGCGCGTGATTCTGTTCACTGAATACCGGGCCACCCATTCGTGGCTCCATCAGATTCTCACTGCCAACGGCTACGGCAGCGATTGCTTGATGTATCTGCATGGAAACATGTCGCCGGACGAGCGCGAGTCGGTCAAAGCCGCGTTCCAGGCACATCCAGACATCTCGCCGGTCCGCATTCTGCTCGCGACCGACGCGGCCTCGGAAGGTATTGACCTGCAGAACCACTGCAACTACCTCATCCATGTTGAGATTCCGTGGAATCCAAATGTCATGGAACAGCGCAACGGCCGCATTGACCGTCATGGGCAGAAGGAAGACACCGTCTTCATCTGGCATCCGGTAGGGAAAGGTTTTTCCTCAAGAGCCGCAGGCAGGTCCGTCAAACCCGGTGATGTCGCGGGAGATCACGAGTATCTGATGCGCGCCGTCCTCAAGATCGACGCCATCCGGGAGGCTCTCGGCAGCGTTGGACCGGTCATTGCCCAGCAGATCGTAGAAGCCATGCTCGGTAGGCGCAGCAGCCTGGATACCGCCGCGGCGGAAGCCAAGGCCGCCAAGGTGGGGAAGTTCGTCACGGCGGAAAAGCGCCTTCAGGAACGCATCGCTCGCCTGCACGAGAGACTGATGGAAGCGAAGAACGATTTCCATTTGTCGCCCGAGCATATTTCGCGTGCGGTCGAGGTCGCTTTGGATCTGGCGGAAAAGCCAGCGCTCAAACCCATCGGATCGGCTCACGGCGAAAAGGGAAGCATTTTCGAAGTGCCTGTTCTTCCCGGTTCCTGGGGCAGAGCCACCGTCGGACTGGAACACCCCCATACCGGCGTTCGCCGCCCGATTACCTTCGATCACGATGTCGCCAAAGGTAGAGACAATGTCGTTTTGGTACATCTCAACCACCGCTTAGTGCAGATGTGTCTGCGCCTGCTGCGGGAGGAGATATGGAAACTCGACGACGTCAAGCGACTTCACCGCGTGGCGGTTCGAACCGTACCCGACAATGAATTGCGAGTCCCGGCGGTGGCGGTCTGGTCGCGCTTGGTGATCACCGGCGGAGACCACCATCGCCTTCACGAAGAGCTGACCCTCGCCGGAGGAGAACTCGAACACAAACGGTTCGCCCGCATCGCCCAGATCGGTAAACTGGAAGCTCTGGTTGCCCAAGGTTCGCCTGTTCAACCAAATCAGGCACTGTTCGACGTTCTAAAGGACAGATTCGAGCGCCACGAAGACGCACTCATGGCCGCCGTCGAAGCGAGATCCCGGGACCGTTTGAAGTTCCTTGGAAACACTCTCCACAGGCGTATGAAAAGCGAAATCGCCGACGTCCAAACCGTTTTGGACGAACTTGAGGCCAGTATCCGCAAGGAGCTGAAGTCGGATCGCCAAGGCGGCCAGCTCTATTTTCCCGGGTTCTCGCCCGAGGAGATGGCGCAGGTGAAGAAAGATGTCCATGCCCTTGAAGCCCGCTTGGCTCGTATTCCGGAAGAGCGGGAAAAAGAAAAGGCCGCGATCGAAAAACACTACGCCAACCCGGTGGATCGAACGTTCCCGGTGGCTGTCGTGTTCTTGGTGCCCGCCTCTCTATTGAGGGCAAAACAATGACATGGCAGGAATACCAAGAAGCTGTCGCCGCACTCTATGAGCAGTTAGACGGATTCGGGACGGTTCATCGTAATGTCTACTTGCCGGATCTCGTGACGGGACAACGTAGGCAAGTCGATGTGATGATTGAAATGACCGAGCGGGGACACTCGTTGCGTATGCTCATTGATGCGAAATTCCATTCAACGCCCCTTGACGTCAAGGATATCGAAGAAGTCGTAGCACTTTCGAAGGCTGTCGGAGCGCACAAAACAATCATCGTAGCAGCGAACGGATTCACTTCTCCGGCCGAGGCAAAGGCTCGTTTCAGTCAGTGCGACTTGAGGTCTCTGTCCATGGAAGAGGCTCTGGATATCCTCATCCCTGACAAGTGGAAAATGTGCCCGTTTTGCAAGGCCGACTGTATTGTCCTCGACCAGGTCGGTATGACGCAGTTCAATGATGGTTCGATTTCCTGGTGGCTGGCCGGGCAGTGCCGTGAATGCAAATGTGGTCGAGTACATTGCCAAGATTGCGGACAAAAAATGTACATAGAAATTGGCAAATCTTTGGTGTGCGAATGTGGCCATGAATGGCACGCCACCGATGAAGGAATTGCCATCGAATTTTTCAAAGAAGAGCCCCAATGGTGAAGAATCTATCCAAACACGCCGAATGGCTCTCCCTGATCGAGATATCCGGTCCTTTCCTCACCGTGTCCATGCTGGACAAGGCGTTTCCGCAAGGGTTGGAAGCGGTGGAAACCCCACGACGCCAAAAACTCAGAGCCGCTTACGAGGAATGGCGCGAGGCGGTGGACCAGGAAGACAAACTGTTGCCGGAGCTGCACCGGGAGTGGGTTCGTCTGGTGCTGACGGAAATGCTCGAATATGACCACGAATCCCTCGTCCACGCGGGCGATTGGCCGAGCGAACTCCCGAGCGTTTCGTCGCAGGAACACGCAGGGACGTTCAAACCCAACTGGATTGTCTGCTCTCCTGCAGACTTAAAGCCGCGCCTGTTCATCGCCGTTCTGCCACCGGACACCGATCTTGAATCGGTCCAGCGAGGTGATGGCTGGCCCGTTTCCCTCCAGGAACGCATGACCCTGCTCTGCCGTACCCATGGCGTGCGCGTGGGACTTCTGACCGATGGCGAACGATGGATGTTGGTCAACGCGCCGGTGGGGTCCACTTCCAGTCAGGCATCGTGGTACGCACGTCTCTGGTTCCAAGAGCCGAGCACTCTTAGGGCCTTCCAGTCTTTGCTCGGAGTCCGGCGCTGTTTCGGCCCGGCGGAAGATACCTTGGAGTCGCTTCTGGACGAATCCCTCAAGCACCACGAGGAGGTCACGGATACTCTCGGCGAGCAGGTCCGCCGTGCGGTCGAGGTGCTTGTGCAATGTCTCGACAGGGCCGACGAGGATCGCAACCGGGAACTGCTCCGTGAGGTTAAGCCTGCCGAACTTTACGAGGCTGGGTTGACCGTGATGATGCGACTTGTGTTCGTCCTCTGCGCCGAAGAGCGCGGGCTGCTCCTTCTTGGCGATCCGGTCTACGACCGGTCCTACGCCGTCTCCACACTGCGCGGTCAACTAACAGAAGAAGCCGATCGTCACGGGCCGGAAGTGCTCGAACGCCGTCACGACGCCTGGGCGAGACTACTCGCCGTATTCCGGGTCGTCTATGGCGGCATTGAGCATGAAAGCCTTCGGATGCCAGCCCTGGGCGGCTCGTTGTTCGATCCCGATCGTTTTCCATTCCTGGAAGGCCGAGCCAAAGGCTCTCGCTGGCGGGACACCTCGGCCGCGCCGCTACCCATCGACAACCGTACCGTGCTGCTGCTTTTGAACTCGCTGCAGATCCTGGAACAGCCAAGTGGTGCGCTGCTGCTGTCTTACCGTGCGCTTGATGTAGAGCAGATTGGGCATGTCTACGAAGGCCTCCTTGAACACACCGTGGCTCGCGTTCCCCGCGTGACTCTGGGCCTGCAGGGATCGCAGAAGGCTAAGAACCCAAACGTTGCTCTCGCGGAGCTGGAATCGGCACATCTGGACGGCGAGGCGGCGCTCGTCAAATTGATTATGGAAGTCACCGGGCGGAGCGAATCAGCCATCAGGAATGTTTTGTCCAGGCCTGCCGACGACACGGTCTTTGGCCGGTTGTTGGGTGTTTGCGGTGGAAACACCGTATTGGCCGAACGTATCCGCCCCTTCACGAACCTGCTTCGCACCGACGCCTGGGACGATCCGATTGTCTATCGCGACAATTCGTTTATGGTCACCCTTGGGGCTGACCGGCGAGAGACAGGTACTCACTACACTCCGAAATCTCTTACCGAAAGTATCGTCACCACCACGCTGGAACCTGTGGTTTACGTCGGTCCGGCTGATGGCAAGCCCCGCGAAGAATGGATGCTCAAGTCGTCGTGGGAGATTCTCGACCTCAAGGTCTGCGACCCTGCCATGGGTTCGGGGGCCTTTCTTGTTCAGGCCTGCCGTTATCTCGGTGAGAAGCTGGTCGAGGCCTGGCACCACGAGGAGGGAACCGGAAAGGCCATCACTGTTGATGGCGAGGTGCTCGACCAACTCGGTGCGGAGGAGCCCCTGCCTTCTCAGCTCGACGAACGGCTGGCCATCGCCCGCCGCCTAGTGGCCGAGCGCTGCCTGTACGGCGTGGACATCAACCCCCTGGCCGTGGAACTTGCCAAGCTCTCTATCTGGCTGGTGACCCTCGCCAAGGGAAGGCCGTTCGGCTTTCTTGATCATAACCTCCGCTCCGGCGACAGCCTGTTGGGTATCCATCGACTGGAACAGCTCACCCAGTTGCGGATGGATACGGAATCCGGACAACAGTATCAGCTCCGCATCTTCGGACGGGATATTGAGGCGGCGGTCAACGAGGTCATTGAGCTGCGCAAACGGCTCCGTGCCACCACCATCCGGGACATAAAGGATGTCGAGGCCATGGCTCAGCTGGATCGCGAGGCACGGAGGAAACTTGAATCCGTCGAACTGATCGCCGATGCCATGATCGGAGAAGCACTTCAATGCGGTGGTAATGCTCAGGCGCTTGATAGCGCACTCGACACGCTCGCGACCATGGCGGGTGAATTCCTGAGCGGTAACGGGAAGATGGGTGAGCAGATTTATCATAAGGCGAAATCCGGCTTGGCTGTCGACTTGCCCGGTTCTAAGTCGATCAGAAAACCCTTTCACTGGACTTTGGAATTTCCGGAGGTTTTTGAACGTAAGCAAGGTGGCTTTGACGTATGGGTTAGTAATCCTCCTTTTATGGGTGGGCGCAAGATATCGTCGAACTTAGGTGATTCCTACGAAAAAGCGATTAAACGACTTCTGATGGACGGTGCCAAAGGTTCTGTGAATCTAGTCGCCTACTTTTTTCTCCGCTCACTCCTACTGCTTCGGAATACTGGCATCGCTGGCTTCATCGCGACGGACTCCATCACCGAGAGCGACACGCGGACTCAGGCCCTTACGCATGTCTTTGAGAACGCAACAGCCTACTTTGGGCTCTCGTCCTTCCCTTGGCCTGGAAAGGCCGGCGTCCACGTCTCAGTGATAGTGTTCAGTCTGCGAACTTGGAAAGGGGCCGTAGTGTTGGATGGCGAGCAGGTTGAGTCAATCTCGACAATGCTTGACGCTGGATCTGAGTTACAAACTCCTTATCCTCTCTTATCTAACGCTGGTTTTTGTTCTGATGGGGTGAAGGTGCAGGGCATCGGTTTTGTTTTAGACGAAACAGAAGCTCTTTCAATCCTTGCGATGGAACCGGCGTCTGATGCAGTAATTACGAAATATGTTGTCGGTGACGACATCAACAAGTGTCCCCATCAAACTGGTTCTCGATGGGTCATTAACTTCTGGTCACGAGATAAAGACGAAGCCGAAAAATTTAAGAAGCCATGGGCCATTGTTGAGGAACGAGTGCGCCCGTATCGCGAGAAGCTAACGCGGCAGGTGCATGAAAGCTGTTTCTGGAAGTTCTGGGATCGTCGGGAGGCATTCCACAACCGTGTCCGTCAACACGGCAAAGCGCTTGTGGCTTCCAAATTGTCAAAACACTTCTGTTTGACGTTCGGCAACCCGGAGCATATCTATTCGGAGAAGGTAAAACTCTTCGATTTCAAGACCTACAGTGCTTTTGCCGTTCTCCAGTCAGTCGTACATACAGAATGGGCACTTGTCTGGGGCTCGACGACAGGAGAGACGCCAGCATACGTTGGGACGAGCTGCTTCGACACATTCCCGTTTCCGTCTAGCATGCTGGAAGGGGGCTCTCTCTCGCATGAGGCAACCGATCCACGTCTTGAGACCGTCGGCAAAGCCTATTTCGAACACCGTGCCACCATGTGCGATGTGCGGCAGCTAGGATTCACTGCCGTTTACAACTTGGTCCATTCGCAGACCGAGAATGCTGAAGACGTCGTTCGTCTTCGCGAATTGATTGTGCAGCTTGATCAAGCCGTCCTTGCTGCTTACGAATGGCAGGATATTGAGCCTCATTACCAGTTTATAGAGACGAAGCGTGGAAGCCGCTTTGGCGTCGACGGCGCATCTCGTGATAAGGTACTAAAGCGACTTTCGGCACTGAACCGTCAGCGTTATGAGGAAGAAGTCGCGCGAAGGTTGCTTTTCGAGGGTGCACAGCGGACATCATTCCGACTCCCTCACTCTGGTCGCTCCAGCTCAGCCGCTTCTTCACTGCCTGTCCTTGGCTTCGAAGTGAGATCAATTGCTGCCGCGAATGGCACAGATTCTGTCCGCGTCGTTTTCGACTTCTTGCGCACCCACGAAGGTTGGCACAGCAAGGCCGATATCCTGGCTGCAACCATGGTTACGAACGGCCAGTGGAACAGTGCTATCGTAAAGCTTCTTGCCGACGGCTTGGTGGAGCGACAAGGCGAACGGCGAGGTGCAAAGTATAGAGCGGTGAAACGGAATTGATGAGGAGAGTGATGAATGGCAAACAATAACAAATCTGACGATTCCGTAACTGAAATCATCCCTCGGGAGATGCCTCAGGTGCGTAACGCCTGGCTCATTCGCCTCGGTGACGAAGCACACAACCGGCGCTTTTCGGTGACCGTCGTTCACGCCTCTTCTCTCTTCCGGAGTGTCGAGGAAGGCGACGGAGTGCTGATCGCAGGTGGTGACCCGCTGGCTGTGGTTTCGTTCGCCCGTATCTACCGCATTCGCACCAAGCTCGACAGCACGACATTCTATTTCGATGGTGTCCTTCCTGTAAATAACGAAAAATTACTGACCAGCCTCGGAGTAATTGCGCCCGAATCTAAAACTGCCATAGTGCGACTGGACTGGCCGATATTCGAGGTTGCACTGAAGGCGGCTTGCGGCATCTCCTTCGAAGCCATGCCCGTACTGAAAGGTGAATCTGCCGAAGAACAGGCTTATATACGCAAACTTCTCCAACTGGCCGTTATCGACGACCTGCTCGGTCCAGCGGATGGGCCGGTCGAGGAAATCGTGGGCATGAGCGTTCGCGATCGCTACCTTGTCGGCAAGCTGGCTCCGATGGACACGGCTCCGGATGTGGCGGAGATGGGCACCTTCGGCGAATCGGGACGTCCGGATTCCGAGGAGCGAGACGAGGAAGTTGACACTTCCACCAATCAATCTCTGGTTCCATCGTCCATGGGGTTCACATTCTGCGTCGACGGTGAACTGAAAAATGTCCAACTCTTCGCCAACTGGGGGCGCTACGAACGGACGCAAAGCGAGCGAGAGAACGAGGAGACGGGCAAGTCATCGCGTTGTTGGAAACGTATACCATCAGGTGGCTCCGCCGTGGTTTCCCTGAAGAAACAGACCATTGAGCCGTTCTGGATTGATGCGGACTGCCCTTCGGTCGTGGTGCAGGGCTCTGTGAGCGCCCCGTTGGAAAATGGCGACAGGCTGGTGACGCTCTTTCTGGTCAACACCCAGACCATGCCCAAACAGAATCAGGATCAGGCCTGGATTTTTCAGCCGGAACTGATCGTGCGGGACATGGAGGGGGGTGCGGTGTTCCGGCGTCGCCCGATTCTACGGGCCAACGAATTTGACGAGGAGCGTGAAGCGCTCGAAATGATCTATCGGGATCGGGTCGAGTTCGCCGTCGGACACGGCATCTCGGTCCACGCGACCGTCTCGGAAGAGGACCGCGAGCGAGCCACGGAGGTCAGGACAGCCGTACTGCCCGAGTATGAGATTCAGGTCACCGAAACGCCCGGTCTTGAACCGGAAGATCGCCCGGCCATGCGTCGGATGATTGAGGACGGCCTGCTTGATATGGAGCGGCTCGCCGAGCTCGCCACCCCTGAAAAGCGCGACGAACTTATCGCTGGCTTGAAAGTGCTGACGGACGACTACGCGGAGTGGATCGCCGAAAATTGGAAAGCGATTGGCAGCGAGGTCGTAGGATACGACCTCCCGGCCACCAAAGCGATGGAACGGTGCAATCTGATACTGGAAAGGTTGAGGGAAGGCATTGACGTGCTGGCGGCGGACGACCGGGCACTGACCGCTTTCAGGTTCGCCAACCGGGCCATGGCTTTGCAGCGCATTCACAGCATTTACGCGCTCGCCAGGCGCCGTGGAGACAAGGTGACACTCGACGCGTTGAACGTCCGCAAGAACCGCTCGTGGCGTCCGTTCCAGTTGGCGTTCATGCTACTTTCGGTTCCGGCGCTCGCCGACCCGACTCACCGGGACCGTACCCACCCTTTGGAGGCTTTCGCCGACCTGCTCTGGTTCCCCACTGGCGGCGGCAAGACCGAGGCCTATCTCGGTGTCGCGGCCTTCACCATGGGAGTCCGCCGCCTCCAGGGTAACCTGGGTGGTCTTGATGGCGGACGCGGTCTGGCCGTGATCATGCGCTACACCTTGCGATTGCTGACTCTGCAACAGTTTCAACGGGCCACTGCCCTGATCTGCGCCATGGAAGTGCTGCGCCGGGCTGAACCGGGGGTCTGGGGCGATACGCCGTTCACCATCGGCCTCTGGGTCGGACAGCGGGTCACGCCGAACACCACCGACGAAAGCCACGCGGCGATCGAAAAGGAACGGGACGGCAAGTACGGCACGGGCTCGACCCCGGCCCAATTGACCAGTTGTCCGTGGTGCGGTTCTGAGATCGTTCCCGGGCGGGAAATAAGGGTCGACAGAGATCTCGGCCGAACTTTCGTCTACTGTGGCGACAAGTACGGCCGGTGCGAATTCAGCCTGGCGAAGTCAAAGAACCTGGGGCTTCCTGTCCTGGTGGTGGACGACGAAATCTACCGCTATCCGCCCTCAATGCTGATCGCTACCGTGGACAAGTTCGCCATGATGGCCTGGCGGGGGCAGGTGCGAACACTCTTCGGCAAAGCGAACCGTGAATGTCCGCGCCACGGACTGCTCTGGCCCGAGGCCGACTGCAACGGCAATCACACCAAGAAAGGGTCACTGGATGCGGTCAAGGTCAAAGAGATTCTTCCCATTCGTCCCCCGGATCTGATCATCCAGGACGAATTTCATTTGATCAGCGGACCGCTGGGAACCATGGTCGGCCTGTACGAAACCGCCGTTGACGAACTTTCGACTTGGTCGGTCGACGGCAAGGCGATCCGGCCTAAGATCGTCGCCTCCACGGCGACGGTGCGTAAGGCCGAAGAACAGGTGAACAACGTCTTCCTCCGCAGGGTTTCGGTGTTCCCGCCCCATGGCCTTAATGTCGAGGACAACTTTTTTTCGGTGCAGCGTTCGGTGGAAAACAAACCCGGACGTCTCTACATGGGGATCTGTTCGCCAGGCAGCTCCCGCCCTGCCGTTCTGATCCGGGTCTACGTTGCCCTGCTAACTGCCGCCCAGTCGCTATTTCAGCACTTCGGCGTGGCGGCCGACCCGTACATGACCATGGTCGGGTATTTCAACTCCCTGCGCGAGTTGGGAGGCATGCGGCGGCTGGCGGAGGACGATGTGCAGACCCGTGCCTATCGCGTCCAGATGAGCGACGTGAAGCGACCGGGGCTGAGCCAGCGTTCGGTACGCATCGTGGACGAACTGACCTCGCGGGTTGCGAACAAGGAGATTCCTAAGAAGCTTGACCAACTGGAGGTCAAGTTCAAGCCCACTTGGGAAAAGGGCGAGACGCGGGCCATTGATATTGTGCTGGCCACCAATATGCTGTCGGTGGGTGTCGACGTCAACCGCATTGGATTGATGGTCGTCAACGGCCAACCGAAGAGTACGGCGGAATACATTCAGGCCACGAGCCGCGTTGGCCGTTCCTTCCCAGGGCTCGTCTGCACGGTGCTCACTTGGTCGCGGCCTCGCGACCTGTCCCATTATGAAACGTTCGAGCACTATCACGCGACGTTCTACAAGCATGTTGAGGCTCAGTCCGTCACGCCGTTTGCGGCGAGAGCACTGGATCGTGGCTTGACCGGTGCGATGGTGAGTCTCCTGCGGCTCGAAAACGATTCTATGAACCCGAATCCTGGGGCGCAATCCCTCGACAGCTCCGGTAAGGAGGAAGCCCGGAGAGCACGGAAGGTGCTGTCCGACCGCGCCTGGAAGGTGAAGGACAAGGCGGCGAGAACCATCGTCGAGACCATGACTGCCGATCGGATCGACCGGTGGGTGAAGGAAGCGGTGAAGGCCGGGCGTAGATTAGGTTACGAGACGGCGCGTGGGCAAGGAGACCTCGCCGCCCTCCTAAAAAAGCCCGGAGCGTTGGCGTGGGACGAATTCACGGTCCCCATGTCAATGCGCGAAGTGGAACCTGGAGTTCAACTGATCATGGATGACTCGAAGCACTCTATCGAACCTCCGTCCTGGAAACCGAGGATTGAGAAAGCGAACGGAGGTGACGCATGAGTTCCTATCTCGTAGGGGAAGTTCGTCCCAGTCAATTGCTCTGGGCCTACGGTCCCGGAGCCCTGATCGACTTGCCGAATCTTTCTGTCCTGACCATGGGCTTGGAACGCTGGAATCCGGAACTATGCCCTCCAATTGAGGAGGCACGCCTTCTCGCCGCCGTTCGCCGGGTGCTCGGTCCTCAAGTGGAGCGGTTGCGGATGCCCCCCTTTCTGAGGGAAGACGGCGTCGACCCCATGTCCGCCGAAGGCAAGATCGGGGTACCGGTCCGCCCCTTTCCACGTTGGCTGAGGTGCGTCAAATGCGGCTTGTTGGCCGAATACGATTCGGGCCTGTTTGACATCAAGGTCAATCCGTATCGCCCGGAGCAAACCCATTTCGTACATTCGAACTGTGAGAAAGGCAGGAACGCGGACGCGGTTCCCGCCCGCTTTCTGCTTGCCTGCAAGAACGGGCATCTCGACGATTTTCCGTGGCACTGGTTCGTGCATGGCGGCCCATCAGAATGCAAAGGGACGCTGCGATTCTTCGAGCGAGGCGCATCCCTGCAGACGGAAAACCTCTGGGTCAAATGCGACACCTGCAATGCCGCACGCTCTCTAGTCCATGCCTTCGGGCGGGAAGCGCAGGAAAATCTTCCCGCTTGTAGAGGACGGCATCCCCATCTCAACCGGTATGAAGAGGGATGCAGCGAGGTCCCTAGAACCATCCTCCTGGGAGCGACCAACGGGTGGTTCCCAATCACGCTTTCGGTTCTCGCGATTCCTCTTGAACGTGATCAGCTTGGGCAATTAATTCTGGATGGATGGGAATATTTCTCGGATGCGGAATCGGCCGACGAGATCAAGGTAATCGTGAAGACCCTGGCCAAAAGCGGCAGTCTGCCGGGAATCGACAAATGGGATCATAGGGACATCTGGAAGGCCGTCGAAGAGCGAAAGGAAGGTAAATCGGGCACGGCTGTCATATCCGAGAGTGACATCAAGACCCCCGAGTGGGACGTCCTGACCTCTGATAATCCTCCGACGGACTGGCCGCATTTTCTGAGCAACAAGACCGAAACTCCGGAGGGCTATCAAGACCGTCTGTCCAGCGTACTGCTGCTGGAGCGACTCCGAGAAGTGAACGCCCTGATTGGCTACACCCGGGTGGAAGCTCCCGAGGAATCGACCGAGCCGGACAATCGTCCTCCGATGGCCGCTCTCAGTCGGAACAAGCCCGATTGGATACCCGCCAGCGAGGTACATGGCGAAGGGATATTCATCAGGTTTAATGAGGATGCCGTGGCCGAATGGGAAAAGGGTAAAGCCGTTCAGGCCAGAAGCCAAAAGCTAGAGGCGGGGCATCGAGGCTGGCGGAACGCACGTGGGCTAGACTCCGACGAGGGATACCCTGGAATCAGATATGCCATGCTGCATACTTTCGCCCATCTTCTCATTCGGGAGCTGGCTCTTGAGTGTGGCTACAACGCAGCGAGCATCCGGGAGCGCATCTACGCGAGGAGTGGTAGCGAATCACCCATGGCAGGGGTGTTGATCTACACGGCGGCCGCCGATTCCGACGGGACACTCGGTGGACTCGTCGAGCTCGGAAAACCAGAGAATCTGGGACGCTTGATTGAGCAGGCGCTGGATCGCGCTACCGTCTGCTCTTCCGACCCCCTCTGCTCGGAACACAATCCCGGTGTCGATCGTTCGTTGCATTCCGCCGCCTGCCATGCCTGCACCTTCGTCGCCGAAACGTCCTGTGAACGTGGAAATCGCTATCTGGACAGGGCTCTGCTGGTAAAAACATTCGAGGTCTCCGACACCGCGTTCTTCGCCGGGAACGGAGGCTCGAATGGATGAGCTTCTAGCAGTGATCGCCGAACTCGGCCTAGAGTTGCATCCAGATCGTATCTCCACCGTCGCGTCAAAGATCAAGACGCTGGGTTCCGTCGAGCAGTTCGCTTTGACTCGTTCGAGTTTCGGCCCCAACGCAGATAAAAAATTGGTGGGACGTCTGGAGCAAGCGTGGCGTCATAGCAGGAACACCTCTCCAAGTGACGTGGCATCCGCTCTCCAGGGAGCGTCTGCGACGGCGATCCTGAGAGAGAACCGTGGGGCCGTTTGACTCGTTCGAGTTTCGGCCCCAACGCAGATAAAAAATTGGTGGGACGTCTGGAGCAAGCGTGGCGTCATAGCAGGAACACCTCTCCAAGTGACGTGGCATCCGCTCTCCAGGGAGCGTCTGCGACGGCGATCCTGAGAGAGAACCGTGGGGCCGTGGAATTGGTGTGGACAGGCCCCTCGACGGGTCAGGTTCCGGTCAGGCACACCGAGCAGGTTCTCTGCGAAGTCATTGAAGCCGCGAAGAGACGGTTGTTTCTCGTCAGCTTTGTCGCCTACGAGGTCGATTCGATCATCCGGGCGCTCCATGGAGCGATTGGCCGCCAAGTTCAGATCGACGTGTTGCTTGAGTCGTCCGACAAGCATGGCGGGCGGGTGACATACGATTCCGTAAAGGCCATGAAAAGCATTCTCCCCTCAATCGACGTTTACGTCTGGTCGTCGAACAGGAAGTCGTTGCCCGGACAGCTGTCGGGAGCTGTTCATGCCAAATGTGCCATCGCCGACGGCGAACTGGCCTTCATCACAAGTGCGAATCTAACCTCTGCCGCGATGGAGCGCAACATGGAGCTCGGCGTCCTCGTAAAAGGCGGAGAGCTTCCCATCGAACTCCATCGGCATCTGGAAGCGTTGATTTCCACGAAGGTCATCGAAAAAGTAAACGAGAACAACGACCAATGAGCGAGGGAATCGGAATGGACGACATTGCGGGCAACGCCCCCTACAGGATGACTATGGATTTGAACTTCCTGGACCATCTTGGGATCGACCTCTACAGCAACAACACCGCAGTGTTGACCGAAGCAGTCGCGAACGCGTGGGATGCCGACGCGTAGAATGTCGAGATCAGTATGTCTATTTCATCCGCCACATGGGCCGTGTCCTTTCTCTCTGCCGCTGTTCCTCCTCAACACCTTCAACCTTGCGCCACAGAGACCAGTGGGGCTTGTTCCGCATCATGTCATGCGTGCCTTGCAAGCCGAAGGCGTATTCCGCCATGCGCTCGGCGTACTGCTGACGGTCTGTACCCGATGCATCTTTTGGGATGGCGGGTGAATGACTGTGAATGACCCTGACAACAGCCTCCCGGCTGTGGCCGTTGGCGCGCATACGCAGGGCTATCATGGCGTCCAGACTGGCTTGATCTGCTTTGGGAAAGTGCTGCCGCAGATTGGCCGCATGGGCGTCATAGGCCGCAGCCGGATCGCCAGTACGCAGCCGCGTCTGCTGTTCAATGGCGCTTCGCAGCTCTTGTTCTTTTTGCTCTGCGTTGGTAATAAATTGCTGTATCTGCTCCCGTGTTGGGCGAGAGGCCGCAATATCAATGTCTCCCGCTGTTCCGTATGCGTACTGCAAGATTCTGGAGCGTCGCTCAAGGCTGTCACGCTGTTCTCTGGCGGTTATGGGCGGCGGGGTGTGTCTGAGTATCTCCTGTTCAACGGCGTCCATTGAGTATCCTGCACAGCGGAGGTAGAGGGCTGTTGCCGAATCCAGCCGAGACTGATCCATGCGGACATCAGCGTATTTTTCCTGTACCATTGCCTGAAAGGCATATAGCGGGCTTTCCAGCCGACATTGCTGATTGAAGCGAAACTCCCTGACCTGCATATCCGGCGTGATGCGGCTGCGTAAACGCCAGAGTTGAGCAAGCCAGGGGCTTTTCCGCGCAAGCCAGTGCTTGAAGCGGGGCAAGCTGTGACGCGCTTTGCCCTGTTTTTTCTTGTTTTCCGCTTTTTGGCTCTGCTGCTGGAGCATCAGGAAATGGCGGGCGATATTGAGCATGGGCAGACCGTGCGGAGCCACCCTGGTAAGGATAGTCTGCCTCTCCTGCCGCTGCTCCTCTTTTTGCAAGCGTTCGGCTTCTCTGCGGCGTTCCTTTTCAAGACGATATTCCTCGGCCAGTTGATGACGTTGGGCCTGATACTCGCGCCATTCCTTCTCGCAAACATGGCTGACAGGCTCAGGTTGCGGCACGGGCATTTCTGCCGGGTATTCCCCTTCTTCATACTCCCCAAGCCGTTTGCAGAGCCTGGACAAGCCGAAATTCCTGTCCACGCTGGAAGCCTTGACCGCTGTATTCCCTACAAAGATGACCGCGCCCGAACCCTTGCGGACGAAGCGCAAGCCAACCTTGCCTAATCCGGCGTGAAGCTCTGCCCAGGATGTGGCTTTCTGGATGATAGCATGGCCCTTTTCCTGCGCTATGCGTTGCGCCGATTTTTCGCCTGTGGCGTTCTCAAAGTCTGCGGCCTTGGCCTTGGGCTTGACGACCTTGGCCTGCTGGATGCGGGCGATCTGCCCCTGCTCGTTGACCCGATAGCGAGCGTTTTCATTACTGGCCCAGCCCTGCTTATGCTTGATTTCAGCAGCGATTCTGTGAGCGGCTTCAATGTCAAAACCCTTGTGCGGCTGCACCACTTTTTCAATAAGGGGATGAACACGGTTGACTACGATATGGACGTGATAATTGGCCGTATTCACATGAGCCGCCACAATGGCCTGATGGTCTTTCAGGCCCATGCCTTCCAGAAAAATACCGACCGCTTCCTTCACCTGTTCTCTAGTGGGAACTTCATTTTCCTGCCATGACATAACCCAATGGGTGACAGGCATTTTGCTGTGAATGGACTCCTCAGCCAAGGCGATCATTTCCTGTTTCCAGGCTTCAGGCTTGGTGGTGATGACATTTTTGGCATAGGCGAACTGGAGTTTTTGATAGCCATCCTCGTCCTTTGCGGCAAGAATATAGTCCACCAGTCCGCCGATCATGGCGGCCTTGGTTTTCTGAAGATTGGTGCGCTTGAGCTTTTTCAGAATCATGAAGGATTGCTCAAAGTTTCAATGGTCTGCCGGATCGCGCTCATGGTGGCATTCATTTCTTCAAGGCTTCGGGGATTCCCCGCTGCCCGGACGGCTGCAAAGTGATGTTTGAGCAGACCGCCCAAACGCCGCAGCTCCCTGATGGTCTGACTGTCCGTTTTGGCAGTGATGGGCCTCCCGCCGAATATGCGCCGCCGCATGTATTCAGCCACATTCAGTCCGGCCCTCTCAGCCTGGTCACGCAAATTTGCTTCCTCCGCCGCTGTGAGGCGCACCGTGCGTCTTGCCGCAAAACGTGATTGCCCGCTGTCTTTTCTCTTCATTGCCTTTCTGCCTTTTTGAAGTGTGAGAAGCGAAGCGCCGAACACTTGCCGGAGTCCAGAGGCGGAGCCTTTGGCAAGTTTGTGGCTGGCTGGCAGCCAGCTACCAACTTGTAAAGAATAACTGCTCACGGCATCCGAAACGACCTTGCCTTGTTTCGGGGGAGTATCGAACTGAGCTTCCTTCTCGGTTTTGCGCAAGCATAGAGGAAAAATGACCTTGAAGGCCAGAGAAAAAACTAAAATACAGTATTATATTTCCTTGGACAGCGTATAAAGCAGGTATAAAAAATTTATGAAAAATATTATTTTTCATTTTTAGTGTAATATCGTCCAGTGTAATACATAAAGTGCTTTTGTCGTACATTATGATTTGTTGAACAAAATTCCTTTGCTGTGCTATGGAATGAGAAACACTATTTTTAATTGTCAATCTAAAAAGGATTACAGAGCATGGCAAAGGCGCAACGCTATTCAATGGAACAGGTTGAAGCTGGCCGGAAAAAACTCCGGGGGCTGGCCTCTCAAAAAGCAGGCAAGACCCGCGCGGAAGTGGCCGAACTGCTGGCCGGGGATATTCGCAAGGCCGCGCAACAGGGATACGGCCCGAAAGAAATTCGGGATATTCTTGCAGAGGCAGGGCTGTCGGTTCCGCTGGCCCGGATACGGGCTTTGCTGAATGAGGAAGGCAAAAAAGGAGAGTGTTAACTAAATAATGTTTTAATGTCTTCCAGTCTTCCATTTACATGGAACCTGGCAAAAAGAGCCATTGTCAAATCAACCATATGCAGACTCCGAGAAACAACTACTGACTTTCGCCGAAACCTGGCAAACCAGTGACGCTGACGGCAATTGTTCCTTTCGATACG
>CAJTFO010000018.1 GCA_910575755.1 Desulfovibrionaceae bacterium | reverse complement strand
CGAGGATTTCACGATACCCTTCCTTGTTGACCCCGATGGCGACAAGGACCGACACCGACTGGACAACGCCTCCCCATGACCGCTTGAGCCATATCCCATCCACAAACATATAGGGATACATGCTCTCCAGAGGACTGTTTCTCCATTCTTCGATGTTCTTGTAAATCTTCTGATTCAGCTCACTGATGGTGCTGGAACTGACCCTGCTGCCCCAAAGGGCCTCGGTGATATCTTCCACACGGCGAACGGAAACACCGGCCAGATACATTTCGACCAGGGCCTCTTCCACAGAGCTTTCCCGCCTCCTGTACCGTTCGATAATGGCTGTTTCGAAAGGCAGATTGCGAAGCTTGGGGACCTTCAGTTTCACTTCGCCGGAAGTGGTCTGCAAACTCCTCGTATAATGCCCTGCCCGGGTACTGGCCCGTTCCGCGTTGCGCTCGTAGCGCCTTGCCTGGCAGAGATTGTCCGCCTCTGCCTCCAGCAGGCTGTTCAGAGTGTCTTCCACGCTCTCCCGAACGATTTCCGATACATGCTTTTTGAGCTCTCCCTCGTTGACCTGGATGACGCGTCCTTCCATTTTTCCGAAGTCCCTGCTACTCTCCATAACGTGGCTCCTTTTTTTCGGATGGGTTCGTTTGCCAACAAAACTCTAACCGATTTGAGGAGCCACCTCCATTTTCCAAATGTGCGAAATTTTCCTTACACTACCGGCATCTCCGCTCTCGCGCCCGCCGGAGCGAATGTCTTTTTCAAAGGCAATTCGCTCTATTTCAGTCGAGAAATGCTATAAAACAAAAGAGGCCTCACTGACAGATGTTCAGCGGGGCCTCTTTGTCACGTCAGGTCTGCAGAGCTAAGCTGATGCGTTCTATTCGTCGCGGGGCGGCAATTCTCGACCGCCTTCCTGCAGGCGCTGTAAAAATTTATCCCGGCAGTCATAGCTGCAGAAACGGTAAACCTTGTCGCCATCACGCACGGAAATAGCGCTATCTGTCGAGACATATGTGCCGCATTCGGGATCTTTGACCATTTCGCCCGCAGCCACCTTCCGTTCCAGATCAGCGGCGCTTTCTTCCTTGTTTGTCTTTTTCTTCTTGAGCACGTCATTGGCGAAAAGGCGGTACAAAACATAGACCGCCACAATCAAAACAAGCCATTTCAACATCCGTCATGCTCCTTCGCCGTTGCCGACCGTTTGCGCCGCAACGGAATATGGCGTGAATCGTACAGGATCGGCGCGTAGTGCCCTTTGTGGCCCTACCCTATTGAGGCCGATTGCCAGGATAGCATAGAGGCGCGGGGCGCGTCACTGAAAAATTCTGCTGCCATCCAGCCTGTAATCCAGAAGCGACAGCCAGTGCGCCGCAGCCACGCCCTCAATCTGAATATGAGGCGCAATGTCCAGGAGAGGCACCAGAACAAAAGCCCTCTGAACCAGACGAGGGTGCGGCACGCGGCAGGCCGGATCGGAGCAGCGTTCCTCACCGAAAAGCAGAAGATCCGCATCAATGGCGCGCGGGCCATACCGCAGGGCCGGATCAGGGCTGCGGACACGACCGAGGGCGGTTTCCAGACGGAGCATAGCCGCCAGCAGACTTTGCGGACGCCAGAGAGGCAAAGGCAAAAGCTCTACAACCTGATTCAGAAACCAGGGCTGATCCGCATAGCCTTGCGGTTCAGTGCTGTAAACAGGCGATATTGCGCCCAAACGCAGATCAGGCAGGCCTGCAAGACCTTCGCGCGCCCTTGCCAGCATGTTTTCCGCTTCAGAGCTGTTGGACCCCAGTCCCACAAAGGCACGAATCTGCTTATGTGGAGACACGCGCGCTCCCTCCTTTGTGTTCTGACCTGACTTCAAAGCATTTTCCATTCCTGCCCCTGCTCGACGACTTCACTTCGCCCCTGTTCGGCTGGATTCAGAGTTTTTTATAACGCAAGCCAGAGCGCACAAGTTGCCTGTGTACAGCCAGGCTTGGATCGCCCTTATCCTGACCTCTGAAGTTGCCATGCCCATAGAAAGATATTTGAAAATATTTTCAAATATTACTTGCTATAGGGCAAAAGGGTCACTTCATAGGCGCTGGCCGGGTCCAGATACTTGCGGGCCGCGGCCTGCACCTCCGCCGGGGTCAGGGCGGCGGCCCTGTCCAGCAGGTGCTTCTGAAAATCCTGTGGATAGCCCAGCACGGCATCCGTAACCGCTTCGCCGGAGCGATCCGCCAGGCTCTGCCTGTCGCGCAGATATTCGCCCAGCAGACGGGTGCTGCCGGCGGTCAGCAGGGTCCTAGGCAGGGGTTTGGCCCTGAGGTCGGCGATGATGCCGGCAAAACCCTTGCGGGCCTGCTCCAGCTTGTCCGGCGTGGTGCCGATGTAGAAGGCCATAAAGCCTGCCTCCGGCATACTGCGGTTAAAGGCGGTTACGGTATAGCCCAGCCCCTGCTCGTCGCGCAGGCTGCTGAACAGCAGACCGCTCTGGCCGGACAGCACGGCCTGCAGCAGCATCAGGGCCGGAGCGTCCGGATGTGTGGGCGGCACGGTCTTGAAGAGTTGCAACAGATGGGCCTGATTGCGACCCGGCAGGGTCAGGCTCAAACTTCTGTCCCGGCCCCAGACGGGCGCTGTCGCGGCAAAGCCCTGCCCTTCGGGCACGGGCAGGCTCCGGGCGAAGGCCAGCACGGCCTCGCGCTCAAAACTGCCCGCCACGGAAAGCGCCCACGGCTGGCTGACCTGCCGCGCCCAGAAAGCCTGCACGTCCTTGCGGTCAAAACCATCCAGATTTTGCGGCGTGCCCAGACCGTCAAAGCCGTAGGGCTGCCCGCCGGGATAGAGAAAGGGGTTCAGTCTGGCGAACATATAGGCCAGAGGCCTGTCCGCGCGCTGGCGGATGGCGGATTTCATGTTCTCCACCTCGCGCCGCAGTTCCCCGGCCTCAAAGCGCGGTTTGGAAAGCATGTCGCCCAGGGCGCTGAAATAGTCGGCATTGAAACGTGACGGCCCGGTCAGGGAAATGCCGAAGGTCTGCAAACCCGCTCTGGCCGAAACGGCGGCCGCGCGCTCCGCGAAATAGCGCTCCACGCCCTGGGCGTCCAGCCTGCCGCTGCCGTCGGTGAGCAAACGGGCTGTCAGGTCGGCCAGGCCCTGCTGTTCAGGCCTGAGCAGGGCGTTGCCGCCGGGCAGCATCAGATCAAGAGAGATATAGGGCACCGTGGCGTCGGGAATCAGAATCAGGGTGCGCCCCTCTCCCAACTGGATCACTTCACGTTTTTCGGCGCTCGCGTGATTCGTGGAGGCCTTTTGCGCGCCTTTTCCGGCTGGCCAGTTTTTTTGCAGTATGGCTTCCAGATCCGGCAGGGCCGCGCCTTCCGGCGCAAGCACGCGCACCCGCGCCTGTTCCGGCGCAAGCCAGCGGGCCATGGCGTTCTGCAACTGGCTTTCATCCACATTGCGTTGGGTGAAACGCAGATTGCGCTCTGCCTGCTCCCCGCCCAGGTCAAACTGTACAGAGCCCTTCCAGGAGGCCAGCCCGTTGAGGGTCTCCCCGGCCCGGTCCATGCCGTCCTCCAGATTGAACTTGGCCCGGCGCACGGCGTCGGCGCTGAAGTCGCCGGCCTTGAGGGAAGCCAGATCTTGCGTCAGTTCCCGCCAGAAACTTTCCACCTTGCCGGCATCAAGCTGGGCGACAATGGTCAGCAGGCCCGCGCGGGCCATGCTCATATTGTCCACGCTGATGCTGTCCACCAGTTGCTTTTCATACTTGTATTTGCGGTGGAAGGCCGATGTGCCGTCGCCGCCCAGCAGGTAGCTGAGCACATCCAGTTCCACAGAACGCAGATCGCGCAGGCCGGGCGCGGGAAAAGCGATGCCCAGATAAACCTTGTTCCAGGGGCCGCGGCTCACTTCCACACGCGGGCCGCCCGCCGCCTCAGCGAGATCCAGAGGCGGAGGCACGGGCAGATCCCCGCTGTTCTTCAGGTCGCCGAAAAGCTTTCGGGCATGGGCGAGCACCGCCTCCGGCTCAATGTCGCCGGCCACCAGCAAGAGCATATTGCGGGGCTGATACCAGCGTTTGACGTAATCGCGCAGATCCTGGGCGGTGACGGCCCTGATGGTGTCCGCATAGCCGATGATGGGGCGACCGTAGGGCGTATTCCCGAGTCCGGCCGTCTGAAGATTTTCATAGAGCTTGCGCATGGGCGAATCCTCGCCGCGTTGCAGCTCGGAAATGACCACGTTTTTCTCGGCCTCCAGCTCCCTGGGGTCCAGCCGGGCCTGAAAGGCCATCTCCTTGACCACATCCATGCCCATGCGCCAGTGGGCGGCGGGCATATCTGTCATGTACCAGGTCTTGTCAAAGCTGGTGGCCGCGTTGAGGTAGCCCCCCAGCGCCTCCACGTCGCGGGCCACCTGTCCTTTGGGCCGATGTTCCGTGCCTTTGAAAACCATGTGTTCCAGCAGATGGCTGATACCCGCCTGGCCCGGCGCTTCATTGGCCGAACCCGCGCGCACATACAGACGGGTGCAGACCAGGGGAAAGCGCGCGTCCCTGATGATATATACGGCCAGTCCGTTGGGCAGCCGGATCAAACGCCCGGCGGCGGAAGCGTCCCGCGTGGGCGTTGTTGCCGCAGCCGGCGAGGCGCATATAATTGTGAACAGCGTCAGTATGAGCAGGAAAAAAACAGATCGCATGAAAACTCCCGATAAAGCGGTTTCAAGCCTTCCGGCGGAGCGCAGGGCGCGGGAACCCGCCGGAAAAGCCGTTCAGCGTATATGAAAAAACGGATGGAAGGCGTTTTGCGCATTCCATCCGACAATAGTAGTTACTGCGGCCATGCAAGGCAAGCGGGGAAAAGACCGGCCTGTGGGCAGACGCACGTGATTTGAGTTTTGGCAGCCAGGGATTGGGAGAAGCGGATCAGCCGCCCAGATAGGCTTCTTTGACCTTGGGATTTTCCAGCAGTTCCCGGCCAGACCCTTCCAGCACCACACGTCCCACCTCCAGAATATAGGCATAATGGGCCACGGAAAGCGCGGCAAAGGCATTTTGCTCCACCAGAAGCACGGTTTTTCCCTCGGCGTTGATGCGCCTGATGATCTCGAAAATCTCACGCACCAGCAGCGGGGCCAGGCCCAGCGAAGGCTCGTCCAGCATGAGCAGGTCCGGGCGGCTCATCAGCGCCCGGCCCACGGCCAGCATTTGCTGTTCGCCGCCCGACAGCGTGCCGCCCTTCTGCCAGCTCCGCTCCCTGAGGCGGGGAAAAAGGCTGTACACCCACTCCAGGTCCGCCGCGATCTCGTCCCTGTCACTGCGCGAATACGCGCCCAGATAAAGATTTTCCTCCACACTCAGGTGCGGCAGGATGCGACGCCCTTCCGGTGAAAGAGAAATGCCCCTGCGCACCATGTCCTCAGGTTTCAGACCCATGAGGGATGCCGGCTCCTCGCCCTCATGCCGGGTGAAGAAAATCTCCCCGCTGATGGTTTTGTTCAGCCCGGCAATGGAGCGGATGATGCTGCTCTTGCCTGCGCCGTTGGCCCCGATGAGGGTCACTATACTGCCGCGCGCAATGGAAAGGCTGACGCCCTGCACGGCCTGAATGCCGCCGTAGCGCACATGAAGATCGCGTATTTCAAGCATGCTGCACCGCCATGTCCTCGCCCAGATAGGCGCGGATGACCACGGGATTGTTGCGCACGGCCTCGGGACCGCCCTCCGCGATCAGCGCGCCGTACTCCATGACCCAGATATACTGGCACACGCCCATGACCACCTTCATATCGTGTTCGATAAGCAGAATGGTCAGGTCGAATTCGTCCCGTATATGCCGGATGAAATACATCAGCTCCAGGCTTTCCTGGGGGTTCATGCCCGCCGCCGGTTCATCCAGCAAAAGCAGGCGCGGTTCCGTGGCCAGGGCGCGGGCGATTTCCAGGCGTCGCTGCGCCCCATAGGGCAGGCTGCCCGCCTTTTCATGCAGCTGATCGCCCAGATTCACACGTTCGGCCAGCTGACGCCCCTTGCGGGCAATGTCCGCCTCCTCCCGGCAATAGGACGGCAGCCCCAGAGGGGCCATCCACCAGGGGCAGCGACGGCGCACATGACAGCCCACCATGATGTTTTCCAGCACGCTCATCTGCTGCGAAAGCCGGATGTTCTGAAAGGTGCGGGCCATGCCCAGACGGCAGATGTCATAGGGTTTGCGGCCCCTGACGCTCTTGCCCGCGAAGATGACATCCCCTTCCTGGGGGGTGTAGAAGCCGCTCAGCACGTTGAACAGCGTGGTTTTACCGGCGCCGTTGGGGCCGATGACCCCCACGATGCTCCCCTGCGGAACGGCCAGGGTCAGCTCGCTTACGGCCGTCACCCCGCCAAAGCGCATGGTCACGTCCCTGGCCAGCAGCAGCGCGCCCGCATAGTCGGGCGCCGTGGGCAATACAAAGCCGCTCATGCCTTATGCCTCCTCAGGAAGGCGAAAATTCTCGTCCAGGTCAGTTCGCGCGTGCCCATGATGCCTTCGCGCCGGTACAGAATGATCGCCAGCAGCACCAGAGAAAAAACCACCATGCGCATGCCCGGAATGCCCGGCAGTTCCACAAAGCCCAGATTCATGGGCTCCTCGATGGCCCGCAGCCATTCCAGCAGGATGGTAATTACCGTGGCGCCGAGAATGCTGCCCGTCAGCGACCCCAGACCGCCGGCCACCACGAACATGAGCACGTTGAAGGTCAGCAGAAAGTTGAACATCTTGGGGTCAATGGTGGAAAGATGGCTGCCCAGCAACGCGCCGCCCACCCCGGCGAAAAAAGCGCCTATGCAGAAGGAAAGCACCTTGTAGCGAAAGACGTTAATGCCCATGACACTGGCGGCGATTTCATTATCGCGTATGCAGCGCAGCACGTTGCCGAAATTGCTGAACACCAGACGCGCCAGGACGATGAGAGTGAACAGCGCCCAGCCGTAACAGGCCAGCAGGGTGGCATGGGACGGAATGCCCTTGATGCCCAGGGAACCGTTGGTCACAGCCGTGGCGTTGACGATGAGCACACGGATGATCTCCGCAAAACCCAGCGTGGCAATGCCCAGATAATCGTCGCCCAGACGCAGCACGGGCACGGCGATGAAAAAGGCGAAAATGGCGGCCGCCACGCCGCCGGCCAGCACGGACGCCCAGAAGGGCGTGAACAGCTCGGAGAAAGGCCAGATGATGGGCTCCAGAATCCACATCATCTCCTTCTGCTCCGGCGCAAGAATGCACAGGGCCGAAACATAGGCCCCCACGGCGATGAAGCCAGCGTGCCCCAGAGAGAAGAGGCCCGTGAAGCCGTAAATAAGGTTCAGGGAGAGAGCCAGGATGATGTTGATGAAGATCAGCTTGCCGATGTAGATCTGGTAATCGCCCAGAAAGCTTTCCGCCTGCCAGAGCAGGCAACCCAGCAGAAACATAGCCGCAATATTCAGAATGGCGCCGCGGTTCAGACGCATCAGATTTTTTCCTCCATGCGTTCGCCCAACAGGCCCGTGGGCTTGAACAGCAGAACCAGCACCAGCAACACAAAGGCGAAGGCGTCGCGGTAGCCGGAAAGTTCGGGCATGAAAGCCACGGTCATGATTTCCACAAAACCCAGGGCCACGCCGCCGATCACCGCGCCCTGAATGGAGCCGATGCCGCCGAACACCGCCGCGATAAAGGCTTTCAGGCCGGGCATGATGCCCATATAGGGGTGCACCTGCGGGTAGCGCAGGGCCCACATGATGCCCGAAGCCGCTGCCAGGGCCGAACCTATGCAGAACGTGAAGGCGATGATGTTATCCACCCGCACGCCCAGGAGGCGCGTGGTTTCAATATCCTTGGAGATGGCCCGCATGGCCAGGCCCGGCTTGGTGCGGTACACGATGTAGAGCAGAATGCCCACCAGAACGGCGGTCATGGCCGGAACAAAGGCCGTCAGGCGCAGGATGCGCACCCCCCCCCACACCTGCCATTCCGAGACCAGCCATTCCGGTTGAAGCACAGGCCGGGGCTGACCGGTAAAGACCACCACGGCGAGACTTTCAATGAAAAAGGACACCGCGATAGCGCTGATCAGGGCCGAAATGCGCGGGGCGTCGCGCAGGGGCCGATAGGCCACCCGCTCCATGACCACACCCAGCAGGCTGGCCCCGGCGATGGCCATGATGGCGGCAATGCCCCAGGGCCAGCCAAAGGCAAATGTGCCGAAAAAGACGAAATACGCGCCCACCATCAGGATGTCGCCGTGAGCGAAGTTGATCAGGCGCAGAATGCCGTAGACCATGGTATAGCCTATGGCGATCAGCGCGTAGAGCGAGCCCAGGGTCAGGGCGTTGAAACAGTGCTGCAGAAACATGTCAAGGCTCATGAACCACCTCTGGGCGCGCCACTCCGTAAAGCCGCTCCGAACCCGGCCTCCGGACAACGCCATCACGCGGAACAATAAACGAAGACACCCCGCGGCGCATATGCGCCGCGGGACCATGATGAGCGACCGGCTTACCTGGGCGTTACCTCGCCCACATAAACACGCTGGCCGTTCTTATATTCTATGATGCCCACGGGCATTTCAGCGTCGTGGCTCTTGTTGATGGAAAGCTTGCCCAGCGCGGTGGGAAGGCCCTGGGTTTCGGCCAGGGCCCTGGTGATGGCCTGAGGTTCCGCCGAACCGGCGCGCTTGATGGCGTCCACAATCAGGAAGTAGCAGTTATAACCCAGGGCGCCGTTGACATTGGTTTCCTTGTCGGGATAGGCCGCTTTCCATGCCTCGGTGAAGCGTTTGGCCTCGGGGCTCATGCTGGTCATCTTGGGGTCATAGGGGAAGGTGGTGTGCAAAAAGCCTTCCGCGGCCTTGCCGCCCAGCTTGACGGTATCCGGGTTGTCCATGGCGTCCGCGCCCATCAGACGGAAGGTCGCGCCCAGTTCGCGGGCCTGTTTCATGATGATGGCCCCTTCGGCGAAGTAGGCGGGCATGAAAACGATGTCAGGCTTTTTGGAGATCAGCTCGGTGAGCTGGGCCGTAAAGTCCTGATCGCCGGAGCTGTACTTGAGGTTGGCCACCACCTCGCCGCCCAGCTTTTTGAAGGAGCGCGAGAAGAAGCTGGACAGGCCCACGGCGTAGTCATTGGTCATGTCCATGAGCACGGCGGCCTTTTTGAAGCCCAGGTTTTCAAAGGCATAGGTGGCCGCGGCCGCGCCCTGGTAGGGATCAATGAAGCAGGCGCGGAAATAGTAGTTCTTGCCCTGGGTCACCAGCGGGTTGGTGCAGGAGGTGCCCACGCCAGGCACTTTGGCTTTTTCGGCCACTTCAGCGCCGGCCATGGCCAGGGAGGAACCGTAGGTGCCGATAAGCGCCACAACCTTGTCGCGTTCCACAAGACGTTTCACGGCATTGGCCGCTTCCACCTTGTCGGACTTGTTGTCCACCACCACCAGTTCCACGGGGCGATCCAGCACCGTGGGCATTTCCTTCTGGGCCAGGCGCACGCCTTCCAGTTCCAACTGGCCGCCAAAGGCGTTCTGGCCGGTCAGCGGCAGGTATACGCCGATTTTTATGGGGTCTTTGTCGGCGGCGGGCGCGGTCTGCGCTCCAAACACCAGCGAAAGCGTCAACGCGGCCAGCACCGCGAGATGTTTGCCCAGTTTCATCTAAGCCTCCAGGTTGTGCGTTCTTGACACGACAGACCCGCGCCGGTCGTCCAAGCGGCCCGCGACGGCGATCCTCCCGCCGCTGTGACAGGTATGTGTCCTTCAGTATAGAACATTTGGCCTTTTGCCGCAATTCACAAAAACAGCATTCATTCTGGAAGATATTGAAACATTATTTAATTAAATTTACTCCTTCAGGGAAAGGGACTCTGGAACGAGAAGTTCGGACAGCTCAACTCATCGGTCAGGACGCCGCCAGCGCCTTGAGCGCGCGGTAATCGGTCTTGCCTGTGCCCAGCACCGGAATGGTCTCCAGCCGCACCACACGCCGCACGGCATACAGGGCCGACAGCCCGGCCTGGCGCAGGGCCGCGTTGGCCTCCTCACGGGTCAGGGCCGCCACGCTGTATACTGCAATTTCCGGCACGCCGTCGCGCTCCACGCTTTCCACGGCCAGGGCCGGACCGCCCTCCTCCCGGATCGCCTCCGGCGCGCCCGCCGTGGCGGCGCGGCGAGCCAAATAGTCCAGCAGAACCTTTTCCATCTGCGGCAGGGAAATCATCTCTCCGCCGATCTTCACAAAACGGCCCAGGCGGCCCGCGAAGGTCAGACGGCCCTGCGCATCAGCCCGGACGAGATCGCCGGTGCGATACCAGCGGCGGCCCTCGAATTCCACAAAGGGATCGGGCGGCGTCTGCCCTGCTGCGGCCAGATAGCCGTCAAAAACATTGGGGCCGCGCACCAGCAGCATGCCGGCTTCTCCTTCCGCCACCCGGCGCGGAGAACCTTCAGGACTGACCAGGGCCACTTCCACCGAGGGCAAGGGCAGGCCGATGCTGCCGGGAAGCGGAGACTCCGGTCGGTTGACGCTGATGACCGGGGCACATTCGGTGACGCCGTAGCCTTCACACAGGGTTCCGCCGCTCTGCTCGGCAAAGGCCTCGTACACCCGCCCGGGACAGGCCTCCGCGCCCACAAATCCCAGACGCAGCGAAACCAGATCGCCGGGCGCGGCCTGTCGCAGCATGCCATCCAGAAATGTGGGCGGAGCCACGGTCAACGTGGGCCGCCAGCGCCGGCAGAGCCGGTTGAGGCGCGCGGCCTCGGTGGGATTGGGATGAAAGACCACGGGCAGACCGAAGCAGAGCGGCAGGACTATATTGCCGGTAAGCCCCAGCGAATGAAAGGGGGGCAGCATGCCCAGCATGCGGTCGTGTGGGCTTATGGCGAGTACCTCGGCAATATCGCGGCAATTGGCCAGGATATTGGCGTGGCTCAGGGGCACTCCCTTGGGCGCGGCTTCAGAGCCGGAGGTGAACAGCACCGCCGCCGTGCGGGATATACGCGCGGGCAGGGCCGCCCGCTCCCAGCCCAGCAGCGCCAGGCGACTGCGCAGCAGGGCCGCAAGCCTGAGCCGCCAGGGAATGGCCGTAGCCGCATCCTCCAGGCAGAACCAGCGCGCGTCGGCGCGCGTTGCCGCCGCACCGTCAAAGCCCTGTCCGTCCAGACGTTCCAGCAGACGCCGGGCTGTGACAACGGTGCGGACCTCCGCCAGACGCATGCAATGCCAGAAGTTGGCCGGGCCGGTGGTCCAGTTGAGCATGACCGGCGTCTTTCCCGCCAACAGCACGGCCAGCCAGCTCATGGCCGCCGCGCTTGAGGCGGGCAGCATCACGCCCACGCGATCCTGTCCGGCGCAACGGCGGCGCAGCAGCAAAGCCAGCGCCAGGGAACGCAGCCAGAATTCGCGCCAGTTCAGAGCGCCCCCGGCGTCAGCCAGCATCAGGCTTGCGGGCGCGCGCCGGGCCTGACGCAGAATGGCCAGAGGCAGATGCGGCGCGGCAGGCACGTCCAGACGCCGGGCCGGATTGCGGGAATCATGCGCGTCCCAGCCCGCGGGCGCTGGGGCCGCATCCTCGTCCTCATCCAGCAGTCCGGCGGCGGCCAGCACGCAATCCCCGGCCGTGAGCAACATATCCAGACGGCTTACGCTGTGCCCGGCCACTTGCTCCAGCTTCAGGCTCAACTCTGTGAGGGCCAGACTGTCAATACCCAGATCCAGGGCCAGCCGCGTTTCCGGGGTCAGGCTCGCAAGATCCGTCTCCGCAGCGGCGCTCTCCGCCAAAAGGGCGTAGACCCGCTGGCGCATGTCTTCGGGGACATCCGCAATGTTCCTGCCCAAAACGGCTTCAGCTTCCCTACGCGGCAGCGACCGGGGCGCGCTGCCCTGCCAGAAGTAACAGGGCACGACCAGGGCCTCTTCTGGCTCCGCGTTGTACCAGTCTTCCAGCACCCGGTTGAGGGCTGTGGCGCCGGCCTCGGCGGGCGGCAGATCCCGTATTTCATGCAGGCTGATGCGCACGTCACGCCGGGGCATGAAGAAAAGCAGATT
Source organism: Desulfovibrionaceae bacterium (assembly GCA_910575755.1). Taxonomy (GTDB): domain Bacteria; phylum Desulfobacterota; class Desulfovibrionia; order Desulfovibrionales; family Desulfovibrionaceae; genus Desulfovibrio. Next base: position 13,389 of record CAJTFO010000018.1, on the reverse strand, counting down.
GCAGAGCAGGAGCAGCGCGCCGCGCGCCAGACCGCGCAGCATGTCGGGCCGCCTGTTCACGGCGCAGCTGAACGAGGACCCCCAAAGGCCCCGGCTGCGCACCAGCACCACGCGGCAGTGAGGAACCATCTGAAGCAGCCGGTACGCCCCGCTGTTGGCCCCGATATGCTCCTGACCGTCACGGCTGAGGCAGCCCGCCGGATAAAGCAGCAGATTGTCGCCCGCCTTGAGCGCTTGGGCACAACGCGTAAGGGCCTCCAGCACGGCTCCGCGCGCCGCGCGTCCCTGCGTCCGCAGATCGGGAAGAGGCACGGGCCGGGCCAAAGGCGCCATGCGGCGCACCAGAGGACGGCTGATCTGCCACTCGTCGGCCAGGGGTCGGGGCCGGAAGGAAATCAAATGGCTGTAAACCAGCACCGGATCCATGAGGGCCGGATGGTTGGGCATGAACAGAATCGGCCTGCCGTCATCAGCGGCGCGTACCTCTTCCAGACCTTCCACGCGCACGCGGTAACGCAGAGCGACAAGAGTACGCAGCAGGGCGGCCAGCATATCCAGAGCGCGCCCACCCTTCCGCGTCGCCTTTTTACCGTCATGATGACGCGCGGCGGCTGCCGGCGCATCAGGCATATCAGAGGCATGGGGCGCGGGAAGGGAATGAAGGGTGTGCGCAAAACAGCCCCCCGCCGTCAGGGCCATGCCGCCCAGAATGCAATGCCCCGTGGAGGGCGCGAAAAACTCCAGCCCCCAGTAAACGGCGCTGGCCAGCAAAATGCCGGAAAATACCAGACAGTTGTCGACGCCAAGCACACGTCCCTTTTCCTCTGGAGCCGGACGCACCTGAATGAAGCTGGCCACCGGAATCAGATACAGGCCGCCGCACACGCCCGCCGCGCCATACAGCAGCAACAGAGCCGGAAAGCGCAGATTTTCAGGCAGATGCGGCGTAAAGCCCGCCGCCAGCAGGGCGCAGCCGATACCTCCGCAGGAGGGCGCAAGCCAGCGCCGCCAACTTTGGGGCGTGCCGCGCGCCGCCAGCAGCGCCCCCGCGCAGATGCCCAGCATCAGCGCCGTGGGCAGCAGACTGGTGACAGTCTTGCTGAAGGTCAGCTCACGCATGCCCAGCGCGTTGATTTCCAGCAGCACCAGGGTGGAGATGCAGTAGAAAAAGGCGTCCGCCGCGATAACCAGCGCCAGGGCCCGATCCCGCCGCATGCGACGGAAATCGCGCAGGGAATCCCAGGCGCCCAGCCAGGGAAAAGGCGGGCGTCGCTGGTTCTGCACGGCCGGACGATAGGGAACCAGGGCCGCGCCCGCAAGGCCAAAGACAGCGGCCACAACCACGCCCACGGCCACCAGCCAGCGACCGAAGGGAATCATGGTGTCGAACCACTGCCTGTCCAGAGCCGCGCCCGCCAGCATGACGCCCAGCAGTATGGAGACTGTGGTGAAGAGTTTGAAAAGCGCGTTAACGCGCGGCACGTTGCCGGGCGGAAAAATTTCCGGGATGGAACCGTTGAGCGCCGGGCTGAACAGGGTGGAACTGACGCCCATACAGAACAGCATGAACAGCATGGCGGCCCAGTTCAGGGACAGTATGCCCCAGGCTCCGGCCAGCATGGCGGCCAGTTCCAGACACTTGGCGGCCACTACCAGATATTTTTTGGGGAAACGATCGGCCAGCCAGCCAGCCCAGGCGGAAAAAAGCACGAAAGGCAGGGCGAACAAAAACGTGCCCCAGGCCTGAAAGCCGCTGTACCCCAGACTGAGCGCCAGCAACAGGGTCGCCTGCTTGAAAAAGTTGTCGTTGAACGTGCCCAGCGTGTAGCTGGCTCCCAGAGCCGCGGCCTGCTTCAGCAAAGTGCCCGCCATATGCCTTTCCTCCCCGGCGGGGGCGGCTTCAGGGCTTTTGTCCCCCCGTGGCCGCCAGAAGATCCGCCGCGTAGTTTCTGACCTTGTCCAGAGCCTCGATAGCCCGTTCAAGATCCAGACTGTAGTACACTTCCCGCCCGCGTCGAACGGGTTGCAGCAGGCCGGCCCGCACCAGCGTGGTCACATGGTGGGCAACGGCGGTGCGGCTCAGAGGCAGGAGCCCGGTCAAACTTTTCAGGCTGATGCTCTCCCCCGGCTCGAACAGCAGCAGAATTTTCTGCCGCGTGGCGTCGCCCAATGCCGAGAACACCCTGGCGGTGGCTTCCCAGTCTTGCGGCAGGGCATGCAGATATTGCGTATTCATGCCCCAGTCATAGAGAAGCCTGTGGACTGCTGTCAAGAAAAAACTATAAAACTAGTTTTCTATTGTCAACTATAAAATTAGTTTTATAGTTTTTATGGCGCAATGCCCATATTCCCGTTCAGCCTGCCTGATTTTTTTCATTGCCCTTGAGGTCATTGCGGGCTACTAGAATCCTGATGAATCTCAAAGAGCTGCTGGCGCAGTGTGCGCTCATCTCCCATCCCAAAGGCGGCCTTTACCGTCGTGTTTCGTGCCGCGCCGGGAGCATTTTCCCGGCGGGAAACGGGGCATAGCCGTGGCGCGCTATCCCATCCCCACCGCCGGCCCGGACCAGCCCCACTGCACGGAGCTGCTCATCCGCCGCAGTCGTTTTCTGGCCCAATGCGCTCATACGCCGGGACCGGAGGCCGCGCGGGCCTTTGTGGAATCCATCCGCCGGGCCAATGCCGACGCCACCCACAACTGCTGGGCCTATGTGGCGGGCGCGCCGGGGCACACCGCCCGGATAGGCTCCTCCGACGACGGCGAACCCCACGGCACGGCCGGGCGGCCCATGCTGCAAGTGCTGCTGCACTGTGGCATCGGGGAAATCTGCGTGGTGGTGACGCGCTGGTTCGGCGGCGTCAAGCTGGGCACGGGCGGGCTGGTGCGCGCCTATCAGGACTCGGTGCGCGAAAATCTGGCGGGGCTGACCCTGGCCGAACAAGTGCCGCTGTCCCGGCTGGAATGCACCATGAGTTACGCCCATCTGGACGCGCTGCGCCGTCTTCTGCCCGCCTTTGAGGCCAGAGTCGAGGGAGAGGACTACCAGGCCGAGGTCAGGCTGTGCATCAGCCTGCCGGAAGAACAGGCAGCGGCCTTTTGCAGGGCCGTGGCCGGCGCGAGCAACGGCGCGGCGCTCTGCCGGACGCTGGAAACCGAGGCCAACGCCGGATAAAAATCCGGCGCGCATGTCATTCCAGCACCTGCACCGCCAGCCCCGGCGCCAGCCGCACCTGGCCGTCCACCACCACCCGGTCGCCTTCGGCCAGTTCGCCTTCCACCACACTGACGCCCTGATGCTCGAAGAGCACCCTGACCTTGCGGTACACGGCGCGGTCATCCTTGCCGACCAGATAGACGTAGGACTCCTCGCGGCCGGACTGCACGGCGCGGCTGGGCACTGTCAGGGCCTGTTGCGCCACGCCCAGAGGCAGCTCCACCTGCACGAACTGGCCGGGCCAGAGGCGGCGGTCAGCATTTTCAAACAGGCCGCGCAGGCGGATGGTGCCGGTGCGCGTGTCCACAGTATTGTCCACCAGAGTCAGCAGGCCGCTTTCCACTGTGCCGCCCGCAGGCGTGGCCCTGATGGGCACGCCGCCCTGACGCATGCGCTCCAGAATCGCCGGCAGATGCGCCTCGGGCACGGAGAAATTCACATAGATGGGCGAAAGCGTGTCGATGGTCACCACAGGCGTGTCATCCGTGGTCTTGACCATATTGCCCTTGTCCACATTGAGCGCGCCCACCCGGCCACTGATGGGCGCGGTCACCGTGCAGTAGGAAAGGTCCAGGGCCGCGCTCTCCACGGCGGCCTTGTCCGACTGCACCGTGGCCTTGAGGGCCGCCGCTTCGGTGGCGGTCTGCTCGTAGGCCTCGCGGCTCACATAGCCCCCGCCCACCAGCCTGCCATAGCGGCGCACGTCATCGCTGGCCTTGTTCAACTGGGCCTGGGATTTGGCCAGCAGGCCTCGCTTTTCGCGCAACGCCGCCTCGAAGGGACGCGGATCAATGCTGATCAGCGGCTGCCCTTCCCGCACATCCTGCCCCTCCCTGAAATGGATTTCCTGGATCTCGCCGGTGACTCTGGGCTTGACCCCCACCGTGGCCGAAGCCCTGACATTGCCCACCACATGCAGCAGGCGCGGCACGTCGGCGCGCGCCACCGGCCGGACATGCACGGGCGCGGGCGGCGGGCCGCCCGTCTTGCCCTCCTCGCCGGAGCAGGCGGCCAGCAGAACCGCCAGCAGCGGCAACAGCAAGCAACTGTATGAAAAATGTTTCATAAGCCCCCCAAAACGGATTACGGCCACATGCCGACGGCATATCCGTAAAAGTGAAGCATGCCCCGCCCTTCGTCAAGTGCGCATATGGCGGCAGACCGGAACGACCCGCATGCCGCAATGCCCGCAAACATTGACTTTGCGCGTTTTCACGGCATAATGGCGCGGCTTTGGGGCGCATGCCCTCATTGTTTCCCGCCGGGCGGCGGCACTCAAGGAGAACACATTGGCCAAAAACCGCGCATTGCAGCAATGGCGGGTGGAAGATTCCATCGAACTTTACGGCATCCGCAACTGGGGCGCCGGTTATTTCAATGTTTCGGACGCCGGGGAAGTGGTGGTCTGCCCGCAGGGGCCCAAAGGCCCGCAGATTCCCCTGCCGGAAATCATCGCCGGTCTGCATGAGCGCGGCTACGACATGCCCGTGCTGCTGCGGGTGGAAAACATTCTGGATTCGCGCATTGCCAGCATCCATGAATCCTTCCGCAAGGCCATCAAAAATCTGGGCTACGGTGGAGAGTACCGGGGCGTGTTTCCCATCAAGGTCAATCAGCAGCAGCAGGTGGTGGAAAAAATCGCCCAGTTCGGCGCGCGCTATCACCACGGGCTGGAGGTGGGTTCCAAGGCTGAACTGATCGCCGCCGTCTCCCTGATGCGCGACACCGAGGCCTGCATTGTCTGCAACGGGTACAAGGACGAGGAATTCATCGACCTTGGGCTTCAGGCCCTGCGTCTGGGCTTCAATGTCTTTTTTGTGCTGGAAATGCCCCGCGAGCTGGATGTGCTGCTGGAGCGAGCCAAGGCTCTGGGCGTGCGGCCCAACCTCGGCGTGCGGGCCAAGCTGGCGGTCAAGGCAAGCGGACACTGGACTGACTCCGGCGGGGAGCGCTCCACCTTCGGCCTGTCCCCGGCTCAGATAGTGGATGTGGTGGACACCCTCAAAGCCCACGACATGCTGGACTGCTTCCGCCTGCTGCACTACCACCTGGGCTCCCAGGTTTCCAACATACGGGACATCCGCACCGGGGTCATGGAAGGCGCACGCCTCTATGCGGGCCTGGTGCAGGAAGGCGCGCCCATGGGCTATCTGGATCTGGGCGGCGGCCTGGCCGTGGATTATGACGGTTCGCACACCAATTACATTTCCTCGCGCAATTACAATCTGGACGAATACTGCGCGGATGTGGTGGAAGCCATCATGAGCATTCTGGATGAAGCGCAGGCGCCGCACCCGCACATCATCACCGAGTCCGGTCGGGCCACGGTGGCCTATTATTCGGTGCTGCTCTTCAATATTCTGGACGTCAGCGTGGTGGAGGAAATGCAACTGCCCGACGAACTGCCCGCGGATGCGCCCGAACCCGTGCGCAACCTGCGCGAGGTGCTTTCCGGCATTTCCCTGCGCAATCTTCAGGAATGCTACAACGACGCCATTTATTACCGCGACGAAATACGCCAGCTCTTTTCCACGGGCCGGGTCAACCTGCGCCAGCGCACCCTGGCCGAACGCTTTTTCTGGGCCATCATCATGCGCATCGCCCAGGAGAAAACCCGGCTCAAGAACGTGCCCCGCGACCTGGCGGACATTGACGTAAGCCTGGCGGACATTTATTACGGCAATTTCAGCGTGTTCCAGTCCCTGCCCGACTCCTGGGCCATTGACCAGCTCTTCCCCATCATGCCGGTACACCGGCTCAATGAATTTCCGTCGCGCCAGGGCATCATTTCGGACATCACCTGCGATTCAGACGGCCGCATTGATCACTTCATCGACCCGCAGGGCATGAAATCCACCCTGGACCTGCACCCCCTGCGCGACGGCGAAGAGTATTATCTGGGCGTCTTTCTGGTGGGGGCCTATCAGGAGACGCTGGGCGATCTGCATAACCTGATGGGCGATACCAACGTGGTTTCCATCCGTGCTTCGGAAGACGGCAGCTATGAATATGTGCGCGAAATCCGCGGCGACTCCGTGGCCGACATCCTGAGCTATGTGGAATATGACCCGCGCCGCATCCTTGAGGATTTGCGCGGCACCGCAGAACAGGCCGTGCGCCGGGGCCGCATCTCGCCCAGCGAACGCTTTGCCGTCATGCAGGCTTTTGAGGACGGCCTGCGCGGGTACACCTATTTTGAGAGGTAGCGCGAAGCGAGAAGCGAGCCGGACGCAAGCGCCCGCGCGCGGACATCAGGGGATATGTCCCGCAAAAAGAGCATTCCGCCCGCGGTTTCACGATGCATCGCTGGACTTCCCCGCTGTGGCGCTATGCCCGAATGCCCCGGAGTACTCTGTTGCTCCGGGCGCGGTCGCGATCCAGATCAGGCTGGCCTGGCGGCCGCACTTTTTCTCCCGCCGATAGGAAAAAAACTGCCCGTCATTGGAGGCCGTACAGAGATCCAGACCGAAAATCTGCCGCTCCGGCAGGCCCGCCTGCCGCAACTGATGGCGGGTCAGGCTCCAGAGATCCATGGTTTGCGTCTGCGGGTCGAACCAGCGCCGGAAGTCGTCGCTCCATTCCCGCTCGAAGTTGACAAACTCCGCCCGTCCCGGTCCCAGGCTGGGGCCGCGCACAGCCAGCAGATCACAGGCCTTGAGCCCATAGCGCGCGCAGAAGCGGGCCACGCCCGTGCCCGGAAAATCGCAGCGATTGCCCCGCCAGCCCGCGTGCAGGGCCGCCACATAACGGCCGCTCTTGTGCGCCAGCAGTATGGGCTGACAGTCCGCGGTCTTGATCAGCAGCCCCAGACCGGGCCGAGAGGTGGCCATGCCGTCGCCCTCCGCAACGGGGGGGGCCTCGCAGGCCACGCTTTCCGGGTCAAAGACCAGCGCGTCGCCGTGCACCTGGTTGAGTTCCGCCCAGGCCGTGAGTCCGCGCGCCCGCAAGGCCGCCAGCATGTCCCGGCGGCTGCCCGTCACCCGGTTCGGATCGTCGGTCGTGCTGAAGGAAATATTGCCGCCGTCGCAGGCGTCGCTGTAGCTGCCGTCGGGCCTGGCGGCGCGGACCTGAAAGGCGCAACGCACGTTTGCCAGACCGGGAAACTGAAAGGGAATGTAGTTTACAGACACAGAAATTGCTCTTCCGTGCAGAGATAGTGCACGCGCTGATCCCACTGTTCAAGGGGCAGATTGCTGATGATCTGGAAGGCGAAGCACAGCCCCACGCGCGGGCAGGCCAGCATGCTGTCCAGAAAACGGTCATAGTAGCCGCCGCCGAAGCCCAGGCGACCGCCGCGCCGGTCAAATGCCAGACCCGGCAACACCAGCAGGTCCGGCCTGAAGGTCTTGCCCGCCTCTTCCGGGCCCAGACCCGGCAGAGCGTCCTGCGGTTCACGCAGGCCAAAGGGGCCGGGCCGCAACTGTTCCGGCCCCGCGCAGGCCACGAACTCCATACGCCCCGGCTCCCGGGGCCGGACGCGCGGCAGCCAGACAACGCGTCCGCTCTGCCAGGCCGCAGCCAGCAATCTGTCGGTGCAAAGCTCGTCCTTCAGCGCCACATAAAGCGCCACGGAACGCGCGTTGCGCCAGCAGGGGGCCTCCAGCAGGCGTTGCTGCGCTTCCAGGCTGCGCGCCCGCGCCAGGCCCGGCGGGTGGCGGCGGCGCAGTTTGCGGATGCGCTCGCGCAGGGCGGCCTTGCGGGCCGCGACGGATTCTCCGGATTCCAGGGATTCCGCGGACAAGCTGGATGCGGGCTGTGCGAAGTGCATGACGGGTCTTTCCATCCGTGGCAAGTTATGGCAGAGTTGCGCTGCACTTTTTATAACAAAGGATGGGACGCCATGCCAAGTGCCGATGCGCATGATTACCTCTGGATTGCCGTAGGCGACATCCATGACGAGCCCGCCTGCTTCGGGCGAATTCCGGAACTGGCCCAGGCTGACGGCATCATCGTCACCGGCGACCTGACCATTACCGGCGGCGTGAAGCAAGCCGAACTGGTCATGGAAGCCCTGCGCGCCCGCGACCTGCCGGTCTGGGCCCAAATCGGCAATATGGACCGGCCCGAAGTGGACACATGGCTCAGCGAGCAGGGCTGGAATCTGCATACCGTCACTCGTGAGCTGACGCCGGATACGGCCATTTTCGGCGTGGGGGCCTCCACCTTCACGCCCTTTGGCACGCCCAGCGAGTTTCCCGAATCCGCGTTCGCGGCCTGGCTGGACGCCTGCTGGCAGCGCGCCCGGCGCTATCCCCACACGGTGCTGGTTTCCCATAATCCGCCCAGGGACACGGCCTGCGACGTCATTCCCGGTGATATCCATGTGGGTTCCACGGCGGTGCGCGAATTTCTGGAGGAAGCCCAGCCAGACATCTGCCTCTGCGGTCATATCCATGAGGCCAGAGCCGTGGACCGCGTGGGCCGCACCGTGGTGGTCAATCCCGGCGCGCTGGCCCAGGGCGGCTATGTGGTGCTGCGCTCCAATTCCGGTCGTCTGTCGGCGGAATTGCGCGTACTTGAGAATTGCTGACGCCGCCCGCGCGGCGCACGGGACGGGAGGCGCGGAGCTTCTTGCATATTTTTGCAAAAGACGTATCTTGTCGGAATAAGGTTCGGCATGCCTGCGGCAAACGCGCGCCATAATGGCGCTGCTGTCGCCATATTGCATACGAAGTTCGGCTGACCGAACCACGAATTTTTCGCGGCCCTGTTTTTCAGGCCGCCGCCAGTAAGGATTTACATGACAACTGACCAGGATTTCTCCGTGGCCGCGTCCCACGCCACGGATGGCGCAAGCCAGGACGCCCCCTCTGTTTCTCCCGTTGCCGCCTCCACAGCCCCCGCCGCTTCCGGCGAAACCCCGGCGGAAGCTCCCGCCCCCAAACGCCGCGCCTCATCCCGCAGCGTCAAAAAGCCCGCCGCGCAGACAGCCCGCGCCAGAAACGCCAGGGCCGCAACCGCAGCGGAGGCCGAAGCCGCCCCGGAAGGCCCTGCAGACGCTCCCGCGCGCAAACCGCGCGGCGGCGGCAGCACGCCAGCTCCAAATGCCGAAGGCGGCGAGGAAGACACGGGCAGAACCCCACGCGCATCGGGCCGGGGGACGGGCAAAAGCCGCACGGCCAAGACCAGGGGCAAAACCGAAAGCGCCGCCCCGGCAACCTCCGGGCCGGACGGCGCTGAAGCAGCGCCCGCAAGCACCGCCAAGGCCGCTCCCGAACGCGCCCGCAGCGCCAAGCTCAAGACCACGCGGGCTTCGCGCGCAAAAAAAGCCGCCGCGCCCGCGGACAGCGCAGCGCAAAGCGATGTCGCCCCGGCTTTGCCGGCGGAGGACACTGTACCCCAGGCCACGGCAGATGCCCCTGCCGACAATGCCCCGGCGACATTGAGCGCGGAGGCGAAACCGGCGGAACAGACGGAAACGGAAGAAGAAGTCCGGCCTGTGGAAGCCGCAGAGAGCGCAGCGGCCGGAAGCGAGAGCGAGGAGAGCGCCGAAACGAACCGCCGCAAAAGCCGGCGCGGACGACGCGGCGGACGCGGGCGGAACCGTAAAAACCGCGCAAATGCCACAGACGAGATGAGCGCGGATGAACCCGCGGCGGGCGAAAACGGCGCCACGCTCCAGGAAGATGGCGACAGCGGCGAGGGCGACGCCCCCTCCCCCAGCGCTGCCGATGCAGCCGCCTCCGAGGCTGCCGCCCCTGAGGGCGACGGCAAAAAAGGCAAAAGCGCCACGACCGCCAGGAGCGAAAGCGGCAAAAAGTCCACCGTGCGGGCCACGGCGGCCAAGGCCAAGGCTGAAGCGGCCTCGGGCAAGCGGCGCATGTTCATCAGCGTGCTGCCTGGCGAACAGGTGGAAGTGGCCCTGGCCGAAGAAGGCAACCTGCTGGAATATTATCTGGACATGCTCCACCAGCGCAAGATCAAGGGCAATATTTACAAGGGCGTCATCCACAATATCGACACCAATCTTCAGGCCGCTTTTGTGAGCTACGGCGCGGGCAAGAACGGCTTTTTGCAGATCGACGAAATCCACCCCGAATACTGGCAGGCCCACCACGAACCGGCCAAGGGCAAGAAGTTTCCGCCCATCCAGAAGGTGCTCAAAGCTGGCCAGGAAGTGCTGGTGCAGGTGGTCAAGGAGCCCACCGGCAACAAGGGCGCGTTCCTGACTACCTGGCTGTCGCTGGCCGGGCGTTTTCTGGTGCTCACGCCGGGACAGGAGCAGATCGGCGTTTCCCGCAAGGTGGAAAGCGACGAAGAACGCACCCGCCTGCGTGACATGATGAACGGCATTGATCCCGGCCAGGGGCTGGGCGTCATCGTGCGCACGGTGAGCGCGGGCACTACCAAAACCACGCTGAAAAACGATCTTCAGTACCTGAAGCGACTTTGGCGCGACATTCGCAAAAAGGCCACCGAGGTTTCGGCTCCGGCCCTGATTCATCAGGAACCCGGCCTTTCCGAACGCGCGGTGCGCGACTACCTTACCGACGACGTCTGCGAAATCTGGGTGGACAATGAAGATGTGGCCCAGGGCATTCGTGATACGGTCAGTCTGCTCTTCCCGCGTAAAAAAGACCTGGTGCGCCTGCACGGCGATATCCGCCAGTCCATGTGGGAGCGCTTCAGTCTGCGCCGCCAGCTGGATCAGATCTATTCCCGCGAGGTGGTTCTGCCGTCGGGCGGTCGCCTGGTCTTTGACCAGACCGAAGCCCTGATGGCTGTCGACATCAACTCGGGCAAGATTTCCGGCAAGGGCAATTTTGAGGCCATGGCCTACAAAACCAATATGGAGGCCGCCGAGACCATCGCCCGCCAGCTCCGCTTGCGCGACATAGGCGGTCAGGTGGTCATCGACTTCATTGAAATGCGCGACAAGAAGCATGTGCTGGAAGTGGAAAAAACACTGCGCCAGGCCATGAAAAACGACCGCGCCCGCCACGACGTGGCCCGCATGAGCTCCTTTGGCCTGCTGGAACTGGTGCGTCAGCGCACGGGCTCTTCGGCGCTGGCCATCACCATGGAGCCCTGCCCGGCCTGCGGCGGCACAGGCCAGCGCCGCAACCTGGAATGGCAGGCCCTGCAGGGCCTGCGCGAACTGCGCCGCATGCTGCGCGCTGCCAGCGGCGAAAAGTGCGTTTTTGAAACATCGCGTGAACTGGGTCTCTATCTGCTCAATCACAAGCGCGACACCCTGCGCGAAATGGAGCAGGATTTCGGAAAATGCCTGGAAATAGCCATTCGCGCCTAGAGTCCACAGCAAAACGCGGCGGCAACAGCCTGCTGCTGCACGTCTGCTGCGGACCGTGCGCCATCATGCCCATAACCCGTCTGCTGGACGAGGGCTATGCGCTTACGGCCTGGTTCATGAATCCCAATGTGCAGCCGCTGGCCGAATATCTGCGCCGCCGCGAAGCCGCCACACAGTGCGCTGAGCGGCTGGGGGTGGAAATTCTGTATGCGGACGCGGCCTGGGACATCACGGCCTGGCTGCGCGCCGTGGCCGGGCGGGACGAAGCGCCCGCGCGTTGCGCCTGGTGTTGTGAAAGCCGTGTGGAGGCGGCCTTTGCCGAGGCCGCCTCGCTGGGCTTCGCCCACTTCAGTACCAGCCTGCTCTACTCCCGCTATCAGCCGCATGAGAGTATTGCTTCAGCCGGTCGCAACCTGGCGAAACAAGGCGGTCCCCGCTTTGTCTACCGCGATTTTCGTACTGACTGGCAGGCGGGCATTGACCGTTCAAAGGAATGGGGCCTGTACCGCCAGCCCTACTGCGGCTGTGTCTACAGTGAGGCGGACCGCTACCGGAAGCAGCTTGAACGCTGTAAAAAAAACGCGGCGCTTCACTGATTTTTGGAGAATCGCATATTTTTGCTTGACCTCGTGGCGACTTTTCCGTAAAAGGATTTCTGCCTTCAGCGATCCCCGATAGCTCAATCGGCAGAGCGGGTGACTGTTAATCACTAGGTTGGCGGTTCAAGTCCGTCTCGGGGAGCCAGAATGATCAGCCCCTGCGTAAAAGATCGCAGGGGCTTTTTTTATACAGACAACATACACTGAATGCCCGGTCGGCTGTGCAGGCAAAAGACCCCGAAGCCTGTGGCATTGCGGGGTCTTTTGCCTATGCGCACGCGGTGCGCTATGCCCTGCCGCTGCCCTTGCAGGCCGGACAAGGCGTGCTGTTGCCGCAGTGCGGACAGCTCACAGGCGTCACTTTGCCGTTGCCCCGGCAACGCGGACAGGGCTTATTGCCGGATTCGGTTCTGATCACGCCCCGACCGGTACAATCGGGACACATGGGCCGGCGCTGGCCGTTCCAGCAGGCGCCGCAGGAAATCCTGCCGGTACCGTCGCATTTTTCACAGAGTTGCATGGCGCGCTCCTCTCAAACGGGGATAAGAAGGTTGTGCAAGCAAACGCGAACCGCCTTTCACAAAGGCCTGCGGCCAGAACTGCCAGTTCCGACCGCGTCCGCGCTTCAGACGCTGTGTCGCCAGAGCATTTCTGCGACGGCGCAACCGTCGCGAGTGAGCAAAAAACCACCTTTTTTCGCGAACGATGCTGCAAAAATTCTGCGAAGAATTTTTGCAATTGGGCACTGGAAGTTATTGCATAATTTCCATGAAATGCCCCTCTCCGGAGAGTCCGCGCGGCGCGAAAAGTGGCGTGGGTTGCAGAAACACTCTGAAAAATCTGTCTGCGGGGTTGCGCCTGAGACGGCTGCGAGCGGCCTGGCCGCCAGGCAGCTCAAGACTCGACAATCCGTCCCCATTATTAGCCTCGCCGTCTCGCGTATCTTATCCGCCATCATGTATGGTCTGCAAGCCTTTCCTGTCGCGCCTGCCCCTGCCCCATCAGTTTTTTGCGAAGCAAAGGTCTTGCTATCAATGGTTAAGGTTGATATGATTCACTTAAAGTTGTTTCAAACGGCCTTAAAATGGATTTGTGCGCGCTTCCGCGCTTTATACTGCATCACAAGATTTGCCATGTCCGACAATACATCTTGAGAGTGTTAACTAAATAATGTTTTAATGTCTTCCAGTCTTCCATTTACATGGAACCTGGCAAAAAGAGCCATTGTCAAATCAACCATATGCAGACTCCGAGAAACAACTACTGACTTTCGCCGAAACCTGGCAAACCAGTGACGCTGACGGCAATTGTTCCTTTCGATACG
>CAJTFO010000017.1 GCA_910575755.1 Desulfovibrionaceae bacterium | reverse complement strand
CCTTGCAACGATACCTTTGTTTCCCCAGAACTTTTCCATTTCGATATACCGCGCTGGCATGACACTTGGGGCAGTTGGGATTTGCTTCCATGTTGTCCTCCTCGGGGAGGGTATAACATGTTTACATTATATTGTTAATACTCTCTTATGAGGAAATTCTGGAACAATGGCGCGTGCTGACCAAGGAAAAGCGCGTGGACATTCTCGTCCTGGACATGCCCCTGCTCGACACCAGGCGGGACAAAAACCTGCTCGGAACATTCATTGCCGATCTGGTCTTGCAGGTGCTTTCTTTCGTTGCCCAGAATGAGCGGGAGAACATCCGCAGCAGGCAGGCCCAAGGCATTGCGGCGGCCAAACAGCGTGGTGTGCGCTTTGGGCGCGAAATCAAACCCTTGCCGGACAATTTTCCGGAGAATTGCGCCCTCTGGCTCAATGGCCATATTTCCGGTCTGGAAGCCGCCAGAAGATGCAGGATGCCATCAAGCACCTTTTACCGGAAAGCCGGAAGTCTCCGTGAAGACAGCACCAATGTTGTCTAGAACTCATTTCATAATTCAGCCTTTGGGCTAAATTATGAAGATCATTCGCCAAAAAACGTGGTTTTTGGCTCATTCACGGCGCTTTTCGCGCCGCGCCAGACTCTCGTCTGGCGTTAGAAGTCATTTCATGCGAATTATGAAATGACTTCTAATAAGGTGTACTTTGAGGTAAGGAGGGGCAGAGGGTAAATTTGTTGTCCAGTGGGGTTTGACAGGGACTTTTTTCTTACTTAAAAAGGGAGAAAATGATTTCCCCAAAAAGTACACCTTGTTAGACTATTTCAGCGTTGTCCTCGCGAAAGTTCCCGGCTTTCCGATAAAAGGTGCTTTGGGGCATTTTGCACCTTCTGGCAGCCTCCAGACCAGAAATGCGGCCATCCTGCCAGAGGGCGCAGTTTTCCAGAAAGTTGTCTGGCAACGGTTTGACTTCCCTGCCGAACCGCACTCCGCGCTGTTTGGCGGCGGCTATGCCTTGGGCCTGCCGGGTGCGAATGCTTTCCCTTTCATTCTGGGCAACAAATGACAGCACCTGCAATACAAGATCGGCAATAAATGTGCCGAGCAAATTCTTTTCCCGGCGTGTATCAAGCAGCGGCATATCCAGGACACAAATATCCACCTGCTTTTCCTTCGTGAGCAGCCGCCATTGCTCCTGAATCTCCTCATAATTGCGGCCAAGACGGTCAATGCTCAGGACATAAAGCAGGTCGCCAGCCTTGAGTTTTTTGAGCATGGCGCGATATTGCGGCCTGTGAAAATCCTTGCCCGATTGCTTGTCCATGAAAATCCGGTTTGGCGGGATGTCCATCTTGTCCAGCGTGATGCGCTGTCTGTCCTCGTTCTGGTCAACGCTTGAAACGCGTATGTATCTGTAAATGTTTGCCATATCTGTCCCTCTCCATGTATTTACTCTTGCGGGTTACAGCTCACCCAGCGGCGTGTCCGGGATGATTTCAAATCCTCCCATGTAAACACGGCGTTCCTTGCCATTATTCAGTCGGTTAGCAATCTCGGCGGCTTTGGCTACGGGCGGCTGGGCTGTGTCTGCCGCCTGGGGTCCCGCATTGCGACAAGCCGTCTTCGGCGCGGAGCAATGTGGGTTAGCGGCCTGTCTTTTATTCTTTCGGGCATCCTTCTGCCGTCTGGCTTCGGCAAGATATTTGGCAAGCGTCTGGGGTTTCACCTCGATTCCCTTGTCATGCAATTTGGCGACAATTTCCGTGAGTTCAAAGCCTCGCTTCTTCATTCTTTCCAATGCCGGAGCAAGGGCGATAATTGTCTGCTTCACGGTCAGTTCCGAATTTCCTGCCGTGGCTGTATCTGGTTTCAGGCTGTTCAGTTCCTGTCTTATGGTCTTAATCTGTTCGTGTGTGATTGCCATTTTCATTCTCCATATTTGGGCGGATATTACCGCGATGTTTGTCTTTTGCCTTTACTGATCTTCCAAATTTTTACTAAACAATGTTTAGCAAAACTGGTACACTGCATGGCATGGAACTACCAAGCAGCAAAGCAAAAAACGTTCGGGAGTACAGGCGATTGCGGGCAGTGGAACTTTTTGAGAGAGTATTAACAATATAATGTAAACATGTTATACCCTCCCCGAGGAGGACAACATGGAAGCAAATCCCAACTGCCCCAAGTGTCATGCCAGCGCGGTATATCGAAATGGAAAAGTTCTGGGGAAACAAAGGTATCGTTGCAAGGAGTGTGGATTCCAATTTACTCGCACTACGCCAAGAGGCCGTCCGGCACATGAAAAAGCTCTTGCTGTTACGCTTTATACAATGGGCCTGTCCCTGTCCGCCATTGCCCGACTGTTTCATGTTTCAACTCCCGCTGTTTTACGCTGGGTGCGAAATTTTGCGGAACGTGTTTATGAAAAACCTGAACCCGGTGAAGTCGTCATCGTTGAGCTTGATGAAATGTGGCATTTTCTCACGTCAAAAAAAAACAAACTTTGGCTCTGGAAAGCGTATTGTCGTGATACCGGTCAACTCATCGACTGGGAATGTGGCGGGCGTGATCAGGCTACTCTCCACCGATTGATGAAGCGTTTGGCAAAGTGGAAAGTCTGGTTTTACTGTACGGACAAATGGAAGGTTTATCCTCTGGAGATAGGGGAAAACGATCTTCTTCAAGGAAAAAATGGGACAGTCCGTATCGAAAGGAACAATTGCCGTCAGCGTCACTGGTTTGCCAGGTTTCGGCGAAAGTCAGTAGTTGTTTCGCGGAGTCTGCATATAGTTGATTTGACAATGGCTCTTTTTGCCAGGTTCCATATACTGATCTTCCAAATTTTTACTAAACAATGTTTAGCAAAACTGGTACACTGCATGGCATGGAACTACCAAGCAGCAAAGCAAAAAACGTTCGGGAGTACAGGCGATTGCGGGCAGTGGAACTTTTTGAAAGCGGTATGAAGCAGGCTGCCATCGCACGAGCGCTTAATGTTACCAGAGGTGCCGTAAGCCAATGGCTTTCCGCATATCGGGATAAAGGCCTTGAAGCTCTTCGTTATCGGAAAATCACAAAAAATCCATGTCGGCTTTCGCAAGAACAAAAAGATGAACTACGCAAACTCCTGGCGCTTGGCGCTGAACATTTCGGCTATCCAGGAGCCGTCTGGACTCTATCCCGTGTCAGAGAGCTAATTTTACGAAAATTCGGGATATCGTATTGCATATCCAATGTTGCTGTCATCCTGAAAAAAATTGGCTGGACTTGCCAGAAACCAGTAGTGCGCGCCACTCAACGCGATGAAGAAGCCAGCAAAAAATGGCTTCAGGAAAAATGGCCGGAAATAAAAAAAAGCCGATGACGAAGGACGGACACTAATCTTTGCTGATGAGTCAGGATTTTATCTGTTGCCATTCGTATGCCGCACATACGCCCCCAAAGGGGAAACTCCTCTTTTGCGAAGTAAATTAAGTCATGAACATTTGTCTGTGACAAGCGGGATTTCCCCCGCGGGTAGACTTTATATCCAGATACAGGACAAGTCATTCAAAGGAACTGACATAGTCTCGTTTCTCCGGCATTTGCTTGCGCATGTCGCGGGAAAAATTCTTGTGTTATGGGATGGCTGTCCGATTCACAGGAGCAGGGAAGTCAAAAAGTTTTTGCTTGAAGAAGCAAATGGTCGTGTTTGGCTGGAACGTATTCCCGGGTATTCTCCTGATTTGAATCCGGATGAAGGAGTTTGGAATTATCTGAAAAGGGTAGGCTTGAAGAATCAGGTATTTTCCAATTTGAAAGAACTTGGAAAGGGATTACGGAAAGCGATTCGGTCACTTCGCTCCCATCCGCATCTGATTCAGGCCTGTTTTGCGCAAGCAGGATGTGTTTAAATATAAAATAGATGATCAGTAAATCTTCCAGAAAACGGCTTCTCCGGCTCCTTGCCGACTTCCTTGCACAACAGCAAATAATCTTCCACTGAATCGGCCAGCGCCTTTTTCAGTTCATCAATGGAGCGGCCCTGGAATGTAACCACATCATTGATGTGCAGGACTTCCCCGTGGAAAATATCGGTATCCTGATCGTATTCAAATTTGCCCTGATAGCCTTTATAGGTCATTGTGTTCATGGCTTCAATCCTATATTGGTAAAATAGCGACGCACGGATTTTACAGCGCCTTTGTCGGTGGTTGGCTGTGGATGCGGACGGTGGAATACGGCGAGTTGCGTTTCCCAGATAAACCAGACGCGGGAGCCGCGCCCTTCCCTTATAGTTCCGCCGTAAGCGCGGAATACGCTTTCAATGTCCGACCATGAAATGCTGGCGTTTACAGGGTCGGCAAATATGGCTTCCAAAGTTTTGCGTTGCTTGCTGTTCATAATTTATGGTACTATAAGGAAGTGTCAAGTCAAGGTGGGAAATTTTGTTTCTTTCAGTCATGTATTGGATAATGGCATAAAAATCATTGTCCAACAACGCCCAATCAGGTGTTCCAAGATTTTTCAATTTTATAGGTATTTTTGTGGGTATTATTTCAAAGCGTAATAATAAAGTTCGTTATTTTAGATAGTTGAAAGATATATTTTATCCCCCTGGGGCCAAAGAAATCAAGCCCTTACGAGCAATCGTGAGGGCTTTTTCGTTGTGGGGCAAATCTGCCCCACCAGATGCCCCACAGATTTTGAAAAAAGTTTGCCGACATAATCCGGGGGCTGGCTTTCGCCTGAGAACGTACAGTTTTGCTGCGTAGATATTCTTATATAGCAATTTCAGTTTGAAACGCTGCGCGTTTCAAACCATACGGCCTGTCGTTTCGCGGAAAAAACACGGTTTTTCCGTTCTCTTTGGGCCGGGCGACGTTGTGCCGCCGTCTCGCGTTCTGCCTTCTCAAGTTCTAACAACACGTCAGAAAAGGCGAAAAGAATACAAGCATCGGGCATGGTGGCGTACCATGTCCGACGCTTTTCATGGGGCCGGGGATTGCTCCCCGGATGTGATCATCATCACGAGAGTGCCGAGGAGCCGCAGGTGGCTCCAATGGGGCCAGGGATTGTTCCCCGGATGTGATGCTCCTTGTTGCTCATGCCGTCCAGGACGGCCTGGCTTCAATGGGGCCAGGGATTGTTCCCCGGATGTGATCAGGATCGAGATAGGCGGACGGCACATAGCCCTCGCTTCAATGGGGCCAGGGATTGTTCCCCGGATGTGATCGTTCGGTAGGGGTGCACTCGATAAAATCGGCATTAAGCTTCAATGGGGCCAGGGATTGTTCCCCGGATGTGATGCCCTCCCGTTCCGGGTTTACAACCTCATTTACAATGCTTCAATGGGGCCAGGGATTGTTCCCCGGATGTGATTGTCACCTCTTTTTAGCAAGGCCCGGCGCGGCCTGTAAAGGCGAAGATCGAGAACCTGCCGTCAGGCGACGGCCGAGGCACGCCCCCCGACCAATACCGCAATAAAAAAGCCTGTTTTTTCAAACGGCTTGTCTCTGCGACGATCTCGCGCTACTGTATGGCAAACTGGAGGTTCTCGCGGATTGCCCGCGTCATTCCTGCAAGGAGTCTTTCGTGCCCACCCTGTCCGACTGGTATACGGCGGCGCTCGGCGTTCCGCCTTACCCCTATCAGCAGCGTCTGGCCGCCGAAGACTGGCCCGATGTGCTGAAAATTCCGACCGGCCTCGGCAAGACGGCCGCCATCTTTTTTGCATGGCTGTACAAACGCCATTGCAACGACGTTCATACGCCCCGGCGGCTGGTCTGGTGTCTGCCCATGCGCGTGCTGGCGGAGCAGACCGCCCGGCTTGCCCGGCAGTGGGGGGAACGCCTTGTTTCTGCGGGGCTGCTGTCTCGCGCGCCCGCGGTGCATGTGCTTATGGGCGGCGATGTGGCGCAGGACTGGGATACGCGCCCGGAAGACGAGGCCGTGCTGATCGGCACGCAGGATCAGCTCCTTTCCCGCGCGCTCAATCGGGGCTATGCCATGAGCCGTTTTCGCTGGCCTCTGGACTTTGCCCTGCTGCACAATGACGCCTTCTGGATTTTTGACGAAGTGCAGCTTATGGGCGCGGGCCTGCCGACCTCCACCCAGCTGGAAGCCTTTCGGCGGCGTTTCGCCTGCGCCGTGCCCTGCCGCTCCCTGTGGTGCAGCGCAACGCTGCATCCGCGGTGGCTGGCCAGCGTGGATTTTGCCGCGCACTGTCCCGCACCGCGCCTTGCGGAGCTTCAGGAAGACGACACGGGCTTTCCGCAGGTACGGCAGCGTATCCACGCAGGCAAGCAGGTGCTTCCGCTTGCCGGGGCGGACAACAGCAAACAGCTGGCAGATGCCGTGCTGGCGGAACATCGCCCGGAAACGCTGACCCTCGTCATTCGCAACCGGGTCAGGGATGCCGTGGAGCTGTTCGAGACGCTGCGCAAAAGAAAGAACACGCCGCCGCTCTGCCTGCTGCATTCCCGCTTTCGTCCAGCCGACAGGGCCGTCGTGTTGCAAGCGGCGCTGGCAGCCCCGGACGGGGAAGGGCGCATTGTCGTCACAACGCAGGTCGTGGAAGCGGGCGTGGATATTTCCGCCGCCACGCTCTTTACGGATATAGCGCCGTGGGCGTCGCTGGTGCAGCGTTTCGGACGCTGCAACCGGGCGGGAGAACGCAGGGATGCCCGCATTTTCTGGCTGGATAAAAGCGTTGGCAGGGAGCAGGACGCCCGTCCCTATACGCTGGATGAACTGAACACGGCCCGGCAGCGGCTGGCAGCGCTGGAAAACGCCGCTCCGGCGCTGCTGCCGGATACGGATGCGGCAACCGCGGCGTATGCCGTCCTGCGCGCGCCCGATCTGTTTGATCTCTTTGACACCACGCCCGATCTTGCCGGGGCGGATATTGACGTTTCCCGCTTCATCCGGGAAAGCGACGATAGCGACGTGCAGGTATTCTGGCGCAGCTGGCCGGGCAATGCGCCGCCGCCGGATATGCCCGGCCCGGCCCGCGAGGAATTGTGTTCCGTGCCGCTGGGCGACGCACAGTCCTTTTGCCGGAAAGGCAACTGTCAGGGCTGGTTCTGGGATACGCTGGAAGGCGTATGGCGCAAGGCGGACCGGCTGCGTCCCGGCATGGTTCTGCTGTTCAGAGACACGGACGGCGGCTACAGCCCCCTTGCGGGCTGGAAAGCCGATTCCAAAAAAACTGTTTCCGTCATATCTCCAAAAGAAGAAAAGACCGTTGCCGCGCCACCTCCGGCGCTGGACGGCGATCCCCGCAGCCATGCGGCGCGGCAGAGTCTGCGGGAACATGGAGAGCGCACTACGGCCGCGCTGCAAGACCTGCTTGCGGCGCTGGACAATCCCGTTCCGCCTTCCTGTCTGCCGTCGCTGCACACGGCGGCGCGGCGGCACGACTGGGGCAAGGCGCACCCCGTCTTTCAGTCGGCCTGCATGCCTGCCGACGCCTCGGATATCTGGGCCAAAGCGCCGCGCATGGAGCGTTATGACCGCCCCGGCTTCCGGCATGAGCTGGCCTCGGCGCTGGCCCTGCTGCATACGGGGCATGACGATCTTGCCGTCTATCTGGCGGCGGCGCATCACGGCAAGATTCGTCTTTCGCTGCGCGCTCTCCCCAACGAAACCCCGCCGCCGGAGGGCATCCGCTTCGCGCGCGGTATCCGGGAAGGCGATATTCTGCCGCCCGCGGACGGTCTGCCCGAAGTCGTCCTGTCGCTGGCCTGCATGGAACTGGGGGATTCCGCCGAGGGGGCCAGCTGGGCCGAACGCATGATCGGCCTGCTGGAAACATGGGGCCCCTTCCGTCTGGCCTTCTGGGAAGCACTTGTGCGCCTTGCCGACTGGCGGGCCAGCGCAGAGGAGGTCTGATACATGCCGGATATTCTGCTTGAAGGCTGTGCCTCGCGTCCGCTGGCCTCCTGTCTCAAGGCGCTGGGCATTCTGCGCCTTGTGGGCGAACAGCAGGACGCGCAGGTTCGCGGCGCATGGCGGAACGGCTGTTTTGTGCTGTCATCGTCGCTGGACAAAGAAACTCTGTGCGATTTTTTTCTGCATGTCTGGCAGCCCACGCCGCTGGTCTCGCCGTGGAACGGCGGCAGCGGCTTTTATCCCGGAGACAATACGGAGGGCATTGACGCCATAACGCAATCGACGGATTCTCGTCTGGCTGGTTATCGCGCCGTCATTACCCGGATTCGTGACTGGCCGGAATTCCGTATGCTGGCCTCACTTCCCGCAGGACAGGCCCGGAAACAGCGGGATAGCGTCCGCGAGGAATGCAAGAATATTTTTTTGCAGCGCTGCCGTGCGGAACTGCCGGAAGCCTGCCTGCCGTGGCTGGACGCGGCTTTTATACTGCGTGAAGACAAGGCCGTGTTTGCTCCTCTGCTGGGAACAGGCGGCAATGAGGGACGGCTGGAATACGCCAATAACTTCATGCAGCATGTGAACGCGGCCTTTGCAGCCTCCGATACGCAGCAGGGGCGCGGCTGGCTGGAGTCGGCTCTTTTTGCTGTGCCGACTCCCGGATTACCCAAAGTTGCCGCAGGTCAGCTTGATCCCGGCAGTGCGGGAGGATGCAATCAGAGCGCGGGCTTTGCGCTCGAGAAGGCCGCCCCGGTCAACCCGTGGAATTTTCTTCTCATGCTGGAGGGCTCGCTGCTGTTTGCCGGAACGCTGGCGCGTCGTTCGCCGGAAGACCCGGCGCAGGTCTCCTTTCCTTTCTGCGTCGGGAGAGTGGCTGCGGGCTTTGCTTCATCTTCCCTGCGCGACAACGGACGCGGCGAACTCTGGTTCCCGCTCTGGTCGCGTCCCGCGTCGCTGCGCGAGGTGCGCCGCCTGCTGGGCGAAGGTCGCGCCACTCTGGGACGCCGACAAGCCTGTGACGGGCTGGATTTTACCCGCGCCATAGCCTCTCTGGGCGTGGAACGCGGCATTGACAGTTTTGAGCGCTACAGTTTCCTTGAACGACGCGGTCAAAGCTATGTTGCCTTGCCTTCGGGAAATCTTTCCGTACGCTATCAACCCGGCGTCGCCCTGCTGGAACCTGTGGCGCGCTGGCTGGAGCAACGCTGTCTCAAAAAAGAAGAACCGGCAACGCTGACCTCGGCGCGGCGGCGTCTTGCCTCGGCTGTTTTTGCCTGCGCGCGCACGCCGGATGCCCGCCATTTTCAGGCGGTCAGCCGCGCTCTTGCCCGCATGGATGCTCTGCCGACCCTGCCGGCCCTGCTGCGCGCTCCCTGTCCCGGCCTTGCGGCGGACTGGATTGCTGCCTGTGATGACGGCGGGCCGGAAGTGCGTCTTGCCGCCGCGCTGGCTTCTCCTAGCGGCGCGGGCAAGCTGGGACCGCTGCGCGCGCAGCTGGCTCCCGTCTCTCCTGCCGCCCCCTTTCGCTGGGAAAAGGATTCGGAGCAGTTTACGGCGTGGCGCGGCGCGACGCTGGAAGGCATCGGCAATCTTTTTCTGCGGCGTCTGCTGCTGGCGCAGCGTTACGGCGTCAGCCCTCTGCACGCCGGTGTAAGGCTCCAGCCTGCCGATCTCCTGCCATTGCTTCAGGAAACGCTGGACATGGCGCTGCTGCAAGACCTGCTGCGGGCCTTCTCGCTGATACGCTGGCCGAGAACCATGCAGCCCCTCTGGCCGCAGCCTCTGCAAGCGCAGCGTTTGCCCCATGCGCTTACGCTGCTGCAACTGCTGTACACACCTTTGCCGACCGACTGCGGGCTGGACAGGGAACGTCTGTGCCCGGATTTGCGCATTGCCCGTCTTGTGCAGGCGCAGCGCCTTGAAGAAGCCTGCACGCTGGCCGCTCAGCGTCTGCGCGTTGCCGGGGGCGGCGCGTTCTATCTTCCGGCATCCTTTGTCGAAAGCGTGCGCGGCCTGTCGCCCGCCGCTGTTCTGGCCTGTCTTGCCGTGCCGGTCTCGCCGCACGCCCTGTTACGCCAATGTCATCAGTCATCCTGCTGAAAGGAGTTTTCATGTTGCTGGATACTTGCACTGCCGACCGTGTACTGTTGGAAGCCGACCTCGTGCCCATGCAGGGACAACGCTTCCAGCCGACGGGTTTTGCCGATCTGGGGGCTGCCGTGTACACGCTGCCCGACGGGACGCGGATGCTGCTGGTGGAATCCGCGCAATCCATGGCAAACCGTCTGGAACAGACCATCCTGACGCCGGAGGGGACGCTTATGCCGGAGCTGGAAGGGCTTTCCTGCGTTACGGCGGTGCTGCAGCACGGCAAGGGCAGGGAGGATTTTTCCACCAGTTCCCTGTTGGAGGCGCATCGTCTGGCCTCGCCCTTCATCATTGCCGACAAGGCCTTTCAGCAGCGATTCTGCACCGCCGCGGCGTATGATGAAAAATTCCCTCTGGACTGGAAGCGCATCCATACCGCCATTTTCAAATATGACGTCAACTCCCTCCTGCATGGCGTTTTTCTGTCCATCGTCAAGGGGGGCCGGATCAAGGTCCCGCGCCTCATTTCAGCCTTTATTGAAGCCGAAAATGTGCGCGAAGCCGTTTCCGGCGGCGTCAAGAACTCGTTTGATCCCTCCGGCTCTATTCGCCATGCGGACTATGACAAGGACGTTTACAGCAACGTGCCCTATCAGCGCACCGAATACACGGCGGAGCGCATTACCGCCTATTTCAATCTGGATGTGAGCGGCATCCGGGCGCTGGGCCTGCCCGCGCAGGCGCAGGAGCTGCTGTTCTGTCTGGCCCTGTACAAGGTGCGTTGTCTGCTGGAGGGCGGGCTGCGTCTGCGCACGGCCTGCGATCTCCGGCAGACAGGAGAACTACGTCTGTACGGACTTGAGGCGCTTCCCGATGCGGCGGCCCTGCTTGCCGCGCTGCAACAGAGCATCAGGGCGTGCGCGCCCCTCTTTGCTCAGCCCCCTGTAACGACGCTGCATGTGAAAGTGACGGAAAGGAAAGGCAAGAAAAAGGACGATGCAGACGATACGTCAGAGGAAGAGGACGCCTGATGCCGGTTCTTGAAATTTCCTTTCTGGCCGGGCGCTATCATGCAACGGCCTGGGGGCGTAACGTCAACGAAGGGGAACCGGAATGGCCGCCGTCTCCCTTTCGTCTGACGCGGGCGCTCATGGATGTGCGTTATCGCCGTCATGCCGACATTGACGACGACAACCTTGAATGCGCGTTGTTGCTGCTGACCGGAGCGCCCTGTTTCAGTCTGCCGCCCGCAAGCAGAATGGCCGTCAAATATTATCTTGATCAGGGTAAGACGAACGGCAAGAAACAGGCTGTGCTGGATGCCTTTGTCTGTATGCCGAAGGGCGCAGCTCTTTATATGGAACTGCCGCAGGAGGCGTCGGCTGACGCGCTGCGCGTTCTGGAAACGCTGGTGACGTCCCTGCCGTATCTGGGACGCGCGGAATCGTGGATTGCGGCACGACTGCGCGCAGAGCTGCCGCCGCAGCGGCGCTGGAACTGTGGCCTTGCCGCAGCGCAAGCCGCCGATCTGGACAATCAGACAGAGGTGCACACGCTGCTGTCGCCCTCAGCCTATGCCGATCTGCCCTGCCTGCCGATGACGGGGAAGGGTAAGAAGAAACGCGCCTGCTCATGGCTGGAAGCGCTGGCCCTGACAACAGAAACGCTGCGTGCTGACGGCTGGAACCGTCATCCCCTTCTGGGGCGCTGCGTCTATGTAGCGGCAGACGACGAAAGCCCGTCCCGTCGTTCGTCGCCTTCGGCAGACGCCGGGCCCTGCTGCGTCACTTATGCCATACGTTCCACCCCTCTGCCGTCCGTTACCCATGCGCTGCCGTTGGCCGAGCGGGTACGCATCGGCCTCATGAGCCGGCACAGGCGCTGTTGCGGCGGCGACGAGAGCCGGGTGTCGCCGCTGTTCAGCGGCAAGGATGCTCTGTCACGTCCCCTGCGCGGCCACAAGCATGCTTTTTACTGGCCGTGCGATACGGATGGCGACGGGCGGCTTGATCATGTGCGCGTGCTGCTGCCGGGCGGCCTGACACGGGAGGAAAGGCAGGCGCTGGAGGGGTTGCGCCATGTCTGGACACAGGGGGCGGAACT
This sequence comes from Desulfovibrionaceae bacterium, assembly GCA_910575755.1. Classification (GTDB taxonomy): domain Bacteria; phylum Desulfobacterota; class Desulfovibrionia; order Desulfovibrionales; family Desulfovibrionaceae; genus Desulfovibrio. Next base: position 16,871 of record CAJTFO010000017.1, on the reverse strand, counting down.
GGCGGAGCTGGTCTTTCTGCACTGTCTGCCGCACGCATCCTTTGCCACTGCCCGAACGGTTGTCAGCGCCACGCCCGTTATCCTTGCCCGGCACTACAAGCCGCGACAGGGGACCTTCCGGGAATGGCTGGAAGCGGAAATACGGCGTTCCTGCGCGGAGCAGGATCTGCCGGAACCGCTCTCCGTGGAGTCTTTGCCCTGCCTGCCCGTGCGGGACGGTGCGCCGTTGCTGTGGAACAGCTTCATCAGACAGCGCAAGGGACAGCCGCCCCGGCACGGCTACGGCTTCCGCCTGCATTTTGCAGAGCCTGTGCCTGTTCCCTTTGCGATCGGCAGCCTCGCCCACTTCGGCCTCGGCCTTTTTGTGACAGAGCGACCGGAGGTGTAAAAACACGCTTTTCTTTTCATGACATTTGGCATTACTTCCCTGATTTTTGTGAGGAAAACATGGAAGATAATCAGAAATCGCGGAGTGTTGGCCTTCATTCCAACAGTGAATCACATATTCAGCAGCTTCGCGATATTCTTGATCGGTACAGTTCTCAGGACATTATCAGAGAGATTGTGCAAAACGCTGATGATGCGGGAGCAAGTGAACTTGCTTTCTTTGTTCTTGAGGAAGGTATATCTTCCGCCCATCCTGATACACATCCTTTGCTGAAAAATTCAGCACTGCTTATCTTCAATAATGCTCCTCTTAAAAAAGAGGATACAGAAGGTATTACTCTCATTATCAAAGGAACCAAGCAGGAAGACAGCACAAAGATCGGACGATTTGGCCTTGGGCTGAAAAGCCTCTTTCATGTCTGCGAAGGCTTTTTCTTCGGCCCTTATCGCTCCCCGGATAAAACTATAGAAGCACAACTCTTTGATCCCTGGTGTGATATTCGCTGCAACTATGCAGACAAGCTGCCTCAATGGACAGCGAGGCAAGTCAACAATGCACTGAACACTATACTGACGCATCTTGAAAACTTTTTGGGCGCATCATATAAAGACAGCTTTTTTATGTATATCCCCTTCAGGGATAATGATATATCAAAATTGATGCTGAAAAAATTAAACATAACAGCATCCGGTTTTATTAATGACGCAAGAATATACGCATCATTGCAGCAGCTCCCTCTTTCTCTTGCACAATGTTCTTTTTTGAAAAAGGTTTCTTTTTTTATTGCAAATTCTTTATCAGAACTTGCAGAACATGAAAGTTTGTATGAGTTTTCTATTCAAAGAAATAACTGTCTGCGCCGCCCCCAAAAAGAAAAAAAAGGTTTTGCAGAACCGTTTGTCTGTTCTGTGTCAGTTTCAAAGCAGGGGGTACAGGATTCCATATGGGAATGTCTGGGAATCAATCGCTTTGCGCCCAACCATGACGGTTTACAAAAACTGCACGCTGATATCCGATGGCCTGTTGTCAACCTTGCGGGCGATCCGGAAAAAAGTTTACCCAATGCCGCTATTACAATACTGCATAATAAAGACAGTGACGATAAAAGATTGTCCCTGCGCTGGGCTTCCTTTCTGCCGCTTGACGATCGCAAGACTGAAGATAATTCAAATAACGACCTTGTTCAGACCATACGCGCGCCGTACCTTCAAGGCGCATGGGAAACCCTTCTGCACGGATATTTCTTTCTTTCCAGTGATCGAAAACATATTTTCGGCATTACAAAAACTGGCGAAGAAGATATCAAGCAGCAATGGAACAGATTGCTCGTGCAGCAACTGCTTCTTCCTCTTTTTCCCAGAATACTGCTCATGAAAATAGAGGAAGAACCAAAAAATGCGAAAATTATAGATGCGGTGCGGTTATGGAACCGGTTTGATGAATTCAGAGAAGATATGACTTCATCATGCTTTCTTGTAAAAATTGCAACAAATAACGCATGGGAGATTCATACAGAAGCCCTGTATATGTTGCCGGAAGGAATTCCCCCCAGCCTCAAAGGATGGCTGGAAAGGGAATTTCCCCAACCTGTCGCCCTGGAGGGCAAGGGAATCTACTCGTCGCAGCGACATACAAAACAATGGGATGAAGACAGTTTTTCCCAGATTTGTCTGCATTTTCCCGCAACTCCCGAAGAACTTGCGGAAAGCGATATCTCTTGGATTCAGAAATTTATTCGTGATATAAAAAAAGAAAATCGCTACAGGCAACACCTGCGAAAATGGCTGCTTCGCGCGTTACAGAATCGTCTCTTTGACAGCAAAAATGAAAAAGTTCGTTCTGCTCTGTATTTCTTTGCTGAAGATGTATTTCAGAATGAAATATGGTATATGCCCATGAAGACGGAACCCATACTGCGCAGTATTGCCAAAGACAGACCGGAACTGCTGTCGCCGTGTCTGCTTCTGCCACGCGCGGAAGACAAAGCAGCCCCGCCTGCATCACAGACACTCCCGGAGAGCATGTCCGACGAACAGCGCATCGCTCTTCTGCGCTTTTTGGGAGAAGAAAAGCTGAAAGACAGGGAAAAACAACCGGAAGGCTGTATTCTTCTGGCGGATCGGCTTATTGCAGGCAGGCAAATCCCGGAACTGGACGCATTGCCTTTCTATCGGGTCATCATTTTCTTTCCGCGAAAGCAGAAAGAAGAAGAGGCCGCACGCAGCTTTCAGGAGCTGCAACAGCAGAAGGAAAGAAACTGCCTCTTCAAACAGCCTGCCCCGGGAAGCGGGATAAGTAACACTCTAAAACAGCTTTCTCTGGTTCTTGAGGATGCAGAAATCTGGCTTTTGCGAACAGAAGCGACGTTGGAATTAAGCCTGACAACGTGGGAAGCAACTCTTTGTAACGCTCTGATTACAAATGAACTGTCTTCAAAGAAAGAAATACACAGAAAGCTTTTTGAAGACATTCTGAAAAGATTATTTTCAGAAAATAAAGAAAATTCACTTTGCATTCAGGCGCTGCGTAATCTTCTTGCCGGTAAGCATGTAGAAAAATATATAAGATTTGTTCTGTATTCAGAGACACGTCCTACCGTTCATGAACAATGGTCTCATAAATATATATTCATTCATAAAGACGACTATCTGTATCTCTCGGAAGAACACAAAAAAGCTCTTGCAATCGTTGAGGAACACAGCATTGCTTCCGAGCAGCTCCGGGACATACTGTCTGACGCGACGCCGTGGCAGTTCTGGCAGGATATGATCAACTTGTGTCCAACCCCCAGAAAAGACATTCCCGACGAACTTGAAGACATCTTCAAAACAGCTTGCTGGATACCGGCAGCTCAGGGGGGAGGCCTGGCCCCGAGCCATATTCTGGGGGACGATATCCCGACTATCCTGAAAAAAGCTCTGCCGTCCTCCTGGATGTGCCGGGAAAAGCTGTCGGCCTCTCTGGAGCAGCTCTGCTCCGAAGACCAACGCCTCTGGATTATGAAGGTTCTTGACGCTCTTTATCCAGAGCAAGAGCTCAGACGCAGACAGCTCATGGAACTGTTTCAGGATGAGGACTTTCATACCCCGTGCAGCTTTTTCCCGCCGCAGCTTGATGATCTTGCAGCAGTAGCACAGCATCTGCGTCCTCTTGCGGACAGCATGACAAAGGAAGGGCCGGAGGAATGCCTGCTTTCCCTCCTTCTCTCCCTGCCGGAAATACCGTCTGCCGCACTGCAAAAATTTCAGTCTGTCCCGTCAAAGTTCAATCACAAGATATGTCGGTATGACATCCTGCTCCATGCAGCCCCTACCTATGCCCAGACACATATCTTCACGCCATTACTGCCGTCCTATGCCCAGTATCTTGCGGCGGCGCGGCAGCATGATGAGAAACTTTTTGAGCGTGACTACTTCTTTCCGACGCGTAAGGAAGGAGTCTGGAAAAATGGCGCTGAAATTGCTGAAGCTAAGATAGGCCATGAAGATGCCGCGCACCTTGATGAAACAGTCTGGGAGGCATGCTGCACCTTTTTCAGCTCATATAACAGGATCACGTTTGATAAGGGGCCGTCAAGCGCACGATATCTTGAAAACTACTTTTCTGTTCCCTTTTCAAAGGCTGAAAAATACAGAGTGGCCTGCTTCCTCCGGCTCATTGCCGGTAAGAATGCAGACATTCAGGGCCTGGCTGAGAAATTCTCAAGCAATATAACGAATGAAATTCAAAAGACGTTTGATTTTGATTTTGATGACGATTGCTGGAAATTTCACATTTCCGCCGAACCAAGCGATGCAAATCTGGAAAGAAGCCTTGCAGGCTCTCCTTTTGAAAAAGATAAAAGAACTTTTTTCACCTGTACGCCGCCAACAAATAATATCTATTACTTATATTTTTACGACAACGAGTCAGGAACGTGTCCTGCAGTAAATCAGGAGGATTTTACAGAACGTTTGAAAAATTCCATCTTTGAATGGCTGAAACAGTTTAACCTAGAGGCAAAAAGAATATCCGATAGTATAAATAAATTCTCTCCAACGCAGCATTCTTTAAATGCCACAATGGCACTTCTGCAGGAAGATTTACGGACAGTTATTGAACAGCTTCACATTCATGATTTTAAATTAAAAGAAAAACAAACAGCGATTTGTAATAAAATACAATATGGCGATAGACTCAGTGTTGACAAATTAAAAAAAGAACTTTGGGATATTGCCCAGGATAAAAATGAAATTTACAAGGCGCTTCTTGAAAAAATTCAAAACTATGGCTACCGGGAAGAAGGAGTCCTTCTTGAATTGATTCAAAACGCCGATGACGCCTTGCGAGAGCGTAGCGAACCTAAAAAGAGAAGCGTGACTATAACTCTTCATAATCGTATTTTATCATTTTCCCATTACGGACGCCCGATAAATGAAAAAAACGAAGGAGAAGCATCGGCTAATAACGATCTTTACAGTATGCTGATGCTGAACAGAAGCGAAAAGGAGTCTCATTCGGCAACAGGAAAACTTGGTCTTGGTTTCAAAAGCGTTTTTCTGCTAAGCGAACAACCGGTAATCCAAAGCAAGGCACTGTGCTTCAGCATCAAAAACGGTATGTTTCCTCAAGAGGAAAAAATGCGTCTGGATCAGGATGATGAGATCACTCTTTTCAGGCTCCCGATTAAGCGGGAAATCCCCGATGAGGAAATAAAACAGCGCATTTTTTCTCGCATTTCTGCATCCGCCGCACTTATTCCTGTTTTTGCACATGAAATCAGGGAATTTGTCATCAATATTAATGGCGATGAGGAAACGTTCGCCTATAATCCGGATACCTCTGATCGCGGGCAGGGCTGGATTGCGGACTATAATGCGCATGTGCTGGTCTTTTCAGCCCCGGAGACAGGCATACAACTAGCGATCAGGCTTGATGAATACCGCAGACCAACCCGATTTCCCGACACCATGCCGCCACTCTGGCATACGCTGCCGACCGTAAGCGGTCTTGACTGGCGGCTGGGCTATGCCATCAACGGCCCGTTTTCTCTGAATGCCGGACGAAGCAATATTGCCCCCATCAAAAAAGACTTTGATAACCTTGAGGCCTTCGGCGTCTTTCTGGGCGAAAGTCTGTGGGATTACGCCCAGTTCGTGAAGAAGACCCGCCCCGACGCCGTAGCGGCACATAATTATGCGCTTTGGACGGTTCTCAGCAGAGGACTTGAAAGTTCGGAAGATTCCCTGCAGGGAAAGATTGTCCGCAGTCTTCATGCCGACGGGCGCGGACTCTCATACTGGCTGACACAACAAAGCGTCCCCTGCGGGATTCCCGAAGAATGGGCATGGCCTCTGGAAGGTATTCCCCCCAAATGGCATACCTGCTCTTTTCCTTCCGATAATGCCAGGCAGAACTTTTCCCAGACGGTGCAGCAACTTCACAAGGAGCATTTTACAGGCTCTCTCGCACGCTTTGCCTATGTTCCATCGGAACAGAAAGCCCGTCTTGAAGCTCTGGGCTTTCCAGTTGAACACATGAAGACAGCCGACTTTTTCGCAGAGTTCTTTGCCCGGCTGGTTCCCGACAAACGCCTGAGTCCCCGTCTTCTTGCCTGTCTGCGGCAGATACGGGAAGAGTTCCCCCGACTGAATTTTTCTTTTCGCGTGCGCACACAGGCCGATACCTGGGAGGATATACAGCAGGTGCTTTTGCCGCCGAATACGCCCTGCGAACTTTCTTCAGACTTCAGGGGAGAACAGCGCAGAGCAGCCTTTGCGCCTCCGCATGCTCTGTTATCCGAAGAATATGTGAGCGACAGGGAAGATGCCGAAATCTATCGGAGACTGCGCAACGGGCATACTGTTACGTCAGATATACTGCAAGGCTGGATAACAGAACTTGAAAGCCCGGAGCAGCGGATACATGCCTTGCGCTATTTACAGGAAGGAGAGCTGGGGCATGAGCTGCTTATATCTTTCCGCAGCGAGCAGCAAGGCTGGATCAGAGATTTTTCCCTCGTGAGTGAACTGCTTGACAGCATGCCAGAGAGCGAAGAAGCTCATAAACATATTCTGATGGATTTATTCCCTGACGCATTCTCGCTGCGGACAGACAAGGAAATAGACGAATATGAAAGTGAGGAAGGAGAAGAGTACGAAGAGGACACGCCTGTTCTTGCAATAAGCAACAGATCGCAATGGGAAGCTATGCTTGACTTCTGGGATAAAAATAAAATTTTAATTATTGATGAATATATTTATAAAACATGGCCCGATCAATTCAGGGATCAGAACCTTCTTAAAGAACGGCTTGAAAAGAATAATAGATGCGCGTGGCTTGTCCTCCTGCTTCTTGGTTATCTGCAAAGCATAGGGCGCTCAAAACCGGAAATGCACAGAACCTTTGTGCAAGAACTGCTATTGAATCATAAATATCTCTTTATAGATAGGATAGATAAAGACGATCCGAAATGGCTGCTCCTTCTTTCGTCGTGGCAGGATGCCAATATGTCGACAAATACCTATGCCATGTGGATGACCTGCTTTCCTGCGCTGCATCAGTTTAGTCGTTTCCTGAAGCAGTATCAGAATGTCCTTGGCAGTATGGTACGAGGCAAACTTGACCGAAAGCAATTGCTTGACTGCTTTTCGCCGCGTTCAGCCTCTACCTTTCAACAGTCTGGAAAGCAGTTTGATGCCCCGCCATTACCGCTGCGTCTCGGAAAATACTGGGTACTGCGGGAACTGGCCCGACTGAATTTCAAGAACTGCCAGACAACATCCGGGGAAGCCTTTCTGGAGTGCTGCTGGGTTCCCCGTAAACGCTGCTGCGATATTCTGGGCATGGATTACGCAGAAGACACCGACGAACGCCAAGCAGAACTTGTCAGTATTCTTCAGGAACTGAACGGAACGCTGCCGCACTTTGATTACTGTTTTGATATCGCTTTATGTGCAATGAGAAAATAAACATGAAAATAAATAAAGATGACAGAGTCCGGCATCCGCAGTTTGGAGAAGGCCGCGTCCGCATGGTAGACGAGGATACGGCCATTGTGCGCTTTGAATCGGGCAGGATGGAAGAATGTCTTCTTGCGCAGCTCACCCGCCTGACTCTTGCTGTAGAAAAGGGCAGGGAACGCCAGCTTGACGATCCGCTGGCTACGCTTGCTCATGTGATGGCGGCATGTATCCGTTCCATCAACGATGAGTGGGGCGTCTTTGCCAGCTCCCGAATAACGCTCCTGCCGCATCAGCTCTGGATTTGTCGTCAGGTTTACCAGAATCCCATGCGCTGGCTCATTGCTGATGATGTCGGTCTCGGAAAGACCGTCGAAGCTGGCTTGATTCTTTCGGCACTGTACGCCGCAGGTCGTATGCGCCGGGCATTGATTCTTGTTCCCGCCAGCCTTGTTACGCAGTGGCAGGAACGTCTGTTCGGCATGTTCGACCTTCGCTTCGATATCTATCGCCCTGAACACGACACAAAAAAATCCGGCTTCTGGCATGGGGAACGCGCCGTTATTGCTTCTCTTGAAACCCTGCGGTCTGATGTGCGACAGCGCTGGCAGCGCCTTCTGGATGCCGAGGCATGGGATATTGTGCTTGTGGACGAGGCGCACCGCCTCAATATGGACGAAGTGAGCGGCATGACGCTGGGCTATGAGCTGCTTGCCACCCTTGAGCAGCACAAGCGCGTCAACTCGCTTCTTTTTTTCACGGGGACGCCGCACAGGGGAAAGGACTACGGCTTTCTGGCTCTGCTGTCGCTCCTGCGACCTGACTTGTTTTCTCCCAGACAGGCACTTGAAGCGGCGTTTGATCACCTGCCCTCCGTCATGATTCGCAACAACAAGCAGAAAGTCACGGACATGCAGGGCAGGCTTCTCTTTCCGCCTGTGCATATACACAAGGAAGAGTACGCATACACAGCGGAAGAAGCCGCTTTTTACGAGTGTCTTACAGAGTTTATCCTTTCGGGGCGTGCTTACGCCCGGGAACGACATGCCGCGCAGCAGCGTGTCCTTACCTTTGTCCTGCTGACGTTGCAAAAGCTGGCGTCAAGTTCTCTGGCCGCCATCCGCCGCGCCCTGCAAAAAAGACTTGCCCTTTTGCAGTCGCAGGAGGAAAAACTGGTCGCTGCGCGAGCCGCCCGGATACCTGCCCCGCTGGAAGAAGCTCTGGAAAGCCATGAAGACGGCGCGGAAGATATGGCAGCGGAACTCGTGACAACAAACGCGCCCTGTCAGCTGCCTAATGAAATAGCGTCTCTCCGGATGCTTCTGGAACTTGTCGAACCCATTCGACATGAAACCAAAATAGACGCTATTATTCAAAAAATCCGTACAGAATACCCGCGGGAATCCATTCTCTTTTTTACCGAGTACAAGGCAACGCAGGCGCTGCTTGTCACCACGCTGCGCCGGGAGTTCGGCGCAGACTGCGCCACCTTTATCAACGGAGACGAAAGTCTGCGGTTTACCGGGGAACATGGCGCGGAGCATCTGGAAACAATGGGGCGTCATCAGGCTGCGGAAGCCTTTCGCAAAGGTGACGTGCGTTTTCTGGTTTCTACAGAAGCCGCGGGAGAAGGCATTGATCTCCAGGAAAATTGCCATGTGCTCTTTCATGTAGATTTGCCGTGGAATCCGATGCGGCTGCATCAGCGCGTTGGCCGTCTGCATCGCTACGGACAGAAACATCCCGTGCATGTACATTTGTTCCGTAACCCGGAAACCGTGGAAAGTCAGATCTGGGAAAAACTGGAAGAAAAACTCCGCCGTATTACCCTTGCCTTTCAAGGGGCTATGGAAGACCCCGAGGATATGTGTCAGGCTGTCATAGGTATGACGCAGTCCTCTCTGTATACAACCCTTTTTTCTTCCGCGCCCGCAAATCGTCAGGGCCTGCAACAATGGTTCGACAGCCAGACGGCGGCGCTTGGCGGAGCCGATGCCGTCTCCGTTGTAAAACGCATGTTCGGTTCCGTGCGCCATTTCGATTTCGGGACGCAGGCCGCGAACCTGCCGCAAATTGCCCTGCATGACCTTTGCCCCTATCTCAAACTCTGTCTGACGCGCCATCAGCGTAAATGGAAAGAGGAGGATGCCCGCCATATCTCTTTCAAAACGCCGAAGGCATGGCTCTCTTCTCTTGCGCTTGCAGAGAGTTACCGCCTTGTTTTTTCGCGTGAACTTCCGTGTAAAGACGACGAGGACAGAGCGGGGCTCGGGCACGCGCTGCTCAACAAGGCCGTGGAAGAAGGGTTTTTCCTTCAGGAAGACTACAGCTCCCTGCCGGGGCTTTCCGCCCCCATCTTCATCCTGCGTGTGCGCGATCGTTCAACGGAAAAGACCCAGATTCTCCAACGTGTCTACGGTGTGGAAAAACATGCTTCTGACTGGAAGCTCTACAAGGACTGGGAGCTGCTCCTGCTTCTCAACTCCTTTGCCGACAAGCCGCGTCAGTTACGGAGCGATGTCGCAGCGGCCGTGCATCCCTCACAGGAAGATTTTGACGCTGCAAGGCAGTGGCTCCTGTCCCGGGCGAACAGTCTGCAACTTCCCTTTGCAGTGCCTTATGTCGAAGTCGTCGCGTGTCTGTGCCCGGAAAGGAATCAATAAAAAGAGCCGGTTTGGTTCTGGTTATGGCTCCCTCAAGATAGCCGAGAATGACACGGGATATCTTTACTTGTTCCACGGCGCAGGGCTGTTCAGCAAGCGCGCCAATGCGAAATCAGGTTGTGCCGGAGCATCCAGGATTGCCACAAAGTCTTCCCACTGCTCTGGAGAAAGATGAAAATACGTCTTTTCCAATATCTCCGGGGCTGCGTCTGTTGCATTCTGCACAGCAAATTTTCTCTTATTCATAATGCGTTCTGCATTGGGCAATTTCCACTGCGTCACCGCTAATCCGGTAGACAAGGCGGTGCGTGTCATCTATGCGCCGACTCCAGAACCCGGACAGTTCATATTTCAGCGGTTCCGGCTTCCCAATGCCCGTATAGCCGTTGCGATCAATATCCTTCAGCAGGGCGTTAATCCGTTTCAGTATCTTTTTATCCTGCTGCTGCCAGTAAAGATAATCCTCCCACGCGCCTTCCGCCCATATTTTACGCATTGTCGCAGGGCTCCTCTATCAGCTCATGTTCCTGTCCCCTGCCGCTGTTCAGTTCGGCAATCGCCGTGCGCAGGCGACGCATATTCGTTTCCCCATAGAAAGGATCGCGCGGGGCGGCGATCTCAAAGGGAATGCGGCGTTCGCGCACGATAGTACGGGCAAAGATATTGACGGCCGTGGAAGGCGTCATACCGAATTCGGTGCATATGGCGTCAAACTGCTGCTTGAGTTCCGCATCCATGCGGACATTGAGTGTTGTCTGTGTCATAATAGCCTCACGTTGTCATTTTTTCTCTGTACGTTGTCAGCATATAGAAAAGATTTTTCCCGGACAAGAGCAAAACGCTTCTTGCTCCGGGAAGGCCCTTTCAAGGAATGGCCTCCCCGGAGCGTCTGTCAGCGCCCGCGCATATGGTATCGCGGGCAGGGCGTTACTATTTGCCGTGCAAGGCGCTGTTCAAGCGCGTCAGCGCAGGCAACAAGCTCTCGTGTACGGCGCTCAAGCGCTGCAAGTGCCGCATCAATGTCTGCTGTCCCTCCCGTAGCTGGAGGACCTCCCGGTGCAAGGCCTGAATCTGGAGTCCCTGATCCTCCATGCGGGTCTGTTGACCGGAAAGCCATGTTTCCTGCCGGTGCAGCTTCGCGGCAAGTTCTCCTTCCAGGGCCAGCAGACTTTCTTTCAGCATCCTTTCCATTTCGGTCATGCGTCACCTCCGCACCACTTCCCAGGCGTCCCGCTGGCCCACCTTGCCCGCATTGACGATCTGCTGTCCCGCTGGTGTCAGAAGGTAGCTCTTGCCTTCGGCCTGATACGGCTCCAGCCCCTTGAAACTGTTCCAGAGCGAGGCATTTTGCGCTTCCAGCTGTTCCCGCCGGGCACTCAGGTTTGAAATCTCCTGTTCCAGAGCCTTAATTCGGTACTGTGACAGCATCAGCAGGCCCCAGATGGTCAGCACCGACACAATCAGGATTGCACAGCTCCACAACAGGGCCAGCCGACAGGGACGGCTGAATACCGTCCCCATAGTCCGGCAGCGGGAGCTGATGTTCTGCTCCATCTGTGCAAGGCTTTCGAGGATAGCGTTTTCGGTTGTAGCCAGCGCGCTTTTCGATGACGCTTGCAAATGCTGCTGCAAGGCGTGAAAGTTCTCCTGAAACAGAGCTTCTGTCGCCTGCCTTTCTTTCTCGGTTCTGGCCCGCAGTTTCTCGGCCAGTGAGGATGCACTGTTCTGCATAGATACCTCCCTTGAGGCGGAGCTTGTCGCCGCTCTCCGGATCATGGACAGTGAGATAGTTTTTTCCCATGCGGCCGATTTTCAGACCGGCTTCCTCCAAGGCCTGAATGACGTCCTGCCGCGTCCGAATCTTGCCCAGCTCCAGGAGCGTCAGCACATAGTCATGCACAGCCTGCCGGTTTTCCTCCCGTTGATTTCTGCCGGGCTTTCTGCCCCAGCGCAGCAGACGCGCCGCATGGAGATCGGCATGGTCCGGCGTACACAGGCGCGCCCGCTGCGGATCATCCGGTCTGGCCCAGCCTTCCCGGACATTGTGCAGATCACGAAATACATCGAAATCCTTTTGCCAGCCGGGCGGGCATGGATTGAAGGCCCGGCCGCTGGAAAGCTCCACGCGCGGAATCACAAAATGCAACTCATGATGCCCGGCGTGGCTGTGCCGAACCCAGAGAATTGCCCGCTGATCTTCTTCCAGCCCGGCAAAGGCGACAGCCTCGAAATCCTCCATGACGCGCCGCTCCTGTTCCGGCGTTACCGTATCTTCGGGATGCCAGGAAAGAACCCCGGCCGTAAAACGCCATGTCGTATCCAGCGAATCAATCAACGCCCGCGTTCGCTCCACATCGCCGCGCAGGACTTCCGGCGGATGTGCGTCCCGGCCCGGATAGTCCGGCCGTACCAGATAGCGCGTGGGGGCGCTGCCGTTTCCTCGTCCATGCGGAAAAACCTTCATATACATGACGGCTCTCCGGGAGGGGGCGGGGGTGTGTCTTTCGCAAGCAACGCACGTTCAAGGCTGGCCAGCGCTGTCAGAATCTCCACAGCTTCGGCACGGCTTTTCCAGGTGTTGGCCCAGCGGGCAAGCTGGTTAAGATTGGCCCCGATACGCGCAAGCTGCCGGATACGCTCTTTCTCCAGAGGGGTTTGCCGCAGACGATAGTCCAACGCCCGTTGGCGCAGAAAATCCGTAACGGTCTGTCCCTGCATAGTAGCCTTGGCAGTAATGGCTTCTTTCTCCTTCGGTGTGACGCGCAGCTTGAGCCATGCGCTGCGCCTTGCCGCTGTGCTCATATCCTTTCCTGCCTTTGGCTTTTGTGCGGGGTCGAGGGGCGGCACGCCCCCGCCAGCCCCGGCAGGGGGCACCGCGTCAGCGTGTGCCCACAACGGGTAGGCTGGCTCTGCGGCCTGCCGCCGTATTTCAGATACGCTGCCTTGACTGGCAGGGGATATCCCTTTGCGAAGAATGCGAAATAAGAAAAAAGCGAAATAAGCGAATAAAGATTCATGATGCGTCACCTCTTTTTTCGCCAGATTCTCTTTTTTCGCTTATTTCTCTCTGCTCGCTTTTTTCGTACAGACAGAGAATCAGACGCGAACGTCCGCCGGTCTTTTCCCGGGAAATACTGATGCGCCGCTGTGCTTCCAGCTGCTGCAAGACAGGCTACAAACGTTCTTTCAGGACATGCCCGTGAAAGACCCGGCTCAGCTCCGTTGCCGACATCGGCCCCTGCCGGAGTGCGGCCAGAACCTTCTCTTCCAGAGGATCTGCTCCCCGGCTGCCGAAAATGTACATGGCTGATGCCCGGGCATAGCTCCACATGGCCAGCGCGGCCTGCAAATGTCCGGCGTCTATCTGCTCCTGTCCATCCAGCAGGGCATACACAAGGGCAAGGCGCAATGTCTGGGCCTCGGCACGATTTATCAGACAGCCCACAAGCCCGATATGCTCTCGGGACAGTTCCGGGTAGACCTCTTTCCAGACCGTCAGCCCCCTTTCGCTCATTCGCATGAGGCCGCGCTTCTGCGCCCGGGCGATCAGCCTCCACAACTCCTGTTGCAGGGGAGCAAGTTCCTCCTCCGGCATGGGAGACGGCAGGGGAACCAGCTTTGCCCGGCGGGCGCATATCCAGAGAAAGCGATTGCCAAAGCCGTTGAAGGCCTGCACGTCTCCCAGACTGACGGCAAGCTCCTGCATGGTGATATGCGTCAGGATGTTGATATGAGCGCCTCGCACTGTGATGGGATTATTTTTTGTCAGGGGAGCATAATCGCCGGAATCCCAGAAACTGCGGATGCCCATGGAAAGCGTATTGCCTTCGCGCCGTGTGCAGGCCAGTCCGCTGGCAAACTCCTCATCCATGACGAGCAGACGCTTGTCCCCTTTCTCGCGCAAAACTTCTTCCGGGTGGGCGGCCTGCCATCGCTCCCGTTCGGCATCAGATTCCTCCCGGACATGGAAGGCCAGTCCCTCTCCGGTGGAAAGCGGACCGCTGCTTTCCCGGGCAGGCAAAGGCAGTTTCCATGCCTGTAAATCCGAAGGGCGGCAAAACTGACGTCCGAAAAGGCGACTTACCGGATGCCGGGAGGTTCCCTTGCGCGCCTTGCTGGAATTGCCGCAAATAACGGCAAAAAGACGGGGCGGGTGGATAGTTTCTCCGACGTGGATATGCGGCCCGTAATTGGGAGCAAGCCCGTAGACTTCCGCACAAAAGCGCACCAGTGCCGTTATGCAGACCGCTGCCGGGTCCGCCTCGCTGTCCCGCGTGGCCAGCCGGACAAATTCTCCCAGAATACCGGGACAGGCTTCCCAGGAAAACGTCGGCCAGCTGTGCAGCTCCAGCTCCACCGGTTCGTCTGGCCGCAGGTGTGCGTCCTGCATGACGTGCAGGCCCGGAAAGCGTTCCTGCGCGTGGCGCAAAAAATCCGCTGCCGGAAGGGCCTGTTTCAGACACTGCCCTATATCCATATGCTCGGGAACTTCATCCGCCAGATCCCACGCCTCGGGCAGTTCGGAGGGGGGCAGAACACACAAAGGCGTTACCTCCTGTTCTGCGAGAACAGTCAGCAGGGAACAGACCGCACGAAAGCCCGGCGCATCGTTATCCGGCCAGATCGTGACGCGTCGGAAACGCAGCGGCGCATAGGCAGATCGGCAAACAGCGTTTGCGCCGCCGCTCCATGTCAGAACAGCATACTCCGGGAAAAGACGCTGTGCGGCATCCGCTGTTTTTTCTCCTTCCACCAGCAGTACCGGCGCTTCCGGGCGAAGAGCGAGTCCATGCAGGCCATACAGGGGGCGCGGCTCCGGCAGGGCCTTCCAGAACCAGCCGGGCGAGCCTGTTCCCCCTTCCCGACCATAGGACAGAGGCAGAATGACCTTGCTGCCGTCTTCGCGTGAAAAGCGCGCGACACAGGCAAGCAGGCGTCCAGCCTCATCCAGATAGCGCCAAAGCTGCGTATACGTCCCCAGCTGTCCATGCCGACGCGGCGGCTCCGGCGCTGAAGGAGGCACAGGCAACAGGGGGATAAAGGGTCGCGCCGGTGCAGGGGAAGACGTTGTTGCGCAGTCCGGAGAAAGCGCATACCGCCGGGCCAGCTCTCGTGCCGCCTCTCCGGGGCGCAGCCTCCAGCATTGCGCGGCAAGGCTGATGATGTCCGACCAGCGTTCTCCGGTGGCAAAGTCGCTGCCGACGCCGTTTTGCAGATTGGTGCGGCAGGAGTTCCCCTGTCCGCCCTCCAGAGACGCGCAACAATATTCCCTGCCGACGATCCGCCCTCCCGGCAGGATATCCGCAAGAACATCCGCCAGACGCGGTTGCAAACCATCTCTGACCGTCTGAAAGAGATCGCTACTCATGCCTGCCCCGCCCGCGTCTGGTATCGTTGCTTTCCAGCGTCTCAATGGAGCGAGAGGCAAAGAAGGCCTCAAGGTCCCTGATGTCATACAGAACACGTCTGCCGAGTTTGGCATAGCGCGGCCCTTTATGCTTGCAGCGCCAGACCTCAAGCGTATTGGGCTGAACGCCCAGATAGGCGGCAGCTTCCTGCGTGTTGAGTTTTTGCCGTTCGTTCATTTGACACTCCCTGCATGATTTGGGCTGCGCTGTATGCAGCCTCATGAGCTTTGAAGGAAGTGTAGGGGCTTTGCCTGAGGCAAAAAATCGTCTGCCTGAAACAGCGGACAAAAAAGAATCTCCAGATTCTGTTTAAACCCGGAGATTCTTTACTGATCATCTATTTTATATTTAAACACATCCTGCTTGCGCAAAACAGGCCTGAATCAGATGCGGATGGGAGCGAAGTGACCGAATCGCTTTCCGTAATCCCTTCCCAAGTTCTTTCAAATTGGAAAATACCTGATTCTTCAAGCCTACCCTTTTCAGATAATTCCAAACTCCTTCATCCGGATTCAAATCAGGAGAATACCCGGGAATACGTTCCAGCCAAACACGACCATTTGCTTCTTCAAGCAAAAACTTTTTGACTTCCCTGCTCCTGTGAATCGGACAGCCATCCCATAACACAAGAATTTTTCCCGCGACATGCGCAAGCAAATGCCGGAGAAACGAGACTATGTCAGTTCCTTTCAATGACTTGTCCTGTATCTGGATATAAAGTCTACCCGCGGGGGAACTCCCGCTTGCCACAGACAAATGTTCATGACTTAATTTACTTCGCAAAAGAGGAGTTTCCCCTTTGGGGGCGTATGTGCGGCATACGAATGGCAACAGATAAAATCCTGACTCATCAGCAAAGATTAGTTGTAGTAGTTCAGACTTGATCTGACATTCGCTCCGTTTTGATGTCTCCTCTTGTCCGATTAGTTGAGCTGTCCGACCTTTTCGTTCCAGAGCTGTTTGCCCTCAAGGAGAGTTTGCATGGGCGTTCGGCCACAGCACATCTTCCCCTGGTGAGTCCGCTCGGTGTTGTAATACTCCAGCCACTCATCCAGATCGGCCTGAAGTTCCTCCAGAGAGTGGTATAATTTGCGACGGAACGCAACCTGGTAAAACTCATGCAGGATGGTCTTGTGGAAGCGTTCGCAGATGCCGTTTGTCTGCGGGTGACGCGCTCGGGTCTTCGTATGCTCGATGTCGTTTATGCCCAGATACAGCTCGTAATCGTGCGTTTCCAGCTTCCCGCAGTACTCCGTTCCCCGGTCGGTCAGGATACGGATAAGGCCCATTTCCTGCGAGGAGAGTGTTAACTAAATAATGTTTTAATGTCTTCCAGTCTTCCATTTACATGGAACCTGGCAAAAAGAGCCATTGTCAAATCAACCATATGCAGACTCCGAGAAACAACTACTGACTTTCGCCGAAACCTGGCAAACCAGTGACGCTGACGGCAATTGTTCCTTTCGATACG
>CAJTFO010000016.1 GCA_910575755.1 Desulfovibrionaceae bacterium | reverse complement strand
CCAGTTCCGTGAACACCCATTTCTTCAGCCGTTGGGGCGGTCTTGTCGCGTCCGCCTTTCTTGAGGGGCTGGGAAGCGCCAAACGCTACAGCGGCGCGCAAAGCACCATTTACGGATCAGGCGGCGACACCACGGATCAAATGGTCTGGAACGAATACAGCGTGGAAGACCAGGCATGGATAGCCGCCGGAAAGGTGGGCGAAAAGGCCGGAAAAATCTTTGAAAAAGGCTTTGACCGTCCGCCGACTGTCCGTCTGGAAAGCGGAACGCCCGTAGGCGTCCTCGTCGTCAACGTCAAGGGCAGGTGAGGACATGGACAACTACGTCGCCAACGTCATCCCGCACTTGCAGCAATGGTGGCCGGTTCTTGTCCGGCTGGCCTATCTGATCGGCGTGAGCTTCGCCGTCATGTCGCTGGGGCAGGCTGTCAGCCACAAGCACCGCTTCAACCGTTCCACAGCGGTCTGGACGTTCGTCTGCGCGGTTTTGCTGCTCAATCTGCCCGCGCTCATGGATTCCCTGTCCATGACAATTTTCAATCAGTCCTCGGAACAAAGCCTGAGCTACAGTCCGCCGTCCTCGCCCGGCTCCGTTTACATCCAGTTCGCGGTGTACGCCATCGCCACGGTGGGCCTCATCGGCATTGCGCGGGGGCTGTGTCTCATGCGCGACACGCCCAACCAACCCGCCAACCTCAGCCGAGGCATCGTCCATCTTTTCGGCGGGATACTCGCCGTCAACCTCGTCACCTTCCTGCGCGGCATCGGAGCCACCATAGGAGGCGACGTGCAAACATATATAGCCAGGATTCTTGGCTAAATGGAGACAAACCATGACCATCATCAAGAATACGCTTTCCGTCTCTCCCGTTCGCTTCACCGTCGCTTTCATGGGCATGGCCGCCGTCTGGCTGTTCGCGCCTGAAATCGTCCAGGCCGCCGTGACCTTCGGAGAGATCGGCCAGAACATCGCGGACAACTCCAAGGGGGTTGCCAAGGGCATCACGATGGCGGGCTTCGCCGCCGGAGTGGGCATGGGCGCATGGGGAACCGTAGACATGTATAAGGCCACGAAACAGCAGGGACAAAGCACCTATGCCGGTGGCCTGACCAAAGTGATGATCGGCGCTCTGGCGCTCGGTCTGGGAGAACTCCTCGGTTCCGGTTCGGCCACGCTGTTCGGCTCTGACCAGACCTCCGGCATGGGCGAGTTGGGCCTGTAAGCGAGGGGTGACAAGGCATGAGCATCTTCAAAAAAAAGAGAAACGTCCCCCTGCCGGAGCCGCAGGCAGAAACGCCGTCAAAGAGCATGACGGAAGTTCATGCCTCGCCGCCCGCCCCGGATGCCGCCGCCGTCATCGGCGGACTGGACTGGTACAGGACGCAGTTCCACCGCTCCATGAAACTCTCGTTGTGTCTGGTCGCAGCATTATGCGTCAGTATGGGCGTTGCCGCCATTCTGCTTCTGAATCAGCCCAAGCCGCGCTACTTCGCGGCCACGCCGGACTTGCGGCTTGCGCCTATGGTTCCTCTGGATCAGCCGCTGCTGACGCAAGAGGGCCTGCTGACCTGGGCCTCAAACGCCATCACCGGGGCCATGTCGCTCAACTTCCTTGAATGGCGGGAGAAGCTGGAAAGCATCAGGCCGCACTTTGAGGACGAGGCGTTCAAGTCCTTCCTCGCTTCGCTGCAAGGCTCCGGCATTCTGGACATGATCCGGGACAAGCGGCTTTCCGCGTCCGCTGTCGCCACGCGCGCGCCGGTCATCATCGCTTCCGGTCTGGTGGGCGGCAAGGCCACATGGCGGATCGAGTTCCCTCTGATTGTTTCCTACGAATCCAGCCAGGGAGTGGAAAACACGCAAAAGCTGCTGGCCACTGTCCTTGTCTGCCGCGCATCCACAGCCAGAACGCCGCGCGGCGTGGTCATTCAGCAAGTCGTTCTGAAAAGGGAGTCGTGATGTTCGATCTGCTCATCAACGGCGTGGATCGCGGCGTCCGCGCCCTGTCCGAAGCGTTTGCCGCGCCGGTTCACAGCTATTGCAGGCTGGAAACCGTGGATAACGGCGTACTGGTGGCCGATGACGGAAGCCTCGTCAGCCTCCTGCATCTGGAAGGTTCGCTGAAACATGTGGGCGAAGAGGAATATGCGTCCATCGTCTCCGGCCTGACGGAAAAACTGCAATCAACACTTTCCAAGCCGGGTCACGCGCTTCAGGTGGTCTTTGAATATGACCCGGAAAGCAGCGGGGAACGCATTGCCGAACTGCTTGAGCCGTCGCGTCTGACGGCCAAAAACCTCGGCCTGCACATTGGCCCCTTGCTGGAGGATTGGGGCAATGCCCTGAAACGCTACTGCGCTCGGGAAACATGCTGGATTGTGCTGTGGACGCGGCCTTCCGTGCTGCCGGATACGCTGCGAAAGACCGCTTTGAAGGAACGCGACGCCGCCATGTCCAAAGTGCCGACACTCGCGGGCTGTCAGCAAATTGCCCGTGCCGTCGCCGCTTTGCACGACGCGCACAACGGCTTTCTGACCGGCGTGCTGGACGCCTTCCGGCAGGCGGATTTGCTGGCCTATCCGCTTTCGGCGCACGAAGCCCTGCGGGACATCCGCATGTGCATCGCGCCGGAGTTCACCAGCCGGGCATGGCAGGCTCTTGTGCCCGGTGATGCTCTGCCGCTGCGGCTGCCCGACCCGGATACGGGCAAAAGAGAGGAATTGCATAACGTCATCTACCCGGATTTCAGGACGCAGCTCTGGCCGCGCGAGGGAAACATGGTGTCGCGGAGCGCCATCAGGATCGGCGAGCGCATCTACGGGCCGCTGATCATGACGCTCATGCCGCAGACGCCCCGACCGTTTCAGGACTTCTTTCGCGTTCTGGCGCGGCGTGACGAGCGTTTGCCGTACCGCATGTCCTTTCTGCTGGAAGACGGCGGTCTGAACATGGGCATCAAGCCCCTGCTGTCCGCCATTCTGGCCTTCACGGCTTCGGACAACAAACGGCTCAACAATGCCGTGGAAACCTTGCGCGCGCTGGATTTGGAAGGCGTGTGCTGCGTGAGGTTCCGCATCTGCCTCTGCACCTGGGCCTGTGTGCGGGAAAGCGAGCGGGAAGCTCATCATCTGCTCAGGCGGCGTGTGGCGGAACTCTCCAAGGCGGTGCAGGGCTGGGGAACGTGCGATGTGACGGAAGCCCTGGGCGATCCGCTGCTCGGCTTTACCGCGACCCTGCCCGGCCTGATACCGTCCAGTCCGGCCCCGATTACCGCCGCGCCGCTTCAGGACGCCATCGGCATGTGGCCGCTACGCTCGGCTTCGCCGTGGCGGGAAGGCAGTCTTTTGTTCCGCACACAGGACGGCAAAATCATGCCCTTTGCCCCGAACTCCTCGGAACAGGCCGCGTGGATCGACTTGGGCGTCGCGCCGATGGGCGGGGGTAAATCCGTTTTCCTCAACGCCATGAACTTCGCTTTTGTCACGCAGGCCGGGCTGTCCCGTCTGCCCTGGCTGTCCATCGTGGATGTGGGGCCGTCTTCTTCCGGCCTGATTACTCTACTGAAAGAGAACCTGCCCGAAAGCAAGAAGCATCTTGCGGCCTATCACCGACTCAGGATGACGCCGGACTATGCCGTCAATCCGTTTGACACGCCGCTCGGCAACCGCAAGCCGCTGCCCTCGCACAAGGCGTTTCTGGTCAATCTGCTGTCGTTGCTGGCCACGCCGCTGGACGCCACGGCTCCGGCGGACGGCGTACCGGGACTGATCGGACGAGCCATTGACCTTGCCTACGAGGAACTCTCGGACGGCAATCATCCCCGGCTCTATCAGCCCAACGTGCTGCCCGAACTGCATGAACTCATTGTTCATGAAGGCATCAGCCGCGACGCTTCCACAAGCTGGTGGGAAGTGGTGGATGGTCTTTTTGCAAGTGGTCATGTGCATGAAGCATTGCAGGCGCAACGCTATGCCGTACCGCTGCTGGCCGATGTGGGCACGCAAATCAATCAGAATACAGGCATCCGAAATACCTACGATGCGCATACCATCACCAACGTATGGCGGGCCATGATGGACGCCATTGAGGCGTATGTCATTCTGAAAGAACCCACGCGATTTGACCTGGGCGACGCGCAGATTGTCAGTCTTGACCTTGATGAAGTGGCTCCGCGCGGAGGAACCACGGCGGACAGACAGTCGGCGGTCATGTACATGCTGGCGCGACACGTCCTCGGTTCGCGTTTTTTCCTCATGCCCGCCGATGTGCAGCTTATGCCCGAATACTATCAGGATTATCACGCCAGACGTATTGAAGCGATCCGCGAAGACCCCAAAAGATTGTGCTACGACGAGGCGCACCGTGTAACCAAGAACGTTTCGGTGGCCGGTCAGCTTCAGGACGACATGACCACAATGGCGCGGGAATCGCGCAAGTGGAACCTGTCCATCGGGCTGTACACGCAGTCCATTGACGACATTCCCAAAATCATCACTGACGAGCTTGCCACAACCGTGGTCATCCTCGGTTCCGGCACGGAAAAAAGCATCGACAATCTGGTGGATCGCTTCGGATTGAACGGAGCCTGCCGTCATGCGCTCTCGCGCCTGGGCAAGCCCGGCAGGGCCGGTTCCAATCTCATTGCCCTGTTCAGGACAGGTTCGGGCATGTCCCAGCTTGTTCTCAGTCTGACCATAGGGCCGCAATCATTGTGGGCGTTCAGCACCACCACGGAAGATGTGACCATCCGCAACAATCTTTATCAGCGCCTGGGGCCGTCCGAAACCCTGCGGCGTCTGGCCGCTCGTTTTCCGGGCGGTTCGGCCAAGGCCGAAGTGGAAAGACGCAGGCGCAATGTCGAAGACCAGAGCGATGCCGATGGGGAAGTCGTTAACGTCATTCTGGAAATTGCCAACGAAATAGCGGGGGAACAATGAAAAAGCTCCTTTTTGCCCTGACGCTTGTCCTGCTCCCGGCTTCGGCGTGGGCCGGAGGCTGTGGCTGCGGCTCTGTCAGAGCCATTGTCACGGCGGCGAAGTCCGAAACCATTCAGGCGGTCAACGCGCATACCGCTGCGGAAGCGCAGGCCATTCGTTCGGAGATCCTGCTCGCCGCGCAAAACATCATCGGCACGCTGAAGGCGGAATCCGCCACAATCGTGCGGGCTTTGGTCGCGCTCAAGGAAAGCAACGCCGCCGCTCTCAAGGGGCAGGCCGTGGCGGGCGAGGCCATGAAAACCGAGGATATGTACGGCAAGGCCGCGCAGCCCGCCGGGCTGTGCGGAAGCAGTTCCCTGGGCGCGGGCATCCAGCTCGGCGCTCAGGCCGGACAGGAAATCCACGCCGCCATGCGCGAAAAGCAGCTTGAGCACGCCCAAACGCCCAAAAAGCCGGTGGAATTTCTTCAGCGTGTGCTGGCCGAGGATCAACCTACGGAAAGGGAGACGCTGGCGGCGCTGTTTCCGCTGGGCGACACGCTCACGGAAAATCAGGTGGCGCAGGCGCATGAAGCCATAAAGACGCTGGCCAATCCCCGCCCGCTGCCGGTGGTGACGGAGGAACAGAAGGACACGCCAGCCGGGCAGACCTACGCGGCGGCGCGGAAAATCCATGAGGAGCGGGTGGCCGCCGTCATGGAATCATTGAATCAGCATGTGGTGTACCACGCGCCCACGCTGCCGGATGACGTGACGACCTGGGCGGAAAACCAGTGGTCGGAAGCGGGCGGGAGCGGAACGCCGCCCGGCATTGTGGACGGCAAGCTCTCGGAAGCCGGGCTGTACAGGCTGCTTTCGCAGATGCGCGTCGGCAATCCGAATTGGTTCGCGCAAGTTGCTTCCGCGACGGATGCCGGACTCTTGCGGGAGCTTGTCATCATGCAGGCGTTCCAACTGGAACTGACGCGCAAGAATACGGACTTGCTGGACAGACTGACCTTCATTGCCTCGCTGGATTACCTCACGCGCATGGAAGGCACGACAGGCAAGGAAATGGATGACCTCTACACGCGCATGGTCGGCGCGCAACAATAAGAGGACAAAATGAATATTTTATTCGTCAAAAAGATCGGAATGAGTGCCCGTTCTTGTAAAGAAGCATTCTTTTTCTTCAATGGCATATACAAGAACCCAATCGAATTCTATATGCAATTCTCTATGATATTTCCATTTTCCTTTCAATTGATGGTCTTTGTATGCAGCGGGAAGTGGCCTTTCCCCCGTCAAAATTTTATTCATTGCTTCCTGCAATTTGGACATATCATAGCCGCGCCGCGCCATCTTTTTTATGTCGCGTCTAAAATTTGCTGTATAATTGGCAATGAGCATTTAAATTCCAAGTTGCCTGAAAAGATCATCAGCATCTTTGGCTCGGAAAAGACCTTCCCGGCGTTCAACTGCCTCCATAGCTTGCCTGGTTTCTTCATTAGGGATTTCTTCGCCGTACTCTTCTTCCAAAGCCGCTTCAGCATCAAAGGGCAGACGCTTGTCTCGTGCGATTTTTGCAACCATCAAACGAATTACTTCAGGAAGAGTGAATCCGGTATCATGAAGCGCCTTTTCAGCGCTGTCCCTGATGTCCTGTTCAATCTCTGTTCCAATATAAGCGGTAGCAGGCATGATGGCCCTCCTTATTTATCCAAATTTATCCAATATCCCCTGATAGTCAAGACTGACTGGAGCGCATGTCATGGCCTCATCTGATCTTCCCGCGACTTCGGAAGTCCTGCTCCAGACCGATGCCAGCAAGCATATTCTGGACGCCTTTCTCGGCCAGGGCTGGGACGCCTGGGGCGCGAGTCTCGGTGGTTCGCAGGCGTCGGAACTGATGCTGGAGCTTTTCAGCGCCTTCAATCTGGTGGCGCTGGCTGTGGTGTCGGCCCTGTTCATCTGGATTCTGGCCGTTGCCGTGGCCGGAACAGCGCACGAGGGAACGCCTTTCGGCAAACGATACAGTTCCCTGTGGATGCCCTTGCGTTTTGTGGGCGCAATGGGGGCATTGGCTCCCATCTTCAAGGGATTGTCCCTCTTTCAGGTGGCGATTCTGGCCTGCATCGGCTTTTCCATCAACCTCGGCAACTATGTCTGGGAGCTGGGTACGGACTATTTTGTGGAGCATGGCGGGCAACTCACCGTACAGGCTCCGGATCAGAACGTCACCCACTACGCGGCCATCAGCAACGGCGCTCTGGAATCGCTGACGCTACAATACTATTTGAACGAACGGCGCGGCCTGAACATCACGCCGGGCGGGGAATGGAAATACAGCGGCAACTGGTTCCAGTCCGGGGGAGAATACAGGTTCATTTTCAACGGCAACGCGGGAAGCATCACGGTTTCCTGCGTGGATGAGGGCGACGCCCTGTGCCGGGGCAAGGTCAACGCCGTGAGCGCGGCGGTTTCCGCGCTCTCGCCCCTGGCGCAACAGCTTGCCGATCCCGATACGCCCGCGTCTTCCATTGATCCCCGCGCTCTGTACGATGCGGCCACCACGGTCAATCAGACCATTCTGGCCGATGTGCAGACCTACGCGCAACAAGGGCAGCTTCAGGGCAAACTCAACGAGTTCAGGGAAAATGCCGCGCAATACGGCTGGTTCGCGGCAGGCTCGTCCTATTGGTCAATTTCGTGGATCAATCAGGAAGTCCGCGAAGCCATGTACTCCGGCATTACCTACAGCCCGCACGAGTACACGGTATCGGAGCTTCAGGCGCTGATGCACGGTCTGCGGGACTATGAGGCTGCCAAAGAGCGCGTGGCCAACTACATCAAGACCGCCTACGCCAGCCGGAGGGGCATTTCCGACACCACGGCCACGCCGTCCGTCACGGATGAAGGCCGGGCTTTCGACGAAATTTGCAACTGGCTGCGGGCCACGCTGAATCAGCTTGTGGCCGGAAATATCCTGCCCATAGCCATTGAAAAGCTCTCCAGTCAAGACCCGATCATGGCGGTGTCCAATGTGGGGGACTATCTCATCGGATCGGCCTGGGGTCTGGCCTCGGCGCTCGGCGTGGTGGATGTGGCGCACTCGATGGGCAAGGCGCTGCCCTTTGTGGGCAAGGCCGTTCCCAATCTGGACAAATACATCAGTTTCGCCCTGTTCACCGTGTTTTTGCCCTTGCTGCTCTACGGGCTGGCGCTGGCGTACTATCTGCCCGCCATTCCGTTCATCCGCTGGATTTCCGCCCTGGTGGGCTGGATCATTCTGGTGGTGGAAGCCCTGATTGCTGCTCCGCTCTGGCTCTGCGCCCACGCCATGCCCGACGGCGAGGGAGCGGCCGGACAGCACGGAAAACGGGGGTACTTCCTCCTGCTCGGCATCATCATCCGTCCGCCGCTCATGGTGGCCGGATTCTTCGCCGCCGTCATCCTCATGAATGTGGTGGGCCGGATGCTCGGCGCGGGCTTCGAGATATTTGTCGGCGGAACCATGCAGACCAAGATCATCGGCATCACCGGCACGTTCTCCATGCTCGTCATCCTCGGCATTGTGGTCATCATGACGGCCAACAAGTTCTTTTCCCTGATTCACTACCTGCCCGAACACGTCACCAACTGGATAGGCCAGCAGTTCCACGCCCTCGGCGAGAAGGAAGACCAGGCCGGGGTCAAAAATGTTTTTGTCGGCTCCACCAATGCGGTTTCCTCCGGCGCTCATGGCGCACGGGAACTGCGCGGCGATCTGTCCCGCCAATGGAACAGGCCCGGTTCAGGGCTGACGGAAAAGAATTTCAGGAGCTGACATGAACGACGCAAACATTGTCATCAGTTGCTTCGATTTGACCGGCAACATGGTTATCCCCTGGGCGGAAGCCGGGTTCTCCTGTTACTGCGTTGATGTACAGCATCCGACCGGCGAAAGCCGCGAGGGCAACGTCATCCGCGTGGGCGCGGACATGCGCGACTGGCTGCCGCCGTTCAGGCCCATTGCGTTCGCCGCCTTTTTCCCTCCCTGTACGGATGTGGCCGTTTCCGGGGCACGATGGTTCAGGGACAAGGGACTGTTCGCCCTGTTCCAGTCCATACGCCTGTTCTATGCCTCCATCCGTCTCGCGGAATGGACGAACGCGCCGTATCTCATCGAAAACCCCGTTTCCACCATTTCCACCTATTGGCGCAAGCCCGATTTCATCTTCGATCCCTGCGATTACGCGGGGTATCCGGGCGGTGAAAACGACCTCTACACCAAGAAAACCTGCCTGTGGACAGGCGGCGGCTTCATCATGCCGCCGCCCAGACGACTTGAACCGGAACAGGGAAGCAGGATGCACCTGCTGCCGCCTTCCCCGGAACGGGCGAACCTTCGCAGCGCCACGCCGATGGGCTTTGCCCGCGCGGTCTTTGAGGCGAACCGCCCCGGCAGGAGGTCAGCATGAAAACGCCCGCCACCCTGCAAACGATTCTGGATACGGCCAGTCTGTCCGGGAGGCATGTCGCCGGGCTTCGCGGAGACTTCCGCTCCCGACTGGCCGCTTTCCGGCGGAACCGCGCGGCATCGGAACAGGCCGCGCTGGAAGGAGATTTCCATCTCGTTCTTGCGGCCTGGGGCATGGCTGACGCGGACATTCCCGGCGTCATTTCGGCCTTGCGCCTGCGTCTGCTGGTGTTCCTCGCTCCGGCGCTGGCCTGCCTCCTCGCGGCGGCATGGTCGCAACGTCCTGCCTCCTGGCTGGCGCTGGCCTTCATCGCGCCGCCCTGTCTGCTCGGCATGGTCACAACGCTCTGGCGCATTTCCATTTTGCGTCACCGCCGCTTTACGCCGCTGTGCCGCTGGCTGTTGTGGTTCCGCAAGCGCCCGTAGCGGGGCGGGGGTGTGTCTCTCTTAACCTTATAATAAGGAGTACCTTCGTGTTTCCCAAAACCTTATTGATACTGTCCTGTCTGGCTCTTGCCGCCTGCGCGCAAAAGGCCGCGCCTCCGGTTCCGCCCTCGGTCGATTTTGTCTCGGCCACGCTTGGGCAGGCGGCGGAACAGGCGCACGGCGAACTCGCCATGCTCGCCCGGCTGCGCGGACAGGGAATGCAACCGCTGTTGCCGCCCGCCGATCCTTCTCTGACGCAACCTGTCTCCATCGACTGGACAGGCGAAGCGTCCGGGGCGCTCAAGGCAATCTGCCTGCAAGTCGGCTACCGCTATCGGGAAACCGGCGCTCCCTCGGCGCAAACCATGCCCATTGTGGTGCATGGCCTGAATCGTCCGGCGCATGAACTGCTGGAGGACATTGCCTGGCAAATTCAGCCGCAAGCCGTGCTGCGTGTCGATCCCGTCAATCGGGTGATGACGCTGGCCGGAACTTCCAACACGGAGGGACGGTCATGAAACGTCTTGCAGGGTTCCTGCTGCTTTTGTCCTGCGTCGTCTTGTCCGGTTGCGCCGGAAAACAGGGTGAAGTCGTCAATCCCGCGCCGGTGTCGCCGGAAGTGGTCAATGCGCCGAAGCCTGCCGACGGCACAACCAAAGAGGGGGCATTCACTCCCCATGACGCCTCCTATCAGGAAGATGCCTCCGGGCAATCCCTTGAAGTGTATCTTCCCGCCGATCCCGCATCCGGGCCGCGCAAAGGCGAACCCGCCGAACTGACGGAACTGCTGGAAATGAAGGGAAGCAGCGGTAACGAGCAATCCGCCGTGCAGCTCATGCGGCCCAAAGCCATCCGGGAAGCGGCGCGACTCGTCACCTTCCAGACCGCCATGTCCTGGCGTTACGGTCAGCTTGTGGCGGAAACGGAACGCTACAGCGCCATCATGGATACGGCCTTCAACTTCGGGCCACTCCTGCTCACCCAGGGCGAAGCCCTGATTCTGCCGCCGCAGATCGCGCGGGCGGGCGCGTCCATGCGTATCGAGGACGGGGCCACGGCCACAAGCGCCAAAACCACCTATGAACTGCTGGAACCGGCGCGATACATCGCGGTTGTGCCCAACTGGCGGGAATTTCTCATGGCCGATGACTTCCCCGCGCCGGAACAGCCCAATCCCGCCGTATTGCCGAAAAACTCCGAGGAGCGGGCCATCTGGCGGGCGGCGGTGCGCGAAGCCTGGGCGCAAGGACTGGCAGAAGCGGATCAACTCTATGCCGACAACGTATCCCGCATGGCGCGGAGCTATCGCGGCGTCATGCTCTATCACCTGCTCACCGCCCAACATCTTCTGAGCCGGGTCAATACGGCCTCCGCCGATTTGGGGACGCGCACCCAGGGCAACAAGCTGAACATCGGCCAGAAGGTGTACCGGATTACCGCGCCTTCCGCCTTTACCGTCGCGCCTCCCGCGCGAACGAAGGGAGGGAAGCGGCAATGAGCGGTAACGTGTATCCCGCTGAACCCCGCATCCGCTGGGACTATTCGCAGATCAACGATCTGCTGCTCTGGGCCACGCACAGCGGCATGTCCGATCTGTGCCTGCGTTCCGGCCTTCCGGCGTGGATGCGGCTCAACGGCTTATGGCGGAAGGTCACGCAGCGGGCCATCACGACCGATGAGCTGCTGGCCGCGCTGGAGCGGCTGACCAAAAACAATTCCGTGTCCGCTCTCATCAAGTCCGGCCAGTCAGATTACGACTTTGCTCACGAAATCGAGGAATCGCGCGGCGTGCGCCGTCGCTATCGCGGCAACGCCACGCCGGTGGCGGACGGGTATTCCACGGGCGTGAAGATTGTGTTCCGGGCCATTCCCTCCATGCCGCCCGCGCTGGAAGACTTGAACGTGGAACAGGGCATCCTTGACCACGCCATGCCCGCCAATGGGCTTGTGCTTGTTACAGGCGTGATGGGATCGGGCAAGTCCACGCTGCTTGCCGCCATTTTGCGGCGCATCATCGAAAGCGGCGGACGCCACGTCAGCACCTACGAGGCTCCCATCGAGTTTGACTTTGACGCCGTGCCCAAGCCCGGCGGCCCTGTCTCGCAAAGCACCATTCCCGAACACCTGAAATCCTTTCTGACGGCCACGCGCAACTCCACG
This sequence comes from Desulfovibrionaceae bacterium, assembly GCA_910575755.1. GTDB lineage: Bacteria > Desulfobacterota > Desulfovibrionia > Desulfovibrionales > Desulfovibrionaceae > Desulfovibrio. The sequence continues at coordinate 17,193 of CAJTFO010000016.1, read as the reverse complement.
CGCACGGCCCCGGATGTGGTGCTGATTGGCGAAAGCCGTGACCCCGACACCCTTCGAGGCATGATGGAGAGCGCGGAAATCGGCGTGGCCGCCTATTCCACGGTGCATACGCGCTCCGTGCCGGAAACGCTCTCCCGCATCATCAACGTCTTTCCGTTCGCGGAGCGGCTGCAAGTCACAGCCACACTGCTTTCCAGTCTGCGCCTGATCATCTCGCAACGCCTTTTGCCTCTGCCGGACGGGAGCGGGCGCGTTGCCCTGCGCGAGTATCTGGCCTTCACACCGGAGATTCGGGAAGCCCTGCTGGATACGCCGCTGGAACGCCTGATTCTGAAAACCGAGGACTTGCTGGCCGCCTCCGGCCAGAGAATGCAGGACGCCGCTCAAATCGCTTATGAGGCAGGCAGGCTCGCCAGAGAAAACTATCTGGCGATTCTGGCGGAACGCAAGGGCAGGAAAGGAAATGACCATGAAACAATCGTCTAATGTCGTTTCCCTGTCGGGCGGCAAGGACAGCACGGCCATGCTGCTCATGCTTCTGGAACGCGGCGAATCTGTGGCCGATGTTGTGTTTTTCGATACTGGCTGGGAATTTCCCGCAATGTACGAGCATCTGGAAAAACTCGAAGCCTTTACCGGCCTGAAAATCACGCGCCTGCATCCCAGAATGCCGGTGGATGTGGAAACGGACAAATCGCCGTTTGACTGGCTTTTCTCCGAAGTGCCGGTAAGACGCCGTGGCAACGGGGAAATCCATATGATTGGCCGTCTGTGGCCCAATGCAGCCGTTCGCTGGTGTACCGGCCGCAAACGGGATGCCTTGAACGCGCATCATCTGGCGCTCACTCATCGACAAAACATCACGCCGCCCCTGCGCCAGTGTATCGGTTTTGCCGCCGATGAGCGGCACAGGCTTGATGGCTCCATCCAAAGGAACAGCGCCTACTGCGTACAACGATATCCGCTGATGGAATGGGGCATCACAGAGGCCGATGCACTGAACTACTGCTACAGGCGCGGTTTCACCTGGGGCGGACTGTACCATTTTTTCAGCCGCGTCAGTTGCTTCTGTTGCCCTTTGCAACCTCTCGATGAACTGCGTACGCTCCGACGCCATTTTCCCGACCTGTGGCGGCGGATGCTCGTCATGGAATCCTGGCTGCCCGAAAACAAACGACGTTTCAAGGATTCCAGCGTCTCCGCTCTGGATGCCCGTTTTGCCGCCGAGGAGGACGTGTAATGGCTGACATTCTCTGGCGCGACACCGCGCTCACGCCGAAAATCTTCATTCTGGACGCCCGCGCCGTCTTTCCTCTGGCTCTCTGGTTGTTCCATTGGGCCTGGTGGACGGCGGGGCTGGCGTTCACCGCCATCGTCGCTCTCTATCTGGTGCAACGCACCGGCATGACGCCGCTTGCCTGCTTTCGCGCCATCCGCGTGGCCTGCATGGGACGGCGGCGGGAAACACGAAACAATGAAAGCCAGTGGCGCAAACGCTGCCGCTGGTAATAACAGAAAGGAATGACCATGAATCATTACGCTGCGATTTTGAATCTTGAAGATGCTGATTCGTATTGCCTGCAACAGGATGAATTCTTTGATCCGGAGATACAGGCCACAGTATCACGCTCGATTCTGCTTGGGTACGGACAGACTGAATATGCGGCCCTGACAGCCGCGCTCAGCACTCTCCAGGATAATGGAATGCTGAAAGTCCATAAATGCGAACTGGGCGCTGGCAACATTCTGGAATCCTGCTCCGGCAAGGATGCTCTGCGACACCTCTGGCTGCATGATGAAAAGAATGGAAAGAGATCCAGGCTTTACCCTTTGCCCGGCCATACCGGCGCTGTGGCTTTTTGCCACAAGTACGATCTTTCTGAAGAAGCGGCAGAGGAACTGTCTCTTCTTCTCAACGCGCTGATTGACCTGAACAATAAGGAGTGACGAAAGCATGACAGAACAAAATCGAAATGCTTCGGGATTGTTCGACATTCCTGTTCGCTTCCCCGACAAGGAGCGCGTCACGCTCACCCGGGCGGACATCAAGCGCCAGCTTGACGCGGGCGCGTTTCTCATGAGCCGCGAGGAAGCCGTTGCCGCCGGATTCCTCAATCCGCTGGAAGAACCGGATGCCGTCCTTGTGGACATCGCGCGGGAGGAAGCATGAGCCAGACGCCGCAACAGGAGAAAAAAAGTCGCTTTCAGGTCAGCCGCGAGGTGCAGGAGGAGTTTGTCAACGGCATTGCCGAAGCCATGCTTGCCCTGACTTCCAGAGTCGCCGGAAAGTCTCGTGTCGCCGACACTCCGACAGGAACGCCGTTCTGTCCGACCACCGGCAGGGAATACGGCGGCCCCAACATGCTGCGCCTCATGCTGGCCGGGATGGAAAAGGGCTACGCTGACGACCGCTGGCTGACCTTCAAACAGGTGCAGCAATACCAGAGTGAGCATCCAAATCTGAAAGTAGGGGTCAAAAAGGGAGAACACGGCATCAAGCTCCTGCGGCCCGAAGAAATCTTCTTCACCATCGGAGAGGATGAAAAATGGACATTCCATTCCCAGGATGAAGCAAGAGCCATTGAAGCGCAACGCAAGCAGGGCGCAAAACTCCCGCCTGTCCAGCACAAGACGCTGTTCTATCCCTTCACCGTGTTCAACGCGGCGCAAATCTACGGCCTGCCCGCCAAGGAAAAAGCGGCTCCGGCGCTCACGGAACAGGAGCGCAACGCCTTTCTGGAGAAATTCATCGCTGATTCCGGCATTGCCGTGGAACACCATGATGGCCCTGCCGCATACAGCCATGCCGAAGATGTGCTGAAGCTGCCGTTCCCGGACAGGTTCACCAGCTCGGACGCCTATTACGCCGCCAAGCTGCGCGGTTTCTATGAAGCGACGGGCCACAGCTCGCGGGAAAACCGGCTGACTGAGCCGGAAACGCTCAAAAGCCGCGCCTTTGAGGAAATGCGGGCGGAACTGTTTACCCTGCTGGCCGGGGCAAAATTCCATCTGCCCATGCCCGACAACAGCGCGTCCGCGCAAGTGGCCAACTGGAACCGGAAGTTTTCCGGAGGCGACGTTGCGGAGCTGTTCAGGGCGGCAACTGACGCGGCCAGAACGCTGACTTCCCTGCGCCAGTTCGAGGCCGGGGAAAAGCCGCGCGACTGGTGGTTCCCCAGGCCCGAAGCCTGGGCGGAACTGGAAGCCATGCAGAAACAGCGGGACGCGGCTGTCGGCGTTTCCCCGATACTGGCGGTCTCGTCCGGGGCCGCGGCGCGGCACGATCCGACGCTGGCCGAATCCATCGCCGCCTTCGAGGCTGCGGGTGATCCTGTCGCCAAGGCCCGCGCCATTCTCCAGAATCCCGATTTTCTGGATATGGCGCTCAAACAAGACCCCACCGCCGCCAGGGAGCTGGCTGAACTCTGCGATCAGGTGTCGCGGGCGCTGCACATGGAGCTTGACGAAAAACTCCAATCCGCTTCAGGCGCTGTGGAAAATCCCCTTCCCCTGAATGAACAGAAAGCCGCCTCCGCGCGGCGTATGAGGATGTAACATGAGACTGTTTATTGCCGAAAAACCCTCTCTTGGTCGGGCCATTGCCGCCGGTCTTGGCAATCAGAAAAAAGCCGAAGGCTGCATCCGTTGCGGCGACGATATTGTTACCTGGTGCTTCGGGCACATGCTCGAACTCGCGTGGCCACGGGATTACAAGCCCGAATACGCCCACTGGCGGCGCGAACACCTGCCCATCATTCCTTCCCAATGGAAATACAAGGTCAAAAAGGATGCCGCCGCGCAACTTGACATCATCGGCTCCCTACTGCGGCAAGCCGATTCCGTGGTCAACGCGGGCGATCCCGACCGCGAAGGCCAGCTCCTCGTGGACGAAGTGCTGGAACACTTTCACTACACAGGGCAAGTGGAGCGCATCTGGCTGGCCTCGCTGGACGAAGTCTCGGTCAAAAAGGCTCTGGCAAACCTTACGGACAACGCCCGTTACGCGCCCCTCCGCGACGCCGCCCGCGCCAGAAGCCGCGCCGACTGGCTGGCGGGCATCAACGCCACCCGCGCCCTGACCATCAAGGGCCGTGCGGACGGGCGCTCGGACGTGCTTTCCCTTGGCCGCGTCCAGACGCCCACGCTGGCGCTGGTGGTCGCCCGCGATCTGGAAATTTCCCATTTCAAGCCTGTTGATTATTTCGTGCTGCGGGCTTCGCTCGTCCACAGCGCCGGAGACTTTGCCGCCGCTTTCGTTCCGTCCGAAGCTCAGGCCGGACTCGATTCCAGCGGACGCCTGACCGACGCCGCCGTGGCCGAAGCCCTGGTTGCGGCGCACAAAAACACGGACGGACTTGTAACGGAAGCCACACGGGAAGCCAAAACCAAGGCCGCGCCTTTGCCGCACAGTCTTTCCTCCCTGCAAAAAGCCGCGTCCTCAAAGCTCGGCATGTCGGCGCAACAGGTGCTGGATACCGCGCAATCCCTGTACGAGCGTAAATTGACCACTTACCCCAGAACGGACTGCCATTATCTGCCGGAAGAACAGTTTTCGGATGCCGCCGCCGTGCTGGCCGCGCTCTCCTCAGTTCCCGGTCTGGAGCGGGTGGCGGGAACGGCGGACGCCTCCCTGAAAAGCGCCGCATGGAACACCAAAAAGGTGACGGCGCACCACGCCATTGCGCCCACAGGCGAAATTCCGCCGGATTCGCTCCCGCAAAAGGAACGCGATCTCTACCTCATGATCGCCACGGCCTTTTGTCTGCAATTCCATCCGACCATGCGCTACGAGGCGCAAAAAGTCGCTGTCTCCCTTGCCGATAGCCGCTGGGAAGCCACGGGGCGACGCATCCTTGATCCCGGCTGGACGGCGTTCGCCGGTCATGACGATGAAGGCGACGACTCCGATGAACAGTCGCTGCCTTCGCTGGAAAAGGGCGACGCCGTTCACTGCCGTGACGTGCAGACCCTGAAGAAAAAGACTTCCCCGCCTTCCCGCTTCACCGAGGGAACGCTCATCGAGGCGATGGCCAATGTCCATCGTTTTGTGGCCGATACCGACGCAAAAACGGCGCTCAAGGACGCCAGGGGCATCGGCACGGAAGCCACCCGCGCAAAAGTTCTCGAAACCCTGAAGGAACGCGGCTATCTCGCCGCCGACAAGAAAGCCCTTGTCTCCACGCCGCTCGGCAGGGAAGTCATCGCCCTCACGCCGCCCGCGCTCAAAGACCCCATCACCACGGCGGAATGGGAATCCCGGCTGGAATCCATCGCTCAGGGCGCGGAATCTCTGGACGCCTTTCTGGCCGATCAGTGCCGGATTCTGCCGGACTTGCTTGCCCCCATCCTTGGCGACGGCACGCCCGCCTTTCCCTGTCCTTCCTGCGGCGCTGCCCTGAATCGCCGCAAGCGCAAAAAGGACGGCGCGTGGTTCTGGGGCTGCACCGCCTATCCCGACTGCCCGGTCATCCTGCCCGACGACAACGGCAAGCCCGGCAAGGCCAGGCCCAAACCCGCGCTTTCGGAATACGCCTGCCCGGCCTGCGGCAAGCCCCTCGTCAAACGCTCCGGCGCGAAAGGCGACTTCTACGGCTGCTCCGCCTACCCCGGATGCAGGAAAACCTGTCCGGTCAAGCCGGACGGCACGCCCGATTTCAACGCGAAAGGCAAGGGGAAATAGGAAGGATGCAATCGGATGGGGGGGCGCTGCCCCCACACCCCCGCAAGGGGCATGATGCCCCTTGACCCCCATTGCCGGAACACATGGCAAGCCATGTGTTCCGAAATGAGGGGGTTCGGGGGACATCATGTCCCCCGACGGGGTTTGGGGTGGAACCCCAAATAGAAAAAGGGAAATACCGACATGAAATACATTCTCATGGTTTTGCTGTGCATGGCGTTGGCCGCGCCGTGTTTCGCCGCTTCCTGCCAGGACATGCAAGACGCCGTGGGCGGCGCGATTCAGGAGCGCAACGGGCGCGTATCGGAAACGCATGACGTACTCATGCCCGATCCGGAAACCGAGCGTGACGCGCTCTCCGTCTGTCTCGGTTCCATCAACGGCATCGGGGACGCCTTCAGCTTTGGCGTGACGCTTCCCGGCATGGATCAGATTGTCGCGGGCATCTGTAGTCAGGTCGATTCCTACATCCACCAGAAAATCAACGACGCGCACAACCAGGTGCTGAATACCGTCAACGGACTCGGCGGCAACAATCCCTTCAAGGTGTACGGCACAAGCGGCGACTACATCCTCCATCTCAAGGGGAAGCTCAAATGAGGGCGCTCTGTCTCCTCCTGCTTGCCCTTTGCCTGACGCCGGACATTGCTCTGAGCGCACAGCGCATAAAGGTCACGCTGCCGCCGCTGCATCCCCTGACGGCGGACTGCGTTCTGGACGCCGCCCGCGTCAGCGGAATGCCCGTTGCCGTACTCTTCGCCATTCTTGCCACGGAAGGCGGCAAAATGGGCGAAGCACTGAGCAACAAAAACGGCACATGGGATTTGGGCGGTTTTCAAATCAACACGGTGCATCTCAAGGATTTGGCCGCGATGGGCATCTCGCCCGACGCCGTGCTGCGCGACGGCCACGTCAACGCCCATGCCGCCGCATGGCTGCTGCGCAAGGAATACAGGCGCACCGGCAATCTCTGGCAGGCTATCGGCGCGTACCACTCGCGGACGCCGCATCGCCGTGACGCCTATATCCGGCGCGTACAGGCAAACCTGAAAAAGCTCCGGCAGAAAGGTCTTTCCATGCTGCCGTTGCAAATCGGGGAGAAGCGGCAATGAACCAACCCGGCAATGACAGGGAAGACCAACGTATCTTCCTGTGGTTCGCATTCCTGATTATCGCGTTCTGCATTGTTCCGCTGCTGTACGCCGCGCATTCCGATGCCGTAAACGGCCCGCTTCTGAATCTGGCAAAAGCGCAACTCAAGGCGTTCACGCCGTTCTTCGAGGAAGCGGAGAACGCTTTTGCACGAATCGCCGCCGCCGATCCGGCCTCCCTGTCCTGGGACACCATGCAAAAGGTGCTGCGCTACACCGGCTCATGGATTCGCTGGCCCTTTCTTCTGCTGCTTGTCCTGTTCGGCGTGGCCTCCATCTTCATGGGCCGCGTGGGCGGTCTTGTCCGGCGCTTCAACATGGAAAGCCTGCTGAAAAACAATGCGGAGTCCTTTCCCTGTCTGCGGCCCGTGGTGGGGCGCGGCAAATATCTGCTCTCGCGGGACTCCTACGATGCCGGGCCGTGGAAAGTCGCCCGAACGCCGGTGCAGTTTGCGTTGGAGAATGGTCTGTTGCTTGATGAAGCGGGCAAGACGATCAAGCCGGAGCAGGCGTTATTGAAAAACGGTATGGCCTCAATGTCGCGTCCGGCTTGGGGCAATGCGCGGCTGGATGCAAAAAAGTCCCTTGCCGTGCTGAAGAAACAGCTCGGCAAGCGGTTCAAGGGCCATAAAAGCCTCTCCCCCTGCCGCCGCGCTCTGGCTGCCGCCCTGCTGGCCTATGCCGGAGGCGACAAGAAAGCCTGCCTTGCGATTCTGGATGCGATCTCCACCTCGTATCAGGAGGAAAAGGGACAACCATCATGCCCGCTCCTGACATCACGCGGTTTTGTGAACAAGCTGAACTGGAAAAAACACAAGAAACGCCTTTCGGAAAACTGCCTCACGCGCCACAGCGCCTACGAACTGCCCTGGTTCATGGCCTTGCTGTATCGGGCGCGGCAAAAGGGCGTGCTGGCCTCTTCGCAGTTCCTCTGGCTCCGGCCTCTGGACCGTCCGCTCTGGTACGCCCTCAACCAGTGCGGCGGACGCGCGGCATGGGCCGAAGGCTTTGCGGCATGGGCGCACTATCAGGCGGAGGAAAAGGCCGGAAAGGCGCTGTCTGAACCTCATGTTCAGCCTGCCGTTGCCAGTCTCAGGCAGTCTCTGGCGGCTCAGGGCTGGCTGACCGAAATCTTTGTGCCGCCCACGCCGGAAAGTACATCGGCTCCGACCGCAGACACTGCCGAAACTTCGACTCTGGATAGCGAGTTTTCTCCCGTGGAACAGCCGCCGGACGTGGTGCTGGCCGATGCGGAAGACAATCCCGAATACAACGCCAACGAAGATGAAAAGTTGGCTGACGAATACTTTTAGAGGTTACACGTATGAACAGAACCATCAGAGGTCTGGAAGACCATGAAACGCAGGAACGAAAGCGCCTGCACCGCGATGTGCGCTCCCCCGCGCAACGTCTCGCGGATGCTCTCAAACTCGGCCAGGTGCAGACCGGCGGCATCTTCACGGCGGGGCTGTGTCTGTTCCTTTTTCCGGCCTGCTCCACGCCGCTGTTCTGTCTCGGACTGGCGCTCTTTCTCGCTCGTTGCGCCTGTGTGAACAGCGAACGCCTGCCGTTTCGGATGCCGATGGGATTGTACGGCACGGACAGGGGCGATCCGCTCCCGGGCAGACGCGGTTTTGCCAAACCGGAAGGCATCTTTTTCCTCGGCAATCGACTTCAGGACGGAAAGGAACTTTGGCTGAAAGCCAAGGATATTCTCACCCATTGCCTGCTTTTCGGCACAACCGGTTCCGGCAAGACGGAAACTTTGGTGTCGCTTTCGTATAATGCTCTGGCCACGGCATCCGGGCTGTTCTACATCGACCCCAAAGCCTCGCCCAAGCTGGCCGTACAGATATGGCAAATGGCGCGTTTTCTTGGCCGGGATGACGACTTTCGCGTGTTGAACTACGGCACGTCCGGCAAGGTCAAGGGCAAGTCTCCCCGCCGTCTTTCCAACACCAACAATCCGTTTACATTTGGCTCGGCAGAAGCCCTGACGCAGCTTCTTGTTTCCCTCATGCCAGCGTCGGACGGGGCAAATTCCATCTTTGCCGACAAGGCGCAAGCCCTGATTTCCGGCGTCATGTACGCCCTGGTTGACTTGCGGGACAAGGGGCTGCTCAAGCTCTCCACCTCCATCATCCGCGATTCTCTGGCGCTGGAAAAATGTGTGGCTCTGGCCCTGCATCCTGAACTGGACGAGGAATCCCGCGCTTCCATTCAGGCGGCTCTTGCCACCTCCGGCTGGATTGCCGGAAGGGACATGAAAGAACAGCCGGAATCCTTCGCGGAGCAGTTCGGTTACGCGCAATCCTACTTCGGCAAGGCCCTTTCCAGCCTAACCGATACCTATTCCCACATCTACGGCGCGGAAGATGGGGAGGTGGACTTCGCGGACGCCATCATGCAGCGCAGAATCCTCGTTGTTTTGCTTCCCTCTCTTGAAAAAGCGCCAGCTGAACTCGCCAGCCTCGGCAAAATCAGCCTTTCCGCCATCCGCAACGCCTGCGCCGTTGGCCTTGGCGCGAGAATCGAAGGCGACGCGGAGGACGTTCTGGAAGCCCTGCCGACTGATGCCGTGGGCATCGGCCCGTATCTGTGCATTGTGGATGAATACGCGGCCATTGTCACGCCCGGCTTTGAAGTCGTGCTGACACAGGGACGCGGCCTCGGCATTGCCGCCATTGTGGCCTCTCAGGACTACGCCGGTATTCTGGAGGCTGACCAGAAAGGAGCGCAACAAATGGTTGCGAATACTTGTTTGAAAATTTTCATGCGAATGCAGGATGCCGAGAAGACATGGGAATTGCTGCGCGGGCAGGCGGGGCAAAGCACTGTCCTCAGAACAACAGGATTCAACGTCAATGAGCAGATCAGTTCTGACTATCGTGACGCCAATTCCACAACTGTGGAACAGGAAGACCGCGTTGTTCTGCGCGACTTGCAGGAACAGATAGAGGGCGAAGCCCACTTTGTCTTTTCCGGACAAATCGTCCGGGGCGATATGTTCTACGCCAATCCCTCACTCAAAAAGGCGCAACTGCGTGTGCCGCAGTTGCTGCAACTGATACAGGAGAACAAGAGCAATGACCTTGCCGCATAGCGCGAAGCCGTCTGTTCCTTCCTACAGGAAAACCTTGTACGGAAGATTAAATTCTTCTCCGAGACGCTTGGCCATTTTTGTGGAAATCGGACGCTTGCCGCTTTCCATTTCGGAAATTGCGTTTTGGCTAACGCCAAGACGGGCAGCCAGTTCCGCCTGCGTGAGGTCTTCCTTGCCGCGCAAACCGCGCAAGGCCATCGCCGGGCAACCGTCAGGAAAAACTTCATCGGCGCTGACGACCTCTTCTCCCTCTGAATTGATCCGACGTACCTTGTGCCCGGCCAGAGAAAGAACTCCGCGAATGGCCTCGGCAACCTTTATGGTGTTTGCCGAAGGGACGGTAAGCTGGATCACACCGCGCCCTTCCTCATCGGAACGAAGCATCATTTCTGCCAACATAGAATTTCTCCGCTTATTTATAACGGCTGTAATCAACCTTTTCATGTGTACCGGCAAATTGAATTTCCAGTACGCGAACTACCCCATCAAGAACTTGCCAGACGACTACATAAGTTGGATGTCCCTTGTTCAAATGGCAGTGGTGATGACCGGATTTGCTGCCAGCAATTTTACCGTAGTGCGGCCAACCCGGGACAACCGGGCCTCTTTGCTCAAGGTCTTTGCGCAGCAAGTACAGTATGTCGGCAATGGCCGGAGGCAGCTTGGCTTTTTGCTTTTCAGCCTTGCGGCTGAAAACGACTGTCCACAGCTTCATGTCGTCAGCGTCTTTCATGCCACAACGCTAAATGAAAAATAGTATAATGTCAACAAAATATACTATTTTTGCTATTTTTATAACCATCTTCAGGAGATTACCATGAACGCACAACTCAGGCTCTCACAACTGGCGGCCTTTTCCCTGTATTGTCTGCTGACGCTTGCCAGCGCGGCCCACGCCGGAACGCCCATGTCTGACCGGCTGGCCGTGCAAGCTGGCGCAAAAACCGAGATCGCCAAAGACCTGTCTCAACCCTACACGCCTCTGGAGACGCTTTCCGGCAGAACCTGCCTGGACGGCAGGCCGGTGGATGGTTTCCACGGCGATATTGCGGAACTCTGGTCGAATCTCGAATGTCCCTACTGCGGCATCCAGGAACCGCTTCAGGCGCAGCGTGATAATCCCGATCTGTGCATCGTCGTGCGGCATATTCCCTCGGATGAATACGGCGAATCTCTGAAAAAAGCTCTGGCCTATGAGGCATTGCGCGGCTTTTCCCTCAATGCGGCGCATCGTTTCTGGGATGCCGTTCTGCCAAAAACCACACTCGGCATTCCGGTTCCGTATGAAGCGGCTCTCCAGACCGCGCTTCAGGAAGCCGACATTGCGCCGGAAGCCTTTGCGGACGCCCTGCAAGCTGTCGCGCCTCTGGTGAGCGCGGATATTGTCGCCGCGCAATCGCGCATCACGTCCACGCCCACATGGATTCTCAGCGGCATCCGCTTTCCGGCCTGCGATTTCAAGGCTGGAGAACTGCCCACGGCTCTGGAGCTTTCCCGGAAAGTCCGCTCTGGAGATACGGACGCTCAGGAGCGCGTGGCGGAAATCATCACGCGCGGCCTGCTGAATGAAACGCTTTTGTAGCCGGAGAAGAAAAGCTGCTTGACCTTTTGCCGAAGCTCTTTTATCTTACTTTCAAGACAACACTTGAAAATAAGAAACAAGGAGAACAGGCATGGAACTGGCCAAGCTCACCTCGCGCTGCCAACTCACGCTCCCCCGCGAAGTCCGGCAAAAGCTCGGCGTCAAGGAAGGGGACAAGGTTGTCTTCTATGAACATGACGGGCGAATGGTCATTGATAACGCCGAAAAACTGAAACTCGCCCAAACGGAACACAATGACGGGTAGCCCGCCTTCGCGCCGCCTGCCTGTCTTTTGATATAAGGATGGGAACGCATGGCCAGACGGCGCAAGCAGACAAACGATCCTCGCCAGTTGTCGCTGTTCGACGTAATGGCGAACCAGATCGAGGAAATACGGGCGGAAAACATTCAGGACGACATGCGGGAAGAAGCCGCTTCTCCCGCACAGGCCGAACAGGCGCAACCGGCTTCCGTTGTGCCGGAGCCGGAACAGCATCAGGAGTTTTCCTTCCCGACAAACGACAAGCCGGAAAGAAGGCTCCTCGGCCTCAACGGCAACGGCGAATCCGTGTACGAAATGCGCGACGGCTCGCGCATGTACAGCCGCGATCCTGCAATCATGCAGGTCATGGACGGCGACAAGCGGACTCCCGAAAAGCTGTTCGAGGCCGGAGCGGACGAGTATCTGACCGTACAGGAAATCCACCATTTCACTCAAACTCTGCCCTGGGAGGCGCAAAATGTTCGACAGACAAACCTGTCCTCTGGAAATCGCAAGAAAGGTTCTCAAGCCCGAAACAATCAACGACGTGCGCAGCGGGGGCTACACGCTCCTGGGCTACTCGATTCTGGATCGCTGGGCGCTGAACAGCCCCGAAGAGTTGAAGAAACTGGAAGCGAAGGGCAGCATCGCGTTCGATCTGAAAGTATTCGGCCAGCAGCAGACGGAAGCGCGGGCGTTGAGCAGCGAGACAGCGCGGCAGGCGAGCCTGCGGGGGATGTCGGACTCCGAGATATTGCAGAGCATGGGCATCGACATGAGCCTGAAAATTACCGAATAAGTCCCGAAGACCGGCTGGGCGTTGGCGGCGCGAAAACAAAATATGCGGATAACGTCGCCGCCATACGCCTCCTGCAACAGCTCCAGTCCAGCGGCGCGAAGTCGGCCACGCATGAAGAGCAGAAAATCCTTGTCCGCTATGTGGGCTGGGGCGGGCTGCCGCAGGTCTTTGACCCCAAAAACGAACAGTGGGCCGCCGAATACCGGGAAATGCAGGGGCTGCTTGCCCCGGATATCTATGCCGCCGCCCGCCGTTCCACGCAGGATGCCCACTACACTTCGGAAGCCGTCATCCGGAGCATGTATCAGGGACTTTCCCGCCTCGGCCTTGGCACAGGCGAACCTCTGCGCATTCTGGAGCCTTCGGCGGGCATCGGCAACTTCATCGGCCTCTGCCCCGAACAGTTCAATGCGAACTTTCTTGCCGTTGAACTTGATCCCACGACCTCATCCATCGCGCAATATCTTTATCCACAAGCGCAGCATCTCAATATCGGCTTTCAAAACAGCCAAATCCGTTTTGACGGTCTGGATGCCGTAATCGGCAATCCCCCCTTCGGCAAGCAGTCGCTGTACGATCCCGATTTTCCCGAACTGCGAAAATTCTCCATCCACAACTATTTCCTCGCCAAGTCCATCAGCCTCTTGCGGGAAGGCGGCGTCGCCGCCTTTGTGGTCAGCCGTTTCTTTCTGGATGCCGCTGATTCCACGTCGCGTGAGCATATCGCGGGCCAGGCCGATCTGCTTGGCGCTATCCGCCTGCCGCATACAGCCTTCCGTCAGAACGCGCTTACCGATGTCACGACCGACATCGTGTTTTTCCAGCGGCATAACGGCGAAAACAAGCGCAGCAGGGATTGGGTCACAACGGGGACGGCCTTTGTGGACGATCTCGAACACGGAGGTTCGCGCCAGGCCGTCATCAACAACTACTTTCTCCAGAATCCCGGCCAGATCATCGGCAGAATGGTCTTTGACAGCGGCAGGTATGAGAAGGAACTGTTTTGCATCACCAGCACGCCAGTGGAGTTCGGCCCGGAAATCGTCAAACGCCTTGAGGCGCTCCCGGCAAACTGCTTCGTGCCGCGCGAGGAAAGCCCGCTCAATACGGAAGTCAGGGTACGCAACGCAGATTTCATCCGCAGCCCGTATTTTCAGGCGCTGAAGAACGGCGCGTTGTGCGTGGAGCCGCAGAGCCGCAAGATTGCCTTCAAGGTCGCTTCCGCCTTTGGCGAGAGCGATTACGATATTCTGCCGGTCAAAAACGATACCGCGCGCTTGCGTCTGGCGGGCATGATTCAGATTCGGGATACTCTGCGCGAATTGCTCAACGAGGAAAAGAGCGATGGCGACGAAAGCCGGATGACTTCGTTACGCATCCGCCTCAACAGTCAGTATGACGCTTTCGTCAAAAAGTACGGTCACCTCAATTCCCAGACCAATCGTGGTCTGATGCGGGATGATCCGGAACACAGCCTGCTGGAATCGCTGGAAGCCGACTACGACAAGGGTCTGTCGCCGGAAACGGCCCGCAAGCATGGCGGCACGGCACGTCCTGCCTCGGCCAAAAAAGCCGCGATTTTCAGGCAGCGGGTACTCAAGCCCGCTCAGGTGGCGGAAACAGCGGAAAACGCAAGAGATGCCCTGCTCATTGCCCTGCGGGAAAACGGCAGGGTGGACTTCAGCCGCATGGCGCAGCTTCTGCGTCGTCCTGCGGAGGACATTCAGGCGGAATTGCGCGACCAGGGGCAGATTTTTCTGAATCCCGCCACCGAGGAATGGGAAATCCGCGACAGGTATTTGACCGGCAATGTGCGGGCCAAGCTGGCACAGGCGCAAGAAGCCGCGCAAGCAGACGCCCGTTTTGCCGCCAACGTGGAAGCCCTGTCTGCCGCCCTGCCGCCGGACATCGAGGCTGTGGACATCGGCATCAAATTCGGCTCAGCCTGGGTTCCGACGCAGGTCATCTCGGACTTTGTGGAGCACCTGCACGGCGGCAAGGGAACGCAGGAGATAAACTATCTGCCCACGCTCGGACGCTGGCTCGCGAAAGTCAGCATCTGGGATATGGCCATAAATGACAGTGTATGGGGCATTCCCGAATATCCGGCGGAAAAGATTCTTGAATCCCTGCTCATCAATCGTCCTATCAAGGTGGAAAAAGACAGCGGCCAGCATGATGAGAACGGAAAGCCCATCATGGTCATTGACCAGGAACTGACAGCCGCCGCCATGCAGAAGGCCGAAGAAATCAAACAGGCGTTTCTGGATTGGGTGTGGACGGACGATGAACGGCGCGACATGCTTACAAATCTCTACAACGAGCGGTTCAACACCAATGTTCCGCCGCAGTATGACGGCTCGCATCTTGAACTTGTCAACGCATCCGAAGCTGTCAAACTGCGTCCGCACCAGAAAAATGCCGTATGGCGAGCCATTCAGGAAGGAACCTGTCTGTTCGACCACGTTGTTGGCGCGGGCAAGACGCTGGCCTGCGTGGCTACCGTCATGGAATCAAAGCGCATGGGCTTTCTATCCAAGCCGATGATTGTTGTACCGAATCACTTATTACACCAGTGGCGTGATGAATTTTACAAATTGTATCCTGACGCAAATATTCTTGTGGCTGACAAGACGGATTTTACCAAACAGAACAGGCAACGACTCTTTGCCAAAATCGCCACCGGCGATTGGGATGCCGTCATTGTGGCGCACTCTTCCTTTCGCAAAATTGATATGCCGCGTGATGTGCAGGAAGAAATTCTCCAGGAACAGATTGATATGGTGATAGACGCCATTGCCGCTTCCAAGGAAGCGGCGGGCGGCCGCGCCACCGTCAAGCAACTGGAAAAACAGCGGGAGAAGATGGAAACACGCTATGCCGAACTGGTGGCCTCGGCAGGCAAGAAAGACGAAAACGTGGACTTTTCGGATTTGGGCGTGGATGCGCTGTTCATCGACGAGTCCCACGAGTTCAAGAATCTCGCCTTTCAGACCACGATGAACGTCTCCGGCCTGGGGAACATCACCGGTTCCGCCAAGGCGCTCGACCTGTTCATCAAGTGCCGCTATCTGCAACGCCAGAACAATGGCCGTGGCGTGTACTTCATGACCGGGACGCCCATCAGCAATACCATCGCTGAAGTCTATACTCTGCAACGCTATATGCAGTATGAGGAACTGAAAAACAAGGATATTGAATTTTTCGACGCCTGGGCTTCCACCTTCGGGCAAGTCACTAACGGCTGGGAATTGGACGCTACGGGCGTGAACTACAAGTTGAAAAGCCGCTTCGCCAAGTTTCAGAACGTGCCGGAGTTGCTCTCCATGTACCGTACCTTTGCCGATGTCGTGACCAGGAGCGATTTGGACAATCAGGCGAAGCAGGCCGGGGAGCGGCCTTTGACGCCGCCGGTTGAGGGGGGAAAACCATTCAATGACGTGGTGGAACGCTCCGACGATCAGGCTGCGTATATGGACAAGATCATCTTGCGCATGGAAAATCTGCCCAGAGACCCGCGCATCGACAATCCGCTTAAAGTCACCAATGACGCCCGCAAGGCCGGGCTGGATTTTCGCCTTATCAATCCAGAAGCCGATGATTTTGAAGGGTCAAAGCTCAATACGGCTGTCGAGCGAATATACGACATCTGGCGCGATACTTCCACCGATAAAGGTACGCAGCTTGTTTTCTGCGACCTGTCCACGCCCAAGGGCGGCAAGGGGGCCATGCCCAAAGCCGCCGATATGCCGGAACCGGAGGCTGAATCTTCTGACGACGCGGAAGATTCTGCGAAAGCGGATGACGACAGCGGCGAAGATCCGACCGTGGCCTCGGACATGGATGCCGTCATCGCGCTCTCGTCCGGCAATTTCTCCGTGTATGATGACATGAAGCAAAAACTCATGGCAAAAGGCATTCCAGCCAATGAAATCGCGTTTATCCATGACGCCAACACAGACATCCGCAAGGCGAAGCTCTTTGCCGACATGAACGCCGGGCGCGTCCGCATTTTGCTCGGCTCAACCGCCAAGATGGGCGCTGGCATGAATGTGCAGAAACGCCTTGTAGCCGCGCATCATCTGGACGCGCCGTGGCGTCCGTCTGACCTGGAGCAACGCAATGGACGCATCATCCGTCAGGGAAACATGTTTTATGAACGTGATCCAGATACATTCTCTGTTCAGATATACAATTATGCCACAAAACAGACTTACGATTCGAGGATGTGGCAATGTATAGAGTACAAGTCAGCCGCCATTGAACAATTCAGAAAAGGGGATTTGCTTCAAAGGGTCATAGACGATGTGGCGTCTGAAGCCGCCAATGCTGCTGAAATGAAAGCCGCCGCTTCCGGAAATCCTCTTATCCTCATGCAGGTGCAGTTGGCAAGTGATTTACGCAAGCTGGAAGCCCTGTATTCGCAGCATCAGCGCGGTCAGCACAGGATGCGGGATCGCCTCAAATATCTTGCCTCCGCTGAATCACGATTGGCAAAGGCCGAAACGGACTATGCCGAAAGTATCCGGCTCCGGGACGCCAACACGCGCACGGTGACGGAAAAGGGGAAAGAGAAAATTCTGGTGGAGCTGGCGCATGAGGGAAAGGTGCTGGGG
>CAJTFO010000015.1 GCA_910575755.1 Desulfovibrionaceae bacterium | reverse complement strand
CCTTGCAACGATACCTTTGTTTCCCCAGAACTTTTCCATTTCGATATACCGCGCTGGCATGACACTTGGGGCAGTTGGGATTTGCTTCCATGTTGTCCTCCTCGGGGAGGGTATAACATGTTTACATTATATTGTTAATACTCTCTACATCTTTTTCTCAGACTCTTGCCCGACTGCTGCGGGCGCTGGATGCCGACAGCGACGCCGAACTGGCCCGCGCCCTGGGCATTACGCCTCAATCCATAAGCGGCGCGCGCAAACGCGGTGAAGTGCCGCCTGCCTGGATTCAGACCTGCGCCGCTCAGACCGGAGTCAACGCCCATTGGCTCTTTTTCGGCAGCGGGCCCATGCGCCTGCCCGAAGCCGCCGAGGATGAGCTGCCCAGCATGCAGGCAGACTGCCAAACCGAGCTGATCACCATTCCCCTGGCCGAAGCGCGACTGTCCGCCGGGACCGGAAGCATGGAAGTCAGCGCCGACGCCGAAGGCGGCTATGCGTTTCGCGGCGATTTTCTGCGCCGCAAGGGCAACCCACGGCGCATGGTGCTGATGCGGGTGTCCGGCGACAGCATGATGCCGGAAATCTTTGACAACGATCTTGTACTGCTGGATCGCGGCCAGACAGAAATCAGCCCCGGTCGCCTTTACGCTGTGGGCTTTGAGGACGCCATCTACATCAAGCGTATTGATAAATTGCCGGGCAAGATCATCCTGCACAGCGTCAATCCGGCCTACCCGCCCCTGAGTCTGGATCTGCGCGGCGACTGCGCAGAGCAGTTCCGGGTCATCGGTCGCGTGCTCTGGTCCGGCCGCGAATACCGCTGACCAGAATTCGGCGGCGTGTGGCCCGTCCCGCACCCGCCCAGGGTCTGGCGACACATGCCTTGGCGCCCGCCTGCTGCCAGCCGCCGCGCGGATCAGCTCATTGCCCCGGACGAACACCAATGGCGCAAGACGCAGGGCGCGGGAGATGAAACGAATTGAGTAACTTCAAGACAAAATGCTCTAAGAGCATGTTGCGAATATAAGATGAGGGACGGTATGCAGCGGCATCTGCCCTGCGTGCCTCCTCAGGCTGAAAAGCCTGAGGAGGATTATCAACGCCAGCGGCGCGGGCATGCCGCCGCAACGCAAAGACTACGCTGTCATTCAGATTTCGCTTTCAGATATCCCGCAGGCTTTGGCCACGCCCGCGCCATAGGCCGGGTCGGCCTTGGCGCAGTTGCGGATGTGGCGCAGCTTGATTTCCCTGGGCGCATCGCCCAGAGCGCGGGCCGTATTGCCGAACAGGGCTTCTTTCTGTTCCGGACTCATCAGGCGAAAGAGCTTGCCGGGCTGCTCGAAATAGTCGGCGTCGTCACAGGGGTAATCCCAGCGGGCCGCGTTGCCGCTGATCTTCAGCGGCGGCTCGGCGTATTCGGGCTGCTCCTGCCAGGCGCCTTCGCTGTTGGGCTCATAGCTGGCATAACTGCCGTAGTTGCCGTCCACGCGCATCTGACCGTCGCGATGGTAGCTGTGGAAAGGGCAGCGCGCCTTGTTCACCGGGATCAGATGATGGTTGACGCCCAGGCGGTAGCGCTGCGCGTCGCCGTAGGAGAACAGACGGCCCTGAAGCATCTTGTCCGGTGAAACGCCGATGCCGGGCACAAGATTGGCGGGGTTGAAGGCGGCCTGCTCCACTTCCGCGAAATAATTTTCAGGGTTGCGGTTCAGCTCCAGCACGCCCACTTCCATAAGCGGATAATCCTTGTGATACCATACCTTGGTCAGGTCAAAGGGGTGGTAAGGGAGCTTTTCGGCGTCTTCTTCGGGCATGACCTGAAAATACAAGGTCCAGCGGGGAAAATCCCCCTTTTCGATATGCTCGAACAGGTCACGCTGATGGCTGTCGCGATCACGGCCGATAATCTCCTCAGCCTCGGCGTCCGTGAGATTTCTGATGCCCTGCTGGGTTCTGAAGTGAAACTTGACCCAGAAGCGTTCGTTCCTGGCATTGATCAGGCTGTAGGTATGGCTGCCGAAACCGTGCATGTGACGGTAGGAAGCCGGAATGCCGCGGTCGCTCATGACCACGGTAACCTGATGCAGGGCTTCGGGCAGCAGGGTCCAGAAGTCCCATTTGTCCTTGGCGCAGGGCATATTGGTGCGCGGGTTGCGCTTGACCACATGGTTCAGGTCGGGAAACTTGAGCGGATCGCGCAAAAAGAACACCGGGGTGTTATTGCCCACCATGTCCCAGTTGCCCTGATCCGTATAGAATTTGAGGGCAAAGCCGCGGATGTCCCGCTCCGCGTCAGCGCCGCCGCGCTCGGCCGCCACAGCGGAAAAACGAGCGAACACTTCCGTTTTCTTGCCGATCTCGGCAAAGAGCGAAGCCTTGGTGTATGGGGTCACATCATGGGTCACGGTAAAGGTTCCGTAGGCGCCTGAGCCCTTGGCATGCATGCGGCGTTCCGGAATCAGTTCGCGGTCAAAATGGGCCATTTTTTCCTGAAACCAGACATCCTGCATAAGCATGGGGCCACGCGGGCCCGCGGTCAGGCTATGGTTATTGTTGGCTACCGGCGCGCCGGCGTTGTTGGTAAGTGAATCCTTGTTTTTCATATTGCGAGTCATGGGGATTTCTCCTTAAGCTTATCCGAAGGGATCGGGTTAAAAAACGGGTCCGTGCCCGCCGCCCTTGCGGTGAAGGGTCTGCGGCGCCCGCTGTCATGAACAGCGTTTGACGCTGTTCATGACAATGCGACTTCTTCGGAATACTCAAGAATATATCTGATTTCACCAGGAATGACTGCTGGCTGTGATCCAGCTTTCAGGGCATGGCCGGGGTGCGGCTGCGCAAGATGGGCTGGCCCAGACGCAGCTCTTCCGTGATCCGGGGCACTTCAGCCGCGCGGGCGGCATCGCCGCGCAACAGCACCAGCACCAGAAAGAGCTTGCCGTCACGCTGCATGCGGGTACGCAGACCCCTGCCCTCCAGTCGCTGGCGCAGGCTGTCCACGCTTTCCTCATCTTTGAAGGCTCCCACCTGAAACACATAGTCGAACATGGCGGCTACGGGCGCGGGCGGCGCGGTCTGTCCTTCCGGTATGGCCGGCGTAAAGGGCGCAGCCGGAACGCCGGAGGGCGCGGCCCGGCCATTCTGTACGGCCTGAGCATTCGCATCGGACGCGCCATTGGCGGCGGCCGGCGGCTGTGCGGGCGCGGGGGATTCCGGCTTTTCCTGCACGGCGTTGTCATTGCGCAAAGCCCGAGCGAAACGCAGGTCTTCCGGAGCCAGAATCCTCTGGCCCGCGTCAGCGCCGTCTCGCACCGCTTCCACGCCTTGCAGCACAGATTCCGCTGACGGAATATCCTCATCCGACGCCGGAGAACGCTCCGCGCTCAACGGGGGCACGTGCCTGACGGCGTAGGCGCGTCCGCTCATAACCCCGCCCACATAGGACAGGGCAATGGCTGCCAGCACCAGAAAGCAGGCCGCCGCCAGCGACGAGGGACGCAGGCGCAACGCGCTTTTGGGGCTGTCTTGCGCGGATATGGACGGACGAGAAACCGAGGACATGCTTATTCCTGATATATATTCTTCTTGTATTCCTAACTGTTCTGCCACACTGCCGCCTTCCGGCACGGGCATTGTTGTTACAATAGCAGGGCATGCCGCCAAGGTAAAGAACGAAACAGACCCGCATCAGGGCAATCGGTCGTGCCGCGCGCCCTTCATTCCTTCACCCCGCCGGATGCGCACAACCCGGAAAACCGCCATATCTACAGGTATTCCGGGCTGAATCCTGATGGCGCATGCAGCCGTTTATTTCAGGCCGTTCAGGTAGACGGCGATATTTTCCATGTCCTGGGCGGAAATATCCTCCAGCACCGCCTGCATTTCTTCCACCTTTTCATTGGGCGGCTGGGTCAGGTTCTTCACTTTTTCCATCTTGACCACCAGGCTGTCCACGGACTGCCCCAGCATGCCGGCGGGTTTGTCCGTATGGCAGGCGGCGCAGAGATTGTCATACAGTTTCCGTCCCTGAGCCGCCCTGTCTTCCTGGGCGGCCTCAGACTGCACGGCCACAAATAAAAAAGCCGCTATGGCGCATCCGCCAATTTGTTTCCATTTCTGTGACATATATATGCACTCCTTGTGGGAATGTTTTTGTTTCCGAAAGAGGTTACAACGTGATGATGCCGCGCGCGAACAGATAGACAGCGGCCAGAGCCGCCAGCGTCAGCAGCGCCAGAATAATCTTTTCACAGGTACTGAACAGCGGCCCCTGCACGGGATGCTGCCGGCGGCTCCAGATATATACGGGAACGCCCAGCGCAATCAGCACCATGGACATCAGCAGATAATGCAGCCCGGCAGCGTAGATCAGCCACAAGCCATACAGCGTGCCCAGAACCGCGCAGGTCAGGGCAACGGCCCGACCCGCCGGGGCCTGCCGGGGATAGTGCCCCTGCTCGCAGATTTTCCAGAGAAAGAGCGTGGAAATCAGATAGGCGGGCAGCACCATGACGCCGGTGATGCTCAGCATCATGCCCCAGGCGTCGCTGGAGAAATAGACCATAAAGAGCGCCAACTGCATCAGCAGGCTGGTGATCCACAGGGAAACGGACGGCGCGCCGGCGGCGTTTTCCCTGCTGAACTGGCGGGGAAAGGTTCCGTTTTTGGCCGCAGCCAACGGCATTTCCGCAGTAATCAGAGTCCAGGCCAGCCAACTGGCCAGCACGGCGATAATCAGGCCCACATTCATGAGCCAGCTTCCCCACGGGCCCACCACGCGCTCCAGAATGCCGGCTGTGGACGGCGTGGGCACAGCGGCAAGCTCGGCCTGGGTCATGAAGCCGTAAGGCAGTACGGAAAGCAGGATATAAATCGCCAGGCAACCCAAAAAACCCATGAGTGTGGCCTTGCCCACATCGCCGGGCCTTCTGGCCCTGTCGGAGAGCACCACCGCGCCCTCAATGCCGATAAAAGCCCAGAGCGTCACCAGCATGGTGCTCCTGATCTGCGCGCCCAGACCGCCGAGGTGGCGACCGTTGTCCACAGCCAGCGCGCCGAAGAAGTCAAAGTTGAATTTGTCGATATTGAACACAAAGCCCAGCACTGCGATGAAGACAAACAAGGGAATCAGCTTGCCGATAGTGCCGATGGCATTGATGATGGCGGCCTGATGCGTGCCGCGCAGCGCGACAAAGTTGAATGTCCAGATCAGAATGGAGCCGCCCACGATGGACTGGATGGTATTGCCGCCCTGGAAATACGGTGGAAAGAAGTAGTTCAGGGCGTCCATGGTGATGACGGCGTAGCCCACATTGCCGAATATCTGGCAGAGCCAGTAGCCCCAGGCGATGAGAAAGCCCACAAAGGGGCCGAAGCCCTCCCGCCCGTACATATAGATGCCCGCCTTGAGATCAGGCCGGATGCCCGAAAGAATACGGAAGGAATTGGCCAGAAAAAACATGCCCAGTCCCGTAATCGTCCAGGCGATGAGTACCGCGCCCACGGAAGCCGAGGCGGCCATGTTCTGCGGCAGGCTGTAAATGCCGCCTCCGATCATGGAACTGACCACCACGCTGGCCAGCGCCACGACTCCGAGTTTTTTGGTTGTGCTTTGCGCCATTGCTCTGTCCTTATATGGTAAACCTCGCCGCCGCAGGGCGGCTTGGCTTCACGAAAAAAAGATTGATTGCGGAAGTCCTCGGATTTTCCAACCGGGGCAGCGCCGCCCGGCGGCGCAGTCCGTCAGAAACAGACGCCCGGTTCATGCTGGCAGCTTCCGCCGCGAATGATGAGGATCATGAACCAAAAGCGCGGTTTTGGCTCATTCACGACGTTTTCCGCGTTACGCCAGGCTCACGTCTGGTCGTGAGAGTCATTGCATGCCGAATATGAAATGACCGCTAATTCTTCACCACAACGGGATCGGCAAATTCAAAGTTGAGGAAGCCCATGACCGTCAGGCAGTAACCATAGGGCTTGGTAAGGTTCAGATGGTTGTGCCAGAACTGGAATTCGCTGTGCTTTTCAATGCCGCGCAGCGACAGTTCGTGGTCGAGGGATTTGTTCAGCCACATTTCGGCATGGGCTTTGGCGATGTCGTCGTTGATCCAGGTGGGGAAGTATTCCACATATTCGGCCGCCCAGCCGCCGATGAGCTTGCCGTTCTTTTTGCCCCAGCAGATGCCAAGCCCCGTGGCGATGGCCCGATGTTCCTCAATACGGGCGCCGTTGGCGGCCATGATCACTTCCAGTACGGCGCCGTGCTTGAAGTGCTTTTCCACTTTCTCCACGGGCAGAATGTTGCCGTAAAGCTCCTTGGGCAGCACTGAAGTATAGGGAATGACATTGAAATTTTCAATTTTTGCCTGTAATAATGCTGAATCATAGCAAAAAGTTTCAAAAGGCTGCGGCGGGATGCCATCTTCGGCTTCGCCTGTGCCGCCGGAAATGAAAGCCAAGGTGGGATATCTCGTGCCAAGAGTAGTCATGCTTGAATCCTTTTTTATTGAATCTGTGCAGGCGACTGTAAAAATAATTGCCACCTGTCAAACTATTAAACAGAATTACAGGCTGTATAAAGCGATCAGTCTGGTATGTGTACAAAGGTTCACTGAGGCCCACAGCCGTATTTCGCGGGGCTGCAAGCGTGGATTCGCCTTTCAAGCCTGTTCAGCATAAGCCTGATGCCCGGCTCAGCCGGACAAACATGAAGAGACTATGCAATGAGCGAGCCATAAAAACGGCTCAACCGTATTTTTTATCTGCCCAGCCCTTGCGCATCATACCTTTCAGCGGCAATATGAGGCTGCTTTTTATAAGCTATCCCGGAGTTTGCAAAAAATATTTCCGATAAGCACGTTTTTATGCTAACATTTTTGGATTTTCTGGCGATTAAGCCGGTATGGCGATTGTTTTCCCCAAAATCCATTCCCATCTCAGGAGCAGTGAGCATGAGTATCAGCAAGGCCTCATCCGCCATAAATGCAGGGATCATTGTCCTGACATGCGTTGTGGGCTATTTTATCTATGAGCTTTACCACGCCATCCAAAACAATCTGGAACTCGCGCGCAATAAGGAAGTGGCCGTCCAGCTTGCCGGCGAGCTGATGGAGTCTTCCAAACAACTCACCAGTAATGTCCGGCAGTACGCCGCCACCGGCGACAGCCGCTATGAAACGGTCTATTTCGGCATCGTGGACGAGCGCGGCGGCAAAACGCCCCGCGCCGACAGCCGCAGAGTGGCGCCGGGCCGAAAGATTTCGCTCACCGACCTGATGAAGCAGTATGGCGTCACGGCGGACGAATTAGCCCTGGTGGAGAAAGCCAATCAGCTTTCCGACGCGCTGATCGCTCTGGAAACCGAGGCCATGAACGCCGTCAAGGGCGTCTACAAAGACGCCAAAGGCGACTATACGGTCAAAGGCGAACCCGATATGGAACGGGCCCGTGAACTGGTTTTCGGCCCCGCCTATAATGGTGAAACCGCTAAAATCATGGCTCCGCTCAATGCGTTTTTCGCTGCGCTGGAAAAGCGCACCAGCGCCCGGGTGGCCGCCAGTGAGGAACGCGTCCATCTGACAAACCTCTGCCTCTGCCTTGCGCTGGCCCTGACCCTGCTGCTCAGCCTTGCTTCCGCCATATATGCCCGCAGGGGCATCTGCCGCCCTCTGGAGCAGCTTTCCGGCTTTGCCCAGAAAGTCATAGCCGGCGACTACAGCTCACGCATCGAAGCGCATTCGCGTAATGAAATCGGCATGTTGGCCTCGGCTCTTGACGCCATGCTGGACAAGCTGGCAAGTCAGCTTGCCTTCTCACGCGGGGTGCTGACCGCCCTTCCCGTGCCCTGCGCCGTATTCGACACGCAGAATAAGCTGGTATTCGCCAATACCCCCATGCTGACAGCTTTTGGTCATGCGGGCGACATGAAAAACAGCGTGGGCATGACCTCCGGCTCCTTTTTCTATAATAACGCCACACGCGCCACCTCCGTTACCCGTTGCCTGGAAAGCGGAGAAGGCGACTCTTCCTCTGTCGTCATTGACAAAAAAGCGGGCAAGGCCATGCACGCCGAAATCTTCACCAAACCCATGCTGGACAACAGAGGGGAGCTGTCCAATGTTGTGCTGATTCTGCTGGACAACACCACAACATTTGAACAGCAGGAAGCCATCAAGCGCAACAGCGAAACCATGCGGGGCGTGGCCGTATCTGTGCTGGATCTGCTGGAAGCGGCCAATACGGCCTGTGAACAGCTGGCCAGCGTACTGGTGAAAACTGATACCGCCACGACGGAAACAGCCGGACGCATGAATGACACGCTCACAGCCATGGAACAGATGAACATGGCCGTACTGGATATTTCCAGGAATGCGGGCGACGCCGCCTCCAATTCAGACAACATGCGTGACACGGCCACCATCGGCCAGAATATTGTGGAACAGGTGGTTTCCTCCATCAGCCAGGTGCAGAAAAATTCCATGGAGCTGCGCGCGGACATGGATAAGCTGAGAGGCGAAACCCAGAACATCAGCCAGATCATGACCGTGATTTCAGATATCGCCGACCAGACCAATCTGCTGGCGCTCAACGCGGCCATTGAAGCGGCGCGCGCGGGAGAGGCGGGACGCGGTTTCGCCGTGGTGGCCGACGAGGTGCGCAAACTGGCTGAAAAGACCATGAGCGCCACCACGGAAGTAGCCGCCGCCATTGAAAACATCCAGCAGAGCAGCCGCCGCAATATGGAACAGGTGGACCGCGCCGTGACCAGCATTGAGGAAGCCACCGGCCTGGCCCACACCTCAGGCGACCGGCTCAGGGATATTGTGGAAATAACCACCCTCTCCACCGATATGGTGCGGGCCATAGCCACGGCCGCCGAACAGCAGTCCGCCTCCACCGCGCAGATCAACGAAACCGTGGAAGCGGTGAACAATACCTTCAAGGATGTGGCCATGACCATTGCCGACGCCAATAGCGCCGCCAAGCAGCTCAACAGCCAGATGAGCGAAATTCGCCACTTGATGGACAGACTCAAGGGCTGATTCTTCACACCCGGAGAGTTTTTTGGAGATGTCAGATAAACCTCTGTTGGCCGCGCAAGCGGACAACAGAGCCGAATGAGCGGAAAAACCACGCTTTTTCCGCGAAATGACGGCGGCGAACAGATTGAAAATGTACATTTTCAATCGAGAAATGCTATGGAAGTCATTTCATGGGAATCATGAAATGACTTCCAGTCAAAGACATGCCCGCATCAGCGCGTGCCGACGGCTGTCAGCATGAAGCGCACCGCGCCGCTTTTAAGGCGGGCCTCAATGCCGCCGGGCAGTTGAAAGCGGGTATTGCCGCGCCCCTCGCGCAATGCCGCGTCCAGCTCCAGCAGGGTGCGGGCCCGGGCCTGACTGCCGCCCCTGCGCCGTTCGTGTATCTGGCATGTATTCTGCCGCAGCAGAACATGCACAGCCTTGAGATACAGGCGCAGCCGGGCCGCCGGATGCAGCCCGGCCAGCAGCTCGCGCGGCAGCAGCAGCGCGGCGAGTCCGTCCTGATTTTCCTCATGCCAGGGGTGAGCGGCCAGCGCCTGGGCCAGCAGGGTTTCCCAGTAGTCCGCATCCCAGCGTGCCAGCCGCCAGAGGACACCCATGCTTCTGTCCAGAGCCGGATTTTCCTTGCGCAGCAGCGGCAGCACGGTATGACGCAGACGGTTGCGCATGAAAGCCGGGCTGGCGTTGCTGGCGTCCTCCCGCCAGGAGACGGCGCACTCATGCAGCAGAGCCCTGAGGGCCTGAGCCTGGGTGAAGAGCAGGGGGCGCAACAGGCGGCGGGCGTCATCGCGGGCCGGCATGCCGCCCAGTGCGGGCCAGCCCGCGCCGCGCGTCAGACGCAACAGCACATCCTCACTCAAGTCCCCGGCATGATGTCCCAGAACCACAAAATGAGCCTTTCGCGCCTGGCGCTGCTCTTCCAGCAGGGCGTAGCGCGCGTGGCGTCCGGCTTCTTCCAGTCCCCAGCCCTTGCGGGCGGCCAGTCCCGCCACATCAACGCGGCGGCACGCGCAGGGTATGCCGAGCCGGGCGCAGAAGACCTGCGTCCAATGGGCGTCCGCAGCGGCTTCGGGGCGCAGGCCGTGATCCAGAGTCAGCGCAGAGAGTTCAAGTTCCAGACGGGGCGAGAGAATACGCAGAATACAGGCCAGAGCCGTGGAATCGGCTCCGCCGGAAAGCGCCAGCAACAGCCGCATGCCACGCGGCAAGGTCAACTGGCGCAGGCAGAAGCGCTCCACCGCGAGACACATCCGGGCCGAGGCGGGCGAGAGGCTGCGCAGATCCGGCAAAAAATTCATGTATGAAGATCAGCCGGAAATCTGGAGGTCAGCCAGCAGTTGCTCCAGGTAGGCGATCATATGCGCGCGCAATTCCGGTCCCGCATAGTGGACGCAATCGCAACGCAAACGCCCCCGCGCCCTCACGAGCAGCTCCAGACGCAGGCTGTGCTCTTCCAGTTCCAGAGCCAGCACATAGGGACCGCAGTCCGTGGCATGCTCCCGCTGTACCGGCGAGAGCATGGCTTCGGGCACGGGCAGCCAGAAGAGGCTCTCCATGCCCGAGGCAAATTCCATAGCATGCAGGGCCTGAGCCAGGCGCGCCGTCTCCCCGGCGCTGAGATCGTCAACGGCATACCAGCGCATCAGTGTTTCCCGCTACAACTGCATACGGTTTTGTCCAGATTGAAAATCCGCCGCACCAGGCTGATGCGCGCCGCGCCGCCCTCACCAGGCATGCCGCCCTTGAGAAACATGATGGGATCATGATTCAGCTTGCGCACCAGGGCATTCACCATGATTTCCAGAGCTGCCCGGGTCTGTTCGTCCAGGGGCCCCAGATGTTTCAGGGTCCGGGCCAACTCCTCCCGGGCCGCGCGCTCGCCACGCTGGATCAGTTCCACAATGGTGGGCTGGGCGTCCAGGCTGCCGAGCCAGCGGGCAAAGGATTCCACTTCCTCATTGACGATTTTCGCGGCTTTGGCAGCTTCGTCCCGGCGGTTGGCCAGATTTTCTTCGACGACTTCTTTCAGATCGTCAATATCATAAAGGTACACATTATCCAGGCCATTGACATCCGGATCTATATCGCGGGGCACGGCGATGTCGATAAAGAACATGGGCCGGTTCTTGCGCGCTTTGAGCACGGTCCGGATGTCGCGGGCGCGGATGATGGGTTCCGGCGAACCGGTGGAGGTGATGACAATGTCTACTTCCGTGAGGCGCCCGGCCAGCCCTTCAAAGGGGATTGCCCGACCGTGAAACTGCGCGGCCAGCTCCTGGCCCCGCGCCAGAGTGCGGTTGGCCACCAGAATTTCGTCAATGCCGGTCTGTAAAAGATGCGTTGCCGCCAGCTCCGCCATTTCACCCGCGCCCACCAGCAAAGCCGTGTGAGAGCGCATGTCCCCAAAGATGCGCTTGGCCAGCTCCACCGCCGCGTAGCTGATGGAAACCGCGCTGGAGGCCACGGCTGTTTCGGTACGCACCCTTTTGGCCACGGAAAAAGCCTTATGCAATAAGCGGTTGAGGATCACGCCCGTGGCGTGGCTGTCCACGGCCTTGCGGTAGGCGGTCTTTAACTGGCCCAGAATCTGGGGTTCTCCCAGCACCATGGAATCCAGGCTGGAGGCCACGGAAAAAAGATGGCGCACGGCTTCCAGATTTTTATGGATGTAGACATAGGGCCTGAGCTCGTCAGCCTGAGCGCCATGCGCCCTGGCCCAGCAGGTCAGCATCTGGCCGGACAAGTCGCCCGTGCCGGCGGCCAGCAGTTCCACGCGGTTACAGGTGGAAAGAATCATGGCCTCGCTCACCGCGTCCACACAGGGCAAGGCCCAGTGTTCCTCGTCGCAGTGATCGACCAGAGCGAAGCGTTCGCGCACATCCACACCCGCCGTGCGATGATTGAGACCGACAAGAAAGATATTACAGTCCATGGCAATTCCAGGTCAGCTCTGGATGAAAGCGTGGTGTGTTTCCATGAAGGTATTCACCACAAGGATTGAAAACAGGCAGAGAAGAAAAATGAAAACAGCCAGTTGTGCTGGTTTACGGCCTTTCCAGCCGTTGGCCAGGCGATTGTGAAAGAGCACGGCGAACAGCAGCCAGACCACAATGCTGATGACTTCCTTGGGGTCGCCGCTGACTGTGGAGCCGAACACGGGCCTGGCCCAGATCAGTCCGGCTACTATACCCAGCGTATAGAGCGGAAAAGCTGTCAGAGTGGTGCAGGCGTTGATCTTATCCAGCATGGAAAGGGCGGGCATGTCCTGCCAGAAACCTTTCATGCGCTGTTTGCTCTTGATGCGTCCTTCCAGAAAAAGAAAGAGCGAGCCCGCCGCAAACGCGCAGGCCAGCAGACCCAGACTCAGAAACAGCGCGCCGATGTGCAACGCGTAGAAAGGGGCTTTGAGCGAGGACGGCACCTGCACCAGCACGCTGAGATAAGGGGTGGACATGGCAAACAGTATCAGAGCCAGCGGCGCGGCGAACAGCAGGGCGGCCTCCTGCCGCAGCTTGAGCCATACGCTCAGGCCGCAGAGCAGTATGAACCAGGCCAGCATTTGCAGGTATGCGCCAAGGCTCAGGCCGCTGGGCAGCGCCTTATGAAAGCCCAGGATCAGCATCAGGGTCTGGCAGGCGAAACCGGCCAGAGCCAGCCAGCACCCCATACGACGCCAGAAGGGGCTGCGCATGGTCATGCCCGCCAGCCCAGCCGCACTGGCCAGGGCGTACAAACCCAATGTCATCAGCGTTGAGGTTTCAGGCGAGATCATCAAGCAACTCCGCGATGTGAACGTGTAAAACCGGGGGCAGCTCCGCCAGAAGCCACCGGCGGCAACTCTCAAGATCGCCCTCCGCCAGCCAGTTTTGCAGGGGCGACGCCGCCAATGCGCGGAACAGTCGGGTATTTTGCCCTGTCTCGGCGTGCAAGGCAAGAACAAGAGGGCGCAGACGGCCCATCAGCCGAACCATGCGGGCGCGAGGGGCCAGCCAGTGCTCCAGTTCATGCCGCCAGCGCCGGGCCAGAGCCGGGCTGGCCCCGCCGGTGGACAAGGCCGCGGCCAGTCCATCCCGCCGCGCCACGGCAGGCACGCTGAATGCGCCCAGATCAGGCGCGCTGGCGCAATTGCACAAGATGCCCGCCTCGCGGCACAAAGCGGCGATACGGGCGTTCTCCCCGGCGTTGCCGGTGGCCGCGAAAACCAGGGTGCGATCCCGCACGTCAGCCGGGGCGCAGGAACGGCATTCAAAGAGAACACGCGGGTCCGCAAGCAGAGCGACGGCCTCGTCGGATAACTTTTCTGCACGCCTTGTATCCAGCACCAGCACCGAGGCCGGACCGCATGCCAGCAGGCCAGCCAGCTTGCGCCGGCCCACTTCTCCCAGGCCAGCCACCAGACAGCGGCGTCCTTCCAGCGAAAGAAAGAGAGGGTACAGGATTGGGCGCGGCGCGGTGGATGCCATTGTATTCAGCTTTGGTTGCAGGGTTGGGCGCGGCAAGCGCGACTTTTTTCAGCCTACAGGACCGGGGCTGTTTTTGCAAAGCCCTTTGCGTGCCCAGCCAGAGCAGACGCATCTGTTCGAGAACCCGTATTCACAACCGTCCCACGCGACTTGACCGGCACACAATGGGCAGAAATAACCCCAAGTTCTTGCAATGTGTCAACCCTGTCGCTGGCCGCCGGGCGCGTTGAAGAATTTTTCCGTGCGCATTTTTTTCTTGTCAGAGCTGAAAGATGAGTTTAGCTCTGGCTCAGGCGCAATATTGCGCCACATTTACCTAATCAAGGAGATAATCATGGTACAGTTTATCGACAGGGTTTCTCTGACCTTGGCGGCAGTGGTGCTGGCTGCCTCTCTGGCTGTTCCGGCTCAGGCCGCGGAAGTGAAAACAAAGTATTTCAGTATTGACCTGCCGGCGGACTGGACCCAGCCCCAGCCCGTGCAGGAGGCCCAGGGCTCACTGGTGGCCCTGTTCGCCAACAGCAAGGACGGCAGCGCCGTGACCATCACGGTGGTGGCCAACCCCATGTCCGCCAAGGATGCGGCCGCCCAGACCGTCGCCAATATGAAGAGCGGCGGCATGTCTCCCAGCGATCCCGTGGAAAAGGACGGTCTCTACGAGACCTCCTTCAGCCAGGGGCCGGGCAAGGGCATGTCCTGGTTCGGTTCCAATGGCAAGGAATTTGCCGTGACCACGGTGCTCGGCAGTTCGCTGGACAGCGGCAGAGCCTTGCTCAAAGGTCTGAAGCCGGTGGACGCCAGCCTCTTCCCCAAGTTGTAAATTCCCATGTCCGCCGCGCGCGGGCAATGGATCTTTCATAAAGCCGGACCGTACACGCGGCCCGGTTTTTTTGCGGCAAGACGGGTGAAAGAAACAATCAGTGGACAGAGGACAGTGCATGTTTTTGTTCAGCGTTAAAATGCGCGCCAGTCGGAATACAGAGGACGGGGAAGAGCATATTTCCGGCGCGGAACGCATCGTCAGGGCCGAGGAGGTTGCCGGTCTGGCGCGCGTGCTCGTGAGCCGCGCCCAGAGTCACGGCAAGGGCCGTCCCGATTTCATCAATATCAAGGTGGAGGCCGTGCCCGAATCCGCCTGTCTCCGTCTGCCGGCCCTGCCCGTGCGCGCCCTGGACTGCGCGGATGCCGCCGAAGGGCTGCGGCTGGCCGCTGATCTTCTCGCCCAGGCCGGGGTACGCGACCCGCAGGCTGTGCTGGCTCTCATGGGCGAAGCCGGCGGGCTGCGCGGGGCCATGCTGCTGGATGCCGACAGTCTGGAGCGGCTGGAGCCGGATAAAAAGCGCGGCATCCGCGCCACCGGTATGGACGCGGCGGAGACCGCGGCAGCGGACGCCGAGAGCAAGAATCACTATCGGGAAGCTATGGTGCTGGCCGCCAAGGTGGCCCACGCGCCCAACATTCTGGCCGAGATATGTATTTCGGACGATCCGGACTATGTGACGGGCTATGTGGCGTCGCGTGAACTGGGTTATGTGCGCATTGCCCGGATGAAGGCGCCGGGCTCGCCCCAGGGCGGACGCATTTTTCTGTACCGGGGGCCTCGGACGGAACTGGCCGCCACGCTGGACTTCATAGAGCGCCGCCCTGTGCTGGTGGAGAGTATTCCGGCCGCGCCCGGATTCGGCGCGCAAGGCGCGGCGTCAGAATCCGGCGGCGAGAAAAAATGGGCCTTTCTGGATGAGCGCCTGGAGCGTCTGAGCGCGGACGGCCTGCGCCGCCGTATCCGGCAGATGGATTCCGCTCCCGGGCCGCGCGTATGCTGTGAGGGCCGGGATGTGCTGCTGCTGGCCTCCAACGACTATCTGGGCCTGGCCAATGATGCGCGGGTCAAGGCCAGGGCTGCCGAGGCTCTGGCCGCATACGGGACGGGCAGCGGGGGCTCCCGCCTGACCACGGGCGCTCTGGGGCCGCATGGCGAGTTGGAGCGGCGGCTGGCGGCCTTCAAGCATGCGGAGGCCGCGCTGCTTTTCAACACCGGCTATATGGCCAATGTGGGCGTTATCACGGCCCTTTGCGGCCAGGGCGACGTTATTTTCAGCGACGCGCTGAACCACGCCAGCATCATCGACGGCTGTCGCCAGAGCCGGGCGCAGATTGTCGTCTACCGCCATAACGACATGGAAGACCTGGAAAGCAAGGCGCGCCGCCATGAGGGCCGCCGGGGGCTGATTGTCAGCGACGCGGTGTTCAGCATGGATGGAGATGTGGTTCCCTTGCCGGAGCTGCTGCGCATCGCCCACCGCTACGGCTTGCTTTCCATGATAGACGAGGCGCATGCCACCGGCGTGCTGGGCGCCACGGGGCGCGGCACGGCGGAGCATTTCGGTCTGACCGTCGCGCCGGATGTGACGGTAGGCACACTCAGCAAGGCGCTGGGGAGCGAGGGCGGTTTTGTCTGTGGCAGTGCGCGGCTCATTGAATATCTGACAAACAGCGCGCGCAGCTTTATTTTTTCCACCGCCCTGTCGGCCGCGCCGGTGGCCGCCGCCCTTGAGGCGCTGGATATTCTTTGCCGCGAGCCGGAGCGCGTGCGCCGCCTGCGGGAAAATACGGCCTTTTTCTCCGCCAGCCTGCGTGAGCTGGGCGTGGAGGCGCACTCGGAAAGCGCCATCGTGCCCCTGATGGTCGGCCATGAGAAAAAAGCTGTGGAGGCGGCGCGCGAACTGTTCGACGCGGGCTTGTATCTTTCGGCCATCCGTTATCCCACAGTGGCCCGTGGGGCCGCGCGACTGCGGGCCGCGGTGCGCGCCGATCACGCCGGGGATGACCTGGCGGAAGCGGCGCGGCTCATAGGCCTGACGTTACGGCATGCCGAGAAAAAATCTTGACTGGCGTGCTCAATGGCGCATATAAATAATCGTTTTGAGCCACACAATACGGCAGGGCTCGTTATCATTTCTGATTCTCCAAAAATCCGCAGGAATACCCCATGCCCAAGCGTACGGATTTACACAAAATTCTTGTTCTCGGCGCGGGTCCCATCATCATCGGTCAGGGTTGCGAGTTTGATTACTCCGGTTCCCAGGCCGTCAAGGCCCTCAAGGAAGAAGGCTATGAGGTGGTGCTGGTCAACTCCAATCCGGCCACCATCATGACTGATCCGCAGCTGGCCGACGCCACCTATGTGGAGCCCATCGAACAGGACACCCTGGCGGCCATCATCCGCAAGGAACGTCCTGACGCCCTGCTGCCCACGCTGGGCGGCCAGACGGCATTGAACGCCGCTCTTGGACTTGCCAAGAGCGGCGTTCTGGCGGAATGCGGGGTGGAGCTCATCGGCGCGCGGGCTGAGGTTATTGAAAAGGCCGAAAGCCGTGAGCTGTTCCGCGAAGCCATGGAAAACATAGGTCTGAAAATGCCGGCCAGCGGTATCGCCCGCAATATGGACGAGGTGCGCCGGCTGGGCAATGTGCTGCCTTTTCCGCTCATTGTGCGCCCCGCGTTCACCCTGGGCGGCACGGGCGGGGGCGTGGCCTACAATCTGGCGGATCTGGAAGAAGTGGCCGCGCGCGGCCTTTCCGCCAGCCCCTCTTCCGAGGTGATGATCGAGCAGAGCGTGCTGGGCTGGAAAGAAATCGAGATGGAGGTCATGCGCGACACCAAAGACAATTGCGTGATCATCTGCTCCATCGAAAACTTCGACCCTATGGGCGTGCATACCGGCGACTCAATTACCGTGGCCCCGGTTCAGACCCTGTCGGATGTGGAATACCAGCAGATTCGCGATGCCTCCATTGCCATCATGCGCGAAATCGGCGTGGAAACCGGCGGCAGCAATGTACAGTTCGGAGTTAATCCGAAAAACGGCGAAATCGTGGTCATTGAGATGAACCCGCGCGTGTCGCGCTCCTCGGCCCTGGCCTCCAAGGCCACGGGCTTTCCCATTGCCAAAATCGCAGCCAAGCTGGCCGTGGGCTACACGCTGGACGAGCTGCGCAATGACATCACCCGCGAGACCGTGGCCAGCTTTGAACCGGCCATTGACTACTGTGTGGTCAAAATTCCGCGCTTTACCTTTGAAAAATTTCCCGGCGCCAGGGATGAGCTGACCACCTCCATGAAGAGCGTGGGCGAGGCCATGAGCATCGGCCGCACCTTCAAGGAAGCCCTGCAGAAGGGGCTGCGCTCCATGGAAATCGGCGCGCCGGGGCTGGGCTGCAACTTCCGCGCCGAGCCGCCCTCGCGCGAGGACATTCTGGAGGCCCTGCACCGGCCCAACTCACGCCGTATCTTCACCCTGCGCCAGGCTCTGGTGGCCGGCATCAGCGAAGAGGACATTTTCGCCGCCTCGGCCATTGACCCCTGGTTCATCCGTCAGGTCAGGGACATCGTGGACATGGAAACCCGCATCCGCGATTTCGGCATGGCCAACGACATGACCCCGGCCAACGCCGCTCTGGCCGTTGTGCTGCGCGAAGCCAAGGAGTACGGCTTCTCCGACCGGCAGCTTGCTGAAATGTGGAAGCGGCCTGAGGGCGACATCCGCCGTCTGCGCA
The DNA here is from genome assembly GCA_910575755.1 of Desulfovibrionaceae bacterium. Lineage (GTDB taxonomy): Bacteria > Desulfobacterota > Desulfovibrionia > Desulfovibrionales > Desulfovibrionaceae > Desulfovibrio. The sequence goes on along the minus strand of CAJTFO010000015.1, from coordinate 19,514 downwards.
AGGAAATGGGCATTGTGCCCACCTACTATCTGGTGGATACCTGCGCGGCCGAGTTTGAGGCCTATACCCCCTATTTTTACTCCACATATGAAAGCGGCGATGAACTGGCGGTCAAGGACTGCCGCAAGGTGCTCATTCTTGGCGGCGGGCCCAACCGCATCGGTCAGGGCATCGAGTTTGACTACTGCTGCTGCCACGCCTCCTTCGCCCTGCGCGACGCCGGAATCATGGCCATCATGGTCAATTCCAACCCGGAAACCGTGTCCACGGACTATGACACCTCGGACCGGCTCTACTTTGAGCCGCTGACCTTTGAGGACGTCATGAACATTGTGGAGAAGGAAAAGCCCGAGGGCGTCATCATCCAGTTCGGCGGGCAGACTCCGCTGAATCTGGCTGTGCCTCTGATGCGCGCGGGCGTGCCCATTCTGGGAACCTCGCCCGACGCCATCGACCGCGCCGAGGATCGTGAGCGCTTTCAGGCCCTGATTCAAAAGCTGGGCCTGCTGCAACCGCCCAACGGCACGGCCATGGATCTGGAACAGGCGCTGGAAGTGGCCGAGCGCATCACCTACCCCGTGGTGGTGCGGCCCAGCTATGTGCTGGGCGGTCGGGCTATGGCCGTGGTCTATGACGCTCAGGAACTGACCGAATACTTCCGTGAGCAGGTTCCGGAAAAGCCGGAGCATCCCATCCTCATCGACAAGTTCCTGGAACATGCCGTGGAAGTGGACGTGGACGCCCTGTCAGATGGGCAGGAAGTTTATGTGGCCGGCATCATGGAACATATTGAAGAAGCGGGCATTCACTCCGGCGACTCGGCCTGCGTGCTGCCGTCCTTCTCGCTGTCGTACGATCATGTGGCCCTCATTGCGGCCCAGGCCGAGGCTCTGGCCCGCGAGCTCAAGGTGGTGGGCCTGATGAACATTCAGTTCGCCATCAAGGGCGACAGCCTCTATATTCTGGAGGTCAATCCGCGCGCCTCGCGCACCGCGCCCTTTGTCTCCAAGGCCACGGGCGTGCCCCTGCCGTATCTGGCCACTCAGGTCATGCTGGGCAGGACGCTGGACGAACTGGACCCCTGGAGCATGCGCAAGGGCGGCTTCACCTGCGTGAAAGAAGCGGTCATGCCCTTCCAGCGTTTTCCCGGTGTGGACATCATTCTGGGGCCGGAAATGCACTCCACGGGTGAAGTCATGGGCATGGGCTCCAACTTCGGCGAGGCCTTTCTCAAGAGCCAGTTGGGCGCGGGGCAGGCGCTCCCCCAGGGCGGCAAGATTTTTCTTTCGGTCAATGACCGCGACAAGCCGTACCTGCCCGAAGTGGCGGCCATGTTCGCCAGGCTGGGCTTCCAGCTGCTGGCCACCAGGGGCACCGCCGCCGTGCTGCGCAAGCACGGCCTTGAGGTGGAAGAAGTGCGCAAGGTCTATGAAGGGCGGCCCAACATTGTGGACTTGCTCATCAATCATGAAGTGGCTCTGGTCATCAATACCGCTTCGGGCAAGAACACGGCCAGGGATTCCAAGGCCATCCGCCGCGCGTCCCTGACCTATAAGGTTCCGTACTGCACGACCATCGCGGCGGCCCGCGCCACGGCCACGGCCATCGGTTCGCGGCGGGACGAAACCCATGTGGAAAGCCTGCAGGAATACTACGCGCGGGAAGCGCGGGGGTAAGTTATGAAAGCATTGCTGGTGCTGGAAGACGGGTTCACGCTGGAAGGCAAATCCTTTACCGGCGACTTCGAAACCGGCGGAGAAGTGATTTTCACCACGGGCATGACCGGCTATCAGGAGGTGCTCACCGATCCCTCCTATTACGGGCAGATGGTCTGCATGACCTATCCGCTCATCGGCAATTACGGCATTTCCCGTGAAGACATGGAGTCCGCCGCCATACATGCCGATGCTCTGCTGGTCAAGGAGTGTTGCAAGCAACCCTCCAACTGGCGCTCCAGCATGTCCCTGCCTTCTTTTCTGAAGCGTTATGACAAGCCGGGCATGGAGGGGCTGGATACCCGCGCCCTGACCCGTCACCTGCGCATCAACGGGGCCATGCGCGGAATGATTTCCACCCGTGAGGCGGACGCGCGCGCGCTGCGTGAAAAGGCTCTGGCCCTGCCCACCATGAAAGGCCGCAACCTGGTTCCCTTTGTGGCCGCCAAAGAGCCGTATGCCTGGTACGACAACGCCCCGCAGAAAGCCGTGTTCGACCCTGACGGCGCGTATGCCTGGCGGGGCACGGGGCTGCCTCTGCTGGTCTATGATTTCGGCATCAAGTGGAATATTCTGCGACATCTGTGCGCGGCGGGCTTCGAGCCCCTGGCCGTGCCGCCCACGTTCAGCGCGCAGGCGGCCAAGGCCAGCGGCGCGAAAGGTGTTTTTCTCTCCAACGGTCCCGGCGACCCGGCCGCATTGACCGAAGAAATCGCCGTGGTGCGGGATCTGATCAGGATTTTTCCGGTCACGGGCATCTGTCTCGGGCATCAGCTTATCGGCCATGCCCTGGGCGGCAGGACGGACAAGCTCAAGTTCGGGCATCACGGCTGCAACCATCCGGTCAAGGATCTGGCCACCGGGCGCATTGAAATTTCCTCCCAGAACCACGGCTTCCATGTGGTGCTGGACGGCGTGCCCGATGTGGAGGCCACCCATGTCAATCTCAACGACCACACTCTGGAGGGCCTGCGCCACAAGACCTTGCCGGTCATGAGCCTGCAATATCATCCCGAGGCCGCGGCCGGCCCGCGTGACGGCAATTATCTCTTTACCCGCTTCCGCAACATGATCGGCAAGGCTGTGGGCGCCTGAAGCATGGAAAATGCTTGATGCGGGCTGGCGGTTGAGGGTATAGCAAACGTGAGTTGAAAGAGCGGACGCTTCCCGTCCGCGGAGAGCAGCCGAAGAATGGCGGCCTCTCAACCGCAGCGACTACAACATAAAAGGAGCTTCGCGTGAAAAAATCACTTCTGAGCCTTGGCCTGGTTCTGGTTCTCGCCTTGACCTGCGTCAGCGTGCGGGCGGCGGAAAGCAGCGATGCCGTGGGCATGGGCAACCCGGTGGATCAGTTTACCGGCGCTGTATGGGCAAAAACGACTGAATCCAATAAGGCCGCCTTTTTGTTTGGCGTGGAGTCGGCCATGACTGTGGAATATTTTGTCAACGCCAAGATGGCCGAAAAGGCCGCCAAGGCCGGCAAACGCCCGGTATACACCCTGTCGCCCTTTGAAAAAGGCTGGATGAAGGCCTTCAAGGACGTCAAGCGTGCCGAAATCATCAAGATGGTGGACGCGTGGTACGCGGCCAACCCCAAGAGCCTTGACCGGCCTGTGTTGAGCGTTATCTGGTATGAACTTATCGCGCCGCGCCTTGCCGCCGCGAAGTAAGGCCTGTACGCTGGCCGTATGCGTCAGCTTTTTCTCAGGAGAAAAGATATGAAAAAAACTTTGATTGTAGGCCTGATGGTCATGATGTTCGCCACCGGCATGGGTTGCACCAATATGAGCCGTACCCAGCAGGGCGTTGCCAGCGGCGCGGCTTTGGGCGCGCTGGGCGGCGCGGGCGTTGCGGCCATCGCCGGCGGCGCCGCCGGCTGGGGCGCTTTGGCCGGCGCCGGTGTGGGCGCTTTGGCCGGCGGCATTGTGGGCCACCAGCAGGACAAGAACTATCGCTGGTAAGCTTTGCTGTCATGGTTCGGATCACGCCGCGCGGCGTGTTTCCGGTAAAAATTGAGCAGCGGGCCGGATTTTCCGGCCCGTATGCGTTTTGCGCAAAAATTTCTGGACGTGCCCCAACGTCACGCATTTGCAGGAGGCAATATGAGCGCAACCCTACAGACTCTTTTTTTCAGCCCCACCCACAGCAGCCGGAGAATTGCGCTGGCGTTGGGCGATGGCTTGGCCGCCGCGCTGGGCATGCCTCAGAAAAACCGGGATCTGACGTTCCCGCCCAATCGGGAGCAGAGTCTGGATTGCGGCCCCGATGATATCTTGCTTTTTGCCTTTCCGGTATATGCGGGACGTGTGCCGCAGGTGCTGGAAGCTCCTCTGTCCCGCTTGCGGGGCAATGGCGCGGTGGCGGTTATTGCGGCTGTTTACGGCAACCGGGACTATGACGACGCCCTGCTGGAGGCCGCTGATCTGCTCACGCGCCAGGGCTTTGTCGTGGCGGCGGCCGGAGCTTTCATCGCCGAACATTCCGTGGCCCCCAGAGTGGGCGCGGGCCGACCCGATGCCCAGGATATGACTGTGCTGGCGGATTTCGCCAGACGCGCGGCCGCAAAAATCGCGGCGGGCAATCCTGCTCCCGTGTCCGTCAAAGGCAGGCGGCCCTACAAGGAGCGCATCCCGGCGGCTGATGTCCGGCCCAAGACCATGGATTCCTGTAGCAAGTGCATGATCTGCGTGGCGGGCTGTCCCATGAACGTCATCAGCAGGGAAGATCCGGCTGTGGTGGCGACGGGTTGTATTCGCTGCCGCGCCTGCGTCAAATTCTGCCCGCAAGAGGCCAAGTTCTTTGATGATGCGGGGACGGCAAAGATTCGTGAAATGCTGGAGAGCAAGTGCCTGGCGCGCCGGGAACCAGAGTTATTTCTCTAATGTCTAATTGCAAAAATTTTTTGCATAGTTATGCGAAGAATTTTTGCGGGATCGTTCGCGAAAAGCGTGGTTTTTCGCGAACGATCCCGGTTACGCCGCCTTTCGGGGTACTGATTCAGCCCGCCGATCTCTCCAAATATGACTATGTCAACCTGCCGGAAAAAGACGTGTGGGGAGTCGTCACGCGCAAGGACAGCGCGCTGGCCGCGCGGGAGGTCGTCACCAGGCAGGATTTGCTCGGTGAGCCGCTCATTCTTTCGCGGCAGGCCATCCGTCGAACAGTGGCAAAAAATGAATTTATCGAATGGTTCAAGGGGGATTTTGAAAAGCTGGATGTGGCGGCAACACTCAATCTGGTCTATAACGCCGCCATCCTTGCCGAGTGCGGGATAGGCCATGTCGTCACTCTGGACGGGCTGGTCAACACTTCAGAAGACAGTAATTTGTGTTTTCGCTTTTTGGAACCCCGCTTGGAATCAGGCTTGAATATCGTCTGGAAAAAGTATCAGGTTTTTTCTCCTGCCGCTGAAATCTTTCTCCAAAAAATTCAGGAAGCTTTCGGAGAGATTGCCTGAGTTGCGCCTCTTTCTGGTGCTTTGGACGGCCTGAGCGAACGCCCGGCTGTCCTCTTGCATGATATACTCTAAAGGTATTTCATCTTATTTGATATAAGTATTTGCCATAGCCTTCGGCTCCGGGTAAACGGGAAAGGCGTTCTGCAAAAAAGGCGATTTTTTTCCAATTCACCTGTAATACGGGGGCACCATGAACATGAGCAAAAAACTGGCGGCGGGAATCTTTCTTGGCCTGACCGTCCTTGCGGGAAACGCACTGGCAGCCGCCAACAACAGCCCTGACACCATTATCCTGAAGGATGGCAAAGACATGAAGCTGGAACAAGGCTGGGACAAGACATTTCCGAAAAGCGACAAGGTTGATCACCGGAAAGTGACATTCCAAAACCGCTACGGCATCACCCTTGCGGGCGACCTGTATATTCCCAGGGGCGCTGAGGGCAGGTTGGCGGCCATTGCCGTAAGCGGCCCCTTTGGCGCGGTAAAGGAACAGGCTTCCGGTCGTTATGCCCAGGTCATGGCCGAGCGCGGATTCCTGACCCTGGCTTTTGACGCTTCCTACACGGGAGAAAGCGGCGGCGAACCCCGCAATGTGGCCTCACCCGACATCAACACCGAGGATTTCAGCGCGGCGGTGGATTTTCTTGCCACGCTGGATAGTGTTGACGCCAACCGCATCGGCATCATCGGCATTTGCGGTTTCGGAGGCATGGGATTGAATGCCGCGGCCATGGACACCCGCATCAAGGCGACCGTCGCATCCACCATGTACGACATGAGCCGCGTCAACGCCAACGGCTACTTTGACGCCATGAACGCCGACGCGCGCCATGAAGCCCGCAAGCAGCTGAACGAACAGCGCACCAGGGACGCGCAATCCGGCAGCATCGCACCCTCGCAGGCCGGATTGCCCGCTTCCCTCAAGGGAGATGAGCCGCAGTTCGTCAAGGATTATTTTGACTACTACAAGACAACGCGCGGCTTCCATCCCCGTTCCATCAATTCCAACGGCGCGTGGAACGCCACATCTTCGCTCTCGTTCATGACCATGCCCATTCTGGCCTACGCGGGCGAGATTCGCAACGCCGTGCTTCTCATTCACGGTGAAAAGGCCCATTCCCGCTATTTCAGCGAAGACGCCTTCAAAAAACTCACGGGCGACAACAAGGAACTTTTCATTGTGCCCGGAGCCTCTCATACCGACCTGTACGACAGGATGGACATCATTCCCTTTGACAAGATGGAGAGTTTCTTCAAAGCGAACCTGTAGACAAGAATTTATCTCTTTCTCTTCATAAAGCCGCATTTCGATGCGGCTTTACTTGTGAAAGGTGGTTTATTGTGCCGCCGAATTTTTGCATGCAAGAAAACCTCCCGCTATATCAGTTAACAGGGCAAGCGCGCGAACAAGCGTATCCATTTGATATTATTGGGAGTTTTAAATTTTATCCTATGATTTCAAGCAGTTGCGCACTTCATGCGATTACCCTGTATCAGTTAAGAACCCGTATTCAAAAATTTGATATTCCTGTGGAATGAAAGACAAAACACGAGTGAGGCAATCATACCCAAGCGACTTGACCGACACACAATGGGCGGAATTGAACACTCCACCGGCGAAAGCCGGTGGAGTGTTCAATTCAAGAGTTAAATACTCTAACGCGGCGGCGCGGCATTGCCGCCCGGCATATACGTCTGCAGATCGCGTGAAACCTCAAAGGTACGCAATTCGCCGGCCGCCGCCGTGGCAAAGCTGGAGTCAGGGAAGCGCCGCACAATATCCTCCAGCAAGGCCTGGGCGCGATTGGCGTCACCCAGTTTGCGGTAGAGGCGCGCTTCCCGGAAGCGCAGTCCCGGATATTCTGGCGAGGCGTCCGACACAAAGGCGCTGTAGCGGTTGACCCATTGCAGGGCTTCGGGAATACGGTTGCCCACTTCGCAGATGTCCATGAGGGCGGCCATGGCCTCTCTGATGCGTTGCGGGTCAGCCTTGTTGGAGCGTTCGTCCTGCAGACGGGTAAAAAGCTCGATGACCTTGCGATTCAGATCATATGAATCTTTAATGTTTTTACGGTGTTCCGCGTCCCGGGCCAGAAAATAGGTGGCATAGGCCTGCTGGTACAGCGGAATGTCGTCACGCGCCGCCAACTGCCGCCACATGGCCAGCGCCGGGCCCGCCAGGTTCAGATTCTGGGCGGAAAGCGCCAGAGCGTAATCCAATTGCTTGCGCAACTGTGGCTTCATATTCCAGGTGGAAACCAGTTTGCCCAGATCCATGATCTTGTCCCAGGCCCCGGCCTGAAGATAGCGATTGAAAAACTCCGTGAAAGCCGCTTCGCCATATTGCGGATCCATGGGAGATTTCAAAAATTCTCCCAGCAGTTCAAAGGCCTGCTTCTCGTTGCCGCGCTCCAGCCAGCCCTGAGCCAGAGCGTAGCGCAGGCCCGGGTCAGGTTCTCCGTAGCGTTCACGCACCAGAGGGAAGCCGTTCCACAAGATCAGAATGCGACCGTAATTCTGTTCGGCCAGGGAATTGACCAGTTCTTTCTGAAAGGCCTGCCAGATGATCTCACGGGCCTGCGGCGCGTCGGGATGTTCGGGGTAGCTGTCGATAAAGTCCGCCGCCTGGCCCATAGCCTCGGTGTACTGCTTGTCCCAGAACAGCCACATGGCCTGCTTGAGCCGTGCCAGAACCGCCTCCGGAGCCGTTTTGGATGACGCGGCCAGCTCGCTGTAGACCTGCCACAGCGGCGGCTCCCCGCCTCTGGCGAATACCTGGCTCATCTGCTCATAGGTGACGGGCGAATCGTAAATGCCTTTTTCTGCGAGGCGCAGTCGGGCCGTGGGCGCCAGAGGCGAATCCGCATGACGGCGGATCAGCTCGCGGTAAATGAAGTCAGCGGCGGCCTTCTTGTCTCTGCGCAAATAGATATCGCCCATCTTGAGCAAAATCGCGTCGTTGCCCTGGCGGCTCGGATCCAGGTTAACATAGAGCCAATAGAGATCCAGCGCCGTATTGCCTTTTGACACCGTTTCATCATTCCCCGCCTGCAACAGCAGGAAAGAAGGCTCATCAATATAATAGCGCGGCCAGCGCTTGCTGATGAAGTCCAGGATGATCTGGGCCTTGTGGTGTTTTTTCTGGTTGAAAAGCGCCTGGGCCAGCCCCACGGATGCAGCCTGCAGATGGGAGGATTCGGGATACTTGTCCAGCACAATGGAGAAGGATTGCTCAGCCTCGGCATTGAGCCCGCGCTTGAGCTGTTCCTTGCCCAGCACAGTAAAGCCCTGCGCCACGCCGGGATAATCGGGATAACGCCGAAGCAGGGCCACCATGTAACCGCCCGCGTCCATCAGATTGCCCACATTGGCGTTGACAAGCCCCAGACGCAACAGGGCGTCGGGCACGCGGGGCGAACGCAGATTGGCGTTCATGGCCTCGTTGGTGGAGGAAACAATAGCCTCATAGCCCGCCAGAGGCTTGTCCGCATAACGCGCCCAGAGGCAGTCGCTGATGTAATAGAGCACCTTTTCCCGCATTTCGGGCGTGATGTCGGCCAGAGCGTGGATTTTCTCCAGTTGCGGCAGGGCTTCGTCAAATTTGCTTTCTTCGATCAGCCGTTCGGCCTCGGCCAGCATCTTGTCCGGCTCCGGCGGCTTGGGCACGGGATTGCCCTGTTCATCCACATAAATAACTTCACGGTTTTTTTCCGCTTCGTCTCCCTTTTTTTCGGCCTGCTTTTGATCTGCGGGCAGCCCCACCGGCTTTGTGTTGACCGTGCCGGACGCCTTTGGCCCCGTTTCCTGCGTCTGCGGCGCAGTATCCTGCGCCGCGACAGACGGCGCGGGCGCGCCCGCCTCCTGTTCGGCAGCGCTTCTTTCAGGCGCGACAGGCGCATCCAACGCGGCAGGGGGAGCAGGCTGTTCCGGAACGACGGTTGCCGTGGATGGGGACGCCGGCATATCGGCAGTTTCAGGCGCTTCCGTTTTACCGTCGGCGTTGTCGGGCCGGGCTTCAGCCGGCCGCTCCCCTGAAGCGGCGCTTTCCTCACCGGGCACAGGCAGGGTAGTTGTGGAAAGCCCGCCGGATTCCGGCCATGCTTCCGGCCCTCCGGCATTAATCTTGCCGCGCAGATCCTGACGGGAGAGCATCACCCCCCTGTCCCCCAATTCTTTGGGAGCGCCATTTTCCGGAACAGCGGCGGCAAAAGCCGGCGAAGACCAGAAAGCGGATGCGGCGGACGGCGCGAAGTCGGACGCGGGACGGGCCGGCGCCTGTTCCGGACGGCACAGAAACACAGCCAACAACAGACAGAGCCACGGCAGCAGCCGACGCGGCGCACCCTTCACAACGGCGCTATGAGGCCGGAACATTCCGGCGATCAGATTTCTGTTCACTGACATACAACTAACTGTGACGGATCAGGCATCCGCTCTGCGCTGCAAATTTATGCAAAAAACATACCTCAAAAAGACGGCAAAAAAAGCCTCTCATCACGGATTGCGTTTTTTGAGCTTTTCAATGAGCGTCGTGCGCTTGATGCCCAGATATTCCGCAGCCTGATTTTTCACGCCTTCGGCCCGGTTCAGCGCCTCGTCAATCAGGCGGCTTTCCACAGCGTCCAGAAAATCCTTGAGATTCAGGCCGTGAGCCTCCAGCACGGCCAGATCCGGCCAGACAAAATCACCGGATTGCGCATCAGGACGCGTTTGCGCAGGGCCTGACGCCACTGGCGCGGGTTGCGCCGGCGAGGCGTCGGCCTCCGGCGCTCCCGCCTCTTCCACATCGGGCAGAACCGAAATATCACCCACCTGATCCAGAATCTTGCGCGGCAGGTCCGACGGCTGCACCACAGCGCCGTCCACCAGAATGCTCAGGCGCTCCATGAAATTTTCCAGCTCGCGCACATTGCCGGGCCAGGCATAGGCGGCCAGAATGCGACGCGTGTCCGGCGCCAGGCCCAGAGGCGGACGCGCTTTCTTGCGGCAGAAATGGTCGAGAAAATGCCGGGCAAGCAGCAGCACATCGCCGCCGCGCTCCCGCAGAGGGGGCAAGTGCAGAGGAATCACGTTCAGACGGTAATACAGGTCTTCGCGAAAATGCCCGGCTTCCACCTCTGCTTCCAGATCGCGGTTGGTGGCAGCCACAATGCGCACATCCACCTTTTTGCAGCCGCTGCCGCCCACGCGTTCAATTTCCTTTTCCTGCAGCACGCGCAGGATCTTGACCTGGAGGCTCAGCTCCATTTCGCCGATTTCATCCAGAAAAATGGTGCCGCCGTCAGCCAGCTCAAAACGGCCCGGCCTGGAACGGATGGCGTGCGTGAAAGCCCCCTTTTCGTGACCGAAAAGCTCGCTTTCCAGCAACTCCTTGGGAATGGCCCCGCAGTTGATGGGCACAAAGGGTTTGTCGGCGCGACAGCTGTTGGCATGCAGGGCGCGCACCAGCAATTCCTTGCCTGTTCCCGATTCACCGGTTACAAGCACAGTGCTGTCAGTGGGGGCCACCTTGCCGAGAATTCTGAATACATCGGCCAGCGTGGTGCTTTGCCCGATAATGCCGCTGGTGTTTAGCTCCATGAACCTTCTCGCTTACACGGCTTTTCAAGTGTCAATACACTGACATGTTTTGAATTGCCAGTAAAAAATGAGGACGTCACCCGTTTTGCTGCGCCGCCACATTTTTTCCCTTTGCCGCCCATGAGCCTGCCTGCTTCCAGCCCCCTTCGCCGGGGCCAACCGCCCGCCCGGCTGTCGTACCCGGCCTGTCCGCCCTGTCCGGTGGACGCACTGCGCTCCGACTTGCTCCACCTGCTGGAACACGGCGACAGCCTCGTGCTCAGCGCGCCGCCAGGCGCGGGCAAGAGCAGCCGCGTGCCCCTCTGGCTGCTGGACGCGCCCTGGCTGGCGGGCCGCAAGATTCTGCTGCTGGAGCCACGCCGTGTCGCCGCGCGCGCCCTGGGCCGCTACATGGCCCGCCTGCTCGGCGAGGAGCCAGGCCAGACCGTTGGCTGGCGCATGCGGGAAGAAAGCGTCACCGGCCCGGCTACCCGCATTGAAGTCATTACCGAAGGCGTGCTGACCCGCCTGCTGCAAGCCGACCCCGAACTGCCGCAGGCGGCCTGCGTGATCTTTGACGAATTTCACGAGCGCTCGCTCCAGGCCGATCTGGGTCTGGCCCTCTGCCTGGAAAGCCGGGCCGCCCTGCGGCCTGATCTGCGGCTGCTGGTCATGTCCGCCACGCTGGATGTCCGGGCCGTGGCGCATCTGCTGGGTGACTGTCCCGCCCTGAACTGCGCCGGGCGCGGCTTTCCGGTGGAAATCCGCTGGCTGCCGCCGCGCGGTATGCAACAGCGTATGGGGCCCGAACTCTGGCGGCACACGGCAACGGTGATCCTTCAACTGTTGCGGGAAGAAAAAGGAAGCCTGCTGGCCTTTCTGCCCGGTACAGCCGAAATACGACAGGTGACGGCGCTGCTGGAAGGACGTCTGCCGCCGGATGCCCTACTCTGTCCGCTGTACGGCAATCTTTCCGCCAGAGAACAGGATGCGGCCATCGCCCCGGCGCAACCCGGCATGCGCAAGGTGGTTCTGGCGACCTCCATTGCCGAAACATCGCTGACCATTGAAGGCGTGCGGCTGGTGGTGGATGCGGGCCTGGAGCGCAGCGCGCGCTTTGACCCGGCCTGCGGCCTCAGCCGTCTGAGCACCGGGCGGGTCTCCCTGGCGGGCGCCACCCAGCGCGCGGGCCGGGCGGGCCGCATGGAAGCGGGCATCTGCTGCCGTCTCTGGGCCAGGGAAGAGGAAAACGGCATGCGCCCGCAGATCCGCCCCGAAATTCTGGATGCCGATCTGAGCGGTCTGCTGCTGCAACTGGCGGTCTGGGGAGCGACCGGACCGGACGGCGTGGCCTCCCTGGCCTGGCTGGACCAACCGCCTGCCGCCGCGCTGGCCGTGGCACGGCAAAGCCTGCGCGACCTGGGCGCGCTGGACGGAAACGACCGCGCCACCAGTCTGGGCCGAAAAATGGCCGCCCTGCCTGCCAGTCCCCGTCTGGCACGCCTTCTGCTGTACGGACGGGAACGCGGGCACGCGGCTCTGGCCTGCTGCCTGGCGGCGCTGCTGGAAGAGCGTGATCCCCTGCCCCACTCAGGCCAGCATGCCGGCGGCGTGGGGTGCGATCTGGGCCGCCGTCTGGACTGGCTCTGCCGTGGCCCGGAGACGCCGGAGAAAACGCGCCTGCGGCGACAGGCACAGCGTCTGGCCCATGTGCTGGACATCAGGCAGCAAATTTTCGACGCCGCCCTGAAGGATCAGGATGCCGCCGGGGTGCTGCTGGCCCTGACCTGGCCGGAATGGCTGGCCCAGCGCCTTTGCAGCGACGCCGGAGGGACAGGCGCACCGTCCGGCAAACAGGCGGTAATCCATTTTCTGCTCCGCTCGGGCCAAGCCGCGCAATTGCCCTTGGGCGACCCTCTGGCCCGCCAGGATTTTCTGGCTGTGGCCGCCATCTCCGGCGGGGGGCCGCGCGGGCGCATCCATCTGGCCGCGCCGTTTGACCGCTCATGGCTGGAAGAACTCTTCGGTCATCAGATCAGCCGTCAGGACTGCATCAGTGTTTCCGCCGACGGCGCGGTGCAGGCCCGCCGGAGGCAGATGCTGGGGAGCCTGCCGCTGCGGGACGCCCCGCTGCCCCGGCCGGACGCCGAATCCTGCGTTCGGGCCTTGTGCGCCTATCTGCGCCAGGGCGAGGGCCGGAACCTGACGCGTCTGCCTTGGACTGACGAGGCCCGCCAATGGCGGGCGCGCGTGGCGCTGCTGCGGGAGCTGGACGGAGCCCCCTGGCCGGATCTCAGTGACCAGACCCTGTTGAAAAATCTTGAGAACTGGCTGGGCCCCTGGCTGGCGGAGTATACCGCGTTGCGCCAGTTGACGCCCGCTGACCTGCTGCAAGCCCTGCGCGCGCAACTGCCCTATCCCCTGGATCGGCGGCTGGAGCGGGAAGCCCCCAGCCACTGGCAGACGCCATCGGGCGCGCTGCGACCCATTGTCTACGGCGAGGAGGGCGGCCCCTGGCTGGCCGCCAAACTGCAGGAGTTCTTCGGCTGCGAGGCAAACCCGCGCATCGCTCAGGGGCGCGTGCCCCTGACATTGCGGCTCAACTCGCCAGCGGGGCGGCCCTTGCAGATCACGCGCGATCTGGCCCATTTCTGGCGCAACGGCTATCAGGCCGTGCGCGCGGAAATGCGGGGCCGCTACCCCAAACACCCCTGGCCGGAAGATCCGCTCACGGCCCCGGCCACGGCCCTGACCAGGAAAAAACTGGCGGCCAAGGGCAAGGCCTGAGCATCCCCGCCGTCAACCCAGACGCAGTGTCATGCCCCCCCCCATGACCAGCAGAATGGCCAGCACCCGGACAGGGGAAAGCTTTTCGCCAAGAAATAGCACGGCCATGAGCATGCCGAAAATAACTGAGGTCTCGCGCAGGGCCGCCACCAGGGCGATGGGCGCTACTGTCATGGCCCAGATGGCGATGCCGTAGGAACCCAGCCCGGCCAGTCCGCCGCCAAGGCCCGCCACGGCCCGCCTGCGCAGATAGCGCAGGTAGTCTTTGCCGTAACGCCCCAGCACATACAGATGCAGGGGAAAGATATTCAGAAAAAAAATCCAGCAGGTATAGCTCACGCCATCGCCGCTGACGCGCGCGCCGTAGCCGTCGGCAAGGGTGTAGCCCATGATGATGAAGGAGGTGCGCAGCGAATACAGCACGCCCTTAAGGCCAGTCCCGCGGCTGAGCTTCTGCTCCAGGGCAAGAGTCAGTATGCCCGAACAAAGCAACAGCACGCCCCCCCAGCCGGTCAGACTTAACGGAACGCCCAGCACGCACAGCGCCAGGGCCGTGAGCATGGGCGCGGCCCCTCGCATGATGGTGTAGCCCAGGGAAAGATCCGCCACTCTGTAGGCCGCCGCGATACAAAGATAATAGGTGAGGTGGCAACAGCAGGAGAGGGCCAGAAAACCCCAGGCGCTTTTGTCCGGCAGGGGCAGAAAAGGCAGCAGGCAGAGCGCGCCAAGGCCGCCGCCCAGCGCGTTCATGGCGGACTCGTACAGTTTGTTGTCCCCGCCTTTGACGATGATATTCCAGGAGGCATGCAGCAGGGCCGCGCCAAGCACAAGAAGAATGATCTGGCCGGACATGAATGGTTCTCCAACGTAGCGCGCTCTCAACACCAGATACGCCCGCTTCAGCTGGGCGCCTGCGAGCGCTGCGCCCAAAATCAAGCGGCGGCGGGCCTGATCCGCGTTGGTTCAGCCCCGCCGCCCCCTGCCGCCGGTTCAGGGCTATATTTTTTCCAGCTTGTATTGGCGGCTGCCCAGGCCTATCTCCTCCCCATAGCTCAACTGCACCTCGCCGCGCGTATTGGGCCAGCGGGCCGTGAACTTGTCGGGCGCGGCGGCGTCCAGCCCGGCTTCCAGACTGGGAGCCCTGTTCACAAGGTCAAAACAGGCCTGGTCCAGAGCCACGGGATCGGTGGAAGCCAGAATGCCCAGATCAGGCACAAGAGGAGCGTCGCTCCAGGCCACGCAGTCACAGTCCGGCGTGACATTGAGCAGAAAGTTGATGTAGCAGATCCGCTTCTGACGGCCTTTGACCACGCCATAGGCGTATTCGGTCAGGCGCTCGATGAAGGGAGTCATTTCCGTGGCCCAGTCGATAGTGACGGCCTTGACCGGACAAACCGTGATACATTCAAAACAGCCGATGCAGCGTTCCACATCCACCTGGCTTTTTTTCCCGCTCAGGCTCAGAGCCTTCTGCGGACAGACCCTGACGCATTTGCCGCAGCCCACGCAGATTTCTTCACTGATCTGCACATGGGTGGCGTGTTGATCTTTTTTGCCGCGCACCGAAGCGCCGCCCATGGCCAGATTTTTAATGGCCCCGCCGAAACCGGCCATTTCATGCCCCTTGAAGTGCGACAGCACCACCAGGGCGGGCGCGCGCAGGATTTCCGTCGCAATATGCACTTCCCTGAAATGCTTGCCCCTGATGCGCACAGGCATGTCGTTTTCGCCGTACAGGCCATCGGCCACAATGACCGGCGCGCGCACCACAGAGGGCGCGAAGCCATGCAGATAGGCCGTCTGAAGATGGTCCACAGCATTGTGACGGCTGCCGGAATACAGGGTGGTGGTATCCGTCAGAAAGGGCTTTCCCCCTGCGTCCATGACTTTGTCCACCACCTGACGCACCAGAGTGGGGTTGAGATGCGTGTCATTGCCGTATTCGCCGAAATGGAGCTTGATGGCCGCAAGCTCGTTCTTTCTGATGACTTTTTTCAGGCCCACGGCGTCGCAAAGGCGGGCCACCTTGGCAAGCTTGCTGTTTTCTTGTGAACGGCTGTGCATATCCGCGTAATAAACGGTGGAAGGCATAGGCTATCTCCTTCGGTGGATGTGTCGCACATTCTGGCACGATCGTATGCTCTGGGCAAGCGCGACGAAGTGTCGCGCGCGGCCCGGACTCACCAGCCCCGGCAACGGGACCAGAGCCCCGTGACCTGCCGCCCCTGGCAGACATGATACACGTCAAAAGCGGCGGCTGTGGCGCAGGCGTGCGCCGGCAGAATGCGCAGCTGCGCGCCCACGGGCAAGGGCGGGCATGAGCCCTCGCGCGCGGCGATGACGCCGTGTTCCTGATTGGTTTCCGTCACACGCAGGCCGGGCAGAAGCTTGCCGTCCACATCGCAGACCAGACCATAGCCATCGTGGACGAAACGGCCCGCAAGGCCGGCATCACGCGAAAGGGCCATCCAGCCGGCGTCCACCACCAGATTGCCGCTGCTCTTCTGGCGGCCGATGACCGTACAGAGCACGGACAGGGCAATGTCCTCCACCGGGCAGACGCCCAGTCCGGCCATGACCAGATCCTGAAACATGTAGACCCCGGCCCGCACTTCGCTGACGCCCGCAAAATCCCTGCCGAAAAAGGCCGTGGGCGTGGAACCCACGCTGACCACCGGACAGCCGTGCCCGGCGGCGCGCAGTTGTCGCGCCGCGCTCACGGCCGCGTCCCGCTCCTGTGCGGCCAGGGCGGCAAAGGCTTCCGGCCCCGGAGCGGGCAGGGCATAGGCCGAACCGGCGTGGGTCAGCACGCCCAGCAGGTTCTGGCCGCCACCGGTCAGAATGGCCGCGCACTCCAGCAGTTCCGGATCGTCAGGACGCAGGCCGGAGCGGTGTCCGTCGCAGTCGATTTCCAGCAGCAAATCAAAAACGTGTCCGTGCTTCCCGGCAAAGGCAGCCAGCATGCGGGCATTCTCCGCGCTGTCCAGCAGCAGGGAAAGGCGCACGCCCCGTTGGCGCAGCAGCATGGCCCGCGCCAGCTTGGCCGGAACCACCCCCACTGCGTAGCAGATATCCATGACGCCATGTTGCGCGAAATACTCCGCTTCGGCCAGGCTGGAAACGGTGATGGGCCCCTGCGGGGAGGCCATGCACAGCCGCGCGACATCCATACTTTTGCATGTCTTGCAGTGCGGACGCAAAGTCACATTCAAAGCGCGCAGGCGTGCGTCCAGCCGGGCCATGTTGCGGCGCAGGCACACTTCATCCAGAAGCAGGGCGGGAGTTGGCAGATGGTCTATAAGCACGGGCGCACCTCTCATTCTCTACATATCATTGTAAATCATTTTGCTTATTCTCACAGTCATCATCTGTAAGCAAGACGGATTTCCACAGCAGAACAGATGTTCTGCACCATAGTCACACCGTTTTGAGAACAGAAGTATTAAGAAAAATAATATAAAAAGACTTACAATAAATATATATTAAAATATTCCGGTGTGATTTTTACTGAAAAAGATAAATCATTGCCATTTTTTATATTTCCAAAGGGAATAAGTGTATATCATGCTAAGGATAGGAAGCATTTAGATGGATTTTTCAAGATATATTGTCTATGTAAATATCAGTGATACCGATACTGGGGATAATGGCATGCTGGAAAAAATCACTAAGAGAGGGATGTATATCACCATTATGTCTACATAAAATTGACAATGAGATATTTGAATATATGGCTCACAATAGATAAGGCTATCTTTTGAAAAGTATAAGTTGTCTGAAAATCATAGATTTATTTCTTTAGCTTCATATATTCGTGACGCATCGTCATAATTCCATAAAATATATACAATAAGGTATCAGGAACAAAGAAAATAAGAATAATTTGATTAACCCCGGAAGCGTAATCGCTCCATATTTTCATTACTATGCCATAGATTAACAGCAAGCGAAGCAATCCCGCCATGCTCACAATAGCGGCGAGAACAGAAAATCGCTTGCGATACGGTCGAAGAATTCGGCGCAGAAAAAACCTGTCAATGATATATACACAAGCAAGGGTCGGCATCAGGGCAAAAATGCCAAAGCCGAGTTCGGAATAAAGAATCTTTGTTCCGACGAGCACACACACGAAACGTGAAATAAAACTTTGCACCACTAGAAAGAAAGTCAGTATTAGTGGTAGAAAAAAGGTCAAAAGCCTTGTCCCAAGCGACGGACAAGTGTCTGGAATCAAGGCATCAGGCGGCAAAGCAGAGGGCGGCGTCATCTCAAAACATCCTCGCGGAACCTAAAATAGACTCACACCACATGGCAGGGGAGAATTACGCGCAAGGCGGAAAACATGAGGATTTGATAAGTGCAGTGTATCCGATTTTGCAGCAATATCCAAGAACTTTGTCCGCGAAGGGAACTCCGTTTCGTAAGCGTCAAAAGGAAAAAACAAGCCTTCCTGCGTCAAATCTTGTCATGACGGCAGATTTATTTCTCCCCATTCACGAGCCATTTGCGTGGAAGCATGCATGTACAATTCGTAATTATTTCAAGAAGATTGTGGCATAATTGTTCCTGTGAGAGGATTGGATATATCTTATATCTATCTATTTATCAGAACACTCATTGTTTCTTAATAATTTCTATGTGTCCAGGGCTATTCAGGATATAAGGATTCTCAAGGCTAATTATTTTTTCTATGATAGAGGGGCAGGCAGATCACGCAGTGAGAGAGAAAGCGCATTGGTCCCTAGCGTATTTACCTGATGAAATCAGGTAAATACTCTGTTGGCCGCGCAAACGGACAACCGCGCCCAATGAACGGAAAAAGCACGTTTTTTCCGCGAAATGACGGCGGCAAACAGATTGAAAATTTATATTTTCAATCGAAAACGGCTATAGTTCCTGCTGACGCTGATGCGCAGCATCGGTGGATCATGTGCTCGCCTCTCTTTGACTGCATAGTGTCGTTTTCAGGTCAGGACAGGCTTATCACAAGCAGGATGCGTAAAAGCAACCTTCACACTTGCAAAGGAGCCAAGATGATCGTTTATCAATTTTATGCAGAACTTGAGGGCTACGAGCCTAAGATTTGGCGACGGTTTCATGTCAATGGCAATATATCCGTTGCGAGGCTTGGCTATATTGTCATGACTATGTACGAAATGAAGGCGAGCCATTTGCTTTCTATTGAACACGAAAAGCCGTTTTTGACAGCAAGCGGCAGGAACAGCAAAAGGATGGAGTTAATTGACCGGTATGGCTTTCCTGACAAGGCTTTGGATTATACCGATGATGACAGCAAAGAGGCGGCAAAAATCAAAGTCTCGACGTTGAATCTTGAAGCGCCTTCCCGTCTGGTGGTTTGGTACGACTTCGGCGATGACTGGAGAGTAGTGGTTACTCTTGAAAAAAAATTTGACGCTCCGCATTTGTCCGCCAAGGAACTCCCTCGCGTCCTTGAAGGCGAGGGTTTTGGCATAGTGGAAGACTGCGGCGGCATATATGGCCTCGCGGATCTGGCAGAGGCATTTAAGAAAAAAAGGGGCAAGGAATATAAAGAATACTGCGCCTGGCTCGGCGTGGATGATTTGGATTTAGCGAAATTTGATTTGGACGATATGAACTTTCGTCTGAAAAAAATACCGACAATTTTTACGAAAATTTACGAACAGCAATCTATTCCGTCTCAGCGGTCCATAAATTTGATTGAGCGGAAGTATCTTCAAAAACCTTGAAGGCGTGGCCGTTGGGTACGGGATGTGCCCCGGTGTTTCATTGCAAAAAGGGTTGTTTTTCGTTCCCTCGCGCGGCGGCTACGCGTCCGCCGGGGAGCAGCGTGTAAGGGGGGGGAGGGCGGCTTGTGAGTTCGGGAGAGGCGGAGGCATAAAAAAGGCCCGGCCCTTCGCGCTGCAAGCTGCAAAGGGCCGGGCAACTATTTTTGGCAGCGGCCTACTTTCCCACATGACGTTATGCAGTATCATCGGCGAGGAAGAGCTTAACTG
>CAJTFO010000014.1 GCA_910575755.1 Desulfovibrionaceae bacterium | reverse complement strand
GACACCATTGCTTATCTGATGAAAATTGACGGTCTCGACTTCAAGGCCGCGCTGGCCGAGTTGGGCATTGAGGGCGGACGCCCCTCCTACCGGCGTCGTCGCGCTCCGGCTGAGCCCCGGCTGGCTGACGCCCCCTCGCGCTGGATGCCGCGTGAATGGCCGGAGCCGTCCGAACAGTGGTCCGCCTACGCGGCCAAACTGCTGGCCGAGGCGGAGGAGAACATCTGGAATCAACCCGTCGCCTTGAACTGGCTGGCCGCTCGCGGCATCGACGAGGCCGCCGTCCGGGCCTCCCATATCGGCTATTTGCCGTCCGAGAGCGGCAAGTACCCAGGTCGCTACCGCTCCCGTTCCGCCCTGGGGCTGGAGCCGAAAACCGGCGATGACGGCAAGGTCCGCACCAAACTGTTCATCCCGCGCGGCATTGTCATTCCGACATTTGCCCCGGATGGCCGAGTGCTCAATCTCCGCATCCGCCGTCACAGGGAAGATTTGGGAGAACGCAGCCCGAAGTATCTGGAACTGGAAGGCTCGTGCAAGGCGCCGCTCTTGCTCCGCTCCTCCCTCCCCGGCCCGCTGGCCGCCTACTTCGTGACCGAGGCCGAGCTTGACGCCATGCTCATCCACCACGCCACGGGCGGCGTTGTCGGCGCGCTGGCCGTGCGCACCAACCGCGGCAAGCCGGATGTATTTGCTGATACCCGGCTCCGCGAGGCCGTGCGGGTCTGCATCGCCCTGGACTACGACGAACCCGGCGCGGACGGCGTGGACTTTTGGGAAAAGACCTATCCCGCCGCTCTGCGCTGGCCCACGCCGGAAGGCAAAGACCCCGGCGACGCCTACAGGCTTGGTGTGGATATCCGCGAGTGGGTATCCGCAGCCCTGCCTCCGTCCATTCCCCTGTCGGGCAGCAAGTCGGAACCCCACAGGGACAGGGTATCACAACACTGTGTAACCACGCAAGATATTTGCAAAAATGGAAAGTTGGGCACTTCCGTCGCTGGTCAGTTGGAAGTGGGGGGAGGGGCTGCGCCCAAAACGGCCTCTCCCGAAAAAGGAAGGGAACCCGCCCCGATGCGTACCAGGGAGACAGATGACGCGGCGGGCATAGCGTGGGCGACGGCGGAAGACTTCACGCCGGACGAACTCTGCCGCCTGCAAGCCGCTCTGCCCGCCGGCATGCCTCTTGACCTGCTGCCCCTGGACGTGGCCCGCGCCTATCTGCTGTGGCGGGGCATCCCTGCCGCCTTCGTCAAGTTCCGCGATGAAAACGGCGACAGCGTGGGCTTCTCATGGGAACGCGATTATACCTGGTGTCGCAAAAATTCCGAACGCTTTGAAACCTTTTGGAGTTTTCAGGACAAGTCGCCCGTGCTCTGGCGGTGGATGTCCGACCATCCGGCGCTGGAAATCACCTCACAAAACCTGTTGCATATCTGGGGGTAACGATGAGTGAAAACACGTTCGCACAACGCAATGAGGAACTGGCAATCATAAGCCGGGAAATGTTCGGCGACGGAATGCGCCTGATGATCGCGGCGCCGGCCTCGCTGACGCTCTTGAAAGACAACGCCCGTTTCTTCAAGCGTGAAACCTTCCGCCAGCTCCGGGACAATATCGCGGCGGACAAGCGCCTTTCCAGCGTGCCGCTTTGCTACCGGCATGAGGATGGACGGCTGGAAGTGCTGTCCGGCAATCACCGCGTACAAGCCAGTATCAAGGCGGCAATCCCGCATATCCTTGTGCTGGTCATCACCGAAGAACTGGACAAGAGCCGGCGCATCGCCATTCAGCTTTCACACAACGCGCTGGTGGGCGAGGATGACCAGAGCATCCTGGCGAACCTGTGGGCGCAAATCGAATCGGTACAGGATAAGCTCTATTCCGGCCTTGACAGCGAATCCCTCAAGGAACTCGAAGATGTTGAGCTGGTAAACTTCTTCACTCCGCAGGTTCCGGCGCATATGGTCACGTTCATGTTCACGGATGGAGAAAAGGAACAGCTTTCGGAAATACTGGATATGCTGGCCGACGCGGCGAAAAAATCCTCTGCCGTCCACCTCGGCAAGGCGGACTTCAAGCTGGGCAAGGGCAATGCGGAATGGGCGCTGCCGGAGCCGGGCAGACAAATCTATCAGCAATCTGATCTTGCCGTGCCGAGCGAGGCCGAACCCCGCCTTTCCAAGCTGGTGCTGATGCTCATCCAGTCACACGAAGTCAAACGGCTGCTGGAGGAAAAGATACCGGAAGACTGGACATGGGCCATAACCACCGCCTTTTCCCGGCATCCGGTCAGCATGAAATACCGCGGCATCTACAAGCTCCACAAGCGGCTCGACGGTTCCGAACACGGCGGATACCGGCTCAACTATTACGGCAGACTGGGCAGGTGGAGCCTTGCCGAAGCCTATGCCGAATGGCTGAAAAAATTTCACAACTAGGCGATTTTACAGCGTTTTTTACTGTACACAGGAGAATTTTATGGTAGTGTTTTCTTATGCGAAATCAACAACTTACATCAAAAAAGAGCACAGCCATGAAAACTTCACGCCGTGCATTTCTCGCACGTCTCATGAAAGACGCCTGGGCGCTGGCCCGGCAGGGAGCGCAAAGGTTCGGCGGCAACGCGCAACTGTATTTCGCCATAGCCCTGCGCCTTGTCTGGCAGGACAGCCGCCCGCGCACCGTCTGGCATCGGGGGCTTGGCAATCAGTTTGTCCTGCCGGGGATGCCGCAGCTCTCAATAGCCATCCAAAAAGGACAGTTTGTTCTGCCCGGCATATCGAACAACTGAAAAGGGGCGGCAATGCCACTTGCCGCCCCGAATAGCGGCGGAGTTAACCGACCACCATCATGCAGGGAAAAGGTTGGCTCCGCGGACATCAAAAGTCAAGGAGTCAACCGTGAGCATCGACAAGAAGACATTACGGGCCATCAAAAAAGAGTGCCGGGAAATGGCCCGCGAAATGACCCGCGAACACTACAAGCTCTATGACGACATCTGGTGGGACCGGATCAGGATTGACTCGGCTCTGTATGACCACGGCAAGGAAACCATCAGGGAGATCAATCAGCGCATGCCGAACCTTTTGACGCATGACCCCACTATCAGTCCCCTGGACATCGTATCCGAGCGGTATGGTTTCGAGAGCACATCCGCGCTGGTTGAGTTTCTTCTGGCCTATACCCCGCGCGGCCCTGTGGAAGAGCGTTTTTTCGAGCAATTTCTCGCGGAACGTCTGGGGGCATACGAGACGCCCGCGACACAAACCGAAGTGGACGAAGTCCCCTTCTGAGGAGGCAGCATGATTCAGACATCGTTTTTCAGCGGCAAGGCCCCGCGTGGCCGCAAGGTCAGCATTGCCAAGTGGCCTCCGCGTTACTGGTCAGGGCCGCGCGCCCCGAAGTTCGCGCCGTCCGACCCCAGGGCCGAAGACTGGGCGGCGGCCTACCGGCGTGACCTGGAAAGCCGTTTCCCCACGGCATCCAGCCTGCGGCTCTACTTGCAGGAAATAGAGCGCGAAACGCCGGACCCGATTCTGTGCTGCTACGAGGCCGATCCCAACGAGTGCCACCGCCGGGTGCTGGCCGCGTACATCAGGGAAATGCTGAATTGGGATGTGCCGGAATGGGGCGACAAAGCGCCTGAACAGGCGTCGCTGCTCTGAAAAACGGGTGGGGGCAACAGACGGGAAAGGTCTGCCGCCCCCTGGTCTTGGAGGGGAATAGGCCCCCAGCACCATCTGCGAGCCTATTCCCTCCGCATTCAAAAATCAACGGAGGGAGCCATGAGCGAAAGCCGTGGCCGGGATTGAACCCCGCGTTCCAGTGCCGAACGCGGGTTTGCCGGAGTGACCATGCCGGAAAAAAATGTGGAGGAACTGCTTGCCAAGAGCGCCAGCACGGACGTGCAGGTGCTCCTGACCGCCAAGGAAAACGCCAAACGGGCGGCCCTGGAAGACCCTTCACAGACGAACCTCGCCGCGCTGGATCGCGCCTCCAGAATGCTGGAGAGCGCCATGCAGGCAACAACGAATCTCAAGGATTACCGGGCGGTTCTGACCTACACGGAAGAAAACGGGCGCAAGCTCGGCAAAACCAAGATGTTCGAGGACATCAAGAAGGGCCGCCTGAAGAAGCAGCCCGACGGCACGTTCCGCCAGCGGGATGTGGACCGTTACATGGCGAGCCTGCCGATGGCCGGCACGCCGGACGCCGTGGCGGAAAAGGCCGCTGACCGTCAGCGCCGCAAGGAAGAGGCCGATATCCGCAAGGCCGAAGCCGCGGCCGAGCGGGAAGAATTCGACCTTGCCGTGAAAAAGGGCAAGTTCGTCCCGCGTGAGCAGGTCCATCTGGAGCTGGCGGCGCGCGCCGTGACCTTGGCTTCAGGACTGAAAACCGCCTTTGAAGCGCAGCACCTCGATCTTGTGGCTCTGGTGGACGGCAATCCCCGGAAAGGGGCCGCCCTGGTGGAAAGGCTGGAGGCCATGCTTGATGAAGCCCTGAACGAGTACAGCCGGGAAATGGAGTTCGAGGTGACGTTTGAAGCGGAGCAAACCGAAGCTCCCGAACAGGAGGATGCCGAAGCATGAAACCGGAGGCCGGATGAACCAGTTTGCCCTCTGCCCTGTCCCTATCCCCAGGCCCGACCAGGCGCGGCGCGCGACGCTCACCACGTCCGTGCCGCCCTGGTTGTCGCCTGTTGTCGCCGCCGAAGTCTCCGCTCATATCACGGCGGGCGGCGGCCCCATCTCCTTTCACTTTTCCAGAGGAGAACGAAAAATCATGCGTCGCCGCAAGCCGATTCCCGTCAGTGAATGGGCCGAGCGCCACCGCATCGTGGAAATGTCCAGCATACCGGGCAAGTGGAAAAACCTGTTCACGCCGTACCTCACGGGCATCATGGACGCCGCCGGAACGCCGGGCGTGGAAACCGTAATCATCTGCAAAAGCCCGCAGACAGGCGGCTCGGAGTGCGGCCACAATTTCGTGGGCTGGTGCATCGACCGCAGTCCCGGCCCGGTCATGTATGTTTTCCCCGATGAAATCACCGCGCGGGAAAACGCGCGGGATCGCATCATCCCCATGATCACGGGTTCGACGCGCCTGCGGGACTACATGACCGGATCGGGAGATGACGCATCTTCCCTGCGCATCAATCTTGCCCACATGCCGATCTATCTCGGCTGGTCCGGCTCGGTTTCCCGTCTGGGGAACAAACCCATCCGCACGCTCATCCTTGACGAGTTGGACAAGTACAAGAACCCGAAGAACGAGGCCACCTCCGAAACCTTGGCCGAAAAGCGGACAACGACATGGCGCACCCGGCGGCATATCATCAAAATCAGCACGCCGACCACGGAGGACGGCCCCATCTGGACGGCGCTCACGCAGGAAGCCGGAGCGCGTTTTGATTACTGGGTGCGCTGCCCGCATTGCGGCATGGCGCAACTCATGGATTTTGAGCGTATCGACTGGCCGGGCAAGAATACGGACAAGGAACCGTCGGCGGAAGATGTGCTGACGAGGCGGCTGGCATACTATCCCTGCGAACATTGCGGAGCGGTATGGGACGACGGTGACAGGGATCGCGCGGTGCGCAAGGGCGAATGGCGCGAACGTACCACGGGTCTGAATCTTGCCGCGCACCTTGCGGCGCACCGGCCGGTCAAAATCGGCCTTCACATTCCGGCTTGGCTCTCCTACTTCGTCAGCCTGTCGGAAATCGCCTCCGCGTCGCTTAAATACAAGGAATCCGGCAAGCTCGACGACCTCAAAAACCTGCAAAACCAGTACAAAGCCGAGCCGTGGAAAGAAGAACACGTCATGCGCTCCGAGGATGCCGTGTTGACCCTGTGCGACGACCGGCCACGCGGCGCCGTGCCCGGCCCGGTGGATGGAAAGGAGCGCGTCGCCTGCCTGCTGGCCGGCGTGGACACCCAGGGCGTGAACGAGCAGAAGGGCTACTTCCGCTACATCATCCGGGCCTTCGGCTACGGCGATACCGAAGAATCCTGGCTTGTCCAGTGCGGGGCCGCCCCCTCCTTCTCCGCCCTGAACGACCTTCTGTGGAACTCCGAATACGCCACGCCGGACGGGCTGAAATACAAGGTCCGGGCCTGCATGATCGACGCGATGGGCGGCCGCACACGCGAGGTCTATTCCTGGGCCATCCGGCATCGCGGGCGCGTGTACCCGTGGCAGGGCGTGCGCTCCCTCTCGCAGCCCTACACCCCGGCTCCGCAGGAATACTTTCCGGACGCGAAGGGCAACAAAATCAAGATTCCCGGCGGCCTGAACCTCTGGCGTTGCGACACGACCTTTTTCAAGTCCGACCTTGCGCACAAGCTGTCCATCGCGCCCGATGACCCCGGCGCATTCCACTTGCACGACAACGCGGGCGGCATCCTGGAACAGTACGCCCGCGAACTGTGCGCCGAAGTCTGGGACGACGAAAAACAGGCATGGACCAACCCCCACGGCAAGCCCAACCACTATTGGGACTGCGAGACAATGGCGCTGGCTCTGGCCTTTATCCTCAATATTCGACACAGGACACGCCCGGAGGAAAGACCCCGAACCGCGCTAAAAAAGACCGTGGAAAGACAGCGCGGCGGCCTGTCCATCACCGACCGGCTGGTGCATCTCAGGAGGTGATACTGTGAAGGCGACGCAGACCGACCGCATCAATTGGAAGCAGGCGTGCGAAATTTTGAAATGTTCCAAATCCACGTTTTACAGGCTCGTCAAGAGCGGAAAACTTGCCTCCTTTGGCGTGGGAGCAAGTTTTCGCACGGTCAGCCGAGTTGACTGCGAAAATCTGGCAAAAAATCCCTCCGTTCCCATTGACAAAAACTAACCAATATGGTTATATACTCTTATGGAAAAGAGCAAACCTCATTGCCCACTCAGTACCGTCAAGTCTCTTGTGCGGGCCGGCAAACTACGCCTGACCATGACTGCGCAAACGGACGCGGAACGCCTTGGGTTTACAAGACAATCCGTTGCGGAAGAAATTCTCTGTCTTGAACGTCGGGAATTCTACAAAAGTATGACGACATATCGCAATTCCGCTGTCTGGCAGGATGTCTATCGTCATTCTTCTCGCGCGGGAATGCTCTATGTAAAGTTGACAGTCATTGAGGATGTTCTTGTTGTTTCTTTCAAGGAGCTGTAACCCTATGATTTGCCCTGTCTGCGGTGGAGCTGAACTGCTCCCGAATCGCACAAAATTGACGCCTTTTGAATGGTTGGGACATGACACCATGCTGGAAGGACATGGAGATTTATGCCCATTATGCGGAGAAATGGTATTATCGCAGGAAGGGAGTGAGTCTCTGGAACGCCAGATGCTGGAATTCAAGCAAAAAGTCCGTCAGGCGATATCGTCCCCGGAGGCCATTTGCGAGGTTCGCAAAAAGCTTGGGTTGACCCAGAAGCAGGCGGGGGAGCTGTTCGGCGGCGGCGTCAATGCCTTCAGTCGTTATGAGCGGGGTTGCATTACTCCTCCTCTTGCGCTGGTGCAGCTTTTTCGCATTCTGGATCGACAACCCGAATTGCTGGATATATTGCGTATGCCGCCTGACGCCATGTCTTCCACAGCCTCATAGGCTTTTCAAATTCTTGTTTCCCTGCCCGGTCTCACGCCGGGCTTTTTTTATTTTTCTGTCTCACGATTCCCAGGATTCCCAGCGTTCCCAGACATGCAAATTTTTATGTGCTAATTGCATGGCATGTCCTCCATCTGGTCCCGTGAAGAACTCCTCTCCCTTCTTGCCGACTGGAAGGCCGCCTATAAGGCGGCTTCCACCGGCAAGTCGTACATGATTCAGGGCCGCACCCTGACGCGCTACGATCTTTCCGAAATTCGCGGGCAATTATCCTACCTTGAAAACGAGCTTGCCGCCCTGGACGGCAGGCGCGGCCCGATTTTCGTGCGTGCCCGGTACAGGAGGCAGTCGTGAACGGCCCCCTCCTGAACCAGTACGGCCAACCTCTGAACACTGGCCGGTATGTCTCCGGCCCCTCGCGCGACGCCGGAGCGTATCGCGGCACCATCGCCAACTGGCATCCCTCGCGGTTGATCAACAGAGACGCCGAAATCCGCGAACGCCTGACCACACAGCGCCGCGCGGCGGATCTGGCGGCCAACGACTGGGCGGCAAAATCCGGCCTGCGCACCATCGCGGATAACGCCGTGGGCACGGGGCTGGTTCCCAAATCCTCCATTCCGCACAAACTGCTCGGTATTTCCCGCGAGGAGGCCGCCGCCATCGGGGAAAAGATGGAATGGGCGTTTTCTTCATGGTCGCAGCAAGCCCATGTGCGCGGCATCATCCATTTTGAAGACCTTCAGTACCTTGGCATCAGCTCTATTTTGCGGATGGGAGAGATGCTGCATCTTCCCGTGATGCTCCCTCTGGAGGACGGGCGCGACTTCAGTCTTGCCATTCAGGATATGAACCCCACGCGCCTGTGTACGCCTGCGGACAAAACGCTCGACCTGAGCATCCGGGACGGCATCGAGTTCACCAGCTACGGCAGACCCGTGGCCTACTGGCTGGCCTGCCCGCCGCCTTCGCTGATTCCCGTGGATCAGCAGCAGCTTTTTTCCGATTCCTTTATCCGTCGCCCGGCCCGGCTCGGCCACCGGCCCAACGTCTTTCACCTGTTTCGTTACGAGCAAGAAGAACAGGTGCGGGGCGTGTCCGCGCTGTCCAACGGAATGACGCTGTTTCGCAACCTCAATGACGCTCTGGAATCCGAGCTGTTCGCGCAGGTCATCGCGGCTTCTTTCCCCGTGTTCATCGGTTTGGAAAACACGGCGCAACTTCCCCCGGAAGTACGGGAAGCCTACGGCATGGAGGAAGAACAGGGGCCTGTGGAACGGGCAATGGATATCGCACCGGGCACGGTTGTCTTCGGCAACCCGAATGAAAAGCCCTATGTGCTGGAAAACAAACGCCCCTCAGCCAATTTTCCGCCCTTTGTCGAGATTGTTTTGCGCGCCCTCGCGGCCATGCTCGGCATTCCCTACGAATCGCTGACGAAAGATTTTTCCAAGACCAACTACAGCTCCATGCGGGCGGCGCTTAATGAGGCGTGGAAACTGTACCTGTTTTATCGGCGCTGGTTCGCCCGTCTGTATACGCAGCCGGTATGGGAAATGGCGATGGAGGAGGCGTATCTGCGCAATTTCCTTGGCCTTGCGGACGACATCGACAGCCTGCGCCCGGCCCCCGGTTTTTATGAAGGCCGGGAATACTGGTGCAGCGCAACGTGGGTAGGCCCGGCGCGGGGCAGCATCGACCCGGTGAAGGAAATCCAGGCGACCATCATGGCGCTGGAAAATCACCTGACCACCTACGGCGAAGCGTGGGCCGAACGCGGCGGCGATTTCTCCGACGCCCTCCCGGTCATGGAAGAGGAGCGCAGGGCGTTGGGAAAACTGATGGATGCTCCGGGGGAGGGAAACCCTTCTGAAGAAGGGTTCTCCCTCCCCCGGTCCCCCTCCCTTCCCAAGACTTCTGATGGGGAAAAAGACGAAGAAAACGAGGAGGCGGCATCATGAGCGCCCGGCAATGCGAAAGGATTGTTTCCGCCATAACCGGGCAGCCGTGGGCCATTACGCCGGAAGGACTTGATCTTGTGCTGGGCATCGCGCAGCGGCGCATCAGCGATCCCCAGGCCGTGCTGGCAAGCCCCGCGGAACGGCGCGAAGGCGGCAGGATACACATGCGCGACGGCGTTGCCGTTCTCTCCGTCATGGGGCCGATTTTTCCCCGGGCGGACTTTTTTACGAACATTTCCGGCGCGACAAGCATTGAAACCCTCGCCTTGCGTTTCGGCGAAGCTCTGGCGGCTCCCGACGTGAAGGGCATTGTCCTGCATATCGACAGCCCCGGCGGCCAAATCACCGGCGTGCACGAGTTCGCCGAACAGATTTTTGCGGCCAGAACCGTCAAGCCCGTCGTCGCCTACATCTCCGGCATCGGCGCATCCGCCGCCTACTGGATCGCCAGCGCGGCGGGACGTGTGGTCGCGGATGCGACGGCGGTACTCGGCAGCATCGGCGTCGTCGCGGCATGGACGGATGCAAAAGAAGCCCGCAGGGCTCAGGGCTTGACGGATTACGAGGTCGTGTCCTCGCAGTCCCCCAACAAGCGGCTTGACCCCGCAAGCGCGGAAGGCCGCGACGCCTTGCAGCGCCTGCTTGATGCAACGGCGGATATTTTTATTGCCGATGTCGCGCGCAATCGCGGGTGCGACGCGGCGCGAGTAACGGAACGCTTCGGACGGGGCGGCGTGATGCTGGCCGCCGAAGCCGTGCGGGCGGGCATGGCCGATGCCGTCGGCAGCCTTGAGAACATCATAGCCGCGCTGTCCGGCGCCGACGGCGCGAACAAAAAGGAGGCGCACATGGATGCGGCGGAATTGAGTCAAAAATACCCCGAATTGCTGGCCGATATTCGGCAGGAGGCAGCCGCTCAGGCTTCACTGGAAGCCAAGAACGCGGCTTTCGCCCTTGTCGCGGCAGTCGCCGGAGAGGAGACGGCGGAAAAGGTGCGGGAAATCGACGCCGCCGGCGTCACCCCGGCCCAACTGGCCGCGCTGGCCCCGCTGCTGGCATCTCACGCGCAGCACGCGAAAGAAGACAGCGCGGCGGACAGGGAAGCCGCCTCCCGCGAAAAACTGCTTTCCGCCATCACCCATGCCCACAGTCTGCCGCTGCCCTCGGGCGCGGAAGTGTACAAAAGCTCCAAAAGCGCGCTGGTGGCCGATGCGGAACGCCGCGCCGCCGCGCAAAGGATGTAAATCATGGCCCCACTCAAACACTACGGCGAAGACTCCCCCCGGCCGCTCTCGGACATCGTGCTTGAAGAACTGAGCATGGGCTGGTGCCGGGAGGCCGGAATGCTGGCTCCCGCCTCCGCGCCCGTGCCGATGGGCGCGGTCCTCGCACTCGACGCGGCAGGCCGCTATGTGCCGTACATGGCCGAACTGACCCCCGGCACGGAAGCCTCGGAAGGAGTGGAAGCGGTTGCGGCCACCCATGCGGACAAGGCCGTGGCCGTGCTCATTTCCAGAGACCTCCCGGCCAGTGAGGAAGAACAGCCCTGCACCGTGATCCGGCGCGGCGCGTGCGTGGCCGCAAGCAACCTCTACTGGTCCGATTCCGTGACCGACGACGAAAAAACGACCGCCCTCGGCCAACTCGCGGCCCTGGGCATCGTACCCAAGGAATAAGGAGCAAGTCACATGTCCCAGATGCTTACCACTCCGGACCTTTATACGCCGGTGGAGCTGACCGAAGCGGTCAACAAGCTCCCGCTCATGCCGCAACGGCTGCGCCCCCTGTTCACGCAACGCAGCGTCAAGACGACCAATGTCGCGCTGGACATCAAACAGGGGCGTCTTGTTCTGGTCAGCAATCAGGATCGCCGCGATCCTCCGCAGGAAATGCACGGGCGCGGCAGCACGCGCACCACTCGCGTCCTTCAGACCGCCCATCTGCCGCTGTCCGACAATGTGAGCGCCGATGACCTCCAGGATGTGCGCGGTTTCGGAACCACCGAACCGATCACAAAGGAGTATGTCATCAACAACAAAATGCAGGACCTCAAGAACTCCCTGTCCATGACCGTCGAGTTCCACCGGCTCGGCGCGGCTCAGGGCGTCATCTACGACGCGGACGGCAAGACCGTGCTGCACGATCTGTTTCAGGTGTTCGGGGTGAAGCAGAAGAAAATCAATCTGGTCTTTCCGTCCAACACAACGAAGTTCAACCCGATCAAAAAGGCCGTTCTCGACGCCAAGCGCCATGCCGAAGAAAAGCTCGGCGGCGCCCCGGCCACGCGCTTTGAGGCGCTGGTCGGCTCGGATTTCTACGACATGCTCACGAGCCACGAGCTGGTGCGCAAAGCCTATGACCTGTGGGCCGCGAATCAGGACAACTTCGGGCGGGACGATTACCGCAAGCGAGGCTTCACCTACGGCGGCGTCACCTGGATTGAAGCCTCGGAAGTCGTGGGCGGCAGGCGGATGGTGGAGCCGACCAAAGCTCACTTTTATCCCGTGGGGCTGGATATTTTCATGCAGTACAACGCCCCGGCCAACTGGATCGAGACGGCCAACACCTACGGCAACGAGTTTTATGCCCGCATGGACGTGAAGCCCAAGGGCCGCGGCTATGATCTGGAAGTGCAGTCCAACCCGCTCGCCATCTGCACCTACCCGGAAGCTCTGGTGGAACTGACCGCTTCCTATGGCGAAGTGGTGGAGAAATAGCATGGCCGAGTTTCTGAAAGCCTACGCTCCCGTCAAACAGTGGGAAGGCGGCTGGTGCGACGTGCCCGGCGACAGCGGCGGGGAAACCTATGCCGGCATCGCCCGGAACTTTTTCCCGAAGTGGCGGGGCTGGCCGCTCATCGACGCGGCCAAGCGGCACAACTCGTTTCGGGAAGGCTCCTCCGCGTTCTCGCGTCACCTCTCCACACTGCCCGGCCTCGCGGATCTGGTGACGGACTGGTACCGCGTCGAGTGGTGGGAGCGGATGCGTCTTGGTCAGTTCCCGCAGATTGTGGCCGACGAGTTGTTCGAGCAGGCCGTGAATCTGGGCCGGGGCGGCTCCGGGCGTTATGTGCAACGCTTGTGCAACGCCTTCAACCGGCGCAGAGGGCCGCGCGGGGAAGAACGGATTTTCCCCGACCTTGCCGAAGACGGCTGCCTCGGCCCCAAGTCCCTCTCCGCAATGGCGGAACTGCTGTCCGGGCGCGTCAGCGCCGCCGTGTTTGTCCACGCGCTCAACGGCCTCCAGCTCGCTCACTACGTCGGTCTGGGCTCCAAAAACTTCTCCAAACGCAAGTTCATGGACGGCTGGCTGACGCGCACCTATTGCCCCACGGAACCCCACTAACGGAGACTGTCATGAAAAAAACAATGCCTTTTCTTGTCGTGCTGGTTCTGGTCGCCGTCTTCCTTCCCTGCCCTGCCCTGGCAGGCGATGCGGTCAGTCCGCCCGAAGGGGCCGACATGGCCGCGACGATTCTCGGCTGGCTGCCGGCAAGTTGGGAAGGATGGGTGACGTTCGTCGTGACCCTCTGCGCCGCCGTGTCCGCAATCTGGCCGCGTCCGGCGGAGACGGCCAATCCGCTGTTGCGCCTGTTGTATGTGGTGGTCAATGCCCTGGGATTCAACGCGGGCAAGGCCAGAAACGCCGACGACGCGCTGGCCGTTGCGACGAAGAAAGCTACGGCCAGCGACAGCAGAGCTGCCGCTGCCAAAGCGGCAAAGCTGTAGGCGTATGTCCTCCTGGGCGCAGGCGCTTATCCGGTTGGTCGTGGCTCTGCTGGAGTGGTGGCGTGAACGTAAAACGCAAAATCGTGTGGCTGCTGTGCGCACTGACCCTGCTGGTGAGTGGCTGCGCAAGTTCGGCGGCACTGATCAACGGAACAAGGACGCTTCCACCGGCCCCGAGGACGCCGGGGGCGGTGGCAACTGAGCGGTATATCTGCATCCCGCACGAGGAAGCGGCGGAATTGCTGCTGTGGATAGAGCGGGCGGAGGCTTTATGAATGCGACATTACGATTTGTGCAGTCGCTTGTTCTGCCGCTGATTGTTCCGGTGCTGGTGGGCATCGGCTCGGCCGCGATTGCCGGCATGGTCATGACGGCGCGGCTGGAAGAGCGCGTGTCGCATCTGGAATCACAGATTCAGCGGCACGAACAGGCGTTGGATCGTGACTTCAACCGGCATGAACAGGCGGTGTCCGAGCTGGGCAGGCGCACGGACGATCAGGAACGACGGCTTGCCAAGCTGGAAGGCGTCGCGGAAGAGACGCGCGCATCCCTTGCCGAAATCCGGGCCGACATCAAGACCCTGCTGCGGGGGACGCCATGAGGCTTTGCGATCAACTTGCCCTTGATGCGCACAGCGTCTTTCTGAACACGGACGAGTTCGCGGAACTTATCAGCATCGAGGATGTGCCGGAAACTCCGGCTGTCTGCGACTGGTCGGCGGAGCCTGGCGGCGAACACCTGTATGGCAGTCCCGGCGACACCTGGGGCGTGAACGCCGTCCACGCGGACATCACCCTGGCCGAAGGCGTGATTCCGCTGCCCGAACCGGGGCAGGAACTCATCGTCAATGACCGGGCGTGGATCGTGCGCTCCGCCGATACGCAGGCGGGATTGCTGAACCTCAAACTGTACCGGAATGTGGCATGATCGAGATTCAGATCGACCAACGTCAGATCGCTGCGGAACTGGCCCGGCTTGGCGTCGTGCAGCATAATCTTGCCCGCGCGGTCAAGGCGGCGCTCATGGCGACGGCCCCGAAGGTCCGGGCGGACGTCATCGGCGTGCTGGAACGCGACATCACCGTGGGCAACAAATTCGTGCGCCGGGCGGTGAAGGCCGTGCGGAGCATGGGCTCCGGCGCGGAGTTCAGGGTATTCTCGAAAAGCCTGTTCCTGGACGACTACGAATTGGAACCCCGCGAGCGGACGGCCCGGCCCGGTATGCGCTCGAAAGAATGGCCCGGATTCACCTACCGCCTGCGGCGCGACGGCAAGCTGTTCCACAGTTACGGCACGCCCACGGGCAGCGACGGCACGGGCAGCACGCCGTTCATCGCCCCCACCGCCCAAGGCAAGCTGAGGGTGATGTACCGCCGCAATCCCGGCCGGGTGCAGGCGGGCGAGGACAAGGTGTTTCTGGCCTACGCCCCGCCCATCCAGTACCACGCCGTTGCGCCGCAGGTAGAGCAGGCGGCCCGCGATACGGCCATGCGGATTTTCCATCAGGAATTGACCCGCGCTGTGGACAACATCCTCAAAGGACGGGCCGTATGAATCCCTTTTTCCTCCCCGCGCTCAAGGCCCGGCTGCTGGCCGATCTTGCGGATTTGCGCCTGGACTGGCGCGGCCCCGCGTCCTTCCCCGCTCCGGCGGCGGATCATATGCGCGGCGAGGCAAGCTCGACCGCGCCCGCCGCCTCCGCTATCAGCTCGCTACCGCTCGCGTCTGCCGACGGCTATGCGGAGGGGGAGCCGTCCCGCCCGGTACAGGTATTCATCGGCGATGTGCCCCCGAAAAAGCGCCGTCCCGGCGACGTGGAAAAGCCCGGTGAACCCTTCCCCTGCGTGGTGCTGATTCCGCTGTCCGGCCAGTCGGACGGGGGCGAGGATGCCGTGACCGTGGCTCTGGTCTGCGGGGTGTACTGCGGCGACGCCGGCGACGCCGAAGGCGCGGAAAGCGACATGGCCCTGCTGCTCTCCCGTATCCGGCAAAGCCTGACACCCTGCCGCAGGGACGCACTGGACCATCGTTACCGGCTGACTGAGGACGCCAAGGGACGCCTGTTCCCCTGGGAAAAATCCGACATGCAACCCCGCCCGTACATTCAGGCGACCGTGATGACGCACTGGCGCATGAAGGGGCTGGAATAAGAGGAGCATCGCCATGAGCTACCGCCACGGCGCTTTTTTCGATGAGGTTCCCACCAGCCTTGTGACCCCGGTGGAAGTGGATTCCGCCCTGCCGGTGGTTATCGGCACGGCCCCGGTGCACAACCTCCCCGACGGCACGCGCGCGCCGGTGAACGAACCGCGCCTGATTTACACGGTG
The DNA here is from genome assembly GCA_910575755.1 of Desulfovibrionaceae bacterium. Classification (GTDB taxonomy): domain Bacteria; phylum Desulfobacterota; class Desulfovibrionia; order Desulfovibrionales; family Desulfovibrionaceae; genus Desulfovibrio. The sequence continues at coordinate 22,787 of CAJTFO010000014.1, read as the reverse complement.
GAGGATTTCATCGCACAGTTCGGCGCGGTGAAATCCGGGGAAACCCGGCATGATTTCACACTGTCCGAGTTTGTGGACGTGTTCATCGGACGCTACAGCGTGGCCCCGGTGGTCTGCATCAACGTGTTCGATCCGGCCAGACACGCGGATGAGGAAGGCCGGCCCGACGTTTCCAAAGTGACCGCCGCCGACATCATCGGTTCCGCAGGCGACGCAGACGTGAGCGGTAGCGAGCAGATAGCGCAGTCGGCGGACGGCTCCGGCTTTGCCGGGCCGTATGGTTCCGCCGACGGAGCGGGGAAAGTTGCTTCGGGCAAGCGTACCGGCCTTGCCCTGGTGAACAAGGTGTTCCCCCTGTTCCGCAAGGTGCCGGGCCAGATACTGGCGCCGGGCTTCTCTGGCACGCCTTCTGTGGCTATTGCGATAGGCGCTGCCTGCGAGAATATCAGCGGCCATTTCCGGGCCGTGGGCGTGGCCGATCTGCCCGGCGACATCAAACGCCCGGAAGACGCCCCGGCCTGGGTCAACGACAACAATCTGACTGATGAAAACCTCATCCTCTTCTTCGGCACGCCCACCTACGGCACGTCCGCCACGGATGGCGGACAGCCGCGCAGCGCGAGCGATGCGGGAACCACGCTTCCCGCGAGCGAGAGCGAATCCCGCACAGGACGTGCGGGTGAGCGACATCTGCTGGAGGAATACGGTTCCACGCACCTCGCGGCGGTCATGGCCCAGCGGGACGCGGAAAACGACGGCATCCCCTTCTGGTCGCCCTCCAACAAGCGGTTGCTCTGTCAGGGATTGACGCACAACGGCGCGGAACTGGCCCTCACCGCGCTGGAAGCGGCCAACCTGAACGGCAACGGCATTGTCACCGGCCTGAACATGATCGGCGGCCTTGTGGCCTGGGGCGATCAGACCGCCTGTTATCCCGGCGTCACGGACGTGAAGGACGCGAGCATCCCCATCCGGCGCATGTTCAATTTCATCGGCAACACGCTGGTGCTCACGGCCTGGCAAAAGGTCAGCAACCCGCTGCGCCGCCGTCTGATTTCCTCCATCTGCGACACGTTCAACATCTGGCTCAACGGCCTTGTAGCCCGCGAGTTCATTCTCGGCGGACGGGTGACGTTTGAGGCCAAGGATAACGGCAGCACTGATCTGATGGGCGGCAAGGTTCGCTTCCATGTCTACGTCACGCCGCCCACGGCGGCACGGGAAATCGTGTTCACGCTCGAATACGACCCGGCCTATCTGGAAACCCTGTTTGAAAGCGCGGTGTGAATATGAATCAGCTTCCTTCCACAAACCTGATTCCCGCGCTGCTCACCGACGCGTCCATCTATAAGGATGGGATCGGGCTGCTCGGCGTGGGCAGCATTGAAATGCCTGATTTCGAGTTTCTGACGGAATCCATCGCGGGTCTGGGCATCGCCGGCGAAGTGGACGCCCCGGTGGTCGGGCACATGAAGTCCATGACCGTCAAAATCAAGTGGAACACCTGCAACCCCACGGCAACCAGTCTGCTCGCGCCCGAAGCGCATCAGCTCGAAATCTACGCCTCGGTGCAGGCGTATGATGCGGGCAGCGGCACATACGAGCATCAGCCGGTGAAAGTCGTCATCAAGTCCCCGCCCAAAAAGGTGGGCATCGGCAAGATGGAGCCGGGCAAGAAAATGGAGCCGGAAACCGAGCTTGAAGTCTACTACCTCAAGCTCTGGCAGAACGGTCAGGAAATGGCCGAAGTGGACAAGTTCAACTACATCTTCAGCGTTTTGGGCGTGGATTATCTCGCCAGGGTCCGCGCCAACCTCGGAAAGGATTACTGATATGGCAACTCCCACTTTCAAGCCTCTGAACGTGGAACCGGACAGCTCCCGCAGCGCGGTCGTCGCCCTGAACTACCCCGTGCAGCTTGCGGATCGCCAGCTCACGGAAGTGACCATGCGCCGCCCGAACATGGGCGATTTGCTGGATCATGAACCCAAAGCGCCCGATGACGTGGCCTCCGAACTGGAACTGATCGGCATCCTCTGTGGCCTGAAGCCGTCGGAAATGCGCCTGCTGGATGCAACCGACTATGCGAGGTTGCAAGATCAGTACGTCCGATTTCGGGCCGTACCCAAACCGTAAGCAGATTCGCAGGCTCGTGGTCGCGCTCTCCCGCTTCACGAAATGGGGACTGCGAGCCATCAGGAAACTCACATGGCAAGAGGCGTGCGAGTGGCTGGAGGAGGCCGCCGCGTTTGAACGGGAAATCCATCGCTCATAAGCGAGGGGCACATGGCCGGGACCGTCGGCGTCAATTTTTCCATCGGCGCGGCGTTGAGCCGCACAGTGGCTTCCGCGTTCGGGACCGTCCAGTCCCGCGTGAAGGGCCTGCGCTCCGATTTGCGAGGATTGGAAACGCAGTCCAAGGCGGCGGCTCGTCTGTCCGCCGCCCAAGCCCGGCTGGCAACCGCCCGAGCCCGTTACGCCGCAGCTCCCACCACGCAGATGCGGGCCGCCCTGCGCACGGCGGTGCGCGAGTTCGGAAATGCCCACCGCGCGGCCAGAGAATACGGCATCAGCGTGGAGAACGCGGGTCGGGCACAGGAGCGTCTCGCCCAACGCATTCAGCGCACTCAGGCCGCCCTGTCGCGGCAACAGCGCCTTCAGGCCAACCAGGCCAAGCGGCGGGAGTTGCAGGGGCAGGTTCTCGGAACCGTCGGGGCGGCCATGACCGTGGCCGCTCCGGTCAAGCTGGCTATCGACTACGAAAGCACCTTCGCAGACCTCAAAAAAGTCGCCAATTTCTCCAGCGCGGAGCAGGAAAAACAGGTTCAGCGGGATATTTTCGCCGTCGCGCGCCGCGCCGGCATCAGCGCCGGCGGCATGACGGCCATTGCCGCGTCCGCCGCCGAGTCAGGCGTCGCCAATGATGCTCAGGGCAATCTGGACCCGACCAAACTGAAACAGTTTCTGAACGACGCGGCGGAAATGGCCGTGGCCTACAATATTTCAGCGGAGGAGGCCGGAAAGCGCCTTGCCATCTTCCAGTCGCGCATGGGCCAGGACGGCATGGCTCTGACTGCCGCCCAGACGCGGGAAATGGGCGACGCCATGAACTACCTGGCGTCCAAAACCAACGCGACAGCGGCCCATACTTCGGAAGTCCTGTCCCGTGTCGGCTCGGTGGGCGTCACCGCCGGTCTGTCCGCAAAAAGCATCGTCGGTCTGGCCGGGGCGTTCGTCTCCACATCCGAAAGCCCGGAAGTGGCGGCCACAGCCATGAAATCCTTCCTGCTGACGCTGTCTCAGGGCGAGGCCATGTCCAAAACGCAAAAGGACGCCTTTGCGAAAATCGGCATCCGCAACGTCAAGGCGCTGGCCGAAGGAATGAAAAAAGGCGGACCCGAGGCGGAGAACACGATCATGACCGTGCTTCAGGCCCTGCGCAAACTGCCGGAGGCGGAACAGGCCGGCATCGCCAAGGATATTTTCGGTCTGGAATCCTTCGCTTCCATCGCTCCCCTGGTCAATGACCCCGCGAAACTGGCAAAGGCGTTCAGCCTTGCCAACTCCAAAGAAGCCGTGGGGTCGCAGCTCCGCGAGTTCAAGACGCGATCCAACACCACAGCGGGCGCGCTGGATCGCCTGAAAGTGTCTACGGGCATCCTCGGCATCACGGTGGGCAGCGTGCTTCTGCCGCCTCTGGCCACGGCGGCCAACACCGCCGTGGCCGTGGTCAAGCCGGTTACAGCTCTGGCTGATCGTTTTCCGCTCGTGACCAAAGTGGTGATGATGACGGCCATCGCGCTGGTGGCGCTCAAGGTGGGCGCGCTGGGCGGCATGTACGCGGCCACCATTCTTTCCGACGGCTGGACCATCGCCCGCAGTGTTCTCACCTTTTTCCGTCCCTCGGTCATGCTGACCAACGCGGCGCTGGCCCGGCATAAGGTGGCGGCCATCGCGGCGGCGGCAGGAACCAAAATCATGGCCGTGGGCTCCAGGATGGCCGCCGCCGGGCAATGGGTGCTCAACGCGGCGCTCACAGCCAACCCCATCGGCATTGTGGTTATGGCCGTGGCCGGACTCATTGCCGGGCTGGTTTACCTGTACAACACCTGCGAGCCGGTGCGGGCGGCGTTTGACGCCGCATTCGGCTGGATTGGCGAAAAGGCCGCATGGGTCGGGAGCAAGCTCCGCGCTGTGGGCGAGTGGCTCGGCATCGTGGATGAGGCTGACGACAAGGCCGACGCCAAACTCGCCGAAGCCACGACAGCGGGCGTCGCGCCCACGACAGCAGCCCTGCCGCCCATGCCTGCCGCCGCGCCAAAGGCATGGACTCCCGACCTCTCCGGCATGTCGCCCGAAGCGACGGCCGCCGCCTTCCCCGGCATGGCGGGGGGCATGGCCGGAAGCATGTCCTCATCGGATATGTCGGCCCTCTCCGGCGCAAGCGCCCCCGCCTTCAATCTGACCTTCAGCCTCAACGGAATGCCCGATGCCGACTTCGGCAAGCGGGTTATCGACGGCCTGAAACGCCGTCAGGGCGAACTGGAATCCCTCATTGCCGGCATCGTCGATGAACAACGGAGGCTCGCGTATGGGTAGCCAGACTGTTTACACCACCATTCAGGGCGATACCTGGGACGGCATCGCCTTCCGCCACGGACAACGCCACGGGCAAGGCCGACTCCCTCCAGATTGAGTTGCAGGACCGTGACGGCAAGTGGGCCGATGCCTGGGCGCCGGGCAAGGGCACGGGCGTGACCGCCTCGCTCAACTGCCTCAACTGGTTCGGGCCGGGCAAACACGCCGGTCTGAACTGCGGCGCGTTCAAGGTGGACGAAGTGGAATTTTCCGGCGTGCCGGACAAGGTGAGCCTGAAAGCCGTCTCCGCCTCCCTGAACAGCGGCCTGCGGGAAACCGCGCGGACGAAAGCATGGGAAGGGTACAATCTGCGGGGCGTAGCTGCGGAAGTGGCCGCAAGGCATGGTCTGACCCTGCTGTATGACGCGCCGGAGCACACCTTTGCCCGGCAGGATCAACGCGAGGAAAGCGACCTCGCCTTTCTGACCCGGCTCGCCGGCGCGCGCGGCGTGAACCTCAAGGTGCATGACGGCAAGCTGGCGCTTTACGGAGCCAGGGAGGCGGACAGCAAGCCCGGCTCCCTGACCATCCCCAAAACCGGCAGCCAGTTTTCTCCGAAAAGCTACTCCTTCAAGGAGAAAAGTCAGGGCACGGCCTTCACCGGCTGCGAGGTCAGCTACCGCGATCCGAACACGCAGCAGGTCTACAGCTACGCCTTCGACGCCAGGGGCAACCGGGTCGAAAAAGCCGCCTCGGACGCGCAAAAGGTGTGGGCGGTCAATCAGCGGGTGGAATCCGAAGCCGACGCCCGCAAGCTGGCCCAAAACGCCTTGCGCAACAAAAACGGCGGCGAATGCGCCGGCAACATCGAAATCATGGGCCACCCCGGCCTTGTGGCGGGCGTCACCGTGTCCCTGACGGGCTTCGGCAGATTCAGCGGTTCCTACTTTGTCAACAAGGCCGAGCACAAAATCGGCAACGGCTACAGCACGTCGGCGGAACTGCGCCGCACGCTGGCGTACTGAGGAGGCGGCATGTTCGACTTTGCCGCTTTGGAACGTCGCGTTGCCGCGCTGGAAGCCAACCGGGGGGCATCCCTGCGTTTCGGCACGGTCACCGGCGTGGACGCGGCCAACGGTTCGGCCCGCGTCCAACTGGAGGACGGCGACGGCATGGTGTCCGCGCCGCTGCGCGTGCTGCAACGGCGAAGCCTGAAGGACAAGGCGCAATGCCTGCCGGACATCGGTGAACCTGTGGCCTGTCTGTTCGCGGGGCAGGGCATGGAAGCCGGGGTGGTGCTCGGCGCGCATTACTCCACACAGACCCCGGCCCCCGACCAGACGGCCACACATGATTATACCGTGTACGAGGACGGCACCGAAGTCTGGTACGACCGCAAGGGCCACAAGCTCATCGCCAAAGTCAAGGGCGACGCGGAAGTGGAAACGGAAGGCCAAATCACGGCCAGGGCGAAAAAAAGCATACGGCTGCAATCCTCCCAATGCCTGGTGTTGCGCGCTCCGGATATTCGTCTGGAAGGCAACCTCTCGCATCAGGGCTACAGCGGCGGCAAAGCCGACAGCATTCTCAACGGTTCCTGCAAGATTTACGGCGGAGACGTGCATGTGCCTGACGGAGACGTGACCGCCGGCACAATCTCCGTACGCAGCCATAGCCACACCGGCGTTGAAAGCGGCCCGGACAACAGCGGGCCGCCGCAGGACAGCGGGGGCGATTCCGGCAGCGCCTCATTCGGACAGGCTTTGTTCGAGACAGTATGCGCCCAACTGCCCGAACCCCTGCAACCGCAAGAAAACATCCTGCTCTGCCTTCCCGAAATTGCCGAAGCCGAGGCGGAAAAACGCCTTCTCGACATGGACAAAAAGGGCTGGCGCAACCTGCGCGACATGTTTCACCGCTGGTTCGCCGGAAGGGCAAACCCGGATGCCGAATCCAACCCGCATGGCTTTTTCGTTGATATGGATTGGGCGCTTTCCTATGCGAGAATCAGGTCCGTGTATCGCAACTTCATCATGGATGATGTGCTGTTCCATGAAAAGGCGCGCAATACGCTGGCCGCGATACTTCACAAGGACGGCTTTCTCGGAACAACGCGGATGGCGTTTGATTATACCGCTCCGCAACTGCATCCGGAATCCGTCACCCCGTGGCAAGAGTGGAAACATGGCTACTTCCAGCGAATCACAGTGCCCGGTTCCTATATTCTCCCCGTAGACGGCATCAGCGCCTGTCTCGGACAATTCGATTTCCGCGCGCTGGCGGCGGGCCATACAGAACCGCTGAATACTGGCGGGCACCGTATTGTTGTTGAAAAGGTCGGCGTTTTTATCTGGGACTCATTCAACTTCAACAAGGAAGATGAACTCGGCTACTGGAGTTGTGAGCAGAAGGATTTTACACTCGTTTCATCTTTTGCTGATGAAACATATATTCAGATATACAATACGCATTTTGCAACATTCAGAGAAAAATACGGATTGGGAGAAGACTTTATTGTCCTGTCTCATGTGAAAAATGTTGATCATATGTTGAGGTTCAACTATGATACGGATTTATGAACACGCCTCTTTCCTATACCCGCAGGGAACGGATTCGGCACATGGCTGTTGTCGTTGGAGGAGCGCTGCTCAGCTATCCGCTGGCTTTGCTCCTGTACAGACCCGCCCTTCTGCTTTCTCCGTCCGCCTGGCTGCGCGCGCTGGCCACGGGGTATCTGGATCTCTGGTTTTCGTACCCGCTGAGCGCCGCGGCCTGGGCGACAAGCGCCGTTCTCTTTCCTCTTACCTGCCTGTGGTGGGCGCGCCGTCCGCAGTTGCGCACCTGGTTTTTCATGGTGGCCCTGGGCGTCTGCGTCAGCCTCGCGGGCGCGGCGGCCGCCCGTGTGCTTGGCGCGCACTATTACTATCATCCTCCCTTCTGATTTTTCACGCATCCCTTTCGCTTTCGATTGACGCGACACCGCGAGCCGCGGCTTTTCCCTCCAGCCCGGAGAGCGCGCCATGCGCGTAGGCAGTTTGGGTGACGTCATTTTCGAGGCCGGCGACGGGCGGCTCATGACGCCCTCGGAGGTTCAGCTCGACAGCGCGGCCCGCTTTGAGGAGCACAAGGTTGTCGGCGCTCCGCCGCGTCTGGAATTTCTTTCCGCCGAACTGACCGCCATGAGCCTGCCCATCCGCCTGCGGGCGGACATGGGCGTCAATCCCGCCGAGGAAGCGGAAAAGCTCGTTGCCCTGTGCCGGGAAGGCAAGGTGGCGCGGCTGATTCTGGCCGGGCGCAATATGGGCGATGTGGTGATCGAATCCGTGACGCAGACATGGCGCTTGCTCGCCCCGAACGGACAGGGGCCGTATCTGCTGGACCTGACCCTCAAGCTGAAAGAATATGTATAAGGCGGTTTTGTTTCGGGGCTCCGCCCCGCACCCCGCCGGGGGGCATGATGCCCCCCGGTCCCCCTCAGTTGGGGGCATGAAAAACCTTATCCCCTCAATTATTGAGGGTTTCCGCCACCGGCTTGCCCGTTTTCCGGGAGGAGACCCCATGCCCGAAATAGACCTCACCACGCCCCTGCCGCCGCTGGTCATCGGCGCGACAGGGCAGGAAGCCATAGCCCAGAATATCCGCATCATTGTCACAACGCTGGCCTGGTCCGTGGCGCTGGATCGGGGGTTCGCCAACAGCGGCGGCTTCATCGACGCGCCCACGCCCTACGCCGTGGCCCGCAAGATTGCGGAACTGACCGAGGTCATTGAAACCAAAGAACCCCGCGTCAAAGTGGAAAGCATCCGCTTTGCGGCCCGGCCTTCCGATGCCGCACAGGGGCGCGTTTATCCCGTCATCACTTTTTCCATCCGCAAGGGGGTGACGTTGTGAGCGGCATTTTCGACACCTTGCCCTCGGTATCCTTCGCGCCTCTCGATCCGGCGGAAATCGAAAAGGACATTCTGGGACGTTACGAAACCATCACCGGCGCCACGCTGTACCCCGGCGACCCGGTACGTCTTTTTCTCGAATCCGTGGCGATGGACATGACCATTCTGTGTCGTCTCATCGACATGGCGGGCAAACAGAATCTGCTGGCCTTCGCCTCCGGCTCGCACCTCGACCACCTGGGCGCGCTCATGGCCACGTCCCGCCTGCCCGCAGCCCCGGCCCGCTGCGTGCTGCGCTTTGAGCTGGCGGAGGCGCTGGATTTCGCCGTGCTCATCCCCCAGGGCACGCGGGCGGGCACGCAGGATCGCCGGATCTCGTTCGCCACGGACGCGGCCGCAAGCATTCCCGCCGGGGAACTTTTCGTGGACGCGACAGCCACGGCCGACACGCCGGGCGCGGACGGCAACGGCCTGCTCGCCGGGCAGGTCAGCCTGCTCATTGACCCCATCGCCTATGTGACCCGCGTGACCAACACAGCCATGACAATGGGCGGAGCCGAGGTGGAGGCGGACGCCCGCTACCGCGAGCGCATCCATCTTGCCCCGGAGTCGTTCACCTGCGCCGGGCCGGAGCAGGCGTACCGCTATCACGCCCTGCGCGTGAACCCGGATATAGCCGAGGTGGCTGTGTGGAGTCCGAAGCCCGGCCATGTGGATGTGCGCCCGGTGCTGAACGGCGGCGAACTGCCGGACGCGGCCACGCTGGAAGCGGTTCGGGCCGCGCTCTCCGCCGAGGACGTGCGCCCGCTCACGGATACCGTGACCGTGGCCGCCCCGGAGCCGGTTCCGTACCGCATCGCGGGCGGCTGGCGTCTGCGCCGCGCGGATTCCGCGCTGGCGGGCAACATCACGGCGGCGGTACAGGCCGCTGTGGAAGAATACCGCCTGTGGCAGCGCTCCGCCCCCGGCCGGGACATCAACCCCACACGGCTCATCGCCCTTGTGGAACGCGCCGGGGCCAAGCGCGTGGATCTGGCGGAACCGGAGTTCACCCCGCTCAAGGGCTGGCAAATCGCCCGCGAAACCGAAATCGAATTTGTCTTCATGGGGATTGAAGATGAGTAGACGGGCCGGCGAAACCCCGCTTGCCGCGCTGTTGCCCGGTTCCATCCGCGACGACGCGACCATCGCGGCGGCCGCCGCGTCTCTGGACCCGATCCGCCGCGTACTGGCCGGGGGCATACCCAATATCCTGCTCTGGGCGCGCCTGGACCCCACGCCCGGCTACCTCTCCCCGCCCCTGCAACGCCTCGTCAACCTCGGCGGCGGCCTCAAGCCGCTGATCGAGGCCGAACTGGAATTGCTGGCCTGGCAGTTGCACGTCGATTTTCGCGAAACAGCGGCAACGCCCGCGCAACTCGCCGCACTGGTGCGCAACGCCATCCCCTGGCACCGCATCAAGGGCACGCCCGCATCCATCAAGGCCGCGCTGGCCCTGTGCGGCTATACCGGCATCACGCTGGAGGAAAGCGGCGAAGGCGACTTCTGGGCCGCCTACCAGCTCGGCCTTTCCGGCGTCACCGGCATGGACGATCTGGCGCGCATCGTGACCATCTGCCGCGAGATGCAGCCCGCGCGCTGCCGTTTGTGGCGCGTGTACACGCCGGAGTACGACTTCCGGCCCGGCGTGTGGTCCGGCCCTCTCCCGGTCTGCGCCTGGTCTCAATGCTGGTGGAGCGCGTACAGCGGCGCGGAAGCCCCGGACATCCCCGGCCTGGACGACGACACCGGGCTTGTCGTCAGTTTCGGAAGCCGCCGGGGCGTGCTGGTCACGCCGCTGTGCGGCGAACAGGGCCGCGCCGCGCTCCTGCTCACGCTCAATCACGGCTGGCAGGCCCGGTATCGGGACTGTCCGGCGTGGAGCGAGTGCAGTTATGGCGACGTGTTCCCGCGTGACCACAGTTTCACCTTCGCGCATCTTTATTCGTTCACCTGGGCCGAGGCCGTCCATGAGCAACACCGCTGGACAGGCCGGTGGGACGAGCGGCGCTGGCGCGGGCGTCTCCTGCGCGTGGACAGACAGCTCCCCCCGTGGCGCTTCACGGTGCGGGGGCATGCGCTGAGCGAAGGCGTCTGGTCCGGCATGGAACCGGCGTACTCGCCCACATTTCAGCCAAACCCGGCGCACGGCCGCGTGCTGTCGGACACGCCCGGTTCCTGGTCGGCGCTGAACTTCTGGGGCGGCGCTCCGCATGTGGAAACGCTGCCCGCCCCGCAAGTCTGGTCGGAGGATGCCTGGAGCGAGGCTGCCCTTGCCCCGGAGGAAGTGGAGATACTTGAACTCGTGCCCTGCCTGCGCGGCGAGGCTGTCCCCGCGCTGGAGCCGGGGAGGCCGCTGCCCGCCGTGACCCTGCATTTTCCCGCATCCACGGCGCCGCTCTGCCCGGATGCGGCCCCGCGCTGGACAGGCCGGTGGGACAAGCGCCGCTGGCGCGGCCATTGCGGCTTGTTCGCCATCAAATCCGAGACCACACAACGCGCCCGAAAGAAGCGGGCCAGCAAAAAACGGGAGGACTCATGAGTCTCGCCACACTGACCAATGCCGGGCGGGCGGCCTTTGCGCTGTCGCTCTCGCAACAGCCCCTGCATATCGCGCTCGCCCAGGGCCTGCCGGAATGGGAGGACACGGAAGCGCCCCTGCCCGATACCGTCACCATGACCGCCCTGACCAACGAGATGGGCCGCCGCGTGCCCAACATCGTGGGCTTTGTCGTGCCGGACGAGGAAGGCGGCATCGTCATTTCCGAGGGACTGGACGCCAACGGCGAAGTCCGCACCACGCGTTACCGCATGGTCAGCGAACCCACGCCATACCTCTACATGCAGGTGGCCTATGACCTCACGGACGCGCCCAGCGGCACCATCCGCCAGATGGGCATCTTTGTGGGGTCCACGGTCAGGGAGGGCCTGCCGCCGGGCCAGCGCTTCTTTACCCCGGACGAAATCGAGGAGCCGGGCCTGCTGCTGGCCGTGGAAATCCTGCAACCCGCCATCCCCCGCAATCCGCAGGTGCGGCAGGCCGTGGAATTTGTGCTGCCGGTTTAGGCAATTGGGGGCTGCCCGCCCCCAAACCCCTGTCCGGGGGAATCATTCCCCTGCCGGGGTACGGGGCGGAGCCCCGATTCACAAAAAACATCCAGTCAGGAGAAGCCATGCAAACATATCGGGGCATTCAGAACTGCTACAACCGCCGCGCCCTGGGCGACAAGGGCTATACGGAAGTGCTCATGCGCGAGGGCTACGGCCTGCAAGGCTCGGAAATCAACGAAATCCAGTCCATCCAGGCCGAGGCCCTGCGCGGCGTGGCCGATGCCCTTTTGCACGACGGCGACATTGTGGCCGACGCCGCCGTGGCCCTGGATTCGGCCACGGGCACGGCCCGTTGCGCCGCCGGGCGCATCTACCTCAAGGGCGCGGTGCGCGTTGTGCCGGAAGCCGTGCTCACCGTGCCGCTCACGGGCAGCGTCATCATCGGCGTGCGCCTCAGGGAAACCGTGGTCAGCGAGCTGGAAGATCCGGCCCTGCTCAATCCCGCCCAGGGCTGCCGCGCCCAGGGCATGCCCGGCGCGTGGCGTCTCCGCGCGGAAACGCGCTGGGGCTTTTCCGGCGACGGCGAAAGCGGCGACCTCTGCCCGGTCTACGCCGTGGACAACGGCGAATTGCGCCCCAAGGAAGCCCCACCCGCCTTTGAAAGCACCAGCCAGAGCATCGCCATGTATGACCGCGACAGCACGGGCGGCGGCTCCTATGTGGTGGAAGGGCTGGCCGTGCGCCGCGCGAACGACGATGCCGACGGCAACCAGGTCTACACCGTGGCCGAGGGCCGGGCGCGGGTCAACGGCTACGGCGTGACCCTGCCCACGGCCCGGCGCCTCCTGTACGCGGCCGCTCCGGATCTGCGCTTTGTGGATACCGAAATCCACAAGGCCACGGCGGACGCAAGCACGGAAGCCGGCCAGCGCATCCTTGTGGCGCATCCGCCGCTGAAAAACGTGACCGAACTGCGCATCACAGCGCAGAAAACCGTCACCCTGACCCACGGTTCCTACTCCGGCGCGGCCGACAGCCTGCCCGACACCGCCGTGGTGGACATCCTCGAAGTCCGCCAGGGCGACACCGTGTTTGAAGCGGACACGGATTACGTCAGGACCGGCGATGCCGTGGACTGGTCCCCGGCGGGCAACGAGCCGGCCACAGGCAGTTCCTACGCCGTCACCTACACGCACATGGCCGCGGCCGCGCCGGAGGAGCAGGACGAGGACGGCTTCACCGTGCGCGGGGCCGTGGAAGGCACAAGCGTCATCCTCAAGTACAACCAGATGCTGCCGCGCATCGACCGCCTGTGCCTCACGGGCGAGGGCCTCTTCGAGTGGATCAGGGGCGTGGCCGCAGAGCGCAATGCCCGCCCCCCTGCCGTGCCGGACGCGCTCTTGCCGCTGGCGCGGATCCGCCAGACCTGGCGACGGGCGGATGCGGCCGACTGCGTGACCGTGGACGCCGTGCGCGTGGTTCCCTTTGGCGAAATCGCGGGCATCCACGAGAGCATTGACCAGCTCTGGCGCGAGGTGGCCCGCAACCGGCTGGAAATGGACGCGGGCACGCGCGAGGCCGGGGCGCGCGTGGGCGTGCAGGTGGACCCGCTTCTGGACGATTCCATGCGCGACATGGGCGCGGAGAATACCGCCGCCGTGTTTGACGGCATCCTCACGCTTCCGGTGGCGGCCACGGCGCACAATCTCACCGCTGACGTGACCGCGCCCTCGTCCACGCAATACGCGCCGCGCGTGCTGCTCGAACAGCCCTACCGCACCGGCTCCATGCGCGTGAACCCCTATGACGCGTTCGAGCGCATGCCCGCCGAGGCCGACATCTCGCCGTCCGTGGACCACTGGGTCGAGCGGCAGGTCAATGTGGTGGGCGCGACAACCCGATACCTGGAAACCGGCCATTATGTGCCCGGCAATTCCACGCTGGTCAGCCAGTCCTCGGCCACCTCCCTCAATGTGCTGTCCAGCGCCGCAAGCGAACTGGCCTATCTGCGGGAGATTGACGTCGCGTTCACGTTGCGCGGCTTCTTCCCCGGCGAGGAACTGGAATCCGTCACCTTTGACGGCATCACCGTTGAAACCTCTGAAGCATAACGAGGAGCGACCATGACACTGATTGCCAATACCAACGGCGAGATTCGCGGAAAATTCGCCATCCCGGCCAAAGTCCCTTCCGGGGCCAAGGCCGTCGTGTTCCGGGGCAGGGGCGGCTCGGAAGCCACGGCCAGCTTTGTGGGCCAGGGCACGCTCACGGTCAGCAACGTCATTCAGGCCAGAACCATCACCCGCTACTGGACGGACCCGCTGGCCCAGACCTTCGCCCTGACCGCGCAGGCGCAGGTATGCGGCGTGGACCTCTGGTTCACGGCTCGCGGGCAAAGCGCCGTGCGCGTCCAGATTCGCGATACGGACAACGGCTATCCCGGAAAAACCGTGCTGACCGAAACCCGGCTTGCGCCGGAAGCGCTGGTGATTACCGGCGGCGGCCATACCCGCGCCCTGTTTCCGGCTCCTGTTTCGCTGGCGGCGGATACGGAATACGCCATCGTGGTCATGTGCGACGATGCGGAAACCGCCCTTGCCATTGCCGAGCTTGGGCAATTCGACGCCACGCGCCAGTATTATGTGGCCGGGCAGCCCTATCAGGTGGGCGTGCTCTTTTCGTCAAGCAACGCCAGTGCGTGGACGCCGCATCAGGAAAAGGACCTGGCCTTCCGCATTCTGGAGGCGGATTTCACGGCAACCGCGGGCGAGCTGGCCCTGGGCGGCGCGGACGTGACCGAGGCCACGGACATGCTGGTCATGGCGCTGGAAGATCTGCCGCGCGCGGAAACGCGCGTGGAATACGAACTGACCCTGCCCGGCGGAGACACGCAGCGCGTGGCCGCCGGGCAGCCCGTGCGGCTTTCCTCCGGCGCCACGGGGCAGGTGCGCGTCAAGGCGCGGCTTTCCGGCCTGAATGGCGGGAGCGGATCGGCCAGCCCCGTGCTCTGGCCCGGCACGCAGTTGCTCGCGGGCACGCTCGCGCAGTCCGCCGTGTACCAGCCGCGCGCGGTGCGGGCTGTCGGGGCCGCGCGGGCCGTGCTCATCTTTGAGGCGCATCTGCCCTCCGGGGCCACGGTCACGCCGGAACTGCGGACCGACGCCGGGGAGTGGACGGCCATGACCGCCGAGGGCGACACGCAACAGGGCGACGGCTGGGTGGAATTCCGCTACGGCGCGGAACTGGCCGACGCCGACGAGGCCCGCTACCGGCTCACGCTCGCGGGCACGTCCCTTGCCCGGCCGCGCGTGCGCAATCTGAAGTTTCTGACGCTTAACGCATAGGAGGCGCGTCATGGTTGACCAGAAAACCCCGTATCTGAACCTGCCCCTGCCGCACACGGACAACAGCCTTGATCAGGATTGCTCGCGCATCCGCCAAAGCCTGACCGCGCTGGACAGCCATGCCCAAAGCGCGGACGCGGCCCTTGCCGCGCATGACGAACGGCTGAACAACGCGGCGGCGAACCTTTCCGGGGAAAGTCAGGCCCGCGAACAGGGCGACGCGGCTCAAAGCGCGGCCCTTGCCGCCCTCCGGCAGGAGCTTGCCGCCCTGGCGGCAACTGTGGCCGCCATCAGGGTGGACCCGTGGGACGTTTTCCCCATGCGCGTGCCCATTGTCGTTGACGGCGTGACCTTCCCGGAAGTGGAGGAGACGCGCCCTGTCCTGAACGAAGAAGGACAAGCCGTGCTGGGCGAGGACGGCGAACCGCTGACCGAAACCGTCAGCGTGAAAAGCCGCCACCCCATCATGCCCGGCGAAACCGAACCCCGTGAAAACTGGTTCATCTGCGACGGCGGCAGCGACGGCAAGGGAGGCACGGTTCCCGACCTGCGCGGCCGCATGATTCTGGGCGCGTCTGATACCCATCAAGCCGGTGATACTGGCGGCTCCGAGGAGCATACCCACAGTCTTTCCGGCACTGTNGTTACCTGTCCGTACAGTAAAACCAGACTTTCCACTTTGCCAAACGCTTCATCAATCGGTGGAGAGTAGCCTGATCACGCCCGCCACATTCCCAGTCGATGAGTTGACTGGTATCACGACAATAGGCTTTCCAGAGCCAAAGTTTGTTTTTTTTGACGTGAGAAAATGCCACATTTCATCAAGCTCAACGATGACGACTTCACCGGGTTCAGGTTTTTCATAAACACGTTCCGCAAAATTTCGCACCCAGCGTAAAACAGCGGGAGTTGAAACATGAAACAGTCGGGCAATGGCGGACAGGGACAGGCCCATTGTATAAAGCGTAACAGCAAGAGCTTTTTCATGTGCCGGACGGCCTCTTGGCGTAGTGCGAGTAAATTGGAATCCACACTCCTTGCAACGATACCTTTGTTTCCCCAGAACTTTTCCATTTCGATATACCGCGCTGGCATGACACTTGGGGCAGTTGGGATTTGCTTCCATGTTGTCCTCCTCGGGGAGGGTATAACATGTTTACATTATATTGTTAATACTCTCAAGGTATTTTACCCTGTACGCCGGACAAACGCTTTCGCGAAGAAGATGTGCTGACGTATGCTGAAAGCCTCAAAGCTCCGCAAAACGGCAACTGCTTTGAGAAGGAACAACTCCGCAAGAGCCGTCAGCTTTTGGCAAACCTCGTGCGCAAACTCCTGCCGTGTGTATCCATCACTCCCCATGTGGAGTCCATGCTGGCAAACTGGCTGCGGGAAGCCGAAGGTTTGCCGCAAGAACAGACTCTTGATGCAGTGCGCCGTGCTGTGGACACGTCCCGTCAGCGCAAGCCATCCTCCAAGTTTCGTGCGTCCGGACTACAGAAAACGGAAATTCTTTTGCTGGGCATTGCATTGGGCATCGCCGCCAAGGGCAAAGTCTACCGCAAAGACTCATTTTTTTTGGCCCGCTGGATACGCAATCACCCAAGCTTGTGGGATAAGCCTGAAATTATCGGCTTGTTGCGAGAGGCCGAGAGGGTAAATCTCATGTTTACGGAAGACTACGAGCAAGGAGTGAGCCTGCTGCAGCAAAAACTGTATGCCTTCCTTAAATCCAATGGATTACAGATACCAAATATCAAACTCAGGGGGGAAAAAAGGAAGGAGAACAACGTAAGCGTTGTGATATCGGCGCATGACCTGATGTTTGATTATATTACGGAAATGGATTTTTCAGCAAATTTTTGTTTTACAGGCGTGTTTGCCTTTGCTTCTCGCGAACAGTGCGAGCAGGCTGTGGCCCAGTTGGGTGCGTGCGTTAAGCGGCGGCCTGTCCGGAGTGGCAAGAATTATCTCATTGTGGGTACGGCTTCCAATCCGCAATGGCGAGGCATCAAAGGCGGCGTCAAGATAGATGACGCCCTATACTACAGACACTCGGGGAGTGACATAAAAATTATCCATGAGGACAATTGGGTAGACCTATTGATCAAAGAACAGCGTGCGCGGGGTATTATCCCGCCCGTACCTGTACCAGCAGGGCAATTCCGTCCGCCGTGGCCTCTTCAGTCGTTATATTTCCTGATGCCTCCGTTGGATATGGATACAATTCAGGCCATGTTGCTTTCAGAGGGCGTAGAGGTCAAGGATTCCTGTAAACATATGGTGGACGCAGTGATCATGCCGACAGAATTGTGTGCGGCCACAGAGGATGACTTGGCACATATCCCGGAAATTGGTGAAGCCATAGCTGCGGATGTCGCATCCGCGAGGGATAGCGGTGTTCTCATGATCAGCGAAGAGGAATTCAGAGCGTGGTGTTGGTGGCCACGAGAAGAAGATATTGTCCTTGCCCCCACACCGTAGTTTTTGCCACAACTGATAGTCCCCGACACTTGGCAATCCGCACCGCTCCCGGTTGGTCGAATGGCAACCCTTGCCAGCTTTCTCAACTTTTTTTAGATAAAAACGTCCCGTTTGCGGGGCGAGCCTTCTTTCCGGCTCTGGTTAACGGCAGGCTTCGGGAAGGAGGTGGCCTATGAGGAGACTCTGTCACCTGTTGGAAGCTGTAGTGATCTACGCTCTCAAGCGTTTGATTGACTGGTTCTTCGACAAGAAGGACTAAAAAGCGGCCCCGGCAGTGCTGACACACTGCCGGGGTCAATTTTCGGCTAAGGCATGCCGGAAAGAAGGCTCCGACAAACTCCGAGTCTGCCGGGGGTCAGGGTGCGCTAACGCCCTGACCCTTTCCTGTTTCTGAAGATAACGTTACCCCCGATTTTTGACAAGCCCTTTGCGCTGTGAAAGCCGCTGGCTTACGCCGACAAAAACATCCGGGGATCGGTGTTCAGGGCATCGGCCAGCTTGCGGGCGGTCTGTCTGCCGATGGGGCGCTTGCCGTTTTCCATTTCGGAGATATGACGCCGGGGGATGCCCGCGAGCTTTGACAGGTCAACCTGCGTCAGCGAATCCCTGTAGCGCAGGCCGCGCAGAACGGTGCCCGGCGTGCGCTCCGGGTAGACGACGCTGGCGGGGATACCTCCTTCGTCATCCATCGTGCAATCGTTTTTGCGAAGAAACTCAACCAGGCTCTCGTACTTCTCCTCCGGGCAGGAAATGACAAGGACGCGCAAGCCGGTGTCAATAGGGGGCTTTTTCATGAGTGCCTGCATATGTAATCCTCACTATCTTGATTTTTCCGGTGACTTCTTCCCAAACGGCCACATAGGTGGGGCGGCCTTTTTTCAGATGGCAATGATGCACACCCTCGTTCAATTTGCTGTAGTTCGGCCAGTTGCCGCGCACCGGGCCATGCAGTTCGATGTCCAGGGCCAAGGCGTCAAGAGCCTGGAGCGCCGCCTTGGGGAGATTGGCCGCCTGCTTGGCCGCTTTCTTGGTGTATTGGATTGTCCACATGAAGAGAGTATGTACTATTTTTTGGTACAAGCCAAGAGAAAAAATTGGCCCCGGCGGTGCTGGAGACACTGCCGGGGCTGAAACTGGCTAGGGATAGCCGGAAAGAAGGCTCCGACAAACTCCGAGTCTGCCGGGGGTCAGGGTGTTGACGCATCCTGGCCCTTTCCTGTTTCAGGAGATAACCACTTCCCATTTTCTTGGCAAGTCTGCCGGCGCGGGTTCCGCAGTCCGGCGAGCGGCCATGTCTTCGACTTCGCGGATCAGGCGGATGAGGCGTGCGGCGTCTTCCGGCGCGAGCCTTTGGTGTTCTCTCCCCTTCCTGTGTTCCAGCACGACGCCTGACCGTTCATAGAGGCGGAAGAGCCTTTCCCCGACGCGCACCAGGACGCAGCCGTCTTCCATTGCCTCGCGGGTAATGTGGAGGCTCACTGTATGGCATGAGGGCATGGTTCACCTCCCCATCCGATGGCAACGGCACTTCTCGCGCCATTGTGCGGCGTGTTCACGTCCGAATGACTGCGGGGGATAGAGGCGCTCCACAGGCGAAAGCAGACGGAGAATTTCGGGCGGGCAGTGGGCGGCGACAGGGCCGCTTTTCAGCGCTCTCCAGAATGGTGTTGGCAAGGCGGATGTTCTTGTAGGCGTCTTTCATGTCGTGTTCCTTTTTGTTTGTAAGTTGTTGATTTCGCATAACTTATTCATACCATAATGACGCGGGGCGTCAATAAAAAATCAAATAAAATCGCATAATTAACAAAAAAAGAACCCCGCCGGAGCGGGGTTTTTCGAGCCTGGGGAGGAACGGGTCAGTCGTTCTTGTCCAGTTCGCGCCGGACGCGTTCGGCGGCGTAGCGGCCCATGTTGTTCAGCATCCGAACCCACGCGCCGCGCGTCGGAGACCATTTGAATCCGTGGCTCTTGAGCAGGGCACGGACTTCCGGCTCCGGCTTGCCGTCGAACAGGAACATGACGCGATTTTCCTCGGCGTCCTCGCGGTAGGTGTAGCTGCCGCATTCCTGCTCTACCGTGACGTTTTGCGCCGCCTGCTCCAGTTGCTGGATGCGGTGCCTGACGCGCCGGATGTTGGCGTTGTTGTTCTGGAGCTGGAAGGGCATGAAGCCGGGGCGATTGCACCAGCCGGGGTCAAGAACTTCTTTCGCTTCGGCCTCGCTCATGCCCATTTCCATCAGGGCGGCCAACTGACGCTCCGGCGTCTTGTGCTTGCGGATAAGGGCATTGGCCTGCTTCATCCATTCCTGAAGCTTTTCCAGTTCGGCCAGCTTTTCCTTGAGCTTGCGCACGGCGTCCGGGTCGTCGCTGGAAATGCCGCCCGTGCCCACGGACGCGGCCTTCTGCTCGTAGTAGTCCGCCTTGTCCATCGTGGCGAACGCCTTGCCGAAGGTGTTGTGGATGCGTTCGCGGTAGCGGCGATCCCGCCCCTCCGAGTAGTGGCCGACCAGAATGGGCTGACCGAAGGGGATGATGGACGCCATGTCATGCGCCTGGTCATGCAGGCGTCCCGCTTCCGCGCGGAGCTGTTCGGCCTTGCGTTCGTAGCGTTCCCGCCGGGCTTCCTGTTTCCGTTCGTAGTCGTTCATGATGGTGGTCCTTTGGGTTGAGGTTGCAGGGACCGCCCCGGTCGTGTGGCACCGACCGGGGGCGGCGATTACATGCAGGCGTTCCATGCTTTCTTGAAGGCTTCGTAGATTTCGTCGTCACTCGCGGCGCACTGGATGCCGTAGTTTTTGCGCATGGCGAGGATGAGGCTGTACACATAGCTTTTGTAGATGTACGGGCACTGCCGCATTTCCTTGAGCATGATGAACACAAAGTCGGAAACGTCGTATGTCATGGCGTTCTCCTTTTTGTTTGCAAGTTGTTGATTTCGCATAACTTATTCATACCATAATGACGCGGGGCGTCAACATAAAATCAAATAAAATCGCATAATTATCGAAAAAAGTACCCCGCCGGAGCGGGGAGCGCGGACGGCATTTTAATGAGGGCTGACCCTAAGCATCGGGTTTGATGCCCAGGCCGGGGGCGGCGTTGACCGCTTTTTTGCGCAGCCGGAAGCGGGTGTGCTGGTAGACGCGCAAGAGCATGGTGGGGTCGGCATGGCCCATGACCTCGGCAACAGCCTTGACGTCCGCGCCGTGTTCCAGCGCCTCGGTGGGCATGGCGTGACGCAGGCTGTACGGGGTGATGCGCCGGGTGATCCCTGCCGCTCGCCGGGCTGTGTGCCAGGCGTGGCCGATGCAGCGGACGGGCTTGCCTTGCCAGTGGATGACCCAGGGACAGCCAAGGGCCGCGTCTTCGGCTGCCCACCGGCGCAAAAGCGGCACGATGTCATCCCATGCGAGCCGGAAAAGCTCGGACGGCCCGATGCGCGGTCCGGCGGCCGCGCTAGCCGTTGCCGCTTTAGCGGCTTACGGATAGCGACAGTGGTTTCTTTGCGTCACCTCTTGCGTAACCAGTTACTGTCTTCAAGCGTAGCTTCCTTTGTCACAACGCTTGAAGCATGCCCAGGACGATGACCCTCCGGACGTGCGGCGCGGCAACCCGGTACATGCGCGCGGCCTCGGCACGGGTAGGCGGCTTGATGCGCCGGGCTTGCGGGCGGTGCAGGCGCAAGCCCGCCAGAGGGGACGCGGCCAGACGGCCCGTGGCTGTGGCCCAAGTCAAGACCGTGCGGAAAAGCCGAACCCGGTGCGCGGCTGTGCTGTCCATGACGCCGCGCTCGCGCTGGGCGGCCAGAAACGCCTGCACCTGAGCTACGCCGACGCGCCGCGCCTGCCAGCCGCCGAACATGGCCAGAATTTGATTGAGATGATGCCGGGTGCTGGTGCGGGTGACGTCCCGCGTCAGGTGTTCGAGGTAGTCTTCGACGAGTTGGCGGGCTGTGACGTTTCTTTTGTTTGCCATACGATAGCCTCCCTTTCGGGAGGCTGTACGGCACGGTATCCGCACAAGGCAAAGCGGCCGGAGACAAGGGCGGAAGCATGATTGAAGAAGGGGGCAAAGCCTGCTATCAGAAACGCGGGGCAGCCCTCCGAAAGGAGGTGATGCCTATGGTGCAGTTCCTACGGGACGTGCTGGCCGGTTTTCTGGCCGCCGTTCTCGCGGCGCTCTTTCTTCGTCACTTTGACGAGTAAATGAGCTTGCCCCTGTGGGAACGGCCATTCTCACAGGGGCAAAAACCTTGAGCTTTTCGGTAGGAAAGCTGAGAAACTCGGGGGGACTGCCCCGGCCGGGCGGTGTATCCAGCACTGCCCGGCTTCTTTTTGATAGGCGGCTGGAGCGGCAAAGTCAAGGTCGGGGGATCAATCCACCTTCACAGCCAGTGTAGCGGGCATGTCAGGCCAGGGCGTGGCCTCTTCCCCGCCGTCCCAGGGCGCGCCCTCCCGCGCGGGCAGATCCCGCAAGGCCGTGCGATAGGCGCTGACAGCGGCTCTGGCCTCGTCGCTCAGCGGGTAGTCGGGCATGAGCAGGTAGTCGGTGGCGGCGACGCGGGCGTCGCGTTCCGCGCGCAGACGGGAGAAACGGGCGGACTCGCTGTTGTACTCGGCCAGGCGCGCGGCTTCCTCCTTCTCCGCTTCTTCGGCAAGACGCGCTTTTTCGGCCTGCCATGCCTGGACAAACGGCGCGACATGGGACTCGTAGTCGGCCGCGGTCAACGCCTGATTCGGTCGGCCGTCCGTGAATTCCAGATGCCCGGAGGCGTCCTGCCATTGCAGGGCGTGCAGACCCTCCGGGGC
This sequence comes from Desulfovibrionaceae bacterium, assembly GCA_910575755.1. Classification (GTDB taxonomy): domain Bacteria; phylum Desulfobacterota; class Desulfovibrionia; order Desulfovibrionales; family Desulfovibrionaceae; genus Desulfovibrio. The sequence goes on along the minus strand of CAJTFO010000014.1, from coordinate 593 downwards.
GGCAAAAGCAAATTGCAGGCCCTCACCGTCAACAAGAATGAGGCGGTCAGCAGGAACAACGGTAACGCGCATAAGAGACTCCTTTTTTTGCTGTTTTTTTTGTTTGCTACAGTCTTTCCGGCACTGTCGGGGCCACGACGCTGACAACGGGGCAGATGCCGAGTCATAATCATGGGGTGGGATCAAAGGCATATTTCTCTTCCGGCAGTGTACGTGAGCCGCGTTATCCACAAGCAAGTAATGAGTGCGTGTCGACATACAACGGTTCGTCTCAGCCCCACACGCACAGCCTTGCAGCCTCCACCGGCGCGGCGTCCACCCTGCCGCCATACTGTTCCTTGGCTTTTGTCATGCGCATCGCATGATGTACGTCGCCGCATAATATGGCGGCATGTTGCTGGCGCGCCCTCGCCCCAACCGTTAGAAAAACTTTGTTGATGGGCATGCCGCGCCAACTGCGCCACTGTCAGCGTCGTGGCCCCGAACCGTGCCTTTTTTTTTTAGCAAACAAAAAAAACAGCAAAAAAAGGAGTCTCTTATGCGCGTTACCGTTGTTCCTGCTGACCGCCTCATTCTTGTTGACGGTGAGGGCC
>CAJTFO010000013.1 GCA_910575755.1 Desulfovibrionaceae bacterium | reverse complement strand
ATTTCCGATACATGCTTTTTGAGCTCTCCCTCGTTGACCTGGATGACGCGTCCTTCCTTTTTTCCGAAGTCCCTGCTACTCTCCATGACGTGGCTCCTTTTTTTCGGATGGGTTCGTTTGCCAACAAAACTCTCACCGATTTGAGGAGCCACCTCCATTTTCCAAATGTGCGAAACTTTCCTTACACTACCCTGAAGGTCCCCAAGCTTCGCAATCTGCCTTTCGAAACAGCCATTATCGAACGGTACAGGAGGCGGGAAAGCTCTGTGGAAGAGGCCCTGGTCGAAATGTATCTGGCCGGTGTTTCCGTCCGCCGTGTGGAAGATATCACCGAGGCCCTTTGGGGCAGCAGGGTCAGTTCCAGCACCATCAGTGAGCTGAATCAGAAGATTTACAAGAACATCGAAGAATGGAGAAACAGTCCTCTGGAGAGTATGTACCCCTATATGTTTGTGGATGGGATATGGCTCAATCGGTCATGGGGAGGCGTTGTCCAGTCGGTGTCGGTCCTTGTCGCCATCGGGGTCAACAAGGAAGGGTATCGTGAAATCCTCGGCGTAGCGGAAGGCAGTCGTGAAGACGCGGAAAGCTGGAGGGCCTTTTTCCGCTATTTGAAGCAGCGAGGTCTTCAGAGCGTCCGGCTTATAGTCTCGGACAAGAGTACTGGCCTTCTGGACGCCATAGGAGATTTTTTTCCGGAAAGCCGCTGGCAACGCTGTGTGGTACATTTTTACAGGAACATTTTGAATGCCGTCCCCACTGGTAAATCCAAAGTGGTTTCGACCATGCTGAAGGCCATCCACGCGCAAGAGGATAAAGAAGCCGCCCGTCAAAAAGCGGAACAGGTTTCCGTCAAGCTGAAGGCGCTTCATTTGGAAAAGGCCGCTCGCATCCTCCAGGCGGGCGCGGAGGAGACTTTCTCTTTCTATGAGTTTCCGTCCAATCACTGGCGTCATATCCGAACGAATAACCCACTGGAGCGGCTCAATCGTGAAATTCGACGACGCACAAGAGTGGTGGGGAACTTCCCTGACGGCCAGTCGGCCCTGATGCTGGTCGCGGCTCGACTGAGATACCTCTCAGGGAAGAAATGGGGACTGGAACGGTATATCAACATGAAAACTTTCGGTGAACTCGACTGAGGGAAGCATCTAACCGATTGAGCCACTCTATGTGCGAAAAATTCTGGACGTTACCCGAAAAGGTCGGACAGCTCAACTAATCGGACAAGAGGAGACATCAAAACGGAGCGAATGTCAGATCAAGTCTGAACTACTACATGTAAAGACTACAGAAAAAAGAAAAATCCAAAATAATGAGTATAGATAATTCGCAAAATCATAATTTGTATATCGTATCATAATTAATGTCGCATATGGAATATGAAAAACACAAAATCATGCTCTATTCCCATTATAAGAAATTAAGTAATAAGGAATAATGCTTTCAAACTCCTTAGGATATTTCATCTTCTTCAATTCGCTCACTGGTTTTGATACAAAGTGCATCAATCTATTGCGCTGAACATTATCTAATCTATTATATTCTTCTCGCCATGAATTTGTCGTTCCATTTTCTTCGAAGTACTGCCTAAACATGATTAAACTACGAGGCATTGCGAGGATTTCAAAATACTCAGACAAGGTATTTCCGAATGCCTTGAGAAAAAAATTAGACCCAGCTGCAACAACTCCATTACTTACCTGAAGGATTGCGGATATGGCGCTTAAAGCTTTTCTTGTCCAAAATTTGCCTATATAATTACGATCGATTCGATTGATGGGGGAGTATTTCATTGGAAAAGAAAAAATTTGGATTCCTAGCTCTTTATTTAATTCAATATTAATTAGAAGTCTTTCATATAGGCTAGCAGGTGTATCATTATAGTTAAACAGGATGTAATTAGATATCTCTCTAATCCCATATTTATGTGCTATTTTAACTGCATTTATATATTGCTTTGACAAGTTAATACTATCAAATGCTATTCTAAGGGGGCGTATTGATAGGCGCGATAATTGAAACATATTTTCATCGTTGATTTTCCGTGCATCAACACCTTGGTTAAAGTCAAGGTATCGGGCTTTAGGATTTTTGTTTCTATATTTTTCAATAATTGGTGAAATTACATGCTCCTGATCAAGCATGTAAGTTGCAAAGTCACTAATGGTCTCTCCTTTTATTAGTACCTTTATAAACTTCTCAAGCATTTCTGAAGACTTAATACGCGCTTTAAAGCTATCTAAATATGTGTTCAGTTTGTTATCGAGTAATGGAGATCTATCGCCTTTGTGATAGCGACTCATAATTATATTATAAGTTCCTGGGTCAACAAACTTTGCCCCTCTTTCAAATCCCAAAGAGCATAGGTCATCTACCAGTTCCTTAAGATTAGGAGTGTTTAAAACATTATTGTCAAGTAGTAATAAATTTTGTTTGGGACCATATTTATTATTAATGGTCTCTATCTGTTTTTTTATATTATTAGTTACATAAAAGTGTGGCTCAAGAATTGGGATTGCACAGAAAGGGCAATGATTTGGACAGCCACGTGATGTATGTGAGAAATAATTATCACCTGCTGGATATTTATATGTTATTTCGTCTAAAATATCGTAATCTAAAGGGAGCTGATCTATATTTACTGAATTATTATCTCCTACCTTAGATGTATCTGTAAACAGACCAACCAATATATGCTCCATATCCATGCCTGTAGCATCGATTATTCTTTCAGGCATAAGAGAAGCCATTATGCCACCTACATATAACGAACGGATATCATTAGCAATCTTTAAGTAGTGATTAATTGTCTTAATAGTTATATCAAAATAAAATGTAAACAGTGTCGTTATATAGATACGATCCCAAACTTGTGAATCTATGTCCTTGCTTGTCCCTTTTACAAAGTGTACTTCATCACCAAGCATTTTGTGATAGGTGCTTATCTTCATAAGGCCTATTGGTGGGTATTTATTCTTATAGTTTGGCTCAACAAGCAAAACTTTCATTTCTTTTTTTCTCGTAATTCTTGTTTAATCTTCTTACGAAGATCGTCTGCAATTTGTGGATCATTAGAAAAAAAAGAATCGATTATCGCTATTATTCGCTGGTATAGCTTGCGTTCCTCACGGCTATAGGAAGTGGGTAAATCATTTTTTGTTGAATAATCTGCACCAAGAATTTTTGTCCTTATTTGCGGGATTGCTTTTTTATCAGTTTCCGCTTGATTAAGGGCATTATTTACCGTTTCTTGCTGCTCAGGGGAAAAACTCCCTCGCTCTAATCCCTTTCGTACCTTCTTTCCCTCGGCTTCTATTCCGCGCTCGATCTGGTCTAACTGCCCAGTAAGCTGCTCTCGCTTTTCATCTGAGGTAATCACTCCAGATTTTAAGTTTTCCTCAAGTATCTTTTTTTCATCATTAAGTTTTCTTAATTTTTTGAGTGCTGAGTTTGCTTCGGAGGTGCCTCTGCGGTATTGCCTATTCAAATCGCCCAGAATATCTGAGAGTTTTTCCTTTAATTCATTATAAACCGGGCCGGGCTCAAAATCATCTCGCTGAGAATTAGGAATCAAATCATTATGTAATATATGAAATTCGCCTACAAAAAATTTATTCGCACGCGATGCTTCAAGTGGGGTGAGCGGGAAAAACTTTGCTAAGGTTGCGCCATCACCTACAAGGATATTCCCTTTTCTAAATCTTATTCCTTGGATTGCTTCTTCACTAACTGTGCCCGAAAAGTCTGTTATGGCAATCCATCCGATATACAAAGGACTGCCATCTGACGCTACATCATAAAATAATTTTATGTCACGGATATAATCATTCTCTTTTGATGCCTTACGTTGCCCAATAACAATATTACGCTTATAAAATTTATAAATAGGAAGTTTTCTTGAGCCACGAAGTATCCTATAGCACGATATAGGAAAGCCCTTGTCCTCAAAATACTTTCGGATTTTTGGCGCTTGTGAAAATTGTTGAGTATCGAAATCTATAGGGGCTGTTTCACGTAAATAATTGATTACATCTTCCTCCTCCAACAGAGCAGATCCCTGATGAACACCCAATAATCGTACCTCAAAAAAATGTTCATCCTGGGTTTCTTCTTCCTCCTTGAAATGGCTTATTGCTAAAAATGTCTCAATGATACTGGATGTTTCTGTATTTGCCTTCTGTAGGAGTTGTTGTAGTCTGACACAATCACAAGTCATTGTTGTCCGTATGCTATCACCCCGTGCTGAAGATATAAATTGTACCTGATCTGCATAGGCAAGGCCACCCAATCGGCCTATGCCCCGGAAACCACGCTCATTAATTCCTTCCTTAAATGATGCCCCAACATCTAATAGAGTCTTTCTAAATAGTCTGTTATTAACTCCGATGCCATTATCACGAATACTTACGGAGCGATCTTTTGTGCTAAAATTAATATGAATTTCTGCTTCATTTTGCTTAATGATTCCAGTTGAGATTGCACAATCTATTGAGTCTGAAGCGTTCTGGATATATTCTCTGTAGATATGCATGGGGTTCGAATACATCCCTCTTGTCAAAATTTCTAACAAAAACTTACCGGCTACTGGCTCATACATCACTTACTACCTCCCTGATTATAGGATGGGTAAGGAAATTGAATTTTTAGTAGGGTTTTAAATATAGGATGTTGTATTATAAGATCGCCTTTTTTAAGTCTAGTCATCATATTTGCGTAAACTGACGGTATAAATCGATAGTCAGGGCGCGAAATCTCAAGGGCATTCGTCCGGCCATAGATATTTGTTCCTGCATTTCCTTTGATTCTGTCGTGAACAGCACTTCTAAATTGTTCAGCAGAGAATAAAATTATACCTTCGGAGCGACCGCGTTCTGTGATTTCCAATAGATTTGCCAGTAAGGGCGAATTCTTGTTGGAAGCTGTGGAGGGTGCATACTTGTTTAATTCATCAACAAAAATAATTATTTTTTTTGGTATGGGACTTTCAGAAGTGCGTTGCTCTTGATCAAAATCGCCATGTTTTAATGAGTATACTGTTTTGATTATATCGCCAAAAACGAGGCATTGGAGCTGCTCATTTAGTTGGGCTATATCAACAACCAGCATTTCCCCTCCTCGAATATTTAATATTTCATCGGAGAGGTAGGTTTGGTGCTGATCATTCGAATTTGATCTGTTATCAACAAAAATATCATTATTTATTGAATTATTAATCAACCTCCTAAAACGTTGCCATGATTGAATTACTATATTAGAATTTCTGATTATATTGTTTCCTTTACTGCAGGCATCCCGGAGAGCACCCTTAAAATCTGACCAACTTTGGTCGCTTGGAAATTCTTTTCCTGAATAAATATAATTTAATATTGATTCAAGAGTCCAACTTGGATCATCTACATTTGCAAATAGTAAGTCAATTTTATTTACATCATGCTCGTAAGTATAAATGAAGTTAGAGGCGTGGCCTTTTGTAAGCTGTTCTTCTAAATCATCGAGTGGTAACGATGTATTTGCGTACATTTTGTCTTTCTGCTTCCTATATGGATATAGGTAGCGGACATGCTTAAAAGGTTCGCATGGAATTCCAAGATCTTCCCAGTCTCTAATCTGGCTACTGCTAATATTTTCATTTTTTTGATGGATATGCAGCAAATCATCACCTTTAACATTCATTATAATAAATGCTACATCATTACCGCACTTATACTGGATCGCTTTTAGTAAAAACATAATATAACTTGTCTTGGTAGCAAGTCCTGATATGCCTGATACATTCATATGCGCCCCTTCAGGGCCAATCAGGAACCCTCCACTATATTTAATTGGTACGGAAATTCCGTTACCAGCCTTCATTAACCCTGCTGGGATAGCAGATTGTTCATCAATATTATCTAAACCCAAGGCCGTGAGAATATCATCTTCATCTGCAGTAAAGACCTGTGAGCCCTCGAAAACAGGCATAAAATTTTCTTTTGAATTATGGATAACGGAGACTTTCGCATATGCGAGTGAGAGTTTTCTTGTTATGGGGTTGGCATCTACTTCCCCGAAATCAGACGAAACGTAATTACTAATATGTCCTGTTCCATCTGTAATATGGAAAATATCTAGTACAACACCATAAGTTATCGATTCAATCCCATTCGCTATCTTATTTTCAACTAGCACCACATCGAATGGACTCAGAGTGACACCGTCTGCCAGCCAAAATTGAAACTCGTCACAAGACGAAGGTGTCCGCTCAGACGCTGAAACCTTACCTATTGGTTTCCTATTTCCCATTATTTTTCTCCCTTATTCAAAATCCCGCTTGAATTTGTTGATGAAAACCATGTCGCTTTCAAAGGACGATTTTATGAGGGTTTCGGTTAAATAGATGGGGTAAAGATGGCTTGCCCATCTACTATCCCGTCCAAAACTTGTTGGCAACCCTTCGTTTAGAAGTGAGACGGATATGTTATCAACAGCAGAGGTATTGATTCCATCCTCATCCTCCTTAGTTGCCATCTTCTCTATCTTAATAATTCCTTCAAGCGGGTTTGTTACTCTTTCTTTAGGACGTATTCGTAAATACCAGCACCCAAATTTACGCCCTCTGCTATTTTCTTTAAGGAAGACAGGTGTCCGCTCGCCATAATTTAGCTTGAGTAATTCTGCCCCTATCTGAGTTCCTTTACGTGACGATTTAGTTGATGTAGGCAGCATCGGATTAAAGCTTTTAGATACCCCAATGACATTATAAAACATATCAGCGAATTCTGGCTTGCCAGTATCCTGAGCAATAAACTGGAGGGGCCCATCCACTATAAGCATCCGGTCAGGTTCTAAAACATTAGATCTGATCATTTTTTCAAGGATGCCAATTTCCATATTTTGCATTATAGAATTTGCCTTAGCAATAGCTGCGTTTACAGGAACCGTATCTCTCGAGCTATCAAACTTGTAACGGACAACGTCCAAATTTAATTGTTTTGCTATATCAGTTTGCAATATTCGCTGCCTGATTTCTTCATAATCAACATCATTAATTTTATTACATATTAAAATAAGGCTCTTACTAGATATCTCTTCGTGTCTATGAAGTTTTTTATCTTGGCTCCGTCCGGTACAGCCCGCTCTCACTTGAGCTACAACAACTGGGTAGATTTTTCTATTATCTAACACCATGTCACCTATCTTGTAGGTTCGCCGTGAACCATCCATAAAATATGTGAAGTTTGAATATGTTTTATCTTGAATAAATAATTTTCTTTTTTGCTTGGAGGTGTCAGTTTCAAATGGTTCCCCCATATCCTTAATTTCATCCCCTTCATCTTGATAGGGCTCCTGAAAATAATGATCGAGATCGAGGTTTTCATTATCATAAAACAAGATATTTTTATTATTAAAAATCTCTTTTAATCTCTCATGTTTAGGAGCTATACCTTTATGGTCGTTTTTTTTCTCAAGGGTATTCATTTTTATTATCCCCAAGCATGGCGCGTTTAAAGTGGTGGGAATAGTGGTGGGAACAAATCCCTCTTACGAAAAAAGGCTTACGATTTTCACCGTAAGCCTTTAAATTTCTTGGTTGCGGGGGCAGGATTTGAACCTACGACCTTCGGGTTATGAGCCCGACGAGCTACCGAACTGCTCCACCCCGCGTCATGTGCGACATGTCATGTCGTGAGAACGAGATATACCTCTGCGGGTGGAGTCTGTCAAGCAAAGTTGCGTATTTTATTTTCGGCAAGCGATTTTTCACTGTTCCTCACGGCAATGTCGTGCCTGGCATTGCCCCCGAGTCCGCGCCAGGCAGTCCGCTCTTGCGCCGCATCTCCCCGCCGTCTGCCGTTTGGCGGCGGGCAATTGCCAAGCGTCTTCCGTGGGGATATAGTTTATCCATATATAGTATACGGGCCAGCCTGCGGCATCACTTCAGGAGCGTCGGGGCGACCCCGCAAACCGCAGCAGGATGCCGCGTCATGCTCACTCTTATCCTGGCCGTCGGCGCAGCCGTTCTGGTTTCCTTTTCCTGTTCGCTCACCGAGGCGGCCCTGTACGCCGTGCCCTGGTCCTCCATTGAACGCCTGCGCCGCATGGGCCGTCCCGTGGGCGAGCTGCTCTACAAAATGCGTACCGAGGTGGATAAACCCATTGCCGCCATTCTGACCCTGAACACCGTGGCCAACACCGCCGGTTCCACCATTGCGGGCGCGGCCTTTCTGGCGGCCTTCGGCGCGGAGCACATGGCGCTTTTTGCTCTGGGCTTCACCGTCCTGATACTGGCTTTCGGCGAAATTGTGCCCAAAACCCTGGGAGTGGCCTACGCCACGCCACTGGCCAGCGCCCTGGCCCGTCCTCTGGCCGTGATGGTCAAGCTGCTGACGCCGGTTCTCTGGCTCACGAGCCTGCTCACCCGTCTGATGTCGCCGCCATCCAGCGCGCCGCAGATCTCCGAAGACGACATCTGCGCCGTTACCAGTCTTTCACGCCAGGCCGGACGCATCAAACCCTATGAGGAGAACTTCATCCGCAATGTCCTGGCGCTGGATCAGAAACGCGTGCATGAAATAATGACCCCGCGCACCGTGGTCTTCTCCCTGCCCGAGGCCATGACCGTGGAAGAGGCCTACAAAGATCCCCGCATCTGGCACTTCAGCCGTATTCCCGTCTATGGCGAGGACAATGAGGATCTGGTGGGCCTGGTGGAGCGCCGCACCCTGGGCCGCTGCATCAGGGACGGCCAGCAGGCTGTCCGCCTGTCCGAAATCATGCGCCCCCTGCATTTTGTGCAGGAAAGCCAGATGCTGGATATGCTGTTGCGTGAACTGCTCAAGGCCCGCGTACACCTCTTTGCCGTGCTGGACGAATACGGCGGCCTGGCCGGCGTGGTTTCTCTGGAGGATGTGCTGGAGGAAATTCTGGGCAGTGAAATCATGGATGAAAGCGACAATGTGGCGGATCTGCGCGCTCTGGCGCGCGAACGTCGTCGGGCCCTGGCACGCAAGAGCGCCGCGGACAGACCAGCGGACAAGCCGCGGCCTCCGCAGGGAGAACCCGCCGCCTGAAGCGATTTGCCTTTGAAAAAGGCATTCGCTCCGACGGGCGTGCGTCCATACCCAAACCTGATCATGACCAACCTGGCGTTGCACAGATATTGATAATAAATCCTATCTTGTCAGAACCCATCAAATGGGCTAGACTGATTTGCTATCAAAGCACTAGAGCAAATTGCCCTTGAAAAGCACAATTTGCTCCGGCGGGCGCGAGAGCGGACGCCCCGTCCATTGAGTCTGAGAACCGCGCTGTTCAGGCTCAATGCAGCGCCGCTTTTGAAATGAAAAAATTGCAAAAGCAAAATGCTCTGACGGAGCGAGGCATGGCCTGCAAAAATATATCCATTTACCTTGTGGCGTTTTGCCTTTTTCTGGGCGGCGTGGGCTATCTGGCCTATGCCGGTTTTACGGAAAACAGCGTTTATTTTCTGAATGTGGCCGAGGCCAAGGCCGCCACGCCGGACAAACTGGCCGCCGCGCGGCTGTTCGGCACTGTGGCTGCTCAGGGCATTGAAAAGCACCGCGACGGACCGGGCGTCACCTTCAGTCTTGAAGACAAGGATAACGCCAGCCAGGCCATTGTGGTCAGCTACAGCGGGGCCGTGCCTGACGCCTTCAAGGCCGGGGCGGAAGTCATTGTTGAAGGGGGCATGGGGCCGGAGGGCCGCTTCACGGCCAAGCTCCTGATAACCAAGTGTCCCTCCAAATACCAGAAACAAAACCGCAACATCTAGAGCATTTACGCAATTCATCAGACAAATGCTCTGGCGTCAGGCGCCCAAGGGGCGTTTTGCAGTCCTGCCGCAAAGTCCGCCACGGGCTTTGCGGCCTCATCCATGTGTAAAGGAGCCCCATGTACGTTTTCGCCTATGCCATGCAACTTCTGGCCCTGCTGTGCGCCCTTGGCGGCGGCGGCATGGCTTTGCTCCAGCTCTGGCAGGGGCGCGGCGACAGCCTGCGCCTGGCAGAAAAGGCCCACTGGGTTGTCAGCGGCGCGTTGCTTCTGGCGTCGGCCCTGTTGCTGCACGCGCTTTTCTGGCATGATTTCAGTCTGCAATATGTGGCCAGCTATACGGATCTGATTCTGCCGGCATTCTACCGTCTGACCGCCTTCTGGGCCGGGCAGCCCGGCTCCATGCTCTTCTGGGCTCTGGCCGTGGCTTTGAGCGGCAGCGTCTTTGCCTGCACCCGGTCCTGCCGCAGCCTGAGCCCCGCCACCCGACTCTGGTACTGGACCTTCTTTTACGCGATCATGGCCTTTTTTGCCCTGATCCTGACCTGCTGGAGCAACCCCTTCCTCATGCAGAGCCCGCCGCCTGCCGACGGCAACGGTCTGAACCCTTTGCTCCAGAATCCGGGTATGATCTTTCATCCGCCGCTGCTCTTTCTGGGGTACGGCGGCTTCACGGTTCCCGCCTGTCTGGCTCTGGCCCAGGCGCTTTCGCGCGGGAAGGACAGCGAGGGGGCCTGGTTCCGCCTGACGCGGCCTTTCATCATTCTGGCCTGGCTCTTCCTCACGGCGGGCATTGTACTGGGCGCATGGTGGGCATACATGGAGCTGGGCTGGGGCGGCTACTGGGCCTGGGACCCGGTGGAAAACGCCTCCCTGATTCCCTGGCTCATGGGCACGGCCTCCCTGCACACCCTGATCGTCGAAGAGCGGCGGGGCAAGCTGGGCCGGGTCAATGTCATCATGATGTCCCTGACCACGGTATCAGCCTTTTTCGCCACCTACCTGGTGCGCAGCGGGGTCATTGATTCAGTGCACGCCTTTGGCGACGGCAGCGTGGGCACGCCCCTGACCGTCTTTGTGCTGGCCGGCCTGCTGATCACCTTCTGGGTGGCCTGCACGACCCCGCGCGAGGGAAGGCCCCTGGCCGGGCTGGACAGCCGCGAGGGCCTGCTGACACTGGTGGCCTGGGTGCTGCTGGCCCTGTCGGCGATCATTCTGACCGCCACCATGTGGCCGGTGATCAGCAAACTCTGGGCCACAGCCCCGCGTGGTCTGGACGCCAATTTCTACAATAGGGTCTGCCTGCCCCTGGGCGCGCTGCTGCTGGTGATGATGGCGGCCTGTCCCTGGCTGGGCTGGAATGGCGGCCTGCGCGACAAAGGGCGCTTCTTCGCGGTGCTGGGCGCCTTTGTGGCCGCCGCCGCGGTGATCTGGGCGCTGGGCTACCGCCAGCCCACGGCCCTGCTGGCCGCCGCCGCCGCCATTGCCATCGCCCTGGGCGTGGTTCTGCTGCTTGCAGACAGCGCCATCCGTCGTCAGCCCGCCAGTCTGGGCGCGCTGGGAGCGCATCTGGGCATGGCCCTGGCCGCGCTGGGCATCGCCTTTTCCGGCCCGTACACGCAGGACAAGGAAATGTTCCTGAGCAAAGGCCAGAGCGAGCAGGTGGGCGGCTATGCCGTCACTTTGCTGGACATCCAGGACGGTCGCCAGCCCGGCTATGAGTATATTGCGGCCCGTCTGCAAATCAGCAGGGACGGCAAAAATCTCGGCGTCATCGCGCCGGAGCGCCGCATGTACGACAAATTCGGCAATATGCAGTTCTCCGAAGTGGACGTGATTCCGGGGCTGGGGAATGAAATTTACGGCTCTCTGCTGGGTCTGGACGAGGATTCGCGCGTGCTGGTCAAAGTCAGCGTGGAACCGCTGGTCAACTGGATCTGGATCGGCGGCGCGCTGATGTGTCTGCTGCCTCTGCTGGGCCTGCGCCGCCGCGCTTTCCCGGCCGGGCAGCAGCGCGGCGAAGCGACGCCGACCCGGCAGGGGCAAGACGCCCCGGATGACGGCAGGGTCTGAAGCCGGGAGCCTTCCATGCTTGAGCTTGACCGCGTCGCCAAACTCTACGGCGCCAAAGTGATCTTCAAGGACGTGAGCTGCGTGTTGGCGGCGGGCACAGTCTCGCTGCTGGTGGGCGGCAACGGCGCGGGCAAGAGCACGCTGATGCGGATCATGGCCGGGCTTTCCCAACCCAGCGCGGGCGGCGTGCGCCCGGCGCGATCCGGCGCGGGCGGCGTGCGCCTGGGCTATCTGGGGCACGCCACCTTTCTGTATCCCGGTCTCACGGCCCTGGAAAATCTGGCCTTCTGGCGCACGGCCCACGGCCTGCGTCTGTCCGAAGCCGGGCTGCGGACCATGCTGGAACGAGTGGGTCTGGCGGCCCACGTCCACGAGCGCGCGGGCATTTTTTCGCGCGGCATGGCCCAGCGCCTTAATCTGGCGCGCGTACTCATGCTGGAGCCGGATCTGCTGCTGCTGGACGAACCGGGCACAGGTCTGGACGCGGCCTCTCTGGCGCTTCTGCGCCGTGAAATAACAACCGCCCGCCAGCGCGGGGCCTGCGTGACGCTCATCAGCCACGATCTGGCCGGGGACGCGCCCCTGGCAGACCGCCTGCTGCTCCTGGCCGGCCGCAGGCTGGCCTATGACGGGCCGCCGGCGGATTTTCCCGGTTTTGACGCGCCCGCGGGCGGGGGGGACGGCGCATGCTGCGCCTGACCCTGGCCATGCTCCGCAAGGATCTCGCCCTGACTCTGGCCAGAGGCAGCGGGCTGATCCAGGCGCTGTTGCTCGGCCTGCTGCTGCTCTTTGTATTCAGCCTGTCACAGGGCATAGGCGAACGTTTGGGCCCGCAGGCAGCCGCGGCGGTGTTCTGGCTGAGTTCGGCCTTCTGCCAGGTCTTGATCTTCAACCAGCTTTACGCGCAGGAAGAGGTCAACAGCGCCCGGCTCGGCCTGCTGCTTTGCCCCGCGCCCATTCAGGGCGTCTGGCTGGGCAAGGCGCTGGCCGGTCTGCTGCTCCTGCTGCTGGTTCAGAGCATTTTTCTGCCCGCGTCCGTCATTTTTCTGGGGCAGGAGGTCAGCGGGCCGCTTTTGCCGGGTGTGGCGACCCTGCTGCTGGCGGACCTGGGCATGTGCGCCCTGGGTTCGCTGCTGGGCGCTCTGGCGCAGGGCCAGGCGGCGCGCGAGTCACTGCTGAGCATTGTGCTTTTTCCTCTGCTCACGCCCCTGCTGCTTGCCGGCGTCAGCGTGGGCGCGCAGACCCTGGGGGCGGCCTCGCCGGACGGGCCGGGCAACTGGCTGGGCGTGGCCTGCGCCTTTGACGCGGTTTTTCTGGGGGCAGGGCTGCTGCTGTTCAGCTTCATCTACACGGGGGACGAATAAATGCCGCAACTTCTGGCCCTGCTGGGCGGGCTGGCTTTTGCCTGCTGCCAGTGGCTGATCTATGTCTATGCCCCGGAAGAGGCCACGCTGGGCCTGATCCAGAAGATTTTCTACATCCATCTGCCCCTGGCCTGGTGGGCTCTGATCAGCTTTTTTACGGTTTTTCTGGGTTCAGCGGCCTATCTGCTGCGCCGTCATGCCGGCGCGGACAGGCTGTGTGCCGCCGCCGCCGAGGTGGGCGTGCTGCTCAGCGGCCTGGCCCTTGTCACCGGCACGCTCTGGGCCCGCAAGTCCTGGGGCGTCTGGTGGACCTGGGATCCGCGCCTGACCGCCACACTGATCATGTGGTTCGTGTACGCGGGCTATCTGGTGCTGCGCGGCCTTGATCTGCCGCAGCAGCGCAAAAGCCTGGTCTGCGCGGTGGTGGGCGTGGCGGCCTTTCTGGATGTGCCCCTGGTCTTTGTCTCGGCCCGGATCTGGCGCTCTGTTCACCCGGCGGTATTCGCCGCCGAGGGCGGCGGGCTGGAACCGGAAATGAGAGTTACGGTCATTGCCTGCGTGCTTTCCTTCGGGCTGGTCTGGGGCGGGCTGGTCTGGCTGCGCAAACGCCAGCTTGACCTGCGCGCCCGCCTCGAAGCTCTGGCAGTCACCGCCGACAACCCGCCCGCGTAACGCGCTCTCTACGGAGGACCTATGGATACCCTTGCCTGGATTGTCATCGCCAATGCCGCCGTCTGGATCGGTCTTGGCGCGTATCTGGCCTTTCTGGCCGCGCAACAGCGCGCGCTGGCCGCCCGCCTGACCCAATGGGAGATGCTGCGCCATGACTGATCTGCCCAAGCTCAACGGCCCGGCGCGCGCCCTGGTTCTGCTGCTGGCCCTGGCTCTGGCCGGCATGCTGGTGATTTCCCTCGCCGAACGATTCCGTCATCCCCACCTGACCGTGCAGGTCCGGCACGCCCCGCAGGTTCCCGCAGGCATGGACGGCGCCGTGGGCGCACTCATGCAGGAAGTGGCCGCGAACCCGCAAAACATGGACGCCACGATCCGCCTGGTCGAAGCCCTGATAAGCGTGCGCAACTGGGAGGCCGCGGAAACCTTTGCCCAGCGCGCCATGACCCTGGATCTGAACAATTCCCGGCCCCCGTATCTGCTGGGCGTCATCAGGCATAATCAGGGCAGGCACCAGGAGGCCGCCAAGCTTTTGGAAAAGGCGGCGGCCCTACGCGACAGCGCCTCGGTGCGCTACAGCCTGGGCGTGCTCTACATCCATTTCCTGAACGATCCCGCGCGCGGGGTGGAGCATCTGAGCGCGGGCCTGCAGGATCCCGCGGCCAGTGAAGAACTCAAGAAGGGCATCCGCCAGGAACTGGAAAAAGCCCCCTTGCCCCAGGCGGAGGGCGCCGGAACAGCGCGGACTGTGCCGCAGGGCCAGCAGCCTCGGGCGGAAGAACCCGCCAAAAACGGAAAAAATGGCAAGGCAGCCGGCGAAAAGGAAGCGCGCCCCTGAGCCGCGCCGTCCCTTGCATGACCAGGCCCGCTTCTTGTCCATAAGTTGCGGGCTTGCCTCTTTTTTTTTCAGGTTGTAGGCTGACCGCGAAGAGCAGGGCCGTATCCCCGGCCCATTGCGTCTGTTTCAAACCTCCACCGTTGCATTAACCAGCATTGAGGAGCATATGTCCCGGCGTAAAAGCAAACAAAGCCCCAAAACCGCGCCTGAGCGCCATACGCCCGCTGCCGAGCGGCAGGCGTCTTCCCCTATGCCTCAGACCAATGCGCCCGCCGGCATGGTGCGCAAAAGCACTTGCCTCATGGGCATGCTGCTGTCCCTGGCGCTGGGGCTGTATCTTGGCGGTCTGCTGCCCGGCCTGCTCAACGGGCAGGCCGCGGACGCGCCCCCGGCCTCTCCCGCGCCGCAGGCGGCCCGGCCCATACAGGACGGCGCGCCGCCCATGCCGCCGGAACTGCTCCGGAAAATCAGCGATCTGGAAAAGGCCCTGCAGGACAATCCCGGAGATGCCGCGCGCTGGACGGCCCTGGGCAATCTGTATTTTGACACGGATCAGGCCAAGCAGGCCATTGCGGCGTATGAGCGCTCTCTGGCGCTGGCCCCGGATAACGCTGACGTGCTCACGGATCTGGGCATCATGTACCGCGAAACCGGGGCCTATGAGCAGGCCGTGGACAGCTTCCGCAAAGCCACGACCGTCAATCCGGCCCATGAAAACGCCCTGTTCAACGAGGGCGTGGTACTCTATTACGATCTGCACCGCAAGGATGAGGCCGCGCGGGCCTGGCAGCGCCTGCTGACGTTCAATCCCGGCGCGCGCTCACCCGAAGGGCAGCCGGTGTCCGAGCTGATCAAGCATCTGCACTAGAGCGTTTTGCCGTTGCAACAGGCAAAATGTATGAAAGAGCGTCCGCCAGGCGGCGGAAAGCCGGTTCACATGACAGGCGGAAATACTATGGCATATCTTCTTTCCGGCATGGTTCGTCCGCGGGTTCTGGCCGTGGCCTTTTTGTTGTGCGCCATCTGCCTTGGCTGGGGCGCACAGGCGCAAACCATGCTGCCCGCAGCGCCGGAAGCGCCCAGCACCCCTTTTTTGCCGTATCTGGATTATCTGCTGGATGAAACCGGCACCCTGGATGTGGAGGAGGCCGCCGCTCCGGACAAGGCCGAGGCGTACCGCTCTCTGACACTCGGGGATCTGCCGCGCGAAAACGGGGTCATGTGGCTGCGCTTCACGCTGGCTCCACTGCCCGAGGACGCCAGACCCGCCACCCTGCTGCTGGATATGGGCGAAAGCGCGCCCGGCACGCCCCTGCTTTATGAGCCTGTGGTCAACAGCCTGAGCGGCGCGCTGGAGTGGCGCGAATCCGCCCCGGCCCAGCGCAATGTGCTTTTGCTGCCCGAAGCGGGCAAAGAGCCTCAGACCTGTTACATCCGTCTGGACGGTCTGCCCGGTCTGTGGTTCGCGCCCATGATGCGCACGCCGCAGAATGCCGCCGGCAACTGGGGCGGCCTGTCACGCACGGCGGCGGCCCTGGCCCTGGGCGTGGTCATGCTGCTCTGCCTGTTGCGGGGCCTGTCCGAGAAAGGCCAGTGGCGCGTCTGGACCGCCCTGTATGTGGCCGTGGCTCTGGCCCAGGGCATCATGGGCATGCCCGCTTCCGGCGCCGGCCATATCGGGCTGGGCGCACTGGGGGCTGTGCTGGCCCCGGGCGTGGCCCTGATGCTCTTGCCTCATGTGGGCCGCCACCTGATGCGCACGCGGGAGCGCTCCCGCGCTCTGGACATCCAGTTGCTGCTGCTTTCTCTGCCCGGCGCGGCCCTGGCCCTGCTGCCCCTTCTGCCGCATTTCGCCTGGCTGATCCGCTATCTTGATCTCTGGCCCCTGGGAACCCTGTTTTTCGTGCCCACCGCGTTGGGCGCGTGGATCATGGGCCTGGGCGGGGCCAAACGCTTTCTGCTGGGCTGCCTGCTGCCGCCGCTCTTTGTGGCCGGCGGCATGCTGGGGCTGGACAGCGGCTTTGGGGCCAATCTGCTGGCGTCGACCCCGCTCTGGGGCACAGCGCTCAGCGCGTTGATCATCGCCGCCACCAGAGCGCCGCACGACATGACGGCGCAACAGCCTGACGCGGCGACAGCGGCCAGAAACGCACAGGCCGGCCCCGACGACGCCATCCCCCTGGATCAACCGCTGGATGATCCCAATCTGCGCCTGACGCCTTCGGTTCTGCCCGCCTCTGCCCCGCCTCCGAACGGCTCCGAAGCAACGGAAGCGAGCGCGCCGTCCGCACTTCCGGAGAATTTCGCGCCCCAACCGCTGGAAAGCGCCCTGCGGATTCCCCTGGATCGCCTGATGCGCGAAGGCGCCGCCCTGGGGCATTGTTCCCTGCCTTCGGCGGTGCGCCAGTATGCGGAAAACATGCTGGACGCGGCCCGTGAAATGGCTGACATCATCAGCAATCCCCGGCAACTGAAGCAGAAACGCGCCGCGCCGGAGCGTCGCGCGCCTTTCAATCTCCAGCATCTGATGCGTGAAGCCCATGACTCAGTGGCTCCGGCGGCGGAAAACGCGGGCATTGGTCTGGCCTGGTATATGCCGCCCCATCTGGGCCATTTGTATGAGGGCGAGGGCGCGGCCCTGAAGGAAACGCTCTGCCTGCTGCTGGAAAGCGCCGTGCGCGCCACCCGGCACGGGGCCGTGCATTTTTCGGTGCGGCGCGTGCCGGAAAGCTCCAATGCCGGGCATCTGCTCTTTACAGTCACGGATACGGGTTCGGGCATGCCGCCGCAGGACCGCTCCAGTCTGGCCCTGACCCGCGTCTGGGAGCTGGCCGGCGCGCACAAAGGCTTTCTGGGCGTGGAATGCAGCCCGCACGGAGCCACCATAGCCTTTACCCTGCACCTCAAATCTCTGGAGCGCGGCGAAAACGAGAGCGCGCCCGCCCAGCAGAATCAGCCCCTGGCACTGCTCGCGGCGGAAAGCGCTTCGGAACGCGAAGCCCTGGCCCGGATGCTGGAAAACCTGCCCTGCGGCTGCGTGCAAGCGGGCAGCCTGGCTGAAGCCCTGCAACTGCACAAGGAGAACGCTGCCCTTCTGCTTGTGGCGCAAGGCAGACTGGCCTCGCCCGAAGAGGGCGGAATACTGCGCCAGTTCCGCACAGTGGCTGACGATGCGGGCCTGCCTCTGTTCAAGGCCCTGGCCATCACGAAAAATGATACGCAGTGGGATAGACTGGCTGAGGCCGGCTTTACCCATGCCCTGCTGGAACCTGTGGACGGCGAGGCCCTCTGCCAGACAGTGCGGGAACTGCTGGAAGCCGCGGCGGCTGAAGATACGCCTGACAAGACTCAGGCGACCGCGACAACATCCGGCGCTGACGCCGCTGATGACGACCAGGCGGCCACGAACGCCGGTCGGCCTCCCTTGCCGGACCTGTTCGGCAGCGAGGAACATCACAGCGCTTCGCCCCTGAAAATCCCGGATCTCACGGCTCTGCCCGACCTGCTGAGCTTTGCGGAATCTCTGCGCGGCCCTCTGGTAGGCACGGGAGCGGACAGGCAAATCCACAAGGCTGAAAATGCGTTGCCCGGCAGCCAGCCGGAAAGCGGCCCTCCTCTCAACAATGTGGATCTGCCCCCTGTCAGCCGTCTGGAGACATCCAAACCGGAGACATCCAAAGACGCCGAAGCCGGACCGGAACACATCTCGGTCGGCCTCTTTGGCCATTTTTCTGACTCGGATAATCCGAACCTGACCGCCGCTCCGGAACCGGTCGCCACCGCACAGGAAAGGCAGCCCGAAAAATCCGGGGAAAGCCATGCGGCCAGTGAAAGCGCCGACATGGCGGCCCCTGAGCCGGACAGCATCGAAAGCGCGCCGGAACCCGCCGCCGAGACAGACGATTTCATGACCGGAGCCGCCCCAGCCGATCAGTCCAGTCTGCCCGGAACCATGGAGCAAGCGCCGTCTGTGGCGGACCAAACGCCCGAGCCGGAATACGCTCCCACACAGGCGATGTCGTCGGAAACGCCGGGCAATCCCATGCGGGCGGAAGCTGACGCGCACCGTCAGCCGGCCTTTGAACCCGTGACCTTTGCCGCGCGACCGGGCGCGACCATTGTTCCCATCCAGCGCAAAGCCGCAGTCAAACCGGTCGTCCCGGCGGGCGTCAGCCCCGTCTATACCAGCCCCAGCCTGAACGTGCCCGGTGAATGGGTGGGCGAGCCCATGCCCATCGGCAGCCCCCTGTCTTCCCGTCCACAGGAACGGGACAACAAAGCCGCCCCCCGGGCGGAAGACCCCGCCCCGCGAAACAGCCCGCAGGAAGGATCCGGCAGCGTCCATGCCAGCCCCGGCCTGAACGTGCCCGACGAGTGGGTGGGCGAGCCCGTGCCCATTCCCAAAAAGCCGGCTCCCGCCGCCCCAGTGACAGAGGACAGGCAAATGCCTGCGGTCGATCAGCCCGCGCCGCCTGACGCGCCTGTAGCCGCGCAGTCCACGGATCATGCTCCGGTGACGGGCGGCTCCATCATGGACTTTATTGCCAGCGCCGAGCCTGTCAGAAAGGACATTCCATCCCTGGCGCCGCTCATTGCGGAGGTTTCCGGCCCGGCGCGGCCTGTTGCGCCTGCCCCCACGCTGCCGCCGACGACGCCGGCGCAGGAATTCCGCGCCTCGGACGCAGCCGCGCCGCCCCTCGTGACCGCGCCGCAACCTTCGCAGGCGGCTCCGGATAAGACCATTCTGCACCTGGTGGATCGCCTGGACGCGGCCATGGAGGAAGCCCGGCAGGCCTTCGAAAGCCGCCGCGCTTCTCTGGTAGGCGAGGCCGCCGAACGCATCGCCGCGGAATCGGACGCCTTCGGCTTCCGGGTGCTGTCCCGCATGGCGCGTTGCGTGGAACGGGCGGCCAAGGCCAACGACATGAACGCGCTCAAGGATCTGCTGCCTGAACTGGCCGTGGCGGTGGAACGCAACCGCATTGCGCTGACGCCGCGCAAATAGGCAGGGCTGTCAGGGCATTGCGCACTTGAAACAGGGTGGTCTGCCGGCGGTGCAGCCGGGTTCCCTGGCGAAAAACGACGTTTTTTTCGCGGAGGATTCTGCAAAGACGCTTCGCATGAGTATGCGAGGAATTTTTGCAATGAGACGCCGGGCGTAGCGTGCTTCGCCTCTTTTCAATGACCCGTCATGCTGATCCCGGCTTGGATTTGCCCGGTCTTTGGTGTAGCGTCCGGGCATGGACAAAAAGAAAATTCTTCTCCTTTCGCTGGGGCATCTTTCCTGCGACATCAACGGTGGCGCTCTGCCCGCGCTGCTGCCCTTTGTGCGGGCCAGCTACGGTCTGAGCTATCAGGCCACTGGCGGCCTGATGTTCGCCTTTTCCTGCCTGTCGTCCATTATCCAGCCACTGTTCGGCTGGCTGGCGGATCGTTTCTCCAAACCCTGGTTTATCCCCCTGGGCGTGCTGCTGGCCGGGTGCGGTCTGGCGGCTGTGGGCTTCATGAGCGACTATTGGGCCATTTTCGCGGCCATCACGCTCAGCGGCATTGGCGCGGCGCTTTTCCATCCCGAAGGCGCGCGCTTTGCCAACAAGGTTTCCGGCCGGAGCAAGGGCATGGGCCTGAGCATCTTTTCCATCGGCGGCAACAGCGGTTTTGTGCTGGGGCCATTGCTGGTCACAGGCTGCGTGGGCTTCTGGGGCATGGGCGGCACGGCGGTTTTTGCCTGCATAGCCGTCTGCATGTCCGCCATTCTGCTCTGGCAGATCGCGCACATGAGCGGCTTCAAAAAAAACTTTCCAGATGGCGGCGCGCCCTCCGTTCCGGGTTCCGGCGCTCCGGCGGACAGCGCGGACGCCGGGGCCGACATGCCCGGAGTCAACAACTGGCGGGAATTTTTCAAGCTGATGGTGTCCATTGTGGCCCGGTCCACGCTTTTCGTGGGGTTCAACACCTTTATTCCCCTGTACTGGGTGAACAGCTTCGGGCAGTCCAAGGCCGCCGGAGCCGTGGCGCTTACCGTATTCTGCACCTGCGGGGTGATCAGCAACATCATCGGCGGCCTGCTTTCCGACCGCTACGGCTGCATCAGGATCATCCGGCTGGCCTTTGTGCTCATGGTTCCGGTGGTTTTCGCCTTCAGCCTGGCGGACAATCTTTACGCGGCCTGCGCCCTGCTGCCCTTTCTGGGCTTTGTGCTTTACGCGCCCTTCAGTTCTCTGGTGGTGCTGGGGCAGAAGCTGCTGGCCCGCAACATCGGCTTTGCCTCGGGCGTTACCCTGGGCCTGGCCACCAGCATGGGCGGCATAGCCGCGCCCTGTCTGGGCTGGATTGCCGATAATCACGGCCTGCCGCGCGCCATCCAGTGTCTGGGCCTGGTGGCGCTGCTGGGGATGCTGTTCGCCTTTCTGCTCTCCTCGGGGGCGTCCGCTCGCGCGCGGGGAACCTCCGCATGAAATACGCGCAGCGCTATGAACTGCCCCTGATCGGCGGCGTGTCTCTGGTGGAGGAGAATGAGCGCATTCTGGTTCTACATCTGAGCCGCAAGCACGCTGACGTCAGCTCCCTCCCGACGGCGGATGCGGATGCCATCCGCGAGGAAACGCCGCTGCTGCGCGAGGCCCGCCGCCAGCTTGAGGCCTATCTGGCGGGCCGTCTGCGAATTTTCGACCTGCCCCTGGCGCCGCGGGGCACGCCATTTCAGACAAAGGTCTGGCGGGCGCTGAGCGGCATTCCCTATGGCGAAACACGCAGCTACAAGCAGATTGCCGAGGCTGTGGACTGCCCGGGAGGCTGCCGGGCTGTGGGCATGGCCAATAACCGCAATCCCATTGCCATTCTGATTCCCTGCCACCGGGTCATCGGAGCTCGCGGCGGGCTGGTGGGCTATGGCGGCGGGCTGCCCGTCAAGGAATGCCTGCTGCGTCTGGAGGGCAGTTTCTGAGTCGCGCCAGCGACCGGCTCAGCGGAAAAAGCGTGGTTTTTCCGCTCATTCCGCTTGTCCGCTTGCGCGGCCAGCAGAGCATTTACCTGATTTCATCAGATAAAAGCTCTACAACAGTGTGCCCGTCAGTATGTGCCCAAACGAAAAGCCCTTACGGCATTTGTCGTAAGGGCTTGAAATATTGGTCGGAGCGAAAGGATTTGAACCTTCGACTCCCTGCTCCCAAAGCAGGTGCGCTACCAAGCTGCGCCACGCTCCGAACGAAAACCCCGCGTCATGACACAGCGGACGCGGGGCAAATTTGTGGGGCGAAAGATGGGACTTGAACCCACGGCCACCTGGGCCACAACCAGGTGCTCTACCAACTGAGCTACTTCCGCCACGGAAGTAATCTCTTACGCAAAATACGCTTTTTTGGCAAGCGATTTTTCTGAAGATCAATTCTGGATTTTCTTTAGAAAAAAAACTACGCTGGCGGAGTTTTCCCGTCACGGACGGTCGTCCCGTCCCAACAAGTCCCGGAGACATATGGACAAGCTGATCATTGAAGGCGGCGTGCCCCTTACCGGCAGCATCGACGTCAGCGGTTCCAAAAACGCGGCCCTGCCCATTCTGTTCGCATCCATCCTGCTGAGCGAGCCGGTCACGTTCACCAACGTGCCGGATCTGCGCGACATTCACACCACGCTCAGGCTGCTGGACATGCTGGGCTGTCCCTGCTCCTATCAGGAACAGCGGGTTCAGGCCACGCCGGGAGCTCTGCTGCCCGAAGCCCCCTACGACCTGGTGCGCACCATGCGGGCCTCGGTACTCTGCCTGGGGCCGCTGCTGGCGCGCATCGGCCAGGCCCGCGTGGCCCTGCCCGGCGGTTGCGCCATCGGCGCGCGTCCCGTGGATCAGCACCTCAAGGGCCTGGAGCAGATGGGCGCGCGCTTCGAGCTGGAAGAAGGCTATATCATCGGCCGCTGCCGCAAGCTCAAGGGCGCGCACATCACCTTTGATCTGCCCACGGTGGGCGGCACGGAAAATCTGCTCATGGCCGCCGCCCTGGCCGAAGGCGAAACCATTCTGGAAAACGCGGCCCGTGAACCGGAAGTGGTGGATCTGGCCAATTTTCTGCTGGCCTGCGGCGCGCGCATCGAGGGTCAGGGCACAAGCTGCATCCGCGTGCAGGGCGTGAACGGCCTGCGCGGCGCGGAATACGCCATCATGCCCGACCGCATTGAAGCCGGAACCTTTCTGGTGGCCGCCGGCATCACCGGCGGCGAACTGCTGCTGCGCCACTGCCCCTTTACCGAGCTGGAGGCCGTGATTCTCAAACTGCAAAGCATGGGCATGGACATCACGGTCACGCCCGACGGCGTGCTGGCCAAATGCGGCTGCCCGCTGCGCGGCACGGACATCAGCACGCAGCCCTATCCGGGCTTTCCCACAGACATGCAGGCCCAGATCATGGCCCTGATGTGTCTGGCCGACGGGGCCAGCGTGGTGGAGGAAAGCATTTTTGAAAACCGCTTCATGCACGTTCTGGAGCTGATGCGGATGGGAGCGCAGATCAAGGTTTCCGGGCACACGGCCATGGTGCGCGGGGTGAGCCGCCTCACCGGCGCGCCGGTCATGGCCTCGGATCTGCGGGCCAGCGCCTCGCTGGTGCTGGCCGGTCTGGCAGCCCGCGGCGTCACCGAGGTGCGCCGCATTTACCATCTGGACCGCGGCTACGAGCGCATTGAGAACAAGCTCAGCGCCGTGGGCGCACGCATCCGGCGCGAGGCCGAGTAGCCGCGCCGAGGAGGAATCATGCGACGTCTGGCCCTTGTTCTGCTGCTGGTCGCCCTGGCGGCCCTCAACGGCTGCGCCTACAGCGCCTATGGTCTCTATGACGACCAGCGGCTCATGGACACCATTACGGACGACAAAGCCCTGGCCACCAACATCAAAACCGCGCTGATGAATGAACATTTCAGCGACGGCTGGGCCATTGCCGTCTATTCCTATTATGGCAACGTCTTTCTGGTGGGCGAAGTGCCCCGGAACATGCAGGGCAAGGCTCTGGCCATTGCCCGCCGCTACAAGCCGCGCTCCGTGACGCCGCACTGGTTCTCCCCGGCCAAAAGCGACACCGGCAACCTGTCTCTGGCCACCGCGCTGCGCGCCGATCTGATCGGGGCCAAGGGCCTGTCCTCCACCCGCATTGATACGGAAGTCAATGCCGGACGCATAGTGCTGCTGGGCGTGGCCAGGGACAATGCCGAAAAAGAGCTGGCCATCCGCACCGCCCGCAACGTCAAGGGCGTGACCTCAGTGACCAGCTATCTGATGCTGCCCCAGCGTTCGGGCAAACCGCCGGCGGGCACAGCCAGACAGGACGGCATGGACGCGCGGGAGCTGCCCCCCTCCCCGGCTCCGGCGCAGACCAGGGCCATGCCTGACGCGTCCTGACGTTCATTGGCTGCGGGGCGGCGTCTGTCCGGCCGCGCAACGGCGGCGCACAGCCTCGCCCAGGCGGCGGACGGCCCCATCCGCTTCATTCTCCAGCGCGGCCCAGCCTGTTCCGGCATGGGCCAGCACCCGTTCCACCAGGTTCAGCGCCTCTTCAGCGCCATCCACCCAGAGGCAGACCGCCCCATGCAGCATGAGGCCCGGCCCTTCCAGCGGCCCGCGTATGCCCAGCACCGGCACACCGGCCCCGGCGGCCAGCCCCACTTCCACGCCCGCGTCCTGACCGGACGCGCCGTAGTAAATGACCAGATCCGCCGTAAGACAGGCGTTGCGGCAAAAGGCATAGACCTGTCCGCCGTCCCGATCCGTATCCATCCAGATGCGGCGCTGGGCCGGGGTCAGCCCCGGCGGGGGCACGGCTTTTTCCGTCCAGTCCAGCATGCGGCACCCCAGGGAACGCAGTTCGCGGCCCAGCAGGCGCACGCCATGCTTGTGCTTGAAGGAACCGGCCACATAAATGGTCAGGAAAGGCCGGGAGGACACGGCATATGAGGGCATGCGAACCTCAGAATTCAATGCCGGGCGCGGCTGTGACGCCCGACCGCCAGGGATGTTTGCTCTCGCCCATTTCCGTGACCAGATCCGCCTCCCGCACCAGCCAGTCCGGCGCGTTGCGACCGGAGAGCACCAGATGCCGACGGACGGCGCGGGCTGAGTCCATGAGCGCCTCCACTTCCTCTCTGGTCAGGATGCCCGCGTGCAACGCGTAGAGCGTTTCATCCAGAATGAGCATTTGAACCTCCGGCAGCTGGGCGCGCGCCCACGCCAGCACGCGCAGGGCGGCGGCCCGATGGGCCGGGCGCTCCTCTTCACGACGCAAGAAACCCGCGCCCCCGGCCAGAAAGCGCGGCCCCAGCCATTGCGCCAGCAGGCGCTGTTCCCCGGCCTGGCCGTCCCGCTTCATGAACTGGCCGAAGGCCACGGCCATGTCCCGCCCCAGGGCGCGCACGGCCTGCCCCACACAGGCGCAGGTCTTGCCCTTGCCGTTGCCGGTATAGACCAGGATCACTTCCAGACTCCGGGCAAGGTCGCCTTGCAGGAGGGGCATTGCCCCGCCGTTCCCAGCCGCCGTGTGCGCCAGCCACGGCGCTCAATGACGGGAGCGCCGCAGGTCGGGCAAAAGGTCGTGCCGCCCACGGCGCTGGAGGCATTGCCAATATACACAAAATGCAGCCCCGCTTCCCGACCGATGCTCCAGGCTTTTTCCAGCACAGGCAAGGGCGTTGAGGGATGACCGGCCATGCGACAGGCCCCGTGAAAAGCCGAGAGATGCCAGGGCGTATCCGGCCCCAGTTCGTCATGCACAAAGGCGGCCATGTCGCGCAGTTCGGCTGTGCTGTCGTTGCAGCCGGGAATGACCGGCGTGGTCACTTCCAGCCACCAGTCCATGCCCCTGATGGCCCTGAGGTTGTCCAGCACGGGCTGGAGACGGCCCCCGCAGTACTCGCGATAAAAATCATCGCTGAAGGATTTCAGATCCACATTGATGGCATTGACCCGACTGCGCAGGGAGAGCAAAAAGTCCCCGCCCATAAAGCCGTTGCTGACCAGAATGACCCGCAGCCCCACAGCCTGGGCCAGGCCGGCGGTTTCGTAGAGCAGCTCGAAAAAAACCGTGGGCTCGTTATAGGTAAAGGCCATGCTGCGCGCGTGCTGGTTTTCGGCCAGACGCACCAGCGCGTCCGGCGTGACGCGCCTGCCGGACACCACGCCGCTGGACGGCACCCGGGCGATCTGGTGATTCTGGCAAAAGCGACACTGAAAATTGCAGCCCGCGCTGCCCACGGAAAAGGTTCTGCTGCCAGGCAGAAAGTGATAAAGGGGCTTTTTTTCCACCGGATCCATCTGGACGCTGGTGGCAACGTCCGTGACCATGGAGACCAGCTCCCCGCCGCTGTTGACCCGTACGCCGCACAGTCCCTTGCCGCCTTTTTTCAGGCGACAGGCATGTGCGCACAGGCGACAGCGCACATCTTCGTCCTCCAGCGATTCCCAGAGCATGGCTCGCATCTTAACGCTCTCTTGCGCCGCCAACGACGGCCCCCCTGTTGTTCATGGTGTTCCCGCTTCCCATGTACGGCGCAACGCTGTTGCGCGGCACGGGCGGTCGCCAGCCCGGCGTTGACTGTCCCGGCGGCATGACGCCCGGCTGGCCCGGCTGAAAACCGGGATAGGGCCGCGGCGGCGAACCGGGGTACTGCGGCGGTCGCCAGCCCGGCGTGGAAGGAATCGGCGGCCTCGCGCCCGGCCAGTCCGGCCGGAAACCTGGCGGCGGGCCGGGGTAGGGCCGCGGCGGCGGACCAGGGGGATAGGGCGGCTGGACGCCGCCTCCCGGCGGAAAGGGGGATTGACCGCCGCCGGGATATATCTGCGGCGCCACGATGAGCGGCCCGTTCTGCTCCTGTGGCAAAGGCTGACGGGGAGCAATGACCGAGGTGATGATATCGCCTGTTTCAGGGTCCCGCCAGGTGCCGGCAAAACCATTGTAGCCGGGGGCGGTGTCGCTGACGTACACATCGCCGTTGTACACTGTGGAATTGTTGTACTCATTGTACAGGGACGGCGAGGGCGCGGACGCGCCCTCCTGCGCAACGGCCGCGGCGGACGTGCCCGGCCAGAACCAGAGCGCGAGGCAGAATGCTAAAAATATATGATGGTTATGCATACAACTATCCTGTTTTGCGTAACTATATCAGCGAGGGGCGCACCGGTCCATGAAAAAAGAGGCTTGGGGTCCGGAGAAAAATTTGCTATGCAGTACCAAGCAGAAGGAGGCAAAGCATGTCCAGCGAGCGCGCAAAAGCCTATACCAGGGCTGGCGTCAATATTGAGGCGGGCAACGCCCTGGTGGATCGCATCAAGCATCTGGTGGCGGGCGCCCAGACCAGAGGCGTCATTTCCGACATCGGCGGTTTCGGCGGCCTGTTCCGCCCGGACTTCAGCGGCATGAGCGAGCCGGTGCTGGTTTCTTCCACCGACGGGGTGGGCACCAAGCTCAAGCTGGCCTTTGCCTTCAATAAACACGACAGCGTGGGCATTGATCTGGTGGCCATGAGCGTCAACGATATTCTGGTGCAGGGCGCGACGCCGCTGTTTTTTCTTGATTATTTCGCCACAGGCAAACTGGACGTGGACACGGCTGAAATTGTGGTCGGCGGCGTGGCCGCAGGCTGCCGCCAGGCGGGTTGCGCCCTGCTCGGCGGCGAAACCGCCGAAATGCCCGACATGTACGCCCCCGGCGAATACGATCTGGCGGGCTTTTGCGTGGGGCTGGTGGACAACGCCAGGCTCATCGACGGATCGGGCATTCAGGTGGGCGACGCCATTGTGGGGCTGGCTTCCTCGGGCCTGCATTCCAACGGTTTTTCCCTGGCGCGCAAAATTCTGGACCAGACCGGCCTCGGACCGGACGACGCTTTTCCCGGAGCGGACGGCGCCAGCGTGCGCGATGTGCTGCTGACTCCCACCACTATCTATGTGGAGGCCGTGCGCTCACTGCTGCGAGACATGAACATCAAGGGCATGGCCCACATCACGGGCGGCGGCTTTTACGACAATATTCCGCGTGTGCTGCCCTCCCAGGTGGAAGCCAGAATCAATTTCGGCAGCTGGCAGATGCCCCCGGTCTTTCACTGGCTCAGGGAAGCGGGCAGGCTCTCCTGGCCGGAGATCCTCCAGATCTTCAACGGCGGTATCGGCTATATTCTGGTGCTGCCCGTCGGGCAGGTGGAGGAAGCGGTCAACCGCCTTCAGGCCTTCAATCTGCGGGCCTGGCACATCGGCGACGTTATGCGGCGCACTCCGGGCGGCGAACAGGTCGTGGTCAACTTTTAGGACGAATTCGCAAAAGCGCATGGCCCCGGAGCGCATGACAGCAACACGGGCAAACAGCTCGCGACCCGAACAAGGAAAAAGCAGCCATGAGTTGTCTGGGCAATGTGATCTGGTTTCTGCTGGGCGGCATCTGGATGGGCCTGAGCTGGTGGCTTGTCGGCGTGCTCTGCTTCCTCTCCATCGTGGGCATTCCCTGGGGCCGGGCCTGTTTTGTCATGGGGCAGTTCTCCTTTTTTCCCTTCGGCAAGATGCCCGTGTCCCGCGAGACGCTCACCGGCCAGCCGGATGTAGGCACAGGCCCCTTTGGCACGCTGGGCAACATTATCTGGCTGCTGCTGGCGGGCATCTGGATCGCCCTGGCGCATCTTGGCTGGGCGCTTGTCTGCGCGGTGACGATCATCGGCATTCCCTTCGCCTGGCAGCACGTCAAGCTGGCGGGTCTGGCTCTCTGCCCCATCGGCAAAACCATTGTGCCCGCGCCGCTGGCCCGCATGGCCGAGGACACGGCCAACAGGGAGAAACTGCGCTCCTTCCGTTCCTGAACTCCCCCTCCCGCAGGCCGCATCGGCGCGCGATTGCGGTAAAGAAACGTCATGGCCGAACAAAAACACATATTTCCCTTTTTTTCCGAACCGCCGCAATTCCGCCGGCCCGGCCCGCCCCTCTATGCCCAGCTGGCGGATGTGCTGCGCCAGCAGATCGAAAACGGCGCGCTGCCCCTGGGCGCCAAGCTGCCCAATCTGCTGCGGATGGCCGAAATGTTTGGCGTGGCCAGAGTCACCGCCCGTCAGGCAGTGCAACTGCTGTGCATGGAAGGTCTGCTCACCGCCCGCCAGGGACGCGGCATCCATGTGGCCCGGCAGCTGCCAGCCCGGCCCTATGAAAACATGCGCACTTCCTGGAAGGCCATGGTCAAACGCATCGAAGGGGCCAGCGTTGAGCTGCTCGACGCCGCCGACGTGTCGGACTGCCCCCTGCTGAGCGTCTGGAAGCTGCCCCCCGCGCCCGCCTACCGCTACATGCGCCGGGTACACATCCAGGACGGCGCGCGCTTCGCCTATATTGATCTCTATCTGGACAAGGCCATTTACGACCGGGCTCCGGAGCGCTTCAACGCCACAACGGTGATCCCAGTCATGGATGAGCTCAAAATCAACGTGTCCACGGCCAGGCAGGAACTGACCATCGGCGGCGCTTCGCCGGAAGCGGCGCAACATCTGGACATTCCCTGCGGCGCGCCCGTGGCCCTGGTGCGGCGCTATGCCTGCAACGACAGGGGGCAGGCCATTTATGCCGCCCTGGTGGTGCACCCCGGCGACCGGGTGCGCCTGGATATTGATCTGGTGCGCTGACATGACGGCAGAAAGCCCCGTCGGCACAAGACGCCGGCGGGGCTTTTCACGTTCAGGCTGGTTCAGGCCGTCCGGGACTGGGCGGGCGGCCTTCTGGTCTGACAGAACCACTGCACGGCCAGCAGGGCCACAATTCCCAGCGTGAGCAGCGCGCAGAGCGGCGGCGGCAGGCGCGCGCCCTGAATGGTCAGCCAGAAGCTGAGCAGCATCACCACGGCGGCAGGAATATAATCGCGCGGGGTGAAGGGGCGGGCCATGGCCCCGTACAACAACGCGTCCAGACTGGTCAATCCGGTCAGGATGCAGATCAGGGAACAGATGGACCAGACGGCATTGCTGAAATCAAAGGAGAACAGCGGGTTGTAGATAATCAGGAAGGGCAGGATGAAGCCGCTCAGCGAAAGGCGGAAGCCATGCACGCTGGTCACGGCGTAGTTGCCGCCGGAAATGCCGGTGGCCGCCAGGGAGGCCAGCCCCACCGGCGGCGTCACCGCAGCGATAATGGAAAAATAAAAGCAGAACATGTGCGCCCGCAGCAGGTCCACGCCCATGGGCGTAAGCGTGGGGATGATAATGATGGCGCACAGGGCGTAGGCCGCGGCCGGGGGCACGGCGCAGCCCAGAATCAGGGCCACCGCCATAGTGACCAGCAGGGCCGCAAAGAGCTGCCCTCCGGCCAGAATGTGGATGAGGCTGGCCAGCTTGCTGCCCAGCCCCGTGGAAATGAGCGTCTGGGCCACCATGCCGATCAGCGCCAGGGAGATGCCGATCTTGGCCCCGGTCACGGCCCCGTTGACCAGGGCGCGGACGAGCTCGCGCCAGTGGGGCCGGGCGTCTTTGACGGCAAAGCCTGTGGCCAGGGTGATCACGCTGGCCCAGAAGGCTGTATTGGACGGACTGTAGCGCATCAGCAGCATGCCGAAGATCAGACCGATGGGCAGCGCAAAGACCGGCAGCCGCCGCCGGATCAGCGACCAGTCCACGTCTATGCGCACCAGTTGCAGATCCTTGCGCACCGAGAGAAACTGCACCCCCAGGGCAACGGCGAAATAGAAGAGCACCGCGGGCAGCATGGCGGCCAGCATAACCACGGCATAGGGCTGGCTGATGAAGGTCGCCATCATGAAAGCCGCCGCGCCCATGACCGGCGGCATGAGCTGGCTGCCCGTGGCCGAGCAGGCCAGAATGCCGCCCGCCTCGTCCACCGAATAGCCGGACCTGCGCATATACGGCAGCACAAAGGGGCCGGTGATGGCCACATTGGCCACGGGCGCGCCGGAAACCATGCCGATGAGCGAATTGGAGAACACGCCGGTGAGCCCGGCCCCGCCGCGCAGCCTGCGCCCAAGGATCTTGCCCATTTCCATGAGCAGGCCTTCCACCTTGAAAATGCCCAGCAGCGCGCCGAAAACCACGAACATGAACACCTGATCCGCGCTGATGGACATGAACAGGCCGTAGAGGCCCGAAAGCCCCACGCTGAGCATGGAAACCACATACTCAAAGCCGAAAGCCGGGTGATAAAGCGGCCCGCTGAGCAGATGACCGAGGAAAAAATAGGCCACAAAAACCACGGCCACCAGCAACAGGGGAAGCCCCCAGCAGAGCCACGCGCCCAGAGCCGTGGTCAGAATAAGGCACAGGCCGACCAGCAGTGCCGTCTGGCTGGGGAAACCCTGGGACATTTCCAGTTCTTCAATATTGCCATAGACATACACGCAACACAGCAGAGCCGCTATCAGGCAGAGATACAGGCCCGCTGCCGCCAGTCGGCTTTTGGCCCTGATGGCGTAGCTCATAAAGACCATCAGAAAGAGGAAGGCAAAATGGATGGTCTGGTGCTCCCACTGACTGAAGTAGAGATATTGCGAGGCCACGGCATGGTAGACCACCATAGCCAGCCCCCCGACGGTCAGGATGACCTTTGGCAGCGAGATTCTGTTCATGGAGAAACCTCCGCGCGAACGGTTTGAACCGGGCGATACGCCTGACGCCGCGCCTGTGCCGGGCCTGCTCGCGCGATTGCCGGCACAGGCGGGCGAGAACTGAGAGCCGCCGCGAGGCGCAGGCGCGGGCGCGGCCTTGCACTGCGCCCCCGCACAACGTCAACGCTGAGCCGCGTTAAAGGATTCCCGCTTCCTTGTAAGCGCGCAGCGCTCCGGGATGAATATGCTCCGGGCTGAAGCCCTTGACCAGCCCGGCGCGGCTCATGAGCCCGCCCAGGGCATGGTATTTGCCGAAAGCCTCAATATTCTCGATCATGGCTTTGGCCAGGATATACGCGTACTCCTCGGGAAACTCGGGATGGGCGAAAAGACCGTGCAGGTCCGCGCCGATCCAGATGGGGCTTTCCAGGCTGTCCACGGCCCTGGCGGGCGCCTGAATGGGAAAGAGCTGAATGTCCCTGGCCGCGGTTTTTTCCACCGCCTCCCTTGTCCAGTCCAGATGGGTCAGATCCCGGCCGGCCGCCAGCACTTCCACGGTCTGCGGCGCGGGGGAAAATCTGCCAGAGATCGGATCCATGTACCCGCCGATGGTGGCCGCGTCCACCTGACCATTGATCAGGGCGGTGGCGGCTTCAGAGGTGCCGACAAACTGGATTTTCAGACTGTTGTAAAAATCGTCGCCGTAGCCGTTGCGCAGCAGGGCGTCCGGCTCATACCCCCAGATGACCTGCGGGATGCGCCCCATGGCAATGCGCTTGCCTTTGAGGTCGGCCATGTTCCTGATGTTCTTGTCGCCAGTCACCAGCCAGGTGGCCGTATAGGTGTAAATGCCGATGAGCTTGAGCGGCGTGCGCCTGGCCGGAAAAGGCTTTTTCCCCTGCGAGGCCAGCCAGTTGATGCCCTGAGAGGCCGTCACCACGGTATTCTGACGCGCGGCCGCATCGGCATTGAGTTTGTTCACATTGTAAGCCTGCCCCGGCGTTTCCGCGTGGGCGATGCTCAGGGGATACCCGCCCTGGTTGACGATACTCTCCAGCGCCGTGCCCAGCACATAACTGCCGGTGCCGAAAGGCGTGCTGAGCAGATGAATGACCGTTTTTTCCGCCGCGTGAACCGGAAACGAGGCGCACAGGGCGCAGACCACAAGACAAGTCAGGCAAAGACGTTTCATAACATCTCCTTTGTGGACACATGACAGGGGTGGCGGGCGTCAGCGGCAGCGCGCGTGGAAGGTCAGCATCGCTTCCACCGCGTCCATGTCCGGCGCGACACCCAGTCCGGGTTCATGACTCAGGATAAAACGCCCGCCCTCCAGACGCGGGAAGGGTTCAGCCAGCAGCTCGCGCAGCGGATTGGGGTTGCAGTCCACTTCCAGCAGGCCATCGCCGCCCACGGCGGCCAGCAGATGGGCGGAAGCCAGCAGGCCAATGCCGCCGCCGAGATAATGCGGGCAGTAATGCAGTCCGGCGGCCAGGGCCGCGCGGGCCACGCGAAGACAGCCCGTGAGCCCGCCCCATTTGCAGACATCCGGTTGGATCACGCGGATGGCGGCGGCGGCAATGGCCGCTTCAAACGTGGCGATGCTGCGCATGTTCTCCCCGGCGGCCAGCGAAAAACTGCCGGATGCGGCCAGGCTGGCCCATTCTTCCGCCGGGCGGTCGCAGGCCAGCGGCTCTTCCACCCAGAGCAGAGGATATTCCCGCAGGCGGGGCAGAATCTCCAGAGCCTGCTCCAGAGTCCAGGCCTGATTGGCGTCCACCGCCAGCCTCTCGCCGGGCAACAGGGTATCCAGCGCCGCGCGGATATTGGCCTCATCCTGCTCGCGTCCGAAACCGATCTTCACCTTGAAGGCCCGGTAGCCCGCTTTGCGCATGCGGTTCACGGTTTCAGCCACGCCGGGATGATTAATGCCGCTGGCATAGGCGGGCATGGCCGACATGGCCGCGTCGCCCAACAGTTCATGCAGCGGCGCGCCCGCGCGCCGGGCGGCCAGATCCCAGAGCGCAATGTCCAGACAGGCCAAAGCCTGATCCATGGGGCCGGGCTCGTCCGCCTGAAGGCGCAAAATGTGCAGCTTGCAGGCCACATGGCGCACCAACTGACCGGGTTCATGCCAGGCTGCGCCAAGCGCGGGCGGCAACACTGTTTCCGCCAGCAGACGACCACGGTGCTCCGCGCCACAGGACGGGAAATTGCACCAGGCTTCGCCCCAGCCCCAAAAACCGTCCTCATCCTCCACGCGCAACAGCACGGCGGGCCTGTCGCGCATGATGCCGAAAGAGGTGCGCACCGGCTCATCAACAGGAGCGCGCAAAACAAAAACTTCCGCGGAGCGCAGGGGTGCGGCGGGTAAAATGTCCCGCATGAAGCCTCCTTGGTAAAAATGGATATAAATTGTTATTTAGGTACTAGCTATAGTATCAATATTTTGTCAAGAACCAATCGCAGCGGACGCTGCCGCCGGCCATACTGCATTCCGCGCCCTACCCGATTCCGGCGCGAGCACGCGCCCCGCACGCTGTGAGGCCTCCGGAAAGCCCTGGAACAGACGTCCGCATGGCCGCGGCTTCATACCTGCCAATAATGTTTGGATATATTTGATAAAAAATAAATTTACAAAAATGCCCCGGCAATTCTCCCCAAAGAAAGGGGAGAGGACTGGGTCTTATTGCGCCGCTCTGGATGGAGTATGGTGGACATGGCTGGCGGGCGCAGATCCGCGAGTACAGATGAAGGCTTGCAATAAAAAACATTCGCAGGCCGCTGCTCTCCCCACAAAAAAAGCCGCCCCCTTGCGGAAGCGGCGAAACTATCCCTGCCATGCGCCGGCGTCCATGAAAAAAGCATGGCCCCGACGCAGAGCGGGCAACTGAACTATATCTGGAAGAGGCCCGGTTCCTCACGAACCAGGCTGGCCGCTATAAGCCGGCTGTCCGGCTTGTAAGCGCCGTTGGCCACCTGAATGCGCAGGGCCTGCACCTTGTCGGCGCGCACATCAGGCGTGTTTTGCGCGGTGCGGCGGGCCTCGGTCAGCAACAGGGCGTTCTGGGACACGCTCACCGTATCGCCGCGCACGGCGTCGCTTCCGGCGCTTTCCGCCCTGATCCGGCCGCGCGTCTCGCCGCTCTTTTCCAGCTCGGCGGCATAGGACTCCACCAATGGATTTATAGTATTCTGAATTTCCATATGTGCTACTCTCTGTCTGTCCGGCGCGGGGTATCCCTATGAGCCGGATGGCTTTTCCAGCATGCTCTGGTCAACCTTTTGGCGTGTGATGCGCCAGAGCGCATGCCGCGTGCGGAGCTGTTCCTCCTCGCTCAGGGTTCGCGGCCCCTCGGGGCCTTTGCCCACGATGCGGAGCCTGCCGCCCGGCGGATAGGTGAACTGCACATCCTGCCCCACAGCCCGGCCCAGCTCCTGACGGATTTCCTCCACCACAGGATTGTCGCTGCCGGTGAAGATCAGACTGTCGTACAGTTCCTGCGCCACTTTTTCCACATAACCGCGGCGCTTGATGGACGGGTCGGGGTCATGGGGCTCCTGCCCCTCGGCCAGACGCCGACGCACACGAAAGCGCGCCAGACGGCGGGCAGCCAGCAATTGCTGCTCATAGCTCTGCAGCATGATGCGCATTTGCGTGGTGCTCGTCTCGGCCATGGCGTTTTCCGTCCCTGCTGTTTTTTTCGGCGTCTTGCCGGGAAACTTTAGACTTCTTTGCACTCTTTGCTGACCCGATGCTGTTTTGCCTGCAATACGGCAAAATGCTTGCAGGGAAACTTATCGTCCGTCGCGGATCGCGCCCCGCGACAGCAACGACGCTGCCGGAATATAAGAACGCCATTCCATACGGCAAGCCCTGAAACGGCATCTGTGGCGGCATCAACGCCGGTTGCGCGCCAGCACAAAACCCACGGCCAGCAGATTGAACAGGCCGAAAATAAGCAGATCCGCGCGCATGCTGCGCATAAAACCGTCGATATTGGCAGCGCTCACAGCTTCCTGGCCCAGAAAAAGGCTCAGGGTCAGGGTAATGATCACCATATTGCACAGCTGCCCGCCGGTGCGCACGGCCCCGGTAAGCCCGGAGGCCTGCCCCACGTGATCCGGCCCGGCGCTTTCCAGAATGATGGTGGTATTGGGCAGCGCGAACAGGCTCATGCCCACGCCCAGCAGGCATTGCGCGCCCAGCATCAGGCCCAGGTGCGAATCCAGTTGCAGGAAACCGGCCGCAGTGAGCCCCAGACCGCAGAGGGCCACACCCACAGCGCAGACATAACCGGGATTCCAGTTCGTGCAAAGACGCGCGGCCAGCGGCGTGGTCAGGGCCTGCATCACGGATTGCAGGGCCAGAAAAAAACCGGCCTCCCGCACGCTCATGCCGCGCCCCACCTGGAGATACAGGCTGAAAAAAAACAGCATGCCGAAAAAGGAACTGTAATTGACAAAAGCCGCCAGTGAAGAGAGGGCAAAAACCCGGTTGCGGGCCAGCAGGCGCAGATCCAGCAGAGGATAGGGGCTTTTCAGCTCCAGCAGACAGAACACGGCCAGCAAGAGCGCAAAGGCCCCCAGCAGGCTCCAGGCCAGGGTCGGATTGCGGGCCAGTTCCGACGCGCCGAAGGTCAGGGCGGCCATGGCGCAGCCGTAAACCGCGCAACCGGGCCAGTCGAAAGGCTGGCCCCTGGCCGTGCGCCATTCCAGCCTGACGCAGTATTTCATCAGCAGAAACGCGCCCGCGGAAGCCAGGGCGTTGCCCCAGAACAGCCAGCGCCAGCCCAGCCAGCCGGCGATGACCCCCGCCACCGGCGGGCCGCAGGCAATGCCCGCATAGACCGCCGCGCCGCTGATGCCCAGATAGACCGCGCGCTTTTCCGGCGGCGCCGCCGAGGCCAGCAGGGCCAGGCCGCTGGCGTTGAACATGGCCCCGCCCACGCCCTGCACGAAGCGCAGGCCCAGAAAAAGCGGCGTGGACTCCACAAAGCCCAGCAGCGCCCCGGCCAGGGCGAACACCCCCACGCCCCAGAGCCAGACGCGGCGGCGACCGCAAATGTCGCCCAGACTGCCCGACGCCAACTGAAACACAGCCAGCCCCAGCGAATAAAAAGCACCCACCAGACCGAGCTGGCGGGCGCTGGCGTGCAGGCTCTCGCCCAGGGGCGGCAGCGCCGCGTTGACCCCGGCCAGCATGAACGGCATGAAAAACAGCGCTGTGCAGACGGCCAGCAGAAGGCGGCGGTGATCTTTTTCAATAGGCATGCCGCGGCATATATCGCCGGCGGCGGCAACGGTCAACAGCCGCCCGTGGCCGGTGCAGGCCGTCGCATGCCCGCTTCCTCGGCGATGCGCAGGCAAAGATCAGCCTTGTTCAGAGTGTACAGATGAATGCCCGGCGCGCCACAATCAAGCAACTGGCGTATCTGGCGCACGGCAAAGTCCAGCCCCGCGTCGCGCACGGCCGCGGCCCCGCCCCTGCGGTCGGCCTCCTCCAGACTGAGGTAAAGCTTGCCCGGGATGTTGGCCCCGCAAAGCGAGAGCACCCGGCGCAGAGAATCGAAACTCTGAATGGGCAGAATGCCCGGCACCACGGGCGTGTCCAGTCCTTTGGCGCGCAGGTCCGCCACCAGGGCCTCATATTCGCGCACGTCGAAAAAAAGCTGGCTCACGGCAAAGCCCGCCCCGGCGCGCAGCTTGTCCGCCGTGTGGCGTCTGTCCTGAATAAAGGAGGGGGATTCGGGATGCGGCGCGGGATACACGGCCACGCCTATGCCCATGTCCGGCTCGTGTTCGCGCGTAAAGGTCACCAGATCGGCCGCGTGCCGAAAATAGCCGGCCTGCCAGTCCCAGCGCTCGTTCTTGGGCGGATCGCCGCGCAGGGCCAGCACATTGTCCACGCCCGCGGCGCGCAGCTCCTTGAGAAAGGCGGCGATGCTCTCCGGCTCGGCCCCCACGCAGGTCAGATGGGCCATGCTTGTAAAGCCGCGCCGCGCCAGTTCGGCGGTGACTGCCAGGGTGTTGCGCCGCCGCGCTCCCCCCGCGCCGTAGGTGACGGACACAAACAGGGGATCAAGCGCGCGCAGTCGCTCCACCGTGGCGTAAAAAGCCGGCAGATGCGCTTCCTCCGCGGGGGGGAAAAATTCCAGGGAGAAAAAAGGCGTCGCGGCGCCCTGAATCAGCGAATCTATCTGCATGTTCCGCTCCTTGGCAGAGCCCGGCCCGTGAGGCCGCCTGTGGTCGTGTGGCGTCAGTGGATGATGGTTATGTATATATCAAGATAAACTGATATGTCAATGCGTCCGCGCTTTCCTGTCAGGGCAAGCGCATGAAGGGCAGGACGCCGCGTCACATTTGAGTTTTACCCGCCCTTTATTGGTCGTGAGCATCCGCCAAAACCGGTCTTTTCGGCGTTGGCGACGCAGGAAACCACTGCCGCGCACATGGCTGAAAGTAAGCCGCCTGTGTAAATTTTATGCTGTCTCGGCGCAAAGATGTATAAAAAATATACGACACTGTTTCTGGGTTAAATTCAAAATTATATTTATTTTCAGCATATTATCAGAAATTTCCGGTTTTGGCACGCGCCTTGCTATAATAAAAAGCAAGAACGTCCGGAACAGCGGACAGCACAGAAAATATCTGCCGACAGGCGGTTAACATATACAGCGAGACAGAACAAATTTCCGCGCCGTTCCAGCCCCCCCTCAGGGACGGCGCGGCCCCCCCCAAAAAAAACCTCCTCCTTTGACAGAACCCTCTAGCCATCGAAACATCCCTCCTCGCGGCCGCCGGGAACAACCGGCGGCCGCCCCTTCTTTTCAGAGCTGACTGCACCTGGATCTTACTTCTTCAACAAATTCATCAGCATGTGCGGGTAGGAGTTTGCCTGCCCAAGCATGGCGACAGCCGATTGGGTCAATATCTGGTTACGCACGAATTGCGTCATTTCCGTTGCCACGTCAACATCAGAGATGCGGGATTCGGCGGCTTGCAGGTTTTCCGCCTGGATGGAGAGGTTTGTCACGGTATTTTCCAGTCTGTTCTGCATGGCTCCGAGGTGGGCGCGCACGTTGTCCTTTTTGACGATGGCGTTATCTATGCGTTCCAGAGCCTGTTGGGCTTTTTCCTGTGTTTTGATGGAAACGATGTCGCCCTGGGGAAGAGCAGGGGCAGGGCCGGGGCCGGGCGGATCCGGAGGGTCTGGCGGGTCAGGTGGATCGGGAGGATTGCCTGCCGTGGGCATGTAGGTCCAGTCGGCAGTGACGTTAAATGTTCCTCGACCAGCGACGATAAAGATTAAGTCCTCTGTGACATTATCAATTGTTAGCTTTTCAATAGGATTTCTTGGCCAAATCCTAGCACCATCACCGGTATAACCTATATTCATTCCGTTATAAATAATGTTTTGATATGTATTTTCATCCACAAATGTAATATTATTACCAGTCCCATTAAGGCCACTTCCATCATAAGAAGCTCCAGGGGAAAAACCATTAGCCTCAGTTATAAGAGTAGACTCTGTAATTGGCGTGGTGGTAAACCAGTCGGCCAGTTGAATACCTGCCAAATGTTTTCCTGAACGAGTGAATATCTGAATTGTATCTTCTACATCATTATCATTCATAATAATATTAATTCCTGTCGAACCTACTGGAATAATACCGACGGCAATACAACCAGAATTTAATTGTTGTTGGCTGTTTTTATTAAGCGCATCACTCAATATAGGCACTCCCCCATAAGGGTCAGCCCTTGCGTTATTTGAAGCCGCCGCCTTTACTCCTCCCACATTCCCGCCGGCAGCATTGATGGTTGTTACGGCTTCATCCCTCAAGCCCAGGCCAGCCAGCGTGCAGTTGCCAATCTCCACATAGTAGTAATCTTCGGCGGAATCATTCCCTGTGCCGAAGTGAATTTTCATTTTGCCTGTGGCGTTGAGGCCGGAGCCGTCATGCGCTCCGTTCAGGGAGCCGTCCAGCAATTTTATGCCATTAAAATCGGTTGCGTTGGCAATGCGGTCAATCTCTTCCGCCATTGCCACAAATTCGGAATGGATAATCAGACGTTGCGTTGAATTGTAGGTGCCTGTGGCGGCCTGCTCGGCCAGTTCCTTCATGCGGATGAGCTTTTCATCAATGACGGCCAGCGCGCCGTCGGCCGTCTGAATCATGGAAATGGCGTCGTTGGCGTTGCGCACGCCCTGATGAAAGGTGGCGACATCGGCGCGCATCAGTTCGCGTATGGCAAGACCGGCCGCGTCGTCGGCGGCGGAATTGACGCGCAGGCCGGAAGAAAGACGCTCGACTGAAGTCGCAAGACGGGAGTAGTGCG
The DNA here is from genome assembly GCA_910575755.1 of Desulfovibrionaceae bacterium. Lineage (GTDB taxonomy): Bacteria > Desulfobacterota > Desulfovibrionia > Desulfovibrionales > Desulfovibrionaceae > Desulfovibrio. Next base: position 3,340 of record CAJTFO010000013.1, on the reverse strand, counting down.
TTTTCAGGGTATTGGCCGTGCTTCCAGCCATGAAATTTGTATTTATGGAGAGCGTCATCAGCGCCCCCCCACAGAAAACTTAGGCTTTACAAGAGGGAGAGAGAGGGAGAGAGAGAGAGAGAGAGAGAGAGTCCCTCACATATCAGACTAATACATCCAATACGGATAGTTTCTCTTTAATTTCCTATACTTACAGGAAGATACCGGAACCTGACCCCGACAGGTTTTACCGGCTTTTTCCTTCAGTTGCTTATCCATTTTCTTATCCATTTTCTGCCAGCCGCCTTTCATTTCCCCAAGAATTTACCGTAGTTATTGAGAACAAAAAATTTTCCGAAAAAATTTTGTTTTTTTCGGTTCTTTTCCTGTTTTCCCTCCGTACTGAACTCCCTTCGGCCATGATGCCTCCTGCATGGTCGGCGGGAGTTTTTTTCATATACGGCCCTTTCCCTCTTTCTCCTCGTCCAGGCGAACAATCACGCATCCGCGCTCCCCCTTCGAGGGTTCCGTACTTTGGGCAGACGCCGGAAGCCTCTCGGCGCTGCCCTGCGGTGATGCGTGATGCCCACGTTCAGACAAGCTTCGTCAACGCCTCGTGAGGAGCTTCCGATGAGGTACTAACCGCCCAAAGAGAAAACAAAAAAGCCGTCGAGAGGCAACTCAACGGCTTCATTGCAGAACTGTGTTCTTACGCGTGTAACGTGAGAACAACAGTAACCGGAAGGTTTCTCGTTGTCAACAACGAATCTGCTGTTTTTGTCTTTTTCCTGGGCAGGGAGAAAGAAAAATGAAGACTTTTTCGCCGAAGGGGAACATCCACGGCCCGATTCTGCCACAGTTTGTTTTGAGGAAGTCCATTACGTTTGGAGCAAAGACCATGTATGCGATTTTATGTGATTATGCCGCTGATAAAGACCATTGCTGGCCTTCGCAGGCAACGCTTGCCAAGAGGCTTTCGTGCAGCATCAGCAGCGTCAAGAACTACCTTGCGGAGCTTGTCAGGGAAAAACTCATTTTCATCAGGCGTGAGCAATACCGTTCTTCCGTTTATTACCTTTTGCGCCCTGAAGAGATGGTCAAAACTCAAGAGACAAATTTTGCCAACAAGCAGTCAGAATCTGGCTGCAATGAGGCAACATCTGGCTACTTAACCACTCTTAACAAACAACGAAAAGAAGAAAATTCCCCCTCTTCCCCCCATGCGCCCGGTGAAACAGCGTCTGTTCCTGTTCGTCGCACGTCCAATGCGCCTGCGGCGGGGGGCGTGTCTTCTCTTCCTGATTTTGAAAACATTTGGGCCATGTACCCCAAAAAGGAAGCCAAGGGCTTCGCCCGCATGGCCTGGCTCAAACTCTCACGGAGCGGCCAGCTTCCTTCGCTCCCGGAACTCCATGCCGCGATCCGACGCTTTGCGGCCTCGGAAGGCTGGCAGCGCGAACAGGGTCGCTTTGTGCCGCAAATGGGCAACTGGCTGCGTGGTCAACGCTGGCTCGATCCGCTTCCTCTCGCGGAGCAGGCGGAAGCAACACAAAAACAATCCGCCCTCCAGGCGCTTCGCGTTCGTGAGGAACAGGAACAGCGCCTCCAGAAGCGGAAAGACGCGGAAAGAGCACGACTGCGGCCTCTGTTCGATGCCTTTGCGACAAAATTCCCGCCCATAGCCAATGACGCCATGCCCTTCGGCATCTGGCAGTACCTGCACTCCCAAAACCGCGCGCCTTCCGCCGATGACGTTCCGCCGGAAAACAGTCTGGGCATCATCGCGTTTCTGAACGAGTTCAAACGCCGCCGTCAGACAGCGGATTTCCGCACGAAACGTCAATCGCTGAACGTCCGGCGCGAAGCCGGAACTCCCTGCCGTTCGGCGGGGGACATTCTGAGGGGCCTGCCTGTCTCGCGCCTTTTCCCCGGCGGGGAACAACCTGAACGCGCCGCGTTCGCTTACGCATAAAGGATTTGTCGTGAAAAAAACAGTGTGTCTTCTGGTGCTGGCGGCTCTCTCCGGGCAACCGGCCCTGGCGAATGAACATACGCCGCCCGCAACGGATCAGCGAACCGTGGTTCTCGGACAACCGGAAAATCAGCCGGGAAACGGGGCAAGCGCGAACACAGCGCCATCATCCGGGGGAGCGACAAAAAAGGACGCGCAAGCCCTGTTTGAAGAATCCCTGCGGCAGATGATGCCGCTGGATCAGGGGCAGATTCAGGAATACCGCTCGCGTTCCGACGAACGGGAACGCGCCCTCCTGCCCGTGTCACCCGCCCTGAATACACGCACGGTGAGCGTATCCCTGGAACCGGGTCGTTCTCCCGTGCCCGTATTCACCACGGCCAATATCGCCACCTCGTTGGTCTTTCACGATTCCACGGGGCAGCCCTGGCCTGTCACTTCCGTGACCAATGGAGGGCCGTCCTTCTTTCAGGTGCTGCGGCCTGACTTGCCGGAAGGAAACCTGCTCAACGTCATGCCGATGCAGGGGTACGCCACGTCCACCATTGTGGTCACTCTGGAGGGCCGGGACATGCCGCTGGTCATCCGGCTGGAATCGGATTCCGTGCGCGCGCCGGAACGCAAGGCGGACGCGCTTGTCCTGTTCCGGCTTGCCCATCACGGCCCGAAGGCCAGTGTTCCCATTGTGAAGGACATCAGGGAAACGGCGGATTCCTCCATGCTGGCCTTTCTGGATCGTATTCCACCTGATGGGGCCGTGCGGCTTCGCATGAAGCCGCAAACCGAACAGGTCAGCATCTGGAAATACAACGGCAAACACTACATCAGGACAAACAATACCCTGATGTGGCCTGCCTGGAGCGCGGTGGTCAATGGCGCGGGCAACACACGCTGTTACGAAACGCCTGCCACAACACGCATCATGCTTTCCATCAACGGCCAGATTCAGACCCTTGTCCTGAACAACGGTCAGTAAGGGGGAAGCATGAGCATCACCAGCACGGAAAAGAAGCGCCGAGTCATCATGTTCGGTCTGCTCGGCACAGCCCTGGCTGTTGCCCTTTTTCTCGTCTCCTTCGCGCTGTTTTCGCCGGACAAGCCTTCGACAACCTCCACGATGGTGGCGGCCCGCTCTGATGCGGTGACGGGCCAAGCCGGGGGAGAAGGTTCGGAAGAATACAACGACAAGCTCAAAAAGCATGATGCCCGGCAAGCCGATGCCGCACTTCAGAAAGGTGAAAGTTTTGTGCCCACACCTGTGGGCCAGCGAAAGCCTGTTGTCGTGAAGAAGGAAGACCCGCGCCCGGCCCCGCCTCCGGTCGCGCCGGTGCGTACCGCGCCTGTCCGTACCCAGACGACGGACAACGCCATGCTCAAGCGCATGATGGA
>CAJTFO010000012.1 GCA_910575755.1 Desulfovibrionaceae bacterium | reverse complement strand
CTTGTAACTCCCGAATTTCCTCATGGGAGAAACAACTTGGGCGATGCCCGTTTGGTTTGGCTGATAATCGCTGATTTTCACGATAAGCTCTGACCCAGTTGCAGATGGTAGCCGGGGTGTAACCTAAAATATCTGCCAATTGCCTGGCTGTTGCCTTTCCTTCAAGATAGGCATGAACAGCCCTGGTCCTGATTTCTTCAGATGCAAATTTCACCCCTGCAGTATAAACAATTTCTAAATAAAATAAAAGTCAAATTGCTCTAAGTGAGACTACGCGAGACACCGGAACCCGTGAAAAGTGAAGCCCCGCAAGGCTTTTTGGGCTTTGCGGGGCTTCGTGAAATAAAAACTTGGTGGGTCGTGCGGGGATCGAACCTGCGACTCTCTGCTTAAAAGGCAGATACTCTACCTACTGAGTTAACGACCCATTGAGAAAATACCATAGCCGCTTGCGTCCTGGCTGTCAAGCTGATGTTCCCTATGAAACAGGGCGGGCGCTTTCCTCGGTTTTTTTCTCCAGCCTGGCCCAGGTGTCCCGCAATGTGGCCGTGCGATTGAACACAGGCAGTTCCGGCGAGCTGTCCTTATCCTTGCAGAAATAGCCCAGGCGTTCAAATTGCAGTGTCTGGCCGGTTTCACTTCTGGCCAGGGCCGGTTCCAGCAGGCCGCGCTTTATACGCAAGGAATCGGGATTGAGGTTGTCCAGAAAGGTCTTGCCTTCGGGCACGGCATTGGGATTTTCCACCGCAAAAAGATGATCGTACAGGCGCACCTCCGCCGGGAGGGCGTGCGCCGCCGATACCCAGTGGATGGTACCCTTGACCTTGCGCCCGTCCGGGCTCTGGCCGCCCCGACTCTGGGGATCGTACACGCAACGCAGCTCCAGCACATTGCCCGCCTCGTCCAGCACGGCCTCGCGGCAGGTGATGAAATAGGCGTAACGCAGGCGCACCTCCACGCCAGGCGAAAGACGATGAAATTTCCTGGGCGGATCCTGACGGAAGTCGTCGCGCTCAATATACAGTTCGCGCGAGAACGGAACCTTGCGGCTGCCGTAGGAAGGATCTTCCGGGTGGTAGGGCATTTCAAATTCCTCCACCTGTCCTTCCGGATAGTTCTCAATGACGACCTTGACGGGATCCAGCACAGCCATGACGCGCGGAGCATGCGCGTTGAGGTGCTCACGGATGCAAAACTCCAGCATGGAGTACTCTACCATGGAATCGGCGCGAGCCAGGCCGATACGGGCACAGAACTCGCGCAGGGCCGCGGCCGGAACACCCCTGCGGCGCAGGCCGCTGAGCGTGGGCATGCGCGGATCGTCCCAGCCCCGGACATGGCCCTCTTTAACCAGCTGGATCAGCTTGCGCTTGGAGAGTACCGTATGGGTCAGATTCAGGCGGGCAAATTCGATTTGCTGCGGATGATACATGCCCAGGGTATCCAGCACCCAGTCGTACAGTTCGCGGTTGTTCACAAACTCCAGAGTACAGAGCGAATGCGTGATGCCCTCCAGCGAGTCGGACAGGCAATGTGTAAAATCATACATGGGGTAGACGCACCAGGCGACGCCCGTGCGGTGGTGGCTGGCGTGGCGGATGCGGTAAAGTGTGGGGTCACGCATGACCAGATTGGGCGAGGCCATGTCAATCTTGGCGCGCAGCACGCGCATGCCGTCCGGGAATTCCCCGGCGCGCATGCGGCGGAAGAGATCCAGATTTTCCTCCACACTGCGGTTGCGGTACGGACTTTCGCGACCGGGCTCGGTAAGGGTGCCGCGATATTCGCGGATCTCTTCGGCGGAAAGGTCGTCCACATAGGCCTTGCCCATCCGAATCAGTTGCTCCGCACAGGCGTAAAGGCGCTCAAAATAATCGGAGGCATAAAATTCCCGATCCTGCCAGTCGCCGCCCAGCCAGCGCACATCTTCACGGATGGACTCCACATACTCGCTTTCTTCTCTGGTGGGATTGGTGTCGTCAAAACGCAGATTGCACAGACCGCCGAATTCCCGCGCCACACCAAAGTTGAGGCAGATGGACTTGGCGTGTCCGAGATGCAGATAGCCATTCGGCTCCGGTGGAAAGCGCGTGTGAACCTGACCGCCGAAACGGTCGGAGGCGTTGTCCTCCTGAATGCGGGCGCGGATAAAATCAACGCCGGGCCTGGCAGTTTCAGGGGCCGTGGCGTCGCTACTGATCTGCATCATGTCAGGATTGCTGATGGGGGCCATAGTGCGCTCCATGCGGAAGTGGTAAACGGTAATCCCCAAAAAATACGCCAAGCCGCCCTGGAGGTCAATGCGCGTGCAACCTTCTGCCAGGGCAGCCGCATCTGATTTGAGTTCTGGCAGCATGTTATTGATTTCAGCGTTTATATCTAAACACCAAATACCCTCTTAAAAACAACCTGACAGAACATCCTTTTTCGTTCTCAATTTTCGGATGGCTTGGCGTAGTAATTTCTCCAATATTTTTAAATTGGGGCAACATACATTATTTCGCGGAAAAAGTGTGGTTTTTCCGCTCATTGGGCGCGCTTGTCCGCTTGCGCGGCCAACAGAGCATTTACCTGATTTCATCAGATAAATGCTCTGAACCTTCTCAACCTTGAAGGGGGCATATCCCGCCCGTCAGCCTGACGGGGGTCGCTTTTTTCTTCTGCTATTCCACACGGCGCAGCAGGTATACAGCCCTTTGCGGCTGGCTCAAGGCAAAGCATGTTGACCGGAGCGTGGCAAAGCCATGTCGCACGGCTATGCTGCTCACTTCCTCCGGGTCAAGCCGCATTGTATATTCCGACGGCCTCCGCTGTTCCACAGGAAGCCCCCTGTCTTTCGTATGCCACTGATTGCCGGGAACGGCGTCATACCGCCGCGTCACCATATCGCAGGCAAGATAGCCGCCGATTTTCAGAGTCTCGCGATAGAGGGCCAGAAAATCGCCCAGGCTGGCCTGGGGAATGTGGTACAACCAGTTCACCGAAAGGATGGCGTCAAGCTCTTCCGGCATCCTGACCGGATTCATGCTGTCATCCGTCCAGACTTCAAGCGGGAGCGCAAGCATGGATGCCAGGTTTCGCCCAAGTTCAAGCGCGCCTCCTTCAATATCCGAACCATAGAGGTTCCGGAAGCCCTGCTGACCAAGCCACAGAAGATTCGCTCCACTGCCGCATCCCGGTTCAAAAATTGATGCGGTCGTGGGGAGCGCCTCTTTAAGCCAGCGGCAGGCCGTGCAGGCATGTTTTCTCCATTTCCGGCTCTTGATGGCGTATTCATGCCATGCGGGCGCCTTGCTTCGGCGCATCATCTCCTCAAGTTTTTCGCTCGAAATGCCCCGTAGCGAGTTTCCAAACGGCAAGCGGTCTGAAAGATAGGCAAGAATTGGGATAAGCATGGTTTACCTCTGTGCTGGATGACAAAATGGATACTAATGTATCCATTTCATGTGGATACAGTTGTATCCGACAGAGGTCAAGCTTTTCATGTATTTTGAGAACATGAAGCTCTATCCCAATCTGGCGGAAGCCATAGCCAATACCGTGGAATCACTGAGAAAAGCGAAAAAAATGAGCAAATCTTCACTTGCGGATTATGCCGACATAGAGCGTTGTTACCTGCGGGGGATAGAAAAAGGCGCGAGAAAACCGACAGTAAACACTATATTTTGTCTTTGTGAAGCCTTGCAAATAAATCCTGTTGACTTTTTCAGAATGGTTATGTCTGAATTAGAAAAACTGAATAATAACTCATCTTAAATTGGAATATTTTTTCAGATTGAAATCTATTTCATGGATATTATTGTATATTTCTGAGAAATGTATGAATTTTTTCAATTTAACTACAACGTATATAATATTATTTTCTCTGCAAATACTCTATTCCTGTTGTTAAAAATAACTGAAAAAACAGAACCCCGTCAGTTCTGACGGGGTTCTGGAAACAGGCTGATATGGTTTTTGAAATTCTGTTTCCGCTGGGGGTAAAGCCCGCGACATCTGTCAGGTTGCGCCTCTCACAGCCGCCGCTGTGCAACGAAACAGGCGCGTCCGCTATACGAAGGACAGGCTCTGGCCGGGGCGCATGGCTATGCAGTCACAAGCGGGACAAACCCTGGACAACTGTTCCCGAAAGTATTCAGCCCCCTGAGCCAGCACCGGGAAGGTGCCCCAGTGCATGGGAATGACCGACTTGCAGCGCAGCAGCTTGCAGGCCAGAGCCGCCTGACGGGCGTCCATGGTGAACACGCCGCCAATGGGCAGCAAGGCCACATCAATCTCATAGAGCTGGCCCCAGAGTTCCATGCCGCTGAAAATACAGGTATCGCCCGCGTGGTACGCCACGAGGCCGTCGGGCATCTCAATGATATAGCCCGCCGGAGCGCCGGAATCGCTGGAATGGAAAGCCTGGGTCATGGTGACCTTGATGCCCTTGTGCTCCAGCGTGCCGCCCATATTGAAGCCGATGCCGTTAAGAATCTGCGCTTCGGGTACGCCGGCCTCGGCCAGTTTGCCCGCCGTGCCCACAATGGCTCCCAGCATGGCGCCGGTCTTGCGGCAGATCTGCACGGTTTCGCCCACATGATCGCCGTGGTCGTGGGTAACCAGCACCATATCCACCGGCCCCAGACTTTCCACGGTCACTCCGGAAGCGGGCGTAAAAAAGGGATCAATAAGCACATGCGCCTGCGGAGCGCTGATCTTGAAGGCCGAATGGCCGTACCAGGTAATTTCGCTCATGGCTTTGCCTCATTTTCCATATGTGTTTCAGTCCAGCGCGCCAGAGTGTGCGCCAGGCCCAGTTGATCGAAAATCCGCCCGCTGGTCTGGAGAAGCATCTCTTCAAGACTCTGCGGGCGCAGATAAAAACCGGGAGAAAAGGGCATGATGACAGCCCCGGCTTCACGCAGGGCCAGCATATTGCGCAAATGTACAGCGGAAAGCGGGCTTTCACGCGTCACCAGCACCAGGCGCAGGCCCTCCTTGAGGGCCACGTCGCCCGCGCGCTGAAGCAGGTTGCCGGTTGCTCCGCAAGCCAACGCGCCCAGCGTGCCCATGGAACAGGGCACTATCAGCATGGCCGCGGGCCCGGCGCCGTACCACCAGGAGCCACTGGCCGGTCCGGCGGCCAGATTGTCCGGCTCGTACACATGGTCGGCGTACCTGGCCAGCAGCTCCGGTCCGGCCCCGCATTCAGCGCGCAGCACGGCGCGCGCGCCGTGCGAAATGATGCAGTGGGTCCGCACATCCGGCATGGCGGCCAGCCCACGCAAGACGCACAAAGCCAGCGGCATGCCGCTGGCTCCGCTGACGCCCACCAGAATGTCGCGCATGCTTTTCTTCTCCTTGCCGTTCTTCAGCGGATTTTCATTTTTTTCACAATGCCAGGGCTTTTCCGCCTTGCGGCGGCTCAGGAAAGCGGTGACGACGCGGCATGCGCCGCTGACGGCAGGGGCGCTCTCCGGCGATCGCGCTGATCCTGCTGGCTGTGCTGATCCAGAGCCTGACCGAAGGAAGGCAGGGGTGTTGCGTGTTTTGCGGGCTGCCAGGGTTTGCTGCTGCGGGCCAGGGGCACCGGCCCGCTTCCCGCAGGCCAGCTGCGCGCCGGCGGCTCCGCGGACTCTTCCACGCCTTCCACTGTATGGTGGGCTGCCAAGGGCATTTGCCCCGGCTCTCCCTTCAGGGATCGGCGAGTCATCAGCAAGCCCGGTTCAGGATCCGGCAGGCCGTCCAGATATTCGCTCACGGTCACAAAACGCTGGCAGCCGCCCGCACGCAGATGGGCAATGATTCTGGGCAGATCCTCCACAGTGCTTTTGTGCGTGTCGTGAAAAAGAAAAACGCCGCGCAATGTGCCGGTGGGATACACATAGCCTCGCGTGCTGCGCAATTTGGCGTAATCGGCAGGCAGGCTTTTCCAGTCCCGGCTGTCCAGGGACCAGAGCACAATGGAAAGGCTCAGCGCGTCGGCAACATCCACGGTATACTGGTCAAACGCGCCATAGGGCGGGCGCAGAAAAAGCGGCGTGACGCCCAGGGAACGCAGAATGGCGTCGGTGCGGCGTATTTCATCGGCTTTGCGTTCCGGGGAAAGCAGGCGCAGATTGGGATGAGAATAGGAATGATTGCCTATTTCATGGCCATCGTCCGCAATACGTCGGACAATGTCCGGATGCAGCTCGACCTGTTTGCCCAGCAGGAAAAAGGTGGCCGGGATGCCATACTGGTCGAGCATGTCCAGAAGTTGCATCGTATTGCGCGACGGCCCATCGTCAAACGTGATGGCGCAGAGGTTTTCGCTCATGCGCTGATCCATGATTATATTGCCGTCCACTACGCGGGCGGGCGCAGTGCGGGCCGCCAAAAGCATAAAGCCGCATAGTGCGGCCGTTCCAAACTGTTTCCATGAGAATTTCATTCTGCTGTCCGTTACCCTTGAGTAATGAGTAAGCTCTATCACTCCACCCCATGCCTCGCAAGCCAGGCTGCGGCCATTATATGGCGGGCAAGAAAATTATTATTTAAAATCAATATGTTGAATTATTATCAGGCAAAAATTTCTTTATTCAACATATTTCAACTTGACTCTGAGGGCTATTTTGCATAATTAAACCTCACCCGATGAGGGCAGTTAGCTCAGCTGGTAGAGCACCGCCTTCACACGGCGGGGGTCACAGGTTCAAGTCCTGTACTGCCCACCACGGAGCGGTAGTTAAGACGGTTATAACGCCGGCCTGTCACGCCGGAGGCCGAGGGTTCGAGTCCCTTCCGCTCCGCCAGCATATCAAGCGCAGTAATTCCGAACAGCTTCGGGTTACTGCGCTTTTTTCTTTTTCCCTGTTTGCCGGCCACCGATATGGCGGCCTATTCTTTGTTTTGCTCCCTCGTCAAGCCCTGCGCCCGCATTTGGATTTTCTGCCGAATGTTGGCTCAGGGCTTTTTTTATCCCAAAAAAAATTTAGGCGAAATGCCTTCCTATTCACTTCGCGCATTGGGCTATGTGGAGGTTTCCGTCATGTTCTCTAGAATTATGGAGATACCCTTTTCTTGCAAGATGCTTATGCCCGTTTTACAGCCGCGCAAACCCATGAAGGAGGCAATAATGAATAAGGAAATGATGAACGCTGTGGCCACGGATGCCTTTGCCCAAGCTCAGGAAGGCTTCGCCGTGCCGCTTGATCCTGATCTGGCGGATGCGCTGGGCGCGTTTCCCGAAGACATGTCGATAGTTAAAGTTCAGGCCAGACCCTATATCGCTTCTTAAGCTCAAGCAATATGCGAAACCGCCTCTCCAGGCGGTCGTCCGGTGGTGGCGCGCCGGGCCTGATGAGCAGCCAAAGCTCAAGGAGGTCTTATGAGTCTCAAACCCAAACAGCGCACACGGAAGCGCTCCAGAAAGGTTCATCCTCTGGATAAGAACCGGCTTATTATGGACGCCATTTACTGTTCCAACTCCGCTGAAGTGCAGGAGTTCTACAGGCAGGTCCTCAAAGAGGAAAACATGGCGCTCAAAGAGCAAATCAGCCGGGGCGAAACCTGGAACGTGGACGCCTATCTGGATCGTGTGCACATGCGGATGGGCGCGCGCTTCATTCACCTGCTTTCGCCGGTGATGCGGCAGCGCTTCCGCGCGGAGTATCCCCTGGCCTTCATCGGTGCAAACCCGGTGGCAATATCCACGGCGGTGTGAAGATCAACGGCCTGCCAGGTCTGGTGAGGATGAGGAAAAGAAATGCCATAGCATGAGCTGAAAAAAGAGAAGGCCGGTTGCGACCAACAACCGACCCTCAGCCTCTTGTATAGAGTGCAACCTAACTAAAGGCACTCTATACACTCCATAAACCGGTGTCAAGCCGGGGGGCTGCCGCCTTGTCTTTTTTCTGCTCCTTACAAATATAAGGATGCAGAATTATGAATATTCTTGTCCCCAAAAATGTCTTTCTGCGGGTGGAAGACAAATTTGTGCCAAGCTTTATAGACTCGGACCAGGCCGTGGCCACAAGCCCAACTCTCCTGTATAAAAAGCTTTTTGCCGAATGCTACGCAACGGGCAAATGCAGGCTGCCCCAGAAGTTTTTGGCGGGGCAGTGCAAATTTTCTGTCCGGACGCTGCAATATGCCCAGGTCCGCCTTGTTGAACTCGGCTATATTCACGTTGAGCACACGCCTGGAGAGTGCAGCTCTTATATCCTCCTGCTGTCTGACCGCGTGAAGAAGCTGCTGGTCGCAGATGACCTTATAGACCCGCGCAGAAAGTCTGTGTCTCAGATTCAGACACCCCCGCAAAATTTGCGGGGGGGATACGCAAAACCTGCGCACCCCTCTTATAAGGAAGATAAGAGAGAGAAGAGTTCCCCCCTTTCCCCCCACTCGCCGGTAAAGGCAAACCGCGAGTCCGTGCCCTCCACTCGCGCGCCTTCCCGAAGCACACTGCCCGTCCCTGCCCCGCAAGCCGGTGGGTGGGGGGATTCTCACTCCAGAGACAAAAGGCGGGGAAAATCGGTTTTCCGGAAAGCCGACGCCCTGTTTGAACGATTTTTTGCGGCCTATCCGCGCAAGGAGGCCAAAGAGCCAGCCCGCGCGGCATGGCATCAGCTCTGGCGTCGCGGCGCGCTGCCGGCGCTGGAAGAACTGATGGCCTCGCTGGAGCGATTCAGAACATCAGCCCAATGGCTCAAGGAGCACGGCAGGTTCGTGCCCTTCCTCGTCAACTGGCTCCGTGGCCAGCGCTGGGCGGACGTGACCAACGCGCCCGCTTCCTCTTCCCCTGGAGTTCAATGCCCGCCTTTCGGCGCTCCCGCGCGCGCAACAGCCACGGCGGAAAATCCCCGTCATGCGCAGGCGCTCAGGCACTGTCTGCAACGCCTCGAAGAGCGGCACAGGCCGGATCCGGTTCTGGAGGACGCGCGTCCGGCCTTTGAATCCTTCCTGTCTCACTTTGCTGACGGCCAGCGTAAACGCGGTCCGGCCTGGGGCCTGTGGGCATCGTTGTTCCAGCGGGGGAAAGCCCCCTCGGCGGAAGATGTGAAAGAGCGTGGTATGATGGACGCTTTTGCCTTTCTCCAGGCATGGCAGCGGGGTGCATATGCCCCGGCTTAGACCTGGCTTGGCGCGGGTAGAATACTTCGCCGTGCGTGAAGAGGTTTTAACGCTGCTTGCTGAAGGGCATACCTATGCCAGCGCTTATGACGCTCTTAAAGATAAAGGGAAAATAACAATGTGTTATGGGGCCTTTCGCAGTTATGCCAACGGTAGCCGCAACAGTACAAAAAAGGATGCTGAAGAAAAGAAATGGGCTGCCGACACCGATAGCGCAAAGCATACTACGCAGGCTGACCAGTTCATAAGTTCAAAAAATATAAAAATACCGGAAGAGAAATTCGAAAAACGTAATATTCCTGACCCCTCTGAGCTGATGTAAAAGGAAAGTAACTTGGCTACGATTCATTTCATACTTCAAGGCAAGGGCGGTGTGGGAAAGTCCATGATCGCCGTCATGTTGTATCAGGCTATCCGACATTTTGAAAAAGATGTCACTGCCTACGATACAGACCCGGTAAACGCTACTCTAGCATCATTTAAAGAGTTTAATGCGACACCACTGAATGTCATGAAAGACGGGAATATTGACCCTCGTAAATTTGATGTGCTGCTTGAGGCATTGGTGAATGCCCCGGAAGAGTCGCACGTCATTGTGGACAATGGCGCGTCATCCTTTATCGCTTTGGGGGCATATCTCTCTGAAAATGATTTTCTGCCTCTGCTGGAAGAGCAGGGGCATAGAGTCTTCTTTCATTCCATCATCACGGGTGGTCAGGCCCTGGGCGATACCATTCAGGGTTTGGCCAGGATGGCCCTCGGTTTTCCCGCGTCCCCCATTGTGGTCTGGCTCAATCCCTTCTTTGGCGACATTGCCATAGACGGCAAAGGATTCGAGGAGTTCAAGATATACAAAGACTACTCCTCACAGTTTCACGCGCTGATTGAGCTTCCGCTGGGCAATAAGGCGCTGATCGGCAAGGATCTGGAAGAGTTGTTTGCCAAGCGACAGAGCTTTGAGGCCGGCATCAACGGCAGCTCCACATCCATCGCGGTCAAGGCGCGCCTGCGGCGCTACTGGAACCAGATTCTTTCCTGCGTCGAGCAGGCGGGCATTCTGTAGGGAGCTGACATGAGCGACGATCTGCCTCCTGATGAAAGCATGCGGGACTGGCCGGGTGAAGCGGCTGTTGCCGACAGCGGGCCGTCTCAGCTCGCGCCCGAAGCGGAGCAGTGCCTGCCGGACGGCATGGGCCTGTCCGTGGAGGACGTGCGCGCCATGCTGGCCCGAAAGCATGACCTGGCCGTGCCCAAGGATGATCCGCTGCTCATGCAGGTGACGATCCTCAATGCCTTCCTTGCCGAACAGCAACAACTCCAGAAAAGGCACGAGAAGGCGCTGGCCGCGTTCATGGGCCAGCAGACGACGGCTTACGTCGAGGGCGTGGAAAAAAGCGTGTCCGAACTGCGGAAAACGCTGGCTGACGTGACCATCAACGGCATCCGTGACGCGGCTGCGGACTTCGCGGCCACGTTGTCCGGCTTCAGGTCCACGCTGTACCTCTGCACGGCTGTCATGACGCTTTCCGCCCTGGTCAATGTGGCCGTCTTTGTTCTGAGGGCGGTGCAACATGGCTGATGCGCGTACCCTGGAAAGTCTGGAGTACAACTGCGGACCGCTGATCATGGACGCGCTGCGTGACCCGGCCGTGATTGAGATTATGCTCAATCCGGACGGCAGATTGTGGATTGAGCGCTACGGTCAGGAGCAGGAATGTACTGGTGAGCTGCCGCTGGCGCAGGGCAAACTGATACTTTCGCTGACCGCCAGCGCCCTGAACATCACGGTGGATGCTCTGCATCCCGTGGTTGAAGGCAGCTTCCCGCTGGACGGCTCACGCTTCGAGGGCACGTTTCCGCCCCTGGTGGGACCGGGCGCGTCTTTTTCCCTGCGCAAGAAAGCCAAGCGTGTCATTACCTTCGCGGAATACCTGGAAAAGGGCGTCATTGGTCCGGAAGTGCCGGGCATTATCCGCGAAGCCATTCTGGATCGGAAAAATATTGTCGTGGTGGGCGGCACATCCAGCGGCAAGACCACATTCGTCAATGCCATCATTCATGAACTGGATGAACTTTGCCCGCATGACCGCCTGCTGATTCTGGAGGATACGGCGGAACTGCAATCCCGCGCGCCCAACTCCGTTTTTTTTCTTACCTCTGAGCTGGCGGGCATTGGCATGCGGCAACTTGCCAAGGTCAGCATGCGCTATGCTCCACGCCGCATTCTTGTGGGCGAAGTGCGTGACGCGGCGGCTCTGGAACTGCTCAAGCTCTGGAACACGGGCCATCCGGGCGGCATCGGCACTTTCCACGCGGACAGCGCGGAAGAGGCTCTGGAACGTCTGGAAGAGCTGGTGGAAGAAGCGGGAGTCGGCCCCAAGCAAAAGCTGATTGGTCGCGCCGTTGATCTGATCATCCATATGGAAAAGACGCGCGACAATGCACGACGTCTTGCTTCCATCATTTCCGTCAACAATTTCAACGCGAGAGAAGGACGTTATGAAACAACGCCCCTCTACTCAGCCGTCTGATGGGGGATACGATGTACCGCAAGGCTTTTTTTCTGGCATTTCTGGCCTTTTTTCTCGGAGTCTGCCCGGATCTGGCCCTAGCCAGCGGTGGCATCACGGAATTTTCCGGCCCGCTTGAAAAGGTCGTCAACACGATCACCGGTCCCGCGGGCAAGTTCATCAGCATCACCGCTGTGGGCATCTGCGGACTCATTTATCTCTTTAACAGGGAAGATATCAGCGGAGCATTCAAAATGCTGCTCAGCGTCGTGGCGGGCATCTCTTTCCTCGCGTTCGCGGGTAGCATCGTCAATTCCACATTCAGCTTTTCCGGGGCGGTGCTCTGATGGAACTCCGGCGTATCCCCGTCCATCAGGCGCTGCACCGCCCAAACCTTGTACTTGGCGCGGAACGGGAACTGGCCATGAGCAGCGTACTGATTTCCCTGCTTGTAGGCATCGGCGGCATGACGGCGATTTCGGCCGCTGCGTCCCTCAGCTTCTGGCTGGTCGGCATCTTTGTGCTTCGGCGCATGGCCAAGGCGGATCCGCTCATGAGCAAGGTCTGGCTGCGGCATGTGAAGCAGCAGGATTTCTACAGCGCCAGGGCAAGCCGCTGGCGGTCCCTGGAAGGGTTCAGGACAAGGTGACTCCAATGAAGAACATTACGCTGCTGCTTTGTCTGCTCTGTGCCGCCGGCTGTGTGATGCACAGAAGCGCTCCCGGCTCGTTTGACGGCCTGAGCGCCGCCTATTCCGGCGACGCGCGGATTCTTGCCGAACGCACGGCGGAAGAGCTGGGCAGACGCCATGCGCCGGCGCATACCACTGTGGCCCTGGACCGCGCGCCGGGCATATTCGGGGATGTGCTGGAACAAAAACTTCGCGCGAACGGCTTTGCTCTGGGTTCATCCGGTCTTGGAGTCAGCTACAGGCTGGATGTGCTGGATGCGGAAGGCTCGCCCACGCTGGGCTATGTGCGGGTGGCCTGCACTGACGGGCGGATCTTCAGCTTCACGCGTGAGGTTTTCAAGGGCACGGAAGCCCCTTTGTCGGCCCCGGCACGACCGGTACGGGAAGAGCGCCAGCTTGAATCCCGTCCGCTGCCGGAAAGTCTTCCGCAACCCGCGCCGGCGAATACCCTTGCCCCTTCGGTCAGAAAATACACGGTGAAGAAGACGGGCACTGCCGCCGCTGTGGCCAGACGGTGCGGCATACCGGTCCGGGATTTCTGCCGCTGGAACCAGGTCGGCAGCAATGCCGTGCTGGAAAAGGGCTATGAGGTCTATCTGTCCGAACCGCCCGCCGGATTGATCCCGGTGGCGGCCACAGTGCCGGTTCCCGCCGGAGCATCTGAAGAGCCGTCCGCCGCAACGACTCCAGCGCCCATGCCGGAACCCGTATCCCTGCCCAGCCGCGCCCAGACCTCGCCGGCCCTGCGTCTGGAAAAGCCCCAGCCCGGCGAACCCGTGGCATATACGCCGGTCGCCATAAGCATGCCGGCGGCACAGCCGATTGCCGAAGCGCCTGTGGCGGTTTCAGCATCCACTCCAGCCCCCAGCACAAGCTCCAGCTCAATGCCTGTTGCGGCTATAGAGGCCGTGCCTGTGCCCAAGGCGCTCTGGGAAATCCAGAAGGGGAGCATGCTGCGCGTCCAGATGGAGGGCTGGGCGGCCGTGGCCGGATACAGTCTGATCTGGAATGCCCAGAACGACTATGAAATGCGGAGTTACGCCACGTTTTCCGGGGAATTCATTGACGCGGTGAAGAACTTCTTCGCGGCCCTCCAGGCCAACGGCCTTGCCCTGCGCGTGACCATCTATCAGGGCAACAAGGTCATGGAAGTGTCGGAGCATTAGCCATGTTGAAATTTATATGCAAGCCAAAAGATAAAATGTCAAATATTGAGCTAAAAAAAGCAACCTACAAACTGTATATCAGTTCAATTTTGTCTATATTTGTAATTATTTTATACATATCGTTATATTCTTATATAAACAATTATATTGGTATATCAGGAATTATTTTATATATAATATTTACAACAATAATTATAATAATATTTAAAAATATGAAGTCAATCAAATCACAAGCGCGTTTTGATCTTGAATCATCATTCAGTGCGCTAAGAAAATTTACTTTTTGTATGTTTATTTTATCAGTGTTAATTTTAGTAGAAGTTATCTCAAAATATTATATTCAACGATAAACAAGAAAAATATAGATAGAATAATAACAATAGATGTGAATATGGCATACTCTTTATATTTTTCATCAATTTTATCTATTATTTCTAATATTTCTTTTTCATTATTCAATTTAATATTACGAACTGTATTTTTGGCTATAAAGTTTGAACATGCAGCAAAAACATATAAAATGAGTGACAAAACATAGATTCCTGTTCCGAAAGAGAACAATTTTAACCAGCCTTTAGAAATCGCGGCAAAGGCTAACGCTGAATTGGCTACAAGCGCAACAGACGCAAGAGTGTTCAATGTTGAGTGAGAATTGGAAAGTGTCATGGAATAGAGCGAAAGCCGGAAAGACATTTTTTCACTTTCCGAAAAGCCTTTTTCCTTATTTTGAATTCGATCAGAATTGGCGGATTCAGCATATTTTCGTTGTCTGTGTGTGTTCTTCAAGATGTTTCTCTTGGATTGGAGTTAAGTCATGCTGAAGCTACAGAGTCTCTGTTTGCAACATAGAAGCATCAGTCTCGGCGACATGAGGATGCACACGAGCCAGAATTTCAGCGCGTTTTCCGGAATAGGCCACCATATCCAGCTCATAGCTGGCCTGGCAGTTGAGCCAGAACTCCGCGCTGTTGCCGAAATAGGCCGCCAGCCGCACAGCGGTGTCAGCGGAAATGCCTCTCTTCCCGGCAATGATGTTCTGAATGCGGCTCTGCG
The DNA here is from genome assembly GCA_910575755.1 of Desulfovibrionaceae bacterium. Taxonomy (GTDB): domain Bacteria; phylum Desulfobacterota; class Desulfovibrionia; order Desulfovibrionales; family Desulfovibrionaceae; genus Desulfovibrio. The sequence continues at coordinate 33,180 of CAJTFO010000012.1, read as the reverse complement.
GCATACCCGTGTCCAGGGCCAGACGGGTCTGGCTCAGGCCCATAGGCCGCAAGAACTCCTCATTGAGAATTTCGCCCGGATGCACGGGCGGCATACGGTCATGCATGATGCGTTTCTAATGGTAGTCAACAATTTCAACCATATCCGCTAAGCACATGAGAAACAATCGTTTTTTTCGCAACATAGCCTTCCTTTTTCTTGGTGTAATCCTCTTCGGCTGCGCCCATAAGGGCGCGCCGGATCAGGAACTCATAGAGAACAAGGGCCGTGATTTTACCACCCTGTCGCGCTCCAGGGCTGTGGATGTGGTGGCCGAACCCTATGTGGGCGTGAAGGCCGTGCCCATCCGGGCGGACGAGCAATCCCAGGCGGCGCTTAATACCCATGTCACCCTGCGCAAGCGCGGCACTCTGGGCGTTATTGCCGCAAGCATAGCGGATCTGACGCCGCTGACGGTGCAGGTGGGCGCGGATCCCGCGCCTCTGAGCGGCGGCCAGAAAAAGAGCGGCGGCCAGAAAAAGAGCGGCGGCCAGAGCGGCAACCCGGATTTGCCGGATTTGCTGGACGTGCCTGGCTCCGGCCCGTCGCGGCTGCTGCAAATATCCTATGAAGGGCCTCTGCGCGGCCTGCTGGACAATGTGGCCATCGCCTCCGGCTATGGCTGGGACTTTGACGCCAGGACAAATACCGTCGTCTTCTCCCGGCTGTCAGTCCGGACATTCACCATTCTCGGCGCGCCGGGCAAACGCGAATACAAGGACAATATCACCAACAAGTCGCGGGAGTCGACGCGCTCCAGCATTGGCGGTTCCAACGTCAACGCCACGGTGGCTTCGTCGGATACGTCCAGCCAGACGGCGCAGGCCAATACCACGGATTACAAATTTGACATCTGGGCCGACACGGAAAAGGCGGTCAAAGCCCTGCTGTCTCCCGAAGGCAGCGTGGTGGGCAATCAGGCGGCCGGAACCATCACGGTCCGTGACCGGGCCGAAAATATCCGCCAGGTCAGCGCGTATATTGCCGAGATAAACAGACGCCTGTCGCGCCAGGTGGCGCTGACCGTGCATGTCTGGGCCCTGGAAGTCACGGATGAAAATGAGGCGGGCCTGGATTTCCAGATGCTTTTTGCCAATGATGATATTTCCATCGTGGCCGGCAGCCTTGCATCCCTGGGCAGCCCGTCCTCAGCCTCGGCCACCATCGTATCCGGCAAGCTCAAGAATTCCACAGGCGTGCTGAAAGCCCTGAAGGAATGGGGCAATGCCACTCAGGTCACGTCCGGCGGTGGCCTCATTCTCAGCAATCAGCCCGTGCCCATTCAGGCCATCAAGCGCATTGCCTATCTGGCTGGTTCATCATCCTCGCAGTCCGATTATGGTCAAACCACGGAGATTACGCCCGGCGAAGTGACCACAGGCTTTGCCATGACCATCATTCCACACATTCTGGATCGCCGGCGTGTGCTGCTGCAATACAGCATAAATCTGTCCAGCCTGGACGAGCTGACGGAGTTTTCCACGTCGGATCTCACGATCCAGCTTCCCAAGACCAGCACGCGCGCCTTCAGCCAGCGCAGCACCATGCAGATGGGGCAGACGCTCGTGCTGGCCGGCTTTCAGGATCAGACGCAGCAACTGGCCAATAGCCTGGGCCTGCTGAACTTCGGGCGCGGAGCCAGATACGGCAAGACCCTGCTGGTCATCACCATTGAGGTGGAAGCCGCTGGCGGCGGAACTGAGGATTAACGATGGAACTGGTCGTCATCAACAATCATCCCTTTGCCGTGGGCCTGCGCTGGCTGCCGCCCATGAAGCGCAGAGTCATGGGGCACAAGGCCCGTATGGCTTTGGCGGAGGAGCTGGATGCCGCCTGTGATGTCTCCTCGATGCGTCGTTGCCCCGAAGGCGTCCAGATGGGCTTTGGAAACGCCGGGGAGGCTTGGCGCGACTATACCAGGGCGCCGGCGCTGTGTGCCTGCCTGGACGTGCCTGAGTCCTTCCTTGGCCTCTTCAGTCTGCGTTCGGAAGATGGCGGCCTGTTCTGGTGGCTGCATCTGCGTGTGGGCGGCGTGGTGGCCGAATCCGGTGACAGGGTCTTTCACAGCGGCGACGAGGCTGCGGCATGGCTGGAACTCATGTGTTCGGTGTCCGGTCTTGCGCCGGAAACCTGTGACAGCCCCATGCAAAGCGCGGCATGGCTGGAAGAGCATGTGCGCTACCGGCCTGTGGACAAATGGATATTTTCCACAGGTCAGATCTCCAGTCTGGGTCGTTTCGCATCCCGCTCCACCATCCGCACTTTATCGGCGGCGGGCGCTATTCTGCTGGTTTGCATCAGCGCGGGCCTGGGCTGGAGCCACTATCATGAACAGGCCGCCTTGTCCGCGGCACGCGAAGAGCGCGCGGCCCGGATCCAGCGCAAGGCGGAAATGGAACAGCATCCGGAACGCTTTTTTACGGCGGAATGGCAGTCCAGACCATTGGCAACGGATTTCGCCGGCATGTGCCTTCCGGCCATGATGCGCGTCCCTTTGGCCGCCAATGGCTGGCGTTTTTCCAGCGTGACGTGCGACGGCAGGAAAGTGGCCGTGGCCTGGGGACACGAGAGCGGCGCGGATTTTACGCGCCCGCCCGAAGGCGCGCGTCTGGATGAGAAGGATGTGCGCACGGCGCGGTCAGCAACGCCGTTGCCCGGACCCATTCGCGTCTCGCGCCCGGACGGCCCCGGCAGTGATTACAAGCTCCTGCTGACGCGGGATGAAGTCCTGGGGCTGCTGGCCGAAATCACGCAATCCACGGGCACGAAACTGTCCGCGCCAAACTTCAGGCCCGCAAAGGCTCGCACTATTGACAAGGTGACGATCCACGCGCCGTGGCGGGAAGCCTCCTGGGAACTTTCGGAAGTGCCGGATCTGCTGCTCGAAGCAGCGCCCGGGCACGATGGCATCAGTCTTTTTTCCATGCTTTCGGAAATACCCGGCCTGGGCATTGAAAGCATCACCTATCAGGACGGCTGGCGGATCAGGGGGAATGTGTATGCGCGACAATAAGGTGAAAACCAGACGGCTCATCCTGCTTTTTCTGGCGGTTGCTTCCTTGGGCGTCATTGGCGTTTCCGCCTGGCAGCTTTGGGGGGCTCCCATGACGCCTGTCGTATCGACCAAAGCTGGCCCGAAAGCGCCCGCGCGCGACAACTCCAGCCAACAGGAAAAGCCGGAAACCTCAAAAAAGGCGGAAACGTCGAATCCCGGCGCGGTGCGCCAGGTCTACAGCTCCAGCAGCACCCTCGGCGACCTTTCGCGCATTCGCGGCCAGAAGGCGCTTCTGGAACAGCAGGTGCGCATAGCGGAGCTGGAACAACGGCTGAAGGATCTCAATCAGCCGGCCAGAAAGCCGGAACTCATTCTGCCTGACCTGACGCCGCCCAAGGGCAGGGAAAAGCCGGCGGCCGTTCCTGACGCCACGCCCAGACGCGGGCCGGTGGTTGTTTCGGTTCAGGGCGTGGCCGGCGCGCTGTCGGCCACCATCCGCACCTCTGACGGCCGCACCGTGACCGTCAGGAATGGCGGAGCCTTTGGCGGCGGCAGACTTCAGGTGACGCGCAGGGGCGTTTTTGTCCTGCGCGGCGGCAAACCTTCGGCAATCCCTTTCGAGTAACGCCATGCCACAGACAGCACAGAGACTTCGCCTCATTAATGCCCTTCCTGACCACATGCGCGGCCGTCTTGCCCTGATGGAAAGTGGTCTGGTGGCCAGCGAAGAACTCCAGGGGACATTGCCGCTCATCAATCTGGCCTCGCAGTTGCGCGCGGTCGGCGTGGCAAATGTCGAATTTGTTCCGGCAAGCCGGTTCGATGCCGATTTTGCGCGTTATGCCTCGCGGAGCGGCATTGGCGAGAACGAGATTCAGCAGCTTGCCATTGATCTGCTCGCCCGAGCCTACGAGTGCGGCGCTACGGACGTTCATCTGGCGCATATGGGGACACATGTGCGCTCGCGCTTTCGCGTCCTGGGGTTGTTGCGTGACGACCAGGAATACGATGCGGACACGGGCGCGCGCATGATCCGCGCCATTTATGAGCATCTGGGCGCTGCGCAGGACGCGCCGGCCTTTGATGTTAATTCGCGTTTGGATGGGCGTATCATCAACCGGGACTATCTCCCGCAGGGCTTGTATTCCGTGCGTATCCATTCGGAGCCTATCGAATGCGACGGCGCGCCGGACGGCAAGGGCACGTTCATGCCCCTGCGCCTCCTGCGGGACACCACGGGAGCGTCCGGTTCCCTGGAAGAGCGCCTGGGCAAGCTCGGCTATACCTGCGAAGAGGTGACGCTCTATGACAATGAGGGCCATGCCCGCAGGGCCAGAGCGCAGACCGACATTTTTCGGGAGCTTTCCGCGCGCACGGGCATTGTGTTCATTTCAGGCCCCACGGGATCGGGTAAATCCACGGCTCTCGCGCATTGCATGGAAGCCCTTATCGAAGAGCGGCCCGGCGACAACTTTCTTTCCATTGAAGACCCGCCGGAAAAGCCCATCAAAGGCATGTACCAGATCCCTGTCATCTCCAAGGAAGGCGACGAACGGGGCGATGCCTATACCAATGCCATTGCCGGCACGAACCGCGACGATACCGATACGGTCATGATCGGTGAGATACGCTATGCCGAAGCCGCGCTGGCCACCGTTGAAGTGGCGCTCTCCGGCAATGCGGTGTGGGCCACTATCCACGCCGCTGACGCCCTGGGCATCATCCAGCGGCTGGACGTGCAGCTCCGCGCCCTGGTTGCGAATCCCTTGCAGGTGGTCTGTGATCCCATTGTGCTGTCCGGTCTGGTCTTTCAGCGACTTGTGCCAAAGCTCTGTCCGCATTGCCGGATCCCGCTGCGCGAGTACCGGAATGTCATTTCACGGGATTGCCTGGCGCGACTGCGCAGGGCCATGCCCGAAGATATGATTTTCGGCGGCGCTCGCGGTGAAGGAGTCTTCGTGCGTGGTCACGGCTGTGAGCACTGCAAGGACTCCGGGCATCCCGGCCTGTATCGTCAGACCGTGGTGGCCGAAGTGGTTGCCCTGGACGCGCGGCTGCTCGCCCTGCTTCGGGAGCGCCGCCGGGAAGAAGCCAGGCGTTACTGGCTCACGGAGCTGCACGGCATGACCTATCTGGAACATGCGCGGCATCTCATTGCCACGGGCATCCTCGGCCCCATGATCACCGAAGAAATGCTGGCCATGCCCATTGATGCGGATATTCGCGTCCTGGGCGAACGAGGCGGAACGTCTGAAAGCGGCAAACAGGCCGCACGTTCGCAACGCGGCTCCAGGCAGCGGAGAGGCTTCTGATGGTCGGCATTCTCGGCAGACTCTCTTTCGGACCCCGCGTCCGCGCTCAGGTCTGGAAACAGCTTGGCAGGCTGCTGGAAAACCGTATGCGGCTTGCTGACGCTCTGGCCCTGCTGCGGGAGCAGGCGGAGCGGCGCGGATCGCCGCGCGCTGATGTGTACGCGCATATCCTGCGTACGCTCGGCGCTGGCCGGACGCTTGGGCAGGCGCTGGAAGGCGGGTTTGCGAGTCGGGAGGAGATACTGCTGATCAGTTTCGCCCAGGATTCCAGCCGTCTGCCTGGTGGGCTTGCCCTCGCGGCCAGCGTGCTGGAGGCGCGGGAAAAGATCCTCAAATGTCTGTGGGGCGCGCTGGCCTATCCTTTTGTTCTTCTGCTGCTGATCATCGTCATGATGGTCATCGTTGCCGAGCGGGTCATGCCGCAACTGGCGCTCCTGCTGAATCCTGAAACCTGGAGCGGAGCGCCGTATCTGCTGTATCTCCAGTCGGCCTTTGTGGTCTCGTGGCAGGGTGTGTTCTGCGCTTTGGCAGTTGTGGCCGGCGTCGTGGTGATCGTGCTGTCCTTTTCGCGCTGGACCGGTCCAGGACGCCGGTTGGCGGACAAGGTTATGCCCTGGTCGATGTATCGGCTCACGGTGGGCACGCTCTGGCTCTATGCCGTGGCAACGCGCATGAGCGCCGGGCATCAGATTTCCGGCATCCTGCGGGATATGGCGACAGATTCTGGCACAAGTCCGTATCTGCGCGAGATTGTCCGGCGGATTCTGGATTGTTCCGGAAAAGGTGAGGACTTCGGCCAGGCGCTCAAAAATTCAGGCATGGGCTTTCCGAGTGAGGAACTGGTGGACACGCTGGCCGTGTACTCCCGGATGCCTGATTTCCAGCAGCATATCATTGAGCTTGCGGATGGCTGGCTCGCGGACGGCATTGAAACCATCCAGCGCCTTGCCGGCAAGCTCAAGGTTTCCGTCTTTGTTCTGATCATTTCCGAACTGTGCCTTGTGGCACTGGCCATTGGCGGCCTGCAATCTCAATTTCAGGGGGGATTATGAGCATTCTCGAAACAGTTGGCGCAATCATCGTAGGTCTTTTGCTCATTGGCGCGGCGGCCTTTGGGCTGTATGCGGCTTTCGGCAAATCCAATGTTGCCACGATGGAACAGAATCTTGTGCTTCTGCGGATGCAGACGCAGCAATTCTTCTTTGGCACCAACTACGACAACCTGGACAATGAAGTGGCAATCAAGGCCGGCATCGTGCCCAAGGCGTTTCTCAAGGGCGATACCCTCAAAAACTCCTGGGGCGGCGACGTCACACTGTCCAGCGATACGGCCAACGGCACGTTCACCATTGAAATGGACAATATCCCGCAGGACGCCTGCATCCAGCTTGCCCGTTTCCAGCCGGATTCCTGGGAGAGTGTGAGCGTCAACGGCGCTGACATCGACGCCACGGACGTGGCGGGCATTGCTGACGCCTGCGGGCAATCCGCCAATGCCCTGGGATTCACGGCGCGATAGCCATGAAAGCCCTGGCGATATTTGCGATGCTGCTCGGCGTCATGGCGCTGTTGCAACAGCCATCGGATTTCTCTCGTGAGGAGTCCGGTTCTCGTGCCATAGCCGTCAACTACGCCATATATCGCAATGAGGTATTCCGGCATGTGTATGGTCAGCAGGGTATTTCCGGCGACATCGCGCTGTCCGTCCTGAATCTGCCGGATTCCTGGCGGCCGCTCCGTCAGTGGCGCGCCCGTGTGGATGGGGGCCGCTGCTATGTCTATGGCCAAGCCACTGCGCGGGAGATAGCCGCCGTCCTCCAGCTCTTTCAGGGCAGCTTCGCGCTTGGACAAGCCAGTTCCGGGCGTCTTGTCCCGGCTCCGGCGCATGGGATGCCCGTGCCCGTGCCCGGTTTTATCCCGGACGGCTCTCTGGTCAGCGTCACGGAGGTGGACAGATGAATATCCTGAGCGCCATTGGCGCATTGATCCTGCTGATCGTCATGTTGCCGGATCTCATATCCTGGTGGGACGCGGGTCTGACGGCCACACAGCAACGTCTTGTGGCTAACCATATGCTTATGGTGACCCAGGCCGCGCGGCAATATGTGAACCGGCATCAGGACACCCTGCTGGCCCAGGCTCAGGCCGCGTCCGGGCCAACGGTGGGCATCCGGGAACTGGTGGACGAAGGATTTCTGCCTGACGGTTTTCAGCCGCGCAATCCCTGGCTGCAAGAGTATCAGATCCATGTCCGTCAGCCGCAGGCCGGGACGCTGCAAGCCATTGTCCTGACCACGGGCGGCCGCGACAACGAGACTGACAAGTTTCGCAATGTGACTGTTCCCGGAGCCGCCGCCCTGGTGGGCGGCGCGGGCGGTTTTGTGCCGTCCGGAGTGCTGCCCGGCCAGACGGAAAACATGCTGCAAGGAGCCGGCAACGGCTGGAGTCTTGATCTGGGTTCCGTGGGCATTCCGTCGCCAGGCTCTGGGCATCTGGGCGCGGTGTCGTCTTATGACTCGTCGGCTCTTGGTCAGGACTTCTTGTACCGAGTGGCTGTGCCCGGCCAGCCGGAGCTGAACGCCATGCAAACGGAACTGGACATGACGGATCATGCCATCCGCCATGTCTCGGAACTCCAGTTTGAGGCAAGGGAAATCACGGATGAATCCTGCACCAGTGTGGAAGAGCAGGGTCGGGTGTTTCTGGACAGCATTCAGGGCCTCTATCTCTGCCGTAACAACTCGCTGGAGATTATCGGCGATTCCGGAAATTCCGTGCCGCTGAAAAGCGTCACCGTGGCCAAAAACGGGGAGCGGATTGCAAAGCCGGTCTGCGCGCCTTCCACGGGCACGGCCCCGGCCATTTTTACCGCGCCATCCATCGCCGAAGCCGGGCCGGAAGCGCCGCCTCTGACGTCGTTTCAGACCTGGGCCACATCACTGTCTGACACGGAATGGCAGGTCCACATGCGCGTCCAGACCGGCAACAAGAGGCTGGACGGCGCGGATAGTGAAGGCTGGGTCTATCCGGCGGAGGATTACGGCAGGATCATGGTCTTGAGCATGTGCGTCAAGCAGACGGTGGAGGATGTGACTCCATGAAAAAGAGAAAACTACACTCTTCTCCTTTCTTTCGTATTATCCAGAAGTTAGTGGATAGTATTGACATTGGAGCACTACTCACTTCAGCAATACTACTTATAATAGTTTTTTAATGATTCTAGAGGGGATAAAATTGGAATATTTAAGATAATATCGAAAGTTGCAATCAATCCATAAACAAAGAATAGGATTGGCACATAAACTAATATCATTATTATTATCCGCATAGCCATATCAAAATATGGATATGACTTACTATCAAATGGTGAACGCTTATTTTTAAATGACTTTGAAATTATATATTTTGTATGAGAGAACATAAATATAGGAATGATGAGCGTATAAGCAATTCCAAACGCAAAAATAAAAATAGGAAATTTGTATGTCTGAATATCAAGTTTTATCAGAACGCCGGTTATTGCCCCAGCATTTGCATAAAACATATATTTTATCGAGTCTCTCAAGAAGACGGTATTGCTGTTGTAGATGGCGATTCTTTCATTACTGCGAATAGAATTATGTTCATTAGCTACGGAATTCATGTTTTTTTTGCGAGATGCACGGGGAAACCTGGACAGAGGGAGACGGCAATGGGGGCGCTTCATATTCATTCTCCGGGGGAATTGGCTGTATGAAAAGAGTATATGGCAAGATTCTTCTTTGGAGCAAGCTGCATATCTTCCCTTGCCTCCTGTTTTTTCTTCTGTGCGTTCCTGTTCGTGCTGGAGTCCTTCAGGACCGCCAGCAGGCGCTGGAACCGCTGTTTAACGCGCCCTGCGCCCGTTATCAGGTCCCCAAGGTGCTGGCCCTGGCCATCGCGCGGCAGGAAAGCGGCTGCCATCCCTGGATACTCAATATCTCAGGCCGCGACGTGCGGCCACGCTCCAAGGAAGATGCCCTGCGCTACGCGCGTTGGGCCATGCGCGCCGGGCGCTCCTTCGACGTGGGCATCATGCAGATCAACTCCTACTGGATTCGGAAGCACCGCTGGCCGCTGGAACTCGTGCTGGAGCCCGCCAACAACGTCAAGATCGGCGTCTGGATACTGGCTCAGGAAATCCGGCGTCATGGGCTGAACTGGAAAGCCGTGGCCTACTACCACACGCCTTTGCACCGGAACCCGGAACGCGGCAGGCAGTATGCCCAACTGGTTCTTGGGCATGTGAAGAAGATTCTTGCGGAGAAGTAGAATGCTGATGCGTTATGCCAGTCCGAGAACGATTTTCATGGACTCGTTGAGGATGTTCAGGTCGTGCCGGGAGAGTTCGCCGAGCTTTCTGCCGAAACGGCGCTTGTCCGCTGCGCATAGCTGGTCGCATACGGCCACGGATCGCGCACCGGCCGAAGGCATGGCAACAACAAGGGGCGGTCTTGGCCTGGCTGATGTGGACAGCGGCACGACCACTACAGTGCCCCGTGCGCGGTTCAGCGCGTTGACCGTGAGAACGACCGCCGGGCGGCATTTCTGGATCTCCATGCCTGCGGAAGGATCAAAGTTGACCCACCAGACTTCACCCCTTTGCATGGGCTGCCCCCGCACTGTCGGCCATGCCTCTGATGCCGTCGCCGATCAGCCCTTCCCGCCATTCGCGCATCTCGGCGTTCAAGGCCGCGTCCTGCTCCACATCAAGCGCTATCTGGTAGAGCGGGTCGTCCTCTTCGGGAAGAGCTTCCTGAAGCAGATTGGTCACAAAAGCGCTGCGCCGGCGTGGCGGTACGGCCTGCTTGAAACGCTCGGCCAGGTCGTCCGGAATATGAAAAAGAAGCTGCATGGCTGTTCTCCTTGTTTGTTATCAATGATGATAACGTTATCAATGATGCCTTTCAATCTTTTTCCCGGCATTTCTCCCGTGGGGGTTTCTCAATGCTGAACCTCAAGGATTTCCGTTCCCAGGCCAGGGGCCTGCCAGATTTGCTGACCTATGCGGCCCTGATCGAGCCGGGCGTCATACTCCAGAAGGATGGCTCTTTTCTGGCCGCCTGGGAGATTCGCGGCGAGGACACGGCCAGCGCCACGCCGGATGAACTGGCCTTTGTGTCGCGGCAGTTCAGCAATGCGGCAAGCCGTCTCGGCACCGGCTGGATGATCCATGTGGACGCCTGCCGCACACGGCAGCGGGCATACCCGGACGCCGCGCGATCGCATTTCCCGGATCCCGTTTCCCAGGCCATCGAGGACGAGCGCCGCGCCTTTTTCGGCGAAGGCCTGTGCTACAGCACGGCCACATTTCTGACCGCCACCTTTCTGCCCAATTACAATGCAACCAAAATGGCCGGGGCCGCCAAAGTGGGCGTGGAAACCATGTCCGTCCTGGAAAAAGGTCTCAAGACATTCAAAGACACGCTGCTTGAGTTTGAGGACGGCTGTTCGGCCGTGCTGCGTATGAGCCGCCTTCAGGAATACGAGCTGTATGATGCCTCAGACGACACGTTTTTGCATTCAGACTTGCTGGCTCATTTACAGTTCTGCATCTCAGGCGTTCTGCAACCTGTGCGGGTTCCGACTATTCCCATGTATCTGGACGGCGTGCTGGGCAGCCGCCATCTTGTCGGCGGCCTGATTCCGCGTTTGGAAGATGGGCTGGATAAAAAGCACCTGGCCGTTCTTTCCATTGACGGTCTGCCGCAGGAGTCCTGGCCCGCCATGTTCGCCGCTCTGGATTCCATGCCTTTTGAACTGCGCTATTCCACGCGCTTCATCTGTCTGGACCAATACGACGCCGAAAAGGAAATCACCACTTACGTCAAGGGCTGGAACCAGCGCGTTCTGGGCTTTCTTGATCAGTTCCTCAACAATCCCAACGCCAAGGTCAACCGCGACGCCCTGCGCATGCGCGAAGACGCGGAAGAAGCCAGGCTGGAAGTGCAGTCCGGCCATGTGGGTGCGGGCTATCTGTCCTCCACCATCATTCTCATGGATGAGGATGTGGAAGCGCTCCAGGACAACGCCCGCGAACTGCGCCGGACCATCCAGACCCAGGGCTTCGGCTGCCGTATCGAATCCATCAACGCCCTGGAAGCCTGGCTGGGCAGCCTGCCCGGAAACAGTTACGCCAATGTGCGCCGTCCGCTGCTGACCACCCTGAATCTGGCGGATCTGCTGCCCTTGCAGTCGGTCTGGACAGGCTCTCCGGTAAGTCCGTGCCCCTTCTACCCTCCGGATTCCCCGCCTCTGGCGGTCTTTCTGACAGATGGTTCCACGCCCTTCTGGTTCAATCTCCACGAGGGTGATCTGGCCCATACGGCCATCTTCGGCCCCACCGGCTCAGGCAAGTCCACGCTGCTGGCCACCATAGCCGCGCAATTCCTGCGCTATGAGCACGGGCGGATTTTTGCCTTTGACAAGGGCAACTCTCTTTTTCCGCTCTGTGACGGCACGGGCGGCGCTCACTATGAAATTGCCACGGAAGACAGCCTGTGCTTCACGCCCCTTCAGCGCATTGACGAAAGCGCCACGGAAATGGCCTGGGCGGAAAACTGGATCGAAAGCCTGCTGGAGCTTCAGGGCATGACCGTGCTGCCGGCGCACCGTGAGGCCATTCACAACGCTATGGCCGGGCTGGCCACGCAGCCGGAGCACATGCGCACCCTGTCGCATTACATGGACGCGGTGCAGGATATCTCCATCCGGCAGGCCCTGGCCTATTACACGCAACGCGGCGCTATGGGCATGCTGCTGGACGCCAGAACGGACAACCTGGGCATGTCGCCTTTCATCGTCTTTGAAATGGAAGAGCTGATGAAAAAGGGGGACCGCAACCTGATCCCCGTGCTGACCTATCTGTTCCACCGTATCGAGAAGGCCCTGGACGGCAAGCCGGCGCTGCTGATTCTGGATGAAGCGTGGGTCATGCTCGGTCATCCGGTCTTCCGCGACAAGATCCGCGAGTGGTTCAAGGTGCTGCGCAAGGCCAACTGCGGCGTGATTCTGGCCACGCAGAACCTTTCTGACGCCAAAAACAGCGGCATCATGGACGTGATTCTGACCTCCTGCCCCACGGTCATCTATCTGCCCAACAGGCAGGCCCGCAATGATGACGAATATGCCTTCTACAGGAGCTGCGGCCTCAATGATCGCCAGATCGGGATTCTGGCCAACGCCACGCCCAAGCGGGACTATTACATGGTCAATCCCTCCGGTCGTCGTCTTTTTCAGCTCGGTCTCGGCCCGGTGACGCTGTCGTTTGTGGGCGTTTCGGACAAGGAATCTCTGGCGCGCATCCGGGAACTCAAGAAGCTGTATGGCCCGGCATGGCCCCAGCATTGGCTGGGTGAACGGAATATCAGGACGAGTCTGTGATGAAAAAGGAAAAAGTGGACGTGCACGAGAAGTTTTTTACGGCGGCATTCATATGCATCATAATTCTTCTGGCAATAGTTGGAGTAATTAAGTTGACAATAATATACTATAGATAAAACAAGCCATCACAAAATTAAACAAGCAAGTATATATTGATATATTTAAATACTTATGCCCCATTTTTCGATATAAAAAGAACTGATTATCGCTGTCGATTATGGAAAAAAGTGATTTCATAAAATTTGAAAGCGATAGAAACAGATAAAAAAAGGAAATAGAAGTGATAAGAGCAAAGCAAAAAAACAACAGGGTGGACGTATAGCTATTAAAAAGCGTTGCCAATACGCCCATTTCCAGCGTGAAGAAAAATACAGAGAGGAGTTTGATGAAGTTAAAAGTCGGTTTTCCACTTCGAGAAACTAAAAAATACTTTGGAAATATCCCTTATGTATATTTTGAGTGAGCCGCTTTGGCTTGGAAAAAAGGCATCTTTTGCATTTTTTTCGGCGGGTAAGTGTCATGGCTGCCTCGGCATATGTAACAGCCAACTTATGGAGATAGAGCAATGAAAGCAAGCATTATCACTCTTGTCGCCTGCGCCCTTTTTACCGTTCCGGCTCATGCCAAGGCCGTCTACTGCACCAATTGCAGCGACAGGGTGACGCAGGCCATTGAAAAGGCCACCAGCCTGGAACAGCTCAAAACGCTGATGAAGGAATATGACGAGGCTATCCGGCAGACAGCCGCCCAGCTCCAGATGGTGCAGCAGAATATCGAGCAGTACACCAATATGGTTCAGAACACGGTCCAGCTCCCCGCGAACATCATCCGGAAGATATCCAACGAGCTTTCCAGGGTCGGCAAAATCACCAGCGCCCTGAACACCATACGCAATGATGTCATGGGGCTGAAGAACGTCTTTGACGGCCTCTACCAGACGCAGGCCGAGTTGAAGAATCTGGCCAACATGCCCCGGAGCATGCTGAGTCAGGGCGGCATGACCTACCGCTCAAGCTGGGACAGTTGGAGTCAGCGCGTGGACGAGTCCACCAGGGCCACCTTTCAGCTTTCCGGCCAGCAGCTCAGGGAGCTGGAGGCATCAGGCGAATTGGAAGCCTACATGAATGAACTGCTCTCCACCCCGGACGGCCAGCAGAAGGCGCTCATGGCCGGCAACCAGCTTGCCGCCCTGCATATACAGGAGGCTCGCCAGCTCCGTGAACTCATTGCCACAAAGGTTCAGTCGGATCTGGCGAGCCAGGAAAAAGCAGAGAAGGAAAGTCAGATGGGGCAGGAGCGCGAAAGATACATGCTCAAGAAAAAATTGGGGACAAACTCACGGTCTGATCCGTTTTAATTGATGCCACTGAGTTTCTCTACATCTTTTTTTTTGAGGTTGGTGTCACGCGTCACGAGTTTATAGTCAGTTTTTTCACCAAACGTATTGGTAAATGTAATCATATTATCATCCTTTTTTTCAAAAAAACTTGGAGTATTAGATTTGTCAACAAGAATTTCAATTTTGTTATCAGTTTTAGATATTATTTTATAATTAAATCCAGAAATTTTATTTTTTGTAAATTTGGTAACGACCTTTGTATATTTTTGGGATTGCCACCATCCACAGATATCAAATGCAAATGACTTAGAGGGCAGGAAAATGCAAAACAGAAAGATGATGAAAACAGCTTTTTTCATTGGAGTTCTCCTTTTTACTTTATGTTTATACGAAAATATCAATGTTTTTGCAGCAACGCAAGGTGATACAATTGTATCAGATATTGTTACAAAATTCCATAATGAGCTGTCAAAATATGAATCTGTCATGCTCAAGTATGCCAAGGTTCTCTTCTATTGGTGCGCAGTTCTTGAAGTTGCCTGGCTTGGCATAAAAATGGCGCTCGGCACTTCTGAGATACGCGAAACAATCAAGAATTTCTGCTTTGTGCTACTGGCTGCCGGCTTTTTTCTCGCTGTCATCAACAACTACCACACCTGGACATGGAACGTCATCAATGGCCTGAAGGCAATCGCGGGTGAAGCAACAACTATTGTTGATGCGTCTGACAAACCATTCACTGTCGGGCTTAAATTGGCGCAAGGTGTTTTTGATATGGGAGGGTTCAATCCTGTAAATCTTATTGTGTATGTTTTGGCGGGTATGGCAATTCTCTTCTGTTTTGCGCTCGTCACTTTGCAGATAATTCTTATCAAATGTGAATGCATAGTGGCCATGTGCGCGTCGTCCATACTTCTCGGCCTTGGAGCGACTTCGTTTCTGCGGGATTACGCCATCAATGCCCTGCGCTATGTCTTTGCCGTAGCCTTCAAGCTCATGGTCATGCAGCTCGTCATGGGCGTTGGCATCAACTTCATACAACAGCTTGAAACTTCGGAAGACATGGGCTGGGACCAGATCGGCCTCACCATCTGTTTCTGCGTCATTTTCTACTGCCTTGTCAAAACACTCCCCGATGTGGTGGCCGGAATCATCCAGGGCTCGCATGTGAGCACCGGCAATGCGCTTACTTCCACGGTGGCGGCTATGGGGGCCGGCATGATGGGCATTGGCATGGCCGCCGGAGCCGGCGCGGCCAACATTGGCAGAGCCGCCCAGGCCGCAAGGGCTCAAGGCGCTCAGGGCATGGGCGACATGCTCAAGGGCACGGCCAGCAACCTCTGGAACGCCACGCGGGAGGCCAGCCACAACAAGGGGCAACGCAACAGCACAGTTGCTTCGTCTCTGCGGGAACGGATCGAAAGTGCGCGCATCGCGGAAACAAAGGCAAAAACTGGAGCGGGCGATAATGCCGGGGGCGGAAATGGGTAGCTCCATGAACAAGAAAGACGGATTGCTGGAATTGCGCAAGTTTTGTGTTGATTCCAATGAAGGGCGCGGCATCTGGAAGGTTATTGATGAACAACGAGAACTTCTGGAATGCTTGCAGACTTACGCCCCAGAAGTTTTGCAGCGCTGTCCGTGGTTGGAAGGCTGGCTGGCGCGAACGGATATGTTCCTGGTCAATCTGGTTCGACTTGTCGGTTTGCCGGACACGCCGGCAGGGATGGGAAGATTCCCACGCCCTTGGCCCGGCTCATATGTCTTGAAATATGCAATGCCGAATAAGGATTTCTACAATGAACAAGAGCAATAAAGAGCACCTTTCATATGTCGAGCAGTTGGAATCAAAAGCTATTCACTGTTCGCAGCACCAGACATGCCAGGGCTGTATGGCTCTAACCGCTTTAAACCGTGAAGAAGTCGTGTGGCCTGTAGGCCTGGCAGACCCCAGCCTGACGGATGAAGAACTGCTCCGTCGTGGTTTGTTTGGCAAGTGTGATTTTGGGTTTCCACAAAGCTGGTGCGGTTGGGGCAATGCGGTTCCTTTAACCCCTTGTCCCAAGAAGACTGTTTCCAGCAAACAGGCCGGTGAATTGTACGGTGTACTTTCCGGGAAAACCACAACCCGCAATATTTGGAATTGTGTCAATGATATCCGGGAAATCATCGACATATTGAAATCGGAGACTCCAGAACTATTGGAAGTTACATTTATTGAAAGTCAGCTAGCGTCGCTGGATCGCCTTCTCATGAAATCTATAAAGATTATGAAAATCCCCCGGCCGAGAGAATTTGTATTACGAAAATGGAATGCTTCTATCGGACCATATAATAACGACGATTGATCCAATCTTGTATTTCATCAACGTAAAAATTTGGAACTTTTGGCGTGTATTCAAGAAATTTATCGTTGAGGTCTTCAGAATATGCATCAATTAAGTCTTCAGCACGAGGCCGTTTCCTTGGAGTGGATTCATACCATGCACGCCAAAATTGCAAGTTCTGCGGTCGCTCTATCCAAAGGTCATCATATCTCTGTACTGTTGAGTCAAAAAAGCAGCGAAAGTATTTTTTTCGTATTTTTTCTTTATCAATTCCGTTTCTACTCTTTTCAGGAGGGAAATCCATAAGTGTCGCCAAAATATATGGAATTTGAAATGGCTCAAGATGGGCATACTCCCAAATTCTGGCTCTGTCGGCTAACTGGAGAACTTCAAAAAATTCTTTCTTTGACAATCCTTTAATAAAATAATCAAGCTGGGAAAAATGTACCATCCAATTGTTTATAAAATATCTCTTCAACTCAATTGCTCTTTCTGCATTGGGCTTTTTCGGTGGAAAGTTGTCGTAGCGCACTCCAGCCGATTCTTTAGTTGGGCAAAAACCGCTTTTGGGCAGATGGGCAAAATGTCCTGTTGTATTTGCCGTCCTTGGGGCAACCAGCTTCATCCGTTGGCGACAAATTGGGCAAATGGGCCGTGCTTCCATACTCGGAGTGTCGTTTCCAAAATCAACGACGTATTGTGCTATTGTTATTTTATTTTTGTTATATGGATGCATTGCCTTTTTCATAATACTGCCTCTTATGAGCTGTAATTCATCGGATAGTTTACAGAGATAACGCACAAAAGCCAAGGATATGAAAGATGAACCTGTTCAAGAAGAAAGAAAAAAACGACACTCCCGCGTCCGCGCCCAGGTCCACGGAAGGTCATAACCCCTACCTTAACGCCCGACAGGAATGGCTGGAACGCTACGGCTCGTACATCAGCCGCGCGGCGCAATGGCGGCTGACGGCATTCATTGCCCTGCTGCTCCTGGGTGGCTCCATAATGGGCAATGTGATTCAGGCGAACCAGGTCAAAGCCATCCCGTACATCATCGAAGTGGACAAGCTGGGCAAGGCGGCTGTGACGACCCGCGCGGACCAGGCCAGCGCCGCCCCGTTGCGGCTGATTCAGGCGGAAATAGCCGCCTGCATCACGGACTGGCGCACGGTCACGGCTGATATTGAACTCCAGAAGCAGATGATCCAGCGCCTGAGCTTCTTTGTGGCCGGCAGCGCCAAGGGCGTGCTCAAGGAGTGGTTCACGACCAATAATCCCTATGAAATCGCCAAGGCCGGCAAGCTGGTCCATGTGGAAATCAAAAGCCTGCCTTTGCCTGTGAGCGCGGATTCCTACCGCGTGGAATGGACGGAAACCGTGCGCGCGCATTCGGGCGTGGCTCTGGAAAGCCAAACCTATGAGGCCACGGTCAGTGTTCAGATCAACCCGCCCACATCGGAAGCCGTGCTGCTGCGCAATCCCGGCGGCGTGTACATCACCAGCCTGTCGGCCAGCCGCGTATTCAGAACCGGCCCCGCACCCTCGCCGGCGGCGCAATAGGAGTTGCCCATGAAAAGAGCTTTCGTCGTTTTTCTGCTGTCGGCCTGCTGTCTTTGCCTTGGACCCCGCGCGGACGCGGCCCCGGCGGATGCCCAGGCAAACGCTCCCGCGCTGCCGCCGGACTTCCTGAACATGCCGGACTTTCTGAACAATGACACTGTGCCCCTGAGCAAACGCGAGCGCCAGTCCCTGAACCTTGCCCGTGATTGGGCCGGACGCGGCCCGGCTCCGGTGCTCTCGCATTCCGGCAAACTGACTTATGTGCATGGCGCATCCCTGCCCACCATTCTGGCCAGCCCCATGCAGGTCTGTGATGTGGAACTCCAGTCCGGAGAGAAGGTCAATGAGGTGATCGTGGGCGATTCCGCGCGTTGGATGGTGGAAACGGGCACAGCCGGAGACACCACGCATCTTTTCATCAAGCCTGTGGACGCCGGTCTTGAAACGACCGCCGTAGTCACTACGGATCGTCGCGTCTATCATCTCCGGCTGATTTCCCAGCGCTCCGGTCATACCCCGTATGTGGGCTTTGTCTATGCCGACGCCATGAAGCGCCGGATCGAAGAAAAGAAGACTGCCAGAGAACGGGAAATACAACGCAATACAGCCACTCTGGACGGGAAGGAAGTCGATATATCCGGCCTGAATTTCAACTTTGAGGTAAAGGGCAAAGCCTCCTGGAAGCCTGAACGCGTGTTTGACGACGGGCAGAAGATTTATATCCACCTGCCGCGCAGGACAACGGAAATGCCCGTGCTGCTGGCCCGGAAGAACGGAGAAAATGTCCTGGTCAATTACCGGGTGGACGGCAAAACCCTGGTTGTGGACGGCCTGTTTGACGCTGTTTCCCTGCTGCTGGGCGTGGGTTCCAAAAAAGAAGAAGTGCGGATCATCAGGAAGGGTCAGTGATGCGTGACGAATCCCCCAACGCCCTTGTCATGTCGCCCAGGCCTCTGGTGGCCAGGATGGGCCGCTGGCCGCTCTATGCGCTGCTGGCCGTGCTTGTTCTGCTGCTGGCGGCGCTGATCTACAGCGTGAGCTTCGTGCACGACCCAGCCCGCAAGAAAGAGGAAGAGGTCAGGAAGACGGCTGTGAGCGAAGAGGAAAAGCCAGTCTGGCTGGTGGAAGGAAGCGGCCTGGCGCTGGACCCCAAAAAGGATCAGACGAGCGGTGTTGCCACGCCTCCGGAACCGGCAAAACCGGAACCGCTGGTGGTGGTTCAGCGCGAAGAGAAGCCGGATCAGCAGGTGGAGAACGTGCGCCGCGTCAAAACCCAGGCCTATATGAACGCGCTCAGCGCGCCGCTGGTGGCCAAGCGCGTGAACAGCGGCACGGTTTCCGCGCCTGTGACCACACCCGCAGCCGAATATGCCCAGCCCAACAGCCCCAATGCCGTGTCCGCCACGGCTTCGGCCGGAAGCGACAATTACTATGATCCGGCGGCTGACCGGGACAAGGAAGCCTTTTTCGACCGCGCCCGCAAGGACACCTCCTGGCAGCTTCAGGAGCGGCGGACGGCGGGCATGCCGCTGGAGCTGAAAACAGGAGCGGTCATTCCGGGCGTCATGCTCACGGGCGTCAATTCGGATCTGCCGGGCAACATGATCGCCCAGGTTTCCCAGCATGTCTTTGATTCCGCCACGGGCCGCCATCTGCTCATTCCCCAGGGCTCCAGAATTTACGGCGTCTATGATTCCCGTATCGTTTACGGTCAGCAACGCGTCCTGATCGCCTGGAATCGGCTGATTTTCCCTGACGGCTCATCCATCTCCCTTGGGGCCATGCCCGGCGCGGACATGGGAGGCATGGCCGGCCTTCATGACGACGTGAACAATCACTACATGCGCATCTTCGGTTCGGCGCTGATGATGTCTCTGGTTTCCGGAGGCATGGCCTATGCCCTGGACGGCGTGAACGACAGCACGGAAACGGACAACGGGACGCGCATGACAGACGAAATGACGGCCGCGCTGGCCCAGCAGCTCGGCCAGACCACCACAACGCTGCTCCAGCGCAATCTGAGCATCAAGCCAACGCTGGAGATTCGGCCCGGCTACCAGTTCAACATCGTTGTGACCAGGGATGTGATTTTCAGGGAACCCTATACCCGCTGGCGGTACTGAGACATAACACGCTTTCGGAGTGCATCATGACACAAAAGGAATACGGACTTCAGGACTCAGCGTCCAAGCGCAAAGCAACGCCCTGGTGGTTGCTGTTGCTTCTGCTGCCGGCGCTGGCGCTGCTGGGCATGAGCATGGCCACGCTGAAGGCGGCTTCGGACTATGACTTTCAGCCGGCCCTGGGGCAGCCGTGGTTTTCTCTTTGCGGCATTCCGTTCCATGCGCCCTGGAGCATTTTCACCTGGGAGGGCATCTCCCCGGCGGTCATGGATAACGCCCTGACGGTGGGCCAGGCCTTTTTCATTGTGCCGCTGATGTTCGCCATGCTCTGTGTGGCGGCCGCCCGAAAACTGAAAGGCAACAAGAGCCTGCACGGTTCGGCGCGCTGGGCCAGGAAAGATGAAATTGAGCGCATGGGCTATTTCGGCGGCAAGGGCGTCTATGTGGGCGGCTGGTTCGACAGGCGCAAGAGCCAACTGCTCTACCTGCGGCACAATGGCCCGGAACACGTTCTCTGCTTTGCGCCCACGCGGTCGGGCAAGGGCGTGGGGCTTATCCTGCCCACGCTGCTGTCCTGGCCGGGTTCCAGCCTGACGCTGGACATCAAGGGCGAGAATTGGGCTTTGACTTCGGGCTGGCGCAAGTCTCAGGGGCACAAGGTTCTGCGTTTTGAGCCTTCGGACGCTTCCGGCTCCGGCTGCGCCTTCAATCCTCTGGACGAGATTCGCCTTTCCAGTCTGGAGTGTGTTCAGGATGTGCAAAACCTGGCGCTCATGCTGGTGGATCCGGACGGCAAGGGGCTGGAAGACCACTGGACCAAGGCAGCATTTGCCTTTTTTGCCGGGTTGATCCTGCATTGCTGCGTCATGGTGCGACATAAAGAGGGCCGCATGCCCACGCTGCAAGACCTGACGCTCATGATGTCAGATCCGGAAAAGACGACCCAGGAACTGCTGGACGAAATGATGGCTACGGACCACGCGGAGCTGTTCCGCGAGTTTGCTCCGGACGCGGACACGCGCGTGGGTGACGCCTGCCATATCTTTATCGCCAGCTCCGCGCGGGAAATGGCCTCCAAGGCGGAAAACGAGGCCTCCGGCGTCCTTTCCTCGGCTCTGGTCAACATGGCCATTTACCGGGATCCGATTATCAACATCAACACTTGCCGTTCGGATTTCCATATTCACGACCTGATGAACTCGGACGCGCCGCTGGATCTCTATCTGGTGGTTAATCCTGACGCCATAGACCGCATGAGGCCGCTCCTGCGGCTCCTGGTCGATCTCATTATCCGCCGCGTCTGCGCCAAAATGGAGTTTGCGGACGGCACGAGCAAGGCGGGCTACAGGCATCGTCTGCTGCTGATGCTGGACGAGTTCACCTCCCTGGGCAAGTTGCCCATTGTGGAAAAGGCCATTGCCTACATCGCGGGCTATGGCGGCAAAATGTACATCATCGTCCAGGACACGAAACAGTTGAATAATGCGTATGGCAAGGACAACGCCATCATGGCCAACTGCCATGTACGCATCGCCTATGCCCCCAATGACGCGGAAACGGCGGAACTTCTGAGCCGCATGACAGGCAAGACCACGGTGGTGGAAAAAAAGACATCCATCTCCATCGGCAAGGGCGGCCGCTCACGCTCGGTGAACATCGCGGAAACCGCCCGGCCACTCCTGACTTCGGACGAGTGCTCGCGTCTGCCGGGCGCGGAAAAGGACAGTTCCGGCAAGGTTACAAAGCCGGGGCACATGCTGATTTTCACGGCTGGCCAGTCGCCCATTTACGGGATGCAGATTCTGTATTTCAAGGATCCGACTTTCGCGCGGCGCTCAAAAATGCCCGCGCCCGGCGTTTCGGAGAAGTATCCCGCCGGCGTCACTGATTCCCTGTATTTTCCCCGGCCTGCGGACTGGTACGGCAACCAGGTTGAGGAAACTCCAAAGGAAGAAGCCGTGCGCGATCGCGAAGAGGCGAACGCCACAGGCGCGGTTCAGCCCGTCACGTTCGAGAATTTTCTGGAGGAGCGGCCATGAAGATTCTGTTGGCCGTTGCTGGCGCTTTCTTTCTGCTGGCCTTGCTGTTGCATCGTGCGGGGTATCGTTTCAACCCAACGCCATCCCTGGCCAAAGGCATCTACCGCATCGCGCCCGGAGCTCCAGAGCGCGGCTCTCCCGTCGCTTTCTGTCTGCTGAAATCCCCTTGGGCCGCTCTGGCCGGAGAGCGCGGCTACCTTGGGCCGGGTTCCTGCCCGTCCGGCCTGCGTCCCCTGCTCAAATATCTGGCCGGCCTGCCCGGCGATGCCGTCACAATGACGCCGGACGGCATACGGGTTGAACCGGTGTCCGGCCCGGCCCGCGTCTGGCCCGCTGCGTTCCGGCGTGAAGATTCTGTGGGACGGCCATTGCCGGAAAGTTCACTGCGCGCCGGCGTGATCCCTGCCGGCATGGCTCTGGCGCTGTCCGATTATCCGGGCAGCTTTGACAGCCGTTTCTTCGGACTTGTGCCTCTGACCGGCATGGTCAGGGTGGAGTCCATATACACCTTTGGAGGAAATACTACCATGAACAGGGAAGAACTGAACGCTGTGGCCACGGATGCCTTTACCCAGGCTCAGGACGGCCTGGCCGTGCCTCTTGACCCGGAACAGGCGGAAGGCATGGGCGCTTTCACGGAAGACGCCCTGACGCTGAAGGATATCCTGGATGATGCCCTTCTTGCGGCGGAAGGAGGGGAAGATGGCCGAGAATAAGAAAGAACGAACCCCGTTCCATGTGGAGTTCGCCAACAAGGTCATCAAGGCGCTGGAAGAGGGCACGGCCCCCTGGCAGAAGCCCTGGCGTCCGGCGGAAAACCTTGCGCCGCGCAATCCTCTTTCCGGTACGGTCTACAAGGGGATGAATCGTCTGCATCTGGCAATGGCCGGCTATGAGGATCCGCGCTGGATGACGCTGAAGCAGGCCAATGAGGCGGGCTACCGCATCAAGGAGGGCAGCCGCTCCACAGCCGTGGTCTATTACCAGTTCACAAGGGAACAGGACAAGCTGGATGAGAATAGCCAGCCGGTTCTGGGGGAAGACGGTAAACCCGTGCGCGAAACCGTGGCGCTGGAGCGTCCTGTCATGCGCATGGCGTATGTTTTCAATGCGCGGCAGGTGGAAAATTTTCCTCCGCTTCCGGAACACGAAAAAGCCTTTGCATGGAATCCCCAGGAAAGGGCTGAGGCGGTATTGGCCAACTCCGGCGCTGTCATCAAACATGATCAGCACGACCGGGCTTTTTACCGCGTGCGGAAAGATGAAATTCACCTGCCGCCCAGGGATAGCTTCGATCAGGGAGACAAATACTACGCCACGGCCCTGCATGAGCTGGGACACTGGACCGGACATCCTGAACGCATGAACCGGGCGTTCGGCCCCTTCGGCTCCTCCACCTACGCCAAAGAAGAACTGCGCGCGGAGATTTCCTCCTGGATGGTGGGGCAAGACATTGGTGTCGGGCATGATCCCGGCCAGCACGCCGCCTATGTAAAATCATGGATTGCCGCACTGAAAGACGATCCGCTGGAAATCATGCGCGCCTGCCGGGATGCGGAGCATATCCGAGACTATGTTCTGGAGTTGGAAATGCGGAAGGAAAAGACAATGGAGCGGGAACAACAACAGATGGATGCCGCGAAAGAGGCGGATCACGTCGATTCGCGGGGGAAGGAATCTGTCAGTGATCCCGCGCTGGCCAAAACTTATCTCCATGTGCCCTACAAGGACAAGGAGGCCGCCAAGGCCCTGGGGGCCCGCTGGGACGGCAAGCAAAAGCGGTGGTACGCGCCGGAAGGCACGGACCTCGCGCCCCTGCGGCGTTTCATGACCCCGCTTGAGCAGAATGTTGCCGAAGCCAGGCCTGACGCCCCGGCGGAAAACCTCTCTCCCCAGGAAGAGTTTGCCCGCAAACTGGCGGATCTGGGCCTGGATCTCAAGGGCCAGCTTCCGGAACTGGACGGCAAAACACACCGGGTTCCCCTGCTTTCCAAAAACGGTCGCGGCCTTGATGGCATATATTGCCTCTATGGCGATGGCGTTCCCGCCGGCTGGGCGCAGAACCACGTTACCGGCGAAAAGGTGAAGCTGGTGGCTTCCGGCGTGATTCTCTCGGTGGAAGAACGTCAACGCCAACAGGCTGAACGGTCTGCCCGGATTCAGGAACAGCAGCAGGCCCGCGCTCTTGAATATGACAACGCGGCTGCCCGCGCGGAAAGACTGTGGATCGGCTTTGAGCCTGCAAAGGAACACAAATACTTGCAAGATAAGGGGATTGAGGTTTTTGGCCTCAAGCAGGTTGAGCTTGATGGCAGCTCTCGGCTTGTCGTTCCACTGCGTAACATTGATGGCGATTTCAGGGGCTATCAAACCATTGATGATGCCGGGCAAAAAAGATTTTTCGCGGGCATGGAAAAACGCGGCAATTTCCATCTCATTGGAGGCGAAAAAGACCTCTCACAGACGGAAATAGTGCTGTGCGAGGGCTACGCCACAGGCGCAAGTCTGCACATGGCGACAAATAAGCCCGTGGCCGTGGCTTTTGACGCGGGCAATCTTCAGGCTGTGGCTGAAAAGCTTCGAGAAAAATATCCACAAGCGCAAATCACCATCTGCGCGGATAATGATCACGCCATGAAAAGGGACGGCCAGCCCTACAATGTGGGGGTGGAGAAAGCCAAACTGGCAGCGCGGAAGGTCAACGGCAAGGTCAAGGTTCCCACGTTCACCGACAGGGAAAAGGCCCAGGGGCTGACCGATTTCAATGATCTGCACAAGGCGCGCGGCCTTGAGGCCGTCCGGCGTCAGACCGGCATGGAGCGCGGCAAAGATCAGGGCAGGGAGGTGAGTCAATGAAGCTGCTGATTGTGGAAAGCCCCGGCAAGATCAAGAAATTGCAGGATATTCTTGGCGCGGAATGGCGCGTTGCCGCCAGTTGCGGCCATGTGCGTGACTTGCCGAACCAGGGCTATGGCCTGGAACCGCCGGATTACACTCTCCGGTATGCGGAAACCAGGCCGGATGTGCTGAAAAAACTGGCCGCTCTGGCCAGGGAGGCTGAGGAAGTGTTTCTGGCCTCTGACCCGGATCGGGAAGGAGAGGCTATTTCCTGGCATCTGAAGGATGCGCTGGGGCTCAGCACCTATAAGCGCGTGACCTATACGGCCATTACCGCCCAGGATGTCCGGGCTGGCCTGGACACTCCGCGCGACATTGACATGAACCTTGTCCATGCCCAGGAAGCGCGCCGGGCTCTCGACCGTCTGTGCGGCTACAAGGTCTCAGGACCGTTGGGTCAGGCGGTGCGGGAAGAAAAAATGTCCGCCGGCCGGGTGCAAAGTCCCGCCGTCCGGATCGTGGTGGAGCGGGAACGGGGCATCCGTTCCTTTGTCTCCACCACCCATTACGGCGTGGAATTGCTGTTTGAAGTTGTGGAAAATATCTCCGCCGGCTGGAAGGCGGTCTGGCTGCCCAGGGAAGGCTGGCTGGACGAGGACCAGGAGTATTTTCTGGATCAGGCCGCCGCCGGGAAGATAGCCGCTCTGCGCACTCTGGACATTCTCTCCTGCGAAGAGAAGGAAAGCCGCACCTCGCCGCCCGCGCCTTTCACCACATCGTCATTGCAGCAGGCGGCCAGCAATGTTCTGAAGTTCAAGCCCAAAAAGACGATGGAACTGGCGCAGAAGCTCTATGAAGCCGGGCATATCACCTACATGCGCACGGACAGTCCCAACCTGAGCGAAAGCGCCATTGCCGAAATCCGGGCCTATTGCGATGCCCAGGGCTGGCCGTTGCCGGCCCGGCCGCGTGTCTGGAAGAGCAAGTCTGGCGCGCAGGAGGCCCATGAGGCAATCCGCCCCACGCATATTGAGGCGGACAAGGTTACGCTTGAGGAGGGCAAGGAGGATTTTATCAGGGACGCCGCCGCGCTGTACAATCTGATCCGACTTCGCACTCTGTCCAGCCAGCTTGCGGACGCGGTTTTTGATGTGCGCGTGGCCAGGCTCTCCGGCGATGTGGACGGCAAAAAGGCCGTGTTCGAGGCCAAGGGCCGCACGCTTCGGGAACCGGGGTGGAAGGTGGTCATGGCGACGGACGCCTCCCTGGCTGACGCTGAGGAAGCGGAGCCGGACAACGCCGTGCCGGACCTCAGGGCCGGATGCCAGGCAACGGCTGTCCAGAGCAAAGTGAAGATGAAAAAGACAAAGCCGGCCTCACGATTCTCCGAAGCATCGCTGATCCGGGAAATGGAAAAACGCGGCATCGGCCGCCCGGCCACTTATGCCGCCATCATGGAGAACATTGCCTCGCGCGCCTATGTGAAAGAGGAAAAAGGTTTTCTCGTGCCCACGCCGCGCGGGGAAAAGCTGGTGGATGCCCTGGTGGGGACATTCGGCTTTCTGGATCTGGATTTTACCAGCCATATGGAAGAGCGCCTTGATGACGTTGCCGGCGGCAAGGTCAGCTATGTGGAGTGCGTCGGCGAGTTTTATTCCCAGCTTATGGATGAGTTGGGCAGGTTCGTCCAGGCGCATGCTGCCCCCTGCCCGGCCTGCGGTGATCGGGAGCAATTCCGGCATATCCACTCCAAAGAGAAAGGCTGGAACTTCTGGGGCTGCAAGGCCTGCGGAGCCACCTTTGCCAATGACAACGGCCGACCTGGCCCCAGGCGTGAAAAGGGCGTTGCGGAACTGACGGACTTTTCCTGCGAGAAGTGCGGCAAGCCCCTTCAGCACCTCACAGGCACGAGAAAGGACGGTTCCGGACAATATGACTTTTTTGCCTGCTCGGACAAGGATTGCGGCGCGAAATACGACAATGTGGAGGGCAAGCCCGTAAAGCGTGAGCCGCGTCCTGTGACGGAGTTCAAATGCGGGAAGTGCGGCAAGCCTCTTTATTTCTATGAAGGCACATCCAAGGCCGGCAAGCCATACAGGAAGTTCAACTGTTCCGGCTATCCCAGGTGCAGGCAATCCTATTGGGCGGCTGAAGATGGCACGCCCGACTACGACAAACCGCTGAAATAAGGAGGTACCATGTCCGGATTCATGAGTTCCAGCACAGCTATGAAGATTTTTGAGGCCCAGGCCAAAGAACCTGACATTGACAACTTGCGGAAACACGCCTTTACGCCCGCTCCCGGCCCTGACGGCAAACGCATCGGCTGGGTCGGCCTCGGTGATCCGCTTGACCTGGATTTCAGCTTCGGCATCGACTTCGGCCGATTCCTGGCCTTTTCTCTGCGAATCGACGAGCGCAAGCCCTCCGGCGCGGCCATCAAAATACGCCTGGCGGAAGCCATCAGGGAGGAGGCCGCCGCACATGGCGGCAAGGTTTCCGGCAAAAGAAAAAAGGAACTGAAAGAGTCCATTACGGCCACGGTCACTTCCAGGGCCGATTTCATCCCGTCTCTGGTTGATTGCATCTGGGATCTGGACGCGCAACGTCTTTATGTTTCCACGGCTTCGGAAAGTGTTCTGTCCATCTTGCTGGAGCTGTTCCATAAAACCTTTGGCGTCACTCCCGCTCCCATATCGCCCAGGGCGGACATGGCGGAAGTCTTCGCCAGAGTGTTCCGGGAAAGCATTTCCGTGGATGGCGGCACGGAAGTCAGCGCCAACGGATATTCGGTGACGCTGGCCACGCCGGAACAGCAAGAGGACAAGGCGCACATTGTTGTGGTCAACAACCAGGGCGCTGTGGCCACTGCCCTGGAAGAAGGTCTGCGAATCACCAAAATGGCCTTGCTGGCCGTGGATGGGGAGCGGGAAACAGCTTTTTCCCTTGCTGATGATCTGGCTCTATCCGGCCTGAAATTGCCCAAGGGCGAAAAAGGCGATGACGTCGACGCGACATTTCTTCTGAAGGCTGAGGCCTGCGCGCATGCGGCCCATATTGTGGAGAACCTGAGCAGGTAATCTTACAAAGGGCTGGCCGCCTGGCCAGCCCTTTATCGGAGACTTCAAATGCAAAAATTTCGAGTTTGGCCGCTGATTCTCTGGCTTTCTCTCCTGTCGTCGCTGGCGTTTCACCAGCCTGTTCTGGGGGCTGACGCCACCAGCTTTGACCCCACAAGGGTCGCCGTCAAGGCCAAAGGCGCGGGCGGCGTCCCGGTCGGGACCATCATTTCCTGGCCAGTTGCCACTGATCCGGAAGATATGGATAACTGGCTGGAATGTAACGGACAATCCATATCACAGTCAGTTTACCCGGAACTCTTTGCGGTTCTGGGGGGAAACGTGCCGGATCTGAGGGGCCTGTTTCTGCGCGGGCACGGCGGGAACAGCGCGGCTCTGGGCATCCAGCAGAGCGACGCGATTAGAAATATCACAGGTACACTTGCAAATGTGCAGGAAAGTCAACAGCGCTCTGCCTATGCAACAGGAGCCTTCCGGCTTACCACGTCAATGACGCAAGGGCATCCATACTATACTGTTAATGGTTCCTATGGCTGCGATTTCGATGCTTCTCGCGTCGTTCCCACGGCCAACGAAAATCGTCCTGTAAACATGGCAGTACGTTATTTTATCCGTGCGCGGCCCTGAGACTTGCCAAACAGGCATGGAGGAGTTATCTAAAAAGGGAACCCCGGCCCCTGCGTCAACAGGAACCGGGGCTGGCACGGTGCGGTTAGCGCCCCCATGCACGGCTACCACCACGGGATATTGTTTTACGACCCCGGCCCACCGCCAGTGAGCCGGGGTCAACTCTTATCTGGCGTCAGCCGTCAGTAAGAGGACTAGGGCCACAGCGACAAGTAGAGCGAAAACAAGTTTCCGCATGGCTATGCCCTCCTTTCTCCGTTTGCGCCGTGCCGACGCTCAGGCCAGAGGGTAGCCGCGCCCGCTCCTTATATCCGGATTCTCCCCGTCCGGCAACGCTTTGTTGGCCAGTATGGCGCGTATCCAGAGCTATCTAGAGTTCTCAGGGGGTAGGATTCGATTCTTGAGTATCCTTAAAATTTGTTTTGAGCCAGTCGGAAAATAACCCTCCGAGAGGCTGAATCCTGTATATTTTTTGCCCTATAGGTTTATCTTCAGATCCCTTTTTTTGCTTATGGTCATCACCCACAGTAAACGCCGGAGGCATTTCATGCATTCCCTCCTCTTCAATGAGTGCATTGTTAACAAGCTCCATAAAAGCTCGTTTTCCATGCACTCCATGTAATTTATTGAAAAACTGAATGATATCGTATCGAGTCCCTTTTAAGTTGAATTTATCTTGAAAGTGAACCAGACAATCAATAGCTGGTAAGGAAAGTTGGTCAAAAAAATCATTAAATACAAAATAAAGTTGGAAAGGAGATCCTTCCCCTTCCATTCCAAGAGTCGTAAACAGCGAGCGATTCAGATTTAAAATAAACTGCCGTTTTTTTTCAGATGGTTCAGTGAGATACCGCGATATTCCGGCTCTTATGGCATCTGTAAATTCCTCAGAGGTAAGAATTTGGTGTGGGATTTTTTCCTGATATTCAGACAACGCTTGGAGGAATTTTTTTATACGCTCTTCTCGCAACGTATTTATGTTTGCGTCCAAAATCTGCGAGAGTGTTGGCCCCAAAATTGGAACTAGTGAGCCAAATATATCAATAGCGGATTTACATGACTGCAACCCAGCTTCGGCCCAGCCTTGTTGTGGAAGTTCTAGCATGCCATAATGGTCATCTATTCTCATATGTGCTCCTGATTAGTACGAGATACTAAACTAACAATATGTCTGGATTTTCTACTTGGCAACGCTTTGCCGGCCAGCCCGCGCGTACCCGGAACTCTTTGCGGTTCTGGGGGGAAACGTGCCGGATCTGAGGGGCCTGTTCCTGCGCGGGCACGGCGGGAACTCGGCGGCCTTGGGAAGCATCCAGCAAGGAACCTTGCCGGATCACAAACATGCTGTTGGTTACACGCGAAACGGAATCGGTTATGTGGGCGGTGGATATGGAGGTTTCGTCCCTCTCTATGAAAATGGCTATACAATTCAGTATTCCGGCCCCGCAATCATGGAAAGTTCGGGCGAAAACCGCCCGGTGAATACCGCAGTTCGCTATCTGATCCGCGCCCGGCCCTGAGACTTGCCAAACAGACATGCAGGCGTTATCTAAAAAGGGAACCCCGGCCCCTGCCTGGAACAGGAACCAGGGCTGGGCACGGCGCGGTTAGCGCCCCCCGTACACGGCTACCGAGTCAGGTTTACACCTTTCGGCCCCGTATCAGTGCTAGCTGATACGGGGCCAGCCTTTTATGGCCGACTGTCGCCCCGCAGCAGCAGGGCGAGGAGTACCAGCAACACCAAGACGACATAGCGTCTCATGCGGCACCCCCTTTGGTAGTTTGCGCCGTGCCAGGCGCAGCTCAAGAAGGGGGTAGCCGTGCCCGCTTCTTATACCTGGATTTCTTCCGTCCGGCAACGCTTTGCCGGGCCGTGCCGCGCGTACCCGGAACTCTTTGCGGTTCTGGGGGGAAACGTGCCGGATCTGAGGGGCCTGTTTCTGCGCGGGCATGGAAGCCAAACTCATCAAGTGGCGGGTTTTGCGATGGTGAAGCATTCCAGCGCGGCCCTTGGCCAAATTCAGGGACATGCCATACTTGAACACGGACATAGAACCTCCCGTGGCAACTGGACTGGAGATTATCGCCCCTATTATCAGGGAGCCGGAAATTCCCAAGGGGAGATTAATACCTATGGCGTTTCCGGTGCTCCCACAGATACAGAAAATCGCCCTGTGAATACCGCAGTTCGCTATCTGATCCGCGCCCGGCCCTGAGACTTGCCAAACAGACATGCAGGCGTTATCTAAAAAGGGAACCCCGGCCCCTGCGCGAACAGGAACCGGGGTGGGCACGGCGCGTAGCGCCTTGTTACACGGTCACCGTCCGAAGACCAGCTTTAGACCCCGTATCTGTTCGCCGCAGATACGGGGTCACTGCTTATCTAGCCTTTGAGGCCAGCAACAGAACCAGTATCAGCACGAGGAACGTGGCAAAAACCAGC
This sequence comes from Desulfovibrionaceae bacterium, assembly GCA_910575755.1. Classification (GTDB taxonomy): domain Bacteria; phylum Desulfobacterota; class Desulfovibrionia; order Desulfovibrionales; family Desulfovibrionaceae; genus Desulfovibrio. Next base: position 2,054 of record CAJTFO010000012.1, on the reverse strand, counting down.
TTTCGCATGGTGATACCCTCCTTTGCTGCTAGCGCCGTGCCCAAGCGTTAGAGTTGGGAAGGGTGACCGTGCATGCCTCTTATATCCGGATTCTCCCCGCCCGGCAACGTCCTGCTGGTCAGCGTGGCGCGTACCCGGAACTCTTTGCGGTTCTGGGGGGAAACGTGCCGGATCTGAGGGGCCTGTTTCTGCGCGGGCACGGCGGGAACTCGGCGGCCTTGGGAGTTCAACAAGGCGATGCAATGCGTCACCTGACGGGTACAATCAGTTCTCGATATTTCTTGTTTGAAGGAGGGTCCGGCTCGTTCTCATGTGCTGGCGGATATGGAAGATTGTATGCTAATAATTCCGGGGGAGACATTACCTCGGGTATTATTTTTGACAACTCCAGGCAATCGCCCACGGCCACAGAGAATCGCCCGGTGAACCAGGCTGTGCGTTACCTGGTGCGCGCCCGGCCCTGAGACTTGTCAAACAGGCATGGAGGCGTTATCTAAAAAGGGAACCCCGGCCCCTGCTGGAACAGGAACCGGGGTGGGCACGGCGCATAGCGCCTTGTCACACGGTCACCAGCCAAAGGATCAGTCTTAGACCCCGTATCTGTTTGCGCCAGATACGGGGTCGCCGTTTATCTAGCCTTTGAGGCCAGCAACAGAACCAGTATCAGCGCGAGGAACGTGGCAAAAACCAGCTTTCGCATGGTGATACCCTCCTTTGCTGCTAGCGCCGTGCCCAAGCGTTAGAGTTGGGAAGGGTGACCGTGCATGCCTCTTATATCCAGATTCTCCCCGCCCGGCAACGTCCTGCTGGTCAGCGTGGCGCGTACCCGGAACTCTTTGCGGTTCTGGGGGGAAACGTGCCGGATCTGAGGGGCCTGTTTCTGCGCGGGCACGGCGGGAACTCGGCGGCCTTGGGAAGCATCCAGCAAGGAACCTTGCCGGATCACAAACATGCTGTTGGTTACACGCGAAACGGAATCGGTTATGTGGGCGGTGGATATGGAGGTTTCGTCCCTCTCTATGAAAATGGCTATACAATTCAGTATTCCGGCCCCGCAATCATGGAAAGTTCGGGCGAAAACCGCCCGGTGAATACCGCAGTTCGCTATCTGATCCGCGCCCGGCCCTGAGACTTGCCAAACAGACATGCAGGCGTTATCTAAAAAGGGAACCCCGGCCCCTGCTGGAACAGGAACCGGGGCTGGGCACGGCGCATAGCGCCTTGTCACACGGTCACCTGCTAGAGGCCAAGTCTTCGACCCCGTATCTGTTCGCGTCAGATACGGGGTCAACTGTTAGCTAGCCTTGGCGGCCAGCAGCAGGACTAGTATCAACGCGATGAACGCGGCAAAAACCAGCTTTCGCATGGTGATACCCTCCTTTGCTGCTAGCGCCGTGCCCAGGCGTTAGAGTTTGGAAGGGTGACCGTGCTCGCTCCTTATATTCGGATTCTCCCCGCCCGGCAACGCTTTGCCAGACGGCGGAATAAATGACTAGACATCCGGCGCTATGGGTATGCATGTTTGGTACAGACAGAGTGCCAATACTCTTGGCGGACCAGGATTGACTTATGGGTTGAATTTTGACGCCTCCCGCGTTGTGCCTACGGCGGAAGAAAATCGTCCTGTAAATCAGGCCGTGCCCTATTTTATCAGAGCACATCCATAACTTTTGGAGTCAGGGACGGGCACGAATCAAATAACGCACGGCCATATTTTCTGGACGTGTTTCCTGTGATGGTGATATGATTGTGAGGGGAATCGACATTTGACCACCAGCAATGATGCCGTTCATAGGATTGTCACGCCCCATATCCGTCGGGGCGCAATAAGCTGTCGAATAGTTTTGGTCTCCAGCAACATGATAAAGCTTGTAGGTATAACTTCCACGGCTTATTCCTGATAAAGTGATGGTAATCCCCGCTGAAGCGGGAATATGAACGGAATCCGCTTGCCTTTGCTTTAGTGGGGAGGCCTTCCCGCCGTGCCCGCGCAGAAACAGGCCCCTCAGATCCGGCACGTTTCCCCCCAGAACCGCAAAGAGTTCCGGGTACGC
>CAJTFO010000011.1 GCA_910575755.1 Desulfovibrionaceae bacterium | reverse complement strand
TTTTGAATGCCGTCCCCACTGGTAAATCCAAAGTGGTTTCGACCATGCTGAAGGCCATCCACGCGCAAGAGGATAAAGAAGCCGCCCGTCAAAAAGCGGAACAGGTTTCCTCCAAACTCAAGGTGCTTCATTTGGAAAAGGCCGCTCGCATCCTCCAGGCGGGCGCGGAGGAGACTTTCTCTTTCTATGAGTTTCCGTCCAATCACTGGCGTCATATCCGAACGAACAACCCACTGGAGCGGCTCAATCGTGAAATTCGACGACGCACAAGAGTGGTGGGGAACTTCCCTGACGGCCAGTCGGCCCTGATGCTGGTCGCGGCTCGACTGAGATACCTCTCAGGGAAGAAATGGGGACTGGAACGGTATATCAACATGAAAACTTTCGGTGAACTCGACTGAGGGAAGCATCTAACCGATTGAGCCACTCTATGTGCGAAAAATTCTGGACGTTACCCATGCTGAAGGCCATCCACGCGCAAGAGGATAAAGAAGCCGCCCGTCAAAAAGCGGAACAGGTTTCCGCCAAACTCAAGGCGCTTCATTTGGAAAAGGCCGCTCGCATCCTCCAGGCGGGCGCGGAGGAGACTTTCTCTTTCTATGAGTTTCCGTCCAATCACTGGCGTCATATCCGAACAAATAACCCACTGGAGCGGCTCAATCGTGAAATTCGACGACGCACAAGAGTGGTGGGGAACTTCCCTGACGGCCAGTCGGCCCTGATGCTGGTCGCGGCTCGACTGAGATACCTCTCAGGGAAGAAATGGGGACTGGAACGGTATATCAACATGAAAACTTTCGGCGAACTCGACTGAGGGAAGCATCTAACCGATTGAGCCACTCTATGTGCGAAAAATTCTGGACGTTACCGGGCTGTTTAGCTATCATCTGGTCCGGATCGCTCCGGGAAAGATGATAGGCAATCATATTCACCAATCACAGTTGGAGACGCATGAAATTATCTCTGGAACCGGCACTTGCGTTAACAATGGCGTTGAACTAGACTACAAAGTTGGAGTAATATCTATCTTTCCTATGGGGTTACCCCATGAAGTAAAAGCTGGGGACAATGGGCTTTACCTGTTTGCCAAATTTCTTCCAGCTCTTATTTAATTAGCAAATAACGGCAATGTAGCATTGCAAGCCAACCGATACTCTGTTGGTGTCAAACCCACGATTTTTTTAAAATGCCTGATGAAGTGGCTTTGGTCACAAAAACCTGTAGTCAGGGCCACTTCGGTTATAGTGGCTGATGTTTCCAATAATCGTTGTGCTTTACGAATACGATTTTGAAGTAGAAATTGATGTGGGGTCAACCCAACTTCGTGCTTGAAAATACGAATGAGATTATATTTGCTCATGAATGTAGCATCAGCCATTTCATCTAAACTATATTTGACTTCGGGACATGTTTCTAACCGTCTTTTTAATATTTGGATAGAAGTTTCTTTTTGTGTGGGAAGAATATGTTTAATAAAAGCAAGGTTAGACAAAGATTTTTGTATTTTTTCTTCTAGGTTGGGTTATTTATAGCGTTGTGCAGAAAGCTTAAAACGGTGGTATCACAATAACTATCAATATGTGAGAAATATTCAGCCTTGATACATAAACTTAAAAGAGTATAACAGGAATGTGAATTTACACAATGTGGAGTATATGGGGAAATAGCAAAAATTCCATTTTCTTGATACATATTTCTTCCTCTATCAGTAATCAATTCTATTGTTCCATTTAAAACAAAACCTAGAATATAAGTGGAAATATGATTATGGAAGGGATATGAAATTGTAGATTGGTTACAGATAACCAGCTCCATACCATTTTCTTTAAAATATGATAAATTGGCCATATAATTCTCTCATTATAAATTAAATCAGCCCAAAAGGTGACATATTTATGGATATTGAAGAACAATTTAATCTTATTTCAAAAGAATATGATTGTAAACGTAAAATGTTTATTTCGTGTTATAATGATTTTTATAATACTACAACTAAATTTCTTGCTTCAAATATTAAATATCCAAACTCAATAATTGACTTAGGAGCTGGTACTGGCCTATTGACCTATTTTTGGTATAAATATTTTCCTAATTCATCATATCTTCTGGTAGATATAGCCAATAATATGTTAGAAATTGCTAAAAAACGCTTTTCAGAAATATCAAATATTTCATTTGATTCTTTAAATTATATAAATTGTTTTCCAGATAAAGTTTTTGACCTTGCAATATCAGCCTTATCAATTCATCATTTAAATGAAAAAGATAAAGAAGTAATTTTTAATAATTTGTATGACCATTTAATACCAAATGGTATTTTTGTAAACTATGATCAATTTTGTGCCGAAGATGAAATGATTAATTTATGGTATAATAAGCATTGGGGTGAACATTTACATATGTGTGGTTTAACTGAGCATGATTTAGCTCTATGGGAAGATAGAAAAAAATTAGATAAAGAAATATCTGTCTCAAAAGAAATCGATATGTTGAAAAATTGCAAATTTTCACATGTTGAATGTATTTATTCTTATCAAAAGTTCTCTGTAATACTTGCTATAAAGTAAGTTTGTCTAGCACGAGATAATCACAATGAAAATAATTGGCATAAATGGAAGTTCACGCACCAATGGTAATTCCTTTATTTTATTAAATATAATTTTAGATTATTTAAATGCACATGATATCTCTACTGAAATTATTAATTTATATGGATTAGAAATAAATTCTTGTCAAGCTTGTTTTGCTTGCAAAGCTAAAAAGTTATGTCCAACAATTTCTGATGATTTTAATAGTGTTTTTAAAAACATGTTGGATTCAGATGGAATAATTCTTGCTTCTCCAGTATATTCAGCTGATATTTCCGCAAAAATGAAATTATTATTAGATCGGGCTGCTGTAGTCGTTGCTACAAATCCAGGCATATTTAAGTATAAAATAGGTGTATCAATAGCCGCTGTTCGGCGAGCTGGGGGAATGACTGCTATTGATACAATGAATCATTTTTTCTTGAATAAAGAAATGATCATTATTGGTTCAACATATTGGAATATGGTTTACGGAAATAAAATAGGAGAAGTTCTACACGATGACGAAGGTATAAGAAATATGAAAAATATAGCAGAAAATATCCTCTGGTTTTTAAAACTCAAAAACAATACTTAGCATTACAATATTATTTTGCTCTGAATCTGTGTTCATTGTCTTTCATCTGTTGAGCTAGAGCAATTTGACTTTTATTTTATTTAGAAGTTGTTTATAGTACAGGGATGAAATTTGCATCTGAAGAAATCAGGACCAAGGCTGTTCATGCCTATCTTGAAGGAAAGGCAACAGCCAGGCAATTGGCAGATATTTTAACACCCCGGCTACCATCTGCAACTGGGTCAGAGCTTATCGTGAAAATCAGCGATTATCAGCCAAACCAAATGGACATCGCCCAAGTTGTTTCTCTCATGAGGAAATTCGGGAGTTACAAGCCCTTCTTGATAAAAATGTTGATATAACTCTTCAGGAAATCAAAGAGCATTTTAATAAATCCTGTTGCCTGGCAGCCATCCACCGCCTGCTTGTCAAACTTGGCTACAAATATAAAAAAAAACTCTCAAGGCCAGAGAACAAGGACGCGAAGATGTAAGAAAGAAACGTGAGGAATGGAAGCTGTTCCAGCAAAAAGCTTCATGCAACAAATTGATATTTATTGATGAAACCGGCGTCAAAACCAATATGACGAGATTATACGGCAGGGCCAGAAATGGCCAGCGCTGCCATGATCACGCGCCAGACGGACGTTGGGAAAGGACAAGCATACTTTCAGCAATCCGTGTGACGAGAGAAACTTGCAGTGTTGTTTTTGATGGAGCGCTGGATGGGAAAATATACAATGCTTATATTGAACAATTTCTTCTTCCAACGCTTAAAGCTGGCGATATGGTTATAATAGATAATTTGAATGTCCATAAATCAAAAAGAGCCCAAAAATTGATAACGAAAAAAGGTTGCGAGTATATCTTTCTACCTGAATACAGCCCGGATTTAAATCCCATTGAAAAGATGTGGAGCAAAGTAAAACAATTGCTTCGAAGCATGAAAGCAAGAACATGTGATGAACTGTACAAAGCCATTGGAAAGGCGTTGGGATGTATCACCCCAAAAGACGCAGAAGGATGGTTTAAATCCTGTGGATATATAAAAAGTTAAAGTCAAAATGATCTAGCTCTGCAGACCTGACGTGACAAAGAGGCCCCGCTGAACATCTGTCAGTGAGGCCTCTTTTGTTTTATAGCATTTCTCGACTGAAATAGAGCGAATTGCCTTTGAAAAAGACATTCGCTCCGGCGGGCGCGAGAGCGGATGCCCGCGCCTATGGAGCCTGAAAAACGCGTTTTTCAGGCTCCATGACGACAGCGCCGCTTTTGAAATGGAAAAATTTCAAAAGCAAAATGCTCTAATGGATCGTCTCCAGTCTGCCTGTGATATTGTCGCGAACCCATCTGGGGTCTATCCATTCCAGAGGCGTCACTTCCACGCCTCCCACCAGAATGCCGAAATGCAGATGGTCGCCGAAGGCCAGGCCTGTGCTGCCCGTACTGGCGATGACCTGGCCTTTTTTGACCACGTCGCCCTTGTTGACCTGTATGCCACTCAGATGTGAATACAAGGACATGAGGCCCAGGCCGTGGTCAATGACCACAAGCTTGCCGTAAATACCCAGCTCACCCGTATAGACAACCCGGCCGTTGTTGGCGGCGGGCACATCGGCATTGCGCACCGAGGCCAGATCAAAACCCAGATGGAAGGATTCGCCCACGAGCCTGCCCTGATAATGAAAGAAACGATGGTCGGCGAAACCGGCTCGCGCGGCGGAGCGGGGCAAACGGGTAAAAGCGCCGCTCCAGAGCATGGCCGCCGCCGTATCACGGCTGATTTCACGCAAGCTTTGCACATTGGCCGCGCGTATCTGATTGTTAATGTAAAGATAGCACTCCAGAGGATTGGCTGCATCGGGCGCCAGATCGCGCAGCTTGTTCTCTACGGAGAGCAGAAAATCGTCTTTCAGCTCCAGGTTGTCACTTTTGAAGTTGCGCTCAAAGGCCATCACTGTAAGGCGGCTTCTGGTCACGTTACCGGCCAGGTCAGTGGCCGTGATTTCCACCGCGTTTTTAAAGTCGCGGGCCGTCATGTTATAGGGGAAAGGGAAAAAGCAGAGGTAGCTGCCGTCCTTTTGCAGAAAACCGGGCACAAAATAGCCAGCTACCAGCACGCCGCTACGGCTCACATCCTCGTCTATGGCATAGCGCACCACCGCCGAGCCGCCCCGACGCACGTTGGGCGGCAGGGTTTTGACGGAAATGCGCGGCGGCTGGGTGTCCAGCCGCATGGGCAATTGCACGGTGCGAGTGTTGCCCTGCCCGAAGCCCGCCAGCGAACCGTCCGTGGCGCGGATTTCCAGATCAAAAGCCCCTTCGCGCAGGTTGGCATCCTTCAGGGGCACGTTTACCACACGCTCGGGCAGATATTCGTCAAAATGTTTGTTGAAGATTACATTGAGCACATTGCTTTTGCGGATGCCCACCGTAAGCGCGCGGATGCCGGAGGGATCGCTCATGCGGATCTGCAACACAGTGCCTGGCGAGACCCTGCCGGTATTGGGGGTGACTTCAATGCCCGGTCCGTCCATATCTTTAAAAAAAGTATAGCCGCCGGCAGCAAGGGCAGCTATGACCAACAGAACTAACACTGTGGAAAACATACTTTTTTTGCGCATTGATGGCTCCTCGTGACGATCTTTTAAAGATTGTCACAAAGAAGGCCAATTTTCAAGGAAAAGTCTTGATTACCAGCAATTCTCGTTATTCAACGCAAATCTCCGGCTATATCGGGGGTTTACGTTGGATAACTGATACTCTCACATTACTTTCAAGGAAGTATTTAGTGAAGACTCTCATGGCAAGAATACCATGCCACATTCTTAATACTGTCCAAGCCAATCGGACACGCAGCAAGTATCCCCCCGACTTTGCCGGGGGATACTTGCTTTATTTGTTAGCCAACCCTAAGCAGGGTAGTCACGAGATTTTATAGTAATTAACATTTTAAATTATACATAACCACAGAATCCCTGTTTATTGAACTGATAGAACATTTCTATTTGTTCAGGAGGGTCATTTTTCAAGAGAATGAGAAATTCTTTTGCAAATTCAAGCGTTGCAGATCCGTTCGCCGTCACAATCTTGTTATCGCTAACCGCTTGAGCACAGATATATCCCATAGGATTAGTATAGTTTTCTCCTCCCCATAATTTTAGTTGATCCAATCCGTTTCCAGTATGTTTGACAGCATTAAGAAAGCCATGTTGTGCCAAAAATGATACGGCGTTGCATATGGCACCCACGATCTTGCCGTTTTCAATCGCGCTCTTGACAAGCGGCGCGACTTTTTCAGCAACTGGCGCAGCCCATCCGAAACCGCCAATCAGCGCCAACGCGGCGTAATCGTCAGGCATTGTTTCAAACGAATAATCGGGTAAAACGCGAAATCCGCCTATTGATTTTACCGGTTCCAAAGTGGGGGCAACAATTTGATTGATATATTTCGGATTTTCTTTCAGGGCAAAAGCATCCGAAGCTATGGCCTGTGAAAGATATACGGCTTCATGCGCGGCATAGTCCGGTAAAAGAATATATAACACTCTGTTATTCATAATTTGATCCTTACATGGGAATCTATAGTAATTCCCGATTGAAAATGTAAATTTTCAATCTGTTCGCCGCCATCATTTCGCGGAAAAAGCGTGATTTTCCGCTTATTCGGCGCGGTTGTCCGCTTGCCCGCCAACAAGGCAGTACCTGATTTCATCAGGTAAATGCTCTAAACGCATTGGCGTAATCGCGCTCCTCAGCGCCCGACACGCGCCCGGATGGCCACATCATCCAGGCGGTGCAGAAAACGCACCCGCCAGAGATAGCAGCAGGCCCCGAAACTCAACGCCGTGATATAGGCGATCCAGAAGCCAGCCGGCCCCAGAGCCGGGACAATCCAGTCCGTCCGGGCCAGAGTGAAGCCCAGGGGCAGGCCAATGAGCCAGTAGGCCACAAAGCAGATCACGCTGATGATCCGCGTGTCGTTGTAGCCGCGCAAAACGCCCAGAGCCACGGTCTGCAGGCCGTCCACCACCTGATAGCAGGCCGCGTAGAACAGAAGATGCGCGGCCAGGGATGTGACCACGGGATCATCATTGTAAATCCGTACAATGCTGTAACGGAACAAAACCGTACAGGCGGCGATGGCCAGCGCGAATATGACGCTCAGCCCCAGGGCCGTGCGCGCCGCCACGCGGGCCTGTCCCATTCTGGCCGCCCCAAGACTGTGCCCCACACGGATGGTCGCCGTCATGCCCAGCGCCAGGGGAAACATGAACATCAGGGTGCTGAAGTTGGTGGCGATCTGATGCCCGGCCACAGCCACCGTGCCCAGCGGGGCCAGCAGCAGGGCGGTCACGGCAAAGAGCGAAACCTCAAAAAAAAGCGCCAGCGCGCTGGGCAGACCAATACGCAGAATGCGCCATATCAGCGCAAGGTCAAAGCGCGGACGGCGCGAAGCAACGTCCGTCCGGCGACAGGCCTGCCGCAAAAACAGGGGCGCATAGATGGGGTGCAAGTCGCGGTACTGCGGATCGCGTCGCAGATAGTAAAACATGGCCAGGGCCATGAACCAGTAACAGAGAGCCGTGGCCACGCCGCAGCCCACCGCGCCCAGAGCGGGCAGACCGAACTTGCCGTATATCAGCACATAGTTGCAGGGCACGTTGAAGGCCAGGCCCAGCATGCCGATGATCATGGCCGGGCGCGTGCGCGAAAAGCCCTCCAGAAAGCTGCGCTGGTTGACGAAAAGCATGAAGCCCGGCAGACCCCAGAGAATGGCCCGCAGATACCCCCCGGCCAGACGGGCCAGTTCCGGCTCAAGACCGAAGGCCTCCATGCGCCAGGATATGGCGTAAAACAGGCTCATGAACAGCACGCTGATGACGCAGGTCAGCCATATGCCCTGGCGCAGCAGATGCGCGGCGCCGTGGCGGTCGCCCCCGCCCACCATCTGGGCGGTCAGGGGCGGCAAGGCCAGCAGGCTGCCCAGGCCCAGCAGGGAAAGCGGCGCCCAGATGGAGCCGGCCACGGCCACGGCGGCCATATCTTCAGCGCTGGCCTGACCGGTCATGGCCGTGTCCGCGAAGTTCATGCCCACCTGAGAAAGCTGGGCAATAAAAATGGGCAGGCCGATGGCGTAAAAACGCCTGGCCTCAGTCCAGGAAAAAAATCGGGGCATGAATTTATCCTACAACTCGTCGCATGCTTCAGCCCTGGGGCTGAAATATGCGGATCATTCATTCAAAAATATGCTTTTTGGCGTATTCAGGGCGCTTTCCACGCCGGGCCGCCCGGCACGAAAAGTCATTGCATGGGATTCATGAAATACCTTCTAAAAACAGCCCTTGCGGAGGAATGGTCAAGCCTTCCAGGGCGGCGGCGCGGCCCACCAACTGTTCAATGGCCGCCCGGCCGGTCTCGCCCAGATCAAGACTGTACCCGGTGACAAAGGTTTCAATATGGGCCCTGGTTATGCTTTCCTCAAGTTCCTGGGCGTGGGCGCGCACAAAGCTTTCGGAAGCCTGAGGATGGGCGCGGGCATATGCCAGACTGGCGGCAATGGCCGCTTGCACGCCTCTGGCGATTTCCAGAGGCACATCGCGGCGCACGGCGATGGCTCCCAAAGGCAGAGGCACATGAAACGCGCCTTCCCACCACTCTCCCAGGTCCAGCAGTCTGGTCAGGCCCAGACGCTGGTAAGTGAAGCGGCCTTCGTGGATGATCACCCCCATATCCGCGTCGCCGCGCGCCACGGCGGGCATAACTTCACTGAAGAGCATCTCCTGGCGCGGCCCCTGAAAACCGCCGTGCAGGGTCAGGAGCAGATTGGCCGTGGTCAGCAGACCGGGCACGGCCACACGCGCCGTGGCCCAGGCGTCTGGCGGCAAGGCCTCGCGGGCCACCACCAGCGGCCCGCAGCCCCAGCCCAGAGCCGCGCCCGAAGTCAGCAGGGCATAATCCTCCATAATCTGCGTGGTCACGCCCAGAGATATTTTGGTCACGTCCAGTTCCTTGCGCCGGGCCATGCCGTTGAGTTGCTCCACATCGGCCAGATGCGGTCGAAAGGACACCGGCGCGGGCGTCAGGCCGTGCAGCAGGGCATGAAAAATATAGGTGTCGTTGGGGCAGGGCGAAAGCCCCAGAGACAACGATGCGGGCAAAGAAGCGGACATTTTTTCCCTCACATTGACAGCGCACGCCGGGCGGGCTTAGTCTTGACGGCGGCTATCTTGGCCGCCACTCCAGCGTACAGGAATGACACATGTTCGACGCCCCATACTACGCCGCACTGGGCCTTTCGTCCATCCATGAAAAAGTGCTGTCCGGCCGCCGCCTGAGCTTTGACGACGGCCTTGCCCTGTTCAACTGCCCGGACATTACCGCCGTGGGCGCGCTTGCCCTGCACGCGCGTCGTCGCCTGCACGGCGACGCGGCCTTTTATGTGGTCAACCGGCAGATCAACTACACCAACGTCTGCGTCAACGGCTGCACCTTCTGCGCCTTCCGCCGCGACGAGGACCACGAGCCGGGCGCGTTCCGGCTGAGCAAGGAGGACATCCTCGAACGCCTGCATGCGGCCCGGCAAAGCTCCCTGCATCTGGACGAGCTGCATATCGTGGGCGGCTGTCACCCCAAGCTGCGGCTGGCCTGGTTTGAGGATGTGCTGCGCACTGTGCGCGGGCTGTACCCCGATCTGCCGCTCAAGGCCTTTACGCCTGTGGAGATCGAACACTTCGCCAGACTGGAGGGCATCAGCAGCCTGGAAGTGCTCCAGCGCCTCCAGGCTGCCGGCCTGGTGATGATGCCCGGCGGCGGCGCGGAAATTTTTGATGAAGAGCTGCGCGCGCAGATCTGCCCGCACAAGGCCGACGCCGCGGCCTGGCTGCGCATTTCCGGCGAAGCGCACTCCCTGGGCATCAAGACCAATTGCACCATGCTGTTCGGCCATCTGGAAGATTATGCCCAGCGTGTGGACCATCTTTGCCGCCTGCGGGAACAGCAGGACAAAAGCGGCGGCTTCACCTGTTTCATCCCGCTGCCTTTCCTTACCGAAAACAGCCGCCTCAAGCTGCCCGAAGAGAGGCTCGGCCCCCAGAGCGGACTGGACCGGCTGCGCACCGTGGCCGTGTCCCGCCTGATGCTGGACAATATTCCTCATATCAAGGCCTACTGGATCATGATGGGGCCCAAACTGGCCCAGACCGCGCTCTGGTACGGGGCCGACGACCTGGACGGAACCATTGTGGAGGAACGCATCGGGCATATGGCCGGGGCTGAATCCGCCCAGGGCATGACCATTCCGGAACTGGAGAACATGATACGTCAGTCCGGCTTCAGGCCGATGCGGCGCAACGCCGTTTTTGAAACCATGCCGCCGGACGCCCCCGGCGAGCCCAAGCCCGCGGAGGCGCGTTCATGAATTTCGCACCCGCTCACAGCCCTTTTGAGGAAAGCGCGCCTGAATTTGCGGATGTGCGCGAGGCCGCCGCGCTGGCCGCCGCCGGGCAGCGCCTGGATCGCGCCGCGGCCGAAACCCTGTACCGCAAAGCCAGCCTGCACACCCTGGCCTTTCTGGCCCATGCCATGCGCCTGCGCCTGCACCCGGAACCCGTGGTGACCTATGTGGGCGACCGCAACATAAACTATTCCAATATTTGTGTCTGCGGTTGTCGCTTCTGCGCCTTTTTCCGCCCGCCGGACAGCGGCGAGGGCTACGTCATCAGCCGTGAGGAAATGGCGCAGAAGGTGGAGGAAACCCTGCGTCTGGGCGGCACGCAGATACTGCTTCAGGGCGGTCATCATCCGGACCTGCCTCTGGAATGGTACGAAGATCTGCTGCGCTGGCTGCGTGAAACATGGCCAACGCTGCACATCCACGCCTTTTCTCCGCCGGAAATCTTTTTCTGGTCCGAAAAATTCGGCCTGCCCGTACCAGAGGTGCTCCGCCGGCTCAGGGAGGCCGGTCTGCATTCCCTGCCCGGCGGCGGCGCGGAAATTCTGCACAACGAGGTGCGGGCGCGGGTTTCGCCCAACAAATGCACGGCGGATCAGTGGCTGATGGTCATGGAAGAAGCCCACAAGCTGGGCATGCGCACCACGGCAACCATGATGTTCGGGCATGAAGAGGCCCCTTCCCACCGCCTGGACCATCTCTTTGCCGTGCGCGCCGTGCAGGATCGCACCCACGGCTTCACCGCCTTCATTCCCTGGACCTTCCAGCCCGCGCATACCCGCATTCACTGCGCAGCCCTGCCCGCGCCGGCCTATCTGCGTCTGCTGGCCGTTTCGCGCCTGGTACTGGACAACGTGCCCAACATCCAGTCCTCCTGGGTGACTATGGGGCCGCAGGTGGCGCAACTGGCGCTCTTTTACGGGGCCAACGACTTCGGTTCTCTCATGATCGAGGAAAATGTGGTGGCCGCGGCGGGCGTGTCCTATCGCCTGAGCCGCAGGGACATTCACAAGATCATCCGCGCCGCGGGCTTCACGCCTGTGCAGCGCACCATGAACTACACGCCCGTTCAGCCGCAGCCCGAAGCATGACAGGAGAGCCAAGATGAGCACCCCCGCCGTCCTGCGCATGGGCCGCATCAGCTATCTGAACGTACTGCCCATTTATCACCCACTGGAAGCGGGCATCCTGCCCCACGACTTCGAGCTGGTTTCAGGCCCGCCGGCCCTGCTCAACGAGATGATGTCCAGGGGTGAATTGCATGTCTCGTCCTGCTCCTGCTTTGAATACGCCCGGCGGCCAGAGCGCTACTATCTGGTGGAGGATCTTTCCATCGGTTCACGCGGCCCGGTCATGAGCGTGCTGCTGCTCTCGCGCCTGCCTGTGGAGCAACTTGACGGGCACGAAATTCTGATCAGCGGCGAAAGCCATACTTCAGTGGCCCTGCTGCGCCTGCTTCTGCGCGACCGCTACCAGGTCAACGCGCGTTTTTCCACCGGGCCGGTCACGCCGTCCCTGCGTTCGGACACGCCGCCCACGGCCTTTCTGGCCATCGGCGATGAAGCCCTGCGGCTGCGCAATCACCCGGGCTATCCCCACCGCCTGGATCTGGCCGAAGCCTGGCGGGAATGGACGGGGCTGCCTTTTATTTTCGGACTCTGGGTCGTCAGCCGGGAAGCGGCGGAACAGGGCCTGTTCCACAGCGACCCCGGCGCGCTGCTGCGTCAGGGAAGGGACTGGGGCCTGGCGCATATGGATGTGATTCTGGACCTCACAGGCCTGAGCTGCCCGCTTTCGCGTGAAGAGCTGCGGATCTATTACCGCGACGGTCTGGTGTACAGCCTGGGCGCGGAGGAACTGCGGGGGCTGAAGCTCTTTTACGAAAAACTGGCAAGCGCGGGCATGATCTCCGCCGCGCCGGCCTTGCGTTTTTTCCGCATGTAGCAGCGGGCCCGAAAGTCTGTCATGCAAAAGCCGGGGCATACGCTCCCGGCTTTTGCTTACAGCCAAACCAAATGGACATCGCCCAAGTTGTTTCTCCCATGAGGAAATTCGGGAGTTACAAGCCCTTCTGGATAAAAATGTTGATATAACTCTTCAGGAAATCAAAGAGCATTTTAATAAATCCTGTTGCCTGGCAGCCATCCACCGCCTGCTTGTCAAACTTGGCTACAAATATAAAAAAAACTCTCAAGGCCAGAGAACAAGGGCGCGAAGATGGAAGAAAGAAACGTGAGCAATGGAAGCTGTTCCAGCAAAAAGCTTCATGCAACAAATTGATATTTAGTGATGAAACCGGCGCAAAAACCAATATGACGAGATTATACGGCAGGAAAGGCGTTGGGATGTATCACCCCAAAAGACGCGGAAGGATGGTTTAAATCCTGTGGATATATAAAAAGTTAAAATCAAATTGTTCTAGGGCACTTTTATCCAGATAATCAACCCGCCTTTGAAGTAATTTTCGCCCTTTTGTTTGGAAATGCCCCGGCTTCAGGGGCTATACATGCGTCAATGCTGTCAGGCGCTTGCGATGGGTCGCTACGGGAGCGTGCATTGCATTGAGCCGGTTCCTGCCGTACCATGCGCGCATGGATATATATTCTTCCGGATGTCCCCAGTGCTCTTCAGGCGCTGTTTCGCCCGCGCTGACGGTACTGCTGGTCTGTGAGTGCGACGAGACGCCCTCCGCCTGTTTTGATGCCTTGGCCGGCGCCGGAGCCGGGGACGCCATGCTGATCTGTTGCTGCCCTCCAGAGCGGGAAGCCCCGCTACGGGCCGTGGGCGAAGCCCTGTGGCGGACGGGACGTCTGGCCGGGTTCCGCTGTCTGCCTCTTGCGCTTGGCGAGGACCGGCACGCCGCGGTCAACAGGGCGGCTCAAGAGGCAGATGGCGCTTTTCTTCTTCTGCTTTCTCCGGATGTGCTGCTGGAACCAGGCAGCCTGCCGACCCTGTCCGCCAGACTGGCCAAGGATTCCAGTCTCGCCGGGCTTAATCCTTTATTGTTGGCGCCGGAAGGGGAAAGCGGGCCGCGCCGGATTCGCCATCTGGGGTGCGTGGCTGACAGCCGGGGGCAACTGCACTATTTATATGAGGGCCTGCCCGACGGCCATCCCCTGGCTGCACGGCGGCGCGCCTTTCAACTGGCTCATGAAGCGGCTCTGCTGGTGCGGCGGGAGGACTTTCTGGCCGTGGGCGGTTTCAGGCCGGGGCTGGAAGGGCTGACGGTTCTGGATTTCTGTCTGCGCCTTGCGGCCGCGCGTCAGGGCGTTTTTTCCACCGAGCCCACGGCCAGGGCCGTGCTGTGCGATGGCTTCGACTCCTGGAAAAAATGCGGTCTTTGGAACAGCCTTGTGCAGCGTGGTCGTCTTAAGCCGGATCTGCTGCGGCGGGACTATCATTCCCAGGTTCAGGACGACGGACTGGAATATGGCCTGACGCCCTGGCTGGAGGAAGGTCCGTGCAATCTGGCTTTTGAAGCGGAAGAAGGCAGCCCGGATGCGGCCTGGCTGCGTTGGCGACATGCGCCTGAACCCGCCGCGCTGTTGCATCTGCTGTATCTGCTGCCTCCGGAGCGGCGCGCCTGGGCGCTGAACCTTTGCCGCGAACTGCCGTCCAGCCTGCCGCGCACTTTTGCCTGGTATACGGATCTGGCCGCACGGCTGGAGGAATTCGGCCTTCGTGAACATTTGCCCCGGCTCACGGAACAGGCGCGCGCATGGCGAAGGGGAGCCCGGCGTTTCCGCCACGGGCTGCTCAGGCCGGGCCTGCGCGCTCTGGCCGACGCGGGCATCTATGCCTGCTCTCTGGACAATGCCCCCTCCATGTATGACGCTTGGCTGGAATTGCGGGAAAACAGCCTCCCGGCGGCTGACCCGGAGGCGAAGAATCTGCGCGTGGAACGGACCTGGCCGGAAATCGCCGTGCTCATGCCGGTCTGGAATCCCGAACCCGCGTTTTTGCGCGCGGCTCTGGATTCCGTACTGGCCCAGAGCTACGGCCAATGGCAGCTCTGTCTGGCCGACGACGCCTCCACCAGGCCGGAAATACCGGAACTGCTGCGTTCCTATGCCGCGCGGGACAAACGCATCCGTCTGGTCATCCGGGAGCGGAACGGGCATATCTCGCGCGCCAGCAACAGCGCCCTGGCCCTGGCGGACGCGCCCTGGGCGGCCTTTCTGGATCATGACGACATGCTGGCCCCGGACGCCCTGCTGGAAGTGGCCCGGCATGCGGCGGAACGTCCCGGCCTGCGTTTTCTGTACAGCGACGAGGACAAGATTGACGCCGCCGGGGTGCGCCGCACGCCGATATTCAAGGCTGATTTTGATTTTGACCTGCATTACACAGGTCACCTTTCAACCTATGCCGTGGCCGCGCTGCGCGAGGCGGACGGCTTGCGCCCCGGTCTGGAAGGCTCACAGGATTTTGATCTCAGCCTGCGCGTGACCGAAAAACTCAGGCCAGAGGAAATCGCCCACATCCCGCGTATTCTCTACCACTGGCGCATCCATGCGGGCAGCACCACGGCCAGCGTGGCCACCAAGCCCTATGTGTTGGAGGCCACGCGCCGGGCTTTGGTTGAAAGCGCACAACGTCGGGGTCTGGATGCCGCCGTTCTGCCGACGGGGAAAAACAATTTTTTCAAGCTGGAACTGGCCGTGCCGCGAAACCTGCGCTGCAGCGTGATCCTGCTGGCGAATGGACCCGGGCCGCTGACGCCGGGTCTGGCTGACTGTCTGTGTGAACTGGCCCGGCGGCTGCGTCTGGAAACGCTCTGGCAGCCGCTGACCCCCTCGGCCCTGCCCACGAACCTGCCGAAACTCTGGCCGCCGCGTCTGAACGGGCGCGTTCTGCCGCCCGCCGGGCCGCATTGGTCCACAGCCTGCCAGGCGGCGGCCCGCGCCGCCGCTGGAGATGTACTGCTGTTTCTGTCCGCCGATCTTCTGCCTGTGGGGGACTGCCGCCCGGAACAACTGGCGGCCCTGGCTCTGCGGCCCGATCTGGCCCTGGCGGGTGGCTGCGTGTGGCAGGGCGGACGATTGTGGCACGCGGGCCTGTACCCCGATGTGACGGGCCTGCCTTTTCCCTTGCAGCGTGGGGCCGCGCCTGAACTCCTGCCTTCGCTCTGCTGGGGACAGTTATTGCTGACGCGGCGGGTGCTGGCCGTCTCCCGGCGGTGCATGGCTGTCCGCCGCAAGGATTTTCTGGAGAGCGGGGGCTTTGATCCGGCTCTGGGCTCGCTGGCCGGGGCGGACTACAGCCTGCGCCAGGAAGCGCAGGGTCGCTTTACCCTGGTTTCGCCCTGGGGGCAGTGGCTGCTGCCGGCCGGGGCGGAGGAAGAAAGGCTGTCGCCCCGGGCACGGGAATGCTTTCTTGAGCGCTGGGGGGACAGCGTGCGCAGGCACGGCCTGAGAAATCCGCACTTGCGCGCCGCGTCGGATTATGGCTGGATGCTGGATCTGAACGGCGCACAGGGGCGAGGCGTCTTTGCTGAAAAGCGCTCATGAATCAGGACGACAGAATGACCTGTAGGCCTGATTCATGAGCGCCTTCAGAAGGATGCGGACTGGTTTTTCAGAGGCGCGCCGCTCAGACCAGCGCCTTGCTGCCGTTGAAGGAGATGCTGACCACCTCATAAGTGACGCGGCCGCGCGGGATGTCCACCGTCACTTCGTCGCCTTCCTCCTTGCCCAGCAGGGCCTGGCCCACGGGGGACAGAAAAGAGATGGAGCCCGTGCCGGGATCAGCCTCGTCCGGGCCGAGAATGGTGAAGCTGCGGCTTTCGCCGCTGTCCACATCCTCCACTTCCACAGTGGAGCCGAAGATAACCTTGTCGCCGCTGAGCTTGTCCAGATCGACCACCTGATAGAGCGCCAGACGCGATTCAATGTACTTGATGCGCGCCTCGGCCATGCCCTGGCGTTCGCGTGCGGCGTCGTAACCCGCGTTTTCGCGCAGGTCGCCTTCTTCCCTGGCCTCTTTGATGGCCTGGATAATGGCCGGGCGTTCGCTCTTCAGGCGGGCCAGTTCTTCTTCCAGTTTCCTGTAGCCTTGCACGGAAATGGGAATATTTGTCATGTCTAACCTCACAGCGCACAAAAAAAGCGTCCGCTGCCCGGGCAGCGGAGCACATGCGCGACTTTTTGCTGAAAAAATTTTTGGCAGCACGGCAGATGCGGCAAGAACCCCGCGCAACGGAAATTTGCCGAAGGGGTACAGGCCTGCCTGCCTTTACACCCTAGCCGTTGCCCGCGCCGTGGTCAAGCCCTGAAACGCTTTTCTGCAACGGATGCAAAGAGTCGTTCGCTTCCCGGACTTGCGCGCGCGGCGCGTGGCGTATATGCTGAAACGAAGGTAAGAATCGCGCTTCGGCGCGTCAGCACAGCACGCGGCATGCCATGAAAAAATATCTGCGTTATTTGGGCCCTCTTCTGATCACCGCCATTTTTCTGCTGGCGATCTACCTGCTTTACAACAAGCTTAAAGCATACAGCATCGCACAGATTCGTGAAAGCATACAGCAGATTTCCTATGGCCGCATTGGCTTCTCCCTGGTGCTGATGGTCATCAATTACATGATTCTGGTGGGTTATGACTGGCTGGCCCTGAAAGCGATTCACAAAAGGCTGGCTTTGCCGCGTGTGGCCCTGGTTTCCTTTGTGGGGCAGGCCGTCAGCTACAACTTCGGCGCGCTGCTGGGCGGCACCAGCGTAAGGTACCGTTTTTATTCCGCCTGGGACTTTACCCTGACGGACATTGTGCGTCTGGTGCTCATGCTGGCCGTGACCTTCTGGGTGGGCGCGCTGGGTCTGTGCGGCATCATTTTCATGCTTGCCCCGCCGGTGATTCCCGACGAGCTGCTGAAGCGCATGCCCATCACGGATGTGCGCATTCTGGGCGTGATTCTTTTTATGATCGCCTGCTCCTATCTTGCGCTCTGTTTCACCGTGCGCAAGCCGGTGCATATTTTCGGCAAGGAATTCATTTTTCCCGCGCCGCGTATCGCGGTGGCCCAGTTTGTCGTGGCCGGCGTGGACATCGTTGCCGCCGCGGCCTGCATGTATGTGATGCTGCCCGGCGACATGGGCATCAGCTTTCTGGATTTTCTGCCCAGCTACCTTATGGCCCAGGTGGCTGTGGTGCTGACGCACATTCCTGGCGGCGTGGGCGTGTTCGAACTGGTCATCCTGCAACTTACCCACACCGACCATGAGCAGATGGTCTTTGCCGCGGTGCTGCTTTTCCGGCTTGTTTACTACATCATTCCGCTGCTGGCGGCGGCCGTGCTGCTGGCTGTGTATGAAGCCCGGCAGCGTGGCCACATGCTGCGCGAGGCCGGGCGCTGGCTCTCGGCGCTTTCGCATTCCATCGCGGCCTACGCGACTTTTGTGGGCGGCCTTGTGCTGCTGGTTTCGGCCACGCTGCCCACCCTGCCGCATACTATGACCCAGCTTAACGCCTGGCTGCCCAAGGGCGTGCCGGCGGTGGGGCATTTTGTCTGCGCGCTTGCCGGCGCGGCCCTGCTCTTTGTTTCGTATGGATTGGAGCGTCGTCAGACCCGCGCTTTTCAACTCACCGTGCTTCTTTTGATCCTGGGCATGGCGGGCGCCCTGCTCAAGGGCTTTTCCTGGGAAGCGGCCCTGATGGCCGGCGTGGTGCTGCTGGCCGTCTGCCTGGCGCGGCGGCATTTTTACCGCTCCTCCTTTTTCTGGGAGGAACCCATTCCCCTTTACTGGCTGGTCGGAGCCGTGGGCGCTCTGCTGCTGAGTTTCTTTCTGGGCTGGGCCATCTATCATCCGGCCTGGGACCGCGCCGCGAGCTGGGGCTTTGAGCGCCCCCTGAACGCTTCGCGCACATTGCGGGCCTTTGCGGGCATCACTCTGGTGCTGCTGCTGTCCTGGTTCTGGCGCATGACCCTGCGGCAGAGGCGACGTCTCAGGGAAAGAAAGGCGTCTCCCCCGAAGCAGCCGCTCAGGCCGACGGCGAAAAAATAACCGCGCTCAGCGGGCAATACTTCGGGCAAGCTGGCAATCAGCTCCCCCGCCTGTGTGGCCGGAGTGGGCGCGCACCGCCGGGCCCCGGAAAAGGCATTCCGGCCTTATTGGCCGCTGAGGCGTACAGCGTCCTCCCCGTCGCGCTCTTCCAGCAGCACGTCCACATGCTCGTGACGGCTGGTATGGATCACCCGGCCCACATAGTCGGCGTGGATGGGCAGTTCGCGGTGTCCCCGGTCAATGAGCACCAGCAATTCCACGGCCCTGGGGCGACCGTAGTCCAGCAGGGCTTCCAGCGCCGCGCGGATGGTGCGGCCGCTGAACAGCACATCGTCCACAAGAATGATCACGCGTTGGTCCACGCTGCCGGGAATCCTTGACTGACCGATGTGCGGCTTGCCCTCCAGACTGGTCCAGTCGTCCCGATACAGATTGATGTCCAGAGTGCCCAGCGACGCCGGAGCGTTCAGGCGGGCTTCGATCCGTTCAGCCAGCCGCCGCGCCAGATCCGCGCCGCGCCGCTGAATGCCCACCAGCATCACGTTTTCGCAACCGGCATGCCGCTCCAGCACCTGGGAGGCCAGGCGGTCCAGAATGCGGGCCATTTCATTTTTTTCCAGCAGCAGGGTCGAACTCATGTGTCCTCCGGGCGACGTCAGCACCATGGGAGGCACTATAGCCGTTTTCGCCGTTCAAGAAAAGTCCCTCTGCCGATTGACAAGCCGTATGCTTGTACTTAGATACTCCCAGAGTACAATTAGGAGGACATATGCTCGAACTGACGGATACCGCCCGCAAAGAGCTGGAAGCCTACTTTGCGGATAAGAAAAAGGAAACGATCCGGATCTACTCTGTCAACGGCTGAGGCGGGCCGCGGCTCGCATTGGCTCTGGATGAGTCAAATGATCAGGATCAGACTGAGGAACAGGGCGGCTTTACCTTCTGCATCAACAAAGACCTGCTGGCCCAGGTGCAGGGGGTCAAGATTGATCTGACCTATATGGGCTTTGCGGTGGAACCCACAGTGCCCCTGGCCGCTCCGGAAGGCGGCAGCGCCTGCGGTTCCTGCTCCAGCGGCTGCGGCGGCAATTAAGGAATGCCGGGCGGCGGTTCTCCCGCTCTTTTTCGTGCTTGGCTTGCGTCGTCAGTGGCGGGGCTGCCGGCAAAGAGCGGGAGCCGCCGCATCCGGTTTCGTTTCGCTCGCTGCTCTCCGTGCGGAGCGCCGTCAAAGCGCCTTGATCCTGAGGCATCCGTTCTTCGCGCATGTCGCGAAAACCTTTGACGGCATACCCAATGGAGGAAGCATGCTGGAACTGACCGAAAGCGCCCGCAAGGAACTTGAAAGCTATTTCGCGGGCAAGGAAAAAGGCGTCATCCGCATTTATCTGGCCCCCGGCGGCTGTTGCGGCCCGCGTCTGGCGCTGGCTCTGGACGCCGCCACGGAAGCGGATGAGAGTGAAGAGCAGGGCGGCTTTACCTTTTGCATCAACAAGGAATTGCTGGCCCAGGCGCGCGGCGTTAAAATAGACCTGAGCCATATGGGCTTTTCCGTGGAGCCTGAGGTTCCGCTGCCGGAAAATGCCGGCGGGGGATGCGGCAGTTGCTGCGGCGGCTGCGGTTCCCATTAGGCCCTGTGATTTCAAATGGAGGGCGGTCGCAAGGCCGCCCTCATTCCTGGCGTAATCCATGCAGAATCTCAGCGCATTGCTTGCGGGCCGGGCCGACCGGCTTTACCTGAAGCGCAGCGGCATGGCCACGCGCTGCCGTCTGGCCTGCGAAGTTCTGGCCCAGGGGCGCGGCGCGGCGCTTTTCGTCCGTAATCGGGAAGAATTTCATGCGGCCCGCGCTCTGCTGACGCTTTTTTTACCGCAGCTTTCTCTGGCTGATCTTCCTGTGGATAAGGCCGTGTGGGAAAGCCCCTGTCTGAGCCTGCCCCCCATCAGCCAGTGGCGGGACAGAGACAGTTGGGCCGCCCGCATGGCCGCGCTGTACGCTCTGGCCCAGGGCGGACCGCGTTGCGTGGTGGCCAGTGTGGAGAGCGCGTTGCTGCGCTATATGCCGTTGAATTTTTTTGATTCTCGCACTCTGGATCTCCGGCGCGGCGGCGAGTATTCGCCGGAACTCATTCTGGATCAGGCCGTGGAGTGGGGCTATGAGCGCGTCTCGCTGGTGACGCGTCCCGGGGACATGGCCCGGCGCGGCGACATTCTGGACATTTTTCCGCCCGGCTACGCCAAGCCTGTACGTCTGGAATTTTTCGGCGATTCCATTGAGGAAATGCGCCTCTTTGACGCGGAGAGCCAGCGCTCTCTGCAACATCTTGACGAACTGACCCTGCTGCCTGTGAGCCCGCTGGCTCTGGATAAAAACGGTCTGGCATCGGCCCGCCGGCGCTGTGATCAACTGTTCAGCGAAGGGCGCATCAGCGAAAACGAGTGCTATTCCTTCAAGAAAGCTCTGGATGGCGGGGGCGCGGGCATTCTGCCCGGCGTGCTTTGGGATGCGCCCACGCTGCTGGAGGAATGGCTGCCCGCCGACAGCCTCTGGCTGCTGCCCGGCGAGACGGACAGCGCCGAAGCCCTGCGCGACGGGCGTCTGGCGCTCAAGGAAGTGCTGGAAGCCGAAGACGCGCCCATGCAGCAGCCTGCCGCTCTGACCTTGCGCAAAAACTCCCAGCCCGCGCCCTGGCGGAATTTCCAGAGTGTTTTTGCCGAACCTCTGGTGATGGGGGTGGAAGAGCGCGGTACAGATTTTCAGGAACGCACCCTGCACGCCTTCAGCGAATTGTTTCCCTTGCCCGCCGCGCAGGACAGGCCCTGGCAGCATCTGGTCGCCGGACTCAGGGAATGGCAGAGCCAGCGCCGGCAGGTCATTCTGAGTTTTTCTTCCGAGAGGAGCCGGAACAAGTTTCTCAAACTGGCCGAGCAGGACGGCATTACTCCGGCCTTGCGTTACGCCCCCGAAGCTCATGGACTGTTCGCCCTGGTTTCGCCCTTCCGTTCCGGCGTGGAGCTGGTCTGGGACAACAGTCTGGCGCTGGGCGAGGACATCATCTATCCACGCGCGGAAAAGACGCCGCGCGCCGCTTCGCGGGCTTTCAAGGGTCTGGATACTTTCGATGACCTCAAAAACGGCGATCTGCTGGTTCACCGCGATTACGGCATCGGGCGTTTTGCGGGCCTGCATCATCTGGACCTCAACGCGGCGGCCAACGATTTTCTTCTCATTGAGTATTCCGGGCGGGACAAGCTGTATGTGCCCGCTGACCGTCTGGGTCTGATCCAGCGTTTCAAGGGAAACGAGGGCGTGGAGCCGGCCCTGGATCGTCTGGGAGGCGCGGCCTGGGCCGCGGGCAAGGAGAAAGCCCGCAAGGCCATTGAAAAAATCGCGGCCGACCTGGTGGAAATGTACGCCTATCGCAAGGTGGCCAAGGGCTTTCGCTATGATCCGCCGGGTGAGCTTTACCACGAATTCGAGGCCACCTTTGGCTTTGAGGAAACTCCGGATCAGGCCAAGGCCATTCAGGATGTGCTGGACGACATGGACAAGAGCGAGCCCATGGACCGCCTGGTCTGCGGCGATGTGGGCTTCGGCAAGACAGAGGTGGCTTTGCGCGCGGCTTTTCGAGCCGCCGCCGAGGGACGGCAGGTGGCCTTGCTCTGTCCCACCACAGTGCTGGCCGAGCAGCATTATCAGACTTTTCGGGCCAGGCTGGCCGGCTTTCCGGTCAACGTGGGCCTGCTGAGCCGTTTCGTGCCGCGTCCCAGGCAAAAGGAAGTGCTCAAGGCGGCCGCAGCCGGGCAGATTGATATTCTCATCGGCACGCACCGCATCCTCTCCAGTGATGTGAAATTGCCCAATCTGGCCCTTCTGGTGCTGGACGAAGAGCAGCGTTTTGGCGTGCGCCACAAGGAAAAGCTCAAGGCCCTGAAAAAGAATGTGGATGTGCTGACCCTGACGGCCACGCCCATTCCGCGCACATTGCAGCTCTCCATGTCCGGCATCCGCGAGCTGTCCATCATCGAAACCGCGCCGCAGGATCGCAAACCCGTGGCCACGGCGGTGCTGCGTCGTGACGACGATGTGCTGCGCAAGGTCATTGCGCGCGAAATCGAGCGCGAAGGTCAGGTGTTCTGGGTTTACAACCGGGTGCAGGGGCTGGAGCGCGTGGCGGAATATGTGCGCAAGCTCATGCCCGAGGCCAGAGTGGGCATGGCCCACGGTCAGATGTCCGAAACCGAGCTGGAAACCACCATGCACAAATTCTGGCACGGCGAGCTGGATGTGCTGGTCTGCACCTCCATTGTGGAGTCGGGTCTGGATTTCCCACGCGCCAATACTCTGGTGGTGGATCAGGCCCAGATGTTCGGCCTGGGCCAGCTCTACCAGTTGCGGGGCCGTGTGGGGCGCAGCGACCGGCAGGCCTATGCCTTCTTTGTTGTGCCCGATGCCGAGCGTCTCACAGCCGTGGCCGAGGAGCGTCTGCGCATCATCATGGATATGGACTACCTGGGCGCGGGCTTTCAGGTGGCCATGGAAGACCTGCGCCTGCGCGGGGCGGGCAATATTCTGGGAGAAGTGCAGTCCGGGCACATGAGCCGTGTGGGGCTGGATCTCTATCTGGAAATGCTTGAAGAGGCCGTGGGCCGCCTCAAGGGCACGCCCTCGGCTCTGGCGGCGGAGACGGAACTGACTCTGGGCTTGCCTGCGCATATCCCCGCGTCGTATATTGACGACGGTCGCGAACGCCTGCGCTGCTACAAGGCCCTGACCTCCGCTGCGGGCGGCGCGGCCAGGGAAGAGGCGGCCCTGTCCATGCGCGACCGCTTCGGCCCCTTCCCCGAAGAGCTGAACAATTTTCTGGCCGTGCTGGATTTCAAGCAATTTCTTACGGAATTGCAGGTGCAGCGGGCCGATGTGTACCGGGATCATGTGCGCATGTTCTGGCCCGGCGGTCAGACCGCCGTACACCCGGAACGCATTGTGCAACTGGCGGCCGAAATGCCGGGCGCGCGTCTGCACCCGCCGGCGGGTCTGAGTCTGCCGCTGGCCGGGGAGCTTTCGTTCGGCGAGGGCCTGCAAAAAATACGGCTGGCGCTGGAAGGCATACGCGCGTCGGCCTCCTGAAAAAAACGGCGGACAGCCGGAGAGGCGTGAGCATGGCGACGCGGGCGGAGATCCTTGCGTATGTGAAGAATGCGTTCCAGACAGAGCCGGACTACCCCTGGCGACGCTTCCCGGAATATGCCGTGCTGCGACATGCGGGCAGCGGCAAGTGGTACGGTGTGATTATGAACCTGCCCAAAGCGCGGCTGGGTCTGGAAGGCGCGGGAAACATCGACGTCATCAACCTGAAAAGCGGTCATGTGCTGGATATTCTGGTAAACAGCGCATCCGGCGCATTGCCGGCCTATCATATGAACAGGAAGCACTGGATCACGCTTGTGCTGGACGGTGGATTTCCCGACGATGAACTGTATGATCTCATTCACGAAAGCCACGGATTGACGCAGTGAAAAGCATGATGCGGCGAAGAGTTGAAAAGGCGGCCAGACCGCGCTTTGAGGGGATGCGCCTTGCGCTTCGTTGCGGACTTGTTCCGCTGCTTTGCTGCTGCCTGCTGCTCGCCGCCTGTCTGGAAAGCCGCCTGCCCGAAGGCGTGGTGGCCACAGTCAACAATGAACCCATTCACCTGCGAACAGTGCAGACCCTGCTGGACAGCCGTTCCGCCGCGTTGGGCACCCTGCAACGGCCTTCTCTGGAGAAGATGAAAGGCCGGTACGGCGAGGCGCTGGGCACTCTGATCATTCATGCTCTGGTGCGCCAGGAGCTGGAACGCCTTCAGATCCCCGTGGGCGAAGCGGCCATGGAGCAGGCCGTGGCCCAGGTGCGCGGCGATTACGACTCCGACGGCCTTTCCAGATTTCTGACAGACGAATCTCTGGACGAAGCGGCCTGGCAAGCCCTGATGCGTGACCATCTGGTCATGCTGACCTTTGAAAAGAGGGTGCTGCTGCCCGGCATTAAGGTGCGGCTGGACGAAATACGCGCCTATTATCAGGAGCATCAGGAGGATTTCCGGCTGCCGGAAACCCTGGATGTCTGTTTTGTCTCCGGCGGCAAGCGCGAGGATCTGGAGGCTTTTTGCGAGTCCTTTCCGGCGGGCAGAAAAGCGCCGCCCGAAACGCTGCTGGCGCAATGCCTTGAAGTCAGGGCAGACGAAGTGCCCCCGCCCTGGAACAAGGAGATCTCGTCCCTCAAGCCCGGAACCTGCCTTGAGGTCCGCCGCCGCAACGGCGTGTGGGAGAGTGTGGGACTGGTGGAGCGCCAGAAGCCCCACAGTCTGGAAATGGCTGACGCCTACCCGCTCATTGAGCATATTCTGCAGGAACAGAAAAAAAGCGCCGCCTTTGAACACTGGCTGCAAGACAGTCTGTCCCGCGCCACGGTCAGGGTTTCGCCCCTGCTCAGGGACGAATTGCTGAAGCCGCCTTCAGCCCGGCAGGCGGAGGAGAGGAGTGCGGATGGCCCCTCCCCTATGGGTGAGATTTCAGCCGGGGCTGAGGACGACCTGGATGCCGAGGCGGCGGCAGAGGACGGGGCCGGCGCGACGCAGCCGCCCCGGCGGAACGGCGGCAGGAGCGAGCGGCGCTGATTGCTTTTCTCTTGCGTCTGGATGCGCGTAAATACGCGGTCGGCAAAAAACGTCAGGCCTGCCGCGCATTGCATCCCGGGACGTTTTGCGGTAGGCAGATGCCCATGACAGTTTTCGGTAATTTTCCTGGTGCAAAGGGGAGAGACATAGTGAAGAAAACGCTTGTTCTGCTGCTGGCAATCTGGCTTTGCGGCATTTGTGGCGCGCAGGCCGCCCAACTTAATAAAGTGGCGGCGGTGGTCAACGGTCAGGTCATCACTATGTTCGACCTTCAGAAAGCAGCCATGCCCGAACTGGCGCGGGCCAGGCTCAATCCCAACAACCCGAAGCAGGCCAGGGATGTGGATAAGGTTTTCCGCAAGGTGCTGGACATGATGATCATGGACATCCTGCTCGGGCAGGAGGCCAAGCGCCTCAAGGTCAGCGTTTCCCCCGCCGAGGTGGATAACGAAATCGCCAAGATGATGAAGGCCCGCAACCTGACCAGACCGCAGTTTGAAGCCCAGCTTGCCCAGCAGAAAATCTCCATCAGCGAGATTCGCGAAAATTTTGAAAAATCCCTGCTGCGTCAGAAGATCATGGGCATGGAAGTGGGCCGCAAGGTGGTGGTGACTCCGGCCGAAATCAAGGAATACTACGAAGCCCACAAGGACAGCCTCTATGAACGCAGCGGCCTGCACATGGGCGTGCTGGTCTATGCGCCCAACGTCAACGCCCGCTCCATTGCCGCTCAGATCAAATCCGGCAAGCTGACCTTTAAAGAAGCGGCGGCCAAATATTCCATAGCCCCCAACAGGGACAAGGGCGGCGACATGGGGCCCGTGGAATGGGACCGCCTGAACCCGGAATGGGAAGGGCGGCTTGCCAGGATGAAGCCCGGCGATGTGACCGAATTGTTCGACCTTCAGGGGCGCAAGGCCCAGGTTCACCTGTTCCGGCCCGGCGGCGGCGCGAACAAGCAACTCACGCTGGAGCAGGCCACGCTGCAGATTGACGCCATTCTGCGTCAGCCCAAGGCCGTTGAGCGATTTGAGGAGTATGCCAGCCAACTGCGGCGCAAGGCCGTCATTGATATCCGGCTGTAAGTCGCCGCGTTGCGTGCGGCGAGTATAGACAGAGGCTTTACATGACCTTAGAGGAACTGGGCGCGGCGCTTCGCGCCGAACGCGAAAAACGGGGCCTGAGCATTGAGGATGTGGCCAACCACCTGAAAATAGGAGTTCGCCTGTTGCGCGCTCTGGAAGAGGGGGATGCCGCATCTCTGCCCCATCTGGCTTATGCTAGGGGGTTTATCCGCTCGTACGCCTCCTATCTCGGCATGGCCGCCGAAGAAGTGAATGAGGCTGTCTGCGCTCTGGGTGGCGCGGGCCCGGCCATCAGACCCCAGCCCGTGTATGCGCCGGAGGAGTCCCTGGCGCCGTCCCGAAACCTGAAATGGCTGGGTGGGCTTATGGTTCTGGCGCTGCTGGGCGGCGGCGCCTACATTGCCTGGCAACAGGGCGCTCTGGAATTTCTGAGCCGCCAGACGCGGCGTCTGGCCCAACCCTCGCCGCCGCTGCAAACGCCGGATTCCGTTGAAATCATGCCAGAGCGGGGTGCTGCCACTGCTGTTTCCCCTGTCGGGGGGGCGAGTCAGAGTCCGTCCCCGGCGGCCCCTTCCTCAAATGCTGCTCCGGTGGCCTCTCCGGCTCCCGCGGCGACGCGGGCGAGCGCTTCGGCCACCACCGTCACGCCTGTTGACGGCGCGCCTGCCTCTGCCCCTGCGCTTGCCTCTGGAGGCGGCGCGCGCAATGCCGCCGCGCCCACGGCTCAGGGGTTGGAGAGCGCGCCAACGCGCAATGCGACGCAGCCCGCCGAATCCGGCCGCCCCACGGACGGCGCGCTGCCTCCGGGTCAGCACAAGGTCATTATCACCGCCACGGAAGAATGCTGGATTCATTCCAACGCCGACAATACCGACACCCGGCAGTTTTCCTTGCGCAAGGGCGACACGTTTGCCCTGACCTTCACCAAAAATCTGGAACTGAAGCTGGGCAATGCCGGCGGCGTGCGCCTGCGCTATAACGGGCAGGATATGCCCGCGCCCGGCCAGTCCGGCCAGGTGCGGACGCTGACCTTTCCGCCCGCGGCCCGGCAGTGATGGAATGGTCTGATCAGGCCGTGGTTCTGCGCATCGGGCATTTCCGCGAATCTGATCTCTGGCTGAAGCTGCTCTGTCGCAAGCGCGGCCTGCTGACTCTGTTTGCCTTTGGCGGCAGTCGCAGCCGTCGGCGTTTCTGCGGCTGCCTGGACGTGCTGAACACCCTGCAATGCCGGGTCAGGGTTTCGGGCAGGGGAAATTTTCTCAATCTGGAAGAAGCGGCGCTGCTGTCCGGCCCGCAGCGGCTGCGCGGCAACTGGCAGCGCATGGGATTGGCCGCCAACTGTCTGCGTTTTGTGGAGGCTCTGGGCGTCAACGAGGAGGGCGCGGAAGAAAGTTTCGCCCTTTTGCAAGACCTGTGCCGCGTGCTGGAGGAACAAGACCGCCTGCCCGCCTTGCTGCCGCTTTTCTTTCGCCTGCGTCTGGCCGGAGCATTGGGCTTTGCGCCCAATCTGGCTTACTGCGGCGCGTGTGGCGCGCCTTTGACGGATCGGGCGCTTTTTGCGGTGGACGAGGGCCAGATGCGTTGCGCCGCCTGCCGGGCGAAAGCAGCCTTGCCAGCCACGCGGTACGGTGTGGAGCTTTCTCCGGCCGGGCTTGATCTTTTACGCCGCGTGCAGCAAGAATTTCCTTCCGCCTGGCCGGTGGAGGACGGGCCGTCGCCGGACCGCCGGGCCTGCGCGCGGGCCATTGACGGCTTTGTGCAGTATCATCTGGGACTGGCCTGGGAGGGCGGTTATTTCCGCCGCGTGTGACACGCCTTTTTGCCGCTGGCTGCCAGGCCGCGCTTTGTATTTCGTTCGAGTGCCAGAGGAGTGCACTCCTTGAAAAAGGATAAAAAGCTTGTTTTCCGTGCCGGAGACAAAAATCTCGGCTTTCAGCGGGATGGATGTCATCATCTGTGCGGCTGTGTGAAAATGGAGCATAACAAAGGACAGCGCATGTACTTTCAGGACGTGATTCTTACCCTGCAAAACTACTGGGCGGGCCGCGGCTGCGTCATTGAACAGCCGTCGGGCGTGGAGTGCGGGGCCGGCACCTTCAATCCGAGCACATTCTTGCGGGTTCTCGGCCCTGAACCCTGGAAGGTGGCCTATGTGGAACCTTCGCGCCGCCCCACGGACGGCCGCTACGGTGAAAATCCCAACCGCCTGCAACGCTATTTCCAGTTCCAGGTGGTGCTCAAACCCTCGCCGGACAACGTGCAGGATCTCTATCTGCAAAGCCTGGAAGCGCTGGGACTCAATCCCGCCCGCCATGATATCCGTTTTGTGGAGGACGACTGGGAGTCGCCCACGCTTGGGGCCTGGGGCCTGGGCTGGGAGGTCTGGCTCAATGGCATGGAAGTGAGCCAGTTCACCTATTTCCAGCAGGTGGGCGGCATTGATCTGTCGCCGGTCAGCGTGGAGCTGACCTACGGTCTGGAACGTCTGACCATGTATCTTCAGGGCGTGGAATCAGTCTATGACCTGCGCTGGAACAAGGACGTGACCTACGGCCACATTTATCACCAGAACGAGGTGGAGCAGTCCCGACATAATTTTGAAGTCAGCAACGCGGAAATGCTGTTGCGCCAGTTCAGCGATTTCGAGAGGGAGTGCAAAAACATGCTGGATCTGGGCCTGCCCTGGCCCGCCTATGATTACTGCCTGAAATGCTCGCATACCTTCAATCTTCTGGATGCGCGCGGGGCTATTTCCATTACCGAGCGCACCGGCTTCATTGGTCGGGTGCGGGCTCTGGCCGCGGGCGTGGCCCGCCTGTACGCTGCACAACGCGAAGAGCTGGGTTATCCCATGCTTGACAACAAGGATGCGAGGTAAGGCATGGCTACCTTTGTGCTTGAAATCGGCAGCGAGGAACTGCCTTCCCGTTTTCTGGCGCCGGAAGAGGAGGAGTTGCGGACCCGCTTTGTGGCCGCTCTGAGTGAAGCGGGCCTGGAGCACGGTGCCGTGCGCGTCATGAGCACGCCGCGTCGGGCCGTACTGCTGGTGGAAGATCTCAACCCCGTGCAGAGCGAAAAAGAGGAAGTGATTGCCGGCCCTCCGGCGCGTGTGGCCTATGGGCCTGACGGATCGCCCACCAAGGCTCTGGAAGGTTTTGCCCGTACCCACGGCCTGAGCGTGGCGGATGTTTTCCGGCTGGAGACGGAGAAGGGCGCATATGTGGCCGTGCGCAAGCGCACCGGCGGCGCGGCGGCCAGGGATCTGCTGGCTCAAATCTGCCCGGCTGTGATTACGGCCCTGCCTTTTGCCAAGCGCATGCGCTGGGGCGCGCATGCACTGGCCTATGCCCGTCCCATCCGCTGGATTCTGGCTTTGCTGGACGCGGAGGTCGTACCCTTCAGCCTTGGACCGGTCAGCTCCGGTCGCGAAACCTGCGGTCATCGCGTCCACGGTCCCGGCCCCTTCAGCGTGGAGCATGCCGGGGCCTACCTGAAAACCGTGTCCGATCTGTGCGCTGTGACTCTGGACCCGGCCCTGCGCCGCGCCGCCATTGTGGAGGGCGGCGACGCCCAGGCCGCCCGCTGCGGCGGCAGGGTGCTCTGGCGGGACAATCTTCTGGATGAGGTGCAGGGTCTGGTCGAACATCCCGTGCCTCTGCTGGCGGATTTTGATCCGGCCTATCTGGAAGTGCCGCGCGAAGTGCTGCTGACCAGCATGGAGAGCCATCAAAAAAGCTTTGGCATTGAGGGCGCGGACGGCAAACTCATGCCGCATTTTCTGACCGTGCTCAATCTGACCCCCGAAGATATGGATGTGGTCAAACATGGCTGGGAGCGCGTGCTGCGCGCCCGCCTGGACGACGCCCGCTTTTTCTGGCGCGCGGACCTGCGGGAGAACTTTGACGTCTGGCTGGCCAAGCTGGACCATGTGATCTTTATCGGCGCGCTGGGCAGCATGGGCGACAAGACCCGCCGTCTTGAAGCTCTGTGCCGCTGGCTGGCGCAACGCTGCGCCCCGCGGACGGGCGCTGATCTGACGGAGGACGCCGCGCGGGCGGGTCGCCTTTCCAAGGCCGATCTGGTCAGCGGCATGGTGGGCGAATTTGACACGCTTCAGGGTGTCATGGGCGGCATTTACGCGGAGCGCAAGGGGGAATCGCCGGCCGTGGCCGAAGCCCTGAAAGAACAGTATCTGCCCGCCGGGCCGGATTCGCCCTTGCCTGCAAGCCCCGTGGGCGCGCTGCTCTCGCTGGCGGACAAGGCCGACACACTGGCGGGCTGTTTCGGTCTGGACATGATTCCCACCGGAGCGGCGGACCCCAACGGTCTGCGGCGTTGCGCCCTGGGCATTATCCGCATTCTGCTGGACTTTGGTTTTGATCTGGATGTGCGGGAGCTGTTCGCCAGAGCGCGGGAACTTTACGGCCAGCGGGAGTGGAAGCTGCCGCCGGATGAGAGCCTGGACAAGCTCATGGAATTTTTTGCGGCCCGGCTGCGCAACTATTTCATGAGTCAGGGGCAGGATACCCTTCTGGTGGACGCGGCCCTGAACGCGGGCGCGGCCCAGCCGCCCGACTGCGGGGCGCGCCTGGCCGCCCTGACGGCCTTCAGCCGCGAAGCGGGGTATGCCGAGGCCGTGCAGACATTCAAGAGGGTGGCCAATATCGTGCGCAAGCAAGCTGTCGCCGAAGAGCTGCCTGAGCGCTGGGATGCGGCCCTGCTGCGCGAAGCGCCGGAAAAGGCCTTGGCTGAGACCCTGGACGCCTTGTTGCCCCGGCTGGATGCCCTGTGGTCTGCGGGCGACCACGGCGCGGCCCTGGCCACGCTCAGGGAAGTGCGCCCGGTGGTGGATGCCTTTTTTGACGGCGTCATGGTCATGTGCGAAGATGCGGCCCTGCGCCGCAACCGTTTGGCCATGCTCCAGGCCCTGGGATCGCGCTTCGCCAGACTGGCGGATTTTGCGGCCTTGCAGTTGTAGAACTTCAGGTGCAGGACTCCCAGCGCGGCAAATTTTCTTGACAGACAGAAAGTCTTGAGTTAATAACGGTGATTCACAACAGTACGCTGCTTTCAACGGCGGCAATACCGTTTCTTCGATATCATGGCTTGCGCGGGCAAGCCCAACATAGTGGAGGAATACCGTGGCCAACCACAAGTCAGCCATCAAACGTCACAAGCAGAGCCTCAACCGTGCCGCCCGCAACCGTGCCGCCCGCACCCGCGTGAAAAACGCCATCAAGAATGTGCGCGCCGCCATCCAGAACAAGGACAAGGGACTGGCCAACACCTCTCTGACCGTCGCAACCTCTGTGCTGGCCAAGGCTGCCGGCAAGGGAGCGCTGCACTGGAAGAAAGCCGCGCGCAAGATTTCGCGTCTGGCCCGTGCCGTCAACAGCATCGAAGTCGAGTAGCATCAGCGAAAGCGGGCTTGCCTTTGTTCTTCAGAACGCGCTGTCAGCGGAGTTGAACACAGGCTTTTATTGGGATGGGGAAAACTTTGACGATTTGCCGACAAGCAAAAAAATATTTCAGAAAATGCTTGACGGGTGAAGCTCTTTGGAATAGTATCTCTTTGTTACGCGCTCGTAGCTCAGCTGGATAGAGCAACAGGCTACGAACCTGTAGGTCAGGAGTTCGAATCTCTTCGAGCGCGCCAGTTATTTCAGACACCTGCGGCTGCATCCGCAGGTGTCTTTTTCGTTGGGCACATCCGGCATGGCCTCCACGGCAGCCCTTTTTTGTTGATCCATCACATACTGGTAATGGTTCAAAAGCATAATGGGAGTGCTATGCCCCATCAGCTTTGCGACTGTGCCCACATCCACGCCTGCGGCAACCATTTCTGTGCCAAAGGCATGCCGCAGGTCGTAGGGGCGAATGTTTCTGGAACTTCCGGCCCTCCGCGAACGCCACGTTGCGTTCCGAGGATGATTACCCTTGCAATGTGATTCTGGGCAACGCCCTATGATTGCTGCAAGTTCCTCCTGTGAGGGCGGTATGAATTTTTACTGCCCTGAAGGGAGCTTCGGGAAGTCGGGCATCGGGCCCGTACCCATTCCCCGCAATCCAGCGGAACACCGTCTTGAGCGCGGACATTCGCTTTTTTACGGTGACAGGCTTCACACCTGTCTGCTTCATGACTTCCATGACCTCCGTAATTTCGTCTTTTTTGATCTCCGATACGGCTTTGGCTCCGAATTTTTTCAAGGCTGGCCGGATGCAATCCATCTGCCAGAGCAAGCTCTTGCGATCAAACTGCTTTTCCTTGAGGTACAGAAGGTAGAGGCTTTCAAACGGCATGGCCGTGGAGTCTTCCTCTTCGGCCTCGCCAAACGATTCCCTAAAAAGACATGGAAATGAGGTCTGCCCCTAGTCTTTTTCCTGTTTTTTGCGGCGGGCCAGCTTCCAGGTAAGCTTCATGACAGAAAGCAGTTCGTTGAGTCTGGGGCGCTGCTTAAAAAGGTCGCTGGTGGCTTCCGCTTCAGTGAGGGGCGCGAGTATCACGGCCTGATCGGCCTGGGCCGCGCCGTCGGTGTGCCGATTCCGGCTGCCGGTCTGGGCAAGGCCATCCAGGCGCAAATCTGGAGCGGGGCGGGACAAGCCATCATCAGGAGGCAGAACGTTGATGGCGGTCATCTGGCCGGTGCGGGACCGCTTTCTGAGCGCAGTTCTGGCGGTCGTCTGCACCGGCGCCCTGGCCTGAGAGCTGGTTTCCGGCGCATTCTTTGGCGCGTTTTCAGAAGAATTTTGCAGGGGCGACGCGCTGTCCGCTTCCTCTGCGTTTTCTTTCAGCCCGTTCAGCGGGCGCGCTGCCTTTCTCTGGCGTTCGGCCGCAGCCTGGCGGCGGTGCGCTTCCTGCTCACGGGCCAGAGAGTCCAGACTGTCACGAATGTCATCACTGAGGCGGTTGCCCTGCGCGCCCATGACATGTTCCAGACTGGCTTCCAGATCCCGCAGCATGCGCTCCGGTTCGTCGGCGCTCAGGCAGGTCTGGGCGATCTTCTCGCAAACCTGTCCCTTGGGCGTCACCGCAAAACCCTGGGCCAGAGTATCGGCGGCTTCCTCGTAGCGGCCCTGGAGCATAAGCTGCCGGGCCTGACTGAGAAAGGGGCTTCTGGCCGACGGATCGTCCTGCAACAGGCGGGCGTAGGCGGCGCGGGCGCGGTGCCAGCGTTGGGCGCGCACAAAGGTGTCGGCGGCCCTGGCCAGCCAGAAGCGGAAGCGCGAAAGGTCGCCCTTGCCTTTCCAGGCCGCGGCCATGCCCAATTCCGCCTCGCCCTTGATCTGGGCGTTGCGCAGGGCGCGCTGAAATGCGTTGAGGGCGTTGTTCCAGCGGTGCTGCTGAAGGCACTGCATGCCCACGCGGAAGTAGTCCTCAGGCTGGCGCACGGGCTTGAGCAGAATGCCGTAGGTGGACAGGGCCGCGTCAAAGGCCCTGGTATCGGTATAGCGCGCGGCCTGCTGCAATTGCGTCATACGCGCCAGCGACGCGGCTAGAGTGGCCAACTGATCCCGCAGGGCCGTCACGGAATAGGGGCGGCCCAGAAGCGCACTGGCCCCGCACCCCAGGGTTCTGAGCTGTTCCACTTCGCTGTCGTTGGGCAGGATCAGCAGAACGGGTGTGGCCAGCAGGCGGGGGTGAAGCCGCAGGATGGCGCAGAACTGTTCACCGTCCATATCCGCCAGTTTCTGGGCGCAGACAATGATGTCCGGCTGAAAATCCTGGCTGTCCGGACTCAGCCCCGCCAGAATGCGGGCCGCCTGAGAACCTGATGTCAAAACCCTGATCCGGGTCACGCCCGCGTCTCGCAGGGTGCGTCTGTCCAGAGCGGCAAGCGATTCGCTTTCGCTGAGCAGAAGAACACTGAGCGGGCTGCGGCTGGTCATGCAATAATCATCCATTGTTCTTAGAGCATTCTGCTTTTGAAATTTTTTCATTTCAAAAGCGGCGCTGCATTGAGCCTGAAAAGCCTGCGTTTCAGGCTCAGTCGGCGCGGTTGTCCGCTTGCGCGGCCAACAGAGCACTTACCTGATTTCATCAGATAAATGCTCTAAACAGGCAAAGGCCACAGCGGCCGTTACGGCGCCGTGGCCTTTGCCTTGCCTTATATTATAACCGCTTTCGCCGCCCGACAAGTGCCGGAGTGGGTTTTTTCGCTGCGCAGCCCTTTTATTTGGCAAAAGGAAGTATGCGGGCCTGGCGTCCGGCAAGGGGTTCCACCGATTCGGGCATGGCGTGGACGACGCTTTTGTAGCTGGTGCTGCAATAGGGGCAGAGCAGAACCTTATGCTGTTTTTCCAGGCGGATCAGCGCGCCTTCGCTTTCATAACAGTGCGCACAGAACGGCCCCTGTTTGACCCCGGCGGTGCGCAGCCAGTAAAAGCCGTATTCCTCATAGAGATTCTGGGAAAGATACAGGATATCTTCAAAGGTTTGCAGGCGGACTTTGAGCATGTTCATTTCATCGCGCAAAGCTATGCAGCGCGACTGCATTTCCATGAGCAGATGGCGGGCTTGCTCCAGTTTACCGGAGGCAAAGAGATCGTTGATTTGCTTGAAGCGGCGGTAATCCAGCATAGCTTTTTCCATCCGTGTTATATTCTGCCTATCGGAATACCATGGAAAAATCTTTAGGGGCCGCTGAGCGGAAGTTCGTCTGCGTGATTATGTCAGCGAGAGAGCATGAGAAATTTTCTGTAAAAATGACAGACAGCCTCAACCGGACTGGCGGGCGATGGCGACAGGCCGCTGCAGCATGGAACGTATGAAAAAGGCGTGGAATCCGCTCGGCCCGCGGCGGCGCGCTTACATCTTGCGACGGGAAACCGGGTCCAGAGAACGCAGCAGGTCGCGGTAATGCTTTTCTTCATCGGGCTTGTCCCCTTTGGGGAGGACGCCGTCGCGACGCAACAGGCTATTGAGAAGGTCCACTTCTTTGCGCGCGCTGACCTTGCGCATCATGTCCGTAGCCGCGTCGGTCGCCTGGAGGGGTGGGGTTTCCCCGCGGGGATGTTCCGCGGTCTTGTTCCGGGCTTCCGCCGAGTGTCGCAGCACATCCGGATTGACCAGGATGGACGCGCCGGCGCGCAGGGCCAGGGCAATGGCGTCCGAGGGGCGACAATCCACACGCACCCGGCCCTCAGGGCCGCGCAGCGCCAGCAGGGCATAGTAGACGCCGTCTCTCAGGTCGGTGATTTCCACATGGAGCAACGCGGCCCTGAGCGCGTTGAGGCTCATCAGCAGAAGATCATGGGTCAGGGGGCGGGGCAGACGTTCGTTGTTGAGCACCAGAGAAATGGCCATGGCCTCCATGGCTCCCAGCCAGATGGGCAGTACCACTTCCCCGTCAGTTTCTTTCAGGATCACCATGGGATTTTTGGTCTGCGGGTCGATGGTCAGGCCGAATACGCGCATTTCTACCATAGTTCACCTGTCCGTCGGGCCATGAGGCTGTGCCTTTTTGCCTCGGTGACGCGCACCGGGACCATGCGCCCCGTATGGTCCGCATGCGCCGGCAGAGCGACATGAACCAGCGCGCCCCAGGGGTCGCGTCCCTGCCAGCTGGGTTCTGCGGCCGCGCCGTCCCGGCGGCTTCTGCCTTCGATAAGCAGGCAGGTTTCCTTGCCGACGCGGGCGTCCAGCCAGCGCTGGCTGAGCCGATCCTGAAGTGTCTGAAGGCGCAGCAGGCGTTCCTGCTGAACCTCGGGCGGAATCTTGTCCGGGAAAAGAGCGGCCCGAGCGCCGGGCCGGTCCGAATAGCAGAAGGAAAAACTGGACATGAAATCGCAGGCTTCCATCATTTCCAGCGTGGCCTGGAAATCATCCTCGCTCTCGCCGGGAAAGCCCACGATCAGATCTGTGGAAAGAGCCAGCTCCGGTCGGGCCGCGCGCAGGGCGGCCACCAGATCCAGAAAGCCGCGCCGGTCGTATTTGCGCCGCATGCGCCTGAGCACCGCGTCCGAACCGGCCTGCAGGGGCAGATGCAGACGAGGGCAGAGCGGGGCCAGCTCCGCGAAAGCCGCGATGTCTTCCGGCCCCATGTCCTTGGGGTGCGGGGTCACAAAGCGCAGGCGTTCCAGGCCGGGCAGGGCGGCCACCTGCGCAAGCAGGCGGGCGAAACTCACGCCGTCGCCGCTTTTATCGCGGCCGAAAGCGTTGACGTTCTGGCCCAGCAGGGTGATTTCACGCGCGCCATGGTTCAGCCGGGCCCGGCATTCAGCCATAATGGCCGGTGTGGCCCGCGATTTCTGGCGCCCGCGGGTGAAGGGCACAATGCAGTAGGCGCAGAAATTGTCGCAGCCCTGCATGATGTTCACATAGGCCACGGGGCCGCAGGGGCCTTCGGCGCCCGCCTCGCGCTCCACATAATGACTGGTGAAATCCAGCAGGGAAAGACGCAGATCCGGCTCGGCCAGCAGGCGTTCAATGGCCTCCGGCGCGCCGCTGATGCCGTCGCTTCCCGCCACCAGGCGCACCTGGTTTTCGCGTTCGAAAAAGGCCGCGCCCACCTGCTGGGCCACGCAGCCCGCCACGGCCACCAGTACGCCGGGATCGCCGCCCGTGACCTGGCGTATCCGCCCCAGGGCGCTCATGACTTTCTGCTCCGGCTTTTCACGCACCGAGCAGGTGTTGACCACCACCACGCGGGCTTCTTCCAGAGGGGTTTCCGTGAAGCCGCGCGCCGTAAGGGCGCGCGCCAGCCACTGGGAGTCGTGCACGTTCATCTGGCAGCCAAAGGTGACGATATGGAAGTTTTTTTCAGACATGGCCGCGCGCGTTCTCCGGAAAGTTACTGTTCAATGCCCGCATCCGTATCGTACATGTCCGGCGGGCCTTCCTCTTCCAGGGCGGCCACGCGGTCCTCCAGCCATTCCAGAATGGCCCGCGCCGTGTGATAGTTAAGCAGCACGCGGCTGTGGATGTGGCGGGTGACGTCACGCTGTTCGTTATCCTCGGGCGTGATTTCGTGGCCTATGGAGCCATCCGGCGTTATCAGCCGTTCGGAGTAGGCGGGCAGGCAGTCACTTTCGTGGTAGAAATTCATTTCAATTTCACCCTGGGGATTGATACCGCCCCAGACGCCGTGGGCTGTCTGCAAACGAGCCTCGGGCGCCATTTCATATTTGAAGCGGATCTTGGCCGGGGGAGCGTCGTTTTTATGCATGGAAGCTCCTTTTGTAAAAAGTCGCCGGAATATGTGTGTCCCATAAATACGCAAGGCGTGCAGGGAAGTAAAGACGCCGCGCTGGCCAGGGCAGGCGCATGAAATTCAGGAGGCGGAGACTGCGAGAAGGGGCTCATAAAGAAAAGCGTCGTCCCAACCCGCCTGTTTCCTGCGAACCCTCATGCCTTTCTTCACGGGCAGGCTTTTCAGCATACTTCATGCAATTGCCCTGCGGCGGCAGCTTCAGCGCCGCTGCCCCAGCGTGTGCCGGACCTGTCTGGCAGAGGAGGGGGAGCGGAAGCCGGCTTCAATCAGGCGGCGGGCCGAGGCGTCGCGCCTGTCTCTGGTATTGCCGCCCAGCACCACGGCCAGCAGACGGGTTTTGCCGCGCTGGGCAGTGACAACGATATTGTACCCTGAGGCCA
Organism: Desulfovibrionaceae bacterium; assembly: GCA_910575755.1. Taxonomy (GTDB): domain Bacteria; phylum Desulfobacterota; class Desulfovibrionia; order Desulfovibrionales; family Desulfovibrionaceae; genus Desulfovibrio. The sequence continues at coordinate 11,530 of CAJTFO010000011.1, read as the reverse complement.
CGGTCCAGCCGGTTTTCAGGCCGTTGACCCCGGCCACGACGCCCAGCAGCGCGTTAGTGTTGCGCATGGTGCGGCCTCTGTGCAGGAAAAAGCGCGTGCTGTGAAAGCGCATGGCGCTGGGGTGCGCCCTGAGATAGGCGCGGCTCAGCCTGATCATGTCGCGGGCCGTGGTTTTTTGTCCGGCGGCGGGCAGGCCGGTAGTGTTTTTGAAGACGGTGCGGCGCATGCCCAGGGCGCGGGCCTTGCTGTTCATGCGGCGTACAAAAGTGCGGGTATTGCCGTCGCTGACGTGCTGGGCCACGGCCAGGGCCGCATCGTTGCCTGAAGCCACGGCCATGCCGGTAAGCAGGCGCACCAGCGGCACACGCTCACCGGCGCGCAGATACATGGATGAACCGCCGGTGGCGGCGGCCTGACGGCTAACCCTGACCTTTTCGCTGAGAGAAAGGCGTTTTGCCTTGGCCGCGTCCATAACCAGAAACATGGTCATGAGCTTGGTCAGGGAGGCCGGAGGAATGGCCGCGTCGGCATTTTGCTCATAGAGGACGCGGCCCGTGTCCAGATTGACCAGCATGGCCGCGCGCACCGGCAGCGCGGCCCGAACCGGAAGAGCCGGAATACAGAAGATCAGGAAAAAGATCAGGCAAAGCGGCGGAACGAAGCTCATCCGGCCCGGGCGACGCCACCCGAGAGCCACAGAAACGCGGAGCGATCCTGTTGGAGGCTGCCCACGCTGTGGCCGTGTCGGTGTGGCGCCGGGCTCAGTCATGGAAGTTGTAAAAACGGTTGGCTTCTTCCACTGCCTGCATGGCGAAGGCGAGCAGAATGGGGCCGGCGATGAGTCCCACCGGGCCAAAACTGGCCAGTCCACACAGTATGGCGAGAATCAGGACAAAGAAGGGGGCCTTGATGCCCTGACGCAAAAACAGGGGCCGCAGCACATTGTCCACGCCGGCCACGGCCAGCACGCCCCAGAGGGCCAGGCCCACGGCGGCCATGGTTTTGCCTGTGAACCAGAGCGAAAGGCAGAGCGGCAGCCAGATCAGCGCCGTGCCGACCACCGGAATGGGGGCCACAAGGGTCGCCAGCATACCCCAGAAGGCGGGCTGGTTCAGTCCGGCCACGGCAAAGCCGATGCCGCACAGAAAGCCCTGAGCCAGGGCCACCAGCACGATGCCCAGCATGATGGCCTTCAGAGCGCGGTGGATGGTGCTGGTGAAACGCCGCAGAAAGGCCTGCGGCAGGTGGAATATGCGGCAGAAAATCTTGCGGATGCGCCGGGAATACAGGGTGAAAAGCACTGTGAGCGTGAGAAAGAGAAAGGTGGTCCAGAAGGCGGTCATGGTGCCGCCCAGAAAGCCGAAGCCCCGGCTGACCAGTATGCTCATGGTGTCCCCGAACAGCGTGTCCAGATTCTGCAGGAAGTCGTCAATCAGCTTTTCGATACGAGGATATGCGGACAGGCTCAGCCGCCATTGCTGGATATATTCCACCCAGTGCAACGGCATCTGAAAGTTGTTGGCCTGAAGTTCGCGCAGGCGGGCCAGACCGGCCGCGGCCTGCGGGGAAACCAGCAGGGCCAGAACGGCGATGGGCACAAGCAGAGATGAAATGACGGCCGTAACATAGCCCCAAAACGGCACATGGCGTGAAAGCCCGATGAGCCAGCGGCGCTTGCGCGAGTCAGGCTGCCGGCGTTCCAGACGTACCCGCCAGCGACCGGCCTTCAGGCACAGACGGCGGTACAGGGGCAGAGTCAGACAGGAGAAGCAGGCGGCCATGAAAATCGTGACGGGATTGGGCCAGAGAAGCAGATACCACGCCAGAGCAGCCAGCAAGTAAAGCAGGCGCGGCAGAAATACAGTCATATATAAACCCTTGTTGCTTCCGGCGCCATGTCGGCGACGGCGATCGGTGTTGTAAAGCGTAACGTAAACGTGCGGGACGCCGCTGTGGTTTCAGCGCCTTCTGGCTGAAAACATTCAGTTTTTCGCAGACAGCGGTTCGCCGCCCCTGATTCTAGCCGATTTTGCCGGGTTCTGCCAAGTCCCAAGGCCGGGGCTTCAGGGCTGACGCGGCTGAAAAATCTTTGAACCCGTATTCACAATCGTGTAAGCAGGGTATGAGCGTGTGAGATTTTGACGACAGTTTTGAAGATATCTTTTTGACTACCCTCATGCGATTGCCCGGGGGAAGCTCCCAAGGCACATTGCCTCCCCCGGACAAAACGCTTACCATGACGGAGCTTTCTCCACCATCCCGGGCGACCCTATGAACATATCCCCTCCACGCCGTCCCGTCGCATCCGGGACGGATCAGAACGATCCTCTGCCCAGTCTGCGCAATGGCGTGCGCGATGATGTGCGTGAACTGCGCCTGCTCTTTGAGTTAAGCCAACTTCTCGACAGCGCGGCCCATATCGGCGAAACCCTGGACGGCGCGTTGTGCCTCATGGCCCGGCACATGGCCATGATGCGGGGCTCCATCTCTCTGGTTTCCCCCAGGGACGGGAGCATCCACATTGAAAGCTCATACGGACTCAATGCCGCGGAACAGGCGCGCGGACACTATGCGGCGGGAGAAGGCGTCACCGGCACGGTTATCCGTATGGGACGCTCCATGGTCATTTCCAACGTGTCGGATGAGCCGCTCTTTCTCAACCGCACCCGTTCCCGAAATCTGCGCAAGGATGCCGTTTCCTTTATCTGCGTGCCCATCCGAGTCGATGATCAGGCCATCGGCGCTTTGTCCGTGGATCGGCTTTTTGCCGACACCTCCACTCTGGAGGAAGACGCCCGCCTGCTGACCATTATTGCCTCCATGCTGGCCCGCGCGGCCAGAGTCCGCCAGAGCTGCCTCCCGGAGCGGGATGCGAGCCGAGCCGCCGCCAGAGGACATGACAGAGGCAGAGTAAGCCTCCGTTCTCCCTTTTTCGTGGGGTCATGCGAGGCCATGCAGCAGGTCTATATCCGCATCGATCAGGTGGCCCGCTCTCCCGCCACGGTGCTGCTGCGGGGGGAAAGCGGAACGGGCAAGGAGCTGGCCGCACTGGCCATCCACGCGGCAAGCCCGCGTGCGGACAGGCCCTTTATCACCCTGAACTGCGCGACCCTGCCTGAAACGCTGGTGGAAAACGAACTGTTCGGCCACGAACGCGGGGCGTTCACAGGGGCGCAGGGCCTGTACCGGGGCCGCTTTGAACAGGCGGACGGCGGCACGCTGTTTCTGGATGAAGTGGGAGATCTGCCCCCGCTTACCCAGGCCAAACTGCTGCGCGTCATCCAGGAGCGCAGCTATGAACGACTGGGCGGCACGGAAACCCGCCGCGCGGACGTACGCCTGATCACCGCCACCAATCGGCCGCTGGAAGATATGGTTCATCAGGGAACATTCCGGGGCGATCTCTATTATCGCCTGAACGTCTTCCCCATTGAGCTGCCCCCGCTCCGCGAGCGCAGCGGGGACATCGCCCTGCTGGCGGATCACTTCATGAAAAAGTTCGCAGCGGCGGGAGGACGGACGGAAATGCACCTTTCCCTCAGCGCGGCGGACATGCTCCAGCGCTACGAATGGCCCGGCAATATCCGCGAACTGGAAAACATTATGGAGCGGGCCGTGCTGCTGGCCGGAGAGGAGGGCGTCATTCTGCCCCAGCATCTGCCCCCGGAGCTGCACAGCAAGGGCTGTCCGATTTTCGCTCCCGGCCCACGGCGGGCGCAGGGCCGTGCCATCGGTCCGCTTCAGCCCCGTCTGGACGAGTTGGAAAAGGGCTGTATCCTTGAGGCGTTACGCCGTCATGAGGGCAATATGGGCAAGGCCGCCCGCGAACTGGGGCTGACCGATCGCATCATGGCTCTGCGCATGAAGAAATACGGCCTTACCTATAAGGAATTCCGCCGGAAACCGGTTCCTCCCCAAGAAAAGTGAAGCGCCGCTTCACGAAGGCGCAGGCAGGCCGGTCGTGGACACTTGTTGCCTTTTGTCCGTGTGGCACAGGGGCTGCCCTTGCGGCAACGGCTGCTGCCGCCCGTGCCGGAGCAAAAATACACATCCCGCACAGCAGTATCAACATTGTACTATAATACAAAAAATCTACAATTATGTCGAAACCTGTTGTCGGACAAGAATATTTTCAACCATAATGTAGATTCCCTGTTTTGCTTTTCAGTTATCGTTCGGCAGCACTTCCCCGTGACCTGTTTCCGAAAAAATCTACATAAATGTAGATTTTATGATTATTCATCTCCACGCCGATTTCAAAACAGAACATCTAATATATTGAAATAAAATATTTTTATTTCAACAAGAAATCTATTATCTGTTTTGGCGCTCTTTTTGCTTAAGCAGACATGTCATGCTCGTGAACAGCACGGGCACATGCCATCACCTGAGGAGCAAGCCATGAGTTCACCGCGTCAGGAAGCTATTCTTGCCATTCTTTCCGCCGACACCACCGAAGAGTCGTCCGGCCCGGCCCCGCTGCGGCCGGCCGTGGACATGCAGAGCCTGTTCGGCCGTGACGTGTTCAATCTGCATGCCATGCGCGAACGTCTGCCGCGCGACGTATACAGGAAGATGGAAAAGACCATCCGCTGCCGCGCCCCCATGCCCGCGGACATCGCGGACATCGTCGCCAGCGCCATCCGCGACTGGGCGCTGGAACGCGGAGCAACGCACTACACGCACTGGTTCCAGCCCATGACCGGCGTCACGGCGGAAAAGCACGACGCCTTCCTTGCCCCCACCGGAGACGGACACGCCATTCAGGAGTTTTCCGGCAAGATGCTGGTATGCGGGGAGCCCGACGCCTCTTCCTTCCCTTCCGGCGGCATCCGTTCCACGTTCGAGGCGCGCGGCTACACCGCCTGGGACCCCACCTCGCCGGTCTTCATTCTGCCCGGAAAGGGCGGCAACACCTTGCATATTCCCACCATTTTCTATTCCTGGTCCGGCGAGTCGCTGGACCGCAAGACGCCACTGCTGCGCTCCATTGAAGCCGTTTCCCGGCAGGCTCTGCGCGTGCTGCGACTGTTCGGCGACACTGAGGCCACCCATGTCAGCCCCATGGTCGGCGCGGAGCAGGAATACTTTCTCGTGGATCGCCGTCTTGCCGCGTTGCGCCCCGATCTGCTCATGACCGGAGCGACTCTGAGCGGCCTTCCCTCCCCCAAGGGGCAGGAAATGGAAGATCACTATTTTGGCGCGGTGCCCAGGCGCGTCATGGCCTTCATGCAGGATGTGGAAAACCGCCTCATCGCTCTGGGCATTCCGGTGCGCACCCGCCACAACGAAGTGGCTCCGGGCCAGTTTGAAATGGCCCCCCTGTATGAGGAAGTCAACATCGCCACCGACCACAACATGCTCACGATGAACATGCTGCGTCATGTGGCCCCGGAGCATGGCTTCGTCTGCCTGCTGCACGAAAAGCCCTTTGCGGGCGTGAACGGCAGCGGCAAGCACAACAACTGGTCCCTGTGCTCCTCCGACGGCCGGAATCTGCTTGATCCCGGCGATACCCCGCGCACCAACGCCCGGTTTCTGGTCTTTCTCGCCGCCGTGCTGCGCGCCGTGCACAAACACGCCATGGCCCTGCGTCTCGGCGCCATCGGAGCCGGCAACGATCACCGCCTCGGCGCCAATGAAGCCCCGCCCGCGATTATTTCCGTGTATCTTGGCGATCTGCTGGAAGAAACCCTGCTGAACATCATTGGAGAGCAGCCTGCGCACGCCAGAACCGCGCCCGTGGAGATCGGCGTTTCCACTCTGCCGCCCCTGCCGCGCGACTACTCGGATCGCAACCGCACCAGCCCCTTCGCCTTTACCGGCAACAAGTTCGAGTTTCGGGCCATAGGCTCCTCCCAGTCCATCGCTCCGGCCAATATCGCCCTGAACAGCGCCGTGGCCTGCGCCTTGGACGATATCGCCACCGAGCTTGAGGCTGCCGTGGAAGGCGGAAAGGAACTGAACGACGCCCTGAAGGATCTGCTGCCCCGTCTGTTCCGCGAACACATGCCCGTCATCTTCAACGGCAACGGCTATTCCGCCGAATGGCCGAAAGAGGCCGCCCGGCGCGGCCTGCCCAACCTGAAGGATACCGTGGCCGCGCTGGAGCATTATGACGACCCGGAAGTCATGGAGGTCTTCCTGCGCAACAGGGTGCTTTCCGAACCGGAAATTCTGGCGCGTCAGGGAATTCTTCAGGAAAACTATGCTCTGACCATCGGCCTCGAAGCCTCTGTGCTGGAACGCATGCTGCGCGAAATCGTGCTGCCCGTGACGCTACGGGCACAGGGCAGAGCCGCCCGTCTGGTGGCGGAAATCCGCGCGGCGGAAGGTACTACGGCAGATTTCGGGGCAGGCGCTGCAAACAGTCCGGTCACAAGTCAGGAAGAAAGACGCTATACGGCCTTCCGTACCCATAACACCGCGTTGATGACCGCGCTGGACGAGCTGCACGCCGCCCGCGAACAGCTTGCGGACATGGAAGGCGCTCCGGCCCGCGCCCGGGCCGCCCGCGATGTGGTACTGCCGCTCATGCTCCGCTGCCGCAAACACTGTGATGCGCTGGAAGGCATGACCGACGACGCGGCCTGGCCGCTGCCCAAGTATGCGGAACTGCTCTGGACGCATTGATTAAGAGCTCTGATCCGTTCCGTCTTTTCTTCTCCTGTCCGTCCGGCCCATGCGCCGGACGGACAGCCCCTTCCCCCAACACGCGCCATTTTCATGGTTCGCAAACATGATCGGCGGTTTTCATGACGACACGACAGCCTACCGGCATCACCCATCCCAACCGTGAGCACGACGCCTGTGGCGTCGGTTTTGTGGCCCGCCTGGACGGGCGTCCCGCCCACCAGATCATCGAAGACGCCCTGTCCGCCATGACCAGCCTTGCCCACCGCGGCGGCCTTGCCTCAGGACGAGGCGAAGGCGACGGGGCAGGTCTGCTTCTCCCCCTTCCGCTTGATTTCCTGAGCCGTTTCTGGACTCTGCCCCCGGTATTCGGGTTCGGACAGCTTTTTCTGCCCCGTGATGCGGCGGCAGGAAAAAGAGCCATGATGCTTGTGGAGGAAAGCCTTGCCGCGCAAGGGTTGGAACTGGCGGACGGACGCGATGTTCCTGTCCGCCCTGACGCGCTTGGCCCTCATGCACGCTCGCAGATGCCGCGCATGGTGCAGGTTCTCGTCCTGCCCCGCGCGGGAACACCCGGAGCATTTGGGGACGCTTCCGTGCTTCCCGCCGTGGTTTCGCCGCTGGCCGAGCCGGGCGAGGAACTGGAGCGCCGCCTGTATCTCGCCCGCAAGGGCATGGAAAGGGCCGCGCGGGAACTGCCGGAACTGGAAGATTTTTACGTCGCCAGCCTGTCTTCCCGCAGCGTGGTGTACAAGGCCATGCTCACCGGAGCAAAACTGGCGGACTTTTATCCCGATCTCGCCGATCCCCGTTTCTCCGCTCCCTTTGCCATCTTTCACGAGCGTTTCAGCACCAACACCATGCCGCGCTGGCGGCTGGCCCAGCCCTTCCGCATGCTGGCCCATAACGGCGAAATCAATACCCTGCAAAGCAATCTTACACACATGAAGATCAGGGAAGCCGCCCTGTCCTCACCGCTGTTCGGCGATCCGGGCGAAGTCAGGCCGATCATTGAAGATGACGGAAGCGATTCCTCAGCTCTGGACAATGTTCTGGAACTGCTCACGCGCGGAGGAAGGCCCCTGCCCCATTCCCTGATGATGCTTCTGCCGGAACCCTTTGGCCGGGCCTTTGTCATGGGCGACAACAAGCGCGCCTTCTATGACTGGCACGCGGCCATGATGGAGGCATGGGACGGTCCCTCTGCCCTGGTGTTCACCGACGGTTTCCGCCGCGTGGGAGCCATGCTTGATCGCAACGCGTTGCGACCGGGCCGTTACAGCCTTAGCCGGGAGGGCCTGCTGATCTTTGCCTCGGAAAGCGGCGTGAGCCTCGCGCGGGAAGAAACGGACTCCGCCCCCGGTGTGCAGCGCCGTCAGCTGGGCGCGCGCCGCATGTTCATGGCCGACCTTGTCCAGCACCGCCTGCTCACCGACGCGGAACTGAAAGGGCAGGTGGTACGCGAGCATCCCTACCGCCGCTGGCAGATGCGGACAAGCCTGAGCACCGCCGATCTTTTCCCTGCCGAATCAGGCGAAGCGCACGCGGCGGCATGCGGCGAGCGCTCCCTGCCCCTCGTCCGGCCGTGCGTCTGGCAACGCGCCCGGCGCGATATGGACGCGCTGCGCCATATGGCGCTCAAGGGACAGGAGCCTGTTCTCTCTACCGGCAATGACGAACCGCTCGCCGCTCTGGACGACGCTCCCCGGCCCTTCTTCGACTATTTCCGCCAGCGTTTCGCGCAGGTGACCAATCCGCCCATTGACCCGCTGCGCGAGGAACTTTCCATGTCGCTCATGAGCTATGTAGGCCCGGAAGGCAATCTGCTCGCCCGCGAACCGGAAGCCCTGTTCCGCCTGCGTCTGCCCCATCCTTTCCTTCAGCGCGAAGACATGCTCCGCCTGCGGCTGGCAAGACATGACAAACTGCGCCCTGTCCGGCTTGATGCGGTATGGCGTCTGCCCGTCCGCGGTTCCGACGCGGGAGAAGCCCTGCGTGACGGACTGGAAGCGCTGTTCCGCGCGGCCGCTGAAGCTCTTGATCAGGGGGCGACGCTGCTGATCCTCAGCGATGCCGGGAGCGACAGGGACAATCTGCTTCCCATTCCTTCCCTTCTTGCCGCCTCAGCACTGCACAATCATCTCATCCGCGCGCGCAAGCGTCATCTCTGCGGGCTTATTTCGGAAAACGGCGATGCGTGGGAACCCATGCACATGGCCCAACTCATCGCCTGCGGCGCGGACGCCGTCTGCCCGTGGGGAGCGCTGGATGACGCCGAAAAACTGGGCGCGGAGGGAGGACTCAGCCACGAGGAAGCCCGTTCCGCTTACATCACCGCGCTGCGCAAGGGGTTGCTCAAGGCCATGGCCCGGCTGGGCATTTCCACGCTCCGCAGCTTCCGGGGCGGGCATTTCTTTGAATGCGTCGGCCTGAACGAGGAATTTGCCGGGAACTGCTTTGCCGGCATGCCGGTACGTCTTGGCTCCGCCCTGCCGGGCGGGGGATTCGGCCTGAGCGAGTTCGCCGCCGAAGCCGCCGCATTACAGGCCATGATGCGCGAAGGGCGCACGCCGTCCGAAACCCGCTTCTGGACCAGGGAAAGCGTCACGCTGCTGCAGCGGGCCGTGGGATTTTCCCGCGCGGGATCAGCGGAGGAGACATCCGCCGATCCCGCCGCCTTTGCCGGATTTGCCGCGCTGGCGGATGCGGAAAGTCCCGCGTTCACCCCGCGCGCCTGTCTGCGTCTGGTCGAGGCGGAACATCCCCTGCCGCTGAAAAGGGTGGAGAGCGCCGAAACCATCATGACCCGCTTTGTGGGCGCGGCCATGTCCCTTGGGGCGATCAGCGCCGAAGCGCATACCTGTGTGGCCCGCGCGTGCAACGCCGCCGGAGCGCGCTCCAACAGCGGAGAAGGAGGAGAGGACGAGACGCGCGGAGCGCATGAGGCGGGCGGCGACAGCCGTTCCCGCATCCGTCAGGTGGCATCGGGACGCTTCGGCGTGACGCTGGACTATCTGGTCAACGCGGATGAAATCCAGATCAAGATCGCGCAGGGAGCCAAACCCGGTGAGGGCGGCCAGTTGCCCGCGGCCAAGGTCACGGAGGAAGTGGCCAGGCTGCGCCGCACCATGCCCGGCGTCACCCTTGTCTCCCCTCCGCCGCATCATGACATCTATTCCATTGAGGATCTGACCCAGCTCATCCACGATCTGCGCCGGGTCAACCCTTCCTCGCGCATTTCTGTCAAGCTCGCCGCGGAAAGCGGCGTGGGCGCCGTGGCCCTGGGCGTGGCAAAGGCGGGAGCCGACGGTATTCTCATTTCCGGCCACGACGGCGGTACCGGAGCCGCCCCGCTTTCCGCCATACGCCACTGCGGATCAGCGTGGGAATTCGGCCTGGCGGAGGCGCACCGCGCACTCGTTGCCGGCGGTCTGCGCGACAGAATCCGGCTTCAGGTTGACGGCGGCCTGCGCAGCGGGCGCGACATCGTCATCGCGACGATTCTCGGCGCGGACGAATTCGGGTTCGGCACTGCTCTGCTGGTGAGCTGCGGCTGCGTCATGTGCCGCAAATGCCATGAAGGCCGCTGCCCGGCAGGCATCGCCACGCAGGAGGAAAAACTCCGCCGCCGCTTTGCGGGCAGGCCGGCGCATGCGGAAAACTTTCTGCGTCTTGTGGCGGAAGATGCGCGCCGCCATCTGGCCGCCCTCGGACTGCCCGATCTGGAAGCGGCACGGGATCGCCTTGACCTGCTGAAGCCTGTCCCCGCCACGGGCAAACGCGCCCTGCTGGACTGGAGAGAGCTGCTCGACGCTCCGCTGCCCGCCGCTCCTGAAGAGCGCGGCAACGACAGGGCCTTTGCTCCCACGCCGCTGGAACAGGCCATGCTTGATGCCGGTCGGGACGCGCTGGAAGGCGGCCCGGCCCGCCGGGTTTTCTCCGCCGGGGTACGCAATTCGGATCGCGCCGTGGGAGCGCTGCTTTCCGGCGATCTGGTCCGTCGTCACGGTATCCGCCGCCTGAAAGACGCGGCGGCGAACGGCCCCTTCTTCCGCGCGCTGCTGCGCGGCTCCGCGGGCCAGAGTCTCGGAGCCTTTCTTGCCCCCGGCGTGGAAATCACCGTGGAAGGCGATGCCAACGACTATGCCGGAAAAGGTTTGTGCGGAGGTCGCCTGATCATACGGCCCGCCGATCCGGACGCTTCTTCCGGGCTGGAGCCCGGTCAGGCCATAACCGGCAACGTGGCTCTGTACGGAGCCACCAGCGGCGAAGCCTACTTCCGGGGCCGCGCGGGCGAACGTCTCGCGGTGCGCAACAGCGGCGCGCTGTGTGTGGCGGAAGGCGCGGGCGATCATGCCTGCGAATATATGACAGGGGGCGTCGTGGTGGTGCTGGGAAGCTGCGGCTACAACTTCGCGGCGGGCATGAGCGGCGGCGTGGCCTTTGTCCATGATCGGGATGAACGCTTTCAGAACCGCTGCAACACCGACAGCGTGGAACTGGAATCCGTCTGGACCGAAGCCGACAAACAACTGCTGCGCGGACTGCTGGAAAACCATGTCCGCCACACCGGAAGCCCCCGTGCCGAAGCCCTGCTTGCCAACTGGGAAGCGGAACTCCCGCTTTTCGTCAAGGTCATGCCGCTGGAAGCGCGCGCCGCTCTCGCGCGCCGGCACGCCAGCCAGAGGCACGACGGAGATGTGGCCCCGGCCACCGAAGATGTGCTTTAGAGCAGTTTTACTTTAATTTTTTATATATCCACAGGATTTACTGATCTTCCAAATTTTTACTAAACAATGTTTAGCAAAACTGGTACACTGCATGGCATGGAACTACCAAGCAGCAAAGCAAAAAACGTTCGGGAGTACAGGCGATTGCGGGCAGTGGAACTTTTTGA
>CAJTFO010000010.1 GCA_910575755.1 Desulfovibrionaceae bacterium | reverse complement strand
TCCGTGAACACCCATTTCTTCAGCCGTTGGGGCGGTCTTGTCGCGTCCGCCTTTCTTGAGGGGCTGGGAAGCGCCAAACGCTACAGCGGCGCGCAAAGCACCATTTACGGTTCAGGCGGCGACACCACGGATCAAATGGTGTGGAACACCTACAGCGTGGAAGACCAGGCATGGATAGCCGCCGGAAAGGTGGGCGAAAAGGCCGGGAAAATCTTTGAAAAAGGCTTTGACCGTCCGCCGACCGTCCGCCTGGAAAGCGGAACTCCCGTAGGCGTCCTCATCGTCAACGTCAAGGACAGGTGAGGACATGGACAACTACGTCGCCAACGTCATCCCGCACTTGCAGCAATGGTGGCCGGTGCTTGTCCGGCTGGCCTATCTGATCGGCGTGAGCTTCGCCGTCATGTCGCTGGGGCAGGCTGTCAGCCACAAGCACCGCTTCAACCGCTCCACAGCGGTCTGGACATTCGTCTGCGCGGTTCTGCTGCTCAATCTGCCCGCGTTCATGGATTCCCTGTCCATGACGGTCTTCAACCAAAGCTCCGAGCAGTCGTTGAGCTACAGCCCGCCGTCCTCGCCCGGCTCCGTCTATATCCAGTTCGCGGTGTACGCCATAGCCACGGTCGGCGTCATCGGCATTGCGCGGGGGCTGTGTCTCATGCGCGACACGCCCAATCAGCCCATGAACCTCAGCCGGGGTATCGTCCATCTTTTCGGCGGGATACTCGCCGTCAACCTCGTCACCTTCCTGCGCGGCATCGGAGCCACCATAGGAGGGGACGTGCAAACATATATAGCCAGGATTCTTGGCTAATGGAGAAAATTATGACCATCATCAAGAATACGTTTTCCGTCTCTCCCGTTCGCTTCACCGCCGCCTGTATGGGCATGGCCGCCGTCTGGCTGTTCGCGCCTGAAATCGTGCAGGCAGCCGTGACCTTCGGAGAGATCGGTCGGAACATCGCGGACAACTCCAAGGGGGTTGCCAAGGACATCACGATGGCGGGCTTCGCCGCCGGAGTGGGCATGGGCGCGTGGGGAACAGTGGAGATGTACAAGGCCACGAAGCAGCAGGGGCAAAGCACTTACGCGGGCGGGCTGACCAAGGTGATGATCGGCGCTCTGGCGCTCGGCCTCGGTGAACTTCTCGGTTCCGGTTCGGCCACGCTGTTCGGCTCTGACCAGACCTCCGGCATGGGCGAGTTGGGCCTGTAAGCGAGGGGTGACAAGGCATGAGCATCTTCAAGAAACAAAAAGACGCCCCGAAACCGCGGGAACCGGAACAGGGCATGAACGCCGTTCATGCGGAAGCGCCCGCCCCGGATGCCGCGACTGTCATCGGCGGTCTGGACTGGTGCAGGGCGCAGTTCCGCCGCTCCATGAAACTGGCCCTCGCTCTGACAGTAGCCTTGAGCATCAGCCTGATCGTTGCCGCCATTCTGCTTCTGAATCAACCGAAGCCGCGCTACTTCGCGGCCACGCCGGACTTGCGGCTTGCGCCTATGGTTCCGCTGGATCAGCCGCTGCTGACGCAGGATGGCCTGCTGACCTGGGCCTCAAACGCCATTACCGGGGCCATGTCGCTCAACTTTCTGGAATGGCGGGAAAAACTGGAAAGCATCAGGCCGCACTTTGAGGACGAGGCGTTCAAGTCCTTCCTCGCTTCACTCAAAAGCTCCGGCATCCTTGAAATGATTCAGGACAAGCGGCTTTCCGCTTCCGCCGTCGCCACGCGCGCGCCGGTGATCATCGCATCCGGCCTGGTGGGCGGCAGGGCCACATGGAAAATCGAGTTCCCCCTGATCGTTTCCTACGAATCCAGCCAGGGTGTGGAAAGCACGCAAAAACTCCTTGCCACAGTTCTCGTTTGCCGCGCGTCCACGGCAAAGACGCCGCGCGGCGTGGTCATTCAGCAAGTCGTACTCAAGAGGGATTCCTGATGCTTGATAGACTGGTCAACGGCGTGGATCGCGGCGTCCGCGCCCTGTCCGAAGCGTTTGCCGCCCCGGTTCACAGCTATTGCAGGCTGGAAACCGTGGATAACGGCGTACTGGTGGCCGATGACGGGAGCCTCATCAGCCTCCTGCATCTGGAAGGTTCCCTGAAGCATGTGGGCGAGGAGGAATACGCGACCATCGTCTCCGGCCTGACGGAAAAGCTGCAAGCCACGCTTTCCAAGCCGGGGCACGCGCTCCAGGTGGTCTTTGAATATGACCCGGAAAGCAGTGCGGAACGGATTGCCGAACTTCTTGAGCCGTCGCGCCTGACGGCCAAAAACCTCGGCCTGCACATCGGCCCGCTGCTGGAGGATTGGGGCGACGCCCTGAAACGCTATTGCGCCCTGGAAAGATGCTGGATCGTGCTGTGGACGCGGCCTGCCGTGCTGCCGGATACGCTGCGAAAGACCGCTTTGAAGGAACGCGACGCCGCCATGTCCAACGTGCCGACGCTCGCGGGCTGCCAGCAGATTGCCCGCGCCGTCGCCGCTTTGCACGACGCGCACAACGGCTTTCTGACCGGCGTTCTTGATGCGTTCCGGCAGGCGGATTTGCTGGCCTTCCCGCTCTCGGCGCATGAATCCCTGCGGGACATCCGCATGTGCATCGCGCCGGAGTTCACCAGTCGGGCATGGCAGGCGCTTGTTCCCGGCGATCCCTTGCCGCTTCGCCTGCCCGATCCCGATGCCGACAACAGGGCGCGACTCCACAACGTCCTGTACCCGGACTTCAGGACGCAGCTCTGGCCGCGCGAGGGAAACATGGTGTCGCGGAACGCCATCAGGATCGGCGAGCGCATCTACGGGCCGCTGATCATGACGCTCATGCCCCAGACGCCCCGGCCCTTTCAGGACTTCTTTCGCGTTCTGGCGCGACGGGACGAGCGGTTGCCGTACCGCATGTCCTTTCTGCTGGAAGACGGCGGCCTGAACATGGGCCTCAAGCCCCTGCTGTCCACCGTTCTGGCCTTCACGGCTTCGGACAACAAACGGCTCAACAATGCCGTGGAAACCTTGCGCGCGCTGGATTTGGAAGGCGTGTGCTGCGTGAGGTTCCGCATCTGCCTCTGCACCTGGGCCTGTGTGCGGGAAAGCGAGCGGGAAGCGCATCTTCTGCTCAGGCGGCGTGTGGCGGAACTCTCCAAGGCGGTGCAGGGCTGGGGAACGTGCGATGTGACGGAAGCTCTGGGCGATCCGCTGCTCGGCTTTACCGCGACCCTGCCCGGCCTGATGCCGTCCAGTCCGGCCCCGATCACCGCCGCGCCGCTTCAGGACGCCATCGGCATGTGGCCCTTGCGCTCGGCTTCGCCGTGGCGGGAGGGAAGCCTGCTGTTTCGCACACAGGACGGCAAAATCATGCCCTTTGCGCCGAACTCGTCGGAACAGGCCGCGTGGATTGATCTGGGGGTAGCGCCGATGGGCGGGGGTAAATCGGTCTTCCTCAATGCCATGAACTTCGCCTTTGTCACGCAGGCCGGACTGTCCCGCCTGCCCTGGCTGTCCATCGTGGACGTGGGGCCGTCATCTGCCGGGCTGATCACGTTGCTGCGGGAGAACCTACCCGAAGGCAAAAAGCACCTTGCAGCCTATCACCGGCTGCGGATGACGGAGGAATACGCCGTCAATCCCTTTGACACGCCGCTGGGATGCCGGAAGCCGCTGCCCTCGCACAAGGCGTTTCTGGTCAATCTGCTGTCGCTGCTGGCCACGCCGCTGGATGCCACGGCTCCGGCGGACGGCGTGCCGGGACTGATCGGACGAGCCATTGATCTGGCCTATGAAGAACTCTCGGACGGCACTCATCCACGACTCTATCAGCCCAACGTCCTGCCCGAACTGCATGAACTCGTTCTTCGTGAAGGCATCCGCCGGGATGCTTCCACAAGCTGGTGGGAAGTGGTGGACGGCCTTTTCGAGCGGGGGCATGTGCATGAGGCATTGCAGGCGCAACGCCATGCCATGCCGCTGCTGGCCGATGTGGGTACGCAAATCAACCAGAATACGGGCATCCGCAATACCTACGATGCGCATACCATCACCAATGTATGGCGTTCAATGATGGACGCTATTGAGGCGTATGTCATTCTGAAAGAACCCACGCGATTTGACCTGGGCGACGCGCAGATTGTCAGTCTTGACCTTGATGAAGTGGCTCCGCGCGGAGGAACCACGGCGGACAGACAGTCGGCGGTCATGTACATGCTGGCGCGACACGTTCTCGGTTCACGCTTCTTTTTGATGCCCGCTGACGTGCAGCTCATGTCCGAACGCTATCAGGACTACCACGCCAGACGCATTGAAGCGATCCGCGAAGACCCCAAAAGATTGTGCTACGAAAACTCCTACTATGAAATTTTTACGTCTATTTTGATTTTATTATACTGAAAAAATTGAATATATTTTTCAGCATGGACTTTCATGGATTTTTTTGGACACGTGGACACCCCGGATTATCCGGGGTAACAATCGGGGTAAATTATTCTTGAAACGGAGGATTACCCCATATGCCCCTGACAGACACCACACTACGAAATGCGAAGCCGGGAGAAAAACAAATCAAGTTATTTGACGGACATGGACTGTTTTTGCTGATTGCTCCCAGCGGAACGAAAGCATGGCGGCTCAAATACAGTTTTCAGGGAAGGGAAAAACTGATTTCTCTGGGACTGTACCCGACCGTATCACTGAAAGAGGCACGGGAACGTGCCGCGACAGCCAGAAAGGACATTGAGAACGGCATCGATCCCTCTGAAAAACGCAAACTCGAAAAAGCGGCCTGTCAGAATACCTTTGAAGCCGTCGCCCTTGAATGGCACGAGCAAAACAAGGATAAATGGAGCGACAATTACGCCAAGACCATCATGCACAGAATGAAGCGCAACCTTTTTCCGCAGATTGGTTCAAAGCCCGTCCATCTTGTATCAGCCCCGGAACTGCTGGCGCTTTTACGAAAAATTGAGGCACGGGGAGCCAAGGACATCCCTCATATCGTGCGTTCCATCAGTTCAAGTGTGTTCAGGTATGCCATTGCCACCGGGCGGGCGGAACGCGACCCGGCGGCTGACCTCAAGGGGGCGCTGGCCGCGCGCGTCAGGAGGAACCTGCCCTCGCAGACAACGCCCGAAGCTGTAGGCCATTTGATGGTTGCCATCGACAACTACCCAGGCACCTTTGTTGTCAGGAGCGCCCTCCAGCTGATGGCGCTGACCTTTTGCCGGACAGGAGAACTGAGAAACGCGGAGTGGCGAGAAATCGACTTTGAGGACGGACTTTGGCGAATCCCCGCTGAAAGGATGAAAATGTCGCGTGACCATCTTATCCCCCC
Source organism: Desulfovibrionaceae bacterium (assembly GCA_910575755.1). GTDB lineage: Bacteria > Desulfobacterota > Desulfovibrionia > Desulfovibrionales > Desulfovibrionaceae > Desulfovibrio. Next base: position 44,803 of record CAJTFO010000010.1, on the reverse strand, counting down.
CAGCAGACAATCCGTCGCCATCTTGCGGAAATTGCAGGCGTATTCCGGCAAGGATGTGTATGTCTTTCCCAACTACAAGACGGAAAAAAGAAGCATGAGCAAAAGCGCCCTGCTTGGCGCCATCCGCAGGCTTGGCTTTGAAACCGATGAAATGTGTCCGCATGGCTTCAGGTCTATGGCTTCCACCATGCTCAATGAACTTGGGTATAATGGAGACTGGATAGAACGGCAGCTTGCCCATGTTCCGCGCAACATCATTCGCGGGATATACAACAGGGCGGAATACCTGCCTGAACGCCGGAAGATGATGCAGGATTGGGCCGACTATTTAGACGGATTACGACGGAAAACCAAAGAACAACAGTTGATTGACTGTCCATAAGGAGTAACCATGTTCTCGGAAAACAGTAATGAAAGTTTTCTGCGTTTGCCGCAGGTTTTAGCGATTATCCCCATCAGCAAAAGCGCGTGGTGGCAGGGCTGCAAAGACGGACGTTATCCCAAACCCATAAAGTTGGGGCCACGCACGACAGTCTGGCGGTCAGCGGACATTTCCGCGCTCGTCAGGAGACTTTCCGGCCAGAATATAACAGGGAAAAACACCGAATCGCAGGACTGAAATGCCTTTCCCATCTGACCCGTTTCCCAAACGCGGCGCGACCAGGGTATGCCCCCTGACCGCGCCGCTTTCTTTTTGCCTCATACACAATTTTCCGCTATGGTTCCCGAAAACCGAGCAAACAAAAACGACTCATTCACTCGCCACAAATGATGCGCCTTTTTCCCGAAAACGAGACGGGTTCTTCGTGGCAGGATGGGGGTTGTGCTACGCAACCCCTCATCCTGCCAAAGGCTTCGCCTCTGGACTCCAAAGAGCGTTCGGCGCTTCGCTTCTCACGCTTAAAAAAACAAGGGAACAAATAACACAAAGGAAACTTCAGATAAAAGAAACTGACGGGGAGTGCGAGTGTCTTTCACGAAGCACATGCATCTCCCCTGCCTCCGCAACGAGGGCTAAAATATATTAGAGACAGTAACGAAGTTGCAGACACGCCCCGGCCCAAACAAAAGGTATCAAAATTGCCGCTGCTGATTCTCATTAAAAAAACTTCAAAAATTTTTTCATATAATTGAGGTGAATAAATGAAAGTATAATTAATTATAACACATCAAAAAAATTTCTTTTTGTAATAGAGAAATAACTATCCCTAATATAGCAAATTAAAGGACGTGAATCTGGTAATATTTGCTGCAAATAAGTATTAAATTCAATAGGTAGTTTTTTCAAAAAATTAAAATGGATTCTTATATCATGCTTTCTACAATTTTCTAATAAAGTAGCTTTCGTTATCTGAAGTAAAGAAGGTGGGAAAGGTTGGGGTAATGATTTTCGAGCTCTGTATAAACCAATAGCATATAAATTTTCATGTAAACTTTCCTGAATTATCTTTATACTCTGTATACCTTCATATTTCGAGTCAAAAGTTGCAATTCCACTTTTTTCCCATATATTATAATAATTTGTATATAATGTTATCATGATAATCATAGACATCCTCCATAAAAATAACACCCAATACAAAATCAATGGTATGTTATTTTATACATTACTACATATTTTAAATATTTTTTCAAATTCTTCATGTGACTTGAAATAAAGTGCGTCCCTCAGCGGAGGATTTATTTTATAATCTCCATCATTAGCTTTTCGCCATATATTTTTCTGGATTTTGTTAAAAATAATATTTCCAGGATAAAAGTATCCTCTCTGCTTATTATCCAATAGAACTATTCCAAAATATATATTTTTTTCTTGCATACTATAAATTAACAAATCAATAATATTTCCATTTACTCCATAGAAGACTTTATCTGTTCTGCTAATTTTGATAATCAATATTGTATCGTTTTTAATAAATAAATTTCCATTATATCCTTCTAATTTTTTTTGTTTTGCATGGATTAATTCCACAAATTGCCTAACTTCACTCTGAATTGCCATAAATATCCCTCACCTATTCAAGGTTTCTGTCCCAATACGTTGTCTTTCAAAATAGTTTTCATATATACTCATTATGGATGAGTATATAAAAAAATACGAATACATCTAAATCTGATATGTATTAGTAAAATGGTCATTATCAGGTACAGTTAATCCTTGCCAATGCCTTTGTAATATTACAGGTGGCCTGTCAGAGGTGTCTCCATATTTATCCTCCCATTGCATTCTTCGTTTATATTTTATCCATATTTTTTCATATTTAGTTTCTGGTTGTGTATTATTTTTACACACATCAACAAAATGTTTCTGTGCAATTGTTATTGGTTTTAATATTTCATTTTCTAGAGCAGACATCCATTCACCATACTGAATAAGAATGTCTTCTTCATCTTTAGTAAATATATTATGGCATGTTATAGAAAATTTTTTATTTATAAAATTAATATGTTTCTTAATCTCAGATTCATTTAAAATATCCATTATATAATTCCTATTTTGTTCTACAATACTTGCTTACCATAGGCATCACTATCTTTACTATCGAGATAGTGCATATGTAGTTATCAATTTATTAAAATTTTTATCAGTGACAATCACTTTATTTTTACATTTATCCAATATCTGAATAATTTTACGTAGGGCTCTCTCTGTCATTTGAATCTTTACTCCATCTATATCTTTATCAATTTCCTCACCAAATAAAGAAATTAATAATAACACATCATATTGTATACCGCGCTGCTGAGAACGTTTAGTTGCATGCTTTGTCAATTTCATGTTGCTTCCTTGTAATATAAGTTTGAAGATAAACTTCATTTAATTGCTCAATATAGGCAAATTTTTCCTCACAGTCTGCAAAATCTGGATCTCCTGTTGCGCAAAGCTTTTCTCTTGCCTCTGAAACTATATCCGAGTAGTAAATATCAAGCATTTTTCCAAAAGCTTCATCCAATATACTCGCATATTTAATTTTTTCTTCTGCGCTTAGGGCTTTTTTTCCAAATTCCTCCAATATATAAGCAAGAGCACTCTGCACTATATTATCTCTAGAAACTCCATATTCTTGAGCAAGTTTTGTAAACGTCTCTTTTGCATCTTTACTGATAGCATAGCTCATTCGTTTTCCGTCTGCTGGAGTAGAAGATACTGTAAATATACCTTTGGAATGTGCCCGCATAGCAATCGTAGCAAGTGAATCCAAAAAATCCCTAATTGTCAGATTAGAAGTTTTGGCAAGCTGGCGAAGAAAATCTTCCCATTGGGGAGAAAGTCTAAAAATCGTCTTGCCGACTAATTGTTTTTTGGCACCAAGAGTGTCGAGCACTTTCTTATTGATTGTACCCATGCATGTCATTTCTGCTGTCTGCTTTTTCATGGAACCTCCCGATGAACGGAATATCGCCCAAATTATGGATGATGTCAATATCGTCATGAGGGATTTTTTGGAATATATGGATTCATTATTTTATCATACTGTATTAATTATATTTTTTTTACAGCTTATTTGTACCATCTCGATCACTGCGCTGCCAATAGGTGCAAGCTTAGCAGCGCTCTTGCCAGAACCTTCAATATCTCCACGGATTCATCCGCTAATTTGTAGGTGTTGGCCCATTTCGCAAGCGGGTTGATGCTCGCACCGATGCGTGCCAGTTCCCGCAACCGCTGTTTCTCTTCCGGCGTTTTTCAAAGGCGGATGTAATTCGACATGCTCATGCCGTGCAGCCCAGCATTGAAGCGGAGGATGTCGCGTTTTTCCGGGAATACGCGCACGACGACGGCGGCAGTGCGAACAGGCTTGACGCGCTTCACCGCATTCCCTGCCTTTGGGTTTTCCGGGGTTCAAAGGGGCAGAGTCCCTTGCCAGCCGTGAGTCCATACGCGCAGCGTATAGATGAAACGTAGGCTGGCCCTCGGAGACAATGCCGGACGAATGAACAGGCATCTGCGCAAAAACGGGGACGCATGATGCGGGCATCAAGAATATGGCGGATGCCTATCAGACATGGAGTGGAGTTGTATCCGGCGTGTCGCTGGTGGGTATGACGGCGGCATCCAGTAAGCATTCGGCTTGCAGGAAAATGGTATGTGAGGAACGCCTGAACACTATGCGGAAGCCGTGCAGTCAGTATCTGACACAAGACAAGGTCAGCATGATGCGCATGACGGAGCTGGCATCTGAAGCCGGGCGGGAGGCAACGCCACATGTATCGGGAAAACTCTGTGGAGCATACGCCGGGACAGATTTACATGTATCGTTTCCGCCGCGTGTCAATATGCGGGAAAACCCTGAACGGCGAGAAACGCCTTTTTTATGTCTTTGTGCTTCTGGTCTGCGAACTTCCTTTGACCGAGCCCCCGCCGGAGGCTTCCTCGTCCGTCGCCCGCGAATGTATGAGGCCGGAAGCCAGGGCATGAACGTCAAGGCCCGCGAAGCGGCCCCGAAGGGCTTGGCCTTGACGGAATGCCCGCTTCCGGCATCCATGCGGGTGTGACGGACGAAGAGCCGGGATTTCCCATTTCCCGGCAAGGATGCATCACGCAAAACACATGCCCGCCGATGGGGGAATACATGATTGCCATTTTTTATGCGGATAGGTATTCTTGACACCATCGGCGACGGGTGAATGCCGCGGGCAGAACTCGTTGCCATCATTGGAACAGCCCTCTACCCCCTTCTCACGCTGTTTCGTTCATCTCCTTCTTTTTCCTGATTATCCAGAGACATCCTACCCAGTCAGATGAAATCCCCAAAGTTTCGGGGTATCTGACGGGGTAAATTTTTTTCAAAATATTTTTTTATTCTGTTATATCAATAGAATATATTTTGAAAACGGCTGAGCTACGACGAGGCGCACCGTGTAACCAAGAACGTTTCGGTGGCCGGTCAGCTTCAGGACGACATGACCACAATGGCGCGGGAATCGCGCAAGTGGAACCTGTCCATCGGGCTGTACACGCAGTCCATTGACGACATTCCCAAAATCATCACGGACGAGCTTGCCACAACTGTGGTCATCCTCGGTTCCGGCACGGAAAAAAGCATCGACAATCTGGTGGATCGCTTCGGATTGAACGGAGCCTGCCGTCATGCGCTCTCGCGCCTGGGCAAGCCCGGCAGGGCCGGTTCCAATCTCATTGCCCTGTTCCGGACAGGTTCGGGCATGTCCCAGCTTGTCCTCAGTCTGACCATCGGCCCGCAATCCCTCTGGGCCTTTTCCACCACCACGGAAGACGTGGCTATCCGCAACAATCTCTATCAGCGCCTGGGGCCGTCCGAAACCCTGCGGCGGCTGGCCGCGCGGTTTCCGGGCGGATCGGCCAAGGCGGAAGTGGAACGCCGCAGGCGCAACGTCGCAGACCAGAGCGACGCCGACGAGGAAGTCGTCAACGTCCTTCTGGAAATCGCCAACGAAATAGCGGGGGAACAATGAAAAAGCTCTTTCTTGCCCTGGCGCTTGTTCTGCTGCCGGTTTCGGCCTGGGCCGGAGGCTGCGGCTGCGGCTCCGTCAGAGCCATTGTCATGGCGGCGAAATCCGAAACCATTCAGGCGGTCAACGCGCATACGGCGGCGGAAGCGCAGGCCATTCGCTCGGAAATCCTGCTGGCCGCGCAAAACATCATCGGCACGCTGAAGGCGGAATCCGCCACTATCGTGCGGGCTTTGGTCGCGCTCAAGGAAAGCAACGCCGCCGCTCTCAAGGGGCAGGCCGTGGCGGGCGAGGCCATGAAAACCGAGGATATGTACGGCAAGGCCGCGCAGCCCGCCGGGCTGTGCGGAAGCAGTTCCCTGGGCGCGGGCATCCAGCTCGGCGCTCAGGCCGGACAGGAAATCCACGCCGCCATGCGCGAAAAGCAGCTTGAACACGCCCATACGCCCAAAAAGCCGGTGGAATTTCTTCAGCGTGTGCTGGCGGAAGATCAGCCTTCCGAACAGGAAAGCCTGAACGCACTCTTTCCGCTGCGAAGCACACTCACGGAAGACCAGGTGGCGCAGGCGCATGAAGCCGTCAAGACGCTGGCCAATCCCCGCCCGCTGCCGGTGGTGACGGAGGAACAGAAAGACACGCCAGCCGGGCAGACCTACGCGGCGGCGCGGAAAATCCATGAGGAGCGGGTGGCCGCCGTCATGGAATCGCTGAATCAGCATGTGGTCTATCACGCGCCCACGCTGCCGGATGACGTGACGACCTGGGCGGAAAACCAGTGGTCGGAAGCGGGCGGGAGCGGAACGCCGCCCGGCATTGTGGACGGCAAGCTCTCCGAAGCCGGGCTGTACAAGCTCCTTTCGCAAATGCGCGTCGGCAATCCGAACTGGTTCGCGCAAGTCGCTTCCGCGACTGATGCCGGACTCTTGCGGGAGCTTGTCATCATGCAGGCGTTCCAACTGGAACTGACGCGCAAGAATACGGACTTGCTGGACAGACTGACCGTCATTGCCTCGCTGGATTACCTCACGCGCATGGAAGGCACGACAGGCAAGGAAATGGATGACCTCTACACGCGCATGGTCGGCGCGCAACAGTAGGAAACAGCAATGAGAAATACGAATTATCGCTTTCCTTTTCTGAGGGATAAAAAGTTTCGTTCAACTATTGAGTTGACGAAAAAGGTCATCAATATCTTTTGCGTGGTATACTTCGCCTCGTTCAACAGCCTCAAACGATTCCAAAGTTTCCCTGTTGGGAATCTTATCTCCATATTCCTCTTTAAGGGCAGCTTTTATATCAAAAGGTGGGCATTTATCCTTTACTGTTCTGGAAATCATGAGGCAAATCGCTTCAGAAATGGTAACGCCAAAATCATAAAATACCTTGTCGGCTGCATCTCTGATTTCAGGAGGAATTTCAGCCCCTACATGCACAGTTTCCGGCATACTGCCACTCCGCGTTATCACAATCCCAAGACCGTTTTCAGGGATTCGTTCAGCAAAGCCATATCCTCTGACGAAAGTTCACCAATTTTCTTCCCGAACCGTCTCTTGTCTGCCGCGCAAAGCTGGTCACATACGGCGACAGAGGTTTTCCCGGCGGATGGAAGAGGAACCACGATGGGAGGACGCGGTTTTGCCGATGTGGACAACGGCACCACAACCACGGTTCCTCTGGCTCTGTTCAGGGCGTTGACCGTAAGAATCACGGCTGGACGGCACTTCTGGATTTCCATGCCTTCCGACGGGTCAAAGTTGACCCACCACACTTCACCGCGCCGCATCGGCACACCCTCCGGCCTCTTCCTGTCCGCGAATGCCTTCAGCAATCAGCCCTTCACGCCATTCGCGCATCTCCGCATTCAGCGCGGCGTCCCGTTCCACCTCCAGCGCAAGCTGGTACAGCGGATCGTCGTCTTCGGGCAAAGCCTGCTCCATCAGCTTCGTCACAAAGGCGCTGCGCTGTCGGGGGGGAACCGCCTGCCTGAACCGTGCGGCCAGAGGATCGGGGATATGAAAAAGCATTTGCATCACTGGTCTCCTTTTTTGATATTGATAGCAATATCAATATCAAAAGTCAATGCAAGCGCCCGGCGTTTCTTGTGCCATCTCACTCCCAACATCGGCCTGGAGGGCAGTCATGGCCTCATCTGACCTTCCCGCGACTTCGGAAGTCCTGCTCCCGACCGATGCCAGCAAGCATATTCTGGACGCCTTTCTCGGCCAGGGCTGGGACGCCTGGGGCGCGAGTCTCGGCGGTTCGCAGGCGTCGGAACTGATGCTGGAGCTTTTCAGCGCCTTCAATCTGGTGGCGCTGGCTGTGGTGTCGGCGCTGTTCATCTGGATTCTGGCCGTTGCCGTGGCCGGAACGGCGCATGAGGGAACGCCTTTCGGCAAACGCTACAGCTCCCTGTGGATGCCGCTGCGTTTTGTGGGCGCGATGGGCGCTCTGGCTCCCATCTTCAAAGGGCTGTCCTTCTTCCAGGTGGCGATTCTGGCCTGTATCGGTTTCAGCATCAATCTCGGCAACTATGTCTGGGAGCTGGGTACGGACTATTTTGTGGAGCATGGCGGTCAGCTCACTGTACAGGCTCCGGATCAGAACGTCACCCACTACGCGGCCATCAGCAACGGCGCTCTGGAATCGCTGACGCTGCAATACTACCTGAACGAACGACGCGGCCTGAACATCACGCCGGGTGGGGAATGGACATACAGCGGGAACTGGTTCCGCTCCGGCGGCGAATACAGATTCATTTTCAACGGCAATGCCGGGTCTATTATAGTTTCTTGCGTGGACGAGGGCGACGCACTGTGCCGGGGCAAGGTCAACGCCGTGAGCGCGGCGGTTTCCGCGCTTTCGCCCCTGGCGCAGCAGCTTGCCGATCCCGACACGCCCGCATCCTCCATTGATCCCCGTGCGCTCTACGATGCGGCCACCACGGTCAACCAGACCATTCTGGCCGATGTGCAAAGCTACGCGCAACAGGGACAGCTTCAGGGCAAGCTCAACGAGTTCAGGGAAAATGCCGCGCAATACGGCTGGTTCGCGGCAGGATCGTCCTACTGGTCAATCGCCTGGATAAACCAAGAAGTCCGCGAAGCCATGTATTCCGGCATTACCTACAGCCCGCACGAGTACACGGTATCGGAGCTTCAGGCGCTGATGCACGGCCTGCGGGACTATGAGGCTGCCAAAGAGCGGGTGGCCAACTACATCAAGACCGCCTACGCCAGCCGAAGGGGCATTTCCGACACCACGGCCACGCCGTCCGTCACGGACGAAGGCCGGGCTTTCGACGAAATCTGCAACTGGCTGCGGGCGACGCTGAATCAGCTTGTGGCCGGCAACATCCTGCCCATCGCGGTGGAAAAGCTGTCCTCCAGCGATCCCATCATGGCCGTGTCCAACGTGGGGGATTACCTCATCGGATCGGCCTGGGGCCTGGCCTCGGCTCTCGGCGTGGTGGACGTGGCGCACTCGATGGGCAAGGCCCTGCCCTTTGTGGGCAAGGCCGTTCCCAATCTGGACAAGTACATCAGTTTCGCCCTGTTCACGGTCTTTCTGCCGCTCCTGCTCTACGGGCTGGCGCTGGCCTATTATCTGCCCGCCATTCCCTTCATCCGCTGGGTTTCGGCGCTTGTGGGCTGGATCATCCTTGTGGTGGAAGCTCTTGTGGCCGCGCCGCTCTGGCTCTGCGCCCACGCCATGCCCGATGGCGAGGGAGCGGCGGGGCAGCACGGCAAGCGGGGCTATTTCCTGCTGCTCGGCATCCTTGTCCGTCCGCCGCTCATGGTGGCGGGATTCTTCGCCGCCGTCATCCTCATGAACGTGGTGGGCCGGATGCTCGGCGCGGGCTTCGAGCTGTTTGTCGGCGGAACCATGCAGACCAAGGTCATCGGCATCACCGGCACGTTCTCCATGCTCGTCATTCTGGGCATCGTGGTCATCATGACGGCCAACAAGTTTTTCAGCCTCATTCACTATCTGCCCGAACACGTCACCAACTGGATAGGCCAGCAATTCCATGCCCTTGGCGAGAAGGAAGATCAGGCCGGGGTCAAGAATGTCTTTGTCGGCTCCACCAATGCGGTTTCCTCCGGCGCTCATGGCGCAAGGGAACTGCGCGGCGATCTGTCCCGCCAATGGAACAGGCCCGGCGCTGGCCTGACGGAAAAGAACTTCAGGAGCTGAGATGAAAACTCCCGTTTCCCTCTCAAGCGTTCTGGCTGTCGCCGGTGAATCCCGTCAGCATCTGGCGGAACTCCGTTCCGGTGTCCGTTCCCGGCTGGCCGCTTTCCGGCGGAACCGCGCGGCATCGGAACAGGCCGCGCTGGAAGAAGATTTCACCCTCGTCCTTGCGGCCTGGGGCATGGCTGACGCGGATATTCCCGGCGTCGTTTCGGCCTTGCGCCTGCGTCTGCTGGTGTTCCTCGCTCCGGCTCTGGCCTGCCTCCTCGCGGCGGCATGGTCGCACAGTCCGCTTTTCTTCCTGTCCCTGGCCTGCATCGCGCCGCCCTGCCTGCTCGGCATGGTCACAACGCTCTGGCGGATTTCCATTTTGCGAAACCGCCGCTTTACGCCGCTGTGCCGCTGGCTGTTGCGTTTCCGCAAACGTCCGTAGCGGGCCGGGGGTGTGTCTCTCTTAACCTTAATAATATAAGGAGTACCTTCGTGTTTCCCAAAACCTTATTGATGCTGTCCTGTCTGGCTCTTGCCGCCTGCGCGGAGAAAACCGCGCCTCCGGTTCCCCCCTCGGTCGATTTTGTCTCGGCCACGCTTGGGCAGGCGGCGGAACAGGCGCACGGCGAACTCGCCATGCTCGCCCGGCTGCGCGGCCAGGGCTTGCAGCCCTTGCTGCCGCCAGCCGATCCTTCTCTGGCGCAACCTGTCTCCATCAACTGGACAGGCGCAGCCTCCGGGGCGCTCAAGGCAATCTGCCTGCACATCGGCTACCGCTACCGGGAAACCGGCGCTCCCTCGGCGCAAGCCATGCCCATTGTGGTGCATGGCCTGAACCGTCCGGCGCATGAACTGCTGGAAGACATCGCCTGGCAGATTCAGCCGCAGGCCGTGCTGCGCGTCGATGCCGTCAATCGGGTGCTGACGCTGGCCAGAACTTCCAGGCTGGAGGGACGCTCATGAAAGCTCCCGCCCTCCTCATTCCCAAAGAGCCGTTGCCCAATTTGCATGAGCCTCCCCTCCACATGGAAAGTTATCAGAAAGGCTTTCGGGACGGCTTTCAGGACGGCTTTGCCGCCGCCGATCTGTCCACACCCGGCGTCGTCCTCTGCGGAAGCGGCCTTCTGGCATTGCTGATTGCCTGCATCGTGGTCATGCGCCATGCCTCGCGCGTGGTGACTATCCTTTGTCAGCGTTTTCAGGTTGACGTGACCAAAAAGTCCGCTTCGCAAAAACTGGCCGCGCTGGTTCTGCCGTTTCTGCTCTGTGCCGGTCTGAGCGGTTGCGCCGGAAAGCAGGGCGAAGTCGTCAATCCCGCGCCCGTGTCGCCGGAAGTTGTCAACGCTCCGGCTCCCGCCGACCGCGCCGACAAGGGAACAGGAAAATTTGTGCCCCATGACGCCGCGTACCGGGAAGACGGCGCGGGACAGTCCCTTGAGGTTTACCTTCCCGCCGATCCCGCATCCGGGCCGCGCAAGGGCGATCCCGCCGAACTGGCGGAACTGCTGGAAATGAAGGGAAACGGCGGCAAGGAACAAAGCGCCGTTCAACTCATGCGGCCCAAAGCCATCCGGGAAGCGGCGCGGCTGGTCACGTTCCAGACCTCCATGTCCTGGCGCTACGGTCAGCTTGTGGCGGAAACGGAACGCTACAGCGCCATCATGGATACGGCGTTCAACTTTGCGCCGCTCCTGCTCACGCAGGGGGAAGCCCTGATCCTGCCGCCGCAGATCGCGCGGGCGGGCGCATCCATGCGTATCGAGGATGGGGATACGGCCACAGCCGCCAAAACAACCTATGAACTGCTGGAACCCGCGCGGTACATCGCGGTTGTGCCGAACTGGCGGGAATTTCTCATGGCCGATGACTTCCCCGCGCCGGAACAGCCCAATCCCGCCGTGTTGCCGAAAAACGCGGAGGAACGCGCCATCTGGCGGGCGGCGGTGCGCGAAGCATGGGCGCAAGGATTGGCTGGGGCCGACCAGCTCTATGCCGACAACGTATCCCGCATGGCGCGGAGCTATCGCGGCGTCATGCTCTACCACCTGCTCACCGCGCAACACCTCCTGAGCCGGGTCAATACGGCTTCCGCCGATTTGGGGACGCGCACCCAGGGCAACAAGCTGAACATCGGCCAGAAGGTGTACCGGATCACCGCGCCTTCCGCCTTTACCGTCGCGCCTCCCGCGCGAACGAAGGGAGGGAAGCGGCAATGAGCGGCAACGTGTATCCCGCTGAACCCCGCATCCGTTGGGACTATTTGCAAATCAATGAGTTACTGCTCTGGGCCACGCACAGCGGCATGTCCGATTTGTGTCTGCGTTCCGGCCTTCCGGCGTGGATGCGGCTCAACGGCGTATGGAGACAGGTCACGCAGCGTCCCATCACGACGGATGAACTGCTGGCTGCGCTGGAGCGTCTGACCAAAAACAACTCCGTGTCCGCGCTCATCAAGTCCGGCCAGTCGGATTACGACTTTGCTCACGAAATCGAGGAATCGCGCGGCGTGCGCCGTCGCTATCGCGGCAACGCCACGCCGGTGGCGGACGGGTATTCAACCGGGGCCAAAATCGTGTTCCGGGCCATTCCCTCCATGCCGCCCGCTCTGGAAGACCTGCATGTGGAGCAAGGCATTCTTGACCACGCCATGCCGTCCAACGGTCTGGTGCTGGTCACGGGCGTGATGGGGTCGGGCAAGTCCACGCTGCTGGCCGCCATTTTGCGACGCATCATCGAAAGCGGCGGACGCCACGTCAGCACCTACGAGGCTCCCATCGAGTTTGACTTTGACGCCGTGCCGAATCCCGGCGGCCCTGTCTCGCAAAGCACCATTCCCGAACACCTGAAATCCTTTCTGACGGCCACGCGCAACAGTACGCGCACAGCCCCGGACGTGGTGCTTATCGGGGAAAGCCGCGATCCCGATACCCTGCGGGGCATGATGGAGAGCGCGGAAATCGGCGTGGCCGCCTATTCCACGGTGCATACCCGCTCCGTGCCGGAAACGCTTTCCCGCATCATCAACGTCTTTCCGTTTGCGGAGCGGCTGCAAGTCACGGCCACGCTGCTTTCCAGTCTGCGCCTGATCATCTCGCAACGCCTCCTGCCCCTGCCGGACAGGAGCGGGCGCGTTGCCCTGCGCGAGTATCTGGCCTTCACGCCGGAGATCCGGGAAATGCTGCTGGATACGCCGCTGGAACGGCTCATTCTGAAAACCGAAGAGCTGCTTGCCGCCTCCGGTCAGAGAATACAGGACGCCGCTCAAACCGCCTATGAAAACGGCAAACTCGCCAGAGAAAACTATCTGGCGATTCTGGCGGAACGCAAGGGCAAGGAGGCGGCCAATGGCTGACATTCTCTGGCGCGACACCGCGCTCACGCCGAAAATCTTCATTCTGGACGCCCGCGCCGTCTTTCCTCTGGCTCTCTGGTTGTTCCATTGGGCCTGGTGGACGGCGGGGCTGGCGTTCACCGCCATCATCGCTCTCTATCTGGTGCAACGCACCGGCATGACGCCGCTTGCCTGCTTTCGCGCCATCCGCGTGGCCTGCATGGGACGGCGGCGGGAAACACGAAACAATGAAAGCCAGTGGCGCAAACGCTGCCGCTGGTAAGCAAACGAGGTGAAATTCCATGAATGACGCAACGCCAAACGCGCACGGTCTGTTCGACGCGCCCGTGCGCACCATCGAAAAGGAGCGCGTCACGCTCACCCAGGCGGACATCGAGCGCCAGCTTGACGCGGGCGCGTTTCTCATGAGCCGCGAAGAAGCCGTCGCCGCCGGGTTCCTCAATCCGCTGGAAGCCCCGGATGCCGTTCTTGTGGACATCGCGCGGGAGGACGCATGAGCCAGACCCCGCAAGAAAAGAAAAGCCGCTTTCAGGTCAGCCGCGAGGTGCAGGAAGAGTTTGTCAACGGCATTGCCGAAACTATGCTCGCCCTGACTTCCAAAGTCGCCGGGAAGCCCCGCGTCGCCGACACTCCGACAGGAACGCCGTTCTGCCCGACCACCGGCAGGGAATACGGCGGCCCCAACATGCTGCGCCTCATGCTGGCCGGGATGGAAAAGGGCTATCAGGATGATCGCTGGATGACCTTCAAGCAAATCCAGCAGTATCAGGACGAACATCCGAACCTGAAGGTGGGGATCAAAAAGGGCCAACACGGCATCAAGCTCCTGCGGCCTGAAGAAATTTTCTTCACCATCGGGGAAGACGAACAATGGACATTCCATTCCCAGGATGAAGCAAGGGCCATTGAAGCGCAACGCAAGCAGGGCGCAAAGCTCCCTCCTGTCCAGCACAAGACGCTGTTTTATCCGTTCACCGTGTTCAATGCGGAGCAAATCCACGGCCTGCCCGCCAAGGAAAAAGCGGCTCCGGCGCTCACGGAACAGGAGCGCAACGCCTTTCTGGAGAAATTCATCGCTGATTCCGGCATTGCCGTGGAACACCACAAAGGACCTGCCGCATACAGCCATGCCGAAGATGTGCTGAAGCTGCCGTTCCCGGACAGGTTCACCAGCTCGGACGCCTATTACGCCGCCAAGCTGCGCGGTTTCTATGAAGCGACGGGCCACAGCTCGCGGGAAAACCGGCAGACGGAGCCGGAAACGCTCAAAAGCCGCGCCTTTGAGGAAATGCGGGCGGAACTGTTCTCCCTGCTGGCCGGGGCAAAATTCCATCTGCCCATGCCCGACAACAGCGCGTCCGCGCAAGTGGCCAACTGGAACCAGACGTTTTCCGGCGGCGACGTTGCGGAACTGTTCAGGGCGGCGGCTGACGCGGCCAGAACGCTGACCTCCCTGCGTCAGTTCGAGGCCGGGGAAAAGCCGCGCGACTGGTGGTTCCCCAGGCCCGAAGCCTGGGCGGAACTGGAAGCCATGCAGAAACAGCGGGACGCGGCTGTCGGCGTTTCCCCGACACTGGCGATCTCGTCCGGGGCTGCGGCGCGGCACGATCCGACGCTGGCCGAATCCATTGCCGCCTTCGAGGCCGCTGGCGATCCCGTCGCCAGGGCACGCGTCATTCTCCAGAATCCCGATTTTCTGGACATGGCGCTCAAACAAGACCCCCAGCAAGTCAGGGAGCTGGCTGAACTCTGCGATCAGGTGTCGCGGGCGCTCCACATGGAGCTTGACGAAAAACTCCAATCCGCTTCGGGCGCTATGGAAAATCCCCTTCCCCTGAATGAACAGAAAAACGCGGCCAAGCGCCGCATGAGGATATGACATGAGACTGTTTATTGCCGAAAAACCCTCCCTTGGCCGGGCCATTGCCGCCGGTCTTGGCAATCAGAAAAAGGCCGAAGGCTGCATCCGTTGCGGCGACGATATTGTTACCTGGTGCTTCGGGCACATGCTCGAACTCGCGTGGCCACGGGATTACAAGCCCGAATACGCCCATTGGCGGCGCGAACATCTGCCCATCATTCCTTCCCAATGGAAATACAAGGTCAAAAAGGACGCCGCCGCGCAACTTGACATCATCGGCTCGCTGCTGCGGGACGCCGATTCCGTGGTTCATGCGGGCGATCCCGACCGCGAAGGCCAACTCCTCGTTGACGAGGTGCTGGAACATTTTCACTACACGGGACAGGTGGAGCGCATCTGGCTGGCCTCGCTGGACGAAGTCTCGGTCAGAAAGGCGCTGGCAAACCTTACGGACAACGCCCGTTACGCGCCCCTCCGCGACGCCGCCCGCGCCAGAAGCCGGGCCGACTGGCTGGCGGGCATCAACGCGACCCGCGCCCTGACCATCAAGGGGCGCGCGGACGGACGCTCGGACGTGCTTTCCCTGGGCCGCGTCCAGACGCCCACGCTGGCGCTGGTGGTCGCCCGCGATCTGGAAATCTCCCATTTCAAGCCCGTTGATTATTTCGTGCTACGGGCTTCGCTCGTCCACAGCGCCGGGGATTTCGCCGCCGCTTTCGTTCCGTCCGAAGCTCAGGCCGGACTCGATTCCAGCGGACGCCTGACCGACGACGCCGTGGCCGAAGCCCTGGTTGCGGCGCACAAAAACACGGACGGACTTGTAACGGAAGCCACACGGGAAGCCAAAAACAAGGCCGCGCCTTTGCCGCACAGTCTTTCCTCCCTGCAAAAAGCGGCTTCCGCCAAGCTCGGCATGTCGGCGCAACAGGTGCTGGATACCGCGCAAGCCCTGTATGAGCGTAAATTGACCACTTACCCCAGAACGGACTGCCATTATCTGCCGGAAGAACAGTTTGCGGATGCCGCCGCCGTGCTGGCCGCGCTTTCCTCGCTTCCCGGTCTGGAGCGGGTGGCGGGAACGGCGGATGGCACACTCAAAAGCGCCGCATGGAACACCAAAAAGGTGACGGCGCATCACGCCATCGCGCCCACGGGCGAACTGCCCCCGGACTCGCTCCCGCAAAAGGAACGCGCTCTCTACCTCATGATTGCCACGGCCTTTTGTCTGCAATTCCATCCGACCATGCGCTACGAGGCGCAAAAAGTCGCTGTCACTCTTGCCGATACCCGCTGGGAAGCCACGGGACGGCGCATCCTCGATCCCGGCTGGACGGCGTTCGCCGGTCATGAGGATGAAGACGACGATCCCGACGAACAGTCCCTGCCCCCGCTGGAAAAGGGCGATTCCGTTCACTGCCGCGACGTGCAGACCCTGAAGAAAAAGACTTCGCCGCCTTCCCGCTTCACGGAAGGGACGCTCATCGAAGCGATGGCCAATGTCCATCGCTTTGTGTCCGATGCCGACGCAAAAACGGCGCTCAAGGACGCCAGGGGCATCGGAACCGAAGCCACCCGCGCCAAGGTTCTCGAAACCCTGAAAGAGCGCGGCTATCTCGCCGCCGACAGGAAAGCCCTTGTCTCCACGCCGCTCGGCAGGGAAGTCATCGCCCTCACGCCGCCCGCGCTCAAAGACCCCATCACCACGGCGGAATGGGAATCCCGGCTGGAATCCATCGCTCAGGGCGCGGAATCTCTGGATGCCTTTCTGGCCGATCAGTGCCGGATTCTGCCGGACTTGCTTGCCCCCATCCTTGGCGACGGCACGCCCGCCTTTCCCTGTCCTTCCTGCGGCGCGGCCCTGAATCGCCGCAAGCGCAAAAAGGACGGCGCGTGGTTCTGGGGCTGCACCGCATATCCCGACTGCACAAAGACGTATCCCGTCGCTTCGGACGGCACGCCCGATTTCAACGCAAAAGGCAAGAGGAAATAGGAAGGATGCAATCTGATGTGGGGGCGCTGCCCCCACGCCCCTGCAAGGGGCATGATGCCCCTTGACCCTCATTATTGGAGATACCGACATGAAATATATTCTCATGGTTTTGCTGTGCATGGCGTTGGCCGCGCCGTGTTTCGCCGGTTCCTGCCAAGATATGCAAGAGGCCGTGGGCGGCGCGATTCAGGAACGCAATGGCAGAGTATCGGAGACGCATGATGTGCTGATGCCTGACCCGGAAACGGAACGCGACGCGCTTTCCGTCTGTCTCGGTTCCATCAACGGCATCGGGGACGCTTTTTCTCTCGGCGTGACCTTGCCGAGTATGGATCAGATTGTCGCGGGCATCTGTAGTCAGGTCGATTCCTACATCCACCAGAAAATCAACGACGCGCACAACCAGGTGCTGAACACCGTCAACGGACTCGGCGGCAACAATCCCTTCAAGGTGTACGGCACAAGCGGCGACTACATCCTTCATCTCAAGGGGAAGATCAAATGAGAGCGGTCTGTCTCCTCCTGCTTGCCCTTTGCCTGACGCCGGACATTGCTCTGAGCGCACAGCGCATGAAGGTCGCGCTTCCTCCCATGCATCCCCTGACGGCTGACTGCGTTCTGGACGCCGCCCGCGTCAGCGGGATGCCCGTTGCCGCGCTCTTCGCCATTCTTGCCACGGAAGGCGGCAAAATGGGCGAAGCACTGAGCAACAAAAACGGGACGTGGGATTTAGGCCCCTTTCAGGTGAACACTGTTCATCTCAGGGAACTGGCCGCGATGGGCATCTCGCCTGACGCCGTGCTGTGTGATGGCCACGTCAACGCCCATGCCGCCGCATGGCTGCTGCGCAAGGAATTCAGGCGCACCGGCAATCTCTGGCAGGCCATCGGCGCGTACCATTCGCGGACGCCGCATCGCCGTGATGCCTATATCCGGCGCGTACAGGCAAATCTGAAAAAGCTCCGGCAGAAAGGGCTTTCCATGCTGTCGTTGCAGAGCGCGGAGAAGCAAATGACGGAGAAGCGGCCATGAATCAGCCCGGCAACGACAGGGAAGACCAACGTATCTTCCTGTGGTTCGCATTCCTGATTATCGCGTTCTGCATTGTGCCGCTGCTGTACACGGCGCATCTCGATGTCGTGAACGGCCCGCTTTTGACTCTTGCGAAGGCGCAACTCAAGGCGTTCACGCCGTTTTTCGAGGAAGCGGAGAACGCTTTTGCACGAATCGCCGCCGCCGATCCGGCTTCCCTGTCCTGGGACGCCATGCAAAAGGTGCTGCGCTACACCGGCTCATGGATTCGCTGGCCCTTTTTTCTGCTGCTTGTCCTGTTCGGCGTGGCTTCCATCTTCATGGGCCGCGTGGGCGGTCTTGTCCGGCGTTTCAACATGGAAAGCCTGCTGAAAAACAATGCGGAGTCCTTTCCCTGTCTGCGGCCCGTGGTGGGACGCGGCAAGTATCTGCTCTCGCGGGAATCCTACGATGCCGGGCCGTGGAAAGTCGCCCGAACGCCGGTGCAGTTTGCGCTGGAAAATGGTCTGTTGCTCAATGAAGCGGGCAAGGCGATCAAGCCGGAGCAGGCATTATTGAAAAACGGTATGGCCTCAATGTCGCGCCCTGCCTGGGGCAACGCGCGGCTGGATGAACAAAAGTCCCTTGCCGTGCTGAAGAAACAGCTCGGCAAGCGGTTCAAGGGAAGCCCTGTCCGCTCAGGGCTGGCTGACCGAAATCTTTGTGCCGCCCACGCCGGAAACAGCACCGGTTCCGCCTGTCGCTGCCGTCGAAACGTCAACTCTGGATACCGAGTTTTCTCCCGTGGAGCCGCCGCCGGACGTGGTGCTGGCCGATGCGGAAGACAATCCCGAATACGACCCCAACGAAGATGAGAAGTTGGCTGACGAATACTTTTAGAGGTTACATGAATGAAAAGACATATCAGAGGTCTGGAAGACCACGAAGCGCAAGAGAAAAAACGTCTGTACCGGGATGTGCGCTCCCCCGCGCAACGTCTGGCGGATGCGCTCAAGACCGGGCAGGTGCAGACCGGCGGCATCTTTGCGGCGGGGGCGTGTCTGTTTCTCTTTCCGGCCTGTGCTACACCTTTATTTTGTCTTGGTCTGGCGCTCTTTCTTGCTCGTTGCGCCTGTGTGAACAACGAACGTCTGCCCTTTCGGATGCCTCTTGGCCTCTCAGGCACGGACAAGGGCGATCCGCTCCCCGGCAGAAACGGATTCGCAACGCCCGAAGGCGTCTTTTTCCTCGGCAACCGCCTCCAGGACAAGCAAGAACTCTGGCTGAAGGCCAAGGACATCCTGACGCACACGCTTCTGTTCGGCACAACCGGTTCCGGCAAGACGGAGACGCTGGTTTCCCTTTCCTACAACGCCCTGGCCACGGCCAGCGGGCTTTTCTACATCGACCCCAAGGCGTCGCCCAAGCTGGCGGTGCAGATATGGCAGATGGCCCGGTTCCTTGGTCGGGATGATGATTTTCGCGTGCTGAACTACGGCACGTCCGGCAAGGTCAAGGGCAAGTCCCCGCGCCGCCTTTCCAACACCAACAACCCGTTTACCTTCGGGAGCGCCGAGGCGCTGACGCAGCTTCTTGTTTCCCTCATGCCCGCTTCGGACGGGGCCAATTCCATCTTTGCCGACAAGGCGCAGGCCCTGATTTCCGGCGTCATGTACGCCCTGGTTGACCTGCGGGACAAGGGGCTGCTCAAGCTCTCCACCTCCATCATCCGCGATTCCCTGGCTCTGGAAAAATGTGTGGCTCTGGCCCTGCATCCTGAACTGGATCAGGAATCCCGCGCCTCCATTCAGGCGGCGCTTGCCACCTCCGGCTGGATTTCCGGGCGGGAAATGAAAGACCAGCCTGAATCCTTCGCGGAGCAGTTTGGCTACGCGCAATCCTACTTCGGCAAGGCGCTGTCCAGTCTGACGGATACCTACAGCCACATCTACGGCGCGGAAGATGGCGAAGTGGACTTCAGTGATGCCATCATGCAGCGAAGAATCCTTGTCATTCTTCTGCCCTCTCTGGAAAAAGCTCCCGCTGAACTCGCCAGCCTCGGCAAAATCAGCCTTTCCGCCATCCGCAACGCCTGCGCCGTTGGCCTTGGCGCGAGAATCGAAGGCGACGCGGAGGACGTTCTGGAAGCCCTGCCGACTGATGCCGTGGGCATCGGCCCGTATCTGTGCA
The DNA here is from genome assembly GCA_910575755.1 of Desulfovibrionaceae bacterium. GTDB lineage: Bacteria > Desulfobacterota > Desulfovibrionia > Desulfovibrionales > Desulfovibrionaceae > Desulfovibrio. The sequence goes on along the minus strand of CAJTFO010000010.1, from coordinate 24,784 downwards.
TTGTGGATGAATACGCGGCCATTGTCACGCCCGGCTTTGAAGTCGTGCTGACACAGGGACGCGGCCTCGGCATTGCCGCCATTGTGGCCTCTCAGGACTACGCCGGTATTCTGGAGGCTGACCAGAAAGGAGCGCAACAAATGGTTGCGAATACTTGTTTGAAAATTTTCATGCGGATGCAGGACGCCGAAAAGACATGGGAATTGCTGCGCGGGCAGGCGGGGCAAAGCACTGTCCTCAGAACAACAGGATTCAACGTCAATGAGCAGATCAGTTCTGACTATCGTGACGCCAATTCCACAACTGTGGAACAGGAAGACCGCGTTGTTCTGCGCGACTTGCAGGAACAGATAGAGGGCGAAGCCCACTTTGTCTTTTCCGGACAAATCGTCCGGGGCGATATGTTCTACGCCAATCCCTCACTCAAAAAGGCGCAACTGAGAGTGCCGCAGTTGCTGCAACTGATACAGGCTGCGTAACAATGAAAAAGCTAGCTGATAATGGTCGCCAGTTTGGCGAGAACTTCCTCCATCACGGTAGCCGGAACCTGTTCAAGGCATCTGCCGGAACGCGCCCGCAAGTCCAGAGCGCGCGGTTGATCACAACGCACCACCCCGGTGGTGCGTGTGCCGCATCCGCTCAAGGACACGGCAAAACCCGCTGTGCGGGCAAAGTTGCCGCCGCTGGTGATGGGCAAGACCACAGGCACTCGCGTTACCCTGTTGAACGCATCAGGAGATACGACCAGCACCGGACGTGTCCCCTGCTGTTCATGTCCTGCGGTCGGATCAAGACTCACCAGATAAATGTCGCCGCGTCGCATCAGATCAACTCCCCGCCCCTGGCCGGTGATGCCGTCCATGCGGCGTCCTCTCCGGAAAGCGGAGCGGAAGCGTCGCATTGGGCCAACAATTCTTGCAGGCTGTACTTTTTCCTGACGCCCGGCTCAATGACCAGACGCCCGGATTCCACGGCCATGCTTACCGCCGAACCCGATTCCATTTGCAGCATTTCCAGAATGGCGGGGGGCACAGCCAGCATCACTGACCCTCCAACCTTTCTCAAGTTGCTCGTGTACATGATGCACCTCCAAAAGTTATACTTTTGTATAACACACATTCTTCTCAACAGCAAGCGGAGCGCCTCAGTGCCCGCAAGGAGAACACATATGCTACGGATGCACCCCTTCATGGGAATGGCGTTGACACTTTGTTTTTGTCTGAACGCCATCCTTGCCCACGCCGAAACGCCCGCATCTGACCGGGTAGCCGTGCAAGCTGGCGTCAAAACCGAAATCGCCAAAGACCTGTCTCAACCCCACACGCCTCTGGAGACGCTTTCCGGCAGAACCTGCCTGGACGGCAGGCCGGTGGATGGTTTCCACGGCGATATTGCGGAACTCTGGTCGAATCTCGAATGTCCCTACTGCGGCATCCAGGAACCGCTTCAGGCGCAGCGTGATAATCCCGATCTGTGCATCGTCGTACGGCATATTCCCTCGGACGAATATGGCGAATCTCTGAAAAAAGCTCTGGCCTATGAGGCATTGCGCGGCTTTTCCCTCAATGCGGCGCATCGTTTCTGGGATGCCGTTCTGCCAAAAACCACACTCGGCATTCCGGTTCCGTATGAAGCGGCTCTCCAGACCGCGCTTCAGGAAGCCGCCATTGCCCCGGAAGCCTTTGCGGACGCCCTGCAAGCTGCCGCGCCTCTGGTGAGCGAGGATATTGTCGCCGCGCAATCGCGCATCACGTCCACGCCCACATGGATTCTGGGCGGCATCCGCTTTCCGGCCTGCGATTTCAAGGCCGGAGAATTGCCCACGGCCTTGGAACTGGCCCGCCAGGCTCGCGCCGGAGACACGGACGCTCAGGATCGCGTGGCGGGAATCATCACGCGCGGCCTGCTGGATGAAACGCTTTTGTAGCCGGGGAAGAAAAGATGCTTGACCTTTTGCCGAAGCTCTTTTATCTTACTTTCAAGACAACACTTGAAAATAAGAAACAAGGAGAACAGGCATGGAACTGGCCAAGCTCACCTCGCGCTGCCAACTCACGCTCCCTCGCGAAGTCCGGCAAAAACTCGGCGTCAAGGAAGGGGACAAGGTTGTCTTCTATGAACATGACGGGCGAATGGTCATTGATAACGCCGAAAAACTGAAACTCGCCCAAACGGAACACAATGACGGGTAGCCCGCCTTCGCGCCGCCTGCCCGTCCTCCAGACAAGGACAGAGGCATGGCCAGACGGCGCAAGCAGACAAACGATCCTCGCCAGTATTCGCTGTTCGACGTAATGGCGAACCAGATCGAGGAAATACGGGCGGAAAAGATTCAGGACGACATGCGGGAGGAAGCCGTTCCCGAAGCCGTACCCCTCGCAACGGAAGAACAAACGGTTCCTTCGGAGCCGGAACGGCATCAGGAGTTTTCCTTTCCGACAAACGACAAGCCGGAAAGAACGCTCCTCGGCCTCAACGGCAACGGCGAATCCGTGTATGAAATGCGCGACGGTTCGCGTATGCACAGTCGCAATCCTGAAATCATGCAGTTCCTTGACGGTGAAAAGAGAACGCCCGAAAAGCTGTTTGAGGCCGGAGCGGACGAGTATCTGACCGTACAGGAAATTCACCATTTCACTCATACCCTTCCCTGGGAGGCGCAACATGCTCGACAGACAAACCTGTCCGCTGGAAATCGCAAGAAAGGTTCTCAAGCCCGAAACCATCAACGACGTGCGCAATGGGGGCTACACGCTCCGGGGCTACTTGATTCTGGATCGCTGGGCGCTGAACAGCCCGGAAGAGTTGAAGAAGCTGGAAGCGAAGGGCAGCATAGCGTTCGATCTGAAAGTATTCGGCCAGCAACAGACGGAAACGCGGGCGTTGAACAGCGAGACAGCGCGGCAGGCGAGCCTGCGGGGGATGTCGGACTCCGAGATATTGCAGAACATGGGCATCGACATGAGCCTGAGAATTACCGAATAAGTTCTGAAGACCGGCTGGGCGTTGGCGGCGCGAAAACAAAATATGCGGATAACGTCGCCGCATACGCCTCCTGCAACAGCTTCAGACCAGCGGCGCGAAGTCGGCCACCCCGGAAGAACAGAAAATTCTTGTCCGCTATGTGGGCTGGGGCGGTCTGCCGCAGGTCTTTGACGCCAGGAATGAGCAATGGGCCGCCGAATACCGGGAAATGCAGGGGCTGCTCGCCCCGGACATCTATGCCGCCGCCCGTCGCTCCACGCAAGACGCGCACTATACTTCGGAAACGGTCATCCGGGGCATATATGAGGGGCTTTCCCGTCTCGGCCTCGGCACAGGCGAACCGCTCCGCATCCTGGAGCCTTCAGCGGGCATCGGCAATTTTATCGGTCTGTGCCCCGAACACTTCAACGCGAATTTTCTTGCCGTTGAACTCGACCCCACGACCTCATCCATCGCGCAATATCTTTATCCCCAAGCGCAGCATCTCAATATCGGCTTCCAAAACAGCCAAATCCGTTTCGATGGCTTGGACGCCGTAGTCGGCAATCCACCCTTCGGCAATCAATCATTGTATGACCCGGACTTTCCCGAACTGCGGAAATTCTCTATTCACAACTATTTCCTCGCCAAGTCCATCAGTCTGCTGCGGGAAGGCGGCGTCGCGGCCTTTGTGGTCAGCCGTTTCTTCCTGGATGCCGCCGACTCCACGGCGCGTGAGCATATCGCGGGGCAGGCCGACCTGCTTGGCGCTATCCGCCTGCCGGAAACAGCCTTCCGTCAGAACGCGCTCACGGATGTCACGGCAGACATCGTGTTTTTCCAGCGCCATAACGGCGAGAACAAGCGAAGCCGGGATTGGGTCACAACAGGCTCGGACGTTGTGGACGACCTCAAACACGGCGGTTCACGCCAGGCCGTCATCAACAACTACTTTCTCCAGAATCCCGGCCAGATTATCGGCAGAATGGTCTTTGACGGCGGCATGTATGAGGGCGCGTTGTCCTGCGTCAGCGGCACGCCTCCGGGGGAACTCGGCCCGGAAATCGTCAAACGCCTTGAGGCGCTCCCGGCAGACTGCTTCGTGCCGCGCGAGGAAAGCCCGCTCAATACGGAAGTCAGGGTACGCAACGCCGACTTCCTCCGCAGCCCGTATTTCCAGGCGCTGAAGAACGGCGCGTTGTGCGTGGAGCCGCAAAGCCGGAAGATCGTCTTCAAGGTCGCGTCCGCCTTTGGCGAAAGCGATTACGACCTGCTGTCGGTCAAAAACGAAACCGCGCGCCTGCGTCTGGCGGGCATGATTCAGATTCGGGACACGTTGCGCGAATTGCTCAACGAGGAAAAGAGCGATGGCGACGAAAGCCGGATGACTTCGTTACGCATCCGCCTCAACAGTCAGTATGACGCTTTCGTCAAAAAATATGGCCACCTCAATTCACAGACCAATCGCGGTCTGATGCGGGATGACCCGGAACACAGCCTGCTGGAATCGCTGGAAGCCGACTACGACAAGGGATTGTCGCCGGAAACGGCCCGCAAGCATGGCGGAACCGCCCGTCCCGCCTCGGCCAAAAAGGCCGCGATTTTCCGGCAACGGGTGCTCAAGCCCGCACAGGTGGCGGAAACGGCGGAAAACGCCAGAGACGCCCTGCTCATTGCCCTGCGGGAAAACGGCAGGGTGGATTTCAGCCGCATGGCGCAACTCCTGCGTCGTCCGGCGGAAGACATTCAGGCGGAATTGCGCGACCAGGGGCAGATTTTTCTGAACCCCGCGAGTGAAGAGTGGGAAATCCGCGACAGATACCTGACCGGCAATGTACGGGCCAAGCTGCACCAGGCGCGGGAAGCCGCGCAAACGGATGCCCGTTTTGCCGCCAACGTGGAAGCCTTGACTGCCGCCATGCCGCTGGACATCGAGGCTGTGGACATCGGCATCAAATTCGGCTCGGCCTGGGTTCCGACGCAGGTCATCTCGGACTTTGTGGAGCACCTGCACGGCGGCAAGGGAACGCAGGAGATAAACTATCTGCCCACGCTCGGACGCTGGCTTGCGAAAGTGAGCATCTGGGATATGGCCATAAATGACAGTGTATGGGGCATTCCCGAATATCCGGCGGAAAAAATTCTTGAATCCCTGCTCATAAACAGGCCGATCAAGGTTGAGAAGGAAAGCGGCCAGCATGATGAGAACGGAAAACCCATCATGGTCATTGACCAGGAACTGACAGCCGCCGCCATGCAGAAGGCCGAAGAAATCAAGCAGGCGTTTCTGGATTGGGTGTGGACGGATGATGAACGGCGCGACATGCTTACAAATCTCTACAACGAGCGGTTCAACACCAATGTTCCGCCGCAGTATGACGGCTCGCATCTTGAACTTGTCAACGCATCCGAAGCTGTCAAACTGCGTCCGCACCAGAAAAATGCCGTATGGCGGGCCATTCAGGAAGGAACCTGTCTGTTCGATCACGTTGTTGGCGCGGGCAAGACGCTGGCCTGCGTGGCTACCGTCATGGAATCAAAGCGCATGGGTTTTCTATCCAAGCCGATGATTGTTGTACCGAATCACTTATTACACCAATGGCGTGATGAATTCTATAAATTGTACCCTGACGCCAATATTCTTGTAGCGGATAAAACGGATTTTACCAAACAGAACAGGCAACGGCTCTTTGCCAAAATCGCCACCGGTGATTGGGATGCCGTCATTGTGGCGCACTCTTCCTTTCGCAAGATTGATATGCCACATGAGGTGCAAAAAGAAATTCTTCAGGAACAGATTGATATGGTGATAGACGCCATTGCCGCTTTCAAGGAAGCGGCGGGCGGGCGCGCCACCATCAAGCAACTGGAAAAACAGCGGGAGAAGATGGAAACACGCTATGCCGAACTGGTAGCCTCGGCAGGCAAAAAGGATGCAAATGTGGACTTTTCGGATTTGGGCGTGGATGCGCTGTTCATCGACGAGTCCCACGAGTTCAAGAATCTCGCCTTTCAGACCACGATGAACGTCTCTGGCCTGGGGAACATCACCGGCTCCGCCAAGGCGCTCGACCTGTTCATCAAGTGCCGCTATCTGCAACGCAAGAACAATGGCCGTGGTGTGTACTTCATGACCGGGACGCCCATCAGCAACACCATCGCTGAAGTCTATACTCTGCAACGCCATATGCAGTATGATGAACTGAAAAACAAGGATATTGAATTTTTCGACGCCTGGGCCTCCACCTTCGGGCAAGTGACCAATGGCTGGGAGTTGGACGCTACGGGCGTGAACTACAAAACTCTCATTTTACGTCCAAATAGACCTGTTTGTATCTATAATATCTGATATTTCAATATATTATCTGAAATCATTCATCCAGAGAAGTCCAGGAAAAGCGCCTTGCATCCCGCTGTTTTCCGGGTATTATTCAGGGTATCCATACAAAGCGGCATTCTGAAATATTTTCATACAATATATTGAAAATACTGTAAATATTTTTATTTGTGGGTATCGGATGCCATAGGGTTCATGGGGATTTACGGGTATCCATGACACGGAGAAATTTATGCTGGATGATCGCTTTATTCAAGGCTTGAAAGCCGCCGACAAGCCCAAAAAATATGCGGATGGCGGCGGGCTGTTCCTGTTCATTCCGGCCAGCGGCAAAAAGCTCTGGCGGCTGGCGTACCGTTTTGACCGAAAGGCCAAGCTCCTTTCCTTCGGTGAATATCCCAAGGTGTCGCTCCGTGCCGCGCGGCAACGCCGGGATGAGGCCAAGGCGCTGCTCAAAAATGGCATTGATCCGGCGGAACACAGGAAGGCAATGCGGGCATCGACCGGCACGGCCACCTTTCAAGCCGTGGCTACGGAATGGTACGAGCGGGAAACCCTTCACTGTAGAAGCCGCTATCGCGCCTTCATGATGCGGGGGATGACGGAATATTTCTTTCCCGTCGTCGGCGGCAAGGCCATAACGGATGTTACCGCCGAGGACATTCTGAGCGCCATTGAGCCGTTGCGGCAATCCGGGAAATTGCGCGGAGGCCGCAGACTGACGGATGTCTGCGGCCAGATATGCCGCTATGCCGTCGCCACCGGCAAGGCCGCGCGGGACGCCACGGAAGAACTGCCCGCGTCGCTGCGTTCCAGACAGACAGGCCACAGAGCCGCCGCGCTCGACGCCGGAAAGCTCGGTCAGATTATGCTGAACCTTGAGCGGCATGACGGCTATTTCCCTGTGCGGTGCGCCCTGCGACTGGTTCCCCTGCTGTTCGTCCGTTCCGGTGAATTGCGCTGTGCCGAATGGAACGAATTTGATTTCTCCCGCAGACTCTGGGTTATCCCCGCGCAACGCATGGCGACGAAATATGAGCATATTGTACCTCTCGCGCCGCAGGCAGTAAAAATTCTCAGGGAACTGAAGGAATACTCTGGTCATGGAACCCTGCTGTTCCCCGGCGTCCGTTCTCCTGAACGCCCCATCGACATATCCACCATCACCGTTTCCCTGCGCAGGCGCGGATATGACGGCGTAAAACTGTCCTTTGACGGAATCCGCTCCCTTGCCGCCAAACTGCTGCCCGACCTTGGGTACGAACAGAACATCATCGACATGCAGTTGGCGCACTCCGGTCGCACACGCTTTGACCCGTGGCAGTATCTGCCGGAAAGAAAAACCATGATGCGGGAATGGGCCAGGTATCTTTTTCTCCTACGAGACAAGGCGTTGCGGGATACATCCAGCCAGGGAGGCACGCCATGCTGACCGATACCCAAATCAGAAATCTGAAGCCCGCTGAAAAAGCGAAAAAGTACGCGGACGGCGGCGGCCTGTACCTTTATGTCGCCAAGACAGGCTCAAAACTCTGGCGCATGGCATACCGCTTCAACGACAAGGAAAAGCTGCTCAGTTTCGGGGAATATCCGATTGTCTCCCTGAAGGATGCCCGGACAAAACGGAATGAGGCAAAAAAGCTGCTTGCCGACGGCATTGATCCGGGCAAACGCAAGAAGGATATGAAAAACGCCGCCCTCCTCGCGGAAATCAATACCTTCGAGCATGTTGTCCGTGAATGGCATGAAACGCAGACAATCCACAATTCCCCAAAAGACAGAAAGCGGAAACTGTCCACGTTCGAACTCCATCTTTTCCCCACTTTGAAACGGAAGCCCATTTCCGAGGTCACGGCGCAAGACCTGCTGCTGATACTCAAGCCGCTTGAAAGAAAGGGAAAGGAGCTTATCGCCCACAGAATCATCCAGTATTGCGGCATGGTTTTCCGCTACGCCGTTGCCACAGGCAGAGTGACGCGCAACATTGCCGCCGATCTTCGCGGAGCCATACGTCCGCATCAGGGAAGGCACAGGGCCACCATCGTTTCCGCTGAAAAAATCGGTGTGCTTCTGAACAGGCTGGACAACTATCACGGACATTTTCAGGTCAGGTGCGCGCTGCGCCTTTTTCCTCTGCTCTTTGTCCGTTCCGCCGAACTTGTCCGCGCCGAATGGAGCGAGTTCAATCTGGAAACACGGGAATGGCACATACCGGCCGAACGCATGAAGCTGCGAAAGCCGCACATCGTCCCGCTGTCATCGCAGGCTGTTGCCATTCTCAAGGAGCTTCATGCCGTCACCGGGGGTGGAACATACCTTTTTCCCTCAAGAAACAGTGTGAGGAAGCCCATTCACTATTCCACACCGTTACAGGCATTGCGTGCCCTGGGATACGGCAAGGAGGATATGTGCATTCATGGCTTCCGGTCTATGGCCTCAACCCTGCTCAATGAACAGGGCTTTGACCCGGACTGGATTGAACGGCAACTGGCTCACAAGGAAAAGGACACGTCCCGCATCGCCTACAATCATGCCCAATATCTTCCCCAGCGACACCACATGATGCAGGCATGGGCCGACTTTTTGGACAGCCTGCGCGAAGATGCACAGAAGGACACTGAAGTGCTGTGATGTCTGTTACGGTCAGCAATGGACAAATACGTCCAATACAACCCAGTAAAAATATTGTCATTATGTGCATTTATAATCATATAATTTCAACAAGTTACACAACAACACATTCAAACACAAAAATATGTCAAGTGGTATTGTGGATTTTTTTTGAACATAACATGTATCTCACAGGACAGTATTGGATATATTCCACTGTATGTGGGAACCTCAAATCAGAAGAGACGGAAAAAGCCATGATATGCTGTGCCGAACCTAACCAGAAAGGAGAACATCCATGCAAAATATATCCAGTAATGCTCTGCTTCGCTTGCCGCAGGTACTCGCGCTCATTCCCGTCAGCCGCAGCGCGTGGTGGGCGGGCTGCAAAAGTGGTCGGTATCCGAAACCCGTCAAACTCGGCCCGCGCACAACGGCGTGGAGGGCAGCGGATATTGCCGCTCTTCTGGAAAAGCTCACTGCCGAACCGGAGGAAAAATGATTTCCATTTCTTTCCCGGCTCTTCGTCCGTCACACCCGCATGGGTGCCGGAAGCGGGCATTCGGTCAAGGCCATGCCCTGTCGGGCCGCTTCGCGGGCCTTGACGTTCATGCCCTGGCTTCCGGCCTCATATACTCGCGGGCGACGGACGAGGAAGCCTCCGGCGGGGGCTCGGTCAAAGGAAGTCCGCAGGCCAAAAGCACAAAGACACAAAAAAGCGTTTCCCGCCGCTCACGGTTTTCCCGCATACCGACATGCGGCGGGGATAACAATACTTGCACGGCCGCCCCGGCTTGTGCTCCGCAGAGTTTTACCGATACATGTGGCGTTGCCTTCCGCCCGGCCTTCAGATGTCCGCGCCGTCATGTGTGTTATGCCGATCTTGCCTTGCGTCGGATACTGCCTACACGGCTTGCGCATAGCGTTCAGGCATTCGCCGCATACCGTTTTCCCATGAGCCGGATACTTACCCGGCACCGTCGTCATACCCACCAGCGACACGCCGTATACAACTTCGCTCCACAGCCGATACGCACTTACCGCATTCCCGATGGTCGCATCATGTGTCCTCGTTTTCGCACGGATGCCTGTTCTTTCGTCCGGCATTGTCTCCGAGGGCCAGCCTACGTTTCGTCTATACGCTGCGCGTATGGCCTCACGGCTGACAAGGGGCCATGCCCCTTTGAACCCCGGAAAGCCCAAAGGCAGGGAAAGCGGTGAAGCGCGTCAAGCCCGTCCGCACCGCCGCCGTCATCGTGCGCGTGTTCCCGGAGGAGCGCGACATCCTCCGCTTCAACGCCGGGCTGCACGGCATGAGCATGTCGGATTACATCCGCCAGACCTGCCTTGGCATTCGCCTGCGGAAAACGCCGGAAGAGAAACGGCGATTGCGGGAACTGGCCCGCATCGGCGCGAACATCAATCAGCTTGCGAGATGGGCCAACACCTGCAAGCGGGCGGCGGAAGCCGTGGAGATATTGACGGCGCTGGCGGATATCGAACGGCGTATTGCCGAGTTCGCGTCATGCGCTTCGACAGAAGATGACCCGGAGGCCGAGCCATGCTGATGAAAGTCTTTCCGCATGGCACCGGGGAAGGCGACAAGCCCAGCCGCTATCTTGTACGCCCGGATTATCCGGGGAGAGACACAGCCCCGCCCCATGTGCTGCGCGGCGATCCCGCCATGACCCGCACGCTTATCGACAGCATAGAGCGGCGATGGAAATTCACCTCCGGCGTTCTGTCGTGGCATCCGGATGAGAAAATCAGCGAGGCACAGGAAGAGGAAGTCATGGACGCCTTTGAGCGCGTAGCCTTCGCCGGTCTGGAAGCGGATCAGCGCAATATCCTCTGGGTACGGCATACCCATGCCGGGCATCACGAGCTGCATTTCCTCATTCCGCGACTGGAGCTTTCCAGCGGCAAGGATTTCAACGCCTGTCCTCCCGGCTGGCAGAAGGATTTTGATGTCTTCCGCGATCTCTTCAACTGGCGCGAAGGCTGGGCGCGGCCCGACGATCCGGCGCGAGCACGGGACGAGCTTCCCAAAAAGGCCGACCTGTTCAAGGCGCGAATGGCGAGATGGGGCAAGGAAATCAGGGAAAGCGACCGCGATCGGGCAAAGGAAGTCATCCATGTCTTTCTCAAGGAGAAAGTGACACAGGGGCTTATCCGGGATCGGACGGATGTTCTGAACGCCCTGAAGGAACAGGGACTGCGCATCAACCGCGAAGGCAGGGACTACATCAGCGTCATCGCCCCGGACAGCGGCATGAAGATGCGCTTCAAAGGCGGTTTCTACGCCGCCGCCTGGACGCCCAAAGCAGCTCTGGAGGAAGAACCCGAAGAAAAGAAGCGGGAAACAGCGCGGCGCATGGTCGCCCGTCTGCAACAGGATTTTGATCGCGTCATTGAAAAGCGCGCCGCCTGCAACATCAAACGCTATCCGGCAAAATGGAAACAGCTTCCCGACGAGGAAGCACTTCTTTTGCCCCGGATTCAGGAGGATACCCTTCATGACCGAAACCGAACGGATGCTGACGCAGTGCCTGAAACGGATGGAGGAGAACTGCAACGCCCGGCTGACGGCCTTCGGCACGAGGATCGACGTACTGGAGGACAAGCAGATGCTGATTCAGACGGAATTGCGCACCTTGAAGCGATTGTTCACCGATGTCAGCGAAGTGTACAGCAGCTTGCAGACTTTGTTGGCGACCTTGAAAAGCGGCGCATAGAGCGGGAACGGCAGAACCGACCGCGCAGGCGAATGAGATAGGGGGAAACGCATGGGAAAATTCAAGCGTATTCCGGTGAAAGACATCAATGCCATGCGGAAAATCCTCGATGATTTGCCGGACAAAAATCTCGGCAAAACGCGGGAGGAAGCCGCCGAACTGCTCAACGCCAATATCCTGAAAGCGATTGAGAAGGGATACACGGTGAGGGAACTGGTGGACATCATGGCTCAGGGCAATGTGGTCATTCCCGCGCCCGTCATCCGGGCAAAGGTGCTTCCCGCGAAGGCGGCTCCGCGTAAACGTGAACCGAAACCCCGGCCTGAACAGACAAAGCCAGCGGCGCTTCCTCCCAAGGAGCGCAAACCTGAACAGGATACTCCGGCCTACTATACGCCGGACAAACCCGATTCGGAGCTTTGATCATGAACATCCAGAACAGCGTATTCTATGTCGGCGGCAGCAAAGGCGGCGTCGGCAAGAGTCTCTTTTCCTTCGCCCTCGTGGACTATCTGCTCAACCGTGAAATGAACGTCCTGCTTGTGGATACGGACACCGACAACCCGGACGTGTTCAAGGCGCACAAGGATCTTGCCCTGCCGAACCTGCTCTGCCGTCTGAACAGTCTGGACGATGCCGACGGCTGGGCCGACCTGCTGGATACTGTGCAGAACTACCCGGATCATGCCGTGGTCATCAACGCCGCCGCCCGCACCAAGACCAGCACGGCCAGTTACGGCGACATCATGAAGGAAGCCCTGCGGGAGATGCGGCGGGAGTTGACGGTTTTCTGGATTATCAATCGCCATCGGGATTCCATCGAGCTTTTGCACTCCTTTCAGGAAGTGTTCACGGATGTGCCCATCCACGTTTGTCGGAACCTGTATTTCGGTGAAGCGCGGCGTTTTGATATGTATAACTCTTCCAAGGCACGGGAAGCGATTGAAAAGAACGGCAGGACGCTGGACTTTCCGACGGTCGGCAACCGCGTGGCCGACTGGCTGTATTCCAGACGCATGTCCATCCGCGCCGCCCTTCCTGAAATGCCCTTCGGCACACGGGCGGAATTGCAGCGCTGGCGGGCGCTCTGCGCGAAGATGTTTGATTCCGTCATGGGAGAAGCGTCATGAGCCTGGATACTGTGATTGATCTCGGCAAGGTGTGCGGCAGGGAATTGTCTGAAGCGGAAGCGGCTCGTCTGCGGGAGGTCGGCAACAAGCTGAATCTCCGGGAGGATGACGCGCTCTGGCCGCTGCTGGCCGCAATGGAATATCAGCGCGTCTACTATGAGGTGTTGCCGGAGAAAATCGCCGGAGCCTCCAAAACCATCATGGACGGCATGGCCGCTGCCGCCGAAAAGGAAACCGCCGCCGCGCAAGCACGGCTCACCGACTGCGTGGTGAAGGAAGCGCGATACCTTGCCTCCAAAATCCAATACGCCAGGCTGGTGCCGATGGGATTGCTTGCCCTGATCTGCCTGCTGGCCTACGGGAGCCTGATGCTCTGGGCGGGCTTCCGCATCGACAGAGGGAGAGATTTTCCTTTGGCGGAGGTTCTGCACATGCCCTCCGGCTGGCTCATCAGCGGGCTGTGTCTCGCGATGAGTGTATTTTACGCCGCTATGACCATACTGAGCCTCGCTGAAGGAAAAATATCAGAATGGTCAAAAGGTGTAATCGCACTATTTTTTCTTATAGTAGGGTGTCTGATAACTCTTTATCTCCTGACAAATTGAATTTACAATATTTTTTTCATGGCATTGCTTTTTGCCCTTCATCAGCTAAAGCAAATCGTGGTGACAAACCTTTCAGCTAAGACTTGATATGGAACGCATAACCAAATCAATATCCTGGTTTTCCAGTTCATGGATAATATGCAGATATGTTTTTTGTGTTGTCGTCATGCTGGAATGTCCAAGTCGGCGTGCGACACTGGCAATTGATACTCCGGCAAATAACAGTAACGAAGCGTGGGTATGCCGCAAGCCATGAATGGAAATAACAGGTATTCCAACATTTTTACAATGTCGTGCGAGAATTGCATTTGCGGTTGAGTTATACATTTGCTCTTTTATTACAAATATAGGATCTGCTGGAGGCATATTTTTAACAAGTTCTGAAAATTGAATAACAGTCTGCCAGTCAATCTGAATTTTTCGTACTGACGATACATTTTTTGTTGGAAGAAAACCTCCACTTCCCTTATAATCCCATGTTTTGCTGATGGATAAGGTTTGATGAGCAAAATCAAAATCTTTTGGGGTAATAGCCAATGCTTCTGAAAAACGTATTCCTGTTTTTGCTACGAGAAGAATAAGCCAGTCCCAGCATATCCCCTTATGAAGATTCAGATCAGATAAAAGTTTATGAAGTTCAAATTGATTCAAGTATTTTATCTTCTTTTCTCTTGGTTGTTTACCCTTGATAATAATTTTACGTGTTGGATCTTTTGCGATCAATCCTTCATCAACGGCATCAAGAATAGCGCCTTTAAGCTGATGATGAAAATCCATAGTTGTTTGCCTTTCGTGAAATACAGCATAGCTATTAATTAATTGCTGATAAGTTACACGGGTAAGATCACACACGCGAAGATTTGGCGCCAATTTTTTTATCCATTTCTGAGACATAAGATATTTTTTCATTGTAACATTTCTTACCGCACCGTCTTTATATACCTTGACCCATTGTTCATAATATTGAGAAAAAAGATCCGTTGTTTTTACCGTACTCAACATGATTCTGCCTCCTTGGTTAATAAAAACGCTTACGCTGATGAAGGGTGATAAGGCGGTCGAGATGGCGGAAGAAGATGCCGATACGGGCTTGTTCTATCCAACAAGGGCACGGAATAGGCATTTCAAAAAATATAGAATTTTTTATTGTAAATCTGTCAGAACGTGCTCCTGAATCCCCATTAAATATCATAAATGAATGCCAGCAAGCACTTTTGAAGAACCATTCAAGAAATTCATTGTTTATTTGAATGGTTCTAAGGACTGTATAAAGAGGTGAAACTACTCCTATTTTTCCAAGTTTATTTCGATTTATGGGGCCGACAGGGGCGGTGATAGATATTCGCGGATTGTAAACAAAATCATCTTCCTTAACGATATAATACCCATGTAGGCTACCCAGTTTAGCAACATCATGATCAAAAAAATCGCGTTGGCTTATAATTCCAAATTCAGCCGAGTTTGTAAGTGCTTCCGTATAACGCAATGTCGTGTTTTTTTCTGTGACTTTGTCGGCAATCTCCCCCAGCTTACGCTGTTCCCAAGCGATTCTTTTCAGAGGAAACCCACACGCAGGCTTTATTGGAGTTAAATTACAACTACGCTGATGAAGGGTGATAAGGCGGTCGAGATGGCGGAAGAAGATGCCGATACGGGCTTGTTCTATCCAACAAGGGCACGGAATAGGCATTTCAAAAAATATAGAATTTTTTATTGTAAATCTGTCAGAACGTGCTCCTGAATCCCCATTAAATATCATAAATGAATGCCAGCAAGCACTTTTGAAGAACCATTCAAGAAATTCATTGTTTATTTGAATGGTTCTAAGGACTGTATAAAGAGGTGAAACTACTCCTATTTTTCCAAGTTTATTTCGATTTATGGGGCCGACAGGGGCGGTGATAGATATTCGCGGATTGTAAACAAAATCATCTTCCTTAACGATATAATACCCATGTAGGCTACCCAGTTTAGCAACATCATGATCAAAAAAATCGCGTTGGCTTATAATTCCAAATTCAGCCGAGTTTGTAAGTGCTTCCGTATAACGCAATGTCGTGTTTTTTTCTGTGACTTTGTCGGCAATCTCCCCCAGCTTACGCTGTTCCCAAACATATAAAAAGAGCCGAAGCAAACACTCCGGCTCTTTGCTGATATGCATGATACTCCGCTGGTATTAAGCGTAAGTTTTGGGTTTTGAAATATCAAATCCTCCGCTGAGAATGAAATTGACAAGAAAACTGTCAACCTTACCCATTACCTTGTGGGGAGGGATGGGCTTTCCTTCCTCGAATTCAAAATACTCTTTGGCTTTTTTCTTGTCGACAGTATTTTTCAATTTATCATATCGCCCAAATTCATTTAGAGTTTGCGACGTTAAATGTAAATCCATGATGCTGCGCAATAATTTTTCATCAACTCCAAGTGTACAGGCACAGGCATGAACGTTATCGTTATGTTTTTTAAACATGTATTCAGAAATATAGTCACGAAATGTTTTGCCATCTTCATAGATAAAATCTTCGCGCTGCATCTCATGGAGTAGAATATTTGCCACTTTCTGCTCTTCCTGGGAAAGACTGGCAAATGACTTATGCAAATCATCCCTTGCCTGAAGCTTTTCTTCTTCACTTACATTCGCTTGTTGTGATATTTTGATATATTTTACAAATCGACTATTCATATAGTCTGAATCAATTTTATCCGTTTCAATAGTTGTAATATATCCCTTAAGGTCATAGGGAACATTTTCCGAGTCACCGCCATCTCCCGTGCTGGTATGCAGTTCCTGATACCGTTTGACAAGAGTGTTATAATCATGTTCGCTGATTATGACCGCTATAATATACGGTTTTCCTGTATCTATATCTGTAAATTCATAGTTATTTTTAGTCCATGAAAAGCCTTGTACCGTCGCAGCTTCAAGATAGGTATTAAATTCATTGAACAACTTGACAAACTTGTTGCGTTCGGAAACGTCGTCTGGAAGTTTTGCAAAGTTTTCAATTTTTGCGGCTTTGAACAAGTCGAATATTTGGGCAAAAGTTCTGTTCATCCCCTCAATGTTTTCGGAAAGCCTCTGGACAAAGAGAGCCAGAGGCTTATCGCCGGAGTATAGTTTTACGGCCGCTTTGATCTCCCTCTCCATGGTGTGAGGGTAGCGGTAATACTTAATGGTTCCAAAAGGTTTATCCGGCCCAAAAAGGCGATTGGTACGAGAAAATGCCTGAATAATATTTTCATAGTGGAGAACTTTATCCAGATACAAGGTATTGATCCATTTTGAGTCAAAGCCCGTCAACATCTGGTCGACAACAATCAACAGGTCAATCTGTTTTTGTGGATCACGCTCAATACGCTCATACGGTTTTTTATGCGCCAGTCGAGAGGCAATATCCTTCTTCATGGCATGAAATGTCGGAATCGTGAAGTGCTGGTTATATCGAGCATTATAATCTTCAATGATTTCTTTCAGTCCGGCTTCCTTATCCAGAGCGTTTGCAGCGTTATCATTATCAATACTGGGGTCAAATAATGCCGTAATTTTGAGTTTGCTGCTTTTTTCCTTGAACCGTCGATAATATTCTATGGCTTCAGGTATGGAAGATGTTGCAAAAATGGCATGAAATTTTTCTTTATGGCTGAGTATGGACCAATTTTCAAGAATATCCTCAACCACTTTATTTTGATGTTCTTGATTTTGATATTGTTCGACAGGAATATAATCCTCAATTCCCTTTTTGTATTTACAGTTGGAATCCAGTTTTCCCGCCATTGGCAAATTCATGTAGTGATAAAAAATTCTTTCTTTTCGAGGATCGGAATAAACTTCTTCCACATCCAACGCTCTGGCTTTTTCAAGAGCAATTATATTCCGAACATCCTGATCTTTATAGGTTGTCACTTTATATGGATCAAATCCAAGCACATTTTTGTCCCGTATCCCGTCAGCGATACTATAGCGGTGCAGCTCATCACCGAATATAGTGGATGTTGTGCTTTGTTTTTTCTGATTTTCTTCGTGAATCGGCGTCCCGGTAAACCCAAAGAACATGGCCAGGGGAAACGTCTCCTTGATGGTTCGCAGCATATCGCCGAACGTGGAGCGGTGGCATTCATCCACAATGAAAACAAGGCGTCTGGATTGTATCCTTGCCAGATCGGCGGCATTCAGGCCGTAGTCGCCCTCGTCCCTGATATTGCTCATTTTCTGGATGGACGTAACAATCAGCGTATCCGACGGGTTGCCACTTTTCAGTTTGCCGACAAGAACACTGGTATTTTCCGTTGCCTGTACCGCTTCATTCTCTTCAGCGAACCCCCGGTATTCCTTCAGGCTTTGCGTTCCCAATTCGATTCGATCCATCAGAAAGATAACCTTGTCCGCATCATGGGAGGCGGCGATCAGTTGAGCGGACTTGAATGAAGTCATGGTCTTGCCGGAACCCGTTGTATGCCAGACAAAACCGCCGCGCTGGTTTGCGCCCAGATTTTCCGCTTCCCAGCGAGACTTGGCCACTTTGTCGGAAATGGCGTTGGCCGCCTGATACTGGTAACTGCGCATCACTTTCAACACGCCGTCTGAACCATCCGCAACCGTGTAAAAACCGATAAGCTGATGCGCCATGGGGATGGAAAGCAGGTCGCGAGTGAAACTGTCCCAGGCATTTATGGGTTCATTGGCAAAATCAGCCCAGTGAAAATAATAGTCGGGATTGAATTTGCCTTCCGGGCCAGGATTGGCAAAATAAAGAGCCTCTTCCGGGGTCATGGCGACAAAAACCTGCACCAGTGAAAAAAGGCCGGAAAAACACCCCTCAGTGGAATATTTCTCTATCTGGTTGCATGCCTGGCTGACAGGCACGCCGCTTCTCTTCAATTCGATATGGATGACCGGCATTCCGTTGATCAACAGCAGTATATCACCCCGACGATCATTGAGTATTTTTGAGCTGGCGGAAAATCGGGGTTGCCTTGCAATCTGATAACGGCTTTTGCCTGCCGCTATTTCCTTGCGGTTAAAAATTGTCAGGGAAATTTCCTTGCCAAAATGCAGCTCGTCTTTCGGGTTGTCACGAACAATTTGAACACTGCCGCCATTGATAAAACCGTTAAGTTTGAGCGGCGTTTTAAGATCCTTTATTTGTTCAAGAATTTGCTGTATTTCACTGTTTGTCAGCGGGAAGTCATTAAGGCGATCTATGCTTCTGTTGTTTTCAAAAAGAATATCAGCCCAATTTTGCAAAAACTGATCTTCATCATAATTTTCCAGCACATTGCTATCCCACCCCACTGAGGGTAACATGGCAACGATCGCATCTTCAAATTCCCTTTCATTGCGAAACGTCATAATTCACCCCTCCCGCCTTAATTCTTCCATGCGAAACGTGTGGTACCCTTCATAGTGATAGCTGGCGTCTATACCCTTCATATAGACAGCCCGGTCATTGACGTGTTCGGTCAGAGAGTTTTTCAAAAGTTGCTTGATCTCGGCATCATTTACAGGGCTGCGTTCCATTGCCTGCAGATATACTTCCCGATCTATTCGGCTCCAGTCCACAACCATCCGCAATTCCTTTTTCAGCATGGCGTCCAGCCAGATACGGGCGCTACGCCCATTCCCCTCCCGGAAAGGATGGGCCACATTCATTTCCACATATTTTTCCACAATTTCATCAAAATTCCCTTGCGGCATCTGGTCTATACGCCGCAGGGCGTCTTTCAGATACAGGACGGAGGCGAAACGAAACTGCCCCTTGGAGATGTTCACCTGGCGTACCTGCCCAGCAAAGGGATAAATTTCCTCAAACAAAAAGCGATGAATAGCCGCAAGGGAGGAAAAGGTGCCTGCCGGTAAATTATCAAGCACCCCCTGTTCAAAAAGAAGGGCAGCCCTGGCTTTGCTCAGCTTTTCTTCGGCGCGGGCAAGCTCCGCCGCCTCGGTCAATCCCAGTTTGTTTTGAAGTACCATGCTGTTTCCTATGCAAACATCGCCTCAAGGCAGGCCTTCTTGATATTTTGCAGCAATTCCACCTTACGCTGATGAAGGGTGATAAGGCGATCGAGGTGACGAAAGAAGGTGCCGATACGCGCTTGTTCATCAAGTTTGGGCATCAGAATCGGTATTCTCGACATTTGCTTTCCTGATACTTCGGTAAACGTAGAACCTGCGCCAACAATCTCCGCAAACTTTTTTAACTCATGGGTGCGTGAAAAAATGAAGTACGAGTCCGCAATTTTGAAATCGGGCACAATGGATTGAAAGCCCTGATTGGTCGCGGCTTGCTTTGCCAAAATCGCAGTATTTCCAATACCTGCGCGAGAGGTGAACAAAACGGTGCCGACAGGTAGAAGAGCCGCCGAACATTTTTGTAAGCCATTTGCAGTTATTTTCTTTTGACTTCCGGTTAAGAAAATCTGCTCGCCAATTTCTGCTGGAGCATACCAATCAATATCTCCATTCCAATAGGAAGGATTACTTGTGCTTGGAGTCCCTCCTCCCACAATATCCGCAATCTCCCCCAGCTTACGCTGTTCCCAAGCTTCCGTAAATCCGGCGAAGCGAACCTCCGGTACGTCAGCCCCATTTTTCGGGAACATTTTTTCCAGCATCGCTTTTTTGATATTTTCAAGGCGACCGCGCTTACGCTGATGAAGGGTGATAAGGCGGTCGAGCTGGCGGAAGAAGGTGCCGATGCGGGCTTGCTCTGATTTTTTCAAAGAAGTATAAACATTTATCTCTGCTAAATCATTTACATTTATTGCCGGGTAACTCGTACCTGTACAGTTATCCAATACTTTTTGTACAAAATACTCATTTTGAACAAGAGACATTAAAAAGTATCCATCAACAGACGGGCGAAGTTGGGCATAGCCAGTTGAGAACACAAAGTTCTCTGAATTAAGTTCAAATAAATAGTTATTTTTTTGATATGGCCTTACAAGTTGATAAAATAAATCCCCATATTGCGCCAAACGCTGTGCTCTAGATGGCGCAGTATATTTTGTTTGTGTCCTATGATTAATTAACTCTGTACCTACAACAGATTCAAGATCGACATACTCAAAATTAGTAGGTAACTCTGCTTTAGGATTAAATTCCGCCAAATCCCCCAACTTACGCTGTTCCCAAACTTCCGTAAATCCGGCGAAGCGAACCTTTGGTTTTCCGACATGTTCGGCCATACTATTCGCCTCCCAACAACTTTTTCAGTTCCGCAAGCCCCTGCATGTCAAAAGCATTTCCGGTCAGTTCATCAATCAGCCCCCTGAGCGCCGTTTCCGTTTCAGCTATCTCACCGTCCACCTCGGCAAAGGTCGTCTCATACTTTGTACACAGAGCTTCAAGGCGGGCAATCAACGTGCGAATCACACTTTGAGGCAGGTCATTCATATCTTCAACAAGGGGGGTTACCCACTTGCGTTGCAGCAAATTCAGAATCTGTTCGTCACTGAGGTTTTCAATGGTATTTTTTGTCTCTATGTATAGCGCGTCGGCGTCTTTCCGTATTTTCTTTTTGAGGCTTTTTTCCTGATTTAGCAGATTTTCCGCCTTTTTCAGAATGGCAGCCGTGGACGCATCCAGCATTCCGGCCTTGAGCGCCTTTTTTACTTCGGCAGGCACAAAGGCGTCTTCGTTGACAAAAGGCTGTTCCCGGTCCTCATCGGTCAGTTCGCTCAGCAATTCCTCGTAGTGCCCGGCAAAGTCGGCCAACTTCTCCTCTTCAGCCTTCAGAGCTTGCAGTTTATCCGCCAGCAGGCATTCCTGCGCCAAATCAAAAGGAATGACATGGCCCTGCCAGCCATCCTGCACTTCCACATCCTTGTTATCCCTCTTTTTGACGACCATGCGCGGGTCAACCTGTCGGGCGGCGGCAAACCCTTCGGTCTGAAGGATTTCAAGGTCAACGACAATATCTTTCCAGCGGCTGTCGAGAAGCTGATACGCTTCATACGGGTCAATCAGCGGAATCGGACGCAACCGATGGAAAATATCCTCGCTAAGCATATTTTCCGCCCGCGCCGTATTCACTGCCTGTATGTTATCCTGCAATTCAGCCTTCAAAAAATCGGGAAAATCGGCAAAAGCTTTGGTATATCGAGCGGTAAAATCCACAATGTCAGGGTGAAGCGGAACCGCGTCTTTCAGATTTTCAACCTTCAATTCATAATAGGCTTCATTCAGAGGTCGAAACAGCGATTCCTTGAGAGAGGAAAAGGCGGCCCAATACTCGCGCAACCCGGCAAGCTCCTGTTCAGGAATGCCGCCGAACATGGTAGACCATATATCCCAGCTTTCCGCCTCTTCAGAAGAATCCACATAACGGGGAATATTCAGATTGTATTCATTTCCGCGAATTTCCTCGCGACTGACGACACGGGAGAATTTATCCACAGAGGCTCGCTGTATGACAGTATCCACCACCCTTTTGATGTCGCAAGCCCGAAGGACGTTGTTCTTTCCCTGCTTGGCGAAGCCCTTGGATGCATCAATAATGAGAACATCCGTGTTTTCTCTTTTCTGTCTCAAAACCATGATGATGGTGGGAATTCCTGTTCCGAAAAAAATATTGGCAGGAAGACCAATAATGGCATCTATGTGGTTCTCTTCAATCAGATTTTTACGAATGTTTCCCTCTTCCCCTCCGCGAAACAGCACCCCATGCGGTAAAACAATGGCCATAATGCCGTTTGGCTTCAGATGATACAGATCATGCAACAGGAAGGCGTAATCAGCCTTGCCTTTCGGAGCCAGTCCGAACGAGGCGTAGCGCGCGTCATTTACCTTATCCACCGGGTTCCATGCCTGAGAATAGGGAGGGTTGGAGACCACAGCATCAACATAGAGAGGATTATAGGTATTGACGGGATCGTTTTCTTCAAAATAAGGCCAGTCTTCTTCCAGCGTATCACCGTTACGGGTAAAAATATTGCTTGGCAAAATGCCCCGCATGACAAGATTCATCCGAGTCAGGTTGTAGGTATTCTCTTTTAGTTCCTGGGCATAATACTGTATATGATCTTCACTACCCACATAACGAGCGGCGCTTTTTCCTATATTGATCAACAAAGACCCTGAACCGCTCGTAGGGTCATAAATTTTTATCTCATTTTTGTCTTGCAGATGATGGGCCACGATTTCGGACATCAGCAACGATACTTCATGCGGCGTATAGAATTCACCAGCCTTCTTTCCGGCGTTTGCCGCAAAATTGCTGATCAGGTACTCATAGATGAAACCGAGAACATCATAATCCTGCCTACCGTCCATGGGAATATCTTTTATCAAATAAATCAGATCGCGAATAGCTTTTGTTCTTGCTCCTGATGTCTCTCCCAATTTGGAAAGTCCTGTTTCCAAAGTTTTGAAAATACCTTCAAACACTTTTTTATGATGAGAACTAATGTTTCTATTAAAAGATGAGATGGCATCTGTCACGTCAGATGCGGAGAAATCGCCACCCTTTTTTAGCCATGTGGAAAACAAACCATTATAAGATATAAAGTACCCCAAATTACGTTTGACCATATTTACGGTTTCAATATCTTCTTCATTCAAATCGACAAGATATTCATCTGTCCAATCATTATTTTTTAAAAACTGTATTTCTTTGTCAGAAAGAAATTTATAGAAGATAAAACCAAGAATATAGTCCTTATACTCATTGGCTTCAATTTTTGAACGCATTCTGTTGGCTGATTCCCATATCTTGGCGGCAAGCTGCTGCTTGTTCATAACAGTTTTCCCAAATTACAGGTCAATGGATTCAGAGAAGACAAGATAACAACTCTCGATATGGGTTGAAACAGGTTGTCATCATGGGCCATATCAGATGCATAACGTACCCCAAATTTCTTCAAAGATAAACAGCTTGAAAGAGAGGAAATCGGCGGGTATCCAGCGGAAATTCCCATGGAAGGCTTTATCCCGTCCAATGCAATACGGTCTCTTTTCATCCTGTTTTTTGCCGGGTAATTTTCAGGGTATCCAAAATATTTTTAAAATTTTTATCCTATTATTTCAATAAAATACACTATAAAACAGGAGTCAACTACAAGTTGAAAAGCCGCTTCGCCAAGTTTCAGAACGTGCCGGAGTTGCTCTCCATGTACCGCACCTTTGCCGATGTCGTGACCAAGAGCGATTTGGACGAACAGGCGAAACAGGCCGGGGAGCGGCCTCTGACGCCGCCGGTCAGCGGCGGCAAGCCCTATAATGATGTTGTGGAACGCTCTCCGGATCAGGCTGAATACATGCAGAAAATCATCTATCGCATGGAAAATCTGCCCAGAGACCCGCGCATCGACAATCCGCTTAAAGTCACCAATGACGCCCGCAAGGCCGGGCTGGACTTCCGGCTTATCGAGCCGACAGCCGATGACTTTGAAGGGTCAAAGCTCAATACGGCTGTCGAGCGGATATACGACATCTGGCGCGATACTTCCGCCGACAAGGGCACGCAGCTTGTGTTCTGCGACCTGTCCACGCCCAAGGGCGGCAAGGGAAGCGTACCCAAAGCCGCCGATTTGTCGGAGCCGGGGGCTGAACCTTCTGATGACGCGGAAGATTCCGAACGGATGGAAGCGGATAACGACAATGGCGAAGACCCGACCGTGGCCACAGACATGGATGCCGTCATCGCGCTCTCGTCCGGAAATTTCTCTGTGTATGACGACATGAAGCAAAAGCTCATGGCAAAAGGCATTCCCGCCGAGGAAATTGCCTTTATCCATGACGCCAACACAGATATACGAAAAGCAAAGCTGTTCAGTGATATGAACGCCGGACGCGTTCGTATCCTGCTCGGTTCAACGGCAAAGATGGGCGCGGGCATGAATGTGCAGAAACGCCTTGTAGCCGCGCATCATTTGGATGCGCCGTGGCGACCGTCTGACCTGGAGCAACGCAATGGACGCATTATCCGTCAGGGGAATATGTTCTACGAGCGCGATCCCGATACATTCTCTGTACAGATATACAATTACGCCACAAAACAGACGTATGACGCGCGGATGTGGCAATGTATAGAGTACAAGTCAGCCGCCATTGAGCAATTCAGAAAAGGTGATTTGCTCCAGCGCGTCATAGATGATGTGTCTTCTGAAGCCGCCAATGCGGCGGAAATGAAAGCCGCAGCTTCCGGCAATCCTCTTATCCTCATGCAGGTGCAGTTGGCAAGTGATTTACGCAAGCTGGAGGCTCTGTATTCACAGCATCAGCGCGGTCAGCACAGGATGCGGGATCGTCTCAAATACCTTGCGTCCGCTGAATCGCGGCTTGCCAAGGTGGAAGCGGACTATGCCGAAAGTATCCGGCTCCGGGACGCCAACACGCGCACGGTGACGGAAAAGGGGAAAGAGAAAATTCTGGTGGAGCTGGCGCATGAGGGAAAGGTGCTGGGG
>CAJTFO010000009.1 GCA_910575755.1 Desulfovibrionaceae bacterium | reverse complement strand
CTGGGGCTGGAAAGCGACGCGGAACAGGCCGTTGTCCGCAGCCGTATTTCCGACATGACGCGGCACGGCGAAGTCAAACGGACGCGCACCGGCTGTTTCACCTACGATTTCAGGCATCGCCCCCGCGAAGGGAAGAGCTATGAAACGCTGTGGCGCTTTGTCCGCAAGGCCAAGCCGGGCTGGGCCATATCGGAATGCGCCATGATGACGCGCGTTTCCTATACGCAGGCGCTCCGTTACTGCAACTGGCTGGCGGAGGAAGGCTTCATAGAACGTATGGGCAGGGATGACCGGAACGCCGCCACCTGGCGGGCCACGGTGAAGGCGGATCAGACCCCGGAAACGCCCTATCCCCCCATTCGGGCAACAGACCCCTTTGCAAAAGAACGCACGGCGGCGGCGACAATTACCCGTCTGATGCTCTGCGCCGACCCTTACGCCCCCCATACGGCAAGGGGCATTGTGGAGGCGGCCCGCGTCCTGCTGGCCCGATTTGAAAAGCAGGACAACTCCGTCACGGAACCTGAGAACGCATAGCAGGGAGGAAAGACCATGTTGAGCGAGGAACTGAAAAGCATCGGCGCGGCCCTGGAACCGCTGCTCGGAAGGGTGAGGGCGGATGACGCCCAGCTTGTCCGCATCTGCCGCCGCAATCTGGCCGCTGCGGCGGATCAGGCGGAACACATGGAGGCGCTCATGGATTGCAATGTTGCCGCCGCCATGCGGCTCACGGACAGGCCGCCCCTGGGCCACGAGATGGGAGGTTACTGATGGCCCGTATCAAGCCGGAAACGGAAGTGATTGAAAACCGCGCGCAGGCGGAAGGCGCTTTGGCGGAGATGGCCGCGCTGGAGCGGAAGATGACCGCTATCAAGTGCGACATGCAGGAACAGATTGACTTGGCAAAGGCCAAGGCTGGGCAGCAGGCCGCACCGATTGAGGCAAGGTTCAAGGAATTGAGCAAGGCGGTGGGCGTCTATGCCAAGCTCAACAGGCAGGAGCTTTTTACCAAGGGCAAAAGTCTGGACATGGGGTTCGGCATCATCGGCTTTCGTGCGAGCAGTCGCGTTGTCCAGATGCGCGGGGTAACGGCTGAAATGACCCTGGAACGTCTCCACCAGTACGGCCTCACGGACGGCATCCGCGTCAAGGAGGAGGTGAACCGCGAGGTTTGCCTGGGCTGGCCTGATGAACGCCTGGAACTGGTGGGTATGGCCCGCCAGTCGCTGGACACCTTTTACATCGAACTCAAGCAGGAAACCCTGCCGCACGAAAAAGGCGTCTAGCCATGAGGCTGACCAAAAAGGAAAAGGAGGTTTTGGGCAGGCAGTACGCGGAAGGGCTGTACCGGGGACGCATCGAAAGCCCGGCGGACCTGCCCGCCCTGAAAAATCGCCGCGACTGGCAGGAGGCTCCAGAATATGAGCGGCGGAACATCATATCGGAACTGGCGACTATGGCGCGGGACGAGTTGTTGAAAGCCGGACACAACAGGGAAACCGTCCTCAAGTATGTGGGCAAACATATCCGGCACTGGTAGCGGACATGACAAAAAAGGAATTGATTGACGGAATCATGGACTCCCTGCCCCAGCACGGGCGCGGCGTGGCGAGCCGGCTGCATGTGGAAAGTATGCTGGAGGCAACCTGCAATGTGATGGCAGCCGAACTTCTGGGCGGCGGCGAAGTGAGCCTGCCGGGCATCGGCAAACTCAAGACAGTGGCCACAAAGGCCCGCACGGGCCGCAATCCCAAGACGGGCGAGCCGCTGGAAATCCCGGCAGGCAGAAAGGTGGTCTTTTCACCGTTCAGGGACTTCCGGGACGCCCTGAAAGGATAGCATCAGGAAGGCAAGAAGGATGCGCCTCAAGGATAAACCCTCATAACGCGAAACCGCCCGCCCACTCCAAGGGCGGCGCGGTCGCCCGGCGGTGGTGCGCAGGGCCTGACGAGCAGCCAATGAGCAAGCAAAGCAATCGGAGGATGCACCCGGATTTGAACCAGGTGCGCCGGGAACTAGAGGCGATCATGAATATGGGACACCACGCGGCAACGGTCTATGAGGACTGGATAGGACTGATGTTCTATGCCTTCCAGCGTGACGACCCGCATTATCTGGAAATAATGGACCGCTATCCGAACACGGCCCCTACGGGCAGGCGCGAAGCGGATCATTTTGCCTACGCTATGGCGGCGTTGCTGGAATACATGGCGTCCACGCATGATGAAGCTCTGGGGCCGCTGTTTATGGAGTTCGCCTCAAGCCGCTATCAGGGCCAGTTTTTCACGCCGCTTTCCCTCGCCCGCACAATGGCGGCCATTACCCTGACCAGCATTCCGGAGGGCCGCCGCTTCAGCGTAGCTGATACTTCCTGCGGGGCCGGAGCCTGCCTTGTGGCGGCGGCCAAAGAAATGACTTTCGAGCAGAATAACCGGGCGTTTTTTGTGGGGCAGGACATTTCCCTGAACTGCGCCCGGATGGCGGCCCTGAACATGATGTTTTTCAACCTGGACGCCCTGATTGTCTGGGGAAATTCTCTGACACTGGAAGTCCGCGGAGCATGGGAAACCAAACGAAGCGTGGCCTTTGGCGGCAGTCTCCGGCCTGCGGACACGGAGAAGGCGCGGGCATGGATTGCGGGAGCCTTCCAAGCGCAGGAAAAGCCCGCGCCCTGTGTCAAAACTGACACAAAAACAGAGCAAAAAATGGAACAACTTTTATTGTTCTGAAAGGAGAACGCATTGAGGATACGAATCGGAAAAAACAGGAAGTGCCGGCAATGCGGCGGAGAACCAGTGCTGCATGTCATCCCGGCTCTTGGTCTGCGTCTGATCGGCCTGGTCTGCCGCCAGTGTAGCCCTCAAAAATGCAAGGTTTTTCCATCCATAACGGCGGCCAGGAAATACTGGAACCGCAAAAACAAGGGGTAGCTATATGCAAATTGTGAGAACAGATCAGGAAATCGCCCGCGTGGAAAATTGGGCTTTCGCCGGACAGGACGAGGGAACGCGCTATGCTGGGGTGACGTATGAGCAAGGACTGATTGACATGCTGGAATGGCTGCGCGGCGACACGGATCACGCGCCGGATGAAGAATAGACAAGCGAAACCGCCCTGCGGGGGCGGTCGTCCGGCGGCGGCGCGCCGGGCCTGACGAGCAGCCAAGAGATGAAACAATGACGGAAGTAATCCCGAAACTCCCGCGCACGGAGCGGGACGGCAAGGTTTACATAGGCGAGGGAATACGGTTCGAGCGTATCCGGCGCATCACGGGCTATCTGGTGGGCACGGTTGATCGTTTCAACAATGCTAAACGGGCTGAGGTGGCGGATCGCGTGAAACATGCGGCCATGAGGTAAGGCCATGAGGAAGGACAGCCGCAGATTCTGCGCCTCAATCAGCGTCCGGGCGGGGCAGGAGCATAGCAAGATTGAGATCGCCCCCGCCGAGGACTACGGAGGGCAGCCCGGCTTTTACCGCCTGCGCATGGGGCGGCGCTGGCTGCACGGCCCGGACGGGCAGCCGCGCTTCTTTGACCGGGCGAGCATAGCGAAATTCGCGGCGGAAACGGCCCTGTGCGCCCTGGAATCCCCTCCGCCGCGCCCTGATATACCCCCGGACTGCCGCGTGACTGTGCGCGTCTGGAAAGAGGATTTTCCAGAGTATCACGGAACATGGACATACTCCGAGCCGATTCTGGACTATTCTGGCCGCTGGCTGGTGCTGGTGAGCATTGAAGGCAAGCGGCGTTTCGTGCCCTGCGAGGACGTGATCCCCCATAAGGAGCGGCGGAATGCGCGAAAATAAGACCATGCGCCTTGGGCTGTACCGCAAGATAGAGATTGCCCGCAAACAGCTTCCGAATATGGATGAAGAGGCGTTTCGTGGACTTTTGCGTTCCGAGTTCGGCGTATCCAGCCGCAAGGACATGAATATCCACCAGCTTTCCCGGCTGGTGCAGCTTTTCGCGGCCCAGTACGGCGTGACCTATACCGCGCCCGCCAAAAGCCGAAACAGTCGCGTCACGCCGCATGGCCGCCCGGACTTCATAGAAATCACGGATTCCATGCCCTACGCGCGGGAAAAGCGGCAGATTTTGGCGATATGGCGCAAACTGGGCTACTCCATGACCAGCCTGGACACACGGGTCAAACGGGCATTCGGAACCCACTGTTTCGTCTGGCTTCAGAACGGGGAACAAATAAGTACGCTGCTGTCCGACTTGCAGCGCCGAGAAAAGGCGTTTGACAAGCGGCAAAGGGCCGCCGCCCGTGCGACCGAATGGCGGCGCAAAGCGCCGTGCCCGTTGGCAAGCGAAGCGCGCCTTACGGGCATCGACAGCAGCGATGCAAACGATTGAAAGCCTGCGGGCGGAAATCCTGACCCGGTACGCATCCATCCATGCGTTTTGCCGCCTGCACCCGGAACTCAAGCGCGCGACTGTTTATCTGGTGCTGTCCGGCAGGTATCCGGGCCGGGCGGAGGCGCAGGCCGCAAAAATCCGGGCGGCTCTGCAAGGCCGGAAGGCCGCAGAGGCGCAAGGGCCGGCCCTTACCCAGGATGAAACAGTTTCGGCCCTGCAAACTATCCGTTGCGGAAACTGCCGCAGGCTGGACAGGCGCGGTTGCCATGATTGCCGAAGGCAGACGGATAAAGAGGCGCGGGAACTGTATGTCAGATTGTTTCCCGGTGTATGAGGTGCCACCATGAGCAAGACTCTGATCAAAGACGTGATAGCTCTGACCAAGGACGGTTGGCGGCCCTATCCGGGCCAGCCGGACAGCGTGGTCTATGCGCGGATAGGTTGCCCGAACTGGCAGAAAAAGACGAACGGCCCTTATTGGTTCGTGCGCGACAAGTTTTATCTGTGCGTGGGCTGCGCCTCGCGCTGTTTGCTGGAAAACCCGGCAGGCTTTGTGCCCATGCTTCCCGTGCGTATGGTTGAGGAACCGCAACCGTTTTACAGCATCAGCCCCCAGGAGATGCTTGACCGCCATGACCTTTTGACAGTGCGGCAGGCGGCTTATGTGCTGAACGTGTCCGAACGCACGGTCTATGACTACATAGCGGAAGGGAAGCTGGTGCGGCTCAAGGAACGCCCCGCCCGTATCCGGGCATCGGAAGTCAAAGCCCTGCGGGAGAATTTTGACGAGTAAAACAGGCTGAAAAAAGTTCGCGCTGTTCGCGCCCTTTGCGGAGGAATCCCGCCCGTTCTTGATATGTCATTGGGGACGGGCGTTTTTTTCGCCCTGATTCCTCCACTCTGCCGACCGGGATCGGCCCGGTCGGCAATAAACCAAAGGACATGGACATGACCAAGAAACAGCTTTGCAATCCGCGTTTCCTTTTGCCCCTGTTTGTGTTTTTCGGCCTCTGCCTGCTTGCGGGCATCATCATTTTTTCGCCCGCGCAGGGGCCGGTCATCGGTTACAAGCTGGCGCTTGTGGTTCTTGCGGCCATTGTCGGCATGGCCTTTGACTATCTGGCCTTTCCGTATTCCCTGCCCTCCGGCTATCTGGACAAGGACTGGCGGGAAACCCCGAATGCCACAGGGCCGGACGGCAAGCCGGATTATCCCGTGGCCGAGGGCTACATCATGCCCTTCTGCGCCTCCCTTACGCGGCGCGCCATTATCATTTTCGGCTTTGTGATCGCCGTGGCGCTGGGGCTGTGATGAAAGCGCGTCTTTTTCCGCCATACGGCGTCAGGCGGCGCGTTTTTCCGGGGTCATGGACGCCTGTGTCCACTCCCCCGTCAAAATGCTTGCCTTCCTTGTCTGGCGCAAAAATCCGGGCTTTCATCCTGTCGGTGTTTTTGCTTCTTGCAGGCGCTTCGGCCCATGCCGCCGAAGTGAGCATTCCCCGCGCCGCCGAACAGCACAGGGCCACACTCACGCGGGCGGCCCGCGCCTATTGGGGGCTTGACGCGCCGGTGTCTGTTTTCGCGGCGCAGGTCCACACGGAAAGCTGGTGGCGAAACAATACCGTAAGCTATGCGGGGGCGCAGGGCCTGGCGCAGTTCATGCCCGCCACGGCGCGCTGGTTGCCCTCCGTCATGCCGGAAACCGGCAAGCCCGCGCCGTTCAGCCCGGCGTGGAGCCTGCGGGCGCTCTGCGCCTATGACCGCTACCTCTGGGAGCGTGTCAGCGCGTGGTCTGGTTATGAACGCATGGCCTTTGCCCTTTCGAGCTATAATGGGGGCTTGGGCTGGGTAAACCGGGACAAGGCCAAGGCGCGCAAGCTGGGCAAGGATGACCGGCGCTGGTTCGGCCATGTGGAAAGCGTGAATGCGGGCCGCTCCAAGGCGGCATTTGCCGAAAACAGGCAATACCCCCGGCGCATCCTCCAGGAACGCCAGCAGGCATACGTCAAGGCGGGCTGGGGGCCGGGGATCGAGCCATGAACAGGGCGCTTGCGTTTTTGGCCGTTGGTTTTGCGCTTGCAGCGGTCGTGCAATACTTCGCGGCGCGGGGGCTGGAAAGCTCCCTTGCTGCGGAAAAGGCGGTCCATGCCGTCACCCGGCAGGAGCGCGATGACTGGAAGGCGCAGGCGGAGGAGGCGGCAATGCGCGCGGAGGCTCTGGCGGAGAATGCGCGCCGCTGCCTTGAGCGGGAAGCCCAGGCACAGGCGGACGCCGCCGAGCGGGCGGCCATCATGGACGCGGCCAGGCCAAGACCCCGGACGGAAACGGAAAAGACAAAGGTGGTGGACGATGAAACGCGCAAGCGTGTTGCTGATCGCCTCAATCGGCCTTTGTAGCCTTTGCGGGTGTGGAGCGCGGCAGGCGATACGGCCCGTTCTCAATTTGCCTGACTGCCCCGCGCCGTCCATTCCTGTTTTGCCGCTGCTGGATGCGGCGGAACCGCTGGAAAGTCCGGCAAACATGGCGGTCCTCATGGAACGGGATGACAGAATGAGAGCTTACATTGACGGCTTGTCGGCTGCGCTCTCCTGCTGGCAGGCGAAAGGAGGAAACAGCAATGGGAGCAACTGAACTCGGCGCGGCGCTGGCTGCGGCGCAACCGATGCTGGAAAGTCTGGTGGCGCTTGGCGTTCCGGGCGTCATCTGCATCATTCTGGCGCTGCCCACGCTTGCCATTGTCACGGCATTTCTGGCGGCCTTTGCCTTGAACAACCGCCATGCCCGGCGCATGGAATCCATGCTGGCAACCTATCGCCAGGACACGCAGAAAATCCTTGACGACATCGGGGCAAAGCATGGGGAAGTCGTGATTTTTTATCAGAAGAATGTCGCCCTGGTGAAAAGCTATGAGCGCGTAGCCGAAAGCATTGTGGAAATCGCGCAGGGAATGCAGACCATCATAGTGAACAACACCAGAGCCGTTGAACATCTTTCCACCATCATTGAGGCCAGGGGGAATTGAGCATGAGCAGGGCGGAGAACCTGGGACAGCGCGAGGAACTGCGCATCAGACGGAAATCCATTGAAGCGGAAATCACAAGCCATTGTGAATCCATCCGACACAGCCTGCCGCTGACGGCGGAACCTGTGGAAATAGACACGGAATACATCGTGCGCCTGTCCATCCGGCTCAACGAATTGAAACAGGAACTCAAGGGCGTGGTGCGCAAGATTGAAATTCTGGAACGGGATTTGGGCATCATCTGATGGGCCGCGAGTATCCGACTGATACGCTCTGGCGGGCGCAAGAACTCTATTGCGTTGACCGTTTGAGTTATGCGGCGGTGGCCGAGGCGACCGGCGTGTCGCCCACCACGCTCAAGGCGTGGGGGCAACGCTACGACTGGACGCGCAAGCGGGCGGACATCGCGCAGGCGGAGAGCGAGATCCGTGTCAATCTGGTCAAGGGCCGCCACAAGGCGCTGGAACAGCTTTTGACAGCGGCGGACGCCAAGGAAGCGGCCCCTATGGCTTTTGCCGTGTCCTCTCTGGAATCCCTGGCTCTCAAGCAACAGGAACTGGCCGCCGCCGGGAAGATACCCAGCGCGGCCCCGCCCGTCCGGCGCAAGATCGGCACCAAGGCCGAGGCCGTAGCGGCGCTGAAAGAGGCGGTGGAACGCAAGCTCAATCTGGCCCTTGCGGACGCGGACAAAATCAATGCTGCCACTGTGCAGGACGTGAAACGCTGCCTTGAGCTTGTGGCCGACCTTGAAAGTTCGCTGCCCAAGGAAAACAAGCCGGAGACGGCGCAGGGCCTCTCTGCTGAAATGGCCGCAAAACTGCGCGAACTGGCGGGCGCGGTAGCCGTTAGCGGCTGAAGCCGCTTACGGATAGCGACAGCGGTTCCGTTGGCCGACTGTCGCGTTAACCAATTGCTGTCTCCATCCGTAGCTTCCTTCGTCGCAACGGCTGGAGCATGGAGTAGCGCATGGAAGCCCGAACCCTGCTTTTGCCCTACCAAAGCCGATGGACGGCGGACACCTCCCAGGTCAAGGTGATAGAGAAAAGCCGCCGCATCGGTCTTACCTGGGGGCAGGCGTATGATGACGTTCTGACCGCCGCCACACGGGGGCGGGACGGCATGGATGTTCTTTATATTAGCTTCAACCAGGATATGACGCGGGAATATATCGACACCTGCGCTGAATGGGCGAAAAAGATTGAGGGCGTGGCCGCTACCGTCCACGAGGAGATTTTCAGGGACAACGCCGAGCGCGAGATAAAGGCGTTCCGCATCGACTTTGCCTCTGGCCACAAAATCCTTGCTCTTTCCAATCGGCCCTCCAACCTGCGCGGCAAACAGGGCCGCGTGGTGATTGACGAAGCCGCTTTCGTGGAAGACCTGGACGAATTGCTCAAGGCCGCGCTGGCCCTGCTCATGTGGGGCGGGCAGGTAGTCATCATCTCAACCCACAACGGCGTCAACAATCCGTTCAATGTGCTTGTCCAGGAAATCCGCGCGGGCAAGCTGCCCTATTCCCTGCATCGGATAACCCTGGACGATGCCCTTTCCGATGGTCTGTACCGGCGCATTTGTACCGTTACCAAAAAGGATTGGAGCCGGGAGGCGGAGGAAGCCTGGCGGGCCGACCTGATCGCCACATACGGTGAGGGCGCGGACGAGGAGCTGTTCTGCATCCCCCGGCAGAGCGCCGGAGCCTACCTGCCGTTGCCGCTGATCCAGTCCTGTATGGAGGATATTCCGGTCATTACCTGGACAGAGCCAGCCAAGGACTTTGTGGACTGGCCCCTGCCTGTCGCCGAAACCTGGACGCGCGGCTGGATAGCGGAATACCTGCAACCATATCTGGATGAATTGAATGGCGTCCGCAAGGACGCGGACGAGTCGCGCAGCGGAGTGCTGCGATTGCCGCGCCAATCGCAAGCGACCTCGCATCCCGCGCAGGGAAGCGCGGGTGCGGGGTATTCAAAAGAAGACCGGGCGCATTTCTGCGGCGTGGACTTTGGGCGGAGCGGGGATCTGTCCGTTTTCTGGCCCGCCACGGAGGAAAAGGACATGCGCCTTGTGCCGCCCTTTGTCCTGGAACTGCGCAACTGCCCGCACCGGACGCAGCAGCAGATTTTGTTCGCCGTTCTTGACGCCCTGCCGCGTTTTTCCGGCGTCTCGCTGGATGCGCGGGGCAATGGCTCGGCCCTGGCCGAAGCGGCCCGCCAGCAGTACGGCACCGGCCTTGTGCGTGAAGTAATGATTTCCGAGTCGTGGTACAGGGAAACCATGCCGCTGCTCAAGGCCGGCCTGGAGGACAGGACGTTGACCCTCCCGCGCCACGCCGACATCCGCTCCGACTTTCATTCCCTGCATGTGGTCAAGGGCGTGGCCCGTGTGCCGGACAAGCGCGGCAAGGACAAGACAGGCGGCAGACACGGCGACAGCGTGATCGCTTGCGCCATGATGCTTGACGCGCGCAAGGAACTCGGCAGTTATGAACCCTGGGATTATGTGGGGGTGCCGCTGACGGGCATGGACCTGAAAGGCTGGGAATAGTTTGCGCAGTTCGCGCCCTTTGCGGGCATGGCTTGCGATTCTTTGCCATACTGAGGGGACAGTAAAACCATTAGGCAATGATAAGCAGAATAAGTGCTATAATACTTATCAACAAAACAATATTTTTTTCTGAAAAAAAGATAGATGCGATACATGAGAATAAAACACCTATGCCAAATAGGCATATATCCCTGATGCCAATAGGGAGTAATTTTACAATCTTTTGCAAGCCAATATTTTGTAGAATGCCGACTATTGCGATCAAAAAACTTAATACACCTAAGCAAATTGAAACTTTAGCATATATGTCTGGATGTTGCCACGCTGCCATAAATGAATACCAATAATACCGACAACTGTGTGCTTTAGGAAAAGCAATATCCAATGCACATCTTTTTCCATCGAATTTTTTTCCTCATAAGGACCATAAAAATCAAATGATTTGATTACTTCTTCTTTAATGCCTAATATTTCTCTATAGTGTTCAGATATAAATATAATATTCTCGTTTTTGTATAAATATACTATATTTTGATAGCTTGTATGACTGATTAGTGTTTGATCAACAGTTCTACATTGTACATAACAGTTTTTTCCCTTATATTCTATTTTTATTGGACTTTTTTTAAACTCGTTGCATTCTTGACTAATTCTTATCCATACACTTGGCAGATTTATATCTTCCTTTCGTGCTTGAACAACCAAGAAATCATAGGTCATCGCCAATCGCTCCTTGTTTACAAGAATTCTTTACCTCTGGGCAGCGATATGACGAGTTACTTGCCATTCATCGCCACATTGGCCTTTTCCCGCCGTTTATTGATCCATTTGACCGTCAAGGCAATGGATGCCACAGCGCTTGTGTGCTATTGGGTGTGGTGAATGCCCCGCATCCGCTGCGTCTGATAGTATTCTTCCGCAAGATGAGTCATTACAAAATCGCTTTCATTCCCTGTCACTTCTTCGACCTTCTTGCGAATGTCTTCCAGTGACACGCGGAAGAACTCTTTGCGGAGATTGACGGCATTGACACGCATGGAATCAAAAGCCTTGTGCAGGGTGTTTTCCAGGGCAGGCGCATCGTTCGAGGCAATCATGGCATGAATGTCAAAACTGAAGGGGACGGAGGCATCGCCCAGTTCATCCACCCGCTCGGTAGGATCAAGACGGCGCGTCAGGCCTATTTTGTAGACATCTTCGCCAAAGGAGCCAATATTGCTGATGACGTAGACATGCCCTTTTTTGGTTTGCTGCGCCATACTGATGGCGCGTTGAGCCTTGGCCTTGGCTTCGGCAAGTTCTTCTTCCAGTTGGCGGATGCGCAGTTCGGCTGCCTGCCTTTCTTCCGCACTAGCCGTTTCCAGCGCTTCGCGAGCCTTTTGCAACAAATGTTCGTAGGTGGTTTCTTCCTTCGCAGCCTCCTCAATGGCCTTTTCATACTCGCGGCGGGCGCGCTCTTCTTCGCGCATCTGCTCGCGTATGGCGCGCTGTTCATCCTGTTCTTGTTTTTTCTTGAGCATAAACTGATATTGCAGCGTACATTCCTGATATTTTAGTTCCACATATTCCGTATTGAATCCGTAGCGCAGGTCAGCGGCGCTCTTTTCCAGGCCGGTAGCCACCGCGTCAATACGTTCAAGGGTGCGCTGATAGTTGCCTGGGTTGACCTTGGCAATGAGCATATCGCATTCAATATTGAAGGAACGTATCATCATCTTGACCTGTTCGTTCAATACTCGCTTGACAATGGGAGATTCTCCGAACATCGCCATGTTACCTGAACCAATAATGGCTTGCTTGTCCTGAATAAGCGCTTTTTGCTGTTCACGAATTTTCTTGATTTCAATGGCAAAGCGTTCTGATGTTTCGTACAGGTACTCCGGCATTTCATACATGCCATAATCCACAAAATCGTCTATGCGGGAATAGAGATCCACTTTGGCCTGTATGGCATGAATTTGCCTATCCGCCTCTTCCTCCAAGCTCTGAAGGGAAGCGATTTTTGCTTCCATGTCATCAAGGCGGCGCTGTTTGGCGGCAAGCGAGGCGTCAAGTTCCTGTTCTCTGCTGGCCAGGACCTGTAATGTCTGAGTTTCCGCATCAAGCGCGGCATGGCGTTCTTGCAGAGTGGAAAGGCTTTCCTCCATGCTGGCCACTTCAGCCTCCAGGGCTGCCTTGCGGCTGGCATAGGGTTTGTAGCGGCGTCGGTTGACGAGCTTGACTACCAGTAAGGTCAGGCCAACTATGATGGCGGCAAGCACAAGCAGA
Source organism: Desulfovibrionaceae bacterium (assembly GCA_910575755.1). GTDB lineage: Bacteria > Desulfobacterota > Desulfovibrionia > Desulfovibrionales > Desulfovibrionaceae > Desulfovibrio. The sequence continues at coordinate 48,671 of CAJTFO010000009.1, read as the reverse complement.
ATGATGGCAGCTTCCATACACACCTCCTAGTTGTAAAGTTGGCGCAGCAGATTTTCCCGCGCCGCTGCGCGTTCCTTGCAGCGCATGGCAAACGCATCCTGCCCTGCCTGGACGAAAGCTTGCATGGCTTCCTTGCTTTGCCGCTTGGCAAGACGTTCTTCCTCCCGCTGGGCGGCCAGCCGTTGGCGCTTCTCTTCTCGCAGGGCTGCCGCAAGTTGGCGGTTCGCCTCTTTGTCACGGCGGCGCTGTTCGCGTTCTTCCGCCCGCAGACGCTGTTCGCGAATGCGGGCCTGGCGCTTGTTTTCGCGATCTATGGCCTTGGCAACCTTGATGCCAGCCCGCACCAGTGATGTGAGTCCGTTCCTTGCCATGCGCTCCCCCAAGAGGATAGTAGTATGAATGAAATTGTTACCACATTCTCATTTCTCGTGACAAATTTTTCTTGACAACTTGTAAAAACTTGTTTTTTAGTTTTTGTAGGGAGGTTAGATGGAGAAAAAACAGATAGCTTTCCCCGTCACGGTGAACGAGCATGCCCAGATAAAAGCGCTGGCTGCCAAAGAGCGGCGGACCATCAAGCAGCTTTTCCTTGATATGCTCGACAAACTTTATCCTGATTGGGACAAGCAAAAGGAAAACGGCCCCAAGTAGCGTTGCAGCGCGACAAGGAGCCTAACCGTAACACTACGACGGAGGTAGTGAAATGGCTGAAAACAGTCTATCTCAAGCCGCGTCTTTCATCAATGACAACTCCACAATGGAAATCGGGGTGACGGCCAATGGGCAGCCCGCCGTGCGTTCGGACATTGTGGCCTATCACTTCAACCGCAACCACAAGGATGTCCTGCGCGACCTTCGCAAGTTACGCGCCAAGTGCCCGGAATAATTTCATCGGCTCAATTTTGAGCCCATGTTCATTGAAACGCAAATCGGCAATGGCGCAACCCGCAAAGACCGCGCCTATCTCCTCACCCGCGACGGCTTCACCCTGCTGGTCATGGGCTTTACCGGGGCCAACGCCGTGAAGTGGAAAATCCGCTATATCGAAGCCTTCAACGCCCTTGAGGCCGCCGTGCGGGAAGACCACGCAAGCCTTGCCCGCGAGGCGGGCTACCGGCAGGGGCTGGACGAGGGACAGTCGTTCCCCGCAGTTCAGGCCGAACGCAAGGCCGCCTATCTGGCCGGGCTGCAAGAGGCTGACCGCCTCTGGCGGCGCAACAACAGCCCCCGCGCCCTTCGGCGCATGATGGAACTGCGCCGCAAGGGCTGCACCTGGCGGGAGATAGGCAAAATCGCGGGCGTTTCGCCGCAGGCCGCGCGCAAGCGCGTTACGCGCGCCGTGGTGCGCGGAGGTGTGCAGTGAGCGCCCTGTATCAGGTTCCCGGTGTCGCGCTGGATGGCATCCGCGAAATGGAAGAACGCGTGGCCTTTCTGTCCGTGGCCTGCTCCGCCATGGCGGAAAAGCCGGACGCCGCCATCGGCCTTTTGGACGACAAGGCGCTTCGTGGCCTTGCGTGGTGGACGCGGGATATTGAAGTGGGGCTGCGCGCCCTGGATGAACTGGTGAGCAAGGCCGCACCGTAAAAACTTCGCATCCTTCGCGCCCTTTGCGGGCATGGCCCCCGGTTCTCTGCCATACTGGCGGAAAAACGGGGGCTTTTTTGCGCCAGCCGTTGCCCGCGAAGCGGGCCTACGGATGGCGACAGCACTCCGCAAAGATGGAGCATACGCTATGGCAAACGGCATTTACAGGGCGGACGGCACGTTCCAGCCCTTCCAGTATGAGGCGCTCGGCACCGAACTTGCCACGCGCCAGAACGCGGGCATCACCTTCGGGGAACTGGAAAGCTGGCTCAACGTCCTGCCGGACCCGGACCCCATCCTCCGCAAGCGCGGGGATGATGCCGCTGTGCTGGCGGACCTGCTGGCGGACGATCAGGTCACAACGGCGCTGCTTGCCCGCAAGAACCGCGTTCTCAACTGCCCGGATTTCAGTTTGCGCCCCGGCGCGCCGGAGGGCGAGGAACCCACGCCGGAGGCCACGCGGCTGTATGAGCGTTTTGTCCAGGACCTTGAGCGCACCAATATGCGCGAGGTCATCAGCGGTATTCTGGACGCGCCGTTTTTCGGCTTTGCGCCGCTTGAGCTTGTCTGGCGGCGCGGCGGCGACTGGTGGCATCTGGTGGACATCGTGCCCCGGCCCTGCCGCTGGTTCGCCTTTGACAACGCCAACAACCCCGTTTTTGTGGGCGCGTATGGCGGCCTCTGCGCCCAGCCTCTGGAACTGCCGCCCGGCAAGTTCGTGCTGGTGCGCCATCATGCCACCTATGACAACCCCTATGGCCTGCGCCTGCTCTCGCGCTGCCTCTGGCCTGTGAGTTTCAAGCGCGGGGGCATGAGCTTCTATGCCCGCTTTGTGGAACGTCACGGGATGCCCTGGGTGGTGGGCGAAGCGCCGCCCAAGGCCGAACCGGAGGAAAAGCGGCGCATGGCCGCCAATCTGGCCCGCATGGTTCAGGACGCGGTGGCCGTGGTGCCGTATGGCGCGAGCGTCAAGCTGGAATCCGCCGGGCAGACGCAGGCGGCCCTCCATGAAATGTTCCTTTCGCGCATGGACAAGGCCATTTCCAAGCTGCTCATGGGCCAGACGCTCACCATCGAAATGGAGGGGAAAAACAGCCAGGCCGCCGCCCAGACGCATCAGGACGTGGCCGAGGGGCTGGCGGACGCCGACAAGGCAATGGTGGCGGACGCCTGGAGCGAGATTGCCTGGCTTTATGCCCAGGTCAATACCGGCCCCGGCGTTCTCGCCCCCCTGGCGGCCTATGAGGAACCGGAAGACCTGAACGAGCGGGCCGACCTGGACAAGAAGCTGGTGGACATCGGCGTCAGGTTCACCGCCGAGCATTTCATGGAAAATTACGGCCTGAAAGAATCCGAGTTTTCCGTGGAGGACGCCGCGCCCGTTGCGCCGGAGGAAGGCGGCCTGCCTCCGGCGGCCTCCGCGGACTTTGCCGCTCCTAGCGGGAAGCGGCACCCTGCCGAGAAAGCCCAAGCCGCGCTGGACGCCGCCATTGTCAACATGCTGCCCAAGGCCCTCAAGGCAAGCGGAGCTTTCGTCAAGGAAGTTGAGAACGCTATCCATGCGGCAAAGAGTTATGAGGACTTGCAGGACGCCCTTGTGGAACTGCTTGCGCCGAGCCTTGCGCCCGGCGCTCTGGAGGCGTTTCTGGCCTGCGCCATGACGGCGGCGTCCGGTCACGGAGCGGCAGCGGTGCGGGCCGAGGTGGAAAATGACGGCTAATCCTCTTTGCCCGCATGGATGCGGGCAGGCCGCGCAGCGGAACAAGCGGCAGCCTGCCTGCCGCGCCGTGACCTCGCGTCCGGCGCAGGACGCGGCGGCGCGAGGTATGCGATGAAGGACGACTGGGAAGTCATTGCCGAAGGCGTCAAGCCGGATGCCGCCATTGCCTTCTGGCAGGATCGCGCCAAGTTGACCTGGCCGGAGGCAAAGGCGCTTGCGGAGGGCGCGAAGCAGCGCGCCTTTTATGTTACGGGCCTTGCCCGGCAGGATTTGGTCAACCTGGTGAGCGAAGGCATACAGGCCGCGCTTGAGGACGGTGAAACCCTGCCGCAGTTCAAGGAGCGCATCCTCGCCGCCATCCAGAGCCAGGGCTGGCACAGCCACCGCGTGGAGACGATTTTCCGGACGAACCTGCAAAGCGCCTACGCCGCCGGGCGTTACAAAAAGATGCAGGCGGTCAAGGCTTCGCGGCCTTACTGGCAGTATATGTCCATTATGAGCAGACGCACACGCCCAAGCCATGCCGCGCTGCATGAAAAGGTCTATCCCGCCGATCATGAGTTCTGGAACAGCAATTATCCGCCGAACGGCTTTAACTGCAAATGTACCGTGATCACACTCTCCGAGCGCCAGGTCAGGGCGCAGGGGCTTACGGTCGAAAAGGAAATGCCCAGGGCGGATATGTGGACAGACCCGAAAACGGGTATGGAGTATTTTGTCAATTTCCCCGGTGCGGACAACGGCTTTCGGAACAATCCTTTCAAGGCGTGGGCCACAGGCTTGCCCACGGCGGACCTGAAAGACAGGAAGCCGCCCGAAGGCTGGGATTATGAAAAGGTGCGGGGCGCGGGATCAGCGGCCCCGCACCAGCCGGACGAAATTGAAAGGATAATCGGCGTCAAGAAAGGCGCGCCCATCGAACGGACGGAGGCCGTAGCGAATGCGAACCCCGATTACCAGAAAGGAACCGGCTACCAGATAAACTGTCAACGGTGTGTGCCGGCATTCGAGTTGCGCAGGCGGGGCTACCCTGTTGAGGCCATGCCGAACTGGAACACAAAGACCAACGGCACCAGCAAGCGCCGCGCCATGAACGGCAGCGAGTGTTTCAAAAATGCGGATGTTCAGGGGCTGTGGGGGCGCAAGCCGCCCTTGACCAAGGCGGCATTGCTGAAGGAGTTAAAAGCCTTGCCTGACGGCGCAAGGGTTGGCATAATATGGGCATGGCCGGGCCGCAACGCGGGTGGCCACACCATTGCCTGCGAAAAGGTAAACGGCGCGTTGGTATTCATGGACCCGCAGAACGGACGCATCGGCGATGCCGTTTTGGGCAATGCCCGCAGAAATTTGGGATATTCATACTACCGGATGGACAATCTGGATTTGCAGGATAATTTTGAATGGGATGAAATAGTCAAGGCGGCAAAAAATGACCGTGGATGAAGCAAGAAACATTCTTTTGCAAAAGATGCACGATTTTACCAGCAAGGACTGTCCCCTTGTCTGGGTTGGTGATTTGCTGGAAGAAGACGGAACGGAGTTCGTCTTTGAAGCCTCGCCATACGCCCAGGGCGAAAAGCCGGAAGATGATGCCGCGCCTTTTGCTGTGAACAAGCGTACCGGCGAGGTCGATATACGCGTTCCGCTGTACTGATTTCCTTTGCCCGCATGAGCGAAAGCCGCCGGTGAACTCTGGCGGCTTTCTTCTTTTTAAACATTTCCCCTGAAAAATAGTTCGCGCTGTTCGCGCCCTTTGCGGGCATGGCCCCTCTTTCTGGTGCATAGTTGCCGGAAAGAGGGGCTTTCCTTCTGCCGCCGGAGGCGCGCGAGGTATCGCGCCTTCGAGCGACGCGGCGCGGGCGGCGTCGGACTTGCTCCGCGCCGCATGGTTCCGCGCAAGGAGCGGAAGAATGGAAAAATGGATTGAGATCGCCCGGACGGGAACATTCGCAGACAGCGCGGGGCGCGAACAGACGTTCACAGCGCGGGACCTGGAAGCCATTGCCAACGCCTACGACCCGCAAAAGCGGGATTGCCCGCTGGTATTCGGGCATCCGCAGTCCGATTCCGCGCCCGCCTTCGGCTGGGCGCAAAAGCTCAAGGCCGAGGGCGGCAAGCTGCTGGCCGTGTTTGACAAGGTGCCGGAGCAGGTCCGGGCGCTCGTGGACGCGGGACATTACCGGCATGTTTCCATGAGCCTGATGCCTGACCGCAAGACCCTGCGCCATGTGGCGCTTTTGGGCGCGGCGCAGCCCGCCATTGACGGCTTGCGCGCCGTTGAGCTTGCGGACGGCGCAAACTCAATAACCGTGGAATTTTCCACCAAGGAGGAAGGCACTATGCCTGATGACGCGCAGCGTGAAATCGGGGCGCTGAAAGAGCGCCTGGCCGCGCTCGAAAAGGAAAACGCGGACCTGAAAAAGCAGGTCCAGGGCCACAAGGAAGGCAAGGACAAGGCCGAAGCCGCCAAAACCGAAGCCGAAGCAAAGGCGGAGAAGGCATCCGCCGACTTTGCGGCCTACCGGGGCAAGGTTGAGGGCGAACGCCGGGAGGCGCGTGTGGCGGAACTGGTGAAAGCCGGGAAGGTAAAGCCCGCTGAAAAGACGGGTGTGCTGGACTTCGCGGCCAAGCTGGCGATGCAGACGGAAACCGTGAACTTTGCGGCCCCTGACGGCAGGACGGAAAGCCTTTCCCTTGAAGAACGGTATTTCCGTGAACTGGAAGCCAGGCCGGAAGACCCGCGCTTTGCCGACTTTTCCGCGCCTCCGGGCCATGCCGGGCCGGAGGGGCAGGCGTTCACCTTTGAAGATATGGCCAAAAAGCTGTGAGGAGCCACAACCATGAATGAAGGACATCTGGGGAAATTCAGCTTCGGCGGGGAGCGGGCGGCCACGGACAACCACCCGGTGGTCATTCACTATCTGCCGCTTGCGGAAAGCGTGTCCGCCGCGCTCGCCGTGGGAACGCTACTCAAAAAGGTGGAAGTCAAAGGTTCCGGGGAGGAAAGCGAAAGCGTGGTGGACATCGCCTACGCGCCGTTCCTGTCCACGGATACGGACGCGCCCTGCGCCGTGGTTGACCTGCCCTGTGACCCCGCCGGGGAACATGGGGAGAAGTCCGCGGCCTGCGTTGTCCACGGCACGGTCAAGGGGCGGCTGCTCAAGACCGGCGACAACAAGTCCCCCACAACCATGCAGCTTGCGGCGCTTGCCGAGCGCGGCGTTTTCGCCGTCTAACATCAGGGAGGTATCATGCTTGCACAACTCAAGGGCCTTTTCACGCCGCAGGCCATCGCGCAGTCGCTGACCACGCTGCCGCCGCTGGAAACCACGGTCATGGACAACCTGTTCAAAGACCGGCCCACCCATCCCATGCCGCTGATCGGCATTGCCGACCTCAAGGCCGTAGTCCAGACCGTGCCCGTGGTGCGGCGTGACGGCACCCCCGTTTCCCTCAAGGGGGAAGGCGTGGACATGGAGTTCATCGCGCCTTTGCCGGTCAAGGTACAGATTCCCGTCTCCGCCAGCGAACTCAATGACCTGCGCGTCATTTTCGGCAATCAGGCCGCCGTGTCCGCCTGGCGCACCCGCAAGGTGGATCAGATTCGGCAGACCATCCGCAACACCACGGAGGGCATGTGCGCCGTGGTCATGGCAACGGGCAAGCTGACCTGGCCGGTGGAACTGGAAGGCGGCCACCGCGAAATCTACGAAATCGACTACGGCCCGCTGCTGACCTACACGCCGTCCGCCAAACTGACCGCCGAATCCAAACTGCCGCAGGTCTATCAGCTCCTGCGGGATATGGAGCTTGAAGTCAAAAAGGCCGGTCTTGGCGGCAATGTGGAGTTCTGGTGCGGTTCGGACGTGTTCGGCGTTCTGCTGGGCATTGCCGAGGGCTACCTGTCCACCACGGAGCGCAAGCCCTACGCCCTCAATCTGGAGCAGGGCAAAATCACGGTGGGCGGCTACGCCATCCGGGCAATGGACGAAACCTACCCGAACCCGGACACGGACGCGGAATGGCTGCCCAAGATGCCGCCCAAGATGTTGCTGGCCGTGGCGAAGAATCAGCCGGGCAAGGTCTGGTACTGCGCCATTGACAGCATCAGCGCCAACAATGCCGCCGTACCGCTGCACATTGTGCCCGTGGTCAAGCAGGACGATTCCGGCCTGATGCTCATCGGGCAGGCCAAGCCGCTGCCCGCCAGGCCGAGCCGGGCGTCCTGTTCGGCCATCGTGGTGGACTGATGCCGGGAGCCGCCCTGGCTCCAGCCGTTACGACGCAGGAAGTTACGGATGGAGACAGCAATTAGTTACCGCAACAGACTGTCAGCGGAACCGCTGTCGCCATCCGTAAGCGTCAAGGCCGCTAACGGCTGCCGCGAGCGTCAAAACGCTTCGGGGCGGCCCGACATAGGGGTAAACCTTTTAGACTAGTCTAAAACCCGTCTAAAACGCGAAAAAGGGGCATATCCATGCTGCTGTGCAAGCGGGAACACCTCACGGATCTTCTCCACGCCGCCTATATGCAAGCCTGCGAGGAGCAGAATCCGGGCATCGTGGAGAGAACCATTGAAGCCGTCTCCGGCGAAGTGGGCGATGCGCTTTCCTACCGTTACCCGCAGCCCTGGCCCTATGTGCCGGAGCTTGTCCGCTACATTGCGGCGGTCATCAGCGCCTACCGCGTTGTCGAGGCCATCACGTCCCTTGTGGATACCGAGGCGTCCGACAGCAACGAATGGATACCCTTGCAAAAACAGTGGCGCGAGTGCCTGAACCTGCTGGACGACATTGCCAAGGGCAAGCGCAAGCTGCCCCTGGACGAAGCCCACCCGGACAGGGAGGAGGCCAGCGTGGCGGTCGTTTCCAGAAAACCGCTCTTTGACTTGCGGGGATTTTGAGTTGGCCGCATGGACGCGGCCAGCCGCGCAGCGGAGCAAGCCGCAACTTGCTTGCGGCGAAGCGATCCTTGAGCGCCCCGCAGGGATGCGGGGCCGAAAGGTATCTGAAAAAAACTTGAGGGGGTTCTGATGGCGTCCAAGCCCGGCTGTTCCCTGTCCTGGGGCGGTTTTGACAAGGCGCTCGGCAATGCCGTCAAACATATCGGCAACACCGGGGCGCTCATGGCAAGCATAGGCGAAGCCCTTGTTTCGGGCGTCAAGACCCGGTTCAAGAAAGAGGAGGACCCGGAGGGCAGGAAGTGGAAGCCGTCCGCCCGCGCATCAGCCGAGGGCGGCAAGACGCTGACGAAAGATGCCCATCTGCGGGATTCCATAGACTACGCGGCAACACCTACCAAGGTCATGGTGGGGAGCAATCTGCCCTACGCAAGAATCCATCAGTACGGCGGCACCATCCGGCCCAAGAAAGCAAAACGGCTGGTGTTCAAGGGTAGCGGCGACAAAACCGTATTCGCCAAGGAAGTGACCATACCGGCCCGACCCTATCTTGGCGTGTCCGAGACGGACATGGAGGAGGTCAAGGGCACAATGGAAGACTTCCTGAAAGGGGCTTTCAAGGGCTAGGCCATGCAGGATTTTGCAACGGACATCATTACCAGGGCGGCGCAACAGGCCGGGCTTTCCCCGGATCGCGTCATTGCCCAGGTCAAAAAGGACAACCTCACCCTCAACCGGCCCCGGCTGGAACTGCAATTTCTGCCGGAAAGCTACACGCGTTCCGGGCGGACCCTGGCTTATGAGCGCACGAAAACCGAACTTGTGCGCAAGCGGGAACTTTACACCGTGCGGCTTTCCGTGGGTGCCAATGTGCTTGCCGAGGACAGGGCATGGCTTTCCGCGTTCTGTTACGGCTTTGTCGCCGCCCTGCCTGCCGGAGCCAACGACAGCCGGGGGAACTGGGTGCAAGTCCGCGCGGAGAAGGCCACCTTCGGCAAGCCCCCGGACAAGCGCGTGGGAGAGGCGGTCATCGAAGTGTTCAGCAAGGTCAATCAGCTTTTTGACCTGACCTTTATCTGGCGCGTTACCGAGGAGCGGGTTCAGGCCCTGATTCCAACATTCACCATCAAAACATCCACAGGAGGCCAGGATGGCTAAAAGGCAAACGGCGGCGGAAGCCGCGCGGGAAAACACGACCCAGGCTCCGCAGACTGCGGAAACCGTGCAGGAGAACACGGCACAGACGGCGGCATCCGCCCCGGAGAGCGCAACGCAGCCCCCGGAACAGCCGTCCGCCTCTCTGGAGGCGCAGACCACGGATGAAAAGGCACAAACGGAAAACCGGGAAGAACCGGCCTTGGAAGATATTGCCGCTCTGGCAATCCGTCACCGCGTTGCCGCCTGGGAGCAGGCCGCCCTTTTGCGGATGATGGGCTGGGCGGACGGCAAGATGACCACGGACGCGGAGTACCGGGCCGCGCTCGCAAGGCTGCATGGCCGCCGCCTGGGCGGCGGGCGCATGGCATAAGGAGCGGATATGGGCGATGTATTGCAATATCTCATCGACGGCACGTCCGGCATTGTTACGGGCGGCGTGGACGGCAAGGCCCTGGTGGCCGGAGTCTGCTCCAGGGGGCAGGTCGGCAAGGGCTATCTGGTGGGCAAGCGGACGGATCTTGAGGCCATGCTGGGCCAGGGGCCGCTGGTGGAACGTGTGCGCGACATCCTCAACACGGGCGGCCAGGAACCGTTTGTCATCGCCGTGCCGGTGCAGGGCCAGCCGGGCGGGTACATCTCCGCGCCTGTCCATCAGGGCGGCGGCGCGTCCGCGCGGCTGGAGGGCTACCCGGCCCGGAACGCGGACGTGGTGGCCAGAGTGGCCGAGGGCGGCGCAATCGGCACGGCCACGCTGGAAATCAGCATGGACGGCGGCAAGACCTTTGCCGAAGCGCAGGCCACGGCCGCACAGATACCCGTTGCGGATGGCGAGCAGCCGACAGGCGCAACGCTGGTTTTCGCGGCGGATGCCATTCTTGAGGTTGGCGCCACCTATGCCTTTTCGGTGCGCTGCCCTGTGGGGCCGGTCTATCGCATCGGCGACGCCAAAAGCCCGCTCCCGGAAATTGCCGAACTGGCAGGCGGCGTCCTCACCGGCGCGGAACTGGTGATCCAGGTCATGCGCGGCGGCGGGCGCAATACCGGCACGTTCCGGCTTTCCACGGACGGCGGCGACAATTACGGCAAGGCCCGCACCATTCCGGTGAACGGCTTCCATGAGCTGCCGGACTTCGGCGTGGCGATCACCTTTCCGGAGGGGGAATACCTGGCGGGCACGACGTACACCTGTCGCCTTCTGCCGCCTGCTCCGTCCATTGTGGACGTGCTGGAAGCGCTGGAAACGCCGCTCAACCTCTTTGACGTGGAGTTCGTGCATATCGTGGGCGATTCCGATTCCGTGGACTGGCTGGCGGCCCAGGCCAGGGCCGAGGAACTGTGGAACTGCCAGCGGCCCACCTATTTCAAGCTGGAGGCGCGCCTGCCGCGTGACGGCGAGGATATGAGCGCCTATGCCGCCGCCCTGCTGGCCGAGCGCCAGGGCGTGGCCTGCCGATTCGTCACTGTCTGCTGCCAGTATGGCGAGCTTGTGGACAGCACGGGGGCGGTTCGCCTGCGCAACGCCGGGGGCTTGCAGTCCGGGCGCGTCATGTCCATTCCGGTGCAGCGGGCCGCCGGGCGCGTCAAGGACGGCCCCGTTTCCCAGCTTGTGCTGCCGGACGGCTGGAGCGCCATCCAGACGGCCCTTGAGGACGCCGGGTATCTGACCGCCAAGAAGTATGCGGGCATGGAGGGCGCGTATTGGGGCGACTCGCGGACGCTTGCGGACGAAACGAGCGACTACCGCTATGAGGAAGTGCTGCGCACCACGTTCAAGGCCATCCGCCTGACGCGGATAGCCGCCCTGAAATCCATGTATGACGAAGCCGGGGACCCGCTGCGTCCGGAAAGTGAAAACGGCCTGGCGTACCTCAAGGCGAACCTTGAAAACGCCCTGGACGTGATGGTGAAGGCAAAAGAGCTTGCGGCATACGTTGTGAACATCCCGGCGGGGCAAGATATTACCAACAACGGCGTGGCCGTGGAAGTGACCCTGATCGGCATCCCGATTATCCGTGAAATCAGGCTCTACAACCGCTATGTGTACGCGGGTTCGCGCTTTGACCCGCGCATGGAGGAGGCAGCGTAATGGCGGCAAACGGACAGCGCTACGACTGGGAATCCATTACCGTGACCGGCCCGCAAGGCGAAATCGCGGAGATTTCCGAAATCAAGTACGAGGACGGCCAGAGCGCCACGGCCCGGTATGGGCGGGGCAGTGTGCCGCACGGCTACGGGCGCGGCAATTATGAGGCCAGCGGCAGCATGGTTTTGGACCGCGAGGAGTGGGAGAAGCTCAAGAAAGAGCTTACGGCCTCCGGGGGCGGCATCTATGACCATGAACCGTTTACGATTGTCGTTTCCTACGGCAACGACAATCTGCCCACCATCACGGACACGCTGAAAAACTGCAAGATAACGAAATTCAGCGGAGGAGGCGGCAGCCAGGGGGATGAAAACGTCAGCCCCATAACGTGCGAGTTCATCATTTTGTCGCCTATCCTGTGGAACGGGGTTCCGGCCAAACGGGAACACAAAAGCCCGTATATCTGATTGATTCCCTTTCCAAAAAACTTCGCACAGTTCGCGCCCTTTGCGGGCGCGTTCTTTTTTTTCACGCTACAGTTTTTCCATGAGCGACACCGACCTTTGGGGACAAGATATTGCCCTTGACGCGCAGGGCCAGGCCAGAGTGGCGGCCAACGGAGAAGTCATCCTGACGGGAGGCGTGGAAACCGGCGTCCAGGACATCCGCTTGCGCATTTTCACCCGGCTGGGCGGTCTGTTCTATGATTCGGGGTTCGGCTCGCTGATCCACGACTGGATTCTTGAGGATTCCACAGACGCCACGCGGGCGGCCTTTGAATCGGAAATCGTCATGCGCGTGGAGGAGGACCCGCGCGTGGTCGTGGGTTCCGTGCGCTGCGCCGTTACGCGCTGGACGGAAAGACTGATCGAGGCCAGGGCAAGCTGGCGTTTTCTGGACGAGGACACGCCGCTGAATCTGGTTTTGCAGGTGAACAAGCTGACCATGGAAATGGTGATTGAAGATGCAGAGCCAAGAGCAGACAGCTTTGCTTTAGCCGTTATGACGAAGGAAGTTACGGATGAAGACAGCAATTAGTTACTCAACACGCGATGCGGATAAATCGCTGTCGCCATCCGTAAGCCCCGCAAGCGGGGCAACGGCTGCCGCGCCGCGACTTTCAAAAACGATAGATGACGTCCGGGCGTCGGTGTTCGGCTATGTGGAATCCGCGCAGGACAGCCTTGCGGCGCAAGGCTATCTGCCCGCGCGGCTGAATCTGAACAAAGGCGTCATTCGCGGCCTGCTGGAAATCTACTGCTGGGGCTACTGGCAGATTTACGCGCTCTTGCAGCGCCTGATGAAGCAGGCCGTTCCGGCCACTGCCTCCGGTGACTGGCTTGATACCCACGCCGCAAGCGTCAATCTTTCCCGCCGCCCTGCCACCAAGGCCAGGGGCGCTATTCGTTTCCTGCGCTCTCCCGGCTCCAGCAAGGAAACGAACCTCACCATCCGCGCCGGGCGCATTGCCCGCACTCTCCCGGACGGCACCGGCCAGGTGTACCGCTACAGCACATTGGCCGATGCCGTCCTACCCGCCGGAGCGGATCATGTGGATATTCCGGCGGAATCGGAGGAGTACGGCGCGGCGGCCAACGCCTCCGCCGGGCAGATTTGCGAGCTTGTCACGCCGGTTGAGGGAATCGCGGGCGTCACCAATCCGGCGGACTGGCTGACCGGGGAAGGCGCGAACGAGGAGACGGACGCCCAGCTTCAGGAACGCTACGCCCTTGCGTGGGCCGCCAACAACGGCTGCACCAAGTTCGCCTACATGGCCTGGGCGCTGTCCGTGCCGGGGGTGGCGTCCGCTTCCATCCTGGATCGGCATCCGCGCGGCCAGGGCACCGTGGACATCGTGGTGCGCGGCGCGGACGTGCTGCCCACCGAGGCGCTGCTGGAGAAAGTCCGCGCCGCCATAGCGCCCAACGTGCCCATCAATGACGACTGGCTGGTCAAGGGGCCGGAACCTGTACCTTGCGCCATCGCCGGAGAGATTGAGTACACCAGCGGCGATCCTGAAGCCATCCGGCTTGCGGCGGAAAACCGCATCCGCGCCCTGTTCGCGGAGACCAGCCCCCTGGCTGACGTGACGGCGCTGCAAATCGGGCAGGATTTGACCCTTGACCTCCTGACGCACACGGTCATGGCCGTGCCGGGCGTCAAGCGCGTTGTCTGGATCAGTCCGAAAACCGATGTGCTGACCGTACCCGCCGATGGCGTGGCCCGTCTGGAAAGCCTTGCCCTGCGCGCTGTCAGGGCCGAGGAAATGTGATGTCCGAGTTCTGGAAATATTTTCACGACATTCTGGCCTGGCCACTGATCCATACCCCCGGCCCTCTGCGGGGGATTGTCCGGGGCATGGCCCATGCGCTGGACGAGACGCGGGATGATGTCGTGTATTTCCGGCGGCAGTGGTTCCCGGCCCTCTGCGAGCAGAACCTGGTGCCCGCCTTCGGAGCAAGCCGGGGCCTGGTGCGCAGCCCGGCGGAAAGCGACGGGCGGTTCCGTACCCGTGTCGTCAATGCTTGGCGTTGGCACCAGCTTGGCGGCAGGCAGACGGGTTTGCCGGAGATTCTGGCGGCCTACGGCTATCACGTCGAGGCCATCGAGAACATGCGCCGGTTCGCGCCCACACGCTGGGCGGAGTTCATGGTGCGGCTGGAAACGCCGCCCCATTACGGGGACCAACAGGCGCAACTCAATGACCTCGCGCATCTGGTCTGGTTGATACAGGAATACAAGCCCGCGCGCAGTTTCTTTTTCCGTATCTACAATGACACCAACGACCGGCGGCCCATCATCCCCGGTATCGGACCGAAACTGGGCAGCGGCATCCTGTCGTTCTGGAGCGGCACGACAGACCCCGGCATCGGGGACGGCGACGTGGTCATTGCCTTTGGCCTCAAGATCAGCCTGCATGGCCCGGCCCTGCTGGACGGCGCTTTACTCTGGGGCCTGACGGAGCGGCTTTCGCTGTACGGGCCGCGCCGCGTCAACAATTTTGTCCTGAGCGTATCCCGCCTGTCGGACGCCTTTATCCGCCGCAACCCCTTCATCTTTTCCGAAGTGGTCAGCATGGGCAGCGGTGAGGACGTGTGCTTTTCCGCCTCCTGGAACGATGGAAGCTGGGATAACCGCCCCTGGGAACTTTGGGAAGGCTTTACGCGCTATATCCCGCCGTTTGAACTCGGCGTCCGCCATACGGCGCGCAGCCAGTTTGAAACGGGACTGTCCCGCCTGTCGGACATCAATGAACGGTTGGGGGGCGTGCGCCGTATCGTGCTGGCACGCGGCGTCAACAGACTGGGCGACCTGCGTCTTGGCAATCATGGCCCCGTGCGCACGCCCGTGTGTTTGTGGGCGTATGAGGCGGAACGCCGGAGCATGGGAGAACTGGTTTTCCCCAATGCCGTACCCGGCCAGTACTGGGGAGCGGAGGCGCTGGTTCGGGCCGGACGCTCCCTCTGGCCAAACGCCGGGACATGGGAAGAGGAAGGCGGCTGGAACAGCGACGCCTGGGACACCCTCAACGCCTGTATGGGAATCATCATAACACCGGAGGAATAAATGCAATCCACCGTCACCGAACAGGGCCGCATTGCTATGGCCGTGGCCATTGCCGCGCGCCCGCTGCATATCGCATGGGGCCTGGGCGATGAAGCCTGGGACAGTATGGACCCGCTGGAATGGCCGTCGCTGGTCAAGGCCACGGCCCTTGTCAACGAGGTGGGCAGGCGCAAGCCTTCCGTGATCGGCTTTGTGACGCCAGACGATAACGGCTCCATCGTGGTTCCCGTGGAACGACACGTCACAGAGGAAGGGAGCGTGGAAGTGGCGACAAAACGCTATGCCTACAGCGCCGAACCGACGGCCTTCCTGTATCTGCGCGCGGATTTCGACTACAGCGACGCCCCCACCGCCACCCTGCGGGAAGTGGGCATTTTTATGGATACGGAAACGTCTCCGACCTGTCCGGCGGGACAACTCTATTTTCTTCCGGCGGAAATCGTGAATCCGGGACGCCTGTTCGCCGCGCAAATCCTCGACGAACCCATCATCCGCAGCCCCAACCGCAAGATCGGCATCGAGCTGGTCCAGGCCATCTAGAGCATTTAGGGAGCATCACATGGTCAAGAAAATCATGGGCGGCCTGTTTGAGTTGCCCTCCACCCCGGACAGCTACTGCAATCTGCATGACCCGGAAAAGTCCTTTGAAAGCATCCTGTTCCGCGACGGCTATGTGTTGCAGGGCCGGGAACTCAACGACCTGCAGGAACTCTTTTTTGAACATGCCAGGACTTTGGGCGACGCCCTGTTTGCCGACGGCGACATCATCCGCGACGCGCAGATTTCCGTGGACCCTTCCACCGGACAGGTGACCGCGCAGTCCGGGGCCATCTATCTGGCGGGCAAGGTGCGCGGCGTGGCTCCGGCCAGCTTTGTGATCCCCACGTCAGGCACGGTGACGGTGGGCATCCGGCTGGCGTTGGCCGTCATCAGCGAGAATGAAGACCCCTCGCTGCGCAATCCGGCGCAGGGCTGCGACGGCGAAGGCGAGGCCGGAGCGTGGCGGCTCAGGGTCGAGGCCCGGTGGGGCTTTGATACGGACGGCGGATCCGGGCGCTTTGTGCCCGTGCATACCGTGGACAACGGCGTGGTGCGGGCCAAGGAACAGCCGCCTAATCAGGACAGCTTCACGCAGGGCATCGCGCGCTATGACCGCGACAGCACGGGAGGGAGCGGTTATGTGGCGGAAGGGATGCTGCTGCGCTTTGCCGAGCGAACCGACGACGCCCAGATATACACGTTGTCCGAGGGGCGTTGTCGCGTGTACGGCTACGGGGTGGAATTGCCCACCTCACGTCGTCTGTCCTACCCGGCGCGCCCGGATCTGCGCGCCATCGACACGGAAGTCCATGTGGGCGACGGCACGGAAAGCCAGCGCATTATTGTGGCCCATCCGCCCATCCATGCCGTGAAAAAGGTCAATGTCATCGTCGAGAAAAGCGCGGAGCTGACGCATGGCAGCTACGCGGGGTGCGAGGACGCCCTGCCCGATACGTCGGTGGTTTCCATTCTTGAGGTCGCGCAGGGCGATACGGTCTATGTGGCCGGAGACGACTACACCAAGAACGGGGACAAGATCAATTGGTCCCCGGCGGGTGACGAACCCGCCACGGGTTCGTCCTATCAGGTCAAATATACGGCCATGACGCAACAGGCGCCGGATGACGTGGACGCCGACGGTTTCAGCGTCAAAAACGCTGTGCGCGACAGCAACGTCCTTGTGACCTACGAGCAGGCCCTGCCGCGTATCGACCGTCTGTGCGTCACCCGGGACGGCGCGTTCGAGTGGGTACAGGGCGTCGGCAACGAGCTGGCCCCCAAGTCCCCGGCTGTCCCGGCCACCATGCTGGCGCTGGCCAGCGTTACCCAAGCATGGCGCGACGCCCCCTCTGTCGTCAATGACGGGGTGCGGGTGGTGCCCTTTGCCGACATTCAGGCTATCAATTCCCGTCTGGATTACGTCATGGCCGAAGTGGCCAGGCAGCGGCTGGAAGCCGATGCCGCCACGCGGGAAGACGGCGCGCGTGTCGGCATGTTCGTTGACCCGCTGCTTGATGACAGCATGCGCGACCAGGGCGTCAGTCAGACCGCCGCCATTGTCGGCGGCGAACTGTGCCTGCCTATAGCTGCTTCGGCCTACATGCCGTCCAGGGACATCACCATGCCGAAAGTCAGGACGTATGTTCCTGTGGTGACGCTGGCCCAGACTCTGCGAACCAATTCCATGCGCGTGAATCCGTATTCCGCCTTTGATCCCATGCCCGCCCGCGTTGCCTTGACGCCCGCCATCGACCGCTGGACGGAATACGACACGACCTGGGCAAGCCCGGTGACGGAAAAATTCAATGTCAGCAAGGACGGGTACTTCCATAAGGTCGTCGGTACGGAAACCACGACAACCACGAAAACGCTGTCCAGCAATTCCAGTACGCTGGAGTTCCTGCGCGAGATTGACGTATCCTTTGAGGCGCGGGACCTGGAACCGGGGGAAACCGTCCATGAAGTCACTTTTGACGATATGGTCATGGAGTGCCGCACCGCCGAAGGTGAACCGGGCGTCATCACGGCGGATGAAAACGGTGTGGCGCGCGGCGTGTTCACCATCCCGCCCAATGTGCCCGCCGGGGCCAAGACCGTGGTTGTGTCCGCGCACAGCCGACAGGGGCGGGCCGTCTTTGTGGGGCAGGGAACGCTGACGGTCCAGACTCTGCGTCAGGTCAAACAGGTGACGACCGTGTGGGTGGACCCTCTGGCCCAGACGTTCGTGGTCGAGGAAGCCATGCAGCTTGCCGGCGTGGACCTCTATTTCACGGCGGCGGGCGGTGACGCTCAGGTCCAGATCCGCGAGGTGGTCAACGGTGTTCCCACGCGCGTGGTCTTTGCCGAGGCGCATATCGCAAAGGAAGACATGGTGGTCACCGGCGGGGGGCATACGCGCGTGCTGTTCGATGCGCCGGCGGCCCTGTCGGCTAATGTAGAATATGCGCTCGTCGTGCTGTGCGACGACGCCGAGACGGCCCTGGCCATTGCCGTGCTGGGGGAATACGACGAGCTGCGCAAAAGCTACGTCACCAGCCAGCCCTATACCATCGGCGTCATGCTTTCATCGTCCAATGCCAGCACCTGGACGCCACATCAGGACAAGGACATGGCCTTCCGTCTGCTCAAGGCCGACTTCACCAGCGCCCAGGCGCAGGAGATCGACCTGGGCAGCGTGGACACGGAGGAAGAATCCACGGATATGCTTTTGTTCGGTTTGTCGGATTTGCCTACGGCGAAAACCGCTGTCCAGTATGCGGTGGACTTGCCGGACGGCACGACCGTCAGTATGGCCGAAGGGCAGTCCGTGGCCTTCGCCAGGGCACAGACGGGAAGATTCAGCGTGAAAGCCTCCCTTGTCGGAGATACGGCGGCCTCTCCGGTTCTTTATCCCGGCGTCATGCTTGTTTGCGGCAAGGTCAGCGAATCAGCCGATTATTGCACTCGCAGCATCCAGGCTTCCGACGCCATAAAAGGCGTTCTCATTTTTGATGCCCTTATTCCCGCCGGGGCGTCTGTTACGCCCAGGATGCGGGAGGACGACGGCGAGTGGCAAGCCATGAGCAAGGTCGGGACCGTGAATCAGGGCGACGGGCTTGTGGAGTTTCGCTACGAACTGGCGCTTTCCGGCGGAGACATGGTCAAGGCCAAAATCGAACTGACGGGCACGGCCACGGCGCGCCCCCGTGTGCGCAATATCCGCATGCTGGCCGTGAAGTAGGGAGAACCGTATGTCATACAATGAAAAGACTTCATACCTGTCTTTGCCCCTGCCGCATCCACGCAATACGCTGCGCGAGGACTGCCCGCGCCTTCGGGAAAGCCTGCAGCAACTGGACGCCCACGCCCGGACCACGGACGAGGCCCTTGCCGCGCGCCTCGAACAGGCGACCGCCGCCGATGAGGCTATTGCCACGCTGCAAACCCGCGCGACAAGCTCGGAAAAGGAACAGGCCGATCAGGGCAAGGACCTTGAACGCCATGCCGACAGATTGGCCGCGCTGGAACGGCGATCGTTGTCCGCCACCTGCGAGACGGCCGGCGATGTGGCGGCAAAATCCGTGATACTGGAGGGCTACAGCCACTATGCGGGCGCATCTCTCATCCTGTCACTCGCCGAAACGAACACCGCCGAGGCCCCAACACTCAGCATCAACGGCGGGGACGCCCTGCCCATCCTCTGGGGAGGGGACGCGCCGGAGCCGGGCACCCTGAGCGCGGCCACGCCCTGGCTCCTGACCTGTGACGGCGCGGCGTGGCAGGTGACGGCCACACCCCGCCATGATCGAAACCGGGAGGAGGAGGCCGCCGCATACACCTCCGCCGGAACCGCCGACGAGACGCGCTACCTGCTCGCCGACGGCACGGACCTGGCCGACATCTTCGCCAGGCTCGATTCCATCCAGCTCACGAGCGCGGGGGCAGGCAGCTTCGTTTCTGATGTCGCGCTGGACATCGAGGGGAAAGAGATCGTTCTGAAGAAAACGAAAGCGACTCCGGGATTTTGCAGCTATTGCGCTCATTGCAGCCATTGCGGGTATTGTACATATTGCAAGTATTGCAGTTACTGCACATCATCGCAATGCACATGCCACTGCTGATGGAGACAACAATGCTCTATATCGCCAATTCAAGAAAGACCATCAGGCACAATTTCTCCGCATGCCCTCTGCACCATATCTTACTGCGAGTGGAACAAGACAGCCTGGAGCTGCTTGGCATAGCGGAAGATGAAGCCTGTGGTGTGGCCGGTGAATCTGTCCATAGCGCGTTTTCCGGGCGCAAGGTGGTTTGCAGCGAACTGTACAAGCTTGCCCTGGAAGACCTCTGGGGCAAACAGGACTGGAAAGACGCCTGCTTCTGGGGCATTGGCAGCAACGGCTTCATGCAGCCGTATTTTCTGTTCAACGCGCTCGCGGATTCCTTCCCGACCCGGCGCAACATTATGGACAGCCGTGCTTTCATGCCGGTCGTTTCGCTGGTCAAATTCGCGGCGCCGTTCACGGAAGCGGGCTTTGAAGACATGACCTTTTTCGCCCTGCGCCCGCATCCCGACTCTCTGATCATAAGCAATCTGGAAACAATGGAAGTAGCCCATTCCGAGTATTTTGCCAAAATCTGGGAAGCTCTGCCAAGCCTGGAGATTGAAGGTCCGGAGGAAGTTGCATCCGAAATGGCTGTCACCCTGAGCGTACGCGCCAAATACCAGGGAGAGCCGCTGGAGCATCCTTTGGATGTGGAACTGGAGCACGTCAACGGCTACCTGCCGAAGACACGAGTTCGCCTCAATGGGGTGGCCCGGTTCAATGTCATGGCCCTTGGACTCGCAGCCGGAGAAAAAATCAAAATCAAGGCCGGGTTCCGCTATGCCGGTTCCCTGGCGGAAAAAACTTTGCGGGTGATCTGATGTACAACCTGATCCTGAGGCATTCTGACGGCGGTAAATCCATTCTGGAATACAATGAAGAAAATCATGAAATGACCCAGGCCGGGCGTCGGCTCTCCCTGGATGCCGCTGAGCTCCCGGCCTGCAAGGACGCCCGCTGGCAGTGTTCGGAAAAGCTCTCGGTACGGATTTCACTGGGCAAACGCTGCAATTTTCATTGCGCGTATTGCCATCAGGAAAAATGGCGCGATCGCGCCAGAAAACGTCTGCCGGAGGATGCGGAAAAAAAGGACCTGGCCCGGCTTGTCCATGCCTTGGTCAAGCTGGCGCAGGAACACGGCGGCATAGGTGATATCCAGTTCTGGGGCGGCGAAGCCCTGATGTATTTTGAAGAGATCCGATACCTCCATGCGGAGCTGAGCAAGGCGCTGGGGCCTGAAACCCTCTTCTTCCTTGCCACCAATGGCGCCTTGATGCACGGCGAACGATTCAGATGGGTCATGGAACACGACATTCGTGTTTCCCTTTCCTGGGATGGGAAAGGCCAGTTTTTGCGTGGAGAGGATATTTTGCGTTCGCCAAAAACTGCGGCCAATATCAGGGCACTCTTTGCCCGCGACCCTGAAAAGACATCCCTGGCTCCTGTAATCACCAGCAAATCCGGCTCCATGAAGGAAATTTGCGCGGAAGCCAAAACCATCCTGGGGGTGGAAGAGCTGCGGCTTACGGACGCAAGCCTGGTAGTGGTTGTGGATGAAGCCTCGCGCAATGTGGCCGTGCCGGCGTCTGATTTGCCGGCCTACAGCCGTTGTCTGCACAAGGATCTGCTTTCTGGAAATTTGCCGGAAGCACAGTGGGCATATACGGAAGCGCTGGTTTTCCTGCGCGATTTGAACGTGCGCTCATTCCCCGTTGGCGCCACCCGCTGCTTTGCGGCATCGCCAAAAACGCTGACAGTGGATATGCACGGCAACATCCTCACCTGCCAGAATTTTTCCGCCTCTTCCGTGGATGAGGAGGGAGAAAAGCACCTTCTCGGTACGATTTTTTCCTCGCGCCCCAAAAAATCTCCGGATCTCCACAGGTTGAAAGAACGCCAGACCGGACGTTGCAGACACTGTGTGGTACGCCAGATCTGCAAAGGCGGCTGCCCATACTGGTCTAAAACGTACCTTGATTACAACTGCAAGGCGTACCATGCCCAGACGTTCCCCCTGCTCGGCCTGGCACTGCACATGCTTACCGGCGGGGTGCTTGCGGAGGTCGTCCGCACTCATTGATGGGCGGCCGCTCCTGCTCCCAGGCATGGGCCACGCTGACCCCACCATTGCCCTGCGAACAAAATATTCCTGAAAATACTTTGCACAGTTCGCGCCCTTTGCGGGCGCGTTTCTGTTTTTCCGGCTACTGATAACCATACCTTGCGGTCGCGCGTCCATGCGCGACACGCAAGGTCGCTCGCAAGCGGCGCGGCGCTTGCTTCGCTCCGCTGCGCGGCCTGCCCACATCCTGTGGGCATTACCTCAAAAAACAGGGAGGAATCATGGAAAACAAACAGGACAACCGCAAATTCGTGGCCTTCACCCACACCTTTGAGGACCCCTGGGCCGGGGAATCCGCGGACGAGGCGCAGAGCGTGTCCCTGACGTTCCGCTTTGCCAAGCCGGGCAAGACGCAAATCCAGAGATTGCAGGACAAGGCGGCCAAAAACCCCGGCCAGGCGGCCAGGAATCTGCTTCTGGACGTAATCCATCCCGATGACCGCGAAGCCTTCAGCGCCAGGCTCGAAGAATATCCCGGCATCGCCACATCCTTTGCCTCGGCCATCATCAAGGGCGTGGGCATCAGCGCCGAACTGGGAAACTGACGGAACCGGACGGCTACGGCCAGGGCGACGCCCTGATCCTGTTCTGGCTGCATTGCGCTCCGGCTGATGACCTGGAGGACTGGCTGGAACAGGTGAGCCGGGCCGTCTGGATGGAACGCCGCTACTTCACAAGTATGGCAAACAGCTTCTGGGGCAAGCGCAAGGACTAAGCTATGGAGGTCTTTTCCGTATTCGCCACCCTTTCCCTGGTGGACCTCATTTCCGGGCCGCTGGGGAAAATCCGGGCCGCCATGAAGGCGGTGGACGGCGCAAGCCTTGGCCTTGGGCAGCGCATGGGCAAACTGGCCCTGGCAATGGGGCCGGTTGCCCTTGCCTCCGGCGTCATGCTTGGGGCCTTCGGCTCGTGCGTCTCCACCGCCGCAGGCTTTGAGGATCAGATTGCCAAGGTCGGCGCTGTCTCCCGCGCCACGGGGCCGGAACTCAAGGCGCTGGAGACGAAAGCGCGTGAATTGGGCGCGACAACGCAATTTACCGCCGTCCAGGTCGGCCAGGCGGAACAATATCTGGCTATGGCCGGTTTTACGGCCAAAGAGAATATAGACGCGCTCCCCGGCGTCCTCAACCTGGCCGCCGCCACGGCTACCGACCTTGGCCGGGCGGCGGACATCTCTTCCGACATTCTGGGCGCTTTCGGCATGAAAGCCGCCGAAATGGGCCGTGCGGCGGACGTGCTTGCCATGACCTGCGCCACGGCCAACACGAATATGGAGCTGCTCGGCGACACCATGAAATATGTCGCCCCCGTGGCCCGAACCGCCGGTCTGTCCATTGAGGAAACCGCCGCAATGGCGGGCCTGCTCGGCAATGTGGGCATCAAGGGCAGCCAGGCCGGTACGACGCTCAAGGCCATGCTCAACAAAATGGCCGCGCCCAGCAAGGAAGCCACGGCGCTGCTGCAAAAGCTGGGCGTGACGCTCCAGGATCAGGCGGGCAACCTCAAAAGCCCGGTGGGCATCCTGGGCGAACTTGCGGAAAAGCTCCGTGGCATGGGCAGCGCCCAGCAGATAGCGGCCATGAAAACCGTCGTGGGCGAGGAAGCCATTGCGGGCTTTGCGGAGTTGATCAAAAAGGGCGGCACCGGCGCTCTGGTTGACTATATTCAGAAAATCAGGGAATCCGGCGGGGCCTGCGACAAAATGGCCGCGCAGATGAATAACACCTTGGCCGGTTCCATGCGCAGCCTCGGTTCCGCCTGGGAATCCCTGCAAATCACCATCGGCAAGGTCTTTCTGCCCGTTGTCCGGGCCGTGGCGGACGCCCTGACCGGGCTGCTCCGCCTGTTTGACCAGTTCGCGCAGACAAGGGTCGGAGCGGCCATCCTCAAGATCGCCGGTACTCTGGCAACGGCGGTGATTGCCGTAACCGCCTTTGCCGCCGGAATGTGGGCCGTCACCAGGGCCGCGCCCTTTGTGAGCAAGGTTTTTCTGGGCATCAAGACCGCGCTGCTTGGCCTGGGCGCGCCCGTATGGGCGCTCATCGCTGTTGCCGGATTGCTCTATGCGGCCTGGAAGACGGATTTCGGCGGCATTGCCACGCTGCTTTCCGGCTGGTGGCGAAAAATCAAGCTGGTTGTGCGCGGCGTCATCGCCATTTTCGACAGCCTCAAGGGCAGCGTGTTCACCATCAGGGGCGAACTGGCGCAGGACATCCGCGCCGCCGGGCTGGAAAATCTGGTCGTCAACATTGCCAGGATTGTTTATCGCATCAAGGAATTTTTCGCGGGAATCTGGGACGGCCTGAACCTGGACGGCGCTGTTGCCGCCCTGACCCCGGCCATTCTCAAGATTCGTGATCTTTTTGATTCCCTGGGCGCGCTGATAGGTCGGGTTTTCGGCAATGAGGTCACAAGCGCGGCGGCGGACGCCCGGAGCTTCGGGGAAGTTCTGGGAACCTTCCTGAGTTGGGTTCTGGAAGGCGTGGCCACGGTCATTGCCAACGTGGCGCGCGGTATTGATACCCTGATTGCCCTGTTCCGCTGGTTTGCGGCCGTCCTGACCGGGGACTGGTCAACGGCGGCGGAGATGGGGCAAAGGATATGGGATAATTTCTGCGATTCCCTCATGTCCTTTGCCGACCTGTTCCGCATCGGGGACTGGATACGCGAGGCGTGGGCGCAGGCAATGGAATGGCTTTCCAGCATCAACCTCTTTGAATCGGGCGCAAAGCTCATTGACACACTGAAAGAGGGTATCCTTTCGGCGGCGGCCAACCTTGTGGATTCAGTCAAAGGCGTGTTTCAGAAGGTGCGTAACCTGTTGCCCTTTTCAGACGCCAAGGAGGGGCCGCTGTCCACGCTCACGCTCTCCGGCTCCCGCCTGATGACCACGCTTTCCGAGGGCGTCAACGCCGGTTTTCCCTCCCTCCTGCAAAACATCAGCGGCAAGTTCCAGAGCATCCGGGACGGTCTGGGCAACTGGAGGGGCAGCCTCTGGGGCAATGAGCAGACGCCGGAAATCAGGCCGCAGGCTCCGAACATCCCGGACGCGCCCGACATGCCGCAGGAAGTGGCCGAAGCCAGGGAACGGCAACTGACGGGCAGACGGCAGGACGCCGCCGGGCAGACCTGGACTGTGCATATCGCCAATATCACCTTGCCGAATGTCCAGAACGGCAGGGATTTTTGCAGCGAACTTGACGCCGCGATACTGGAAAAGACGGGGGCGCTGGCATGAAGCTTTTGACCTTTGAAGATGGTATTGTGCGCATTGGCGGCGAGGAACTGCCGGGCATCCTGGACAGTCTGCGCGTGGGCTGCTCCGTGCGCTTTGACGAACAGAAGGTGGACAAGGCCAGCGGCAAGAAAAAGACCCCGCAGGGCTGGGAGGATGCGGACATCAGCCTGTCGCTGTACCTCACCACGGACGACACCGGCACCTGTTATGACAAGCTGGGCGTCCTGAACGACTATTTCAAAAAGGCTGACGGCAAGGCCAACCCGCAGATTTTCACCATCGCCAACCGGCATCTCCTGGCCCGTGGCGTGCGCCGCGTGGTGTTCTCCAAACTGGACAGCGCGGAAAATATGCAGACGGACGAAATCAAGGCGTCGCTGGCCTTTGTGGAACACAATCCGCCCATACTCAAAGTTGAGCGGGCTGCGGCCAAAACGCCCACGCCCGGCGAACTGAAAGACCAGAGCAACGGCCAGGGCAATGATCCCGCCAGGGACGAATCCGGGCCGCAGGCGGTTATCGGAGGCAGGCTTGATTGAGGGCTTGAATGTTCGGTGCAACGTGGGTCCGGCGCAGATTCTGCGCAGCCCGCTCATTGAGCTTGTGTTCCGGCGAAGCGCGGTCGTGAGCCGGGCCAAAGTCGCCATCCCCGACCCGGAAGGGCAGGTGCGGGCGCGGCTTGCCATAGGGCAGCCGGTAGCGTTGCGCTTCGGCTATCGCGGCGAGGCGAATTACTGGCAGGAATGGCAGGGCACGATTGAGGATATCGGCCAGCCCGGCGCGGATGCCGAGGACGCGGACGCCATTGTGGTGCAGGCTGTGGGCCGGGAAAAGGCCCTGGTCACAACCACGGTCAAGGAATCGTTCTACCGCGAGCCGGCGGACGCCGTGGCGCGTCGGCTGCTGGCCGCTACCGGCCTGCCCGTGGGCAACGTGGACGTGCCGGGGGATGTGCTGCCGCATCAGGTCTTTTCCGGCGTGTCCGTGGCGCGGGCCGTGAAGCAGCTTTCCGCCACGCTGGAGCGTTCCTTCGGCCATGACATGAGCCGCCATGCCGTATGGCTGGGGGCGTCCGGCCTTACCTGGAGCGCGGCGGACGAACCCGGCCCGGCCTACGGCATCAGTACCTGCGAAACCCTGATCGCTCACGAGCCGCCGCAGACGCCGGACGGCGTGGGCGTGGTCGTGTCTGTTCTGCAACCGGGCCTGACCCACAGCCGCCTTGTCCATATCACGGACACGCGGCGCGGCCTGGACTTCACGGCCCGCGCCCTGGCTGTGATCCATACCCTCAAGGACGGCGGCAACTCAACGACGGTCACTTACGGCAAAGATCAGGGCTGGTGCTGATATGGAAGACAAGGCCGCCAAGCGGGATATTATAGACACGATCCGCCGCATTGTGGAACTGGCAATGCCGAATCTGCGCCATTATTACCGCATGACGCGGAAGGGCAAAATCGTGGGCGTCTATGCCTCGGACGGGCAATACTTTGCCGATGTGCAGCCCCTGCGGAATGATGAATCAGCGGACGAAAATGAGCCTGTGGTGCCGCGTGTGGCTCTGCCTGTATTGTGGGGCGGCCCGAACCGGGGCGTGGTCTGCCCGCCGCAGGAAGGGACTCTCTGCGACCTGGCCTATTATGACGGCGATCCGAACTATCCCTACATCTCCAATATCCGCTGGGGCATGGGCAAGGACGCGCCGCTCGCGGAACTGAACGAGTTTGTCATTCAACTTGAGAGCGGCTGCGAAATCAGAATCGACAAGGAAAAGCAGGTCGTGACCCTCACGCCGGAGAACGTGCGGACAAAGGCGGGCAAAGCCTGGACTGTGGAGGCAAAAGAGGTGCTGGTGCGCGGCGCGGAAAAGGTGACTGTCGAAGCCCCGGAGATTTTCCAGAACGGCAACGTCACCACCGGCGGCGCTGATGGCACTTCCGGCACCGTGACGGAAAGGGCCACGCGGACGCAGCACGGCAACCTCACCATCAACGGCAATCTGTCCGTTTCAGGAAATATAGACTGCTCCGGCACGTCCACGGCGGCCAGCCGCGCCGGAGCGCCGATATAAAAACTTCGCGCTGTTCGCGCCCTTTGCGGGCGGCGCGGCGGCGTTCAGGGTACTGTGGGCGCAGACAGAGGCGGGGGCGGGGTACGCCCCCACCGACGGCTTTTACAGAGCCGCCACGGCCCCACGGATGGAAAGCACCCATCCGCAGAGTAACCCGTCTGCGTTTTGTCCACGAGGGACAGGGCAAGGTCTAGCACGGCGGAACTTGCGGGGCAACCACAGGACACCGCAACCATGCAGGAGCGAAAGGAAATACGCTGCGGCCATTGCAACCGGCTGCTTGGCAAAGGCGAAGTGCTGGATTTTGAAATGAAATGCCCGCGCTGCAAGACCATCAACCATGTGAGGGCGCAAAGCCCCGGCTCCGAGCCGCCGGAGGGCCAGAACGGAGCAAACCGTGCTGACCAAGAAAAAGACAAAGGATACTGAAACCATCATCATTGTCGGCCCCTACCGCATCCCGGTAAGCTGTGAATCTTTCAAGGCATGGGAAGCGGCCCTGATGGTGGAGGCGGGCTTTACGGACAAAGAAATCCGGGCGGAAATCCTGCGGAGGCTGGTCTATGAACGCGATTGAGCTTGTTCCCGCCTCGGCGCTGCGCCCGGCCCTGTACAATCCCAGAGAGGCGGATGGTGAGCGCCTTGCCCTGGTGCGCCTCTCCCTGCAAAAGCTGGGCTTTCTTCTGCCGCTGGTGGCCACGCCGGACGGAGAAATCCTTTCCGGCCATCAGCGTCATGCCGTGGCCGTGGCAATGGGGGCAAAGCGCCTCCCCGTCATGCGCGTGGACGTGAAGGACAGCGCCCGGCGCGGCGTGAACCTGCTGTTCAACCGCGCCACCAATGACATCAGCATCGAAGCCACGGAACAGGACTTGCGGACCGCCATCAGAGCGGCGGGCGTGGAAGACATGGCGGCGGCCTTGCCGGACATAGCGCCGGACAGCCCGGACTTCCATCCCTGCATGAGCGCCGCCGAGCGCCCGGTTCTGCCTCTGGCCCGCCGGAATGTCCGCGGCTTTGTCCGCCATGCCGCCAACGTGGGCCGGATGCTGGCCCGGCTGCATATCCGCCTGCCCATCGTGACCACGCCGGACGGTATGGTCATCAACGGCGTGGGCAGGCTCGAAGCCGCCGCCCGCAAGGGCCGCGCAACCATTCCCGTGGTGGAGCTTGCGGAGGAGAAAGCCGACTTTGCCCGCGCCATGCTCAACCTCTTGAGTATGGATTTCCGCTTTACGGGGGAGAACGCGGACTTTTTGCGCTACGGCTCTTTCCGCCGTGACTGGCTGCGCCGGACCCACCTTGGCCGGGCGTTCGTGCTTCCCGTCTATAGTCACAAACGTCTGGCGGACGTGACGCTGAACGACAGGTTCATGCACAAATGGCGGCAGGTCTGCGGGGAAAGTGTGCTGGACTTCGGCAGCGGGCAGGGAGACGAAGCCCGGATGCTCCGGGCAAAGGGTATCCGCGTCACCGAGTTTGAGCCGTATCCTGCTGAAAAGGGCGTAGTGAACCGGGAGAAGGGCCGCGCTTCCGCCCTTCATTTTCTGGCAGACGTGCGGACCGGTACGCCATTCAGCGCCATATTCGTTTCCAGCGTGTTGAACAGTGTGCCCTTCCCGGAGGACAGGGAACACATCTTGCGCCTTGTGGCGGCGCTGTGCGGCCCGGAAACGGTAGTATTTCTTGCCGCCCGCTCCACAAAAGGAAGCGCGTGGTGCTGGCACGTCAAGGGAGAGGCCATGAGCAACCGAGCCTCCAGAGCCTGCCAGTTCAAGCTGGCTATGGAGCCGGGCGTCCATATCGGGGACATCGCAAACGCGCCGAAAATCCAGAAATTCTATGAACCGGAGGAGTGGCGGGCCTTGCTGGGGCGCTTCTTCGGCCAGGTGCAGAGCGGCCATGCCGACGGCATGATGACGTCCATCTGCCGCAAGCCGCTGGCATGGCATCCGCGTGAACTGGCCGCATCCCTGCGCTTTGAGTTCAACCTGCCTTACCCGGACGGCAAACGCATGGAACTTGCCTCCCATGCCCTGGCCGCCTTTTCCCATCGGCTGGGCTTTCCGCTGGAGCAGGACTGATGCAGGACTGGACCTTTCACGGCTTCGCCAGCGCCTTTGACAGCCACGTCCGGGAACAACTGCCCTGGTATGAGCTTGCCAGCGCGGCCATGGGCCTGATCGCCCGGCAGTACATCCCCAAGGGCGGCAAGGTCTATGACCTGGGCGCGTCCACGGGTAACGTGGGGCGCGCTCTCGCGCCGGTTCTGGAGGCGCGGGCGGCCACCCTGACAGCCCTGGACGAATGCCCGGACATGATAGCAGCCTACGCCGCGCCGGGCCGGGCCGTGGTGGCGGATATGACGCGCTTTGCCTATAAACCCTTTGACGTGGCCGTGGCCTTCCTGGCCTTCATGTTCCTGGCCGTACCCGCACGGCGTAAGCTGCTCCAGCGCCTGCGCCAGCAGTTGAGGCCGGGGGGCGCGATCATCGTCTTTGACAAGCTGGTGCCGCCCGGAGGATACCCGGCCACGGTGCTTGCCCGGCTGACCTGGGCATCCAAGCTGGCAC
The DNA here is from genome assembly GCA_910575755.1 of Desulfovibrionaceae bacterium. Taxonomy (GTDB): domain Bacteria; phylum Desulfobacterota; class Desulfovibrionia; order Desulfovibrionales; family Desulfovibrionaceae; genus Desulfovibrio. The sequence continues at coordinate 19,027 of CAJTFO010000009.1, read as the reverse complement.
AGGGAGCGGAGGAGGCGGCCATTGTCCGCAAGGAACTTGCCCTGTCGGGTATCCAGCGCCCGCTTTACCCCGGCGAACTTGGGGAGGACGCGGTGGAAGTCTTCCGCTTCGGAGACTTTGTAGGATGGATAATCGAAGGCTGAAAATGTGTGCGTTTTGACACATGCGAACAATAGAACGCGAAAACTATACAAAAAACGTGCCAGAGCGGAAAATCTGCCCCGGCACGTTCTCATTTACCGTGAAAAAAATTCTCATCTTGCGCGACAGCTCACAGCGGCAGCGTGGGCGAGGCGTGCAGCAGGACAGGGCGCGATGTGGGTATGGAATTGTCGCGGGAGTATTGCGATATCAGCCGTAACAGACTGACGGCGGTACTTGCGACGAAGGAAGAAGCCTAAAAAAGGCGTGGTTTGTGTCTGTTTTGACACGCACCGCGCCCCTGGAATCTTAACTCAAAAAACGTGCCAAATCTGAAAAAATGCCCCGGCACGTTCTCTTTTTGCGTGACAGCTCACACTTGCGCTCACAGCCCACATGCGGGACAAAAAGCTCTGTTTGCGCGGCGAGGTAGCAATACGGTAGCAAAAACGAAAAACAGGTTAGGCTTTTTTGGCCTAACCTGTTGTGATTTCTGGAGCGGGAAACGGGATTTGAACCCGCAACCTTCAGCTTGGGAAGCTGACACTCTACCGTTGAGTTATTCCCGCAGAAAGGGCGGTGGAGCGGGAGACGGGATTTGAACCCGCGACTTCAACCTTGGCAAGGTTGCACTCTACCACTGAGTTACTCCCGCATATACGAAACGGCGAGGCGTAAAAACACTCTGGAGGCGGCATCCAGATTTGAACTGGAGATGGAGGTTTTGCAGACCTCTGCCTTACCACTTGGCTATGCCGCCAGTAAAACAATTGGAGCGGGAGACGGGATTTGAACCCGCGACTTCAACCTTGGCAAGGTTGCACTCTACCACTGAGTTACTCCCGCTCAGCGAGGAAAACTTTTACGCGGTCATTTGTAAACTGTCAAGCGCCGGAGTGAATTTTTCGCGCATTTTTTTCCGTGGCCCCGGACGCCGCCGCATTGCGGGCCTGCCAGAAGCGCCCTGCGTCAGACGCGCAATGCGTCAAGGAACCGCATGATTTGTTCTGTGAATAAATCAGCTCCATGCCCAAAGAAGCCTTTGCCTCTTTAGGGAAAGGCACGCCAGGTAGTTCATTTGTCGGGAAAAGTAAATTTCCCCTCTTCACGACTTGCGGGCGGCCTTGCTCCGCAAGACCGCGGGAAACGCTGATTAAAGCGCTTCCTCAATCCTTGGGGCGGTTGTCCACAATGCGCTGGGCCTTGCCCTCGGAGCGCTGGATGGAGTGCGGTTCCATAAGGCGCACCTTGGCCGTGACGCCGAGAAATTCCTTGATATTTTTCTGCAGGCGACTTTCCAGCATCTGGAGCTTGCGAATTTCGTCGGCAAAGAGCGAGTCGCTCACTTCCACGCGCACTTCGATGCTGTCCAGATTGTTGGCGCGGTCCACGATGATCTGATAATTGGGCGTAAGGCCCTCGCTCTCCATGAGAATGCCTTCGATCTGCTGCGGAAAGACGTTGACCCCACGAATGATCAGCATGTCGTCGCTGCGGCCGCGCAGGCGAGAAATGCGCACATGCGTGCGTCCGCAACGGCAGGGCGTGTAGTCCAGGCTGGTAAGATCGCGGGTGCGGTAGCGCAGCAGGGGGATGCCTTCCTTGGTCAGGGTGGTCAGTGCCAGTTCGCCTTCCTCGCCGGGCGGCAACTGCTCGCCGCTGACCGGATCAATGATCTCCGGCAGGATGTGATCTTCCCAGAGGTGCATGCCGCACTTGGCGTCCGCGCATTCCATGGCCACGCCCGGCCCCATGATTTCGGAAAGACCGTAGATGTTCATGGCGTCTATGCCCATTTTCTGTTCCATATCCCGGCGCATGGCCTCGGTCCAGGGTTCGGCCCCGAACACGCCGATGCGCAACGGCAGGTCGCGGAAGTCAATGCCCGCCTCCTGCCCGGCCTCCCAGAGGTGCATGGCGTAGGAAGGCGTGCAGCAGAGCACCGTGGCCGCGAAATCGCGCAGCAGATAGGCCTGTCGCCGCGTGGCGCCGCCTGAGGCGGGCACCACCGTGGCGCCCAGATGTTCCGCGCCGCCGTGCGCGCCCAGGCCGCCGGTGAACAGGCCATAGCCATAGGCCACATGCACTGTGTCCGTGCGGTTCACCCCCGCCGCCGAGAGGCTGCGCGCGGCCAGCTCGGCCCAGTTTTCCAGATCGCGGGCCGTGTAGCCCACCACCACGGCCTTGCCTGTGGTGCCGCTGGAGGCGTGCAGACGCACAATGTTTTCTTTGGGCACGGCAAAGAGTCCGTAGGGGTAATGGTTGCGCAGATCCTGCTTTTCGGTGAAGGGTAGAAGCCGCAGGTCGGCCAGTGTCCTGATGTCCGCGGGGGTGATGCCGATTTCGTCAAAGCGTTTGCGGTAAAAGGGCACATTGGCGTACACGCGGTTGCAGAGCTCGCGCAGGCGGCGCGCTTGCAGCGCTTCCAGCTCCTCGCGGGGCAGGGTTTCCTGTTTGATGTTGAAAAGCACGGGCCACTCCTTACTTTATGGCAAAAAAGGCGGAAATGTGCGCGGTACGCGACGCTTCTTCGGTATGCCGCAATGTGGGGGCCGGGTCAATACGGTCTGCCGCGCCATTGCCCTCGGCCCGGCTTTGGGATATGTGCTCGGTATGGAATACATCTCTTCTACCGAAATTACCGAGGCCCAGGCCGCGCGTCCGGGCCGCAAGCGTTGTGCGGACGTCCCCCTGGCGGAAAAGCTGGCGGTCATCACGGCCTGGCTTGAGGAACACAAGGCGGAGCGCATCGTCAGCCTCAACCTCGCGGAGCAGGGCGGTTTTGCCGATGCTTTGCTGGTACTCACCGCCGGTTCCATGCGCCATGCCCAGAGTCTGGCTGATGGCGTGGCCGCCCTCTGCCACGAGCGCAACTACGAATATCTGCGCGTGGAAGGTTATGCGACCGGGCAGTGGATTCTTGTGGATATGAACGACATCATTATCAATATTTTTCTGGAGCCGGCGCGGGAGCTGTACCGCCTGGAGGCCCTCTGGGGCCGGCGTCCGGCGGGCGAAGCCGCCGCGAGCTCCGGCGGGGAGAGTGTGGCATGACCCCTACCTTGTTGCTGATTCTTGATGGCTGGGGCCTGGCGGCCCCCGGTCCCGGCAATGCGCCTTTTCTCGCGTCCACGCCTCATCTGGACAGCCTCAATGCGCGTTGCCCCCATGCGCGCCTCACTGCTTCGGGCCGGGCCGTGGGCCTGCCGGAAGGCTATATGGGCAATTCCGAGGTGGGGCATCTGAATATCGGGGCCGGACGCGTGGTCTATCAGGATATGACGCGCATTGACGTGGCCCTGGAGGACGGCTCCTTTGCCGCCAATCCGGTTCTGGGCGAGCTGCTGGCGGCGGTCAGAAAAAGTGGCGGCAGGCTGCATCTGGCGGGTCTGCTTTCGGACGGCGGCGTGCACAGCCATATCCGCCATCTGGAAGCCCTCTGCGACATGGCCGCGCGCGCGGACGTGCCCGTGCGCATCCACGCCATTATGGACGGCCGCGATACGGATCCCAAAAGCGGCGCGGATTTTGCGCGCGCGCTGGAAGAGCATATCAAGGATCAGCCCCGGACGCGCATCGCCGGTCTGGTGGGCCGTTTTTACGCCATGGACCGCGACAGTCGCTGGGACAGGGTCAAGGCGGCCTGGGATTTGCTGGCGCACGGGCGGAGCGACGGCGGCCGCGTGGCCCCGGACGCGGTGGCGGCGCTTGAAGCCTCCTACGCTGAAGGCGTCACTGACGAATTTGTCAGGCCCGTGCGTTGCGCGGGAGAAGCAGGGGCGGACGAGCCCGCGGGCATGGCCGACGGCGACGCGCTCTTTCTTTTCAATTTCCGGGCCGACCGTATGCGCGAGCTGACCCAGGCCTTTATCGAGCCGGGCTTCGACGCCTTTGAGCGGGGCGCGCTGCCCAGGCTGGCGGGCGTGGCCTCCATGACCTCCTATGAAGCGAGCTTCGGCATTCCCGTGGCCTTTCCCAAGGAGGCCGTAACGCTGGGGCTGGGCGAGGCGGTTTCGCGGGCCGGCCTGCGTCAGCTCCGCCTGGCGGAAACGGAAAAATACGCCCATGTGACCTATTTTTTCAACGGCGGCGTGGAGGAACCCTTCCCCGGCGAAGATCGCATTCTGGTTCCCTCGCCGCGCGACGTGGCCACCTATGACCTCAAACCGGCCATGAGCGCCCGTGAGGTGACGGACAGATTTGTGGAAGCCTGGAACAAGGGCGTCTATGATCTGGTGGTCTGCAATCTGGCCAATGGCGACATGGTGGGCCACACCGGCGTGCTTGAGGCGGCGGTGGAGGCCTGCGCGGTGGTGGACGAATGCGTGGGCCGCATGACCAGGGCCGTGGAGGCGCGCGGCGGCCGCATGCTGATCATCGCCGATCACGGCAACTGCGAGGTGATGCTGACCCCTGAAGGCCGCCCACACACGGCCCACACTACCAATGCCGTGCCCTGCATTCTGCTGGAGCCCGGCGGCGTTGTGCGGGCCCTGGGCGACGGGCGGCTGGCCGATGTGGCCCCGACCCTGCTCGGGCTGTGGGGGCTGGAGCCTTCCGCGTCCATGACCGGTCGCAATCTGGCCGGGGAGGCGCGGCATGGCTGAGAAAAAACGCCCCCTCGCGCCAGTGCCGCCGGACGGCATGGAAATTCTCTTTTTTTACCAGTGCCCACAGTGCGGCAGGCATGTGCCGCTGGTCAGCCCCACGGAACCCCGCATGGTTTCCTGCGACAACTGCGGATTCTCTTTCCCCGTTATTCCGGTGGACGAGCACGGCCTGCATTATGTGCGCATCATGCTGGCCGGGGGCAAGGCGGCGGCTGATCCGGACTTTCTGTGAGGCGTGCCATCTGTTGCATCTCTGATTTTGTCTGGCCGGGGCGGAGCGGGCAGCCGCCCCGGTCAGAGCGTGTCGGGCGCACGGCGGTAAAAATTTTTTGACAAAAATCTTGCCTTCGGCGGCAAAAGGCGATACATCTGTTACGCCTGTGTGGGACAGGACAAGATTTTTAACTTTGTCGGGTTCAAACGAGAGGAAGGACATAATGAAACGCATTTGTACGTTGCTGTTGGCGGCCGGTATGCTGCTGGGCGTGGCCACGGGCGCCAGCGCCATTGATTTCAAGGCCAAGGGCCAGTGGCTGGTGGGCTTTGCCGGCGGTGAGAACCAGTTGCTCAGCAAGACCCGTACGGGCGCTAATGGTTCCAAACAGAAATACGACAGCAGCGACAAGTTCGCGGCTCAGCAGCGTGTGCGCCTGCAGTTGGACGCCGTGGCTTCCGAAGCCCTGTCCGGCACTGTCTTCTTTGAAATCGGCAATCAGACCTGGGGCAAGGCCGAACAGGGCGGCGCTCTGGGCGCTGACGGCACAATGGTCAAGGTCAAGCGCGCCTACATCGACTGGCTCGTGCCGCAGACCGATCTGAAGTTCCGCATGGGCATTCAGGGCGTGACCCTGCCCAACGTGGCCGGCGGCTCCGCCATCATGGACACCGACGCCGCGGCCATCACCGCTTCTTACCAGTTCAACGAGAACGTGGCGCTCACCGCCCTGTGGGCGCGCCCGGCCAATGACAACTTTGGCGGCGAAGATTCGCACGGCGTCAGCAATTACCATCAGAACTATCTGGACAACATGGATCTGTTCGCCCTGATGCTTCCCGTGAAGCTGGACGGCTTTGAAATCACCCCCTGGGCCATGTACGGCGCGGCGGGCAAGAACAGCCTGAAAGGGTACGGAGACAAGGATGGCTGGGGCACTGCTGACGGCAATCTGAATTACACCCTGCGCCCCTACCCCGGCATTTCTGGCCGTGACGATATCGGCGGCACCAGCAAGGCCTATGGCAACATGTTCTGGGCCGGCCTGCCCTTTGCCATCACCGCCTGGGATCCGCTGAACATCGAAGTGGATATCAACTACGGCTATGTGGAAAGCATGGGCCGTTTTGACGCCTCGAAAAACGGCGTGGCCAAGCGCGGCAGCACCGAGCGTCAGGGCTGGCTGGCCAAGGCCCTGGTGGAATACAAGCTGGATTGGGGCGTGCCCGGCATCTTCGGCTGGTACGGCTCCGGCGACGACGGCAATGTGAAGAACGGTTCCGAGCGCATGCCCTCCATCGTTCCCATGGGCAACTTCACCTCCTTCATGGGCGACGGCAACTACGGCTGGATGTGGGTCGACAATTCGCTGGAATACGCCGGCACCTGGGGTATCGGTCTGCAGATCCGCGATATGAGCTTTATGGAAGACCTCAAGCACACCTTCCGCGTGGCCTACTGGGGCGGCACCAACTCCCCCTCCATGGTCAAATACATGGACAGCGCCTATGCCTGGAATGACGGCTGGGGCACCGGGGCTTCCCCGTACCTGACCACCAATGACGGCCTGCTGGAGCTGAACCTGGTCAACTCCTACCAGATGTACGAAAACTTTGACGTGAATCTGGAACTGGGCTACATCGCCAACTTCATGGACAACGACACCTGGAAGAAGTCCAACAATCCTTCTTCCTTCCAGAAGCAGGACGCCTGGAAAGCCCAGCTGATCTTCGCGTACAGCTTCTAATCGCCTGCATTCACGGAATGACTTCAAAGGGGGGAGCCTTGGCTTCCCCCCTTTTTGTGTTCTCGGGTGTGGCCCGGTTTGCGCGGGCGCAGACTGTGAAGGCCAGCCCCATATGACAAAGCCGGGCGCTTCCTCCGGAAAGGAAGGAAGTGCCCGGCTTTCATCTCGACGCAAGCGGGGCTTACAAGAGGCCCTGCTGACGCAGCACTTCAATCAGTTTTGCCTTGCCGCTTTCGCTCATGGGGCAGAGCGGCAGGCGCATCTCGTCTGTCATCTGGCCCATGAGGGCCAGGGCCGTTTTGACCGGAATGGGATTGCTTTCCACAAACATGACCTGATGCAGGGGAAGCAGCTCGTGATGCAGGCGGGCGGCCCCGGCCAGATCGCCACTGGCAAAAGCGTTCCACACGGCGGCCACGCGGCCCGGCGCCAGATTGGACGTGACCGAAATCACGCCCTTGCCGCCCAGCGCCATGAGCGGCAGGGCCGTGAGGTCGTCGCCGGACAGCACGCTGAAGTCCGCCGGGCAGGATTCCAGCACAAGGCTGCCCTGCACCATGTCGCCGGTGGCTTCCTTGACGCCCACGATATGGGAAAAATCGCGGGCCAGCCGGCTGAGCACCGGCGGCAGCATGTTGCAGCCCGTGCGCCCCGGCACGTTATAGGGCACCAGCGGCAGGTCCACGGCCTCGGCAATGGCCTTGAAGTGCTGGTACAGGCCTTCCTGTGTGGGCTTGTTGTAGTAGGGGGTGATAAGCAACGCTCCGTCCGCCCCGGCCTTTTTGGCAAAAAGGGCCAGGCGGATGGCCTCGCTGGTATTGTTGGACCCTGCGCCGGCCAGCACCGGCACCCGGCCTTTGGCCTGGTCGATGCAGATTTCAATGACCCGCTCGTGTTCCTCGTGGGAGAGCGTGGCGGATTCGCCGGTGGTGCCGCAGGGCACCAGGCCGTGAATGCCTTCGGTGATCTGACGTTCGATAAAGGCGCGGTAGGCCTCTTCATCCACGGTATTATTCTTGAATGGCGTGACAAGCGCTGTCAGTGCGCCGGAAAAAAGCATATCCAGACTCCTTGTGGCTTGCATCCGGCGTGTTCTGCAAACACGCCGGAGCGCTGCAACAGGGCGGCATGCCGCCCGGATTGATGGTGCCGTAGCGCCCCAGAGCGGCGGGGTTCGCCCCGCGGAGTGCAGGCGCTACTGATTGATGAACTCCTTGAGCTCCTTGCCCGCGCGGAAAAAGGGCAGACGTTTGGGAACCACCGAAACGCTTTCCCCGGTTTTGGGGTTGCGCCCGGCGTAACCGCCGTATTCCTTGATCTTGAAGCTGCCGAAACCGCGAATTTCAATGCGGTCCCCGGCGATCAGCGATTTTTTCATGGCGTCGATGAACGTGTTCACAACCAGTGAAGCATCGTCAAAAGGAATGTTGGTCTCTTCGGCCAGGGCTTTGATCAGTTCGCTTTTATTCATCACGCCTCCGTTGACACGTTATGATTATCCCGTGAGGGAAGGGCGACAAAGCTTGAGTATGCGCACGGCTCCCATATGTCTGGAACTCGCGGCGCTTTCCGCGCCACGCCAGACTCCCGTCTGGTCTCAGAGCTTTTCACTGGAGCATTTTGCTTTTGAAATCTTTCCATTGCAAAAGCGGCGCGGGCGTCCGCTCTCGCGTCCGCCGGAACGAATTTGCTCTGAGTGTCATTCCATGCCCGGCACAGAATGATTTCTATCCCCTTTGCGCCGCAAGGTAAACTGCTTACCTGGGCAATGCCTGCAAAACGCTGCGTGTGACCAGCCAGTCGAGCATGCCCATGCGCGTGCGTTGCAGGCGGGCGCCCAGGGCCTGAATATCCTGGGCCGCCGGGCTGCTCGGCGCGTAACGCAGCAGGGGCTGCTGGCGGCAGACGGCTTCGGTCAGCTTTTTGTCCGTGCGCACATGGCCCAGCAGCACGGGTTCCAGGCCCAGAAAATGCCGGCAGGCCCCGTTCAGTTTTTCAAAGGCGCTTTGCGCCTCTCTGGCCGAAGCGGCCTGATTGACCAGGACCATGAAATCGCGAATGCCGAAACGGTTGTTCAGCAGCTTGACCAGGGCGTAACTGTCCGTGAGCGAGGTGGGCTCGGGCGTGATGATCACAATGCGTATGGCGGCCATGGCCGCAAAGGTCTGCACCGTCTCTGAAATGCCCGCGCCCAGATCCATGAAGATGAAATCATATTTGCCCAGCAGCGGTTCCAGACGTTGCAGCAGCAGATCGCGCAGGTCAGGGCTCAGGTCGTTGAGTTCAGGCACGCCCGAGGCCGCGGGCAGCACGTCGAAGCCATTAGGCTCCAAGGGGTAGAGCACGTCGCTCAGGCGCGCTTCGCCCAGCAGGGCGTCCTGAACATTTCCCTCTGGAGTGATGCCCAGCAGCACGTCCAGGTTGGCCAGCCCCATATCGCAATCCATGAGCAGATTTTTGAAGCCCGCCTGGTAGAGCGCGCAAGCCAGGTTGAGAGAAATATTGGTCTTGCCGACCCCACCTTTGCCGCTGAGTACGGCAACGCTCAAGGTGCTGTTCATAACTATTCTCCACCGAAAAAGAGAAAACGTTTTTCACTGGAATGGACCAGGGTAGTCCGGTCGCCCAGGGGTGTGGACACTTCCTGCTGTATATGGCCGGCTTCCTGCTCCAGAGCCACGTTCAGGGCCGCGGCGGCTTTGTCCATGAGATCAGAAGCGTCTTGCTGCTCGCCCCGTCCCACGCAGACGACGCCCAGGGCGCACTGCGCTCCGGCCCCCGCCGAAATGCCGCCGGTGGGAAACAGCGGCCGGGCCTGTTCCGCGAAATCGGCCTGCAAGCGCTCGGCCAGACAGCGCGCCTTGAGCTGCCCCAGGCCCGGCAGCAGCGCCATATAGCGCCCGTGGCCCAGGTCGCCCATGCTGTCGCAGGCTTCCAGTTTATTGCGCAGGCTTTCGGCCAGCAGCCTTTCCAGGCGTTTCACAGTGCCCTCGCCCAGGGCCACGCACAGCCGACGCCTTTCGGAAAGGGCGGCGCAGAGCAGGCTGAGATTGCTGCCGCTGCGCGCCTGGCGCAGCAATTCGCGCTGGAGCTGAGCCATGAGCAGCTCGGCGCTCAGCGTTCCGACCAGGGCCTCGGGCATGACCAATGGCGCTTGTTGCTGCGCGTCGGCCCGCAGATCCGCCACATGGGCTTCCGGGGCGGCGTCAGGCATGGGCATGGCGCACCACTGACTCAGGGGAAAAGCGCGGCAGAAATCCTGCCAGCGCTGTCGGGAAAGGCCGCGCACCAGTCGGACCACCAGCATGGCATTGTCCGCCTGTTCTTCGGCGGCGTCACAGGCGGCATGTTCCCGCAGGGTCCGCAGTTCGCGGGCCAGGGACTCAAATTCAGCGTGTTTGCTCATGGCGGTACAAGAGGTAGTCGTGTTGGAACTGGTCAATCTGGCCATCCAGAACCGCGTCCACGTCACCCGATTCCGAACCCGTGCGGTGATCCTTGACCAGTCGGTAGGGCTGGAGGGTGTAGGTACGGATCTGGCTGCCGAAAGCAATGGCGTCCTTGCCCGCGTACTGGGCCTGACGTTCCGCCTCGCGTTTTTGCAGTTCCAGATTATAGAGGCGGGCGCGCAGCACGCGCAGGGCTGTTTCCTTGTTGTGGTGCTGCGACTTCTCGTTCTGACACTGGGCGGAAATGCCTGTGGGCAGGTGGGTGACGCGCACGGCGGAACTGGTGGTGTTGACGCTTTGCCCGCCCGGCCCGCTGGAGCGGAAGATGTCAAAACGCAGATCCGATTCCTTGATGTCCAGTTGTATGTCGCCGCCCGCGTCCGGGATCACGTCCACGGAAGCGAAGGAGGTGTGCCGCCGGCCCGAAGCGTCGAAGGGGGAAATGCGGATCAGACGGTGGATGCCGCGCTCACTCTTCAGAAAGCCGAAGGCGTGCGGCCCGGAGAGACGCAGGGTCACGCTTTTGATGCCCGCCTCGTCGCCGGGCAGAAAGTCCATTTCCTCCACTGTGTATTTGCGGCGCGCGGCCCATCGGGTATACATGCGCAGCAGCATTTCGGCCCAGTCCTGGGATTCGGTGCCGCCCGCGCCGGGATGGATTTCCAGAATGGCGTCCCGCTGGTCCTCTTCGGCCGAAAGCAGCATTACCAGTTCGGTTTCGTCCAGCAGGGCGGCCAGCTCCCGCTGCTGCTGCTCCAGAGATTCCAGGGCTTCCTGATCCTCGCTTTCCAAAGCCAGGGCCAGCCATTCTTCCATGTCGTCGCGGCAGGTCCTGAGGCGGCGCAGACGACCCACCTCGTCTTCAAGGCGACTCTTCTCCTGAAGAACGGGCGTCAGGGCCTCGGGCTTGTCCCATGCGCCGGGGCGGGAAATTTCCGCCTCGATGTCGCGCAGGCGCTGTTCGCTGGCCGCCACGTCAAAGACGCCCCCAGAGGTTGTCAAAACGCTGGGACAGGGGCTGACAGGCGGCGCGCAGATCACTGAGATGCAACATGGTCAATTCTGTGGGGTTGAGGGTGAGGGCTTCGGCCTGCCTGTTCCGGAAGGGCCGGAAGCGGCTGAAACTCGTGTCCCGCGCGGCCCGAAAGCGAGCAGCGCGCAAAAAAGCAGCGCCGCCGAGGGCAGCAGCCAGGGCGCGAAACGGTGATAGGGGCTGGCGACGGTCGTCAGACCCGCTCTGGCCCAGAGGCTTCCGGCCCGGAACTGGCCGCCGCGCGCGGTCACGCGCCCGCGCGCGTCCACCACAACAGAGATGCCGGTATTGGTGCCGCGCAGAATCCAGCGGTTCTGCTCCAGGGCGCGCAGCACGGTCAGGTAAAGATGCTGCCGCGCCGCCGGGGTGTTGCCGAACCAGCCGTCGTTGCTGATGTCCGCCAGAATATTGGCCCCGTCCGCCACGCGAGCCTGTGCAAGCCAAGGGAATATTCCTTCATAGCAGATGAGCATGCCCAGGGCAAGATTGCCGTGGCGCAGGGGCGCGATGGCCGTGCCCGTCTCATAGACGCCCACGTCCTGGAGCAGGGCCTGGAGAAAGCCCCAGTTCAGCCAGTCCGGCAGGTATTCGCCGAAAGGCACCAGATGTTCCTTGTCGTAATGGCCTGCGGTCTTGCCGTCCGGGGCCAGCAAAAAGGCCCGGTTGAAAATGAGCGGTTCGGCCTGCCCCGGCCGCCGTTCCACGCCCGGCGCGCCAAAAAGCAGAGGGCTGCGCGCCGTCAGCGCCATGTCGCGCACCAGGACGGCCAGGCGTGGGCTGGTTTCAAAAAAGAAGGGCAGGGCGGTTTCCGGCCAGATGATAAGCGATCCGGCATCCTGATGTGAGCCTGCATCCGTTGCGGGACGCGCCTCCAGACCCGCGCGGGTCAGATCCAGATACAGATCCACCGTCCGGCGCTGGAAGGCGGGCAACCACTTCTGGTTCTGATCCACATTGCCTTCCACAAAGAGCACGGCCAGGCTGTTCTCTCCTGTGGGCGCGGGCTCAAAGGGGTGGGCCTTCAGCCGCCACGCCCCGTAGCCCAGCAGGAGCGCGACCAGCCCCAGGCCGGCGGCCAGACGGCGCGGGAAAAAAATCCGCCGCGTTGCCGTGGAGGCGGAAGGCAGCGCCGCAGGCAGGCTGAACAGGCAAAGCAGCGCGGCCAGCAGCCAGCAGCCGCCCAGCGCGTATGCGCCCAGCGTGTCGGCGGCCTGAATCAGCAGGGGCCAGACGGCCAGCGCGCCGGCCAGCGGCAGCCAAGGAAAGCCCAGAGCCAGCGCATAGCAGGTTTCCAGCAGATACCAGAGCAGGGCCAGAAGCAGGGCCAGCCACAGCGGCGGCCGGGCGCGCAGCGCATGCGCGGCCAGGGAAAACAGGCCGCCCGCGCTGGCCAGGCAAGCCGCGATGAACAAAGCGCAAGGCACGGCCAGAAGCCAGGGCAGGCCGCCCACATTGTGCACGGGCAGGGCCAGCCAGTAGAGGGCCGCCGTGCCCCCGGCCAGGCTGACCAGCCAGCCCCGGCGCAAGGCCGCCATGCGACCGGGCGCGCCCAGACCCAGCATGACCAGAGCCGCGGGCCAGAGCAGAACCAGGGGCGGCAGGCTCAGCAGATCATTGGGAAAGCCCAGCCAGAGTCCCAGAGCCCCAGCCAGCCCCCAGCACATATCCCGCAATGGCGGCAGAGGATGCGTGCGCTTCATGTCAGATTCAGGCATTATCCCCGGCAGTTTCCGTATTCTGCGCGGCCCTGTCGGCGGGTTCCATGCGCAGCAGGCGAATCAGCTTCTTGTCCGCGTCCAGCACTGTAAAGGTCCAGCCGTGCAGGGTGAAGGTTTCGCCGGGGCCGGGCACATGTCCGGCCTCCATGCTCAGATAGCCGCCGATGGTGTCCACCTCGTCGGAAACCAGATCCACCCCCAGTTCCTCCAGGTCTTCCAGCAGGGCGCGGCCCGTGAGCTCGTACACATTGTCGCCCAGGGGGCGGATGTCCTCCTGCCGGGGGGTGTCGTGTTCATCCTCAATGTCGCCCACAATTTCCTCCAGCACGTCCTCAATGGTGATCAGGCCGGAGGTGCCGCCGTATTCGTCCAGAGCAATGGCTATATGCTGCTTGCGGGAGCGAAATTCCTGCAGAAGCGTGCGGATGGACTTGGTTTCCGGCACGAAAAAGGGTTCGCGCATGACCGAGGCCACCGCGGGGTGTTTGCCGGCCGGCTCAATGAGGCAGCGCAGCAGATCCTTGGCGTGCAGAATGCCCACCATATTGTCGCGGGTGTCTTTGTATACGGGAATGCGCGAGTGGCCGGAATCCACAATGACGCGCGCCACCTCGGGCAGGGGCATGTCGTCCGGCACACAGTCGATATCGGTGCGGGGAATCATGGTGTCCTGCACCTGAAGATCGTTAAAGCGCAGAATGCCCAGCAGCATGGATTCCTCGTCCGGTTCCACCTCGCCTTCGGCTCTGGCTTCAAGAATGGCTTTTTCCAGGGATTCTTCGTCGTCGTGCCCGAAAAGTCTGCTCAGGCGCGACCAGATGGTACTATGACCGTCGGAGCCTCCGTCCAAAATAACCTCCTTGTTTGGGCGCGGTTCTGCGGGTTCGGGGTTTACGGGGCCGTGACCTGGACGCCGCGAGTGGGCAGCACGGTGATGCGCTTGCGCTGTTCCAGATTCATGCGCATGACCCACTGGGTAATCTGCGTCACGCCCATGGTCGAGGAACAGCGGAACCAGTGGAGTCTGGGCTGATCCTTTTCCGGCAGTGCCCAGTTGGTGAACTCCACCCCCAGAATCAATGCGGGCACGGGGGTCTCCACCTCGCGGGAGTTGACGATTCTGCAGACGCACCAGTATGTGCCGGGCTGTTCGCTTTTGGTGTCCATAAGGTATTCAATGGCGCAGAGTATCTGCGAGCCTTTGACCAGGTCAACAGGCCATGCTTCGGCACATTCCTTTTGAAAGCGCAGGGCCATGCCCGTGCCGGAAATATTTTCCACCTGCACGGGGGCATCCTCCATGCCAAGCTTGTAGCTTATGACCGCGGGGCCGGCCTCCACCGTACTGCGGGGCAGGGGTTTTGCAGGGTCCACGGGCCAGGCGCTGATGCTCCATACCGCATCCTTATGAGGTTTGATGCGGATGAACTTGCGTTTCTGGCCCACTTCCAGATCCGTGGGCGCGGCAAGGGTGAGGAAGGATTTTTCGCGCCCGGACTGCACGGCCTGGATGGTGGAGGAAAATTTGTAATAAACGGGTTCTTCCGGCCGCGGATCACGAAAATGGACAACCACCCTGGCGCCCGTCCATTCGCCGGAAACATAGCTCAGCACTTCCATGCTCAGGCTTGCGGGCTTCTGTTCGAGCAAGATGGCTGCAAAGCCTTTTTTGTCATCCTCGCTGTCCAGCATTTTCAGGTCGAAAATTTCATTCTGTTCCTGTGCGGCCTGGAGCATCTGGCGGATAATGTTCCGATGGCGTTTCTGCGCTCTGATTCTTTGCAGCTGACTGCGCAGGAAAGCGACCAGGAAACATGCTGCCACAAAAATGGTGCCATAGATCAGAATATACTCTTTTGTGCTCATCATGTTACCGATGTTGAATGTCAGCATAGGTCACTCCTGCATCGCTGCCGGGATATGCGCATATCCCGGCACAGCGCAACACCATGTTGCGCTGTGCCGATAAAGATTATGAAGAAAAGCTGTTTTCAGGCTGTTGCCGCCCTTTCGGGCGCAAGAGCCCCAGTTTGTGCAGATGTATCTCCAGACAGGACACCGCCGCCGGCGTCACTCCGGAAATACGGCCTGCCTGTCCCAGACTCAGCGGACGCACACGGCTGAGTTTTTCTTCCACTTCATGCGAGAGTCCCGCTACTTTGGCATAATCCAAATCCGAGGGCAAGGGCGTTGACTCAAGTTTTGCCGTGCGCGCGATGAGCGCGCGCTGGCGTTCCAGATATCCGGCGTACTTGATGTCCGTCTGCACGCCCTCGCATACGGCCGGGCCACAACGCGCCAGCTCAGCGGCCAGTTCCGCGCCCGGCGCGTCCGCCAGCGCGGCGGCCAGCTTTTCCAGATCCATGTCCGGGCGGCGCAGCACTTCCGCCAGGCTGCGGCCAGACGGCAGGGAGGCGGCACAGCCCTCTTCCCGCATATCGGCAGGAATGCGCATCTCCTCAAGCCTTTTTTTGAGATGTTCCGCATTGTCCCGCTTTGCGCAGAACGCCTGCCAGTGCGCGTCGCTTACCAGGCCCAGACTCCGGCCCAGCGGGGTCAGGCGGGCGTCGGCATTGTCTTCGCGCAGGAGCAGGCGGTGCTCCGCGCGGGAAGTGAACATGCGATAGGGCTCCTGTGTGCCCAGCGTCACCAGGTCGTCCGCCAGCACGGCCATATAGGCTTCGTCCCGACCCGGCGCGAAAGGCGGCAGATTTTTTTCGGCGCAGGCGATGTTCAGAGCGGCCCAGAGGCCTTGCGCCGCCGCTTCCTCGTAGCCGGAAGTGCCGTTGATCTGTCCGGCCAGCCAGAGGCCGGGCACGGCCTTGCTTTCAAACGTGGGGCGCAGTTGCACGGGATCCGCATAATCATATTCGATGGCATAGCCCGGCCGGGTCATGACGGCCCCCTCCAGACCGGGAATGCTGCGCAGCATGGCCATCTGCACGTCCAGCGGCAGACTGGTGGAAATGCCGTTGGCATATACCTCCGCGCTGTTCAGGCCCTCCGGTTCCAGAAAAATCTGGTGCCGTTCCCGCTGGGGAAAGCGGGCCACCTTGTCTTCGATGGACGGGCAGTAGCGCGCGCCCACGCCCTGAATCACGCCGGTAAACAGGGGCGAACGCTCAAAGCCGCCCCGGATGATTTCATGCGTGCGGGCCGTGGTCCAGGTGATGTGGCAGGAAACCTGCGGCAGAACCGGGCCGGGCCCGTGAAAGCTGAAAGCGGGCGCGGGCGAATCCCCGCGCTGTTCCTCCAGGCGGGAAAAATCAATGGAGGAACGCAGCAGGCGCGGTGTGGTGCCGGTTTTCAGGCGGCCCAGCGCCAGACCCAGAGCGCGCAGGCTGTCGGAAAGGCCCAGAGCGGGCGCGTCGCCCAGGCGCCCGCCGGGCAGGCTGGTCAGGCCCATGTGGATGCGTCCGTCCAGAAAGGTGCCGGTGGTCAGCAAAACATGCCGGGCCGCGAATTCCAGTCCCTGCCCCGTGCGCACGCCCGTGACGCGGCCCGCCGCCGTGGCCACGTCCGTGACCGTATCCTGCCAGAGACGCAGGCCGGGGGTGGAGTACAGCGTTTTTTTGAGGGCGCGCTGGTAGGCTTCGCGGTCTATCTGGGCGCGGGTGGCGCGCACGGCCGGGCCCTTGCTCATGTTCAGGGTGCGGAACTGGATGCCGGCCGCGTCGGCCCAGAGCCCCATCATGCCGCCGAGGGCGTCGATTTCGCGCACCATATGCCCCTTGGCCAGACCGCCGATGGCCGGATTGCACGAAAGATAGCCCAGCCGATCCAGATTGCCGCTGATCAGCAGCACGCTGAAGCCCAGTTTGGCCAGGGCCACGGCGGCTTCGGAACCGGCATGGCCGCCGCCGACGATGATGCAGTCAAAACCGGCGTCAGGCATGAACATCGCCTTGCATGAGGATATGGGCAAACACCTGGGCGTCCTTGCAGGCGGCGCTGATGGACGCGCGCTCGTCGGGCTGATGACACGTATTCTGGATGCAGGCCCAGACAGCGGCGGGCAAACCCTTGCGGCGCAGCAGCGCGGCCACTGTGGCCCCGCCTATGCCCACGGGCCGGGCCTGCGCGCCATAAACCCGCTCCACAGCCCATTCCAGAGCCCGCACCACTGGGCTGTTTGCCGGAGTGGCCGAGGCGGGCTGGGCGTGCTCCACCTCCACCATGATTTCCACGCCGTGGCGCGCAGCCACCGCGGCGGCCAGCCGACGGGCCTCGGCCAGCACGGCTTCCTGCGGCACGTCAGGCAAAAGGCGGCAATCCAGATAAAAAACGTCGCTGCCGGGCAGGATGTTCACGCTGGGCACGTTGGCCTCATGCCTGCTGGGCACAAAGGTGGAGCAGGGCGGCCTGAACAGCGCGTTCTCCTGCGGGAAGGCGTCGTGCAGGCCCTGTCGGCAGGTCAGAACCATGTCCGCGCCGGCCACAAAGGCGTTACGGCCCTTGTGCGGCGTGGAGGCGTGGCATTGAAGGCCTGTGGTCCGCACCTTGAGCCAGAGCTGGCTTTTTTCCGCCACTTCAATGAGGTCGCCGCGCGGAGAACCCGCATCCGGCACAATGTAAAGATCATCGGGCCTGAACATCTGCGGGGCCTGTTCCAGCACATGGGCCAGACCGTACTGGCTGCCGGATTCCTCGTCGGCCATGAAAACCAGGCCCAGGCTCAGCGCGGGCGTCACCTCCTGCCGGCGCAGCTCCTCGGCCAGCAGAAGCATGCTGACGATGGCCTGCTGGTTGTCCTCCACGCCGCGGCCGTAAAGCCAGTCGCCTTCGCGCCGGACCTGCCAGGGGTCGGAAGTCCAGGCGGCGGGGTCGCCCGGCGGCACTACATCCGTGTGCCCGAAAAGCCAGAGCGTGCGGGAAGTCGCGCCGGGCAGACGAGCCGCCAGGTTGGGGCGCAGGCCGTCCGGCACGCGTTCGTCCGGCGCGTCCAGCCGTTGCAGATCGCGTACGCCGCAGGCCTCCAGCCAGTCCGTGATCAGCCGGACCTTGACCAGCTCGCCCTGGCCGCCATTGTCCGGCCCCAGAGTCTTGCAGGCCGTGAGCGCGCTTTGCATCTCCACAACGCGCTCTTCCCGTTGCGCCAGCCCGGCCAGCAGAGCGTTGAGTTCCTGATGTTCCATAATTTTGTCCGACAATAAAAGAGGCCGCTTGCGCAGCCTCTTGAAAAAATGCTTTCAAACACTGTCGACATCCAAAAATTTTTTGTCGCCGACAAGGAAAATAAGCTTTTTATGAAGGGAGTGTACTCTTGCCACCAAAGGCAGCCCGAAGGGCTGTGACCCTCAGACGAGTTTTCGAGTCTTGCGGGCATGGACAGCAGAGCTATGGTACTCGACCGGAATAAAAAGCGAAATTTGACGCTGTCGGCGGCAGAAAAGATTGAATGCCAATAGTGTTTAACGGCCCTTGGCGGCGCGCTTCGACGCCTTCAGCGGGTTCACCTTGGCCGCGGCGGTCGTCTGGGCCTTGACGTGGGTGGCAAAGTTGCAGCGGCCCCCGGCCCATTTGCTGGCGGGGCTGGGATAGCTGGAGCAGAACTGTTCGCCCTCGAAATCGCGCACGCGATCACAGCCGGCGCACTGCTCCACCACAGGGGAAATGACAAAACCTTTAACCACCACGCCTTCAGCGGTTCTGGTGGCGTTTTCCAGAGAAGCCATAACAAAACCTCCATGCGCCGGAGCGCCCCGAATTTTTCATTGTTTTCCGCCGCCGCTGTCAAGAGGCCGCCGGATCAAGAGGGAATTAGTATAAGGCCATGCGCGCCACTGTCAAGTGCAAAACTGGCAGTCGCAGGGCTGACGCATCCGAAAAAATTTTATCTGTGCGGGAGGGAGCATATCTGCCATGAATTGTTTTCGGCCTTGGGCGAAATACCGGATCCCCGTATGGAGGGGAGGAAGATATATCCTCTTGCACTGATTTTATTTATTGCGTTTTGCACCTTTCTGAGCAGAGAGTATTAACAATATAATGTAAACATGTTATACCCTCCCCGAGGAGGACAACATGGAAGCAAATCCCAACTGCCCCAAGTGTCATGCCAGCGCGGTATATCGAAATGGAAAAGTTCTGGGGAAACAAAGGTATCGTTGCAAGG
>CAJTFO010000008.1 GCA_910575755.1 Desulfovibrionaceae bacterium | reverse complement strand
GTGGCGGAGAGAGCCGGAAGGGCCGGGGAATCAGATTCAGCCAGAGCGGTTTTTTCTTCGGCTACCTGTATGGCAAGACGGGTATCTTCCGGCATGGAGGAGACAAGCCATTCCTTGCCGCCTCCGCGTCCGCAGCGAGGACGTGATTGCCAGTCTTCGACTTTCGCCTTCCACTCTATTCCCTGTCTGCTCATTCCCATCATTGGAGCCAGGGTATTAGATGTATATGCCTCTTTGACGGCCATATCCTGCCCCTCAACAGTTGTGCCTTGGATCAAATAGATATGCCGCCGGAACGCCCATCTCCTTGAGTGCGTCCAACACCTTTGGGGAATGTCTTTTACCCAGCACTGTGGCGGAAACTGATTCAGACGTGACGCCAATCCGCCGCCCTAATTCCGCCATGCTGATATTGTGGGAATCCAGAATGGATCTGATGATGTACCGGCACGCGAAACGCTGAATCCCGCAGGCTGCTCGGTTCATAGTTCTTTCTCCAGCTTGTTCTTGCGTCGCCGCGCGGCTTTTTCGTCAAGGATGGCTTGGGCGTAATCCCGGAGCATCCGATCCTCCCGCGTCATCAGGTCAAAGCCCAAAGCCCGCGCGGCAACGCGCAAGGGTTCCGCGCAGTCTGTGGCGGCGCAAAACACTAAAAGGGCATGGATTGAGGGAGGGTGGCTCAAGTCGGAAGGGGACAGCCACTTGTCCAGTGTGTCCTTGCTGATGTTCTTCTGGTTCCCCTGCGTCAGCCTGATGCCCGCCTGACGCGCTATGGCATTCATGCGGTCTGGGAGCGCCTTGCGGCCCTCGCTTTCAGGCGCGCCTACCGTTGCCCGCATGGCCGCCCGTATGGCGGCCATTGCCCCGGCAAGTTGGTAAGAGGTTTCGAGCAGGGAGAGTTGTGTCATGGCTAGGACGCCCAGCAGGACCTATCAAGCGAGGACTCGACCATTTCCTGGAAGGCTTCTTGATTTGCCCCGGCCACTTGCCGCGCCGCCACCATGGCATCGGTCAGAGCATCCCAAGCCTCGATGAAGGCTTCGGAAAAACCATTCAGGCCGTAGTGGAAGTAGTGGCGTGCTAGGGCACTGTGGGCCGAAAAAAGGTCAGGGCGGTCTTGGATCACCGGCTCAATCTGCGAGGAAAAAACCTCTTCTGAAATCTGGTCTTGAGTGGCGCCCGTGATGTCCAGAAATTCTTGGTAGTCCATCTTGTCCTCCGCTCGTGTCCAAAATCGGCCTTGCCGTGGACGTTGATTTCAATAAGCAGAGCGGCTAAAGTCGGCATTGTCAGGCTTGAAACTTCAACCGCCAGCAACACATATTTAGTACGCGAAAGAGTACTAGTCAACAAAAAAGTACGCATTTGTTTTGCTTGCATGTTAAAAATTTGCGTATTTTTTGTAATGCTGCGGAATAATTAGGAATGTGCAAATTTTCTTCTTACACCTTCCCTTGCAGGTATGGAAGCATGAAAGATGCAAGTGCAGCCGCAGTGTTGGACTACTTAAAGGCGGTAGCTGGAGTGAGGGACGATAGTGACCTTGCTAAAATCATTGGATATTCAAAACAAGCCATATCCACCGCCAGAAAAAGAGGAAAAGTATCATTAAAAATGCTCGCTAAGGCGTCAATATGTTTTGAAAAAACTGTTGAGGAAATTCAGAACTGTGCTTTAGCGTTTGAATTTGCGGTAGATGCTGGCCCGGCAGGGAAATATGCCTATCCGATATTTCAGCTTGATGCTGGTGTAGAGAAAAAAAACTCCGCAGATATACATCAGCCGCAGGCTTACACGCAACATCTTGAATCTACAGAGGCTAGCGCGACAGATGATTTGCCTTCCCGACTGGTAAGGCTAAGGAATGGGCGAGCGCGTAGAGCTTTTGCTGAGCAAATGGGAACAACGGAAAGTACGCTACGAAATTATGAAAAGGGCGTTTCCAGTCCGACCGCAGAATTTTTAAGAAATATCTGTCAAATTTTGCGCGTATCACCAGAATGGCTTTTATTCGGAGAAAATAGCCCGGAAAGCCAAGGCGGGCAGTTTTCCCTCCCCTCAGTTCTGACCTCCATGCAGGCGTGTCCAGATGGAAACGCAAGTATTCAGGCTTGCCCTGGTTGTGCTGCTTTGGAGCGCGTCCTCCAGCTTGAAAGGGCGGAGCGGCAAAATCTAACCAGGGAAAATGCCGCATTGAGGGAGGAACTGGCACAGCTAAGGGAGCGTCTTAAGCAATCAGGAGGCTCGGACGGCACAGCCTCCGTCCCGATGGCGCACACCGCCTAGCTTCCGACGCGCAAAAATCATCCCTTTCAGATTGTCGGATTGAAGGCATAAAAATAGCCCTGCTTTTGTGTTCGTTTTGACACATGACAGGGCCTTTTTTATTTCTCAAGTTGCGTGAAAAAAGGGCCGCAAAACGGCCCAAAATTCTCAAACCTTTTTCTTGGGGCTTTTTCGGTTCGGTCAACCGTCTGGCCCGCGTCTGTCAAGGAAAAGTCAAGCATCGGTCAAGCCCGGATCAGACCATCCCTTATTCTCATGTATCGTGAAGCCCTATAGCCGCCTCCCATGAGAGGTAAAGGCGCGGGCTGTTCGCTGAAGGGAGGACGGGCCGCGCTATGACGACAGGGAAGCGGCATCCGGATTCATGGGCAGGCCGAAGAGACAGCGCCGCAAGAGATCCAGCGCATGCCCCACGGCCCGGTTACGGATCCGGTCCCGGCCAGGGTAGCGGCCCCGCGGTCGCATGACGCGCAGCCAGACGCCATCCGCGGCGCTGAGAGCGATGTAGACCAGGCCCACGGGCTTTTCCGGCGTGCCGCCGCCCGGCCCGGCAATGCCTGTAATGCCCAGGCCAAAATCACCGTTATACCGTACGCGCGCATTTTCGGCCATGCAGCGGGCCACTTCCGCGCTCACGGCCCCGTGCGCGCGCAGCATGGCCTCGGGCACGCCCAGCAAAGCCGTTTTGGCTTCATTGGCATACGTCACCAGACCCGTGCCGAACACCGCCGACGCGCCGGGCTGGTCCGTGATCCGCTTGGCCAGCAGGCCGCCGGTACAGGATTCCGCCGTGACCAGAGTTTGCCCGCGGCGGATCAGTTCCGGCAGAACCACGCTTTCCAGGCTGGCAACATTCACTCCGTAGACCACGTCTCCCAGACGCCGGCGCACGGCCTCCACCAAGGGGGCGGCCAGAGCTTCGGCAGCGGCGGCGTCCGCGGCCTTGGCCGTGACCCGCACGAACATTTCGCCCTCGGTGGCGTAGGTGGCGGCCGTGGGGTTAGCCCCGCCGGTCAGATCTTTGATGCGCATCTCCGCCGCGCCTTCACCAATGCCAAAGGTGCGCACCATGAAAGAGGCTATGGCCCCGCGGGTATGCCGCTGCAAAAAGGGCACAGCATGTTCCCGCAGCATGGGCAGCAGCTCCGAGGGGGGGCCGGGCAGCAACAGCACGAACTTGCCATCCCCGGTCGGCACGGCGCAGCCCGGCGCGGTGCCCACGGCATTGGCGAAGGCCACGGATCCGCGCGGCAGCAGAGCCTGCTTGCGCTGATTGGCGCTCATGGGGCGGCTGCCGAAATACTCCCTGAGCTGTTCCAGGCTGGCCGAATGTTCCTCCAGCGGCGCGCCGGTCACGCGGGCCACGGTTTCCTTGGTCAGATCGTCGTCCGTGGGCCCCAGACCGCCGGTGGTAATGACCAGATCGCTGCGCCTCAGGGCTTCACGCAAAACCTCTTCCAGCCGTCCCGCATTGTCGCCCACCACATGGACATAGGGCAGATCCACGCCCAGCGCGGAAAGCTCGCGCGCCACATGAGCCGCGTCAGTATTGATGGTATGACCAAGCAAAAGCTCGGTTCCCACGGAGATGATTTCCGCCTTCATATGGCCTCGCTTATTTTCCCTCTGCCCGGTCGCTGCAGCTTACACTTCGGCGCCGCGGCCGGCAATGCCCCTGTAAAATCTGTCGTAGACGGCATTGCGCAAGCGCACAAGTTGATCCATATCGGTCTGGTTGATCAGGCAATCCCGGCAGACGGACAGGGAATTGGTGTTGACAGCATTCATGCCTCCGCCCTGCTCCGGCGCTGCCGCGGTCGAGCGCGCGGCGGGCAGTCTCCGGTAAAAGCGCCCTTGCGTCAGCGGCGCGCTTCTGGTAGGAACAGTCTTTGTTTTGCCGGGGCCGGGCCGGCGCATATGCGCTCAGGCCTGTTTTGCCTGACCTTTCTTTTCCTGAGGGGGAAAATGAGCATGAAGAAATTTTTTGTCTGCGCCCTGCTGGCAACGCTGCTGGCCGCTGTGCCCGCCTTTGCCAAAAAAAGCTATGTAAACGGCATTGACCCCAACTATCCGCCCTTTGCCTATGTGGATGAAAAAACCGGCCAGCCCGCCGGTTTTGACGTGGATTCCCTGAACTGGATCGCCAAGACCATGGGCTTTGAAGTCACCCACAAGCCCATGGCCTGGGACGGCATTATCCCGGCCCTGGTGGCCAAACAGATCGACATGGTCGATTCCGGCATGAGCATCACGCCGGAACGGGCCAAAGTGGTACAGTTTTCCGATCCCTACTGGACTGTTTCGCGCGTTTTTCTGGTGCCGGCCGACTCTGATCTGACGTCCGCCGATATTCTGAGCAAGAAGATCAAACTGGGCGTGCAGCGCGGCACTTCCGAGGCCAACGCCATCAAGCAGGAGCAGCAGGAAAAGGGCTACCCCTTTGAACTGCGCTTCTATGAATCCGCCCCCCTGGCCGTGGAGGATCTGCTTAACGGCCGCATTCAGGCCGCACTCATGGACGAGCTGCCCGCCGACGATGCCATTTCCAAAGGCCGCGCCGTGAAAAAGGCCGGCGTGCACGGCAAGCCTGACGGTTTCGGCGTGGCCCTGCGCAAGGATGACAATGAACTGCGCGCCCTCATTGACGAGGGCTACCGCAAGCTCATGGCTGATCCCTACTGGCAGGAACTTCAGAAAAAGTATCTGC
The DNA here is from genome assembly GCA_910575755.1 of Desulfovibrionaceae bacterium. Lineage (GTDB taxonomy): Bacteria > Desulfobacterota > Desulfovibrionia > Desulfovibrionales > Desulfovibrionaceae > Desulfovibrio. The sequence goes on along the minus strand of CAJTFO010000008.1, from coordinate 70,545 downwards.
ACAAGTAAAAACCGAGGGGGCGCGTTCCGTCCCGCTGCTTCCGTTTTCCGGGGCAACGCGGATTGCCGGCCTGTTCCGGCGGTTCGCGTTGCCTGCCTTGTCTGAAACTGCCCCGTGGCCGACCGGCAGACACGCCGGGCCCGTCCCGTCAACCTTATGCCCGACGCCCATGGACTCACTGACAGTCGTACTCAACGCCCTGCCCGCCATTCTGGCCGGAAGTTTCGTGACCGTCGGCAACGTGGCCGCCTCCCTGGCCATGGGGCTGGTGCTGGGCGTGCCGCTGGCCGTGGCCCAGGTCTATGGCAACCGGTGGGCGCGACGCCTGGTGGCGCTGTATGTGTGGTTTTTCCGGGGCGTGCCCATCCTGGTGCTGCTCTTTCTCTGCTACGGCCTGTTCATCAGTCTGGGCCTGCCGGCCAATCCCTTTCTGATCTGTTGCCTGGTGCTGGGCTGCACCAGCACGGCCTACCAGTCCCAGATTTTCCGGGGCGCCATTGAAAGCCTGCCCCACGGGCAGCTCAAGGCGGCGCGGGCCCTGGGCATGCGCGACATCACGGGCATTCGCTGCATCATCCTGCCCCAGGCGCTGCGGCTGTCCATCCCCGGCTGGGCCAACGAATTTTCCATCCTGCTCAAGGATTCGGCCATCTGCTATGTTCTGGGCACTCAGGACATCATGGCCCGAGCCTCCTTTGTGGCCGCGCGCACCCATGAGCATCTGGCGCTGTATGCCGCCGCGGGCCTGATCTATCTGGTGCTGACTCTGGTGGTGCTCAAGCTGTTGCGCCGCCTGGAATACAAAGTCCATGTGCCGGGCTATTCCACAGGAATGGGCACGGAAGGCATGGGCGTGGGATAAGCCATGAGCGCAGAACGGGAAGAGGTATTGCGGATTGAGGGCATCTCCAAGAAGCTGGGCGGCAAGCCCATTCTGGACAACTGCTCGCTGACGGTCCACCGGGGGGAACTCAAGGTGCTCATCGGCCCTTCGGGCGCGGGCAAGAGCACGCTTTTGCAATGCATCGACTGCCTGATCCCGCCGGATTGCGGTGAAATCTGGCTGGAAGGCCAGCGCCTGGCCATGAACGACAAGCGTGGGCTCTGCGCCTACCGCGCCCAGGTCGGGATGATCTTTCAGGACTTCAATCTCTTTGATCATCTCACTGCCGAGGAGAATGTGGCCATTGCCCTGCGCAAGGTACGCGGCATGTCCCGCAAGGAGGCCAAGGCCCGCGCCCTGGAAGAACTGGGCCGCGTCGGCCTGGCCCGGCGTGCTCTGCTCTATCCCGCACAGCTTTCAGGCGGCCAGAAGCAGCGCGTGGCCATTGCCCGCACGCTGGCCATGGATCCCCGGGTTATTCTGCTGGACGAGCCCACCTCGGCCCTGGATCCGGAGCTGGTGGGCGAGGTTCTGGCTGTGATCCGTGATCTGGCGCGCGGCGGCATGACCATGATCATGGCTACGCATCAGATGGATTTCGCCCGGGCGCTGGCCTCGGAAATTCTGTTCATGGAACGCGGCAGAATTATTGAACAGGGCGTCCCGGATGTGCTGCTGGCCGAAGGCTCCGCCACGCGCACCCGCGATTTTTGCGCCCACCTGCTGGAGATGGGCGCCTAGCCCCGGGAACGCGCATGCTGGATACGGTCTTTTTCAGCCATGACCTGCTGCCCGCTCTGAACAAAGGCTTGCTGGTCTCCCTTGCCCTCATCATCCCCGCCGGCAGTCTGGGGTTTGTGGGCGGTGTACTCCTCGGCTGCATGCGCGTCTTCGGACCGCACTGGCTGCGCCGTCTGGGCGACTGGTACACCGCCCTGTTGCGCGGCGTTCCGCTGGCCGTGCAACTGATGATGATCTACTATGCCCTGCCCAAGCTGGGCATCTACTTTGCGCCCTACGGCGCGGCCCTGACGTCCTTCATTCTGTGCACGGCGGCCTATCAGTCCGAATATGTGCGCGGGGCCCTGCTTTCCATCCGCCAGGGCCAGATCAGGGCGGCCCAGGCCCTGGGCTTCAGCACCTGGCAGACCGTGATCTGGATTATAGTGCCGCAGGCCGCCCGGCGGGCCCTGCCCGGCTGCGGCAACGAAATCATCTATCTGATCAAATACAGTTCCCTGGCCTATCTGGTCACCTGCATGGAACTGATGGGCGAGGGCAAGGTGGTGGCCTCGGACACCTTCCGCTTCACCGAGGTTTTTCTTACCGTGGGGGCCTATTACCTGATCATGGTCACCCTGGCCACCTGGCTGTTGCGCTGGCTGGAGCGCCGCTTCCATATACCGGGCTTCGGCGCGCGATAAAAAACGCGACGCCCCTGTTCTGGACGCCGCGTCGCTCATGCGCCTGTGCTGCTGGCAGTGCGCTTACTGTTCCAGCTCGCTTTTCAGCCAGGCCTTGATTTTCGGCGTGGGTTCGCTGATGCCGCGCCACATGCCGTGGGCCTGCCGGTAATCCGACAGCAGTTCATCCGGCAGGGGCACGCTGATCAGGTCGTCGGCCCGCTCGGAATTGCGCCGCACAAGGCGCACCACCGGCGGATCCTGCCAGCTGTCCACCACAAAATAATGAGCCACGTCCTCTTTGGAGCGCACTGGCGGATATTCGGCGTGCCAGTCATTATTGCCCCATTCCAGATACATGGTGACAGCGTGTTCAGGCGTGAGATTCCAGTCTATGTCATACAGCGCGAAATCCTTCAGATTCGTCATGGCTGCCTCCAGCGGCGAATGTTTCTTTATCAATAATTCCTATTGATAAATCTGACAAGTCCCCTCAGGCCGCTCAATTCTTCCTGCTCTGCCCGGCTGCCGCCGCATGCCGTGGTCACTTGCTCCCCTGCTGGACGCGCCGGGCCTTTTCCGCCTCGGCCGCGCGCTGCTTGCGGATGCGGTTCAGCCGCATCTGCTGGGCCTTTTCCCGCTGCTCGCGGGCCTGTTCCAGAAGCTTTTCCCTTTTGCGCTCAAAGACCAGCGTAGTGCGCAAGGCCCCGACGCCAATGGCAATAATGGTGACGATAACCGCCAGCACCTTCTGTATGGACCACTGGTTTTCGCCCAGCAGGTGCTTGAGCCAGCCCAGGCGCAGGCTGTCGCCCCAGAACACCACAATGGGCACGCCGAGGAAACAGAGCAGCAGACCTACGATTTCCACCCAGATGAAAGTCTTGAACATGGTCAGGCCGAACAGCGTGGCGTCGCGCACCATGCGCAGAAAGTTGAGGCGCTTTTTCAGGTTGCGCAGCAATTCATTGATTCTGGGCGTGGTGGACTGGGCGCGCTTGAAAATTTCAGCGTCATTGAAATTACAGGCAAAGGCCCAGTTGATGATGCCCGCGCTCTCGTTGAAATCACTGCTGAAGTCGCGCAACACCGAAGGGAAGGGAAACCAGGAGGCTTCGTCGCGGATTTCCTGAAGCACATCCAGATAATACTTGTAGCGGTTTCTCAGTTCCTCCACCTCGCGCTCAATGCTCTCGTCCAGTTCCTTCTCCAGCAGCGGACGTTGCTCCACCACCTGAAGAAAAGCCATATAATTGTTGATGTTGCTCAGCTCCTCCAGGGTGTGTATCTTGCGGCCCAGATTCAACTGCACGGGATGATCCGGCGGGAACCAGTCATTGAGCCGCGTTTCCATGGCGTTGATTCTGATGCTCTCTTCCTCGGCGTTCTTTTTGGCTTCGGCCCAGAGATCATACAGCGAGGAAAGAATCAGCAGCCGTCCGCGCTCCAGGGCCGGATCAATGAGCACGCGGTTGAAATAGGACGGTTCCTCGCGAACCAGCCTGGCAATCTGCTCCAGCACCTGCTCGGCGAAGCCCATCTTGACCCGGCAGACAATGCCCCGATACTGCACATCGCGCCACTGGGGCATGACCCGCCAGACCTGGGAGTACTGCTCAATGGCCGCAGCGTAATGGCCCTGCTCTTCCGCAAGCCGGGCCTGAAGGTAATCGTTCCAGGCCTGGAGCGTGGGAACCGGGGTCAGGCTGGCCGCTTCGCGGAAACTGGTCGCGGCATGGCTGAAATCATTGCGCTCGGCCAGCAGAAAGGCCTGCACCATGCGCAGGCGTGGATCACGCTGGTGACGCGTGATGCTCTGGGCCACTTTCTTTTCCAGATCAGGCAATTCGTCGGGCGTGGCTCTGGACAGTTGCTCCAGCAGATCCCAGGCCGGGCTGTCGTCACGGGTGGGTTTTTCCTCGTCCGGCTCCGGCTCGCGCAGGCGGTAGAGCCAGTGCCGCGGCACATTGCGCAACTGGCTCGGCCCGTTGATATCCAGCACGGCCTGCATCAATACGGCCGCTTCGTCCTTGCCCTCCAGCAGTTCTCCGTAACCGTCCGTCCCCTTCTGCTCCAGCACGGTTTCAATGCGGCGGAAGGCGTCGTTGATCTTCTCCAGGTCCAGGCCCGCCACATCGTCCCAGATTTCCGGTCGGCTGGTGGCATGGGCGCGCGTGGGGCATTCCGCCGCCGTATGGCTGGGAATGCCGCAGTAGAAGCAACCGCCCGCCCCGGCACTGTTCGCCGTAAGACTCCCGGCCATAAGCAAGGGAATGGAGCGGGCGCTGATGCTGTTTTCGGCCAGCAGCACATTGCACCAGCTGTCCATGCTGATCTGGTTGCCGGTAAATCGCAGATCCCGCACGGTAAAACCGTCGCCCAGCAGATAGGCGTTGCGGTAACTTATGTAGGGGAAATCCGGCATCAGATTGTCCCATTGCAGGCCGATTTTCTTGGGCAGATCCGTATTGAAATTGAGATTGTTGCGGTCGGCCACCACGCAGACGCAGGGCCAGCAGGAACCCGGCTCATTATTCTCTTTGTCGAAACTGTGCAGATAGTCGCGCAGAAAAGTGCGCAGCATCAGCAGATTGTCCACGGACACCATGACAAAGGTTTCGTGCACGATGGACTTGATCTTGTGCTTTTGCAGCAGCGCCTCAACGCGCTTGAACATGGCGCTCCAGCCGCTCTGAAAGGCCTTGTCCAGAGGGCTGCCCAAAGGATGCAGAATGGCGAACCAGGCCTGGGTGGAGGAATACGGCATGCGCACGTCCACCACCGGCGTGGCCCAGTCCACGGCGGCCATGCCCTGACGGGGCGAACGGCTTTCAAAGGCAATGCCGGGCAGCGCGAGGCGCCCTTCCCGGCTCTTGGGATGCACCCAGACTTCCAGGCTGTCCCGAACCAGCATTTGCTGGGCCTGCAAGGCGCCGTCCAGGGAAAGACTGGCCGTGCGCTTGCTGCTCAATTGCAGGCGTCCCGGAAAAAGCTCAATACTGACGGACAGCTCATTGAAATTGCCCCAGACCATAAGCCGGGCCAGGGCCAGAAAGACATCATCGGTAAAAAAGAACCAGAGGGCCTGTTCACGTACCTCGCCCACCAGCATGCCGCCGTAGTTGAGCAAGGTCTGGCTTACCGCCGGGGTAAGGGTGTCGTGCCAGCAGACCCAGAGCACATGCCCCATGGTGCTCATGTGCACATCCTGGCCCTCGGGCAGGCGGGACAGAAGCTGCGATAAGTGCGCCATCAATAAAGTCCTTTATGAGCGGAATGCCCGCATGTATACTCAGGCCATATCCTTGATCAAACAAAGGCGGTTTCTATGGATATTAACAAAACTCTTCAGGAACTCAAAGCCCGCCCAGGCTTCACGGAGCATGTGGGAATGATGCTCGTGCACAACGGCGTGGTGCGCGGCTGGTCCCGCAAGGATCATGCGCCGGTCAGCGCCGTGCGCGTCAGCCACGACAAGGCGAAAATACGCGCAATCTGCCGGGAACTGGAACAGCGTCCCGGCATTTTCGCCATTGTGGCCCAGGCTGAGGAAGGTCTGCTCAGGCCCGGCGACGATCTGCTCTTTCTGGTGGTGGCCGGGGACATACGCGAACACGTCAAGGCGACCTTCGCCGAACTGCTCGACCGGATCAAGGCCGAAGCCGTCATCAAGCAGGAACAGCATGAGGTCTGAGATCGCGCGCCCTTTCCCTTCTAGCCTTATCGACCGTTTGCGCCCGCTTATTAGAGCATTTTCACTCTGAAAATATGCCTCTGGCTGTCGCACAGGCGGCAGCCGCCTGGCGGATTCGGGTTCGCTTTTTCTGAAAGGCGCGGCGGCTTGCATTGCCAACCCTGACAGAATGCCTTATTTTTGCCGGATACCCCGGCAGGATGAAGACCTGCCGTCATACCCGTTTCGGATCATACCCGGCCGGAGCCGCCAGCGGCCCGCCGTGTGAAGCAGAGGAGCTTTCATGTTCGGTTTTCTTTTCAGGAAGATCTTCGGCAGCAAGAACGAGCGCTATCTGCGCCGTCTCCGCCCCCAGGCGCAGCGCATCAATGCCCTGGAACCGGAAATGCAGCAACTGGAGGACGCGGCCTTTGCCGCCCGCATTGCCCAGTATAAAAAAGACGTGCAGGAGGGCGGCAGGAGCCTGGACGCCTTGCTGCCCGAAGTTTTCGCCCTGGTGCGCGAGGCCTCGCGCCGTGTGCTGGGCATGCGCCATTATGACGTGCAGCTGATCGGCGGCATGGTTCTGCACAAGGGTAAAATCGCCGAAATGAAAACCGGCGAGGGCAAAACCCTGGTGGCCACCCTTGCCGTGGTGCTCAACGCGCTGTCGGGCAAGGGCGTGCATGTGGTCACGGTCAACGACTATCTGGCCTCGCGCGACGCGGCCTGGATGGGCAAACTGTATTCCTTTCTCGGCCTGACTACCGGCGTCATCGTGCATGGCCTGGACGACGCCGAGCGCAAGGCTGCCTATAACGCGGACATCACCTACGGCACCAACAACGAATTCGGCTTTGACTACCTGCGCGACAACATGAAGTTCTATGCCGACCAGCTTGTGCAGCGCGGCCATAACTTCGCCATTGTGGACGAAGTGGACTCCATTCTCATTGACGAAGCCCGCACGCCGCTGATCATTTCCGGCGCGTCCGAGGAATCCGTGGGCATGTACCGTACGGTGGACGACATTGTGCGCCGGCTCGCGCCCGAGCACTACACCATTGATGAAAAAGCCCGCACCGCCATGCTCACGGACGCGGGCGTGCTTCGCTGTGAGGAACTGCTCAAGCTGGACAACCTCTTTGACCCGGCCAACATCACGGCCCAGCACCATGTCCTGCAATCCCTCAAGGCCCATCTGGTTTTCAAGCGCGATGTGGATTACATTGTACAGGGCGACCAGGTGATCATCGTGGACGAATTCACGGGCCGCGCCATGCCCGGACGCCGCTATTCCGACGGCCTGCATCAGGCTCTGGAAGCCAAGGAACGCGTCACCATCGCCGCGGAAAACCAGACCCTGGCCTCCATCACCTTTCAGAACTATTTCCGCCTGTACGACAAACTTTCGGGCATGACCGGCACGGCGGACACCGAAGCCGTGGAATTCCAGCAGATTTACAATCTGGAGGTTATTTCCATCCCGCCCAACAGGCCCGCGATTCGCAAGGATTATCCGGACCTGATCTTCCGCAGCCGCAAGGAAAAATTCGACGCCATCACGGCGGCCATTGCCGAACTGCACCAGAAGCAGCAGCCCGTGCTGGTGGGCACCATTTCCATCGAAACCTCGGAAATGCTCTCGCAACGCCTGACAAAGCTCGGCATTCCGCATAACGTGCTCAACGCCAAACAGCACGAAAAGGAAGCCGAAATCGTGGCCCAGGCGGGTCAGAAGGGCAAAGTGACCATAGCCACCAACATGGCCGGCCGCGGTACGGACATCGTGCTGGGCGAAGGCGTGGTGGAGCTGGGCGGCCTGCACATTCTGGGCACGGAAAGGCACGAAAGCCGCCGCATTGACAACCAGTTGCGCGGCCGTTCCGGCCGGCAGGGCGACCCCGGCTCTTCCCGCTTCTACCTCTCTCTGGAAGACGATCTGATGCGCCTGTTCGGCTCGGACCGCATCAAGGGCCTGATGGAAAAACTGGGCCTGCGCGACGGCGAGGCCATTGAAAACGCCATGGTCACTCGCGCGGTGGAAGGCGCACAGAAGCGGGTGGAAGCGCACCACTTCGAAATCCGCAAAACCCTGCTGGATTACGACAATGTCATGAATCAGCAGCGCGAGGTCATCTATACCCTGCGCCGCGAGCTGATGGTTGAGGACGATCTGGAGCCGGTGCTCAACGAATTTATGAGCGACGTGCTGGACGACGCCTACGGGCCGCTGGACAATGCCGCGCCCGATGATCTGCCCGACACGCGCCAGGCTGTCATGGCGCGCCTGCGCGAGGTCTTCAACCTGGATCGCGCGCTGCCCGAAAACGCCCCCCTGCCCCAGCGGGAAGAATGCGAGAAGCTGGCGCGCGGCATTCTGGACGAGCTGAAAACCGCCGCCGGCGAAAGCTACAGGGACATCCAGCGTTACTTCCTGCTGGAAGAGCTGGACCGCTGCTGGAAGGAACACCTGCGCAACATGGACGCCCTGCGTGACGGCATAGGCCTGCGCGGCTACGGCCAGCGCGACCCCAAGCTGGAGTACAAGCGCGAAGGCTTCGAGATGTTCCAGGACATGCTCTTTCAGATCCGTGAGAGCGTGTTCCGCTCGCTGACCCGCGTGCGCGTGCAGCGGGTCAGCCCGGAAGAAGAGCGGGCCCGCGCCGAGGCGGAAAAAGAAGCCCTGGCCCGGGAGTTCCGCCATCGTGAGGAGGCGGCGGGCTTGTCGTATTCCGGCGGCGGCGAGGACGAACCGCGGCCCGCCAGGAGCACGCCGGCCAAGGCCGCGCCGCGCGTGGGCCGCAACGATCCCTGCCCCTGCGGCAGCGGCAGAAAATACAAGAAGTGCTGCGGTCGGAAGAGCTGAGGCAAGCGCTCCGTGGAATTGCAGCCGTTCAGAAACCGGGATCCCGCCTGTCCGAACGCATGTTCATGACGGGCGGGATCCAGACGCCATTGTGTCAGGCGTGAGCCTGGCGGCCAGTCCTCCGCCACATTTCCTGTGCGGAGGACTGTTGCCGTCAGGCATTCTTCATTTCCGTGATAAGCTCGGCCAGTTTCTGCGTCTGACTGGCCATGTCAGACACCGCCCGGGATGCGCCGCTCATGGCTTCCGCCGTAAGAGTCGACATGTCGTTCACTTCGGTGATTGACCTGTTGATTTCTTCGCTGGCCGCCGACTGTTCTTCGCTGGCCGCCGCGATGGCCTGAACCTGGTCTGAAGTTGCGCCCACAGTGGCGACAATTTCTTCCAGGGCGCTTCCGGACTGATGGGCGAGATCGGTAGCGTGGCTGATGTGCTGCGCCGCGCTGTCCATGGCCTGCATGCTCTGTTCGGTGCTTTCCTGGATAGCCCGGATGGCGTTGCTCACATCTGTGGTGGAGGCCATCGTTTTTTCCGCAAGCTTGCGCACTTCATCGGCGACCACAGCAAAGCCGCGTCCGGCCTCGCCGGCCCGCGCCGCCTCAATGGCCGCATTCAGCGCGAGAAGGTTGGTCTGATCCGCAATGTCCGAAATGACGCCCATGATGCGATTGATATCCTGAGCCCGGTCATTGAGCTGGGACATGTCTTTCTTCAGTTTCAGCGATGTTTCCTGCACTTCGCCCATGCTCTTCACAACCATCTGTACAATCTGCTGACCGGCCTCCGCCTTTTGCCTGGTTTCAGAAGAAGCTTCGGAAGCTGTGCCGGCATTGCGCGCCACCTCCTGCACCGTTGCGTTCATCTGGTTCATGGCCGTGGCGGCTTCCTGAAGCCGCTGCGCGGATTCCGAAGCGCCGTGATCCGATTGTTCAATCCGGGTCGAAAGCTGTGAGGAGGCGGCGCTTATTATTTCCACCATCCCTTCAAGACGTCCGGCAGCGGCGAGCATGCCCTCGCGTTTGGCGTTCTCCGCACTTCTGGCCGCCTCTTCGGCTTTCGCCATGGCTGCCGTCGCTTCTTCCGTCGCCTTTTCGGCCTCCTGCGACTTTCTGCGGGCATCGTCAATATGCAGTTTCAGACTTCTCAGCATGCTGCGCAACGCTTCGGCAAGCTTGCCTGTTTCGTCGTTTGTCCTGACGTTCAGTTCCCGGTCAAGGTTGCCTGCCGCCACATCCACCGCAAATTGCTCGGTGGCGGAGAGGGGCCGCACAATGCCCCGTGTTATGCACACAGACACCACAATGCCGAATACAAGAACGATGCAGAGGATGGACGAGACCACCTTGGTGGAGGAGGAAAGAAAGGTGGCGGCACCGGTGGTGAATTTCTGCGAATTTCTGGTTGTGAGCTCCACCATTTTTATGGTGTCTTTGTACATGATCTGGTACTGCTCATAGCGCAGTTTTCCGGCGGTGAAAAACTTGTCCAGCAAGTCGGCCACGGCAGCAGTGTCCACAATGAATTTCTGATATTTCTTCCCGGCTTCGGCCAAAAGCGCCCGCTCTTCCGGTTGCAGGAGCAGCCTTTCCATGCTTTGCGCTTCCGCGCCAATGGCTGAGAATTTTGTCTGCAGCTCCGCATAGGCGTCCAGATCATTATTGCGCTCGGCATACATGATGTCCTGAATAAGAGCGCCCATTTGCGTCTGGATGTCGTTGGCCGTTACGAGCGCGCGCGTATACCGTACTCCCGTGCGGGAATCGCCGGCGGCGATGGAGCCCTCAAGCCCCGCGCCGAGCGCCTTGACGAGAAGCGCGTATTGTTCCAGCAGCGCGACGGCTGATTTCTTCATCTCCACAACAAGATTTTCGCTGGATATGTAGAGCGTCTGATTTTTGCGGATAAGATCGGCATATACGGCCAGATCCTTTTCAGCCTTGTCAAGCGCCCTGGCGGTGTTTTCATAATGCACCCGCGCGTTGATTTGCTTTAATTTGTCAAGCTGGTCGCCGATATGTTTTAAATAAGCAAACGTCTTGTTGATGTTCTCCTCGTCTCCGCCTTCAAAATAGGCTCTTGCGAAATACGCCGCCTGCAGCAATTCTGTCTGCACGCCATTCCAGTAAATAAATCTGGGCAATCGGTCGTTTGCAATCTCCTCCGCCACGCTGGAACCGTTGTGCATGGTATACACCGCCCAAAGGCCGAGAACCATCGTAAGAAGAAGCACAAAAGAGAACCCGCCGCCGATTTTTCCTCCAATTCTCATACAAGAACAGCCCCTTCTTTGATATTTGGCATATGCCCAAAGGCCGCGGAACAGGGTTCGCCCTCATTATTCGGAAGCCATTCATATGAAGGCTTCACGCGTCAGACGGGAGACCGACGCGCAGGCAAAACCTGATTCGTTCGCGGAAACCACTCCTTTCGGGCACACCTTCGCCCCATACATTCCCTGAGTATGGATACATGAAATGGATTTCAAAAAAAATATCTGCTTTCCGCAATGTTAGCAAGTATTTTGCCCATGAGTCAGAAATAATCCGAAAAATACGGCTTTTCCGACGGGATAAGGCTCTCCAGCGTGGGCAGCAGGTAATACCCCATGCGGATTCTGTCGTTATTGTTAAAGATAGGTGGGCCGCTTGTAGCCCATGAGCATGGCGGTCAGGCTCTGGATGCCCATTTCGATCAGCGGGGCCGCACCGTGGCTGTTCGCCGCCGTCATTGCGCGGAAAAAGCGTGATTCTTCCGCTCATTGGGCGCGCTTGTCCGCCTGCGCGGTCAACAGGGCATTTCCCTGATTTCATCAGATAAGCGCTCTAGCATGGCAGACCGCGCGCGCGGCGTTGCGCCTCCAGTTTTTCCAGCACATCCAGCGGAACCCGCAGGCCGCCACGCCCCACGCCCAGAGCAATGCCGGGCTTGTTGGCTCCGTGGTAGTCCGAACCGCCGCTGAGCCCCAGACCGAAGCGCCGGGCCCATTCCACGCAAAGGCGCGTATCCGCGTCCGAATGTTCGCTGTGCCAGGCCTCAATGGCTGTAAGCCCGTAGCCGGAGAGCTTTTCCACCAGACCTTCCAGCCAGGGCACGGGATATTTCTGCAACAGGGGGTGGGCCAGACTCACCGTGGCCCCCAGACCAGCCAGCAATTTTACGGCCACGTCCGGCTCCAGCACTTCCTTGGGCAAATAGGCCTTGCCGTGAAAGCCCAGATAGTCGCGGAAGGCCTGGGCCACGTCGCGCACATAGCCCTTGGCCGTCAGCACGGTCGCGATATGCGGCCGCCCCACGCTCCCCCTGGCCACGGCGTGCACTTCCTCCAGGCTGATGTCCAGGCCCAGGGCGCGCAGCTTCTCCACAATGGCCCTGTTCCGCTCACAGCGTTTCCGGCGCAGATAGTCAAGCTGATCCTCAAGCGGCGCAACGTCGCGCGGCAGCCAGAGCCCCAGAATATGCACTTCGCCGTATTCGGTATGGGTGGAAAGCTCACAGCCGCGTATCACCCTGATGCTCATATCCCGTCCGACCGCCTCGGCCTCGTCCAGGCCGGCCACGGTGTCGTGGTCAGTCACGGCCACGGCGGCCAGACCCGCCGCCTGGGCCTTTTCCACCAGCGCCGCGGGGCTGTCGGTGCCGTCCGAGGCCAGCGTATGGGTATGCAGGTCAATCAGTTTCATGGAATATCCCGTTTTTTATGCAATGACGTCTATTCAGGGTAAGCTAGTGGTTGAAAAAAGCAAGCGCGCCCCGGCGCGGTCGGGCACAGGGCAATGGCATGAAGTTCAGGCCGCCGGTTTGCCCATTACCGCCTGGCATAAGAAGTCATCATCCCAGCCGGCCAGTTTGCGGCGTACCCGCATGCTCTTTTTCCCGGGCAAGCTTTTCAACATATTCACTGTCCTATGCCTGAGCGTGACAAAATTGCCGGCAGCATTCTTTTCTCTTGCCCGACATTCATCATCTCCCTACTATATCCATTACCCGGTGCAGGCTGTTCTCTATTCCCCAATGCCCACGTACCGCATCAGAAAAATCTTGAATATCAAAATATTTTGATGAAATATACTATCTTGTTTCTTCATTCTTTTTTATCTTGCTCTCACAAATTCTCTGAACTCGTCCTATGGTTTGCAATTTTGGCCAGGAGAATCCGCTCTCAAGTTGCATGAAAAAAGGGCCGCAAAACGGCCCAAAATCCTCAAATCTTTTTCTTGGCGCTTTTACGGCATGGCGCGGCCTTGCGCGTATCTTGACGCGGCGGGCTTCCGTCTCTATAATGGGCGCGAAAACGACGGCTTGTCCGCCGGTTTGGTCTGCGCCCATAGCTCAGATGGATAGAGCAGGAGCCTTCTAAGCTCTTGGCCGGGGGTTCGATTCCTCCTGGGCGCGCCATGTGAGAAATTGGCCCGCGATTGAGATCGCGGGCTTTTTTATGCCGGAGTCAGCCCCGGATTCGGGGCGTTTCCCCACTGCAACCCTGGAGGAAGTCCGCATGGATATGAAAACGCTGCGTCAACAGGCGCGGGAACGCATGAACGGCGCCTGCCGCGTCTGCGCCCACTGCGATGGCCGGGCCTGCGCCGGAGAGTTGCCGGGCATGGGCGGCATCCGCACCGCCGCGTCCTTCCGCGCCAACATTACCGCTCTGGAAAAGGTCTGCCTGAGGATGCGGCTGATCCACGAAGTGCGCGCGCCGGAAACCACCTGCGAGGTGCTGGGCCTGCCCCTGAGCCTGCCGGTGCTTATCGCGCCTCTGGCTGGCACGGCCTTTAATATGGGCAATGGCCTTCCCGAAGAGCGCTTTGCCCAGGTGGTTACTGAGGGGGCCCGCTCCGCCGGCAGCATCGCCTGCACCGGCGACGGCACATCCGAAGCTTTTGAGTGCGGGCTGAAGGCTGTGGAGGCTGTGGAAGGCTGGGGCATTCCCGTCATCAAACCCTGGGCCGGAGATGCTTTTTTCGAGCGTCTGGAGCGCGTGGCCCGGGCCGGTTGTGGGGTGGTGGGCATGGATATTGACACCGCCGCCATTACCGCTCTGGCCAAGAGCAAGCGCCCGGTGTCGCCCAAGAGCCGTGCGGAACTGAGCGCCATTGTGGAAAAAGCGCATGCCCTGGGCCTGAAGTTCATGCTCAAGGGCGTGCTCAGCGTGGAGGACGCGCTGGCCGCCGAAGAGTGCGGCTGTGACGCCATCGTGGTTTCCAACCACGGCGGGCGGGCCTTTGAGGCCGTGCCCGGCACAGCCGACGCGCTGCCCGCCATTGCCCGCAGCGTGAAGCAAATGACCGTGCTGGCGGATGGCGGCGTGCGCTCCGGCGCGGATGTGCTCAAGATGCTGGCCCTGGGTGCCGAGGCTGTGCTGATCGGGCGGCCGGCCATCATCGCGGGCATGGGCGGCGAGGAAGAGGGCGTGCGGATGCTGCTGGCCCGCATGCGGCGTCAACTCCTGGAGGGCATGCTGCTCACGGGCTGCGCTTCGATCAGGGAGGCCGGGCCGCATCTGCTGGCCTGACCGCGGAATGCTGCGCCAGAAATGAAAGCGGCGACATCATGACGATGCCGCCGCTTTGCATTCATACTGAACGGATATTACTTATTCAGGCAGGCCTTGATGGCATTGATCAGGCGGTCGATGGGTTCTTCGCGCGCGCCCTCGCCCATAACGCCCACGCGGATGACCTTGCCGGCCAGTTCGCCGAGGCCGCCGGCCACTTCGATCTTGTGCTCCTTGCGCAGGCTGGCGCGCAGGGTGTTGGCGTCCACGCCCGCGGGCGGCAGGTACAGGTTGATCTGCGGAGCCCCGCCCTCCTTGACGAAGGGGGTGAAACCCAGCTTGGCCAGACCGTCGCTCAGGCGCTGGTGCATGGCGATATGCCGGGCAAAGGCGGCGTCCAGCCCTTCGGTCAGCAGGTTGTCCAGAGCCTGATGCAGGGCATAGTACATGTTGATGGGCGCGGTGTGATGGTACACACGCGGCGAACCTTCCCAGTATTTGCGAATCAGGGAGACATCCATGTACCAGTTGGGCACCTTGGTTTTGCGTTTGGCAATGGCCTCCATAGCCGCGTCGGAGAAGGACGCGGGCGCCAGCCCCGGAGGCACGGAGAGGCACTTCTGCGAACCGCTGTAAAAGGCGTCGATGCCCCATTCGTCCACGCGCATGTCCACGCCGCCCAGGCCGGCCACGCTGTCCACCAGATACAGGGTGTCGCTGTTTTTCACCAGCTCGCCGATGGCGGCAACGGGATTGTTGATGCCGGTGGAGGTTTCAGCATGCACCACGGCCAGAACCTTGTAATGCTTTTTGTCCAGCTTGGCCTTGACCGCGGCAGGATCAATGGGCCGGCCCCAGGGGCATTCCGCCACATCCACCTGTGCGCCCAGACGGGTGGCCACTTCCACCATGCGTGAGCAGAACACGCCGTTGTTGACGATGAGCACATCGTCGCCGCGCTCCACCAGATTGACAAAGGTGGCCTCCATACCGGCGGAACCTGTGCCGGAAATGGGGAAGGTCACGGCATTCTTGGTTTTGCACACGGCGCGCAGTTGTTCCTGCATGGCGTCCATGACCTTGATGCAGTCGGGATCAAGATGCCCCAGGGTCGGGATGCTCATGGCCTTGAGCACATTGGGGGCGACGGGGCTGGGGCCGGGGGCCATCAGCAGGACATGATCCAATTCTCCGAAAACAGTGGTCATCTCAAGCTCCTGGTTTTTAGGGCATGGCGCGTCGGATGTTCAAAAGTCTATCCGGCGCTCCAAACCAATGTTCCTCGCAGACAAAGCTATTCCTCTAGCCAACAGTGTAAATCCGGACAGAAACGTCTACAATGTCCGCAGTCAGGCACTCAAGCGCAAAAGCCGCCGGATGCGCCGAAAAGGGGCCTGCGGGAGCGCGTTTTCATTCTGCGCAGGCCTTTTTGCGCTGCTGCCGCAGTCCTCTTGTTTTTTCATCTATAACCTGCCATGCCGGCGCTTCTGTTCATAATTTCACAATATGAATTATCCCTGCACTGACTTTCATTTAAAATTGCTCTGAATTTTTCATCTTTGTCATGCTGTAACGTATTCAATGCTTCAGCCCTGGGCCGAAGCATGGAAATCACGCGTCCCACAATGTTTTTTTGCGCTCTTGCGACGCGCCGGACTCTCGGTCGGCGTCGGGAGCACTTTCATAACTCGCATGAAATCATTTCTGGAAACAGCGTCGTCAACCTGTGTGATGCGCCAAGAATACGTCAAAATTGATTAGCTGTACAGTGGGGAAAAGCGCAATGCCGCCCTCCCCGGACAGGGCAGAGGCGGCATTGCGCAAAGGGCGTCCCGCGGCCTGTTATTTCTGGACTTCTCTGCCCGGATGCAGTCGGGGAACCTGCCGGGGCGCCAGTGGCGCTCCATCAGTTTTTTTGCGCACCAGCCGCTGGAAGTCGGCAAGCTCAAAGCGGGCCGCGCCTACCACCGGCGGAGCAAAAACCTCCGCAGCCTCTGGCGCGTGCAGACGGGGATTCACGGAAAATTCATTTCCGGCCGGGAACTCACCGTGGCCCTTCAATGACCGGGCCGTGCCCGTCACGTCTGCCTGCCGGTACGGAACAGCGCAGAGCGCGAATTTTTCTTCAGCAAAAGGCGCGTGCAGGGCCTCCGGCGGCTGTGCGTAAAAGCGCACCCGCACTTCGCGCCTGTCGCCCCGGCCCCAGAGCTCCAGCAGCAGAACGCCCGCCGGGGGGATATCGTTGAGCGGGTATCCCCTGGCCTGCCAGTTGACGCCCAGCAGCGCGCCCAGATTGGAGATATTGGTATCGTGCCCCACAAAGACCACCAGGGAGGCCGCGTTGAGGCGCTGGTCATAGTGCGTGCCCGTGAGAGCGGCGGACATTTCCGTCAGCAGGGCGGAGCCGCGCGCCCAGGCCACCAGCGGGGCGCGGTTGACCACGTCAAAGATGCGGCTGTGCACGGGCAGCGCCTGCTTCAGGGTGGCGCCGTCCACCTGGCCCCAGCCGGCCGGGCTGCCCGGCCATTGCCCGTATTCCAGCAGAAAGATTTCCGCCATGCTGGAGGCTATGCCCAGGCCCCCCGCAAGTCCCACAGTGCGCCCGTCTGGCGAAACGCTCACGGAATTGGGAATGTCTGAAAGGCGGCACTGCGGCGGCAGGCCGAAACGGCTGCACAGGGCGGGCGCGGGCGGCGCGCTGAGCTGGTCGATGAGGGCCAGCGGGCCGGCGAAATCCTCCTGAAGCCGATCCAGACCACCGTCGGTCATGCTCAGAATGCTCTTGGCCGCGTCCGCGGGATCAAAAGCGTACAGGCCGGCCTTGACCGGGTGAAAGAGGGGGTCGGGTTCGGCGTCGGCCACGGCATAGCCCTGCGTGCAGCCCGGCGCCAGTCCTTCCAGCAGGGCCTGGGCCGTGGCCCTGGTGCGCTGGTCAATGTCCGCGCGCACAAAGACCGCGCCCGGCGGGGGGCAGACCGCGTCCGGCAGCAGGCCGTAATTGAGCAGCACGCCGCGCAGATCCGCCCACATGGCGCTGACCAGCCGCGCGCCGCGCGCCGTCAGACGACCGCGTTCCACCGGCCATTGCGGCCAGATGCGTTCGCTCCAGAGAGAAAGTGTTTTCGCATCCTGCGTGGGCGAGCGAACGCCGTGCCGGGAAAGGGCCACTATCTTGAGCAGCCTGGCGTCGTCCTCAACGGCGCTGGCGGCCGGAGAAACCGTGATTACGGCGCAGACCATGCTGAAAAAAAGCAGAAACAGGGTACGCATGACATCTCTCCTTGTTGCTTTCTGCCAAAACAGCATAGCCGTAAAGCATGCCGACGGCAATGACGCCGGCGAGACTCTCCGCAGACGGAAGCAAGGCCGCTGTCCCCGCTGAAGATGCGGAAGACCCTGGCGACCGCGCTTGAGAAAATGGCGCCGGCCGGACTTGAGAAACGCACGGAAAAAAGCTATGCTAGCCGTTTAGAAGCCATTTCATAATTCGTATGGAATGCCTTCCAAGGCCGGGCGAGAGTCTGACGCGGCGCGAAAAAGCGCCGTGAATGAGCCAAAAACGGCGTTTTCGGGTCATGATCTTTATACTTCAGCCCTTGGGCTGAGAATGTACGAAACGAGTTCCGGAAACGTATTTCAGGTGAGAAACAGTGCTCAGCAGTTCCGAACAGCTCAAGCGCACCTATGCGATGGGTTTATTGATTGGCGGCGTCTTTCTCGTCTGCGGTCTGCTTCTGTTGCGTCAGCTCAGTTCACAGAACGAGCGTGAAAACGCGCTCTATCTCTATGATACAGTCAACCAGTTGCAGACGCTGGTGCAACGCCAGATCGCGCTGGACTTTCAGACTCTTTATGGCCTGGCCGTCAGCCTTGGTCATATGTCGGAAAAGGAAATTCTCCCCACTCTGAAAGAAGTCAATGACAACAATGCCTTTCTGCGTATGGGCCTGGCCGGACGCGACGGCCGGGTGGATCTTGTGGACATCAGCGGCGAACTGCGCCGGGGCGTTGACATGTCCGGCGAAGCTTTTTTTCAGGAAGCTCTTGCGGGCAGGGCCGCGCTTTCCGGGGTGCGCGGGAACCCGTTCGGCCCCGGCTCCGTGATCTATTGCGCTGTGCCCGTGCATGACCGGGCCGGCGGAATCAGCGGCGTGCTTATGGCCGTCAACTCGGCGGACGTCTTTCTGGATATCCTGCGCATTTCCCTGTTTGACAACAAGGGGCTTGCCTCTCTCATTGACGGACAGGGCGTCTATGTTCTGCGTCCCGCGGCCGGCGGGGTCGCCGAAGGTCGGGAAAAGGACATCTTTGATCTCGGCCCTCTGGAAAACATGACGCGGGAAAGGGTGCTGGAAAACCTGCAAAAGAACCGGCGCGACGTGTTTTTCTATACTGCGGGCGGCAAGAAGCATTTCGCCGCCTACGAGCCTCTGGGCGTCAACAACTGGTTTTTGTTCTGCACTGTGCCCGCGGCTGCGCTCTCGCTGACATCCAATGCCTTGTGGCTCAGCGTGTGCGCCATCATCGGTCTGGCCCTTCTGCTGGCCTTTTTTCTGCTCTGGCGCGTGCGGAGCATCAGCAATCAGTATCACGGCGAACTGGAGCGCATGGCCTTTTTGGACCCTCTGACCGGCATACGCAACATCAACCGCTTGAAAATGGATGCCGCCGTCCTGACGCGCCGCAATCCGGACCTGGTTTTTGCCGTCTGGTACGCGGACATCAAGAATTTCAAATTTTACAATGAAATGTTCGGCTACGAAATGGGCGACAAGGAGCTGGTGCGCATCGCCGCATTGCTGGCGGCCGGCGACGGTCCCCTGGTTCGCTGTTGTCGCGTTTCGGCGGACAAGTTTGCGGGCATCCGGCCCATGAGTAGCCGCGAGGAATTCACAAGGGATTTTCAGGCGCTTCGCAAGCGCATTGAGGACGACACGACCCGTTTTTCGCGCGCCTTCCCGCTGGCTCTGCATGTGGGCGTGTACAGTACGGACATGGCCCATGCCGGGGAAGTGTCCTTCATGGACATGATCAACCGGGCCAATATCGCCTTGCGCGTGGCCAAGGAGGGCAGCGCGGACGCCTGCGTGTTCTATTCCGACGACATGCGCGGTCTGGCCCTGCGCCAGCTGGAGATTGAGAGCCGGATGGAGGCCGCCCTGCGGGACGATCAGTTCAAGCTCTATTTTCAGCCCAAGGTTGACATTCAGAACGGCAACCGCATTCAGGGCGCGGAAGTGCTGACGCGCTGGCATGATGACGACCGTCCGGTGCCGCCGCGTGATTTTATCCCCCTGTTTGAACGCAACGGTTTCATCATACAGCTTGACCGGCATATATTTTCCCGCGCCTGCGCATGGCTGCACCAGCGCCTCAAGGAGGGCAAATCCGCACTGGGTCTTGCGGTGAACGTCTCGCGCCTGAGCCTGATGCAGGATGATTTTCTTCTCTACTACAGCAACGTCAAGGAGCGCTACGGCATCCCTGACGGCCTGCTGGAGCTGGAGTGCACGGAATCTCTGGCCCTGTTCGACGACCATTTCCGCGAGATGGTGCTGGAACTGAAGAAGCGCGGCTTCCGTTGTTCCCTGGATGATTTCGGGGCTGGTTTTTCCTCGTTCAACGTGCTCAAGGATCTGCCCATCGACGTGCTCAAGCTGGACATGCTTTTTCTGCGCAAGAGCCGTGACCTTGCGCGTGAGCGTATTGTCGTCTCCAACATCATTGCCATGGCCCGGGAGCTGGGCGTCCGCACCGTGGCTGAAGGCGTGGAACACGCTGAAGAGGTGGATTTTCTGCGCTCCAGAGGCTGCAATATGGTACAGGGATATGTGTTCGCCAGGCCCATGTCCGAGGCGGAATTCAACGCCCTGCTGGACGAGGCGCGCGACGGCGTCCTGCCCCTGGCTCAGGCCGAGCTAGCGTAGCGCGTCTGCTTGCAAAAACGGCGTTGCCCCCAAGCGCTTCGCGGGCGCAATCAGACGCCAGATACTCAGGCCGCGCCCCCATCTCCGCGCCGTGGGCAGGCGGGCCGCAAACACCAGCAGGTGAAAAGCAATGCCTATAGCTGTTCCTCGTTTTGATGCCGGGGATACCATTGTTGTCCCGGACGTGCGCATCAGCGACGCGTCCGCGCTGGATATCCGTCCCGCCTGTGTGGGGGACGTGCACGGCATGTCGGCCCTGATCAATCAGTATGCCTCTTCCAACGTCATGCTGGCGCGGGGTCCGCAGTATCTGTATCAGCATATTCAGGACTATATGGTGATTACGGCCCCGGCGGCGGACAGCGGGCGGGAAACCGTGGTGGCTTGCGGTTCCCTGCATGTGCTCTGGGAGGATCTGGCCGAGATCCGCTCCATTGCCGTGCATCAGGCCTGCCACGGGCAGGGGCTGGGCCGGCGGCTGGTGGAGGCCCTGGTGGAGCGCTGCCGTCGCCTTGGCATCCCCAGGGTTTTTGTGTTCACCCTGGCCGAATCTTTTTTCAGTCATTGCGGCTTTACGGAATTTCAGCGGGAAAGTCTGCCCCCCGTTGTCTGGGTGGAGTGCAGCAAATGCCCGAAGTTTTACCACTGTGACGAAATCGGCATGATCCGCACACTCTGACCGGTCGCGTCCTACCGCGAGAGCGCGTGCGCGGCAGTGCCGCCGGAGCTTCGCCTCCGTTTTCTTCTTTCACCCTTTCCCTGGCCCGTATGGGCCGGAGCAGCGCATGAACAGACTGGAACGCAGGAATTTTCTGAAAGAGATTGATTTTACCCCGGAAGATCTGACCTATCTTCTGGATCTGGCGGCCTGGCTCAAGGCGGCCAAAAAAGCGCGGCGCGAGCCCAAATTCATGAAGGACAAAAACATTGCTATCCTTTTTGAAAAAGATTCCACACGCACCCGCTGTTCCTTTGAGGTGGCCGCGCATGATCAGGGCGCTCATGTCACCTATCTGGGACCATCCGGCTCGCAAATGGGCAAAAAGGAATCCATGGCCGATACGGCCCGCGTGCTGTCGCGCTTTTTTGACGGCATTGAGTATCGGGGCTATGAGCAGGCCCGCGTTGAGGCGCTGGCCCGGTTCGCTTCCGTGCCGGTCTGGAACGGACTGACCAATGAATGGCATCCCACCCAGCTTCTGGCCGACATGCTGACCATGCGCGAATGCTGCCCCAAGCCGCTGAACGAGCAGTGCCTGGCCTATCTGGGCGATGCCCGCTACAACATGGGCAATTCCCTGATGATCGGTTCGGCCATGCTGGGCGTGAATTTCCGCTCCGTGGCCCCCAGGGCCCTCTGGACTTCGGATGAGGTCTTTGAAATGGCCCTGCATATCGCGCGCCGCACCGGGGCCGAGATCACGCGCGTTGAAAGCGTGGAAGAAGGCGTCAGAGGCTGTGATTTTCTTTACACTGACGTCTGGGTTTCCATGGGTGAGCCGGATGAAGTCTGGAAAGAGCGTATCGAACTGCTCACCCCCTATCGGGTGGATATGGCCGTCATGGACAAGACGGGCAATCCTGACTGCAAGTTCCTGCACTGCCTGCCCAGCTTCCATAACCGGGATACCGCCGTGGGCGAAGACATTTACCAGCGTTTCGGGCTTGAGTGCATGGAAGTGGACGATGCCGTATTTGAATCTGACCGCAATATGGCTTTTGAAGAAGCGGAAAACCGAATGCACACCATCAAGGCCGTGATGGTGGCCACGCTGGCTGAGGAAGCTCTTTCCTTCGGGCAGACAGAGACTTGCCCTCATTAGAGCGAATTGCCTTTGAAAAAGCAATGGCTCCGGCGGACGCCGGAGCCATTGAGTCTGAAAAACGCGTTTTTCAGACTCAATGCGACGCCGCTTTTGAAATGGGGAAATTTCAAAAGCAAAATGTTCCAGGTCAGATGCCTCAGCCTTGAAGCCAGCCGGCTTCAGGCGCGGGCGCGTCCTTTTTTCCAGGCCGCGCAGGCCTGCATGACATGGGCAAGGTGCCGCGGAATTACCTTTGCCTCACTGAAATGCGCGAGCACGTTACGCCGCGCCATGCGGGTCACGGGCAGAAACTCCCGCGCGCGACCGCGCGGCTGGCCGGACGCCAGCGTCTGAAGAACAGCCTGCGCCATATCCGCCGCGCTGCCACCGGCCAATTCCATCATATTGACGCCGGGCCGTAAAAAATTGACCGCTTCGGCGCGGGCCATGAGCAGGACTTCACAGCTCATGGCTTCCAGCATGAACGATGTGGCGGGTTCGCGACGCGGCGGGCAAAGGGCCACTGTTGCCCTGGCAAGCAGATCCCTGTATTCCGGGAACGAAAGAAAATCCGCAACAAGCAAGCGGTTGGCCGCATCCGCCGCCCGCGCGCGGACGGCTTCCTCTGCGCGCTGTGTCTGGCGCGCATTCTCCGTGAGCAGAGCCACGCGCGTTCCGGAGGCGGCCAGCAGGGCCAGGGCCAGACTCAGGGCCTCCCCGGCCTGCTCCGGCGCGAGCCCCCTGGCGTTGATGATGACGAGCGGGGCGGCGTCGGCCGCCTGCTCTTCCGCCGGAGCAAAGGCGTCCGTATCCACAAAGGGCGGCATGAGCTGGATGGCCGCGCTCAGGCGCGCGGGGAACTGCTCCTTCCGGCGCTCGGAAAAAGCAAAGCACAGATTGCTGTGCAGAAATTGCAGGCTCTGCATGTCGAGCTGGACGCGGCGCGCCGATGACGAGGAGAGCGCCGCGCCGCGCGGCCCCGGGTCGGCATAGGCAACGTGGAACGCCGCCGGAAAGAGCTGGGGCACAAAAAAGGCGGCTCCGCTGGCGGCGTGTGAAAAGATGATGTCCGGCACAAAGCCGCGTTCGGCCACAGTGGTCAGGGTGGCTGCCGCGTATTCGCCGGTTTTCAGGGCCTCCTGCCAAAGGGTGGGCAGGGCGGGCTGTTCCCCGGCGCATTCCCGACGCCGGGGCGCGGGGCGTCGCAGGAGCACGCGCCGCACGCCGGGCTGGGAGTACTCCCGCCGTTGGCGGCTGGAGGCAAAGAGCACCTCGTTGCCCGGCAACGCGGCAAGGCGGCCCGCCAGGGGCCCCAGCCTGCCGGGGTAACTGGCGTCAAGAAAGAGAACGCGCATGCGCCTTCCTCAGCGCGCTCCGGCCAGGACAGCCAGGGGCGTCCTGGCCGGAGCGCGTCGTTGTTCTAGCCCTGCGAGGCCAGGGTCAGGGTCTGGGCCGCCTGGTCGGCCGCCGCGTTGTCCGTGACCTGAAGGCTTGTCTCCATGGTCAGGTCAACGTCGCCCTTTTCGTCATAGTGCGTATAGCTGCCGTCCTCGCCCTTCATCCAGCCGTTCTTGCCGTCCTGGGCCAGGGTGAGGGTCATGCTGTTGCCGTCGTCACTCATCCGGATGCCGTACTTCTCGGCCAGCTCTTCCATGCGCGTCAGGCTCATGGCGGCGTCGCCCTTGAGCAGCACTTCCACATTTGTGACGTTGCTGAGCCCATCGAGCGACACGTCCTGATCAGTGAGCAGGAAGTCAATATTCTCGCCGCCGTCGATGAGGTAATCGGCGGCGTCGTAGATAATGAGGTCATTGCCCGCGCCGGTATAGATGAAGTCCCGGCCCTCATGGGCGCCCACAACATCATTGCCTTCAGTGAAGATGAGCGCGTCGTCCCTGTCGCCGTTCAGGGCTTCCACCTGCGCCAGGAAGGCGTCAAGGCCGTCGTCGGCGCTCTGGGCATCGGCAGCCGGACCATCAGCAGCCGGAGCGGCGCCCCCGCCATGCGTCACGCGGGCTTCGGCCGGGGCGGCATGGTCGTTCATGGCAAGGGACTGTTCCCCGCCGGCGCTGTCGTTATCGGCATCGGCGGCCGCCGCCACCAGGGCGCTCGCGTCGTCGGCCGGGGCGTCAGCTCCGTCCGTCTTGGGGAAGGGCTGATAGTGGATCATCGAGCCTGTGCCGTCAGGGTCCACGATATCCAGTTCCAGCTTGATGCCGTCATGGTCATAGGTGAACTGGAACAGATACGGCCAGTCCGGTGATCCCTGCGAGCCGGGAATGTCGCCACTGTTCTTGACGCCGGTCCAGAGGTTCTGATCCAGCGAAATGGTATTGTCCGCATTGATGATGATGCCGAAGGCCGCCAGGCTTGCGATGCCGTTGATGCCCAGATTTTCCACATTGTTGGTATGCTTGGCCTTGAGCAGGAGCTCCACGTCGAAAACATGGGGCACCTTTTCGCCGCGCGCATCTTCGGCCACCTTGGAATGGAGCAGACGCCGCAGGGTCAGGTCGCTGCCATCGGGCATCCTGGCGTCCTTGCCCGCAAGCAGAACGTCAATGCCCTTGCCGCCGTCCACCACAAAATCGTTGCCGTCATAGACAATGACATCATTGCCGGAGCCCGCGAAAATCATGTCCTTGCCTTCGCCGCCGTCCAGAAAGTCGTTGCCGCCCCAGCCCAGGAGCACGTCGTCGCCCTGGCCGCCGTAGAGGGCGTCATCGCCGTTCCAGTGGGCATGCTTGTCGTCCAGCTCGGCAAGGGTTTCCCTGAAGCTGTCCAGATCGTTGTTCACGGGATAATACGGCTTACCCTCAGAGTCGGTCTTGTCGCCCTTGATGGCGTGGACGAATCTGTCGCCGATCCCCTCAATGGAGCCGCCGTTGATGCTCCAGTCGCCCTGGGTAATAATGGGATTGCCGTTCTGGTCATATCCGTCTTCGTTGACAAAATGATTCAGCACATTCTTGGACCAGTCGGTTCCGAAGAGGGCATTGCCCAATTCCCTGAAGGCTTCCTCGCCGCCGTCGCCAGAAAGGATGTCGTTGCCGCCGCGGCCGTACATGAGGTCGTTGCCGTTCTCGCCGGCCATGATGTCAGTGGCCTCATCCTTGGTGGCGTCAAAGCCCCACAATTCCTTGTTGTAGTAGCCCACGCTGACATCGTCAAAGCGGTCCACGCCCGCCTCAAGCCACATATTGACGCCGCCCTCGCCGGTGATGGGGGAGCCGTCGGCATCCGCGCCTGTGATGCCGAATCGGATGTTGTCCAGATCCAGGCCGTCAGCCCCGAACTTGTAGAACTGATCAATGGTCCACTTGCCCGTGGCGGGGTCGAGATGGCCCTTGAAGAGCGTATTGTTGTTCAGGCTGAACTCGCCTCCGGCATTGCCCAGGAGGACGGCTTCAACTTCCGTGCCCGTAAATGTGAGCCGCACCGTGTAGACGCCCGCGCCGGGGGTATTGGTGACGGTAACTTCCTTGCCGTCCAGTCCGCTGGCGTCCCAGTCCCACGCCCAGTTGTTGACGACGCCGTCCGCGGCGTCCGCCGAGAGCTCGCCGCTGTGCTCCACCGCGTTTTTGCTCAGATTGAGCTTGGCCACGGTAAAGGAGCTGGCCTTGCCCTGGGCGTCGGGCATGGCCGCAATGATGACCTTGGTGAAGCCGTCCGGCACCTCCACCTTGATGGAGCCTGTCACGGGGTCGATGTCATTGACGTCCACTTCCTTGGCGTAAACGACACTGTTGTCGTTATTGTTCTGGGGCGTCAGGTAGAAATAGATGATCGCCCGGTCGCCCTCGCTGAAATTGCTCAGTTCCACATCCAGCTCGTACCAGACGCTGCCGTTCTGCGGCTCAATGACGAAGCCTTCCGCCCAACCCTTGCCATCCGGCGCGCCGGAACCGCTCCCGAACTCGTTGCCGCCCCAGTTGCCGGCATTCCCTGATATGCCCATGCCGAGGCCGTCCTCGGAGAGATGGAGGTTCTTGTCCGTGAATCCGCTGCCGATATTGGAGGTCTTGTCCACCAGATTGTCCGCATGAAAACCGTCGACAAGGTCGTATTCCACTCGCGTGGGGATGAGCTTGATGCCCTTGACCGTGATCCAGTGGATACCACCTTCAATCTGTGTGTACTGGTTACCTGACCCTGCGGAGGGATTGCCCCACGCCGGATCGTCATCCTTGAATTGTTCCCTGAAGGCGTCCATGGTGGAACCGAACTTAGTGGCATTGGTGAAGTCCAGCAGGATGGACGAACGGCAGACGTTGCTGTCCTCGCCCTGGACGCTGTTCACGACGCCGGCGCTGTCGCTGATGGGGATGGAAAGATCAAGCGTGCCCGTGCTGTGGTCGCCGTCGCGGTCCGTCACGTCAAGCACCGCCTTGATGCCCTCAAGGCTGGCGTCGCCGCCCTTGAATGCGCTGTGGTCGATGGTGGCCTTTCCGGTCATCTGCACGCTTACGTTGCCGCTCTGGTCGATGCTCACGCTGAAGACATCCACCGCGTTTTCGCCCGCGCCGGCACGGCCCACGATACTGCCGTCCGCCTGCCGGAACAGATGAATGTCCATGCTCGCGCCCTGCACAAGAGCATTGAGGCCGCAATCCACGCCGTCGGCATTGTCGCCCAGGCTGAGGCTGTAGGCGCGGCTTTCCTCGCCGTCCGCGCCGGCGTCCACCGTGAACCGGTCGGCGACAGAGGTGGAGGAGGCGTCCTTCGCGGTTTCGGAAATGCCGCCCAGCGTGAACGAGCCGCCGGTCACCACCGGCACGTCGTCCTGAATCACAACGGTGATGAGACTGGAGGCTGTGTCGCCGTCCGTATCCGTGACTGTGACCGTAAGGTTATGGGCGATGCTGTCCTTGCCCGGCGCCTCGTGCTCCTGTGTGGCCTGATTGAGTTTGTAGCTGTATTCCAGCTTGCCGGTGGCAGCATCAAAACCCGTGACTGTCAGGACGCCTTCATGGGTGGACACCACAGGAGCGGCGGTCAGCGCGCCGTTCTCCCACACCGTGACGCCGCCGATAACGATGCTCGCCACGCCGTCGGGAGCGGTGATATCCATAGATCCACTGGCCTCGGCGCCGCCCGGGAGGTCTTCTTCTTTCACCGTGAGAACATCGCGGGAAAGATCCAGGCCGGAATCACCGATTTCCGGCGTATTCGGGGGCAGTTCGCCGGGGTTTTCCGGCGTCACGTCCACGGGATTGTCCGGTGGCGTATCCCTGGAACCGTCCGGGACAGCCGCATAGAGCCGCCCGCCGTCATCGCCGTCCCAGCCGCCCACGGCATTGGGATGGTCCTCCCACTCGAAGGAGCGGGAAAAACCCCAGTCCAGGCCGTTGAGGTGGTCGATGCCGTCCGCAAGATCCGCATTGCCCCACTCGTGGAAGCGGCCGCCCGTGGGCGTGGAGCCCGTGCCCGGCCCGGCGGCGGGCATGAGATCCGGCTCGTTCATGGCCGCGAAGAAGTCCGCCGCCGCCACTTCTGTGCCGTTGATGTCGAAGGAGGGCAGGTTCTCTTCATTGTATTCCGTATAAAAGCCTTCAAGGGTGAGGCTGCCGCCGTCCTCAAAACGGATGGCGAGATTGTCGCCCTCGCGGGCCAGCGTGGCCTCCGTGGCGGGAAAATCAAAAACAAAACGAGCCTCGGGAGTGCAGGGGACGCTTTGGGAAGCGCCCGTTGCGGGCTTGACAAGGCGGATGTCGGCCATGACGGATTCCTCTCTTTCAACACGGACTATGGGTGATGGTGGATGCGGTCAGCGGCCCGTGCTGGACGGGCGCGAACAGCGCAACAGGCCGCCGTGCGGCGGCGGAGGGGAAGCGTGGGGCGATGCGGAGAAATGCCGGGAAGGAGGGCGCGGACGCGCAAAAACAAAATTTCGGCATTTCCTCTTCCGCGCAGCAACTCGACGGGCGCGCCGCTGGCGGTCATGCCGCGCGGCGTTGCCGGACGCCTGCCCCCGCAGGCTCCCTGTGCCAGACGAGTTCCAATGCTCGGTGGGAACTCTGCCGAAATTCTTGATATCGGATGCGGGATCTATAGCATTACGGAAGAAAATGTCAAGCACGGGGCTGCTGATTTTTGTCAGCAGCCCCGAAAATCAGGAGCAGGTCGCGGCTTCGCCGCACAGTCTGAAGCCGTCAAAGGCCGTCAATGAGGCGCAAGCGCGCTTCAGTCGGCCGTGATGACGCCGTTTTCCACCCTGAACAGGGCCGCGCCGGGTTCGACGGCCCGCAGCACTTCCACCATATGCGGCTGGCAGGTGAAATAGAGCAGTTGATGGGCCGGCCCCTCCCTGCCGTCGGCCAGCTCCGCGAAGGCCCGCGCCGTGCGTTCGGCCCGCTCCGGGTCAAAGTTGACCAGCACCTCGTCCATGATGACGGGCAGGGGCGCGGCATGGATCGCATGGTTTTTGATGTAGGCCAGACGCAAGGCCAGATAGACCTGTTCCTGCGTGCCCCGGCTCAGCGATTCCGGCGACACGGCCTCGCCCTGATCCGGCAGGATGCTCAGGCTGGAATGTTCCAGGGAGGCGCTGATGCCCCGCCAGCGGCGGTTTGTAATGCGGGCGAAGATGTCCGAGGCCTGGCGGATGACCTCCGGTTGACGCTCATGCTCAAAAGTGCGCTTGGCGTTGAGCAGGATTTCACGGGCCAGGGCGCGACGGCTCCAGGCCAGGGCCATGCGCTCCATGCTTTCCAGCAGCAGGGCTTCCTGCTGGCGCAGTTCCGCCAGCTCGTCGGCCCTGGCCAGAGCGGCGACCCTGGCGCTCAGACCGGCCACGGCAGTGGCCAACTCCTGTTCCTCATCCAGAATGGCGTTAAGCTCCTCCAGAATGGCGGCACTGCGTTTTTCCTGACTTTCCTGTTCCTCTTCACGGAAGGATGCCAGAAATTCCGGCAGCGGCAGCGTGTCGGCCGCCAGGCGCAGAGCGTCCTCCAGATCCTGACGGCGGCGGGCCAGCGCATGTTGTTCGTCACGCAGAGCGGCCAGACGCAAAAAGTCCTCCGCGTCATGCGCGCCGGCCAGAGCCAGCAGGTTGCGCTCGTTGCCGCATGCTTCGCTGAGCGCCGCCTGACCCGCGCGCACCTCGTCTTCTTCCTCGGCCAGCAGGCCGGCAAGGCGGTTGCGCTCCTCCTGGGACTGGGCCATGGCTTCAGCCGCGGCCAATGCGGCGTCCAGACTGGCCAGCCAGTCCGGCGCGCCGTCCGCGTCATGCAGCGTATCCCGCGAAAGCGAAGCCAGCAGGGCGGCCAGCGGTTCGCGCAGGGCGACCAGCTCCGCCCGACCCTGCGCCAGCTCGGTGCGGGCGCGTTCCAGAGCCGATTCGGCGGCCAGGCAGTTTTCCATATACTTGAAGGCCTCGCGCACGGTTTCGGGGTCAAGATCCTCACCCAGACCAAGACCTTGCAGGCCGCGCCTCCAGCTCTGGCGTGCGGCGCCCAGGCGTTCCTCGGCCGCGCGCAGCTGTTCCGAAGCTTCGCGCTGGCGGTTCCCGGCCCGCTCCAGCTCGTTTTCGTGATTCTGAAGCGCGGCTGCGGCCTTGATGCGCTGCTCACGCGCGGCATCGGCCTCGCGGCAGGAATCCAGCACCTGACGCACGCATTCCACCACTGCGGCGCAGTCGGCGTCCGGCATCAGGCGCTCATCCACGGCGGGCACGCCGCGCATGCGCTTTTCCAGATCAAGCAGATCGTTTTGCAGCGCGCACAGCTCGGCTTCCGCCGCGGCCACGCCGTCAAAGGCCAGACTGGCGGATTCGGCCTTGGCGAAAAAGGTGGCCGCGCTTTCCGGCGACGGCACATTGCTGATGCGCAGGGCCAGCATAAGCTCATGCCAGCGGCGGCGGGTCTGCTGAACCACGTTGGCCGTTTCGTGCGCCCTGGCCTGGGCCGCGCCCACCTGGGCCCTGGCCAGGCCCATTTCGCGTTTCAGGCCTTCCATGTCCCGGCGGGAACGCTCTTCATGGAAGCATTGCTCGCGTTCGCGCTCCAGCAACACTTCCGTGGCTTCCAGAGTGACAAGATCCATACTGTCCACGCCGGCGGCGGCGCAGAGCTGGCGGGCCTTTTCGCCCAGTTCGGCCACATGCAGGGCGCAGGTTTCGCGCCGGTTCTGCAATTGCGCCATTTCGCGCTGGTGGCGCTTGGCTTCGGAACCGCTGCGCGGCAGACCTCCGGCCAGAAAAGCCACGCCGCAGACCAGCACCAGATAGCCGGACCAGAGGCTGACAGGCAGGGACAGCGTTCCGCTGATCGGCAGGCTGGCGAGTCCCCAGCGCCAGTAGGCCAGCAGAATGCCCAGGCCCGCCGTGATGAGCAGCGCGCCCGCCACGATCAGCGGCAGGCTTTTGACCGGCGAGGGCGCCTGTTCGTTGTTGATTCTGTTGTCCAGTTCCTGAAGGCGTTCGCGTTCCGTGCCCATGCTGGCCGACAGCGCCCGCAGGGAGCGCAGGGCCGCCGCGCGGGCGTCCAGCG
The DNA here is from genome assembly GCA_910575755.1 of Desulfovibrionaceae bacterium. GTDB lineage: Bacteria > Desulfobacterota > Desulfovibrionia > Desulfovibrionales > Desulfovibrionaceae > Desulfovibrio. Next base: position 40,002 of record CAJTFO010000008.1, on the reverse strand, counting down.
CTTCACGGCTGGGGCCGCTGGCATTGCGCTGGGCGGCGCGCAGATCATCCATGCGGATTTTGACAGCCTCCACCTGCTCTTCCGCCTGCTGGACGGCCTGAGCGGCTTCGCCCGCTTCGCGCAGGCGCTCCTGCACCTCGCCGGCCAGGGCCAGGGCCTCTTCCTGGCGGGCCAGCAAGCCGTCAAGGATGTCGCGCGGCCCGGCATTGCCGCCAGTGCCGGGCGTCCTGCCGGGGCTGGCAAGCCGCAGCGGATCATAGGCTCTGGCAAAAGTCGTGTGCGCATTGTGCACGCCGCGCTGGCGGCCCGGCAACTGGCGGCGGCCTTCCTCCAGCCGGGCCAGGGTCTGGCGCAACTCGTCGCGGGCCTCGTCGCCCAGAGCGGCCACCGGCGCGGGCAGCAGCGCCAGAGCGCTTTGGGCGGCGGCCACGTCCCGTTCGGCTGTTTCCACATCGCGGTTGGCCTTGGTCAGCGCATCCACGGCCGCCTGATGGGCCGAGCCCGCCGCCGCCATTTCCCTGGCCTGCTTTTCCAGATCTTCGCGGGCAAAGAGAGAACGGTCCGTGACGCGGATGCGCTCGCAGTCCCAGCCTGGTCCCAGCCTGGTCAGCTCGCGGCTCAGGTCCGCCTCGGCCCGGCGGCAACTGTCCTGCTGGCCGGCTTGCAGACTGAGCGCCTGCCGGTAGCCGCTCTTGCGCTCGGAGAGGCGGCGCAGTTCGGGCAGGGCCTCCAGCAGAGGCTGATCCACCAGCACGGCGTCGTGGCGTTCGCGCAGGCGGGTTATTTTTTCTTTGTGGGCCGCCAGTTGCCGTTCGCAGGTTTCGCGGGCTTCCTGAAGGCGGGCCAGCCGCGCCGGACCGTCCGCAGGAAAATTTTCGCTCACCGGGGTCAGGCGCTCCAGCCGAAGTTCGGTCATGCGCCACTCATCCCACTGCCGCCAGACGCCCAGGCGACGCTCCAGCAGGCGGCGCTCGCCTTCCAGATCGCTTTTGCGGCGGCGCAGATCGGCCAGAGCCGCCTTTTTGTGCGAGAGTTCCAGGGCCATGCCGTCAAAGCCCGCGCATTCCGCCGCCACATCCTCAATTCTGGCGCGCAGTTCTTCCAGTTGCCGGATGGCCGCGTTCAAGGCGGGTTTGCTGCCGTTGCCCTTGAAAATATCCTCAGCCTGGCGTTCCAGGATTTTCAGCGCGTCGCCGGGCGCGCGCAGGCCGGGGCCGAAGCTCGCGCCATAAAGGGCATTGCGCACGCCTTCGGCGCTCAGGCTTTCAAAATTTTCCAGTTCACTCAGGCTGAAGCCGAATACGTTGCGGTAAACCTCGCGGCTGACCCCGAAGAGCAATTGCCGCAGAAGTTCCGGCGGCAGCGCGGTTCCATCCGCTTCGCTCAGCGTCAGCAGACCGCCGCCCGCGCCGGGCCGCCGCGTCAGATGCAGCGCTTCCCGCCCGTCCGCGCGCAGCACAAGACCGCCGCCAGGCTGGCCGCCGCGCAGGGGGGCGTAACTGCGTCGGGCTTCACGGCTGCGGGGATCGGGATAGCCTGTGAGCATGGCGCGCAGAAATTCCAGACAGGTGGACTTGCCGGCCTCGTTACGGCCCAGAAAGATGGACAGACCGGGCGGCAGGTTGTTCACCTGCACGCCGGAGAAAATGCCGAAGCCGTCGATGCGGAAGGATTCAATATACATCAGCGGACCTCCAGCAGTTCCACGCAGAGGCGCTCGGCCTCGTGCAGCAGGGCTTGCATCTGGGATTCGTCGGGCGGGGTGAGAGCCTTGCGCAGGCGCTTGTGCTCGAACAACGGGGCCAGGGCCGGGCCGGCAATCTCCTGCAACGCTTCCCGGCTTTCGCGCATGCGCCCGGTCAGGCGCACGGCCTCGCCCAGCAGATCCTCGCGTTGCAGATATTCTGACAGTTCCGTGAGGGGGCGTGTTTCCACCCGCAGATCCTTGAGCCAGACGCCCGGCATGCCCGAACTCAGATGGCGGAGACGTTCGGCCAGATCCTCCTGACTGGCGGCGTCGTGCAGCATGGCGTCCAGCGTGGTGCGTCCGCTCAGCGTAATGCGGGCCATAATGGCCTCGCAGGCGGGATCCGCGGCTTGTGCCGCATCCTCCAGGCACTGGTTCAGGCGGCGTTCCACCTCGTCCAGATGGCTCACGCCGTCCAGATCCAGCTCCAGCTTTGCCCACTGCACGGGCCCCAGAAGCTGAAAAGCGGCGTCACAGACGTAGGAACCGCCTCGGGGCGCGGCCGTGACCAGCAGGCAGCCGCGCGGGCCCGGCTCATTGACGTGCAGGCCCTGGGCGTTGCCGGGATAGGCGATGAAGGGTTCCTCCGAAAGCACACGGCGTTCATGCACATGCCCCAGCGCCCAGGCGTCCAGCCCCGGGGACTTGAGATCATCCAGACAGCAGGGGGCATAGCGGTCCGCCTTGCTCTCGCCTTCCACGGTGCAATGCAGGACGCCCAGTTGAAAGCAGTCATAGCGCGTATCGCGCTGGAAGAAGCGGGCCAGGTTGCGGCCCTCTCTGGCTTTGGCGTGGCTGATGCCGTGCACCACGGCCAGGGGGCGACCGTCCTTTTCCAGCAGATGGCGTTCCGGCTCCGGCCCGAACACTGTGACGTTGTCCGGCCACTCCACGGCGTTGAGCCGCGAATCCAGCGGATCGTGGTTGCCGTGGGCCAGAAAAACGCGGATGCCGAGCCGGTTCAGCCGTTCGCAACCGTCGCGCAGGCGAAGCTGGGCTTTGACGCTGTAGTTTTCCTGATTATAGATGTCGCCGGCCAGCACCAGGAAGTCGGGCTTTTCAGACTCACAGAGGCGGAACAGGCGCTCCAGAGCCGTAAAGGTGGCGTCGTGCAGCAGGCGCGCCAGGTGTCCCCCCTGGGCAGTCTCGCGCGAAAGCCCCTGAAAGGGCGTGTCCAGATGCAGATCGGCCGCGTGGATGTAGCGGATGGCGTCCATGCGCAAAGCCTCGCTTGCGGGTATATAATAGAGAGCTATACGAGAAAGAATAACCGCGAAAGTCTAGACTTTTTCAGACATCATGACAAGCGCGACAGTTCTTGGAGACATTCATTTTTGCAATGAAAGCCGCATTTCAACTATCTGAGATTCAAAATGAATTTTTTAGAAAATCATTGAAAAGGCGAATGTCTCAATTCTTCGGCAGGCGCTTTTTCCGAAATTTTGCGCATAAAAAGAAAGACCCAAGCGCCATGACGAGGGAAAAGAGCGGCGGGAAGGGCAAAAGTCGCTGCGGGTCAGCGGTTGGCCTCAGCCCGCAGACGCAGGCATTCCTGCGCCAGCTGGCGCAGATCCGCGTCGTCGGGGCGTTCCTTGAGTCCCCGGCGCACATGGCCCAGGGCGCGGACGTATTCGCCCGCCTCCAGCATGGCCCTGGCCATTATGGAAAAGGCGGCGAATTCGTTTTTGTAGTATTTGAGCGCCTCGGCAAAGCAGGTATCGGCTTCAGAGGGTTTGCCCTGCTTCAGAAAGAGTTTGCCGTCCCTGAGGCAGCGATCCAGATTGATCTTGCGTTGCAGAGTGGTTTCGTAGTCCTCCTGGTTTTCCTGGCCCTGGAGCTCCTTGTAGAGGTTGATGAAAAAAGTGAGCAGTTCGCGCTCCTTGCCTGGCTGGTAGGTCAGGGCCTGACCGCATTCTTTTTTATATTGCGGGTCCGAGGTCAGCGCGGAGAGCGCGGTACGAAAGTCGCCGCGCAGATCCGTGGGCGCGCTTTGTCCGCCCAGTTCTTTGAAAGAGGAGATGGTCAGATAAATGGCGCGAGGCAAATCGCCCCGCTGGCAGCTGGTCTTGACGCGGCCCAGGTCTTCACGGATTTTGCGTGCGTTCATGGCTAATTTTTACTCTAACCTCTGGTTCCAGTATGCCGGATTCGTCCGTCAAAAGCAAGAGGCGCAGTCTTTGCACAGCAATTCTCGCTATGGCAAAACAGGGCTGGTTTTTAAGATCAGCCTCTTCCGGAAAGCCACATTCCTTCATCAATACGGTCGTCATCGTGCTGCTCAACTGGCTTTTCCCCGGCAGGGTGTTCCTCTATGTGGTCTCCGTGGTCACGGCGGCGGCCCTGCTGACAGGCGGCCCGCTTTCGGATACTGTGGCGGCCATGAGCACCATGTTCCACAATTTTCAGGACATACTGGCCCATCTGGACGGCCTCGGCCTTTTTCACATGGACATGCGCCTGGATCGCATGCGCCGCGCCCTGACCGCCCTGAACCTGACCCGACCGCCTTTCACGGTGGTCCAGATTCTGGGCACTAACGGCAAGGGTTCCACGGCGGCCTTTCTGGCCGCGCTCTGCACGGCTCACGGCTGTAAAACCGGCCTGTACACCTCGCCGCATTTTGTTTCGCCCGAAGAGCGCATCCGCGTGAACGGGCAGGCCCTGCCCGGCGAAACCTGGACAGCGCACGCCAATGCCATCATGGCCGCGGCTCCCCCGCCCGGTGGCCTGACCTATTTTGAATTTCTCACGGTGCTGGCCCTGCTGCTCTTCCGGGAACAGGGCGTGGATGTGGCCGTGATGGAGGCCGGGCTCGGCGGACGCCACGACGCCACCACCGCGCTGGACGCCGATCTGCTTTGCTACACGCCCATTGCTCTGGACCACAAGGACATTCTGGGCCCCACCCTCGCGGCCATCGCTGCGGACAAGGCCGCCGCCGTGCGCGGCCCGGCCCCGCTCTGCACCGCGCCGCAATTTCCTGAGGCCGCGCATTGCCTGGCAGAAGCCGCGCGGGCCCATCGCGCGCCCTTGCATCAGGCCGAGGCGCTGCCCGCCGCATGGCTGCCCCGTCTTGGGCTGGCCGGGCCGCATCAGCTGGTCAATGCCGGGCTGGCCCTTGCGGCCTGGCGGCATCTCGCGCCACTGCTGGGCAGGCGGGCCGACCATGCCGCCGCGCAGGCGGAAGGTCTTGCCCGCGCCTTTTTAGCGGGCCGTTTGCAGAGCGTGCCCGCTACGGAAAATTATCCTGCCCTCCTGCTGGACGGCGCGCACAATCCCCACGGCATGCGCGCCCTGCTGCGCGCGCTGGATCATCTGGAACAGTCGGGCGTCCGCCCCGCCGGGGCCGTTTTCTCCTGCCTGGGCGACAAGGACTGGCGCACTGCGGCCCTGATGCTCAAACACCGGCTGGGCGCGTCGCCCCTGTTTATCCCCGCTCTGGACAATCCGCGCGCCGCCGACGTGCGAGAGGTGGCCGCGGCCTGCGACAGCCTTGCCCCGGCCACGGCCGTGCCCCTGACGGGACCGCGCGCCCTGCCCCAAGCCCTGGCCGCCGCCCGCCGCCTGGAAGGCGCAAGCCCCGAACGGCCCATATTGCTGACCGGCTCCCTCTATCTGCTGGCCGAATTTTTCACCCTTTTTCCCAACCTGACGGCGACCGAGCCGCCAAAGGCCCTGCCATGAACGAACTCTTTCGCGCCATTCCCGCCACAGACCTTTGCCTGGACGCCCTGACCGAAGCCGATCCTGAACTGGAAACGGCTCCGCGCGCCCTGTTGCGCGAACTGGTCGCCACATTCTGGGACGACCGGCGAAAGGATATTCGCGCCGGCCGCTGCCGCGAGGCGGCCCTGTTGCGGCTGGACGCCCAACTGCCCGCTCTGCTGGCCCATGCGCGCGCCGGGCTGCGGCCCCGGCTCAGGCCGGTGCTCAACGCCACGGGCGTGGTGGTGCACACCAATCTGGGGCGCTCGGTGCTGGCTCGGGAGGCCCGGCAGGCCGTGGCTCTGGCCGCCGGGGGGTACTGCAATCTGGAACTCAACCTGAATACCGGCGGGCGCGGCAGCCGTTATGAGCTGGTGGAAGAGCTGATCTGCCGTCTGAGCGGGGCCGAGGCCGCCCTGGTGGTCAACAACAACGCGGCCGCCGTGCTGCTGATGCTGGACGGCTTCTGCAAGGGCGGCGAGGTGATTGTTTCGCGCGGCGAACTGGTGGAGATCGGCGGCAGCTTCCGCATCCCCGAAGTCATGGAAAAAAGCGGCGCGCAACTGCGCGAGGTGGGCGCCACCAACCGCACCCATCTGCGCGACTATGCGGCGGCCATCAACGAGAACACCCGCGCCCTGCTGCGCGTGCACACCTCCAATTACCGCATAGTGGGCTTTCATGCCGCCGTGTCACTGCCGGAGCTGGCCGCCCTGGCGCGTGAACGCGACCTGCCGCTTTTTGAAGACCTGGGCAGCGGCAGCTTCATGGATTTCTCGTCCTGTGGCTTGCCCAACGAACCCACCGTACCTTCGGTGCTGGCGGGCGGCGCGGACCTGGTGACTTTTTCCGGCGACAAGGTGCTGGGCGGCCCCCAGGCCGGCATCATCGCCGGACGCAGGGAAATGGTGGACGCGCTGAAGCGCAATCCCCTGACCCGCGCCCTGCGTTGCGACAAGCTCTGCCTGGCCGCGCTGGAAGCCACTCTGCGTCTTTATCTGGACCCGGAGCAAGCCCGCCAGCGCATTCCCACGCTGCGCCGCATCTGCCTGCGGCCCGAAGAGCTGAACAGGCGCGCCCGCGCCCTGGCCGCCCGGCTGCGCAAGGCCCTGGGCCAAGACTGCGCGGTGAGCGTGCGCCCCGATGTCTCGCGCGTGGGCGGCGGGGCCTTTCCCCAATACGACCTGCCCACCAGCCTGGTATGCCTCAAACCCGCGCGGATCAGCGCCACGGCCCTGAAAAACGCCCTGCTGGACACTGATCCGCCCCTGCTGGGCCGTCTGGAGGACGACCACTTCTGCCTGGACCCGCGCACGCTGGAAAGCGGCGAATATCCGCCGCTCCTGCGCGCCCTGCAAACAGCGTTGCAGGCGGCGGACACACCCCATGCCCCATAGCCGAAAAGGAAGCATCATGGAAAAGACCTTGACGTACAAACCGCAAAACGCCTGGGAAACCTATGCCGACGCCCCGCAACGCAAGAGCATGGAAGCCCTGGCCGTCCGTTACATCGACTTTCTGACCCGCTGCAAGACCGAACGCGAAACCGTGGACTATGTGCGCGAACGCCTGATCCAGGCCGGCTATGGCGAGGACTTCGCCGGGGAGCGCGTGCTGCGGCCCCTGCGCGGCAAAGCCCTGTTCGCGGCCCGGCGCGGCTCCCGACCGCTGGAAGAAGGTCTGACGCTTATCGCGGCCCATGCCGATACCCCGCGTCTGGATTTCAAACAGCGCCCGCTCATCGAGCAGCCCGGCGTGGCCCAGGCCAAGACCCACTATTACGGCGGCATACGCAAATACCAGTGGCTGGCGCGACCCCTGGCCCTGCATGGGGTGGTCATCCGCGAAAACGGCGAAAGCCTCACGGTAAACATCGGGGAAAAGCCGGACGAACCGGTGTTCTGCATCGCGGACCTGCTGCCGCACCTGGCCCAGAAGCAGAGCGGCCAGACCATCAGCGAAGCCTTTGAGGCCGAAAAACTGAACATCATCCTGAGCCACAGCCCCAAGCAGGGCAAGGGCGGCAAAAAGGACAAGGACGCGCCCAAGGAACCCATCAAGGAACAACTGCTGGACATCCTGCACAAAAAATACGGCATCAGCGAAGAAGATCTGATCACCGCCGAACTTCAGGCCGTGCCCGCCGGTCCGGCGCGCTTCGTGGGCTTTGACAAGGCCCTGGTGGGCGGCTACGGGCAGGATGACCGCATCTGCGTGTTCACCGCCCTGGAAGCCCTGCTTACGGCTGAAGCCGGACAGGGCAACATGGCCGTGATCTTCTGGGACAAGGAGGAAATCGGCTCGGACGGGGCCACGGGCGCGGCCTCGCGCTTTTTCCAGTACTGCGTGGAGGATCTGGCCCGATCCTGGGCGCCGGGCGTGCCCGCCTCGCATGTGCTGCTGCACAGCCGCGCCCTGTCCGCCGATGTTCAGGCAGCTCTGGACCCGGATTTTCAGGAGGTTCATGAAAAACAGAACGCGGCCCAATTGGGCTGCGGCCCCTGCTTCTCCAAGTTCACGGGTTCGCGCGGCAAATACGGCGCCAGCGAGGCGGATGCCGAATTTTTCGGCCAATTGCGCGGCCTGTACAACGCCAAAGGCATTCCCTGGCAGACCGCCGAGCTGGGCAAGGTGGATCTGGGCGGCGGCGGCACGGTGGCCCTTTTTCTGGCGGCCTACGGCATGAGGGTCATTGACCTGGGCCCGGCCGTGCTTTCCATGCACAGCCCCTTTGAACTGGCCAGCGTGGCGGACCTGCACGCCACGCTGGAAGCCTACAAAGCCTTTCTGGAGGCGTAACGCCCCACTCTCCCCACATCTCGTCGAAGGCCCCGGCTCTGCCGGGGCCTTATTTTTTTATGCCGCAGGCCGGGCCGCGCAGGCGGCGCTCCATTGCGTCCAGAAACGCGCCAGGGCGCACTTCCAGAGCATGAGCCAGCCTGAAGAGCATTTCAAGATTGGGGTATTTGTGCCCGCTTTCCAGCATGCTGATAAAGGGCGAGGCAATGCCCACCAACTCACTGAGCCTGTCCTGCGTCAGCCCCCGTTCCACACGGAACTGCCGCAGCACAGGACCGAAGGCGTCTGAATTTTTTCCAGCCATATTAGCAACATAACTTATTGCTCTCCAAAACAATTTAAGCTATGGATTATAAATTAAGCCATTGGTTATTTTCTAACCTATAGGTTATTGACCACAGCCACGGAGAACATCATGAGCCACCCCCACATACAGGGCTACCGGCCGGATATTGACGGCTTGCGCGCCTTTGCCGTACTGGCCGTTGTAACCTTTCACGCCTTTCCGGCTACAGTGCGGGGCGGTTTTCTGGGGGTGGACGTCTTTTTTGCCATTTCCGGCTATCTGATCTGCGGTATTCTTCTGCGGGAGCTGGAGGCGGGCAGTTTTTCCTTCCTGCAATTCTACAGCCGCAGGGTGCGCCGCATTTTTCCGGCCCTGCTGCTGGTGCTGGCCGCCCTGCTTCCCCTGGGCTGGCATATGCTGCTGCCGGATGAATATGCGGCTCTGGGCAAGCATATTCTTGGCGGGGCGACCTTTTCCTCCAACCTTCTGCTCTGGTCGGAAGCGGGCTATTTTGACGCGGCGGCCAAGGCCAAGCCCCTGCTTCATCTCTGGAGTCTCGGCATTGAGGAACAATTCTACATCTTCTTTCCTCTCCTGCTCTGGGCCTGCGCCAAAAGACACTTCAGGCTGATCACCATCATTCTCTTTCTGACGCTGCTTTCCTTTCTGGACAATATATATCTGCACACCATAGATCGCACGGCGGATTTTTATTCACCTCTGGCCAGGGTATGGGAGTTGCTGGCAGGGGCGGGCCTGTGCGCGGCTCTGCGCCAGGAATCCACGCAACGCGTTCTTCTGCGGGCGGACAAACTCTGCGCCAGCCTGCTCTATAGTCCTGCCCGGCCCAATGATGGACGCAGTTTGAGCCTGGCCCTGGCTGTGACGGGCTTCTGTCTTTTGGGAGTGGGCCTTCTGCTGGCGCGGCAGACCACACCCTGGCCGGGCTATGAAGCCGTATTGCCCATTCTGGGCGCGCTCTGCCTCATGGCCGCAGGGCCGCACAACGCTGTGAGCGCGACCGTGCTCTGTAACCGCGTATCCGTGTTTGTGGGCAGAATCTCGTACCCGCTGTATCTCTGGCACTGGCCGCTGCTTTCCCTGGCCTTTATCCAGCGGGGCGGACTGACTGCGGACACGCGCCTTCTGCGCGTGGGCCTTGTGCTTCTGTCCTTTGCGCTGGCTGTGGCCACCTACCTTCTGGTGGAAAAACCCATCCGCTTTGGCCAGAGCGCGCGCCGGGCCAAGGTCTGGGGCCCTGTGGCGGGCATGGCGCTCATGGCCGGGGCGGGTGGAACGATTTACGGTCTTGCGGGATTGCCGGAACGGGCGAAGTTCAGGGAAATTGCTGCCGCCTTGCAACAACTGGAAAGACCTCCCCGGCAAGATGCGGCAGGGCTGGCCTATACAGGTATCCGAACGGAACAACTGCTCTATTGTCGCTATACAGACGCCAGAGCCAGGGAAACCGTAGCCATCGTTGGCGACAGCCACGCATCATCAGCCTATGTGGGTGTGGCCCGACTGGGCACGCGAGAAAGTTTCAACAGCGTCCTTTTAGGCTGGTGGATTCCCGGCGGCGCCATCTGGCGGCCTGACGACTTTCGGAAATACAGCGGAGTGATTTTTAACATTCTGCAAAGAAAAAAAGAAATCAGGAAGGTTTTTCTTGTTACTCGTGGCATGCTATATATTACTTCTGTTCATAATACGGGAGACAGAGCTGGAATTCCTTGTCAGGAACCTCCCGTAGGCGAAGATAATTACAAAAAAAGCCTCCAAGAGTTTATCGACATGCTGCGCGCCGTCGGCAAGGAAGTATTCGTCGTGGCGGAAAATCCCGAGCTGCTGGCAGATCCGCGCGATTACATCAATCGCAATACGACAGTGGCACAGCTGAAAAACAATTTTCTGCATGTGCCCAAATCTGATGTTCTCTCACGTCAGCAAGCCTATCTGGATATTCTTGCCAACATCAAGGACGCCACCGTCATCCCCACCATTGACGCCTTCTGCCCCACAGAGCAGTGCACGGTTTTCTCCGCTGACGGCCTGCCCCTGTACTACGACGATGACCATCTCTCCGTGGCGGGCAGCATTTTTCAGGCGGAACAGATTCTCAGGCCGTATCTGCTCCGGCCACGGCAGCCGTAGGGGGCCTTCGGCCCTCAGCGGGCCAGCAGCACCCAGGCCGGTCCCCTGGCGTCCAGGTGGCTGGCCACATAATTGGCCCGCGCGTCGCCGCCGCAGAAAATATCAATGCGATTGCGCTTGATGGCCCCGCCCACATCCTGGGCGAAACCGATTCCGCGCAGGGGCGCGCTGCCGAGCCGCTCGTCCGGCGCGTTTACGCCGTAAGCCACCAGCGCACCCAGAGGAATAAAGGAACGGTCCGTGGCCAGGGAAAGCCAGTCGTCCACCTCATGCCCCATGGCCCCGGTGGGACCGCGGCTGCCGAACTTGAAAAAGACGTAACTGGGATTTTCGTTGAGAATTTCACGCACCCGCCCGGGATTGTTTCTGAACCACTGGCGCTGCTCGAAAATGTCGCCGCGCCTGAGCAGGCCCTTTTCACGCATGATCCGGCCCGAACTCTTGTACTTGTGCCCGTTCTGTCCGGCGTAGTTCACATAGGCCTGTGTGCCGTCATCAAACATCAGGCGGCCCGAACCCTGAATTTCCAGAAAAAAGACATCCACAGGGTCCGCGGCCCAGGCCAGTTCCAGGCCCCGATTGGCCAGCACCTGTTTTTCCTCGATGGTACGCCGGTCATAATAGCGGCCGCGCCTGGCGCGCACACGCCTGAGATCCGGCGGCAAGCCGTAGATGGCCTGGGTATAGCCCGGCTTGCGCGTGCGGCTGGCCCGCACCTGCGGCTCGTAATAGCCGGAATAACTGATGCCGCCCGGCACTTCCACCCAGCGAAAATTCGCCAGCAGCAGGCCGGGTTCCGCATCCAGGCGCGGCAGCAGTTCCCGCAGGCGGGTCAGGCTGCGGGAAAGCTCGCCCCAGGTCACGGTCAGGCCCGGCCTTTTGACGGCCACGGCGTCCTGCGGCTTGCTGTTGACATAGCGCAAAGACTTGCGCACGGTAGGCGCCATGTCCTTCCAACTGGTCAGATCCTGGTTGCGGGGGGCCAGGTTGGCAACGAAAATTTCCGGGCTTTCCCGCATGGCCACCGGCGGCCCTGGCGGCGGCAGCTCCTCGGGCTGCGGCTTTTTGCCGGCACAGGCGGCAAGCGCAAGGCTCGCCAGCAAAACCACAATCAAGGCCGGACGCAACGCGCCCCCGGCCCATACTGAAGCGCGCCCTTGGCGGCGCGCGGCGAAACAAGGAGCCTGCCCGTGCATGATTTTCCTTCTCCGGAAGTCTGGCTGCCCCATCGCGTGTCCTACGGCGAAACGGACACCATGGGGGTTTTGTATTACGCGGAATACCTGCATCTTTTTGAGCGCGCCCGCAGCGCCTACATCCGGCAATGCGGCATGAGCTATGCGGATGTGGAAAAAAAGGGGATCATCCTGCCTGTACGCGAGGCCCAGTGCCGCTACCGCGCGCCTGCCCGTTACGATGATCTGCTGCTGGCGCGCGCGGCTGTGAGTCAGTGGGGCCGGGCTTCACTGCGCTTTGTATATGAGATATGGAACGAGGACAAGACGCGCCTGCTGGCCGAAGGCATGACCCAGCACGCTCTGGTCAATGCCCAGGGACGCCCCGTTCCCATGCCGGACTGGTTCCGGCGCTTGTGCGTGAAAAACGACGACTGACGCATGTCTCCCAAGGGACGCGCCGTGGCCGGGCAGCGCCGCGTTTCCGCCTGGTCATGCTCCGCGTCCGTGCCGGCGGGAAAAGCGGCGCGTCAGATGCTCCAGTCCGGGCGGCGCCATGTCGTCGCCGCGCAGGCGGGCGTTGAGGCTGCGCATGAGAGCGGCCAGATCATCAAAACATTCCTCATGGCCGCCGCCGCTCAGCAGCCAGCGGCTGCGGCCGTGCAGCACCTTGCGGGTCGTGCGCAGGGAGCGTTCGCGCATGTTCAGTTCCAGTCGCCACTCTGCCGTGGGAGTGCGCAACACCAGACTTGTGCCGTTGCCGGACAATTCATGGCCCGGCGGGTTTCCGGCCAGGCGCAGCAGATCCTCCACCGCCGCGCGCAGCACATGGCACTGTTCGTCCAGGGAAATATTTTTTCTGTCCTCGTGCAGTTGGCGCTCGCCGGCCCGGATGCGCTCGTCATATTTGTTCCGGTCCTGTTCCAGCGTGGTGATGCCGCGCCGCATGATGCGCAGGCAGAAAACCAGGCCTGCCAGAATTATCGCTCCGGCGGCGGCCCATTCCAGAATCATCGGCACGCCCTCCATTTTTACGGATAATCTTGTCATTGCCCGCGGCCCTGTCAAGGGCCGGCACACCCGGCCGGGGCTGACAGGAAAGCATGGCTGACGCAAGCCGGCTTGCCGGGCAAAAAACTGCCTGCCCCCAAAGATATGGCAAAAAATCCGGCATCTGCCAGCGAATAGCGGACTCACAGCATTTTTCGATTGAAAATGTAAATTTTCAATCTGGTCGCCGCCGTCATTTCGCGGAAAAAGCGTGGTTTCTCCGCTCATTCGGCGCGCTTGCCCGCTTGCGCGGCCCACAGAGCATTGGCCTGATTTCATCAGATAAATGCTCTAAGGAAAGATGGCTATCCAGCCATTATCCAAAGCAGAAAGTCATTCCATGGTTTATATGGAATGACTTTCAGACCAAATCAGATTGGACTGTCTAAACGTTAAAGCCAATCTCATTCAGCACTACAGTTACATTTTCACTTCAGGTATATGCGCCTGCACAGCATAGCCGGCAAGCTTTTGCGCAACAGTCTCCCAATAGCGCGGACTGATAGCCAGCGCCACATCGGTAATGCCGTGTCGCGCCATATCCTGCGGGCCAATCACCGTGGCGGAACCGATACGGCGTCCCCAGGTATTGGCATTTTCATCCACCAGCCAGGCCACAGCCTCGGGAACCCCCAGCATATAGGGCGCCATGCTGCCCACAGGCGATGTGCCGAAGATGGCGGCCTTGCCGTGACGTTGCGCGGCGCTTTCTATGGTTCTGGCCACGCACGCCACGCTGGCGCGGGCTGTGGCCTCCGCAGCGCGGGCAATGCGCAGTTGCTCGCCGGGATTGCCCGACAGCGGCGCCGGGGCCGCTTTTTCGCAGACAAATGAAAACATGACGCCGCCAGTCTGGCGGGCAAGACAGCGCAGCCCGCTGTGGGCACACAAAAGTTCGGTATGGGGAACCGTGAGCTTGCCCAGATGATCCACACAAAGCAAATCGCCAGGCAGATTGGCAAAATCAGGATGCTGCATGTACAATAGCCCGCCATCAGCCAGGTTGGCGGCAATCCAGCGCAGGGCCTCCAGGGGGCGCTCCATGTGCTCCAGCACAGACATGACGACAATGACATCCATCTTGCAGGGCAGGTTCACCTCATGAAACGCTTTGTTCCAGGATGTGGCCTGCGGAATGGCGCGCGCATGTTCCAACTGGCCGCCGCCAGGCTCAAGGGCAAAAAGCTCCCAGTGCGGGTGGCGCTCTGCAAAATGGCGCAGAAACTGGCCCCGGCCAGCGCCAAAGTCCAGTATCCGGCCTGTGGCGGGCAGGGGGCGCAGCTCCTCAAAAACGGCCAACGCCCGTTCCTGCTGCCCCTTGACCTGCCCGGCAAACGAAAGCACCTGCGGTTTGGGCTTCCAGTTTTCCGGGGTGTATACATCCGCCGTCCTGCCGCGCACTCCTTCCGCATTAAAAATAAATCCGCACGCGGCGCAGCAGCGGTTGTGCAGGGCAAGCCCCTCCAGAAAGACCATCTGGGAGGTAATGCAGCGCCCCGCATACTCTGGATACAGACGCACGCCCTGCGCGCTTCCACAAACAGGACAGTTGAGTGACATGGCTATTTCCAGGTGTTTTGAGCGTCTTCAAGGCCGTAGTACGCGCCCCAGCAGCGCGTGCAGCCGTAAAACAGACCGCGCTTCTGCATGAGCATGCGCTGCTTGCGCATGGCCTCCCCATTCCAGATATCCATAACGGAATTTTCATAAATATTTCCCACAGGGGGCAAAATACACGGCGGATACGCTTTTACAACGCCATCCGGATTGATATATACTGTATGATTCAATACGTCGCAGCGGCTTTCCGGCAGAGTGGCGTCCTCATCCTGCAAACAGTGTTTCAAATTTTTACTGCTGAAATATGGCCTGAAGTATATTCTGCATTTTGAGTATCTTTTTTCTATGGCTTCTTTTTGTTCCATAATTGCATCAATTGCAATATCCGATATATTTATATACTGTGCGGACGTTTCAGCTATTTTCACACCGCTTATTTCCGCATGCTCCCTGTTATGCAGCGCCACCTGACGTTGTGAAATATAATTGAACATGTAAAAACTTATGGAAACATCCTCAATCAGTCCAAGCCGCTCCATATCCTCACACAACGGCAAGAGCTGTGCATAATTTTGATCCGTCAGCGTGAAGTAACAGCCAATTTCCATATCGCAGATACCGGCGCGCTTGTGGCGAACGACCTGTTTAAGCCCCTCAACAATCAGGGCATATGCCCCCTTTACGCCGCACAACGCGTCGTGCGTCTTTTGCGGGCCGTCAAGGCTGACGCGCAAGGCGTCCACCTGAAGGCGGCAGATTTTTTCCGCATATTTTTTCAGCAGCAAACCGTTGGACAGGAGGGAAAAATCAAGCCCCTTGCCTTTTGCATATGCAATGAGGTTAAATATGTCGCCATACAGAAGAGGCTCCATCCAGGGCACACGGATTGTCGGTCTGAACCAGGCCACTTCATCTATTATGCGCTGACATACGGCAAGCGGCAATTCATGCTTTTTTGATGGTTCAATAACGCCAAAGTCACATCTTGCATTTTCTACCTGTTCACCGGCCCTGCAATGGTGCAGATCACAATATTGACATTTCAAATTACATATATTATTTACTGCAATATTAATAGTATGGGGAGGGGTAGCATATCCATCATGCGCAATATCTGAATTCACATTTTGCATAAGGTGCAGCGCATGTGCAACCTGATATGGTTTGATTGGAAGGCTTCTCAGATATGTGACAAATTGGGCATAGCGTCTGTCTGTATTCTGCACGCCTGTTCTCCTTGCTGTTCTTCTGTGATGATGACTTCTTCAAGCCTGCGCCCGATCCGCAGGCTGCCGGAAGGTACCTGCGGCGCCGTCAGTTCCCCAAGGATATGCCGACGCATGAGGATTTCCGGCTCGTTCCAGCCCCCCAGCGCGCGCAACGGCGTTGTGCCGGAAAATCGCGGATTGATCTCAAAAAGGCAAAGCCGCCCGTCCACGCGGCGGCATTGTATATTCATGGGGCCACGGCTGCCAAGAGCCTCGGCAATGGCTATGCCCTGCGCGCACAGCTCGGGGAAAGCGCCCAGCACGCCCTGAGAAATGCCGCTGCTGATGACAAGCTGCGGCCCAAGGGCGGGGCGGGCTGTGGTGTTGGCAACGCGCAGACGGCGGCTGAAGGCCGACCCCAGGTCGCGGTGCAGGGCCAGCGCGCCCAGGCGCGCGCCATCCATATCGTGCAGAACACCGATGGTGAATTCCTCTTCCGGAGTTCCCACATATGCCTGTGCCACAAACTCACCGTGAAGCGCGAGCAGGTATTCGGCAAAAAAATCCCGCTCAAGAGCGTTTCTGACAATGAATACATCGGCAGAGCCGCCGGACTGCCGTGAAGGCTTGAAGATCAGAGGATAGTCGGGATGCCCCGCCAGATCGGCAGGCCGGCCCACACGGCAGTGCCAGGGAACATAAAAACCCAGGCCGGCAAGGCGCTCATACAACCCGGCCTTGTCCATACAGCAGCGCAACACTTCAGGCGGCTGCACGGGCAGAAAAATTCCCTCGCGCTCAAATTCCCCCCGCAGGGGGGCAATGACGGACAATTCCGCCTCGCTGCCGATAAAAAGCGCTCTGATGCGCCGGTTTCTGCACTCCCGCAGGAGCGTCTCGGAAAAACGCTCGTCCCGCGCGGGGGGCAGAATGCAAGCGGCATCGCTGCCGGCAAAGCCGGAACTGTAGGGCGCGCAGTCCGCCGCGGTGATGTGCAGCGGCAGGGAGGAAAGCCGCAGGGTCTTGAGCAGTTGTTCGCCCACACCGGCGCATCCTGTCGCGGTAACAAAAACTCTGATTTCATTCATGGCAGTGCCACCATAGTCCCCAGTGGGGGGGCCATACGGTTCAGCGCCCGCCGCACGGCGGAATGGGCCTGCTCCAGCAGGTCTTGCGGCCAGACAAAGGGAATGCGAAAAATTTCGGCTGCCATGCTGACGGTATCCAGCACAGCCAGGGAAAGACAGCGCCCGTTGTCGCGCGGATAACCGCAGGAACCCGGGTTAAGCGCCAGCGCCCCGGAAGGGGAGCAGCCCACAAAGGGACGGTGGGTATGCCCCAGCACTATCACGTCATACCCTGTCGCCGTCACCTGGTCACTGCTCTCAATACGTCCCAGCAGGGGGTTTTGCGGGCTGCCGTGCGCCATATGGATGCGCCTGCCGCCAAGGCACACTTCCCGGCACGGCCCCACGGCGGCGCACTCCCGCAGCCAGAGGAGAGTCTGCGGGCCGGGCCTTGAGGGCAGCCGGATGATGTCCCGCGCTTCAGGCGTGACGGGAAGCTGCCCTGCCAGCATGGCCTCATGGTTGCCCTGCACAATCGTGGGGGACAAAGCGCGCAGACGGGCGCACACCGCCTCCGACTGGGCAAAGTAGCCCACCGCGTCGCCCAGGTACAGACAGTGCGCGATGTTCCGCCCACGCAAAAAATTCAGGCAGGCGTCAAGCCCCGCAAGATTGCCGTGTGCGTCCGCCAGAATTCCCACGCGCATGGCCGCCCCGTCACAATCCGTCTGCCGCGGCCTTTCCTACCGCAACGATGCCGCGGTAAGCCGAATGCCCTCCTCCAGATCGACCCTGGCTTCAAAACCAAGTACTTCCTTGGCTTTTTTAACACAGGGGATACGCAGCTCTATATCCGCTGACTTTGCCGGGACAAAACGGATGAGCGATGAGGAATTGCAAATGCGCACCACGGTATTGGCCAGGCCGTAAATGGTCTCCACACTGCGGACATTGCCGATATTGAAGGATTCGCCGATGGCTCCGTCGTTTTCCATGCAAAGGAGCGTGGCCGCCACCATGTCGGAAACATAGCACCAGGAGCGAATCTGCGTGCCGTCGCCATAAATGGTGATAGGCTCGTTTTTCAATGCCTGCTCCACAAATATCTTAAGCGCGCCCTCCCCCACCTGGCCCGGCCCATAGATGTTAAACGGGCGCAGCACCGTGCTGGGGAGCCCTTTCTCCCTGCAATAGGCGATGGACATATGTTCCTCGGCCAGCTTGGAGACGGCGTATGTCCAGCGGGCTTCCCCGGCGGCGCCGATGACGCTTCTGTCCATCTCCGACGAGCCGAAGGCCATGCCGCCAAACACTTCCGAAGTGGAAAAGCTGATGACCCGCCGCACCAGCCCGTGGCGGGCAGCCGCCTCCAGCAGGTTCCAGGAGCCGATCATGTTTACCTGCAAGGTACGCGTGGGACTGCGGCACACGGTATTGATGCCCGCGATGCCAGCGCAGTGAATGATGTAATCCGCCCCGCGGCAGGCTTCAAACACGGCGTCAAAGTCGCAGATATCACCCTTGATGACCGTCAGATTGGGATGGTTGGCGCAAACCTTGGATGAAAGCGCATTGCGGGAAAAATTGTCAAAGACGACGACCTTGTTGTGTTCCACAAGTACAGACGCCAGCTCGGAACCGATGAAGCCGGCCCCGCCCGTAATACAGATGGTGGAATTTTGCAACATATGGCTCCCTGCGCGCCGCATCCCGGTTTCAGGAGCAGCGCCCGCGTCGCGCGCGGAAATACAATTTTTGACTGGCGCCGCTGTTTTTATGCGTTGAGCAGCTCCGACACTATGGCCTGTTGTGTAGCAAAATCCATACCATGTACTACAGGCAGCGCCAGACTGGTGTCTTCGCACAGGCTGGCGGCCGGGCAAATATCGGACTGGGCGGCAATGCGGGCACGATGCCAGCCCAGGCGGTGTACGGCGTGAGTGCCGGGGCGGCACTGCACGCCCGCCCGCGTCAGACGATCCGCTGCGGCGTTGCGGCTGGCCATGTCCGCAAAGCGCACCACATAGGATTGCCAGGAATGGCGGCAGTCCGCGGGCGTCAGCGGCGGCATGACAGACGTGCCGCGCAGCAGGCCGGCATATACATCGGCAATGCGCGCCCGCTCGGCAAGAATGTCCTCCAGTTTCGCCATCTGCGCGCACCCCAGAGCACCCTGCAGATCCGTCATGCGGTAGTTATATCCCAGATGAGGCACCTCCGGCATGGCCCAGGCCGGCGCTTCGGCGGCCAGCGGGCGGCAGCCGTGACTGCGCAGACTGCGGGCCGTGCGCAGGATATCCGCCCGTTCCGAACATATCATCCCGCCTTCGCCCGTGGTGATGACCTTGCGCGGGTGGAAGGAAAAACAGCTCGCATCTCCCAGCAGGCCAGCGCGGCGGCCTTTGTACAGCGAGCCAAGGGCGCAGGCCGCGTCTTCCAGCACAAAGAGGCCATGCTCTCCGGCAAGGCCGGCAAGGGCGTCCATATCCGCGCACAGGCCAAAGAGATGCACGGGAATGATCCCCCGGGTGCGCGGACTCAACACGCGTCTGGCGGCATCAGGGTCAAGCGCGAAGGTTTCCGGCTGCACATCGGCAAAGACCGGACGCGCGCCCGTGCAGGCCACGGCATTGGCCGTGGCCACCCAGGTAAGGGCCGGCACAATGACCTCATCGCCCGGGCCAACCCCCAGGGCCAGCAGCGCCACATGCAGGGCCGCCGTGCAGGAGGAGAGCGCCACCGCGTCGCCCTTGCCCAGATACGCGGCAAACAGGCGCTCAAAATCGGCAACGCGGGTTCCCTGACTGACCATGCCGCTCTCAAGGCAGGCGGTCAGAGCATCCAGCTCAGCCTGATCGAACACGGGTCTGATGATGGGCACGGTCACTGTAGTTCTCCCGCAAGTTCGGCAAAGGGAATATACTCCTCACTGGCAATGCCCTTGCCCGCGTTTTCGCCCAGCCAGAGCCAGGGGTTGACCTGCCGCAGCCGCGAAATGTCCCAGCGGGGAAGGTAGCGGGTCTGGAGTTTTTCCACAAAGCCGGCCGCCAGAAATTTTTCCATATCCGTATGCGGATGCACACCGGCTTTAAACAGCGCCCGACACAGAAGCTCCTGCAGCATGGGGGGAATTTTTTCTTTCCAGGAGCCAGGGGTAAAATCTTTGTCCGGCGCGTAAAACTGAATCTGATGTTCCCTGATCCACCCGGCGTAGTCCGGCAGAAAGGCATTATCAAGAAAGAGCGTGGGATAATAGTCGTAGTCCTTTTCCGCGGCGCGCTCCAGGCATGACAGAAGATAGGCCGCCGCCCTGGCTGGATGATGCACGGCATTGACATAGGCAATGCCGGCTTCCGCCACGCGGACGCGGAAGGGCACATCCAGAACGGCGCGCCTGATCTGCGCCTTCAGCGTGGCGCGCGTGATGGGGATGACGGGCCTGTGCAGGGGCAGAGGGGCCACCTCGGGCGAATTTCCCCCCAGCACGGCGCAGCCGTGAGCCATGCCCTCATTGCCCAGAATGCCGTGATTGCCGCAGGCCAGATCATTGATGACAATATCCGCCATGGTGAGCAGCGTGCGCAATTGCCGGTTGGGGAGCTTCTGCGGCTTGACCAGCTCAAAGTCCAGCCCTTCAGCGCGCAGTTCCTCAAGGCAGGCCAGGATGTCCCGCGTGCCCTTGAAGGCCTCTCGCGAAGGCGCATGAATGATGACGGGCTTTTGACGGGCCGGAATGCGCGGGTCAATGCCCTGGGGATCGAACGTGTTGAGGCCAAGAAAAAACGGCGAAAAATTCAGCGAACTGTGCGCCGGGCAGTTGGTAATGACATCCGTAAACAGCGCATTGACGCATTCCTTGTACAGCTTTGGGCCAATGCGGTAGGCATACGCAACATAACCAAGGTATTCCTGCGGGTTTGTCCAGTCACCCTTCGGATTCTGCAAATAGTCTGCTTCTTCCCCTGAAATGTTGAAAAGCGCGCCATATCTGTTCCAGAGCAACGCGCCAGGGTAAAGAAAGCGGCCATTGGAACCCGTATTGCGAAAAATGATTTTTTTGCCCATCCTGCGCAGGATGGGGATACTGCTCATGCCGGGCAGCAGGATGTCGTCCGTATGAAAAACAACGACATCATATGGCTCCACAAACTCGTAAAATTCGTCGCGCGGAACAATCTGCGAACACAAAAAGGGCCTGTCGCCACTCTCGCCGGCAAGAGCTCTGACGAAAAAGTGCGGCGGAATTTCGTATGTATAGGAATACTTGTAAAAAGGGTTATGAACGGGAATCGCCGTATCAACATCATGACCAAGCTCGCCAAGCCCCAAGGAAAGATTGCGAATGACAGCGGAAGTCTCCAAGCCGGCGAAAAGTATTTTCATTGCTGGCACTCCGCTCAGTATTCCAGCGGCAGGGCCACAGTGCGCCGGTCTCGGGCGGAAATATAGGCGGCAATAAGCACTTCCAGGGATTTCAGGCCTTCGCGGCCGTCTGTTTCCGGCTGGGCCGCGCCGCGCAGCACATCAATGACATTCTTGTAATAGAGGGGATGACCAAAGCCGTAGACGGATGTAGTCTGGTAGCTGGCGTTTTTGATCTCCCGGTCGTAGTCGCGCTCTTCCGCAAACTGCCAGATTTCGATTTCATTGACGGCCACCCCGCCTATGCGGACAGTGCCGCGCTCTCCCAGAATGGTAATGGAACCTTCCAGGTTTTTGGGCCAGGTCAGCATGGTGACGGCCATGGAACCCAGCGTGCCGCTACGCCAGCGCACGTTCAGCACACCGGTGTCCTCCACCTCTATGTCCCGGGCCAGAGTGCCCGTCATGGCCTGCACATCCGCTATGGGGCCGATGAGCCACTCCAGCAGATCCACATAATGGCTGGCCTGGTTCATGAAGGCCCCGCCGTCCATCTCCCAGGTGCCCCGCCATTTGGCCGAATCATAATATTCCTGCGGGCGCGTCCAGAAAACATTGAGATGCACCATGTGGATCCTGCCGAAACGCTTTTCATCCAGAGCGCGCTTGAGCAACTGCAAGGTTGCATTGCGCCTGTTCTGCTTGATCACAAACAGGCGGACGTTCGCCTCATCGCAAGCGCGCACCATAGCCAGGCCATCAGCCCATCTGGTGGCCATGGGCTTTTCCGTCATCACATGCCGGCCATGACGGGCAGCCAGGATTGCCTGCTGGGAATGCAGGCCGGAAGGCGTGCACAGCGCCACAAGGTCACACTCGGTCTCGCGCAGCATGGTTTCGTAATTATCATAGCCGGGCACATGCCAGGTATCCACATGCTTTTTCAGCACATCGGCGTTATCATCGCATACGGCCACAAGCTTGAGGTCATTGGCGTGCTTTGCAATGGACTCAAAATGGTTTTTTGCTATCCGCCCACAGCCGACCACCGCCATTGTAATGGGGCGCTCCTTTATACAGGAAAACATGACCACCCTCCCGAACGCACGGTTCCTTCCCCATCCTCGCCGACCCAGCCGTGCTGCCGGGCGGGGTTGCCGTAAACCAGGGCATAGGCAGGCACATCGCGCGTAACCACGGCGCCGGCCCCCACAAAGGCGTAAGACCCTATGGTCACGCCGCACACAATGGTGCTGTTGGCCCCCAGGGTCGCGCCCCTGCAAACGCGCGTGGGGCGCGCCTGGTCCATTTTGGCAAGGGCGGCGCGGGGATTGTATACATTGGTAAAAACAACACTCGGCCCGCAAAAGACATCATCTTCAAGCGTGACATGCGTATAGACGCTGACGTTGTTCTGAATCTTGCAGTTGTTGCCAATGCGCACATGCGCGTCTATATACACATTCTGCCCTATATTGCAGCCGCTGCCAATGACTGCGGATTCCCGCACATGGCAGAAATGCCAGATGCGCGTCCCCTCTCCGATCCGCGCGCCCGCATCAATGCAGGCTGTTTCATGAATCCGCGCGCTCATGGCCGCGCCCCGCCGCCATGCCCGAGGCGGCACAGCTTTGGCTGGAAGCGGAGAACAACTTCCCTGCCTGTTTCAATGGATTCGCGGATATGTCCCCCGGCCAAAAGTTCCGCATGGCGTTTGGCTATTCTGCCGCAACCGACAAGAGCTACCCTGATCATGCCGCACCTCCGCAGGCGCATGTCAATGCGTCAACGACCGCCTGCTGATCGTTTTCCGACAAATAGGGATGCATGGGCAGAGAGAGGACGCGGGCACAAGCCTCCTGCACATGCGGGAAGGCGTCTGGCGCATAGCCCAGGCAGCGCATGCACGTCTGCTGGTGCATGGCCCTGGGGTAATTGATGGCGCTGGGAATGCCCCGCGCCTTCAGACGCTGCATGACGGCCGCGCGATCAACCCCCTGCGGCAGCCGCACCGTGTACTGCGCCCAATTGGAAACGCCCCCTTCCGTCAGGCAAGGCGCAAGAATATGGGCAGCGTTTTGTTTCAAGAGCCGTTCATACCGTTGCGCCACTTCACGGCGCAGGGCCAGCTCTTCCGGAAAAATGTCCAGCTTGCCCAGAAGAATGGCGGCCTGCAAGGTATCCAGACGCCCATTGCAGCCAAGGCGCACATTGTCGTTCTTGTTCCGGGCGTCGCGGCGGCCATGATAGCGCAGGGAGTCGATCAGTTCGGCCAGACCGGCGTCATTGGTAAACACCGCGCCCCCATCGCCATAACAGCCCAGAGGCTTGGCCGGGAAAAAACTGGTGGTGGCCGCATGACAGCCGCAATTGCACAGCATCTTTCCCTTGTACATGCCGCCCAGAGCCTGGGCGCCATCCTCCAGAACCAGCAGTTCATGACGTTTGGCTATGGCAAGCAGGGCGTCATAGTCCGCAGGGTTGCCAAAAAGGTCCACCACCACAAGGGCGCGTGGCGTCAGGGCTGCATTCAGGGCGCTTTGCGGCAGGGGGTGGCGGGAACAGTCCCGCTCCCGTACCGCGAGAATGGCATCCTCAAGCCGGCTGGCATCCAGATTGTAGGTACGCGGATCAATGTCTATAAAAATGGGCTGTGCGCCGCATCTGGCGATGGTTTCCGCTGTTGCGATAAAGGAAAGCGTTGTGGTGAACACGGCATCGCCGGGGCCTATGCCCCATGCCGCAAGCACAAGCTCCAGAGCGTTGGTTCCAGAAGCGCAACCGATGCAATGTGTCGCGCCGGTAAAACGGGCCAAGGCCTCTTCCAGCTCGCGCACTTCCGGGCCCATGATATACTGGCCATGCGCCAGGACTGCGGCCATGCGCCTTTCAATATTTTCCCTGATGCGGGCTTGCTGTGCCTTGAGATCAATATACTCCATGCTGCTTTCTCTCAATACCTGTACAAGTTTGCTTATTGCGCCATACTATATTTATAGTATCGGCATTGTTGTCTGTTTTACAGGTTTGAAACTGATGACCGGATCAAATCGCTCCACAGCGGCGGATGTTATATTTTTTCGTCGCTCTCGTTGCAGACCCAAAAACCGGCAGCGCGCTGCGAAGCTTTCCCTGCATGCGGAACATTTACTGATCCAGCCGCACGTCCAGCGAGTTGCCGTCCTTGGCCAGCACCAGACGGGTGCTGCGCGGTTTTTCCTTGAGGTCAATGACCAGGCGGGTTCTGTCGCCCATCTTGCCGACGCGCACATTACTCACCAGGGGATTGCCGGGCACGCCCGGAGCCGTGACCTGCCACTGCCCCTCCAGATCAACCACCACGCGCTCGGGGTTGCTCAGGTTCATGCTCTTGTACCGAAACGGCGCATTCCCCGTCAGGCGCACCGTGGCCCCCTTGTCCCGCGCGAATACCACAAAACGGCTGATGCTGCGCTCACGCGGGTGGGCGTTTTTTTCCGTTTTGGTTTTTTCAGCCCTGGGCTTTTCGGTTCTGGGTTTTTCTGTCTTGGGCTTTTCAATTTGAGCTTTTGCAGTTTGAGGTTTTTCAGCCCTGACCTTTTCAGGCTGGGCGGCGCGTTCGTCCTTTTTGGCCTCGGCGGGGGGGGGCGTTACGCTTTCCGCCCTGGCGGGCGGCGCGCCCTGGTCTTCACGTCCGGCCACCTGCGACGGAGCGGCAGGCGAAGCCGGAGGCGTGGGCTTCTGCTCCAATGTCGGCTCCACAGCGGGTATGGAGGCTTCAACGTCGTCCCGGGGCAAGGGAGGCAGGGAGAACTCCTGGCGGGCCGCTTCCGGCGGCGCGGTGAAGCCGCGGCTGTCGCTGTCCGCCGGAAGCGGCGGCATGCCCGCGTCGTTATCCGGCACGGCGGGCTGGCTGATTTCCGCCAGCGGGGCCGGGGCGGGTTCGGCTCTGCGGCCCAGACGTTCATTGAGCATGATCAGCGCCATGCCCAGGATGCAGACCGCCAGTATAAGACTGAGAATAACTTTGTTCATGCCGTATGGCTCCTGTCAAAAGGCAAGTTGCTCGCTCTGGTTCAGCGCGTCCGCCGCAGACCTTTTTTGCCGGGCCGGAGCTGTTTTTGCTGTATGATATGGGCCAGCATCCTGGAATAGATGACTTCGCGGGCGTCCAGGCGCATGGCCGCGCGGATATGCTCGTCGGCATCATCATACGCGCCCATGTCGCACAAAATGCGCGCCAGATTGAAATGGGCGTGATCGTCCTCCGGGGCCAACTCCAGAACGCGCCTGCCGAAAAGCAGGGCCAGATCCGGCCTGGCGAGCTTGCGCAGCTTCGCGCCGAAATCGCGGAACATATGCTTGTGGACGGGCGCAATATTTTCGGTGACGGCCGCCATCTGTTCCAGAACGGCAACGGCGGCCTGCCGCTCGCGCGGGCGCTTCAGGCATGACAGAACCTTGCGGAAATTCTCGCGCAGGGTGATTTCCGTCTGCTTGACCCGCCGCGCGCTGTCCAGCTGGCGCAGCAGCGCGTCGTCCACTTCCAGCGTCTGGGGTGCGGGCCTGACCGCAGTGGACGGACGCGGAAACTCCGCCAGGGCGCGGACGTCCGGCGTGGTCATGGGCATGGCCAGAATGGAGGGTTCGGCCCGGAAGTATGAGGCAAACCGGGCGGCGCTGACGCGGCGCGCCTCTTGTCTGGGCTGGAAGGCGCTGTCCAGTTGCTGCACCGCGTAATCTGATTCCGCCAGTTCCCAGACGAAAAAGAGCGTCTTGCCGGAACCGTCCGCCTTGGTTGCGGACTGGGAATATATGCCAAGATATTTTGGAGGACGCATGGACAAAATGTACATTATTTGCGCCGAATGGCAAGATTGTCTGCACGCCCTTTACGCAGCCGGGGCTTTCGGCTAGCATGGGGAATGCACGAAATGGCCATCGCACAAAGCCTTCTGGCTATGGCAGAGGAAGAAATAGCCCGCCAGAACTGCACCCGCCTGGAGATGGCGCGCGTGGAATATGGCGCCCTGTCGGGTGTGGCGCCCGAATCGCTGCACTTCGCCTTTGAGGTTCTGACCAGGGGCACGCCTCACGAAAGCGCCCGGCTGGAGCTGATCCGCCTGCCGTTGCGCCTGCGCTGTCCTTTTTGTGGCGCAGTGTTCGGCGGCGAGGGGCAGGATGCCCTCTTGCAGCCCTGCCCCGGCTGCGGCGAGCAGTTCGGGCATGTGGTGGAACAGGGCAAGGAGTTGCTGTTGAGCCGCCTGGAGGCCCGCTGAGTTTTTTAGGCTGAAAATGCCCGCGGGGCGGCTTCAGAAAACCGTTCCCCTCACAGGACAGACGGGAACGGAGATGCAAGGAGTAAGGACATGGAAATTCCCGTGGTGCGCAACATCCTGGAAGCCAATGAAAAAATGGCCGCCCATGTGCGGCGGCAGTTGAGCGGCCGCAACATTCTGACGCTCAATCTGATCAGCTCTCCCGGAGCGGGCAAAACCTCGCTGCTTGAGCGCACCCTGCGCGATCTGGCCGGGGAGTTCCGCATGGCCGTCATTGAGGGCGACCTGCAAACCGACAACGACGCCCGCCGGGTGGCGGCCACCGGCGCGCAGGCCGTGCAGATCAACACCGACGGCGGCTGTCACCTGGACAGCAATATGATCCTGACGGCTCTGGACAGCCTGAAGCTGGACGGCCTGGACATCCTTTTCATTGAAAATGTGGGCAATCTGGTCTGTCCAGTGGAGTTCGACTGCGGCGAGGACGCCAAGGTGGCCCTGCTGAGCGTGACCGAAGGCGACGACAAGCCGGAGAAATATCCCCTGCTGTTCAATCTGGCCAGGGCTCTGGTGCTGAACAAGGTGGATCTGCTGCCCCATGTGGACTTTGACATGGCGCGCGCCCGCTCCTTCGCCGCCAAGCTGAACAAGGACCTCAGCGTATTCGAGGTTTCCTGCCGCGACGGCGCGGGCCTGGAGGCGTGGTACGCCTGGCTGCGCAAGATGCGCGAGGCGAAGCGGGCTTCAAGCGCTGACGCATGAGAACAGCGGACTTTTACGATGGCACACTCGTATAAGCGCACTGCTCTCATGCTCAAATGCGCTGCGTGAACACAATGCGCGCCAGTGCGGAAGGCCTGCCGCGCCGCGACTCCCCCTTGGCAGAGGGGCCCGGCCCGTGCTAAAAAAGAGCGGGGGTTGGTTATGTCCAAACAGAGCAGCGCGTCCCTGGCGGACTTTCTGGAATTCATGAACCGCAAGGGGCTGAACACCACGTCCCAGCGGCGGGTCATTGCGGAAGCCTTTTTTGAACTCCCCGGCCACTACACGCTGGAAGAGTTCTACCAGCATATCCTGCGACGCGATCCGGGCATCGGCCAGACCACGGTTTACCGTACACTCAAGCTGCTCTGCGACGCCGGGCTGGCCATGGAAATACACTTCAGCGACGGCATCACCCGCTATGAGGCGGCCCGGCCCAACAGCCACCATGATCACCTCGTCTGCCTCTCCTGCGGCAGGATTGTGGAAATCTGCGATCCACGCATCGAAAAGCTGCAACATGAGATGGCGGAAAAGCACGGCTTCAGCCTCGACGGGCATGTGCACAATCTCTACGGCCTGTGCGCGGACTGCCGCAACGCCAGGTCTGAAGGCCAGTCGACCCGCTGACGCCACTCAGCGCCCGCGAGCGCTCTGATCCATCAACTCGCGCCTCATTGCAAAAATTCTTCACATAATTATGTGAAGAATTTTTGCAGGAGCATTCACGACAAAACGTTGTTTGCCGCAAGGGAAGCCGGCTGAGCCGCCGCAAAACCCTTACGGGTTGCTCTTGACGTCCACTTTTGGGGGAGACGCCAGGCGCGCAGCTTTTCAGGAAATAGCGCGCCCCATATCGAACTTGACATTCATTTTCATAAGAGCCATGCTTGTCCGGCGCGCCGAACCCGAACGCCCGCCCCGCGTTGCACGCGGGCAATACGGGTACTGGTTTTCATACTGCAAATGCTCTGCAGGCAGCGCCGCTTTTGAAATGGAAAAATTTCAAAACTAAAAGGCTCCAGGGTGAATTCATGGATATACAATTAGCATTGGTTGTGCTCTGTGTGGCTGTCGCGCTTTTTTTCATTGTCCGGCGTTTCTGCCACGCCCTGCGCAAGGGACACTGCTCCTGCGGCCGCGGAAACGGCGGGAACGGCAAAAACTGCTGCCCGGGCGGCTGCTCCGGACGCAAACAACAATAACCCCGACGGTGTGACACAGCCGTCGGGGTCATGCTTCAGGCATAACCCGCATCAGAAGCGGAGCGCTACGGCTCTGATCCGGACGCGACGCCCCTTGCCCGCAGGACGGTTATCAACAGACGCTATACGGCGTAGTCCAGGGCCTGTCGCGACGCGCTGACCGCCTTGACCAGCCTGGCGAATTCCAGATGCACGGGATGTTCGGCATAGGCTTTGAGTCCGTCCATATCGTCATGCACGGATTGCAGCACCACCTGCGCGGGCACTGTGCTTGTGGGTTGTATCTGATACGAAACTTCCAGGGAACGTACAGAGGGAATGCCGCTCAGTATCGCGGAGGCCTCCTGGATACGCCGGGCGTTTTCCTCCGCCGAATGTCCGTCCGCCTCTTCCTGAAGCGTCCACCAGACGATGTGCCGAATCATGTTCTTCTCCTTGCCGCTCAGGGCGTCGCGCCCCTGCGGGCGTGTTTCGTTATCCTTCCTTCCGCCGTTTGCGCCTGTCCGCGCGTTCCTGCATCAGAAAACGCCCGGTCACGGAATCGGGATCAGCCACAATGGCTTCAGGCGTGCCCGCCGAGACGATCAGGCCGCCGTTCTCTCCTCCGCCGGGGCCCATGTCCAGCACATGATCCGCGGCCAGAATCATGTCCGTATTGTGCTCGATGACCACCACGCTGGCCCCTTTGTCCACCAGGGCGTGCAGCACCTTGATGAGCTTGCCCACCTCGTGCATGTGCAGGCCGGTGGTGGGCTCATCCAGAATATACACCGTGCCGGGCAGGGAGCGCTTGCCCAGCTCGCGCGAAATCTTGATGCGCTGGGCTTCGCCGCCGGAAAGCGTGGTGGCGGGCTGCCCCAGGCGCAGATATTCCAGGCCCACCTCTTCCAGCACGGCCAGCCGCCGTTCCAGGGCGGGATAATTTTCAAAAAGCTGCCGGGCCTGATGCACGGTGAGGTTCAGCACTTCGGCAATGTTCAGGCCCTTGTAACGCACTTCCAGGGTTTCATGATTGTAGCGCCTGCCCTTGCACACGTCGCAGGTCACATACACGTCAGGCAGAAAGTGCATTTCCACCCTGATCTGACCGTCGCCGCCACAGGCTTCGCAACGACCGCCGCGCACGTTGAAACTGAAGCGCCCCGGCTTGTAGCCGCGCTTGCGCGCGTCCGGCGTCATGGAAAATATCTGGCGGATCTCGTCAAAAATCTTGGTGTAGGTGGCGGGATTGGAGCGCGGCGTGCGGCCGATGGGCGTCTGGTCAATGGCCACAATGCGTTCCACGGGCGTGCCGCCCTTTTCATAGCTCAGGCCGCCGATGACGCCGGGCTGGTCCACGCGCAGGCCCAGATTCAGGGCCAGATGCTTGTACAGCGTATCCACCACCAGCGAACTCTTGCCCGAACCGGATACGCCGGTTACGCAGGTCAGCACGCCCAGCGGGATGCGGCAGTCGATGCCGCGCAGATTGTTGGTGGTCACCTGGTGCAGCAGCAGTTCCCCCCTGGCCTCGCGCCGGGCGTCAGGCAGGGGGATGGATTCGTCCCCGCGCAGATAGCGGGCCGTGAGCGTGTCCGCCGTGTCCAGCAGATCGCGCACCCGCCCTTGAAACATGATCTCGCCGCCCTGCGAACCCGAACCCGGCCCCAGTTCGATGACCGTATCAGCCTCGCAGATGGTGGCCTCGTCGTGCTCTACCACCAGCACGGTATTGCCGCGCGCCTGAAGAGAACGCAGCGTGCCCAGCAGGCGCTCGTTATCGCGCGGGTGCAGGCCGATGGAAGGTTCGTCCAGCACATAGGTCACGCCCACCAGGCCCGAACCCAGTTGCGAGGCCAGACGGATGCGCTGGGCCTCGCCGCCGGAAAGGGTGCTCATGGAGCGGCCCAGGGAAAGGTATTCCAGGCCCACATTGCGCATGAAGGAGAGACGGAAGGTCAGTTCCTTGAGCAGAGGCTCCGCAATGAGGGCGTGGCGGCCCGTGAACGCGCGCCTGTGCAGCCATTCCAGATTCCTCTCCACAGACAGCGCGCAGAACTGGGCGATGTTCAGATCGTCCACCCGCACGGCCAGCGCGTCGTCATTGAGACGTGCGCCCTTGCAGTCCGGGCAGTCCGTGGACTGGCGAAAGCGGGCCAGCGCTTCCCGCCAGGCCTCGCCGTACTGCATGCCCTTTTCCAGCAGGGGAATGACGCCGGGCCAGCGTTTGTCGCTTACGCTCAGGGCGCTCTGGCTTTGCTGCGCCTCGGCGAAATGTTCGCTCTGATAATCGCCGGATGCGCCCAGGGCCACGTTGCCGCCCATCCAGTTGCGGCGCAGCCCCAGAGAACCGGCGGCGGGCTTGCCGTGTTCATCCTCGCCATAGAACAGGGCGGCCAGAGCCGCGTCGGAAAACTGCTCCAGCGGCGTGGAGAGCGTAAACCTGAAGCGCTTGCCCAGAGCCTTGAGCGCGCTTTCATAACGACTGAACATTTTCTCCGTGGCCCAGGGCAGCAGCGCGCCGGTATTCAGCGAAAGGCCCCGGTTGGGCGCGATGAGGCGCGGCTCGAAATAATCCACGCTGCCCAGGCCCACGCAACGCGGGCAGGCCCCCTGCGGGCCGTTGAAGGAAAAAAGCTGCGGGCTGGGCGCGGGCAGGGAAATGTGGCAATGCGGGCAGACCGACGTGGTGGAGTGCATGGTATCGCGTTCGCCTTCCGGCTTGTCCGGTTCGTGCAGGGCCAGACGCCCTTCGCCGTAGCGCAGGGCCAGCTCCACGGAGTCGGCCAGACGGCCGCGAATGCCCTCCTTGTTCATCAGGCGATCCACCACCAGATCAATGCTGTGCTTTTTGTTCTTGTCCAGGGCGGGCACATCGTCCAGGGTGTAAAAAATCCCGTCCACACGCACCCTGGCAAAGCCCTCGGCCTTGAGTTTCTTGAATTTGTCCTGATGCGCGCCCTTCTGCAATTCCACCAGAGGCGCAAGAATCATGAACCTGGTCCCCTGCGGCAGGGCGAGTATGTCGCCTATGATTTCATCCGCCGCGCGGGCTTCAATGGGGCGACCGCAGCGGGGGCAGTACATGCGGCCCAGACGCGCGAAAAAGACGCGCAGAAAGTCGTAAATTTCCGTCACCGTGCCCACAGTGGAACGCGGATTGCGCGAAACGCTCTGCTGCTCCAGGGAAATGGCCGGGGAAAGGCCCTCGATCTTTTCCACATCCGGCTTGTCCATCTGGGGCAGGAACTGCCGGGCATAGGTCGAAAGGGATTCCACATAGCGGCGCTGCCCTTCGGCATACACGATGTCAAAGGCCAGAGTGGACTTGCCCGAGCCGGACGGCCCGCAGATCACCACCAGTTCATCGCGGGGGATGTCGAGGCTGATGTTCTTCAGGTTGTGCTGCCGGGCCTTTTCAATGTGGATGCAGGGCTTGTTCTCCGTTTTCATGGGAAGTTATCTAAGCAGCTCCGGCGCTCTTGGCAAGCTGCCATTTTTCGACGAGCGCATGGACAAGCGGGCGCGAAATCGGTATAAAAATTTTTACGGACATAAAAAATCAAACAGCCCGGTCTGACCGGGAAGGGGACAGTCATGTGGAACTGCATGCGCCTCGTCGCTCTGCTGACCCTGCTGGCCATCATGCCGTCCGCGGCGGCTCGCGCCGAGGACAACGGCATGACGGCCAGAGGCATTTTTGCCACGCTGCCCGTCAGCATTTTTGAAAATACGGCCGAGGGCCTTTCTGAAGCGGACAAACAGCGCCTGCTGACCGAAGGTCATACGGAGTTCTGGGAAATCGCCGGAGAAACCGAAGACGTCATGGTGTTCGCGGCCCTGCCCTTCCGGGACAGCGCCGTGGCTCTGCGGCTCTTCCGCAATACGGCGGACGGCTCCACCGAGGCGGCCATCGGCACGCTGGGCGTGCCCATCTGCACCCTGGAACTGTGGCGGGTGGACGCCACGGGGCGCATGGTGCCCGTTGACACGCCGCCGGAGCCGGACATCAGGGAATTTCTGGACCAGGGCCGGCAACTGCCGCGGGACATCAACCCCACAGTGCTGATCTGTCTGGGGCTGGGCGGCCTCAAGGCCGAACCCGTCTTCTGGAACAGTTCCGGCATGACCCAGGTGCCCCTGGCCCATGACGTCAGCTTTCAGTGGAACGGCAGAAATTTTGAAAAGCAGGTGCACCCGCACAGGGCGCAGACGGGCGAACAGCCCTGAGTCCGGCCGGTCCGGCTCCCCTCATTTCTTCAGCCATTCCTCAAGCCTGGCTTCCAGCTCGGCTTCGCTCAGACGAGGGGCGTCGTACATGCCGGCGTCTTCGCGCTGCCGCGCGGCTTCGGCCAGAATAATAGCCGCGGCCACGGAAACATTGAAGCTCTGGATCATGCCGTACATGGGAATGTAGAGCTGCCCGTCAGCCTGAGCAAGCAGCCCCTCGTCCACGCCGCTGTGTTCGTTGCCCATGATCACAGCCGTGGGCCGGATAAAATCCCAGCCGCGCAGGGGGCGGGCCGTGTCCGAACAGGAAGTGGCCAGCACCTGAAAGCCCTGCCCCCGCAGAGCATCCATCAACTCCGCGCTGTTCCTGTGGCGCACGCTTTCCACCCATTTGCGGGCCGAGGCCGAGGTTTTGCGGCCCAGGGTCGGAAAGGGGGTGTCGGTATAGTAAAGATGCACCCTGGCAAGGCCGAAGGCGTCGCAGGAACGGTAGATGGCCGACACGTTATGCGGGTCATGAATATTGGCCAGCACCAGCGTCAGATCATTCTGGCGGCGGCGCAACACTTCAAGCAGGCGCGCTCTGCGCCTGGGGGTGGGTTCCTTGGGCATGGCGATGGTTTCCTTCTGAGATGCGAATGCTTGCAAAAGGTGTCAGAAAAAACTTTTTCAGGCAAGCGCATTGCCAATGGCATGGTTTTACCCTAGAAAAAAGGAAACTATCTGTCTGCTGCGCGGCCCGGGGCCGTGACATCTTTCATTCAGGAGTGCGCCCATGTCAAAACTTCGGTCTTTGCCTCTGGCCCTGATGACGGCCCTGCTCATGGCTCTGCTTCTTCCCGGCGCGGCCATGGCGGCCGCGGGCCATCCCACTATCCCAGGCGCCGAGCTGTCGGCGGTCTGGGTTATCCCCTTTGCCTGCATGCTGCTTTCCATCGCCATCATGCCTCTGGCCCTGCCGCATTTCTGGGAGCATCATTTCGGCAAAATCGCCGTATTCTGGGGTCTGGCCTTTCTTGTGCCCTGTTTCCTCGTGTATGGCTTCAATGTCGCCCTGTATGAATTTCTGCACATCATTCTGCTGGACTACATTCCCTTTATCGTTCTGCTTTTCGCGCTGTTCACCGTGGCCGGCGGCGTGCGCCTCAAAGGCTCTCTGGTGGGCACGCCGGCGGTGAACACCGCGCTGCTGGCCGTGGGCACGGCCCTGGCCAGCTGGATGGGCACCACCGGCGCGGCCATGCTGCTGATCCGCCCCCTGCTGCGCGCCAACGCCCACCGCAAATATCGCGTGCATTCCGTGGTGTTCTTCATCTTTCTGGTGGCCAACATCGGCGGCTCTCTGACGCCTTTGGGTGATCCGCCGCTCTTCCTGGGCTTTCTCAAGGGCGTCAGCTTTTTCTGGACCACCAAACACCTTTTCCTGAAGACGCTCTGCCTCTCCCTGATCCTGCTGGCCATTTTCTTTGTGCTGGACACCATGCTGTACAACAAGGAAGGCCGCCCCACCCCGCCGTATGATCCCAATGCCGCGGGAGAAAAGCTCGGCCTGGACGGCAAGATCAACCTGCTCTTCCTGCTGGGCGTGGTGATGGCGGTACTGGCTTCCGGCATGGCGCCGCTGGGGACCTGGATTGAGGTCTACGGCGTGCCCGTGGAAGGCCAGAACCTGCTGCGCGACATCGTGCTCTTGTGCATGGCCGGCCTTTCCCTGAAGTTCACCAGCCGGCGCTGTCGCGAACTCAACGGTTTTTCCTGGGCGCCCATTGAGGAAGTGGCCAAGCTTTTCTTCGGCATCTTTCTCAGCATGATTCCGGCCATTGCCATTCTGCGCGCCGGCACGAACGGCGCCCTGGCCTCGCTGATCAACATGGTTTCCACCCCGGACGGGCAGCCGGTCAACGCCATGTACTTCTGGCTTACAGGCGCTCTTTCCAGCTTCCTGGACAATGCGCCCACCTACCTGGTGTTCTTCAACACCGCGGGCGGCGATGCCGTTCACCTGATGAACGACATGGCCACCACGCTGATCGCCATTTCGGCGGGCGCGGTGTTCATGGGCGCCAATACCTACATCGGCAACGCGCCCAACTTCATGGTGCGTTCCATTGCCGAAAATCAGGGTGTGCGCATGCCCAGCTTCTTCGGCTACATGCTCTGGTCCGTGGGTATTCTGATCCCGCTGTTTGCCCTGCTGACCTGGCTTTTCTTCGTATAAGATCACAGTATTCCGCATTCACAGGCAAAAAAACGGCAGGCCGCAAGCCTGCCGTTTTTTTGCAACGCGCCGTGGCGCGACAGGAGGAGCGTAGCCCATGAACCACAAGGAACGTATGCTGGCGGGTCTGCCCTACAAGGCATGGCTGGACGGCCTGAGCGAAGAACGCCGCGCCTGCCGGCAAAAAATTTTCCGTTACAACCACCTGCCGCCTGACCGCGAAGCGGAACGCGATGGACTGATCCGCGAAATTCTCGGCTCATGCGGACGCCATGTGCGCATTGAAGGGCCGTTTTACTGCGATTATGGCTATAACATCGAAGTGGGCGAAAATTTTTTCGCCAATTACAATTTCACGGTGCTGGATGTGGCCAGAGTCAAAATCGGCGACTACGCCATGATCGCGCCCAATGTGGCCATCTACACGGCCGGGCATCCCCTGCATCCTGTCGCCAGAAATTCGGGCTATGAATATGGAAGCCCGGTGAGCATAGGCGACAATGTCTGGATTGGCGGCAATGTGGTGATCAACCCCGGCGTGCGCGTGGGGCGGAATGTGGTCATCGGCTCCGGCAGCGTCGTGACCAGAGACATCCCGGACAATATGCTGGCCGCGGGCAATCCCTGCCGCGTTCTGCGGCCCATCACGGAGGCTGACCGCTGCCGCTATTTCAAAGACCGTCTCTTTGACGTGACGGACTATGAGCGGCCCTTTAACGCCGACGCATAACAAAGAGGCCGAACCGACACCATGTCAGACAGAACGCATGTTGCTCTTGAGCTGCTACAGTCCCAAGAGCAACATGCGTTCATAGTATCCTGTTCCAGAGCGGTTTCGCCTTGAAGAGGCCGTGGGGCCCGCCTGCAAAGGCAGGCGCTAGAGCATTTCTCTGATGAAAGTAGCTCAATGCTCTAGAAAGGCCAGATGTTATCCATCAGCCGCGTAAACCATCCCGGCTTCTGCTTGTCTGCCAGCACGCCGCGTCCGTAGTATTCAATGCTCGCATCGGCGATCTGGGTGGAATAGATGCTGTTTTCGGCATCCACATCCTTGGCGCGGATCATGCCGCGCACCACCATGTATTCGGTTTCCTCATTGACCCGGATCTCGCGCGCGCCTTCAATCTGCAGCAGACCGCCGGGCAGCACGCGGAGCACCCGCGCCGCCATGGAACTGGTCACATAGTTTTCACGCTTGGTCTTGCCTGTGGCCGAAAGATCGCTGACCGAAGACGTGCTCAAGGCCGGCATGCCCACTCTGGTCTGCGGGCCCAGGCCCACCAGAGGGATAAAGCCTGTCTTGCTTTTGCCGAACATGGCGGCCACCTGGTAGTCATTGGAACCGTCCTTGTTGGCTGTGGTCTCGGCCTTGTTCTGGGCCTTGGTGTTCTCCACCAGTTTGACCACCACGATATCCCCCACGCGCCGTGCCCGGCTGTCGGCAAAAAGCGTGTCCTCTTCGCTGGCGGCAAAGAGTGAACCGGGATTGTTGGGACCGCTGGTTTCCTGACGGTACTCCTGCGGCGGCGTGACTGGAGGCTGCATGGCCGGACGCCTGTGCGTGCCGCCTCCGCAAGCTGTGCAGAGCAGAAATGCCAGGCCCAGAACCGGGACGATCAACTGAGTTTTCATACGCTCCTCTCCTCGCGGCCGCGTGACGCGGCTTAATGGATCTCTACGGTGTTGCCGTCTTTGACGGTGGCGTAGATCTGTTTTTTGGTTTGCAAATTCCGCACCGGAATAGTGGCACCTGGCTCGCCGTCGGCCAGAGCTTCCGCCCGGGTGGTCATGCGCAGATTGCCGCGCGAGTAAATCAGGGTCAGAATGCCGCCGCGCCGAACCATGAGCCGGCTGGCCAGATCGCTTTGCAGAATGGGCTCGCCCGTATTCAGAGAGCGCACTATCTGCCAGGGACCGCCGTGGCCGTCCCAGGGCAGATCCCGCAACTGATTGGCGTTGATGCGCATGAAGGTCACGGCTTCGGGCGTCAGCGCGTCGCCCTTGCCCAGCGGTCTGGAGGCCGCCGGAACAGTGAGCCAGAGCGTCAGATTTACTGTCCCGGCCACCCGCCGCAATACGGCGCCGTCCGCCTCCTGCACGGCAAAGCGCAAGGGCACGCGACCCGGCGCGAGTTTGCCTGGCTCCAGTTGGATGCGCTGCTGGTTGTGGGCCAGAAAAATATATTCCGGCAAACGAAATTCATTCAATTCCGCCTCTCCGGGCATGGCGGCCAGTTGTGGCGTCAGACTTTTGACGACATAGGAGCGCAGGTCGTCCTCCCTGAATACCAGTCCCCCACGCTGAATGACCAGCGACGTGGGCAGGATGCAGCGCCCGGCCAAGTCATTGCCCAGGCTCTGGCGCAGGGCCTGCGAAAGGCGGGAGCGGTTGACCTGCAGGGGCTTGCCCTCCTCCGGCGGCGCGGGCCAGAGCTGACGGTTTTTGAGTTCGTTCCAGAGCGCGGGGTCTATATGGCCCAGCGGCGCGGCAATGTCGCCCAGCAGCACCATATCGCTGTTGGTTACGGCGGCGGCGGCCACCTTGAGCCGCCAGTCGCCCTGCTCCAGCATGGGCAACTGATCCCCGGCAGCGGGCGGCGCGGCCAGGGGCACGGCATTGGAAGCCACAAGATCACGGGTTCTGGCGGCCCGCTGATCCTGAGCGCCGGCGGCCAGAGGAATCTGGGCGGCGCGCACCTGTGGCGGACGCAACTGGCGCTTGATCTGCGAAGGCGAACGGCGGTGATTGCGCTCGCTGTCCTGCCAGACGGCCTGCGGCACACCGCCCTGAGCCCCGGCCTGAAGCGGCGTGGGCCAGCCTGCGCAAAGCAGGGCCAGAGCAAAAAGAGCAAGCACGAACAGCGCACGACCGCAACAGCCGCGCGCCTGGAGTTCGCGCCCGCTTGTCCTGACTGATTGCCGTCCGGGCATGATCCGTCCTTTTCAGCCTTAACTGCGCTTGAGCTGCACGGCAATGCCCAGCATGGAATCCGAGGTCTGGATGGCTTTGGAATTGACCTCATAGGCGCGCTGGCCCACGATCATATTGACCATCTCATCCACCACTTCCACATTGGACATTTCCAGAAAACCCTGGGCCAGAGTGCCCACATTGTCCGTGCCGGGCACGCCTTCGGTTTCCGCGCCCGAAGCTTCTGTGGGCGTGTAAAGATTGCGTCCGCGCGCGTCCAGGCCCGCCGGATTGATGAAGGTGTAGAGCGGAATTTCCGCACCGGCGATTTCCTGTCCCTCGCTGTCCAGAGCCGCGATATGCCCGGAAGAAGAAATGGAGATATTCTTGGTTTCCGCGGGCACGGCAAATTCCGGTTGCAGAATGTAGCCGTTGGCCGTGACCACAGTGCCGTCCTGGTTGAGCTTGAAGGAACCGGCGCGGGTGTACATCAACTCGCCGTTCACATCCACCTGGAAAAAGCCGTCGCCTTCAATGGCCACATCCAGGGCGTTGCCCGTGTTCTGAAAATCGCCCTGGGTGAAGAACTTGTGCACCGCCGTGGGCCGCACGCCCATACCCACCTGAATGCCCACGGGCAGCCGGTTGTCGCCCTCGGTGATAGACCCGGCGATCTTCATGGTCTGGTACATCAGATCCTCAAATTCGGCCCGGCTTTTTTTGAAGCCCGTAGTGTTCACATTGGCCAGGTTGTTGGAAATGACGTCGATGTTCAGCTGCTGGGCAACCATGCCCGTAGCGCCGGTGTACAGGGAACGCATCATGGGAGTTTCTCCTTCTCTCAGTCACGCGGGAAGCCCGCGCACGGGCTAGCCCTGGCGGCGCCCTATTTTTTCGTTAGCCGCGCGGTCCAGGGTATCCGCGGTCTGCATCACCTTCTGATAGGCCTCAAACTGGCGCTGCACTTCAATCATGTTGACCATTTCCGTCACCACTTCCACATTGGCCGCCTCGGTGAAGCCCTGCTCAAGCCGCGCGCCGGTCAGATAGGCGTCGCCCTGGGCCACCTGAACATTTTCACGCGGGCGGAACAAATTGTGCCCCATCTTTTCCAGATTTTGCGGTTCATCCACATTGACCAGGGAAATCTGGTTGACCACCGCGCCATCAGCGATAACCTGGCCGTCACCGCTGATGAGCACATTGCGCGTACCCGGCGGAATGACAATATTGCCTCCCGTGCCCTGGAGCGGATAGCCCTGCGGGCTCATCACTGTGCCATCGCTGGACAATACAAAATGACCGTTGCGCGTCAGATACTCGCCGTTGGGCGTGTTCACCTGGAAAAAGGCATTTTCTCCGGTGATGGCCACATCCAGCGGATCGCCGGTGAATTGCATGGAGCCCTGGGAAAAATCCAGTCGGGAAACGGCCACGCGGGGCCGGGCCATATTCTTGGGCTCGGGAAAAAGAGGAGCCGAGCGCAGATTCATCAAAGGTTCGCGGATCTCGTCATGCGCATAGGAAGCCATGGTGTCCTTGAAAGCCAAGGTATCGCGTTTGTAGCCGTGAGTATTCACGTTCGCCAAATTATTGGCGATGATGTTCATGCGATGTTCTGTGGTCAGCGCGCCGAAAAGCCCGCTAAACAACGCGTCTTGCATAAAAAACTCCTTTGTCCGCAGTTGCTTGCCCGTCTGAGGCGTAACCATTGTCCAAGGGCGAAGCAGTCTTTGCCAAGAGATATGCAAGTAGCGGGCCACAGGCAACGAGGTCAGAACTCCGCGCAAAAAGGGTTGTTTTTCGTTCCCTCGCGCGGCGGCTACGCGTCCGCCGGGGAGCAGCGTGTAAGGGGGGGGGAAGGGCGGCTTGTGTGTTCGGGAGAGGCGGAGGCATAAAAAAAGCCCGGCCCTTCGCGCTGCGAGCTGCAAAGGGCCGGGCAACTATTTTTGGCAGCGGCCTACTTTCCCACATGACGTTATGCAGTATCATCGGCGAGGAAGAGCTTAACTGCCGAGTTCGGAATGGGATCGGGTGTACCCTCTTCTCTATGGCTGCCAAAAAATTTTCAATTTAATTGACAGGGAAGGAAGGAGTCTTCTCAAAAAACAAGACGCACGGGCTATTAGTACTGGTCAGCTCCACGCCTCGCGGCGCTTCCACCTCCAGCCTATCTACGAGGTAGTCTTCCTCGGCCCTTCAGGACTTGCGTCAGGGAGAACTTATCTTAAGGCAGGCTTCCCGCTTAGATGCTTTCAGCGGTTATCCCTTCCGCACATAGCTACCCTGCTGTGCCGTTGGCACGACAACAGGTCCACCAGGGGTGC
>CAJTFO010000007.1 GCA_910575755.1 Desulfovibrionaceae bacterium | reverse complement strand
CAAAAGGTGGCGTGGAATTGCGACCCGTTATGCAAAAAGAAGCGATTCTTTTCTTGCTGCCGTCCAAATCAGATGCATCTCGTTATGGGCTGCAATAATTTGACGACACTATCTAACAAAATATTTTGGAAAATTTGTTCTCATCCTTTTTTTAAATCCATAGACAAAACATGATAAATGGTATAACCTGAAGCTAACCATTACCGGTAATGGAGTTTTGGAGTTTTCCGACAACAGAGGAGTTTGGTTTGTACCCAGTAGCATAACGTTCATTGCCTGTCTTGAGGCAGGCGCAGATTTTGGGGGGATTGTTATGTCGTTTGAGAATATGCCTGATTCTACGGACATGGAAATTTCTGCTCACAGCACAACCAATGTTGAAAACACGCCGGATGCGTCTCCGATTGCCCCAATGGCGGCCAATGGACATATCTGCACCGATCCTGATGAACACGGCCCTCAGGGTAACGGCAACGGGTATGGGCATGACAAGGGGGATGTGGAGCTCCTACAAAATGTTATACCACCGTCATCTACAACCAAACCATATGGTGGTAATGTAAAGAAAAGAGTCTACTCCCATGTAGTATTTAATGTAGATGAATGGGTTCCTGAAGATCTGAATGATGCTAAGCATATTAAAGATGGCGTTCCTACGGATTATTCAAATGGCGTTTTCATAGATTTTCATCTGGAAAATACAAGATCACAATATAATGATGCCTACTTTGAAACAATTACCTTGGATATTGATGACAATGATGGCGAGACAATAACAGGAGGTAAATTCCGTACAGGAACGGGTATATCTCTTGAGGATGGGACAAAATTTACAGATGATTATGGCAATGAATTCACTGTTACACTTTATGAAGGTCTCTTGACCATAAAAATAGATTCTTCATCGTCCACCTGGAAGCCAGTAGATCTTTCATCAATAGGGAATATATATTATATTCCTGACAATCCTTTTTCGGACGCCGACTTTAATATAAATTACGACATTCATGTTGAAAATGAAGTAGAAGGAAAAGGAGATTTTAGTAGTTCCATCCCTGTTGTCGTTGATGCCGTTGCCGATCTTCCCGAGTATGTGGACGGAGCCGACCTCAATGTCAACATTGGCCCTGCTGAGGGCGGCGAACTTACCCCCTCTGACACCGAATATCTGAACGGCATTGCCTCGCAGACCATCAGCGGCGGCATGGATGAGTCCGGCGCGTCTACTGCGGCCAATCTGGGCAATTTTCAATTCAATGATTATGACGGCTCAGAAGAGCATTTTGTACTTATCCGCTGCGATGAGAGCGCACCGGTGCAAGTTGACTTTGGCGCACTGGGCACCCCCGAATATCAGGCATTCACCGCATCCACCAGCACCATTTGGCTTGATGGGGACAATAAACCTGTTGACGCAGGAACGGAAGGCGCGACAGCGTACTACAAAATCCTCATAAACGAGACTCTCCTTGCGGAGAACAAGGGAAATATCAATCTCAATCTGCCCATTCTGGTAACGGGCGGCACGACCAACGGCGACTATGAGCTTGATTTCAGAGTGGGCGCTGCCGAGACCGTTACAGAAGAGGACTTTTGGGAAAATGATGAACTCGACTTCGACAACAACTTCGCCGTAACCGACGTTCAGGCTGTCCAGGTCAAGGTTCAGTCCATCGAATCAAAAGTCACCATCTCCACCGGATGGGCATATGAAAGCGGCGCGGAAGCTGGCAATGCCGGAGAAAATCAGAATGCCAATCCAGGCGTTACGGACGGTCAGCAATCATTCCTGTCCCTTGGTTCGGCCGCTTTCATCGATCTGAAGCTTGAGCTTGGGCCGAACGAAGAGCTTGGTCAGTATATCACGCTGGCCTTTGCGCCCAACATCCGGGGAACCATCTATCTTGAAGACGGCACGCCGCGCTCTTCCGGCATGGGCGG
Organism: Desulfovibrionaceae bacterium; assembly: GCA_910575755.1. Lineage (GTDB taxonomy): Bacteria > Desulfobacterota > Desulfovibrionia > Desulfovibrionales > Desulfovibrionaceae > Desulfovibrio. The sequence goes on along the minus strand of CAJTFO010000007.1, from coordinate 105,132 downwards.
AGGCGATAAGGCATTCGCCACGATACTCAGGGATGACTTCACAGGCGACCATCTTCGTCTGTACTTTGTGCCTGAATCCGACAACGACGATGTGTCCGATGTGTCGATTTCCTACACATTTGATATCATCAGCAATGGCGCGGACGGGCAAAAGACCTTCACAGCCAAGGGCGAAATCCCGATTGTCATTGACGCTGTGGCCGATCCCGCCAACGTAAAAGAAGTCGCTCCGACAGGCAATGCGCCTGATACTGACGGCTTTGTGCTGAAGTATGAAGCCGACATCAAGGCTGACGATGCCGAAACACAGTACATCGTCATCCGTAATCCAGGTGGCATCATTGACCTTGACAAGTTCGACGCTCTGGATACAGATCACCATCTTACCCGTGTCGACTTGAGTGAACTGAAAAGGTACGAAAATGATGACCTATCCATAGGGCATCATTTCAACGATCTTGACGCAAATGACATCATCCTCCGTATCGACGATCTGGATGCGCTCGGAACCTCCGTTGACGGCAAGGTGCACCTGCAACTTGATCTGCCGTTCGAGGTTCTGGACAGAAGCACTGCTGGCGACAAGCTGAACCTCCAGATTGATACTGTTGTGGTGCAAGGCGGCGGCAATAAGGAAAGTGCATGGAACAATCCTGATGCCGATGGGAACATAGCCGACAAAGAATACGATTTCGGCAACAACATTGCTGTTACTTCCAAAAAAGTCGAAGTGGAACTTTCCAGCGGGCAGATGACGATTGGAGAAATCGATCCCGTTTACGAAAGCGACCGCAGCCAGCCGCATACGAATAATGTCGGCACTCCCGAATATGGCACGCCCATCAACCTGAGCTTTGGCGACAAGTGCGAAGCCCTGCGCGAAATCAGCTTCAAGCTCGGCACGGCCGACAATTCGCCTGTAGATGGCGTCATGGCCTTTGGCCTTGGCGACTCGTACACCGCGATTCCCACGGGCGGCAAGGTGCTGTTCACCGCTGTTGAAATTGGCGGTGTGGCCCACTACAAAAGCGTCCATATTGTGGATGAAAACGGCAGGGAAATCTGGACGCATGAGTTTGCCACGCCTGTAGCTCTTGATGAATTGCATGGCAAAAACGACTATTCCGGCCTGCGCTTCATTCCCACGGGCGACAGCGACATTGACGTAAAGGTGGAAATCTCCACCAGAGTGATGGATGTGCGCTCCGGCGACGTTGTCACCAGCAAGGTTCCTGAAACCATCACTATCGTGCGCGACGCCGTGGCCGATATGCCCACAAAGGTGGCGGCGAGCGGCACTCCCGAAGGCGGTCATCCCGCCTTTGTCGCCAGTTCCGGCGTAACGGTCAAAGTTTCGGCCACTTTTGGCGACTATCAGGACGGCTCGGAAAATCACTACATCTTTGTGAGCAAGGCGAACCTTGCCAGTGTTACCGCGCCTGAAGGCTTTGAACTGCTCAAGGGCGACGCCGCCAAAACGGTTTGCGAGCAGGTTGACGGCGTTGGCGGCATACCGGGCGCGACGGCGGATGACTATTTCATCCTCAAGGTCAGCGCAAAATATCTGCAAGACCACGGCGGCACGCTCACCGAAGTGCCCCTGTCCGGCAAGCTGCATGATGGAGTGGCGGCCGACGGGAGCGCCACGATTGAAATCAGGGCCGTGGCCGTGGATCGTGACGGCTTCCAGAACAGGGACAATCTGGATTTGGGCAACGACAACAGGGAGGCTGACAAAGGCAACAACGTGGCCGTGGAAGAAGCCTCGGCCACAGTCACCTGGGCAACGCTGGAAAACAAGTTTGAGATTACAGCCGAAGGCCCGGCGTATGAAAACGACCTGCCCGAGCAGCACAACACTTTCACGCCCAAGCCAGCTGGCGGCGCGCCCATCAAAATCGCGCCGCAGGACTCCAATGAAGTCATTGATGCCCTGACCATCACCTACCTGGGTGAAGACGGCAACACAGCCGCGGGCATGGTGCGACTGATTGTGGATGGCAACACGCGGGATATCCCCACCGGCACAACCCTGCATTTCACCTATGACGCGCAAAATCCCACGCTCTGCACCGGCGTGAGCTACACGGGTGCGGACAACGTGGTGCACAGCCTCAGCTTTACCGGCCGCAAGCTTGTGGAACTCACCGAAGGAAAATCCGCTGGCGATGGCCTGCGTTACGTTCCCAATGCTTCCGGCAACCACAGCGACGTTGATGTCAATATCACGTTCAGCGGCACAGGCAGGGAAACGCAATCCGGTGAAACAGCCGATTTCCCCCAACAAACCGTGCATGTCACTGTTGACGCCGTGGCCGACAAGCCGGGCGGAACGAAGACCGACTACGCATACGGCACGGATGCTGACGGCACGCAACATACGGCCATTGCCGAAGGCAGCGATGTTTCCTTCACAGTCAATACCACCTTTGCCGATTTTGGCGAGCATGACAAAAAGGACGACTCGGAAGCGCATTATCTGTTCATCAACACAAAGTATCTTGTCGATAACACGCTGACGCTGAAAGATGCAAACGGCGCTCTGTTCACCGACTACAGCCCGGTGAATGGAACAGACCTGGACGCTCTGTACAGCCAGACCGGCCTTGCAAAAGATGACGCCTATGTCGTGCTGAAGATCAATCCCGCCTACCTCCAGAGCACGGGCGGCCAAGTCTCCCTGACCATCGACGGCACGCTGAAAGACGCGCAGGGACTTACGGCGGCGGGAACACAGCAAAAAGAGCCGCTCACCTTTGATGTCAAGGCTGTGGCCGTGGAGCATCAGGGCTACGATACGAATACCGGCAAAGACAATCCGCTTGACGCGCCGCATGGCAATGAAGTTCGCAATGACAACAATGTGGCCGTTACCGACATCGGCGTGAACTTCCAGTGGGATGCGCTGAGCGGCACATTCACCCTCACAACAGCCCCGGCGTTCGAGGGCAACCAGCCAAACCAGAACAATGGCGATTTTGCGGCGGCGAAAGGCGGCACTTTGACCATCACGCCGGACGACCCGACCGAAATCTTCACCAGCATGACGCTGGATTACAGCACGGCCCACGGCGAGATGAAGCTGTTCGCTGGCGGCTCTTCCATCACGCTTGCGCCCGATGCCAAAGTTACATTCACCTATGATGTCAACAACCCCACGCAGATCGTCCGGGTGGAGTGCGGCGGCAATACTCTGGATGTTCTTCCCAACAAAACCCTTGCGGAGTTGACCGGCGAAGGGCTGCGCTATGTGCCATACACCGGCGACAATGACGATGCCGACATTGATATTTCCATCACGGCGGAAACAAAGGAAACCACTACCGGCACAACCGGAACCATTGACATATCAGACCCTCTGAAGACCACCATCATTGTGGACGCCGTGGCCGACAAGCCGCAGGACGTTGAAGTATCCTTCAAAGCCACGGGCAAGAACAATACCGTCATCGTCAATGACAAGCCCGACGGCAATGTCTTTGACCTGACGCTCAAAGCCGCCTTTGGCAATGACAGTGATGGTTCCGAACACCATTACTTCTTCATCTCCGCCGAGTTCCTCTCGGGCGTGTCCGGTCTGCCCCCGCAACTCTCGCAACTGGATGAAGCCGCCGCCAGGCAGATCGTCTCCAATGCCGGTCTGAGCGGCGAATACATTGTGCTGCAAGTGGACGACATTCTCACAGGCACAGACGGCGCGGTGGATGTTACCCTGAAGGCGCACCTTGACCAGGACAAACTGCCGAAGGAACCAGCCGACCATACCATCAACATCGACATCAAGGCCGGGGCCATTGAATACCAGGGCGTCAATACAGAGCTTGAAGCTGCTGACGGGCATGACAAGGAAAGCAATAAGGCCAATAATGTCTCTCTGGAGGACAAGAGCCTCGCTCTGACTTACGCCCGGCTGGAGAACCAGTTCGACGTGAAAGTCGTTGAAGCCTGGGAAGGCGACGCTCCCGGCCAGCATACCGGCGACTATTCGCCCAGGGAAGGAGCAATCATCAACTTCGCGCCCGCAGACGACAGCGAAGTCTTTGACACGCTGCATGTCCAGTACAACGATGCGGAAGGCTCCCTCTATCTCGACCTGCATTCGCTGGAATACGGCAACACCCGTGTGGAATTGCCGGACGGCGCGGATATCGCGTTCACCTACCGCAATGATGGCGCTGGCGCGACGCAATGCACTGTCGTCACCATCACCATCAACGGCACAGCCACAACCTACACACTCACGTCCCCCCTTGATCTGCATCAGCTCATGGGCGACGCTCACTTGCGTTACATTCCTGCTGCGGCCAGCCAGAATGACGCGGACGTGACCATCACGTTCACCGGCAGCTCCCGCGAGACGGAAACCAATGAAAGCGGCGACTTCACGCACAGTGTGCTGGTCAAGGTGGACGCCGTGGCCGACAAGCCGGAAAAGAATGCCGACAGCGAAGCCGCCAATCGGGACGACGCCTACGCCGCCCTTGACCCGGCCAGGGCATTCGACATCTCTGTGGATGTGACGTTCGGCTCTGCCGCGCACGGCTTTGACCTGACCGACGGCTCGGAAAAGCATTACGTCTTCGTCAGCCGCGAGTATCTGGCTTCCCTGACTGTGCCGTCCGATTTGAACGGCAAGGTGCGGCTCCTGTCCGATACCGACGCCGAGACCATCTGCAAGCAGGTGGATGGAGCGACCGGCATTCCGGGCGCGAACGCCAACGACTGGTTTGTGCTGGAAGTGGACGGCGCATGGCTGGATGGCCTGGAGAACAAGGGCACGGCGAATCTGAAACTGGAAGGCATGTTGAAGGATGCCGCCACCCTGCAAGGCAAGGCAACCGAGGGCGCGAATCTCACCCTGGATATCAGGGCCGTCGCCGTGGAACATCAGGGCTTCCAGACCTCTACCACGGAAGACCTTGGTTCCGAGCATGGCTTTGACACGAACAGGGTCAACAACGTCGCGGTGGAAGACATTTCCGCCAGCTTCACCTACGCGGCAGCCGATGGCGATGTGAAGGCCGAGGTGACGCCCGCCTGGGAAGGTCAGCAGGACCTCCAGCATGAAGGAGACTTTGCGCATCTTGCGGGCGGCGCGGCAATCACGCTCGCACCGAAGGACGACAGCGAAGTCTTTACCGAACTGACGCTCAACTACGACAACGCGCACGGCGCGCTCACCCTGAGCGGCGTATCCGACGCCCCCGTCACCCTGCAACCCGGCGTGAAGCTTGTCTTCACCTACGATTCCGCCAATCCCACCGAATGCCTGAGCATTGAAGTCTGGCAGCCCGGTGACACAGCGCCCTCGGCCACGCTCTCCTATGCCGACACTTCCGGGCGCGGCCTGAGCCTGACCGATCTCACCTCCGGCCACCTGACCTATCTGCCCAATGCTGGCGACAATGACGACGCCGATGTGCAGATAACCTATACCGGCACGGTGCTGGATACCGACTCCGGCGCGACAGGCCCGGTCATGGGCGAACCTGATCCTGATACAGGCGTGAAGCCGGAAATGGGCACGCTGAATGTGGTTGTGGACGCCGTGGCCGACAAGCCGCAAGGCGCAGGCGCAAGCCCCAGCGTCGAGGATAACGCTGGCGGCCACCCGGATGCGCGGCCCGGCGAAACCTTCACCGTCACCCTCAAGGCCACCTTTGGCGATTATCAGGACGGCTCCGAGGCGCATTACATCTTCATTGCCAAGGCCGATCTGCCGACAAACGATATGCCCGGCGGCATCCCCGCCTGGGCGCCGCTGGTGGATGATCCGGCGGAACTGACCGATATCTTCACCGCCCTGTACAAGGCTGGAGAAGACGGCATCCATGCCGGGCCGACGGCGAAAGATGACTACCATGTGCTGAAGATCGACCCTGACTATCTGGCCAAGCACGAAGGGAACATTGAGTTTGGCCTGAAAATCCAGACGCATCAGGCTACGGCGCTGGACACGTACCACGTTGAAGCCAAGGCCGTGGCCATTGAACACCAGGGCTACGCCACAAAGGTTGACGGCATCGACGGCGGAGAAGACAGGGACATCCTTGCCGAAAACAACGTGGCCGTGGAAGACATGAGCTTTGACCTCGTTGTGCGCGAGTTCGAGCCGGAAAAGGTGACGGTAACGCTGGAATCCGAATGGGCCTTTGAAAACGACCGCTCCGAAGGCGATGAGAAGTACCATACTCCGGGCAGCGAGGCGGACAGGGATCACGGCGTGCGCCTGCTCATCAGCGGGCAGGGCGAAGGCAATGTGATTTCCTCAATCACCTTTGAGTACGTCATGCCGTCCAACGGCAGTCTCACGCCGCACGAAATTGAGAGCCTGCTGTCTGACGGCTCGAAAAACCCGGATGTAACCAGCAATTACAATACAGTTTCCAAGCCCGGATACGTCATTGTCACGGTGACGGCCAGCGATCCCTTTGTCGGCGTGGGCGACCTGCACTTCATCCCCGGCGACAACTACGACAACGACGACGTTGACATTACTGTCGTTCAGGTTGACGTGGCCGACCCCAAACTGCACGCCATCACCTCCAGCGAGACTGAAGGCTGGGGAAGCGGCGTGGCGGAAGGTTCCGAACCGCTGCACGTCAAGGTGGACGCCGTGGCTCAGGCTCCGGAAGTGGACGACATCGCCGTCAGCAATGACGCGAGCCACCCCGTCAGGGCGGGCGAACCCATCTCCATCACCGGCACGCTGTCCTATGAAGACCTCAAGGACGGCTCGGAAGAGCACTTCCTCCTGCTGGAAATTCAGGACGGCTACTATCCCGATGAAATCACTTTGACCTTCAACGGCATTCCCGTCACGTTCAAGGTGCAGCATTATCTTGAGGGCGTCCAGAAAGCCAACTACACCCTGCAGGAACTGGTGACGGAAGACGACGGCCAGCCCCATTTGTTCATGAAGCTGCCGGTTGACGCCTATCTGGAGACGCTCAAGAACGGCGATACCAGCATCGAGCGCATGGACGGCATCACCTTTGACGCCACCTACCAGACGCGCGAATGGGCGCAGGAAGGCGTGGCTATCCATATCGGGGCCATTGCCACGGAAGACGTGGAAGAGGTACGCGAGTTTGATGAGGACACCCTCAAAATCACCAACGACGAACTGCCCTTTGACAAGCTGCTGGAGCAGTATGTCCCCGGCCTCACGGTCATGGAGAACAACACCGCCATCACCGTCGCGGCGCAGCCCGTCTATGTCTTCTGGGACGAATACGATTCCGAAGTGCTGAACTTCAAGGGCTATGTCTTTGAAAATGACCGGCCCTCGGATCATCAGCGCGAGCCTGCCTATGTCATCGACAGGCCCGGCACATCCACCATTCCTCCTATCCATGTCGAGCAGCCGTACCCGATTTCGCCGGAACTCATGCCCTTTGACCCTGTCGCCAACACCGGGCGCGACTACGGCACGGGCCATGAATTGAAGATTCCGGCACACACGGCGGAAATCAGCATCACGCAACACACCGGCAATCTTGGCGAAGGCGACTTCTACTTCCTGCCGGAAAGCGTGTGGACGGCGTACATGACCTCTCCCGCGCCGCTCGCGGACACCGCTCTTGCGGCGTACAGGGTAAACCCGGACGGAACCGTCAAGACAGCGGATTTGAGCCGGGGAGAATACACACTGGTCTTCATACCCAAGCATGAGCCGTATGATACCAATCATCAGGAAAATGATGCCGCTGGCGAGGCTTCGCACAAGGATCATGACTTCCGCTTTGACTTCGAGCTGAAGGTCAACCAGTACAATGCGGATGGCGAAGTCATCGGCACGAAGAAATACATCGGCGAAGACAAGGTTATCCGCGTTGACGCCGTGGCAAACCAGGCCGATTCTCTTGAGGCCATAGCGCCGGGAACGGAGCAGTTCTCCCTGTGGAATGTGCCCCATGTGGACACAACCACCAAGTTTGACCTGACCGTCGGCTTCCATGATCTGGACGACACGGAAGACCACTATTTCCTGGTGGAAATGGTGCCCAACTTCGCGTTCAAGTGCGGCTCCTACTACTATCGTCCGGGCCATCCGAACAGTGTATCGCCTACAGACGAACGGTACATCTACACCCACGTCTATACGAACGACAAGGGCGAGCAGACCTTCGTTCGCTACCACAAGATTCCGGTAAGCATGGCCGGGGCGACCATCGACCCCGTCACCGGCGAAGCCACGGCCCATGTGGAGTTCATCCGTCAGACCGGAATGCCCTCGTCCGCGCGTTACCCGAGTTCCGATCTGCTCTCCTACGGCGCGCTGACCGAAGACAAGACGTGCAGCCGCTGGGATTCCACTGACCCCACGGCCGACAACTTCGTCAACCGCAAGGGCGCGGACGGCGAATACAGCTACGAGAATAACACCTCGGTCATCATCCGCAACGGCGTGGACAACGGCGCTCCAGATGCGGAAATCGCCTCTCCCGACCTGCCCGACCTCATCATCGGCGGCGGGGACAAGCCCGACGGTTCCGGCGGTAAATACATCCATTGGGAAAACGGCCCCGGCCTGCACTGGAGCGGCGGCTACCTGCCCGGCGGCGGGATCGAACCCGGTGAATACTGGAAGGAAGACGGCCCGGTTGGCAACGGCGGTTGGTGGAAGCCGGGAGGCGGCATAATCCAGGGAGGTGGCTCCCTTGAAGACTGGATTCCCGCTGGCGGCGGCGGTTGGAAAGAGCTGCCTGGCGGCGTTGTTCCGGGCGGCAAGCCTCCGCAAGGCGGCTGGCAGGACAACAAGTGGATCGCCAGCCACAGCCAGGGCATTGCCATCGAATGGGTGTTTGAAAACAGCACCCCCTGGGGGCATACCGAGGCCGCGCAATACCATCAGGGTCTCGTGCCCACGGCCATGTTCTTCACCGGCGACAATCCCAACGCTGAGTATGTGCTGATCACCATTCCGGGGGTCAATTCACAACTGATTAACTCTGGTACTCCGCATGAGTTGATGCCAACGAAATTTCCCCATCCCAGAGCTACTATGGCAGGGAGTCATTGTACATGGGTAGATACAGACCAGTACGGCAACATAACCTACAAGGTCTATGCCCCTGGCGGAACGCTCCCGGATGGCGCTGTTTTCCTGATGGTCTCCCCCGACAGCATGGGCGAGGACTTCCAGCTGGATGTGAAGTGGTACAACAGCAACGACAAGCTGCTGTCCTCCGGGCCTGTGGACGTGATGGTGGACGCCGTGGCGCAATGGGCCAACTTTGCCCTGGACAGGGAAGGCGGCGTGTACGGCGTGGCCGGTGATGCGCCCACGGAACTCGTGAGCGTTGATGTCAACGCCTACTTCCTCGATCAGGACGGCTCTGAATCCAACTATGTGCTGGTGGAGAAGATTCCCGGCGTGCTCGCCCTGCACAAGGATGAAAACGGCAACTTTGAAGCCGTGCGCGAGGTCTATCTGGAAGGCAAGACCTACTTCATGATTGAGCCGACAAAAGCCGAACAGGCCGCCAACAAGGTGCATCTGGAGTTCAGCATCAATGAAGAGCTGACCTCGCCCATGTATGTGGAGGACTTTGTATTCAAGGGCCACCACTACGACGGCATGAAGATCAACGTCGGCACCATGACCGTGGAAGGCCAGACCGGCTGGGGCGCGATTGGCGGAGAGCCTGCCAACTGGGAATACACCCTGAGCAACAATACCTCGCTCAACCTGCAGGATGACGCCCTGACCATCGTCATCTCCAGAGCCAATGCCAAGGGCGGCAACAATGCCATCATTGCCGAGGAAACCCACGACCCGGACGCCAACCTCATCTGGCTGGATCCGAACAATCCGTCGCAGGGCCTCAACCTGAGCATGGATCACAACGACATCCTGACCGGCCTGATTTTCACCAGCATAGCCTGTGAAAACGGCGGCTTCTGGTACATTGGCGACGACGGCATCGCGCATCCTGTTCCCGCTGGCGTGGACATGGCCGCCGCCTATCTGGCTGGCAAAATCTACTACAGGCAGGACAGGTATCAGGACGCCGACGCCAGCCTGGGCTGGACAGCCACGGTGCAGGACGGATTGACCACCACCAGCACGGCCACCGTCAGCGGCACGCTGACCATCGCTGTGGACGCTGTGGCCAAGGCCAGTGAAATCACCCTCGGCTATCCGCAGCAGGACAAGACAAACGATACCCTGACCCAGACCCTGACCTTTGCCGACCATGAGGCCAATGAACAGCACTACGCCGTCATCGCGCCCGATCTGTACCGTGTCATCGGCAAGACGGCGGACGTGTGGGACGCGGCCACCGGCACATGGAACAAGGTGGATGTTGTCACCATCTTCAGCCCGGCGGGCGATCCCTACTACGCCGTGCGCGTGGATGACTATCTGGACTCCAGCGGTTCCGTGACCGTGCGCTTCGGCATGAAGGAACTGGATATCCCCAATATTGAAAAGTATCCCGTGGTTTCCGGGGGCGTGTCCATCGAACCCAATTCCGGCTTCTTCCCCGAAGACCGGGAGCCGGTGCTGACCAACAACTGGGCCATCAACACCAAGGTGGAGTTCCCCGGCCAGGGCGTCGTCTCCACCAAGGGGCTGGCCTTTACCGCCGTCGCCATCACCGAGGACGACGCGAACGGCGCGCCCATCAGCCTTGCCGGAACCATCGGCGACAACGATGTGCTTCTGTCCGCCGTGCTGACCTTCTCCGCTCCGGCCACGGCGCGGGCTGTGTCTGACGTGCTCGGCGGGCCTGCCGGTGAGCAGGTTGCCACCATCATCTATAACGGGCAGTGCTACGCCGTCACGCTCGACGGCGCGGGCCATGCCACAGCCTCGCTTGACTTCGGCGCAAACGGCTTTGACCCGGCGGCGGACTTCCGCATCGTCTGGGGCAAGGCCCACATGGAAGACGGCAAGCTGGTTGTGGATTCCTGGAATCACAACGCCGAGGACTGCCTGCTGGATCTGACCACGGACTTCACCCTGCAAAACTCCGTCTCCGGACAGACCGCCGTCATCACCGGCAGCGATCCTGACAACGTGCAGCTCATCGCCCGCGCCGACGCGGCTGAAAACGTCTCCGGCCAGACAACGGCCATCAATGACCAGCCCGCTACGGACGCAGATCCTGTGGGCGCTGGCGCGGACGCTGTAACCGTCACCCTGACGGGCGAGTTTGCGGATGTGGACGGCTCCGAAGCCCACTTCCTCCTGCTTGAAGTTCCCAGGGGCTGGCAGGTGGTTTCGCCCATGACCGGCACATACCAGACCATCAACGGCGTCCAGTACCTGAAGGTGGAAGTGGACGGCACGCTTGCCAATCCCACGGCGGAAGTCACCCTGCTGCCGCAGGACGGCCTCAACCGCGACGTGACGCTGAAGACCGGCGCTTTCGTCGAGGAAGGCAACGGCCACAACGCCTTTACCCAGGGCGATTCCCTCACCCTGCATGTGAGCGACGTGAGCGCCACCGGCGTAAGCGCGGCCCCGCTCTCCACACAGGAAGACGAACCCGTGTCCCTGGCCTCGCTGGCCGACGCCGCCCTGCTCAGGGGCGACGCCAATGACGTGCTTGTCAGCATCACCTTCACCAATCTCAAGGGTGGAACCCTGGTGGACGCCAACGGCAATGAACTTGCCGATCTCACCTTCACCAGGGATCAACTGGCCGACGTGTTCTATCTGCCGCCAGCCAATTACGCTGGCGAGCGCAACGCCCAGGGCAGGCCGCAGCCCGTGGTGCTGAACTACGACGCGGTGATTGGCGAAACCAACACGGGCGCTACCGCCACCATCACCGGCCAGAAGCTGAGCCTGACCATCACGCCGGTGGCCGACGCTCCGACCAATATGGGCGGCGTGTCTGATTCCGCTGTCCTTGACAACATCCAGCCCGGGCACAAGGCCGCGATCACCGTCACCCTGACGGGCGAGTTTGCGGACGTTGACGGCTCGGAAGCCCACTTCCTCATCGTCAGCGCGCCACAGGGCGTGACTGTGGTGAAGGGCGCGGGCTACACCGTCACCTCGCTCACGGCGGCGGAACTGGCCGCCCTGAACGCGGCCGATCCCGCCTTCGCGGCCTCCGGCACGGTGTACAAGATTGTGCTGCCCAACAGCACCACGGCCTCCGTCTCCCTGCCCGTCAATCTGGAAATCACCACCACTGTCTACAATGGCGGCGAACTCCTGCTGGCTGGCGCGGCTTCGGAAGTGCTGGCCAACGGCACGCGCGATTACGGCATCAGCATTGCTCCGTCCGTAACGCTGCCTCCGGCGGTGACGCCCGACTTCGGCAACAGCGATCCCGCGCCTGTGGCGGGCGCGGCCACTGTGGACAGCCTGCGCGGCACAAGCGCCAGCGGCAGCCTGAACATGAAGGTTGACCCGGACGGCGACACGGTGACGGTCAGCGGCGTCAGCTTTGGCGGCGTGGAAGGCGCGCCCGGCACTGTGGACGGCAAGCCCTGCCACAGCGTACAGGGCCAGTACGGCACACTCCATGTGTTCGCGGACGGAACCTACCGCTACGAGCTGGACGCCTCCAGCTACAACACCGCCGCACAGGAAGTCTTTGACTACCAGCTCACGGACGCCTACGGCGGCACGGGCCAGAGCACCATCACCATCAACCTGACCACGCCCAACAACGCGCCCACGGCCACGCCGGTTTCCGCGCGGCTCGACAGCGTGCGCCAGAACGTCGTCGAGGGCAATCTTGTCCTCCGCGACAAGGACAACGACGCAGTGGAAGTCTCCGGCGTCAACGGCTCCACCACCCTCGTCAACCTCGGCACGGACGATGCGCCGCTCTGGGGCTTTGTCGCAGTCGGGGAGTACGGAACCATTCAGGTCTTTGAGCGGAACGGCCAGTGGAAGTACCGCTATCTGCTTGACGAGGAACATCGCGGCGAAGTGCGGGACGAAAGCTTCTCCTTCACCGTGCGTGACGCGCACGGCATGGAAAACACCAGCTCCATCGCCGTTGACCTGTACAACGTCAACACCAACCCCGTGGCGGGCAAGGGTTCCGCCACGCTGGACACCCTGCGTGACGCGGACGACGCTGTTTCCGGCCAGGTCGCCCTCAAGGACAAGGAAGGCGACACGGTGAGCCTGAACGCCGCCACCGGCCCCGACGGCGCTGCGGGCGCGTGGGGCACGGATGACAGGGGCGACACGGCCTTTGTGGTGCGGGGCGAACACGGCGTGCTGTACCTCTACCAGAGCACCGGCACGGCCATTCAGTACCGCTATGTGCTCACGGATCAGAGCGCGGGCGGCCTGAACGCCACGGAAACCTTCACCTACCACGTGGATGACGGCTACCTCGGCACGGCCTCCAACACCATCAGCATTGACCTCACCAACACCAACAACCAGCCGGTCATCAGCGGCACGCTGAACCGCGAAATCGACACCCTGCGCACCACCACCGGCGAAGCCACCGGCAGCCTGACCTTCAGCGATCCGGACTACAATCCGGATGCGGGCAGGCATGATGTGGTCACGCTCTCCGGCGTCAGCTTCAACGGCGCGGCTGGCGTGGCGGATGGCCAGGGCGGCTTCACCGTCAACGGCGCGTATGGCGTGTTCCATATCGACGCCAACGGCGCGTACACCTATACCCTGAACGCGGACGCCGCTGGCGAAACCGGCAGGGAAGCGTTCACCGTCACCATTACGGACGAGTTCGGCGCGACGCGGCAAGAGGACGTGTCCATTGACCTCGTGCTGCACAACCAGAACCCGCAGGCGTCCAACGGCGTGCTGAAGCTGGATACCTGGCGCGACGGCGGCAGGGCTTCCGGCAGCGTGACCCTGTATGACGCCGACGGCGACACCGTGCGCGTAGATTCCGTCACCGGCACGCAGCCCGGAACATGGGGCGTGGACGATGAGGGAACGCGCTCCCTGGTGGTGCGCGGCGAACACGGCACGCTCTACCTGCATGAGGACGGAACCTACCGCTACCTGCTGGATGCGGACGCCACAGGCCAGTCCGGGCAGGATGTCTTCGCCTACACCGTGCAGGACGGCTTCCGGGGCACGGCTTCCGGCTCCATCACCATCAACCTGGACAACGCCAACACAGCGCCCGTACTCTCCGGCGATCTGTCCGCCTCCATCGGCGGCAACATCGACAAGTACGAAGGCGGCCTGGTGCGGGAAGAAGGCCAGCTTGCCTGGAACGATATGGAAGGCGACGCCATAGCCTCGGTCAGCATCGGCGGCGTTACCCTGCCCGCCTCCGGCGAGGTGAGCATTGCCGGCCAGTACGGCACGCTGCATGTCACCATGCAGGCCAGCGGAGCCTCCTACGTCTATGTCCTCAATGAAGGGCTGGACAATCAGGGCGTCAACGATGTGGACAGCTTCGATATCGTGGTCACGGACGAGTTTGGCGGCACAAGCAGCCAGCCTCTGGAAGTGAACCTCTCGCCGCTCTCCCATTCGCCGGAATGCGACGACGTGAACGTCAACTGGCCCACGGACTCCAACGGCGATCCGCTTTCCTTCGCCATCGGCTCCCTCTCCTTCCGGGATGCGGATCTGGACTATGACCCGACGGAAAGCCTCACGCTCATGGTCAATAACACCGTGATAGGCGGCGAAGGCAAGATTGATGTTGATGGCCTGTACGGAACGCTGACCATCAAGGCCGACGGCTCCTTCTCCTACACCGTGAAGGATTATCTCGGCCAGGATCTGCTGGAGGACTTCACCTACACGGTCACGGACAAGGCTGGCAACAGCGTTTCCGCCCACCTCTACATCCGGCTGAGCGACAACGCCCCTGTCTTCCCCAACACGGGCACGACAGAGGCGGGCATTGTGCCGAAGGGCGCTGAAATCGACCTCGCCATCTTCGAGGACTTCAGCTTCCTTGACGCCTCGGCCCCGTCCGATACGAACGCTTCCGACGCGTCCGAACCGGCCCCTGCTGCGGCAAGCCCGCAGGAAAGCGGCCACGCCGAACCGGCTCCGGTCGAACCCGTGGAAGTCGATCTGGTCAATGTGCCCATGCCCTATGACATGGACGCCACCCAGAGCATAGCCTGATGAACGCATCCCCTGTGCGGGCTTTCGTCCGCACAGGGAGCGCCCGACAGGGGGGAATCCCCCCCTGTCGGGCTGTGTTGTTCTTTGCTTTGCATACCGCTCATAAACTGTGTGTTCGATGATGAAGTATAAATATATAAAAAGCTATTATCACCAGTTCGCCTATTGCTTTTGGCCATACTGCCGATATACTGTATATGCATTATAAAAAGTGATGGTATGCAAATGCCTGTTCTCTCCATAAATACAAATTTCATGGCTGGAAGCACGGCCAATACCCTGAAAACGCACTACTCCCGTCTTGCGACTTCAGTCGAGCGTCTTTCTTCCGGCCTGCGCGTCAATTCCGCCGCCGACGACGCGGCCGGTCTTGCCATACGCGAACTGATGCGCGCCGATGTCGCCACCTTCCATCAGGGCGTGCGCAACGCCAACGACGCCATTTCCATGATTCAGACGGCGGACGGCGCGCTGGCCGTCATTGATGAAAAGCTCATCCGCATGAAGGAACTGGCCGAGCAGGCCGCCACAGGCACCTACAATTCAACGCAACGCCTGATTATCCATTCCGAATTTGTGGCAATGGCGGAAGAGATTGACCGCATTGCCCACGCTACCGATTTTAATGGCATAAAATTGCTGGACGGCTCCCTGAACGGAGCGCATGACGGCTCCGGCCTCAACGCCACAGGCAAAATGAAAATTCACTTCGGCACTGGCAACGAAAGCGCCGAAGATTACTATTATGTGGAGATTGGCAACTGTACACTGGCTGGCCTTGGCTTGCGGGATGAAGCCGTAACAACCACAAAGGCTGCGGTGGCAAATGCTGGTGGCATAAAGGCTGCGGCTGGGGGGGGAGCTAAGGCCGCCGGACCCGGCGGAAATTTGGGGAATTTGCCTACATTGGGGAACGTGCTCTCCAATGGGGTACAATATACTACGAGTTCACATCCATTTGCTTTCGCTACTATTCCAAAAGGCGCAACAGATGTACGTATTCATCTCAATGACAGGGGTGGAGCGGATGGCTTACAACTTTTTTCTCCAAATGGTATGCATATAGCTGGCACCACTACAGCCGATAATGCTTGGCAAGCTCAATTTTGGTATGACACGGGTACAGTCGCAACCACACCACCTCTGGCTCCTTTAGATACTTGGGCTATTACACAAAAAAATGGGTTTGATGATAATGCCTCATATAACTTTAGTAATCTAAATGGAATACCAGGAGGGGGAGATGTTACCCATACGCCTGGCACGGCAGGAAATAAATTTACATATAATGGTATGAATATTGGTTTCTCCGGTGAAGGTAATTTGCAGGCTGGCTGGGGCGGTGACCCTAATGATTATCTTACAATTGATACTGTTACTGAAGATTTAATACTTTGTTTGGTTGGTGATGGACCAATTTATTTGACAGCAACATGGACAAACATGCCGGACACAACCGGCGGCAATCAGCCAAATCCTCCCGATCCACCTGACCCGCCAGACCCTCCGGATCCGCCCGGCCCCGGCCCTGACCCTGCTCTTCCCCAGGGCGACATCATTTCCATCAAAACACAGGAAAAAGCCCAACAGGCTCTGGGACGCATAGACAACGCCATCGTCAAAAAGGACAACGTGCGCGCCCACCTCGGAGCCATGCAGAACAGACTGGAAAATACCGTGACCAATCTTTCCATCCAGGCCGAAAACCTGCAAGCCGCCGAATCCCGCATCTCTGATGTTGACGTGGCGACGGAAATGACGCAATTCGTGCGTAACCAGATATTGACCCAATCGGCTGTCGCCATGCTTGGGCAGGCAAACTCCTACCCGCACATGCTGATGACCCTGTTGAACGGGTAGGGTTTTCCTGCCCGTTCAACCTGCGACCTTCAATCAAGCCAGGAAAACAAGTTTCCATGCTATTGCACAGTATCAAGTTGACAAATTTTCTGTCATATGGCCCCGAATCCAGTACATTGCCGCTCCACAATCTCAATGTCATTATCGGCACAAATGGTTCTGGGAAGTCAAATTTCCTTGAAGCAATAGCCCTGCTAAAATCCACGCCACAGGAACTTGTACGCCCGATTCGTGTTGGAGGAAGGGTGAGTGATTGGCTCTGGCGGGATGGAACGCAAAAGGATACTTCAACCGCAAGCGTTGAGGTCATCGTTGATAAAGATTCTGTTGAACATATTCATCAGAATCTACGCTATAGATTTGATTTTACGGAGAGCAACAAAAGATTTGCCATAGTTGATGAAAACATTGAGTACGAAAAAGCTTTCAAAAGGAATTCACGCCCCTTTTTTTTCTATAAATATGAACATGGACATCCCATTATCAATACAAAATACAAGGAGGGAGGCTGGACAAAACGGGCTTTGCAACGGGAACACATCGACCCTGAAAAATCCATTTTGGCGCAACGCTATGACCCGGAAGTATATACAGAAATTTCCTATCTGGCGGATTCCTTCAAAGAAATTAGGATTTATCGTGATTGGACATTTGGTCCCTTTTCTCCGGTGCGGCAGGCACAGCGGAGCGACCGCCCTGGCGAGCATCTCCTGGAAGACATGTCCAATCTCTCAAGCTTTCTCAGCAGACTGCTGAAAAACAGGCAAACCGAGACAAAACTTCTCGAATATTTCAAGGAGTCCTACGACGGCATACACGGCATTGGCTTTGACATAGGCGTTGATTCCAATGAAGTGTATGTGAAGGAGGGGAATATAGCCATTCCCCCGACACGTCTTTCAGACGGCACACTGAGGCTCCTTTGCCTGCTGGCTGTCCTGTGCGACCCTGAACCGCCCCGGCTTATCTGCATCGACGAGCCTGAGCTTGGATTGCATCCCGATTTGGTGAACATGATGGCAGACGCTATCCGCTACGCGGCGGAACGCACCCAGGTGATTGTAACGACGCATTCTGTCGGTTTGGTTGATGCCTTCACTTCAACTCCGGAAGCCGTCGTGGTCTGCGAAAAGGAGGACGGTTCCACAAAAATGCGCCGCCTTGTGCCTTCTGATTTGCAAGAATGGTTGAAAGATTATGCCCTTGGGCAACTCTGGACACGCGGCCATATAGGTGGAACAAGGTGGTAAAAGCATGGAAGTGAGAGTGTTTGTCGAAGGTGGCGGAGATTCGCCAGCACAACATGCCCAATTCAGAAAGAGCTTCCATGCGCTGCTTGCCAAGGCTGGTCTGTCGGGGAAAAAGCCCAAGGTCGCAGTCTGCGGCGGCCGTTCACTTGCCTACAAGGATTTCAAAAACTACCGAAATGGCTATGGAATATTGCTTGTGGACAGCGAATCGCCAATTTCTCCCATTACAGAAGAGCATCCTGCTCAACCGTGGGAGCATTTGCACCAAAGAGAAGGAGATAAATGGTCAAAGCCTGCTCATACAAGCGATGAACAATGCCACCTTATGGTGCAATGTATGGAAGCCTGGTTTATTGCGGACAAAGCAGCCCTGAAGCAGTATTTTGGCTCGGATTTTAAAGAAAACAAGCTCCCACAACATACCAATATCCCTGCCATATCCAAGGCAAACCTGCTTTCAGGTCTGGAAAATGCGACCAAAACATGCCGCAAGGGCTGTTACAGCAAAGGAAATCATTCATTTGAACTGCTTGGCCTGATTGATCCTCTCAAAATAAAGGGAAAATGCACTTGGGCAAAACGGTTTTTTGAAACGCTGGATGAAGTGATGATACGATAACTATATCGTTATTCTTGATACTCCTATAAAATATCAAGAATGTACCAAAAATAATATTTAGTCCCAAGCTAAAGTTGTAATCAGGGTCTCAGCCATAAAAATCAAAGCCTGGTTGAGCATTCTTTTTCCAATGTTCCCGTAAGATGTCTTGATTATCCGTTGCCCAAGCAATAGCTTTTTGAGCATATATATCATTAGGAATACTTCCTGCTATAACGTTTAATGCTTCAATTTCAATTGAGGCAAGCTTATTACCTCGATGACAAAGATGGAAATGCGGCAAGCCATGTTCACGTGCATATATTTTTATGGAGTAATTTCCAAGATCAGTAGGTAAATCTTCTAAAACTGGCGGGAGAAAAGTATCCCTCCAAATTTGCCCATGCCCCTTTCTAGATATATTCCCTACGCCAATTGACTTATATTTTGAACATTGTTCATCCTCATAATAATGAATTGTTATATCTGGAAAGAACCAAAGCTCTGAAGTGTTCAGACTCATGAGGATTGAATGTGTTCCTGCCGCCCAAAGAATGAGGTCAAGCTCATTAGGCTTGCTGGTTCCTAAGCCTTGTATCGATGGATTTTTGATTTTTGTAATATGATCTTGCATCCTTACGTCAGATGTATCTTGATAAGACTTGTCTTCAAACTCCAAAAGTGTCGAATAAATATCTCTATCTATATCTTTTATTGAAAAAAGAATATCTTTATAAACTATATTTTCACCTAATTGTATTTCATCCATCGATTCATTTCGATGAAAAAAACAAGCACGAGGCAATTCGCCCAAAGCGATCAATACTTCATTGAAAGATTCAAGGAAAAGACTTATAGCCTCTTTCTGTGTGGTACATGAAAAACTGAGGTCATTCAAATAAATATTCTGCATTTAGTCACTTCCTTGCCAAGCGTGCGCGGTTGAGCATAGTTTGATCTCCAAATCCCTCTGGCCAAAAACTCAATTTTCCATTTTCATTTAGAATTGGACTTTCAACCGTAGCAGCCTGATCTTCATTTTTACTGAAATAATGAATAGCCACATCTTCTCTATTAATTTGTCGTTCTTTCACTGATAATCGTATGCCGTCTATGAAGTGATCACTATGCGTTTCAATAACAATCTGCATATTGTTCTTTGAAGCAAGGGCGATAAGTTCTGCTATTTTTGTCTGCCCCTGGGGGTGGAGATGAGCTTCCGGATTTTCAATCAAAAGAATGGGGAATCTTGTCGCCGAATAAGGAATAGTTATTCCAAGAGCGGCGACGATGATGGGCAAAACACAGCTAAGCCCAAACCCAACATGAGTAGGAGTATGTCCATCGAAGTCGGCTGCGAGGATGCCGTGTCTTCTGTTCGATTCGCTTTCGATTATCTGAAAATTTGTGCCTGGCGAAATTTCTTGCAACCACCCAATAATATTAAAATTTAGTGTTTCACCTCGTGCCTGGGGATGACGAACGACTGGCGCAATAGTACTATCACCAAATCTTTTGATAAATTCATATACATATTCGCAATTTTCACCCAAATCATATATATGCTCCGAAGCATTCTTTGTGGGCAGAAAGTTCCTTGGACCCAATCTGTCAGCACCAATATAGACACAGTTTGGATATGCTTCATCTTCAGAATTCAGCATAACGTCATCAACTATGGGGTAGCCGCCCACAAATGAAGCCGCAGTAGACGTATCTCCCGATATAGCTTCAGAAGCCAGTGCCATATAGGTAGACTCGATTGCCTCAGTGCCTGACATACGCTTGCAGGTAAAAAGAACAGGTCTTGACGGGATACGCGCCATGTGGCGCAAATCGCCAGAGCCAGGTAATAAAACAGGTTTCTTCTTATGATTAAAGCGTTCAAGTATCCTAATACTCTGAATAATAGAGCTTTTCCCCGAACTATTCATTCCTGACAGCACAGTCAACTTGCTCAAAGGAATATCCAAATCGCTCATGCTCTTAAAATTTTTGATGCGTATGGATGTAATCATGTCATTCACTCCTATATTTCTTAATCAATTCATAGGCACATTTAAAGCGAAGATCAACAGAAGTTTTCATCCAACTATTTCTTGATAAAGCGAGTTCAATTTTATGATCCCAAATATATTTTTTATAATTTTCCATGAAATTTTGTTTATCATCAATAATATTATTAAAAGTTACAGAATTTATTCTTGCTAAAATTGTTCCCCAGACCTCAAAAAGTGATTTATTAATTGGTGTTTTTTTAAAGCCTGATACTGAACGCCTAAAAGAATACTCACCAAATAATTCATATGCACGCTCCATTCCTCTTTCAAAGAGGATACAAAGATTTTCAGTATTTTCTATACGAACATTATTAATACCTGAATTTTCCAGATCATCTGGGTGATTATTGATAGCAATCATTGTATCACATATAAATGAATCCATATCATGATTGGATGGATATTCTTTATATGAACGCATAACAAATGATAGCATACGCAATATCATTTCTCGTGCTCCCATTCTACTGTCATCTACAGATGATGATACGGCACGAATAAAATGTTCACTGTTTGTAAGTCTTTCCAACAGCATTGTTGATTCACCCTGATATAGAGCATGTCGAATTTCTTGTGCTGTGAGCGGCATTCCTCCTGTATTAATTCTTTTAAATATATTTCTTCTTACAGCTTCAGGTGTGCCTGCTTCTATTATAGTAAATGTAAAAGACGTCTCTAGTATTCTTGTTTGTATAATTTCTGGCAGCTCATTAAACTTTTTATTATTATATTCATCTCCCCAAAATTCTAAACCCTGCAATTTAAAGCCATGACTGTAATCAAGTTCTTTGATCTTCGTTATTTCTTCATGCCTTGAGCTACCCAATAAAAACTCACAAATTGTTGTAAGACGTTGTAAACCATCAACAACATCCCATCTTTCTTGTTTATCTCCAGCAACATAAAACATTGGTAAAGGTATTTTGAGCATTAGTGATTCTATTAACTGACTTTTTTGCTTTAATCCCCAAACAGCTTTTCTTTGAAAAGCAGGAGCTAGATTAATTGTACCTTTTCTTATCCTACGGATAATAGTATCCATAGGAACTTCTTTTGTTTTTATAAATATCTCTTCAGGATTAAATGGCTTATGGATAATTTCTATTCCTTCAGCTTCAATGCCTGAAGGGCGGCCTTCTACTGTCAGCTCTTCCATTTCACTAGTTCCATTCATGGCACTCATGCTGTCTCCAAAAAAAAATTAAATTTTGCGCCAACCAATCTATCACCGCAACCCCGTATTCTTCACCCCGATATTGTAAAACAGCCTTACCCGCGCAATCTGGAAATCCGCGAGGGACTTGCTGATTCGCACCTCAGCTTCGGTCAGTCTGGTTTGGGCGTCAAGCAGCTCGGTGATGGTTCCCACGTTGGTATTGTAGCGATTGCTGGCCATCGCGTAGTTTTCTTCAGCCGCCTTCAAGCCCTGTTTGGCTGTAGCGTGCATCTCTTTCGCCGCCTGAATGTCCATCATGGCTTTCAGCACGTCTGTCTTGGCCGATGAAACGGTGTTTCTGTATGCGAACTCCAGCCCGTTCACGCGCTTTTTATCCCGCATGACGCCAAAAGCGGTTCTCCCGCCCTCAAAGAACGTCCAGGTGAAGTTCACGCCCACTGACCAGTATTGGCGGTCGTAGTCCGTATAGCGCCTGTCCACATAATCACGGCTGGAAGACATCATGTCGCCCGTCAGATCCACCTGGGGCAGGGCCTCGCCCGCCGTGGAAAGCATGGTCTTTTTCGCGGCCTCAATGCTCTTTTCAGCGATAAGCACGTCCGGCCTGTGTCCGGAGGCAAGTTTCAGGGCTTCGTTTTCCGAATAATCAATCTTCTGCGGATAATCTTCCAGATAGCCCTTGTAGGTGATTTTTTCTTCCGGTGAATAGCCGAGAAAGTGGTTCAACTGGATTTCACAGGTGCGGACGGCGTTCTGCGTGGCAATAAGCTGCTCCTGCGCCTGAGAGAGTTCCACCCTGTTCTGCAAGACATTGACATACGGGGCCATACCCACATCGGAAAATGCCTGCGCCGCTTCAAGCTGCGTGGTGATTCTGCGAATGGATTCCTTGACATACCGCAAATCACGCCGCGCCTGCAACAGATTGAAGAACTGCACCTGCACATTGGCGATCAGCTCAAGCTCGGCATGGCGGCATTGCAGTTCGGCAATGTCCTTTTCAATCATGGAACGCTGGAGGTTGTTCAGGTGCGAGAATCCGGCAAAGAGCGACAGCGTGGCGCGAAGCCCGTGCGAGCTGCTGGTGTTGGAAAGTTCGTCCGTACTGCCGTAAGCGCCGCTGTTCCTGAGCCTGTTGCTGTTGGCCACAAGAGAAACACGCGGCCAGAAATAGCTCTGCGCCACGCCCACGTCCATACGGGCGCTTTCCAGCGCCTGTATCTTCTCCCCAATGGATGGATTCGCCTTCAGAGCGCGCGCAATGGCGGAATCAAGCGTGTAACTGACCGCCAATGCGGAATGATGTGGAAAAACGAAATACAACAAGAACGCCAGCAAAGCGGCAATCATTTTGAAGCGCATGAATCCCCCCATACCATCAACACAGTCATCAGCATATTGTGGGGCGCTGCCCCACGCCCCGCCGGGGGCATGATGCCCCCGGCCCCCCCAGTTGAGGAAATCCCTTATGGCCGCCGGATGGATAAGGGGCATGGATGATTCCCTCGCCCTACTCTCTCATGAGCGGTTTTGCCATCCGGCAAAACCGCCACTGAGGGTGCAGGGGAATCATTCCCCTGCCGGGGGGTTGGGGGCAGCGCCCCCAAATATTCAATGCCACTGGAACGCTGGAGCCTCTGCGAGAGGATGCCTATTCCCGCAAGGCCCTGTCCCAACTCCGCAACAGCGGCTCAAACATGTAATGCAGGATGGTTTGCTTTTTGGTGGTTATGAAGATGGTCACGGGCATTCCGGGTGAAATGTAAATATCCGGCGTATCCACGGCCTCGGGGAAAACCTGCACATGCGAGAGATAGAACGGCATGGTTCCCATTGAGGTCTGTTCTTCCTGCCTGTCAGCCGCGATATGCAGAACTTTGGCCGGAATCAGCGGGATTTTGCTGCGGGCAAAGGCGTCAAGCTGAGCCTGCGCTTCCTGCCCCACATGCACATCCGCAATCTTTTCCACTGGGATATGCACTTCAGCGACCAGCGGAGCGTCCTCCGGCACAATGTCCATCAACGCCTGCCCGGGCGCAATGACGCCACCGGGCGAATGCACCTGCAAGCCGACAATGCGGCCCGCCACCGGAGCCGTCACCTGCAAACGCTGCTTGGCGTCACGCAGGGGGCGCAATTCCTCCCGCGTCTGGAGGATTTTGCTGTCCAGGACGTTGATTTCGGCCGCCGCCTGCTCCATGACGCCGATGCTCAGGCCCTCTCGCTGCAACTTCAGGCCGTTCTTCTGCTGTTCGGCAGCCGCGATGGACTGGCGGGCCTTGCCATGCGCCCCCCTGTGCGTGGCAAGCTGGCGCTCCAGTTCCAGCACCTGCGATTTTTCCAGAAATTTTTTGGAAACGAGCGTGCGCTTTGCGGCCAGTTCTTCCGTCAGTGTGGCGATGATGGCCTTTTCGGCGTTCATTTCTTCCCGCAGGCCAACAATCTGCTCGTCAAGCTGGCTCTCCTGCGAAGCCAGCACGTCAACCTGACTCTGGTAGGAAGCGCGGCGGGCGTCGAAACTCTTTTTTTCCCCGTCGAGAACGTCGCGGCTATTGTACTTGTCAGCCAGGGACAGCAATTCTTCCGTCCATACAATGTCCTGGAACAGGTTCTTTTCCGCCTCGTACCGGCATCTGGCCGCAAGAAAAAGAATCAGGTTCTTGTGGGCCATATCCACGGAAGAATCTACCGTCACGCTCCGCAAGGTGATGAGCGTCTGCCCCTGTTTGACGGTATCGCCCTCGCGCACTTCGATGGAATCCACAATGCCGCCTTCAAGGTGCTGCACGGTTTTGCGTTCCGTATCAATCTTGATTGTGCCGGGCACAACGACAGCCCCGCTGATTTCTCCGAAAACCGCCCATCCGCCAAGTACGCCGAAAAACAGGACAATGACGATCAGCCCCTGGCGAACAATGGGCGTGAACAGTTCCACGTCGTCATCGTCGCCGGTTTCCTGTTTTTCCCGTCCAAAGAGAAAGGCGCGCAATTTAGCCCACAGAGCGTTCATCCGCATCTCTCCGGTTCACGACATTCTGAAAGACGATTGGCTGGCGCGGCCCCTGCTGCTGGAGCATGGCCTGCCTTTGCCTGCGCTGTTTTTCGGCCATCTGGCTCTTTACGAGTTCGCGCGGGCCGTAGAACTGGATGCGCCCCTGATCCAGCACGAGAATTTCATCCACAGCCGCCAGAATGGAGGGCCGGTGCGCCACAATGACGACAGTCGCGCCGAAACGCTTCAGCCGCGACAGGCACTGCATGAGGCGCGCCTCGCCTTCTTCGTCCAGATTTGAGTTCGGCTCGTCCAGAATGACCACGCGCGGGTCGCCGTACAGGGCGCGGGCCAGGCCGATGCGCTGGCGCTGCCCGCCGGACAGCCCCTGCCCGAAGTCGCCAATGGGCGTGTCGTAGCCATTGGGAAGCCGCAGGACAAGCTCATGCACGCCGGCAATCTGCGCGGCGCGCACCACGCGCTCGGGGTCAACCTTGCCCATGCGGGCGATATTTTCCGCCACCGTACCGGAAAAGAGATCCACATCCTGCGGCAGATAGCCGATAAACGCGCCAAGCGTTTCCGAATCCCACGAAGCGATGTCCGCGCCGTCCAGCCGAATCGTGCCGCTGGCCGGAGGCCAGATGCCCATGAGCAGACGGCACAATGTAGATTTGCCGGACGCGCTCGGCCCGATGACGGCCAAGGCTGTACCCGCTTTCAGGGAAAAGGAAATATTTTGCAGAACCGGGCGCTCCTGGAGGGAAAAACTCACGTCTTCCGCCGCCAGTTCGCCTTTTGGCGTCGGCAGGGGCATATGTTCGGGGGAGGGATTGGCAAGCGTCGTCCTGATGCGCCTGTAAGCGGCTCTGGCTTCCAGGGATTGCTTGTAGGCCGCCATTGCCTGATCCAGCGGGGCCAGGGCGCGGCCCATGACAATGGAGGCGGCAATCATGACCCCTGCTGTGGTGGCGTGGGTGATGGCCAGATACGCGCCAACGGCGTAAATGACCACTTGCAGGCCGATGCGGGCGGACTTGCTCACGGAATGCAGCAGGCCCACGCGCCGACTGGCTCTGGTCTGCAAGCCGATGACCTTGGCGTTCATCTGATGCCAGCGCGCGCCAATGGAATTGATCATACCCATCGCCTGCACAGTGGCGGCGTTGCGCGAGGCGCTGCTCAGGAGCATGGCCGCGCGGCGGTTGATGTCGTTCGCCTCCTGCAATTTTGGGGCGGCTATCTTCTGAGTCAGCACGCCGAAGAGGAGCACCATCAGCCCGCCGACAACCGCAACCATGCCAAGGGCCGGATGCAGAATGAAAATCAGAACAAAATAAATGGGCATCCACGGCATGTCGAAAAAGGCAAACACCGCGTTGCTGCCCAAAAAACTCCGCAGGGTCTGCACATCGCGGATTTCTCCCTTGTCCGGAGCTTTCTGCAAGGCGGACGCGCTGCGCAATTCCCTGGCCAGAACAGGAAAGCTCAACTGTTTTTCAAACTCCACGCCGATTTTGATGAGCAGGCGCGAGCGTATCCATTCCAGACTCGCCAGCGTCATCAGGGCAACGACTGCCGCAATAGTGATGACGACCAGCGTCGAAAAATTGTAGCTCGTCAATACCCTGTCATAGACCTGCAACATATAAATGGAAAAGGTCAGTTGCAGGATATTGACGAACATGCTGAACAACATTGCATAGCCAAAATAGCGTTTACAGATAGCAAGAAATTCATTCATATTGCTCTCCATAGCGCAAATGATTCAGCAGAGTGTCCCAATGGATGCCATCACGCCTGCCTGACAACGAACGTGCGGCCGATGAACGCCGGGAAACCTTCGCCGCCAGGCCGCAAGGCAGAGCGTTCGATACGGCGGCGCTCTCCAGACGGAAGCATGGAACAGACGAGTTGGAATCTTATATCATATCAGGGGTGGTTCGTCCATTCCATTCTCATCCCTGACCAGAAAATCGCCTATCGGCCATGCTTTTATAAAACCGCCTCAATTCCTTTGCGATTCAGAATATCCAGGAGTTTGCAGGATGGGCACCTCCCATGCGCGGATCGCCGCTCACGGTAATTGCATGAAGATTATAATCTATTGAATTTACTAAAAGTCATTTCATATTTCCCATGAAATAGCCTCTAAAGCCGGAGGGAGTTTGGCGTTAGAAGTCATTGGAATTATGAAATGACTTCTAGTAGTTTTTGAACAAATATCAAATAATTTCAATAGGATGTAATCATTCATGCGATTACATTGAGATATGTCTCCATGAGATTGATCCCTATAAAATATTCGTGTATAGTAAACAATATTTTCTATCTTTATTGAGGAATCTTCTTCTCTTGAAGAATTAATCGCTATCTATTTTAGATAGTTTTTTAAAGGTGAGATATGAAATCATATAAAAAAGAATTCGACAAAAAAACTATACAGATGCAGCAGGAAGGAAAAATAGAATTCTTCTTGGAACACTATAAAGTTACTCAAAATTTTTCATTTATGGCACACAAATATTCTTTTCTTTTGAATACTGGTGCAGTATCTATAGTATTTGCAGCTTATAAGGCAAAATATCCATGGGTTATACTTTTATTTACTATAGGAACTATTTTTCTTTAATTTCTATAGGATTGGCTTTTTACTTTCAATATAATGAAAATAAAAAATTGGAAAAACTTGTTTTCAATCCTAACTATAAGCGTCGTAATATTAAATATTATTCATTACACAATCGAAATACAAACCTAGCGTGTGCAATTCTTCTTTTTTTCTCTTATTTAGCATCTGTAATTGGAGGATATTTATTATATTCAGAATATACATATTTAATATAAATTAAAATTTTTATTTAGCATAAGTAAACAGAAAAAATTTGGTTCTTCGTCTTTTTGTGTGGATTTCATACTCTCATAAGAAAATCTGTCACAAATACAAAGGTGCAAATAGAAACTTTTGAATTATAAAAATAGACATCCCATCTCTGGGTTCCATTTCATTTTATAAATTGACGTTGGCTCCATTCGGAAAGCCATATAAAACAATCATCTGTCGGCCATGCTTTTATAAAAGCGCCTCAATTCCTTTGCGATTCAGAATATCCAGGAGTTTGCAGGAGGGGCCTCCGGGATTTTTCTGGCCGGCCTCCCATGCGCGGATAGTCGCCGCGCTTGTATTGATCAATTGAGCCAGAACCGGCTGACTCACTTTTATGCGATTGCGCAAATCTTTCACTTCCTCACCGGTGAATTTATGCACAGGAGCGCATAATGCTTCGTATTCCCGTAACCTTCGCATATCAATGATATCCGATTTGTACAGTCCCCGTGCTGTTTCCATTGCTTCTTTCAATAGTCTGCTGTTTTCATTCATCATGTATCTCCTCAAGCTCACCATTCCTGCTCAGAATTTTTAACGCCTCGTCAGTACAGGAAATCAAATCGTGAGCAATCATTTTCCAGACAGATAATTCATTTTTGGTGATATTGCTTCGTTCATTTTTTTCACATCCAGTGAGAAATATCCAGCGGTTTGCCCTGTTTGTGGTGATAAGAGTCCTGGTGCTGCCACGTTTGCCCCTGCCTGGAAGAGCTATGCGCTTCTTGTAGACGCCGCCACCCAAATCCGCATCAATCAAGCCACGTTCCATTTCATCAATAGCCGTCAGCAAAATCCGGTCATCAAGTTCAGTTTTCCGCATCCATCGGCAAAAAACGCGCGTTTTCAAGAGGTGTTTCATGCTTCCACCTGAATCAGGAATAACTATAATACTTAGTATAGCCCCTGTCAAAGGCGGGAAGCAAGGCTTCGTTGCCTACCGCATCCTTGTTTTGGACTGTCTCCGCTCCCTCTCCTCAATACCCTCAATCCTTCTCCACAGTTCCCGATACCGCTCATTCCTTACCAAATCCCTGTCCCCGGCCATGCCGAAGGCATACTCTGCCGTGCGCTCGGCGTAGCGTTGCCAGTTGCGCCCGTGTGCCTGTTCTTCGCGGATGGTCGGGGCACACGCGCGAATGGTTTCTTCAACAGCCTCCCGGCTGTGGCCGTTGGCGCGCATCCGCAAGGCAATCATGGCGTCCACGCGGGAATAGTCCTCAATGCTCAAATGCCTACGAATGTTGTCGAAGTGGGCGTAATAGGCTCTGGACGGATCGCCGGGCCTGCCGCTGGGGATGACGCGCGGGCGCTCGCGCCGCTTGTGTGCGGCTTCCGCGTATTCCCGGTTTATCGCTTTGCTCAATTCCAGCGCCTTGCCGCATTCGCGGCGTTCCGCGAACAGGAGCTTCACCTGCGGGAAAGAGCCGTCCTCCCGCCGATGCTTCGGCTTGCGGTTCTCGAACCCCGGCGCACGGTGCGGGTGGATGCAGCCGCACAGTTTTTTGTCGCCATACTCCCGGTTCAGGCGCTCCGTGATGCGATTGCCCACGTCCCGGTCATGTTCCGTTCCCAATTTGGGAATGGTCAACAGGCATTGGTAATTGCCCGGCGAGCTTTCCAGCACCACAGCGGGCCGGAAACCGTCTTTCTGGAGCCTTTTCAGACTGTCGCGGCTCATGTCGTCAATGAGGATGTGATGCCTTTTCTCGGACAGCGGCGTGTAGTAGATATTCTCTCCTCTCCGCTGGAGCCGAATCATCTCCGGCATGTGGGCGGCCATTTCCTCCGGCGTAAAGCCTCTGGTCATGCCGCCTTTCTTGTCCAGGATGAAGGTCTTTTTACTGCCATCCTCGTCCATTTTGATGCAGGTCACGCGGTAGCGTTCCGCATTGACCGCCTCGGCATACTTTCTGAAATCATCAAGCTCGCGCATGGCTCCCGCTTCCTCCGCTGTCCGTTGTGGGGCGGCCGGGGTGTGTCTCGCCTGTTCCCAGGCCGCGCGATGTCGCCAACGCTCGGCCTGTCGAGCCAGCCCTTGCGCCCGTAACCAGGCTTCAAAGCGCGGCTTGCCGCCGCGCGCCCGACTTGTACGGCGCTGGAGAGCGCGACGTTCCCGTTTTTGTTGCACCATCAGGCAATGGCGGGCGATATTCAGCACCGGCAGGCCATGCTTCGCCAGGTTGGAAAAGGCTCTTTTCCGCTCGGATGCCTGACGCTCTCTCAGACTGGCAAGCTCGTCTTTTTCCTTTTCCCGCGTGGTTTCCGGCGTTGCGGCCCACGCCGCCTGATAGGCGTTCCATTCCTCCCGATTCACGGAACTCACCGGCTCTGGGGCAATCTTTCCCGGATCATCCGGGTACGTTCCTTCCTCAAAATCTCCCAAACGCTTGCAGAGCTTTCCCATGCTGAAGGCGCGATCCACGGAAGATGCCTTCACCGCAATGTCGCCCACAAAGATGATGGCCCCGGAACCTTTTTTCTCGAAACGCAAACCAGCTCCCGCCAGCTTCTCATGCAACTCGGCCCACGATTTCGCGTTTTTTATGATGGCGTGTCCGCGTTCCTGCGCGATGCGCTGCGCGGATTTTTCGCCGGTGGCGTGTTCAAAATCCAGAGCGGGCTGTTTCGGTTTTCTTTCTCTGGCGATGCGCCTTCGCGCGAGTTCACCGTTTTCCAGCACGGCGTACAGAGCGTTTTCCTCTGCCGCCCATCCCTGTTTGTGTTCGATGAACGCAAGGATTTTGTGCGCCTCCCGAATGTCAAAACCCTTATGCGGCTGCACAACTTTTCCGCTTTCAGGATTCATTCTGTTGACCGCAATATGCAGGTGATAATTGTCCGTGTCGTAGTGCAGTCCATAGACGGTCTGGTGTTCGGCAAGTCCCATTTTTTCAAGAAACATATCCACCACTTCCTCCACCTGTTCCCGCGTTGGCTGTTCGCCTTCCCGCCAGGAAAAAATCCAGTGCGTTATCGGCATGGCGCTGTGAACCGATTCTCTGGCAAGCGCAATCATTTCAACTTTCTGCCCCGCATGTGTGGAAGAGAGAAAATTTCTCCCGCCCGCGCATTCGATTTTTTCCTGTGGATTCCTGTTATGAGGATGGCGGATGTAATCCACCAGATCGCCTATCTGCCATGACTTCGGTTTTTCAATTTTTCTGTTCCTGATTTTTTTGACGATCATGGAGAGCCAAGCCGATTTTCTGAATCATCCACACCAGTTTTCGCAACGTATCTTCCTGTTGTTCCAAAATGCCGGGCGGCACATTCGCCTGCCGGAGCGTTGCAAAATTGTGTTTGAGCAGGCCGCCGATTCGCCGCAGTTCTCCAACGGTTCTCAAATCGGTGTAGGCCGCAATGGTTCCGCCGAAAAAACGCCGCCGCATGTATTCGGAGACGGACAGACCGGCAATGTCCGCCTGCTCGTCGAGGCGCATCTTTTCCTGCGGCGTGAGGCGGATGGTGAACCTGATGTTTGCAGCATATCTGCCTTCTCCTCTCGTGCCTTTTTTGCCTTTCATGTCTTTTGCCTTTGAAATGCGAGAAGCGCAGCGCCGAGCATTTCGGGTGTCCAGAGGGCGGCAGCCCTTTGGCAGGATGGAAGTTGCGTCAGACAACTTCCATCCTGCCACGGCAAGCCCGTATCGTGGAGTGGTAGAATTATGAAAAAATATATCTTTGCTGTAGATTGCGTATGATTGGCCCGAAGGAGGCGAAAACATGGCTGCAAAAACAAAAATACGCGCGGAACAACTCACGCGAGCAAAAAAACTGCTCCATGATTTGCCCAAAAGGGAAGATGGAAAAACCAGACCGGAAGCGGCCCAATTTCTGGAAAGCGATTTCAGAAAAGCCCTCAAAAAAGGCTATTCGCCAAAAGAACTCAGCCTGCTGCTCAAAAATGAGGGAATCATCATTCCCGCGTACCTTATCCAGAAATTTTTGTCTGAAACTGCGGACGCGCCTCCCGCGCAAAAACGGGAAAAAACGCCCGCACAAACACCGGCTCCGGCGAGAACATCTTTCATCGTGCCGGATTTGCCGGATGAGGAGTTGTGAACATGAATGCGTCGATTTTTTATGTAGGCGGAAGCAAAGGCGGCGTGGGCAAAAGCAAGCTGTCTTTCGCCCTGATTGACTACCTGCTTGATGACGGAAAACAGGTGCTTCTGCTGGAAAGCGACACCTCGAATCCCGATGTGTTCAAGGCGCATCAGCCGCACGAAAACGATGCGCTTGTTTGCAAGGAAGCTGACCTGGACAACGCGGACGGCTGGATTGAACTCGTCAACATTGCGGCCGAGTTTCCCGAACATTTCATGGTCATCAATTCCGCCGCCAGAAGCAACAAGGGGCTGGAAAAATACGGTCTGACGCTGCGGGAAACGCTGGGGGAACTGAACCGGGAACTGTTCACATTCTGGGTCATCAATCGGCAACGGGATTCCGTGGAATTGCTGCGGGGTTTTCTGAATGTCTTTCCCGACACTCCGGTTCACGTCTGCCGGAATCTCTACTTCGGAGCGCCGGAAAAATTCGAGCGATACAACACGTCAAAGTCGAGAGAAATTATTGAGCGCAAGGGGCAGACTCTGGATTTTCCTGACCTTGGGGATCGGGTGGCCGACAAGCTGTATTCCGGCAGAATGTCCATCAAAAAAGCTCTCACCGAATTGCCCATCGGAGATCGCGCGGAGCTGCGGCGCTGGAAAATCGCCTGCGAGGAGATGTTCAGGACAGCATTGGGGGAGAAGTGAGTATGGAAAAAGAAATCATTTCCCGCATGGAAAAGCTGCTGGACAGAGAGCTGGACACGGAGGAAAAGGAGCGGCTGCAACGTATACAAGATACATTGCAAATTGCTGATAATGACGCCCTGTGGGCCGTTATTTCGGCTATGGAATATCAGCGTGCATATTACGAAACATTGCCGGAAAAAATCAGTTCCGTCACAGAGAAAATTCTTGCGGAACTCTCCATTGCTGCGGAAAAGGAAGTGCGTTTTGCCCAAAGCCGGCTTGCTGAAAACGTGGTGAAGCAGGTGGAAAAACTCTCCTGGAAACGTCATATCCACACATGGCTGGCATGGGGAACCGCCGCGCTTTTTCTCCTGCTGTTGTACGGAAGTTGTCTGATGTGGGCGGGGTTCTGTCTTGGTTCAGGGCAGGTACAACCGCATGACCTGCTGAAGATGCCCGTGGGCTTCGTACTTGCCGCGCTGTGTCTATGTGGCGGCTCAGTGTTCGGCGTGGTCGCCGCGCGAGCTTTTGCGGACATGAACCGCATCTGGAGGAAATATTTCATTGTGGCGGGCGGCTGCTTTATTTTCGGTGGGGCGATAAGCGTCCTCACCCTGGCATAGACAAGGGCGGCGTTGCCTGCATGGTGACGCCGCCCTGTTCTCTCGAAAACAAAGCTCTGGCCCGGAAACCAAGGGTACTGATTGCTCTATGTGGGGAGGCAGCTACCGACGACCACATCATCAATCATCAAGGGTGTCATCAAAAAGGACCAAATAAGACCCACGATAGAAAGAATAATTGGTCCGTAGCCACTCCAATTGAAGCGTTTCACCATATAAACCTCCTTGCAGATATGTGAACAATCTACAGCTTGGCCATCTATGGCTGCCTCCACCGGAAAGTTGCCTCCCCGCATAGAACAATATTTTATAAATATATCGCCAATCTAACATGTCAACCTCGTGGAAAAATTTTTCTAGAACTCATTTCATAATTCAGCCTTTGGGCTGAATTATGAAGATCATTCGCCAAAAAACGTGTTTTTTGGCTCATTCACGGTGCTTTTCGCGCCGCGCCAGACTCTCGGCTGGCGTTAGAAGCCATTTCATGCGAATTATGAAATAACTTCTAGTGTCCCGGCTCCACGATGAAACCATGCCTGGCTTTTCTTCTGGAGAGAATTAACAATATAATGTAAACATGTTATACCCTCCCCGAGGAGGACAACATGGAAGCAAAGCCCAACTGCCCCAAGTGTCATGCCAGCGCGGTATATCGAAGTGGAAAAATTCTGGGGAAACAAAGGTATCGTTGCAAGGAGTGTGGATTCCAATTTACTCGCACTACGCCAAGAGGCCGTCCGGCACATGAAAAAGCTCTTGCTGTTACGCTTTATACAATGGGGCTGTCCCTGTCTGCCATTGCCCGACTGTTTCATGTTTCAACTCCTGCTGTTTTACGCTGGGTGCGAAATTTTGCGGAACGTGTTTATGAAAAGCCTGAACCTGGTGAAGTCGTCATCGTTGAGCTTGATGAAATATGGCATTTTCTCACATCAAAAAAAACAAACTTTGGCTCTGGAAAGCCTATTGTCGTGATA
Organism: Desulfovibrionaceae bacterium; assembly: GCA_910575755.1. GTDB lineage: Bacteria > Desulfobacterota > Desulfovibrionia > Desulfovibrionales > Desulfovibrionaceae > Desulfovibrio. The sequence continues at coordinate 70,908 of CAJTFO010000007.1, read as the reverse complement.
CCAGTCAACTCATCGACTGGGAATGTGGAGGGCGTGATCAGGCTACTCTCCACAGATTGATGAAGCGTTTGGCAAAGTGGAAAGTCTGGTTTTACTGTACGGACAAATGGAAAGTTTATCCTCTGGAGATAGGCAAAAACGATCTTCTTCAGGGAAAAAGTGGGACAATCCGTATCGAAAGGAACAATTGCCGTCAGCGTCACTGGTTTGCCAGGTTTCGACGAAAGTCAGTAGTTGTTTCGCGGAGTCTGCATATGGTTGATTTGACAATGGCTCTTTTTGCCAGGTTCCATGTAAATGGAAGACTGGAAGACATTAAAACATTATTTAGTTAACACTCTCTTCTTCTGAAATCGTTTCATAATCATAGTAACGGAGAAGGAATATCAAAATCATAATTTATCCAATAAATTCAATAGACAATAAGGTGATTTTTCTGTCTCCGGCGTAACACTCACGTCAAATCTGGGTAAATTCGCCACTGCTCCCTGCTGCCCTCACCATGCTACATAGCAGCAAAAATAACAGGAGGGACGCATGAACCATCTCACACGACAGGAGAGAAATGTAATTACGCTTTTGCTGATGGGCCTCCAGACCAAAAGAAATTGCGGAGCGTCTTTTTATCACGCCTAAAACTGTGCACAATCATCTTTTCAATGCCAGAAAAAAGCTCAATATCCACAAGACAGCCGAACTGTTTCGCATCAGCACGAAAAAAGATGGGAGACAGGATGACAATATGCGTCTTACACGGCGATGGCGTGAAATTTTTGAGGCGTATATAGGCGGTTTGACGGACAGGAGTATAGCGGAGCAGCTTGGTATCGGTTACAGCGCTGTCAGGCGTCACAAGGAACGGATGCTGGATGCCAATGACTGCCATTCCATGAGGGAGCTGAGTTCACTGTTCCAGAACGGCCACAGAGCGGGCGAGGAGAACGCATGAAAGTTGAGGGAAATACCATCATTATTTCATCTCCTGATGAGCTGTTTTCACTTATCACCGAGGCGGTTCGTGCCGCCAGGTGTGAACATGCGGAGGACGCATCCGGCTCGCCGCGCAAAAAGCTGCTTGCCCCGAAAGATGTGGAAAGAGAGTTCGGTATCCACCAGAAGACTCTCGCCTACTGGCGTCAGGAGGGGGTTGGCCCGGCATACACAAACTGCGGCAGACGCGTCTTCTATGAACGTGCCGCACTTGAAGAATATATTGCAGCCGGACGTATCCAAACCTCGGATTCCATCAGATGATACGCTTTTTAGGCCAGCATATCCCCTATAATCGAGAGCTTTTCGTTTTCCTGTCCAGGGAAAAGGTGAGCGTATCTCATGGTCATGGTGATATTCTTGTGGCGCATGAGCTTTTGCAGCTCCATGAGCGTGACCTTGCCGGACTGCGCCAGCCAAGACGCGAAGGTGTGCCTCATGGTGTGCAGGGTGACGGCATACAGGCTGTCGCCGTCTTTCGACGCCAGTCCGAGCTTTCGGACGGCGGTCTGAAAGCAGGCGGGCGTTTTCTCGAACGCCACCTTTTTGCGGGGCTGCTGGAAGATGGGTTCCGCTGGCTTCCTCCTGTACGCCTGAAGCATCTGGATCATATCTTCCGGCACACGGACGAAGACACGTTTGCCCCCTTTCTGAATGATATAGAGGCCGCAGGCGTTGGCATCCACGTCCTGCCCGCGCAGTTTGAAAATCTCCGTGGGCCGGAGGCCGGTTTTCAAGGAGAGCAGGGCCATGTCGTGCAACTGCGGATGCCGGAGTTCCAAATCCTCCAGAAGCGCCCTGGCTTCCTCTCTGGTCAGGAAGCGCAATCTTTCATTGTTGGCCTTGACCATCTTCCATGTGCCGCCCTTGGTGGACAGCGGATTGACCCCACTCCATACGCCGGTGGCGATGGCGCGGTTTATGGCGGAGCGCATGAACGAGAAGATATTGTTCACGGTCTGCCCAGCCAAAGTCTTCCGCTTTCCTGTTCCGGGGTTGGAATTTCCTGTGGCCTTTTTCCGCTTTGTATTCCCGGTAGGCGTTTTCAGGAGCTGCGCCTTGAGGTTGGAAAGCTGATTCGGGGTCAGTTCAACGACAGGGAGGGCATGAATTTTGGCCTTGAGATGGGCGCTGTATTGGCTGTAATGCTGGTCAACGTACTTTCCCTCGCTTCTGCCCCAGGCAAGGTAAGCGTCAACGATCTCCCCAATGGTGATTCTATCGCGTTCAATGGGATTGACGCCGGTGGCCTCAAACTCGGCAAGGAATTTTGCCCGCTCTTTTCTGGCTGTGGATGGGCGTATGCCTTTACTGTGTCTGCCGACGGTTTTCCAGTGGCCTTTGCCTTCGTGGTCGGCGTACCAGAACGCATAGATGAGATCGGGCTTGCCTGTGCGCGGATCACGCTTGGCCGACTCGCGGCAGAAAACGCCCTCGAACTTGGTTTTTATGTATTTTCGGCTAGTTGTGCTTTGCATGAAGGCAGGATAGCCAGTGAAATCTATTTCTGCAAGATACTTATCCAAAACTTATCCAAAATGAATTTTCGGGATAAAAATTTTGAAGATAATTTATTGAATTTAATTATTATTTACCTCTTGCTGTTGGCAATATGTAACAGAGAGAGAGAGAGAGAGAGGAAAAACGTCCGTGCGGCGCGGACATCAGGCGCGTTTTTCCACAAGAAACTCATGCTGCCCGCTGTTTCTTGATTCATGGTTGGCCTTCCTCGTTTTGGCATACAGTATGCCCGTCATGCGCCGGAGTCAAACCGCTGCCATGCGTGGAGTGTCGCCTGGGGCTTTTTTCGTCATCCTTTTTGCCCTTATCGGCACAATCAGCATTTTCATAGGAGCAGGCCGCCTTGCGGCATGCCCACAGTGTTGGCAGCATTCATGCCTCCGCTCTGGCTTTCCCGTCCTTGCCAAATGCCCGGCTTGGTCGTAAGGGAACACTATGCGCACGACCTTTGAAGCGACAATACTCTTCCGCCGGCTTCTTGCCGGCTGTCATGGCGCGCCCTTGCTGGCCTTGCTGCTGGTCTGCTGGCTGCTGTCGGCGGCGGGAGCAAGCGCGGAACCCGCTGCGGCGCTGACTGCGGACACGCCGCCCGCCGCGCCGGAAAGCCTTGCCCTGCCGCCCTCGGGGCAACGCGGCGTGGATCAGAAAGGGGGCGCAACCTGGGCAGAGCTGGAACCCGGCCTGGAATTGGGCGAATTTCGGTTCAGCGACAGTGAAGCCAGCCTCACGGCTCTGCGCATTGATCCCGCCCGGTTTGACTTTCTGCTCTGCGCCAGTTCCCAGGACGGTCGCCCGCCCCGATCCCTGAACGACTGGGGCGAACAGTACGACCTCACGGTCGCCATCAATGCCAGCATGTATCTGCCCGACGGCAGCACCAGCACCGGCTACATGCGCCAGGGCGGTCATATCAACAACAAGCGCCTGGTTCAGCGCTTCGGAGCTTTTTTTGTGGCTGGCCCCGACAGTGCGGACCTGCCCCCCGCCGCCATTCTGGATCGAGACAATCCCCAATGGCGGCGGATTATCGACCGCTATGCCCTGGTAGTACAGAACTACCGCATGATCAATGCCCAGCGGCGCATCCTCTGGGCTCCGGGCGGCCCGCTCTGCTCCATTTCCGCCGTGGCCCAGGACGGCGACGGACGGATTCTTTTTCTGCATTGCCGCGCGTCTGTGGAGGCCTACGCCTTTGCGCAGCAATTGCTGCATCTGCCTCTGGACGTGCGCACGGTCATGTATGTGGAAGGCGGGGCCCAGGCCGGGCTGCTGGTGCGCTCGATCTCCCTCAGGCGTGAACTGGCCGGCAGCCATGCGCCCTCTTTTCTGATGACCGGCAATCTCACGGCGCTGCTGCCCAACATCCTGGGCGCGCGCCGCAAGGCGGACGCAAGCGCTCCCGCAGGGGGCAAAGCCACGGCCCCGGCGGGACAGCCTGTGCGAAACCAGTAAATGTTCCTGAACAGAGCTTTACAAAAAAGCATTTTTGCTCCAAACTCTCTCATCAGTCTTTCGGTGGACGCTCCCGTCAGGAAGCGGCGCTGAATGACTTCCCCGCGGGTCATGCCCGCCGGTATGTGTGCCAATTTGCCCCATATGCGGGCCGGGCAGTTTCCGCCCCCCATACGATTTATGACAATAGTGAGGAATATCATGCCAAATCAACTGGAAATCTATAAATGCACCCATTGCGGCAACATTGTGGAAGTGCTGCACGGTGGCGGAGCCGAACTCGTCTGCTGCGGCGAAGCCATGAAACACATGAAGGAAGGCGCCACCGACGGAGCGCTGGAAAAGCATGTGCCGGTCATTGAAAAAGTGGACGACGGCTACAAGGTCAAGGTGGGCAGCGCGCCCCACCCCATGGAAGAAAAGCATTACATTGAATGGATCGAACTGCTGGCCGACGGCAGAAGCTATACCAAATTTCTCAAGCCCGGCGACGCGCCGGAAGCCTTCTTCAAGATTGACGCCGCCAAGGTGACAGCCCGTGAATACTGCAATCTGCACGGGCTGTGGAAGGCTGAAAACTAGCGTCATATTGGCGCGGCCCCTGCGCCGCGCTTCAGAATACCAAGGAGAATCCCCATGCAGAAATACGTCTGTGGCGTTTGCGGCTATGAATATGATCCGGCAGAACATGACAACGTCCCCTTTGACCAGCTTCCTGACGACTGGGTCTGCCCGGTCTGCGGCGTGAGCAAGGATCAGTTCAACCCCGCCTAGGACGGCATTTGCCGCCAAGGCGTCAGCAAAGTTTATTTGCTGTATCTTCCGTCCTTTCCCCCGCCTTGCCGGTTCGCCCGGCGGGCGGGGCTTTTCGTGACGGAGCGCCCCTATCCACCTTTGCAGCTTCTGGAGAACACACATGCAACCTGTTGAAATCAAAAAAGACATTTACTGGGTGGGCTGCGTCGATTACGACCACCGCGACTTCCACGGCTATTCCCGCTCGCCGGACGGCTCCACCTACAATGCTTATCTGATCAAAGACCAGAAAAACGTGCTGCTGGATACCGTGGCGCCGGGTTGCGCCGGCACGCTGCTCTGCCGCCTGGCCAAGACTCTCCCGCCCGAAAAGGTGGACTACATCGTCTGCAACCACATGGAAATGGACCATGCGGGTTCCCTGGACGAAGTGGTGGAGCGGGTCAAACCTGAGAAAATCTTCGTGTCCCAGGCCGGACTGAAATCCATGGCCGGCTACTTCGCGGGCAGAAACTGGCCCGTGCAGGCTGTGAAAAGCGGAGACATTCTGAATATCGGCAGCCGCAATATCGTGTTTCAGGAAACCCGCATGCTGCACTGGCCGGACAGCATGGTTTCCTATATTCCCGAGGAAAAACTGCTGATCAGCAACGACATCTTCGGCCAGAACATCGCCGGCAGCGCCCGCTTTACGGATGATTTCGGGGATGAAGGCGAATTTGTGAAGCGGATCAAGGAATATTTCTACAACATTGTGCTGCCCTACTCCCCCATGGTGCTCAAGACCCTGCCCGTGGTGGAGAAACTGGACATTGACATGATCGCGCCGGATCACGGCCTGATCCATCGCGGCGAGAAGGCCGTGCGCTTCATCATCGACATGTACCGCCGCATGGCCGAACAGAAGCCCCAGCAACGCGCCCTGATTTTCTACGACACCATGTGGAAGTCCACAGAGCATATGGCCTATGCCGTGTGCAGCGGCCTGGAGGAAAACGGCGTGCCCACGCGGATCATGTCCGTGAAGCACAACCACCACAGCGCCATCATGACGGAACTGGCCGACTGCGGCGCGGTGCTGGCCGGTTCGCCCACCCACAACAACACGGTGCTGCCCCTGGTGGCCGCGCAGCTCACCTATATGAAGGGGCTGCGGCCCCTCAACCGCGTGGGCGGTGCCTTCGGCTCCTACGGCTGGTCCGGCGAAGCGCCCAAATACCTTCAGGAGCAACTGGCCGCCATGAATATGGACATGCCCGCCGAGGCCGTGAAATGCAACTGGGCCCCGGACAAGGACGTGTTTCGCGCCTGCCACGCGCTGGGCAAAACCGTGGCGGAAACGCTCAGAAAAAAATGCCAGGAAGGATAGAGCAGTTACCTGATTTCATCAGAGAAATGCTCCAAAAAAAGGAACGGGCGGCCCTGAAGGGCCGCCCGTCGTCATGCAGACACGTTGCGCTCAGCGCACATTGAGTTTTAAAAAGCGTTTCTTGCCCAGCCTGATCACATAGTCGCCGGCGGGCAGCGGGGTCAGCGCGTCGTCACAGCGCCGACCGTCCACGGAAAGAGCGCCTTCTTTGATCAGGCGCTTGGCCTCGCCCCGGCTTTTGACCAGTCCGGCGGCCTCCAGAAAGGCCGGGGGGGCGCTGTCCTCGCCGCCGATGCAGGAGAGGGAGGGCGCGTCGGCGGGCACGCCGCCGTCAGCAAAGACGGCATTGAAGCCCTGGCGGGCCGCGTCGGCGTCCTGCTCGCTGTGATAGCGGCTGACCATCTCATGGGCCAGGGCTTCCTTGGCGGCCTTGGGGTGAACGCGGCCCTGCTCCACATCCTGTTTCAGTATGGCGATGTCTTCCAGGCTTCTGGCCGAAAGCAGCTCGTAATAGCGCCACATCAGCGCATCGGACACAGCCATGACCTTGCCGAAAATTTCCGCCGGCGGCTCGTCGATGCCGATGTAATTGCCGTAGGATTTGGACATCTTGCGCACGCCGTCCGTGCCTTCCAGCAGGGGCATGGTCAGAATGCACTGCCCCTCCTGCCCGTAGTGCGCCTGGAGGTTGCGGCCCACCAGCAGGTTGAACTTCTGGTCTGTGCCGCCCATTTCCACATCGGCTTTCAGCGAAACAGAGTCAAAACCCTGACAGAGCGGATAGAGAAATTCGTGAATGGAGATGGGGCGCTGCTCGCGAAAACGCTTTTCAAAGTCGTCGCGCTCCATCATGCGGGCCACGGTGTAGCTGGAGGCCAGCCTGATGAAGCCCGTGGCGTCCAGCCCGCCCAGCCAGCGGGAGTTGAATTCCACCCGCGTCTTTTCCGGGTCGAGAATTTTGAATACCTGCTTCTTGTAGGTTTCGGCGTTGGCCAGCACCTGTTCTTCCGTGAGCGGCGGGCGGGTTTCCGAACGGCCCGAGGGGTCGCCAATGCGACCGGTGAAATCGCCGATCAGAAAAATGACCGTATGCCCCAGTTCCTGAAAGTGGCGCATCTTGTGCATCACCACCGTATGGCCGAGGTGCAGATCCGGAGCCGTGGGGTCAAAACCCACCTTGACGCGCAGGGGCACGCCGCGCGCCAGTTTCTTGCGCAATTCGCCCTCGTCGATCAGTTCAGCCACGCCGCGTTTGATAAGCGCCATCTGCCGGTCAATATCCGTCATCGCCGTATCCTTCTTGAGCTGCGGTAAAAAATGCCGGACGCGCCCGCGCATGGCGCGCGGGACAAACACCGGCAAAGCCGTATGGGCATACGCCCGCTGCCGGCCCCTGCAAGGCCGCCGGACATACAGCGGCGGCGTTGCGACAGGCGACGCCCCGGGGGGGGGCTGATCTTACAGGCCGAGCAGGGCAAACACGCGGCTTTGGCTCAAGCCCCCATGCACGGACAGGGCGGCCAGATTATCCTGGGCAATCATGCTCAGGGTGTCATCCAGCACGCTGTCCACCTCGCTGTCCTCCAGCAGATGGGGAGCGCGGACGTTCACCGTGTCCTGCACGGCGGCGGGGGCGGAACCGGAGTCGTCCTTGTCGGGCATGGTGAAGGCAAAGGGAAAGGAAGAGCTGATGCCGGAAATTTCCATGACGTATCCTCCAGATATCCACCGTGGCGGGGAGTCAAATTTTCCGTCCCTGCGGACGGATATTCTGAATTATGCAATTTGAGTGCCAGGATGGATCAGGGGCTGCCTGAAAAAAATTCTTTTCCCGCGGCATCCGCCACGCAAGAGGAGGGAGGGAATGCCTCAGCCCCGCTGAAAACAGTTTCACCTGGCGTCGGTCTGGCCACGCTTCCTGTTGGCGTAGCCGCGCGGGGTCAGCAGATAGGGGCCGAGGGCGCGGCTTTCGCTGTTGCCGATAATCAGCAGGGAGAGCATGTCCACCCGGCTTTCGTCAAAGTCGGCCAGCGCATGCACGGAAACTTCCTGACCAGGCCGAAAGGCCTTGCGCACCAGGCCCACCGGGCAGTCGGGACGCCGAAAGCGCCGGGCCTCGGCCAGAGCCTGGCCCAGTTGATGCGGGCGTCCCTTGGAGCGCGGGTTGTAGATGACGCAGACGAAATCCGCTTCCAGCGCCGCGCTGAGCCTGCGCTGGATGGTTTGCCAGGGGGTGAGCAGATCGCTGAGGCTGATGCAGGCGAAATCGTGCGTCAGGGGCGCGCCCAGCAAGGCCGCCGCCGCGCAGACCGCGGGCACGCCGGGAATCACGTTGAGGGGAATGCGCTCAAGCAGACCGCGTGTTTCCAGAACCTCCAGAACCAGCCCGGCCAGAGCATAAATGCCGGGGTCGCCGGAACAGACCAGGGCGGTGGGCCGCCCGGCCAGGGTCGCGTCCACGGCGGCGGCGCAGCGTTCTTCCTCATGGCGCATGCCGGTGCTGATGAGGGTTTTGCCGCGCAGCAGCTCCGGCGGTGTCAGATCCAGATAGAGCTGATAGCCTGCGACGCATTGGGCCTGCTCCAGGGCGGCGCGGGCCTGGGGGGTAAGGCAGCGGGCGTCGCCCGGTCCCAGGCCCACCACAAAAAGAGGCGCGTTGTTCATGCTGTTTGCGGGGTTGAGGTTGCGGGATCGGCCAGGGCCACGGCCAGGGTCAGGCGACCATGAACGACGGTTTTGGGCAGAAGCAGGCGGGCGTTGTGTCCGTCCGCTCGTGCGGCCAGCAGGGCCGAGGCTTCACAGACGCTGAACGGCGGCTGATTGAAGCGCCGTCCGGCCGCTTCGGAAGGATGGGGCGTGGCGCAAGAGGCCAGCTCCCCGGCGGAAAAGGTTCGTAAAGGGATGCCCAGCCGGTCCGCCGCATGGCGCAGGGCGGGTTCATCCGCTTTCTCTGCCACTGTGGCCAGGGCCGCCACGGCCCGCAACTCCAGATGGCGCTCGTCGCATAATGTGGTCAGCGCGTTCAGGGCCGCGTCTTGAGGGATGCCCCGGCGGCAGCCCAGCCCCATGTAAAGCCAGGGCACGGCCAGACGCAGCAGGCCGGGGGACGGCGGCTGACTCCGCCAGTGAGCGGTCAGCAGCGGAGCCTCGCCGGGCAGGTTTTTCACACTGTGGTCATGGGCGGGCAGGCGCTCAAAACGCGGCGGCAGGGCGGCGGGCAGGGCGCAACAGGGATCCAGGAGCCGCAGGGGCCGGCCTTCCAGCAGGGCGGCCTGCGCCTGGGGCAGAGGCGCCCAGTCCAGAATATGCAGGCCCGCGCGCTGGATCAGCAGATCCAGGGGCATGGGAGCGCACGCCGTTTGATCCGAGGCTGTGGTAATCACCGGCATGGCGTGCAGCAGCGCGGCCAGATGACGAGCCAGAGCATTGCCCCCGCCCCAGTGGCCGGAAAGCAGGCTGATGACAAAGCGGCCGGCCGGATCCAGCACCACCACGGGCGGGTCCTGGCTTTTGTGCCGCAGCAGGGGGGCCAGTACCCGCACGGCAATGCCCGCGGCGCCCACAAAAGCATGCGCCGCGTGGCGGCGATACTCACGGGCCAGAAAGGCGGCCAGATCATCAAAGGGGCGGATGTCCGCCCCCGCCAGACGGGTTGGAGCGCTGATGCGGCAGCTTGCCACTGTATGGCCGCCGGGCGCGCGCCAGGGGGCTGCGGCCAGTTGCGCGGCCAGCCGTCGCGCCAGAGGCAGGCCATCTCGGCTGAGGGTATGGCAAAGCAGGGCGGGGGCCATCTCTGTGTCTGCACAAGAGCCAGCCCCCGCTTCCCGTGGCCCTTGACTCAAAAAAGCACCTTGCGGGCCGCGTCCAGCGCGCGGTTGAAGTCGTCGTCGCTGTGGGCGAAAGAAACCATGCCCGTCTCGAAGCCCGATGGGGCCAGGTAAATGCCCTGGGCGCGCATCTGCTTGTAAAAACTGGTGAAAAGTTTCTGGTCACAGGCCTGCGCCCGGGCAAAGTCAGTCACCGGTTCTTCACTGAAGAAGAGGCAGAACATGGATGCCAGGGTGGGCGCCTGCACCGGCACGCCCTTGGCGCGCAGAATATCGCCCAGGGCTTCGGCAAAGGCGCGGGTGCGGGCTTCCAGAGCCGCGTAGTCCAGGGTTTTCAGCCTGCGCAGGGTAGCCAGGCCAGCCGCCATGGCCAGCGGATTGCCGGACAGGGTGCCCGCCTGATAAACCCCGCCCTGCGGCGCCACATGCTCCATGAAGCGCCGCTTGCCGCCAAACGCGCCCACGGGCAGACCGCCGCCGATGATCTTGCCGAAGGTGGTCAGATCCGGATCAATGTTGAAGCGGGCCTGAGCGCCTCCAAAGGCCGCGCGGAAGCCCGTGATCACCTCGTCGAAAATCAGCAGGCTGCCGTACTGGTCGGCCAGGGAGCGCAACCCTTCCAGAAAGCCGGGACTGGGGAGAACCAGGCCCATGTTGGCGGCTACGGGTTCCACGATAATGGCGGCTATGTCCGCCCCGTGCCGGGAGAAGCATTCCTTGACCGCGTCCAGATCATTGTACGGGGCCAGAAGAGTGTCGGCCACCACCGCCGGGGGCACGCCGGGCGTGCCGGGGATGGAAAAGGTGGCCACGCCGGAACCGGCGGCGGCCAGGAAGGGATCGGCATGACCGTGGTAGCAGCCCATGAACTTGAGCACCTTGTGGCGTTTGGTCACGCCGCGCGCCAGACGCAGGGCGCTCATGGTGGCCTCGGTGCCGGAATTGACCATGCGCACCATTTCCAGACTGGGCATGGCCGCCACCACTTCGGCGGCCAGGGCCACTTCATCCGGGCAGGGAGCGCCGTAGCTGGCGCCGCGCCCGGCCGCCTCGCGCAGGGCCGCGGTCACCGAAGGCTCGTCATGGCCCAGGATCATGGGGCCCCAGGAGAGCACAAAGTCGATGTATTCCCTGCCGTCTACATCCGTCAGGCGGCAGCCGTGGGCTTCAGCAATGAACAGGGGCAGGCTGTCCACATTATGGCAGGCCCGCACCGGGCTGTTGACCCCGCCGGGGATCAGCGCGCGGGCCTTTTCAAACAATTGGCGGGAAATGTCGTCCATACAGGCTTCTCCTTGCTGCTCTGGCGCGGGCGTCAGGCGAAATAGGTCATGGAAATTTTTTTCAGTTCCTTGAGCGTGCGCAGAATGGCATACTCTTTGAGCGGCCAGGAGCGTAGCAGATCATCCACCACGCCGCGGCATTCCGCCTCGCTGCGGCCGTGTATCATGGTGTAGAGGGTGTAGGGCCAGTCCGGCGCGGGGCTGGGCCGGTAATAGACATGGGAAATATGGTCGTGCGCTGCGGCAATGCGCCCGCACGCCTCCGCCGTGGCATCGTCCGCCTTCCAGGCCACCATGGCGTTGTGCGTCCAGCCGGTTTTCTGATGCTTGATGCTGGCCCCAAAGCGGCGGATGGCGCCCGAATTTTTCAGACGGGTCAGCAACTCCAGCACCTGGGCTTCGCTGATGCCCGCTTCGCGGGCCATGTCGGCATAGGGCGTGAGCGTGTCCGGCAGATCGGCCTGGACAATGCGCAGAACGGCGCGTTCGGCTTCACTGAACTGGTGACTCATGGGCGGTCTCCGGCTGGGGTGGAAACGACGCGGCCGCGCCCGCCGGACAAGGCGGCGGACACGGCCGGAAAAACTGCGCCAGGCAGGCGGATGCGCCTTTACCGCTTGAAGGAACGGGCGAAGAGATCCTGGATGGCAATACGGCCGTTATCCTCCAGAAAGCGTGTGCCTGTGGCGGCGAAGTGGGCGTGCTCAATGAGCGGCTTTTCCACTTCGCTCCAGTTGTCTTTCTGCCAGATGAACCATGTGCTGCGCGGCTGGTCGAACACCAGCAGGGGTTTGTTGCAGATCTTGGCGAATTCCGCGCCCCAGCCCGTGCCGCCCTTGACCGTGCCGTCAGGCTGAATGGAACCCACCACGATGATCTGCTCGCCGCTGCTGACCTGCCAGCAGATGGATTGCAGCACCTTGCGGAAGATGGGCGCGCGGGTGTACTCGCGGTTCATCAGTTTGGAAACATAAGTCAGGCTGACATCCTTGAGGGCCAGCTCTTCAGAGGTGAGCACACGCACACCGCGACTGCGCTCAATCTGGTGGCCTTCAAAGCTGTAGTTCACTTCCTCAATGCCCCAGCTTTCCGCCAAGGCGCCGAAAAACTGTTCCGTTCCGGCAGCGCCGCCACTGTAGAGAACACATTGATTGGGGTTGAGCATATTTGCCTCCTCAAAAAGATATGTAATGCCGGACACTCAGGCAATTTCCCGCCGGGGATGGCTCCTCCGGCGAGGCGGCAGCGTCCATGAGGGCATCATGGCAGAATTTGCGCCGCACGGCAAGGCGGCCCGCCAACAGAAAAACGCCCCGGCGGACGAACCTGCCGGGGCGTCGGGGAGACCGTCGGAATGCCCTAGTAGCGGGGCTGACGCGGCGCCCTGGGTTTCGCCTCGTTGACGCGCAAGGTGCGACCGCCAAAGCTGAAATTATCCAGAGCTTCAATGGCGGCATCGGCTTCGCCGTCCTCCATTTCCACAAAACCGAACCCGCGGGCGCGTCCGGTTTCCCTGTCGCTGATGAGTTTCACGGACAGGACGTTGCCGTATTCGGCAAAAAGGTCCTGAACCTGTTCTTCAGTAGCCGACCAGGGAAGGTTTCCGACATAAATGGACTTGGACATGAAACACCCTCTCAAAAAAAACAATCTTCCCGCGCAGCCTTCCGGCAAAACGTATCGCCGGTACGCGGCCCTTGCTCAGGACAAGAGCATGCTTTGCGCGCCTTGTCAACGAAACTGCACAAAAAAGTTGTGATTAGATCCCGTGAGCTTTGCAGTGAAGTCCGGGCGGCAGCGTCGGCGCGCGGCGGATCAGCTCTGGCTTTCCGAGGGCGGCGGCGACCAGTCAGGCGCCATGTCCTCAAAAGAGGTATAGGGCGAGATGTACATGAGTTCGGCCACGCCCACCGGGCCGTTGCGCTGCTTGCCGATGATGATTTCAGCCACGCCCTGGGGCGGGCGCTCGGAGGGCTTCTGAAATTTGTACACGTCGTCACGATAAACGAACATGATCACGTCCGCGTCCTGCTCAATGGCGCCGGATTCGCGCAGGTCGGACAGCATGGGCCTTTTGTCGCCGCGCTCCTCCACCTTGCGGTTGAGCTGGGAAAGGGCCACCACCGGCACATCCATTTCTTTGGCAAGGCCCTTGAGAGAGCGGGAGATGTCCGAAATTTCCAGCTCGCGCGAATCCGTGCGGCGGCTGGTGCGCATGAGCTGAAGGTAATCCACCACCACCAGGCCCAGGCCTTTTTCAGCCTTGAGGCGGCGGGCGCGGGCGCGCAATTCCAGCGTGGTCAGGGCCGGGGTGTCGTCAATGTAGATGGGCGCGCGGGCCACCACATCGGCGGCGGTGTACAGACGCTGCCAGTCATCATCGCTGAGCAGGGAGGGCCGGCGCAGCTTGGAAAGGTCCACCTTGCCCCAGACGGCCAGCATGCGCTGCATGAGCTGTTCCTTGCTCATTTCCAGCGAGAATACCGCCACCGGCACGTTCTGGCGCACGGCCGCGTTGAGCGCCATGCAGAGTGAAAAGGCCGTCTTGCCCATGCTGGGGCGGGCGGCCACAATGATCAGATCCGAAGGCTGAAGCCCGGCGGTGAGCTTGTCCAGCCGGGTATAGCCCGTGGTCACGCCGGTGATCACGTCCTTGGCGTCAGCCAGCTTGGAGAGATTTTCAAAAACCTTGTCCAGCAGCTCCCTGGTGGGCGTGAAGTCGCGGCTTGAGGTGCGCCGAGAGATGGAAAACACCGCCTGTTCGGATTCGTCCAGCAGGGCGGCCACTTCGCGCGAGGCATCGTAGCAGTTGCCGATGATGCCGGAACAGACTTCAATGAGCCCGCGTTGCAAGGCCTTGTCGCGCACGATGGTGGCGTAATACTCGGCATTGGCCCCGGAAACCACGGCCTGCGCCAGATCAGCCAGATAGACCGCGCCGCCGGCCTCTTCCATCTCGTTGCGGCCCTTGAGCTGTTCTGCCGTGGAAACGAGGTCGATGGGAGCGGATTTGCGGTAAAGCTCCAGAAAAGCGCGAAAAATGATGGTATGGGCGGGCAGATAAAAATCGTCTTCGGTCAGCACATCCACAATGCTGTGCATGAGCTGTGGCCGCATAAGCACACCGCCCAGCACGGCCTGTTCGGCTTCGGCGCTGTGCGGCGGCACACGGCGCAGCAGGTCGGCTTCCGCCGCGCGAACGACCGAACCGGCCTGGGCGCTTCTGCCGCCTGTTCCGCCGGGCCGGGAAGACGAGCCGCCCCCGGCCTCGCGGCCGGGGGCGGTCATTCTGTCATGCGGAGAAGCCACGCCGCGCCTACTGGGCGGCCTCGGCCTGGGCTTCTTCAGCCTGGGCTTCGGGGGTCGCTTCCACAGCGACGTCCTCTTCCTCGGGCTGATGATCGGAAATCACCTTCACCGGCACCACCGCAACGACGCTGGCGTGCAGGCGGATACGCACCGGGTGTTCGCCCAGTGTGCGGATGGGCGCGTCCATCAGGATGCGGCGACGGTCCACATCCACACCCAGAGCGGCGAGGGCGTCGCCGATGATGGTGGAGGTCACGGAACCGTAGAGTTTTTCGTTTTCGCCCACATGCATGGGAATGACGACTTCCAGGGCTTCCAGGCGGGCCTGCACGCTCTGGGCGTCGGCGCGCAGAGCGTCCATACGGGCCTGGAGCTTTTTGCGTTCCCGTTCAAAAACTTTCAGGTTGGCTTCGCTGGCCACCATGGCCAGGCCCTGAGGCAACAGAAAGTTGCGACCGTATCCGGGCTTGACGTTGACCACATCGCCAAGGGTGCCGAGATTTTCCACATCGGCGCGAAGTATCAGTTTCATGTGCGCCCCCTTAGATCATGCTCTTTTTCTTGACGACAGAGTCGTGCGTGGCGGTGTAAATGAGCAGGGCCATCTGGCGAGCGCGCTTGATTTCGCGGGTCAGCAGGCGCTGGTGATGGGCGCAGGTGCCCGTGATGCGCCGGGCGATGATCTTGCCGCGCTCGGTGATGAAATCACGCAGGATGTCGGGGCGCTTGTAGTTCAGGGGCAGTTCCTTGTCGGCGCAGAAGCGGCAGAACTTGCGGCGCGGGGAAAATTTCTTCTTGAAGGCCATTTAGGCAACCTCCCCGGCCGCTTCGTCGGCCAGCTTGACGGTCACAAACTTGAAGATGCCGTCGGTGATCCGGATATTGCGTTCCAGCTCGGCCACCAGAGCGGCCGGCGCGTCATACTCCAGGCGCACATAATAGCCGCGCATCAGTTTGCGCACGGGATAGGCCAGATCACGCATGCCCCAGTGATCCACTTCCGTCATGGCGCCCCCTTCACGCTCGACAACCGCCACGAGCGCATTGACAATGCCTTCGCGGTTTTCGGCGGAAAGCTCCGGCGACAGGAGCAGCAGGGTTTCAAATTTCCGCATGTTTGTTCTCCTTTTGGATTGACAGCCCGCGCGCTCCGGCGCGAGCAAGGAAGAAGCTGTATACAGAGGGGAGGAAGCAGTGTCAAGCGCCGGAAACGCCGCTCACAGGGCAATCGCATCTGATGTGAATTCCGGCAGTCCTGGCGCAGTGCGAACAACTGTCGTCCGGAGGATGGGGTCAGAGGGTCTGCTTGTCGTTCTTTTTCAGCAATATGCCGTAGTCGTTGTTGATCCAGTCCAGAATGGCGGCCACGCCCTTTCTTCCCACGACATTCCAGCCTGGCGGCGCGCTGCCCCCGTTGTCTCCCCAGAGCCTTATGAATTTCAGGCGCAGGGTCAGGCGGCGCAAAATAATGCTGTAGGCGCTTTCCACGCACTGGCAGACAGCCAGCGCGCTGAGACAGTTGCCGCCGCTCTGGCGCAGCGCAACCTGAAGCATAAGCTCCCCGCCGTTCATATTGTTGAATGCTTCGAGAAATTCGACCTTGTTCAGTTGCAGTTTGACGCCGCCGGCGGAAATGTTGACGAGGCGCATCTGGGAGGGGCAGCCGTCGCGGCAGGCATAGTCCGGAGCGCCGAGCTGGAACGGGGTTTCGGGCAAACGGCTGGGCGGCAGCCAGAGCGCCGCCGCCTTGATCATGCCGGAAGCGGGATAGACGCGCTCATGCCTGCGCAGTTCCCGCTGCACGTACTGAAGCGGCATGCGGATCCGGATTTCGCAGGAGTTGTTCTGTTCATTGATGGTATTGCTGATGATCTGGCTGTTGCACAAAAAGCCGTCGCGCGCCGTGGGCGCGGGCAGCTTGAGATCATTGACGGTCACGTCATAGGGCAGCTTGAAGTAGATGCTGCACTTTTCATTATTGAGAATGTCTGGCAGAAAATTCTTGCGGGAACGGAGAAGAATGCGCTTTTTTTCAATGGCCCTGATGCAGCAGGCGACATTTTGCAGTTGCCGCTCCCGATCCACGAAAAAAAGGCTGACTCCGGCGTCATGCCTGAAGGCGGCGTTGATGAGTGTGCGCGGACGCGGCTGATGATGACGCCTGTGGGGCCTGGCGGAGGTAAAGATGTGTCTGATTGCGTCCCATATGGGCATTGCGGTATTCCTCATTGCATATGCGCGCGCATGATCAGGCCCGGCAATGCCGCCATGGTCGCGCGACCCGCCGTAAGGAACAATATGGATTGGCCGTATCCTTGTCAAATGCCTTGCGTTTTTTGCAATCTCCCGGCAATGGCGGCTCAGGAATAGACGCGCGGATTGGCGCTTCCCATCTGGCAGAGAATTTCGTAGGGGATGGTGTCCAGTTTGTCAGCCATTTCCTGCGCGGTGATCGGGCGCTGGCCCGGCGCGGCGGGGCCGCCCAGAATCCAGGCCGTGTCGCCGGCCCGCACATTCGCCAGGGCGGAAACATCCGCCATCACCATGCCCATGCACACCCGGCCCACCTGCGGGACGCGGCGGCCGTTGATCAGCAGGTCAGTGCGGTTGGAGAGATTGCGGGCGAGGCCTGTGGCGTAGCCGGCGGCCACCACTGCCACAGTGGCGTCACAGGACGCGACGAAGGCGCGTCCGTAGGAAACGCTCTGCCCGGCCTTGATTCGCCGCACCCGTAGAACCGGGGCGCTGACGCTCATGACCCATTCCAGATCCGCACCCAGGGTTTCCCTGCCGGTGCCGGAAAAGGCATTGCCGCCATACAGGGCCAGACCGGGGCGGCAGACCTCGTAGCGGGTTTCGGGCAGCCCCAGAACCGCCGGAGAATTGCCCAGAGAGCGCGCCATATCCGGAAAAGCCTCGCGCAGCGTGGCGCACATGTCAGCGAAAAGTCTGATCTGGGCCTGGGTATACGCGGCCTCTTCCGGCATATCGGCGCAGGAAAGATGCGACAGCGCCAGCACGGGCGTCATGTGGGGGAAGCGGCGCAGACTTTCCAGAAGCGCGGGCAGATCCTCGGCGGAAAAGCCCAGGCGGTTCATGCCGGTTTCACACTTGACGGCCACATGCAGGGGGCGGTTCGCCGGGCAGCAGGCCGCCGCTTTTTCAATATCCTCAAAATCAGTCAGCAGCGGCGTCAGGTCAAGGGCCGCGGCGGTGCGCCAGTCTTGCGGGCTGACGGCCCCCAGCAGCGGCACGATGCGCTGACCCAGCCCGGCCTCGCGCAGAGCCATGCCCTCGTCCACCGTCCCCACGGCGAAGCGACGGGCCCCGGCCTGATCCAGAGCGCGGGCCACAGGCAGCAGGCCATGCCCGTAGGCGTCGGATTTGATGACCGGCATGATGGAGGCGGGGTTCCCCAGGCGGGAAAAATTGCGCCGCAGGGCGGCTAGGTCAATATGGCAGCGCGACGGCGTAACAGTGTAAGCGCTCATGAATGCTCCGTAAAGCGGCAACGCCGGTCACGGCCCGCAAGAACGGAGGCCGGCAGGGGCTTTGTTCTGGTCATGCTGGAACCGGTCCGTCTGGCGCGGCGCTTCATGGCCGGGGAAACCATCTCGCTCAGAATCCTGTGGCCGGTCTGGCTGAAATTGCGCATGCCGGGATTCCTGTTCAAAAATGACCAGTTCTGCCACATAGCAGCATTAGGACCCGGGCACAAGAAAAAAAGGAGAGTTTTCACGCACAGGTTGATAATATTGGCATAACTATTTGAAATATATTCCCAAACAAGCACAGGCCCATTGAGATGGCCTTGTCGGTATTTATCAGGACATTTCAGTCAGTTCAATGGGATAAGCCTATCCTTGTGGCAACACTCTCAAAAAGAGTATGGCGCACGGCCTTTCCCGCAGGCAAGGTCTTGCCACGCGGCGCGCTTGCGGATAGGCTGCGCGGCATGTCTGAACCCGTTTTTACAGTGCAACATACTGACGGCGCGGCCCGCGCCGGCCTGCTGCGCACGGCCCACGGCGTCATCCCCACGCCCATTTTCATGCCCGTGGGCACAGTGGGCTCGGTCAAGGCCATCGCCCCTGATGATCTCGCGGCCATCGGCGCGCCTGTCATTCTGGGCAATACCTACCATCTGTACCTGCGGCCCGGCGACGAACTGGTGGCCAGGCACGGCGGCCTGCACGGCTTCGCCTCCTGGCCGGGGGCCGTGCTTACGGACAGCGGCGGCTTTCAGGTATTCAGCCTGAGTTCGCTGCGCAAAATCCGCGAGGAAGGGGTGGAGTTCCGTTCGCACCTGGACGGCTCGCGGCATCTGTTCACTCCGGAAAAGGTCATCGCCATTCAGCGCAACCTGAATTCCGACATCATGATGGTGCTGGACGAGTGCGTGCCCTACGGCGCGGACTATGCCTATACGGAACGCTCCCTGGCCCTGACCACGCGCTGGGCCGCGCGGGCGCGCGCCGCCTGGCCGGCGGGCGCGGGCGACAATCTGCTTTTCGGCATCACTCAGGGCGGTTTTTTCAAGGACCTGCGGCGTCGCTCGGTGGAGGAAATCTGCGCCATTGACTGCGACGGCTTTGCCATCGGCGGGCTGTCCGTGGGCGAGGGCAAGGCCGAAATGTATGACCTGCTCTACCATACGGCCCCGCTGCTGCCGGCGGACAAGCCCCGCTACCTGATGGGCGTGGGCACGCCCCTGGACATCGCCCACGGCATCCATGCGGGCGTGGACATGTTCGACTGCGTGCTGCCCACGCGCAATGCCCGCAACGGCACGCTGTATACTTCGCTGGGCAAGGTGAACATCAAAAGGAAGGAATACGCGGAGGACGACGGCCCCCTGGACCCGGCCTGCGACTGCTATGCCTGCCGAACCTTCTCGCGGGCCTATCTGCGCCATCTCTATGTGAGCAAGGAGCTGCTCTCCTTCCGGCTCAATTCCCTGCACAATCTGACCTATTTCCTGCGGCTGGCGCGCGAGGCCAGGCAGGCCGTGCGGGAAAACCGTTATGCAGCCTTTCTGGCCCATGTGGAATCTCTGTACCCTGAGGAAACCGCCCTGGCCGCGGGACTGTGAATTCTTTTCCGCCGGACATGAAAAAGCCGCCCTGGGGCGGCTTCTTGAAGTTCCGGCGCATTGGCGCTTCAGAGGTTCTGGGCGGCCAGGCCGGCGGCCTCGCGGCGTTCACGGCGGCGCACCAGAAAAAAGACCAGAAGAGAACCGACCAGCTTGGACAGGCTCATGATCACAATGGACCAGGGCGTGGCGAGGCCGATGAACAGCAGAAAGACCAGACTGTCCAGAGGCGCTCCCAGCAGGCTGGAGATCAGGATGCGCTGGGAAAAGGGCTTGCGCGTGAAGGTGAACAGCGCCCAGTCGCCCAGTTCGCCCACGGCAAAGGCCGCCGCGCTGGCCACGGCCAGTTGGGGCGAAGCCATATGCCAGCTTACCACGCAGCCCGCCAGCATGGCCCAGAGAATATGATGGCCCACACGGCGCTGGGCAAAGTCGCGAACCACAAAAATAAAGCCCACGAGCAGCGAAGCCGGCGGCCAGAGGTCGCCGCTGGGCAGTTCCACAAGAGGCGTGGCGGCAAACGCGTAATTGACGCCCACAATCAGAGCTATGTAAGTAAAGAGCGAAAACATGCGAGGTATATTATACGCTGGAGCGCGAACCGTCAAGAGCCGGCCGGGCGCGAGAGCGGACGACAGCGCCGCTTTTGAAACGGGAGCATCAAAGGCACAATGCTCCAGGGCCAATTTTCCGCCCCACCACACCCCACAGATGGATTGTTGCCGCCCCATGACCGAGCTTGGCAAAAACAGCGGCCCGGCGTATATTCGAACGCTCAGCTTTCAGCCGTGACTCCCCGGCGTCCGCGCCCACATAGAGCGCGCACACGGACAACCGCGCCGAATGAGCGGAAATACCACGTTTTTTCCGCGAAACGACGGCGGCGAACAGATTGAAAATTTACATTTTCAATCAAGAAATGCTCTCAAGGAGAACCCGTCTATGGATATACGCTTCCAGAATCTCGGCCCCGAACAGTGGAAAGCCGCCATCATGCTGGCCCCGTCCTGCGAGGGCGAAGACATATTGCGCCAGTGCCCGGAACTGGACAAGGCCGCGCCCTGGCTGGCCGTAGCTCCGGCCCTGCGCGATTTCAAGGGCAAGGAGGGCGAACTGGCCCTGCTGCACGGCCATCCGGAACTTGCCGTGCCGCGCGTGCTGGCCGTGGGTCTGGGACCGCGCGAAAAAGTGGACGCCAACAAACTGCGCGCGGCCGTGGCCGCCGCCGTGCAGCGCTGCCGGCAACTGGGCCTGGAGTCCATCCTGCTGCCTGAACCGGCCCTGGCCCGTCTGCCCGGCGGCCGGGAACGGCTGGTGGAGGAATGCGTCTACGCCGTGCAACTGGCCCTCTACCGCTTCACAACCCTGAAGAAGCCGCAGGAAGATGAAACCGCTGATCCGCAATGGCTGGCCCTGGGTTTTGACGGCCAGTCCGTGCCAGACGGCGCGCATGCGGCGGCCCGCCGGGGCGAACGCGCGGCCAGGGCCGTGGCCCTGGCGCGGGATCTGGCCAACATGCCGGGCAATCTGCTCTATCCCGAAAGTCTGGCCCAGCGCGCCGCCGACCTGGCCAAAGAGCTGGGTTTCTCCTGCACGGTGCTGGATGAGGAAGCCCTGGCCGCCGAAGGCATGGGAGCCTTGCTGGCCGTGGGTCAGGGGTCGGCCCGTCCCCCACGTCTGGTGGCGCTGGAACACGCCCCCAAGGGCCATGAGCAGGACAAGCCGCTGATTCTGGTGGGCAAGGGCATTACCTTTGATTCTGGCGGCATCAGCCTCAAGCCCGCCGCCAACATGCAGCAGATGAAGTGCGACATGACCGGCGCGGCGGCGGTGCTGGCCGCCATTGCGGCTCTGGCCGAGGAGGACGCGCCCCGCCGCGTCATCGGCCTGCTGGCCTGCGCCGAAAACATGCCCGGCGGCACGGCCACGCGCCCCGGCGACGTGGTGCGCGCGGCCAGCGGCGATACGGTGGAAATCACCAATACGGACGCCGAGGGCCGTCTGGCGCTCTGCGATGCCCTGGCCTACGCCCAGAAGCAGTGGACCCCGGCCGCCATCATTGACATGGCCACCCTCACCGGCGCGTGCGCCGTGGCTCTGGGCACGGAGCTGGCCGGGCTGTTCTGCGACGACGAAGACCTGGCCGAACGCATCAGCGCCGCGGGCGGCGTGGGCGGCGAGAATTACTGGCGGCTGCCGCTCTGGCAGCCCTATGCCGAACAGCTCAAAAGCGAGGTGGCGGACATCTGCCACACCGGCCCGCGCGAGGGCGGGGCCATCAATGCCGCGCTCTTTCTCAGGCATTTTGTGCGCGAAGGCGTGCGCTGGGCGCATCTGGACATTGCGGGTGTGGACTGGAACGCCAAAAAAACCCCGCTCTGTCCGGTGGGCGCGTCGGGCTTCGGCGCGCGCACCCTGCTGGAGCTGGCCCGCGGAGGCGTGCAATGAAAGTCTATCTTCTGGGCGCGGGCCCCGGCGATCCCGGCCTGCTGACCCTCAAGGCCAGGGATGTTCTGGCCGCGGCGGACGTGGTGATCTATGACGCTCTGGCCAACGACAGCCTGCTGGGCCATGCCCGGCCCGACGCCGAACTGATCTATGTGGGCAAGGTGGCGGGCAACCACGCCCTGCCCCAGCGGGAAATCAACGCCCTTCTGGTGCGCAAGGCCAAAGAGGGCAAGGTGGTGGCCCGTCTCAAGGGCGGCGACCCCTATATCTTCGGACGCGGCGGCGAGGAGGCCGAAGAACTGCTGGCCGCGGGCGTGCCCTTTGAGGAAGTGCCGGGCATCAGCAGCACCATCGCGGCGCCGGCCTACGCGGGCATTCCCCTGACCCACCGCGACTTCGCCTCCTCGGTGACCATCATCACCGGACATGAAAATCCGGACAAGCCCGGCTCTGTGCACAACTGGCAGGCTCTGGCCCGGAGCGCCTCCACCCTGGTCTTTGTCATGGGCATGAAAAACCTGCCGGACATTGTTCGTAACCTGCTGGATGCGGGCATGGACCCGCAAACCCCGGCGGCTCTGGTGTACCGGGGCGCCACGCCGCGCCAGCGCAGTCTGACGGCCGCTCTGCGCGATCTGCCCCAGGCCGCCCGGGAAGCGCATTTCACCAATCCCGCGGTGATTGTGGTGGGCAAGGTGGTCAGTCTGCATGACAAGCTGAACTGGTTTGAGCAAAAGCCCCTGCTGGGCAAAAGCATTGTGGTCACCCGCGCGCGGGAGCAGGCCAGTGGCCTGGCCGGCAGCCTGACGGAACTGGGGGCCGAGGTCATCCAGTGCCCCACCATTGAAATCCGCCCTCTGCCCGAATATGCGGCGCTGGACGCGGCTGTGGCCCGGCTGGCGGACTATGCCTGGCTGATTTTCACCTCCGTGAACGGGGTACGCCATTTCTGGCTGCGCCTGGAAGCGGCGGGCAAGGACAGCAGGGCGCTGGGGCCCTGCAAGGTGGCGGCCATAGGCCCGGCCACGGCTGACGCCCTGCTGGCGCGCGGCATCCGGCCCGATTTTGTGCCTGAACGCTATGTGGCTGAAGGCGTGGTGGAAGGCCTGCTGGCGCGTGAAGGCGGCCAGCTGGCGGGCAGGCGCATGCTGCTGCCGCGCGCGGCCAAGGCCCGCGACGTGCTGCCCGTGGAGCTGGGCAAGGCCGGGGCACTGGTGGACGTGCTGCCCGCCTATGAAACCATACCGGCGGCCGGGCGCAGGGGTGCGGTGCTGGAACGTCTGGAAGAAGGCTCGCTTGCCTGCGTGACCTTCGGCTCCTCCTCCACGGTGGAGAATTTTCTCAGCCTGATCCCGGCGGAAAAGCTCAAGGAACACCCGGAAACCCGACTGGCGGCCATCGGCCCCATAACGGCCCGGACCCTGCGCGAGCACGGTCTGGAGGCCCACATCCAGCCGGAGGAATACACCATCCCGGCCCTGGTCAAGACCATAACGGACTATTTTACGCGCGGCCCAGCCGCGCTTTGAGGACGCCATGCCCCTGAAAATCGCCATACTTGCATCGGGCGGGGGAACCAACGCCCAGGCCATGATCGACAAGGCCGCCGCCGGCATTCTGGATGTGGACATCCGCCTGATTCTCAGCAACAGGCCGGGCGCGGGCGTGCTGGAACGCGCCCGCAAGGCCGGGCTGCCGCATCTGGTTCTGGATCATACCCTCTTTCCGGACCGGGAGGCCTATGACCGGCAACTCGTCGCCGCCCTGCGCGAAAGCGGCGCGGAACTCATTGTGCTGGCCGGGTACATGCGCCTGCTTTCCTCCGTGTTTCTGGAAGCCTTTGCCGGGCGGGTCATCAACATTCATCCGGCCCTGCTGCCCAGCTTTCCGGGCGTGCACGGCGGGGCCGACGCCCAGGCCTATGGGGTCAGAATTTCCGGCTGCACCGTGCATTTCGTGGAAGAAAAGATGGACAGCGGCCCGGTGATCATCCAGGCCGCCGTGCCCGTGGAAGCCGGGGAGGCGCTGGACAGCCTGATGAACCGCATTCATGGCCTGGAACACCGCATCTATCCCCAGGCGCTGCAATGGTTTGCCGAGGGGCGCATCAGCACGCAGGGCCGTCAGGTGCTTGTGACGCCGGGCGCGCGGCCCGCGCTGAAGCCGGACGGGCACTGGCTGGTCTGGCCGCCGCTGGAAGAAGGATTTTAACTCGCGCACGGGCCGGCATATGCCGGCCCGCGACATTTTCGGGTTTATATAGCAGATCATATACAAGTATTTTTATTATAATACCATTGGTTACAATACGCCCGCCTGTGTTACAGAAGACAAAAGATCAGAGAGCCGCCTCTGCGGCCGCAGATCTTCCCTTTTGTGGAAGCCGACGGAGGGCGTATGCCGGAAGGATGGAACAATTCCGAACAGCTCTACCAGAATGTGCTGGACGCTCTGCCCGAAGGCGTCCTGTACTGCGACACAGACTTCATCGTCCGCAAGATCAACAAATGCTACGCCTCCCTGCTGGGCGGCGACGTCAGGACCATGCTGGGCAAGCCGCTGCCTGACCTGAATCCCCTGACTCGCGCCGCTCTGGTCATCAGGCATGGCCGTCCGGAAATGGGCGACCTGTGCACCCTGCCGCTCTTTGGCGATAATCACAAATTCGTGGTCAACCGGATTCCGGTGCGCGACGGCAACGGCGTGGTCACAGGTATGGTTTCGCACATTCTGTTCACTGACCCGACGGAACTGCGTGAGCTGACCCGCAGAATCGACTTTCTGGCCAGAAAGCTGAAAAGCTATAATCGCAGCCTCAAGCCGGAGCGCAGCGCCCATTACGATATCGGAAGCATCATCGGCGAAAGCGCGCCTATGCTCGCGGTAAAGGGGCTCATCCGCAGCTATGCCGCCGGTTCGCATCCGGTGCTGATTCTGGGCAGAACCGGCACGGGCAAGGAACTGACCGCGCACGCCCTGCACGCGCTCAGCCGCCGCGCGGCCGGGCCGTTCATCAGCATCAATTGCGCGGCCATTCCCAAGGAGCTTTTCGAGGCCGAGCTTTTCGGCTACGCGCCGGGCGCATTTTCCGGCGCGCGCAAGGAAGGCAAGGTCGGCCAGATGGAGCTGGCCAACGGCGGCACGCTCTTTCTGGATGAGATCGGGGATATTCCGCTGCATGCCCAGGTCAAGCTGTTGCGCGTGCTGGAGGAAAAACGCATCACCCGGCTGGGCGACGTAACCGGTCGGGAGGTGGACTTTCGGCTGATCACAGCCACCAATCGCGACCTGCAGGACATGATCCGGCAGGAAAGTTTTCGCGAGGATCTGTATTACCGCATCAGCACGCTGACCATCCGCCTGCCGCCCCTGCGCGCCCGCACAGAGGACATTCTGCCCCTGGCCCGGCAGATTCTCTCCAAAATCGGCTGTGCCACGGCGGACTTTACGGATGAGGCCGTGCGCGCTCTGGAGGCCTACTCCTGGCCCGGCAACGTGCGCCAGTTGTTCAACTCTCTGGTGCACGCCACCCTGCACCAGAAAGGCGACCGCATTGACGCGGCTGACCTGCCGGCTGAGATCATGGGCGGGGGCCGCATCCCCGACCGCCATTCGCCACGACAGCGGCACCACACCCTCGCCGCCTGGCTGAACGCCCAGGAAGCGGGCTTTCTCGCCGCCGCCCTGCAGGAAAATCAGGGCAACGTCACGGCCACGGCCCGGCAATTGGGCATCTCGCGCGTGACGCTGTACGCCAAACTGAAAAAATACGGCATCCCGCAATTGGCTGTGGATACGAACACCGCCGCACTGTAAAGTTATATTTACATTTCCGCTGTACACGCATTAAGGACTCTTTACATAAAGCAAGGGCTGGCATAGACCGCGCCGGAAATATTTTTACACAATATGCTGAAATATAAATAAATCAAAAGAGCTTCCATGAAGGGCACAATCCTTGCTCTCTTGCGGCAAAGCGGACGTTTTTCACGCCGCCACGTCGCTATCCCAGCAAAGGAGAACATCATGCAAGCTGCCAATGGAGGCGAAGCCGCCGCACGCGCCCTGATGGAACTGGGCGTGGAATTTGTCTTCACCCTTACCGGCGGACACCTCAACCACATCCATCAGATTCTGGAAAAAAGCCCTGTCCGCCTGGTGGACACGCGCCACGAGCAGGCGGCCACATTCATGGCCGACGCCTACGCCCGCATGACGGGCAAGCCCGGCGTGGCCATGCTCACCGCCGGGCCGGGTTTCACCAACTGCATTTCCCCCCTGCAGCAGGCAGCCACCAACTGCACGCCCCTGCTGGTCATCGCCGGGGCATCCGGCACAGACTACAGGGACAAGATGGACCTTCAGGACGCGCCCCAGGCGGCCATTGCCGCGCCCATCGTCAAGGCGGCCTATGTCTGCACGCAGACAGAACGGGTGGCCGAATATGTGGAAACGGCCTTTCGCACGACCCTGTCCGGGCGGCCCGGCCCGGTCTTTCTGGAACTGCCCTGCGACATACTGGGCAAGGCCATGCCCGGCGGGCAATGCGCATGGCACAGGACGGTGGTGGAATCCCGGCCTGTGGACCAGCGCGGCGTGGAGAAAACCATCGCCCTTCTGCGCGAGGCTGAACGCCCCATCGTGGTGGCGGGCAGCGGCGCCGGCTATGCCAGAGCCGGGGAAGAACTGCGCGCCTTTGTGGAAAAATGCGGCATCCCGGTCTTTACCTGCAATATGGGGCGCGGCCTTGTTTCGGATCTGCACCCGCTCTGCTTCGGCCTGGCCGGGCCGCACCGCCCGCTGACAGCCAAAAAGGCCTATGCGGAAACAGACCTGGCCCTGATTCTTGGCAATCGCATCAGCCTCAACCACTTTTTCGGGGCCGCCTACAACAAGACGGCCACGCTGGTGCAGGTGGATGTGGTCGGCGAGGAACTGGGGCGCAACCGGGCCATTGACCTGCCTGTGGTGAGCGATGTGCGCGCCTTTCTGGAACTGGCCAACAGCCGTCTGGACGCCCTGGGCCTCTCCGGAGTGGGGCCCAATGGCCTGGGCCGCCGCTATGCGCCCTGGCTGGAGGAATTGCGCGCGGAGCGGCGGCGCTGCGCCGAGGCCATGCTGCCCATGCAGACCAGCGACGCCATGCCCATCCATCCGCAACGGCTGATGCAAGAGGTGGACAAGTTCATGGACCGCGACGACGACGTGGTGCTGGCCGACGGCGGCGACACCCTGACCTGGGCGCATATCGGGCGCACGGTCCGCACGCCTTACAGGCTTCTGGACCACGGGCAGTACTGGTGCATCGGCGGCGGCATAGCCGACGCCATCGCCGCCCGGCTGGTCTACCCGGAAAGCCGCGTCATGCTGGTCACCGGCGACGGTTCCTTCGGCTTCAACTTCATGGAAGTGACCACGGCCCTGCGCAAGGGGCTGTCTATGGTCATCGTGGTGGCCAACGACCAGAGCTGGGGCATGATCCGGCACAGCCAGCAACTGCGCCTGGGCTATACGCTGGATTCCGTAACCTGGCTGGGCCCCACCCCCTACGACAAGATGGTGGAAGCCGCCGGGGGCAAGGGCTTTTTTGTGCAGCGCCCGCAAGACATCCGCCCGGCCATTGAAGCGGCCTTTGCCGCCAATACCGTGGCCTGCGTCAACGTCATGGTGGACCCCGAGGTCATCAGCCCGGCCAGCATCGCCCTGGGCCAGCTCGGAGCCTATAAGATCACGGACTGACTCCTTGAGGAGAAATAGCCATGAACAGTATCAAGTTATGCTTCTTCCTGGTGACCCTGGTGCTTTGGGGCGCTTCCGCCCATGCGGCGGAATATGAAAAAATGAATGTCCGCATGGCCTGTTCGACGCCCCCAGGCGCCATTCAGGCCGCACCGCTGGACAAGCTTGCGGAGATTGTGGAGCGGGAATCAGGCGGCAAAATTACCTTTGAAAAATTTTACGGCGGCGTTCTGGGCGACGAACAGAGCACCGTCAAGCAGTTACGCAGCGACAGCATCCAGATAGGCGTCATGGCCGCCGGCAACCTCACGCCTTTTGCGCCCAGTTCCACACTCGTCATCATGCCGTACCTTTTTCCCCAAAAGGAAATGGCCCGCAAATTCTTCAGCGACAAAAACATGATGGACAATCTGGCGGACAGGATAGCCGGGCAAAGCCGCACCCGCCCTCTGGCATGGCTGATGAGCGGCTATCGCGTGCTTACCAATTCCAGGCGCCCCATCAGAAAGCTGGAAGACATGCAGGGCCTCAAGTGGCGCGTGCCGCCGGTGGAATTGCAGTTGAACACCTTCCGGGCCTGGGGCGTGGAACCGCACCCCCTGTCCTGGATTGAAACCTTCAACGGCCTGCAGCAGGGCGTCATCGACGGTCAGGAAAATCCCAATGATCTGAACCGGGACACCAAGTTCTGGGAAGTGCAGAAATACATCACCAATGTGCACTATATGGTGTGGGTGGCCCCCATTCTGGTGAGCGAACGCTGGTATCGCAAGCTGTCTCCCGACGTCAGAGAGCTTTTTGACCGCGCGGCCCGCGAAGCGGCCCTGTGGATGTGGGACTGGGCGGAAGAGCAGGACAGGAAGGCCCTTCAGGAGTGTCTTGCACATGGCATGCTCGTCAATGATCTTGAGGATGAGGATATCTGGATAAAGAAGGCCCGCAGCATCTGGCCCCGGTACTATGACGTGATCGGGGGCAAGGCCGTGCTGGACGATGCCCTGGCCATCATGGGGCAAAACTAGAGCGAATTGCCTTTAAGAAAGCACTTGCCCGGCGGGCGTGAGAGCGGACGCCCGCGCCCAATGAGCCTGAAAACCGCGCTTTCCAGGCTCATTGCAGCGCCGTTTTTGAAATGGGGAAATTTCAAAAACAAAATATCCCAGGGTCAGGCTTCAGGATGAAGCCGGGCCGGAGCGTCACCGCTCCGGCCCGGCAGAGATCAGGGAGGAGACATGCTCCGTAAACTTTATGATAATCTTGAAGAATATCTCTGTTTTTTTTTCAGTGCCGTCATGACTCTCTGTCTCACCCTTCAGGTGTGCATCAGAACACTGACCGGGGACGCGCTGGCCTGGACGGAAGAACTCAGCCGCTATTGCTTCATCTGGACCGTCTATGCGGCCATGTGTTTTGCCACAAAGCGGCTGACGCAAGTGCGCATCACCGCGCAGTTTCTGCGGGCTTCCGTACGGACCAGACTTGCGTTTCGCCTGTTGGCCGACGCCATCTGCATTGTATTTAATCTCTTTGTCGCCTGGATATGCTTTTCCGCTATCGCCGACAATTTTGATTTCCCCGAAGTTTCAGCCACACTGGGCATCGTCAAAGGCTATGTTGAAATGGTCATTCCCGTCTGCTTTGTCCTTGCAAGCTGGCGCTGCATTGAGGTCTGGATCGTCAACTGGCGGCGGGGAACACTGGAAAACCTCGTCAACAATACGGGCGAAGGAGATCTCTGATGGATACGCTGACCGTTCTCGGAACAAGCCTGCTCCTCCTTATCCTGGTTGGCGTCCCTGTATATATGGCGCTCATGGGCGCAACCGTCATCGCGCTTCTCTGTGCGGGCACGCTCCCCCTGGAAATCATTCATGAAGCTCTCTTTGAAGGCCTGAACTCCTTCGCCTTGCTGGCTATCCCCATCTTTGTTGTGGCAGGCTCGCTCATGGAGCGCGGCGGCATCACCAGCCAAATTATTGATACGGTCAAGCAGCTGACCGGCCGCATCCACGGCGGACTGGGCATTACGACCATTCTGGCCTGCACTTTTTTTGCCGCCATTTCCGGCTCCGGTCCGGGAACAGTTGCCGCCGTGGGAACCCTGCTCATCCCGTCCATGATCCGTAACGGCTACAGCCCGCGTTACGCGGCGGCCGCCTCATCATCCGGCGGAACCATCGGCATCCTCATCCCGCCGAGCAACCCGCTGATCATTTACGGAATCATGGGCAATGTCTCCATCACCAGCCTGTTTACAGCCGGTTTCGCGCCCGGCTTCATGGTCGCTTTCTTCATGAGCCTGACAGCATGGCTCATGGCCAGGAAACAGGGCTTCTCGGGCGATGTCTCGGCCTCCCCGTTCAATGCCGTCCATTTCTGCAAAACCTGCTTCCGCTCTCTGCCATCACTGCTGACGCCCTTCATTATCCTCGGTTCCATCTATTCCGGCATCTGCACACCGGTGGAAGCCTCGGTGGTGGCGGTGGTCTGGGCCTTTTTCGTAGGGGGACTCGTCAACCGGCAACTGACGTGGAGCAAAATCTACCAGTCCTTCGTGGACGGGGCCATGCTCTGCGGCGTGGTGCTGCTCATTGTCGGTTCCTCCACGCTTTTCGGCAAGCTGCTGACCTATGAACAGGCGCCCCTGCGCCTGGCGGAGGCCTTTCTTGCCTTTTCCCAGAGCAAAACCGTCATCATGTTGCTGATTCTGGCTCTGCTGCTCGTGCTCGGCATGTTTCTTGAGACGCTGGCAACGCTGATCATCCTCGTGCCGGTGCTGATGCCCATTGTGGCGCAACTCGGCATTGACCCCGTGCATTTCGGCATTTTCCTCGTGCTGACCAATGAGGTAGCCCTGCTGTCACCGCCTCTGGGCGTAAACCTCTTCGTCTCCTCACGCATCGCCAACATTCCGGTAGAATCAGTGGTCATAGGCATCCTGCCCTACCTGGGCGTACTGCTTTTATGCACGCTGCTGGTGGCGTTCATTCCGGAAATTTCACTCTGCCTGCCGCGTCTGCTTGGCTATGTGTAAAGACCGAGTGTGGTCCAGGGGCTGCTGCCACTATGCGCCTCTGTCGTCAGCGCCACTGGTTTGCGAAATTTCGACACAAGCTGGTTGTTGTTTCCCGAAGCCCGCACATCATTGACTTGACGATGACCTTTTTGCGCGGTTCCATGCAAATGACGCTCTGGAAGGATAAAAACATCAGAGCATATTGCTTTTGAAATGGTAACATTCAAAAGCAACATGCTCTGGCTGTAATGTTTCAACAGGCTGTTCACCCTCTCTCAAGCCGGTAAAGCTGGACTTAGCATAAAACAGCAACCGAATTGGGGGAGAAGGTGAACAGCATACAACAAGCCCCGCCGCCGAAAAAACTCCGGCGGCGGGGCGCGACAGATGGGATAAAACAGCCGATTTTAGAGCATTTATCTGATGAAATTAGGTAAATGCTCTGTTGGCCGCGCAAATGGACAATCGCACTAAATGAACGGAAAAACTCGCTTTTTCCGCGAATTGAAAATTTACATCTTCAATCGAGAAATTCTATAGCGCTTGAAATTGAAAGTCACGATCATTCGTCATTGTCATGCCGTATGCAGTAGCAGGATTTTCCCTGCTTTTTTGCGTCATACATTACCTTGTCTGTAATTTTGATCAATGGCTCTATGCCATTGCGCATGGAGCCATTGACGGATATTCCCACGCTGCAAGAAAGACCGCTCCACATTTCGCTGGCAGCAAACTGCTCCTTCATGAGATGAAGCAACCGTTGGGCCATGTCTTCGATGTCCCGCAGGGTGACTTCCCGCCTCACGCAAACAATGAATTCATCGCCCCCCAGCCTGGCGGGAAAATCTTTTCCGAAAACCTGACGCAGAATCATGGCTGTGGCCTTGAGCGCCTCATCGCCGGCCTTGTGGCCGAAATTGTCATTGACCTGTTTGAAATTATCCAGATCCACATAAAAGAGGTGAATCCTTTCGTTGGCAGTTATTCTTTTGGCATATTCGTAAAATGCCTGTCTGTTGGCAAGACCGGTCAAGGCATCCGTATTGGCAAGCTTCCAGATATGATATTCAAGCTCCTTTTCGTCCGTAACGTCTTCAAAGACATGAATCACGCCTTGATAATTGCCAAATATATCATTTATATCATGTGATATCATTTTCAAAAA
Source organism: Desulfovibrionaceae bacterium (assembly GCA_910575755.1). Lineage (GTDB taxonomy): Bacteria > Desulfobacterota > Desulfovibrionia > Desulfovibrionales > Desulfovibrionaceae > Desulfovibrio. The sequence goes on along the minus strand of CAJTFO010000007.1, from coordinate 38,941 downwards.
TGACATATGCCCATCGGAATGAATGAAACGCATGTATATTTCTTCGCCTGTGGGGGAGATTTCATGAAGTATATTGCGCTCGTACCATTCTCTCCAACTGACGCCGGCTACGGCCTCAATGTCGATTTCAAAAAATTCAAGAAAATTGGCATTGACTTTGGCTATCTGTTCGTCAAAGTCGCAAATCATGAGTGGAAAGGGCATCACCTCAATGAAAAGATCCACCTCCACATTCAGATTGAACAGAGTGGTTATGTCATGGGCGATGCCTACCGTTCCCAGAATCTCCCCATCCAGACCACGAATGGGCGTCTTGATGGTCTTGAAAAGACGCTTCTCGTTGCCAGTCTGAACCACTTCCTCCGCCGTCACGGTCTCTCCCGTCTCTATGGCGGCGCGATCAGTCTCATGACAACTGAACTCGTCTTCCTGTGGAGAGACGCCCCAGATATCCTCGTGTGTCTTATTTTCTATCTCTTTTCTCGTTTTGCCGACAAACTCGCAAAAATAGTCGTTAACCTTCTTGTGACGCCCGTCCATATCCTTGAACCAAACCATGTGCGGCAGGCTGTTTATGAATGTGTCAAGACACTGGCTACAGAAAGCGAAACAATGGCTTCCGTTGATTTCCGCCAAAAGGTGGGTCACGCGCATACGGGCTCTGGCCTCGGAAAGAGGCGCCAGCCAAATGTCATCCAGCGCGTCTCTCTCCTCAGCGGAAAGGTTTTTCTCTTCCTCGGCACTCAGGCAGGCCACCAGACAGGCGTCCTGTCTGGCGCATGCTCTTGCGGCGCGGAAATCCGCCGGGCCATTGAAAATGATGACATCCGCCCGGTCAGCCAGAGTCGGCTCGAAGTTTTTATGGCATGCCGCAGTCCAATCAAGATGCTCTGCTGGAGGAACAGCTTCCATGACATGCTTCAACAAAATATTTTCGCCGAAGATGGCGATATTGATAGTATGATGGAGCATACGCCATCGCCTCATAATCTGAAGTTAATAAAAAAATATCTGACAATTAACAAAAAATGCCGAAATATCCTTCTGACGCTCTGTAACATGAAATTTGAGGAAAAGCCATTACAGGCAACCCATTTCAATTATTTTTGAAAAAACCGGAGCATGCGCGGAGTATTACGGGCTGGCCCTAAAAAAAGCCCCGCCGCCGGAACATTCCAGCGGCGGGGCGAAGGCCGGACAGAAGCGGCCTCAGGCCCAGGCCGCGGTGATCAGCTCGTGCAGTTTCTCCGAAAGCGCCTTGAGATCCGGCTTGGTATACTGGGCGTCCGCGCCCACGCTGGCGCACTTGCGGGCCAGGCTGTCATTGATCATGGAAGAAAAGATGGCCACCGGCAGGCGTTTCAGCAGCGGATCTTCCTTGACCCGCTTGCAGAGCGCCAAACCGTCCATGGAAGGCATTTCGATATCGGTGATGATGCCCTGCACATAGGAGGAAATGGGCTTGCCCTCATCCTCGCTGCGGGCGCGTATCTCCCGCAGGTAATCCCAGGCCTCCTGGCCGTTGACGCGCTGCGTCAGATTGAAGCGCCCTTCCCTGGAGAGCAGATCCAGCACCAGAGAGCGGATGCTGCTGGAATCGTCCACATGCAGGATGTCATAGGTTTTGCCGTCCGGATCATCCACGGCCGCGCCTTCAAAGCTGATGGCCATGGCCGGATGCAGCTCGGCCACAATGGCCTCCAGATCCAGCAGAAAGATGACCCTCTCCTCCAGGCGCACCACACCCGTCACTGAACTGCGGCTGACGTTCTGCAAAAAATTGCCCGGCGCTTCCACATCCGTCCAGCTCAAACGGTAGATGCGGTTGACGCCCGAAACCAGAAAGCCCGTGCAAACGGTATTGAATTCGGTGACGATGACTTTGGCGTCCTCGTTGGTGATGGGCCCGCTGCCCAGAAACATGGCCATATCAATGAGCGGCACAATGCGACCGTTACGGTGGGGAAAGGCCCCCAGCAAAGCCTGATGGCGCATTTCCGGCATGGCGGTGACTGTCTGTCGCCGCCCGATTTCCACCACTTTGGCCACATTCAGGCCGTAATGGGCTTCGTAGCCGTCCTGATTGACGTAAAACTCCACAATTTCCAGCTCATTGGTGCCGGTTTCCAGCAAAATATTGGTTTGCGCCATATAGCTGCTCCATGTGCGGGGACGCCACGCGGATAATAATTCCGCTTCCGGACTCCATGCCGGAACCGGGATATGTGCGACTGTTCAGAACTCGCCGTTTTTATTTGAAAATCAAATAAAAACATTCAGGATGCGGCCCCGGTGACGAGAACAGCCGGCGCGTCTCCTGTGCCGTTGAGTCTCTTTATCGGTCGTTCTCCAAAAAAGATTAGCGGCGGCCCCACAAATAAGCCGGGTCGCCCGCATGTCCGAACGTCAGCCCTGATTCTGAAACAGGGCCGTGGACATGTAGCGTTCGCCGGTATCACAGGCAAAAGTGACTATGTTTTTGTCCCGCATTTCGGGCCGCGCCGCCACATCCAGCGCGGCCAGCACGTTGGCTCCGGTGGAAATGCCCGCGCAGACGCCTTCGGCGCTCATGAGCCTGCGGGCCATGTGGATGGCCGCCTGCCCGTCAACCGGAATAATCTCGTCCAGCAGCGAGCGATCCAGAATTGCCGGCACGAAACCCGCGCCTATGCCCTGAATCACATGCGCCCCCGGCCTGCCGCCGGAAAGCACGGGCGAATCTCTGGGCTCCACGGCCACCACCCTGAAACCGGGGATGCTCTCTTTCAGAAAACGCCCCGCGCCGGTGATGGACGAACCGGATCCCACGCCCGCCACCAACACGTCCATTTTGCCCACGCTGTCCTTGTAAATTTCCGGCCCGGTGGTCTGATAGTGGGCCTCCACGGCCTCCGGGTTGGCAAACTGGCCCAGAATAAGCCCCCCGGCGCTTTCAGCAATGCGCCGCGCCTCCTGCACGGCCCCGCTCATGCCCTCGCCCGCGGGCGTGAGTCTGAGTTCCGCGCCCAGAGCCCTGAGCAGGGCGCGCCGCTCCAGGCTCATGGATTCGGGCATGGCCAGCACGCAACGCAGGCCGCGCACGGCGGCCACCAGGGCCATGCCTATGCCCATATTGCCGCTGGTGGCCTCCACCAGCACGCCGCCGGGCTTCAGTTCGCCGCGCGCCAGGGCGCGTTCAATCATGTGAAAGGCCACCCGATCCTTGATGGAGCCGCCGGGATTGCGGTTTTCCAGCTTCAGCCAGACTGTGCCCGGCAGTTCGCGCGAGAGGCCAAGGCGGAGCAAGGGCGTATTGCCGATAGTCTGCAAGACAGTGGTCAACATAGCTGTGCCTCATATTGCTTGGATAAACCGGCCGCGGAAGCGTTGCCGGCATTTACTTTTTGCATATGCCGCTTAGATATAAGGTAGAGGAAAGCGTGCCGCTTGGCAAATAGTTCCGCCGCCCTCTTGACAGACGGAACGACTCGCCGTAAAGAAAGCGTCCACTTGGTGAGGAGCCGGCCCCTGACCGGCAACAACCCATTGATTTTATGGAGGAAATATCATGAAATTTATACAGTTGGTGCCGCTTCTTCTGGCTCTGGCCCTTTGTCTTGCCGGCGGCGTGGCTCACGCCAAAGCCGATACCGTGGCCCTGTACACCGAAGCCGTGATGACCGGCGACGTGCCGGCCCTGGAAAAACTGCTGGCGCCCAACTACTGGCACGTCAGTTCCAATGGTCATATCCAGGACAAGGAAAACTTCATCGCCAGCATCAAGAACAAGGAGCTGGTGGTGGATCGCCTGACCCTCGCCAATACGCGTGAAACCAAGGTGGGCGATACCCGACTGCTCACGGCCAACGGCCATTTCAAGGGCACGGCCACGCCCGCTCTGCCCCAGGGCCTGATGCGCTTCACCATGGTGATCGCCAGCAATAACGGCCACGAGCAGGTGGCCCTGTTCCAGGCCACGCCTGTGGAACCCAGCGCCGACTGCCAGGACGGCAATTGCAAAATCAGGTAATCCCGCCAGCGCGAAAACAGAAAGTCCGCCGTTGCCTTTCTTTGGGCAGCGGCGGACTTTCTGTTTTCGCGAAATGCTATTCAAAACGGCTTGCGCCAGTGATCAGAACCATGTCCACAGGCACATTCTCATGCATGCCCATGCTCTTGGTCTTGACCTTGGCGATCTTGTCCACCACATCCATGCCTTCAGTGACTTTGCCGAACACGCAGTAACCCCAGCCGTCCAGGCTGGGCTGAGTGTGATTCAGAAAATCGTTGTCCACCAGATTGATGAAGAACTGGGCCGTGGCGCTGTGCGGGTCACGGGTGCGGGCCATGGCAATGGCGCCGCGCTCGTTTTTGAGGCCGTTATCGGCCTCGTTTTCCACAGCCTCGCGGGTGGCCTTTTCGTCCATGCGCGCGCCCAGACCGCCGCCCTGAATCATGAAGCCGGGGATCACGCGGTGAAAGATGGTATTTTCATAAAAGCCGTCGTCCACATACTGCAAAAAATTGGCCACGGTTTTGGGGGCCTTGTCCTGAAAAAGTTCAATCAGGATATCGCCGGACGAGGTTTCCAGCAACACGGTGGGATTAGCCATGCCTGCTCCTTGATAGGGAATATTGCGGCCCGTTGCGGGCCGTTGCCGCAATATAGGCCAGGCCGGGCCGGATGACAATGCCGCGGGCCGGGTATACACTGCCGCCATGTCCAGAACAGCCAAATCCTCCATGACGGGCGGCGCGTCACCCTCACGGGTCGTACCGGCGGCTCTGCCGGGCATGACGCCCGTACCCTCCCGGCATCGTCATCTGCCACCCGAAAGCCATCTGCCGCAGTTGCAGCAGGCGCTGCTGGCCTGGTTCGCGGCACACCAGCGGCCCCTGCCCTGGCGCGTCAGCTACAGCCCTTACGAAGTCTGGATTTCCGAGGTCATGCTTCAGCAAACCCAGATGGAACGGGGCGTGAGCTATTTTACGCGCTGGATGAAACGCTTTCCGGACGTGGCAACACTGGCCGCCGCATCCGAAGAGGAAGTGCTGCGCCTCTGGGAAGGCCTGGGCTATTATTCCCGCGCCCGCCATGTGCTGGCCGCCGCCCGGCAGATCATGGACAGGCATGGCGGCGTTTTTCCCGCCGCGCTGGAGGACATTCGCGCCCTGCCCGGCGTGGGGCCATACACGGCCGGGGCCATCGCCAGCATAGCCTTCGGCGAAAAACTGCCCTGCGTGGATGCCAATGTGGAACGGGTGGTGGCCCGCGTTTTTGATCTGGATACGCCGGTCAGGCAGGAACCGGCGGCCTCGGCCGTGCGGGCCTGGGCGCTGCGTCTGGTGCCCGAAGGCAAGGCCCGTGAACACAATCAGGCCATGATGGAACTGGGGGCGCTGGTCTGCGGCAAAAAGCCGCGCTGCGCGGTCTGCCCGCTGGCCGCCTTCTGCATCAGCCTGCATCTGGGCATTGTGGATCAGCGCCCGGTTCCCGGCAAGCGCGCCCCCATCACGCCCATTGAAGTGGTCACGGGCGTGCTGCGCCGCAAGGACAAAATTTTTGTGCAGAAGCGGCTGCCTTCCGGCGTATGGGGCAATCTCTGGGAATTTCCCGGCGGGCGGGTGGAGCCGGGCGAAAGTCCGGATGCCGCCGTTGTGCGCGAATTTGAAGAAGAAACCGGTTTTGCCGCGACAGTGGACAGCAAATACGGCATCATCCGCCACGGGTATACCACCTATAAGATCACCCTGCACTGTTTCGCCCTCAGCCTGGCAGACGGCGACCCGGAGGACACGCCGGCCCCGCCGACGCTCACGGCGGCCAGCGCCTGGCGCTGGGCCACGCCCCGCGAACTGGAGGCCCTGGCCATGCCCGCGGCCCACCGCAAACTGGCGGATCAGATTTTTGCCGCCGCACGCCGCCTGCCGGGCGCATAGCCTACTGCCGCGAGCGGACGCAAGGAATACAGCGCGCCCTTCCGCTTTACCGAACAGCGATACTTGACAATGCCCGCCGCCGGGAGTAAATATCAAAAATTCAAGATGACTGGCGTTCCTACGCGGGTCATCACATCCTGATGCAGGACATATGTTCACAACGGGGTGGCCTGAATGGGCCCCCTTTTTTTTGTTTCCACAACGGGGCGCGGATCAGCCGGTACTTCGCGTTGTCCTACCTTTTTAAGGAAATTATGAACGAAACCGCCCTCAAGAAAACCGTCATTCGTCTGGCTGAGCCCGTGGTTCGCGCTCTGGGACTGGTCATCTGGGGGGTTGAAGTGGCCCAGGCCGGTCGCATGGTTGTGCGCCTCTTTGTGGATGTGCCCGCGCGCGACCCTGAAGATCCCGCCCGGGCCGTCGCCGCCGACGACGGAGAGGGGCACTCCCCCCACTCGGCCAGCCTTGGCCAGTGCGAGGAAATTTCCCGCCATCTGGGCCTGGCCCTGGAGGTGGAGGACGCCGTGCCCGCAGCCTATGTGTTGGAAGTGTCCACGCCGGGGCTCACCCGTCTTTTTTTCAGTCTCGAGCAGATGCGTCCCTATCTGGGCGACGTGGTGGAAGCCCGACTGCACGCCCCTCTCGCGCCCGAAGGCTGCGCGCAATCCGGGGCGGTTCCCCGCCGTCTCTGGCGCGGCAGGCTCGCCGCCGTGCAGGCGGACGCCTTTGTGCTGGAACCCGTCGTGGTTTCTGCCGAGGGCGAAGTCAGCCCCGAGGCGCTGCCGCCCGTGCGCCTGCCCTGGACGGACGTGCGCCGCGTGAGCCGCGTGTATATTTTCCGTCAGCCGGTCAAACCGGGAAAAGGGCCAGGAAAAGGGTCGGGCAAAGGGCCAGAACAGGGGGCAGGAAAAAGGCCGGGGGAGATTCCCGGCAAGGGAACCGGCAAAGGTTCCCGCGACACGCACAACGGGACGTCACCTGAAGCCAAATAGCGATTTTACGCCGTCACGCGCGGCAGCCGGAGGCACACATGAATCTTGAACTCAAAAAGGCCATTGACCAGATCAGCAAGGACAAGGGCCTTGACCGCGACATGCTCATCGACACGCTGGAGGACGCCGTGCGCACTTCTGTGCTGCGCCGCTTCAGCGAGGATATGGACGTGGAAGTGACCTACAATGACGATACCGGCGACATTGAGGTCTATCAGTTCAAAATCGTGGTGGAAGATGACGACGTGGCCAACGAGGACACCCAGATCGCTCTGGCCGAGGCCCGCGAACATGATTCCTCCGTGCAGCTGGATGACGAAATGGGCTTCCGGGTCAAGGTGGAAGATCTGGGACGCATTGCGGCCCAGTCCGCCAAGCAGGTCATCATCCAGCGCATGCGCGACGCCGAACAGGAAATTATTTACGAGGAATACAGGGACCGCGTGGGCGAAATTGTTTCCGGCATCATCCAGCGCCGCGACAAGGGCGGCTGGGTGGTCAACCTGGGCCGCACGGAAGCCATCCTGGCCCGCGAGGAGCAGATCCCGCGCGAGCATTACAAGCGCGGCGACCGCGTGCAGGCCCTGATCATCGAAGTGCGCAAGGAGGGACGCGGCCCGCAGGTGGTCATCTCCCGCGCGCACCGCGATTACATGGCCGCCCTGTTCCGCCGTGAAGTGCCGGAAGTGGATGACGGCGTGGTGCAGATCATGGGCGTGGCCCGCGACCCCGGCTCCCGCGCCAAGGTGGCCGTGCTCTCGCGCGAGCGGGATGTGGACCCGGTGGGCGCCTGCGTGGGCGTGCGCGGTTCGCGCATCCAGAATATTGTGCAGGAACTGCGCGGCGAGCGCATTGACATCGTGGTCTGGAGCCCGGAAATCGCCACCTACGCCCGCAATGCCCTGGCCCCGGCCCTGGTTTCGCGCATCGTGGTGGACGAGGAGGAAAATCTGCTGGAAGTCATCGTGCCCGACGACCAGCTCACCAACGCCATCGGCCGCAAGGGCCAGAACGTCAAGCTGGCCGCGCGCCTGCTGGGCTGGAAGGTCGATATCTTCACCGAGACCCGCTACAACGAGGCCAACGCCATCGGCCACGGTCTGGAGCAGGTGGCCAGCGTGGCGGAAGTTTCCATTGAGGCCCTGCTGGGAGCGGGGTATTCCTCGCTGGACGCGTTGCGTGAAGCCAGCGACGAGGAGCTGGCCGACAAGCTGACCATCAGCGCTTCGCGCATCTCGGATCTGCGTTCCGCCATCAACTTCCTGGCGCCGGTGGTGGAAAGCGCGCCTGAATCCTCGGCTGTGGAGCTGAACCGCGCCGGGGACACGTCGGAAGCGAGCGAAATGCAGGCCGGGACTGAGCCCGAAGCCGCGCCGGCAGCCGCGGAAAACGCCGGGAGCGGCGATGCCGAAAAATAAGACCGCCAGGGGGGCGGACGGCCGGGAAAGGCCGGAAGGGCCTGTGCGGATGTGCGTGATCTGCCGCCGTCGCTTGGCCAAGGCCGAGCTGAAGCGCCATGTGCTGACAACGCAGGGAATTTTGAGTATGGACGCGGAAAAAACCAGACCGGGCAGGGGCTGGTATGTGTGTTCCGATCCTGTCTGCGAACAGAAATTCGCCAGATACAGGCCCGGTACACGGCGCGCGGCGGCCCGCAAGCGAGGAGCGCGCGGTACGGCTGGCGACAGCCTTGATAAGGGGGGTAAACATGCCTGAAGAAAAAATCAAGATAAAGGATCTCGTCGGAGAGCTTGGCGTGCAGTCCAAGGACATGCTGCGCGCCCTGCATGAGCTGGGGCTGCCGGCCAGAACCACGGCCGGTTCCGTGTCCGTGGAGGACGCGGCCCGTCTGCGCGGCCATTTTGCCGGCCAGAAACAGGGCGGCATGGAACGCACGGAGGTCAAGCCCAATGTTATCGTGCGCCGACGCCGCAAGGACGCCGACGCCGCGCCTGCGCCTGAAACCAAAGCGCCCGAGGCGGAAGCCGCTCCGGCGGCGCGGCCCGGGGCGGAAAGCACGCCCGTAGCGGCCGGAAGCGCGGTCAAGGCCGACGCGGTGGAAAACGCCCCGACCGTTTCTGTGCAGGTCGCGGACGCCGCCTCCACAGCGCCGGTTGCGGACGCCCCCGCGCCCAGGCCGCAGAAGGCCGCCCGCGTGGTGGCCGCCGCGCGCATCATCAGTCGGCCCGGCGACGAGGCCACGCGCCCGGTCGCGCCTGCCGGAGCAGACGAACCTGTGGCCCCGGCCGCTGCCGCTGTGGAAGAGAAAGCAGCCGATCCCGCGGCTTCCATCGACGTTCCCCCCGCCGAAGCCCCGGAAAAAAGCGCCAAAACTTCCCGGCTGGCCCGTCCCGACGCCTCAGCCATGCCCGAAGGTTCTTCCGCGCCGACCCTGCCCCCGCGCGCGGCCGACTCTCATGCCGAAAGCGGACAGGCGGACGAGCCCGCCCCCGCCGAGGCCGAAACTGTTGAAAACGCGCCGCGCCGCGCTCCCCGTGCCGAACCCGCCGCGCCCCAGGTGCGGATTATTTCGCGCCCCGCGCCCGGTTCGCAGGAGAGCCGTCCCGCCCCGCGGCCCGCATCCGGCTTCCGCCCCGGCGGTTCCGGACGGCCCGGCGACGGCTCGCGGCCGCCGCGTCCGGGAGCTCCCGGCAGACCGGCTGGCTCCGGGGGGCCGCGTTCCGGCGGCCCCGGCAGAGCCGGCGGCTTCGGCCAGCCCGCGCCCGCCCAGCCCACGGACGGCCGCGACGGCCAGAGCAAGAAAAAGCGGCTCAAGGGCCGCCGCACTGTGGATTTCCAGCAAGGCGATTTCGGCCGCCATCAGGACGACGACGATGCGCCGCGCCTGAACCGCGGCAGGGGCCGCCGCAAGGGCGGCAAGCCTGTCGCGCCCCAGACCACGCAGCCCCTGAAGGCGGCCAAGCGCAAGATCCGCGTTACGGAGGCCATTCGCGTGGCGGACATGGCCCATCAGATGGGCCTCAAGGCCAACGAGATCATCAAGGTGCTCTTCGGTCTGGGCGTGATGGCCACCATCAACCAGTCGCTGGACATCGACACGGCCACACTGGTGGCCGCCGAATTCGGGTATGAAGTGGAAAAGGCCGGCTTCTCCGAGGACGACTATCTGGCGCCCAAGGAGCCGGATGCGCCCGAATCGCTCAAGCCGCGTCCGCCGGTAGTGACCATCATGGGCCATGTGGACCACGGCAAGACCTCTCTGCTGGACGCCATCCGCAAGTCCAACGTGACCAGCGGCGAAGCCGGCGGCATTACCCAGCACATCGGCGCTTACCATGTGAAAAGCAAACGCGGCGACATCGTCTTTCTGGATACGCCCGGCCACGAGGCCTTCACGGCCATGCGGGCGCGCGGCGCGCAGGTCACGGACCTGGTCATTCTGGTGGTGGCCGCCGATGACGGCGTTATGGAGCAGACCCGCGAGGCCATCAACCACTCGCGCGCGGCCAATGTGCCCATCATGGTGGCCGTGAACAAGATGGACAAGCCCGGAGCCGATCCGGATCGCGTGTTGCGCGAATTGTCCGAACTGGGCCTCCAGCCCGAGGACTGGGGCGGCGATACCATTGTGGCCAGGGTGTCGGCCAAGACTCGCGAAGGTCTGGACGATCTGCTGGAAATGGTGGCCCTGCAATCGGAAATCATGGAGCTCAAGGCCAATCCGGACAAGGCCGCCCGCGGCCATATTGTGGAAGCCAGGCTGGACAAGGGGCGCGGCCCCATCGCCACGGTTCTGATTCAGGAAGGCACGCTCAGACAGGGCGACAACTTCGTGTGCGGCCCCTTCTCGGGTCGTGTGCGCGCCCTGACCAGCGACCAGGGCAAAAAAGTCAAGGAGGCCGGCCCCTCCCTGCCCGTGGAAGTGCAGGGTTTCGAGGGCGTGCCCGAAGCGGGCGAGGAATTCTTTGTGGTGGCCGACGAAAAGCTGGCCCGCCGCATTGCCGATTCCCGCGCGGCCAAGCAGCGTGAACGCGATCTGGCCTCCGAATCCAGGGTAACGCTGGAAACCTTCCTTTCCCAGCGGGCTTCGGATCAGGAAACCCTGACCCTCAATCTGGTGGTCAAGGCCGACGTGCAGGGCAGCCTGGAAGCCATTACCGAGGCTTTGAACAAGCAGAGCACGGACAAGGTGCGCCTCAACGTGGTGCATGGCGGCGCCGGCGCCATTACCGAATCCGACATTCTGCTGGCGTCGGCCTCCAAAGCCATCATCATTGGCTTCAACGTGCGGCCCACGTCCAAAATCAAGGATGTGGCCGAACACGAAAATGTGGACATCCGCTTCTACGACATTATCTACAAGCTGATAGACGACATCAAGAGCGCCATGGCCGGCCTGCTGGCCCCGGTGCAGCGTGAGGTCTATCTGGGTCAGGCCGAAGTGCGCGATACCTTCAGTGTGCCCAAGGTGGGCGTCATCGCCGGTTCCTATGTGGCTGACGGCAGGATAGCCCGCAATGCCGGGGTGCGGCTGCTGCGCGACGGCGTGGTGGTCTACACCGGCAAAATCCTCTCGCTCAAGCGATTCAAGGATGACGCCAAGGAAGTGGTCAAAGGCAATGAGTGCGGCGTGGGCCTGGAAAACTTCAACGATGTCAAGATCGGCGACATTATCGAAGCCTTCGAGACCGTGGAGGAAGCAGCCACGCTGTAAAATCCGGAGGACCGGTCGGGCTGTGGCCCGGCCGGCCTCCATTGCCTGGTCATGGAGGCCCACGCAGGTTTTTCCGCAGACGTTGCCCGCGGCTTTGCGCGCGCAACGCGCTCATCGGACGCGCGGCGCAAAGACCTGCCGGCGCGCCATCCGGAAAGATTGCTTTTTTCGCTTCATGACGGCGCGCGCAAAGCTCAAGCCCGGAACAAAACTCACTTGTATGCCCATGTTCATGGCGGTTCTGACCGTCGAATTCAGCCTGGACGGCAACGACAATCTCAAGGCCAAGCGCCGTGTCGCCAACAGCCTGAAACAGAAAACCCGCAATAAATTCAACGTGGCCGTTGCCGAAGTCGGCACCGAGGACAGCCTCACCCGCCTGCGTGTGGCTGTGGTCTCTCTTTCCAACAATGAAACCCACCTCCGCAGCCGCATGGACAAGTGCGCCCTGATGATGGAAGCGGTCTGCCCCGAGGAAATGATCGACAGCCAGGTAGAGATTTATGTCACAGACTGAACTGATTCCAACGCGCTTTCGCGACGGCGCCTTGCGCATGGCCGCCGCCCTGCGCGGGCTGGACCACGTGCTGGTGTCCGGCCATGTCAATCCCGACGGCGACGCCGCAGGCTCCCTGGCGGCGGCCGGGCATATTCTGCGCGCGCTGGGCAAGGAATTCATTCTTTACAGCAGCACCGGCCTGCCGCAGTATCTTCAGTTTTTCCCGCTGCCCGGCACGGTGCATACCAGCCTGGAACATCTGCCCTTCACGCCGCGTTGCGCCCTGCTGCTGGACTGCGGCGAACCCCAGCGGCTGGGCGGGGAACTGGCGGCGCGCCTGCCCGATTTCACCAGCCTGAACATTGACCACCATCTGGGCGAGGAAGGCATGGGCAGCCTGGACAACTGGGTGGTTCCCGAGGCGGCGGCCACGGCCCAGCTCATGGCTTACGTCGCTCTGGCCGCGGGCTTGCCGCTGCAAGGCGAACTGGCCCGCGCCGTGGCCCTGGGCATCATCACGGACACGGGCGGCTTCTGCCACGGCAACACCAGCGCGGCTGTCTTTGCCCTCTGCGCGCATCTGGTGGAGGGCGGCTGTGACCTGACGGGCCTGCGGGAACGCCTGGAGAACGCCTGGAGTCTGGGCCGCATGCACCTCTGGGGCAGACTCATGGAACGCGTGCGGCTGGAACGCGATGGCGAAGTGGCCTTCTGCACTGTGTCTCTGGAAGATCTGCGGCACTGCCGCGCCCTCAAGGAAGATCTGGAAGGTCTGGTGGATCAATTGCGGCGTCTGGGCGGCGTGCGGGTGGCGGCCCTGTTGCGTGAGGACACGCCGGGGATGTGCAGGTTCAGCCTGCGCTCCTATGGTCATACGGATGTGCGCGCCACGGCGGCCGCTCTGGGAGGGGGCGGGCACCTCAACGCCGCGGGCGGCGCGCTGAACATGCCCCCGGAGCAGGCCGCCCCGGTTCTGCTGGCCGCCATCAACGCCCAGTTGGACGCTGAAAGCGCTTCAGCCGGCGCGGCGCGATAACATTTTGACTTCAGACCGTTCTGCGGCTATGCTACAGGCTTGCGTATGACCGATGAAGAAATGGCGGCCCCTGTGCCGCAGCCCCGCCGGCCGCCGTTGCCGCAACTGCATGGCGTGCTGGTGCTGAACAAGCCTTCGGGCCCCACGTCCGCCCGCTGCCTGACGGCGCTCAAGCGTCTGGGGCAGAAAAAGATCGGCCACGCCGGCACACTGGACCCTCTGGCCTCAGGCGTGCTGCTGGTGCTGCTGGGGCAGGCCACCAAGCTTTCCTCGCACCTGCTGGCGGGCGGCGGCAAGGTGTACAGCGGCGTTCTGCGTCTGGGCCAGACCACGGACACCTGGGACTGTCAGGGAAAACTGCTGGGCGAGGCCGCGTGGGAGCATGTGGGCGAAGAGGACGTGCGCCGCGAAATCGCCCTGTGGCGCGAAGCGCGCGAGCAGCCCGTGCCGCCCTATTCGGCGGCCAAACACGAAGGCCAGCCCCTGTACAGGCTGGCCCGCAAGGGCGCGGCCGCTCCCGCCAAGGTCAAACGCATGGAAATTTCACAGGCGGACACGCTCGACGTGAGCCTGCCGTTTGTGCGCTTTCGGGTCGCTTGCAGTTCCGGCACCTACATACGCTCCCTGGCCCACAGCTTGGGGATGCGACTGGGGTGCGGAGCCGTGCTCACGGAACTGACCCGGGAGTACAGTTACCCCTTCGGCCTTGACGCGGCCCGCGACCTGCGGGACCTCACGGCTGATCCCGCCCTGCTGGCCGCCAGCCTGCGCCCCATTGCCGAGGCCTTGCCGCACTGGCCCGGGGTGGAGCTCACGCCGGAACAGGCGCAACGGGTTCGCAACGGCATGGCCGTGCCCTGCGCGTCCCTGCCGCCGGGCAGTGAGGAAAAGACGCGGGACAAGGGCCTGGCCCTGTTGCTGGACCGGGGCGAAGCCCTGGCCCTGGCGCAGCGTAAAGACGCGCCAGGCGGATCCTGCTGGGCCGTGCTGCGGGGACTTTGGAACTAACTTCATCCTCTCAAGGAGAACTGCTGTGGTTATGGATGCGGAACAGAAAAAATCGGTCATTGAAGCTCACGCCAAGCATGAAGGCGACACGGGTTCCCCGGAAGTTCAGGTGGCGCTGCTCACCGCGCGCATTGAAGGCCTCACCGGCCATTTCAAGGTGCACAAGAAAGACTTCCATTCCCGCACCGGCCTGCTCAAGCTGGTGGGACACCGCCGCAAGATTCTGAACTACCTGAAAAAGAAAGATGTTCAGCGTTACCGCGCGCTCATCGAAAAACTTGGCTTGCGCAAGTAATATTTTGGCTGAAAGGGGGAGTCGCCGGACTCCCCCTTGCCGCATCAGGCCCTGGGGCGCATCAGCGTTGCCCCCGAAGCCGCGCGGCATGACGACACGCTCCCCCGCAGGGAGCAGAAACGCGAGAGAAGGGGGGTCCGGGAAAACCAGGCAGAAGGATGCGCAGTTCTTTTGCCCGCTTTTGCCGGAATCCCCTTCGCAAGAGCAAAGGACCCCATTATGTTGCAGGATATTTTCAGTCCCGCCAGGGTTACGGCCCAGGTGGGCGGCAAGGAAATCATTTTTGAGTGCGGCCGTCTGGCCAATCAGGCCCACGGCGCGGTCTGGATGCAATGCGGCGGCACGGTGGTGCTGGTGACGGTCTGCTCCCAGCCGCTGGAGTTCGACAAGGGCTTTTTCCCGCTGACCGTGGAGTATTCCGAAAAAATGTACGCCGCGGGCCGCATCCCCGGCAGCTTCTTCCGCCGCGAGATCGGCCGCCCCTCCGAGCGCGAAACCCTGGTGGCGCGCCTTATCGACCGGCCCATCCGCCCGCTCTTTCCCAAAGGCCTGAACGAGGACGTGCAGGTGCTGGCCAGCGTCATTTCCGCCGATCAGGAGAACGAATCCGACGTGCTGGCCCTCACCGGCGCTTCGGCGGCCCTGATGGTTTCGCCCCTGCCCTTTGAAGGCCCGGTGGCCGGCGGTCGCATCGGCCGGATCAACGGTCAGTTTGTGCTCAACCCCTCCTTTGAGCAGCAGGCCCGGAGCGACCTGAACATTCTCTTCGCGGCTTCGCGCGACGCCCTGACCATGGTGGAAGGCGACGCCCGCTTCCTGCCCGAGGATGTGATCATTGAAGCCCTGGAATGGGGCCGCAAGGAAATCCAGCCGCTTATCGACGCCCAGATCCAGTTGCGCGAACTCTGCGGCAAGGCCAAGATGGCCTTTACCCCGCATGAGGACGACCCTGCCCTGGTGGCGCGGGTGCAGGAACTGGCCCGAGAGGCCGGCATTGAAGACGCCCTGCGCGTGCCGGACAAACTGCCGCGCAAGGACGCCCGCAAGGCCGTGAAGGACAAGGTCATGGAAGCCCTCAGGGCCGATCCGGCCTGGGCCGAGAACGAAGCCGCGCTGAAGAGCGTGGGCGACATCCTCGGCGGCATGGAAAAAGCCCTGGTGCGCGCTCGCATCGTCAACGAGGGCACGCGCATCGACGGTCGCGACACCAGAAGCGTGCGGCCCATCCAGATTCAGACCGGGGTCTTGCCCAGGGCGCATGGTTCGGCGCTGTTCCGCCGGGGCGAAACCAAGTCCCTGGTGGTGACCACCCTTGGTTCCTCCACGGACGAGCAGCGTATGGACTCGCTCACCGGCGACGTGACCAAGCGCTTCATGCTGCATTACAACTTCCCGCCCTACTGCGTGGGCGAAGTCAAGCCCGTGCGCGTGTCGCGCCGTGAAATCGGCCACGGCGCCCTGGCGGAAAAATCCCTGCGGCCCATTCTGCCCGCTGACGCGGATTTTCCCTTCACCCTGCGCGTGGTGGCCGAAACCATGGAATCCAACGGTTCTTCCTCCATGGCGGCGGTCTGCGGCGGCTCCCTCTCGCTGATGGACGCGGGCGTGCCGGTGAGCGCGCCGGTGGCGGGCGTGGCCATGGGCCTGATCAAGGAAGGCGACAAATTCATCGTGCTCACCGACATTCTGGGTGACGAGGACGCGCTGGGCGACATGGATTTCAAGATCGCCGGCACGGCCGAAGGCGTCACCGGCGTGCAGATGGACATCAAAATCACCGGCCTGACCACGGACATCATGCGCGCGGCCATGCAGCAGGCACGCGAAGGCCGCCTGCACATCCTGGCCGAAATGGCCAAGGCCATCGCCGAGCCCCGCAAGGAACTCTCGCGCTTTGCGCCGCAGCACGCCGAAATATTTGTGAATCCGGACATCATTCGCCTGATCATCGGCCCCGGCGGCAAGAACATCAAAGCCATCACCGCGGCCACCGGCGCATCCGTCGATATTGAGGATTCCGGCCGGGTGTCCATTTTCGCGCCCACGGCCGAAGCCCTGGAAAAAGCCCGCGAAATGGTGTCCTATTACGACCAGCGCCCGGATCTGGGCAAGAACTATATGGCCAAGGTGCGCAAGGTCATGGACATCGGGGCCATTGTGGAAGTGCTGCCCAATGTGGAAGCCCTGGTTCACGTTTCCCAGCTGGATGTGAATCGTGTGGAGCAGCCGGGCGATGTGGCCCGTCTGGGCGAGGATATGCTGGTCAAGGTCATTGAGATCAACGGCGACCGCATCCGCGCCAGCCGCAAGGCCGTCCTTCTGGAAGAACAGGGACATCCCTGGAACCCCGAGGAAACCGCCCGTCCGCCCCGCTCCGACCGGGGCGACAGGCATGATCGCGGCGGACGCGGTCGTGATCGCGATCGCGGCGGACGGCGCTGATTCGGACAGTATGTACCCCGGCCCGTTGCCTCCCTTGCCGGGAGGGCGACGGGCCGGACAGAGAGCAGACGGGGATTTTTCGCATGCCCAGAAAAAGCAAGGAAACTCTGCCCCAGGCTGCCGCCGGCGGCGAGCAGTTTGTAAAGGTGGCCCAGGCCGACGACGCCAATCCCGACGCCAGGCAGCCCAGTCCTGAAGAAATGGAAGCCATGCTTCAGGGCAAAAACCGTACCCATTTTGAAGGCCTGGGCGACGCCTGGGCCGTGCTCACCGGTCAGAACCCGGCGGCGATCATGCCGCAGGTGGTGGGCACGGTGCTGCACGAGGGCGGCACGCGTCCGGCCTGGCAGTGGAAGCGCGGCGGCAGGGATCATGTGCTGATGGCCTGGCCCAAGGATCAACCCGTGCGCGCCTCGGTGCTGATGGCCGGAGAGGAAGGCGGCAGGCTGACTCCCGTCAACGCTGTTCCCCTGCTGGAAGGCCTGCCCAACGACCTCACCGTGGAAGAGGTGCACCCCTGGGAAAGCGGCCTGGGCGCCAACGTGGCCGTGAGCATGATCGAGGGCAAGAACCCCATGTGGTTCTTTGACCCGCTGTACGGGCGCGATCGTGACGACCTCACCCCCGGCGTCACCCATACCTTTCTGCTGGCCGGTCTGGCCTACGGGCTGCGCAAGGCCCTGCTGGACGAGGTGACCATCACCCAGGGGCCGCGTTTTGAGGCCTACGCCGAGGCCTGGCTGGCCGAAAACCCCGGCAAGTCCAGGCTGGATGTGCCGCCGCTCAAGGTCGAGGTTGCGGGCCGCCATCTGATCATGCCGGGCCGCCGCTTCTGCGAATACCAGTTACGCGCCGTCATTGAGGACGTGCAGGACTGCCAGCTGGAAAAAATGCCGCTCAAGCTCCTGTACCTCAGCTTTCCCTTTGAAACCCGCGAACCCATGCGGCTTGCGCTCTATGTCTCCAGAATGGCGCTGGGCGACTTTGAGCCGGAAAAGGGCCAGGAAGTGGACGCCTATGTCTGGTTGCAGGCGCGCATCATTGATATTGACCAGGGCCAGCAGCAATAGCGCGCATGGCGCGCCTGGAGAGGACACATGAACGCGCCTCTGCTCTGGTTTCTGCTGGGCCTGGTTTTTCTGTTTGTGGAGCTGCTGGCCCCGACCCTGGTGCTGGTCTTTTTCGGCGCGGGAGCCTGGGTTACGGCTTGCGCCGCGCTGCTGGGCCTTTCCCTGGGCTGGCAGCTGGTTCTGTTCATTCTTGTTTCCCTGCTCACTCTGCTTTTCCTGCGCCGTCATCTGCGGGCCGTGTTCGGCGGCCGGGCGCAGCGGGCCGCCGATGCCGATGCTCAGGGCGGCCAGGCGCCATCCCACCCGCTCACGGGCCGCGCGGGTGTGGTCAGCAAGGCGCTGCGCCCCGGCGAAGTGGGAGAAGTGAGCATTGACGGCAGTTTCTGGCGGGCCGTGGCGGAAGTGGAACTTCATGTCGGGCGCGCGGTGCGCGTGCTCGGCACACAGTCTGATGACGCCCTGCTGCTGCGCGTGACCGCCACAGAAAAACACTGAACCGCCGGACGGCGGCATGACGCCCGCCATGACAGGGCGTGGAGGATACATGAATATTTTTTCCCAAATGGGTCAGTTCGGCTGGCTGTTTCTGCTGGCCGTGCTGGTCATCGTCGTACTGATCAAAACCGCCGTGGTGGTTCCCAACCAGTCCGCCTATGTGGTGGAACGCCTGGGCAAATTCCACAAGGTGCTCTATGCGGGCTTTCACCTGCTGCTGCCCTTTGTGGACGTGACCGCCTACAAGCGCAGCCTCAAGGAACAGGTGCTGGACGTGCCCAAGCAGACCTGCATCACCCGCGACAACGTCAGCGTGGATATTGACGGCGTGCTCTACCTTCAGGTCATTACGCCGGAGAAGTCCGCCTACGGCATTTCCGACTACGAATGGGGGGCCATCCAGCTGGCCCAGACCTCGTTGCGTTCGGTCATCGGCAAGCTGGAACTGGACAAGACCTTTGAGGAACGCACCCGCATCAATCAGGAAGTGGTGGAGGCGCTGGACGCGGCCACCGCGCCCTGGGGCGTGAAGGTGCTGCGCTATGAAATCCGCGACATCACGCCCCCGGACACGGTGATGGAAGCCATGGAAAAACAGATGCGCGCCGAACGCGAAAAGCGCGCCACCATCGCCGAATCCGAAGGCGAAATGCAGTCGCAGATCAACCGGGCCGAAGGCGCCAAGGCGGCCGCCATCGCCCAGTCAGAAGGGCAGAAACAGGCCATGATCAACCAGGCCGAGGGCGAAGCGGCCCAGATACGCACCGTGGCCACGGCCACGGCCGAAGGCCTGCGCATTGTGGGCGACCAACTGGGCAATGACGGCGTGGCCGCCGCCCAGCTTCGCCTGGCTGAAGCCTATATCGCCGAATTCGGCAAGCTGGCCAAAACGGGCAACAGCATGATCATTCCCGCCGATGTGGCCGACGCCGCGGGCATGGTGGCCACCATGACCAGAATCATCAAGCCGGGCCACGGCCTGTCCGCCGGGCGGAAGTCTGACGAAAGCTGAATACTCCCAGACGCCGGAATGCGGATTGCCCCTCCTCTGCCCTTGTCAGCAGGGAGGGGCAATTCTTTATTGGGCGGAAAAAGCGTTGTTTTTCCGCAGCGGATTGTCGGCGACCTGTCGCCCGCGCTACAAGGCCATATCCTCGGCCTGAGCCTTGAGCGCCTCGGTCTGCGCCGCGGTGGACAGGGCGTCAAACAGCGGCGCCAGCTCCCCTTCCATGATCCGGTCCAGAGAATACAGGGTCAGGTTGATGCGGTGATCCGTGCAACGCCCCTGCGGGAAGTTGTAGGTGCGGATGCGTTCCGAGCGGTCGCCGGAACCCACCTGGGCCTTGCGGTCGGCGGAAAGCTCCGCATTCTGCCGTTCGCGTTCGGCGGCCAGAATACGCGAGGCCAGCACCTTCATGGCGCGGGCCTTGTTTTTGTGCTGGGAGCGCTCGTCCTGACAGGTGACAACGGTATTTGTGGGCAGATGGGTGATGCGCACGGCGGATTCCGTCTTGTTGACATGCTGACCGCCAGCGCCGGATGCGCGGTAAATGTCGATGCGCAGATCTTCAGGCCGAATCTCCACATCCACTTCCTCGGCTTCGGGCATCACGGCTACCGTGGCCGCCGAGGTGTGAATGCGGCCCTGCGTTTCGGTGGCGGGCACACGCTGCACGCGATGGGTTCCGGCCTCGAATTTGAGGCGACTGTAAACGCGGTCGCCGGAAATCAGGCAGATAACTTCCTTGCAGCCGCCCGATTCGGATGGCGATTCGCTCATCAGCTCCACTTTCCAGCCCTGAAGCTCGGCATAGCGGGTATACATGCGGAAAAGATCCGCCGCAAACAGCGCCGCCTCCTCGCCGCCGGTTCCCGCGCGGATTTCAAGAATGGTATTCTTTTCGTCCAGCGGGTCCGTGGGCAGCAGGGCCACCTTGAGGGCCTGCTCAATACGCGGCAGATCCTCCTCGGCCCGGCGCACCTCCTCATGGGCCATTTCGCGTATGCCGGGATCCTCGTCGTGCAGCATCTGCCTGTTTTCGTCCAGCTCCTGCTGCAAGGCCCGGTACTTGCGGAACAGTTCCACAATTTCACGCAGATCGGCATGAGCCTTGGTCAGTTTGCGGTAGTGCTCCTGATCATTGAACACATCGGGCTGGGCCAGAGCCTCTTCCAGCTCCATATATTTTTTTTCAAGGCCTTCCAGTTTGGCGAACATATGCGAACTCCGGCACGCAAGCTGCGCAAAAAATGAAAGAAATGACAACAGCCGTCACAGACGCGCCCCAGACGGGGCAATCCGCAGGATCCGGCGTCTTGGAATAAAGATCAGCCTTCGGAATAAGGCACGGTGTGAATTCTCGCCCCGGCATCCGGCCCCAGAGCCTCGCGCAACGCCACTATGGCCACGTCCAGTTGTTCCTGATCCGGCTCATAGGTGGTCAGGCGTTGCAGGGTCAGCCCCGGCGCCCGCAGCAGCGTGGCCCAGAAGCCGTCGGGCATGCGCGCCGCGTAGCGGATCAGCTCATAGGCCAGAGCGCTGATGGGCGCCATGAGCAAAAGTTTGAAGGAAACAGTCAGGGCATGCTTGGCCGCCATGCTCTGCGGCGTGTGAATCATCAGCAGCAGGGGAACCAGCACCGCATGCAGGATGATGGAAATGCAGATCACAAACAGCAGGAAGGTTGTGCCGCAACGGGGGTGCAGACGGCTCATGCCCGCGGCGCTGGCCGCGCTGACCTCGCCCCCGGCCTCAAAAGCATGGATGGTCTTGTGCTCGGCCCCATGATACTGAAATACACGCCGGATATCCGGCACATAAGAGATCGCGCGGATGTAGCCCATGAAAATGCAGCACTTGAAAAAGCCGTCCCAGATGTGAAAGGAGAGCCCTTCCACATCGCCGCCCAGATGCAGCCAGAGCATGACCAGCGAGAGCAGATGCGGGGCCACCACAAAAAGGGCGATAGCCATGAGCAGAGCCAGGCCCAGACTCAGGGCCAGATGCCAGCCGGACAGTTCTTCCTCCCCGCTCTGGGCCGCGGCTTCCACCGAGCGGTTCAACGCCTGGATGCCGTTGACCAGGGTTTCCAGCAGAATGGGAAAACCCCGCACAAAAGTTTTTTTGAGCCAGGCCCGGCGGGTCAGGGAAAACCAAGGCAGGCGCTGGGCGCGAATGCTGCCGTCCGGACGACGCACGGCCAGACCGTAGGCGTCTCCATTGCGCATCATCACCCCCTCCATGACGGCCTGCCCGCCCACGGAGGGACAGTCAGCCGTCAGGCGGGGCAAAAAAGCCAGCAGGCCAGGCAGCAGCCCCGGCGGCGGGGCCAGACGCTGGCGTCCGCTGTGGTTGCGCTTACTTCTGTTCAAACTTGGCGTACTTTTTACGGAAGCGGTCAATGCGGCCGGCCGTGTCCAGGAAGCGCTGCTTGCCGGTGAAAAAGGGATGACAGGCGGAGCAGACTTCCACATGAATCTGTTCACCCTTGGTGGAGAGCACCTGCTCTTCATGACCGCAGGCGCAGGTAATGGTGGCCTTGAACACTTTGGGATGAATATCTTTTTTCATGGCAAAACCTCGTCGCGGCCGGCCGGACCTGGCTTCAGCGGCCTGTCGCCGGGCTGACCGGCAGGGCCTGACCTTTACGGACGCCGCGCAATTTTTATCCTGTCTGAAGGGAATATCAGACAGGGGCGATATACATAACGCCCTTTGGGCGCTTTGGCAAGCGCAGGCGGATGCTGGACAGGGCAATTGCTGATCCCCGTCAACATAGTGAAATTTCACTGCCTTGAAAATGTGCATTCAATAATCTCAACTGGATACGTCTGCCCATGCGATTGCCAGGATGGCTGGTTTTGGATGCCTCAGTCTGCCAGCCCCGCACAAGACCTCTTGCATTCTTGCCGCGCCGGGACTATCGTTTTTTCCCGGCTGGGGGAGCCTGCCACGGCTGAGAAAGGGTGTGCGCGCCCTGACCCCTAGAGCATTTTGCTTTTGAAATGCTGCCATTTCAAAAGCGGCTCTGCACCTGACGCAGATAGTGCTGACGAAGGGAAGCTGGCCGACCTGCCGCCGCAGGTTCGCGCTCGCCCGCAGACATTCCGGTTTGCGGGCTTTCTTGTTCTCCGGAGGGGTGACATGGATGTAATCGTCAACGGCGAAACCGAAACCTGCGCTGAGGCCGTCAGCGTGGCGGATCTGCTGCGCGCGCGCGGGCATGACCCCAAAACCGTGGTAGTGGAGCATAACGGGGACATTGTTCCCGCCGTCGCGTTCGCGGATACGCGGTTACGCGACGGCGACAGGCTTGAAATCGTGCAGTTTGTGGGCGGCGGTTAAACGGCGCTTCGTTTTTTATTTTTCGGCAAGTTCAACAGCGTCTGGCGGAGAGAAACATGAATGATCCCTTTGTGGTCGGCGGCGTGACCCTGAAAAGCCGTCTGTTTATCGGCACGGGCAAATACAGCGCGGACAGCCTGATTCCAGCCGTGGCCGAGGCATGCGGCGCGGAGGTCATCACCGTGGCCATGCGCCGGGTGGAGAAAGGCCAGCAGGGCATTACGGCCCACATTCCCCGGAGCATGCGCCTGCTGCCCAACACCTCTGGCGCGCGCACGGCGGACGAGGCCGTGCGCCTGGCCCGTCTGGCCCGCGCCGCGGGCTGCGGCGACTGGGTCAAAATCGAAGTCATTTCCGACGCCCGCCACCTTCTGCCCGACGGCTATGAAACCGCCAAAGCCACGGAAGTGCTGGCCAGGGAAGGCTTCACCGTCCTGCCCTACATCAATCCCGATCTGTATGTGGCCCGCGCCTGCGTGGAGGCCGGGGCTGCGGCGGTCATGCCGCTGGGCGCGCCCATCGGCACCAACCGGGGCCTGCGCACCAGGGAAATGATCGCCATTCTCATTGAGGAACTGGATCTGCCCGTGGTGGTGGACGCGGGCATCGGCCGCCCCTCCCAGGCCTGCGAGGCCATGGAAATGGGCGCGGCGGCCTGCCTGGTGAACACGGCCATCGCCTCGGCCGACGATCCCGTGCGCATGGGCGCGGCCTTCAGGGCCGCCGTGGAGGCCGGACGCAACGCCTGGCTGGCGGGCGCGGGCGCGGTCAGGGCGCGGGGCGAGGGCGCGGAAGCCTCCTCGCCGCTGACGGGCTTTTTGCGCTAGGGCATTTTTTTCACAAGGACCGCGCAGATGGAAAATTTTCAGAATTTTTTGCAGTCCTGGCCCGCTGAACGCCGGGCCCAGGGCGTGGCCCGGGCCACATCGGACAAGGTGCTGGCCGCGCTGAACAAAGACACGCTGCAACCCGCCGATTTTCTGACCCTTCTCTCTCCCGCAGCCGGGGAGCATCTTGAAGGCATGGCCCGCAAGGCGCATGATCTGACCCTGCGTTATTTCGGGCGGGCCGTGAACATCTTCACCCCGCTGTACATTTCGGACGTCTGCACCAACCAGTGCCGCTACTGCGGCTTCAACGCCAAAAACAAGCAGGCCCGCCGCCATCTCAGCGTGGACGAAGCCTATGCCGAGGCCAGGGCCATCGCCGACATGGGCTTTCAGCATGTGCTGCTGCTCACCGGCGACGCTCCCAAGCTCTCCTCGCCGGAGTACATGGCCTCGGTGGCGCGGCGTATCAAGCCGCTGTTCGCCTCCGTGGGCGTGGAGGTCTACTCGCTCACCGAGGCGGAATACAGCCTGCTGATCAAGGCGGGCGTGGACTCCATGACCATGTTTCAGGAGACCTACAATCCCGAACTCTATGCCTGGCTGCATCCCGTGGGCCCCAAGCACGACTACGGCTTCCGGCTCAACGCGCCGGAACGCGCGGCGCGCGCGGGCATGCGCTCTCTGGGACTGGGCGCGCTGCTGGGTCTGGAATCCTTCGAGCAGGACGCCTTCTGCACAGGTCTGCACGCCTGGTGGCTGCAACGCCACTTTCCCGGCGTGGACGTGAGCGTGTCCATTCCGCGCATCTGCCCGCACGAAGGCGAATTTGACGTGCAGCACGCCGTGGACGACCGGCATCTGGCGCAGTACGTCACGGCCCTGCGCTGTTTTCTGCCGCGCGCGGGCATCACCTGCTCCAGCCGCGAAAGCGCCTTCATGCGCGACCATCTGGTGCCGCTGGGCGTCACCCGCGTATCCGCGGGCGTGTCCACGGCTGTGGGCGGCAGAGCCACGGAGGACAAGCACAATCCCGGCCAGTTTGAAATCACCGACCGCCGCAGCCTTGCGGAGATGACCGCCGCTCTGGCGGCCAACGGTTATCAGGCCGTGCTCAAGGACTGGGAAGACCCGGCGGCCTGACCCCGCCCGGAGCAGGACTATGGCCAACAGTCTGCGTGACGGCCTGGGCCGTTATCTTTTGCCGGAACAACTGGACAGGCTGCGCGCCGCGCGCGTGGGTCTGGCCGGCGCCGGGGGCCTGGGTTCCAACGCGGCGCTCATGCTGGCGCGCTGCGGCATAGAAGATATGCTGCTGCTGGATCACGACGTGGTGGAGCCCTCCAACCTCAACCGCCAGCAATACTGGCCGCGCCATCTGGGCAGACCCAAGGTGGAAGCCCTGGCGGATCTGCTGCGCGAGCTGAATCCGGACATGCGGGTGGAGGCGCGTCGTCTGCGCCTGTGCCCGGCCAACCTGCCGGACATCCTGCCCGCCTGCCCCATCTGGGTGGAGGCTCTGGACGACGCCGAGGCCAAAACCATGCTGGTGGAACACGCCCTGCTGGGCGGGCACATGGTGGCCAGCGCATCGGGCATGGGCGGCTACGGGGGCCCGGCCATGCAGAAACGCCGCCTGGGGCGTCTGACCCTGGTGGGGGATTTCAGCACAGACGTCCTCACCGCCCCGCCCCTGGCCCCGCGCGTGACCGAAGCCGCCGCCCTGCTGGCCGACGCCGTGCTGGAGTTTGTGCTGGGAGCGGACGAATAGGACAAGGCGGCACGGATTTATGAAGGCTGCGCGTCTGCATGTGCAAGCGCGCATGCCGCCCCTTGCCGGACGCCCGGAACATGCCTATACTGATTCCATGAAGACGATGGCGGAATATATCCGTGCCGCCCTTCCGGCAAGGCTGGCGGCTCTGTTCCTGACGGCGCTGCTGGCCGGGCTGGCCCTGGCGGGGTGCGGCCCCAGGGACATCGGCGCGGGTTCCTCCTCGGATGAAGAACGCGGCGCGGCGCTCTCTTCAGCGGAACAGATGCGCTATCCCATGACCGGAACAAACAATACCCAGCGCATGCTCTATTATTACAACCAGCCGGATGTCATGTATCGCGTGCAGGACTGGCGGATCAACCAGTTCAGGAGACTGACCGGCGGCCAGCCCGCGCCCGAGGATCCGGCCTACAGGGCCGTGCCCAAACAGCGCAGCCCCTTCCGGCAATAGACGTTTATGGATCCCGTCACTCACGCCGCCAGCGGCGCCGTGGCCATGCTGGCCCTGCCGTCCCGTCCCGCCAGCCGTTGGGCCGTGCCCCTGGCCGCCCTGGCCGCGGCCTCGCCCGATCTGGACATACTCTTTGCTTCCACGCCGCTGCAATTTCTGTTGCTGCACCGGGGCATCACGCACTCTCTGGCCTGCATGCCCGTGCTCGGCCTGCTGCTGGCTCTCTGCTGTTATCCGCTCTGGCGCGCTTCCACGCCAGGGCGCTGGAGCTTCGTCAAGGTCTGGCTGCTGGCCTGCGGCATGGTGCTGCTGCATATCTGGCTGGATGTGGTGACGACTTACGGCACCATGATTTTTCTGCCCTTCTCGCACCAGCGGGTACGGCTCAACGGCGTATTTATCATTGACCTGCTGCTCACCCTTCCCCTGCTCTGGGCCGTCTGGCGCTGGCGGCGCAGGCGCGCGCTCATGCTTCTGGCCCTGGCCTGGGTTTTCATTTATCCGGCTCTGGGCGTGGGTTTCAGCGCCCTGCACGCGGCGCAGGCCGAGGCCCGGCTGGAAGCCGAACATCGTCAGGTCAGCCGTCTGACCGTGCTGCCCGACGCCTTCGCGCCCTTTTTCTGGCGGGTGCTGTTTGAAGAGCAAAGCCCGCACGGCATGCAGGTAAAAGAGCAGAGTCTGGACGCGCTGGGGCGACCGCGCGCGCCCGAAACAGCCCATCAGGCCGCGCCCCCTGCGCTGATCGCGGCTTTTTCCCGCCAGTCTGTCGCCTGCCAATCGTTTTTTCAGTTCACGCTGCTGCCGGTCATGTCTCCCTTGCGGGCCGGAGACGCGCCGCAAGCGCCTTCAGATGTGCGGGACGCGCAGACTCTTTTATTTTACGATTTGCGCTTTGGCAGCGGCCTGGCCTTTGTACGCAGAATCATGGCCCTGCGTCCGCATGCGGATGTTCCTTTCCAGCTCATGGTGGAATGCGCTCCGGCGAAAACCGCGCCCGGCGCGGCAAACCGGGATCCGCTCCTGCTGCGCGAACGTCTGCGTTTTTCAGACAGTAAACGCGACTCGCACTGGCAGCGGCCGCGCCCTCCCCATCCCCCCACCCTCGCCCAGTGGCTGACGGGACTGCGCTGAAAAACACAGCGGCGTACATGGCCGCCTCCCGGTTGCTTGCATCCGCGCCCGACTTGCAGTATGTGGCGGAAACCGTCTCAATAGACGCGGCGTCATTTTATGGAGCCGGCACAATACATTCTCCCCAAAGAGATGAACCGTATGAAAGATGCTTTTTCCCATCTGGATGCCCAGGGCAATGTACGCATGGTGGACGTGGGGGCCAAAGTCCCCAGCAAGCGCGTGGCCATTGCCGAGGCCGTGGTGGAACTGGCCCCGGCCACCCTGGAGCTGCTCAGGCAATCGGCCTTGCCCAAGGGCGATGTGCTGGCCTGCGCCAAAATCGGCGGCATCATGGCGGCCAAGCGCGCCAGCCAGATTATTCCGCTCTGCCACAGCCTGAACCTGAGTTACGCGGACATCCGTTTTGAAGTGCGCGACAC
Source organism: Desulfovibrionaceae bacterium (assembly GCA_910575755.1). Classification (GTDB taxonomy): domain Bacteria; phylum Desulfobacterota; class Desulfovibrionia; order Desulfovibrionales; family Desulfovibrionaceae; genus Desulfovibrio. The sequence continues at coordinate 11,557 of CAJTFO010000007.1, read as the reverse complement.
GCCGCCGCAGGTGCGCATTGAAGCCGAAGCGCGCGTCACAGGCAACACCGGCGTGGAAATGGAAGCCATTGTGGCGGCCCAGAGCGCCGCGGCCATCATCTATGACATGTGCAAGGCCGTACAGCGCGACATCGTCATCAGCCGCGTGCGGCTGCTGCACAAGAGCGGCGGCAAAAGCGGAGAATTCAACGCTTCGGAACTGCCCGCATGATTGCGCCGTCCATTGATCCCGTTGCCATTTCCATCGGCAGTCTTCAGCTGCGCTGGTACGGCCTCATGTACCTCATCGGCTTTGCCGTGGGCTGGGCTCTGGGGCGCTGGCGGGCGTCGCGTCCCGGTTCCGCCTGGCGGCCCGCCGATGTGGATGACCTGCTGACCTGCGTCATGCTGGGCATCATTCTTGGCGGGCGTCTGGGCTATGTGCTCTTTTACGACCTTCCGGCCTATATCCATGACCCCATGGAAATCCTGCGCATCTGGAACGGCGGCATGTCCTTCCACGGCGGCCTGCTGGGCGTGCTGGGGGCCTTCTGGCTCTTCGCGCGCAGCCGCAAGAAATCCTTTCTGGAAGTTTCGGACTTTGTGGCTCCGCTGGTTCCGCAGGGCCTTTTTTTCGGACGTCTGGGCAACTTCATCAACGGCGAACTCTGGGGCAAGGTCAGCGACGCGCCCTGGGCCGTGGTCTTTCCCGGCGGCGGCCCGTACCCGCGCCACCCTTCCCAGCTCTATGAAGCGCTTCTGGAAGGGCTGGCGCTGTTTGTCATGGTCTGGCTCTATTCCGGCAAACCACGCAAGCCCGGCGCGGTGTCCGGTCTGTTCGCCCTGGGCTACGGACTGTTCCGCTTCCTGGTGGAATTCGTGCGCGTGCCCGACGCTCAGCTGGGCTACCTGGCCTTCGGCTGGCTGACCATGGGACAGGCGCTCTGCCTGCCGCTGATTCTGGTCGGGCTGTGGCTGCTCCTGCGCAAGGACGTCACGCCGGACAGGCAAGAGCGCGCCTGAAACGCCGGTTGACAGGCGCGGTCTTTTCTGTGAAGGTATTTGCCGTTTATACACATTTTTTACGGAGGCCCCATGGCTAAGGAAGGTTCCATAGAAGTTGACGGCGTGGTGCAGGAAGCCCTGCCCAACGCCATGTTTCGCGTGGAGCTGGAAAACGGCCACGAAGTGCTGGCCCATATTTCCGGCAAAATGCGTAAATTTTACATCCGCATCCTGCCTGGCGACCGCGTCAAGGTGGAGCTTTCCCCCTATGACCTCACGCGTGGCCGCATCACCTATCGCATGAAGTAAAACGCCGGGCGCGGCGCTTCCTTTCTCCCTTCTCATTTTTCCGGCTGTCAGCCGGATCGCTTTTGTGCGCCCATAACAGGGCCACTGGCGTTTTGCTGCCCCCCTCAGAGCAGTCCGACCCCATGCAGGAGGATCACACAGAGCAGGGCCCAGCATCCGGCCAGCACATCATCCAGCATGACCCCGAAGCCGTCCGGCAGCCAGCTTTCAGAAGCGCGCACCGGCCAGGGCTTGGCAATATCGAACACGCGAAAAAAGGCAAAGGCCGCGGCCATCAGCCAGAACCCCGGTTCGGCAAAGGGCAGCAGCACCAGCCAGACGCCCACCAGTTCGTCAATGACCACCTGGCCGGGGTCTTTGCGGCCCAGCAGCCTTTCCGCGCGCGTGGCGGCCAGCGCCCCCAGCACAAAAAGCAGCAGCAAAATCAGAACCCGCCCGCCCATGCCGAAAGGCAAAAAAAGAACAGGGGCCAGCAGGCAGGCCAGCGCCGTGCCCCAGGTGCCCGGCGCCCTGGGGGCCAGACCGGCCACGCCCAGACGGCAAAACGCCAATATGCACGCATCCCGAAAACGCATATTTCCTCCAGTTCAGGGCCCGTTCAGGGCCAGTTCAGAGCAGGACTGCCGCACGCGGCCTGTTCCGCATATAACCGCTTTTCAGCGGCAAGGCCAGCGCCGCATGCACTGCGCTCTTTTTGAAAAAGTGGACGCCGTGTTGCCTAATGCCGGACTTTGACATATAAAACCCCCAGATTGAGGCCGCTATGGATAAGAATCGCAGCGAAATTTTCGGGCAGTTCAGTTACGATGAAAGCCTGACCTATGAAGAACTGCTGGATGTGGAACGTGCGCTGACCGCCGATCTGGAAGGCGTGTTGCAGCGGGCCGGCGCCGCGCATCTGGACTTTACACCGCTGGGCGATGTGCTGATGTGCCAGTGCGCCTTTGAAGCGCATCAGCTCCATGTCTACCGCGCAATCGTGCAGGAGGCGGCGGCCCTGTTGCCGCGCGGCGTCACAGGCCGTCTGCTGTGTGTGGACAAGAGCCTGGCCGCTCTGCATGTCTACTGGATTCAGCCCGGCCAGTGGCAGGAGGAAGAACTCCCCGTGCCTGTGGAACCGCCTCAGGGGCTGGAAACCTGGCACGCGCCTGTCGGATCTGACTCGGCAGACTCGGAACCCACGGAGGAGGAAAACTGAGGCCGGCGCGCCGCACGCCGCCTTGCATCTGTGACAATGCCCGGATGGTGGAATTGGTAGACACAAGGGACTTAAAATCCCTCGGCCACTGGCTGTGCCGGTTCAAGCCCGGCTCCGGGCACCAGAAAATCGCCACGAAATCCCCTGATTCTCCGCAATGGCGAGAAGCGCCGAAACAATCCGCTAGCCGCCGCTGAGAACCGGCAGGATGAGTATTTCGCCGCTCTCCGGCACGGTCTGGCCGGAGAGCAGCATTTTTCCATTAAAAAACACGAATACTTCCGCGTCACCCACCTGCTCCCGCAAAAGCGCCAGCAAGCCTTCCTTGTCCGTGCCCGGCGGCACTTCCAGATCTATGTCGGTCTGACGCCAGGGCAGGTTTACGCGACACAGAAGGGTCACTTCAGATCTCCGCCATCCGGCGCAGGTCAGCTTCCCGCACGTCAAAGACCTGCCCGCTGTCGGGATTGCGCTCCTCACGCATGAAGTCCGGCAGGCGGTCATGCGCGTCGCCCAGACCCGCGCGGCGGTTAAAGTCGCGCTCCAGCCGCAGGGTGCGGCGGGCGGCGTCCTTCAGCTCGTCCAGCGTGGTGGAAACGCCCGTTCTGGCGCGCACAAGCTCCAGCATGACGCTCCAGTCCCCCAGGGCCGCGCCCAGAAAAAGGCAGCACCCCAGCGAATCCAGCACCGCGCACATGATCTGGCTGCCGCGCGAGGTCTCAAGCTGCCCATCAGGGCTGTGGTGATCAACATTGGCGCGGATGGTGTTGCCCGCCGTGTGGTCGGCCCCCTGCGTGGATGTGGCGTAGGTGACGCCCACCCCCTTGACGCCGCGCGGGTCATAGGCGGCCATGCCCTGATTTTTCACCACGGGCACATGTCGGCAGCCAAAGACCGCGCCCGTCACCCCGGCCCCGGAGCCAAGAATACGCCCAAGCGGGGCGCCGCGGCGTATTTCCTCCAGAGCCGCTTCCGCCGCCGCGGCATCGCCGTAGGGCAGCGCCCCGGCGTGCATGGCCACGCCCAGCGCCACGCCCAGCTCAATGGTGTCGCAGCCAAGGTCATTGCACAGCCGGTTGAGGCGGGCTATGGCGTCCAGATCGCCTATGTCCAGATTGGATCCAAGCATGCCGAGATTTTCGTATTCCACCGGGGAGCACAGGGCCTTGCCCTGTTGGTCGGGAAAAACATTGGAACACTGGATGAGGCAGCCGGGCATGCAGGCATGGGATATGCGCCCTTCGCCGCCACGGGCCAGAATGGCGTCATGCAGGGCCCTGGCGTTGATGCTGTCCTTGGCGGCAAAACGTCCCAGCGAAAAATTGCGCGTGGGCAGCGCGCCGAGCGCGTGCGTCACGTCCATGACCGCGGCTGTGCCGTATTTGCGGTAGGTTTCCGCTGTTTGCGGCGTGCTGTTGATATGGGCCGCCAATTGCTTCATGGCGGCGGTAAAGGCCGCCTGATCGGCACAAGCGGCTCTGGGAGCGCCCTGGGCGTCCCAGACGATGGCCTGAATGCCCTTGCTGCCCATAACCGCGCCAAGGCCGCCGCGCCCGTTGAACCGCGAGGGCGCATTGTCGGGATCGGCATTGGTGACGCCAGCGGCGTGCAGGCGCATTTCGCCGCCGGGGCCGATGAGGGTCAGGCCCACCTTGTCGCCGTAACGGCTGAACAGGGCTTCAGCCTTGGCATAGACGCCCATGCCCGCCAGATCCGCGCCATTGTCAAAGCGCACGCCGTCCACGCTCACATGCAGCACCGCCCAGTCATGGGCATTTTCCGGCATATCCTCCAGCACCAGCGCGCGTATGCCCAGCCGGCCCATCAGGTAGGCGGAAGTGCCCCCGGCGTTGCTTTCCTTGATGCCGCCGGTGAGAGGACTTTTTGCGCCTATGGACAGACGGTTGACGCTGGAGGCCAGCGTGCCCGCCAGCGGCCCGCAGGCCAGCGCCAGCTTGTTGTGCGGCCCCAGCGCGTGGCAGGCGGGGGGCACTTCGGCATGCACCAGCGCCGCAGTCAGGGCGCGGGCGCCCAGCAGGGGCTGATCAGACGGCAGGGGGGCGCTGCCCGTGCTGCGGGTGCGGCAGTTGACGCGAACAATACGGGGGGAAGCATCCATCTTTCTTCTCGTTTACGGGTTGTGGATGTCGAGCGGCATGCGCGCCATTAAGCTCTGAACGTATCCAACCTTTGTACTTTTTGCAATTTAATGATTTCTGTGCATGGCTTGCTTTCACCATAGGTTTCGTGTAGAGAACAGCATCCTTAAGATTGCATTTCCTTCACACGTCCCCGTACCAGACGGAAAGGGTCATGGGCTACATGCTTGAAACCCCGATGTTAGGGCTTGCCAAAGCCATTTTCAAGCGCGACTTCAAATCGCAGTTCCGACGCACGCTTTTCGGCCCGCTGCTGGCCTTTCTGTCGCCCGTCATCTACCTGACTGTGTTTATCTTCTTCCGTATGATGTTCGGCCTGCCGAAGGCGGAAGGCATTCCCACCCTGCCCTTTCTTTTTTCAGGCATTGCGCTTTGGCTCTTTTTCAGCACTATATTGGGAGCCATCTATCCCGGTGTCAGCGCCAATATGGGCATATTACGCAAAATGCCCGTCAATCCGCTCATTTTCGCCATCAGCGCCACAGGCATGCCCCTGCTGACCATCAGCATCTATCTGGCCCTGCTGCTGTGCATGAGCTTGTATTTTGGCGTAGCGCCAAGCTGGACATGGCTTTGCCTGCCTTTTCTTGTCATTCTTGTCGGTCTGTTCGCCATGGGGCTGGGCCTGCTTGTCTGTGCTTTGGGCATTTACAAACGCGACATTATCGTGCTGCTGCCCATCATCCTGCAACTGGGCATGTTTGTTACACCCATCTTTTTCCCGCCGGACATCGTGCCCGCCCAGTTTCGCTGGGCCGTCAGCATCAATCCCATGGCCCATGCCGTAACCATGTTTCGTGATGCGCTCTTCCTTGAGCATATTCCCGCCGCTTTTCCCCTTGGCGTTACATGCGGCATGACCCTGCTGGCATGGCTTGTGGGCTACCCCCTGTTTCGCCGCACCATGCGGTATGCAGCCGACACCATATAGAGGTTCGCATGTCCGACGATATCATCATTGATGTCAAAAACGTCTGGAAGCGCTACGGCTTGCCGCCCCTGCTGCCCTGGAAAAGACGCGCCCTGCATGAAAATGATTGCGCTCTCAAGGATATCAGCTTCCAGGTGCGCCGCGGGGGTTCGTTGGGCATTCTGGGCCGCAACGGCGCGGGCAAGTCCACATTGCTCAAGCTGTTGGCGGGCGTTACACCGCCGGACAAAGGCAGCATCGACATCCGCGGCAGCATCTTTCCCATGATCGAGCTGAACGCCGGCATCAGCATGGAGCTGAGCGGCCGTGAAAATATTCAACTGCTGGCGACAATTATGGGCTTTAACGATAAAGCTATTCGCCGGCTTGAACCTGAGGTGGTCGACTTCTCCGAACTTGAAGGATGGATAGACAAACCGGTCTGGCAATACTCCAGCGGCATGTTGGCACGGCTTGCTTTCGGTATCGCGGTGCATGCCCGTGCCGATATTCTGCTGGTGGACGAGGTGCTTAGCACTGGTGACATCATGTTTCAGAAAAAATGCCATCTTAAAATTCAAGAAATGCTGCAGCAACACGTTACTTTGCTGTTTGTAACGCATAGTCCCTACCAAATGGAAAGAATATGTGAAAACGCGATTATCCTTAAACATGGACGAATTGATTTATATGGCAATAGCTCATTGGTAATGCAAACATATATATCAAGATCTATTGGCGAGGAAACGACAAAATTTTCTCAATTTGAACTGTCAGATATCTCTAGGCCTGGGACTGGAGACCTTCGTATTATAAGAGCATATATAGACAAAGAGAATGTCGTATACGGCGACAATTTTTGTATACTATTTGAATATTTCGCAAAGGAAGACATTGGAAACGTGTCTATTGTGATTAAAATAAAAAACAATCTTTCCGTTCCAATTACAAATTTGCATCTAATGTCAAAAGATGCATCCTTTTCTGTCAAAAAGGGATACGGCACTATTAAATGCCATATCTCCCAATTTAAACTAACATGCAAAATAGTTTATATAGATATTAGAATAGCATCAACAAAAGGATATGATTTAGATAGAGTGCAAGATGTTCTGGTGTTGAATATTGATGTTCCACCACATATAGAATGTCGCATTGGATCAGAATCAATGGTATATCTAGACTGCCATTTTAGCCATGAGGGGAGTTTGAGTGCATAAGACATTGATTATTATTGCAGGATGGTATTTCAATAACGCCTTTTATGAAAAAATTTATAAAATTTCTCTTAATAAAAGATATGATGTTTTAATATCTACTCATCGGGATAAAGAATTTATTCCTTCAAAAATTGTACAGTATGGATTCAATATACATTATTTTGATAATAATGGCTATGATTGGGGCATGTATTCAAAGGCGCTTAATGTATTAGGGGATAGAAAAGAAGAATACCAATATATTGTATTTTTACATGATGATGTTGAAATATTAAATGATGATTTTATATATATATTGCAAAATTATATGTCTGAAAACAATATCCTTGTCTTGGGTAACAGTTTTTCGCCAAATACGCAATTTCCTTTATCTCACAAGCACGTTATTTTATGGATGTCTCATGTTTTAAATGAAAAAATACAGTTGACAGAATGGCCAACTGTCCGAGGCAGTGCTTTTCTGGTTAATACTTGCATATTTGATAAAATACCCGCAATTCCCTACAAATCTGGGCCACATGTGGGGCATGGGAATTGGTCTGTTATTTTATTTGGTTATTTAGTCAAAACTCGATATGGAGAATCTTCTATTACAACATATAGTAATTATCAATGCCATAGTGAACTCTTACGAGAAGGGTGTCGAGGGAATTTAATTCAAGAGATCAAAGTCCCTCACATTGAAGTAGTGGATAGACCATTAAAATTAAATCTTGGATGTGGTAATATTTATCTTGAAGGATATCTTAATATAGATGCCTTTTCAAAAAAAGCAGATATTAAGAAAGATATTAATGATTTAAATTTTGACGAAAAGAGCGTCAGTGAAATTATTATGATTCATGTTATTGAACATTTTCATAGAGATGATGCTCTCAAAATTTTTAAAAAATTATTTTATTGGTTGAGTGATGAAGGAAAGTTAATTATTGAATGTCCAGATATCGAAAAAGTTGCAAAGCTTGTACTAAAGCACAAAAAAAATTTTAAGATGCTTGAAAATGGCGCTGAAGGCTTGAGAGGTTTTTTTGGAGCTCCTACAGAGGATATGGTATCTGAAGATATTCATAAGTGGGGGTATAGTGAATTTACTTTGAAGAGGAAGTTACTCGCAGCTGGTTTTCAAAAAATTGTATTTGAATCTCCCCATACTCATGGACAACGGCACTTTAGGGATCTCCGAGCTGTTGCATATAAAAAGAAAATTATGAGCCATTGGTTCAAAGATATAACTAAGCATTTTCTATACATAATAAAAAATTATTCTATAAAGCTTAAGAGCATGACTTGCTGAGAGCATAAAAATTGGTGGTGACAATGGTGTAACTATAAGGAGTTTTTTATGGAATTTGAGGTCTATTAGATACTATACCGGAGGTTGCAGTGATTATTTCAACTTCCTTGATCACTCCCAAGCATGCCTATTCCTCCTGCCGCCGTTGGTACTTGGATGCATTTTTGACTGGTACGCCTTGGCATGGGCGCATTTTGGACATTGGCGGCAAGAAAGAAAATAAAAGAGGCAGTTTTCGTCCGCCACTGGAAGCTGTGAAGTGTTGGGAGTACGTCAATATTGATGCTACGACGCGACCCGATTACCTTGCTCCTGCCGAGAGCGTGCCTGTGCCGGACGCTTCGTTTGATATGGTGCTTCTCTCCGAAGTACTGGAACATTTGCCCGAACCGGAAGAGGCACTGGCCGAGGCTTTCCGCATTTTGCGGCCCAGCGGCATACTGATTTGCGCCGCACCTTTTTTGTATCCGCTCCATGCGGACCCGGAAGACTATCAGCGTTGGCTGCCGTCCAAATATGAACGGGTTCTTGGCGCTATCGGTTTTACGGAGATCAGGATAACTCCCATGGGCGGATTCTTTGCCGTCTGCCATGATCTGCTGCAAAGTTCCTCTCGCTTCTGGTTTCGACAAGAGCCGCGTGGGGCAGGGGCTGCTCTTCTGCGCCTAAGTGTACCCATAGGCTTGCGTTTGCTGTTTAGGCTGGAACGTCGGTTTCCAGACTTTTTTCGCCAAGCGGCAAGTACAGGATATTACATAACTGCGATTCATTCTTGATAGGCATTATATGAAAATTTATTTACACGGCAACGATGGAAATAACTGGTCAATAGACCAAGATAGAAAAAATTTATTGGCAATATTTAATCGTTGTGATATCCGGCTTACAGAAAAATCGTTCCTTGCAAAATATATCCATTCTCTCTGGTGGAATTTATTTATTGAGTCAGAAATATTTTATTTAAAGTATTTTACAAATGTAAATGCTGTATGTTCAAATTTTATTGATCCTCAAAGTAAATATTTTATGCTTCATGATACATTTAATATTGCAAAAAAAATTGTTAATACATGGATATGTCCGAGCATAAAACAGGCTAAAATTCTTGATAATTTAAACTTAAAAACATTTTATATGCCATTTTTTATAGATTATGAATTTTTTGCCTCACATCCAGGCAAAAAAGATAAAGAAATATGTCATTTATATAATATTCCAGAAGAAATTCTGGCTGGAAAATGTGTCATTGGCAGCTTTCAGCGAGATTCCCTTGGCGCAGATTTGCGTAAGCCCAAATTTCAAAAAAATCCAGATGGAATTATTGAAATTTTAAAAAATATTGATCGGTCAAAATATATTCTACTTCTCACTGGCCCAAGGCGGCATTATATCAGGTCTCAATGTCAAAAATTTAATATCCCATATTATTTTGTAGGGAAGATTGTTAATGAAGATGATATCTCTATAAATACGCAGAGCAGTGAAGTTATTCGCGACTTGTACCAGCTTACTGATATAATGATATGCACTTCTGTATCCGAGGGCGGACCAAAATGTATCTTAGAATCTACAGCATCTGGTACACTTTGCATTTCTACAGATGTTGGACTTGCAAAAGACTTTTTGCCAGCAAATCTTGTCAGCAATGACATCACTTTATTGGGCAATATAATTTCTGAATATATCATCAATAAAGATAATTTTATAAAACTCAAAAATGATTCTCAATCGATTTGCAAGAATAAACTGTGCTATGAGGCAAGAATTAATTATATTAAAACGTTATATAAACGCAAATGAGGCAACAATAATAGAAAAGGTTAAAGATGAAAATATATATTTCATACAAGATAACGGATGGCCCTTTCGGTGGAGGAAACCAGTTTATAAAAAATTTAGCTCAACTTTTTGATTCATTCGGTTTATTGACATATGATATATCAACAGCGCAGGTTATCCTGACAAATGCTTTTTTTTCCCAACCACTTCTTGCAAGTTATGATTCACTCTTTTCTTTAAAAAAAATTAATCCAAATGTAAAATTACTCCACAGAGTGGACGGAATTTTTGATCTTGTTCGTGGGCATGATTTTTTATATTTAGATAAGATAGTTTCAACTTGGGCACGTCTATGCGCAGATGGTGTCATCTTCCAGTCTGACTACTGCCGTGATATTCAATACAAATATGGTTACCCTCGTGATATACTCGCAACTGTGATTGGAAATGCTTCTGACAAAAAAATATTTTATCCACCCAGCAATAGAAAATTAACTAATAATCGTGTACATTTAATCTATACATCTTGGTCAAATAATATACGTAAAGGCTTTCCTACCTTGCAAATGTTGGATAAAACGCTTGATTTCAATCGCTATAGCTTCACTTTTGTCGGTAACAGTCCAGTGGAGTTTGAAAATATCCGTCATATCCCAGCAAAACCCAGTACGGAGCTTGCCGAATTGTTGCGCGAGGCCGATATTTTTGTTGGACTTTCACACAACGAGCCTTGCTCCAACGCCATTGGCGAAGCCCTTGCCTGCGGCCTGCCCGCCCTGATACGCAATACCGGCGGCAACCCTTCCTTTGTGGCGCAAGGCGCCGTGCTATACGACAGGGATGAAGATATTCCCGCAGCCTTGGAGCGTATGGCCGCCAATCTGGATGAACACCGCGCACGGCTCCGCCCCCTTGATATGGAGGAGGTGGCGCAGCAGTATGTAGCTTTTGCGGAGCGACTTGTGGCCGAAACGCCTCCCCGGCGTCCCGATAGCCATAAATTTCTCGCTCTGCGCCGGAAGTTGCGGGAGCATTATCCAGAGCTGCCTGAGCGCCGTGTCTGGCGCTGTAAACTATGGCTGGATGGGCTGTGGAGCTAATATGCAGGTTTGCCTGTTCCTTCAACGTGGCAAGCGCGAAAAGTATAACTATGATATTTGAAGTACAAAAAGGAAATCAATTATGGATATAAAAGATATACATACAGGTGAAGGAAACTATTTTGATAATATCTGCATTGATTACGACAAAGCATTTGCTCTATGTGACGAACTTTTCCCTCATAAGAGAGAGAGAGAGAGAGAGAGAGAGAGAGAGAGAGTCCCTCATATATTAAACTGATATATCTAATACGGATAATTTCTATTTAATTTCTTATAGTTATAGGAAGATACCGGAGCCTGCTCCCAACAGCTTTTACCGGCTTTCTTCCCCAATTACTTATCCGTTTACTTATCCACTTTAACTAAAATTACCTTTATAATGATGCTCATTATCAACGGATCATCCAGCTTTTTACCAAAGATTAAAGAGAGTGTTAACTAAATAATGTTTTAATGTCTTCCAGTCTTCCATTTACATGGAACCTGGCAAAAAGAGCCATTGTCAAATCAACCATATGCAGACTCCGAGAAACAACTACTGACTTTCGCCGAAACCTGGCAAACCAGTGACGCTGACGGCAATTGTTCCTTTCGATACGGA
>CAJTFO010000006.1:52348-113138 GCA_910575755.1 Desulfovibrionaceae bacterium | reverse complement strand
CCTTGCAACGATACCTTTGTTTCCCCAGAACTTTTCCATTTCGATATACCGCGCTGGCATGACACTTGGGGCAGTTGGGATTTGCTTCCATGTTGTCCTCCTCGGGGAGGGTATAACATGTTTACATTATATTGTTAATACTCTCTACCGTTTTTTGCCTCGCAGGAAATGGGCCTTATCCGTATCCTGACCGACCGGGGAACGGAGTACTGCGGGAAGCTGGAAACGCACGATTACGAGCTGTATCTGGGCATAAACGACATCGAGCATACGAAGACCCGAGCGCGTCACCCGCAGACAAACGGCATCTGCGAACGCTTCCACAAGACCATCCTGCATGAGTTTTACCAGGTTGCGTTCCGTCGCAAATTATACCACTCTCTGGAGGAGCTTCAGGCCGATCTGGATGAGTGGCTGGAGTATTACAACACCGAGCGGACTCACCAGGGGAAGATGTGCTGTGGCCGAACGCCCATGCAAACTCTCCTTGAGGGCAAACAGCTCTGGAACGAAAAGGTCGGACAGCTCAACTAATCGGACAAGAGGAGACATCAAAACGGAGCGAATGTCAGATCAAGTCTGAACTACTACATATGAAACGGCAAAGGGCGACGCGGTTTTTGTGAGCGGCACCCAAAAAAGTGCCGCGCTACGAAAATCCGTGCCGCCCTGGCGGGTCAGGGTCAGTTTTCCTTGCCCGATCAGCTATACCACGCCCTGACCATATCAAGGCCATCGTAGCCGAACTGCTTCATGCGGTCTTTTTCTTCCTCGGTCCAGCCGGTGTCCTTGACTGTGACTTGAGCATCTTCCTCCATTTCATTTGCCCCGGCATGAGCAGATTCCATTGTATCAAGCTGATATTCCGACATATTCCCTCCTCATTATGATGTCGCAGGGTTATCGCGCAAGGCCGAAAGATAGTCGGCCCACTCTTGCATCATCCTCTTACGTTCCGGCAAGTATTCCGCGTAGTTGTATGCTGCCCGCACCTCGTCACGTTCACCGTGCGCGAGTTGCCGCTCAATCCAATCTTTGTTGTATCCAAGTTCGTTGAGCAGGGTAGAGGCAATGGAGCGAAAGCCGTGAGTACACATTTCATCCTTGGCGTATCCCATGCGGCGCAAGGCGTTGAGCAGGGTAGCATCGGAAATCGGCCTGGTTTCCATCCTGATGGACGGGAAAAGGTATTTGCCGCCGCCGGAAAAGGGATGCAGCTCCCCAAGAATGGCGATTGCCTGTGTTGCGAGAGGAACAATGTGCATCTGTTTCATTTTCATGCGCTCGGCAGGGATGCGCCATTCCCGGCCCTCAAGGTCAAACTCGCGCCACTGAGCAGCACGGAGTTCGGTGGGACGCACAAAGACCAGAGGAGCCAGCCGTAAAGCGCAGACGATGGGGAAATAGCCCTCGTAGCTGTCTATGTCGCGTAGAAGCTGACCGACTTTCTGTGTGCCCTTGACCGCTGCCCAGTGCGTGACCTTGCGAGGACGCAAGGCCCCGCTCAAATCAGCCGCTATGTTGTGCCTGGCGCGGCCTGTGACAACGGCATAGCGGAATACCTGGCTGACTATCTGCAACAGGCGGCGGGCGGTTTCAAACAAGCCTTTCTGCTCAATGGGACGGATGACAGCCAGAATATCCTGCGGCTCCAACTTGGCGATGTGCGCCTTGCCGATGGCCGGGAACAGGTAGGTTTCCAAACGGAACATGATGGTTCCCCGGTGCTTGTCGGAAAACTCCGCTGTCCGGGTCTGGTGCCATTCCAGGGCGATATTCTGAAAGGTGTCGTTCATTTCGGAAAGCTGCGCGGCCTTGACAGCCTTTTTGTGCATGGATGGGTCAATACCCTTGGCCAGCATCTTTTTCGCCTCTTCACGCCGTTCTCTGGCGTCTTTGAGCGACACGGCAGGGTACTCGCCAAAGCTGAGGAGTTTTTCTTTCTGCTCGAAGCGGTAGGCCATCCTCCACAGCTTGCTGCCGGTGGCGGATACGAAAAGAAACAGCCCTCCGCCGTCAAAATACTTTTTGGGCTTGCCGGTGTACTTGATAGTTTTGATGTGGGTATCGGTGAGCGGCATGGGTACTCCTTGGTCTTGACTGGATGAAAGGATACCCTGATGGACAAAAATCTTGTAACTTCAGCATATTATCCATGTGGGTATCGGGGCCACCATAACACACAGATACCCAGAAATATACCCACAAAAAAGTTGGCTTCCCTTGGATTTTGTTGGACGCGGGGAACACAACACGCTCATAAAAAGCAAGAACGGCAAGGCTTTGTTGTACCTTGCCGTTCCTATTGATACCCAATTATGGCGTCCCCAAGGGGATTTGAACCCCTGTCGACGGCGTGAAAGGCCGTTGTCCTGGGCCGGCTAGACGATGGGGACGCACGTGTTGGCTGAGCTGCAAGGACTCGAACCTTGATTAGCGGAGCCAGAATCCGCCGTCCTGCCAATTGAACGACAGCTCAACACGAGAGGGAAGATATTTGAAGAGGAGGAGGTTGTCAATAATTTTTTCTTGGCAAATTCAAAAAGTTTTTTCGGCCTAAAATGGCCGCGTCTTATGGGGCAGCGGTCGCGGGTGAAAATTCGTGGCTTGAATATACGTATATGATTGTGTACACTATAAGACGCCGGATAAAATTGTTTATTGGACGCTACGGCACACTCCGGCTGGCTGGACGTGTCTAGAAACAGTTAGAGTTGACAGGAGGAAAGGGATGTCTCAGGAAAATGGGACGATTGTTGTCGACAGGGCAAAGTCGCAATGGTCCGATCTGTGGAAAAAGGAAGATTACTGGGCTATCTGGATCGGCTTCTTTATTCTGGCTGTGGCCATGTTTACGGTTTTCAGCGGTCGCCAGGATCTGGAGAGCAAATACAATCAGTATGCGGCGGTCATGGAAGCCGAGTCCACCAAACCGTTCAAAACCATTGCCTGGTATGAGGCCTCCGCTGCTCAAAAAGGGCTTCAGGGGCAAAAACTGGCTTCCGTCAAGGCAATCATCAATCAGTTGAAAACGCCTGCCCGCTGGCAGTCCAATCCTCTGGATGCGCTGATGATGTCGCAGGCGCAGGCTGACAAGATCAATGAAGCCATTCAGCCGAAAGTGGACGCGGCCAAGCAGGCTGAAGCCGCCGCTCTGGCTCTGGCCAAAGAAACCGAGGCCGCTGCCGCTGGCGCTGCTTTTGGCGACGCCACGCTGAACGCCGCCGCCAAAAAAGCCATTGACGAATGGCAGGCCGCCAAGAAGCAGACGGCCGCCGCCGCCAAAAAGCTGGTCGCGCCCTTCAATCGCATTCCCACGCTGATCGTGCTGGGTCTTGCGCTGGCAGTGCTGACCTCCATCGGCGCCATGTTCATGGGCTTCAACGTGGGCAAATTTTTTGTCGCTTTCCTGGGCGTGTACGCGCTCTGCGTGCTGGCCAATATTCTTGGCAATCAGAAAACCATGCGGCTTTACGGCATCAATGCCGAGATATGGTCCATTGCCATTGGCATGATTGTTGCTAATACCGTGGGTACGCCCAGGTGGCTCAAAGAGGGCGCCCAGGTGGAATACTTCATTAAAGCCGGTCTGGTGCTGCTGGGCGCGGAAGTGCTCTTCCACAAGATTATGGCCATCGGCATCCCCGGCATTTTTGTGGCGTGGGTAGTGACGCCCATCGTACTGATCAGCACCTATATCTTCGGTCAGAAGGTGCTGAAGATGCCCTCTCAGACCCTGAACATAGTCATTTCCGCAGACATGTCCGTATGCGGCACCTCGGCGGCTATCGCTACGGCCGCCGCCGCCCGCGCCAAAAAGGAAGAGCTGACTCTTTCCATTGGTCTTTCGCTGACCTTTACGGCCATCATGATGGTGGTTATGCCGGCCTTCATCAAAGCTGTGGGCATGCCTGAGGTGCTGGGCGGCGCCTGGATTGGCGGTACTGTGGACGCCACGGGCGCTGTGGCCGCCGCAGGCGCGTTTATCGGTCCCAAGGCTCTGCAGGTGGCCGCCACCGTCAAGATGATCCAGAATGTGCTCATCGGCGTAACCGCTTTCTGCGTGGCCATCTATTTCTCCACCAAGGTTGAGGCGCGGGCTGGCGAGAGCGTGGGCGCCATGGAAATCTGGCACCGCTTCCCCAAGTTTGTCATTGGTTTCCTGGCTGCTTCCGTTGTTTTCTCCCTGGTCAGCAGCGGCCTTGGCGCCGACTTCGGCAAGATGCTGGTGGATAACGGCACCAACAAGATTTCCGTGCCGTTGCGCGGCTGGTTCTTTGGTCTGGCTTTTGTCGCCATCGGTCTGACCACCAACTTCCGCGAACTGGGCAAATACTTTAAGGGCGGCAAGCCCATCATCCTGTATATCTGCGGCCAGTCCCTGAACTTGGCGCTGACCCTGCTCATGGCCTGGATCATGTTCTACAAGGTATTCCCTGAAATTACGGCCAAGATCTAACGCAAATTGCATGCGGGCCGCCGTGGGACACACGGCGGCCCCTTTTTTATGGGGGGGACATGTCGCCTGTTGTGCGCAACCTTTTGAAAATGGGCGGATGGGCCGTGGCCCTGTGGTTCTTTTTTGCCGTACTGACGCCGCGCCTGGTGGCTTTGTCTCCCGCCTGGCAGCGTTATGACGCGACGCAGGAGCAATACGATCTGGACAGCGGCGCATTGTATTATTCCAATGTGCCCGCCACGCAGCAGGCTGAAGAGGCCGTGCGGCGAGCGGTACGCGAAGGCATGCAGCAGAGGCGCATGAGGGCGGTGGAGCACTGATGGCGGATGCGCCGCGGGTACGCTATGTGGTCAGCGGCTGTCTGGCCGGTCTGGCTTGCCGCTATGACGGCGGCAGTAATCCCTGCGCTGCGGTGATTCGTCTGGTTGAAGAGGGGAGGGCCATCCCGGCCTGTCCGGAAAGTATGGCAGGTTTGCCAACGCCCCGGCTTCCTTGTGAGCTGATGGGGCAGAGCGTGCTTGCCCAGGATGGGCGGGATCTGACAAAGAGGTTTCTGCGCGGCGCTCAACTGGCGTTGCGCGCGGCACAAAGCCGTGGCTGCACGGCGGCAATTCTCAAAAGCCGTTCTCCCTCCTGCGGTTTTGGTCGGATTTATGACGGCACGTTCAGCGGCAGGTTATGCCCCGGCGAGGGCGTCTGGGCCAGGTTGTTGCGTGAAGCGGGTTTTGCCTTGTTCAGTGAGGAAGCCTTGCCGCCGGAATTGGACGGAATGGATGAAGCCTAGAGCATTCTACGGAAACGGTGGAACAGTGTTTGGGCTGCTCTTTATGGCGAGGAACGCAGTAATCAATAGCTAAAAACTATCATTATAAATAATATAGTTATAAAGATATACGACTGTAGCTTCAGTCCGCCAGAATTTCAAATTCTTCCAGCTTGTCCCATATGGCGCTGATCACCAGAGCCATCACAGCGGCCAGACGCGCTTGCACACGCGTATCCTGCGCCAGATGCGCGGCAAGTCCGGGTGCGGCGTCGGCCAGGCGGCGGCAGAAGAGAGAAGGGCAGCCGGCCTGCTCGCCGTGCCCCAGCAAGGCCATATAGGAGGCAAAAGGGCCGTCCACAAAGTCGGTCTGGGCTGGCTGCTGGGATTCCGGTGGGGCACAGCCGCCCGGCGTGTCCGCTTCCGCCGCGCGCAGCAGAGGGCCGGTCTGTCGCAGATAGCCCACCAGCACGCTGTTGGGCGCATGCTGCATGAGCCCGGCCGTGACTGCGGCATGGACAAAAGCCCGCCATTCGGCGCAAAGCCGTGCTCGTTCCGCTCCAGTGGTGAACACGGGCGGCAGGCCGGCGTTTTGGGCCAGGCGCAGGATGTCGGCTGTTTTGCTGTTAAGCTGAAAAAGAATACAGGCCGCTTCAATGCCTTGGGCCGCGCAGAGTTGTTTTCTGGACATCAGACCTCCGTGTGGTCCCGCCCGGCAGGGAACGCGCCTTTGTCCTCTGGGCGCCGTGCTTTTGCATATGCGGCATAGCCGGCGGCGCGCAGGCGGCAGGCCGGGCAGATGCCGCAGCCGTAGCCCCACGGGTGGCGCTGACCGCGTTCGCCCGCATAGCAGGTATGGCTTTCTTCCAGAATCAAATCCACCAGGGCCGCGCCGCCCAGATTTTCAGCCAGTTCCCAGGCTCCGCTCTTGTTCAGCCACATGAGCGGCGTGTGCAGGATGAAGCGGCTGGCCATCCCCAGATTGAGCGCCACCTGCATGGCCTTGATGCTGTCGTCGCGGCAGTCCGGATAGCCGGAAAAATCGCTCTGGCAGACGCCCAGCACCAGATGGCGGATATCCTTGGCATAGGCCCAGACGGCGGTATGCAGAATGAACAGCAGATTGCGGCCCGGCACGAAGCTGGTGGGCAGCCCGCCCGGCCCGTCGGCAGTAATGGGCGCCTCGGAGGTCAGGGCCGTGTCGGCCAGTTGGCGGAAAATATCCACATTCAGCAGGGTATCCGGCCCCAGGCGGGACGCCCAAAGCGGATCCAGCGCGGCCAGACCCGCGCGCAGGCGCTGGCGGCAGGCCAGTTCCACGCTGTGGCGCTGCCCATAGTCAAAACCCAATGTCAGAACACGCCGGAACCTGCTCAGCGCCCAGGCCAGACAGGTGGCGGAATCCTGCCCGCCGGAAAAGATGACCAGCGCCTGCTCTTGTCCAAGGGGGGTGGCGGAAAGGTTGGTACTCATGGTTGATCGGGCCAGAAGCGACAGACTCGGGCCGGAGCGTACCCGGCCAGAAACGCGTCCATCAGGGTGCCAAAATAGACACGGTTGCGGGGTTTGATGCGCTGGGCCTCAGGGCAGTCCGCCGGGAAAAAGCGCAGGGAATCGCGGTTGCCCGTGTAATTCAGGCGGGCCAGCGGCAGGGAGAGCAGATGAGCCCAGAGGCCGCGCCGCTCGTTGATGGCCTGCTCCTGGAGGGCGCGCAGACGTTCCTGAAGGTGCGGATTCTGATCCTGATGCGGATAGTAAAAAGCCGCGCCTCGCGCAATCATCAGATCATTCAGGGAGCGACCGTCCTCCAGGCGCACGTCGGCCACGATACGACCGTAGTGATCCTTGCGTTTGACTCCGGCCGCAAACAGACGGACTTTTTGCCCCTTGGCCAGCGCGTTCAGTTCCTGCCGGGCCTCGCGGGCGTAATACTGGGCTTTGTGGTCACGGCCCATTTCCGGCGTGTCAATGCCCGCCAGACGCACTATGCGTCGATCCGTGAGCTTGAAGGTATCGCCGTCAAAGCAACGGGCCACCACGCCTTCGGGCTGGGGCAGGGGGTCTTGCTCAGCCCGCAGCGCAACGGGCAGCAGCAGGCAGCACAGTACTGCAAAAAAAGTTGCTCTCAGCCACAGAATGCTGTGCGATACTGCCATCAGCACTTCACCATAGTGTTATATACATCATTTTCAACGCTCTGGCGACGCGAATACGACGTGAAAACCAGTGCGCTGACCGCAGGCTGAGGCGCGGCAAAGTCGAACGCAGCCGGCGGCGAAAAGGTTCACGCGTCAGTTCTCGTAATAGGAGCGGAGGGGTTGACTCCGCACCGGGTGCCGCAGCTTGCGCAGGGCCTTGGCCTCAATCTGGCGGATGCGTTCACGCGTCACGTTGAAGAGTTTGCCCACTTCCTCAAGGGTGTGGTCGCTCTTTTCGGCAATGCCGAAGCGCTTGCGCAGCACCTGCTCCTCACGCGGGGTGAGGTCGGCCAGCACGGCGGCCAGTTGCTCGGAAAGCTTGGTGTTGATGACTTCTTCGGCCGGGGCCACAGCCTTCTTGTCTTCAATAAAATCGCCGAGGCTGGAATCTTCCTCATCGCCGATGGGCGTTTCCAGCGAGATGGGTTCCTTGGCGATCTTGAGCACTTTCTTGACCTTTTCCACCGGGTATTCCATGCGCTCGGCGATTTCCTCAGGCGTGGGATCGCGTCCCAGCTCCTGTACCAGATAACGCGACGTGCGGATCAGCTTGTTGATGGTTTCGATCATGTGCACGGGAATACGGATGGTGCGGGCCTGATCCGCGATGGCGCGGGTGATGGCTTGACGTATCCACCATGTGGCATAGGTGGAGAACTTGTAGCCGCGCTGATACTCGAATTTGTCCACGGCCTTCATCAGGCCGATGTTGCCTTCCTGAATCAGGTCCAGGAATTGCAGGCCGCGGTTGGTGTATTTTTTGGCAATGGAAACCACCAGGCGCAGATTGGAGCGGATCAGCTCCTGCTTGGCGCGCATGGCGGCGGTATTGCCGCGCTTGATGCGCCAGAGCACTTCCTCCAGGTCGCCCACATTGTGGCAGCATTTTTCCTGGAGGCGCTTGAGAATTTCGATCTTGCCGAGGATCATCTCCTTGAAGGAGAAAAGCTCGTCCACGCTGAGCTTGAGATCGCGGGCCGCCTCGGCGGGATTGACCTCGCGCTTTTCCAGGCCGCCGAACAGGGTCTGGATTTCCGCCTGGGTGCGGCCCGTGGACAGGATATAGGCCGAGAGGTCGCGCTGGCAGTTGTGCATCTGCCGCACATAGTCCTCCACCGTTTCTATGATCCGGTCAATGAGGGTCTTTTCCAGCTTGATGTCGCGCAGGCGGGTGACTATTTCTTCCTTGAAGCCGATGATTTCCCTTTGCGTTGCTGCGACCCGCCGCTCCAATGTGCAGCAGTCGTCCAGCTTTCTGTATATCTTGCGTTTTTTCTTGAATACCTGCTTGATCTCGTCCAGCAGCAGGATGACCCGCGAACGCTGGTTCATTTCATCTTCACTGGGGTCGTCCTCTTCAATGGTCTTGACCACATCCTTGAGCTTGATGCGGTTCTGGCGCAGATCCTCGCCCACATTGATGAGTTCTTCCACGGCCACGGGCACTTCCACCAGGGCGTAAAGCACGTCCTGTTCGCCCATTTCGATCTTTTTGGCGATGACCACTTCGCCGTCGCGATCCAGCAGGGGCACGGCGCCCATTTCGCGCAAATACATGCGCACGGGGTCGGTGCTGCGGGAGGAGTAGTCGGCTGATTCTTCGTCTTCGGCGAGATCCAGCGCGTTTTCGGACACGTCATCGTCGCTTTCGCCGGCGGTGGCGGAAATTTTTTTGCCGTCCTTTTCGGAATCCACAATGACGATTTCCAGCTGCTCAAAAATGCCGATAATTTCTTCAAACTGCTCGGGCGTGCTCATTTCCACGGGCAGGGCCTTGTTGACCTCGTCAAAGGTCAGAAAGCCGGCCCCTTTGCCCTTGGCAATAAGAGACTGTATTTGCTGGATATCTTTAAGATTACTCATGCCCTTTCTCCAAGGTTTCCTGCAGTGCGCGAAGATAATCCAAATCAGCCGCAAAGTCACCTGTACCGGTATTCTCGCGTAAGGCTGCGGAAACAGATGATTTTTGCGCCGAGGCATAATAGGCGTCCAGGTCACGGCGCAAAAACTCCAGTTCGTTGTCGCCGCTGTCGCGGGGGGCGGCCTCAGCTCCCCGGCAATGGTTCCAGAAGTTTTTTTCGCGTTGATCCAGATGGTAGGAGCTTTCTTCTCCCAGTTCTTCAATCTTGTCCCAGAGGCGTCGGGCAATGGGCGACTGTATGGCCAGATCCGCGCCCAGGGCGCGGAGGTCGTCCAGTCGTTCAGGGTAACGCACCGCGTACATCATGATCTGGCGGTCGCGCATGTTCTGCCGCGCGAGGCTGGGTTTGGCCGTGCGCTGCGGGGCGCGGCTCCGGCTGTCCTGTTGTTTCTGGCTGTGCCAGGCGGCCAGGCCCTGGCGCAGCTCGTTTTCAGAAAGCTGCAAGTGCCCGGACAGCCGCGAAACATAGGGGCTGACCAGTTCCGGCAATTCCACCTGCCGCAGAAAATTCCGCGCCCATTCCACGGTTTCGCGCGGGGCCAGGGCCTTGAGCACGTCCACGCAGAAACGCAGGCCATCCGGCGCCCTGGCCTGCAAGTCCTCAAAGACTTCAGGCCCCGCGCCGCGCAGCAGACTGTCAATGTCTTCACCTTCCGGCATCAGCACCACGTTGCAGGCCAGCCCGCGCGTAAGCAGCATTTCGCAGGAGCGCAGGGCAGCCTTGCGCCCGGCGCGGTCCCCGTCGAAGAGCAGCACCATTTGGGAGGCGAAACCCGAAAGGCGCTTGATCTGCTCCGGGGTCAGCGCGGTGCCCAGCACGCCCACGGCATTGTCGTAGCCGAACTGATGCAGGGTGAGCACATCCATGTAACCTTCAGTGAGCAGGGCGCGGCCCTTGGTGGTGATGCCGCGCCGGGCCTGGGCCAGGCCGTAGAGGTGTTCGCCCTTCTTGTACAGGGGCGTGTCCGAGCTGTTGATGTACTTGGCCTCGTCCTCTTCGGCGATAATTCGCCCGCCGAAAGCGATGATCTGGTTGGACAGGTTCTTGATGGGAAAAATCAGCCGTCCCCGGAAGCGGTCATAGGCCCGACCGTTGCCGGACTGGCCCAGCAGGCCCGCCTCCACGGCCAGGCGGGCGTCAAAACCCGCGCGGCGCAGGGCGTCAGCCAGGGATTGCCACTCACGCCGCGCCCAGCCCAGACCGAAGCGCTGTACAATATCTTCGCTCAGGCCGCGCCGTTCGATGTACTCCCGGCATTGGGCGGCTTCCGGGCTTTGCAGGGCCGCGCTGAAATGCCCGGCGGCCAGTTCGTACATGCGCAGCATCTGCTGGCGGCTGGAGCGGCGCTCCCGCTCTGCGCCCTGATTGCCGGCTTTGCCGCGCCCGCGATCAATGGCGACGCCCGCCTCGGCGGCCAGTTGTTCCAGGCTTTCCTTGAACTCCAGGCCGTTGATCCGGCTGTGGAAATCAAAGATGTCCCCGGAAGCCTGGCAGCCAAAGCAGTAAAACATGCCCTGTTCCTCGCTGACGGAAAAGGAGGGCTTGGTTTCCTGATGAAAAGGGCAGGGGGCCACCCAGCGCGGGCCATTGCGCTTCAGCTCCACATAGCGACGCACGAGGTCTACAATGTTCAGGCGTTCTTTGATGGCGCGGATGGCGTCTTTGGATTGCATACGGCAGCGGCCCCTGTTTGCTCTGACGACTTGATATGTTCCCTTGTCCGCCTGCCATGCGCGGATTAGCGAAATGTCACAAGAGTCATGCCGTCGCCGCCGCGATCTTCCGGCGCCAGCGAAAACTGGTCCACGGCCGGAAAGGCGCGCAGAAATTCGTGCACCTCGCGCCGCAGCGCGCCAGTGCCGCGCCCGTGCACGATTTCCACTTCTGAAAAGCCGGCCAGCAGGGCTTTATCCAGAAAGCGCTCCACCTCGGCCAGGGCCTGATCCGCGCGCATGCCGCGCAAATCCAGCCGCAGGGAGGCGGTATCGTCACCGCGCTTCACGGCGGCGCGGGGCGCGGGGGGCTGCGCCGGCGTGCCGCCGCTTTCGCGCAAATCCTTCATTTCGGCCCAGAGGTTCACGCCGTTCATATCCAGGCGCACGCGGCCCCGGCGTTCGTCCACATCCGTAATCACGCCGCGCTTGTTGAAAACGCCGTGCAGCACACGCTGACCCGGCACGAACTGTTGGGGCCGGGGCAGCACTGACTGTGCCTCCGCTTCCGCCGCCGGAAGCAGAGAAGCCCTCAGGCGGGACATTTCTTTCAGCGCCTGCTTGGACGTGGCCCGGCCTTCCTTCCAGGCCCGCATCAGTTCGGCGGCCTTGCCGCGCACTTCCTCATGCAGGCGAAGGCGTTCCCTTTCCAGCCGCTCACGGCTCGCCTGCGCGGCGTGGCGGGCCTTTTCCTGCTCCGCGCGCAACGTGGCCAGTTCTTCCTCGCGCCTGGCGGCCAGATCGTTAAGGCGGGCCAGCAGGGCCGTGGCGTCCTGGCCGTCCTGCAACAAATAATGTTCGGCCCGGCGCAGAATGGCTTCGGGCAGGCCGTGCTCCCGCGCCACATCCAGAGCCTGGCTGGCCCCCACCTGATCATAGGCCAGCTTGAACAGCGGCTTTTTGGTGGCCGGATCAAACAGCATGGACGCCGCCCTGGCGCCCTCGCGAGTCAGGGCGTAGGACTTGAGCGCGGGAAAATGCGTTGCCGCCAGCACGAAAGTATGTTTGTCCAGTAATTCGTCAAGAACCGCCTGGGACAAAGCCGCGCCCTGGGCCGGGTCCGTGCCCGCGCCAAATTCGTCCAGCAGCGCCAGACCGTGCTGGTTCAGATGTTTCCAGGCCTTGGCCAGATGATCAATCTGGGCCGTGAAGGTGGAAACATTGTCATCCAGGCTCTGCTCGTCGCCGATAAAGGCATCCATACGGCTGAACCAGGGCAGATGCGAACCCTCGCCCGCCGGAACGGGCAGGCCGCTGAGCGTCATGGCCACTATGAGGCCCAGGGTTTTCAGGCAGACGGTTTTGCCGCCCGCGTTGCCGCCGGTGATGACCAGCGCCCTTTCGCCGGGACGCAACAGAATGTCCAGAGGGCGTACCGGCAGCGCGGTTGCGCTCCCGGAGGGGCGGCCGGTTCCGGCCCTGTGCCGTTCCGCGTCGGTATTCCTGCTTCGGCTCAGGGCCAGCAGCGGATGGCGGGCCTCCAGCAGGCTGATGCCTTCCTCCACCGGGGAAAGGCTGATGCAGCGGCCGTCAAAAAGGCCGGCCAGGCGGCGTTTGGCCTGCAGCACATCCAGTTGGGCCAGCAAGTCCAGAGCGGCCCAGGCCCCGGGCATATCGGCGTTCAGCAGGTCGCGCAGATAGGTCAGCACCTTGCGCTCTTCCTCGCGCTCCTCGTGCTTGAGCTCCTGAAGGCGGTTGTTGATCTCCACCAGGAACATGGGCTCGAAATAACAGGTTTCGCCGGTCTGGGACCAGTCGTGGATGATGCCCTGCATGCGGCCCTTGAAGTTGGCCTTGAGCGGCAGCACATAGCGGTCTGAGGACAGAGTCATGAACTCGTCCTGCAGATAGGGCAGCATATTGTATTGCAGGGCGAAATCCTTGACCTTGCGCATGCAGCTCTGATGCAGGCGGCGCAGTTCGCCGCGCAGGCGGTACAGCTCCGGCGAGCTTTCGTCCCTGATCAGGCCGTCGTCGGAAATACAGCGGTTCAGGGCCGCCGTGAGCTGCACGGGCAGGGGAGCGGCCTGGGCCAGCGCCAGCAAATGCGGCCAGTGACGCGGGGCGTCTGGCGTGTCAATGGCCGCGTGAGCGCTCTGAGCCAGGCGCAGCACTTCGCGCAAAGCCCAGAAGGCGTCGGCGTCGGGCCGGGACTGGGGGCGTTCAGCGGCGCGCAGCAGGCCGCCCACATCAGGAAAGGCCGTCAGGCTGAAGCCCTTGCCGCCGTCGCCCACGGGCCGGGCGGCCCAGGCGGCGGCCTCTTCATAGAGGCGGGCGGCCAGGGTCACGGCTGCGGCATCCGGCAGGGGGGCCACGGCCAGAGCGGCTTCGCGTCCCACGCCAGAGCAGCACAACCCGGCCAGATGTTCCGTGATCTTAGCGAATTCGAGGGCGTGGAGGGTGCGATTGTGGATCATTGGGCTGCCTCAAATAAGTGCTTTTGCCGTCCGGTCGCGTCATCTGTGCTGAAGCTCTTTCGGCGCAAGGGCTGAAGCGAGCGCAAAAGGCGCGCCCTCCGTCAAACATTGCGCTTTGCCTTGTTTAGAAAAGCGCAATGCCGAGCGTGGGCAAATCAATTTTGACTTTTTGCAAAAAATCAACACTCAAAGACACACCCGCATGGCGCGTAACGCGCTGCCAGGGAGCGCTTGCCGGCGGCTGTCGGAAGAATGTGCCTGTCAGATGGCCCTATTGCGCAAGGCGCCGCCTGACCGCCTCAGAGAGTGTCTTGCCGTCCACGCGGCCCTTGTGGGAAGCCATGATGGCCGAGATAACCCGACCCATGTCCCTGGGGCTGGCGGCCTGGAGTTCGGTCACAGTAGTTTCGATAAGCGCCGTCAGTTCTTCCGGGCTGAGCGCCCTGGGCAGGTATTCCTGCAATATTTTCAGCTCGGCGGCTTCCTTGTCCGCCAGATCGGCGCGGTTGGCCGCCCTGTACTGTTCAATGGAATCCTGGCGCTGCTTGCCTTCCTTGATGATGACGTCCAGCATTTCCTCGTCGGACAGGCTGCCGCCGGGCCGGCGGAGATCCACCAGCCTGTTTTTGACCGCGGTTTTCAGGAGCCGCAGTACGGTCAGGCGCACGGCGTCTTTAGCTTTGTAAGCCTGGATGTAGTCTTTTTCGATCTGTTCGGATAAGCTCATGGCAGTGGCTGGGGTGGATGGGTGGAAAAGAAGCGGAAACTGCGGGAAACCCCCATCGGGATTTCCCGCAGTGCCTGTCCGGAATACATGAAGGGCCTGTAATGACGGAAATACGCCATGCAACGCGTGGAATGACACGCTTCAGGAACAGGCCTAGGCCATATTCATCTTTCTGATTTTTTTCATCAGCCGCTTACGGGCGGCGGCCTTCTTCTTTTTGCGCATGACGCTGGGCTTTTCATAGTGCTGGCGTTTCTTCATTTCAGAAAGAATGCCGGCCTTTTCCACCTGCTTTTTGAAACGGCGCAAAGCGATGTCAAAGTTATAGTCATCGTCGTTGAGAAAAACTCCGGGCAAGAATATCACCCCCTTTGGCGGGCAGGCCGGGCTTGAGAAGCGCCGACGCTGCAAAATGTGGAGGAAACACATAGCGCGCGCTTGAGAAAAAAGCAAGCGCCATGATCTGGAAAACCATTTTTTCTTTGCGGGCCGTTCAGACCGGACCTGAATCCTGTGAATGTGGGCGGCAAAACACGCGCCGAAGCAAGCGCGTGCAGATTCAGATTTTGAGCGTGTAACTTCCCAAAGCTGTTTGCTTCTAATTCAGGGCGTCTTTAAGCATTTTGCCGGGACGGAACTTGACCATCTTGCAGGCGGGGATGGTCAGGGTAGCGCCGGTGCGCGGGTTGCGGCCCTGGCGGGCGTTGCGGCTTTCCACGGCAAAAGTGCCGAGGCCGGTGAGCGTCAGCTTGGCCTCTTGGCTCAGCGCCTCTTCCACGGAAGCCAGAAAAGCGTTGAGCGCGCGTTCAGCGGCGGCCTTGGTCAGATTGCCCCTGACGGCAATTTTTTCAACCAGATCAGCTTTGGTCATCAACATACCCTCCTGAAAATTTGCCAAAAAACAACTTGCGCCGGACTCGCCAAGTCCGTGGCGCGAAATCTTCATACAGCACCAGTATGAAGCGGGCTTAACTCAACCTCTTTTGGCCCTGCTTGTCAAGATTCGGCGGCAAAAAAGCGGCAAGGCGCAGGAAATCTTCCTTGTGCAGAGCTTCCGGCCGCAGATGGGGGGCCAGCCCTGTCCGTTCCAGGGCCTCTTCCAGTTGCGGCAGTCCCGCGCGACGGAAGATGCCGCCCAACTGTTTGCGGCGCTGTTGAAAGCATATTCGCAGCAGGCGGGACAGGGCGTCTGGACGGTCGGGCAGAGCTTCGGCCGGTAGCGGCTCAAAGGACAGCACGGCGGAATCCACCCTGGGCGGCGGGCTGAATGCGCCTGGCCCCACCACAAATTCCAGGCGCGGCCGGGCGTGGCTTTGCACCCAGACCGAGAGCGCGCCGTAATGGCCGTTGCCGGGCGCGGCGGCCAGACGTTGCCCCACTTCTTTCTGAACCATGAACACGGCCCGGCTCAGGCCCCGGCTTTGGGATACAATATTCCAGATCAGAGGCGAGGCCACATTGTAGGGCAGATTGCCGATGATTTTCCAGGGGCGCTCCGGGCCGATGCGCCTCCAGTCAAAGCGCAGGGCGTCCGTCAGCACTGCCTGAGTGCGCGGTCCGGCCAGGCGTTGCCGCTCCGCCGCCCAGTGGCGGTCTTTTTCAAGCAGCAGCAGGCAGGCATGCGGCCCGTCCTCCAGCGCTCTGGTCAGCGCGCCGGGGCCGGGGCCGATTTCCAGCACGCGGTCTTCAGGGCGGGGCAGCAGCAGGGCGGCAATGCGCGCACAGATCTCTTCCCGGCGCAGAAAGTGCTGTCCCAGGCTTTTCTTGGCGCGCGGCGCGGGCCGGCTGTTTTTCAGAGATGCGGGCATGGGGGCCTCAGGGCAGGTCAAAGCGGTCAAAGGTCAGCATCAGCCCGGCCCGGCCTTGCGTGGCCGAGCGCAGGGAGGTGGAAAAGCCGAACAGACGGCGCAGAGGGGCCGTGCCCCGCAGCAGCTTGCGCCCGGCGTGGTCCTCCAGCTCTTCCACTTTGCCGCCGGCTGTGTTGAGCAGGCTGATGGCCGGGCCCAGAAAGTCATCGGGCACGTTGATTTCCACTTTCATAATGGGTTCCAGAGCCACGGGCGCGGCCCTGGACAGGGCCTCGCGCAAAGCCTGCCCGGCGGCCATGTGGCAGCCCGGCGCGGTGGTCAGGCCCTCGCGCCGCTCAACATTGGTCAGGGTTACGGCCACATCCACCACCGGCCAGCCGGTCAGCTCGCCGCTTTGCAGGCCGTCGCGCACGCCATCCAGAGCCGCCTGAAGCAGGGCCGGGGGCAGAAGTTTGCGGGCCTCCCGCGGATCCGCGGGCAGAAAGTCGCCCACACGCACCTGATTGCCCGCATGCCGGGGCAGGGGAGTCACACGCAGGGAAACCGCGCCCTGATGGCGCTCCCTGCCCAGCTCTTTATCAAAAGCGGCTTCGGCCTCAGCCTCTTTGCGCACGGTCTCGCGCAGCACCACCTGCGGCTGACCGGCGCGCGGACTGATGCCGTATTCGCGGCGCATGCGCTCCAGCAGCACGTCCAGGTGCAGTTCTCCCATGCCGGAAAGCATGCGCGTGCCCGAATCGTCATCCAGGCTGACCTGGATGGTGGGGTCTTCCTCCACATAGCGGGCCAGGGCTTCGTCCAGGGTTTTGCCCTCATCGGCGTTGCGCGGCTCCAGAGCCAGAGTGAGCACGGGCGCGCAGGCCCCGATGGATTCCAGCGCAAGCTCGCGACCCCGCGCGGCATAGGTTTCGCCGGTATGGGCCGCGCGCAAGCCCACCACCGCCGCTATTTCTCCGGCCGAGGCCGATTCAAGCTGCTCGCGCCGGTCGGCATGCAGGCGGAAGATGCGGCCCACGCGGTCATCGCTCTTTTGCGCCACATTGCGCAGTGAATCGCCTTCCCTGATTCGCCCGGCGTAGAGGCGCAAAAAGGACAGTTTGCGTCCGTTCTCCATCAGCACCTTGAAAACCAGGGCCACGGGCGGCGCGTCCGGGTCCGGCTCCACCGTTTCTTCCTGGCCCTGGGCGTCGCGGCCCACGGGCGCGGCCACATCCAGAGGCGAGGGCAGGTAGTCGCAGATCGCGTCCAGCACGGGCTGTATGCCCATGTTGCGCAGGGCCGAGCCGCAGAGCACGGGCGTGAGCGCGCGGGAAAGCGTGGCCCGGCGCAGGGCGGCGCGGATGTCCTCCGGACTGAAGGAACCATCCATCCAGAGTTCCAGAAAGGCATCATCGGCCTCGGCCAGTTTTTCCAGCAGGGTTTCGCGCCAGGGCGCGGCAAGCTCGGCTTCGTGCGGGCTGAAGGGCACGCGCAGCACGGTGCGGCCCTGATCCGCCGGATCAAAGGTGAGGGTTTCGCCACTGATCAGATCCAGCACGCCGGAAAAAGCCTCGCCCTGGCCCAGAGGGGCGGTCACGGCCACGACGTTGGCCCGGAGACGGCGGCGCATGCTTTCCAGCGCGGCCTCGAAATCCGCCCCCAGCCGGTCCATCTTGTTCACAAAGGCGATCTTGGGCGCCCCGAAATGCTCGGATTGCCGCCAGACCGTTTCGGACTGCGGCTCCACGCCGCCCACGGCGCAGAACACGCCCACGGCTCCGTCCAGCACGCGCAGGGAGCGTTCCACCTCAATGGTGAAGTCCACATGGCCGGGCGTGTCAATGAGATTGATGGTCCGCTCCCGCCACTGGCAGGAAGTGCAGGCTGAAGTGATGGTGATGCCGCGCTCCTGTTCTTCGGGCATATAGTCCATGGTGGCCGCGCCATCGTGCACCTCGCCCATGCGGTGGATTTTACGGCTGTAAAAAAGCATGCGTTCGGAAAGGGTGGTCTTGCCCGCATCAATATGGGCAATGATGCCGATGTTGCGGATGTGGCTGACTGGGGGCATGTCTGGCTCCGGCTGGCTGACGTTATTGCTGAGTGGTACGGTTTTTTGCGAACTCCCGCAAGAGTTGGCCGCGTTTCAGAGCGAATTGCCTTTGAAAAAGGCATCCGCTTTTGAGGCCTCCAGAGCTGCCGCCCGCTCTAAAGAGGAATGGCAATCCGTCGATACAGCAAATGACAACGAAGAAATAAATATGATTCGGAGGGCAGGATATGGAAGCTATTCAGGACAACGGCACTTTTCAGAGTACCCAGGAACTGTTGCGCAACGGTATTCCGGCGGAGCAGGCCATGAGCAATGTGATTATCAGCAAAACCATGCAGGAATCTTCAGAAATGGCCGAACAGTTGCGGGTTGCCTCTACCGGAGTCGGCCAACGGTTGAATCTGGAGGTTTAGAGCGAATTGCCTTTGAAAAAGCATTGGCTCCGGCGGTCGCGAAAGCGGGCGCCAGCGCTGATGAGCCGGAAAACCGCGTTTTTCAGGCTCATCAGCGCCTCTTGCGCCGTCAGGGCATTTCGCGTGGTCAGCGCTGAATACCCTGGAGCGGGCCAAAAGCCAGGCGCGAAACCATAAAGAAATCCGGCGTCAGCCCGGCATGCAGCCAGAAGCCTTCGCAGCCGGGAGAAAGGGCCAGAGCCCCCGCACAGGGCAAGGGATCGTGGCTTTGGGGCTTGCAGTGGGTACGCGCCGCCTCGGGCCTGAGGTAGATGGCCGCCGGCAGGGGGGGCCGCGCGGCTTCCAGGGCCTGCTCCAGGGCGTCGCCCTGAGCGAAGGCCAGAATGTTCAGATCAAAGGCGTCGGGGTCGGGCAGATTCAGGGCCGGGGCGCGGCGTTCCTCATGGCAGGGCAGGCCCAGTGTGCGGGCCGCGTGAGCCACGTTGTCCAGTTCCCCTTTGTGCAGCAGCACCAGACGGCCCGGTCCTGGCTGGCTTTCTTCCAGCAGGGCACAGAGGCCGGTTTCATCCAGAAGAAAGATGTCCTCCACGCCGCTGAGTTCCAGACTGACCAAAGCAGGGCTGGCGGGCGCGCCGCCCACGCAGACCGCGCCCACCAGAGGCACGCCGGCCAGAAGGGCTGGGGCACAGGCCGCCGTCAGCCGCGCCGCCGCCGTATATTCGGGCGTAAAGGCCAGCACGGCCCAGGGCGCGGGAAAAGAGGCCGTGTACCGCCAGAAGCCCAGATGGGGATCTCGGCGGCCTTCGCGCAGACAGCCGGGACTCTGACCAAAATGCATATGGGCCAGGGCCAGACCGGTTTTCAGCGCCGCCCGGCAGGACGGCGGCGTGCCCTCATAGGCCGAAGCCGCCAGAGCGTCGTCCAGGCGCGCCTCTTCCGCCCATTCCGGCCAGCATGCGCTGGAAGGAGTCTCCAGAGTCAGCTCTGGCTGTCGGGGATCAGGCATGGCGTTTTCCTCATGGCTTTGCGTGGGCGGAACATGCGCGCCGTCGCTCAGAACGGCAGGGGACTTTTCCAGCCCGTGTGCTTGTGAGAGCGGGGCGCGCTCATGCCTTGTCCCAACCCGCCAGCCATTGTCCAAGCTGCTCCATCTGGCGCGTCACCGAGCGCGGACCTGTGCCGCCCGGCGTTTCACGCCGCCGCACGGCGGCCGCATAGTCCAGCACCGCGTAAACATCGCTGTCGATGCGCGGTTCAAGCGCCTGCAATTCCGGCAAGGCGAGGTCTTCCAGACCCTTGCCTTCACGTTCGGCGGCGGCCACGGCCTGGCCGGTGACGTGATGCGCCTCGCGGAAGGGCAGCCCCTTGCCCACCAGATAATCAGCCAGTTCCGTGGCGTTGAGAAAGCCCGCCTTGCAGGCTTCGCGCATGCGCTCTGTGCGGAAGGTCAGCTCCACCAGCATGCCCGCCATGAGCCGCAGGGAGGACTCCACCGTGCGGTCCGCGTCCAGAAAGCCTTCCTTGTCTTCCTGCATGTCGCGGTTATAGGCCAGGGGCAGGCCCTTCATGGTGGTGAGCAGGCCCGTGAGGGCTCCGTAAACCCGACCGGTCTTGCCGCGCATCAGCTCGGCCACATCCGGATTCTTTTTCTGCGGCATGATGGAAGAGCCTGTGGCGTAGCCATCGGGCAGCTTCACGAAGCCAAAGGCCGGGTTGGCCCAGAGAATGATTTCTTCACAAAGGCGCGAGAGGTGCATCATAATCGCCGCGCCGTCGAACAGGGCCTCCAGAACAAAATCCCGATCTGACACGGCATCCATGGAATTGCCGTAAATTTCGGGAAAGCCCACTTCAAGGGCCACGCCTTGCGGGTCCAGCGGATAGGTGGTCCCGGCCAGGGCCGCCGCGCCCAGCGGCGAAACGCGCACCCGTTTGAGGGTATCCCCCAGGCGCAGGGCGTCGCGCCGGAACATCCAGGCGTAAGCCAGCAGATGGTGGGCCAGACTCACGGGCTGGGCGGGCTGCAAATGGGTGCAGCCGGGCAGAATGTCATCCTGATGCTCGACCGCGCGTTTGAGCAGAACCGCGCAGAGTCCGGCGGCGCGTTGCCGCCAGACTTCCAGCCTGTCAGCCACAAAGAGGCGGAAACTCAGCCCCACCTGATCATTGCGACTGCGGCCTGTGTGCAGCTTCTTGCCCACATCGCCGGTCAGTTCGGTAAGCCGGGCTTCGATATTCATGTGCACGTCTTCCAGTTCCGGCTTCCAGGCAAAGGAGCCGGCTTCGATCTCCGCGCGCACCGTGTCCAGCCCTTCAACCAGAATGCGTGCCTCTTCCGGCGTGATGACGCCCTGACGGCCCAGCATGCGGGCGTGAGCCTGGGAGGCGCGGATGTCCTGGGCGTAGAGCGCCCGGTCATAGGTTTGGGAATCCGTATAGCGGGCCACAGCTTCTCTGGGGCCTTCGGCAAAGCGGCCGCCCCAGCTCTGATTTGTTTTCATCATGTATCCCTTATGGTTGTAAAAAGGCCCCGCCCTTGCCGAAGCGGGAGCGGGGCCCTGGATGCGCGTCCGGAGAAAAACTATTTTCCGAGCTTGTTCCTGATGGCCGCGTACATGCCCAGGCGCAGGCCATTGAGGCGGATAAAGCCCGCCGCGTCCTTGTGGTCGTAGTCGCCGCCCTCGAATGTGGCCAGATCTTCGGAGAAAAGCGAGCAGGGAGAGGTGCGGGCCAGGGGCCAGACGCCGCCCTTGTAAAGTTTGGCGCGCACCGTGCCGGTGACAGTCTCCTGCGACTTGTCGAAAAAGGCCTGCATGGCCTCGCGTTCGGGCGAGAACCAGTATCCGTTGTAGACGGCGTGGGAATAGGGCACAGCCAGCATGTCGCGGATGCCGAGCAGCTCACGATCCATGCAGATGCCTTCCAGGTCGCGGTGCAGGGCGAAAAGCAGCGTGCCCGCCGGGTTTTCGTACACGCCGCGGCACTTCATGCCCACATAGCGGTTTTCCACCATGTCGTCGCGGCCGATGCCGTGTTTGCCCGCCAGATCGGCCAGGGTTTTGATAACGGCATAGGGCGACATTTTTTCGCCATTCACGGAAACGGGATTGCCGGCCTCAAAGCCCACCTCGACGGTTTCAGGCTCGTCCGGGGCCTGTTCCACGGGCGTGCAGCGGTCATGACAGCTTTCATGCGGCGCGTTGCCGGGGTTTTCCAGCTCGCTGCCCTCAAAGGAGGTATGCAGCATATTGGCATCCATGCTGTAGCGTTTGGCCTCGCTGGAAATGAAGATACCGTGTTTTTCGGCAAAGGCGGTCAGGGCCGTGCGGGACATGAGATCCCACTCGCGCCAAGGCGCGATGACCCGGATATCCGGGGCCAGGGCCTTGGCGGAAAACTCAAAGCGCACCTGATCATTGCCCTTGCCCGTGGCCCCGTGCGCGATGGCGTCGGCGCCTTCCTTGCGGGCGATGTCGATGAGGGCCTTGGTGATGCAGGGCCGGGCGATGGAGGTGCCCAGCATATAACGGTTTTCATAGCGGGCCGCGCCGCGCATCATGGGAAAAACAAAGTCGCGGGCCATTTCTTCGCGCAGATCCAGCACATAGGCTTTGGAAGCGCCGGTTTTCAGCGCTTTTTCCTCCACGCCGGAAAGATCTTCGGGCTGGCCCAGGTCAGCGGTGACGGTGATCACTTCGCACTGGTAGGCGGTGATCAGCCATTTGAGAATGACGGATGTATCCAGCCCGCCGGAATAGGCAAGCACGACTTTTTTGATCTTCTGCATGGTAAAGCCCCCTTGTGGATTCGGGGGAACAGTATTGCCCAAAAAACGCCGGCGCGCAAGCCCGCAAGCTGCTGGCCGCAGGGCAATCGCATGTCTGTTGAAAAGCCGCCTTCAGGCGGCCCTATAGCATTTCTCAATTGAAAATGTAAATTTTCAATGATCTGCCGAAAATATTCGGCGCAAAAGCCCTCAATCAGGGGGGCCGCCTGCTTTGCAAGCCGCTGCTGTTTCTTGCGGAACACTAGCCCAGAGCGGCATGGCATTTAGATTTTGCTACACTCGATATGTAACAATGTTATAATAGTAGTCAAATCCTATCTGCGACATGCTGATGTTTCTGTCAACAAGATGAAAGTTTGCCTGATCCATCAATGGCCTGTTGTCTTGCAACGGTAGTGACGCAAGATAATAATGAGCCTCATCAGGGATTTTGCTGACATGGGCCATAGTATAGTTTATGGCGTCTATTGGGGAGATCATGCCGGAAACCTCCTGCCTGGTTCTGTGTAAATCCTGAGCGGTTTCTACCAGAAAACCATAGCTTACGCCACCAGCCAATTCAGTAATACCTGGCCGCCCCTCCTCCTTTGCCCCATCGGGCATGGAACGGCGCACGCCGCAAGCTCTCAATGCGCGAGCGCCGTCAACTTCTCCTCTTTTTTCACAAAATTTTTTCATTGGACAACAGCGGCGGTCATAGTCCCGTCTCTGCCGTCTTGCGCGTGCGGCAGCGTATCAGAACTGTCCTTGCCTGTATGTCGCTCCTGGTGATGGCGCGGCAATACTATTCATATTTGAACAAATATTATTCAAATTTGGATACAATCATCGAAGGAATTTTATTGGAAAATCTAATAACATACTGTTTTTAATAATAAAAACTTTACACAGGCGGCTTGGCATGAATCCTGAATAATCTTGTTAAAATTTTAACAGGTTCCCGGTTCTCGATCTACGCAAGGAGGAAACATATGCTGCGTTATATCATGATATTGCTGCTGGCGCTGGGCATGTCGTCAGCATCCTGCCTGGCCGGGGAATATCCCGACAAGAGCATCAGAATCATTGTGCCTTTCAATCCCGGCGGCGGGGGCGAACAGGCGGCGCGTCTCATCGAAAAGGAATTCAAGGAACTCACCGGGCAGCCCCTGTCGTTCATCTATAAACCGGGCGGCACCGGTCTCATCGGCATGACGGAACTCGCCCGCCAGAAAGCGGACGGCTACAGCATCGGCATTCATTCCTATCCCCTGCTCGTCCTTGACGGCATTACCGGACGCGCCAGGTATACGTTGGACAGCTTTGACTTTATCTCGCTGCTCTGCCTGGAAGAAGTTTACCTTGCCGTCAGCGCCGACAGCCCCATCAAGAGCGCCGAGGAACTCATTGCGCAGGCGCGCGCCAATCCGGGCAAGGTCAATCTCGGCATCTGCGAAATCATGGGGCCCACGCACATCCCGGCCCTGCGGCTCAAAGCGGAGAATGTGCCCTTCAACCATGTTTCCATCGACGGCGCGGGCAAGGTGGCCCCGGCATTGCTGGGCGGTCAGGTGGATGCGGCCATAGTGCCATCGGGCGGCGTATCAGGCTCCATCGGAAAAATGAAAGTTCTGGCCGTGTTTTCGCCGGAGCGGAGCAAGCGTTTTCCTGACGCGCCGACCCTCAAGGAGCTCGGTTTTGACATCAACAGCGCCGTGGGCCGGTACATCGCCGCGCCGCATGGCTTGAAGCCTGAACAGCGCGCCTATCTGGAAAACACCTTCAAGACCATTCTTGCGCGCCCCGATGTGGCGCAGCGCTTTGAAAACGCCGGTTCCATCGCCACCTGGAAGAGCGGCGACGACCTGCGCAAGATGTTCGAGGCCTATATTCCGGAAGGCCAGTCCATGGTGGACTTTTACAAGAAGTCGCAGAAGTAGCGACCTGCATGCGGGGCCGGCGCGCCGGCCCCGCATAGCCGCATTGGCAAGCCATCTCTTACCCTGCGAAGCAGCATGTTGGATTTTATTGTTCAGGGATTTGTGAGCGCCCTGGTTCCTGAAAATCTGCTGGTCATGTTCATCGGCCTTCTCGTCGGCATTGTGGGCGGCATGCTGCCTGGCATTACCACAGTGACGGCTGTGGCCCTCTTTGTGCCCTTTACGTTCTCCATGTCCCCGGAAATGGCGCTCATTGCCCTGGGCGGCGTGTTTTGCGGCGCCATGTACGGGGGCGCCAACGCGGCCATTCTTATCAACACGCCCGGCACGCCGGGGTCCATCGCCACTTCGCTGGACGGTTATCCGCTCACCAAGCAGGGGCGCGCTGAAGAAGCCTGCTATGTGGCGCTGCTCGCCTCGACCCTCGGCGGCATTTTTGGCGTGGTCGCTCTCATGCTCTTTTTTGAGCCATTGTCGAAAGTGGCGCTGAGCTTTGGTTCCGAAGCCTTTTTCTGGATGGGCCTGTTCGGCCTTTCCACTCTGGCGGCCATGTTTCCGGGGCACATCGCCAAGGGCTTGCTCGGCGGCGCTATGGGCCTTGCCCTCGGCACTGTGGGGCTTGACCCGGTCATGGGCATGCCGCGCTTTACGTTTGACGTTTTTTCGCTGGTGCAGGGTCTGGATATGGTGGCCCTCATGATCGGGCTCTTTTCCGTCTCACAAATGTTCGTCATGCTGGAAAGCAACGAGACCTACATTGTAAGCATGGCTCGCCAGGCCCACGCCCTGAAGCGCGCGCTCATCGCTGTTTTGCGTCACCTGCGCCTGCTGGGAGTGGCCTCGGCCATCGGCACATTCATTGGCGCGCTGCCTGGCGCCGGCGGCAGCGTGGCCGCGCTGGTCTCCTACAATGAGGCCAAACGCTGGGACAAAAATCCTGACCGTTACGGACAGGGCGCCATCGAAGGCATACTCGTGCCGGAAAGCGCCAATAACGCCAGCGTGGGCGGTTCGCTGGTGCCCCTGCTTTCTCTCGGCATCCCCGGCAGCGCCGCGGCCGCTGTGCTTGCCGGCGGCCTCATGGCGCAGGGCCTCACGCCAGGCCCCCAGCTCATGGAAAAAAATCCTGACATAGCCTACGCCTTCATTGTCAGCATGATCCTCGCCAATATCGGCATGCTGTTCATAGGTTACCTGCTGGTGCGCATCTGTACGCGCATCCTTGATGTGCCCAAGCTGCTCATCATTCCGGCCGTCATTTCCATCTCCTTTCTTGGCGCCTATGCCCTGCGCAACAGCATGTTCGACGTCATGCTCATGATTGTTTCCGGCGCCATCGCCTATGTGCTGCTCAAGGCGCATATCATGCCCGCAGCCATCGCTCTGGGCCTGGTGCTTGGAAGAATCATTGAAGAAAACCTCATTGTCACCTGCTATCGCGCCCAGGCCAAGGATTCTCTGGCGGATTTGCTGGTGTTTTCGCCTATGGCGGCGGTATTCATGGCGGCGTGCGTTCTGGCTGTGATCATTCCCCTCTGGCTCACGCACCGCAAGGAGCGCGCGGCGGGCATTGTGCGCCGGCCCAGACTGTCGGCGGCCTGTCTTGGGCGCTACGACTTCTGGGTGGTATTGCTCATCACACTCGGCGGCATATTCTTTTTCAACCAGTCCCGCGAACTGACAGGCGTTTCCAGCTACTTTCCCCAGGCCGTCTATGCTTCCATCATCGGCCTTGGGGTCTTCATCATGGGCATGCAGGCCTTTCAGAGCGCGCCCAAGGGCCGGGCGTTGCCTTCCTGTGGCGCTCTGGGAAATATCGGCATCTACCTCGGCATCATGGTCATGGCCTACCTGCTCATTGAGCCGCTGGGATTTTATACGGCTCTCTTTTCAGGTACAGGCGCCATGACCGCCTACGGCGTATTCGGCCTTACGAAACGTAAATGTGACTGGCGCGGCTTTGCCTTTGTGCTGGGCTACACGCTTCTGCTGACAATCGTGGAATACGGATGCTTCCGCCTGCTCATGGGTGTACAGACGCCCACGGGCTTCCTGCTCTGAACTGAGAGCGGCTTTCGTACAACACAAAAACGCAGACAGCCGGGGCTGAACAGCGGAGCGAAATATCTGCGCCGTAACCTTATAACTAACAGACAACTTCGGAGGAAGACATGGGATTTGCCGACAAAAGCAACGAAAAAATAGGCGCGGTCAACAGGGGAACACCGTGCGAATCAGGGTTGTGCAGCTTTTGCCGTGTGGACTGCCAGGGCAAGTGCGAAACCTGGCTCAGCTCTCTGCTGGGGCGCAGGACGCTCATTCCGCAAAATTACGGCAACGCTTCGCTGGGCAGCGACAATACCGCGCCGCAGGGCGTATCCTATAACGCGTTGCGCATCCGTGGCCGGGTTTTCGGCGCGGAAGGTCTTGACGCTGAACAGGCCGCTTCGGGCGATGTCACCTACACCGATGCCGTCATTGCCACGCATCTCGGCAGCCATGCGGCCTGGCCCTGCCGTTTTCCGTTCGTTCTGGGCGCACTGAGCCGCAATCCCGTGGTTGACAAGTACTGGGACAGCTTTGCCGTGGGCGCGGCCCTCTGCGGCATACCCCTTGTCATTGGCGAAAATGTGGGCGGTGGCGACACCAGGACGGTTTTCAACAAGGATGGCAGCATCAAGGCCCTGCCTGACCTGGATCGCCGCATTGCCAGCTATTTGCGCTACCACGACGGCAACGGCGTGCTCTTTGTGCAGCTTAACCCCAATGACGCGCACAACGGCGTGGGAGATTACGTCGCCCGCGTCTATGGCGACAAGGTCTGCATCGAATTCAAGTGGGGCCAGGGCGCCAAGCCGCTCAACGGCGAGGGCCGCATCACATCCCTCGACTTTGCCCGTTTCATGAAAAGCCGCAGTTACTGCCTGCGCCCGGACCCCGAAGACCCGGAAGTGGCCCGCGCCTTCCAGGAAGGGCGTCTGCCGCATTTCACCCGCTATACCAGCATGGCCTACACGGGCTTCAGCGAACCTGACGCGGTTCAGGAAGAGATGGCCCGGCAGCGCGATGGCCTCAAGGAACTGGGGGCTACGCGCTTTGCGCTCAAAACCGGCGCGTTCGGCGCGCCTGAGGTGGCGCTGGGCATCCGCATTGCTTCGGAACTCGGCTTTGAGCTGTTCACTATCGACGGTTCCGGGGGCGGAACCGGCATGAGCCCTGTGGATGTCATGGATCAGTGGGGCGTTCCCTCGGTATTTCTGCATGCTATGGCCCACCGCCTGGCCGAAGCGCGGGCAAAGGCCGGCAAACAAGTGGCAGACCTGGCCGTCGGCGGCGGTCTGGCCAGACCCAGCCAGGCATTCAAGGCCCTTGCCCTTGGCGCGCCGTATGTCAAGGCGGTGTGCATGTCGCGGGTGTTCATGGTTCCCGCGTTCCTCGGCTGTAATATCGAAGGGGCGCTCTATCCCGAACGCAAGGCTGCCGTGAACGGTTCATGGGACTCGCTGCCCAAGAGCGTCGCGGAACTCGGCATGACCCCGGAAGCCATTTTCGCCGGATACGCCGCGCTGCGCGAACGTCTTGGCGCGGAAGAGGTGACGCGCCTGCCGCTGGGAGCCGTGGCCATGTGGACAATGTGCGACAGGCTGGGTGCGGGTTTGCAACTGCACATGGCCGGCGCGCGCAAGTTCCGTGTCGACTGTCTGAGCCGCAACGACATCGCCGCGGCCAACAGGGAGACGGCCGAGGCCACGGGTATCGACTATATTGCCGATCAGGGCATGGAAGATGCGCTGCATATGGTGGTGAAGTAAGCTTTCCCAGAAACCGGAGGGGCGACGGGGCCGGCGAGTGCCCCGCGCCCTTGAGTCAATTTTATTCGGAGGTCAACAAGCATGCTGCATTCAATTCTTCGCCTTGTCTGCGCGCTTCTGCTGGCAAGCCTGCCGCTGAGCGCGTCCGCCGCGGATTATCCGGACAAACCGGTACAGATGGTGGTTCCTTTCAACCCGGGGGGCGGCTCTGATCTTGTCATCCGCCTTATTGAAAAGGAATTTGCCAGGGAGTTCGGTCAACCCCTGACCTTTGTGTACAAACCCGGAGCCTCCGGGGCTGTGGGCATTACCGAGTTAAAGAGCACGAAGCCGGACGGATACACCCTGGCAAGCCAGTCCTATCCGCACATCATCATTCAGGAGATTTCCGGCAGCGGCAATTTTGCCGTGGATGATTTCGACTATATTGGCATGTTCGCCACCGACGACATCTTTTTTGCCGTGCGCAAGAAATCCCGCTTCCATACACTGGAAGAATTCATCGCGGCCGCGCGGGAAAAGCCCAACACCCTTTCCGTGGCCACCACGGACACCATGGGCTGTTCGCATATGGCGGCGCTCAAATACAAATCGCTGGGCATTCCGGTAAATCTCATCACCTATACCGGCGGCGCCAAGGCCATTGCGGCTCTGCTCGGCGGGCAGGTGGACGCGCTTATGATCGTCAAAAGCGTGGCTGTGCCGGCCCTGAGCAAATTGAATCTGCTGGCCGTGTGCAACACCGCACGCGACGCCTTGCTGTCGGATGTGCCCACCTTCGCCGAAAAGGGCTATGACATCGTACAGTTCAACGGACGTCTGATCCTGGCGCCCAAGGGTCTGCCGGCGGATGTGAAAAAACGTCTCACCGACGGGCTTGTGGCTGTGTATTCGGACCCCGATGTGGCCGCGCGGGCGAAGAACAGCGGCTATGACATCAAGATAGCCGATGGCGATGCCGTGAAAAAGATGTTCGATGATTTCCGTGATGAAGCGGGTAAACTTGTCAAGCTCGCCCAGTCCCTCAAGTAGAGACATATGGTCTGCCGGTACGGTTTCTTTTCCCACGCCGTACCGGCAGATCAGGCAAAACAGTTTTATGAATTTTTATGGACGGCAATACTCATGATTGATCTGGTAAAATCTCTGCTGCGCGATGTGGCGTCCTTTGGGCGCGACCCCAATGGCGGATGGACGCGACTGGGCTTTTCCGCCGAGGACAGGGCGGCGCGCGCCTGGTTTGCGGATAAAATGCGCGAATGTGGCCTTGTGGTTCGTCAGGACGCTTTTGGAAACCTCTTCGGCAGACTGCCGGGCCATGACGACGCCCTGCCCGCCGTGGCGACAGGTTCGCATCTGGATACTGTGCCTAACGGGGGCAATTATGACGGCATACTTGGCTGCCTGAGCGGTCTTGCCGCACTTCGGGACATTGGCCGTTCAGGCGGCTGCCGCCACCCTCTGGAGCTTATTCTCTTTCAGATTGAGGAGTCCACGCGATTCGGATGCAGCACGCTTGGCAGCAAGATGCTGTGCGGCCTAGCGGATGCCGGCCTGCCGTCAACGCTCAAGGATCGCGATGGCAAGCTTCTCTCCGAGGTCATGAGTGAGGCCGGACTTGACGGCGACATGGAGCGCTTGAGCGACACCCGTTGCCGGGAGGGAGCCTACAAGGCCTTTGTGGAACTGCACATGGATCAGGGGCCGACGCTGGAAGACGCCGGCCTGCCCCTTGGGGTGATAACCCATATCGTGGGCGTGCGCAGAGCCAGAATTCAGTTTCAGGGCAGAGGTCTGCACGCGGGGGGAACGCCCATGAAAGGACGGCGCGACGCCTGTGTGGCGGCCTCCGAAGCAGTGATCGCCTTGAGTGATATTGCCGGTTCCTTTGAGGGCCGGTACGGTATGGTGGGCACCACCGGGGCGGTAAAGGTCATGCCCGGCGCCATCAATGTCATCCCGGCCACAGCCGTGCTGCAGTGCGAAATGCGTTCAGCCGACGACGACGATCTGAAAGCGGGCTGGCAGGCCTTTACTGAGGCCCTGCACGCCATCGCGGCCCGGCGCGGCACTCCGGTGGAAATACTGCTGACCGAATCCTGTGCGCCGGTCCCTATGGACAGCGGCATTCAGACTATCCTGCGGCAAACCTGCGCGCGCCTGAACGCCCGCAGCATGGACATGCAGAGCGGTGCGGGGCATGACTGCATGAACATGGCGCGCGTCATGCCGTCAGCCATGCTTTTCGTCCGCAGTGTCGACGGCATAAGCCATCAGCCTGAGGAATGCGTTCGGGAAGAGGACATGGCGCTGGCCTGCGCCACACTGCGCGACACCCTGAAGACGCTGGGGGCCTGAGGTATGACAAAGCAGGCTCTCCCGTCGGTTTTCGTCTGTCAGGATCTGCGAAACGCGGTACAGGAACTGGGCAAACGTATCCACCCCCTGTGGCATCGCATCCATACCAACCCCGAAACAGGCTATCAGGAACATCTTGCCAGCGCCCTGCTTGGCGACTGGCTTGGCGAACACGGCTTCACCGTACAGCGCGGCGTTGCCGACATGCCGACCGCCTTTTTTGCAAAAAGCGGCGTCTTCTCCCCTGATGACGGTCGCTGCATTTTCATGGCGGAATATGACGCGCTGCCGGAAATCGGGCATGCCTGCGGACACAGCCTTTCGGGGGTCGCCTCTGCGCTGGCCGCGACCGCGCTTGCGCGTTGCGGCGCTCCCGGTGAAATCCAGGTTGTGGGCACTCCCGCGGAAGAATCCGTCGTGCCGGACGCAGGCGGAAAGCTGCGCTGCCTCAAGGCAGGTCTTTTCGACCATGCCGATGCCGCGCTTATGGCCCATGCGGCCAACCGCGACATTTTGCGCGTTCCCGTACTGGCGCGGGCGGTTCTGAACGCCCAGTGGCAGGGCGTGGCGGCACATGCCGGAGCGGCGCCGCACGAGGGAAGAAATGCGCTCAACGCAGCCATTCTGGGGCTCAATGCCTGCAATGCCCTCTACCAGCAGCTTAAGGACGGCTGCCGCATGAACGCCATCCTCACAAGCGGGGGAACGCTGGTCAACACCATTCCCGAACATGCCGCGGCCAGTCTGCAGATTCGAGCTCCCAGCCGCGCGCTGCTGAATGAATTTATTGAAAGGGTTCGCGCCGCGCTGACCAGCGGCGGCCAGGCTACCGGCTGCGAAACGCATGTGGCCTTCGGGTCGCCTCCGGTGGCGGATCTGCGCTTCTCCGAACCCCTGCTTGAGACGTATGCCGCGGCTCTGCGCCACGCCGGCGTCGCATATCTGTCGGAAGCGCCGGAAATGCCCATTTCTACCGACGCCGGCGACGTCAGCTATGCGCTGCCGTGCATCCACCCATTTTTCAGCGTGGGCTGCGGTGCAACCGTTCCCCTGCACTCACGACATTTCGCCGAGGCATGCGCCACGGATGCGGCATTCGCTTCCATGCTGGAAGCCGCAACCGCCCTGGCTGTCACCGGATACGCCGTTCTTGCGGACGCATCGCTGCGTCTGCGCATGGCCGCCTTTCATGCGGATCATGTGCGGGAACCGCAAGCGGCTATTCACGGGCAACCGCCCCTGCATCACAAGGAGGAAAATAATGGATGTTGAGTCCGTCTCCATCGCCAGCATGCTGTTTGCCGGTGTATTGGAAACATGTCAGCCCATGAATATGCTCATTCTGCTCGTGGGGCTGCTGGTGGGCATCATCGGCGGCATGCTGCCCGGCATATCCACAGTGACTTCCGTGGCGCTTTTTGTGCCGTTCACCTTCGCCATGCCCACAACCACAGCCTTCATCGGGCTTGGAGCGGTCTTTTGCGGGGCCATGTACGGCGGCGCCAACTCCGCCATACTCATCAACACGCCCGGACAGCCCGCAGCTATGGCGACGGCATTTGACGGCTACCCCATGACGCGCAAGGGCAAAGCTGAAGAGGCCCTGTATCTGGCCTTGCTGGCCTCGGCCTTCGGCGGCATTTTCGGCACACTTGTTCTGCTGTTCTTTTTTGAGCCGCTCTCTCTGGCGGCGCTGGAATTCGGCTCGGAAGCCTTTTTCTGGATGGGTATTTTCGGCCTGACCACGCTCAGTTCCATGTTTCCGGGGCAGGTAATGAAAGGTCTGCTCGGCGGGGCCATCGGGCTGGCCATCAGTACAGTGGGCCTTGACCCTTCCACCGCCACGGCCAGATTTACCTTTGGCTCTTACGCGCTTGTGCAGGGCCTTGACATGGTGGCCGTCATGATCGGCCTGTTCTCCATTTCGCAGATGTTGAGCATTCTCGAAAGCAAGGATGAGTTCATTGCCGCCTACGCCAAAAAAGCGGGCGCGTTCCGCGCGGCGCTGGGAGCCATTTTCGGCAATCTCAAAAAGCTTTGCTTTTCGTCTTCGCTGGGCACTTTCATCGGCGCGCTGCCCGGTGCGGGAGGCAATGTGGCTTCCATTGTCGCCTATAATGAAGTGAAACGCTGGGACAAACATCCCGATCGCTTCGGCACCGGCGTTCCTGAAGGCGTCATTGTGCCG
This sequence comes from Desulfovibrionaceae bacterium, assembly GCA_910575755.1. GTDB lineage: Bacteria > Desulfobacterota > Desulfovibrionia > Desulfovibrionales > Desulfovibrionaceae > Desulfovibrio. The sequence continues at coordinate 80,623 of CAJTFO010000006.1, read as the reverse complement.
GAAAGCGCCAATAACGCCAGCGTCGGCGGGGCTCTTGTGCCGCTGCTCTCGCTGGGCATACCGGGCAGCGCGACGGCGGCGGTGCTGGCCGGCGGCCTTATGGCGCAGGGCATCACGCCCGGCCCGCAGCTCATGGAAATGCATCCGGACCTGGCCTATACATTCATTATCAGCATGCTGATCGCCAATTTTGCCATGATTCTCGTAGGCTTTATTCTGGCCAAGGTTTGCACGCGCATTCTTGACGTGCCCAAGCTCTACATTATCCCGGCGGTCATTTCTCTTTCCATATGCGGCGCGTATGCCCTGCGCAGCAGCATGTTTGATGTGCTGGTCATGATCGCTTCGGGCATCGGGGCATGGCTGATGCTGAAAGGGCGCGTCATGCCCGCGGCCATTGCCCTGGGCCTTGTGCTCGGCCCGATTATCGAAGAATCTCTTGTCACAACCATGATGCGCGCGCAGGGCAACACAACACTGGCTGATCTGCTGCTTTTCTCCCCCTTGTCCATGTTTTTCATTGCAGCCTGCCTCATGGCGCTGGGCCTGCCGTGGCTGCTCAACCGCAAACGGCAGCGCGAAGCGCAGGCGCCGGCCGCCGTCTTTTCAACCGCCTGTCTGCGGAGCTACGCCTTCTGGCTGGTGTTCGTCATCGGCCTTGTGAGCGCGGGCTATCTTTGGGAAGCCCTGAAACTCGCGCCCACGCCGCGCATCTTTCCCTTGTGGGTAAGTTCCGCCATGCTCGCCCTGTCTTTTCTTATCTGCTGCAGTGATTTCTTCAGGCCGCAGACACAACCTGAGACAGAGCAAACCATCACCCGTGAGGCGCGGCGGCATGTGGTGCTCTACAGCCTCATTCTTCTCGGCACCTATTTTGTCATTCAACTGTTGGGATTTTATTCCGCCTGCTTCATCGGCGTGCTGCTCATGACCGCCTACGGTGTTTTTTGCGTGGGCCGCACGCCGGTCACAGCCGCCGCATGCGCCAAGGTGGGCGCATTTTCCGTCTGCTGTCTGCTCGTTGAATACTGCTGCTTCGGTCTTCTGCTGCGCATGCAGCCGCCGCAGGGAATGCTGTTCTAGAAACGCACATCGTATGGGCTTTCTGGCCGGCGACAATGACGAAAAATACAGCAATCGACAAAAAAGCATACACCGAAGAAATGATTTAGGACATTGTCACTGACACCCCTCATACGGAGGCATTCACCCTTTTGATGTTATTGAAAGGGTGAATGCCTCTTTTATCATCTGGAATTTCCTGAATACAGATGCACAGGACATTGATTCACAGGGGGAGAGCCGGTCAAATACATTGACATCATTCGCAAAACAGAAGACGGTATCAACCGCGACCGTGACGGAGGATAGGTGCGGTCATGCGCGGACCCGAAGCCTTGTCTGGCGCATGCCCTTCCACCCCTTTGCCTGTACGGAAGTTTCTGTTCCACGATGGCCAGCGCCAAACAATGTGTGGCGCACAACTTTTTTTACTCAGGGGGCACTGCTATGGACAAGTTTGACGTCATCATCATCGGCGGCGGTCCGGGGGGCGCAAAGGCCGCCAGGGTTCTTGCCGCCGGGGGCAAATCCGTGGCCCTGGTGGAAGACGCCCACTGGGGCGGCGTTTGCCTCAACTGCGGCTGTATCCCCACCAAGATGCTGCTGGGCGCGGCGGCGCCCAAGGGGCTGCTGCGCGGCCTGGAACGCCAGCGCGTAGCCACGGGCACGGTTGAGGTGGATTACGCGTCACTGCAAAAGCGCGTGCAACGCTATACCAGGGCTTCCAGCCAGACTCTGGCCAAAGGTCTGAGAGACGCGGGCGTAACCCTGTTCAGCGGGCGCGGCGTCTGCGCCGGGCCAGATGCGGTGCGCGTCATGGCGGCCGACGGCGGTGAACAGGCGCTTTCCGCCCGGTACATCATCCTGGCGGGCGGCTCCCGTTCCGCATCCTTCCCCGGTCTGACCCCAGATCATGATGCCGTGCTGGACAGCACGGACCTGCTCAACATTCCGCTTGTTCCCGAAAGCCTGATCATCGTGGGCGCGGGGGCCATCGGTCTGGAAATGGCCGATTTTTTCAGCGCTATGGGCTGTGCCGTCACCGTGGTGGAAGCGGCCCCGCAGTTGGCCCCCACTGAGGATGCGGATATTGCCCAGGAATTGCAGAAACTGCTGGGCAAGGCCGGGCGCACTTGCCTGACGGGCGTCAGGGCCTCCTCGCTGCTGACCAGAGACGGTCAGGCCGTACTGACTCTGGATGACGGCCGGGAACTGACGGCGGCCAAGGCGCTGGTGGCTGTGGGCCGTACGCCCAACACCGACGGTCTGGAGGCTGAAAAGGCCGGTTGCGGCCTGAACAGGCGCGGTTATGTCATGGTGGACGATTATCTGAAGGCCGCGCCCTCGGTCTTCGCCATCGGCGACATCAACGGCAAAACATTGCTGGCCCATGCCGCCGAACATCAGGCCGATTATGTGGCTCGCCAGATTCTGGGGCTGGAAAGCGGAGCCTACGAATCCGGCCCCGTGCCCTCCTGCGTCTACGGCAGTCTGGAGGTCATGCGTGTGGGCAAAACCGCCAGGCAGGCTCTGGCCGAGGGCGGCAAGGTGGAAGTTTCGCGCGCCATGCTTACGGCCAACGCCATTGCCCAGGCAGGCGGCGACGCGTCCGGCTTTGTGAAGGTGGTCTGGCGGGATGACCGCATGGCAGGCATCGCGGCCCTGGGTCACGGCGTGTCCCACCTGGTGACGGCGGCTCAGCTTCTGCTGCTGGGACAGTACAGCGGCGACAGATTGCACAGCTTCATGTTCGCCCATCCCACCCTGGACGAGATACTGTACGCGGCCCTTCAGGCCCCGCGTGAGCCTGCGGTCTGACAGGAGTTTCGTCCTTTTCGGGATGAGTCCTGACTCTGGAAAACCCTTGCCAGCCGCCGGGAACTTGGATAAAAGTTGCCTCGAAAAGTGTATCCATTTCCCCGGAAAATCCGGTTCAGCCAGAAGGAGAGCAAGATGTCGTATGTGCAGCGAGTAATGGACAGCCTGAAAGAAAAATATTCCTATGAACCCGTGTTTCTGCAGGCTGTTCAGGAAGTGCTGCAAAGCCTGCAGCCGGTACTGGACAAGAACAAAAAATACGAACAGTACAAAATTCTTGAGCGCATCGTTGAGCCTGAACGCAGCATTGCTTTCCGCGTGGAATGGGTGGACGACAAGGGCGAAGTGCAGGTCAACCGGGGCTACCGCGTGCAGTACAATTCCGCCATTGGTCCCTACAAGGGCGGCCTGCGCCTGCACCCCAGCGTCAATCTTGGCATTCTCAAGTTTCTGGGTTTTGAACAGATTTTCAAGAATTCCCTTACCGGACTGGCCATCGGCGGCGGCAAGGGCGGTTCGGACTTTGATCCCAAGGGCAAATCTGAAATGGAAGTCATGCGCTTTTGTCAGGCTTTCATGACGGAGCTGTACCGTTACATCGGCGCCACCATTGACGTGCCCGCCGGGGATATCGGCGTGGGCGGGCGCGAAGTGGGCTTCCTTTTCGGACAGTACAAACGCCTGACCAAGAGCTATGAAGGCGTGCTTACCGGCAAAAATCTGCTTTTTGGCGGTTCCCTGGCCCGTACCGAGGCCACGGGCTACGGCGCTGTCTACTTCGCCCAGAGCATGCTGGAAGACCGCAAGAAGGATCTGGCGGGCAAAACCTGCGTGGTTTCCGGCGCGGGCAATGTGGCCATCTACTGCTGCGAAAAGCTGTTACAGGTGGGAGCCAAGCCGGTTACGGTATCCGATTCGCGCGGCATGATCCACGATGCCGACGGCATCAGGCTGGATGTGCTGAAGCAGGTCAAGGAAGTGGAGCGCGCCTCCCTGACCCGCTACGCCGAACTTGTTCCCTCGGCCCAATATACCCCGGTGAGCGACTATCCCCAGGGGCGTAACGCCGTGTGGTCCGTGCCCTGCTTTGCCGCCTTCCCCTGCGCCACCCAGAACGAACTCAATCTGGCCGACGCCGAAGCCCTGCTGGGCAACGGCTGCCAGTGCGTGGCCGAGGGGGCCAACATGCCTTCCACGCTGGACGCTGTACACGCCTTCCTCAAGGCGGGCATCGCCTATGGCCCGGCCAAGGCCGCCAATGCCGGCGGCGTGGCCACCAGCCAGCTGGAAATGGCTCAGAACGCCAGCATGCAGAGCTGGAGCTTTGAAACCGTGGACGGCAAGCTGAAGCAGATCATGACCAACATCTACAAAAACGCCGCCGCCACCGCCGCAGAATTCGGTCAGCCCGGCAATCTTGTGATGGGTGCCAACATCGCCGGCTTCCGCAAGGTGGCTGACGCCATGCTGGCCCAGGGCGTCTGCTAGCACGGCTTTGCAATGAACGGGCGGGTAATTCGCCCCCGTGTTTCGTGTCTGCCTGCAACAGTCGACACGAGAAAACCCGCAAGGGTTTTGCGGCGGCGCAGCCGGGTTCATTCGCGAAAAACAACCCTTTTTTGCAATTGGGCACTGAAAATGTCAAAAGCCGTCCGGCATCCGGACGGCTTTTTGTATGAAGCAGGTCTCCCGCGAGACGCGGGATTCACAAAAGCTGAGCAGTTAACAATAGCGTCAGCCCTGGGCGTCCTCCAAAAAGCGCGCTTTCGGCATATATTTTGCTATTCAAAACGCGGACAGTCAAATTTTCCGACGTTGCGTTTTTTCGTGTCTGAACCTCCCCGGGTTCGGCTCGCAAGCAAGAAGGAGTACAAGCGCATGGAACTGGAATTCCGCTTTCGCAATAATGACCTGGGACCGCATTTCCCCACTTTTCAGGAGCGGGTCAATACCATGCTCCCGGCCCGCCCGGCGGAAACAGTGGGGGCAGCCGCCGAAGCAGCCGCGCCTACGCTGCCTTCTCCGGAAGAACACGCGCCGGTCACGCCCCATCTGCCCGGTATGGAAGAAATCTCTCAGACTCTGGCCCAGGTGGAAGAAAAAGCTTCCCTCCAGAGTCAGGAGCTGATTCAGGTACACTCCGGCCTCAACAAGCAGCGGGTGGCGCGTCTGCTGGGCCTGCTGGACTGATTCCCGCAGCTCAGACAGCAGGGCTTCAATGTGCCGCTGATGTTCTCCGGCGGGGCACGATTACAGGACGGGCATTCAGCGTGAATGCCCCGCTTGAATGATGCCCACGCCCGGCGAACGGAAAAGCCCATTCGCTGTGCAGCCGACGGACAGCCGCTGTCGCAATGCGTTGCGCCTACAAGTTCAGCGCCAGGCCCACCGGGCAGTGATCCGAGCCGCGCACATCGCTTTCTATCCAGGCGTCGCTGACCGCCGGAGCGAGTTCCTCGGACACAAAGAAGTAGTCAATGCGCCAACCGATATTTTTCTCACGCGCGCGGGCCTTATACGACCACCAGGAATACTGGTCGGGCTTGTCCCCGTGCACCTTGCGAAAGGTGTCCACATAGCCCAGAGCCGTAAAGCGATCCAGAAAGGCGCGTTCTTCCGGCAGAAAGCCGGTGTTCTTCACATTCTGTCTGGGCCGGGCCAGATCCACGGGCTTGTGGGCGATGTTGAAATCGCCGCAGACCACAATGGGTTTGCCTTTGCGGCATGCTTCCGCATAGTTGAGAAAAGCCTCAAAAAAACCCATTTTATAGGGGACGCGCTTGAAGCGGCCCGTGGGTTTGCCATTTTCATCCAGTTCTTCGGCCCCGCCATTGGGGAAGTACCCGTTGAAAAAATGAAAATCCTGAAACTCCAGATGCAACAGACGGCCTTCGCCCTGCCACCGTGGATCAGGCAGTTCCGCGCGCACGGCCAGAGGCCTGCGCCGGCTGAATACCGCCACCCCGGAATAGCCTTTTTTCACGACGCTTGAGGACCAGTGGGCCTCCCATCCCGCCGGGCTGGCCAGCCCCTCTTTGAGCTGTTCCGGATGCGCCTTGGTTTCCTGCAAGGCCACGATTGCGGCATCGGTGCGCGCAAACCATTCCCACTCAGGTTTGGCGGAGACAGCCCGCAGGCCGTTCACATTCCAGGAGACGAGTTTGAGCATATGTCCTCCACGGGCCGCAGCATAGCCAAGGCCGCCGCCCGGAGCAAGCCGCGTCTGGCACGTTGCGCGCGCGGCGCTTTTTCGTTACACGAAGAGTGTTGCCTGACAGGACGGCGAATCCGCCAAGCGCGTTTTTTCGGGAACGCGCGGGCTCCCGCCTGTATCCGATTCACCTTTGAAGGAGCCCCTGTATGGAAGTTCTACCAATCCGTCGCGCTATTCTGAGCGTCACGGACAAGAGCGGCCTGGTGGATTTTGCCACCTTTCTCAGCTCCCGCGATGTGGAGCTGATTTCCACCGGCGGCACCCAGAAAGTGCTGGAGACGGCGGGCCTGCCCGTCACCGCCGTGAGCACGGTCACCGGTTTTCCGGAAATTCTGGGGGGCCGGGTCAAAACCCTGCACCCCAAGATTCACGCGGGCATCCTGGCCAACAAGGATGACCCCTTCCACATGCAGACCCTGGCCGAAAAGGGCATCCGCCCCTTTGATCTGATCTGCGTCAATCTCTACGACTTCGCCGGCGCGGTGGAGCGCCGCCTGTCTCTGGAAGATGCCGTGGAGGAAATTGACATCGGCGGCCCCTGCATGCTGCGCGCGGCGGCCAAAAATTTTCACAGCGTTCTGGTGCTGCCCTCGCCCCAGTGGTATGGCGCGGCTATGGACGAACTGCGCCAGCACGACATGAGCGTGAGCCTCAATTTCCGGCAGGTCATGGCCTCGCGGGCCTTTGAGGCCACATCGCGCTATGATGCGCTGATCACCTCCTACCTGCGGCCGTAGCCCGCATACCGCAAGGAAGGCGCGCCATTCCCAGGCCAGAAGGCAATGTACAGGGGCTCAAGCCGAGCCAGCTCAATGCGCTGAACCGTCTGTTCAACCGCCGTTTTCCGGTGGCTGATGTATACACCATTGAACAGGCGCGCGAGCTGGCCCTCTTGTCACGCGCCATAGGCCGTCAGCTGGGTCTGCTCATTGACCGCAAGGGGCGGGTGCAGATGGTGCTGGTGGGGCAGGCGGGCGGCATTCTCATTCCCGAACTGCCGCGCGGTCGAACCGGGCAGGAACGTCTGCGCGGCCTGCGCCTGCTGCACACCCACCTTTCCCCGGACGGCATCAGCCAGGAAGACCTTATGGACATGCTCTTCCTGCGTCTGGATGCGGTCATTGCCCTGAGCGTGAATCCCGCGGGCGATCCCGTGCAATGGCAGGCCGCGCACCTGCTGCCTTCAGGCGCGGCGGACAGGCCCTACCATTTGGACGCGCCTCAGCCCTGGGACCGCACCGCCGCACAGTTCGCGGCCACGGCTGAAGCCCTGGAAGAAGAACTGGCCCGGCGTGTCGAGGACGCGCGGGAGGCCGTGGACGCGCCGCGCGCCCTGCTGGTTTCCGTGGCGGCCCAGCCACGCATTATGCAGGAACGCAACCTGGACGAACTGGCCGAACTGGCCCGCACCGCCGGGCTCACCGTGGCCGGGCGCATGGTTCAGCGCGTGGCCCAGGTCAACCCGCGCCTGATTCTGGGCAAGGGCAAGGTGGCGGAGCTGGAGGTGCTGGCCCTGCAGAGCCGCGCGGGCATGCTGGTCTTCGACGGCGAGCTTTCTCCCGCCCAGTTGCACAATCTGGCCGACATCACTGAGCGCAAGGTCATTGACCGCACCCAGCTCATTCTGGACATTTTTGCCCAGCACGCCGTAAGCAGAGCGGGCAAACTCCAGGTGGAGCTTGCCCAGTTGCGCTACACCCAGCCGCGCCTGGTGGGCAAAAACCGGGCTATGGACCGCCTTATGGGCGGCATCGGCGGGCGCGGCCCCGGCGAAACCAAGCTGGAGACGGACCGTCGCAAAAGCCGCGAGCGCATGGCGCGCATCCGCAAAGAGCTGGAGCAACTGCGGCGGCAGCGCGCCTTCACCCGCGCCCGCCGTTCGCGCCAGGGCGTCCCCCTGGCCGCGCTGGTGGGCTACACCAATGCGGGCAAGTCCACCCTGCTGAACACCCTGACCCGTTCGGAAGTGCTGGCGGAAAACAAGCTCTTTGCCACGCTGGACCCCACAACGCGGCGGCTGCGCTTTCCGGCGGAGCGGGAAATAATTCTGGCTGATACCGTGGGTTTTATCCGCAACCTGCCCAAAGAACTCATGGATGCCTTCCGCGCCACCCTGGAAGAGCTGGAGGCCGCCGATCTGCTGGTGCATGTGGCGGATGCCTCGCATCCCGACCTGCTCCAGCAGATCGCAGCCGTGGAAACCATTCTGGCTGAAATGGAACTGGACCGGGTGCCGCGCCTGCTGGCGCTCAACAAGTGGGACCAGTTGCCGGCGGCGGCACGCGCCGAACTGGCCGACGCCTTCCCCCTTGCCCTGCCTGTCTCTGCCAGAAACGGGGAGGGCCTCGCCCCGCTGCTGGAACGCCTGGAAACAGAGCTGCTGATCCGGACCGGCCCTCCCGTCATTACGGCCCAGCCCTTTTCGCTGAACTGATCTGTAGTAGTTCAGACTTGATCTGACAGTTCTCTCCGTTTTGATGGTTCTTCCTGTCCGATTAGAGCATTTTGATTGTCCCACTCAGGGAGGGGTAAAACCCCCACCTTTAGGTGGCGGCTTTAGCGTTTCTTTTGTAGTCTGTGGGCATGAGCAATTATCGTAAAGGCTCCCACAGTGTTTTTTCAACTCATCTGCACCTGGTCTGGATAACCAGGTATCGGAAAAAGATTTTGTCAGGAGACATCGCCCAGAAGGCCAGGGCGCTGATACGCGGTACCTGTGAGAAACATCAGGTGGAAATCCTCAAAGGTCATATGGCGCCTGACCACATCCATCTTTTCGTTTCAATTCCGCCAAATCTTGCTGTGAGCAAGTTGATGCAACAATTGAAATGCCGAACCTCCCATGCCATGATAAACGAATTTCCATTGTTGCATCGCCAGTACTGGGGGCGTCATATGTGGACGCGCGGCTATTTCTGTTGCAGCAGTGGGAATGTGACCGATGATGTTATCAAACAATATATTGCGCAACAGGAAGATGCTGATGAGATGTTCCGGATTGAGGGTGAATGACTTCAGCCTGCTTCAGCCGGCTTGCGCGAGAATACTGCAATGTCGGACATGGACGTCAGGGCGTCGGGTATGTTACACTTGAGCATGGCGCGGCGCGCAAAGGGGTGTATCCGTCCCAAGCGTCCTTCTGGAATCTTTTTAACAGGAGCGTCTTCATGAGATATTTCGTTGCTGTCCTGTTCATGGTTTTCCTGCTGTGCGTTGCACAGGCGCAGGCCCAGGAAAAACAGGGAAATCTGAACACCATCAAGAAGTCCATTGAACTCAATGACGGTACCTCCAAGCGCATGTATGTCATGTTCAGACATTCCTCGCACAAGGATGTCAAATGCCGTACCTGCCATCATGAAGGCCTGCCGGGAAACCGCTACGCCTCCTGCGCCAACAAGGATTGTCATTCCATCAAGGGCGCGCGCGAGCGCGATCCCATGAGTCTGTTTATGGCCTACCATTCCCCGGATACGGACCGTTCCTGCTATGGCTGCCATCGCAAGCTGGCAGGCAAATATCCCAATTTCAAAGGCTGTCGCCCCTGCCATATGAGCCCGCAGGCCCGTGCGACCGCGGCCTCTCAAGGCAGATAAGCTGCACGCGCCCGCGCATGGCATGTCAAAGGCCCCGGCATACCGCAGAATAACGGTTGTACCGGGGCCGCGTGTCGAGGGAAGCTCCAACCTCAGCCCGACCACGCCGCCATTGCGCCGCACGGCGGTTCAATGGCGTGATTTCTTGCTGCCCGCACTACTTGGGCTGCCTGACCACGTCAATAACCGTGCCGTCACGGTATTCCACCACCCCCACAATCTTGTCGGTGAATTCGATGGAATCGGGTTTTCCGGCCAGTTTATCGCCGATTTCCTTGAGCTTGCTGATGTCCATGATGGGCAGCCTGGAATCCTTCAATTTTTCCAGCAGATCTGTCCGGCGGGGGTTGATGGCGATGCCCCGGTCCGTGACCAGAGCGTCAATGGTCTCGCCGGGGCTGGTCACGGTTGTCACCTTGTCGCGCAGCACGCAGAGGCGGCCCTTGAGCAGATTGGTGACCACAATGGAGATCTTGCTGCCCGCCGCCGTGTCGTTATGCCCGCCGGAAGCGCCCATGATGGTGCCGTCCGAGCCGGTGATCACGTTGACGTTGAAGTCCGTGTCGATTTCCGTGGCGCCCAGAATCATGATGTCCAGATTATTGACCACCGGGCCGCAGTTGTGCGGGTTGCCGTACAGCGAACCGCTCATGGCCATGTGCTTGGGGTTGCTGCCCGCCGAGGCCACGGAAACCAGATCGAAGTCCTGCACGTCGAAGAGCGCGCGGAACAGGCCTTCATTGAGCATTTCCACAAAGTAGGCGGTGATGCCGCCTGCGCCGAAGGAACCCACGACGCCCTTGGCCTGCATGCGTTTTTTGATCTCGGCGGCCACAGCCAGGGAAGTGCCGCCCGCGCCGGTCTGGCAGGACATGCCTTCTTTGATGTAACCGGTTTCGTCAATAAGCTCGGCGGCGGCGGCGGCGATTTTCAGGCCGATGGGGTCGGACGTGACCTTGGTGGTGCCGGAAACAATGCCGTTGGGGTCGCCGATGGAGTCAACGGTTACCACATAGTCCACAAAATCCTGAGTGATTTCAATGGGGCAGGCCGGGTAGGGAACCAGATTGTCCGTCACGGCCACCACATGGTCGGCGTACTGGGCGTCGGGATAAATGTAGGAAAGCACGCCGCAGGCCGATTTGCCGTGAGTGCCGTTGATATTGCCGTAATTGTCGCAGCAGGGCGCGGCGATGAAAGCCACGTCCACATGCAGGTCGCCCGCTTCCACGGCGCGCGGCCGCCCGCCATGACTGCGGAAAACAGCCGGCTTGGGCAGCAGGCCCTTGGTAATGGCCTTGGCTACCGGACCGGGCGAAATGTAGTTGACCGACATGCCGGTGATCACGCCGGATTTGATGTATTCAACCAGGGGTTCGTGGCAGGCGAAAATGCCGGTGGCCGCCACATGAATATCCTTGATGCCCTTCTCGGCGATGACTTTCATGACCATGTTGGTAACATAGTCGCCATTGCGCAAATGATGATGAAAGGAAACGGTCATGCCGTCCCTGAGGCCCGTCTTTTCCACGGCTTCCTCAATGGAGGCCAGCAGCTTGGCCTCGCCGGGTTCCAGCTTGTTGCCCGGCCTGACCGAGCGGCGGGTGATGGTGGTTCTGGTTCTGGGGTCGATACTGGCGTAGGCACCTTTAAATGGTCTTACCTGACCATAGCCCTCAATATAGTCGGGGATGTCGCGGCCGAGGATGTTTTTCATGTCTTTATTCCCTCATCTTCCTTAACTGTGTGCTGCCCAAGGCGTCGGCAAGACTTCATGCGGCGGGCTTGGCCTGGCGGCCAGCGGCATCCGGATAATGGAACGCTCGGCCCGCCGGGAGGGGGCTTGATCAGGCAAAAATTTCATTGATCGACGGCACCTGCCCGCCGCTGACAGCCAGTTTGCCGCTGAAGCCCAGGGCCTTGCCGTTTCGGGCGTCGGCCTCAAAGCCGTCGCGGTTTTTCAGGTCTTTCCAGGGCCGGTCAATGGCCGGAATGCCGGCCGCGCGGCAGGCCAGGGCCACCTTGCTGCGGGCGTAGAGAATCTGGCTGGCGTCGCCGGTTTCGGCCACGCCCAGATCTTTCAGAAAGTTCTCGGCATTGAAAATGACGGCCATGATTCTGGGGCAGGAGGCCAGCAGCGCGCCAATGTTCTCCACCGCAGCCACAGACTCCACAGTGGGAATCAGCTTGATGGACCCGGCGGCAAAACCGTTGGCGGCTTCCAGCGCGCTCACGGCCGCATCGGCCTGGGGCAGACTTTGCGCATCGGCGCAAGGCAGAATAAAGGCCTGCGGTTTGCCCTTGCCCGCCACGGCTATGTCTTTGTCGCCGCCTTCGCTCATGGGATTCACGCGTACAAATACGCCGGAGTCGCCGAAATCGAAAAAGGCCAGGGCCTCCTGCAGCAACAGACGCGCGGCGTCCTTGTCATTGGCGCTCACGGCTTCATGCAGGTCATAGGCCACGGCGTCCGCGCCGTACAGGGTGGAGTTGAGCAGGGCTTTGGGATCGTTGCCATTGATGAGCAAAATGCTTTTCATGCTGCAACTCCTTTAAACAGCCCGCTGGATGGCGGCGCGGACTCTGGCTTTGATGGTGCAGTCAAGAGCGCCATTGTCCTTGGCGCAGATCCGGGCGTTTTCCAGACCGTTTTCCTCGGCGGTTTTCTGGATCAGTTCCCTGATCTGCCTGCCGAACTGTTTGAGAATAACGGACTTGCCGCTCAGCTCAATCTGGATGCCGGGTTCTTCCGAGGGGGCCACGGTCACAAGAATGTCGCCGCTTTCCGCCGCGCCGGCTTCACCGGTTTTGTTCAATTTCATAGGGCTGCCTCCTGGTCTTTGCCTGTCGAGGGAAGAGGTTGCGCCAGACGCGCAATGTCAGGTGGGTTGCGAGAGTCGGGCGTGGTGTCGCAACATGGTCCGCCGGAAAGGTTTTTCAGGCAGCTCGTGCTGTTCCGGCCTTGCGGACATGATTGAAACCAGGGCATGGCCGCTCCCCCCATCGCCAGGGGGAGCGGCATGGCTTTAGGACAGAGAGTCCGCGTAGATTTCAATGGTGTGCTTGACTTTGACCGAGTCGTGGTTGCGGGCCAGCATGTCCGATATCTGCATCATGCAGGCCGGGCAGCCCATGGCCACCACTTCCGCGCCGCTGGCCACGATGTTGTCGCGTTTGCGCTGGCCGATCTTGGCGGAGAGTTCTGGCTGGGTCAGGGTGAAGGTGCCGCCGCAGCCACAGCAGTGGTCGGCTTCCTTCATGGGCACAAGCTGATAATCCTTGTTCATCTTGATGATATCTTTGGGCTGCTTGCTGACGCGCAACGACTTCATCAGGTGACAGGATTCGTGATAAGTGACCTTGATCTTGCCCTGGCCCGCGCCTTCCGGGGGCGTGACTTTGAGCACATCCACCAAAAATGCGTTGATATCCATGGCTTTTTCGCCCAGCGTGCGGGCAAAGGCGCGTTGGGCAGAGGTCAGATCCTCAGCGTTCTGCCAATGTTCCTTGATGGTGGCGGTGCAGGAGGAACAGGGCGTGACGATGTAGTCGAACTTGCCCTGTGCAAACAGATCCAGATTGTAGGCGGACAGCTTGCCGAAGCTTTTCAGATCGCCGGAGGTCAGCGCCGGAATGCCGCAGCAGGCCTGATTGTCAGGCATGTAGACGCCCACGCCGTGATGCTCGAAGACCTTCAGGCAGGCTTCGGCCATGTCGGTGTATATCTTGTCGCCCATGCAGCCGGGGAAGAAGGCAACCTTCAGGCCGCTTTTGCCGGCCGGGGTGTCGCGGGTTCCCACTTTGGCGGAAAGGGTCTTTTTGGACAGCATGGGGATGTGACGTTCGCCGATGAAAGCCTTGAACATGGGCACGCAGGCCGTGTTCTGCGGCGAATTGTCTTTTTTGATGAACAGGCCCTGGAAGGGCGAGCTCAGTTTCATAAGGGTGCTGAACAGCCGCGGATTGGGCAGCAGAGTCCGGAATATGGCCTTCTTGATGGGTGAAAGCCCCAGATAGCTGACCACAATGGCGCGCGCCTCAAGGAAAATTTCCATGGTGGGCGCGCCGGCCGGGCAACTGAAGTTGCAGCCGCCGCAGAGGAGACAACGGGAAAGCCGTTCATAAACCGCTTCAGGATCTTGGATGACAAGGTGAGCCAGGTTTTCCACAAGGGCGATTTTGCCTCGGGTGACGTCGCCTTCTTCTCCGGTTTCGTCAAAAACCGGGCAGAATGCCTGACAGAAGCCGCATTTCATGCAAGAAACCAGCTTGTCGTCCAGAGCCATCAACGAATTGGCAAGCCTGGTAAGATCGTTCATGCTCCAGCCCCAGTGCCGGATGGAAAGACGTCCGCCGTCCATCCGGCTGCTTGAGATTTATGGTTCCGGGGCGGCCCGCAGGCCGCTCCGGCGGATTTTCTACCCACGGGCTCCGACGATTTTTTCCGGATTGAACAGGCCCTTGGGGTCAAAGGCGTTGCGCAACCGGCGAGAGAACATGATGGAACCGCGCGAAGTCTCCTGCTCAAGCCACTGCTTTTTGGCAAGACCGATGCCGTGTTCGCCGGAAAGCGTGCCCTTGAGTTCAAGACCGAGGTTGAAGAGATCGTCCACGGCCAGTTCCACACGGGCCCATTCCTGCTTGTCGCGCTTGTCGCAGAGGATGCCGGGGTGCAGGTTGCCGTCGCCGGCATGGCCGAAGGTGGCAATGGTCACGTTGCGGTCCTTGGCGATCTTTTCCAGACCCGCGATCATGGCCGGAATCTTGGAACGGGGCACGGTAACGTCTTCCATCATAAAGGTGGGTTTGGCGCGGGCAAGGGCCGGAATTGCCACGCGGCGGGCTTCCCAGATGTTCTTCTTCTGTGCGGCGTCCTTGGCCACCACCACTTCCGTGGAACCGCAGTCTTTGAGAACCTTTTCCACCACAACGGCGTCATCCTCGACCTGGGCGGGATGGCCGTCCACTTCGACCAGCAGCATGGCGCCGGCGTCGCGGGGCAGACCGATTTTCACATAATCTTCCACATAGTTGATGGTGGCGTGATCCAGAAATTCCAGGGTACACGGAACCACATGGGCGGAGATGATGGCGGCCACGGCCTTGGAGGCGGACTGCATGTCAGGGAACAGGGCCATCATGGCCTTGGAGGCCTTCGGCGGGGGAACGAGCTTCAGAGTCACCTGGCTGGTAACGGCCAGGGTGCCTTCACTGCCCACCAGAAGGGGAGAAATGGCATAGCCGGTGGCGCATTTCACGCAACGCGAACCGCAGCGCACCAGGTCGCCGGTATTGGCATAAACTTCCATGCCCATGACGTAGTCTTTGGTGGTGCCGTATTTCAGGCCGCGCAGACCGCCGGAGTTTTCGGCCACGTTGCCGCCGATGGTGGACACGGACATGGAGCCCGGATCCGGGGGATAGAAAAGACCCTTGGAGGCGATTTTCGCGGCCATGGGCGCGGTGATGACGCCGGGTTCCACAATGGCGTAAAGGTCTTCCTCATTGATTTCGAGGATGCGGTTCAGGGCGGTGGTCAGGATGACGATGGTATCGGTGGTGTCCGGAATGGTGCCGCCGGAAAGGTTGGTGCCCGCGCCGCGCACGGTCATCGGCAGGCCTTCTTTATAGCACAGGTTGATGATGGGGCCGAGCTGCTCGGTATTGGTGGGGCGCACCACGCCACCGGGAATGCGCGGAGTCCATACGCAGGAATCATACGCATAATTCTGGCGGTCCGCTTCACTGGTAAAGACATTTTCCTTACCGACGATGGCCTCGAATTCCTTGGCAAGGGAATCACTCAACATACATTTCCCCCAACAGGGTGAGAGGGTTTTGTGAGCGAGATGCTCAGGCGCGCGCTTGCTTGGCCAGGCGCTTCCGCAAATTTTCCGCCACAACAGCGGGGTCGATCTTCACACGCGCGATGCCGCTTTCCATGGCGGCCTTGGCCGTGGCCTCGGCGACCCTGGGGGCCACATCGGGGTTGAGAGAGGAAGGAATGATCATTTTCGGCCCCAGTTCCTCGGGCTTGACCAGATCAGCCAGAGCGTAAGCCGCGGCAATCTTCATGGCGTCATTGATGTCCGTGGCGCGCACGTCGATGGCGCCGCGGAAGATGCCGGGAAAGGCCAGAACATTGTTGATCTGGTTCGGACAGTCGGAACGACCGGTGGAAACCACTTTGGCGCCGGCGTCATAGGCCCGCTGCAGGGGCCAGATTTCCGGAATGGGATTGGCCTGGGCAAAGACGATGGGATCTTTGGCCATGCTGCGGATCATGTCTTCGTTCAGCGTGTCGGGAGCGGACACGCCGATGAAGACATCCGCGCCCTTGATGGCTTCGGCCAGGCCGCCCTTGACCTTGTCGGGATTGGTGCGCTTGGCGATCTCATTCTTGTAGGGATTCATGCCTTCCGTGCGCCCGTCCCAGATGGCGCCCTTGGAGTCGCACATGATAACATTTTTGAGACCCACGGCCATGAGCAGCTTGATGATGGCGATGCCCGCCGCGCCCGCGCCGCTGGTGACAACCTTGACATCTTCCAGCTTCTTGCCCACCACTTTCAGGGCGTTGACCAGGCCCGCCAGGGTGACGACCGCCGTGCCGTGCTGGTCGTCATGGAAAATGGCGCCCTTGAAGATGCCGCGTTCCTTGAGGCCGTCTTCAATGATGAAGCACTCGGGAGCCTTGATGTCTTCAAGGTTTACGCCGCCAAAGGTGGGGGCCATGAGTTCGATCATCTCAATGATCTTTTGCGTGTCCTTGGTATTGACGCAAATGGGGAAGGCGTCCACATCGCCGAAGGTCTTGAAAAGCAGGGATTTGCCTTCCATAACCGGCATGGCCGCTCCGGCGCCGATGTCGCCCAGGCCCAGCACGGCCGTACCGTTGGAAACCACGCAGACGAAGTTGGAGTGATTGGTATAGACATCCAACATCTCAGGGTTTTTGTTGATTTCCATGCAGGGTTCGGCAACGCCGGGCGAGTAGGCCAGCGTCAGGTCGTCATTATCGCGCACGGGCACTTTGACCCGCACTTCGATTTTCCCCGCGTTATCCTTGTGCATGGCCAGGGCTTCTTCACGCAAATTTTTGATCCGAGACATCTATTCTCCTTTTGGTGGAGCCGGAATATCCAGCGCAGTGGCGTATCAGGCGGCCCCGGTTGAAGGGGTTCCGGGCGCGCTGCCCGGAACCCGGAGCGGCAAGACCGCGTTATTTGTTGTTCTTGGCGTCGATTTCAGCCTGGGCGGCCAGAATGTCGCGCGCGTTGTCATACACGGGCGTGTCGACCATCT
Source organism: Desulfovibrionaceae bacterium (assembly GCA_910575755.1). Classification (GTDB taxonomy): domain Bacteria; phylum Desulfobacterota; class Desulfovibrionia; order Desulfovibrionales; family Desulfovibrionaceae; genus Desulfovibrio. The sequence goes on along the minus strand of CAJTFO010000006.1, from coordinate 63,628 downwards.
TGCCCAGGTAGGACACGGCCGCCTTGCCTTTGGCCAGACCTTCTTCCTCAAAGACTTTCACCACGCCGCGGGCCCATTCCACGTCGGCCGGGTCGGGGGCGTACAGGCGGTTGGAAGGCTCCACCTGGCTGGGATGGATGATCATGCGGCCGCCATAGCCCATCTGCAGGCCATCGCGCACGTTACGTTCAAAAGCTTCGGTATCCTGGAAGGATACGAAGGGGGCGTCAATGGCCACAAGACCGGAAGCGCGGCAGGCGATGGCCACCTTGGCGCGGCCCCAGAGCTGCTCCACGGCTTCGTTGGTGATTTTGACGTGCATGTCGCGGCAGTAGTCCACGGCGCCGAAAATGGCGTTGACGTTGCGCGGGCTGGCCATGCAGCATTCATAGGCGTTCATGATGCCCTTGGCGGTTTCCAGCAGCATGGAAATTTTCACCGAACCGATTTCCATGCCGCGGCGGCGTTCCAGTTCTTCCAGCTTCCAGGCCAGACGCTTCACGTCATCGGGATGACCGGTTTTGGCCAGGGTGACGCCGTTGAGGCCGGGCTGCACCACGGCTTCCAGGTCGTCGTTGGTCATTTCGGTTTCCCAGTTGTTGATGCGCACATAGATTTCAGCGCCGCTCACGCTTTCCTTGGCGATCTTGTTCATGTTCTCGACGATCATCTTGCGCGCGTTTTCCTTTTCGGACGGGGGAACGGCGTCCTCAAGGTCGAGGGTGATGATGTCGGCCGGAATGCTGGGGGCTTTTTCAAGAAATTTGGGGTTGTTGCCGGGCACATAAAAGACGGAACGCATAACAGCCATGTGAATACTCCTCTGGATAAAAGTCGTCTGAAAAACAAGCCACCTTAAATCAGGGAACGTTGCTGCGGCGCGCGTCCCTTGTTTTCGGGACTGCTCGGCGGTCTGGTCCTTCTGGGGGGCAGCGGCCGCGCAAAACCGTCTGCGCCATGCCTGTCCGCCCGGTTCCAGTTTTTATGACCGGACCACGCCGCTTTTTTTGCCGTTTCATTCTGAATAGGGCATAGCTATTAACAAGTCAACATGTTATACCAAGAGCGAAAAAATTTTGTCCTCCGCCTCATGAAGTTTTGCCCAGCCGGGTTTACAAAAGCGCTCAGGCCGGGCAAACTAAAGCACAGACATAGTTTTTCGCTGATTGTTTATAACTTACCAACGATGCGCATGAAAAGCAACATTACAGAAAAATTTGGAAACAGACGGCGCAATATTCAGCGTCCGCGCGTGCATACCGAGGTATTGACCTGCCTTCTGGAGGATATCCGGGCCGGAATTTACCAGGAAGGTCAGAAACTGCCCTCCGAACGGGAACTCATGGAGGAATTCGGCGTGGGGCGGCCCGCGGTGCGCGAGGCGCTGTCCGCTTTGGGGCGTATGGGCCTGATCGAGATTTCGCCCGGCATGCGCGCGCGGGTCTGCAAGCTCACGCTCAAGCCCCTGTTGAGCGAAATGCGCGCCACATTGCAGATTTATTCCAGTTCGCAGGACGGCTGGCGGCAGCTGCATGACCTGCGTCTTTTTTTTGAAACCTCCGTGACCCGGCAACTGGCCCGCCAGGTGACAGACGAACAATTAGGCTCCTTGCGGGAAATTCTCGTCAATCAGCGCAATTTTCTGGACAGGGCGGAGATTCGCTCCTTTGCCGAAGCGGATCTGGCCTTTCACCGTACTCTGGTGGAATCGTTGGGCAATCCTTTTCTTGGGCTGCTGGCTGAGGGTTTCGGAGGCTGGCTGATTACGCCCCTGTACGCTTCCATGCAGGTGCAGCGGCAGAGCGAACGTTCGTACAACGCGCATATGGCCGTGCTGAAGGCTTTGGAGGAACGCAATGCGGAGCTGGCCGAACAGGCCATGCGTTCGCATCTGGAAGAGATGCGCGGCATTTATCTGGTGGATCTGATGGCCGCGCGGACCGGGGAAGGAGGCGAGGAGTTTGCCCCGCTGGAGCCGGCCTTGCTGCCTGACGAGCAGGAGTTTCTCCCCTGATGCGCGGCGCGCCGGAGTAGGGCGTTTGTCTGCTTTCAATGGCAAAACGCTGTGGAGCGAATTGACCCTGAAAAAGAAGGCATTGGTTGAAAGTCGCCCGCAAAAAAGCGCGGCAAGGTTTATTTGTCGCGCTTTTTTGCGGGCCGGACACCCGGCAACATCTGTTGCCGCTGCTTCCTTTCGGACCTGACGGGGTTGGCAGTATTGCCGCCGTCCGGCTTGAGCAATGTCTTACCCGCAAAGCGGGGGGCTGTCAATGGCCCGCCGTTTCACATCAGCGCCGGCCCCCTGGCCGCAAAAAGACGTTCAGCATTGCCCATGACGGCCTCCAGTTGCGTGTCGCTCAGCCCGGCCATGCGTTGCAGGCGTTCCAGCTCTTCCTCAGGATCATACAGAGGCCAGTCTGTGCCGAACAGCAGGCGTTCATGCGGAAAGGCGTTCAGCAGGGCGCGCAGCTCCCCGGGCGTGACAAAGGGCGTGACGCTGGAGGTGTCAAACCAGAGGTTTTCGCGCCGCCGTCCGCCCAGTGCCTTGAGGGCGTGGTCCCACATACGGTAGCCGCCCAGATGGGCTGCGATGACCGTCAGATCCGGAAAGGCATCCAGAATGGCGGCCAGCTTGTAGGGGCAGGAGGGATTTTTCTCCGGGCTGGTGTTGTCGCCGATATGGATTTCAAAAATGAAATCCTTCTGCGCCGCTTCAAATATGGGCAGCAGGCGCGCGTCATCAAGCCGGAAACCCTGGAAATCCGGGTGCAGTTTGAGGCCGCGCAGGCCGGCGGCCCTGATGCGTCTGAGTTCCGCTTCCCAATTGGCATAGCCGGGGTGCAGCGTGCCGAAGCCGATGACCTCGTCATGGGCATTTTGCAGACTTGCGGCGTAATTGTTGGCCGGGATCACCTGGGCCGGGGTCGTGGCCGCGCAAAGCACCACGCATTTATCCACCCCCGCGTGTTTTTCGCGGGCCAGCAGATGGTCTATGGTGCCGTCACCGGCGCAGGCCACAGCGTAGAAGTTGTTGAGGTGATCGACGGCCTTGTGGGCTATCTTGGGATGAAAGGCGTGGGTATGAATGTCGATACGCATGGTCGGCCCTGTGAAAACGCTGAAGCAAAGCGTCGAAACGCCTGCCGCCCTCATCGTGCAATTGTGCCGGTCACTCCGTTGACCACGTTGATTGGCGTGCCCGCCTGCCAGCGGCGAATATTCTCGGCTGTGAGATTGATGATGTTCTGCCGGGCTTTGACCGTGGCCCAGGCAATATGCGGCGTGATCAGGGTATTGGGCGCGCTGAGCAGCGGATTGTCCGCACTGGGCGGTTCCTGGGAGAGCACATCTGTGCCGAGTCCGCGCAATTGGCCGCTTTTCAGAGCTTCGGCAACCGCCTCTTCGTCCACCAGGGGGCCGCGCGCCGTATTCAGAAGGATGCTGCCGTTGCGCATTCTGGCCAGGCTTTTGGCGTTGATCAGGTGGCGCGTCTGGGGCGTGAGCGGGCAGTGCAGGGAAATAACGTCCGCATCTGTAAAAATCTGATCCAGAGAGGCAAAGGCAAAGGGACTGTAGCTCGGCGGATTTTTGGGCGTGCGGCAGTGGGCCAGCACCCGCATGCCGAAAGCGTGGGCCAGTTGCCCCATCCGGCGTCCTATGGCGCCGAAGCCGATGATCCCCATAGTCAGACCTTCCAGACAGAGCGGAGTGCTTTTCCAGTAGCACCACTGTTCGGCCCGTTCCCAGTCTCCGGCTTTGACGCTTGCGGTATGCTGACTGGTATGCCGGCAGAGTTCAAGCAAAAGGGCCATGCCATGCTGGGCCACATCGTCCACGCCGTAAGCCGTCACGTTGCAGACCGGAATCCGGCGTTCGGCAAAGGCGTCCACATCCACAGTATTGTACCCTGTGGCCAGCACGCCCACCATGCGCGCATCCTTCAGCGCCGGCAGATCCTCGCGGCGCAGGCAGGTCTTGTTGGCCAGCAGCACATGGGCGCCTCTGGCCCGTTCCGCCAGTTGATCCCTGTCCGTTTCATCGTACACGGTCATGTCGCCCAGCGCCTCAATGGGGCCCCAGTCCACATCGCCGGGGTTGAGTACGGCACCATCAAGAATGACTATTTTCATGGAGGATCCTCAGGATGCTGGCTGTGCGCGACCGCAGCCGCAACGGACAATTCAAATAGATGTGACGCATTTCATCCTTGAAGAAACACGCGCATACTCTGTGTATTATGGACAGGCACAGACCAGACTTATAGCCTGTTTTCAGCATTGAGTCAAAATCTGCCACAGCCGGCCTCGGCTGTATTGCCCCGGTGCTGGAAGCGGTCGCCAACGGGAAGATTGTCCGCTTTGTCAAGGGCAACAAGACAGTCCATCTTGATAAAGATGGATACAGAGCCGTGCTCTCGCTGGAAGAACACGGAAAGAAAAAGACGTGGTTGCTGACGGGCTACGATATTGTAGGAGGAGAGCAAAAGAACGTCACGGGTGACAGCGGCAAGGTTAGTGCAAGACACGCTTCTACGCATGTCGGGCCTATCCTTAGTCGTCCCGACATGGGAGCCGTGAGTTCCTTTATTCAAAAGATAGACCAAATCCTGGCAAAGTCAAATGTACGGGAAGGAGCGCATGGCTAAACTCCTCCGCGCCGTCCATCCCAATGCCGGGGTTCGCGCCGCCTACCAGCGCCGTTTGCGCAAACTCGTCGACGAGATGCAGCGTTCCACGGTCTGGTGGTTACGCGCGGCCTACCGCAAGGACGAGGCCCGGATCATTCCCGATTTCGCGCAGGACGCTTCCCCCGCGCGCATGCTGCAAAAGGTGCTCAACCGTCTGTTCCGGTACTGGATGCGCCGCTGGAGCGACGAGGCCGCGAAAATCGCCGGGGACTTCATTCACAAGACGCAGCAGCGCACCACCAGCAGTTACGAGCAGGCGTTCAGGGCCGCCGAGGCCATCAAGCGAGTGGAGGACGAGCGCCTGGGCGTCAAGGTGGGCATCTGGGTGCATGTGCCCGGCAAATACACCAGCCGCGCCACGCACAGGGCCATGCACGGCAAGCCTTTCCTGCTCTCCGAGGGCCTGTACGACAGCGCGGTGGGCCGCAAGGTGCTGCCGGGCGAACTGGTGGCATGCCAATGCGAATACCGGGCTTTCGTCCCTGAGTTCGGCGATACCGTGACGCCGGAGATTCAGAAACTGCTGGAGAGAGCCAACGCATGAGATACACAAGCCTGACCTTTGACGCGGCCCCCAGCGCCCGCAGCGTGGACGAGAACGGCTTCCTGCACGTCGCCTCCTCGCACATCACCAAGGCCACGGTGAACCCCTACTATGGCCGCGAGATTCCCGGTTGCGAGCGTCTGGGCCTTGACCCGGAGCGCATCTACTACGGCTTCCGCGACCCGGAGGAACTGCGCCGGTCGCTGCCCACCTGGGAAGGTCTGCCGTTGCATATCGAACATCATCCGGACAGCGCGGACGCCCCGGAAAAGCTCACCCGCGTGGGCGCGGTGGGCAAGGCCGTCTGGAACGCGCCCTACGTCGACGCGCCGCTGACAGTCTGGGACGGCGAGGCCATTGACGCCATCGAAGACGGTTCATTCCGGGAGCTTTCCTGCGCCTATCGTTATGAGCCGGACTTTACGCCCGGCCAGTACGAGGGCGTGGAGTACGACTTCATCATGCGCAACATTCGGGGCAACCATGTGGCGCTGGTGGAAGAAGGCCGCGCCGGGCCGGATGTGGTGGTGGCCGATGCCGCGCTGGATGCCAGAGAGGGCGAGGGCTGGATCACCACCAAAAACGGCAAGCGCGTTCACTTCAAAGACGGGGAAATAGACAAGGGCAATATCGGCCAGGAGAATGGCGGCAAACGTGGAGGTTCGTCTGGCAAGGAAATCTCCCTGACCGGCAAGGAGCTTGGCGACTACAAGGACGTGAAGGAGCTGCGGCAAAAGGTCGTTGCCTGGTACAAGGAACATTTGCAGGGCAAGCCCGCGCACCGGGACGATGTGGGGGAAATCAGGTTCAGCAAGAAGGGCCGGGACGAAATGAAAACCTTCAGCGCGGACCAGGACAAACTGCTGATGGTGCCGGCGCTGCGGAACATCATCGAGACCGGCACACTGGGACAGGAAGAACCACTCAACCATCCCAGAGAGGACGGGATAGTGGCCTTTGTGCCGGTAACCAAAAAGATCAAGTTCAAGGGAGAGTCCCGCGAAGTCGAAGTGCTTCTCGGGAAGGACCAGCGCGGCAACCTGTACTATGACCTGTTCTTGGACGGGGCACGTCAGGAAGGCAAAAAGAAGTCCCCGGCGAGTTACCCTGAGCCAAAATCAGGGGTCGCCGGGGATTCCATGACGGACATGCCGTCTGCTGTTGCATTGAACATAGCCATAGACTCAATCCGCGTCAATCCCCAAACCGGCGCGGACCACCTCCCCAAACCAAACCTCATAAAAGGAGCTGTCATGAGGATGAAAAACTGGTTCCGGGGCGCGCGTGACGCCAGCCCGGACATCGAACGGCAGGAAGTGGACCTCGCGCAGGCCATCATTGACCTGCACAAGGTGGACCCCAATACCGGGGAAATCGTGGACATCACGGAAGACGAGGACAAGGCGGCGGAAATCCGCAAGCTCATCGGCGAGCTTTCCGGCAAGCTGGAGCCGGAAGAGGTCAAAAAGCTCACTGACGCCATGACCGACCTTGCCTACTCCAGGGCCACGGGCGACGCCGACCCGGACGACAGGGGAGCGGCCATTGAGCGCATCCTTGCCGCTGTTCTGGACCTCACGCCGGAGCAGCGCGAAAAGCTCAGGAACAGCACGCTCGTAATCTGCGGTTTCAATCCACGCCTCCGCGCGGGAGGCGACTATGTCTGTTACACTCGCCGACGTGGCAAAGTCCAGTTTCAATCCACGCCTCCGCGCGGGAGGCGACCTATGCTTTGCTCCCAGTCTCGGGGCCATCGCCTAGTTTCAATCCACGCCTCCGCGCGGGAGGCGACCGCCGCCGGAGAACCACTTGACGCGTGAGGAGGAGTTTCAATCCACGCCTCCGCGCGGGAGGCGACGCGCCCGTAGAGCACGAGGAAAACATGCTCGCGAGTTTCAATCCACGCCTCCGCGCGGGAGGCGACCTCAAAGAGCGGCTGCAGAAGCTGGATCTGTCCCTGTTTCAATCCACGCCTCCGCGCGGGAGGCGACGGGTCAAAGCCAGTGACGCAAGGTTGCAGCGCCCCGTTTCAATCCACGCCTCCGCGCGGGAGGCGACTCAGGAGTATTTGCCGAAAAATGAATCGTTGGATAAGTTTCAATCCACGCCTCCGCGCGGGAGGCGACGGAGATTATCGCAAGTGACCCGCAAAGATATGCTGCTGTTTCAATCCACGCCTCCGCGCGGGAGGCGACCTGACATGCCTGTCGTGAGCACAGCAAAGGCTTAAGTTTCAATCCACGCCTCCGCGCGGGAGGCGACAATTCGGTAAAAGCTTCGCGAAGGGTTTCGCCGGTTTCAATCCACGCCTCCGCGCGGGAGGCGACGGGTCAGATCCTTCGGCTGTCTGAAGCACTTCAGAGTTTCAATCCACGCCTCCGCGCGGGAGGCGACAACGAATGGTATCGTGATCAGGACTTGGAAGCTGAGTTTCAATCCACGCCTCCGCGCGGGAGGCGACAAGCTGGATCCGTGCCTGAGGTCCGCTATGCTCGTTTCAATCCACGCCTCCGCGCGGGAGGCGACAAGCTGGATCCGTGCCTGAGGTCCGCTATGCTCGTTTCAATCCACGCCTCCGCGCGGGAGGCGACAAGCTGGATCCGTGCCTGAGGTCCGCTATGCTCGTTTCAATCCACGCCTCCGCGCGGGAGGCGACTGGGTGATGCGCGGCGTAAAAACTCAGCCCCTGGCGGCGTAATAACTCGCGCGAAATTGCGTTACGCTGGGCGTAATAAAATTACAAAGGCGGGATTCTCACCCCGCCTTTTTCAATCAGAGAAGGGCGGGGCCGAGGCCCCGCCCTGGTGTATGGCCTGTCGACTGCCCGTGATCAGCGGCAGCCGATCCAGTGGCCGTCCTTGTCATAGCCGCGCGACGCCAATTCCTCCTCCAGCAGCGCCCTGGCGTCCACCTCGCCGTTGGCCACCGCCAGCAGGAACGCCTTGCTCAGAAGCTGGATGCCGCCGTAGTCCTTATCCATGCTCAGGCCCAGGGCCGGATCGACTGTCTTGTACATGGTATAACCTCCGTGACATCAGACATGGCGTACTCACAGATGAATATCTACTCTTATCCGCGCTCTATCAGAAACTTTTCCAGCCGCTCCCGGCTGATCTCGAAATACTCCGGCGATAGCTCGCAGCCAATGTAGCCGCGCCCCGTGGCCAGACATGCCTCGCCGACAGAGCCGCCGCCCATGAACGGATCAAGCACAGTGGCATCCGCGGCCGTCACGGCCAGCAAATCGGTAATGAGCGCCACAGGCTTGCTGGTCAGATGAACCTTTTGAGCCGCATTGACGGGATAGGAGTAGACGCCGGGCAAACAGGCCCGCGACGGGGCGTTGAAACGCCCCCTGGACGCGAAGATCACATACTCGCACTGCTGCCGGAACCTGCCCAGCTGCGGTCGCGCGGAACGTTTGTCCCACGCCACGATGCCCCGCCACGACCAGCCCGCCCCCTGAACGGCATCGGTCAGGGCCGGAAGCTGCCGCCAGTCGGTAAACACCATGAGCGGCGCGCCCTCACGGGCGATGCGCCAGCACTCGGCAAGCCAGAGGGTACACCACATCGTCCAGCTGCGCTGATCCTTGGCATCGCCGAGCATGGGCGGGTAGCGCCGCCTGGTGCCCGACCGCTGGTACTTTTGCGCCGGGTCCGCCTGCCGGGCGCCCAGAGTGACACCGCCGCTGGAATACGGCGGATCGGTCAGCATGGCGTCAACGCTTGCCGCGGGAAGAGTGGTGAGGACTCCCAGGGAGTCGCCCTGAAACAGCGTGACATGCTCAGCCAGCGATACCTTGATCATAACTCTGCTCCGGATGGCCGTCCGGCGGCTCGGAGTGGGGGCGCGTGGCCCGCAGAATGTTATAAGCCCCGCAACGCGGGCACTTGTGAACAAGATGGGCATCACGCGCCCAACCCTTGGCTAGCAGCTTGCGGCAATGGCAACACCTGATCTCGTTGTCTGCATCCTGTTGCATAATATGTAATTATGTTGCGCCCCATGTAACAGCCTGCTAATATATTTGCGCCCCGTATCAGGGCAAAACAGCAGGCGGATACTCCGCGGATGGGTGTCTTCCGTCCGTGGGGCCGTGGCCCGGCTCCCCCAGCCGGGCCGGTGGGGGCGTCTCTAGCGCCCCCGCCTCTGCCAAAAATGTCATCTACTCCGGCTTGATCCCCAGCCCTGGCGCGGCATTGACCGCCTTTTTGCGCAGCCTGAACCGCGTATGCTGGTACACCCTCAGCAGCATGGTGGGGTCAGCATGTCCCATGACCTCAGCCACCGCCTTGACATCCGCCTCATGCTCCAGCGCCTCGGTGGGCATGGCGTGCCGCAGGCTGTAGGGAGTGATCCGGCGGCTGATACCCGCCGCCCGCCTGGCCGTGTGCCAGGCATGGCCGATACAGCGCACCTGCCGCCCGCGCCAGTGGATGACCCAGGGGCAGGCCAGCGCCGCGTCCTCCGCGGCCCATTGCCGGAGCAGCGGCAACACGTCATCACGCACCGGCACAATGCGCGACTCCTCCCGCGCGCCCTTGTGCGCATTGGGCATGCGCATGATGCCGGCATCCATGTCCACATCCTCCCAGCGCAGCCGGAACAGCTCTGACGGGCCGATACGGGGTCCGGCGGCCATACCCAGCACGATAACCCGCCGCACATGCGGGGCGGCCGCCTTTGCCATGCGCCGGGCCTCCGCCGTATTGGGAGGGTCAATTCGGCGGGCGCGGGCTGTAGGCAGGCGCAGGCCATCCAGCGGGTTGACGGTCAGCCGTCCGGTGGTCACGCCCCAGCGCAGGGCCGTGCGCAACAGCTTAACCCTGTGTGTGGATGTGACCGGCGATACCCCGGCCCGCCGCTGGGCGTCCAGATAGTCCATAATCTGCTGCGCCTTGATCCGCCTGGCCTGCCAGCCGCCATAGAGCGCCAGCAGGCCCGCCAAGTGATAGCGCGTACTGGTCTGCGTGACGGGCCGCGTGCATTGCAGGGCAAGATACTCCTCCACCAGTTGCCTGAGCGTAATCCTGTGCTTTGTCGATGCCATAATGCCTCCTTTTGGGAGGCTTTACGGGCGCGGGTGCTCAAGCCTTTGCCGCGCTCACGGCAGGCATGTCAGGCCAGGGCGTTGCCTCCCCGCCGCCATCCCAGGGCGCGCCGACCCGCGCGGGCAGATCCCGCAGGGCTTGCCGGTATGCGCGCACGGCGGCCCTGACCTCGTCATCCAGCGGATAGTCCGGCATGATCAGGTAGTCCGTGGCGGCCACGCGCTGATCCCGCTCGGCGCGCAGGCGGGCATAGCGGGCCGGCTCGCTGTTGTACTCGGCCAGGCGCGCGGCTTCGGCGGCCTCGGCCTCTGCGGTGAGGCGGGCTTTTTCGGCCTCCCATAGTCGGACATAGGGGGCTACCTCCTCATCATAGAGGGAGACGTCCAGCGTCATATTGTAGTCGTCAGTCCACTCCATGTGGCCCGATTGCGTTGACTCGTCCCACTGGAGGGCGTGGAGGTTGGGCGGGGCCGGATAGTCAAAGCACAGGGCCTCACCATTGACAATTATCAGGCGGTCAGCGGGCACAACGGTTACTCTGAGCATACAATCTCCTTATATGACGCCGCATTGCGGCGGTTAAAGGGTTTGTCCGGCACTGTCGGGGCCACGACCTTGAGTGTGGCGCAGGTGGCGAGTCATCAGCATGTCGCATCCGGCTATAGCCCAACATCTCAAGCATGGGACCTTCGGCCTGGAGGTATCCTTGCGTTTTGGGACAAGGCGGAGACGCCTCGATCCGTAACAACCAGCTCGGCGGGGGCGTCAAATACCCATACCCACAGTCTGACAGCCCCCACCCAACCGGCCAGTAATATGCCGCCGTACTATGCGTTAGCCTACATCATGCGATGCGCATAATATAGGCGAGGGCATAATATGGAGGGAGGCTGCCAGCGGCCGCCGTGGAGGCTGTCAGACTGTGGGTATGGGGCTGGGAGTTGCCTGTAGTAATTATACGAGAGCTGCTACGGCCCGCCTCCGTAGATGCTGAC
>CAJTFO010000006.1:0-52327 GCA_910575755.1 Desulfovibrionaceae bacterium | reverse complement strand
AAAGTCCCTATCGCCAGCAAGGAGACCGCCGGTATCGTCAAACCCGGGGCCGGGTTGCAGATAGGGGAAGACGGCACCCTGGATGTGCTGGTCTCCGCTGTGCTGCCCGGCACGGTGGTGGCCTTTGCCGGTTCCTTCGGCGGTGCGGGCAACCGCCATCCCATTCCCCTGGGCAGCTCGGAACCGGATACGTCCTGGGTCTTGTGCGACGGCGGCAGCGACGGCAAGGGCGGCACCGTGCCCAACCTGCTGGGCCGCATGATTCTGGGCGCGTCCGATGCCCACCCGGCCGGCTCCACTGGTGGCTCGGAGACGCATGAGCACAGCCTGTCCGGCACTGTCGGGGCCACGACCTTGAGTGTGGCGCAGGTGGCGAGTCATCAGCATGTCGCATCCGGCTATAGCCCAACATCTCAAGCATGGGACCTTCGGCCTGGAGGTATCCTTGCGTTTTGGGACAAGGCGGAGACGCCTCGATCCGTAACAACCAGCTCGGCGGGGGCGTCAAATACCCATACCCACAGTCTGACAGCCCCCACCCAACCGGCCAGTAATATGCCGCCGTACTATGCGTTAGCCTACATCATGCGATGCGCATAATATAGGCGAGGGCATAATATGGAGGGAGGCTGCCAGCGGCCGCCGTGGAGGCTGTCAGACTGTGGGTATGGGGCTGGGAGTTGCCTGTAGTAATTATACGAGAGCTGCTACGGCCCGCCTCCGTAGATGCTGACAAACCATAGACGCCTACCGTACCGTTTTGGCCGGTCGTTGTAAGGATAATCGCATGCCCATGCCTCGGCATCTGCTGCTCACTCAGCGTGGTGGCCCCGACAGTGCCGGACAGGCTGTGCTCATGCGTCTCCGAGCCACCAGTGGAGCCGGCCGGGTGGGCATCGGACGCGCCCAGAATCATGCGGCCCAGCAGGTTGGGCACGGTGCCGCCCTTGCCGTCGCTGCCGCCGTCGCACAAGACCCAGGACGTATCCGGTTCCGAGCTGCCCAGGGGAATGGGATGGCGGTTGCCCGCACCGCCGAAGGAACCGGCAAAGGCCACCACCGTGCCGGGCAGCACAGCGGAGACCAGCACATCCAGGGTGCCGTCTTCCCCTATCTGCAACCCGGCCCCGGGTTTGACGATACCGGCGGTCTCCTTGCTGGCGATAGGGACTTTGTCGCTGATCAGCTTGCCGATGGCCTGGAAAAGCTGGGTCAGGTCTTCGCTGCTGGGCGTGAGGCCTGCCTGTTTGATGACATGCAAAAGCTCCCGCTGGCCCTGCTCAATGGCGGCCGCGGGAACGGGCGAACCCAGGATGCCGAGTTCCGGGTTGCCGTCAATGTAGTGGGCGTTTTCGCCCTGAGCTTCCTGTCCGATGGGCGGCGCGTATTTCATGGCTTATTCCTCGTATCCGATGATGAGTACCGTATGGGCCGGGGCGTAGAGGCGCAGCAGGCATTCCAGATCTTCCCGGCGGGCAAAGTCCAGCAGGCGTTCCCCCGGCACACTGGCCCCGCAGCGGAAGCGCAGCACACGCTGCCCCCTGACCACCACGGACCAGACGAAGCGCACGTCATGGTCGCCGTTGAGGCGCTGACCACAGCGGGAAAGTCCTGTCAGGAAGGGGCGGTATTCCGTGACGCGGATGGAAAGGCCCAGCAGGGCCGCCAGCTGCTGAAAATAGGCGATACGCTGGCCCCCGGCGCCGGTCAGCTGGGCTACCACGGCCGCACGGCGGGCCTGCAAGGTGCTGTCCCAGGCGATGGCGCAGTCTCCGGGCAGGCCGCAGACGCGCTCCCAGTCGGGTAACAGCTCCGCGGACTGCCGTGGATCGGATTCCCGTACCAGGGCGCTGCTCCGGCTCTCCGTGCGGCCGTATTCCCGCGCCAGACCGTCCAGCAGGCGGCCCCAGACGCTGTCCGGGTCTGTGGGCAGGGCCTGACCCGGCGGCTGCAGGGCAAAGAACTGCTCGCGGTAGGACACTATGCCTCCTCCCAGGTGATGCTGCCCGGCACGGCGATCTTGCCGGTGGGGATCTGGATATTCTGGGTGGGAGACAAGAGAACGTGGTCTTCCTCGCCCTCGGCGCCGGAAATGGCCTCGTTAAGGCGGGAGATGACGACCGTGCCGCCGGGCACGGCATCGCGGCGCAGGACGGCCCAGACGGCCTCGGCCACCACCACGCGCAGGCGAGGATTGTCCGGGCTGATGCGCAAATCAAGGTTGACGGGCTCCGGCACGGGGGCCACCACATAGACATCCGCCGTGACCGGCCGCAGACCGTCCAGATGATCCGCAACGCGCTGCACATCTTCCGGCTGGGGGATGCCGTTTTCATAGGCATCATCCATCATGAAGCGTACGGTCACGGAGCCACGGCCCATCTCGCCCGGGTAGCACCAGGCGCGGGTCACGCCCGCCACCTCCAGTGTCCAGGTAACGTAATCGCGCGCGGCCCCGCCCGACGGCAGGGTGCGGATGCGCGACAGCAGGCGCGTGCGCAGGGAGGCATCCGTTTCCGCTGCCGCGCCGCCGGTGATGTTGCCGGAAGCTGCGGCCCGGGCCTGGACGCCTGACACCGGTATGGTCAGCTGCAAGGGCGTTGCGTCGGATGCATTGCCGTCCGGCCCGGCCTCCACAGCCTCGATGGCCGCACGGGCCGTACCGTCTTCGATCCAGGCATCGGCCAGGGTTGCGTAGATCTGCCCGGACGGGCTTTGCAGCTCCGTACCGGTGGGGATGGCGGCACCATCCTCGCCGCTGAAAGCGGCATAGCCGGCTGCCTGTGTGGCGGCCCGGCGTGTGATGCCCCAGATGGAGGCCCAGCGTTCCAGATGTTCGGTTTCGGCCGTATCCGGCATGATCTGCCGGGCCAGCCAGTCCAGATAGCCGTACAGGCCGTGGGCCACGCCGCCCTCCATGCGGGCCAGGATGGCCAGCAGGCGGCGGCGCAGCCAGGGCTGGCCGTCAAGGCGGCTGTCCATATCGGCCTGGATGCGGGCAATGAGTTCCGGGAGGGAGGGACGTTCAAATGGCATGGACACATCATGCCCGGAGCGTCTGTAAAAATCTGGTGAGGATTCTCACAAAAAAAGCCCGGTAAAAACCGGGCCATGCTTCAGTCGTTGCAACGCGGGAGGCTTCAGACGGACAGAGGAAATGTTCCCCGGTATTCGCTGGTGTCGGGCAAGGTGATCGTCACCTCAAGCGCAAGCCAGCCAGACCTAGGGCTGGAGGCCGTGACGCTGACAGCTGTGGTCACGCCGTCCTCCACCAGCCAGGCAAGGGCCTCCTCGGCATAGTGCCGCGCCCTGTCCAGCACGCCGGCAAGCTGCTTTTCGCGGGAAAGCAGCCAGAGACGGGAACCGATACGGTCTCCGGAGGCGCTGCCCCCACCGATGCCGTATTCCGTCATGGGTGCCACGGTGTCTGCCCACCAGCCGCGCCGATCATTGCTGCCGTTGGGCAGGATGTCGTCATCATTCGCCCTCCTGTCCAAGAACAGGGACAGGATGACGGCCGTGCGCAACGTGTTTTCGGCCACCAGATCCCCGGCCTCCATGCCGCAATCCGGCCCGGCCACGTCCAGGGGCGCGGGAGGCAGCAAAGCCAGGTCATTGACGCGCCTCATTGCGGCCCCCCCGTAGTACCGCCGGAATCGCCGGGATGGGTGTGGTGGGCGGTGGAGATGCCTTCGGCCGTCACATCGCCGCTGGCGGTGATAGTGCCCTGTTGCGTGGTATTGCCGGTGATGGCCATGTCGGCGGCAATATCCGCCGTGCAGCCGCCCGAACCGCCCAGGCCAAAGGACGGCGTCTCATAGCTGACGCCCTGCGAGGCCCTGACAGCGTAGCTTTTCGTCTCCACGCGCACGTCTTCCTGCGCCCGGATGACAAGGTGCAAGGTCTCGATCTCAATATGCCGGTCCCGTTTGAGGGTGATTTTGTCGCCCTCGTCGGTATAGATGCAGACCTCGCCGCTCTTGAGACCGGCCACACGCACGCCGCGGTTGCCAAAGTTTACGCCCACGCAGGCGCCGCGCTGTCCGGCCACATTGAGGACCACACCTTCCGCGCCCGGCAGGGGGTTGGAGGTGAAGCCATACGGCTCCATATGTTCCACTCCGTCCATGACCTCGTCGGCCAGGATGCGCACCTGCACGCTTTGCAGGCCTGTCCCGGCATTGACGGCCAATAGCACGGCACGGCCAACCAGGGTGGCCATGCGCCGTTGCAGGGAGCGCAGGACGCGCCCGGGGATCATTGCAGCCATAACGAGGCCTCCTTGCCTTTTTTGCCCTTTGCCCCCTTGGGCATCTCGGGCAGCAGTTCGTAGGCTTCCCTGGGGGACAGGGCAAGTTCCGTAAGGCAGCCCCGGTCGTCCATGTGCCAGCTCACATTGACGATGAGCCAGGTGGCCATGGCCTGCCCGCTGCCGTCCAGGATGTCGGCCAGACGATTGGGCTGCCAGAGCTCCGTTCCCGCATACCAGCCGTTGACCAGCGCCCGGGCCTGATGCCCCTTGCCATAGCGCACGGCAATTTCGTGGCGGGCGCGGGTGGCGGCGCTGCCGAACTCCTCCTGTTCCGCGATGACGGTCAGGGGGCGGTAGCGGAGCACGTTGGGATCGGTGGCCGTCCCCTTGGCCTGGGCATTGCCGGGGCCGTCCCAGGTATCGGAACCGGCGGACTGGCCTTTGACAGTAACTTCCGAAAAGCGATCCTTCATGCTGGAGGACAAAGCAAGGTGCAGCAGATTGCCGCCCATCTGCAAGGCGGCGGCCGCCTTGTGTGTGCCGGCGCGGGTGATGACCAGACGGCCGTCGCCGTCGCTGGTGAGCATGACGGCATTGGCCCGCGCCAGCCGTTCCAGCATCTCGAAACAGGTCTCGCCTTCTTCGGTCTTGAAACCGGGTACGGCCTTGTTGCATTCCGCTTCCACCATGACCTCGATGCCGAACAGTCCGGCCCAGCGGCGGGCCAGCGCGGGCAGGTCCGCGCCCTTGAGTTGCAGGGAGGGCGGGCAGCAGTCCACAAGATCCGCCGTTTTATCTCGCCCGGAGACACGATACTCGTGGGAGGTGGCGCTCCAGGAGACTTCCACATCATCCACATAGCCCGTGATGACGGCCCGGCCGTCGATGGTCACACGGCAGGCGGCCCCGGCCTTGATGCCGCGCGGTTCATTTTGCTGCGGCCAGCGGTCGGTGACGGACAGGCGGAAGGTCCCGGCGCACTGCTCCAGGCCTCGGCTGATATCTATGGATTTCCAGCCGCCGTAACGCTGGCCGTCCACCTCCAGGACAATGTCGGGCTTGCGTTCACTCACTCAGGACCTCCAGCGGGGTGCCGCCCGGTACGCGGCCGGGATGGCGGATGCGGTTGCGGGACACGATTTCATCAGCACGCCCTGCATCGGCATGGATGCGGTAGGCGGCCACCAGCGCGGGCACGGTGCCCGGCAGGGTCACGGAACACACGCGCGGCAGCTCCGCGCCGCGTGTGGTCAGGTCCGTCATTACGGCCCGGCGCAGCCCGGCCAGACACTGGAAGACACTGTCCCCCGCCACCGGCTCGATGGTATCCAGGCATTCCACCACGGCATCCCGATCCGCCAGAGCGTCGTCGGCCGTGGCGTACTCCGCGTGGGCCGTGGATGCGGCGGCCTCTATGACCACCACCTGGGCGACGGTATCGCGGATCACGCGCTCGGCTTCGGTGGTGATGGAAGCACTGCCGCCCAGGATACTTTCCAGCGGCGCGGTGCCTTCCCCGGATGCGATGCTGAAGGACGCATCCGGCACGGGAGCAGCCAGGGCTTTTTCCCCGCTCTCATTGCCGAGCAGCCCCCCGAAGAGCCCCACCAGGGCATTGAAGAAGGCCGCGGGCGTGGCGATCAGGCTTTGAACATAGGCAAGCCCTTCCGCAATAAGGCTTTGGGGCAGGCCCAGGTATTCCATGGCAAGGCTTGCCGCGTCATTGAGCGCCGTGGCCACTTTGTCGATCTCGTCCAGGGCGGGCGCGAAGGCGGACAAAAAGCTGTTCTTCAGGGCTTGCCGGGCACTGGAGGCGGCCGAAGCGACCCCCCTGGCCGTATCGGCGGATGCGGTGGGGTTCGTGAGCTGTCCGGCTTCCCGAAAGCGGATATCCAGTTCAAGCAGGCCCCCGCGCTCCATGCTCTCGCGCAGGCGGTAGTCGTCCACCACCACATTGACCTCGCCATGCCAGGGATGCACCAGCTCGCCGGGGCCGTAGGCTTCCAGGGCCTTGAGAAGATCGGCCCTGGCCGTGGCGTAATCATACGTGCGGCCCTGGATGATATAGCCGCGCACCGAAAACTCCCGCGCCCGGCGGCCCAGATCCTCACTGTAGGGCGTATCCCGCAAGGGATACTCGTGCAGCACCACACGGCGACCGCCCGAGGCTTCCACCTCATCCACCTCGAAACGGGCGCCCCGGAAGGAGGCCTCGCGCAGGTTGTTGAAAAAGCTGCGGGCACGCATGGCTTACTCCATCATCTCGTTGGCTATCTGCCGGGAATAGGACAGGCCGCTGTCGATATTGCCGTTACTGGACCGGATGGCGGCCTGGGCATTGCCCGTCACGTTGACGTCCACAGCGATGCCGCCCGTGGGGATGGCGGCGACGACCTGCTGCATGGAGGTCAAGAAAGTCTGCATCGTTTTCTGCAGGGCCGGGTTTTCACCTTCCCCAACGCCGAGCCAGTTTTTGACGGTGGAGACTAGGCTTTGTCCCAGCTCCGAGCCCAAGATGCCCCCGGCCACACCCCCCACGACACCACCGGCGGCAGCGCCGAAAGGTCCGAGAAAACCGCCAAGGAACGCTCCCACCTTGGCGCCGGCCGCCGTGCCCGCCCAGCCACCGGCAAGGCCGCCGGCCGCGTCCGTAGCGGCGTCGACCTTTTGAGCCATGCTGGTATCAGGATCAAAAAGGACCGGTGCCACTGTCGCGGCCGCAGTCAGCACAGCCGCGCCCCGGCCCGCGCTTTTGGCCCCGTCAAGCTGTGCCCCGGAGACCGTTTTGCCCTTGCCGGCCTTTTTTCCGCCTGGAGCCCCCGGAGCTGCGGGAGCGCCGCCCGACTGGCCCAGCATGGCCTCACGGGTAAGGCTCATCTGTTTGTTGACCACATAGACGGGCAGCGGCAGCTTGAGCCCGGCAAGCCCGGCCTGCCGGGCCACGGTGGAGACAAGCCCGCCGGCCGCCTTGCCGCCCAGACGGGAGAGGCCCAGGCCAGCCAGCTTGAGGGCGCCGTATCCGGCCACGCCCGCAGCGGCCGCGCCGCCCAGCAGTTGCTTGCCGGACAGGCCCTTGTCGTCCAGCAGCATGGCGATGCCACTTGCGATGGCCTCGTTGAAGGGCTTGGCGAAGTCATCGGCGGCCTGGGAAAGCGCGGCTTTCAGGCGCCCCACCTGGTCCACACTGTTGTTGATGGCATCCGGCAGGTCGCGGGCGATGGTGCCGGATGCGTCCTCGATCTCCGCGTTGAGTTTTGCCAGATTGACCAGCACCCCGCTGTCGAACAGGGCACGCAGGCCACGTTGCGTGTCCAGATCCGTCTTGGCGAAGGCCTGGGCAAAGGCCTTGTCACGCTGGGCATCGGTCTTGAACTTCTGGTATTTTCTGGCGATGTCCTGCAAAACGTCGAAGGCAGCCCGTCGCTCCCCCTTGGCATCATAAAATTTGACGCCCGTGGCGGCTGCGGCCTCCTTCAGGTAGTTCTGATTGGTGAACAGGCGCAGGGTGGAATCCGCCAGCGTGGCCAGGCGTTCCGGTTCCTTCTCGATGAGGGAAAGCTGCTCGATGAAGGCCAGGCTCTCGCCAAAGCTCAGTCCGGCGTTCTTGGCGCTGCCGCCCACACGGGCAAAGATGGAGGCCAGGTCTTCCAGCTCGGCATTGCCCAGTCGCCCGGCCGCAGTCATCTGGTCCAGAAGCCTGACCGCAGTCTCTGGCCGGGAAAGATCGAATTTGAAGATCTCGCCCGCCACGCTCAGGGCACTGGCCAGCTGGTCAGCACTGGCCCCGGTGACAGCCATGGCCGGATTGATGGCCCGGATGGAAGCCAGAGCCTGTTCATAAGCCATGCCCGAGGCGCCCAGACGGTCAAGACCAGCCTTGAGATTTTCCACGGGCTGGCCGGTCTCCCGGGCCATGGCGAACAATGCCCGGCGAGCCTCCTCCGCCTGCTGTGCGGTCAGGCCCATGGTCTGGCTGGTACGCATCAGGCCCTTGTCCAGACGGGCGCTGTCCATGACTGCCTGGGCCGCCTTGTAGCTGACGCCCAGTCCGGCCAGGCCCGCGGCATAGCGCCCGGTCAGGGCCTCAAGACCTTTCCCGGCCCGGGCGGCCACACCATTGAGGCCCCCCAGACTGGAACGTATCTGCCGGGCCATGCCCGATATGGATGCAGAAAAGGCCTTGGCCCGGGTGATGAGGTTACCGCCAAGATCAAGCGTGAAGGAGGTGCGCAGGTTCGCCACGATGCAATCCTATTTCACATAGTGCAAAAAACGGAGGAGCCTCTGGAGCGGCCAGGACGCCCCTTCACTCACCGGCAGCCCCGCCCGGCTGGCCAGCCGGGCCAGCAGCATCTCGAGACTGATCGCTACCGGCAGCATTTCGCCCCCGGCCGGCTACTCCTTCCAGGCTTTTTTCCGCCCCCTGATCCAGCATGCGGGCGGCAAAGTTGAGGCTGTCCAGATCACGGGCCGAGGCTTTGCCCAGATGTTCCAGAGAGAGCGGCCCGTCGAACTTGCCGCCGTTATCGTCCTCCAGACGTGTGATCTGACGGCGCAGCAATTCCGCCCCCATGCGAGCCGGGGAGGAAACAAGCTCCAGGCCCGTAGCCGTGGAGACCAGGCGTTCCGCGGCTTCGGCCGCGGCCAGCACGGCCCCGGCATTGAGCTGGCGCAGCACGGCCGCCGTGTAGGTGGCAGAGCCCACCACAAGGCCGTCTTCAAGCTCGACACGCACCTGGCCGCCTTCGGCCACGGTAATACCGTCCACAGGGGTAAAATCCTTCAGAGCGGGTTGGGTCATGGCTAGATCCTTTCGCACGAGATGGCGCTGAATTTGACGTTGATGGTGCCGTTTTCCGCGTCCAGTTCGCCCTGTTCGGTCACAAAGGCGCTGCGCAGGACGTACCGGTCTCCGGTATCGGATTCATAGACCACGGTGGCGTCCCTGATGGCATTGATGGCCGTCAGGTCCGTATCCCGGGTGTGATAGACGGAACACTCCAGTTCCGGTTCCTTGGTCTTTTCGGCAAAACCATGCACTTTGCCGCCGCCCACCTTGGCCTCGCGCGTGACGCCGCCGGGGTTCAGCTTGGCACCGTCTTCGGTGCGCCATTCCTCGCCGTCCACACGGATGACGGCCTTGCCTGTGATCTGCGGCATGGCTTACTCCTTTTCCCCGGCTTCACGCCGGTCGATCTCGTCCAGGGTGGCGCCGGGATGGCCGCCCTCGGCGTGAATGACGAGCACTTCCAGATTTTCGTCATCCAGCCCGATACACACCTCGGAAACCGCGGCCAGATCAAGGCCGAAGGTGGTCTTGTCGTCGTACATGACGGGCATGTCCGGCGGCAGTCCGGCCAGTTTTTCCATAAGTTCTTTGACGGTCATATGCGTCCCTCCTTACAGGACAAAGCGGGTCAGGCAGGCGAAGATGCGGAACTGGTTGACCAGATCCGGCGGGGCCAGCACGTCCACGCGGTTGCGGTCGTCCGCATTGCGTTCCACGATGAGCTGTTCCTTGAAGGTCTCCACGTTCTCCACCAGGCCCTTTTCTTCCAGCTCGCGCATCAGGGCGATGAGTTCCGCCCGGATGACCGAGGGCGTGACCACCGCATTGCCCGGCCCGTAGGCCGTACCGTCGTCAGCCAGCTTGTGGCGCGGGAACTTCTGCTGGATGCGGGCGTTGACGGCATAGCGCCAGTAGCCCAGGGTGGCCACGGTCTGCACGTCAAGATACGAGGGATCGGGCGAGCCCCAGGCATTGGTCTGGTACATGGTCACTTCGCGCTCGATCTGCACCGTATCGTCGCTGGCGATGCGATAGGTGGCGATGCCGTCATAAAGCAGGATATTGCGCTCTTCCATGCTCCAGCGTTTTTCCCGGGGCGGCGCCATGACGCCCACAAGCTCAAGGGTCTGCAGGGGCCGCGCCGGATCATTGGCCAGCGAGGTCGCGGCCTGCAGGGCATAGGCGGCAGCCACGTTCCAGGGCGAGGTGGGGATGGCGCCGATGCCCATGCAGCTCACCAGCTGGGAGTTGCCGGCATTGCCGTAGGTGGAGGTCTCGGACAGGGTGCCGCGATAGGCCAGAAAAGCCTGGCATTCCTGCTGGCGCAGGGGGCCGAACTGCGCGTCCAGCCATTCTTCCAGCAGTACACGGCCGTCCTTCTGGTTCCAGGGCAGCACCAGCGCCTTCCACCAGGTATCGCCCATGGCGGTGATGATGTTTTCCATGTCCGGGTCAGCCGCGCCCGAGGCCATTTTGCCGCAGGTTGCGGTAAGGCCCGCAGGGAAGCTGTCGTCCGTGGACAGATTGACGGCCAGGTCGATGTCGTTGCCCGTGGCGCCCTTCCATTTGCAGGTCAGGGTCAGCACACCGGGCGAGGCTTCCTTGACCGCGGCGGTGACGGGCAACTCGCCGTCGGCATTGACGGCCTGCACCACGCGTTCCACGGTGGCGGCCAGCTCTTCACCGCCTACGGCCTGCACACGCACGCGCCTGCCGCCCACATAAAGGCACAGCACGCCCGTGGCCGTACATTTGCCGGACAGGGTCACTTCGCCGGTAGCGGCCACGGCGGATTCATCGTCCGGCACGGCCATGGCCCAGATCTCCAGCATGGTGCTGTTGCGCTTGGCATAGCGCACCATGTCCGCGATCTGGCTGCCCTGGCCCCACAGGCGGGCCGCCTGGTCCGCGGTGTTCATCAGCACGGGTTTGAGCAGCTCGCCCGCGCAGTCGGCTTCGGCCTGTCCCAGCAGCAGGACGCGCCACTCCATGACCGGCGTGCCGGACACGGCTCCGGAGTTGTCGAACTCGATATAGGTGAGCGGCACGCGGATATCCGCGGGGATGGCATTGAACGAGACAGCCATTATCCTTCCTCCCTGCCATCGGCGGGCCGGACAGGGACCGCCGTATGGGTTATGCTCACGTCGCCGTCCTTCCGGCGGCGCAGCCAGTAGGCACGATGCGGTCCCCAGGGAACCACGGCCCCGGCGGGCGGCAGGATCTCGCCCGTATCGGGACGCCGTACTACCAGACCTGTACGCGGGGTGATGCGCTTACACATGCGGGTCCTCCTTTGCGGCCAACGGGCCGGGAAGATGCGTTTCGATGGTCACGGGGCCGTCCTTCTTCTCGCGCGTATAGCAGCGCAAAAAGTCGTCCAGATCCGGCCGGGCGATGACGTGGGAGACATCCAGGGCCTGCTTCCAGGTGACGGTCCACAGGGCCACATTGTTGGAGGCCTGGTCGCCGCTGGTGATGTTGGTGGCCCGCACGCTCTCCGGACGCATGCAGTCCAGGCCGAAGCGCTGGTCCGCCACCGCGGCCATGACCAGGGCTGCCAGCACAAGCACGGCGCTGTCCGCGGGCTGGCCGTCACAGCCGGGACCGGAGACCACGGACACGCCCACGTTGACGGTCACATAGGGGCTGCGGCCCACAAGTTCCGCGCCGTCCGCGCCCAGGAGCTCCACGCCCACACCGGGAGCGGCCAGACACAGACGATTGAGCTCCGCGTCGTCCAGGGAGTTGCCCAGCTCATAAATGGTAACGGCCGGCGGCAGATATTTCCTCAAATGGGCCGCGATGGCGGCCCGGTATTTGTCAAGCATGATTGTCTCCGCGCTACGGGCGCATTTTGGCCAGTTTCTTGCGCAGCCAGTCCTCGGTGAGGTCCTGGATGACGCGCTCGTCGGTATCGGAAAGGCCCAGATACGGCCGGGCCGGGATGGTGCCGCCGGGATGATGGACGGCCCGGCGGAAGCCGATGCCGGGGATGCTCAGGGCACGCGCCCGCCGTGCCCGGATGATGTGCGGCGGGATGATGCCGCCGAACTGGTGGATGGCGGCATATTCCACGTTGGTGCCCACTTCCACACTGCGGGCAGTGAGCTGCGGCCCGGTCTCGGCGATGGAATCCCGCAGGCGGCCGCTCTTGATGAGCGTCTGGCCGCCGGTCAGTCTGGCCCGCAGGGATTCCGGCCAGCGGGAGCCGTCCGGAGCCGTGCCCGTCTCGAAACGGCGGGACACGGACGTGATCAGCTCGTTGCCGATGGAGGTCAGCAGGGGCTTGAAGCGCACCCGGGCAAGCTGCTCCCGAAAGCGCCGGGCCATGGCCCGCACTTCCTCGTCCTTGAAGGAGAACTCCAGGGTGGCTCCGGCCATCAGTAGTCCTCCAGACGGCGGCGGAAGTCGGACGGACGCACGGCATAGCCGATGCGTCCTGTGCCGCCGCTGCCCGCCGGGGCCGGGTCATGGCCCGGCCCCAGACTGGCCTCGCCCGCGGCCAGTTTGTCCAAAAGATCCCGCGCTTCACGGGCACGGCGCTCGTACATGCTGGCTTCCGTGGCGCCGGTGCGGGGCAAGGCCCCCACGGCCAGATCCACGGCGATGCGACGCAGGACGGGCGGCACGGGGCTTACCGGCACGGCAAAACGCGTCCCCAGGATGGCGTCGATCTCGCTGGCGGCTTCGGCCAGGGCCTGTTCCACAGCGGTCGTGTCCGGCCTGCCTTCCGCGTCCTTGCCCGCCAGCAGGGAGTAGACTTCCTTGTAGCGGGCCTGAATATCTTCCGGGGTGGCATACATGATGCCCCCTAGCCGGCGGCGATGGCCCCGGTGATGAGGCAGCCCGCATCCTTGGCCAGCACCAGTTCCTTGAGGCTTTCGCCCGCCCGGATGCGGATGCCGCCGCGCAGGCCGATATCGGGGTCCGTACGACTCCCGGCAAAGGGCTGGCCATAGGGCACGGTCAGTCCCCAGGTGACGCCGCGCTGTTCGCTGGCGGTCATGTCGCGGTAATGGAAAGCCATGCCCGTGCCCCAGACACGCTCGGGGACAGGCGTCTTGCCCTTGACCTGCCGGGTGACGCGGGCCTTGCCGATGTAGAGCTGCTCCAGCTCGAAATAGCTGCAAAACTCGGCCGTGGTCAGCTTCCTGCCCACCAGCTCGCCCTTGATGGCCTTGATGAGCAGCGGATTGCGGGAAAGCCTGTCCCAGACCTTCTGGCTCATGACGCCGATGTTGGGCCGCATGAAGGGCTTTTCCAGCATCTCGGCGATGGTCGCTTCCGCGTCCACTTCGGCGTTGTCGATGCCCTGACCGCCGGACAGCTCCTTCACGCAAGCCGCGGCATAGTTGTTTTTGTCCTGCACGAGGCGCGCCACGCGCAGTTCGCGGTCCAGTTTGACCAGGGAGAGCAGATACTCCGTGGATTCCCCGGCGATGTCCCGGCCGTCCTTGCGGCCCTGGTCGATGTCGTCCTGCGGGATGGGGTCTTCCAGGCCGTAGTCTTCGATGGCCGCCGTGGCCAGGCTGCTGGACAGGCTGACCTCATTGGGGCGGCCCTTGCGTCCCACGCGGCTGTCGGGCGCGGCAAAGGATTCCAGACCGTAGATGCTGTACTGGAACTCTTTTTTGCCGATGGCCTTGACCCTGGGCATGACGTGATCCGCCACATAGTCCGAGGGCTGGTTCATGTAGGCCAGGGCAATGGCCGTCAGTTGGGGATTGGTGGCAAAGGGTGTGGTCGTTGCCATGATGCTCTCTCCTTATTACGCGCCTGCCGTGGCCAGAAAGCCGGGCGCGAACTGGTAGTCGATGATCTCTCCGGCATCGGTGGCGGCTTTGCAGGCAAAGCCGATGATGCGGTCCCCGGCAGCCGTGGCCTTGACGGCGCGGCCCTGGGCATCGCTGGTCAGGGGATCGCCCGCGGCCACCGCCGCGCCAGCCTCAACTTCCGGCTGGTAGTTCATGGCCACATCGGCCCCGCCGTTGGGCTGCTTGCCCAGCTCGTCGGCCGTGCCGACAAGCGCCTCCGTGGCGGCCGCGGCCTGTTTGTAGCCGCCGCTGCCGTCGTGAGCCACGATGCGGAAAGGGGCCAGCTCGCCGGTGATGGGAAGATTGACGTAAAGATCGGTCCTGGGCATGGCGGTCTCCTATTTGCTCACATGCGCCACGGCGTCGGTGATGCTTACCGTGACGCCCCTGGTGCGCATCTCCTCGCAATAGGCAAGGGCGCGCTGGGCAATGTCATTGGACGAGGTCTCCGGGGCCTCTTCGCCGCCGGGCGCGGCTTCGCTGAAGTCAACCTGTCTGGGCAGGCGTTCCAGGAACGCGGCCATGAAAGCGGCCGGGCTCATGCTGGTGGTCTTGCCGCCGTCTTCGGCGAAGTCGAAGGTCCCTTCTTCGTCCAGGCCGGCCATGAAATCCGCAAGGCCCACGCTCTGGGCGGGCGTCAGGCGGCCGTCGGCCAGGGCCTTGTCCACCACACGGCTGGCGCGCTCCTTGCGGGCGATGCCGGTCAGATAGGCCACCTTGCGTTCCAGCTCGTCGGCACGGGCCTTGGTCTCGGCGAAGTCGATGTTTTTCGCCGGGGGCGTTTCCTGTTTCTGCATGATCTTCTCCTTTGGAGGGATGGGGGATTCGGTGAAGGCGGGGATCTCGGCCGCCTGGGCAGCGGCTTCGGCGGCCTGTTCCTGCAGGCTGCTGACGGCATAGGCAGGGATGGCCCTGTCAGCCGCTTCCGCACCGTCTTTTTCAACGACGTATTCGCGCAGGCCCCGGAAGATGTCGGCCAGCCAGCGCAGCAGGCCCGGCGATTCCGCGAAGTCGAAGCTGACGCAGCCCTCGTCCGTGTCGCCCTCGGCAAAGTTCACCGGGGCAAGGCCCTTCACCGCCGGCGGCTGGGCGCCCAGAAAACCCACATGGCGCAGGTAATAGACGCCGGGAACGGGATTGTGGGGGCTGTCGGGCGTATAAAAGCTGGCCGAGACTTTTTTGAAGCGCCCGGCCCGCACCATTTCGGCAAAGGCGGGGTCCACTTGGCGCGGGGCGGCAAAAAGGCCGCCCCCGTCCGCCGTAAGACCGCCTACCCATCCCCAGGCCGGGGCGTCGGCCCGGGGATGCCCGATGACCAGCGGCGCTTCGTGCCGTGCCGGGTCGTAGGCGTTGGCCGTGGCGATCAGGTCGCTCTCGCCAAAGTCGATGGTTGCCCCCTGCATGGACGTATGTCGGCCGGGGCGAAAAATATGGATGGCGCGGTAGCCGTTGCCCGCACCAGCGGGCTTACGGATGCGCCAGTCGTTGGCGAATATGTGAGCCTTACGAATGGCGACAGCGTTTTCGCAGGCTGTTTTGCCGCGTAACACATTGCTGTCTTCATCCGTAGCTTCCTTCGTCGCAACGGCTGAAGCAGCGACAGCGCTTTTGTGGGCTGTCCTGCCATGTAACACGTTGCTGTCTTCATCCGTAGCTTCCTGCGTCGCAACGGCTGAAGCATGGTTATTGTCCTGCATGCTGTCCTCCTTTGGACATCATGCACAGGATGCCGGGGGAAATCTGGTGAGGATTCTCACAAAAAACACAAAGCCCCGGCACAGGGCCGGGGCTTCCGAATGGAAATGTATGGAAGGTAGCGCAAGGCGGTCTTGCGAACAGGTGTTTATAAACGCCTGTAAACGGGGCAGACGGGACGAAAGCCCGTTAGGGCAGGCAAGTGCCCGGGCCGGGACAAAAATGCGGCAGAAGGCAAATTTGACGTTTCAGGCAAAACATATATGATGGCTCTATCGAAGGCGCGGTTCGGGGACGATCCATCATGCCGTGCCGGGTTCCTGCGCCATCGTCGGCGAGTGTGGACGCAAGGCCCTTCCGTGTGGAGGGCCTTTGCTTTAGCCGTTGCGACGAAGGAAGCTACGGATAAAGACAGCAACGTGTTACACGGCCGGACAGCCCACGAAAGCGCTGTCGCTATCCGTAAGCCCGCTGATGCGGGCAACGGCTACCGCTTTGCAAAGTTCTTGCATCCGATGCAACGGACGCGTATCCTGTCTTCAAGGCTGTGTAGCAGCCAGCTGAATCCCCGCCCGGGGAACTCCCCTTCGTCCCTCTCTTTCGAGAAAATGCACGCAGGCTGGCGAAAGCCCCCCTGCCTCTGTGGGCCGAAGGGGTTTTATTTTTCCCGCCTTCCCCAGACCAGGACGCCCCGGCGGCGTTTTTGCATCTCGCCCTTACGCTTGGAGACGATGAAGGTCGTGTCCCAAAGTTCACCCTTGCGAAACTCCGCGATCATCCAGCCGTAGCGCGTCTTGTCCAGAGCAAGGGCCTTGATGTAGTGGCGCCGCAATTCCACACGCCCCGTCTTCTCGTCTTCATACGGCAGCAGCCAGATCTCGTAAGGCTCTTCCAGCACTTCCGGGATGAAGGGGACGTATTCCGCCCTGTCGGGCTTCAGATGGTTGCCCAGGCTTTGCGCGGTGATTCCCACGGCCATACCGTCCGGCCCGTGAAAAACAGCAGCGTCGCCTTGCAGCATCTTCCGCACGGCCAGCATTACGTCCGCGCCGCGTGTCGCTTTTTCCCCCACGCTGGCCTTCGGTATGTCTGCCGGGATAGTTTCCGGTCTGCCGTAGGCGGCGTAGTCACGCGCCGTGGGCAAGGGCCGAAAAGCTGCGGCCTCCCGCTCCGTGCTTACCCGCTCCGCCTTGCCCACATTGTAGGCCCACTCTTCCGGCACGTCTCCGGGAAGGGTCTCCACGTTCTCGCTGACCTGCCAGCCCTCGGCTTTCATGCGGGCGTCGCTCACGTTCTGCACCGTACATTTGCAGCCCCAGCCGTTGGGCGGAAAGTGGGCGTCCCAGAAGGGGTCCTCGATGGGCAGGATGACGCCGTGCCAGACGGCATGCTCCGGGCGCTTGGTAGGACGCTGCACCTGCACATAACGCAGGTACGGGTGCATCTCGCGATCTTCCCACATGCGCTTCCAGTGCCCGGCCATATTGGCCGTGCGCATGTTGGTATTGAAGATGACCGCGCTGCGCCAGCCCGGCTCGCCCCGGTACTGCCAGCCGTGGGCTTTGACGATACGGTCAAAGTCGTCCCGGAAGGCCGCAAGCGTGGTACCCTGTTTCATGGCCTGCAACAGGCTTTGCTGAAAATCGGCCAGCAGGGCGTCATTGGCGGCCCCGGCCACCATGAAAGCCTTGGCGTGCATCTGCGCGGGCAGGTCCCGGTAGGTCGTGACCGGCACGCGCACCTTGCGCCGGAAATGCGCGATGGCATCCTCGAAGGGACCACCGCCGAAACGCACCTCACTTTCCGGCATCGCTGTCCTCCTCACCACTGAGGCCCGCCAGGTGGGCCGCGGTCATGGCGCCGTAGAGGATCTGGGCAAGATCATCCACGCCGGACAATTTGTTCAGGGCAAGCATGCGTTCCGCAAAGGAGGCCAGGTCCTCGCCTTCAGCCACGGCCTTGTCCAGTTCCGCGCGGATGGCGTCGATCATGGCGGTTTGCGGGGCATCGGCCAGCGTCATGGCCTGCCGGGCCAGCGTATCACTGTAGGGCTCGGCGGGAGCGTCGCTACCGGCTTCGGCGAACTCCGCCCCGGATGCGCTTGCCCCGCCGCGCCTGCGCTGCCATGCGTCGCCGTAGCGGCGGGCGATTTCGTCGTCGGTCAGTTCCAGCCCCAGGGCCGCCGTATCCTTGTCGCGCTGGGCATCGGCCCTGACCTTTGCGGGGTCTTCCACCCGGCGCCAGACCTGGGGCGGCCGCGCGCCGGGAAAGTTCCACTCCGTCAGCCAGACCGCCGGGCCGGTATTGAAGGACTGGCACAGCATATCCGCGTCAGCCTTGACCACGCTGGTGCCGATGCCGCTGTGGACCTCGGCCGTGCCGCTGTACTGGCCGATGCGCGAGGTGCCGGTCTGGGAAAGGATGATCTTGGCGATGGCATCGTCCCAATAGGCCAGAAAGTCCTTGAAGTCCCCGCTGCCCCGGCTGGTGGATTCCACCAGGGAAACGTCGAAGCCCTCGGGCAGGGCCACGGCCCCTTCACTGCGCAGGGACAGGGCCGCGGCCAGGGCGTCCTTTTTGCGTTTCTCGTTTTCGGCGTCCGATTCGTCCGAAGGATAGACGGCCTTGGTGGTAGGCACCCCGAAGCGGTCCAGGTAGGCGGCCCAAAAGCGGGCGCCGTTGCGCTTGAGGTACACGGGCCACCACAGCTGGTGCCCAAGGCCCATGCCGTAGGGGTTATCGTCGTCTTCCGCGCCCCAGGTCACCAGCCAGAATTTGCGCGGCGGCATGACAAGCCAGCGGCTCTCCACCAGCAGCTTCAGCTGCCTGTCCCTGGCGAAGCCGAAACGCCAGGGCGCGCGCACGCGGATGTCCCGTAAGGTGATGCGGCTGCCGTCCCGTCCCCACAGGCATTCGGCCACACCGTAGCCGTACAGCAGGGAACCGTGCATTTTGCGGCAGGCCGCGTCAAAGTTGAAGCCCGCCAGCTGCTCGCGCAAAAAGTCCGCGGCCGCCACGTCCGCAGGCGCATCGCCGCCGGGGATAACCTCCCATTCCGCTTCCACCAGCTTGTCCTGCCGTTGCTGCATGAGGGCGGCCACCTGGTCATCACGGCGCAGCATGCCGTATTCGCGCAGATCGCCGCCCAGGGAGGCCAGCACGCTGTCCGGCGCGGGCACTACTTCGGCCACGAAGTTGGCAAGATCAAGGATGCCGTCGGAACGGACCTGCATGTCCGCCCGGGCAGGCAGGGCGTTGGGGTTGGCAAGGATGTCGGGCATCAGAACATTCTCCTGTAAGGCATGAAGGCGGCGTCGGGATCAGTGAAGCGCCCAAGGCCCCCACGGGCCGGGCCGGAGGGCACGGCATGATCCGGCAAAACGACGGCAGGCCCCGTAGCCGCGTTGACAGCCAGAAAGCAGGCCCAGGCGCGGTCCGCATGGCCCCCGCTGTCGGAGTCGGCCACAAAGCGGGGCGCGCCCGTAGGGCTGGCCACCTTTTGCAATTTGTGCAGGTCGCTGCGCAGGGCCTTGTCCCCTTGCGGGATGCGGATACGCTTATCCTCAAAGGCCTGCTTGCTCACCGTGGCCAGGGCCAGCTTGCTGGATGCGGTAAACAGCACCCCTTCCACGCGGCCGCTGCCGTGCCGGCGGCGGGCGTCTTCCACGGGCTTTTCGCCCATGCCGGTCTGGTCCATGCAGCAACGCAGCACCCGGTACCGCCGGAACACATCGTCCAGCAGGCTGTCCTGCTCGGCAAAGCTGGCTCCGCGCCGGGTGATTATCTCCCGCGTCCACAAGACGTCGCCCACTTCCTCCAGCACCCAGATGACAAAAAGGTCGTGCCGGCGGCCGATGTCCACCCCCACATAGCAGGGGCCGCCCGCGTAGTTCTGCGCAATACCCGCCCGCTCATGCTCCACGGCATTGATGAGGTCATACGACAGCCAGGCGCTGGCCTCGTCCAGCCATTGCAGCTCGTATTCCTGCGCCCAGGCGTCGGGATCGTTCAGGGCGGCCCGCAGGGCCTCCACGTCACGCGGCAGGCCATCGGCCACGGCCTGATAAATGTCCACCACATGCTTGGACCAGCCCGCCGTCTCGGCGGAGGTCATGAGGTCGTAGAACTTGTTGCCCTTGCCGTTGGGCGTGGAGACCACGCGCAGTTTCAGGCCGTTACGGGAGACCACGGGAAAGAGGGCCGCCCAGATCTTGCGGCTGTCGGCATGGAAGGCGAACTCATCCAGAAAGACATTGGCGCTGAAGCCTCGGGCCGTGTCGGGGTTGGCAGGCAGCGCGGTCACACGGGAGCCGTGCGCCATGACCACCTCCAGGGACTTGCAGGAGGTGGCGTCCGCCAGGTGAAAGTCCGACTCCAGGCTCTCGAAGGCGGCCCCGTAGGCCCGCAGATGCACCTTGAGGCCTTCCTCCATGGCTTCGCGGGCCTGTCGTTCCCCGCGCGAGAGGATGACCCAGCGCACACGGCGTTTTTCCACTTCGGCCTTGACCATGTCCTCGGCGATCTCCAGCGTGCTGGTGTAGGTCTTGCCCGTCTGGCGCGAGAACATGCCGATCTTGAAGCGGCTCTGGTCGTCTATCCAGCGGCGCTGGTAGGGATAGAGGATGGCACGGGCCTCAGCGGCGAAACCCATGGACGACACGGTCGGCCACCTCCTTCTTTTTGGCATTGTTGAAGCGTTCCAGACGGCCCACCAGATAGCCGGTAGCGACCGAACGGCGGCGCAAAGCGCCGTGCCCGTTGTCCGGCGCAGCCGGGCTTACGGGCATCGACAGCAGCGCTATGCGGCGTATCCTTTCAAAGGGCACGCCCTGGCCCCGCTTGCGGGCGTCCGTCAGATCTTCCTTGTCCATCAGGCTTCCCCCCTGTAGACGGCCTGGATGCGGGCAAAGACTTCCGCCGGGCTGGCAGCGGCCGGGCTTTCTTCAGCGGCTTTTTCCACGGCCTTGCGCATGGCTTCTTCGGCCTCGCGGCGGGCCTCCTCGCGCAGTTTCAGGTCGTAATCCTGGGTGGCACGGGCGGCCTGCGCGCGTTCCTTGACGGTACGGGCCAGGGCACGCAGCTCGTCCACCTCGATCTCGGCATCCGGGTCATCCATGCGGCGCAGCAGGTAGTCGCTGGTGAGGGTGGTCAGCATCTCGATGAGGGCCGCGCCGCTCTTGCCGGTGGCGGCCTGGGCGCCCATGCGCTCCATGACGGCCTCGGCCATGGCGCGGGACTCGCGCAGACGGGCGGCCACCTTGTCCACCTGCTGCTTGTAGCGCCCGAGGCCGGAGCGGGACACGTCCGCGCCCAGGGCCTTCAGGTGGGCGGTGATTTCATCGAGCGTGTGCCCGGCGTCCAGCATGGCATGCAGTTGTTCGCGCAGGGCTTCGGGCAGACGACGGATCTTGGAGGCGCGGCCCATGACGACACCTAGCGGGGCAACGGACGATCAACGCCCGGATGGGCGGCAACGCCGCTGGCCACATCTGCGCCGCGCGGCGTGATGCGCAGAACCGTCACCGGAATGTCAAGATGTTCCACCGTGGCAAGGCCCTGTTCGGCCAGCCAGAGGGCGTCGGCCTCCACAGTATCGCGCGGCACCCCGTGGCCGATGGCCCGCAGGGCCGCCTGCAAAACGCTGGTATTCATGCTGTAGTCCGGCTCGGAGGCCAAAAAACGCAAGATGGCGAGACGCCGGTTGCGGGTGATAAGGTCGTGCGTGTTCACTACTTGTCTCCTCTCATATGGCCTCGCATGAGCAGCGTGGTCTGGTTTTCCACGCGCTCAAGGATGCCGCGCATACCAATCAATGCCTCGGCGAGCCTTGCCTGTTCGCCCTCGATGCGCGCCAGCTTGAGCTCAATATCGTGCAGGCGCTCGTGATCCGGCATGGCCTTGAGTTTGAGCGTCAGTTCGCGCATGGCGGCTTCATGGGCGGCCAGCAATTCCGACATGCGTTCCCGCTCCCTGGCCTGTTCCGCGCGCTGCCGGGCGCAATCCTCGCGGGTGACGAACTTGTGGCGCAGGCTCCAGGCTATCCAGCAGATGAGCAGGTTGACGCCGATGGCGGCGAGCCAGCCGAACGCGCGGACAAAATCAAGTGTGGCGTCCATTACTCTCCCTCCCCCCGCGTCTGGCCGGGCGGCAGTTGCGCCTCATAGCAGTCCAGGGCATCCTCCAGCCCGGCGATATAGTCGCGCACGATGCGGTCTCTGCGCTTGAGCAGGGCATAACCCTGTGCGCTTTCGAGGAGCCGGAGGCCGGAGAGCCTGGGCAGTTCCGGCGTTGCCGGGCGGCCGCAACGCGCGGGCCGAATGATGACCGGCTCAGGGGCGGGCTGTTCCGTCGCGGGATGCGCGCAGGCGCATAAAAGCAGCATCAGGATGATGCTGGCCGCGCAGCGGGAGCGCAGCCGCAACCGCGCTTGCGGCAAGCGACAGCCCGATCCCGCACAGGACGTGCGGGGCGGGCGTCCTCTAAAGAGGGCGATCAAGAGCAGACAGCAAGGCGCGACGTGTCGCATCGTCCGGCACTTCCTGGGTTTCCTCCGCGCTCATGGAGCGGAGGGTCATAGTCTCAAAAATCTGCCGCCACAGCTCGGCATCGGAGCGGGCGCCCGCCTCGCGGTCGAGGCAGGCTTGCGCCTGGACCGTGAGCGCCTCCTGCCCGGCCCTGGCCTGGGCATATGCGGCTTGCCAGCGGGCCACCTCCGCCCGCAGTTCCAGCGCCTCG
The DNA here is from genome assembly GCA_910575755.1 of Desulfovibrionaceae bacterium. GTDB lineage: Bacteria > Desulfobacterota > Desulfovibrionia > Desulfovibrionales > Desulfovibrionaceae > Desulfovibrio. Next base: position 30,039 of record CAJTFO010000006.1, on the reverse strand, counting down.
GCGTCCAGGAGGGCGGAGTGCTCCTCGGCGGCATTGATGCGCAGATGCTGGATCGTCACCGTGCCGCCGATGATGGCCGCAAGCATCAAATAGATGATGATGTCTCTCATGGCTGTGCCCCCGCTGCCGCAAGCTCGGCTAGAGCCGACCGGTAACGCTGCCGCCTGGTGTCCAGGACATTGCGGACATAGGCCCGGTTGATGCCGTAGGGCGACTTGTCGGCGTAGGCTGTGCCCATGCCCTTGCGGCTCTTGCGGCTGTGCGTCTCCACATGCCCCGCCCAGCGGGACTGGTCACAGCCCCTGACGCGGCCGCAGTAGGCCCGATCCTGCAAGACGCCGCCCAGACCGCCGTTGTAGGCCGAGAGCATCATGGCCGCCCGGTCCTCGTCCGTGGCGCAGCCCTTGAGGGCGTTCCAGTTGGCGCGGTTCTTGATGACCAGCGCCCGCAGCTGGAGGCGCGGGTCGTAGCGGTCTTCCCAGCGCCAGTGCCTGAGGTCCTTGTGCAGCTTCTTCACGTCTTCAAAGTTGTTGAAGCGCACCCGGCCCTTGCTGTCGTAGGCAATGGTGATCTGCCCCAGGCCGAAACCGTACTCGCGGGACGTTTTCAGCTCGGTGCGCGGATTCCAGCAGCGTTTGCCGGCAAGACCGTAGCACGTCTCCTGCTCCACCTGCCCGGCGTAGATGGCCGGGTCGTAGAAGTCAGGAGTGTAGGCCAGGTGCTCCTCATAGAGCATGGGCAGATAGAGCTGGGCCAGCAGGGGAAGGGCCAGCAACGCGGAACCGGCGGTCATCACTTCCCCCAGGCCATGATGCAGACCAGAAAGCCGATGATGAGCAGGGAGCGCGCCAGCACCACCAGGGCGCCGGCTACGTTGCCTTCATTGAGGGCCGAGGCCGCGTGCTCGGAGGCATCCAGATAGGGCATGACGACCTTGGCCAGCATGATCGCGGCCCCGGCCATGCCGATGACATAGGCCAGGTATCCGGCCAGGCCCAGGGTGGCGGCAGGGTCCGTCACCAGGCCGATGACGGCGCACAGGGCCAGCAGGGACAGACCACGAAAATCATAGAAAGGACGCAGGGTGGACAGCATACGCTGCCGGCGGGTGGATGTGGTGGGCATGACGCCTCCAGAGGTTAGGGTGGCGCCCGGCTTATGCGGGGCGATTGCCTTACCCTAGCGCGGCGCGGCCTGGAGGTGCATTGTGGATTCTCAGGGAAACGAGGGATGAAAAAAGCCCGCCGGTGGGCGGGCCTAGATGAATTAACGCACGGCTTTGATAATGGCGGCCAAATCCTTAACTGCCTCCATGTCTTTCTTGTCTAAAAGATCAGCATTTCCTGGTGGGCGAAAAACACACCGGAAGAGGCTGACCAGGAGAAGAAGTGGAGCAGCTCCCAGCAAAGTAAGCGGGATCAGTGAAAATACTGACTTTTCCAAGTACCTTAACGGCAAATCGGAAAAAAGCATGGCATAGCAAAACAAGCTGAAAAGAGCGCCACAAACAAGCAAGGCTCCCCAGAACAAAACCGATTTGTGACGTCGGCGCTGGCGATGATGCTCCAGCATCTCGTCCTCCAGCGCCTTGTTTTTCGTGCCTGACGGGAGCGCTGTGGTGTCCGCTCCCCGCAACGCCTGGGTTAAAGGATCATCTGCGGGAGTTTGTGCCATGCGCTACAATATCCCCAGCCGCTCAAGGCGGATACGCATCGCCTGCTCGGACACATTGAACAAATGTGCCATTTGAGCGAGCGAGTAGTCTCCGTTGGCATACAAGAATACCACGTCACTCGGCATGATCATCTCCGCCGCGAACTGGTTTGCCATGACTTCACAAAGATCATAGTTCTGACGGTCGTAATTTTGCGAGGGATCGCGGGCACTGGGACCATGGCCCAGGGCGTAGTGCCCAAGCTCATGAAAAATGGTGAAACGTTGTCTGACAAAGGAATCGAGTGGATTGACGTAGATAACGGGCTTTCCGTCGTCCTGAAAATCAAAATATCCACTTATGGAAAGATCCGGGTCGTAGACAATCTTGGCGCCCATCGCATAGGCGATAGCGGATGGATTGACCGGCAGGGTCTTGTCCCAATGCCGCTCCAGGGTCCGCTTCGCGGTTTCTATTGCGGAAGACATAGGACTTCTCCTGTTTTGCTGGCTGCAACTTTCTTGCATCAGATGCAATCTTATTGCAAAAACCCTTGCCAATCAAGCCCGTTCGCCCCTTACGGCTTGCACACCTTGCACGGCCTGTAGCCGCCGGGATTTCCCGATACCCAAAAACTATCTCCCGGGCACACCGTAGACCTTAACCAGCACTCCCCGCAACTCCAGCTCCATAAGCGGAAGGCCCCTTCCGCGCCTCCCGCAGTTCGGCGACCTCCCGTTCCAGGTCGCGGATGCGCATGTCCCGGCGCTCCAGCTGAAGGCGCAAGTGAGCATTCTCCCGGAGCAGGTTATTTTGCTCTTGCAAAGCATCAAGAAGCCTTTGCTGGAGATCCCAAACGACCGACATGTCGGCCGTTTTATTTTGGGGTCTTTCTGTAAAATCAGGGCGTTGTATGTTCTCGCCTTTCAAAACGACCGACATGTCGGTCGTTTTTTCTTCCATGGCACCCTCTAACTGGTCCGCAGGATGCATGGACCCTTTACCCAGCAGAAGCCAATCCAGTGTGACCCCAAATTCCGTTGATACCCGGATTAGGGTTTCGTAATCTGGTTTTCTTTGTCCTTTTTCATAAGCTGATATGCCACTTTGGCTACTTCCTATCTTCTTGGCAAACTCGGTTTGCCCCATTGAGCCGCGAACAATGCGGAGACGATCTGCGAGGGACATTCCTAATCCTCATTAGGGTATTTTTATTAAAAATATCTCAAAACAGGTTGACTGTTAATCCGTATTCGGGTAATTTACCCTCATTAAAGGACGCCGTTAAACGCCTTCCCCCTCCCTACAGGAAAGGCGTGTACGGCACAAGAACAGGAGGAAGCGATGATCAGCCCCACGGGCAACATTTACTGCGATTTTTGCGGCAGAGAACAGGCGGCATGCGGGCCTGTGACGGCCAATAACGGAATGGGCGGGCGCTGCCATATCTGTGCGGATTGTGCGCTGCGCAGCATCGCCTCCCGCCTTGGCAAGACGGAAAAAATGTTGCTTCAACGTCCCCAATCTGAGGACTGCCCCTACAGGGAAGAAGAGCACTGCGCGACGCATCACCATTCCTGCCAGATATGCTGGCGAACAATGCCCCGGTGATCTGATAGGAGGGGCAAGCCCCTCCTATTGGCAAGGGTCGTCTACAGGTTGGCTTCATCAACAATTCTGATGGGGGATAAGGAAAGCAATTCGAGAGTATTGGGCGACTGTGTCCTCCAGTCTGTGGACCAATAGGTTTTGGCTAGAGAATGCCACGATTTCAGAGAACCGCTTCGTTGTTCAACGTGTTGCCATGATCCGCAAAATGTTGGGCGATCAGGGTATACAAGCTCAACTTTATAGCAAGGATAGTATGGTCTCTTGGGAGCAAATAATCTGGCGCTTTCGATGCCAAGGCATGTGTAGACACAGGCAAAGCGACTTGGCTTGTCAGAATACAGAGCCAATCGGACATTCTCCAGAACTACATCAAACAATATATTTTCGACGTCGGCGGCCTTTGTTTTTGGAAATGATTCCAACAGCATCAATCTTCCCCAGTTTCCAGGCTTTATCACAGCGCCCGATTCAAGGGGAGTCTGGCAAAAATGATACAGTTCCATATTTCCGGCTCCTTTTCCCGGAACGGTTCCGGGGTTGGATTGACTGTGGATGAGTGAGCCTACCAGAGGAGCCGGAAACCTCAAAGCGGGCCGGAGCCCCACGAGGGCCTGAGCCCCGGCTACCGCGACCGTGTAGACCTCCGTTCACCTCGCGGAGCAGCGTGCAACGGCGAATACCGCAAGCCCATGCGGGACGCCCGCCCGGAGCGGCATAATCCGGGCTTTACCCACAAAGGAGATGATCATGAAAAAGAAGAAGCTGCGCACACGCGCCGAGGCGCGGGAGTGGCTGCAAGCGCAGGGCCTCACCGCCGCCGCATGGGCGCGAGCCAACAATTTTCCTGCCCGCGTGGTGCAGGAGCTGTTACGGGATCGCGCCAAGGGCAATTACGGCGTGGCGCACGACATCGCCGTGGCGCTCGGCATCAAGACGGGCGAGGCAGAGCGGGAGGCCGTGTAATGGCCGAGAAAAGAGACGGCGGCACCCGCTGCAACAGACACCGCCATCCAAAACACGGGAGATGATTCCATGTTTGAAAGAACTGATAGCAGGCCCGGAGAAGAAAGGCAATACGATTCGCCGCTGGCGCAAGACCTGGTGTCCCGCGCGGACGACCTTGCGGAGCTTGCCGGGCGCATTGACGAGGAGGTGTGGCTGGAGGTCCGCCTTATCCGGAGCCAGTTGCTGGGTCTGGCCGGGCAGGTCAACGGGCTGTTGATTCCGGAGGAGGTGTAGGCATGCGTTTATGCAATCCCGATTGCCTTATTGAGTGGCGCGAAGTGGAGCCGCCCCGGTTCAAGAAGGACTATGTGGGCAAACTGGCGCGCGTGGACAAGTTCCCCCGTCACTGTCCCGAAGGGCCGCACCTGCCGCCGGACGGGGCCGTGTGCGCCATCGCCCGCCGCGGCAACGATTACGGCGGGGGCGAGTTCCAGTTGACGGTTGAATGGCGCTGTCCGACCTGTGACCGGCCCCATGAAGGTTTTATCCCGGAGGCTGACCTGAACTCCGGTAACCTCCGGTTTGTGGAACCTGTCGGCCTGGCGGACGCCACACAGGCTCTTGCCTTGGATCGTCCGGCCCTGCTCTATCTGGCCACTTCCTACAGTCACCCGGAACCAGCAAAACGCGCGGCCCGCGCAAATCTTGCCAGCGAGTGCGCGGCATGGCTCATGCGCAAGGGCTGGAGCGTCGTTTCACCGCTTTCCATGGGTCACGCCATCATTCAGGCCGACTGGGAGCGTGGCGACCTGTCGGCCGACTTCAAGACGTGGCGCGAGCCGTGCCTGCGGATGCTGGAAATGTCCGATGCCCTGGTGGTGCTCATGCTGGAAGGCATCCGCGAGAGCGTGGGCGTGGCCGCCGAAATCGACCACGCCCGCAGGCTCGGCCTGCCCTGCAACCAGATCAGGCTGCCCGGCGAGGAGGCCGCCAACGATGGCGAGCCTTTCGAGGTAGTGGCGCGGCCGAAGTGGTGGAGGTAGGCATGGTGCAAAAAACGGATAACGCCGCCGTGCGGGCGCTCAGGATCACCGAGACCCTCTTCCGCTCCGTGCTGGACGGCATGAGCAACAAGGAGATCGTCAGCACCACGGGATATTCCGGCGCCAATGTCTGCCGAGACCTCCAGACGCTGGCAGACGCGGGCTGGGTCCGCAAGCTGGAAAACGGCCGCTGGGCCATCAGCGAGAAGCCGGTGGCGCTGATGAAAATGTATCAGCTGTACATGAGCGACCTGGCCGAGCGCGGCCGCAACTTTGAAATGCGCGTGACGGCCCAGGCGCGCCAGATGCTGCCGTAGGAGAGATGTATGAACGACCTGTCCAATACCATTGAAACCGCTACGCCCCGTCGCGGGCGCAGGACACTGAACACGGCCTCTGAAGATACTCGAAATGCCGAGGCCGCGCGAGCCGAACAGGCGGCCGCGCCGGTGGTGGCGGAACTGCGGGCGCAAAGCTTGACCATGCCCAGGGCGGAACTGGCACGGAGCCTGCGCCTGGCCGAAACAGTCGGCTCCATCTCCACCTTCCAGCTCAACGAGTCCATCAACCGGGTGGGCGCGCTCAAGGCTCTGGCCGAGATTCGTGAAAGCAAGGCTTACAGGGGACTGACCGTGCTGGACCGGCGCAGCGGCGAAACAGTGACAGTCTATACCTGGGAACAGTTCTGCGAGGCGCACGGGTATAGCAAAAATAAAATTAACGAGGATTTGCAAAACCTCGCCGCTTTCGGCGGCAATCTGCTGGAAATGCAGGAGGCCCTGGGTCTCGGCTACCGCGATCTGCGTCTGCTGCGAAAAGGCATTGTCGAACTGCCGCCCGCGGAGCGCGAGGCCATCATGGCCGAGGTGGACGCCGCCGACGGTCCGGAAGAAATGAAGGAAAAGCTCGCGGAACTGAAGCTGGAACTGGCCAGGGCCAAGGTGGAAAAAAAGGAGATGGAGGAAACTCTGGCCGCCAGGGAAAAGGTCAGCAAGGACAAGGGCGAGCGTCTGGACGCCCTGGAGGAACAGATCAACCGCCTGACCAGCATGGCCCCGGATGAGCAGCAGAAAGCCCTGGACGACATCAACGCCAGGGCGCGGGAAGGTGTGGACGAGAAATATCAGAAGGTCTTTCTGGCTGTCGTGGAACTCATCGGCCATTGTTCCGCCATGCTGACCGACGACCGCATCACGGATGATTCCTGTACTTATGTACACACGCGAGTCGGTCAGCTCATGGATACCGTGGCGGACATGGTGCTGAACGCGGGCATCGACGTGGACCTGCGGGCGCGTTTTGAACTGCCCGGCGAAGACGAGCCGCAGGCCGGGGACGGAGCGGAGTAGTGCCATGCCGCTTTCCGCCGCCCAGCAGAGCTACCTGCACGATCTTGCCCAGGCGCTTGCCGCCGCCCCGCCCAGCGGCGGCGAGCGCGCGGCTCTGGTGGCGCGGGCGGCGGAGACCCTGGGGCGGAGCAGCAAAACCGTCTATGCGCTGCTGAACCGATACACGGGCTGGCGCAGCGGCCGCAAGACCAGGGCGGACAAGGGAGAGACCTGCGTCAGCGCGGAGCTTGCCATGCTGGCAGGCGGCCTTGTGCATCTGAGCCAGAGGCAGGGCGGCAAGCGCATCACCACCATCACGGCGGCGCGGGAACGTCTGGCGGCCAACGGCCTGGGCGTCGTCAACGCCGAAACGGGCGAGGTCATCATGCCGAGCAAGGAAACGCTTTCACGGGCCATGCGGCGGCATTGCTGCCATCCTGACCAGCTTGGCGCGGCGCGCCCGGCGGTGGAGATGCGCAGCCTGCACCCGAACCACGTCTGGGAACTGGACGCCTCGGTCTGCGTCCTCTACCGCATGCGCGGGCAGGATGCCGTACGGCTCATCAACGAGCGGGACTATAACGCGCACAAACCCGGAAAACTCATCGAGATCGCCGGGCAGCGCATCATCCGCTATGTGGTGGTTGACCACTTCAGCGGCTGCCTGTTCCTTCATTATGAGCAGGCAAAAGGGGAGGACGCGCGCGGCGTCATTACCACACTGGTCGAGGCCATCAGCGACAGGGGGCCGCGCGACCCCATGCACGGGGCGCCGCTGCGTCTCTTCATGGACAAGGGCAGCGGCAACCAGTCCTCACTGGTGAAGCAGTTCCTGCGCGATCTGGAAATAGAGCCGCTGTGGCACGAGGCAGGCAACGCCCGCGCCACCGGCGCTGTGGAGGTGGCGCAGAACCTTGTGGAAACCGGCTTTGAAAGCCGCCTGCGCTTCATGGAAACGCCGAGCGTGGCGGAATTGCAAGCCCAGGCCGACCGCTGGCGACGGCATTTCAACGCCCATGCCATCCTGACCAGGGCGCGGAAGCCGCGCAATCAGCTCTGGGTTGGTATCACGGACGCGCAGTTGCGGACAGTGGAACGCCCGGTGCTGGAGGCAATCGCCCACTGGCAGGACGAGCGCCGCCAAATCGACAACCGCTTCCGCATCAGTGTGAATACGCGCTCGCATGGCGTACAGGAATATGACCTGCGCGAACTGGGCTATCACGGGCTTTCTTCCGGCGACAACGTGACCGTGCGTCTCAATCCCTTCCGCGCTCCGGCCGTCATGGTCATCAAGGAAATGGCGGACGGAACGGAGCTGCGCTTTGAAGTGCTGCCCATTGAGAAAGACGAGGCCGGGCGCGACATCATGGCTCCGGTCATCGGCGAAGAGTACCGCCGCCTGCCGCAGATCGCCGCCGAGCGACGCCTTCAGGAGATCAAAAAGCGCGCCTATGGCACGGACAGTCTGGAAGAGGCCGAACGGGCGCACAAGGCCCGCAATCGGCAACCCTTTGCGGACATGGACGCTATGGCCGATGTGCGGGAAGCCCCGCAATACCTGCGACGGGCAGGACGCGCCCTGGATGTGGAAGGCAAGACCGCCGCGCCTGTGCCGCTTAACCGGGCGCAGGCGGCCAACCGCCTGATGGAGATGTGCGGCGAGGCGTGGGCGGCTGATCCGGTGGCCTGCAATGACCTGATTCGGGCACGGTATCCCCGGCAGGTGCCGGAATCCGCCCTCCCGGAACTTGCGGAGGCCATCATGGCCCGCTTTGCGCCGCGGGCGGCAACCATCACGCGCTTTGACGGAGGCGTGGCATGCGTCAACTGAAGATGCTGCTGTCGGAGATGGGCGTGGGACAGAGGGCGGCGGCAAGGGCCACCGGCCTCCCGGTGACCACCATCAACCGCCTCTGCAACGGGCGGCCCACTCCCCGGCACTGGGCTGCCAATCGGGCCAAACTTGCCGCGTGGCTGCAAGAGCGCGGCGTTGCCCCTGAAAGAATCGAGTCAGCGCTGGCCGAAGCCGCCCGGACAACCGTCCCGGCTTCCGCTCCGGCGCCAGGTTCTCCAGTACAAGCACAAACCGACACGGGAGATGATGAAATGATATTGCGGAAACAGCTTTTGACCGCGCGGGCGCGACAGCACTTCAAGCTCATGCGCGATCCGTTCGACGACCCGCAAAGCCCGGAGGATGTCTATTTTTCGCCGGAAAGCCGCTATGTGCGCGAGTTCATGTATGACGCGGCCACCAATGGCAATTTCATGGCCGTTGTGGGGGAATCCGGCTCCGGGAAGTCGACCCTGCGGGAAGACCTGATCGAGCGTCTGCGGGAAGGCGGCGACGGGGTGGTCATCATTGAGCCGTACACCTTGAGCATGACCGGCGGCCGCGACGGCAAGCCTATGGTGGCCCGGCATATCGCGGAGGCCATCATTGCCACGCTGGCGCCGGGGACGACCATTCCGCGCAGCCAGGAAGTGCGGGACAGGCGGCTCCATCAGATACTGAAGGAATCCAACCGGGCCGGGATGCGCCATGTGCTGATCGTCGAGGAGGCGCATGACCTGAACGCCCATACCCTGAAATGCCTCAAGCGTTTCTGGGAGTTGAAGGACGGCATGAAGCGCCTGCTGTCCATCATCCTCATCGGCCAGACCGAGTTGATGGACAGGCTCGGCAGCACGCAGAGCGATGTGCGGGAAGTCGTGCAGCGTTGCGTTCCTGTTCGCCTGGAACCCATCAAAAAGCCCGCAGAATTTCTGGAGCACCGTTTCAGCCGTGCGGGGGCCGATATTCACTGCGTATTCGAGGATGAGGCCCTGGAGGCTTTGCGGGACAAGCTGATGGTGGCGCGCGACAGATCAGGACATGGCGTTTATATGGGCTATCCGCTGGCCATCAGCAACTATGCCACGGCGGCCATGAACCTGGCCGCGGGAATGGGGGAACGGCTGGTCACCGCTGATGTTGTGCGGCAGGTGCGCGTATAGCGATGGAGGGTGAGGAATGATTTATCCCGTGCTCTCCATTCGCCAGCCCTGGGCCGCCCTGATTCTGCTGGGCCTCAAGGATGTGGAAAACCGTAATTGGCCGCTGCCGGAGCAGTATATGGGTGTTCCCGTTCTGCTGCATGCCAGCAAGGCCACTCGCTTTGATCCGCAATCCATCAATCGGGAAGCCCGCAGGCGCGGCATGTCCATTTTGCCATGCGATGCGCGGCATATCGCCAGGACAGGGGCCATCCTTGGCGCCGTTGTCTTTAGCGGCTGTCAGGAAAATTCCGGAAATCCGTATTCCCGGTGGTGCGATGTCAAGGCGAAATACTGGTGGCGGATTCTGACGGTCCACCGCCTGCCACATCCTATTCCCGCTTCCGGCCATCTTCGCTTCTGGTCTTTTGATTTATAACACTGGGAGGCATTATGAAACGCGTTAAACCCGTACCGCAGATTCCCGCCATCTCCACATTGGAGGACGCCGACGCCATACTGGCGGAAATCGCCGCGTCCCGCCGCGCCATCGACCTTGCAGAACTTTCTTTCAAGGAGAGCGTGGCCGAGCTCAAAGCCCGCTGCGCCCAGGAGTGCGAACCACACCGGCAGCGCATCACCGAGCGCGAACAGATACTTGTCCAGTTCGCCCAAACTCGCAGGGAAGAGCTTTTCAGGGCGCGCAAGTCGCTGGCGCTCGACTTCGGCACCATCGGCTTCCGCTCCTCCACATCCGTCAAGCCCCTCAACCGCAAGTACACCTGGGAGCGCATCCTTACTCTCATTCAGGACAGGGGTCTCGACGCGGTACGCATCAAGCAGGAAGTGGACAAGGACAAGCTCCGCGCCTTGCCCGCCGACATGCTGGCCGAGGTGGGCTGCAAACTCGCGCAGTCCGATGACTTCTTCTACGAGCTCAACGAGGCGGAACTGGCCGACACATCGACCGTACCCGCATAGGAGGCCGCCATGTCCAAGCTCATCGGCATGATCCATGTGGCCAAGAATCAGCTAGGCTTGGATGATGACACCTATCGCGCCTTGTTGCTTGACCTTACCGGCAAGGATTCCTGCTCCAGGATGACAGTCAAGGAACAATGGCGCGTCATTGAGGAACTGAAGCGCAAAGGCTTTCAAAAGAAGCCAACGCACAAGGGCAAACGCCTGGTCAGTGATCCACAGGCGAAGAAGATACGCGCGCTCTGGCTGACAATGGCGGATTGCGGCATCGTGCGCGACCGTTCGGAAAAGGCGCTTGCTTCCTGCATGCGGCGCTTCACGGGCCGTACACTGGAGGATGCCACCGTCAAACAGTGCCAGGCCATGATCGAAATCCTGAAGCAGTGGTTTGACCGCTGTGACGATCCAAAGAAACGCGCGGTCTGTCTTTCTGTTCTTGAGGGTAATACTCCGCCGCCGATTATAGACGGCAAATTCGTGGTCGAGGTACGCCATGCCAAGGCGCCCTATCAATAGCCGTGGCTCTGAGTTGCTCAACCAGATTGAGGCCATGATTGAAGATGAACTCCGTCATGGCACTGATCAGCTTGGGCGTCGTGTCACCACACGCATGGCTCTTGACTTCGGTGGTAGCTCCGTCTATTTCCCTTGCGACAAGTCGAGGCGAGACGCCCAGATTTTCCGAGACTTCACCGGCGATAATATCCCGGAGCTTCGGGCCAAGTATAAGCTCAACGAGTCCACCATCTATCAGATACTGCGGCAAGAACGAGCACGCCGGAGGCAGCAGCAGGTATTCTTGCCCGGCGTGATGCGCGAAAAGAAATGAGATAAGGCGGGGATCATACCCCGCCTTTTCATTACACAGTGTGTAATTTCATTACAAACGCCGTTTCGATATATCCCGCCTCTTCCCAACTTATCCCGCAATTTTCCTCTGAGTTATTACGTCATTATTCAACTGGGAGTCGTTATGTTGAGTATTTGCGATATCTCGGTTTCAATCCACGCCTCCGCGCGGGAGGCGACGATATGGCGATGCAACTTGCCCGTTCTGCGGAGAGTTTCAATCCACGCCTCCGCGCGGGAGGCGACAGAGGCTGGATCTGTCCCTGAGGTGCGCTATGCAAGTTTCAATCCACGCCTCCGCGCGGGAGGCGACAGAGGCTGGATCTGTCCCTGAGGTGCGCTATGCAAGTTTCAATCCACGCCTCCGCGCGGGAGGCGACTGCGTCGGCGTAGCAAATTTTCTTTGTCCCATTATGTTTCAATCCACGCCTCCGCGCGGGAGGCGACATGCCCACCTTTTTGAGGGTGATAACACGATTCCTGTTTCAATCCACGCCTCCGCGCGGGAGGCGACCTGGGCGAGGTGGTCAAAAAAGACCTCGCTGGACAGTTTCAATCCACGCCTCCGCGCGGGAGGCGACAATGACGCGACGAGTTCGAGTCTTTTTTCGGTAGTTTCAATCCACGCCTCCGCGCGGGAGGCGACTTCATGTTGCCAAACGGGCTTTGCAAAGCGCCCTGTTTCAATCCACGCCTCCGCGCGGGAGGCGACAGGCTAGGAGCTGGTAAAATCTTAACAAGGGGGATGTTTCAATCCACGCCTCCGCGCGGGAGGCGACGCTGGTGTCAAGTCCAGCGATTGCGAAAGCCTAGGTTTCAATCCACGCCTCCGCGCGGGAGGCGACTTCACCCCTCTTGTCAAGATTTTTTTTTCTTTGGAGTTTCAATCCACGCCTCCGCGCGGGAGGCGACACCTAGTCCAATACCGGGCATACGACTCATAAGGGTTTCAATCCACGCCTCCGCGCGGGAGGCGACTTCAACTTGCCCGGTCTGCTGAAAGGAGTTTAATAAGTTTCAATCCACGCCTCCGCGCGGGAGGCGACCGGCGGAACCGGCCAAAGCCGGTTAAAGCCGGCTGTTTCAATCCACGCCTCCGCGCGGGAGGCGACTCTAAGCAGCGTAATGTGCAGATTGAGCGTCGTTTTGTTTCAATCCACGCCTCCGCGCGGGAGGCGACGCATCAGCAAGCCACGACATATCTTTGCCACTACTGGTTTCAATCCACGCCTCCGCGCGGGAGGCGACATGGCCAATCATCCGGCGGAGTCAAGGACTTCGGGTTTCAATCCACGCCTCCGCGCGGGAGGCGACATTCTGGCAACTATCTAGCCGAAGCCCTTATCGAAGTTTCAATCCACGCCTCCGCGCGGGAGGCGACTACATGCTAAGGGACATTACACAACGGTGGGCGCCGTTTCAATCCACGCCTCCGCGCGGGAGGCGACGCGATTGCGAAAGCCTAGGGACTTACGCGGATTAGTTTCAATCCACGCCTCCGCGCGGGAGGCGACGCTTTTGCCCTTAAGCTTGGATGCCTTGCTTCGTTGTTTCAATCCACGCCTCCGCGCGGGAGGCGACACCAATCCTGTCGGATACTGCTCAAGGTATTGCGCGTTTCAATCCACGCCTCCGCGCGGGAGGCGACAAATGGCTTTAGATCTGGATAATCGACGTTTGCAGTTTCAATCCACGCCTCCGCGCGGGAGGCGACGGTGGGTGTGGTCATGTGTTCTTGCCGCTGAACGTTTCAATCCACGCCTCCGCGCGGGAGGCGACTTGAGCATGTTGGCCAGCAGCCTATCCTTACCCGGGTTTCAATCCACGCCTCCGCGCGGGAGGCGACATCAAGATCTGGAGGCTGAGCTGCCCGTTTCTACGGTTTCAATCCACGCCTCCGCGCGGGAGGCGACGCCGGCGGAACGTCAGGATATTGATCCCCTTGTGTTTCAATCCACGCCTCCGCGCGGGAGGCGACTCTGCAATAGGCGATATAGCGGCGTGTGCGGATGGCGTTTCAATCCACGCCTCCGCGCGGGAGGCGACTCTAGCACAAGGGGCTTACAAGGTTCCCCAAGATGTTTCAATCCACGCCTCCGCGCGGGAGGCGACGCCGGCGGAACGTCAGGATATTGATCCCCTTATAGTTTCAATCCACGCCTCCGCGCGGGAGGCGACTCACATGAAACACTGAAGGTTCCCGGAGTTCAGCGTTTCAATCCACGCCTCCGCGCGGGAGGCGACGGCGCAATCGGGCCATATACGACAAATCCGCCAGGTTTCAATCCACGCCTCCGCGCGGGAGGCGACAAGTACACCGCGCCTGACTATCCCATCACCGAAGTTTCAATCCACGCCTCCGCGCGGGAGGCGACCAAATGTTCATGCTATTGCCTCCACAACATCCCAGGTTTCAATCCACGCCTCCGCGCGGGAGGCGACACGATAACGGTTTCACCGCTGGCGAAGTTGTCCAGTTTCAATCCACGCCTCCGCGCGGGAGGCGACCGCCGGGTGCCGTACAGCCTGATGGTGTTACAACGGTTTCAATCCACGCCTCCGCGCGGGAGGCGACGCGGACGTAATGGCTTGCGATGGGTAAGCTGCTGTTTCAATCCACGCCTCCGCGCGGGAGGCGACACTTGGGATTACAGAGTTGCGAACGCGGGTTGCCGTGTTTCAATCCACGCCTCCGCGCGGGAGGCGACGCGATAGATTTCCGGGACGATGCTGGACGCGCTGTTTCAATCCACGCCTCCGCGCGGGAGGCGACGCCGTAGCCGAAGCCGTCGCCGGAGCCGTAGCCGTTTCAATCCACGCCTCCGCGCGGGAGGCGACGGAGAACGCGACCAGGCCGCAGCGGTCCGGGAAGAGTTTCAATCCACGCCTCCGCGCGGGAGGCGACGCGGTGTGACGGCTGGCCAAAAGCGGACAACAAGTTTCAATCCACGCCTCCGCGCGGGAGGCGACGCTCTGCGAGTGGGCGACAACAGCTTTTATGCTGGTTTCAATCCACGCCTCCGCGCGGGAGGCGACCCGGGTGCCGTACAGCCTGATGGTGTTACAACGGTTTCAATCCACGCCTCCGCGCGGGAGGCGACGATGTCTGCCGCATTTCCAACACCTGGCTTGTAGTGTTTCAATCCACGCCTCCGCGCGGGAGGCGACCGTGGCCCGCTGGAGCGCCGCACATCCGGAACCGGTTTCAATCCACGCCTCCGCGCGGGAGGCGACGCGCAGGTCCAGCGGATTGCGGGCTATGTCAAAGTTTCAATCCACGCCTCCGCGCGGGAGGCGACCCCACCATTCCACTGCCCCGGCAGCCGTATTTTGTTTCAATCCACGCCTCCGCGCGGGAGGCGACACGGTGCGGGTAACCTTACGGGATATGGTGCGAGTTTCAATCCACGCCTCCGCGCGGGAGGCGACAGCGGCAGGTCTCAGCCTGCGCGTGTAAAGGGTTTACGGGAACCATTGCGGGAATCTGCCTCTTGATGCTGCCCGGATTTTCGTCCTATGTATATTTGTATAATTATCATCTTGTATTTCAACGTATTACATGATGCGCGCACCTCTCTGCAAAAAGCCGTCAGCTTGAGGTGTCCGCTTCAGAAAATCAGCGGTCCCTCAGGATCGTAGCCTGGCTTAACGCCCCAGTGTTCTATCTTGCCTCGCCAGGAACTGCCGAGAAAATAAAAGCGCAGGCTGTCCTTGTCCTGATCCATTTCATTGAGCAATGCCGCGCGCAGGTTTTTCCACTGCGCCGGGTCCACGACGCATTCAAAGACAGAGAATTGCACGCGCTGTCCCCAGTTCTGACAATGCCGGGCAATGCGCCGCAGGCGTCGCCGCCCCGCCGTGTCTTCGGTATTGACGTCGTAGCTTACCAGAACAAGCATGCGTCACCTGATGACAAAGGGCGGGTAGGCGTCCATCTCTCCCCGGATATGCCGCGCCAGCAGGCGCGCCTGCATATGCCAGAGCAGGCCCGTGGTCATGCGTTCATTCAGAAAGGGGTGCAGTATTTCCTCACGTTTGCGCTCCTGGTAGGCCACAAGCACTTCCTTGCGGGCTTTTTCCTTCAGAAGAACAGCCCCGGACGCGGTCTGCTCAAAATCCTTCGCCCGGATCTGCCCCCTGTTGACCAGCGTCAGCGCCAGCCTGTCCGCCAGTACAGGGCGAAATTCCTCCATCATATCCAGGGCGAGGCTCGGTCTGCCAGGCCTGTCCCGATGCAGAAAACCCACGGCGGGATCAAGCCCGACGCTTTCAATGGCCCCGCGCAGATCCGCCGCCAGCAAAGTATACAAGAAGGAAAGCAGGCAATTGATCTCATCCAGCGGCGGGCGGCGACTGCGGCCGGTGAAGCGTATGCCTTTCGCCCTGGGCGAGATGAGGCGATTAAAAACGCTGAAGTACATTCCGGCCGCCTCGCCCTCCAGACCGCGGATTTCATCCAGCGACCGCGCCTGGGGCAGGCGCTGCAGGCAGGATGTGAGACTTTCACAGATCCGCGCCAGCCCGCCGTCGGCATGCTCCTCAGGGTGTTCTCTGGCCGCCCGCCGCAACACAGTGCGGCAATTGACAATCTTGCCGGTGATGAAGGCGCGGGCCAGGGGGAGCGCTCCTTCCACATTGTCCGTTTTGCGATACTGCTCGCGCCGCAACAGCACATTGCCTGTGGTGGGGCCGTGCATTGCGGCCATGAAGCGCCCGTTTTCCGTGAGCCAGGACACGGCCACGCCGTTTTGGGCGCAATGCCCCAGCAGAAAGGAACTGCAACTGACCTGCCCGAAACAGACCAGCGACCCGATGGTGTGGATGGGAACTTTTCCCAGTTCCCGGCCTTCCGCGCGCAGACTGACGCACTCGCCGTCCTTGGACAGCCAGGTGTTTTGCGTGGTCACAAAAAGCGTGTTCAGGTGGCGTTTCATGATTCGCTCCACAGTGCTTCAAGATAGCGCGAGGCCCGCGCGGATTTTTCCACCGCGGCGGGCATGCAGGCGTTTTGAAGAGAGCAGGCCGCGCAATGGCCCCGATTTTCCGGAAGAGGCGTTTTACCGCTGCGGAAAAGCTCATGCACGGCCAGGGCGATATCCGCGCTTTTTCGGCGCAGTTCCTCTGTGAGCGGCACGATGCTTCTGCGCCGCTGCGCGCCGTAAAAGATGGCCGCTTCGGGGATGGACGTTTCCAGCATTTCCTCAAGACAGAGGGCCTGTGCGCAAACCTGCACGGCATCGGCCTCGGCATGCCCGTGCGGCGACCCCTTTTTGTATTCCACGGGATAGGGCCGCCATGCGCCGCCGCAAAGCCTGAATTCCACCACATCCGCCTTGCCGCTGACGCCCAGGCGGAGGGAGCGCAACGGCAGGTCCGTCACAAGACGAACCTGGCCGCGCGCTGTGCTTTCTCCACTGTGGGCATGCTTGTGCATGAGCCGCCCCTCGGCTGTGTGGCTGTTTTCCTCCCAGATCTGCTCCAGGTGAATCAGCGCGCACTGCCTGGGGCAATAGGCATAGTGCTGCAATGCGGAAAGGGGCACAAGGTCCGCTTCATCCATACACAGAACTCTTCGGTTTATAGTTTTTCCTGAATTTCGACGGATTCCAGGCCGTCGCGCCGCACCTGAACGTCATAGTCGCTGAAGGCCCTGGCCGGGCCGGCCCCGTCATCCTTGCGCGTCACGGTGACGCGCTCGAACAGGGCGTGCGCGGGCATGTTGCCCAGACGGTTGGCATGCTTGAACACAATCAGTTTCCGCGCGCTCATCTTGCCGCGCGCCGCGGAGTGATCATGCTCGAACATGTTGAGCAGCGCTTCCCACAACAGGTCAAGATCTTCTTCGCTGAAGCCGGTTTTTTCCGCAAAGGGCGCGGATATATAGCCCTCTGCACGATAGAGGCCATAGGGCACGATGGCTTTGCGACCCATAGTGCGTTCTTTTTCCAGGTCTTTCTCATTGGTGACGGCCATGCGGGTAATGCTGACCTCCTGCGGCACAATGGGTTCCACGCTGCGGGCAAAGGCCAACTGGACAGGGCCGCGCACCTGGCCGCAGTTGATTTCCGTACTCATGACGGCCCCGAAGGCGCGCACATCGTAAAAATTGGCGCACATCCAGGCCGTGATGCGGGCGGCGTCCTCCGTTTTTTTGGGCAGGCGCTTGTCTTTTTTGTTCGGTTCCAGGCCGCAGGCCTTGTAGGCCAGTTCATGGCGCTGGTTGAGCACGGCTTTTTCCTGAATATAAATCTTGCAACCTTCCGCGCCGTTGTGCGCCAGCTCCACATAATTGCGGATCTTGCGCTTCAGGCAGACATCAGTAACCAGGCCGCAGCCGGTTTCCGGATCAAGACGGGGCAGGTTGCCCGCGTCCGGGTCGCCGTTGGGATTGCCGTTTTCCACATCAAACAGCAGAACAAATTCATAACGGTTGGCAAGAGCGGACATGGCTTACTCCTTTTCCTTTTTCTGATAATTGACGACACGCTGATGATAATAGCCTATGAAGAAATCCCCCTGTTCCTGTAGACTCAGATGGGGCGGAAAAGCGTCGATGTGCCGCATGACGTCGGCTATTTTGTCCTCATCATATTTGCCGTAGTCCGCCTTGCTGATATGATGCTGAGCCAGGCGCAAAAGTTGCGGAAAGACCAGAAGCGGCGTGGCGGATGCGGCGCCGATGTAGCGATCCTTGATGGAGGCTCCCACGGAACCCACGGCGTCGCTTTGCGTTTTTTCCAGCAGGGCGAAAAGCCTGCCCAGCAGATAGGGACGATCTTTACGGCTGTCGTCAAGAGTCATGGTCCGCACTCCTTGTGAAGGGTGGTTGCGCAGCAAAAATGCCTTAAGCAGCGCCGCGCGCAAATAGGAAATGTTTTTATCCGAACGGATGCGCTGCACGACAATGGCCAGCAGATTTTCAGGGTAGCGACCGCCTGAAAGCACGGCGCGGGACAGGGCTTCGCCCAGACCTGCCGGAATATTTTCCGTTTTGCCCTGCGGGGCCAGCTCGCGCAGCAGCATCCAGAGCGGCGGCAATGGAGGGTCATTGGCGTACTGTGGCGCAAGCGCCAGATCGTGGTAATGGCGACCGAGGTTTTCCAGCAGTTGCCCCAATGAGGAGATTTGCCACAGGCTGACGCCTAGGCGGGCCTGATTGGGCTTCAGGCCCAGCAGAAAGAACCGCGTTTCCGCCGCGCGCAGGGCCGCCAGGTCAGCGTCCGCCGGTTTTTTCCCCTCACGCGCGGCGCGCAGGACGGCGCGCGTCCTGCCCAGCAGTTCCCGGTCTTCAGCCGTGCCCGCGTCGAGCTTCTCGTCGTCCTCACAGAGCAGGCAGGGGACAAAGATCTTTTCCGCCGGGCCGGGCTGCTCGGTCCAGAAAACAAGGCTGGTGGAGCCCAGGCGCAGGCAATGCCCGCTGTCTTTTTGCAGCAGAAAATTCAGGGCCGCGGTATAGGCTTCGGCGGCCTCGTTGCTCACCGGCGCGTTGAAGCTCTGGCTTTTTCCGTAGGATTCAAAGGCATCGCAGTTGAAGGACACCAGGGCCGCGCCGGTGGGATTGGCCCCGCTGACGCCCCTGACAGGCGGATGAATGCGGGCGATGGGCGCGGTTTTGCCCGTCGCCAGGCAGATGCCGCTCGGCTCTTGCTCTCCGGCGCGGCGTTGTTCCTCCCAGATGCGGCGGATATCGGCTTGCTCATGCAAAAAACCTTCATCTTCTTCAATCTGAAAGACGCCGTTTTTGTCCAGAATACGCGGGCCAACCTCCAGATCCGCAAACATTTCGGGTCGCCATGCTTCCAGAAAGGCGGCCACAGCCTCAAGCCTGACGTTGCGGGTATCGCGGGCCAGCGCTGTGTGGTCCTGCCGGAAAGCGGCGAATGTTTTGGCGCTGCGTTGGGGATTGCCCTTGCCGTCCACGCCCAGCAGATAGCCGGTGTTGTCCCAGAAGAGATTGGGGCTGATGCCGGAACCGGATTGCTTGCGCGGCGCGGGAACCAGCAGGGGACGGGCCTTGCCCTTGTCGTCCAGGCGGGGCAGAATGCGGCGCAGAACGCCCTGGCGCGTCAGCACCAGAACAAAACCGATCAGTTCCCGGCTGTAGCCGGGCGGGGGCAACTCCACATTCTGTTCTTTCAGCATGCGCTGGTAAAAGGCCGTCAGTTCGCTCAGAATCATGCGCGCGCCTCCTTGGACCGGCGCAGGCAGTCCGCCACGTCAATGATGCCGCCCTCCAGGCGGGGCCGATAAAAAATGGGCCGCATGCCGTGGGCGAAATCCAGATCATAGAGCATCCAGCCCAGATCGCGTGGCGCGTCGCGGGCCAGTTGGGATGGCGGCAGGCTGTCTTCCAGCAATGCGAAATGGGCGGGAAACTCGCGACAGCCCAGGCAGGGCCGGTGAAAGCATTGCCCGGCTCTGGCCCGGCGGGTGAAAATATCCAGATGTTTTCCCGCGTTATCGCCCGGCCCGGCCTTGTCCGTCAGTTCAAAGTGGGCCTCAATCACATAGGCCACCTGGCGCAGCACCAGCGAGGCCCGCTGCTGCCGCGCATCCTCCACGCAGATGTGCAGCGGTGTCGCATGTTTCATGGCCTGAGCCGCATTCTTCGCCGAACCCTTGCAGTCCAGCTCGTTACGGCGTATGGAATCAAAGCGGATGGGATTCAGGATGTGCAGCTTGTCAATTATCCAGCGTATGGCCGGCTTCCAGTGCAACGCTTCAAGAATGCCGCGCGCCGCTGATGGAGTTATAACTTCATAAGACATGCGTTCAGATTTTGTTTCCGGTCGTGTGAATAAGGCATATTCACCCCAGACGTGCAGTGCTGTGCCATAGGCCATGCGAACCTCCTGAATATGCCGGTTCCGGCGTCGTCCGTTTCGGAAATGCCCGCGCGGCGGAAGCGCGCGCGGCCGCTGTCTAAGCCCAATAATTATTTCAATCCACGGCGCATACGCATGCGCCGACCAAGGTGGCGCGCTCCTGTATTCCTCCTTTGCTGTGGATGTGGCCTGCGCGCAGGCCACATCCAGTCTGAGAGAGTTTTTGCCATGCCCCTCTCAGGTCGCATAATAGCAGAGACGGCATACATTATCAATTCAATTACTTTGCATAGACTAAAACAGGCAATCCTCCGGAGACTGGCGGGTGGGATCGTCCACCAACAGACCCAGCTTCGGGTCATAGCCCGCGCCGTTGCGCAGCACGTCAAAACAGCCGTGCAGGGTTTCCACATTGCCGGCCGCGCGCAGCTTTTGCAGTTCATGCGGATAAATTTGCACGCTGTACCCCTGCAGCAGGCGCAGGGTCAGGCGGCTGGGCGGGCATTCCTCTTCCAGGCGGCGGACAAGGGCATGGCTTTTTTCCGCCAGATCGCCGCCGTCCTGCGCGCCGTGCGCGATGATCACCGGCGCCGTGCCGTCCGTGATGAAACGGTAGCGGGCGTCCATCTGCCGGAAGTCAAAGGCATGGGGAGGAAAGTCTGGATTTTTTTGGCGCAGCCCTGCCAGCAGACCTTCCCTGTCCAGATCCGTGAAGCCGTAAAGCGCTTTGAAATAGGCTTCCACCGCAGCCGGGGAAAAGATGTCCGCATGTTCTTCCGCTACCTGGCTGAAAAAGCAGGCGCGCAGATAAAGATCAGCCTGGGCGGAGGAAAGGGGCTGCCCCGGCGTGTAAATATGCAGGCTGCCGGCAGGCAGCTCGCCAGAACGATTGCAGCGCCCCGCGGCCTGCGCCGCGGAATCCAGCCCGCATTGGGCCCGGTAGACGCAGGGAAAGCTGATGTCCACCCCGCATTCAATGAGGGATGTGCTGATGACCCGACAGGGCAACCCGTGGCGCAGGCGTTGGCGCACGGCATCCAGCACCAGCAGGCGATGGCGCGGGGTCATGCGCGCGCTCAGATGAAAGTGGGCCTCGTCGCCGCCCAGACTTTCATAGGCCGCGCGGGCCTGGGCGCGGCTGTTGACGATGCAGAGCGCCTGATGCTCCTGCAGCAGACGGCGGGCCAGTTCGTCATTGCTGAGTTTGCCCGGTTGGGAAACCTGGATGCGCCGCTGCTTCGTGAAGATATCGAAAAGCGTTTCCAGTCGCTCAGTGGGGATCAGTTCGCGCAGGCCGTTCTGTGCGAAGCCGTTTTTCAGGGGGCCGTCCCGGCGCAGCGCCGGCTGGGTGGCGGTGCAGAGCACAAGGCTGGTTCCATAATGCTCCGTCAGTTCCCGCAGCGCCAGCACCGAAGGTTCCAGCAAGGGAACGGGCAGCATCTGCGCTTCGTCCAGAATAACCACGCTGCGAGCCATATGGTGCAGTTTGCGGCAGCGCGAGGGACGACTGGAAAACAGAGATTCAAAGAACTGTACCGCCGTGGTGACGATGACCGGCGCATCCCAGTTTTCGGCGGCCAGCCTGAAGGGCAGAGCCGCCTGTCCCTGATGGATTTCGCTTTCGCCGCACTGAACCTCTGTCTGTTCGTTGGGGTGGACATAGCTGCTGTGGTGTTCAAGAATGGCGTCTTCTCCAAGGGCTTCGCGCAGTACTTGGGCATTTTGTTCGATGATGCTGGTGTAGGGCGCCACCAGAATGACTCTGTCCAGTTGATGCTGCCGGGCGTGCTCCAGAGCGAAGGCCAGCGAAGAGAGCGTTTTGCCGCCGCCGGTGGGCACTGTGAGGGTGAACGCGCCGGGCGGCAGTGCGGCCCCGTTCAGACAGTGACCGAGAATTTCTTTTCTGGCCCATATGATGGGGCTGTCGCCCGGCGTCACGCGCAGAAAGCCTTTGGCGGACAAAAAATCCTGCAGACGTTTGTGAAGCGTCTCCAGAGAGGGCCAGCAGCCGCGCTGCCGGCAATTCTCCGGAGCGTAAAAGTGCTCTGTGTCCAGAAAATCCGCGTCTGTGAGACAGGAGAACAGCATGCGCACAAAAAAGCTGACGCTGAAGGCGGCATATTCTCTATGCAGGGGGAAAGGGAAGGACAGGGCGTCCAACTGGGGAATGTCGGCCAGTAGCGCGGGATCCAGCCCGGCGCTGTAGTCGGGAATGACATACTCGGGGTTCAGGCGGGCGCGCAGGCTGCCCGCATCCGAAGCGCCGTCCCCCAGGTCCGGCAGGCCGCCATGATGCCCGGCTATGCAATAGGCCAGCCAAAGGGCGATGTATTCCCCCCCTTTGCCCCAGGCCTTCCAGCGCTGCAAAAGCAGGCGTGCTCCGGCGGTGGAATGGTCAATGCGGCGGCGTGCGTTCCGCCCGCTGATGTAGTCCTGAAATTCTGGCGAGGCCTTGCCCAGATCGTGCAATAGGGCGACCAGCGCGGCCCATTTGCCCGCGCCGAAAGCGCTGCCGAATGCCTCGGCCCGTCGGGCGCTCTCCCGCAGGTGGGCTTCAAGGCTTTGCCAGTGGGAAACATCCTGATCCGGAAGGCTGTGGGCGTAGAGCATGGCGGACTCCTTGGCATATTTTAGATGGAGAGTGTTGCCACAAAGATAGGCTTATCCCATTTAACTAGATGGAATATCTTGATAAATACTGACAAGGCCATCTTAATGGCGCTTGAGCTGTTTTAGCAATATATTTCAAATGGTTATGTAAATATTATCAATCTGTGCGTGAAAACTCTCTTCAGATGTAAAATCTGATTCAATTATTCTTTTTCAGGTATAGCAACTTTTTTTACTGCCACCAACTGGGGCTACACCCCTTAAAATGAGCATGCGGGTACGCCGGAAGCTGGCTGGCTGGGATGATGACTTTTTGTACCAGGCGTTAATAGGCAAACCGGCGGCCCGACCTTCATGTGATTGCCCTGCGATTGGGCCGCGCTCACATTGACAGCACACCCGGCCGCGCCTAATGTGCCTTATGCAGACGCTAGCCGGACAGACCGTAGCGGCGCGCCGGCTTGAAAAGGGGATCCCGCGCGAAAAGGGAGCGCGCCCGCGCCGTGAGATCCATGTGCCACGCCCCGTCTTGCGTCACTGGAAACGGGAAGGCCGGGTGTGGGTTCAAGCTGGAATATCCGTCCTTGTCCTCTGTCCGCCAACCCCGCAGCATATGCCCACAGACGCCGTTTTTGCTTTTTCCAGGCTGTCCGCATCGCGGCCCCTGTGCCTTGCGCTGGCCGCCCTGGCCGTGTTCTGGCTTGTTTCTCTGCCGCTGGCCTGCCTGCCGGGGCCGTTTCCTCTGGACGCGGGTGAGGTATTCCGGACGCTGGCCGTCAGTCTGGGCCTGAGCGATGCGCCGGTGGAGGCCTCCCGCCTGCTGGTGGTGGGCAAGATCCGCCTGGCGCGGGTTTGCCTGGCGGCTTTGTGCGGCGGGGCTTTGGCTGTGGCGGGCGTGGCTTTGCAGGGCGTGTTGCGCAATCCCCTGGCTGATCCCTTCACGCTGGGCATTTCCGCCGGTGCGTCCTGCGGGGCCAGCATGGCCATTGCGCTGGGCGGCGGCCTGGCCGTCCGGTTGGGATTCTCCCAGGCCGCGCTGGTGCCTCCCGCCGCCCTGGCCGGCGCCCTGCTGGCTCTGTGCGGCGCACTGTGGCTGGGGCGGGGGCGGGGGGACTTCAGCCGCGAAAGCGTGATTCTGGCGGGCATTGCCGTGGCCGCCTTTCTGGGGGCCGTGGTGGCTCTGGTCAAGGCGCTCAACGAAGAATCCGTGACCAGCATCGTATTCTGGATTCTGGGCTCTCTGCAGGGACGAGGCTGGGACAGCCTGCCCCTGCTGCTGGGCACGTTCGTGCCGGGTCTGCTGGCTGTGGGTCTGGGCTGGCGCGCTCTGGACGTGCTTTCTCTGGGCGACGAGCAGGCCGCGCAACTGGGGCTCAATGTGGGCCGGGCGCGCTTCTGGCTGCTGGCCGGGGCCAGTTGCATGACGGCGGGTTGCGTGGCCGTGGCCGGGGTGATCGGCTTTGTGGGCCTGGTGGTGCCGCATGTGCTGCGGCTTTTGCTAGGGCCGGCACATGGCCCCCTGCTGACGGGCGCTTTTTGGGGCGGCGGCGTGCTGCTGGTCTGGGCCGACGTGCTGGCCCGCAGTGTGCTGGACGGCGGCCAGGAATTGCCGGTGGGCGTGGTCACGGCCCTGCTGGGCGGACCGTTTTTCGCTCTGCTGGTGCGGAGGCGCTGATGTCCGGCGCAGGGCTGCTCTCTGAAAAGGCGCTGCTGGATGTGCGCGGCCTGACAGCAGGCTATGGCGCGCGGCCCGTGCTGCGCGGCATAAGCCTGAAGGCGAGCGGCGGCGAAAGCGTGGCCCTGCTTGGCCCCAACGGCAGCGGCAAGACAACGTTGCTGCGCTGCGTTTCCGGCGTATTGCGGCCCCAGGGCGGCGGCATATGGCTGGCTGGCAGGGCTGTGGAATACCTGCGCCCGCGTGAGCGCGCCCGTCTGGCCGCCGTGGTTCCGCAACGCGCAGAATGTCCGTCCGGCCTGAGCGTGCGGCGCATGGTGCTGCTGGGGCGCTATCCTTATCTTTCCTGGCTGGGCGGCTACAGGCGGCAGGATCATGAAGCCGTGGAGCGGGCCCTCGCCGCTACCGGGGCCGCCGGTCTGGCGGAGCGTCGCGTGGATGAACTGTCCGGCGGGGAATTGCAGCGGGTGCTGCTGGCGCGGGCTCTGGCCCAGGAGAGCCAGTTGCTGCTGCTGGACGAACTGGCCGCCGGGCTGGATCTGGCCCGCATGGTGGAGCTGTTTGACCTGCTGGAGCGCCGCCGGGCCGCCGGGGCCTGTGTGCTCATGGCCATGCACGATTGCAACCTGGCATCTCTGTATGCCACGCGGCTCATCGGCCTGAAAAGCGGGCAAATATTCTTTGACGGTCCAGCGTCCGCGATTTTTACCGAGGAGAATCTCAGTGCCCTGTATGGTGTGCCCATTGGCGTTTTTCCGCATCCCCGCTGGGGCTTGCCTCAGGCGTTGCCGGATCGTGTGTCCGGCCCGTGGAGCGGCCTTGCTTCTGCTGCTTCTGGGGCTGACCCTGCTGGGGGCGGGGCGGGCTGAGGCCGTCTCGCCCATTGTGATGACGGACGATACGGGCGCCGCCGTACGGCTGAACAAACCGGCCACGCGCATCATCGCCCTGTACGGGGCTTTCAGCGAACTGCTGCTGGCCCTGGACGCGCGTGAACTGCTGGCGGCGCGCACCGTGGCCGACGCGCAGTTGCCGGAGCTGGGGCACCTGCCCGCCGTTGGAACCCACATGCGGCCCAATGCGGAACTGATCGTGGCCTTAAAGCCGGATCTGGTACTCCAGCTTGCCGGACGGCGCGAGGTACTGTTGCAGACCGAGACCCTGCGCGGGCTTGGCCTTACTGTGCTGACCTTTGAAATGGATTCCTTTGAGAAGATGTTTGCCGTGCTGGAGAAACTGGGACGGCTCACGGGGCGGGAGCGGCAGGCCGCCGCGCTGCTGCGGGACTGGCGCGCGCGCCTGGCGGCATTGCGGGCCCGTAACGCGGGCCGGAAGCCGTTGCGCGTTTTTTATGAAGCGCGTTATCCCAATCTGCTGGCTGCCGGACAGGCCAGCATCGTGAATGAAATTATCATCGCGGCGGGCGGTGAAAACGTGGTGAGCGACGACAAAAAGCTGGCGCGTTTCAACGAAGAGGCCCTGATCCACGCGGACCCGGACGCCTATCTGATCCAGAAAGGTCCCATGAATCCCGACCCGCAGCCCCTGACCCGCCGCGCCCATTACCGGGATCTGCGCGCCGCGCGCGCGGGCCGCGTGCTGGTGGTGGACGAAGACCGCTTTGCCCGGCCCGGCCCCAGAGCCGTGCAGGCGGCTGAGGAACTGGAACAATGGCTACACCCCTCGGATGAGCGAGAAAAGCAATGAACGGAACTCTTTATGGCGTGGGTGTGGGCCCTGGCGCGCCTGATCTGCTGACCCTGCGGGCCGTCAATGTATTGCGCATGGTGGATGTGATTCTGGCGGCGGCTTCGCCGCGCAATGACTATTCCACCGCCCTGGAGACGGCCCGGCCCCATCTGCGGCCTGACGTGCGCCTGCTGCGGCTGGAATTTCCCATGACCCGTGATGCCGCGGTTTTGCGGGAGGCTTGGCTCAAGGCCGCCCGGGCCACCCGCGAGGTGCTGGAAGGCGGCGAAAGCGCGGCTTTTCTGACCATCGGCGATCCGCTCATTTACAGCACGTTCGGATATCTGCTGCGTACCCTGCGGGAAATGGCGCCCCATTTGCCGGTGGAGATCGTGCCCGGCGTCACCTCCTTCCAGGCCGCCGCCGCGCGCACGGCCACGGTGCTTTGCGAGGGCGGCGAGAGCCTGCGCATTCTGCCCGGCATCAACGGGCGGGACAGCCTGGCGGCGGAACTGGGCGGCGCGGACACGGCGGTGGTTCTCAAGGCCTATCGAAATTTCCCCGCCATCCGCGAGGCCCTGCGGGCCACCGATCGCCTGGAGGACAGCCTGCTGGCCAGTCATGTGGAGCAGCCGGAGGAAGACATTCGGCGCGGCATGGACGGCATGGACGGCACGCCGCCCTATATGTCACTGATTTTAAGCCGGGGCCCGGCGATGAAAGCGGGGCAATGACGGCGGCTTCAGGCATTTTTCCAACCATAGGGAATGCCTGGATCGTCAGGCGGGCGGCGTTCCGCTTCAGCGGGGTCGTGGGGAATGTCCGCGCAGTTGCAGATCAGGGCCGCTTCCTCGCCCAGAGCCGTGAAGCCGTACCAGACGCCCGGGGGGATGCGCAGCAGGCCATAATGTTCCGGCCTGCCCAGCGCCAGTTCGCAGAGCGCGTCGCGTGTGGGCGAGGCGGGCCGGTCGTCATACAGCACGATGTTGAGCAGGCCGCGCGGCACGGCAAAAAGCTGGGTCTGGCGGCGATGGCGCTTCCAGGCCTTCACTGCGCCGGGCAGCACTTCCGAGAAGTAGATTTCGCCGAAACCGCCTGAAAAGTCAGGCAGCAAGGGCGAATGGGGCCGCAGCATATGCAGCACGGGTCCGCCCGGCGTG
Source organism: Desulfovibrionaceae bacterium (assembly GCA_910575755.1). Classification (GTDB taxonomy): domain Bacteria; phylum Desulfobacterota; class Desulfovibrionia; order Desulfovibrionales; family Desulfovibrionaceae; genus Desulfovibrio. The sequence continues at coordinate 2,690 of CAJTFO010000006.1, read as the reverse complement.
GAAATTACCGTCAGGGGCTGGAACAGCGCGTCGACAATGCCCACATCCCGCGCGGCACTGGCCTCTGCCGGCATGTTTGCCTGAGCGTGCGCGTTCATCAGCGTGCCCAGATCTGGCCGCGCTGATCGGCAGCGTTGGTGTAGGCGTCGATCTGCCCCAGGCTGAAATCCAGCATGTCCGGCGGAGTATGACCGTCCCGGCCCCGGTAGAAGCGATGGTACCATTCGGCGGTATAGCGGATGGTCTCGTCAAAGCTGAGGGTAGCCTTCCATCCCAGATGGGCCAGAGCCTTGTCGCAGCAGAGTTTGAGCAGGGTGCATTCCTTCATGCCCGCCTGCCCGGCCGCGTCCATTTGATGCGCAAAGCCGGGCCAGTGGCGGGCCAGGGCCTCCACCACCTCGGCCACTGTATTGTTGACATCCGCGGCAGGGCCGAAGTTGTAAGCCTCGCCGCGCGGGTTGCAGGGCAGGCCGGGGGCCGCGCCGCCGGTTCGGTCGCTGTCCAGCAGGCGCGCGCCCAGCCAGAGATAGCCGGAAAGGGGCTCCAGCACAAGCTGCCAGGGCCGCGTGGCCCACGGGCTGCGGATCTGTACAGCCCGGCCCTCGGCCCAGGCCCGTGCGCAGTCGGGCACAATGCGGTCCAAAGCCCAGTCGCCGCCGCCGATCACATTGCCCGCGCGCACTGTGGCGCAGGCCGGGCCTTCCCTGAAAAAGCTCTGAAAATAGGAATGTGCGATGATTTCCGCGCAGCCCTTGGAGGCGGAATAGGGATCAGCGCCGCCCAGATGATCGGTTTCGCGGTAGCCCCAGACCCATTCGTCATTGCGGTAGCACTTGTCCGAGGTGATCATGACCACCGCCTGCACCGAGGGGCAGGCGCGCACGGCTTCCAGCATGTTCATGGTGCCGAGCATATTGGCCTCAAAGGTGCCCACCGGGTCCTCATAGGACTTGCGCACCAGTGCCTGGGCCGCCAGATGGAAAACCACCTCCGGCCTGAAGCGCCGGACGGCCTCAAGCATGGTCTGCCTGTCGCGGATGTCGCCGCGCATGTCTTCCAGATACGCGCCCAGATTCATGGCCGCGAAATGCGACGGTTCCGTGGGAATGCCGTCGGAAAAGCCGCACACTGTGGCGCCCAGCCGCGTGAGCCAGGCCGCCAGCCAGGAACCTTTGAAACCCGTGTGCCCGGTGACAAAGACCCGGCGTCCTTGATATGCGTTGGCAAACATGTCTTTGATCCTTCACTGATGGGAAAAAACGGCATTGTCCATCACCGGATGCGCGCACGACAAGCGGCCCGCGCTACACCCAGAAGGCCTGGCCGCTGTCCCAGAGTTCATTGAGCTTCAGAGAGTCGCGCAGGGTGTCCATACACTGCCATTGGCCGGGATGCGGATACATGGCGAGTTGCCCTTCAGAGGCCAGTTGCTGCAGGGGTTCCTTTTCCAGATCGCAGTTCTCATCCTCGCTCAGATAGTCCAGAAAACGGCGTTCAAAAACGAAAAAGCCGCAGTTGATATACTCGTTGAGCACGGGCTTTTCCTCCCAGGAGAGTATTTTGCCCGCCGCGTCCGTGCGTACCGCTCCGAAACGCGAAGGCATGCGCACGCCGGTGAAGGTGCCGGTGGCGCCGGACTGTTTGTGGAATTCCAGCAGCTTGTTCAGGTCGATGTCCGCCACGCCGTCGCCATAAGTGACCATGAAGCGGTCGCTGTCGATATGCCTGGCCACACGTTTGATGCGGCCGCCCTTGAGGGTTTCCTGACCGGTGTCGCAGAGAGTCACCCGCCAATCCTCAATATGGCGCGGGTGGGTGGTGATGGAGCCGCTTTTGAGCTCCACGGTGAAGTCCGTATTGCGGATGTTGTAGTCGTGGAAATACTGCTTGATGACCTCCCCCTTGTACCCCAGGGGCAGGATGAAATCTTTGAAGCCGAAGCGGGCGTAGATGGACATGATGTGCCAGAGCACGGGCCGTCCGCCGATTTCCACCATCGGCTTGGGTTTGACCGAGGTTTCCTCGCGCAGGCGCGTGCCCTTGCCGCCGCACATGATGATCACTTTCATAAAAAGCCTCCTGGCGTCGCTTGCGGGGAAGAGCCCCGCGAAACCTGATTACCTGTAGCAGAAGGCCGCGCGGAAAAAAAGCCCCGTGCGTCCCGAGCCCAGGGCAATCGCGTGAAGGTCAGGCTGCCGGTTTGCCCATTATTGATTTCAGCGTTTATACCTACTGATCTTCCAAATTTTTACTAAACAATGTTTAGCAAAACTGGTACACTGCATGGCATGGAACTACCAAGCAGCAAAGCAAAAAACGTTCGGGAGTACAGGCGATTGCGGGCAGTGGAACTTTTTGAAAGCGGTATGAAGCAGGCTGCCATCGCACGAGCGCTTACTGCTCATCTATTTTATATTTAAACACATCCTGCTTGCGCAAAACAGGCCTGAATCAGATGCGGATGGGAGCGAATGTCTAATTGCAAAAGTTTCGCGCATTATTTCTAAGTTGGCATCCCTTGACTTCTCTTTTTCTCCAGACAAATGGTGCGCATCTTGGTTATATGCCTCAACAAAAGCCGCGATATGTTCACTGAGAGCCTGTGTACTGGAAAAACTTGCTCCGCGTAACGATTGACGGGTCAGTATTCCAAACCAGATTTCAACCATGTTCAGCCAACTCGCATAGGT
>CAJTFO010000005.1 GCA_910575755.1 Desulfovibrionaceae bacterium | reverse complement strand
ACAAGAGTGGTGGGGAACTTCCCTGACGGCCAGTCGGCCCTGATGCTGGTCGCGGCTCGACTGAGATACCTCTCAGGGAAGAAATGGGGACTGGAACGGTATATCAACATGAAAACTTTCGGTGAACTCGACTGAGGGAAGCATCTAACCGATTGAGCCACTCTATGTGCGAAAAATTCTGGACGTTACCAAACGACCTGGGATTTACGTTTGAAACGGGCAAACCAGTGTCGCTGGCGCGCATTATTTCGCTCAATTCGTACGGTTTCCCGTTTCCCTTGAATGAGAGCATCCTCGGGTATTTCCCGTGTATATACTTTCCAGTTGTCGGTACAGAAGAACCAGACAGACCAACGGCGAAGCCTTGCCATCACTCTTGCGAGAGTGTTCTGGTCACGATTGCCACATTCCCAGTCAATGAGCTGACCGGTATCGCGATAATAAGCTTTCCAGATCCATAGTTTGTTTTTTTTGAATGCAAACAGTGCCACATCTCATCAGGTTCTATAATGACAGCCTCCCGGGGAGAAGGCTTTTCATACGTTTTTTCGGCGAAATTCCGAACCCAACGCATGACTGTGGATGTTGCAACTCCATAAATGCGTGCTATGGCATTAAACGAAAGGCCCAAAGTATAAGGCAGGATGGCCATTGCCTTTTCCGTTGCCGGTCGTCCTCTGGGGGTGTCACGGGTAAATTGAAAACCGCAGTCCTTGCAGCGGAATCTCTGGCGATTCAAATGTCTCCCATTTTTCACAATCCGTTCTGAAGCACATTTGAGACAGTATTGCAGAAAGAACTCCTTAACTAGATGAAATATATGTATAAATGTCAATAGGATCATCTCAATGGCACTTGAGCTGGTTTAGACATATATTTCAAATAGTTATGCAAATATTATCAATCTATGCGTGAAAACTCTCAAATTTTCAATCTCTGCGCCGCCGTCATTTCGCGGAAAGAGCATGGTGTTTCCGCTCATTCGGCGCGTTTGTCCACTTGCGCGGACATCTTCAAAGACGCTATTTCACAGCATCCACAATGGCCCTGGCGCTGACCTGTCCCAGCACCTTGCCATCGGCCACAACCGCGGGCAGACTTTTGACGCCGTAATACCGGCAGAGCTGAACCGTCTGATACATATTTACATTACCGGCATTATAACAGTATTTGGCCACAGTCAGCTCGTCCCTGGCCGGCACGGGCGGGCGCAGTCTGCTGAGGTAGCCGTAATGGATGGGAAAATCCGTGGCCTTGGCCGTGGCGTCATATTCATTGGTAAAGGGTTTTACGCTGCCGGAACGTTTCTGCTCGGCCTTGACGGCGTTCCAGCGTTCCAGGGCGTAGCTCAGATAAGGCATGGCCTGTCCAGGCCGGGAATAGGAAATCCAGATGGCGAGGCCCAGCAGATCCGTGCCGTAATTCTCCCGGCTGTTGCCAAAGACCACAATTTTGCACTGCTGCGGCGAAAGGGAGCGACTGGCCTCAGCCACAGCCTGCCAGACCTTTTCGCTCTGCGGAGCGGCAAAATCAAGCAATACCAGAATTTCATGGGGGGCCTTGGGATCACCGAATACCACGGGATAAAGTTCCTGACGCCAGTGCCGCCGGTAGGCGGCCTCGCCCTCAATGCTCTGATGTCGTGCGCCCAGTTTGCCGAGCATTTGCGCGGCTTCGGCGGACATCAGCCTGGTATTGGGCAGTTGGTCATGCAGATAGGGATTAAAGACATTGACTCCGCCGCCCGGCATTGAAGCATTCGTTGCCGCATCGGCAGAGCGTGCGCCCCGATCAGCGGAACCGGCGTTGCCGCCTGTCTCAGCCGCGCCGCAGCCGGACAGCAGCAATCCCAGAAACAATATGGACACAAAGAGTCTGTGCATGGTTCACCTCATCAGTATAGCTCATTGGTAGAGAGAGTAGATATCATCCGCTTTATGCCATTTTCAGTAACATATAAAACTGCATTTATCAGTTCACGTTTGGCCATGAGCCAGGCTTTAGCCCCTTGAGCAAGGGGTCAACGATGCTCCACTGGCTGTCAGTCAGATCGGATGAGTATTTTTGTCGATTCCCTGTCATACCAATCAAATCAGCTTCTTATACCGGATCTGCTTCAGGGGACATGGAGACAAAGGATGGCGCGGCCTCCGTCAGATGGCGCAGCCATATCCCGGCAATGCCGGCGTATTCAGCCGTCCCCCTGAGCACAGGCACGCATTGGCGACCGTGGGCCTCAATGCGTGAGCGCCAGGAACATGCCTGCTCCCCGGCCATGTCCCGCAACGCATGGCGCCCCACCACCGAAAGCAGAGGCAGCAGCCAGACCTTTGCCGACGAAAGACGGGGCAGAATATTCTCCAGCATTACCGCGCCATTCATGGCCCCCACATGCACATGCGGATCCAGGGCGCTCACGGTTTGCGCCAGGTCTTCATAACGGGCCACCGCCGCATGTCGCGCGCCATGCCCCATAAGCACCACATCCTCATGCGGGCCGCGTTCCGGCGGCAGATGGCGGATGAGCGCTAGGGCCGCTTCGGTCACGTCCTCCGGGTCGGCCAGCAGGGGCGCGCCCACATGGCAGACAAGGCCCTCCTGCGCGGCTACTTCATCCACGGCGGCGCAGACCTCGGCATGCTCGCGCCCCGGAATGGTCTGAAGAGGCTGCACCGCCACCTCGGTGAACTTTTCAAAACACAGGCGGCGCAATGCCTTGAGCACGGAGTCGCTTTTCTGCCGCGCTCTGGCCAGGCGTTCGCGCAGCAACAGCGAGGTATACGCCCAGCGCACCGGCACACCCGGAAAACGCGCGCGCACACGGGCGTCAAAACTTTTCAGGGCGCTCTGGCCCTGGGCGTTGCTCGCGCCGAAAGCCACCAGAAGAATTGCGCGTTTCATACCCCAATATTATACGTTATTCCCCACGACGAGGCAAGGCCCGCCAGGGCTGGGGCTGGCGCATGAATGTTGTCAACATATTGACATGATGTGATTTTTACCTCCGTGGAAAGGCTTTGCGTGTGCCGATATTGCTCTCGGTATTTTTTCTAAACATTGTTTATGAAATTTACTAAATAGTGCCGTCAAATTATAAAAAGTTTGCTATAATCCCTCCTCGGATGCCGTGAAGGGATTATAGCAAACTTTTTATAATTTGACGACACTATCTAAAATATCTTCTCTTTGCCAGATTTCATGTGAACGGGCACAGAGAAGATATTTTAGCATTCTTTTAGCAATACTCTCAACAAGAAAATTCAGCCAGCGTCCTTCTTCTCTTAATTTCCAGCCATAGGGGAATCAAAGTATATCAGGGCGTCATGCCGCCAGATGGAGATGTCCCACAGCCCTGACAGCGTGTGGAACAAAAGCCGGCAAAGAACGGCCAGAGTCGTCCAGAATATACCTTTTTGCACAAAAGAGGCTGTTTCACGCACTGCGGCTGGCAGAACATGTCGTCAGACAGCGGCTTCATGTTTGAGGTAATCGCTGAGCATGATTTACCTTTTTACTTCATCTGCCGGCGTGCTGGCCGTATTCAGCGCGTTGATCTGTTCCTCCAGGCTTTTTTTGCCCGCTTGCGCCGTGACGCTGAACAGCGCGGCGGGATTGCCCTTGGCCAGCGCGCTCGTGACTTCAAGCAGGCGGAAGCTTTTGCCCGGCCTGCTGCGGATTTCCAGAACGCCGGGGCTGGTGACGAAGGTTTCCAGCGCGGCGCGCAGCGCCGTATTTTCGGGGCTGTCTCCGGAGCAGAACTGCGCTATGCCCGCCTTGAGAGCAGGGGTGGCCGCCTGGGCCACGGGAACGGCGTTGCTGACCAGATAGGCCGTGAGGCGTTGATCCGTATACTTCAGGCGGACATCGCTGAGCACGCTGGCGAACAGGGCCCGCGGCGACAGGGACGCCCCACGGCCGGAAATGACGAAATCGTATTCCAGCGCGCCCAGAGTCTGAGCGCTGATCGTGCCTTGCTCATGCATGGCGTTGTCGCCCCGGGCCGCGAAATTCAGTTGCGCGTCCAGAACCAGGGCGGGCAGACCAGGCAGGGACAGTCTGCTTTTACGCTCCACCAAGGCTGTGGGCAGGGACAGTTTGTCCAGGCTGAAACCGTACTTCAGGGGCGTGTTGGACGGCCAGTCCAGCGTGAAGTTTTTGAAGCTCGCCTCCTGGCCGTGCAGCAGGACGCGCAGGTCTGTGGCGCTGATTTTCCGCACCAGAGGGTCGCCGCTGGCGAACATGCGCAGCAGCAGCGCCTGCAGGGCCAGCCGGTCTGGCCGGGGCCGGTCGGCCAGCGCCAGCAGTTCGCGCAGTGCCGCTTCCTCCGGCAGGGTGAATCCCGTGAAGGTGATATTGCCCAGGCGCAGCAATTCGCTGTCGTCTTTCTTCAGGAGAATGCCGTCCACGGACGCCTGTTCCGTGAAGCGGCCTTCCCAGTTGCGCACCAGTATGGAGTCGCAATCGAGGGCCATGCGCAGGCTCTGCTCTGGAATGTTTATGCTGGAGGTCATGGAAGAGACGCGCAGTTCCCTGATGCCCATGCGGTAGAAAACATTGAGCGTGTCCCTGCTGGCTGCGCCTTCCAGCAGTTCCCGAACCAGGCCGCTTTCCAGCCGGATCAAATCGGCTTCCTCACTCCGCGCCATGCTGCGCGCGCTGAAGGAACCCAGGCTGGACACGGAGGCGAAGTTGGAAATGCGCATGTCCTCGCACACCGTCAGCATGCCCTTTTCAGGCAGAACCGTGTTGCGCAGGGGCGTAAAGAGCAGCAGCACCCGCAGGGGGAGCCGGAAGGAGGCTTCCTCCAGCGTATAGAGCAACGAACTTCCGGGCAGGGAGGGCATCTCGCCGCGCATTTCAGCGCCGCGCAAAGTCAGGCGACGGGAAAAGGGCGCAAAGCTGATTTCCTTCACGTCCGGCGCGGAGAGCTGCAACTGGCCGGGAATGGACGCGGCATCGGCAAAAGCGGCAATTTCCCGCCGCGCCAGCTCCTCCACCTGCGAACCAACCCAGAAAGCCAGCGCGGCAATGCCGGCCAGGACCAGAACCGCCAGAACCATAACAGCACGGAGCAGATTTTTCATGTCCATTTTCCTCCGGTTCAGTCTATCCGTTGATGACAGCCGATACTTACAGGGTTGCGCATGGCCGCCTGGGTGATGACGTAGGCAGTCTGCGAGCCGTGGAACAGGTCCACCAGACGCCGCGAAATGCGGGTGCGTTTGTAAAAATCGTGGATGTGGCGCACAAGGTCGCGCATATCTTCAAAGGCGCGGCGCAGTCGGGCCTCGGTACGCGAAATTCCCACATAATTCCACATGGTGTTGCGGATGTTGGCCCAGTCCTGGGCCACCAGGGCCGGGTCGTCGTGGCGCTCGTCGCCCTCGTGCCGCCAGTCCGGGATGGCGGCGGCCAGACCGGCGGGCAGCGTCTTGCTGGAGGCGCGCCGGGCCAGATCCTTTCCGCAGCTCACGCCCCAGACCAGAGCTTCCAGCAGGGAGGTGCTGGCCAGACGGTTGGCCCCGTGCAGGCCGGTACAGGCGCATTCGCCAATGGCGTAGAGACCGCGCAGCGAGGTGCGGCCCCGCATGTCGGTCAGCACGCCGCCGCAGAAATAGTGCGCGGCGGGCACCACCGGAATAGGTTCGGTGCGGATGTCCAGGCCGGCTTCCCGGCACTGTGCAAAGACCGTGGGGAAACGGGTGGGCAGATCCTGCTTGACGCCGCTCACGTCCAAAAAGAGGCAGGGCGCGCCGCTGTGCAGCATTTCCTCCATCATGGCCTGGGCCACCACATCGCGCGGGGCCAGGTCCCCGCGCTTGTCATGGCGAAGCATGAAGGCATGCCCCTTGTCGTCCAGCAGGCGCGCGCCCTCGCCGCGCATGGCTTCGGTAATCAGGGCACGGCGGTTGCTGCGTTCTTCGTAAAGGGCGGTGGGGTGAAACTGCATGAATTCCAGATTGGCCAGCTCCACGCCCGCGCGGAAGGCCATGGACACACCCGCGCCCACGCAGCCCGGCGCGTTGGTGGAATGCAGAAAGACCTGACCCACGCCACCGGTGGCCAGCACTGTCCAGTCGGCCAGAATGGTTTCCGGTTCGCCGCTTTCCTCGTTGAGCACATAGGCTCCCAGGCAGCGGTTGTCCACCTCGTAGCGGTACTGCGAATTTTTGGCGTGATGGTGGCTGGTCAGCAGGTCGATGGCGGCGCGCCGGTGCAGGCAGGTGATGCGCGGATGGGCCAGCGTCTGAGCCGCGAGCCCATCCATGATCGCCCGCCCGGAATAGTCGGCCCGGTGCAGAATGCGCGGGGCCGAGTGCCCGCCCTCGCGGGTCAGGTTGAAGCTGCCGTCCGGATTGCGGTCAAAGGCCACGCCCGCGCGTTTGATCAGCATTTCATCCACGCAGAGCGGCCCCAGACGGCAGAGGCAGCGCACGGCCTTGCGGTAATTGTACTTATGCCCGGCCACCAGAATGTCTTTTTCCAGGGCGCGGGCATCGTCGTCGGGCTTGCCGGCCTGAGAAGCCGCGCGGTAAATGATGCCGCCCTGGGCCAGCTCGGAATTGCCGTCGGCCAGCGTGTCGCCGGCATTGAGCAACAGCACGTCGCAGCCGGCGTCGGCCAGGGTCAGGGCGGCGGTGCAGCCGGCCACGCCGGAACCGATGATCAGAATGGGCACATGACGGCGGGTGGGTGTCACAGCTCTGTCCTCATTGACCGCAAATCTCCAGCATGCGGGTTAAGGAGCGGCGGGCGGGAGCGCACAGCGCGGCTTCCACGGCGAGCGGCTCGGCTGTTCCGCGGGCAATGGCGGAGAGTGTAGCCAAAAGTTTCGCTTCCGTCACCTTGGCCATATCCGGGCAATACGCTTCTCCCAGCGGCAGAATGCGGCAGCGCCCCTTGTGGCGGGCCGCCAGACGGTTCACCAGATTGTTTTCCGTGCCGATGACCAGTGTGGAGCCGGGCGCTTCGTCGGCCAGGCGCGCGGCCTCCCGGATCAGAAAGGAAGTGGAGCCGGCGGCATCGCAAAGCTTGATGAGTTCCGGGCGGCATTCGGGGTGGGCCACCACGCGGCAGCCCGGATAGGCCGCGCGCGCGGCTTCGGCCTGCCCGGTTCTGAGCCGGGCGTGAATGGCGCAGCAGCCGGGCCAGAGCAGGAGCGGACGGTTGAGGGGCTGCCGCCCGGCATCCATGAGGCCGTGGCCGCTGAGGCGCAAGATATGCTGGTCTTCCGGCGCGAGGCCCAGCTTTCCGGCTGTGTTGCGGCCCAGATGCTTGTCCGGCAGAAAAAGCACGCTGTCGCCCTGGTTCAGGGCCCAGCGCAGCATGGTTTCGGCATTGGCCGAGGTGCAGACCGCGCCGCCGTATTCCCCCACCACGGCCTTGAGCGCCAGGGTGGTGTTGACGTAGGCCAGGGGCACGACGCGGCGGCCCGTGGCGCTCAGTTGCTCCAGCACGCGCCGGGCCAGGCCCGCCGGGGTCATGAGAGACATCATGCAGTCGGCGTCAGGCGCGGGCAGATGCACGGCCTGCCCTGGTTTGGCCAGCAGGGCCGCGGACTCGCCCATGAAAAAAACCCCGCAGAAGACAATGTGTTCCGCGTTCACGCCAGGCACGCGGCGGGCCAGTTCCAGAGAGTCGCCGGTGATGTCGCAGTGGGCCGCCACCGCGTCGTTCTGATAATGGTGGCCCATGATGCAGAGCCGCTCACCCAGTTGTGTTTTCAGCGCCGTCACGGCGGCGGTGATCTCGTTCATGCGTTGATCCATATGATATGTGGAATATGAAGGCGGCCGCGCCGCCGCTTGGGGACTAGTTGCGCCGTTCAGGCGGGAATCAGGGTCATGCTGAAGTCCGCGGCCACGGCCGAATGGGTCAGGCGGCCTACGGAAATGAAGTCCGGACGGCGCGGGCCCATAAGGGCTATGGCCCTGATGGTTTCCAGGCGCACGCCGCCGCTGACTTCGGCTTCCACATCCGGCGGCACCAGCGCCAGCGCCCGGCTCAGCAGCGGGCCTTCCATATTGTCCATCATGATCCGCTCGGCTTTGGCCGCCACGGCTTCGCGCACATGCTCCAGCGTGCGGCACTCCACCTCCACGGGCGGACAGGGTCGGTAGCGGGCGCGCAAGGCGGCCACGGCGGCGGTGATGGAACCGGCCGCGTCTATGTGGTTGTCCTTGAGCATGAGCATTTCGGCAAGATTCTTGCGGTGGTTCGTTCCGCCGCCCGCCTGTACGGCGTATTTTTCGGGCCAGCGCAGGCAGGGCGTGGTTTTGCGGGTGTCCAGCAGGCGCACGCCCGTGCCTTTCAGTTCCCGCACATAGCGGGCTGTAAGATTGGCGATGCCCGAAAGATGGGTGATGAAATTGAGGATAACCCGCTCGGCCTTGAGCATGGCCACAGCCGGCGCCGTGATGCGGGCCACTTCGGTCATGGCCGGCACAGGCGAGGCTTCCCGCGCTGTGGCCTGCCAGGCAAAGGGGGCGTTCAGGCTCCTGAACACCGCGCCGATGACCGGCAGGCCCACCACAAGAGTATCTTCCTTGGCCCGGATAGCGGCGCGCATCCGGGCCTGCGGCGCAAAGAGCCCCTGCGCCGTCAGCTCCGGCCCGTCTTCGGCCAGGGCCAGGTCAATGCTTTCTTGCAGCAGGCGTTTCCCTTCGGGAGAGAAAAAAGCGGCCCAGGGCGTGAACATTGCGCTTGTCCCCATTTCATGCGCGTGCTAAACGAAAAACGCCCGCGCGTCCGTCCGCGCCCGCGCCTTGGCAGCCGGGCACGCGGCATGGTGGCGTGCGGAACCGTGGCGCTCCGGATGGCCAACAGCCCGTCCGGGGGCTTTGAAGTAGATAGAATGAGCTGTGGCGCGCGTCAAGTTGCGGGCGCTATTGGGAGCTTTTTCACATGCGCGGGTCGCGCACGGGGCCAATCTCCGTGGCGCAGAGCGGGGCGTCCGATGGTTTTTGCCGTTGGCGGGGCGCGGGTTTTCATTTTTTCCGCTTTTCAAAAAGGCGTGCTCATGGCTGACGACCGTACCGACAAAATTTGCCCCTCTGCATCTGGTGACAGACCCGCTCCGTCAGGAGCCGGAGACGCGCACGGCATCAGCATGCCAGCGGTCTGCCGGGAGGCGGGCCATGAGGCCGAATTCGTTCACCCGGCGGATATGGCCGATCATCTGGCAAATCTGAGCCTGGAAAAACAGGTCTGCGCCCTGCGCCATATGGCCACCGAGGACGCCGCCGAGGCTCTGGCCGAGCTGGACGGCAATGTGGCCGTGGACGTGCTGGAAAATCTGGACGCCGATGTGGCCGCCCAGATTATCGCCGAGATGGCCCCGGACGACGCCGCCGATGTTCTGGACGAGCTGGACGAGGAGCACCGCGACGTGCTTCTGGAAAAGCTGGACAAGGAAGATTCCGAGGAATTGCGCAATCTGCTCAATTTCGATCCGGATTCCGCGGCCGGCGCCATGAATACCGAGCTCATCCTGCTGGAGCAGAATCTTACGGTGGATGAGGCCATAGCCCATATACGGCGCGAGATGGAGGACAAGGAGAGCCCCTATTACGGCTATGTGGTGGATGACAAGGATGTGCTGGTGGGCGTGCTTTCCCTGCGTGACCTGATGCTGGCCCGTCCCGGCACGGTTGTGGGCGACGCCGCCGCCGGTCAGAGCGTGGTCAGCGTGACCTATGACACGGACAAGCGCGAGGTGGCCAGCCTGCTGTCGCATTACAACTATCTGGCCCTGCCCGTGGTGGATTACGAAGGCCACATCATGGGTGTGGTCACATATGACGACATCATGGACATCATGCACGAGGAAGCCAGCGCCGACATGCTCGGCATGGTGGGCGCGGACCCCGAGGAAAGCGTGGACACGCCCTGGCTGGAAAGCGTGCGCAAGCGCCTGCCCTGGCTGATGGTCAATATGATCAATTCCGCGCTGTCGGCCTCGGTGGTCTATATGTTTGAGGGCACTATTGCCCAGATGGCCGTGCTGGCCGTGCTTATGCCCATGGTGGCCAACCAGGCGGGCAATACCGGCCAGCAGGCTCTGGCCGTGATGATTCGTCAACTGGCGACAGACCGCTTTGACCAGAAAAAAGCCTGGATGGCCGTGCTGCGCGAAGGCAAGATAGGCATGGTCACCGGCCTGTTCATGGCCGTCACCGCCTTTCTGGGGGCCTGGTGGTTCACGGGCATCCCCCTGGTGGGCGCGGTCATGGGCGGCGCGCTGTTGTGCGACATGCTGCTGGGCGCGTTGGCCGGCGGCTCCATCCCCCTGATATTCCGCGCCCTGGGCCGTGACCCCGCCCAGGCCTCCAGCATCTTCCTGACAACCATCACCGATGGGGCGGGGTTCTTTATTTTTCTGGGGCTGGCCACGCTGTTCATCTTCTGAGAAGCCGCCGTGGGGCCGTCTGACGTTTGTCCGCTGAAAACGGCGTTCCGGCTGTGTGTCCGGAGCGCCGTTCTTTTATTCCGGCACGCGCGGACGTTGGGTTCAGCGGGGCAGAGGCACGTCTGTCAGAAAGCCCGTGGCCATGGTTCTGGCGATCAGCGCGCCCGATCCGTCAAAAATCTGCACGTCATAATTCTGCACATGCTGGCCGTCACGCACCACGCGTGCTTCCGCCGTCAGCGGACCGATTTTGCCGGGACGCAGAAATTCAATGGCGGCACTCAGGCTGACCACGCCGTTTTCCCGCCCGGCATTGGCCGCTGCGCCGAAGGCCACATCGGCCAGGGAAAAGATGGCTCCGCCATGCGCAACCCCCATGCCGTTCTTATGGTTCTCGGTCAGGGGCATGCTTACCCTGGCATAGCCCCGGTTGGCGCTTTCAATGGTCATTTGCAGGTGGCGCACCAGTTTGTCGTGCGCGGCAACATAGTTTTCCATAATATTCTCCACTGGTTCAAAAAAGAGGGCCGAAAGCTGCCGCTTCCGGCCCCGAACCGATGATGACAAAGTCCGTCACGCGGCGTTCAGACCGCCGCAGGCTGGTTTTGAAGCACATCAGGGGTGGATGACAGAGGCTCACTCCACCTGCTGAATGCCGTCCAGCTTCCATGTGCCCTCCGCTGAGGGACGCACAAAATGCCAGATTTCACGCACCGAGGACGGCGCCTGCTGATCCGGCCTTTCACGCATCAGCACGTCAAAGAAAACCTGGGCGCGCTGGCTGTCGCCGTCGTTTTCCACATCCAGCAACTGGGCATTGACCAGCAGCACTTCCGTGGTGCTGGGCGTGGGCTCGGCCGCCATTTGCTCGCGTATGGCGTCCATCACGGCGGGCGTGGCGAACTGGGCGATATCGTTCAGATCACGCTTGTCCCATGCTTGCTGCATTATATTATAGGCCATTTTGGCTCCGCGCAGAAATTCATCCACGTCAAAGCCTTCGGGCACGTCCACGCGCGGGGCGGCCTCAGGGTTCTGCTCCTGATCCACGCCGCCGCGGCCCGTGTCGCGCAGCATGTCCCAGCCGGGGGCCGCGCTGTCGCGGCGCATGCCCTGAGAGGCGCTGTCCTCGCGCAGGTCACTGTGCAAACCGCTCATGCCCCCCTGCGCTCCGGCCCCGGCGGGTACGGGAGCCTGCCGGTTGCGGAAGCGGGCGAAGAGCTTGAACCCGAGGAATACCAGCAGGCCAATGAGAATGATGTCCATAAAGCCGCCGCCCGAGAAACCGTTGCCCGCGAGCAGCGAACCCAGCAGGGTGCCGGCCAGCAGGCCGCCGAACAGGCCGCCCATGCCGCCGAACAGGCCGGGACGCTTCGCGGCCTGGGCGGCCTGCGCCTGGTTCATGGGCTGACGTTGCGCGCCGGGCGTCTGCTGGCGCATGGCGGGCGCAGGCGCGGGCTTGCTCATAAAGGGTTTGCTGCCGAAGGAGCGGCCGCCGCCCATGCGCGCGGCCTCCACCGATTCAGGCAGGGCAAGAACAATGGTGGAAAAGAGTAGAAATATTCCGGTCAGAATGGCACTTGCTTTCATGCAAAAACTCCCGTTTGCGGGGGATGGTTGAAGTGAAACGCGGCATCACGTCTCTACGCATATCGTATATTTTATGGATTTTGTGGGGAAAAAGCAAGGCAGTTGTTCTGGGCTGACTATTTGAAGGGCAAGCCAGTAAACGGCGAAAAACGCCATATGACGCAGTCAGCGCCGGAAAGTGCGCTTCTGGCGGATCATCGCCACAAATGCCGGGCTGACAAAACTTCAACCAACTGCGGCTGCCCTGGCGGAATCTCTTTCCGCCGTTGACAAGCCCGCGTTTGTCGGAACATAGTTGAAAAAAGTTTCTTCCCAGACATTTTTCATACTTCCGGCAAGGCTGAGCCCCATGATTCGCATTCAGGAAATTCTTGATAAAGTGGCGGCCAACAACCAGAGCGCTGATCTGGAGCTGATCCAGCGGGCCTATGTGTTCGCCGCCACAGCCCACGCCGGGCAGACGCGTCTTTCCGGCGAGCCCTACCTTTCCCATCCCCTGGCCGTGGCCGCCACCCTGGCGGACATGGGCTTTGATGAACCCACTGTGGCCGCGGGCCTGCTGCACGACACCGTGGAGGACACCAGGGCCACCATTGAGGAGATCGACGAGAATTTCGGCGAGGAAGCGGCCGACATTGTGGACGGGGTCACGAAAATCAGCATGATCCCCTTTGAAAACAAGGAGGAAGCCCAGGCCGAGAACATCCGCAAGATGATTCTGGCCATGAGCCACGATATGCGCGTGCTGATGGTCAAGCTGGCCGACCGTCTGCACAACATGCGCACCCTGGATTTTCAGAAAGCCCACAAGCAGAAGCGTATCGCCCAGGAAACCATGGACATTTACGCCCCTCTGGCCAACCGGCTGGGCCTGTATCTGCTCAAGCGCGACCTGGAGGATCTCAGCTTCAAGTACCTGCGGCCGGATGTGTTCAACCAGATCGACCACTGGCTGGACAAGCATCAGGTGGTGGAAAAGCACATCATCGACAAGGTGGTGGGGCTGATACAGGATCTGCTGGCCTCCAACCGCATTCAGGGGCAGGTCTATGGCCGCATCAAGCACAAGTACAGTATTTACAAGAAGATGCAGTCCCAGTCCCTGACTCTGGACGAAATGCACGACATCATGGCCTTTCGCGTGCTGGTCAAGGACATCAGGGACTGCTACGCAGTGCTGGGCCTGGTGCATTCGCAGTGGCGGCCCGTGCACGGGCGCTTCAAAGACTATATTTCCATGCCCAAGGCCAACGGCTACCAGAGCCTGCACACCACGGTCATCGGGCCTGAGGGCGAGCGCATCGAAATCCAGATCCGCACTGAAGAGATGCACCGCCAGGCCGAGCACGGCGTGGCCGCGCACTGGCTGTACAAGGAAAAAGGCCGGGTCAACAGTAAGGATCTGGAGCAGTTTTCCTGGCTGAGGGAGATTTTTGAGCGCCAGGGCGACGAAACGGATTCGCGCGAATTCATGCACGCGCTGAAAATGGATCTCTTCAAGGATGAGGTCTACGTCTACACGCCGGCCGGCGACGTCAAGGAACTGCCTGAAGGGGCCACGCCCCTGGATTTCGCCTTTCTGATTCATACCAAGGTGGGCCAGCACTGCGCCGGCGCCAAGGTCAACGGCCGCCTCATGCCCCTGAGCACGGAGCTGAAGAATGGCGATATCGTGGAAATTGTCACGGATCCGGCGCGCAATCCCAACCGTGACTGGCTCAAGCTGGTCAAGACCGCCAAGGCCCGCAGCCGCATTCAGCGCTACCTGCGCACCGAGGAACGGGCCCGCGCCGTGACCCTGGGCCGCGACATGCTGGAGAAGGAAGGCCGCAAAGCCAGTCTGAATGTGGCCAAGGCCCTCAAGGAAGGGCATCTGGCCCTGGTGGCCCAGGAAATGAATTTCGAGAGCGTGGATGACCTGATTGCCGCCGTGGGTTACGCCCACCTGACGCCGCGCAAGATTCTGAACCGTCTCTATGCCGTGCTGCATCCCAACGAGGTGGCCCAGGCCGCGCCCGTGCCCCCCAGCGTCAGGGAAAGCAGGGAAGAGGCCGTCCGCAAGACCGAGGGCGTGGGCATTTCCGGCGTGGACGGCGTGCTGATGCGCTTTGCCAAGTGCTGCAATCCTGTGCCGGGTGATCCCATCATCGGCTATATCAGCCGGGGCATGGGCGTCAGCGTGCATTGCGCCGACTGCCCCAATGTGGCCAATATGGAGCCGGAGCGCCTGATCTCCGTACACTGGGACGGCGCGGAAGAAAAGCCCTATGAAGCGGGCATTTTCATTATCGCCAGAAACGTGCGGGGCGTGCTGGCGGAAGTGGCCCAGGTTCTCGCCAAGAACGATGTGAACATCACCGGCCTGAGCATGGACACGCTGGTGGACGGCCGCGCCAAACTGCGCTTTACCGTGGAAGTGCGCGACGCCACTCAACTGTATCAGCTCATTGAGGCCATCCGCGCCCTGCCGTCCATTCTGGAAGTGGTGCGCGACGCCGAGGACGTCTGAGGCGGCGCTTTGCCTGCGGGAAGGAAACGCACGCAGGGGGCCTCAAGCGCTAGAGCGGACACCCGCGCCCATTGAGCCTGAAAATCACGATTTTCAGGCTCAATGACGGCAGCGTCTCTTTTGAAATGGTAGCATTTCAAAAGCAAAATGCTCTAGAAGGCGTAGGCAAAGACAAGCTGGGCTTTCCAGGCGTCCTGTTTCTGGAAAGAATCGTTCATCCAGCTCTTTTCCCAGGTGTCCTTGTCAATCATGTTGACGATGTAGCCCAGCTCCAGGTTGGCTTCCAGATTTTCATAAATCTGCCAGGAGTTGACCAGGTTGAATTCCAGCAGGCCGTCATTGGTGGTCAGGTACGGGCCGTCGTTGGTGCCGTAGCCGTCGGCCCAGGCTGTGGAACTGCCCATATATTTGACCATGGAGGGGCTGTTGGTGCCGCCCCAGTAGGCCACTCGGAAGGTGTGATTGATATCTTCCACAAAGCTCATGTCACGAAGTTGCAGACCGATGCCCCAGGTGCCCGCATAGCTCAGGTCGCGGTCGTACCAGTCGCCGTTGGGGGCCCAGGCCAGGTTGCCGTCGCCCATGAAAGAGGTGAAGTTGCCGGCGGCGGCCAACGAAGGCATGCGCTCGGATCCGTTTTTCACATTGCCATCGTCGCCGGAAGCATACCAGCCGAAGATGCCGGGCACGCCCCAGTCCATCTTGTACTCAATGAGCGCCTTGGCCAGCCAGCCCTGACGCCCGGTGCTGCCGCGCACCACTTCGGCATCGCGTTTGGAAACGTCAAAGCGGCCCATGCTTTCCACCTGACCGTAATTGATGTCAAATTCGATGTTCAGCGGGTCCCAGGCGGTAATGGCAATGGGCAGTCCGGCCCAGAACATGGAGCCATAGGCTTTGCCGGTGCTTCCCAGGGGGCCCGCGTTGAAGCCGGGGTACAGGCCGCTGAGGGTGTAGCGCAGAGCGCCGTCCTCAGTGCCCCACTGGTTCGTACCGATCCTGCCGGGGCGTCCCCAGGGATTGCTGGCGTCGTCGGCATCCAGACCGTCCAGAGCGTACTTGCCCATCATGCCGTACATGGCCCAGGGGGTGATTTCAAAACCGTCGAAGGTCAGCGGCAGGCTGAGGGCGAAAAGATCAATATTGTCCAGATAGCTGAGCTCGCGCGTATTGCTGCCGTCATCCCAGCCCGAATAGTTGTCGTTGACCGGTCGCATCCAGAGGGCGGTCAGCGCCACGTTGTCGGTAAATTTGTAACTGGCGGCCACAGCGGCGACATCGCCGTCCATGACGGCGGAACCGCCGGCCATATTGGGCAGAGCCACGGCCTGGAGACCCATGCGGAAGCGCAGGTCGGTTTGGGGGGCCAGCCAGTCGATATAGGCATTTTTGACCTTGACCACAGTGCCGTCAGCGCCCAGTGCGCCCCCGTCTTCCGCCTTGCCCCAGCTCTGGTCGCCAATTTCAAAGAATACCGTGCCGGACAGCGCCTCGGAAGCCACCGCGTCCAGTTGCAAGCGAATGCGCTGTGCCGCGGCGAACCTGTCGTTGGCATTGGTCTTGTGTTTGCCGTTGCCGTCGCGCACCCTGTCGATCAGCGAGTCATCGCCCGCGCCAAAGCCCACCAGCCATTCGCCCTGGGCCTTGAAGTCGATGGCCTTGGCGCTCTCCGTCGCGCCCAGAAACAGACCAGCCGCCAGCAGGGCCACCATGCACTGTTTCCTGAATCTTCCCGAATTGTTGCCTTTCTTGCTCATGCCATTCTCCTCATGAGTCTGTGTTTGTGTCGCCGTTTTGCCGGACTGACAAGATGAGCGATGAAGAGCTTCATCCGGAAGCGGCGGCGTTGTCGCAGTGTTTTTGATAGCACGATTTTACAAAAAGTAACAATGATTGTTTCCCCTGTTCCCGTCGCGAGAAGCCTGTGAATATTTTCTCTTACTGAAACAATGGCTGACATCCAGCGTTTGCACAATGGTGCAGAAAGAGTTCATACTTTTCTCCGCGTTGCAGGTGAGCAGACAGGACTTTGGCACAGGCCGGGTCTGCTGTCAATAGAATTGAAATTCATTTTCATAAAAATGTGCAACTTGCTTTTTCAGGAATTTTGGAGCAGAAGGCGACAACCAGTCGGCGGGAGAACGGCATGAAGCGAGGGCGGCAAGCGGCGGGAAAATACTATGGCCTTCTGGCCCTGACGGCGGCCATCTGGGGCATTCAACCGCTTTTCATCAAACTTGTCGTGCGGGAAATCACGCCGGTAAGTCTGACCGTGGCGCGTTTTTTCCTGATAAGCGGCACACTTTTTCTGATCATGCGCTGGCGGCATACAACGCCGCTGTTGCCGCCCCCGACATGTCTTTTTCCGTTGTTCTGCATGGGCGTGACCGGCGTGGCCGTGAACAATGTGGCCCAGTTCACCGGTCTGCAATATTCCACCGTGGGCAACGCCACCCTGATCGCCTCCACCACGCCGGCGGTCACAGCCTTGCTGGCCGCGCTTTTCCTGCGCGAGCGCCTTTTGCCCATCCAGTGGCTGGGCATTGTCATTTCCCTTGCGGGCGTGCTGACGCTGTTCAGCAAGGGCTCACTGGAAGCCCTGCTGCATATTTCCTTCAATTGCGGCGACATGCTTTTTTTCTGCGCCCAGCTGGGCTGGGCCGTGTATATGCTGATCGGCTTTCGCCTCATGCGGCGACTTTCGGCGCTGGCCGTGACGGCCTGGGCCGGGGTGTTCGGGGCGCTGACCGCTTTCGCCTACGGCCTGATCACCAATGAATTGCAGTTCGCGCCGCTGTCCACGGCGGGCATGGCCTGTATGGTCTATGTGGTCTGGGTGGGCGGGGTCTGCGCCATGGCGTTCTGGAATCTCGGCGTCAAGATGGTGGGCGCGGGGCAGGCCGCCGTCTTTCTGAACATCATGCCTCTGATGGGTGTGGCGGTCGGCATAGCCGTGCTGGGCGAAGATTTTTACTGGCAGGAGTGTTTTGGCGCGGCGGGGATTTTGTCCGGCGTGTATCTGCTCACGCAGGCGCGCCAGATCATGCGCCGCCGCAATATTCGCCGCAGGCGACGCTACAGGGCCGCGCGGCGCGGCATGCATGTCTGAAAAAAGAGCCGGGCGCTTGAGCGTCCGGCTATTTTTTCAGACCAATTTCAGTATGCTTGTGGTTCAGGCGGCCACGCGTGTGAGCGCGGCCACCACTTCCTGGTCAAAGCGCAGGTCCGTGGTCATCTGCGCCACGGCCTCGGCGGGCGGAATGCCATTGTCGCCACGCCAGGCGCGCGGGCTCGTCATGGCCACAAAGGCATTGACCGCCGCGAGCACACGGCCGCAACGCGATATTTCCCCGCCGTGCAGGCCGCGGGGGCTGCCCGATCCATCCATGCGCTCGCCCATCTCGCGCACGGTTTCGCTCACGGGCAGGTCAAAGCGCAGATCGTGGAGAATCCTGTTGGCATGTTTCGGAGCGTCGAGCACTTTCTGCCGTTCCTCCGGCGTCAGCGTGCCACGTTTGGTGAGGATGTCGCGCGGCACAAAGATTTTGTCAATCTGCGAAAGCCGGGCGGCAAGGCTCAGGGTTTCCCTTTCACGGGGAGTCAGATCCATTTCCTCGGCCACCCTTTCGGCCACGGTGGCCAGCCGCTCCGAATGCCCGGTGAGGTTGGGCTCCACACTCTCTATGGCGTGCACCAGGGCGGTGATAAGCGCCCGCTGCTGTTCGCGGGCGCGCTCGGCATTGCGCCGAAAGAGAGTGATGTCCTGAAATATGCCCACGCAGCCCGTGGCGGCAAGGTCCGCGCTGTCGGCGGCGCCGTGAGGATAAAGAGTGACGCGGAAGAGGCGCTCTTCATTTTCTGTTCCCGCATCGTCGCCGTTGGCGGGCATCGGGGGCAGGGCAATTTCCACGCTGGCCGACTGGCCGCAGTTGTTGACAAGGGCCATGTCCGCCAGCAGGTTCACGGCCGCCTTGCCGGACAGCGCCTCCACCAGAGGCGTGCCGGGGGGAATATCCCCTGCGGCTCCGGTCAGGGCGCAGAAGGCGGGATTCGCCATCTGGACGCGGCCCTGGCTGTCAACAAGGACAAGGCCAGCCTGAAGGGAGGCGTTGACGCTGTCGAGCACAAGCTTCTGGTTGTGGATGGTGGTATAAAGAGCCTCCATCTGCCGGGCGCGGATTTCGTGGGTGCGGCTGGTGGCGCGGGCCCAGGCAAAGGCACCGAAGAGGGTGACGCCCAGGCTGGCAAGAATGCCCAGGCCATAGATCTGCCATGTCTGGGAACGGATGAGGCCGTCCACCTCCACGGCGGGCGTTTCCAGCACAAAGCGCCAGTCCAGCACGGTGGGGCGTGAACCCATGGAGTAGACTTCGCCCTGGCCATTCAGGGCCTCACGGCGCTGGAAGGAAAGGGTTTTCTGCTCCATCAGCTTTGGCAACTGCGCGGTCATGGCTTCCAGATGGACGCTGCCGTCCCGGGCAAGCGCCACGAGCGGACCATCCGGCCCGTGGCTCACAATGCGCGGCAGCAGGGTTTCCTCATGTTCGCCGGTGCGTGCGAGAAAACGGGCCAGGGCTTTGTCCATGGGCACTGAAAGCAGGAGCACCGCCACGCATTGCGGCTCCTTGGCGCCCAGTACCTCGAAAAGCGGATCGGCCATATCCATGACCAGGCCGTTTTCCCCCTTGCGGATGGGGCCGAAGGCGGCGTGGCCGCTTTCGCCGGTGCGGCGCACAAGCTGCGCCTGTTCCGCGGTGAGGGGGCTGGCGAATGTGGGCACGACCAGGGGGGTGCCGTCGGCACGCAGCACGCGCGCGTCCGTCCAGGCCCGGCGTCGGGTGAAATCCTGAAGAAGATCCTGCATATAGGTGAGCTGTTCCGCCAGAGAGCGGACGGCCTCGTCCTCACTGTTGAGGGAATCCGGCTCGGCGATGCTGCTGAGGGCGGCGGCGTCCAGATGGCGCGCGTCCATGACGAAGAGACGGAACATCTCCGAGGCGCTGATGAAGCGCGCCTGCTCCACAAGTTCGTTGCGCCAGACGCGGATGGCGTCCAGCGATTTGTCAAGCCAGGCCTGCTGGATGTCGCGCTGCTTGGCGAGAATGCTCTGGGTGGCGTATTCTGTCCGGAAGCGGCAGAGCAGAAGCGTCACAAGGACGACGACCACAAAGAGAACCAGGGCCACGCCGAAGACGGTTTTGCGCCGTGAATATGGGCGCCGTGCGGCGCTGTCCTTTGCTGCCTGTGCGTTCATGGCGTCTTCTCCCTGGGGCTTCCTGAAACAGTTCGGGCGGAATATTCCGGAGCGCGGTCATGCCGGACGCGCGACCTTTGTTTCCTGTTTTTCATTGCGCGCCCCTTCTGGGGCCGCCTGCGGCGGGGCGTCCCTTGATATGCGCCCACCGGCCGTTTTCATTGACGGAATATTGCGGGCTGTAGTTGCGGAAGCGCGTATGCGGCTGTACCACATTGCTGAGATTGTCCAGCACATAGGCTTCGCCATTGAGATAGACCACAAGGACGGCATGGGCAAGGTTGCGGATGGTGTCGCGCAGAACCACGATGCGCATGTTGTTCGCATCAATGCCCAGCTCCTTGAGCGTGAAATACTTGACGATGGCATAATCCTCGCAATCGCCGGATTTTTGCAGAAACTGCGCGGGCGTGGCCCAGTAATCCGGCTTGCCCCAGTTGACCTGATCCTCCCGGTAGGGCCATTTGTTCCAGAAGGCATTGACCAGCCGCAGGAGTTCACGTTGGCTTTTTCCCTCGGCGCGTTGCCGCAGCTGTGCCCAGCTCGTGCTTTTGTCGAACTGCTTTTCTGGCAGAAAAATGTTGCTTGCGGCATTGCGCTTCAGCACATCAAGCCAGCCCGGCAGAGTGGAGAGTGGGCGCTTGAATTCCACAGTGCCGAAGAGTTTGATGCCGGGGCTTCCGGCGGCGGGGGCCGCGCCAGGCGCGGTCGCGGGGGGCGTGACGGCCGCGGGCGCTGCCGCGTGGAGCACACCGGGCCACGCGCCCAGAGCGAGCAGAAGCGCAAGCAGGCCGAAAAGCGGCGCTGCCGGCCCGCGCCAATGAGCAACGCGCCCGCGAGGCCGCGTCACGCCCTGGAGCGGCACGGATTGTGAGGAAAATGGGGGCAATTGCTGCATTGTCCGTTCCGAAAAATGGAGCGGGCAACGCGGCGACGCTCCGTTCTTGACTGTATGTTGCGCGGAGTATAGAGTAAACCATTCAAAAATGAAAGAGCGCCGGATCCCGTGATTCGGGCGCGGCACGGGAGCCGGGGAGACAGCCTCGACATTGTGCCGTTGTGATGGCAGACAGATTCCGGACGCCAGATGGGCTGGCATTCCGCAGTCGTGACCTGTTTCGGAATACAGTCGTCAGGCGCAGGCCTGGCGCGGCGGCGTGGTCGTCGTGAGCGGGCCTGAACCAGGTTTGCGGCCAAGTGACCGGACTCTTGGATATGATCCAAGAATGTGTCCAGCGTCGTGACCTGCCGGATATTCGATAATTACTGTTGGAGCGTATCGTGAAAAATGGGGCAAAACAATATGCGGCAGCTTCTCTCTCTCTCTCTCTCTCTCTCTCTCTCTCTCTCTCTTAGGTCTGTTTTTCTGCATTCCCGCGTCTGCGCATGCCGCTGACGCAAAGGCCGCCTGGCCGGCGCCGCCGGCAGCGGGTCGGCCCGTAACCGTTTCAGACACCATTTATGGCGTGTTGCGCCACCATCGTTCGCTTCAGGGCATGCAGGAGAACCGGCAGGTGCTGGAGCATGAACTGCGTCGCGCCCGCGCCGGTTTCGGTCCCAGCGTGGATGTGCAGGGCGAGGCCGGCGGCAGTCTGCTCAGCGACAATTCCACCCGTGACCGTGATCTGGACAAGCAGATGTACGGCGTCGGCGAAATCAGCGCCCGCCTCACCCAGCCCATATGGGACGGCTTTGCCACGCGTTCGCGTGTGCGCAATGCCAAGTCCACGCTGGAATCCGTCAGGGCCCGCGTGTTCGACACGGCCACCACGCTTTCTCTGGATGGCATTATTGCCCACATCGACCTCCTGCGCCGCCGCGCCATTTATGATCTGGCGGAACGCAATGTGGGCCAGCACCGCGTCATTCTCGGTCAGACTCAGGATCGCACCAGCCTTGGCGTGGATACCGAGGCCGACGTGAACCAGGCCCAGTCGCGGCTGGCGCGCGCCCTGTCCAGCCTGTCCGAGGCGCGGGCCGCCCTGCTGGTGGCCGAGGAAACCTATGCCCGTCTCACGGGCATGCCGCCCGCGGCGCGCATGCAGCCCGTGGCCATGCCGCCTGAAATATTCACCGGGCCCAGGCCCGTTTTTGAGCTGGCGGAAAAGCACAATCCCAAACTGGCCGCCTATCTTCAGGACATCCGCGCCGCCCAGGCCGACCGCCAGCTTGCCGAATCAACCTTCTACCCCACGTTCAACGCCGAAGTGGGCCCCACCTATACCGACCGGGGGGGCGCTTATGATCGCTGGGTGTACAGCTTTGACGCTGTGGCCACCATGCGCTGGAACGTATTCAACAGCGGCGCGGACGTGGCCGAAACCAAGGCCGCCGCGGCGCGCATCCGTCAGGCGCGGCAGGTCATGTATGATTATGTGGATGACCTGCGTCTGGACATCGAAAGCACCTGGGCCAATTACCTGGCCGCGCAGGAGCAGTACCGTCATTATTCCGAGGCTATCAAGTACAACATGTTCACGCGCACGGCCTATCTGGAGCAGTTCCAGCTGGGCAAGCGCAGTCTGCTCGACGTGCTGGACGCGGAAAACGAGCTGTACAGCTCCTCCACCCAGGCCGAGACCGCGCGCGGCAACATTCTTGTGGGCGCGTATCGCCTGTGCGCCCTCACCGGCAACCTGCTGCCCATGCTCTCCATTGACACCAGACCTCTGGACCAGAATCCGCCGCGTGATCCCAAAGATCCGCGCGAGGACTTTGACCTGGGCTGGTTCAATTGAGCCGCGTGGGGGGCAATGGCATGGAAAGGTTCACAGCGGAACAGCCGGTGAACCAGAAGCAGGGCGCGCGACAGGCGGTTCCGGGCGCTGACGCACAGGCTGGAACCGCCGGAGCATCCGGGGCCGCAAAAACAGCCGGCGGCGTTCGCCCCGGCGGCGGGGGCAATGGCGGTCTGCGCCCGTCGGACGTGGACTTCATGCCCGGCCTGTTGCGAAGTCTTTCCGTGCTCATGCGGCTGCGCGGCAAGCCTGTGTCGCCGCAGCTTCTGCTGGCCGGGCTTTCCGGCATTCAGATCACGCCCCGCGCCTGCCTCGGGGCGGCGCGCAAGGCGGGGCTTTCCGGGCGCATCGCGGCCCGGCCCGGCCTGTCGGATATTTCGCCGCTGGTGCTCCCGTGCATCCTGCTGCTGAACAATGACCGTTCCTGCGTGCTCACCGCCCTGCGCGGCGGCCGCGCGGAAGTCATCTTTCCCGAAATCAGCGACAGCACGCAGACTGTTTCTCAGCAGGAACTTCAGGACGATTACGCGGGGTACGCCATCTTCGCCGCCGTGCCCAGAGCGCCGGAACGGCGCATGGAGGCCCCGCGCCTGAACCGGGGCAAGCGCTGGTTCTGGGATGTGCTGCGCTATTATGCGCCCATTTACCGTCATGTGGCGCTGGCGAGCGTGGTCATCAACCTCATTGCCGTGGCAAGCCCGCTTTTTGTCATGAACGTCTATGACCGGGTGGTGCCCAACAACGCCACAGATACCCTGTGGGTGCTGGCCACGGGCATATTTGTCATCTATTTTTTCAACTTTCTGCTTTCGTCCCTGCGCACACACTTTGTGGATGTGGCCGGACGCAATGAGGATATAGTGCTGTCGAGCGTGTTGGTGGAAAAGGTGCTTTCCATGCGCCTGGACGCACGACCGGAATCCACGGGGGCCATGGTCAACAATCTGCGCGAATTCGAGCAGTTGCGCGAGTTTTTCAGCTCGTCCAGCCTGCTGGCCTGCATTGATCTGCCTTTCCTGGTCATCTTTCTTCTGCTTATCGCCTTTATCGCCGGCCCCATGGTGCTGTTGCCGCTGGCGGCCATTCCCCTTCTCGTGGGGCTGGGGCTTTTTCTTCAGGGGTGTTCCCGCCGCAGCGCGGAGGCGGGCTATCGCCAGAATATGCAGAAAAACGCCCTGCTTGTGGAAATTGTCAATGGGCTGGAGACGCTCAAGTCCTGCATGGCGGAAAGCCGCATGCAGCGTCTCTGGGAGGCTGTGGCCGGGCTTTCCGCGGCGTCCTCCAGCGAGGCGCGCAAATACAACAGCCTGGCCGTTGCTTCCGCCATGCTCATCACCCAGCTCATCACGGTCATTATGGTCGTCTGGGGCGTCTACCGCATTAACGACGGCCTCATGAGCATGGGCGCGCTCATCGGCTGCAATATTCTTGTGGGCAGAACCATGGCGCCCCTTCTGCAAATGGCTTCGCTGCTCACGCGCATACAAAATTCGCGGGTGGCGCTCAAGGCGCTGGACATGCTCATGGAGCTGCCCTCGGAAGACAATGCCGAACAGGTGAGCATGGACTACGGTGCCCTGGAGCCTTTCTTCACCCTGGAGGATGTTTCCTTTTCCTACCCGCACGCCGAGCGCCCGGCGCTGGAACATGTCTCGCTCAGCATCAGGCCCGGGGAGCGTGTGGGCATTATCGGGCCCATGGGTTCGGGCAAGAGTTCTCTTTCACGCCTTCTGCTGGGCCTGTACCAGCCTTCCGGCGGGGCTGTGCGCTTTGGCGGGGTGGATATCCGCCAGATTCCCTCGGCTGATCTGCGCGGGCGCATTGGCGTCCTGCCGCAGGAAGTGACCCTGTTTTACGGCAGTGTGCGGGAAAATATCGTCCTGGGCGATCCCTCCATCAATGACCATCTTGTGCTGCGCGCGGCGGCGCTGGCGGGCGTGGCTGACTTTATCCGGAATCATCCCGCGGGCTTTGCCGCCCAGGTGGGTGAACAGGGCCGGGCGCTCTCCGGCGGCCAGCGTCAGGCCGTGGCTCTGGCGCGCGCCCTGGTGCGCGATCCTGAGGTGCTGATCCTTGACGAGCCCACGAGCAATATGGACACGGATGCGGAGCTGGCGCTCCAGCGTCGCCTTGCCTCCATCATTGAAGGCCGCACGCTTGTGCTCATCACGCACCGGCTTTCCATGCTGCGCATTGTGGATCGCCTGGTGGTCATGGAAAATGGCCGCATCAAGCTGGATGGTCCCAGGGACGCCGTGCTGGCGCGTCTGCGCGAGAGGGGCAAGGGGGCGGGCAGAGTCAGGAAGGCGCCAGTTCCGGCGGGCTCCGGCGCGCCGGACGGAGGAGCGGCCTGATGCGTGACGCGCCTGACCACAAAAGTACAGCCACGGAGATGAAATTCCGGGAAGAAAGAGCGCCTTCCGCGTTGCCTGTGCCTGAACAGGCCGCCCTGTCCGCGTCTGAGGGAGCGGCCCGCCAGAGCGCCGGTCGATGGAGCCGCCTTGCCGGAGTGGCGGCCTTTGTGCGCGCCGTCTTTGTTCCCGGCAAGGACGAGCAGAAGCCGGACGCCGCGCTCCCCGAACTGGCGCGCGGGCTGCTGGCCGGCCGCTTCGGTCGGGGCAGGGAGGACAGCGCGGGGCTTCCCGCCGGTCAGGGCGGCCAGAATGTGGGGCTGTTTGCGGCCATGGATGCGCCGCTCCACGGCCTTACCGCGGATGACCTGCGCTATGCCGGGGAGGTGGACGCGGCCCTGGCGCGGCGTCCCCGTTTTGGCGCGCGCACGCTTTCGGTCACTGTGGCGGTCATGCTCTTCTTCCTGCTCATCTGGGCCGCTGTGGCGGACATTGATGAAGTCACCCATGCCGAAGGGCAGGTGGTGGGTTCGCAACGCACGCAGACCATACAAAATCTTGAGGGCGGCATTCTGCGTGAAGTGCAGGTGCATGAGGGCCAGATTGTGGAAAAGGGCGCGCTGCTCGCTCAACTGGACAACGAAATGGCCGAGTCCGCCTTCCGCGACGCGGTGAGCAAGGCCGTGGAAAACAGCCTGGCCCTTATTCGTCTGGAGGCCGAGCACCGCGGCGAAAAACCGGTTTTTCCCGAAGATCTGCGGCGCTGGCTCACGAGCCTTCTGGGCCGTGATGTGGGCAACATGACCCTGGCCCGCGCCCGGCAGCTCATGCGCGATCAGGAATACGCCTGGCAGTCCCGCCAGCATCTGCTGGACGCCGAGCTGGAAGTGCTCCGCGCCCAGTACGAGCAGCGGCAGCGCGATGTGGAAGAGCAGGAGGCGCGCAAGAGCCAGCTGGAACAAAGCTGCAAGATTGCCGTGGAGCAGCGCGACACCGCTGCGGAACTGCTGCGGCGGCGCAACTTCGCGCGCATGGAGTTTCTGGGTCTTGAGGCCAGAGTGGTGGAGCTTAAGGGACAGATCGACATGCTGGCCGCGAGCATTCCCAAGGCGCAGGCTGCCGCCGAGGAGTCACGCCAGCGCATTGCCTCGCGGCAGGCCGAGCAGAAGGCCAATATAGCGCAGGAGATCACCAAACGCCGCCTGGAACTCACCAGCCTGCGCGAAACCATTTCCGCCGGCGGCGACAGGGTGACGCGCACCGAGCTGCGCGCCCCCGTGCGCGGCACGGTCAAGCAGATCCATATCAATACCGTGGGTGGGGTGGTCAAGCCGGGCGAGCCTATCATGGAGCTTGTCCCCCTGGACGACACTCTTCTGGTGGAGGCCAGGGTTCAGCCCAAGGATGTGGCCTTTCTGCGGCCCGGGCAGGATGTGATGGTCAAAATCTCGGCCTATGACTTTTCCATTTATGGCGGCCTGGAAGGCAAGCTGGAATCCGTCAGCGCGGACACCATTGAGGACAGGAAGGGCGATTTTCATTACCTCGTCAAGGTGCGCACACAGAAAACGGCCATTGAGCACAGCGGCGAAATCCTGCCCATCATTCCGGGCATGATGGTCACGGCGGATATTCTCATCGGCAAGAAAACCGTGCTTGACTATCTGCTCAAGCCCATTCTCAAGGCGCGGCAGAACGCCCTGCGCGAACGCTAGAGCATTTTGCTCTTGAAAAAGCATTGGCTCCGGCGATCCGCGAAAGCGGGCGCCCGCGTCGAATGAGCCTGAAAAACGCATTTTTCAGGCTCAATGCAGCGCCTCACGAGGTTTTACTGCCCCGGGCTTCTGGAGCCAGAATTTTTTGGGATGTACGGAAGGGCGCTTGCTGGCGGAGACGTATAGGGGTCGAACCTACCGTGGACATTTCTGCCCACCACCGGTTTTGAAGACCGGGCGCCACACCGGTGACGACACGTCTCCCCGCCGCAATGACAAGAAAATCATATGTGAAAAGCGGCCTTTTCGCAAGAGGGCGGATTGTGCGCTGAAACGGGCGGGAATACGCATCCGCAAAAAAGCGGCCTGCGGGGACGCGGCCCATTGCCAAGCTCACCGGGAATATTATATCCTGTAAGTCAGGAATTGCCGGAGCGGCTGGGCGCTGTCTGATTTGACACCGGCCGCATGCAGGTAGTAGTTTTCCGCTCCAGACCGGGCGTGGACCCGGTACTGGCCGCGCCGTCCGGCGCGCCGAAATCGTAACGGAGGCAGTGTTGAATCAGTTCAGTCGCAACCTGATGCTGTGGGCGATTATCGTCCTCGCGATGGTCATGCTTTTTAATATGTTCCAACAGCCGCAGGCCGGTCTGCAACGGGTGCCCTATACCGAGTTCCTGAACAAGGTGGACGAGGGGCAGGTGCTGTCCGTGACCATCCAGGGTCATACCCTGGTGGGCAAGACCTCGGATAATAGAAGCATCCAGACCTACGCCCCGCAGGATGCGGGCCTGGTCGGCAGGCTTATGGAAAAAAAGGTGGAGATCAAGGCGGAGCCGCCGGAAGAGTCCCCCTGGTACATGACGTTGCTGGTGTCCTGGTTCCCCATGCTGTTGCTCATCGGCGTCTGGATTTTCTTTATGCGCCAGATGCAGAGCGGCGGCGGCAAAGCCATGAGTTTCGGCCGTTCCAGAGCGCGCATGCTTAACCAGGAGAGCGCGCGCGTCACCTTTGCCGATGTGGCGGGCGTGGACGAAGCCAAGGAAGAGCTCTCGGAAGTGGTGGAATTTCTCTCCAATCCCAAGAAGTTCACCCGTCTGGGCGGGCGCATCCCCAAGGGCGTGTTGCTGGTGGGGCCTCCCGGCACGGGCAAGACCCTGCTGGCGCGCGCCGTGGCCGGCGAGGCCGGGGTGCCGTTTTTTTCCATCTCCGGTTCAGACTTTGTGGAAATGTTTGTGGGCGTGGGCGCTTCGCGCGTGCGCGACCTCTTCGTGCAGGGCAAGAAGAACGCGCCCTGTCTGATATTTATTGATGAAATTGACGCCGTGGGCCGCCAGCGCGGCGCCGGTCTGGGCGGCGGACACGACGAGCGCGAGCAGACCCTGAATCAGCTTCTGGTGGAAATGGACGGCTTTGAAAGCAATGAGGGCGTCATCCTCATCGCGGCCACCAACCGTCCGGATGTGCTGGACCCGGCCCTGCTGCGGCCCGGTCGCTTTGACCGTCAGGTCGTGGTGCCCACGCCGGATCTGCGCGGTCGCCGCCGTATCCTTGAAGTGCATACCAAGCGCACGCCTCTTGATCCGGATGTGGATCTGGAAGTGCTGGCGCGCGGCACGCCGGGCTTTTCCGGCGCGGATCTGGAAAATCTGGTCAATGAGGCGGCCTTGCAGGCGGCCAAGCTGAATCAGGACAAGCTGGACATGCGCGACTTTGAATTTGCCAAGGACAAAGTACTCATGGGGCGTGAGCGGCGCAGTCTGATCCTCTCGGACGAGGAAAAGCGGATCACCGCGTATCATGAGGGCGGTCACGCCCTGGCCGCCCGCCTGCTGCCCGGTTCCGACCCGGTGCACAAGGTCACTATTATTCCGCGCGGTCGCGCCCTGGGCGTGACCATGCAACTGCCCGACGAGGACCGCCACGGCTACTCCCGCAGCTATCTGAAAAACAACCTTGTTGTGCTGCTGGGCGGTCGTGTGGCTGAAGAGCTGATTTTTGACGACATCACCACCGGCGCGTCCAATGATATTGAGCGCGTTACCCGCACTGCCCGCAAGATGGTCTGCGAGTGGGGCATGAGCGAGGCCGTGGGCACCCTGTCCATTGGCGAGACCGGCGAAGAGGTTTTCATTGGCCGCGAATGGGTGCAGAACAAGAATTTCAGTGAGGACACGGCCCGCCTGGTTGATTCCGAGGTCAAGCGTATTGTGGAAGAAGCTCATGCCCGTTGCCGCAAGTTGTTGCAGGACAACGAGGAAGCGCTGCATCGCATCGCGCAGGCCCTGCTGGATCGTGAAACCATCAGCGGCGAAGATCTGGATCTGCTGATGGAAAACAGGGAGCTGCCGCCGCTGGAAATGAACGGCAAGCCGCTGAAATCCTCCGGGGTCGGCGATGCTCAGGAACAGGACAGGGGTGGCGATTTTGTGCTGGAACCGGACGACGCCGACGCCAGGGGGCAGACGCCCCCGGCAGAAACCAATGCTGGTTCCTCGCGCCCGGGGCCGCCAGACCAGAAGGATCAGGCCGCGCAGGCTGAACTGAAAGCCCCGGACGACCATGCGGAACAGGATAAAAAGTAATGGGCAGGGCGTATCCTCTCTGGATGCGCCCTGGTTTGTACGAGGCGGCAGGGCCGTGACCACGCCCGTCCCTTTCGGGGTTATGGGTATTGTCAACCTGACGCCTGATTCCTTTTACGATGGCGGCGCGCACGACGGGCCGCGCAGGGGGCTGGCGCATGCTCTGCATCTGCTTGATCAGGGCGCGGATATTCTGGATCTGGGCGCGGAGTCATCCCGTCCCGGCGCGGCGGCGCTGGAGCCCGCCGCGGAGTTGGCGCGCCTGTTGCCCGTGCTGACCGGGCTGCGCCAGCGCGCAACCGGCGCGGTCATCTCCGTGGACACCTATCATGCGTCCACCGCCGCCAGCGCCCTGGAGTTGGGGGCCGCCATCATCAACGATATTTCCGCCTGCGCTTTTGATCCCGGGCTCCTTGACGTGCTGGCGCAGTACAAACCGGGCTATGTGCTGATGCACA
The DNA here is from genome assembly GCA_910575755.1 of Desulfovibrionaceae bacterium. Classification (GTDB taxonomy): domain Bacteria; phylum Desulfobacterota; class Desulfovibrionia; order Desulfovibrionales; family Desulfovibrionaceae; genus Desulfovibrio. The sequence continues at coordinate 149,541 of CAJTFO010000005.1, read as the reverse complement.
GCCAGGGCCGGCCGGATCGCATGCAGCATGACCCGCGTTATGGCGATGTGCGCCGCGAGGTGCGGGAATTTTTTGAGCGGGAACTGACGCGCCTGACAGCCGCCGGGCTGCCTGAAAATCGCATAGTGCTGGACCCCGGCATAGGCTTCGGCAAGACGCTGGAACACAATCTGGCTCTGCTCTCCCATCCTGAGGACTGGCTGGGCTTTGGCCGGCCGGTGCTGATGGGGCTGTCCATGAAGTCCGTGTTTGGCGGTCTGCTGGGTCTGCCGCCTCCTCAGAGGGGCGCGGCCACCCAGACGGCCACGGCCCTGCTCTGGAGCCGGGGCGTATTCTGGCACCGGGTTCATGACGTGGCCGCCGCCCGACAAGGTCTTGCGCTGGCCGCAGCCCTTGCTTCCAATGGTTCTCTTGCCCATTGAAAAAGGATCGCATGTGATCGGGAACAGCGGCATATCACGGCGCGCCGTCGCCACGTTCATCATTCTGCTGATTCTGTGCGGTCTGGCCGTTTGCTTTCTGGTGGAGCGGAACTCCCAGTTTGAGCATCTCAAGATGGAGAAGCTCATCCTCAACCAGAGCTACAAGATTGCCGATGTTCTCACCCGGTTGTTCTACAAAGCGCAGGTGCTCTCCGCTCTCGTGATCCGGGAGAACGGCAATCTGGAAAATTTTGAGAAGGAGGCCGCCCCCCTTGTGGACGATCCGGCCATTCTCAACGTGCTGGCGGCTCCGGGCGGCGTGGTCAGGGCCGTGTATCCCCTCAAAGGCAATGAGGCTGTGCTGGGCCTGAATTTTTTTGAGGACGGCGCGGGCAATCAGGAAGCCAGGGAAGCCAGAGATACGGGCCGGCTGGTTCTGGGCGGTCCTTTCACTCTGGTGCAGGGCGGCCAGGCCCTGGTGGGCCGGCTGCCCGTGTATCTTGATGACGGCAAGGGCGAAAAGCTGTTCTGGGGTCTGATTTCCGTCTCACTGAAATTTCCGCAGGCTCTGGACGCAACGGATCTGGGCAAACTGTCCGAACTGGGGCTGGCTTATGAAATCTGGCGGATCAGTCCAGAAACCAATGAAAAGCAGGTCATTGCGCACAGCGCGTCTGGATGCGGCGACGACGCGCCTTATATTGAAGTGCCGCTTGCCATTTTGAACGCCGACTGGTTCTTCCGCATTTCGCCTATCAAGCTCTGGCATCAGTATCCCCAGTCCTGGCTGTACATCAGCCTCGGCGTGCTGATCAGCTTTCTGCTGGCCATGCTGGTGCAGCATAATCTTGATCTGCGCCGCATCCGCAGCCAGTTGGAAAACGCAGCCTATCATGATCCGCTGACTGGCATTCTCAACCGGCGCGGCCTGTTTGAGCGCTTGCCGGGCCTGATCAGCGTGGGCAAGAGCTTCAGCCTGTATTATCTGGATTTGAACAAATTCAAGGCCTTCAACGATACTTACGGGCACGCTGTGGGCGATCGCATATTGCAGCTTTTCGCGGCATGCGTCCGGAAGCGCATGGACTTCCCGCATTTTTTCGCGCGCATCGGCGGCGACGAATTCATTCTTATCGCCTATGGTGAAGAGAATGAGGAAAAAGCCGACAGGCTGTTCAAAGGCATCCGTGTCGCGTTGCAAGATCAGGCCGTTGAAGGCGCAGGGGACGTCCGAATTTCTTTCAGCATGGGCAAGGCGGTGTATCCCCGCGACGGAAGCAATACTGACGAGCTGATAGCCCATGCCGACGCCGATATGTACCTGGAGAAGCGCGGCCGTTCCGGAAGAAGCGGCGAGACCGCATAAGGAATCCATACCTTGTTTGAGCATGTTGTTTTCGATTGGCGCGACCTGCTGGACATCGCTCTGGTCAGCGCGCTGCTCTACCAGATCATCCAGTTGCTGCGCGGCTCCCGCGCGCTGGCCGTGCTTACCGGTCTGGGGCTGCTGACCCTGCTGTACTTCATGTCCAGAACCATGGGCCTGTATACGCTCACCTGGCTGTTGCAGCATATTTTCAGTTCCTTGTTCATCCTTATTGTGGTCATCTTTCAGGCTGACATCCGCCAGGCGCTGGGCGAAATCGGCGCGCGCCGCCTGTTCAGACGGCGCGGGCTCAAGCAGGGCGGGGTGGAGGAAGTGGTTACGGCCTGCGTGGAAATGGCCCGTCTGCGCATAGGCGCGCTCATCGTCATTGAACGCAGCATGCGCCTCGGCGACATGATCAAGCGCGAAGGCGTGCGCATGGACGCCCAGCTCTCCAGCCGGCTGCTCATGAATATTTTTTATCCCAAGGCCCCGCTGCACGACGGCGCGGTGGTCATCAGCCGCGGGCGGATCATGGCGGCGGCCTGCATTCTGCCGCTGGCCGTGGCCAAGGGACAGAATTTCGGCACCCGCCACCGGGCGGCTCTGGGCATCACGCAGGAGAGTGATGCTGTGGTTGTGGTCGTGTCCGAAGAGCGCGGCGAAATTTCCGTGGCCATGAAAGGGGAACTGGCACGCGCGCTGGACGCGGCGCGCTTAAGGCAGGTGCTCAATGAAATCCTCTGAGAACAATGGCGGTTCGCGGCGCGCGCCGCATCTGTTTTCGCTGCTGGTGGCAGTGCTGGCCGCCGTGGCCATGTGGTATGTGGTCAGCGTGCGCGATCGTCTGGAAGCACAGGTGGAAGTGAATATAGATTATTACGGCATTCCGCCCAATCTGGTGGTCACTGACGGTCTGATCAGCAAAATCACGGTGCGCCTGCGCGGACCGGAAACGCTGCTGCGCTCCATTCCCCAGCAGCGGCTGACCCAGGCCGTGGATCTGTCGGACATCAAGAAGGGCGTCACCATCGTGCCGCTGGGCGGCGACAATCTGGGGCCCAACTTCCGGGCTTTTGAGCTGGTGGACATTCAGCCGCCGCGCATTGTGATCAAGGCCGACACCCTGCTGGAGCGCAGTGTGCCCCTGCGCGCCATTGTGGATTCTCCGCTGCGCGGCGGGGCGCTGACCGTGGAAAACGTCAGCGTGTCGCCGGCCACTGTGGTGTTGCGCGGCCCTGAAGACGTGCTGACGGATATTTCCAGCGTGCCGCTGACCATCATGCTTGATCCCAAGGCGGCGGGCTCCACCGTGCATCAGACCATCACCCTGGACACGCCCAGCCTGGTCACTGCCAGCCCCTCCTCGGTGCGCGTGCAGTACACCATCACCAGCGGGCGCACTGTGGTGTCGCGACGTTGCAGGGTGGAACTGGCCGGGGAGAACCAGCGCCAGTATACGGTAAAGCCGGAAGAGGTGACTGTGCTGGTGGAAGTGCCCGAAGCCCTGGCCAAGAGCGCGCACTATCTGGGACAACTGGAAGTCAGCGCCATGCCCCCCTCGCTGGAGCCGGGCCAAAGCAAAAAGACGGAGCTGCGTTTCCGCCTGCCGGAAGGCATGACCCTCTTGAATCCCACCACTGAAGAAGTTACGATTTTCCGCAAGACCAAATAGCCTGCGCTTGCGCATGCGAGTTCAGAAGGAGTTGCTCATGGCTGAACGTCTCTTCGGCACGGATGGCCTGCGCGGCACGGTAAACGCCGCGCCCATGACCGTGGATGTGGCCCTGCGCCTGGGGCTGGCCGCGGGCGTGCGCTTTCGGCGCGGCCCGCATCAGCATAAGGTGGTCATCGGCAAGGATACGCGGCTTTCCGGCTACATGTTCGAGTCAGCGCTCACGGCGGGTCTGTGCGCCGCGGGCATGCATGTGATCATGACCGGCCCTCTGCCCACGCCGGCCATTTCCTTTCTGACGCGCAGCATGCGTGCCGATCTGGGCGTGGTCATCTCCGCCTCGCACAATCCCTTTTCCGACAACGGCATCAAGTTCTTCGACGCCGACGGCTACAAGCTGCCGGACCAGACTGAAAATGAAATTGCCGAAATGGTTCTCAACCCGGATATGTCCTGGCCTTATCCGGATTCTCGCATGGTGGGACGGGCCACCAAGATTGAAGACGCCGGGGGCCGCTATATCGTCTACACCAAGAGCTGTTTTCCTACCCAGCTTACCCTCTCGGGTCTGCGTATCGTGGTGGACTGCGCCAACGGCGCCAGCTACAAGGTGGCTCCGCTGGCTCTGGAAGAGCTGGGGGCCGAGGTCTTTCGCCTGGGAACGGAACCCAACGGCACCAATATCAATGACCATTGCGGCTCGCTCTATCCCGAAGTTGTGGCGGCCAAGGTGCGCGAGGTGCGCGCCGATGTGGGGCTGGCCCTGGACGGCGACGCCGATCGCCTGATTGTGGTGGACGAGCACGGCAATGTGCTGGACGGCGACCAGCTTATGGCCCTCTGCGCCCAAGCCATGATGGCGCGCGGCGAACTGCCGGGCAACATGCTGGTGGCCACGGTGATGAGCAACCTGGCGCTGGAGATTTTTATGCGCGAGCACGGCGGCGTCCTCCTGCGCACCCAGGTGGGCGACCGCTATGTGGTGGAGGCCATGCGCCGCGAAGGGGCCATGCTCGGCGGCGAGCAGTCCGGTCATCTCATTTTCCGCGGGTACAGCACCACGGGCGACGGCCTGCTGGCGGCCCTGCAGATTCTGCGCATCATGCGCGAGAAGGAAAAGCCGCTCTCCGAGCTGGCGGGGCTGCTCACGCCCTTCCCGCAGAAACTTGTCAATGTGCGGGTGGAAAAGCGCCTGCCCTTTGAGGAGCGCCCGGCCATTGGCGAGGCTGTGGCCAGAGTGGAAAAGGAGCTGGCCGGACGGGGCCGGGTGCTGCTGCGCTACTCTGGCACTGAAGCCCTCTGCCGCATCATGGTGGAAGGGGAGGATGAGGACAGGGTCAGGCTCTACGCCACAGACCTGGCGGATGTGGTGGCGCGCGAGCTGCGCTGAGGCGCGCCGGTCGCGCGCTGAACATAACGGTTCGCCCTGGCGGAGCGGGTGCTATGCGGAAACGTGCTCTTGTGGATGTGGCCTTGCAGGTCTTTGGCAAACCGTATCAGACGGCGCTGTGCCTTCTTTCGCTCATGCGCCATTGCGAGCCGTGGATAGGCACAATCTTTTTCATCATTGAAAGCGCCAAGCCCAAATATGATACGGTTACGGTGACAGCCCTGACCGATCTGGTGCCGAAAATGCGCACCGTGTTCATGAAAAACTGGCTGGGCGTTGGTAGTGTGGATACGGCGCGCCTGCGTGAAGCGGCCTATCGGCGTTCGGTCCGTTATCAGTATGCCTGGGAGAAAGCCTCCAGCGATTTTCTGCTTGTCATTCACAATGACGCTTCTTTTTGCGGCGACGTCATCGCGCCCATGCTGGAGAACATGGGCGATCATATCGCCCTGGGCGAGCTGGGACAGTGCTGGAACTGTCCCGCCGCCCGTCCGCATATTGTCGAGGCCCTGGGCGTCAACAGCGGCAGCCCCTGCCGCAGGGAACAGTACACGGATTTCAGCCTGACCTTTCAGGATCTTGACGCCATGTACCGGCTCTCCCGGACGCGGGGAGAGCACATTCGCAACTTCCTCAAGGCCCCCTGGGCGGACGAACTGAGAAAGCATCCGTGGCCCCTGCCGGAATGTCGCGTCAACGAATGGTGCTGCATGATCAACATGCGCCTTGCCCGCGGGGCGACCATGCCTCTGGGAATGGCGCGGCCTTTTGGCGCGTATGCTTCTCTGACGGATCTGGGCGTGTCCTGGTTCCGCGATGTGCATCGGCAGGGTTTCCGGGCGCGCCATTTCGACATCAGCCCCTATGTGCGTCACAGCATGGGGCATATTCATCTGTGGAGTAAGGATGCCTACCACGCGCGCGAAGAAAGCGCCGCGGCGGCTCTGCGCGCGGAGTTTCCGGAGTATGCGGCTGAACTGGCCGCCAGGGGCCTGCCTGTGTAGAGCCTTGAAGCGGCCTGTCCGGAGGGCTTGCGCCCGCCCGCTGCGGACCCGCCGGCAATGTGCGTTTTTTTCTTGCACTTGCCGCGCTTTTGGCGGAGTATGAACGTGAAGCATATTCGGCGCGTTGCGGGACAGTTTTTTCGGAGGGTGCGGCCGCTTGGCCGCGCGATGACGCAAGGACGGCTGCTTTTCAAGTTATCCCGCAATGTTCCGGAGTTCTGGCATTGTTCGGATACTAATACATGAGCGGAGGCGCGCATGAAGGATATTCGTAAGGTAATCATTCCCGTGGCCGGTTGGGGTACGCGTTCATTGCCAGCGACCAAGAATATTCCCAAGGAAATGCTGCCCATCTACAATAAGCCGGTTATCCAGTATGTGGTGGAGGAGGCGCAGCGCGCGAAAATCCAGGATGTGATCTTTGTGACCAACCGGGACAAGAGCGTCATTGAAGATCACTTTGACTACAACCTTCAGCTGGAGGCCGTGCTGGAGCGCGCGGGCAAAACGGACAAGCTTGCCGAAGTGCGGCAGGTGGCCGAAATGGTCAACATCATGTCCGTGCGCCAGAAAAAACAGCTCGGCCTGGGCCATGCGGTGCTCTGCGCGCGCGAACTGGTGCGCGACGATCCCTTTGCCATCATGGTGGGCGACGATCTGATGTTCGGCGGCGTGCCGGGCATCGGCCAGCTTATCGAAGTGGCCATGGCCGAGAAAATGCCGGTCATCGGCGTCATGGAAGTGCCCTGGGAAAAGGTCAGCCGCTACGGCATCATTGACGGCGAGGAAGTGGCCCCCGGCGTTTTCAGGGTGCGCGACATGGTGGAAAAGCCCAAGCGCGAGGCCGCGCCCTCGCGGCTGGCCATTGTGGGCCGTTATGTGCTCACGCCGGAAATTTTCGGCTATCTGGAAAAGGTCAAGCCGGGCCACGGCGGCGAAATTCAACTGACCGACGCCCTGCAGGCCATGGCGCAGGATCGCGGCATGATGGCCGTGCGCATGTCGGGCATGCGTTTTGACGCGGGCGACTGGGCGGAATTTCTTACGGCCAATATCTATTTTGCCCTTCAGGACGAGGAGTTGCGTTACGAGCTGCTGGGCCTGCTCAAGAATTTCGTTCAGTTCCAGTAAGGCTTGCCTCACAACCAACTCTTTGCCTTTTGATTGCGAGGAGTCCATGACGGCGCAACGCTGTGCAGATGTATGGCGTCCGCCCGTTGTGGGCTCCTTTTTCGGACATGGCATTTTCGGTTTCTGTCCATCTGAACCGTAACCGTCTTGTCGCCAACGCCGCGCGGCCCTTGTCGGAATATTCCTTGTATGTACGCCAATGTCGCTCTGTTGAGTCCCCCGTACTCCTGTCTGACCTATGAGCTGCCGCCGGAATTTCCGCCGGAGTTCTGGCGGCCCGGCCTGCGTCTGGCAGTGCCGCTGGGCAGGGGCGGACGGGGCGCATTGCGGGCGGCCATGCTTCTGGCCGTCAGCCCCACAGCGGATCTGCCGGACGGCGTGGCCTGCAAGACAGTCTGCTGGCCGCTGGAGAATGCCCCCCTGCTGCCGCCGGACCTGCTGGCCTTGTTTCAGGATATGGCCCTGCGTCAGGGCGTGGAGCCGGGGCTCATTCCGGGGCATGTGCTGCCGCAGGGCTTGCGCAGCACGCGCGTGCGCCTGCATCGTCTGGAAGAGGGGCGCGCCACGGCGCTGAGCCTGCGGCGGATCGGGCAGGCGGACGCCGCGGAGCGGCTGGAGCTGGCCCGGGCGCTTTGCTCCGGCGCGGCCCGCATGCTGGCCCCCGGCGCTGACGCGGCCAGCGAGGAATTTTGCCTGTTGCGCGCCGACCCGCCCTGGCCGGTGCGCCCCTCGGCCACCCGGCAGATCGAAGTGCTGGAATACCTGCACGAACACGGGGCCGTGAGCCGTCGCCACCTGCTGCGCAGTCTGGGGCAGGCGGCGGCTCCGGCCCTGCAAAGCCTGCTCAGGGCCGGGCATCTGGCGCTGACGCGCGAGGAGGCCGGGGAAGAGGCGGAACAGGCCCTGCTGCCCCCGCCGTCCGCGCCCTTCAGTCTTAATGCGGACCAGCAAGCGGCCCTGAACGATGTGCGCGCGGCCCTGGACGGGGATGCCCCGGCCTCCCGCCTGCTGTACGGCGTCACGGGCAGCGGCAAGACGGCCGTGTATCTGGAACTGGCGAGGGAGTGCCTGGCGCGGGGCAAAAGCCTGCTGCTGCTGGCGCCGGAAGTGGCCCTGGCCCACAAGCTGCGCCGCGACGCCGCCTGCGCCCTGCCTGACGCGCCGCTTTTTTTCCATCACGGCTATCAATCGCCGGCGAGACGTGAAGCCACGTTCCGCGCGTTGGCAGCCCGGCGGGAGCCCTGCCTGGTGGTGGGCACGCGCTCGGCGCTTTTTCTGCCCGTACCGCGCCTGGGCTGCGTGGTGCTGGATGAGGAGCACGACGCTTCTTTCAAGCAGGATGAAGGCCTCTCCTATCAGGCCAAGGAGGTGGCCTGGTTTCGCATGGCCCAGGCGCGCGGGCTGCTGCTGCTGGGGTCGGCCACGCCGGACGTCAAAACTTTTTACGCGGCGGAAAACGGGCAACTGCCCTTGCTGCGCCTGCCGCATCGGGTGGGCGGCAGGTCTTTGCCGCCGGTGGAACTGGTGGACATCAGCGCCTTGCCCCCGGCGGCTTCCTGCCTGGAGGGAAGCGGGCTGTTGGCCCCGACGAGCGAAGCGGCCCTGCGAGAGACGCTGAAGAGGGGGGAACAGGCCGTGGTGCTGCTCAACCGGCGCGGTTATGCCCCCCTGATATATTGTCTGGACTGCAATGCCACTCTGCGCTGCCCGCAGTGCGAAATCGGCCTTACCTACCACAAGGGGCGGGAAAAGCTGGTCTGTCACTACTGTGGCTATACCCGGCCCTTTCCTTCTCCCTGCCCGCAGTGCGGGGGCCTGAATTTTCTGCCGCTGGGGGAGGGCACCGAGCGCCTCAGCGAGCGTCTGAGCGTGCTGGCCGGGCAGCCCGTGCTGCGTCTGGATCGCGACAGCACGCGCCGTCCCGGCCGCATGGAGGAAATCCTCGCGGCCTTCGCCCGGCAGGAATCGCCCGTTCTGGTAGGCACCCAGATGCTTTCCAAAGGCCATCATTTTCCGCATGTGACCCTGGCCGTGGTGGCCGACGGTGATCTGGGGCTGAACCTGCCCGATTACCGCGCGGCTGAACGGACTTTTCAGCTTCTGGTCCAGTCCGCCGGGCGGGCCGGGCGGGGAGAAAAGCCGGGCCGGGTGCTGATTCAGACCCGCGATGTCAGTCACTACTGCTGGCAGTATGTGCGGACAGGCGATTATGAGGGCTTTTATGCGGCCGAACTGGCGCGGCGTCGCTTGCGCCAGTACCCGCCTTTCGTGCGTCTGGCGCTGATCCGGATGTCTTTCGGCGTGGAGGAAAAAGACGGACCCGCCGCCCTGAGTGAACTGACAGCCGCGCTGCGCCTGCGGGCGCGTGATCTTGACGTGCGCATGCTGGGGCCCGCGCCCGCTCCCCTGGCCGTGCTGCGAGGGCGGCGGCGCTTTCACTGCCTGCTCAAGGCCGGGGACTGGCAGGCCCTGCGCCAGCTCTATTTTTTTGCCAGAAGCCGAAAAAGCGCCGCGCTGTTGCGACTTTTCCTTGACCTTGATCCTGTTAATATGCTGTGATGGCCGACATATTCTGTGAGAGGGGATGCCGCCATCCGCTCCGCGTCGTTGCGCCATATGGAAAGCGCCGGGCCAGAGCCGGCTTTTTCGGGGGAGTGCGCGCGGCGTTGGTCTGGTCTGTGCTCTACTGGAGGAAAAATGAGGGCTTTGCGTATTGCCTGTCTGGTCTGCGCCCTGCTTGCGGGCATGGCGTCAGTGGTTCTGGCCGAGGGATTCGCCCTCAATGAATGGAGCGCCAGGGGCGTGTCGCTGGCGGGCGGCATGGTGGGGCGCGCCGATGACGTCTCGGCTCTGGCCTATAATGCGGCGGGCATTACACAATTGCCGGGCGCGCATGTCATGGGCGGTCTGGCTTTCATCGCCCCCATGGGAACCATCATTGCCGAAAAGGGCGGCCTTGAGCACGACACCACCACCAAACCGTCTGTCTGGCTGGCGCCGCACGCTTACGCCAGCTATCAGCTGAATGACAATGTCTGGCTGGGGCTGGGCGTATTCTCGCGCTTTGGCGTGGGCAACAGCTATGACGGAGGCTGGACGGGCCGGTACAATATTTATGATGTGGGCCTGCAAAGCGTTTCCTTTGTGCCCACGGTGGCTTACAAGATCAACGACATTTTTTCCGTTTCTCTGGGGGTGGAGGCGCTTTACGCCAGCGTGTACATGGGCAGCAAAATACCCACCAGCACCGGCGGTCCGGTCTGGGACAACGACTTGCAGGTGCAGGGGCAGGGGTGGGGCGTGGGCGCGCATCTGGGCCTGCATATGCGCCTGAATGAGCAATGGGCCGTGGGGCTTGCCTACAAGAGTCAGGTCACGCTCAATGTGAACGGCGATGCGGAATTTGGCCGGCAGGGCCCCAATCTGCTGACCAGAATGGCGCATCTGCCAGAAGCCCGCGACTGCTCGGCCAACGCCACGGTGCAGCTTCCCGATTCTCTGGCTTTGGGCGTCGCCTACAAGCCGCTGGACAATCTGAGCTTTGAGGTGGGGGCCATCTGGACGCGCTGGTCCACCTATAATGCCCTGAATCTCTATCTGGACAGCGGCTACTCCTCCATCAGCAACAAGGAATGGCGCGACGGCTGGAACTTTAACGCCAGCGTGGAGTACAAGCCCCTGGACTGGTGGAGCCTGCGGGCGGGCTTTGCCTATGAAACGCCGGTACTCAACGAAAATCACGCTGACTTCATGATGCCCACCAGCGGCCGCACCACCCTCAGCCTCGGCACGGGCGTGCGCTGGAATGACTGGACCCTTGATTTCGCTTACGCCCATCTCTGGATCAATCCCACAGACTACGACCGCACCGACGCCGCGGGCATTCGCAACAATCCCTTTAACGGCGGGTTCACCGGCGGCCATTCTGAAAACGTGGTGGCCAATATTTACATGTTCTCCGTGGGCTATACGTTTTAGAGTATTTTCACAGTGGAGACTGACAGCCGCCGCTTGAAAATTTCATTGACAAATTCAAAAATTTGTACAACCCTCAAAGCTCCCCGTAAACAGAAGGGGAAAGCACTCAGGAGGACTGTCATGAAACGCTTTATTGCCACTTTGGCTCTTGTGTTGACGCTTGCCCTGCCCGGTCTGGCCGCGGCGGAAGGCACAGGCATGTATCTGGCCCCTAAATTTCTGATGTCCATTCAGGATACCGGCACTATTGAGCGTACCAGCGCGCTTGCCGGTTCGGGCGTGGACGACTACAGCCAGTTCACCCTGGGCGGCGCCCTGGCGCTGGGCTATGATTTCTGGCCGCAGCAGATGCTGCCCCTGCGCGTTGAAATTGAATTCGCCCTGCGCGGCAACAGTGAAAAAAGCTGGAGCGACGGCGGGAGGGTGAGCAATGTCAAGGGAACCTGGAACAATTCCACGCTGTTTGCCAACCTGTTCTGGGATTTCCACAACGATACGGCCTTCACGCCGTATATCGGTGCCGGCCTGGGCCTGGCCTTCAACTATACCGGCTATGATTTCACCGTCGGCAACGACAAATTCTCGGCTGACGACCGCTTCACCAACTTCGCCTGGAATGTGGGCGTGGGCGCGTCCTACAGCTTTAACGAAAACATTGCCCTGGACGCTTCCTACCGTTTTGTGGGCCTGGGCTACAATGAAGTCAGCGCCTATCACAACGGCCGGAAGTATGAGATCGGCAGCGATCCCTACAACAACGAATTCATGCTGGGCCTGCGTTTCGCCTTTTAGCGCAAATCCCGCATCGGTTTAAGCGAGGCGCTCTTCGCGTACTATGGCGGAGAGCGCCTTGTCATTGCCTTTGCCGCAGGCGGATAATAGCAAGATTGACGCTATAAGGAAGGCAATGCCCTGTTGCAGATCATTTTCACATGAACATGACCTGCCGGCGGCGCGCCCTCAGAGGGCGTTACGGGACGTGCGGGCATGCCTGTGTACTTTGACTTTGTACGGCGGCAAAGTTATTTTGTCCTGAAAAAAACATTTTTTTTGTGGAGGAAGCAACATGAAACGCATTCTGAACATCCTGGCTTTGATCACGGTTCTGGCTCTGCCCGCGTTGGCTCAGGCCGAGGCGACCGGCATGTACCTGGCCCCCAAATTTCTGATGTCCATTCAGGATACGGGCACAATTTCCCGCCCGTACAGCGACATGACGGACGAGAGCTACAGCCAGTTTACCCTGGGCGGCGCGCTGGCCGTGGGCTATGACTTCTACCCCCAGCATCAGATCCCCCTGCGCGCTGAAATTGAATTTGCCCTGCGCGGCAACAGCGAAAAAAGCTGGGATTCCATCTACGATGGCGATTTGCTGAGCACCAAGGGCCTCTGGAATACCTCCACCCTGTTCCTGAACCTTTATTACGACATTCAGACCGGCACTCCCTTTGTGCCGTATATCGGCGCGGGCGCGGGTCTGGCCTTCAACTATGTGGAATATGATCTGCACAGTGGCGGGGACAGCTACAGCATCAACGACAACTTCACCAATTTCGCCTGGAACGTGGGCGCGGGCGTGGCCTACAACTTCAATGAAAATGTTGCCGTGGACCTGGGCTATCGTTTCATGATGATGGGCTATAACGAAGTTTCCGTGGGTGACGCCAAGATCAGCAACCAGCCCTACAACAATGAATTTATGCTGGGCCTGCGCTTCACCTTCTAGAGCATTTATCTGATGAAATCAGGTAAATGCTTGTTGGCCGCGCAAGCGGACAACCGCGCCGAATGAGCGGAAAAAGCACGCTTTTTCCGCGAAATGACGGCGGCGAACAGATTGAAAATTTACATTTTCAATCAAGAAATGCTATAGGGCGAATTGCCTTTGAAAAAGGCATTCCGCTCTGGCTGTCGCGAGAGCGGACGCCCGTGCCGCAACGGCTGGTTTCAACGGATAATTACAAACAGATAACCGGCTGGCAAAACTCAAGGCAGACGCGTCAGGCCTGTCTGGCGGTCAGCGGAATATGGACATCGTGGACTCGCTCTGAGGTCTGTTGCACAGCGCAGGAAAACCCGCCTATCGGCGGGTTTTTTGTGGCCTGCTGTGCCTGCGTCTGCGCTTCATGGGCGTCTGCCGCCTGTCAGTCCCGCGCTTGCGGGAATATTGCTAACAATTTTTGTTAGTTCAAGGAATAAAAAGACATTTTTCACGGAAAAGGCTGATTTCCGGGGCTGAAAAAATATTTTTTCTCTTGACAAACCGTCCTGCCTTGAAGTTCGGAAGCTGAGGGGCGACAGCTAAAAAAACGGCATATAATTGAGAAAAACAGAGAAAATTTTATTTATGATTGTTGAAAAAAATTAATGAAAATTGTGCATAATCTGGATGGACAAGGCAAAAGCCTTGCTCCATAAGGCTTTAGCGGCATGCCCGTTATCCAAGACAATAAAAATTAAGTATATATTTTAAGTGGTTATTAAATTAACTCTTTGGGGAAAACAAAAGGGGGCACTGGCCCTGAGGGCAGATAATCCTCCATTGCCCATGCCCGGTCTTTCAGGCTACAAACCCTCCATGCGAGATCAATGGGCCAAAATTTCTGAAAATCTCAAGAAAATGCTGGATTCCGGCGTTTTTAAGGTTTGGATTGCTCCCTTGCGCGCCACGCTGGCGGATGATGTGCTGCGTCTTGTGGCGCCCAATGCGTTTATGGCGGGCTGGCTGGAAAGCCGGATGCTTTCCACCTTGCGGGAAGCCGCCGCCCCGGTGCTGGGACTGTCGCCCGAGGCCGTGCAAATCCATATTGAGACTGCCGGAAAAGAGCGTGACGCCGTTCCGCAGGCGGCATCCTCGGCTGAACTTGCCGCGCGGGTTTTGCCCCGGCGGCAGGCCACCCTGCCCATACCCGCCGCCGTGCCGGCGTTCCGGCGGGTGGAACGCTGGCGCTACTGCTTTGAGGATTTTGTGGTGGGGTCCAGCAACAACATGGCTGTGGCGGCTGCGCAGGCTGTCTGCCGCAGCGATGAAGTGCGCACGCTGTTTGTGAACTCCGCTTCAGGTCTGGGCAAAACACATTTGGCTCAGGCCGTGGGACAGGCTCTCAGCCAGAAAGGCAGTGCCGCCAGTGTGGCCTATCTCACGGCCGAAGAATTTGCCTCGCGCTTTGTGGCTTCCCTGCGCAGTCACGATGTGGAGGGCTTCAAATCCCGTCTGCGGGATCTGGATGTGCTGTTGCTGGAAGACGTGCATTTTTTTCAGGGCAAGGAGAAAATGCAGGATATGGCCCTGGCCGTGGTCAAAAGCTTACAGGCCAAGGGCGGCAGGGTGATTTTCACCTCTTCATTTTCGCCGCGTGAACTCCAGCGCGTGGACAGTCAGCTTGTCTCGTATTTCTGCTCTGGCATTCTGACCAATATGGGGCGTCCTGACGAAGAGATGCGCCGCCGCATCCTCACCCGCAAGGCCAAAAGCTTTCAGGTGCTCTTGCCTGATTCGGTGCGTGACCTGCTGGCAACCCGTCTGCACGGCGATATACGCCAGATGGAATCCTGCCTGAACAGCCTTGTATTCAAGGCCCGTCTGCTCAATTGCGGTCTGAATCTGGATCTGGCGCTGGAAGTGCTCAACCAGTATGCCGGCGTGGAATGCGGGCCGGATCTGCCCACCATCATTCGCCTGGTCTGCGAGAGCTACGGACTGGAGCAGCGTCAGCTCTGCTCTCGTTCCCGCCGCCGGGAATGCGTGCTGGGCCGCAATACAGCCTATTATCTGGCGCGCAAGCATACCGAGCTTTCTCTGGAAGAGATTGGCGAGATGTTCAACCGCCGTCACTCCACGGTCATCAAGGGCATTACTTCGGTGGAACGCGAGCTTTCCAAGGACTCCACCTTGGGCCGGCAGATCGCCAAGGCTGTGGCGCTTATTGAGCGCAATGCGGGCCTGGGCGCCGCCTAGAACGAAGTGCCTTTGAAAAAGCATTCGCTCCGGCGGGTTCGCATGGGAGCGGCGGATATACTCTGGAACTCTGGACGAGCATAAAAAAACGCCCCGATTGGGGCGTTTTTTTTATGCAGACAGCACGCTTGCGCCGAGGCTACTCGGCGGCCTTGGCGGCCTGATGTTCGGCGATAACCTTTTCGGCCACAGGTTGCGGCGCTTCCTCATAATGGTCAAATTCCATGGTAAAGAAGCCCTGGCCGCCGGTCATGGAGCGCAGATCCGGCGCGTAGCGCAGCACTTCGCTCATGGGCACATGGGCCTTGATTTCGGTGATGCCCGCCTGGGAGTCCGAACCCAGCACCTTGCCCCGCCGGGAGGAAAGGTCGCCGATCACGTCGCCCATGCTCTCATCGGGGATGGACACGGTGAGCAGCACGATGGGTTCCAGCAGCACAGGCTTGAGGCTTTCCATGGCTTTCTTGAAGGCCAGGGAGCCGGCCACCTTGAAGGCCATTTCCGAGGAGTCCACGGTGTGATAACTGCCGTCATACACCTTGATGCGGAAGTCCACCACCTGGCAACCGGCCAGAAAGCCGCGCGCGGCCGCTTCCTGAATGCCCTTGTCAATGGCCGGGATGTACTGGCGCGGAATGACGCCGCCCACAATGGCGTCTTCAAAGACATAGCCTGAACCCCGCGGCAGGCCCTCCATCTCTATCCAGCAGTCGCCGAACTGGCCGCGCCCGCCGGATTGCTTTTTGTGGCGTCCCTGCACCTGGCATTTGCCGCGCACGGTCTCACGGTAAGGCACTTTGGGGGTTTTGAGCACGATGTCGATCTTGAAGCGGCGTTTCGCCTTTTCCACAGAAAGTTCGATGTGCAGCTGCCCCATGCCGGAGAGCAGGATGTCTCCGTTCTCTTCATCACGCCCCAGGCGGAGGGTGATGTCTTCGTCCAGCAGGCGCTGGATGGCCGCGTAGACCTTGTCTTCCTCGCCTTTTTCCTTGGGGGCCAGGGCGTAGGTGATCAGTTGCGGCGGCAGTTGGGGCATGGGCAGGGCGAAGGGCGCTTTTTCATCACAAAGGGTGTCGCCGGTGCGCGTATTCTTGAGCTTGGCCACAGCCACAATGGCGCCAGGCCCCACGGACTCCTTGCAGGGGCTCTGGGTTTTGCCCACCAGATAGAGCAGGCTGCCCAGGCGTTCATTTTCTTCGCTGCGCATGTTTTTGAGCGTGACATCGCCGCTGATGGAGCCGGAAAGCACCCGCAGGATGGAAAGCTGCCCCGCAAAGGGATCGGCTAGCGTTTTGAACACAAAGCAGGCTGCCGGGCCGTCCGGATCGGGCGCGCGTTCGGCTCCGGCGGCGTCTTTAAAGTCCGGCCGGTCCAGAGGCGAGGGCAGCAGGGCTTCCACGGCATCCAGAATGGCATTGCCGCCCTTGTTCTCCAGGGCGGAGCAGACCAGCACCGGGGTCAGTTCGCCGCTGAGCACGCCCTTGCGCAGGCCGGATTGCAGGTCTTCCAGAGAAAGCCCGCCTTCTTCCAGATATTTTTCCATCAGGACTTCATCGCTTTCCGCGATGTTTTCCACAGTGACGTCGCGCAACAGGCTCATATCGTCCCGCAGGTCGGCGGGAACTTCCGTCTCGCTGACGGAGCCGTTTTCGCCGAAGATGAAGGCTTTGCCCGCCAGCACGTCCACCATGCCGGTGAAAGCGTCGTTCTGGCGGATGGGCAGTTGCAGGGCCACGGGTTTGACGCCCAGGGCCGCCAGACCGTCAAAGGCCATGTGAAAGTCGGCCCGGTCGCGATCCAGCTTGTTGATGACGATCATGGCCGGCAGGTTTTCCGCGCGCGTCATGCTCCAGAATTTTTTGCTCAGGGGGCGCACGCCGTCCACGGCATCCAGCACAAAGAGCACGCTGTCCACGCCCTTGAGCAGGCATTCCATATCGCCGGTGAAGTTGCCGTCGCCGGGGATGTCCAGCAGGAAATGGCGGTTCTTGTTCCAGAGATAGGTGGCGCAGGCAGGCTGTACCGAACCGCGGCGGCGCACTTCTTCCGGTTCGTAATCCAGGTTGGTGGTGCCGTCTTCTACGGCGCCCATGCGGGTCACGGCCCCGGCGTTGAACAGCAGCATTTCGGCCAGCGACGTTTTGCCGCAGCCGCCGGTACCGACGAGGGCGAATGTGCGTTGCATTTCCAGAGGGGTTGGCATGGTTTTCTCCCTTAGTAAGCGATATGGCGGCGCGCAAAAGAGCGCACAAGCCGGGTGGACGAAACCAGGGAAGGCCCGCGCGCAGGCCGCGCGCGTCAATCAGAAGTAACGATACAGTCTTGCATGAAAAAAGGGAAGAGCCCGCTTTCCTGTCAGCAATTCTGATTGAGGTATTGCTAAAAGAATGCTAAAATATCTTCTCTTTGCCCGTTCACATGAAATCTGGCAAAGAGAGATATTGTGAGATCAACCATTCGCAAGGACCTTGAAACGACCTGGGATTTACATTTGAAACGGGCAAACCAGTGTCGTTGGCGCGCATTATTTCGCTCAATTCGTACGGTTCCCCGTTTTCCTTGAATGAGAGCATCCTCGGGTATTTCCCGTGGATATACTTTCCAGTTGTCGGTACAGAAGAACCAGACAGACCAGCGGCGAAGCCTTGCCATCACTCTTGCGAGAGTGTTCTGGCCACGATTGCCACATTCCCAGTCAATGAGCTGACCGGTATCGCGACAATAAGCTTTCCAGATCCATAGTTTGTTTTTTTTGAATGCAAATAGTGCCACATCTCATCAGGTTCTATAATGACAGCCTCCCGGGGAGAAGGTTTTTCATACGTTTTTTCGGCGAAATTCCGAACCCAACGCATGACTGTGGATGTTGCAACTCCATAAATGCGTGCTATGGCATTAAGCGAAAGGCCCAAAGTATAAAGCAGGATGGCCATTGCCTTTTCCGTTGCCGGTCGCCCTCTGGGAGTGTCACGGGTAAATTGAAAACCGCAGTCCTTGCAGCGGAATCTCTGGCGATTCAAATGTCTCCCATTTTTCACAATCCGCTCTGAAGCACATTTGGGGCAGTATTGCATAAAGAACTCCTTAACTGAAAGGATGCCATTATAGCATTTTTTATGCAATAATCTCATCTGATGAAATCAGGTAAATACCCTGTTGGCCGCGCAAGCGGACAACCGCGCCCAATGAGCGGAAAAACCACGCTTTTCCCGCGAAATGACGGCGGCGAACAGAGTGAAAATTTACATTTTCAATGGAGCAATACTATAGATGCAAGCCACTGCAAGGTTCACCCGCATGCCGCGGGAGCGAGGGGCAATCAAATACAGTCCCTGCTGACAGACTGTTTTTCTTGAGGATGCAGTAACAACCTGTTGGAACAATATGCTTAGTCGCGTTTGTCGCGTCCGCGTGTGGCGTCCCGCAGATCGCCCGCTTTGCGGATTTTCTGGCGTTGGGGCGGGGCCGTATCCGATTCATGCTCAAGAGCGGGGTCAAAGCGGGGGGCGTCACGGCGTATGATTTTTTCTGTTGCTGTAGTTTCCGTGTGCCATTTGGCCGCCGAGGCCGGACGAGCCCATGCTTCCACTTCCGGGGGAAATTTCACGCCTTGAAGGGCTGCCGTGTACTCCTCCTTATCTCCGGGATCTGCGTCACTCAGCGCGGAACCGTAATGCAGCCAATCCCGCAGCAGATCGGGAATATGCTGACCATTGGCGCTGCAGGGCAGCGTCATGCCGCTTCGCCATTGGTTATCCTGAGCGCTCCTGCCACGCCCTTCATGTATGCCGTCCTCATGGCGAGGCGCTATATGCAGGCGGCAGAACGAGCCATGCTGCTCAACAGACATTTCAATCCGATCCACGGGAACGGCATGAAAGTGCAGCCGCCCCAGCCGACGTCTGGAAAGCAGGATTTCCTTTTTCTCCCGGTTCAGCCAAAGCACGGGGGGCACGTTGAAACGGCCGACGGCAAGCAGGGACAGCCCGGCAAGCAGAAGGCCGCCTGACCCGACCAGGGCCGCGTCGTGACCTTTTGACAGACCAGCCAGCAGGAACAGGAGCGCCAGGGACAAAAAAGCCACAGCCAGAAAGCGCGCCAGCGTGGCTGACCTTGCCGGATTGCCGGAGCCGGCGGCCACGATGCGCAGGGTTGTCTTGTCCGCCGTGTACGGCCAGGGTAATGTTGTATGCTGTTCCCGCGTATTCACCATAGGCGTCTGTGGCGTTACAGAAAAAAGCCTTTCCCCGTACCCGAAGAAAGGCTTTTCTTCCCGATGAGGAAAGGGCTTACTTGCCCATGGCGTTCATAAAGTCCTTGTTGGACTTGGTGGCGCGCATCTTGTCCAGCAGAAATTCCATACTGTCGATGGACGACATGGGGGCCAGAATCTTGCGCAGAATCCAGACGCGGTTCAGCACGTCGTCAGCCAGCAGCAGGTCTTCCTTGCGGGTGCCCGTGCGATTGATGTCAATGGCCGGGAATACGCGTTTTTCCGAAAGATGGCGGTCCAGATATATTTCCATGTTGCCGGTGCCCTTGAATTCTTCAAAGATCACCTCATCCATGCGCGAACCCGTGTCAATAAGAGCCGTGGCTATGATCGTCAGGCTGCCGCCTTCTTCAATATTGCGGGCCGCACCGAAAAAGCGCTTGGGCCGTTGCAGGGCGTTGGCGTCCAGACCGCCGGAAAGCACCCGGCCCGATGAAGGCGTTACCGCGTTGTAGGCCCGGCCCAGGCGGGTGATGGAGTCCAGCAGGATAACCACATCGCGCTTGCGTTCTACCAGACGTTTGGCCTTTTCCAGCACCATTTCGCAGACCTGCACATGGCGTTGCGGCGGTTCGTCAAAGGTGGAGCTGATGACTTCCGCCTTTTTGACCGTGCGTTCCATGTCCGTGACCTCTTCCGGCCGTTCGTCAATAAGCAGCACAATGAGATATACGTCAGGATTATTGGCGTTGATGGCGTTGGCCAGCGATTGAAGCAGGATGGTTTTGCCGGTGCGCGGGGGGGCCACGATAAGGCCGCGCTGGCCGCATCCGATGGGGGCCATGAGGTCAATGACGCGGTTGGAAAGATTCTTCTCGCCATTTTCCATGACGAGCTGCTGATCGGGATAGATGGGGGTGAGGTTGTCGAAAAGAACGAGGTTCTTGGCGTGTTCCGGCGGCTCAAAGCCTATTTCCGTCACCTTGAGCAGGGCAAAGTAGCGTTCGCCCTCCTTGGGCGGCCTGATCTGGCCCGAAACGATATCCCCCTTGCGTAATGAAAACCGGCGGATCTGGGACGGGGAAACATAGATATCGTCCGGACCCGGCATATAACTGCACAGCGGAGAACGCAGAAAACCAAAGCCGTCAGGCAGTATTTCCAGCACGCCGTCGCCGTAAATGGCGCCGTTTTGCGACGCGCAGGTCGAAAGCAGTGCAAAAATGAGTTCCTGCTTGCGCATGGAACTGGCATTCTCAATTTCAAACTGCTCGGCCAGCTCCATGAGCTCCTGCATGCTGCGGGTTTTCAAATCCGTAAGACTCATGGCGCTGTCGGTCAACAGTGTGGGGGTCGTTTTCTTTTTACGCATAACGGTCCGATTTTTTGAAGAAACTACATGGAAAAACAGTTACAATGTCAAACGGCATTGTAGGACGGCAGGTGAATGATAAGGGAACAAAAAGGATGTGCGTCAATGCGATTAGCGCATCTTGGCGCTGATGGCAAGAAAAAAATATACGATGCCGCGAAAGAGGCGCAAGCCTTCACGACGCTGACTCGGCACAGAACAGGCCGAAAACGCGCGTTCCGGCGGAAGGGGCAATGCAAGTGCGCAAGCTTTCAAGGCCGTTTTGTCCGACTGTCCTCAGTTATTCACGGCCTCGGCTTGCGGCGGCGGGGCATAACGCTCAAGCAGCTCTCCGCGCAGTGAAGCTTCCGACAGTTCCAGCACTTCCGCCAGTTCGCCGGTGACGAGACCCATGGCCTGCTCCTGCAGGCGGCGTTCTCCGAAAGAAAGTTCCTTGCCGCGCCCTATGAGCAGCAATTCACGCAAAACTTCCGTAACCACGGCGAGTTCCGGGCTTTTGAGGCGTTCGGAATACTCGCGGAAGCGCCGGTTCCAGTTCTGCCCGGTATAGACCTGTGTATCCGTGTCGCCACGCAGGCTTTGCAGAATGCGTTGCGCTTCATTCTTGGGGGTAAGAGTGCGCAGGCCCACATTGACGGCATTGTTCACAGGAACCATCAGCGTGATGTTATTGGCGCGGATGCGGACAATATAGAACTCGCACATGATGCCGCCGACATTCTGGCGGTCGATGCGCTCTATTTTGCCCAGGCCCTGGGCCGGATAAACCACAAGATCGTCCGGTGTGAACATTTTTCACCACGTGTCGTAAAAGAAGCCGCTGCACATTAGTGAATGCTTCAAGAATGCCTTGCAAGCTGCGGAGTATTCGCGGGAATGTGACGTTCCGGCAAATAACCGCCTGTCGCGGTCACTGGAGCGACTGCGCCGGCATGTCTTGCTTCCCGCAGAAAAGAGCGGGAAGAAGAACAAGTACGCTTGAAGAGGCATGGATATACATTTCCACTCTTCAAAAGAGATACTCCATCTGAGAACGGCTGTCCAGAGAAAAAGAGAAGCAAGACATCTGTTTGCTGAATCTTTAATTTTTAATTTCAAATAGTTATAAATTTATTGCATTATGTGCGCATTCACGGCTTTCGCTGCGATTTTGGGCGCTTTGGGCGCGTCGGCCTTGCGCGCCATGCGTACCGCGGCTTCCAGCCCCTTGCCCGCAAAGGCAAAAAGCGTATCCAGCGCCAGGGGCAGGGAGGCGCGCAATTTCCCGGCGTCGTCGGCGTCAGGCCGTCCCAGAACCCAGTTGATGACGTCGCCCTTGTGGGGGGGACGCCCTATGCCCAGGCGCAGGCGGTAAAAGTCGGGCGTGCCGAGCAACTGCGTGATGGATTTGAGGCCGTTGTGCCCGGCATTGCCGCCGCCGCGCTTGAAGCGCAGCTCGCCAGCCGGGATGTCCAGTTCGTCATGGGCCACCACCAGTTGCTCAGGTTTGAGTTTGTGCCAGGCCAGCAGGGGTTGCACGCACTGACCGCTGAGATTCATGAACGTCTGGGGCATGGCCGCCAGCCATGTTCCACCCAGTTGCGGCAGGCGGAGCCGCCAGAGCTCGCAGGAAAATTTGCCGCCGTTGAGAGTGCTGAGCGTTCCTTCTTTTTCCGTCAGTTCCAGCAGGGCTGAAACCAGGGCAAAGCCGCAATTGTGCCTGGTGCCGTCATAGCGCGGGCCGGGATTGCCGAGGCCCACCAGTACGCCTGTGTATTCCATGAGTGATCCTTGCGTGGTTGAGGAGCGTGGGAAATGAGCCTGCCGTCAGGCATTTCGCCTTTGCAACACCGCCCCGTTTCAGAGGGAATCTGAGCCAGACGCCTTCAGGGAGTTCAGCTTCAGGGGCAGCCCCAGCCCCGCGCAGGCGGCCGCGGCCGTGCGAGCCAGATAGCGGCACATGGGCGGGTTCATGGCTGCCAGATGGCCGCCGCCGGGCAGCCAGATCAATGTCTTTTGCGGGCAGCGCAGCAGCGCAAAGGTGGATCGGGCCAGCGTGGGCGTGAACAGGGCGTCGTCCCGCGCATTGAAAAAGTAGAGCGGGCAATGCAGGCGCGGTGCAAGACGCGCATTGAACAGGCTGGCCAGAAAAGCCAGCGGATAGGTCAGGCGGCTTTTGCGATGGTTGACGCGGATGTGGCGCGCGCCGGCTCTTATCCGCCGCAGAGAAAGATAGGCCAGTACGGGCAGGGGCAGGCGCGGCATGCGTCGGGCCAGAGCGTTGATGGCGCCCATCAGTTTTTGCCGGCGCGCGGCCAGAGGACCGAAAAGAGTCAGGGCTATGGCTTCGCTCTGCTGCGGCAAAATGCCGCAGATGGGAAAGGCCGCCGTGCACCCCCGGGATGACGCGGCATGCGCCAGCGTCAGGATGCCGCCCTGGCTGTGCCCGCAGACCGCCAGCGGCCCCAGACCTGCGTTGTGCAGCCAGCGCTCCGCCTCCAGTCCGTCGCGCAGCAGATCGTCAAAGGTAAAGCCCGTGCAGTGCGCATTCAGCCCGTGTCCCGTCAGGTGCAGGGCAGCCACGGCAAATCCAGACTCACGCAGGGCGGCCAGCAGGGGACGATATTGCCAGGGGGAGAGCATGGTGCCGGGGTAAAACAGCATGGTTCCGGCACCGGCATTGGGCCAGAACTCAAGAATTAGGCTGCGACGACCGCCACGCAGGGTGTGATACTGAACCGGATATCTGGACATGACTGTCACTGGGGCAGGCGCGGCATTCATGCGGCATTTCCCCGGATAAAAATGAGGCCGGCCCCCAAAGGACCGGCCTGAAAAAACAGCGGACAAAATGAATTTAGAACATTTTGCTTTTGAAATGTTGCCATTTCAAAAGCGGCGCTGCTGTCATCAAGTCTGAAAAGCGCGGTTTTCAGGCTCATTCAGCGCGGGCGTCCGCTCTCGCGACCGCCGAAGCGAATGCCTTTTTCAAAGGCAATTCACTCTAGGCCCCGGCCGCGCCTTCCTCTCCGCTTTCCTCGGTATCCTTGGTCTTGGCCAGCACGCTGACCACCGCAAAGTTGTGATCGTACACGGCGCTCACATTGGCGGGCAGTTGCAGGTCAGCCACACTGATGGTGTCGTTGATGTTCATGTCGGACACGTCGATGGTGACTTTCTGGGGCATGTCCAGCGGCTTGCTGCTCAGGCGCACGCTTTCGCGGTAGGTTTCCAGCACGCCGCCCAGTTTCACGCCGCGCGAAACGCCCACAAATTCCAGGGGCACGTCGACCTTGACCTCCTTGTCCAGATCCACGCCGTAGAAATCAATATGGGTGAAGCAGTTTTTGTAGGGGTGGCGCTGCACCTGCCAGATCAGTACAGGATGGGTGCTCTTCTGGCTGTTTTCCTCTATTTCGAGGTTAAACACGGTGGTGTGGCCCACTTCCTCGTAGATTTTTTCCAGAGGCAGGGCAGGGGCCTGCACGGTGATGTTTTCACCCTGGGCCGTGTAATACACGCCGGGGATCAGATTTTGGGAACGCAGGCGACCGCTGGGCCCCTTGCCGCTGTTTTCGCGTTTCTGCACGCTCAACGTTTTTTCAATGCTCATGATCCTCTCCTTGCTGGCCGCCGCCTGAAACGTGCGGAAAAAGTTCGTATGAGGTTCTTGCCATTCCCTTGCGGGAGCTTCTTCACGTTTTTTGTCCGGTACGCGCCGGCTACACAAACAACACGCTTACCGAAGAGCCGGTATGGATGTTGTGAATGGTCTTGCCCAGCAGCGCGGCCACCGAAGTGACCTTCAGCTTGGGGCAGCGCTCCAGTTTGTCGCCCAGCGGAATGGTATCCGTAACGATAACCTGGGAAAGAGCCTGGGTTTCGTTGATGCGGTCAATGGCCGGACCGGAAAGCACGGGGTGGGTGGCGCAGGCCACGATTTTGCTGGCCCCGTACTTGAGCAGCACTTCAGCCCCGGCGCAGAGGGTGCCCGCGGTGTCGATCATGTCATCGACCACAATAGCCGTCCGACCTTCCACGTCGCCGATGACATGCATGGCCTGGGCCTGATTGGGCCGGTCACGGCGCTTGTCCACGATGGCCAGAGGGGCGTTGAGCCGCTTGGCATAGGCTCTGGCCCGTTCCACACCGCCGGCGTCGGGCGAGACAATGACGATTTTGTCTTCATTGAGCTGGCGCAGGCTGTCCAGCATGACCGGCACGGCAAAAAGATTGTCCACCGGGCAGTCGAAAAAACCCTGAATCTGCCCGGCGTGCAGATCAATAGTCACCACTCGCTCGGCCCCGGCCACGCCGATGAAATCGGCCACCATCTTGGCGCTGATGGGCGCGCGTGGGCTGACTTTACGGTCCTGGCGGGCGTAGGCGTAATAGGGAATCACCGCCGTGATGCGTCCGGCGCTGGCCCGCTTGAGGGCATCCAGCATCAGACAGAGCTGCATCAGGTTGCGGTTGACCGCGGGCGGACAGGTGGGCTGGACGACGAACACGTCATCCCCGCGCACATTGTCGCCGATTTCGATGCGCAATTCACCGTCGCTGAACGTGGTGGCCAGCGTGGGCGTGAGCTGACAGCCCAGGTGGTCGCAAATGGCTCTGGCCAGATCCGGATTGGAAGAACCTGTGACGATTTTCAGGTCGCTGAACATGAGGCTGCCTTGCTTTACGCGGTCACGGGCAATGAACGTGCTTTGCCCTGGAAGCGCCCGTTGATACATGCCGACGCTCTGGAAAGAAGAGGTCGCACCCGCCGCTGGAACGCCAGCGACGCCTGGAAGCGTGGGCGGAAAGGGGCGCCCGGCCCTGTCAACGCAAACGGCGTCGCCGCCGTGGTATGCACTGTATGGCTGGGATGGAAGGGTTCGAACCTTCGGATGACGGAGCCAAAACCCGTTGCCTTACCACTTGGCTACATCCCAGTATTTCCCAGAGAAAGCAGGTACACATGCCGCTTTTCCGCGCGCAACGCCTCCGCGGCGTATTTCGCGTTGGCTGTGGCCGCCCGGCTGAACAGGCCCAGCACGCTGGAACCGCTGCCGCTCATGCAGGCCGCCCCCGCTCCGAGGCGCAACAACTCCGCCTTGATGGCGGCCAGTTGCGGATACCGGGGAAAAACAGCGGCTTCCAGATCATTGCGTATTTCCCACGGGGACCATGACGCCTTTCCTGCTCCAGAGAGAAGAGTTCCATTAGCCTCGCACGGATTCTTTGTCAAGAGGTTTTGCGCCGCCATCCGGCTCGCCTGCGGGAAAAGGGCATCGTAACGGGCAAAGGCCCAGGCTGTGTCCACATGAATTTCCGGACAGACCAGCACCAGATGCAGGCCGGAGAAGTCATAGTCTGCGGGCGTGAGCGTTTCACCTATGCCTTGTACCCGGCATGGCTGATTGTACAGAAAAAAAGGCGTGTCCGCGCCCACCGCCAGGGCAGCGCGGGCAAGAGAGGCGGCGTCCAGGGGCTTTCCCGCGCGCTGGTTGAGCCAGAGCAGCAAAGCGGCGGCGTCGCTGCTGCCGCCGCCCAGGCCCGCACCAGACGGAACGCCCTTGCGCAGTTGCACCGCGATGCCGGGCGCTTCGCCCGCCTCACGGACAAAAGCGGCATAGGCCTTGGTCAGCGTATTGCGCTGTGGGTCCACGCACGGCTCATCGCAACAGACCACGATGCCCTGCGGGCCGTTTTCCCGAATCTCCAGGCGGTCGCAGGGGGTCGACAGAGGATAAAACAGCGAGTCCAGTTCGTGATAGCCGTCGGCCCGCACTCCGAGCACATGCAGGCCCAGATTGACCTTACAGCCAGCCGTGAGGTGAATCATAGGGTTTCCACAGTCAGATGCCCGTTGGTGTACACGCAGATTTCCGAGGCGATGGCCATAGATTCGCGGGCTACGGCTTCCGCGTCGAGAGCGCTGTGGCGGATGAGGGCTCTGGCCGCCGCCAGGGCGTAGACGCCGCCGCTGCCGATGGCCGCCACGTCGTCATCCGGTTCAATGACGTCGCCCGTGCCGGAAACCACCAGCAGATGCTCGCTGTCCGCCAGCAGCAGCATGGCTTCCAGCTTGCGCAGATACTTGTCCTTGCGCCATTCCTTGGTCATTTCCACAGCGGCGCGCAGCAGATTGCCGCGCACTTCCTTGAGTTTGGCCTCGAACAGTTCAAACAGGGTAAAGGCGTCCGCCGTGGCCCCGGCGAAGCCGGCCAGAATGCGCCCTTCATACAGGCGGCGCACCTTCTGGGCCGTATGCTTCATGATCATGGTCTGGCCCAGAGTCACCTGGCCGTCCCCGGCCATGGCCACATGGTTGCCCTTTTTTACCGCCAGAATCGTTGTCGCGTGGGTGTCCATCAATGTTTTTCCCAGATTTCCTTGCGCTCCTTGTAGGCCGCTTCCAGGCGCTGGAAACGCCGCCTGTCCGGCGAGCGGTCAGCCAGAGCCCTGGCCTGCTTGAAAAAGCGCTCGGTCTGCTTTTTGTTGTTGGAATACAGGGCGCTGTAGGTCATATGAATATACGCGTCCAGCGTTTTGCCCGCCTTGCCCAGCGAGCGGGCGTAGGATTCATGCACTTCCGCGTCTTCCGGCACATAGCGCAGCACTTCCGCGTAATATTTGTCCGCCTGCGCCTGGCGTCCGGTCTCATCCAGCATCCGCGCATAGAAAAAGGAGGCCATATAGTCGCGCGGATCAAGACGCATGGCCTGGCGCAACAGGCCGTCGGCCCGGCTCATGTCCCCCTTGCGGTAGTGGAAGGCTCCGGCTTCGCGCAGAACCAGAGAATCCCCGGGCGCGGCGGCCAGCGCCTGGTCAAAGGCCGCGCCGGCTTCGTTGATCCTGTTCTGCCGGGCAAGCACGATGCCCCGGCCCATGGCGGACAGGCCGTCCCTGCCGGAAAAGCGCTGCAGGGCCGCCTGTTCGTCGCCATAGCGGGCCCAGAGCAGGGTCTTGACGCGGGTAAAGCGCTTGTTGTCCTGCTTGCGGTTCCGGACAGGGGCGGGCAGTGTCTGAATGCGGGCCTGCAGTCCGTTGACGCGGTCGCCGATGGCCGGGTGGGTGGAGAGATAGGCGGGTATGCTGGTGCCGCTCATCCAGCTTTTCTGGCGCAGCACCTTGAAGCCGCCCACCATGCCGGCGGGCGGATACCCGGCGGCAATCATGTATTGCAGGCCGAGGTGGTCGGCTTCGGTTTCGTCCACCCGGCTGTAATTGAGCATGGCTGACTGGCCCGCGCCCATAGCGCCCATAGCCAGAGCGCCTCCGCCGGGACCGCCGGCGGCCACGCCGGCGATGGCCAGCAGGAGGGAGCCCACAGTCAGGTATTGCGCCCGCTCCAGACGGGCGGCCACATGGCGCTGGGTCACATGGGCCAGCTCGTGAGCCAGCACCCCGGCCAGCTCTTCCTCTCGCTCCAGATTCATGATCATGCCCGTGAATACAAAGACATAGCCGCCGGGCACGGCAAAGGCGTTGAGGGAATTGTGCAGAACCACCGTTGCCTTGAAGCGGAACGGCTGGGGCGGCAGGGCCTTGACCAGGCGCTCCAGCAGGTTCTTGACGTACTGGCTCACCTCCGGGTCTTCGACCACAGGCAGGCTGGAGCGAACCATCACGTCAAACTTGCGGCCCATCTCCTGTTCGTCCTTGATGGAAACCCCGCCGAAAAAGAAGGCCCGCGCTGACGCGGGAAAACACTGCGGCAGCATGAAGGCCAGCATAACCAGCAGGGCCGTCCAGCGACGGACGGCAAAACGGGCAAACGTCATATGCTTCTCACCACAAAGCCGAATCGGCCTCCGGATCGGAAAACAGGGTTACTCCAGATCCCAGGTCTGTCCTTCCGGCGTATCCCGCACGCTCACGCCCAGGCCGAGCAGCTCTTCGCGCAGGGCGTCGGAGCGGGCGAAGTCCTTTTGCATG
This sequence comes from Desulfovibrionaceae bacterium, assembly GCA_910575755.1. GTDB lineage: Bacteria > Desulfobacterota > Desulfovibrionia > Desulfovibrionales > Desulfovibrionaceae > Desulfovibrio. The sequence continues at coordinate 121,124 of CAJTFO010000005.1, read as the reverse complement.
CGGGCTTCCTGCCGCCGGCGCAGCAGGTTTTCCATATGCTCCATATCCACATTTTTGCGGGCAGCGCGCATGGCGCGCAGCTCGGAGAGAAATTCGGCGGGATTCCTGCCGAACAGACCCAGTTGCGCGTCCCAGTCGCGGGCGCGGGCCAGAAATTCTTCCAGCAGTTCCCGTGCGCCTTCAGCGGCGCGCAGGCTTTTGTCCTCCAGAACGCGGTTGACGATGCGCACTTGAGAGAAAATCTGCCCCAGAGCCTGGGCCGTGTTCAGATCGTCGTCCAGCGCGGCTTCAAATGCCCTGGGCAGGGCCGTCCATTCTTCCCGCAGTTCAGCGGGCAGAGGCGTTTTTTTCCAGGAGGCGCGCTCCAGAGCCTTGCGGGCTTCCAGCAGGGAGGAATAGACCCGTTGCTGGGCTTTTTCCGACTCGTCCATGCCTTCGGCGGTGAAATCAATAGGGCTGCGGTAGTGCTTGCCCAGCAGAAAAAAGCGCAGGGTTTCAGGAAGATAACTTTCAAGAATATCGCGAATGGTTTTGAAGTTGCCCAGTGATTTGGACATCTTTTCCGCATTGACCTGCACAAAGCCGTTATGCACCCAGTAACGGGCCAGTTCGCAACCGCAGGCGGCCTCGGACTGGGCGATTTCATTTTCGTGATGGGGAAACACCAGATCCTGCCCGCCGCCGTGAATATCCAGGGGCAGATAAGGGCCGCTCATGGCCGAGCATTCAATATGCCAGCCGGGGCGGCCTTTGCCCCAGGGGCTGTCCCAGAAGGGTTCGCCGGGCTTGGCGGCCTTCCAGAGAGCGAAATCCAGGGGATCTTCCTTTTCCTCGCCCGGGGCCACGCGCGCGCCCGCGAGCAGCTCATCCAGGCTGCGGCCGGAAAGTTTGCCGTAGGGCATATAGGAGCGCACCCGGAAGTAGACATCGCCCGAAGGCGTGGCATAGGCCTTGCCCTCGTCAATCAGTTTGCCGCAAAGCTCCTGAATCTGGGGAATATATTCCGTGGCGCGCGGTTCGGAGTCCGCGCGCAGCACGCCCAGGCGGTCCATATCTTCATGAAACGCGTCGATATAGGTTCGGGCCACTTCCCGCCAGTCGCGGCCTTCACTGTTGGCGCGGTTGATGATCTTGTCGTCCACATCCGTAAAGTTGCGCACAAAGCTGACCTCCAGGCCCAGATGGCGCAAATGGCGTGCCAGCGCGTCAAACACCAGGGCGGAACGGGCGTGGCCGATGTGGCAGTAATCATAGGCGGTGATGCCGCAGACATACATATAAACCTTGCCCGACCGGATCGGAATGAATTCTTCTTTTTGACGGCCCAGAGTGTTGTAGAGCTGCATGACAATCCTTTAGGGCTGTTTGTGACCTGTTCCCGCTTCAACCGATGGCGAAAATGTGCCGACCATAACGGAAAGCGACGGAATGCAGTGTGGTTATACGGTCGTTGTGGAGCAGCTTTTCTTTAATCAGGTCTGCCTGTCAGAGACAATCTGCTCTTGAAATGACTTTCGCGTGCGGGGTGCGTCTCAGGCCGGGAGGTTGAGCTGATCCAGCCGGCGCTGGTGGCGGCCCCCTTCAAAGCGGCTTTCCAGAAAAGCCTCCATGATGGCCAGCGCCAGTTCCACGCCTGTGACGCGCGCGCCCAGACAAAGCACATTGGCGTTATTGTGGCGGCGGCTCAGGCGGGCGTGCAGTTCCGTGGCGCAGAGCGCGGCCCGGATGCCGGGGTGGCGGTTGGCGGCCAGGGACATGCCTATGCCCGTGCCGCAGACCAGAATGCCGAGGCAGTGTTCACGCTCCACGGCTTCGCAAAGCTTGTGGGCAAAGACAGGATAGTCGCAGCTTTCCCTGGAGTGGGTTCCGTCGTCAACAACCTCGTAGCCGAGTTCGGTCAACTGCTGCGCCAGGGTGGCCTTCAGCTCAAATCCGGCGTGATCCGATGCCAGATGAATGCGTTGCATATCTGCTCCTTGCAAAAATGGGGCTACTGCGCTCTGTACTCTGAAAGGGGCAACAAGGGCGCGTCTTCCGGCAAGGTAAGGCTCATTTGCCCGGCGGTAAAGGTCCGCGCCGGTTTTTCCCGCTCTTTGACCAGCAGGATGGCGCGCTTGCCGTCAGTGTGGGTCAGGGTCAGGCGGCGGGGCAGAGGCGGCGCGGCGTCGTCATAGGCTATCTCCATGTTCCAGCCCTTGCCGCCCTGCGGGGCTTCGCGCCAGGTCACGGGCAGGCCTTCGGCATTGAGGGTCACGCTGCCGCCGGGTTTGCCGCTCAGCTCATAGCGCGCCAGACCCTCGGGCAGTTCCGCGGCGGCGCTGTGCCCGTCTCCGAATACGGTCGCGTAGCGGCCATTGAGCAGAGCGGCCAGATGCCCCAGATCAAAGGGCACGGGCACGCCCACCCTGAGCAGGGGCCTGGCCGAGCCCTGGTAGAAATAGCCTTTATTTTCGCTTGGGCTGTAGACCAGAAAATGCTGTCCGTCTTCAAGAATTTTGGCGATCACCGCGCCCACCCCGGCCATGACGTCCAGACGCAACTGGCGGTCGCTGTTGCCCCAGAACAGGGCTGTGACCCGGCGTGTATCGCCTTCGGCGCCGAAGCGCAGGCTCAGTTGCAGGCGATAGGGCGCGCGCGGCGCGGCCTCGCTGGCAGCCATGAACTTCTGCCAGCGGCTTGCCAGGCGGGCTTGCGCCTCCGGACCCGAATCCAGGGGGGAAGGCTGTTTTGCACAGGCGCAGAGCAGCAGAAAGCACGCGAAAAGGACGAGTTTTTTCATAATGTTGAAAGCCGCTGCCGCAATGCTTCGGCATTGGCGGGTTTGAGATCCAGAGCTTTCTGATAGGCCTTGCGGGCCTCATCCTTGAGCCCCATGCGCCGGGCGATGTCGCCATAATGCTCCCAGATGGAGGGGTCCACCTGATCGCCCAGCTTTACGGCCCGGCGAATTTGGCCCAGGGCGTCTTCCAGACGGCCGGACTTGAACAGGGCCCAAGCCAGGGAATCCACAATATACGCCTGATCAGGCGAGAGCTCGTTGGCCCTGACCAGCAGTTTGACGGCCCGCTCCAGCTCCCGGTTTTCCTCGGCCAGCGTGTAGCCCACATAGTTGAGCGCCTGATAGTTGTCCGGATGGCTTGCGAGGATGCCTTCCATGACCGTGAAAGCCCCCTTTTTGTCGCCGGTTTCGTCCAGCAGGGAACCCAGCAGAAAGGCCAGATCCGTATTGTCCGGCCATGTCTTCACCGCCTCGCGGGCCACGGCAAGAGCCTCGGGCATCTGTTTCTGGCGGGCCAGCAGACGGATTTCAAATTCCTGAAAGTCGGGAACCCCGGCAAAGTCTTTTTGTCCCTGGCGCACCACTTTGAGGGCTTTGTCATTCTGCCCGGCTTCGGCCAGGAGCTGGGCGCGCAACAGGCGGGCGCGGCCGGAGCTTTTACTGCCGGACGGCATTTTATCCAGCCAGGACAGGGCCATGGACAGATCACGCCGCTGCTCGTAGGCCAGATCCGCCAGCAGCAGATAGACATCGCCGGGCGCGTCCCCGTCGGCCACGATCTGCTTGAGCAGATTTTCAGCCTGAAGATAGTGGCGCGACTCCATGAACATGCTGGCCACCGTCAGTTTGAAGGGCACGGTGGCCGGACCCAGCCGCATATACTGGAGGGCTTTTTCGGGCTGCTTCAGACGCAGGGAGATGTTTACCAGCCTGAGCGCCACATCCTGAGTGGAAAAATTGAGTCTCATCAGTTTTTCATAGACATTGCGGGCTTCGCGCAGATCCCCGCGCTGTTCGCAAATGAAGGCCAGCTCGGCCAGGGCCTCCACAAAGTCAGGCATTTCCCTGATGGCCTTCTGAAGATAGGGGATGGCCTCGTTGCTGCGCTCCATGCCGATCAGCGCTCTGGCATGGTAATAATCCACCAGGGGGGAACGCTGTCTGGCCCCCACGCTGTTGAGCAGCTTTTCAGCTTCCGGGAACTGTTTGCTTTTGACCAGCAGCAGGGCCAGCTCCAGACGGGCATCCAGAGAATCCGGGTGCTTTTGCAGATAGGCGCGCATCAGTTCCACGCCGCGCTCGGGCATGCCGTGCTCCAGAAGCGCTTCGGCATAGAGCAGATTGAGCGACATATCCTCGGGCCAGACGCTCAAGGCCTGTTCCAGCAGGATGACGGCATTGGGAGACTTGCGGCTCATCAGCCAGACCCCGCCCTCCATCCAGATTTTGGCCGGAACCGGCGAGGCCTTGAGCAGGGATGCGGCCTGGAGCAGGGCAGCCTCATCCTCGGCCAGCAGGGCCTGGGTATACAGCAAGTAGGCATAGGTGCTCTGCGCGTTGGGCGAAAGGCCGCTCTCCACCGACCGCACGGGCACATCCTGAAGGGAGGCGGACTGCGCGCGCGCGGGTTTTTCCCCGGCGGCGAACTCTTCCCCCGCACGGTCGGAGGTCTGGCCGTTTTGCGGCTTGTTGCCGGCGCAACCGCCGCAGCCAAGAAGGAAAAGCGGCGCCGTGACGGACAGCGTCAACGCGCAGAGCAGCGCTATGGTCTTACGTTTCATTTTATGAGTGTATCCATGCGTCTGAAAAGTCCTTGATATCCAGCGTGAGGTGTTGGCGGATCTTCTCCAGAAGCCGGGCCTCAAGCTGGCGGACGCGTTCCCGAGTGACGTTATACCGTTCGCCTATCTCACGCAAGGTGACAGGCTCGTCTGTGAGCAGGCGGTTCTGCAGGATGTAGAGTTCCTTTTCATTGAGCCTGGGCATGATGGTTTTCAGGCGCGAGCGCACCAGTCCCGCAATTTCGTCCGTGGCCAGACTGTCCTCGACCCCGGGCCCCAGAGCGGGCAGAAAGTCCATGCGGGAGGCCCCGCCGGAATCTTCGCCCACCTGGACATTGAGCGAGAGATCCGTGGAGGCCAGGCGCTGATCCATTTCATTGATCTGCTCCTCGGTCACGCCCAGATGTTCGGAGAGCATGGCCGCGTCCGGATCATAGCCCTGGGCGATCAGCTTCTGGCGCTCGCGGTTCAGGTTGTAGAAGAGCTTGCGCTGAACCTGGGTGGTGCCGATCTTGACCATGCGCCAGTTGTCCATGATGAACTTGAGAATGTAGGCCTTGATCCAGAATGAGGCGTAATAGGAGAACTTGATGCCCTTGTCCGGGTCGAACTTGTTCACCGCGCGCATCAGACCCACGTTGCCCTCCTGCACCAGATCCAGCACATTCTGCATCCAGCGGCGCTGGAAGTCCATGGCAATGCGCACCACCAGCCGCAGATGGGAGGATACCAGCCGGAAGGCGGCATCCGGATCGTTGTGGTCGCGCACGCGCAGAGCCAGCTCATGCTCCTCTTCGGGATGGAGCATGGGAAAACGGCTTACCTCGCGCAAATAGAGGTGCAGACTGTCGCGCGTGCCGGCAGGGGAAGGCAGACGGGGCAGGCTTGTCGCTGGCAGAGGAGCATCATGGTCTTCTTCAAGGGCAAGTTCCGGCTCCATGTCCAGGCTGTCCTTGTCGTCCACATCCAGAATTTCACCTGCCGTCAGCTCGTCTCCGTCCAGAATATCCAGCGTTTCCTGATTCCGGTATTCATTCTCCTGGTCGTCGCGCGCAGCCCCAAGGACTTCAATATCGGGCGCGATTTTTTTGGAAGCCGTCTTGTCTTTTCCACTCGTATGGCGCGAAGAAGAAGCTATCTTATTATTTTTTTTCATTTTATTTATACTCAGTCCTTGCCGCTCGGAACAGGCGGCACAGTTTTATGCTATAGTTTTGGTTTGTCCTTTTCAATGTTTTTCAGTACTAAAAAAACAGCCGCCTTCCGGAAGGCGTTGCCGGCCGGGGCGCTGAAAAGCGCCAGGCGCTTGTTTGCGCAACTTCACTGCGGCTCATTTCATACTTCAGCTCAGGGGCTGAAGTTATGAAGAGCATGAGCCCGAAAAACAGCATCGGCGGAGATCAGAAAAACGCCGGGCCCCGCCTTGCGCGGGTGTTCCGCGCCTCTGCGTCCGCCCCTAACGACAAAGAGTGGACGAAATGGCCGATATGACATTCAGACAGGCGTTGAACCTTGGGCGGCCACTGCTGCTGGACGGAGCCATGGGCACCATGTTGCAGGCTTCGGGCCTGCCTGTGGGCATGAGCCCGGAACAATACTGCATGGAAAGCCCGCAGGCGCTGCGGGGCATTCACAAGGCGTATCTGGATGCGGGGGCAGACCTGCTGACTACCTGCACCTTTGGCGGAAATTCCTTCAAACTGCCGAAAAATATAGATGTTTTCTCCTTCAACAAAAGCATGGCCGAGGTGGCCCGCCAAGCCGCGCACGACGCCGGACGGCCTGTTTTCGTAGCCGGCAATGTAGGCCCCAGCGGTCAGTTTGCCAAGCCGCTGGGGCCGGTGGAGCCGCGCGACCTCATCGCCGCTTTCTCCGTCCAGATCCGTGGTCTGGTGGCCGGTGGGGCGGACCTGATTTTTGTGGAAACGCAGTTTGATCTGGCCGAGGCCCGCGCCGCAGTGGTGGCGGCCCGTCAGGAATGCGATCTGCCGGTTATGGTTTCCATGACTTTTGAGCAGGGCGTCAGTCTGACCGGCTCCAGCCCGGCCATTTTCGCCGAAACCATGCAGAATCTGGGCGTGGATGTGGTGGGCGTCAATTGCAGTCTGGGGCCGGACCAGATGCTGCCGGTGGTCCGGGAACTGCTGGCGGTCTGCGCCTGCCCGGTCATGGCAGAGCCCAACGCCGGCCTGCCCGAACTGCGCGACAATGTAACGGTTTTTCCGCTGGGGCCTGAGGAATTTGCCCGGAAAACCGCCGCGTTTGCTGAACAGGGAGCGCGCATTCTGGGCGGTTGCTGCGGCACAACGCCGCAACATCTGGCGGCTTTGTCCCGGATATTGCACGACATGGCGTACACGCCGCCGCAAAAGCCGCATCGGGACGGCATTTGCCTGACCAGCCGCTCACAACTGGTGCGCATAGGCCCGGGTGAGCCTCTGGTCGTCATCGGCGAACGCATCAATCCCACAGGCAAAAAGGCGCTGACGCAGGAATTGCAGGAAGGCCGCTTTGACACGGCTCTGCAACTGGCTGATCAGCAGGTGGAGGCCGGGGCTGGCGTGCTGGACGTCAACGTGGGCGCTTCGCTGGTGGATGAAAGCGTGTTATTGCCTGATCTGGCGCAGCGCCTGATCGGGCGGCTGACCCTGCCGCTCTCGCTGGATTCCTCCAACGCCGGGGCCATAGCCAGGGCCCTGCCGTACTGTCCCGGTTCTTTCCTGGTCAACTCCATCAGCGGCGAGGCGGAGCGCATGGAGGTTCTCGGCCCGCTCTGCCGGGATTACGGCGCGCCCTTCATCCTGCTGCCCTTGCAGGGGGCGAAACTGCCTGTGCGGGCCGCCGAGCGCATTCGCATTGTGGAACATCTGCTGGAGCGGGCCGCCGCCCTGGGTATTCCCCGCCGTCTGGTGATGGTGGACATTCTGGCCCTGGCCGTCTCCTCCAAGGCCGAGGGCGGTCGCCATTGTCTGGAAATGGCCCGCTGGTGCCGCTCGCAGGGGCTGCCCACAACACTGGGCCTTTCCAATATCTCCTTTGGCCTGCCCGCCCGCGAGCTGCTCAACGCCACATTTCTGAGCATGGCCGTGGGCGCGGGGCTGACCTCCTGCATCGCCAACCCTTCCGCCGCGCGCCTGCGCGAGGCCGTGGACGCCATGCGTGTGCTCGGCGCTCATGATGCGCATGCCGAATCCTTCATAGCCTCCTATGCCGGGTGGAAGCAGGAGGGCGGCGCTGTGCTGCGGCAGCAGGGCGGAAGCGGGGCCGCCGGAACGCTGAGCGAGGCCGTACTGAACGGCGACAAGGAAAATGTGCTCCCCCTGCTGGAAGCGGAACTGGCGGCCGGAGCCGACCCTTTTGCCCTGGTGCAGGATACGCTCATCCCGGCCATCACCGAAGTGGGCGCGCGTTATGAACGGCGGGAGTATTTTCTACCCCAGCTTATCCGCGCCGCCGAGACCATGCAGACGGCCTTCGCTCATCTCAAGCCCCGGCTGGAGGCCAGTCGCGGTCAGGAGGAACGCCCGGTCATCGTCATGGCCACGGTGGAGGGCGATATTCATGATATCGGCAAGAATATTGTTGCCCTGCTGCTGGGCAACCACGGCTTTGACGTGGTGGATGCGGGCAAGGACGTGCCCGCCGAGGCCATTGTTGCTTGCGCCCTTGAGCATAACGCGCGTATTATCGGCCTCTCCGCGCTGATGACCACCACCATGGTGCGCATGGAGGACACTATCAGGCTGATCCGGGAGCGTGACCTGCCCATCAGGGTCATGGTGGGGGGCGCGGCCGTAACGCAGGCGTTCGCCGACGCCATCGGGGCTGACGCCTACTGTCCCGACGCGGTCTGCGCGGTGCGCGCGGCCAAAAATTTTGTGTGATCTCGCCGGGCGGCGCGACCGCCCCAACCTTTAGCGATAGACGCAAGGCAAATCATGAAAAAACTATTCCTGTCCCTGCTGCTGTGCCTGCTCCTGCCCTGCGCCGCCTGGGCCGGGGGATTGCCCTCGTTGGATCTGGCAGGCCTGACGGACCTGCTGGTCAAAAACAAGGGCAAGGTGGTGGTACTCAATTTCTTTGCCACCTGGTGTCCGCCCTGCCGGGTGGAAATTCCCGAACTGATCAGGACCGGCAAGGCCTATGCGGACAAAGAAGTGCTGATCATCGGTCTGGCCGTGGATGAGGACCCCGCGCCCGTGGCCCCCTTTGTCAAAAAAGCGGGCATGGAGTATCCGGTCTATCTGGCCGGGCGGGATATTGCCCGGGCCTATGGGGTCAGCAGCATTCCGCATAATGTTTTTTACGCCAAGGATGGCGCGCTGGCGCTTTCCGAACCGGGCATGGCCGACGAAAGCATGCTTAAAATGGTTATCGACAAACTTTTGGATCAGAAATAATGGAACAGAAGTATCGTGTCCGCAAGGCGCATCTGGACGATGTGAAAGCCATGCACGGCCTTTTGCTGGCTTGCGCCCGGAAGGAGCTGCTGCCGCCGCGCGTTGATTTATCTGTACGGGCATGTCCGCAATTTTTCCGTGGCGGAGACGCCGGAAGGCGAAATCTCGGCCTGCTGCGCCCTGGCTCCGGTCTGGGAGGATCTGGGGGAAATCTGCTCGCTGGTGGTGCGCGACGATCTGCGCCGCCAGGGGCTGGGGCGGCGGATGGTGGCGGCCTGCCTTGAAGAATGCCGCGAACTGCATCTGAAAAAGATTTTCGCTTTGACCTATCAGGAAGTATTTTTTGCCCGTTTAGGCTTCAGAGTGGTGGATAAAAGCGTCTTGCCGCAAAAAATCTGGGTTGACTGCGCGCATTGCGCCAAATACCCGGATTGTGACGAAACGGCGGTTTTTCTGGATGTGCCCGGCACACTGGAAACAGCGACCGGGAAGTGAGGAGGAAGCATGGCTGAGGATATGCGGGTCAAAGAACTCAAAACCGTGTTCAGCCCGGAACAGATTGCCATGCGCGTGCGTGAGCTGGCCGCGGAAATCGACAGCCTGTATGGTCAGGAACCCCTGGTGGCGGTATGCGTGCTCAAGGGGGCCTTCATCTTTTTCAGTGATTTGGCGCGTTCTTTGCATAATCAGAATATGGAGCTGGATTTTATCCGTCTGTCCAGTTACGGCATGTCTTCCTCCAGTTCCAGACATGTGATCCTCAACAAGGATGTGGAAGTCGACATCCGCGGCAAGCATGTGCTGATTGTGGAAGATGTGGTGGACAGTGGCTACAGTATGCGCTTTCTGCTGGATCGCTTCGCGGCCCGCCAGGCGCGCAGTCTGCGCCTTGCCGCTCTGGTGGACAAGCACGAGCGCCGTCAGGCCGACGTTACAGTGGATTTTGCCGGCTTCAGACTGAACAAGGGTTTTATTGTCGGTTATGGCCTGGATTACGCCGAACGTTACCGCACGCTTCCCGGCATCTGTGAGATTATCCCTGAATAGGTTTGTTCCGGCTCCTGCGGCCGGAGTATTTTGTGGAGTATTGGCATGCAAGTAAAATGTCCGCAGTGTTCAAGCCGCTTCAATCTGCCTGAGGCCTTGGCCAAACCGGGCGCCAAAATGCGCTGTTCGGTCTGCAAGACAGTGTTTTCCTTTGCGCAGGAGCCTGAAAAAGCAGCGTCCGTCAAGAAAGAACAGCCTGCTGCCATGCGGGCGCGCAGTTCCGGCGGCCGCGGCAAGCTTTGGCTGGCCGTGGCGCTTGTTCTGGCGTGCCTGGGCGGCGGCGCATACTGGTATTTTGACGCGCGGCAGCTCAAGGCGCCGCCCATTGAGCAGGATTTGGCCAAAAAGATCGAACTGCTGACCATGCGCAATGTACGCCAGTACTATGTGGACAATGAAAAAGTAGGCAAAGTGTTTGTGATTGAGGGGCGGGTGGTCAATGAATTTCCTCAGCCCAAGGAATTGATCGCCGTTGAGGCCGCCATTTACGGCAAGGACAAAAAGCCGCTGGCCACCAAGACGCAACTGGCGGGCACTCAGCTTTCGCTTTTTCAGTTACAGGTGCTCAGCGAGAAGGAAATGGAGTCATTTCTGAACAACAAGGTGGAAATCCTTTCCAATAATACCAATGTGCAGCACGGCGGCGAGGTTCCCTTCATGGTGCTGTTTTACGCGCCGCCCCAAGGCGTGGCCGAGTTTGGCGTGAAGATTGTGAGCGTTCAGGATATGCCCGCGTCGGAAAAGTAACGCGCATCTCTTCTTGAAGAGTACTGAAAAAAAGCAATTGCCATCCAGAAAATAACAGAGCGGCACGGCCCTGTCAGATCAGGCTTTCCGCACCCGGCTTTCGTGATCGCAAGCGGGCCTGGACCACGCTTTGGGATTGGTTGGCATAACAATAGACGCAGGCGTGGGGGCAGGTGCTGTATGCGCCAATGTCCTTGGCGGGCAGGCATTGGCAGTGTTTGCGACGGCTGGGGTCTTTGGCGGCCTTGAGCGGGGCCCCGGGCAAGAGCCGCGTCTGTGCCGGGTCCAGGCCGCAGAGGCGCTGAATGTCGGCGTCTTCCGGGCAGAGGCGGCTGATCAAAAGCGGGTCGGCGCAGGCATTGCGCGCAATGCCCCAGACCGAAAGGTCCGCGGGCTCGGCGCAGGCGGCCAGTCGCAAGGGGTGCGGCCAGCCGGCGTTACAGCGGGCCAGTCCTTGAGCCAGCATTGCTGTTTCCGCTTCCAGAGGCGCGCGCGGCGCGGCTGTATGCGCAGCCAGACGGCCCCTGATTTTCTCGTATATATCCAGAAAACTGATGACCAGCTTGTCTGTAACCAGACTGAGGCGGCGGCCCAGGCTGTCCAGTCGTTCCAGCAGGGCTTCCGTCGGCAGAGATGCGGCCAGAAGCAGCGGGTCCCAGCGCCAGATTACCCGTTCACGTCCCAGCTGCTCCGAGAGACGGCAGAAGGTTTCCAGACGTTGTTCCAGCGGCGGCAGGCCAGGCTCCAGTCTTTCCGCTTCATAATCATTCAGCGTGAACTGAAAGTAATAGCTGAAACCAAGGTCGTCGATTTCCGGCAGGTGCGGCAGCAGCGGCAGAGGATTTTTGCTCCAGAAGATCAGGCACTTGCAGCGCGCGAAGGAGATATATTGCTCCTGCCTCGCATTGAAGGGGTTGCGCCAGAGACAATGCCCGGCGCGCAGTCTTTCCAGAAGCCAGCGGACGTGAAAAGCCGGGATGTCTGTGGCCCGACTGGCCGAAACAACCAGTGGAGCCACGGCCTGGCGCGGCCCCTGGGCGGTGCTGATCCGGATCACAGGCCAGGGCGGCATGGCGTTGCGGCGTTCAGGCACGGCGGCGACCGCGCAGGGCGGTCCACACGCAGCTTGCCGCGAACCAGCAGCAGGACACCAGAATGACGGTGGCCCCGCTGGCCGTGGCAAGCCAGTCCTGAGCGGAAAGCGCAAGCCCGGCGAAGCCGGAACTGACGCCCGCCAGCAGCGCCCACCAGAACATGCCGCCGGCTGTGCGGGCCAGATTGCGCGCGGTCGCCGCCGGTACGATGAGCATGGCCGTGACCAGCAGCACGCCCACAGCCCAGACCGAAAACATGACCACCAGGGCCAGCAGGATCGCAAAGAGATATTGCCAGAGGGCCACGCGCACCCCATGCACGCGGGCCATGACAGGATTGAGGGCGATAGACAGCAGCCGGTTGTAGCCCACGGCCTGAAAGATCAGTGTGAGCAGAAAAAGCAGGCCCAGGAAGACGATTTCGCCTTCACTGATGGTCAGAATGTCGCCATAAAGGAATTGCTGCATGTCCCTGGCCACGCCGCTGGCGCGGCTGACCACAGCCAGGCCGAAGGCCACTACCGCCGAAAAAACGATGCCGATGGCTGTATCCGCCGAAAGATTGCTTTTGCGGCGCACGGTCATGACCGCCAGGCCCACCAGAACGCCAAAAAGCGGCATGGAAAGACGAGGATCCACGGACAGCATCAGGCCCAGGGCCACCCCCGCAAAGGCCGAGTGCCCGATGGCGTCGGAAAAGAAGGCCATGCGGAAGTTGATGACCTGCACGCCCAGCACGGCGGCCATGGGCGTGAGCAAGAGCAGGGCCAGCAGAGCCTGCTGCATGAAACGCGGCTGGAGGCAGTCCAGAGGCAGCAGGCCGAGAAGCGCGTAGAGCGGGGAGAGATCAGGCATGCTTTTTTTCCCGGGCAATGTTCTCCGGCGGAGCGGCTTCGGGCATGTGCAACGAGCACTCCCGGCAGCGCGGGGGCGTGAGGCCGTCCCGCTGTCGAGCGGGAATCGGGGAGGCCGGCTGATCCGCTGGCAGATGCTCCGGGCCGTACCATGCCCCGCACTGGGGGCAGGCCGGATCCGCGCCCCCGCACTGGTCAGGATAAAGATGGATGGGCACGCCGAAAATATCCAGCAGGTTGGCGGCGGTCAGGGTGTCCCTCGGCGATCCCGCGGCGCGCACGGATTTGTTCAGGCAGATTACATGCGTGGCATAGTGCGCCGCCAGAGGCAGATTGTGGCTGACCATGAGCTGGGTAAAACCGTAGTGGCGTCGGGCCGCGTCCAGCACTTCCCAGAACAGGCGCTCGCCCTGAAAGTCAACGCCTGCCTCCGCTTCGTCCAGCACCAGCAGCTCTGGTTCGTGCCCCAGCGCCGCCGCCAGCAATACCCGCCGCAGCTCGCCGCCGGAAAGATCGCCCATGCGGCGGTTTTGCAGATGCCCGATGCGCACCAGGTCCAGCAGCCGGCGCGCACGGGCGCGGGCGCCTGCTTTCAGACCCAGCCAGAGCGGACGGCGCTGGTGTTCCAGCGACAGAAATTCGCTGACCAGCAACGGCAAGCCGCTGTCTATCTGCAATTGCTGGGGGACATAGCCCAGACGCGGCCAGGCAGAGCCGTCGCGGCCTTGGGCAAAAATGCGCCCGGTATACGGGATTTCACCGATAAGACAGAGCAGCAGGGTGGTTTTGCCCGCTCCATTGGGCCCCACCAGTACCGTGCTGCCGCCGCGCGGCACTGTGGCGCACACGTCAGCAAGGATTGCGGTATGGCCCCGGCGTACACTCAGGCCCTCAAAAACAATGGCCGGGGCGGCGTGTTCAGTGCTGGTCAAAATAACGCTCAAGGATTTGGCAATTGGCGGACATGACCGATTCATAATAGCTCAGCGGAGCGTCAGCCGGACCAGAGGTTACAGGATCAAGCCTCGCCGTGGGCACGCCAGTTTCTCGCGCGAGGGCCAGGGCGGGTTTGTCCGAATACTGCGGTTCGCTGACAATGAGCACGGGCTGTTCCGCGCGGACACGCCGAACCAGCTCCATGAGCCGCGCTGCCGAAGGCTGAATGTCTTCACTTTCCTGAATCACATCCACAACATCCAGACCCGCGTCATGCGCCAGATAGGCCAGAGCGTCATGTTGCAGGACAATGCCCTTGCGGCGTGCGCCGGCTCCCACGGAGGCAAGGCGGCGGCCCACGGCAAGCAGGCGCGCACTGTAGGTCTCGGCTGCGGCATGGTAGGCGGCGGCTCCTTCCGGGTCAACGCGCGCCAGCCCGCTGGCTATGTTGCAGACCATGGCCGCGGCCTGCCGGGGACCGGCAAAGAGATGCGGATTGACGGCCTCGTGCTTGTGTCCGGCATGCGAGGCAGGCCGCATGCCCCGCGGCAGGGGCAGGGGGGGAATGCCCGCGCTGCTGTCAATAATCGTGATATTGGCGTTGCTTTTTTTCAGAGCGGCGGTCAGGAAGTTTTCCAGCCCCAGACCATTCATCACCAGTACCTGAGCCTGAACCAGTTTTTGCAGATCGTGGGGGCTGGGCGCAAAGTCGTGAGGGCAGCCGCTCTGGGCAGGGACCAGCAGATCCACTCGCACATGGGGATGGCCCTGGGTCAGGTTGCGGGTGAACAGATAGACGGGAAATGTGGTCGCCAGCACATGCAAACGGGTGGGCGCGGCGGCCTGAACCGGCAGGGAGGAGAGGGACAAAAAGAATCCGGCCAGCATGGCCAGAACGGCCAGCATTGCCGAAAAAGAGGCCGGACGGGCATGGCGCTCCGGCGCGTCGGATTGTACGGGCATGGCGGTATTCCATGGTTAGGATAACGGCTGAGCCTGAATTTCATAAAGCTCGGAATAAGCGCTGTCAAGGCAGTGACCAGGCCATTGGACATGGGCGCGGGCTTGCCTTGCGCGCCGCCCCGGCGTACATCCAGAGCCATGAAGCCGGATATTTCCCAACATGAAGCGTGGTTCGCGGCCTATGCCGCGCGGGAGCGCGCCAGGGAGCAGGGCGACCCCGCGCCCATGGATCTGAAGATCAGGCATACAATGGCCGTGCTGGACAATGCCCGACGCATGACAGAGAGCGAACGCTTTGCGCCCGCCCTGGCGCGCGCCTGCCTTCTGGCCGCGCTGTATCACGATGTGGCCCGTTTTGAGCAGTATTTGCGCTACCACACCTTTCGGGATCGCGAGTCCTGCAATCATGGTCTGCTGGGCGTGAAGATTCTTAAGCGCGAGGCCCGACTGGCCGGCGAAAACGCGCACACGCGCAGGATAGTCCTGGCCGCCGTGGGCCTGCACAACCGCTTCGCCCTGCCCGGGCGTCTGCCGCGCGAAATGGAGCTGGCTGCGCATGTGGTGCGCGACGCGGACAAACTGGACATTCTGCGGGTCATGGACGAGCATCTGGCCGGTCCCGGCCCCTACAGCCCCACTGTGGTTTTGAATCTGCCGGATGATCCGGCCCTGGCCGGACAAGCCGTGTTGCGCGCGGCTCTGGAAGGTCGCGTGGCCTCCTATGCCGATCTGCGCAGCGTCAATGACTTTCGGGTGCTGCTGAATACCTGGATTTTTGATATGCATTTCGCGGCCAGCCGCCGCCAGTTTGTGGAGGATGGCCATGCCCGCCGTCTGCTGGAGGGGCTGCCGGCAAATGCGGCATACGGCCCCGCGCGGGCGGCCTTGCTGGCCCGGCTTGAGGGAGCCGCCGCGCGTGGCTGAAGCTCCCTTTGCGCCGCGTTTTTTTCCACAGGCGGTTTTGGCCCGGCGCGTGCCCTGGCCGTCGGCGGCGCTGGGCGCGTCGCTCAATCCCGCGCGGGATCGGCTGCTGGCTGCGGAAGCCGGGGGCGCGGCGTATATCCGTCTGGCCTATGCCTTGTTCTATCTGCCGCCGGACGAAGGTATGGACGTGTTGCGCCTGGCCGTCAGGGCGGGACGGGAAGTGCTGGCTGCGGACTTCAAGTGGCCGGAACGTAATCTGGAACTGCCCGCCTGCCTGCTGGTCCGCGCATTGCTGAGGAGCTGGCCGGGGCTCTGGCCGACACGCCGCGGCGGGGTGGCCCTGACGGAATACTGGGCGCAGGGCGGCCTTGAAGGCCTTGCCCGCCGGGCGGGGCTGAGGGTTGCGGCGCGCCGCCCCCTGCTCGGCGGCGCGGCGGTGCTGCTGAGGCTGCATCAATAAAAATACGCCCGGACGGGGCGGGCGTATCAAGAGCAGGCATGGCCGGAGCAGCCGCAAGCCCGGCAGCACTACGAACCGGGTACGGGCACGCTGCCGGCAGCGCCGGGAACAGTTTGCCCCGGAGCGGCGGAAACCGGCGGGGAAGTCGCGCCTTTTTCTTGCTTGGCGGGGTCATCCACGCCGGGCGGATTGAGCGAAAGCAGTTCGGCCGGCACTTCGCCGGGACCGGGAATGACAAATGTTTCCGGATTCAGGCTGTACCAGGCGAACCACATGGAATAGACGCCGAAGCTCTGCTTCATGGACGCGCCCTGCATGTTGCCCTCCAGGGCTTTGCCTGTGGCGGGATCCCAGATGCTGCGCGTGGTGATGTCCATGAGACGGCCGTGCTGGCTCACAAACAGAAAGGGTTCGGCCCAGATCTGCCGGTCGTAGACGCGCACCACGTCAAGCCGGGGATCATGCACGGCCAGCAGGGCTGAGGAGCCCAGAAAAAAATTCACCGCGCCCTTCTTTTTGACATAGGCCACATCAATGGCCAGCAGAAATTCCCCGTATTCCAGGCAGAGCATGGAAGTCTTGCGGTGAAAGCGCCTGTCCAGCCGCTGTACGGGATAAACCAGGATGTCATTGTCGTAATAGGTGCCCTTTTTGCGATAACTCCCGTAAGGATCTCGTCCGTAGGGACGGTTGCCGCGCGGCTGGGACAGCACGGGGGCATCGGGATAGGCCTGCCGCGCCGCGCTCCAGGTGGTCCAGAATACGGGAATGACGGGCATGCCCCGGCCCAGCAGCGGCCCATCAAAAGCCATGCCCGTTTCCTGCAGCCAGAGACTGCCGGAATTGCGGTCAATAAGCACGCTGTTGCCGTCGTACAGGCGGCCTTCGAGATCAAAAATCAGGTTCAGGCCGTTCATGGAGGCGTTGTAGGCCGCCAGCGTGCCGGTGACGGGGCAGTAGGTGATGGCATAGGCCATGTCGTTGACGAGTTCGTTAACCACCTGATGCCAGGCCATGTAACGTTGCGGATAGAGGCGCGGGCCGTCCGGCAGCATGACCACAAATATCACGTCGTCCTGATTCATGCTCAGCGAGGCGTCCTGCACGCGGTCATAACGCGGGCGATAGAGCGAGGGAATGGCCCCGTAACCGACACTGGTTTCCGTCAGTTTTTTTGTAATCTCGGCCAGTTGTTGCAAATTCTGGGGCCGGGCCGCCACCGGCGCGGGCTCCAGGCTCCAGAGCAGGCAGACCAGCGCGGTCAGAAGCCCCATCAGCGCGCACGGACAGGCGTGAAGCCGCCGGCGTTGCACGGCGCGTTTGCCAAAAGCGGGACAGAAGTTCAATGTAGGCCTTCTTTACCGGCCTGTGCGCCGGACATGTATTCACTGAACAGATATTCGCGCAGGGCCTGCGGCCAGGGACGGGGCTTTTTACCCAGAAATCCGCTGAGTTTGCTGGTATCCAGAACGGAATAGGCCGGACGCTGCGCCTTCTGGGGCCACTGGGAACTGGCGATGGGTTCCAGCCGACAGGGACCGGCGGTCAGGGCAATGGCCTCGCTGGCCAGTTCGCACCAGCTGGCCTGACCGCTGTTGACCGTGTGCCAGATGCCTGTCGCGTTCTTTTCAGCCAGTTCCACGCTCCACTGGGCCAGATCCAGGCTGTAGGTGGGCGAACCAAACTGGTCGTGCACCACGCTGATGGCGTCACGCTTGCGGCAGGCCTCCAGAATGACATCCACAAAGTTTTTGCGGCCCGGTCCGAACAGCCAGGCCGTGCGCGCTATACAGCTGCGCTCCGGCAATATGCGGAGCACGGCCTCCTCGCCGGCCAGTTTGGTGCTGCCGTAGACGCTGACGGGATTCGGGGCGTCCTCCTCGCGCCACGGGTGCTGATGCGGGCCGGAAAAGACGAAATCAGTGCTGAAATGCACCAGATGGCCCCGTCCCAGCGCCTTGAGCACACGGGCCAGGGCGTCGGGCAGGGTACGGTTTATAAGCAGGGCGTCCTCGGGATGGTCCTCGGCGTCGTCCACCTGCGTCCAGGCCACGGCGTTGAATACCGCATCCGCATCCGCTGCGGCCAGATGATCCTCAAGAAAAGACATCTCCAGCAGGTTGCCGTCGGTCCGGCCCAGTGTTGCCACCTGCCAGCCGCGTTCCTTGAGCACGCGTGTGAGCGCCTGCCCCAGAAGTCCGGTAACGCCCCCCAGAACCAAGGCCTTCGCCATCTGAACCTCCCTGGCCTCCCCTGCCCGCATGGCTCTATGGCGTGCCGGAACAGGTGAAGCGCCATGTTGCGGGTACTGTAGCCCTGTTGGGGGAGCAGGGTCAATATCTGAAAGCGCGTCGTGCAGCCAATCGCATAAAATTACATAACCTGTTGAAATAATTTTGAAATTTTTCTGGCCCGGAAGAGGAAACATAAATTATTCCAAGAGGTTGGCATCATTCATGTGCTTTCCGTACGAAGAGTTTCCCCATTGCCGGAGATCAATATTTGGCAAAAACAGCGCCAAACGTATTGTGACCTGGAATGCCGCTTCAAACGGATGTCGCCCGGCGGGACTTGCCGGATGCCCTTGGCCTCAGTATGCTGAAGCCGCATAGTGGCAGTCAATAGTTCCTGCGGGGCCTTGTGCCGACAGGCAGCACAGTGCGCGCGGCGGGACGGAGCGGCGCGGTGGGAGAGAGCATATGGTCGAAAATATTTCCGCCACAGTGAAGTTGCATGACGGAGCGGATATGCCCGGTTTCGGCTTCGGCTGTTACAAGGCTTCGGGGCCGGAGCTGGCGCTGGCCGTGCGCGAGGCCGTGGCCTGCGGGTATCGCTATATTGATACGGCCTCCTACTATCATAATGAGGATACTGTGGGGGAAGCCCTGCGGCACAGCGGCCTTGCGCGGGAAAAGCTGTTTGTGCTTTCCAAGATATGGCCTGCGGAGTATGACGAACCGGTGCGCGCTCTGGATCAGAGCCTCAGACTGCTGGGCCTGGATTATCTGGATGGTTATCTGCTGCATTGGCCGGGCCAGGACAACGCGCGGCGGCTGCGTGCCTTTGAACAATTGTTGCGACAGAAAGAGGCGGGCAAAATTCGCGTATTGGGCGTCTCCAATTTCCTGGAGGTACAGCTCAGTGAACTGCATGACGTTTTCGGCTTCTGGCCTGTCATAAACCAGATTGAAGTCCACCCCCTGTTCAGTCAGGCGGGGCTTTGCCGTTTTTGCGCCCAATGGGGCATTCAGGTTATTTCCTGGAGCCCGCTGGGCCGGGGCCGGGAAATGGAAAATGCCCTTGTGCGCGGGCTGGCCGCCGACCTCGGCAGAACGCCGGCCCAGATCCTGTTGCGCTGGCATCTGGAAAAAGGTCTGCTGCCCATTCCCAAATCGGTTCATGTTCAACGTGTCAGGGAAAATGCGGCGGTTTTTGATTTCCGGCTCACGCCGGAGCAGGTGGAGGCTCTGGACGGGCTGCACCTGTCGGACGACCAGGGCCGCATGGGGCCGGATCCGCTGCTCTATCCGCGCTGATCCTTTTCTTGCTGGTGCAAAGAAAAGACGCCCGGCTGCCGCGCAGGGCGTCTTTTCATCACACCTGAAAGGCATAAGCCGCGCAGTGATCAACCGCGCAGCACGCTCTGGAACAAGCCCCGCCGCGAGATGCCGGGGACGGGCGAGCTTTGTCCGGCACGGGCCAGCATGCTGCGTGAGGCATCGGCCACGGCATAGTCATAGTATTCAGCCGGGGCGTCCCTGAAAAGATAGATCACGCGCACGAGATCCGTATCGCCAAGGCTGGCGTGGGGCCACTCCTTCTGGACTTCCTCCAGCCGCTTCCGGGCCAGTTCGCGCATTTCCTCCTCATCGCCGAAGTTCATGCAGCCCGTGGGACAGGATGTCACACAGGCCGGCGCCAGGCCGCTCCTGATACGGTCAATGCACATATCGCATTTCATGATGCGTCCCGAGGCCGGGTCATGGCGCGGAATGTTGTAGGGGCAGGCATCGGAAACGGCTTTCACGTCATCGGGACTGAGCGTGGCCGTTTTTTCCGTGGCCAGCACCGCGCCGCTTTCCTCATCCCGCAGCATGGCGCCGGGCACGGCCATATCCGCCACGTCCACACACACGGGCGTCAGACAGTGGCGGCACTGCTCGGGAAAGAAGTTCCAGCTTACCTTGCCGTCCTTGTCCGCTGTTTCCCTGAAGCGCACCAGCCTGATGGTCTGCCCCGAAAGATCCGGCGGATTCTGGTGGGAGCCGCTGTTGCGGGTTTTTTCAGCGGGCAGGTTTTTCCATTGCTTGCAGGCGATCTGGCAGCCGCGGCAGGCTGTGCAGCGCGTCAAATCCACAAAGAACATCTTGCCCATGACTAGCCCGCCTTCTTTTCAATGTTGACCAGAAAGGCCTTGCTTTCCGGAATGCCCGTGTTCGGGTCGCCCACCATGGCGGTGAGCAGATTGGCGGCGTCGCCGCCGTCTTTCGGAACCAGCCAGCCAAAGTGCCAGGACGTGCCGATGATGTGCACGGTCTTGCCGTTGGCGGTATAGGGCTTGAGGCGCGGCGTGACCATGGCCACGCATTCAATCTGCCCGCGCCGGCTGCTCAGTATGACCTTGTCGCCGTTGCTGATGCCCTTGGCCCTGGCCAGCACCGGGTCCAGTTCCGCAAAGTTCTGCGGTTCGGCTTCGAGGAGCCAGGGCACGCGACGGGTCATCAGGCCGGTCTGCCAGTGCTCTGTCACCCGGTATGTGGTGCCGATATAGGGATAGCGGGCGTCGTTCAGGGCAAGCTGCTCGCCCGGAACCTTGTAATAGACCGGGCTGTGCGTCTGCGACGAAAAATCGTGCCTGTCAAAGGGGGATTCCGCCGGCTCGTAATATTCGGGGAAAGGCCCATCGACGCAGCCCGGACCGTAAATGGCGCCGAAGCCGTCCTTTTGCATGATGAAGGGATGTTTGGCCCCCGGACCGCCGCCGCCGTCCACGATGTCGCCCACCCAGGCTTTGCCGTCCCAGGCGATGACCGCCTTGTCCGGATTCCACGGGCGACCGTTTTTGTCCACCGAGGCGCGGTTGTAAATGATGCGGCGGTTGGCGGGCCAGGCGAAGGACCAGTTGGGGAACAGGCCGATGCGCGCCTGTTCCGCTGTCTGGCTGTGTTCCTGCCGGGCCATCATATTGCCCTTCTGGGTCCACGCGCCGGCATGCAGCCAGTTGCCGCTGGCGGTGGAGCCGTCAGCCTGAAGCGCCACGAAGTTGGGCACCTGTTCTCCTGCCTTGTATTCCCTGTCGCCGATCTTTACATCGCGGGTGAAGTAGCCGTTCATGATTTTGGCCACCTTGGCAGGACTGAAGGCATGGCCTTCCTTCCAGCCGTCAATATCCAACTGCAGCACCGGTTCGGGGAATACGCCGCCTTGCTGGTAAAGCTTGCGTATCTCTTCCATAAGCTCCAGCATGATGTCGCCGTCGGGCTTGGTTTCGCCCCAGGGCTTTGGCCCGGCATAGCGCCACTGGATCCAGCGGCCGGAATTGCTTACCGAACCTTCTTTTTCAATGGAGACGGCGCAGGGCAGCAGAAAGACCTCGGTCTTGATTTTGCTTGGATCCATGCCGGGACCGCGCCAGAACGAACCGGTTTCATTGTCGAAAATGTTGACGTTGACCATCCAGTCCAGTTTGGTCATGGCCTGGCGGTGCTTGTTGGAATTGGGGCCGGAGCAGGCCGGATTCATGCCCCAGGCGAAGAGACCCTTGATCTCGCCCTCGCCCATCTTGTGGAAGATGGACTGCCAGTAGTAGTCCAGCAGGGGCTTGCCCGCGTCCACGCGCGGCAGCAGGGCATAGCCTTCTTCGGGAGAAAGCGCCGGGAAGAAGGATTTGAGCAGGCTGGCCATGTACTTGGGCCGGTTCTGCCACCAGTTCACGCTCATGGGGTCGGCGGACCTGGGCGTGGCGGCATTGTAATCCGCCAGCGAGGCCTGGGCGCTGGTGGGGCCGGGCAGATAACCGGGAAAGCTGGAGGCAAGCAGGCCGTGATCCGTGGAACCCTGCACGTTGGATTCGCCGCGCAGGGCGTTGACGCCGCCGCCGGCCACGCCGATGTTGCCCAGCAGCAGCTGCACCATGGTCATGGTGCGAATGTTCTGCACGCCGTAGGTATGCTGGGTCCAGCCCATGGCGTACAGGATTGTGCCCGCCTTGTCGGGCCTGCCGGTGGCGGCAAAGGCCTTGTAGACAGTTTCCAGATCCTCGGGCGCAGTGCCCGTGGCCCTGGCCACGGCATCGACAGTGTAGCGTTTGTAGTGATCGCGCAGCAGGTTGATCACGCAGCGCGGGTTTTTGAAGCTGACATCGCGCAGGGGCACGCCCTTGTCATCCAGTTCAAAGGCCCAGGCTTTTGTGTCGTATGCGCCTTTGTCAGCCTCAAAGCCTGAGAACAGGCCGTTTTTGAAGCCGTAGTTCCTGCTTACCACCAGAGAGGCGTTGGTGTAGTCACGCACATATTCCTCGAAATAAAGCCTGTTGTCGAGGATATACTTGATCATCCCGCCCAGAAAGGCGATGTCCGAACCGGGGCGCAGGCCCACATGGTGGTGGCACTGGCCCGAAGTGCGCGTAACGCGCGGATCCACATGGATAAGCGTGGCGCCCCTGTCTTTGGCGCGCAACACCCATTTAAAGGAAATGGGATGGTTTTCAGCGGCATTGCTGCCCATAATCAACACGCAATCACTGTTGGCCAGGTCATTCCAGTGATTGGTCATCGCGCCGCGTCCGAAAGACTCTGCCAGAGCCTTAACAGTGGCGCTGTGTCAGAGACGCGCCTGGTGCTCGATATGCACCAGGCCCAAAGCGCGTTGCATGGCCTGCAAGGCCCAGCATTCTTCATTGTCCAGAGCGGCGGAACCCAGTGAAACGATGGCCTCGGTGCGGTTGACCGCCTGCCCGGCCGCGTTTTTCTCTGTAAAAGTGGCGTCGCGGGTGGCCTTGACGCGCTTGGCGATCTCAGGCAGCGCCCAGCTCCATTCCACTTCTTTCCATTCCGTGGCGCCGGGGGCGCGGTACAGCGGTTTTTTGGGGCGGTCTTTATTGGAGGCCAGCTGGAAGGTTGACGCGCCCTTGGCGCACAGGCTGCCCTCATTGATGGGGTGGTCTGGATTGCCTTCCACGTTGATGGCCTTGCCCGGCCCATCGGGATGGCCTTCGGCGCTGGTGCTGACCAGCAGGCCGCAACCCACGGCGCAATAACAACAGACCGAGGTGGTCTGCCTGGTCCATTTCAGCTTGGCGTCCTGCGCCGCCGCAGTCACCGGAGTAAGGCTGACGCCCAGACCACTGAAAGCCAGCGCGGCGGTGGCGCCCGCGCCAAGCTTTATAAAGCCTCTGCGCGAAAACTGCATATGATCTTCTCCTTGATAAGGGAATCGGATGCCGGCTGTTTTTATTATACTCAATTAAGCATAATAAAAGCTTTTTCGCAAAATCCCTGCGTTCCTGCCGCATTCCTGTCGTCAGCGCGAATTTTTCCAGTCCGGCATGCGAAAGCCTGTGTTCAGCTTTTTGTATAAGTCGCATAAACGTACCCGGGCCATGCATTCATGTCAATATGGCGAAAATTTTTCACAATTACTTTGCACGCCGTTTTTATGCCTTTCATCTGCATTGCGGCGACATCCGGACCGATATTTTACATGTTCGAAGCTGCGCCTGAAATTTTTCCGCTGGTTGCGCGGTTCCGGCTTCTGTCGTATAGCGTAGCACCCGGAACGGGGACAGCCTGAAACATCAACCTGGCCAGCGCCCATGAAAACAGATATGAGCACGTTTTTTTCTCTCGACGACGCCACCCTTGCCCGCCATCTGGAGCGGCTTGCCGCTCTGGCCTGGCTGCCCGGCACATTGCTGGAGATAGTGGGGGGGACTCTGCGCCTGCAACGGGCGGCTTTTCAGAGCCTGAACCGTCCGGCTATGAGCGGCCTTTGCCCGGTCGCGCCCGATGCGCACGCGCAGGGCGCGCCTTTGCTTTCATCCGCTGACTTTCCGTATGATCCAGATCTGGCCCGGTCGCTCTGGGATCAAGTTTGTGACGTGCTGGCGGCGGCCGGAGGCAATCCGGCGGAAGCCGTATGGATCCTGCGCCGGGAGGTGGCGGCGGATGTGGAGCTGCCCGCCAGGGCATACGCGGCCTTTCTCCACGAGGATAAAGCCTTTTTCAATGCCTGGGCCGCGCGTCTGCCCCAGGCTCCGGCCCTGATCCATTTTCTGGCCCAGGCGACGCTGACCCCGCAACTGGCCGCCGTGACCGAAACCCTGGCCGCCGGGCACGAGCAGCGGGGCGTCTGGGAGCACGGGCACTGCCCGCACTGCGGCCGCCCGCCCTTCATGGGCGCATTGCGCGGCAGGGAAGGGCAGCGCTGGCACACCTGTTCCTTCTGTGGCGCGGATTACAGGGCGGCCCGGCTGCAATGCCCCTTCTGTCTGGAGCGTGAGGAAGAACAATTGCGCATGTTCACCACCGACAGCCTGCCTTTTTTTGAGGTGCGCGTCTGCAAGACCTGCGGCTGTTATATCAAGCTTGCCGATCTGCGCGAGCAGACCGAAGCCTTGCCCGCGGCCCTGAGCGATCTGGCCTCTCTGCCTCTGGACATGCTGGCCCGTCAGGCAGGCTACAGCCGTTCCACACCATCGGCCTGGGGCTTCTGATGGATGCGGCGCGCGGCGGGCTTTCGTCCGGACCGGCTCCTTTGCATCTGTTCGCCCGGCGTTTTCGGCGCGGCCGCTGGGAGGAGCTGCCCGAGGTTGCCGCATGCGAGGAGGCCGTGTGCGTGCTCCATGCCGGGGGAAGCAGCGACCTCTGGGCCTGGCCGCATGACCTGGAAGAGCTGGCGCTGGGACATGTGCTGCTGGATTGCGCTCCACGGTCGGGAGACGAACCCGGCGATGCGCCCGTGCCATTGCGCGCGGGTCGGGTGGAGCGCCTGGGTGCTCCCGTGGGGCAGCATTGTCTGCGGGTGAGTTTTACTGGAGAGAGTGAACCGCTTTGCGCGCCGCACTGTTCTGATGCAGCCGCTGCCGCGCTGCGCTTGAGCGCCGCCGCGCTGTTGGCGCATATGGCGGAATTTTTCGTCGCGCCAGGGCTCTGGGACGGCACGGGCTCTTTTCACCGCGCGGGCCTCTTCCATCCGCGGCACGGGCTGTTGCGGATGGTCGAAGACATTGGCCGCCACAACTGCCTGGATCGGCTGGCAGGATTTTGCGCCCGGCAGGGGCATGATCCCGCCGCGCACGCGCTGTTCATCTCCGCCAGGATCACCGGCAGCCTGTACGCCAAGGCAAGGCGAGCGGGTTTCAGGCTGCTGGCCAGCCGGGGTGCGGTGAGCAGTGCGGCCCTTACCGCGGCCAGGGCGCAGGGCGTAAGTCTGGTGGGTTTTTGCCGCCCCGCCGAGGCGCGTTTGACTGTATTCTGCGATGAGCCGGGACGGGTGACGGCATGAATGGGGAACACCATGCGCAAAAGTCTGGAACCGCTATAGTCGGAGTTGTGCTGGCTGGCGGTCTTTCCTCGCGCCTGGGGCAGGAAAAGGCCCTCTTGCGCGTGCACGGTCAGGAACAGCCCGATTTGCTGCGCCGCACGCACAACCTGTTGACCGCGCTGCTGCCTTGCTGCTGGGTGGCCTGCCGTCCGACCCGGCCATGTGCGGGCTATGACTGCATTTTTGATCAGGTGGAGGGTCTGGGACCGTTCAGCGGCGTGCATGCGGCATTGCGTGCGGCCGCGGAGCAGGGCTTTGCCGCCGTGCTGGCCCTGTCCTGTGACCTGCCCTTTATGGACGAGGCCACATTGCGCCGTCTGCTGGCCGCGCGTGGAGCAGCGTCCGACGGTCGTCTGCTGACCACCTTCTGCCAGCGCGAGACGGGCTTTATTGAGGCGCTCACGGCTGTGTACGAAGTGGCGGCGCTGCCCCTGTTCGACGCTGCCCTGGCCCTGGGCGAGCGCAAGCTCAGCCGCATCATTCCCCTGGAGCGCCAGACGCGTATTGACTACAGCCAGGCGGAGGCCCTGCCGTTTTTCAACATCAATTACCCCGCCGATCTGGAGTTGGCGCGCCGCCTGCTGGCCGCGCTTTAAGGCGTTTTGCTTTTGAAATTTTTCCATTTCAAAAGCGGCGCTGCCGGCAATGAGCCTGAAAAGCGCGCTTTTCAGGCTCATGCGGCGTAGGCGTCCGCTCTCGCGTCCACCGGAGCAAATGCCTTTTTCAAAGGCAATTCGCTCTAAATATTGAGGTTCAGCCCGGTCAGCAGGGAAAGATTACCCCCCGCATAATTGCCGAAATAGGAATTTGCGTTACCAGAGCCTGCCCACCAGGCGGACATGGATTCAATCTGAATGCGCTTGCGCATATCCGAAGGAGATATCTGCATGGCTTTGCGAGCGTCATCAATGCCGGAGAGGGTTTCGATCTGCCGGTATTTTTTAACCATCTCAGGGTGTTCATCAAAGAAGCGCTGCACCTTGTCGCGGTCGGGGTGGTCGCTGATGATGGTCACGCTGCCGTTGTTATTGACCTGGATGGAAAAGTTGATGTTCGGGTCAACGCCCAGGCCCTCCAGACCCTCGCGGATTTTGTTGCCCGCGCTGCTCTGCTGGTCCAGCACGGCCTGAATGTCGTTAAGCCCGGCATTGTTCACGCTGATCTTGATGTTCCCCTCGCCGCCCAGACGCAGAGTCACGGCGGAGGCGTCCACATTCCTCTTTTCCAGCTGCGCCTTGACCGCGTTGGCCAGTCCGGGGTTGTCCGCCAGCCACTGATTCACGGCCTCGGCCTGCTCAGTGTCGTCGCTGACAGCCAGATTGCCTTGATCATCAAACTTGAAGCTCAGACCTTTGCTCGCATCCACCCCCATTTTTTCCAGGGCCGTGCGCAGGTCTTTGCTCAGACTTGCCTTGTCGTCCAGTGCAGCCTGAATGTTCTCTGCGGTATTGTTGACCACGCTGAGTTTGCCGCCAGCGCTGATGCGCAGCTGCACCGCGTCCTCGGACTCAATGCCCGCGTTGTCCAGGGCGTCGCGCAACTCCTTGCCCAGGGCAGGGTTGGCGTCCAGCCAGGCCTGAGCGGCCTTTCTGTCCGCAGCATTGTCGCCCAGCGCGCTCAGCACGCCATTGCTGTCCAGGCTGAAGCTCAAGCCCGCTAGGTCTGAAATGCCCATATTGGCCAGACCTTCCTTGACGCCCTTGCTGAATTCCGTCTGCAACTGTTCACGATACTTGCTGATCTGATTGAAAGTCACGCGGCTGTCACTGCTCAGCCCCATGGCGTCCATGGCATATTTGGTCAGCTCAATCATGCTGGAAAGCTGGCTGATCATGGACGTGTTGCCGAAAAGACTCTCCAGGTTGCTGGAGGAAGAGTTTTTGGAGCCGCCCGAGGTCGTCCCCTTCAAATGCTGCCCCTGCCACTGGAACAGCGCGTTATTATAATTGTAAGAGTTGATGCCTGATATGCTCATACTTCCTCCCGGCAGATTTTACCTGTATCCGGTGCATTGACCGGCATAAAAATTAATATGCAAATATCAGACCAAAGCGGAAGGGCTCACTTGATAATGCCGCCCTGCTGCGCTTGCCGCAGGTGCTGAACCTGATTCCCGTCAGTAGTGCCTACTTGCAAAAGTAGACACTGCAAAGCATGTAAGGGATTTGTGGCGGCGTAGCCGGGTTTGTTTGCGAAAAAACACGGTTTTTCGCAAACGAAGGCGCGCTTGTCCGCTTGCGCGGCCAACAGGGCATTTACCTGATTTCATCAGATAAATGCCCTGGAAGTGGTCAGTTCATTCATTGTCTTCTGCAAAAGGATAGGCTATGATTGCCAACTTAAACAAAACGCCCACTTTTGGAGGAGCAGGAAATATGACTGAGGAAAAAGCAGAAAGCCCCGTGCAGGAAGAAAGCACTGAAGATTTTGCCGCCATGCTGGCGGCCCACAGCGCTTCTTCCGGTCGTTTGCAGCCGGGCCAGAAGGTCAGCGGCGTCGTCATTGCCATCACCGGAGACAGTGTCTTTGTGGATGTGGGCATCAAGGTGGACGGCATTATGGACCGCAAGGATATTCTGGATGCCGAAGGCAAGGAAAGCGCGGGCCCCGGCGATAGCGTGGAAGCCTGGGTCATTGCTGTTTCTCCGCAGGAAATCCGCCTTTCCCGCTCCATGAGCGGCAGTGGCGTGGCCGCACTGGAAGAGGCGCGCGACGCCGCCTTGCCCGTGGACGGTCGCGTAACCGCTGTGTGCAAAGGCGGTTATACGGTGGAAGTGCTGGGCAAAAACGCCTTCTGCCCCGGCAGCCAGATGGACGCCGCGCCGGGCGACGCCGATTCTCTGGTGGGCCGCGGCATGCAGTTCCTGATCATCCGTGTGGAAAACCGGGGCCGCAATATTGTGGTTTCGCGCCGCGCTCTGCTGGATCGCGAACGCCAGGAAAATCTTGATAAACTGCTGGAAAGCCTCAAGGAAGGCGATACCGTGGAGGGGCGCATCACCCGCTTGGCTCCCTTTGGCGCGTTCATGGAACTGGCGCCGGCGGTAGAGGGCATGATTCACCTTTCCGAGCTGTCCTGGTCGCGCGTGGGGTCGGCAGACGAAGCCGTTTCCCCTGGCGACATGGTTCGGGTCAAGGTGCTCGGCATCAGCAAAAACGACAAAGGGCAGATCCGCATTTCCCTTTCACGCAAGCAGGCTGAGGGCGATCCCTGGCAGGACGCGCCCGCGCGTCTGAATCCCGGTGACGTGGTACAGGGCAGGGTAGTGCGCCTGGCGCCCTTCGGCGCGTTTGTCGAACTGCTGCCCGGCGTGGAAGGATTGATTCATATTTCCGAGATGTCCTGGGCCAAACGGATCAACAAGCCTGAAGAGGTACTCAGCGCGGGCGAAACGGTTTCCGTCAAGATCAAAGATGTCAATGCCGCAACCCGGCGCATCGCCCTGAGCCTGCGCGACGCGGAGGGCGACCCCTGGCAGGACGCGGCCCAGCGCTTTGCCGTCGGCTCCACAGTCACCGGCGTCATTGAAAGCCGTACACAGTACGGCCTGTTTGTATCTCTGGCTCCCGGCATCACAGGTCTGCTGCCCGCCGGCGTGATCAAAAACGCCAAAAATGCTGCCCAGTTCAGCAAGCTGGACAAGGGCGACAGCGTGACTCTGATTGTTCATAATCTGGACAGTGCCGCCCGACGCATCAGCCTGGCTCCGGAAGGTTCGGAACCGGCTTCGACAGCCGACGATAACGCCTGGAAGCAGCATGCCGCGGCCGGCGCCCCCTCTTCTGGCAACGGAATGGGCATTATGGCACAGGCTTTGCAAAAAGCTTTGCAAAACAAGTAATGAGGAGTGGTTCCATGATTCTAAAAAAATGCCTTGCCGCTCTGCTGGCCGTGAGTTTTTTGGCCTCGGTCCAGCTTTCACAGGCGGCAGATTTGCCAGACTTCAGTGAGCTGGCGGCGAAAAGCGGCCCGGCTGTGGTCAATATCGGCACAGAGCGCAAAACCTCCGGGGGCGGGCCTGAAGATTTCTTCGGCGAGATGTTCCGTAACCTGCCCCCCGGGTTTGAAAAGTTTTTCGACCAGTTCGGCGGCGGCAAGGGACGTGGCGGAAAACGCCCCCAGCAGAAACAGAAGTCGCTGGGTTCCGGTTTTCTGGTGTCCGCTGACGGCTATATCGTGACCAATAATCATGTGGTGGCCGACGCCGACGTCATTCACGTCACCCTGGATGAAAACAACGGCAAAAGCGAAACCCTCAAGGCCAAGCTGATCGGCTCCGATGAGGAAACAGACCTGGCCCTGCTGAAGGTAGATGCTAAAAAATCCTTGCCTTTCCTGAGCTTTGGCGATTCTGATGCGCTGAAGGTGGGCGAATGGCTGCTGGCCATCGGCAATCCTTTTGGGCTGGATCATACCGTAACCGCCGGCATTCTTTCGGCCAAGGGCCGCAACATCCGTTCCGGGCCGTTTGACAACTTCCTTCAGACCGACGCTTCCATCAATCCAGGCAACAGCGGCGGCCCGCTGCTGAACATGGCCGGTCAGGTGGTGGGCATCAACACGGCCATCATCGCCAGCGGCCAGGGCATCGGCTTTGCCATTCCCAGCAATATGGCCGCGAAGATCATTGACCAGATCAAGAGCGGCAAAAAGGTCAGCCGCGGCTGGATCGGCGTGAGCATTCAGGATGTGGATGAAAATACCGCCAAGGCTCTGGGCATGAAAGAGCCCAGGGGGGCGCTGGTGGGCAGCGTCATGGAAAACGAGCCTGCTGCCAAGGCCGGTATGAAGGATGGCGATATCATCATCGCCGTGGACAAGAAGGATATTGAGGACGCCTCGGCCCTGTTGCGCGCCATTGCCGACAAGGCTCCCGGCAGTGCCGCAGTGCTGACCGTGTGGCGTGACGGCAAGAATCTGGACCTTAACGTGACCTTGGGCGAACGCAACAGCGCCCAGAACGAGGCGCGGCCAGGCAAGGGCCAGAAACAGCAGGACGAAGGCTTGCTGGGCCTTTCGGTGCGCCCCCTCAAGGCTGAGGAGCGCCGCGAGCTGAAGCTCAACAAGAATGAAGGCCTGATGATTGTCAGTGTTGATCCCGACAAGCCCGCTGCTGAAGCCGACTTGCGGCCCGGGGACGTGATCCTCAAGGCCAATCTGAAGTCCGTGAACAGCGGCGCAGCCCTGTCCAGGATCGTCAAGGAAGAGGGCGTGAAGCGCGGGGCAGTCATGCTGCAGATTGAACGGCGCGGCGATGTCTATTTCCGCACTGTGCCTCTCGGCAAGTAAGCGTCATTTCAACGATAACCAGGGCTGTCCCCTCGGGGACGGCCCTTTTCATTATTGCAGATGAAGCTGTGCATTCTTTCCATGGGCGGTCAGTACCTGACGCAGGCATTGCGTCACCTTGGCCATGCCGTGTTGTCGGTCTGTCCGGATCCAAAGGCGGATATTCCCCTGCCGCATCCCAAAACGATGCGCACTCTGCTTGAACAGGCAGCGGGGATGGGTTTTACCCCAGATGTTCTGTTTTATGCCGATGACGGCAACCTGCCAACGCTGATTGATCCAGAATCCGCGCCATGCCCCTCCCTCTATTATTCCATTGATACCTACTGCAATCCGTGGCATCTGCCCTATGCGCGGGGTTTTGATCTGGTACTGACAGCCCAGAAAGATTTTCTGTCACTGTTTACCGATGAGGGTTTGCCCGCGCAATGGCTGCCGCTCTTCTGCCGCAATGCGGATAAGGCCACGCCTTTTGAGGCGCGGGATATTCCGGTGGCTTTTGTGGGCACGCTGGGACACAAGAATAATCCCGGAAGAGAGGTTTTTCTGCGGAACTTCCGCGCCCGACATCCTTTGCTGATGCGTTCGGGCGACTTTTTTCCCATCTTTCGGCGCAGCCGCATTGTGCTCAATCAGACAGCTTTTTCTGAAATCAATTTTCGCTGTTTTGAAGCAATGGCCTGCGGTGCGGCCCTGCTTATGGAACGGTGCGATAACGGCCTGCATGAATTGTTCACGCCGGATGAAAACATTCTGCCTCTGTACCCGAAAGACGATGCGGCCGCAGCCGCCAGCATCGCGTCCACCTATCTCGCCCGCCCCGGGCGTCTGGCGGAAATTGCCGAAAACGGTCGCCGTCTTGTGGCCGAAAAGCACACAAGTCTGGTCCGGGCGCAGCGCCTGACAGAACACTGCCGCCAGTTGCGCGCGGCTTCGGCGCAACGGTGGCGCCTTGCGCAAGCAGATACGCGCCGCATTTTTGTCCGCACGGCTTTCGGCATGATTGCCAGTGAGCTGCATGGCCCGCAATGGGAGCGGCATCGGATGTTTTTTCAGACTCTGGCGACGCGCTGAACATTCATTCAAGGATTGCGGCCCGCTCTGTTCCGGCGTAGACTGAAAGCATCTACGCTGGAGGTTCGTTATGGCTGTCGTTCATTGTGATGCGGGACATCTGCCCGCCTTTGAGAAGCTGGAGCACATTCCCTCGCTGATGAGCGCTTATTACACCGAATTCCCCAACCCCAAGATTTCTGCCCAGCGGGTATCGTTCGGCACTTCCGGGCATCGGGGTTCATCAGTGCTGCATACCTTTAATGAAGAACATATCTATGCCATCACTCAGGCTGTCTGCGATTACCGTAAGGCAAAAGGCATTGATGGCCCGCTTTTTCTAGGCGGGGATACGCACGCCCTGTCCGAGGCCGCCTTCCGCTCCGCCCTGGAAGTGCTGGTTGCCAACGGCGTCAGCGTGCGCATCGCCAAAGACGGGGCGTTTACCGCCACGCCCGCTGTTTCGCACGCCATCCTGCGCTGGAACGCCGGAAAAAGCGGTGGCCTGGCCGATGGCGTCATTATCACGCCGTCGCATAACCCGCCACGTGACGGCGGCTTCAAGTATAATCCGCCACACGGCGGTCCGGCTGAAACCGAAGTCACCTGCTGGATTGAAAAAACCGCCAATGCCTATCTGGACAGCGGCAACCGCAATGTGCAGCTTGTGCACTTGCGCGCAGCCCTGTCTTCTCCCCTGGTAGAAGAGTACGACTTTATCCGCGCCTATGTGGAAGATCTGCCCAAAGTGCTGGACATGAAAGCCATCGCCGCTTCGGGCCTCAAACTGGGCGTGGACCCGCTGGGCGGAGCCAGCCTGCCGCTCTGGGAGCCTGTTGCCGAGGCTTATGGCATTGACCTGACTGTGGTCAACAAGGAGGTGGACCCCACTTTCCGTTTTGTGCCTTGCGACAAAGACGGCCTCATCCGCATGGATTGTTCCTCGCCCTATGCCATGAGCCGTCTGCTGGAGATACGCAATGACTTTGACCTGGCCTTTGCCTGCGATCCGGATTCCGACCGCCACGGCATTGTGACTCGCCAGGAGCTGATGAATCCCAATCATTTTCTGACGGTGGCCGCCTGGCATCTGTTCCGCACCAGAACGGACTGGCCGGCCGAATGCGGCATCGGCAAAACCCTGGTGACCAGCGCCATGCTGGACAGAGTGGGGAAGGATCTGGGCCGTCCCGTGGTGGAAGTGCCCGTGGGCTTCAAATGGTTTGTGCCCTATCTGCTTAACCGGCGTTGCGGCCTGGGCTGCGAGGAAAGCGCCGGAGCTTCCTTTCTCTGTTTTGACGGCTCGCCGTGGAGCACGGACAAGGACGGCCCGCTCATGTGCCTGCTCGCCGCTGAAATCATGGCCAGGGAACAGGCTTCGCCCAGTGAAATATACCAGAGGCTGGCCGACAGGCTCGGCGCGCCGGTATATCAGCGTCTGGACGCTCCCGCTGACGAACGCACCCGTTCACTGCTCAAGGCGCTGACGCCGGAAAGCGTGCATATGCCTACTTTGGGCGGCTCGCCGGTGACTGCTGTGCAAACCCGCGCGCCGGGCAATGATGCCCCCATCGGCGGCATTAAGGTTGTCAGTGAAGACGGCTGGTTTGCCGTGCGCCCCTCAGGCACGGAATCCATCTGCAAGGTCTACACCGAGAGCTTCAAGGGTGAAGCGCAGCTCTGCGCCCTGCAGAAGGACGCCATAGATTTTCTTGAGCGTCTGCTGAAAGAGGAGTAGAGCGAATGCGAGAGGGCGGACAGGAAAGCGGCGCTCCAATGAGCGCTGAAAGGCGCGCTTTTCAGGCTCATTGGGCGCGGGCGTTCACACTCGCGCCCGCCGGATATATACCGTGCTGATCCGGTGGTTTTGCTCTGAAGGATGCTCATGTTGACATATATTTTCTTTGATCTTGACGGAACGCTGACAGATTCCAAGCCCGGCATCATCCATTCCGTGCAACATGCGCTGAATTTTTTTCATATACATGTGCCCCCTGAACAACTGATTCCCTTTATTGGCCCTCCTCTGCGGGATTCTTTTGCGCCGTTTTTTGACAATAATGAAGCGCGCGTGGCTCTGGCTATTCAGAAATACCGGGAGTATTACACTGTTCAAGGTATTTTTGAAAACAGCCTCTATGACGGTATGGCCGACTTGTTGCGTGAGCTTCAGAGGCAAGGATATGTCCTCTGTGTGGCCACATCAAAGCCAGAGCCTTTTGCCCGCCGGATCCTGGAGCATTTTCAGATCAGCGGCTTTTTTTCTCTTGTGGCCGGGGCAGAACTGCACGGCCCACGCAATAGCAAGACGGATGTCTTGCGCTATGCCTGCGCCCAGTGGGGCATTGAGGATATGCGCTCCTGTCTGATGGTGGGAGACCGTAAATATGATGTGCAGGGCGCTCATGCGGTAGGCATGGCCTGTGCCGGCGTGCTGTATGGATACGGTTCGCGCGAAGAATTGACGGAAGCACGCGCGGACTATCTTTGCGAGACTGTGCCGGATTTACGGCATTTGCTGCTCAGGGAGCTTTAGCGCATGTTCACAATGAAACTGCTTCGCTGACTGCGAAAACAGGCAAACGCCGCGCAGGCGCAAGCTCATTGCCTTGCGCCTGCGCGTGGAGCAGAGTTTCTGTTTTTTTGAGTTTGTACAAAGTCAAAGCTTATTGGCTTTAGCCGATGTCCCAGTCCAGGCCGAAGGTATCGTGCAAAATACGCACGGCCAGCTCAACGTATTTTTCCTGAATCAGAATGGTGATCTTGATTTCAGAAGTGCTGATCATCAAAATGTTGATGCCTTCCTGGGTCAAGGCCGCGAAAGTTCGTGCGGCCACGCCGGAATGATTGCGCATGCCCACGCCGATGGCTGAAACCTTGGCCACGCTCACGTCGTGCAGCACTTCCGAAGCGCCGGTTTTCCGGGCCACTTCGGTCATAAGCTCCAGCGTTTGCGGCAAATCCTTGCGCGAGATGGTAAAGGTCATGTCCGTATGGCCGTCCTGGCTGGTGTTCTGGACGATCATATCCACCAGCACGCCCTTTTCGGAAAGCGGGCCGAAGACGGACGCGGCCATCCCGGGCACGTCGGGCAGATCGCGCAGGGTCACGCGGGCCTGGTCTTTGTCGTAAGCAATGCCGGAAACGAGAACAGCTTCCATGCTGGAGTCCTCCTGAGTGACAAGAGTGCCGGGATCATCGCTGAAGGTGGAGCGCACGCGCACAGGGACTTTATATTTCTTGGCAAATTCCACGGAACGGATATGCAGAACTTTGGCCCCCATGCTGGCCATTTCCAACATTTCCTCATAGGCCACGCGATCCATTTTGCGTGCTGTGGAGCAGATGTTGGGATCTGTGGTATAGACGCCGTCCACATCCGTATAAATTTCACATTCCGCCGAATCCAGAGCAGCCGCCAAGGCCACGGCCGAGGTGTCCGACCCTCCGCGCCCGAGCGTGGTGATGCGCCCCTTTTCGGTGCAGCCCTGAAAACCGGCAACCACCAGTACGTCATATTGATCAAGACAGGCGCGCAAGGCTTTGCTGTCGATGGACAGAATGCGCGCACGGCCGAAATCGTCATCCGTGGTGATGGGAATCTGCCAGCTCAGCAGTGAGCGGGCGCGGATGCCGCTGTCCTTGAGCAGCATGGTGAAAAGGCTGACGGAAACCTGCTCGCCCGTGGCAACCAGTGCGTCACACTCCGCCCTGTCAGGCGTGAGGGACCATTGATCGGCCAGGGCCAGCAGCTTGTTGGTTTCGCCGGCACGCGCCGACAGCACGGCAATGATTTTATTGCCGCGCTTGAGGCCAGCCAGCACCTTTTCACGCACATGCTTCATGCTCTCCAGTGTCGCCACTGAAGTGCCGCCGAATTTCTGTACGAGAATTTTCATGTCTGTATCCATTTGCCCGCAATTTTTCATAATGCGCAGCCAACCTGCGCAGCGGGGCTTATCTTTTATTTTTCCGGCCACTGCGCGCTCAGCGCTTGCAACAGTGCTGCCGCGCGTGAACCGTGAGCTTGCAGCGTCAACAAGCGACTTTCTTCGCATGCTTGCAGAGAGATGTCCAGAATTTCTTCCGGATGATCAGCCTGGGGCAGATATTCAGCCCATTCCACCACGGTCAGAACGGCGGGATTCTCCAGGCCGTCCAGAACTTCGTCCGGCAGGCCGCCCGCGCTGCGGTACAAATCGCAGTGCAGTACGGGCGGGGTGGTGGGGTAATGGTTGCACAGAGTAAACGAAGGGCTGGACACTTCGGCTGCGTCGCCGCCAGGCAAAGCCTGAACCAGAGCGCTGGTCAGGGTGGTCTTGCCGCTGCCCAGAGGGCCGCGCAGCAGCAGCGCGCGCACGCCGGAGTCCGGCAGATGGGCGGCCAGCCATTGGCCCATGCGGCGCGTTTCCTCACGATTGCGCAATACTATTCCGGCCACGGCAGCGTCTCCTGTGGGGCCTGATCAGTTGTGTCGTTGATGAGTTTTGCCCGTATCATGGGCAGAGCATCGGCCAGTTCAGACGCCCTGTTGCCGCGCTCCGGCCAGGTGGCGGCGCAGAATCGGCCCGCCAGGGCGTGCAGCGCTACACCCAGCCCCGCCACGCTCATGCCGGGCCACTCCGCAATGTCGCCACGAGCCAGCAATCCGCCAAGACAGCCGGCCAATACGTCGCCTGAACCGCCCACGGCCAGTTGAGGCACGTCATAGGGGCTGATCAGCAGCGGCATGCCAGACTGTCCGACCAGAGTGCCCGCGCCTTTCAGCACCACAACGCTCGGACAACGCGCGCACAGCCTGGTCAGCGCGGCCGGTCTGGCAGCCTGGATCTCGCCTGTGGCGCAGGCAAGCAGCGCCGCCGCTTCACCGGGATGGGGCGTCAGAATGTCGCGCGCCGTCAGTTGT
The DNA here is from genome assembly GCA_910575755.1 of Desulfovibrionaceae bacterium. GTDB lineage: Bacteria > Desulfobacterota > Desulfovibrionia > Desulfovibrionales > Desulfovibrionaceae > Desulfovibrio. Next base: position 84,347 of record CAJTFO010000005.1, on the reverse strand, counting down.
TCCAGCAGGGCGGGACGGCGTGCCAGCAGCATCAGGGCATCGGCGTCGAAAATCGCGGGGGGGCGCTGCGGCAGCTTCAACAGGGCGGCCAGAAAGCGAGCCGCGTCCTCGTCGCGTCCCATGCCGGGGCCCACCACCAGCGCCGTGTGGCGGCTACAGACTTTTTGCAGCTCTTCTGCCGGAATATCAGGCCACCGGCCCGCGTCGGACGCCGTGAGAGCCAGAGTCATGATTTCCGGCCAGTGGCTTTTGATGTCCGGCAGCGCGGCTGCCGGGGCTGCCGCCGTCACCAGGCCCGCGCCCACGCGCAAGGCCGCCCGCGCCGCGAGATGCGCCGCGCCGCCCAGGCCCGGCGCGCCACCAAGCACAAGCAGATGACCAAAGCTGTTTTTATAGCTGTTTTCCGGCGGGCCGGGCAAGGCGCGCAGACAATGCCCGTCAAGAAGATAGGCTCCGCACGGGCTGGCGGCGCGCACGGCAGCCGGAATGCCAATGGGACGGACATGCAGGCGGCCTGTCCAGGGGCGGGCCCAGGGCAGAACCAGCCCCGGTTTTGCCGCCGCAAAGCTGACCGTGGCTGTGGCTCGCACCGCCACAGGCGATGGCTGACCGCTGATGCCGTTGAGTCCGGAAGGTATATCCAGAGCCAGAACAAAGCGGGAAGTCGCCAACTGGTTGATGCGTTCAATGATTGTTCGCAGATCGGACCGTAGTTCGCCGGTGAAGCCGGTTCCCAGCAGTCCGTCTACCAGTATGTCCGGCGGTTCCTGCCAGTGGTGCCGGGCCAGCGGAGCAAAGGCCACGCCGGCGGCGCGGGCTATGCGAAGATGCCTGGCCGTGACGCCCTTGTACGCGCCCAGCGCTTTTGTGTGCAGCACAAGCGGTCGGGCGCCCGCATCCAGCAGGCGGCGGGCCAGGCAGGCGGCATCGCCACCGTTGTTGCCGCTGCCCATGAACAGCCAGACTCTCTGTCCGGCAAGATGCGGGCGGTGGGCGCGCAGTGCCTCAAAGGCCGCGCTGGCCGCATTTTCCATCAGCAGGACTTCCGGCAGCCCCAGGCGCACGGCTGCGGCGTCCCAGGCCCGCATTTCGGCGGGCAGGGGCAGGGGAGGGAGAAAGTTTACAAAGTCGGCAAGACTGCGCATCATGCCTCCAGAATAACGACAGCCACGACAACGCTGCGTTCATGACTGATGGAAAGACGGCTGTGCCGTACCCCCAGACGTTGGGCCCGGGCCAGGGCCTGATCCAGAAAGTGAAGCTGCGGTTCCCCCTGCGCGTTGCGTTCAGTTTCAATCTGCTGCGGGACAATGCCCTGGCTGAACCCCGTGCCCAGCGCCTTGACCGCCGCTTCCTTGGCGGCGAAGCGCCCGGCGATATAGGGCAGGGCATGCGGGGGCAGCGCCGCCAGCTCGGCGGGCGTGAGAAATTTTTCGAGAAAACGCCGTCCGAACTTTTCATATATCCTGGCAAGACGCGCTGTCTCGGCAATATCTATGCCCAGTCCGACGATCATGGTTCGGTCCTCTGCGGGAAAGCCCTTGACCGTCCCGTCTGTTCTGGCCGCCCGATGGTTGCTCATTGGCGAAAAATAACATATGCTGACATATTCAAGAACACCATTCTGACCCGTTAGAGGCCGGGGCGTCAAGCCCGATACGGGCCGAACACCCCAGGGAGAACAGCATCCATGAAATTGTGTATCGTCGGTACGGGCTATGTGGGTCTGGTCAGCGCGGCCTGTTTTGCGGAAATGGGCAATACCGTGACTTGCGTGGACGTGAACCCCGCCGTGGTGGAAAAACTCAATGCCGGTTCCGTGCATATTTTTGAGCCCGGCCTGGAACCCATAGTGCGGCGCAGCCGCGCTGATGGCCGGCTGGCCTTCACCACCAGCCTTGAAGAAGGCATCGCCGACGCGGACTGCGTTTTCATCTGCGTGGGCACGCCGCCGCAGCCGGACGGCTCCTGCGATCTGAGCTATGTGCGCCAGGTGGCTCATGAAATCGGTCGCACCATGCGGAATGATCTGGTGGTGGTGGACAAGTCCACTGTCCCTGTGGGCACCGCTGACATGGTGCGCGGCATCATCAGGGAAGAGCTGGCCTCGCGTGGGCTGGAGCTGAATGTGGATGTCGTGTCCAACCCCGAATTTCTCAAGGAAGGCGACGCCATTTCGGATTTCATGAAGCCTGACCGCGTGGTTCTGGGCACGGATTCCGAACGGGCGGCCTCTCTCCTGCGTGAACTGTATTCTCCCTTTGCCCGTACCCGGGAAAAACTCATTGTGATGGGGGTGCGCAGTGCGGAAATGACCAAGTACGCAGCCAACTGCATGCTGGCCACCAAGATTTCATTCATCAATGAAATTGCCGCCATCTGCGAAAGGGTGGGGGCCGATGTGCGCGACGTGCGCACTGGAATCGGTTCAGATTCGCGCATCGGCTATCAGTTCATTTATCCGGGCGTGGGTTACGGCGGCTCGTGTTTTCCCAAGGACGTCAAGGCCCTGATTCAGACCGCTGAAAGCGCCGGCGTGGAACCCATGCTGCTCAATGCCGTGGAGGCGGTCAACGCCCGCCAGAAAAAGCATATGGCCGCGCGCATTCAGGAATATTTCGCGCCGCAGGGCGGCGTAAAAGGCAAGGCGCTGGCGCTCTGGGGGCTGGCCTTCAAGGCCAATACCGACGACATGCGTGAGGCGGCTTCCATTGATATCATCAATGCGCTTACCGCCGCGGGCATGAAGATCCGCGCTTTTGATCCCGTGGCCGCTGATAATGCGCGTCGTATTTTCAGGGACAATGAGCTGGTGGAGATTCTGGATGAGCAGTACGCTGTCTGCCAGGGGGCTCAGGCGCTGCTGGTGGTGACGGAGTGGAATCAGTTCCGCAATCCGGATTTTGCCCAGATCAAATCCTTGCTCACCGCACCTTTGCTGTTTGACGGGCGCAACCTCTATTCACCTTCAGCCATGGCCGAACGTGGTTTTGCCTATTTCTGCATCGGTCGCCCCGCAGGGGCATAATTCCACTCGTACCAGAGCCGACCGGAGTTGCATCTCAAGCTCCGGTCGGCTCTGGTACGCCCATTTTCTGCAATATCTATAGCGCGGCAAAAGCCCACCACCAGGCCAGCACCGGCACTGCCAGAGCCAGAAATCCGGCCGGGATCTGCGGCAGGGCGGGCCAGGCGCGCCGCAAACGCCAGCTTTCGCCCAGGCCAAGCGTCAGTCCGCAAAGCAGACCGGCCACATGGGCCGCGTAATCAGTATTTTCGCCTTCCGTTCCCAGCATGGCCAGCAAGGCCGCGCTCGCCGCAATGGGCAGAATGGCCTTGCGCCGTTGCGCCTGCCGTCCGGCCATCATGCCGGCCAGAATGCCCACAGCCGCAAACAGTGCGGTGGAAAATCCAAGACTGACGACAGCCCGAGGTCGGAACAGAACCGTCAGTCCGTTGCCCAGAATGCCGCCAACCAGCGTCAGCCAGACGGCCCGGCCAAGCCCGGCAAGACGGGCCAGCAGCGTCAGAAAAAGCGCTCCAAAAGCTATATTGCCCCAGAGATGACGCAGATCGCCATGCAGCGTGAGGGCAGTGGCAAGGCGGTAAAATTGTCCGTAAACGCGCACCAGAACATTATCCAGAATGCCAGCAGCAGACCAGGCTTGCGGCGGCGGCAGAAAGTCAGGCGCGGGCCACCAGCCCATGCGCAGGCCATGCCAAAGCAGCAATGGCAACAGGAAAAATGCCGTCAGCCCGCCGTATGGATATACGGGCCATGGCGGTTGCGGCAAGGCGCCACGCCGCCGTTCTGCGTCGAAATCCGTCAGTTCATGAAGCGCAATCTTTTCCAGCAGGGGAGGAACATAGATATATTCGCGCTTGCGGAATGTGTTCAGGATATGCGGTATGCGACAGGCGCTGAGCACCAGCCTCCAGTCACGGCGTTGCATATAGTCCGCCAGACCCAGGGGGCCGGTAATGTTGCGCCAGAACGGCGGCAGGCCGCCCGGTCTGCGCCGGACGCTCCAGCGGCTTCCGGCGGTGAGGCGAAAAGGGGAAAGGGCGACATGCGGCATGGAAGAAAAAAGCCCCGACAGCGGACTGACGGGGCCTGTCATGGCAACAAAAGACAGATTAGCCTTGTTTGCGCACCACGGGTTTGGTCACAACACCCGAACGCAGACAGCGGGTACAGACGGTCAAAGTGCGAACACTGCCATCAGGAAACTGGTGACGCACGCGCTGAAGATTGGGGTTGAAGCGGCGCTTGGTCTTGATATTGGAATGGCTCACGAGATTGCCAACCTGGGGCTTTTTGCCGCAGAAATCGCATTCCTTGCTCATACAATCCTCCGTATATGCAAAAAACAGTTCATTTCAAATGCGGCAAAACCGTGGCCCGGGCTGTAACAACAGCTTCTTAAGCGGGCATGACCGCGCGAAGAGGTTGAATAGCCCATGAAAGAAAAAAAGGCAAGACTTTTCCTGAAAAGAAAACACGTCCGCTCTTGCGGGCGCTGTCTCGTAGCCCCGCAAAACCGGAGCATGTGAGCAAGAGTCCATCAAGGGGCTGAATTCTTTACGGTATTGCATTCTTTGCTGTTTTACAGCAGTATTTCCTTGTGTACTGTTGCTTTTCGTTAAAAGAATTGCTTACTTATGACATAATAAGGATGTATGCCGTGTGTGATGCAATCAGATGCGCATGGGCGGGAGATTCACCCATCTATGTTCATTATCATGACAATGAATGGGGGCGGCCTGTGCATGACGATAATAGACTCTTTGAAATGCTGGTCCTGGAAGGCATGCAGGCCGGACTGAGCTGGCTGACCGTGCTCAAAAAAAGAGAGGCTTTCAGGGAAGCCTTTGATGGTTTTGATCCGGGCAAGGTGGCCCGCTATGGGGAAGCGACAATACAAAAGCTGCTGACCAACGAAAAAATTATCAGAAACCGTCTGAAAGTAAACGCCGCGGTGACGAATGCCAGGGCATTTCTGGCCATACAGAAAAAACACGGAAGCTTTGATAACTTCATCTGGTCATATGTAAAGCGTTCTCCCATTGAGAACCACCGCAAAACAATAGCCGATATCCCGGCCACGACAGCCCTTTCAGATCAAATCAGCAGGGATTTGAAAAAATCAGGCTTTAAGTTTGTAGGCTCAACAATCATATACGCGTTTATGCAGGCTACGGGCATGGTGAATGACCATGTGACGGATTGCTTTGTGTATCGGGCCATGAAAGGGGAAGGGCGCATTGGCGGAAATTTTTGAAGCGGGAAGCGACAGGCAAGATTTTCCGCGCGTATTTGCAAGCAAGTCCGCGTTAGAGTATTTTGCCTCCACAGCGAGGGTTGCATGTCCGTTTCCGCCAAATCCATTTTTGAAAACCACCTCTATGAGCGCAACTTTTTCGAGCATGAGCTGCCAAGCCTTGCTCAGGAAGTTCCGGACGCTGATGCCGTCCTGTCCAGGCTGAAAGAGCTGTGTTCCCGCATCCCGCAATGCGGCAATGAAACGCAGCTGGAGGATGAGGTTATTGTTCCCGTGCTGCGTTTGCTGGGCTGGCCTCTTCTGCGGCGTCAGCGCATCACCGTTCAGGGCAAGCAGATGGAGCCGGACTGGACGCTCTTCAAGGATGAAGCGTCGCTTCAGGCTTTCAGAAATGCGGCGGATGAGCAAAAGCCTTCTGACGGCATCGTCAGCTTTCTGGAAAGCAAGCATCGGGACAAACTGCTGGATACGGGGAAGGCCGACCGCAAGCACAACCCCTATTTCCAGTTGCTGGAATATCTCAACTTCGCAAGACTGCCGCTGGGATTTCTGAGCAACGGCCATGAGTGGTGGCTGGTGGACAACAGGCAGGTTTCCGCCAACAAACGCTTTGTGCGCGTCCATCTGGACCGGTTGACAGAGGCGGGGGATATTGCCTCCTTGCGTCTGTTTTTTCACCTTTTCGGGCGAGCATCGCACATCCGTCAGGAACAGGCGGAACGCAGCGGATTTGAAGATGCCGCCCGCGTGGAACGCCTGCGCCGCGAGGCGTCGGAGGACGACCTGCGCAAGGTGATCTATGGCATCGACGGCAGGGCCTCGCTTTTTGAAAAAGTGGGGCAGGCGCTTTACGCTGTGGCCTCGGACAAGGCGCAGGAGGGCTTGTGCCGCATTTTTGGCAATGCGCTCTATTTTACCTTTCGCCTGCTTTTCATCGCCTATTTTGAGGATCGCCATTGGGATATTCTCAAGGCTCACAGCAATTATCCCCGGCTTTCCCTGCGCAAACTCTATCAGGATCTGCCACGGGACGATCCGCGCGACTATACCGGCTGGGATTCCCTGCAAACCCTTTTCGACACCTTGAACAGGGGCAAGCCCAACTTTGCCATTCCCCTGCTCAATGGTGGTCTGTTTGACGACGAACGCGCTCCCCTGCTGGCCCTGCCTCGCATTATGGACAACGACCAGTTGCGGCAGGTGCTGGATCTGCTTTTCATCATTGCCGATACAGGGGGGAGACTGCGGGACTTCCGCACCCTTTCCGTCACCCATCTCGGCACTATTTATGAGGGGCTTCTGGGCTTCGAGTTCCGCATTGCCGAAGAGAATCTTGTCTATCTGGAATACCAGCGGAAGGGCGGAAAGGGCGCGCCGGCCGATCATCTGGACGGCTATTTCGACGCCTATGACGCGGCGCGCATCAGGGCTGACGCCAAATGCCTTGTCCGCACTTCCATAGATTTGCCCAGGGGCTGCCTGTACCTTGTGAGCAGCAGGAACTCACGCAAAACCACGGCCAGTTATTACACGCCTTCCGAGCTGTCCCTGCCCTTGGTGCGCCGCGCCATTGACCATGCGCTGGCCCGGCTTGAACCGGAGAAATCCATTCTGGACCTGCGCATTCTGGACAATGCCTGCGGCAGCGGGCATCTGCTGGTGGAATGCCTGAGCTATCTGACCCGTTGCGCGCTGGAGCGTCTGGCCGCTGCGGACGATGACGCGCGGCCTGATCCGCGCCTTGCCGAGGTGCTGGCCACGGAAAAGGCCCGCATTGAAGAAGTGTTGCGCGGCATGGGCTTCAGCGGCGCCCTGGCTGAAGCCGACGAACTGGCCGTGCTCAAGCGTATTCTGCTCAAACGCGCCATCTACGGGGTGGACGTGCAGCCTTTTGCCATTGAGCTGGCGCACCTGAGCTTGTGGATCGAGACCTTTATTTTCGGCACGCCGCTTTCCTTCATCGAGCATCACGTCAAGTCGGGCAACGCCCTCATCGGAACCACGCGAGGGCGCTTTACCACATATCTCGATCGTACCGGCCAGCAGCAAAATCTGCTCACTGACGAAATCAGTGAGACCTTTGCCAGGCTCAATCAGGTGTTTCATTCCCTCAACCGTGTGCAGGACACCACGGCGGAGGATGTGGAACGCTCCAAACGCATCTTCAGGGACGAGGTGCGCCCGGCCCTGGAGCGCATGAACCTGCTGCTTGATACGCTCAACACCATCGACATGATGATGGTGGAAGGCGATGTGGAATACGAGGCCGCCAGAAAAACCGGGGACAAGAAGGCGCAGACCGCGGCCAGACAAAAGAGGGACGGGGCTGAAGCCCTGCGCAAAAAACTGGTGCGGATTTCACGCCCCTTGCTGGATGGCGCGGAACCAGAACTGCGCGCAACGCTGGAGGCCTATCGCCAGCGCTACCAGTTTTTCAACTGGGGCGTGGAATTTCCCGAAGCCTTTGCCATGCCGACCAGGGAAGAACGCGGCTTCCACGTTATTGTGGGCAATCCGCCCTGGGACAAGACAAAGTTTGCCGATCCGGATTTTTTCAGTCAGTACCGTTCCAATTATCGCAGCCTGAGCAATAGCGCCAAAAAAACATTGCAGACGGATCTGCTGGCCAAACCGTATATAGCGCGGCGTTACAGGGCGGAAAGCAAGCGCGCGCTGGTGGTCAACGCATATTATAAAAGCAGGTATCCCCTCAATGCGGGAGAAGGGGACGGCAACCTCTTCCGCTTTTTTGTGGAACGCAATCTCCGCCTGCTTACCGTCGGCGGCAGCCTCAACTATGTTTTGCCTACCGCGCTGCTCACGGATGACGGCTCCACAGAACTGCGCAAACATATTCTGGGCAATTGTCGCCTGTTGGCCTTTGACGGTTTTGAGAATCGAAAGAAACTTTTTCCTGATGTGGATACACGCTACAAATTCGGGCTCCTGCAGGTGGAAAATACGCCGCCGGAGGACGAGGCGGCCCCCATGCGCTGCCGCTTCATGCTGACCAGTCCGGCCACGCTGACTGATTCCGGCACGGCCTTTGAGTATACGCTGGCGGACATTCGCGCCACATCGCCGCGGCATTGGGCTTTTATGGAAGTGGCGCACGGCCGCACGGATCTGGAGATTCTCGCCCGCGTTTATGGACGCTTTCCGGCCCTGGACCCGGAATGGCTGGATTTTAGAACAGAATTGCACGCGACTAACGACAAACGTATTTTCCATGAGAAACGCAAGCCGCATTTTCTGCCGCTCTGCAAGGGCGCCTGCATCTGGCAGTACGACAGCCGTTTTGCAGAGCCCGAATACTGGCTTGATCCTGAGGAGTTTGACGCCTTTCTGCGCAACAAGGAAATCAGCCGCCTTATTGACGACGTATATCCGCAACTGACGCCCAATGACAAAAAAAGCAAGGAACAGAACGTGCTTTCCGCTTTGGGCCTGCGCCAGCGCGCGGAACTGGCGGCCTTCATCACGCCGGACAGAGCATATTATCGCTTGGGTTTTCGGGATATTGCACGTGACACGGATGAGCGAACGCTGATTGCGACCGTGCTGCCGAAGGATATCGGCGCGCAGAATACATTATGGCTCACTATTCCCAAAAATTATCAAATGACTTTAGAAAAGAGGATTGTCAGTGTTGAAAGATTTTCATTAACAAGACTTTTTTTTGCTCAGGCTCTTTTCAGTAGTATCCCTCTGGATTGGCTCATTCGCTTCACAGCGGCAATACATGTTAATAAAACCCATCTGATGCGCCAGCCCATGCCGCAACCCACAGATGAAGAGTTGCGCGGCAATCCCGTGTATATGGAAATGACGCGCAATTCACTTCTGTTATCGTGTCATTATAACAGGGAAAAATTCATTCCCCTGCTGGCGGACTGCGGTCTGACGGAAGCGGACGTTCCAACAACTGCGAAGCAGACGGATATGCTCAAGATTCGCAATGATGTTCTGGCAGCCGGCCTGTACGGCATAGAGTCTGCCGATATGGAACACATGCTGAAGAGCTTTGCTGTGCTGCGCAACAAAAAGCCCGGCTATGTGGCGGCCCTGCTGGCCGCCATGCAAAGCTGAGGCGCAGCCCCCTTCCAGTTTTCAGGGATTCATGCCGTCCCGCGCCTGCCAGGCCGCCAGCGTGCCGGCAATAAATTCACAGATGGCGGCCTGCTCTTCCTTGCCCTGGCTGCGGATGCGCATGGGGGGCGCAAAGCGGTAGCGCACAGGCATGCCGGCTTTGACCGGCCCCAGCTCCTTGATTTTCTTCCCCTGACCCCAGGCGTCCGTCTTGAGGGCCAGGGGCACAATGGGCACGCCGGCCTTTCGGGCCAGTTTGACGCCGATGCTGTTGAAGCGGTGCGCGTCAAACACTCTGGAGCGTGTGCTCTGTGGAAAGACGATGATGGAAATGCCTTTCTTGAGGCGCTCCACACCGCCTTCCAATACGGCGGCGAGGTCTTCGCGGGGATTGACCCGGCCCACCACAATGGGATCGCGCGAACGCATCACCGCGCCGAAAAAGGGCATGGTGGTCAGACTTTTCTTGACTACAAAGGTCACGGGCCTGCGCGGGTGAATAATGCCCGGCAGCATGAAGGTTTCCAGGGTACTCATGTGGTTGGCCACAAAGAGGCAGGGGCCGTCCGTGGCGCTGATGGCGTCCATGCCCTCCACTTCAACGGGGCAGCCCATGCTCTCCATGATATCCGTTGTCCAGATGCTGGCGTAGACCCACGCGGCGTCGTCGCACAGCCCGCGCGCGGCCCGGCGGCAGAGCCAGCGCACCGGCCCGAAAAACAGACGGCTGTAAAAGGAGAGCGAAGGCAACATCCGGCTGACCACGCCCGCCTGAATGTCGGGGCTGCGGTACATGTCGCCGGTAAGAAATTTTTCGGGAAAAACGCCGTCAATATGTTGGGGAATCATGACTGACCATCCGTCTTTCTTATCCTATGAATTTTGCGCCACCACTGCGAAAGTCGCGGCTCTTCGCCATTGTCGCGCGGCTGGTAAAAACGTCTGCCTTCCAGTTCGGGCGGCAGGTAGGACTGTTCCACCCAGGAATCGGGATAGTTGTGCGGATATTTGTATTCCTTGCCGTAGCCCCATTCCTTGTGCAATTGCGTGGAGGGATTGCGCAAATGCAGCGGCACGGCGCGCGCGCCGTTGAGTTTCACTTCACGCGCGGCATTGAGATAGGCCGCATACGAGGCGTTGCTTTTGCGGGCCAGGGCCAGATAGACCACGGTTTCCGCCAGGGGAATAAAACCTTCGGGCATGCCCACGAATTCCACGGCCTGCTGGCAGGATACGGCCAGGGGCAGGGCGTTTGGATCGGCCAGCCCCACATCCTCCGAAGCGGAAAGAATCAGCCGCCGGCAGACAAAGCGCGGGTCTTCGCCGCCTTCCAGCAGGCAGGCCAGATAGTAGAGCGCCGCGTCCACATCGCTGCCGCGAATGGATTTGATCAAAGCTGAAGCCAGCTCATAATGGCTGTCGCCATCCTTGTCATGGCGCGCCAGCACTTCCGGCAATGCCGCCTTGATCTGCTCCGTATTCCGCTTGTCCCCGGGCAGCGCGGCCACATATTCCACCAGATTAAGCAGGCTGCGGGCATCGCCGTGGGCCACGCCCGCCAGCAGATCCAGCACATCATCACTCAGTTGCACCTGAAGATCCTGCGCGCCGCGTTGCGCCAACTGCATCAGTTCTGAGCGGCCCAGAGGGCGCAGGCGCAGCACATGCAGGCGCGAGAGAAGCTGGCGGGTCACGCTGAAGGACGGATTTTCGGTAGTTGTGGCCAGCAGGGTCAGTTCGCCGGACTCTACCAGAGGCAGAAAAAAGTCCTGTTGCGCCTTGGAAAAACGGTGCAGCTCGTCCAGCACCAGAATTTCCACCCCGGCCAGGGAGCGGCGCAAATGCTGCAAACCCGCTTCCGGGGCGCTGAGGCGCAGATATTTTTTGCCCGTGGATCTGGCCAGCAGCAAAGCCAGCGTGGATTTGCCGCAACCGGGCGGGCCAAAGAAAAGCAGGCTGGGCAGGCGACTGGCCTGCATGAGCGAACGCAGGCGCTCTGTCAGGTGGGTCTGGCCCAGAAAATGCGCCATGTCGTCCGGGCGCATGCGTTCCGGCAGGGGCTTGCTGACGGCCATGCTCAATCCTCCGCGCCTGCCGCGCCACGGCCCGGCAATTGCGCTGCCCACCAGTGAATGCCCAGGCAGAGGGTGGCCGCCGTTTCACAGCGCAGCACCCTGGCCCCCAGGCTGACCGCCGTAAAGTCCGCCTCGCGCAATATATCCAGCTCTCTTCCCGAAAAGCCGCCTTCCGGCCCGATGACATAGACGGAAAGGCCAGGCCTGCCCGCCAGATCCGGCGTGAGCATGGGCAGGCTTGCCTGCATTTCCCACGGCAGAATGCGCTGGTCGGCGGCGCGGGAAAGTTCGGCAAGCTCCTCAGCGCCGCGGCTCAGGGCGCGCACTTCCGGCAGCCAGGGATTTCCGCTTTGCTTGGCCCCGGCTATCATCTGTCCCAGGCACGATTCACACGCACCGGCCGGCAATCTGCCCTGACTGTGGTCAGCCTGCCAGAGCCAGATTGCATGCGCGCCCAGTTCCGCGGCTTTTTCCATAAAAAAGCCGCGCCGCACTGCCTTGCTGAAGGCCAGAGCCATAACGGCAAGAGATGCGGGGCGGGGAGTAAAGGATTCCTCCAGGCATTCCAGGCGCACATTTTTTTTGCCCACCGCGCGGATGACAAAGTGGCCTGTGCGGCCCCTCCCGTCCAGCAGGCCAACCGTATCGCCAGGTTTGAGGCGCAGCGCCTGCCCCAGATGTCTGGCCTCCTGACCTTCCAGACAGGCCTCGCGCCCCCAGGCATCGGGCGGCAGATAAAAAAAGGGTTCGCTCATGCCACAGTCACATCCTTCATCAGCCTGCTTTCCGCGCCGAGGCGCGCCTTGCGCGCGGCTTTGAAGCCGTCTTGCAGAGAAACCAGCCTGCCGTAATTTTTGCGTATTTCAAGCCCGGCTCTGGTCAGAGAGCTTTCGGGCGCGTCCAGATAGTTGCGTCGCAGATAGCGGTCGCGCAGAATTCTTTCCACACACTCAATGATGTCATCCACCAGAGCCGGGAAGAAATTTACCAGCTCAAACTTGAGTTCATTGAGCAGGGCCACGGCCTCGAGCATCATTTGCCGGTAGGTGATGCGCACGCCCTTGAAGGTGCGCTGGCAGATGTCCTCCAGAATGCGCACCCGGCGGGCCTGCTGAATGTAACTGAAGCGCGTGCATACCTCCTGGTACAGATCGCGCATGCTGTCGAAGATTTCGGCATTGTCCGGCTCAAAAAGATAGCCGGACAGCACCTTGCTGACATTGGCGAAAAATTCATCGCTGTAGCTGATCATCCGGCGCTGATGCTTGGTAAGCCAGGTATACAGAAACTTGAGGCGCTTCGCGTCCGTATCGGTATTTTCCACCACCTCGGTGCGCTTGTAGACAATACGGCCCGTAAATTCGCCCCGAACGATGTCGTTGAGGCGCAAAAACATATTGCTGGTGTCCTTGATGATGTTCAGGCCGCGCAGGGGCTCGCCGGTGAGCGGGTGCAGCACTTCCTGCCCGGCCACGGAAAGGGCGCGGTCCTGGCGCACGTTGCTGGAGTCGAAACGGTGCTGGCGGTAGGTGATGCGCATGATGACCACGCGCCGGGACTTGTCCAGAAAAAAGCCGTCCCGGTCGATGATGTTCAGGGCTTCTTCCTGATCCTCATCCACTGCCACCAGGGCGATTTTCTCCAGCAGGGGATAGCGCCGGCTTTCGCCGTTGGAAAGGTAGGTGGTCAGCGTGCGGTCGGTCTGCCCCATGACGCGCAGCAGGAAGCGTTCGCCCATCTTGTGCAGTTTGCGGGCGAAAAGCGCGCTGGAGGTGCGCCGCTCGGACACGATGGGAAAACCGTACAGCTCCATAAGATACTGATAGACAAACATGCGGTTGCGTTCGTACATATCGCTGTCGCCGTAAACAAATTTGCCGATACGGATGCCGAAGCGCTTGAGCTCGCTGTCTATGTCGGAAGGGAAGGAGGCGAATACCCCGGCCAGATGAAACAGTTTCTCCGCATCCCAGGCCAGCACCTGAGCTCTGTCCATATTCAGCAGATAGGGCATCAGGGCGGGATAGCTGTCCAGCAGCACCGTATCCACATAGCGGAACTGCTGGCGGAAAACATCCTGATGGACGCGCGGCAGACGGGAAGCCAGGGTCTGAATGTTCTGGCCGATGACCTGATTTTCCAGCGGGCAGCAGGCGCCTTCCGCCTCGGTGATGACCGGGTGCAGCTTGTCGAACTGGAAAATCTCGGAAAAGTAGTCAAGCTGGCGGGCAAAGGCCACCAGGGCGAAACCCGGCAGATCCTTGTATTCAAACATGTCATTGTCAAAGGAGGGCAGCAGTTCGCGGCCTTCCACCAGCGGATAATTCTTGTTTTCCTGATAGGGTTTGACCAGGCAAAAGCGGATATGCACCGCGTCCAGAAAACGCTTGAGCGCGTCCAGCTCGCTCACGGCAACAGGCTCGGACAGTGTCGCCGCGTCTCGCCAGGGCAGCCCGTCTTTGCTGAAAACCTCTTGCCATTTCATCATCCACAAATCCTATACTATTGTTTTTATTTTTTTAGCCTTTTTTCTAAAATATTTCCAGTAGTCCCGGCATGGCTCTGAAAATTTTTCATTGCCAATCCTCCCCGGCAGGCCCGGCCCGGCGTCAGGCGCGAAAGCAGTTGCGGCGCCGTAAACGCTTTGCTACAACAAGTCAGCGCCCCTCACCTTCAACCCCATGCGCCATGACCGCAAATTCTCTTGAGAAACATATTTTGAGTATTGTTTGCAGCGTTTTTGACGCCTATTCGGCCGTGCTGTTTCTGCCCGACGAGGATGGCGAGGCGCATCATCTTGCCGCGGCTTTCAGCCTGGGCGACAAGATTTCTCCTGATATTGTCATTCTGCCAGGCAGAGGGCTGGTGGGCTGGATCATTCGCAACCGTCAGCCCCTGCTGGCGTCCAATTTTGACCAGCGGCAGAGCAATCTGGGCTATTACGCCAGCGGCGAGGAAGCCAGCATCAAGGCATTTATGGGCTGTCCCGTACCCACCGGCGGCGCGTTGTGCGTGGACAGCAAGCGGCAGTACTCTTTTTCCGACAAGGATCATAAGATATTACAGCTTTTCGCGGAACTGATTGCCCGCCAGCAGAGCAGCCGGGGCCGCCAGGAACTGGCCGGCGATATTCCGCGTTATTTCGCGGAATTGGGCGTTATTCAGGATTTACGCTTCCGCTACAGGCGCTGGCCGCAGTTTGTGCAGAATTATCTGCGCACCATGGCCGACGCCACCGAATTTGACTATTGCGCCTTCGCGTCAGTGGACGTGCCAGGCGAAACCTACTGTGTGGAATGCGAGTCGGTTCGCCTGCTGCTGACGGACGGAGAACCGCTGATTCTGCCCATGGGCAGCGGCATCACCGGCTGGGTATTCCGCAATGATCAGCCGGTGGTGGCCGAAGGCGTGGAAGGGGCCCCGGCTTCGGTGCTGTTCGGCAAGCTGCCGGACATGCCAGATTTTCAGGCCGCCATGTGCATGCCCGTGATGGTCAACAAAAGTACGCGCGGCGTGCTTTGCCTGGCGCACACCAGCCCTCGCCAGATAGATGAGAGTCTGCGCAGCTTCGTACGCCAGGCCGTGG
This sequence comes from Desulfovibrionaceae bacterium, assembly GCA_910575755.1. Classification (GTDB taxonomy): domain Bacteria; phylum Desulfobacterota; class Desulfovibrionia; order Desulfovibrionales; family Desulfovibrionaceae; genus Desulfovibrio. The sequence goes on along the minus strand of CAJTFO010000005.1, from coordinate 69,315 downwards.
ATCACCTGGCGCTTTTTCTGGAAAATCTGTACCTCAAGACCCGCCTGCGAACCATGCTGCCCAGGGCCAGGGTTCACAGCGGCGGCCCGCAAGCCTATGATCCGGACACCGCGCCCGCGACGCCCGGCAAAGAACTGTAGTCATGTTCCTGCAGCGCTTTTTCCATTTTTTCTCCAGGGACATTGCCATGGATCTGGGCACGGCCAATACCCTGCTCTATACCAGATCCCGCGGCATTGTGATCAATGAGCCTTCGGTGGTGGCCATGGATGTCCAGAAAAACGCCGTGCTGGCCGTTGGCGCTGCGGCCAAGGAGTTTCTGGGCCGCACGCCCCGGCGCATTCGCGCCATCCGTCCCATGAAAAACGGCGTCATTGCGGATTTTGACGTTACCCGCGAAATGATCGCCTATTTTGTGCGCAAGGCCATTGACGGTCTGCGTCTGCTCAAGCCCTCCCTGGTTATCTGCATACCCACGGGCATTACCCAGGTGGAAAAAAAGGCCGTCATTGATGCCGCGCTGCTGGCCGGCGCGGCTGACGTGAGCCTGCTGGAGGAGCCTATGGCAGCGGCCATCGGGGCCGATCTGCCCATCCATGAGCCACTGGGCAACCTTGTGCTGGATATTGGCGGGGGCACCAGCGAGGTGGCGGTCATTTCCCTGGCGGGCATCGCCAATGCCCAGTCCATCCGTGTGGCCGGCGACGCCATGAATATGGCTGTTCAGCGCTATATGCGCGATGTTTTCCGCATGGAGCTGGGGGAAAACACGACGGAGAACGTCAAAAAGATTCTGGGTTCGGCCATGCCGCAGCCCAATGCCCCCTCTCTGGAGGTTTCCGGCAAGGATCTGGTGCAGGGCACGCCCAAAGTTGTGACCGTGAGTGAAGGGCACATTCGCGAGGCATTGCGCGAGCCCATACAGGCCATTCTGGAAACCTTGCTGCGCGCTCTGGAAAAGACGCCGCCCGAGATGGCCGCCGATATTTACCGCAACGGCATGCTCATGGCCGGCGGCGGTTCGCTGCTCAAGGGGCTGGATCAGTTCATCGCCCGCGAAACCCGCCTCAAGGTTTTTGTGGACAAAGATCCGCTGACCACGGTTCTGCGCGGCACGGCCAAGGCCATGCTTGACCGCCGCGCCTATCAGTCTGTTTTTATCAATTAGCCAAGGTGTGCCATGTTTCAGGCGGCGTCCATTTTGTGCGAGTGTGTGGATATTGTGCGCCGGAGCGGCGAAATAATCCGCGCGCATTGGTCCGGGCCGCGCCACGTGCGGCACAAGGGCAGTATTGATCTGGTAACAGAAACAGATCTGGCGGTGGAAGCTTTTCTTAAGGAAAAGCTGGCTGCCCTCGTGCCCGGGGCGTCCTTCATGGCCGAGGAGAGCAGCGCGGCGGAGGGGGATCCGGGCGCGCTCTGCTGGATCATTGATCCAGTGGACGGCACCACCAACTTCGTGCACCGCATTCCGCAGGTAGGCACTTCCGTGGCGCTCTGGCGGGAAGGACAGGCAGCTCTGGGCGTCGTCAATGTGCCCATGCTCGACGAGTGTTTCTGGGCCGCGCGCGGGCAGGGCGCTTTTTGCAACAATCAGCCCATTGCCGTATCCGGGGCCGACACGCTCACCAATGCTCTGGTGGGCACGGGCTTTCCCTATGATGTGGCTGACCGTTTGCCCGAAGTGCTGGAACGGCTTGCGGCTGTTCTGCCTGTGAGCCAGGGGCTGCGGCGCATGGGGGCCGCGTCCGTGGACCTGGCCTATGTGGCCTGCGGGCGTCTGGATGTATTTTACGAGGCGGGGCTGAAACCCTGGGATATGGCGGCGGGCTGGCTTCTGGTGGAGGAAGCGGGCGGCAAGGTCAGCAATCTGCGTAATGAGCGCCTGCGCTTTGGCGAGGCCCTGCTGGCAAGCAACGGTCGCCTGCACGAGGCCATGACGGCCCTGCTGGCAAAAACGGCCTGAAGTCGTTGCCGGCCTTCTCCGCTTCAGCGCGGGCGCACATAGCCGCCCTGCACGGCCACCCGCATGAAAGGAGAGAGCAGGTCATCAAAATGCGCGCGCAGGCCTTTGAGTTCGTCGTAATCAAGCAACATGCCGCGCTCCGGATCAAGGGCCTTTTGCTCGGCCAGGGCGGCGGGCAGACGGGCTTCAAACAGCGCCACAAATGCCTGGCGGCTTTCCGGGCAAGGAGGACAAATGCCCAGAGGCCACAGGCGGCCGTCTTTCTCGCGCCAGTCCTCGCGCAGCATGCTGCGGGCCTGCGTTTCAAAGGCCTGTCCCGCGCTGACTATGGCAAATGAGGAGAAGCCCCAGCCGCGCCCCGCGCGAAAGGTCAGCAAGGCCCGGCCCGCGCTGTCGCGGATCAGCAGGGCGACAGCGCGATGGCGCAGGCGCAGGCGCAACGCATCCTTTGCAGCCATGACGCAGAGCGGCGTATTGTGTTCGTCCACCACCTCCAGCAAAGAGGCGGTATTTTTCAATCCCGGGTAAAGGCCTTGCTCCATGTGCGGCTCCGTTTCCATTTCAGCTTCCCCAGCGCTTTTTTTTGAACGTCTTGACGCGCGCCACGCCACACTGATGCACGCGCTTGAACGGCGCTGCTTTTCCCTGCCCTGGTCTGAAGCGCAGTGCCGCGCGGCCTTTGCGCAGCCGGCCTTCGCGGCGTACGGACTTTTCCGGGGCGTGGAACTGCTGGCCTATATTTCCGTATATCATGCCCTTGATGAACTGGAAATACTCAATTTGGCGGTGACGCCTGAAGAGCGACGCAAAGGCTTCGGACGCCGCATCCTGAGCGCGGCCTTGCAAGTGGCCCGTAAAATGGGTATGCAAAAAGCCTTGCTTGAGGTGCGCGTGGGCAACCATGCGGCCATTGCCCTTTACCGGGGTTGTGGTTTCCGCCAGACTGGCGTGCGTCCCCGCTACTATACGGACAGCGGCGAAGACGCGCTGATTTATGTATGTTCCCTGCAACAATGATCCCAGCCAAAGGTGCCGCTATGCAAAAAATTATCGCCGCCAACTGGAAGATGTATAAAACCCGCCCTGAAGCCGCGCAAACCGTTGCTGAATTAACTCAGGCGCTGGCCGGCGGCACGCCGCATGACCGTCTGGTGCTGATTTTTCCGCCGTTCACGTCCGTGGATGTGGTGGCGGCGGCTTTCCGGGACAAAAAAAATCTGGCTGCCGGCGGACAGAACTTTTATCCCGTCGAACAGGGGGCCTTTACCGGAGAAATTTCCACAGCCATGCTGAAAGACGCGGGCGCGACCTGGGTTCTGGTCGGCCATTCCGAGCGTCGGCATGTTTTCAGCGAAAGTGATGAACTGGTTGCCCGCAAGACTGCCTTTGCCCTGGAACAAGGCTTTAAAGTTATGCTCTGTGTGGGTGAAACGCTGCAAGAGCGTGAAGCCGGTCAGCTCAGGGATGTTCTCTCCCGTCAGCTCTCCAGCGCGCTGGGGCCGTTGCCGGAAGCTCAGTGCGGCACTCTGGCCGGGCGGCTGGCCATAGCCTATGAGCCTGTCTGGGCCATCGGCACGGGCAAGGTGGCCGGCCCGGCGGAGGTGCGTGAAGCGCATGCGGCCCTGCGCGCCCTGCTTGCAGAAATGCTGGGCGAAACCGCCGCAGACCTGCCCATTTTGTACGGCGGCAGCGTCAAGCCAACCAATGCCTCTGCGCTGGTCGGGCTTGACAATGTGGACGGTCTTCTGGTAGGAGGCGCATCTTTAGAGGCGCAAAGCTTTCTGCAGATTATCGGATCGTAGTGCCCGTCCCTGTTTTTCCGCTTGAAAATTTACATTTTCAATCGAAAAATGTTATAGTGTCCGCAACAGCCGGTCTTTGCGACATGATTTGCGCAAAACGGCATTCGGTTTATCTTTTTGGCGCGCTGCCGGGCTGTGCCGGGTGGTGAGGAGGAATCTGTGCAGACTCTTATTCTTACGCTGCATATTATTGTGTGCGTATTGCTGGTCATTCTGGTTCTGCTTCAGGCGGGCAAGGAAGGCATGGGCGTCATTTTCGGCGGCGGCAACACCTCGGTGTTCGGCAGCGGCGGCGCGGGCGGCATCCTGGCCAAACTCACCACGCTGATGGCCATCATCTTTGTGATTACCTCCCTGAGCTATACCTATGTGACGAGTTCCCGTCCCAGCAGCGAGTCCACCATTCTGAACGTCAAAATTGAAGAACCCGCCGCCTCGGTTCCTGCGCCCGCGGTTCCCGAACCCGCGCAGGGGGCGAAGGCCCATGAACCCGCTCCGACGCAGCAGCGGCCCGCCACAACGCCGGATGCGCAAAACCCGGCTGACGCTCCGAAAGCGCCATAACATGTTCTTGGTTGACTTTTGTTGAGCCGCGGCATTGCCGCGGCTTTTTTTGCCATCACGCAATCCGTCCGGTTAGAGCGCATGTCCGACAATGATTTTGCTGAAAACCCGTTCCGGGCCCTGAATCTCAAATTTTTTCCCGACAAGAAAAAGAATTCGGCAGGGAACTTGGCGCCGCAAGCGGAGAAAGGAAGAAAACGCCATGTCGCTGCCGCAATGCCTGATGAAGAGGATTTGAATCCCGAAGATGCCGCCCTTTTCCTGCGCGCCATGAACCATGTTCAACAAGGCTCCGGAAAGCAAAAGGGACGTGCGCGCGGCTTTTGCCTGGGAGAGCAATGTGAGCTGCCCACAGCCGCAGAGCGTAAAAAAAAGCCTGCTGCGGGACAAATGGCTGGACAGGTGGACATGAAAGAAAGCGCTCTTTCCCTCTCGCGTGACGAAAAAAAACTGTCGCCTCTTCAGCGGGACGCAGTTGCGCTGCCCTCGCAGCACGCCAGGGGCGAGAGCGCTGATGACGCCGAAGCCGCAGCCTTTTTGCAGGCTATGGGAGAGGTGCGCCCTTTGCAGGCGCGCGGACGCCAAGTCAGTCCGGAGCCGCGGCCTGGCACGCCGCCGCCTCAGGGAGAGTTGAGTCTCCAGGATTTCATGGACGGCAAGCTGGAATTCGCTCTTTCCTTTACAGATGAATATCTGGAAGGCCATGTGGTGGGTCTGGATCAGATGATCATGAATAAATTGCGTGCCGGCGGCCTGAGCCCGGAAGCGCATCTCGACCTGCACGGCCTCAATGCCGCACAGGCTTTTGAAGCTCTGCGCGGCTTCATGCGCGCCTGTTGGTACAAGGGCCTGCGTACCGTGCTGGTGGTGCCGGGACGGGGCCGCAACTCGCCCGACGGCATGGGCGTGCTGCGGGAAAAACTGCAAAGCTGGCTGACCCAGGACCCCTTCAAACGCGTGGTGCTCGCCTTCTGCACTGCCCAGCCGCATGACGGCGGGGCGGGCAGTGTCTATGTGCTGTTGCGCAAGTACCGCAAAAAAGGTCGCATTTACTGGGAGCGCACGCCAGCGGACGCGGATCTGTACTGAGCAAATTGGCTTTGCAAAAGGTTACAGTTTGAAGGCAGGCCCTCATCAGCGCGTAACGCGCTCACAACATTCATGCCATTGCCCTGAGGCCTTTTCTGATAAAGATGGACAGGCCCGCTGAAATAGGCTAGGTGTAGTCTATGGCAGCACATTCCTCCTTGCTGGAGACAGTGGAGTTTGATGACCCCGCCCTAGCCAACCAGCTTTTTGGCCCCCACAATGCCCACCTTGATCTGCTGGCCGCAGCCAGCGGCGCGCATATCGGCAATCGGGGGGCCAGCATCTTTATTGAGAGTCCGGATCAGGACGTGCGCCAGAGTCTGTGCAACGTCTTTGTGCAACTCTATGATCTGCTGCGCGGCGGTCTGGCGCTGAGCCAACAGGATATGGCCCGCGCATATGAGATGCTCAGGGCCGATCCCGGCCTGAATCTTGGTCAGGTATTCCGGGATGCCGTCTTTGTGAATACCCCGCGCAAAACCGTTACCGCGCGCAACGTGGCCCAGAAGAGCTATCTGGAACTTCTGCGCCGGCATGAACTGGTTTTCGCTGTGGGACCGGCCGGCACGGGCAAGACCTATCTGGCCGTGGCTATGGCCCTGTCCATGCTTCAGCAGCACAGGGTCAAACGCATTGTGCTGACCCGGCCGGCGGTGGAGGCGGGCGAACGGTTGGGTTTTCTGCCCGGCGACCTGGCGGAGAAGGTAAATCCCTATCTGCGTCCCCTTTATGATGCATTGCACGATATGATGCCGCAGCCCAAGGTGGCCTCCATGCTGGAGACGGGTTCCATTGAGGTGGCCCCTCTGGCTTTCATGCGCGGTCGCACGCTCAACGACGCCTTCATCATTCTGGATGAGGCCCAGAACACTACCCAGGAACAGATGAAAATGTTCCTGACCCGCATGGGTTTCGGTTCGCGCATGGCAGTCACCGGCGATACCACGCAGATCGATCTGCCCGCGCAGCCCGGCGGGCTTCGTCCGCGTTCGGGCCTGATCCACGCTCTGGACATCCTGCATAACGTGTCCGGTCTTGCCATTCATCATTTCAGCAAGGCCGACGTCGTGCGTCACCCCCTTGTAGGAGCCATTGTCAGCGCTTATGACCACGCAGAAAAAGACGGCGCGTCCGGCTAGCATCCTGGCGCTCATTCATACGCTGAAAGCGCGGCATCATTGCGGTTGGGGCCTGTGGGCGCTGATCGGCACGCTGCTCTTTCTTTCCCTGCTGGCCGGAGCCAATTTCGAGGCTGTGCAGCGGGTATATGTGGCCGGGCAGGTGGCGGAAAATGACGTTATCGCGGATCGGGACATTCTGGTGGAGGACGCGCAGGCCACCAAAGCCCGCCGCAAACAGGTGCTTCTGCTGCAACCGCCGGTCTATGATCTGAGTCTTGAGCCCTACACGCAGTTTCAAAGTCGAATTCTGGAAATTCTGCGCAGCCTGAACAGCGGCGGCCACCGGTCCGCATCCGACCAGTCTTTGCAGCGTCTTGTGGAGGAGCTGACCCCGGCCGTAGCCGATGAAGTGCTGCCGGAACTGGCTTTGCCTGATGTTCAGACCTACCTGCTCAAAAAATTACTGCCCCAGATCCGCGAGCGCATGGCCGAAGGGCTGGTGGGCGACATTCGCGCGGCGCGCGTGGCCCGATCGGGCGCTATTATCCGCAACCTGGACACCAGCGCGGAAATACTGCGGACGGACATTACTGCGCTGCCGGACGTGCAGTCCTTTCTGGCCGAAATATCTTCACAGATCAGGCAGGCGCCGAGCCTCAACCCGCAGTCACGCCGGGCCATCAATATTTTGCTGTCGGCCACGTTGCCCGCCTCCCTGACCCTGAACCGCGAGGCCACCCAGAAACGCGGCGCGGCCGTGGTGGCCACGGTGGAACCGGTCTACTATCAGATTCAGAAAGGCGAACTGGTGCTGCGCAAAGGCGAGCGCGTCAGCCGGGAGCAGCAGATCAAACTACAGACCCTGTACAAATCCGCCGCCGATCCCATGCGCTGGAGCACGGCGGGCGGCGCGTTTCTCTGCGCGCTGCTGCTTGCCGTGGGTTTTTTTGTGGCCCCCAGCGGCAAGCCAGGCACCCCCTTGCGCTGCAAGGATATGCTGCTTATCTCGCTGCTGCTTCTTCTCTTCGGCATAGGCGCCAAAAGCGTTTATCTGCTGAGTCTGCGCATGGACAGCGTGGGCCTGTTCAACTCCTTTGCCGCCGCTTTTCCGGTGGCCGGGGCCGTGGGGCTTGTGGCCATGGTGTTTGCGGCTCGCCGCTACTGTACGATGGGCCTGCTGCTTTCCTTTTTTTGCATGCTGATGCTTCAGGCGGACTATCCGCTTTTCATCTACTATTTTTTGAGCGGCATGCTGGCCACCTGGCTGGTAAGCAACGCGCAAAGCCGTCAGGACGTGGTCTGGAGCGTCATCCCTCTGACCGTGGGCCAGCTTCTTGTCTGGCTGGGCACGACACTGCTGGCCCAGACGCACCCCACGGAAATGCCCGTGCAGTTGACCGCCGTGGCCATTAACAGCCTGCTTTCGCTGATTCTGCTTTTTGCTGTAAGCCCGGTGCTGGAACTGACGTTCGGCTACAGCACGCGCTTTCGTCTCATGGAGCTGATGAGCCTGGAACAGCCCCTGATGCAGGAACTGATGGTCACTATTCCCGGCACCTATCACCATTCTCTGGTGGTAGCCAATATGGTCGAGGCCGGGGCCAAGGCCATCGGAGCCAACAGCCTGCTTTGCAAGGTGGCGGCGCTGTATCACGATGTGGGCAAACTCTCGTATCCGGAATATTTTATTGAGAACCAGTTCGGCGGTCCCAACAAGCATGATAAACTGGCGCCTTCCATGAGCGCCCTGATTCTGCTTTCACACATCAAGAAAGGCACGGAGCTTGCCGATCGCTATAAGCTGGGTCAGGAGATTACAGATATCATCCGCCAGCATCACGGTACGCGGCTGATCCGCTTTTTCTACCAGAAGGCTCTTAACCTTGGGGAGAAGCCGCGCGAGTCCGATTTCAGCTATCCCGGTCCACGCCCGCAGACCAAAGAGGCGGCCATTCTCATGCTGGCCGACTCCGTGGAGGCCAGCAGCCGCACGCTGAGCGATCCCACGCCCGCGCGCATCAAAAATCATATTGACGCCATCATCAAGGGCATCTTTTCGGAAGGGCAGTTGGACGAATCCGAACTGACGTTCAAGGATCTGCATTTTCTCAGCGAAAACTTCCAGCGCATTCTGACGGGCATTTTCCATCAGCGCATTGCCTATCCCGAAACCAAGATCAAAGCCGTGACCCAGACTGACAAGGGCAGGGCTGAAGCGCGCCCCGGCGAGGCCAGGCCGCAGAAGCCCACTGGCCTGCCCGCCGCCCCGGCGCGTAAGAATGAAGCCGCACGCGCCGAGGCTCAGGTCGCCGTGTCGCAGGCCGACAGGGCAAGCTGAGGATGAACAGGCGAGGCGCAGGCGCGGACGCCGTACACGGTGAAAGCAATGTGTGCATCCTGGGGCATTACGCAGCCCATGCCTGGTTATTGCCCCTGGGCCGCCGTGAGTTGACGTTCCTGCTGGGCAGCATGTTGCGCGCGCTGGCCGAAAACGGCGTTCCCGCGCCTGAGCGCATTGAGCTGCATCTGCTGAACGATGCGGCCATGAGCGCTGCCAATCTTCGTTTCATGGGCTGCATGGGCCCTACCAATGTGCTTTCTTTTCCCGGCGGCGAGGGCCTTCCGGGCATTCTGCTGCTTTCTCTGGATACGCTGGCGCGCGAATGCCTGCTCTATGGGCAGGAACCGACGGAACATGTTTTGCGCCTTTTGGCCCACGGCATGGGGCATCTGGCCGGTCTGGATCACGGCCCCGCCATGGACCGGCTGTGCGCGGCCTGCTTTGCCGCCGCGCGGCTTGTGTCGGCGTTTTGATGCGTCACGCTGACGGAGCGGGATGGACAGGCTGCTCCGCCAGTGTCCGGCAATGCAGCTCACGCAGCTTGCGCGCGGACAGTTCACCCTTGTTACGCCATTGCGGCGGCAGCCGCACAGCCAGCAGGGCGTCCAGCTGGCGGCGGGCCTCTGCGCTGATCTGACTTTTGCTGTCGGCGTCGACCATCCGCCAGAAGGGCGCACTTAGGCCGGCCTGATGGACGCGCCAGAGCAAATCGCGCCGGGTTCCGGGACGCAGGCGCGGCAGCATGCCGGCCTTCATGTGTTCGGCGGCGGCCAGCGCGCCGGCTTTACGGAAAAGAGCGGGCAGGCGCAGGCGCTGGACCAGGTTCGACGCCAAGGCAGCGCCGCGTTGCTCGTGGCCGTAATGGTGCGGCAGCAGGTGCGGGGCCGTGCCGATTTTTCCCAGATCATGACAGAGCGCCATCCAGACGGCCAGCGGGGCGCCGGCTGTCAGATTCATGATTCGCATGGTGTGCCCCAGGACGGAACTGTCATGCCAGGGCGCGGGTCCGGCTGGAATTGCCGCGGCCGTCTCCAGTTCCGCGAACCAGGGCGTCAGGGCGTTTCCCTCCGCCAGCGTTTCAAGAAAGCGGCCGGGCAGGGGCGCGGCCAGAGCTTTACGCAGTTCGCGTCCCACCCGCTCCGCAGGAAGAGCCGCCAGCGCGACCGCGGGCAGGGCGCGCATCTGCGCGTACGCTTCCTCATCCACCTGCCAGTCCGGCCAGCACGCCGCAAAACGGGCCAGTCGGAACACCCGCGCGGGGTCGTCGGACAGCGCCGTGGGCGAGGCAGGCCGCAGCCGGCGAGCGCGCAGGTCCGCCAGGGCCTGGGGATGGACGTGCAGCAAACCGTGACTGTCTAGAGCCATGGCATTGACAGTGAGATCCCTGGCCAGCAGATCCGCCGCCAGACTGCCGCCGCGCAACGGCATGCACTCGTGGCCGCGCCAGAGACAGACGCGTACGCTTTTGCCCACTGGACGGGCATCGGGGTGGGCGGCCAGGAAATCGGCCATGGCGCCGGAAAAGGCAAAATCCAGTTCAACAGGGACGCGGCCCAGCAGCAGATCACGCACGGCCCCGCCCACGAGGTAAAGTTCCATGAACTCAGTATGCCACAGCCCGCAATGGGGGAAAAGCTCTCGGAATATCGCTGCGGCCGGCACTGACGCGGGCGCTGTCCATGCGCCTTTTGTCTGGCGTTTCGGCGAGGTTTCATCCTGTCTGGACGTGGCCTTTCTTTTAGCCGCGCGTGATTGGCTGAAGGTCTGGGACAGTGTTCAGGCCGTCAGCCAGACGGCGGGACGCGGGCAATTACGGCGGTTCTGGGCGTCGCCGCCGGGAAATATTTATGCCGCATTACGCCTGCCCGTACGGCCGCCTTTCGACAGTACGGCGGCGGCTCCGGTCATGGGGCTGCTGCTGGCCGACGCCCTGCGCGCTGAAGGCTGGCCGGTGCTGCTCAAGTGGCCCAATGATCTGGCGCTTTGTCTGCCGGACGGAACGCGCAAGCTGGCGGGCATACTGCTGGAAGAGCGGGGCGGCATACTGCTGGCCGGCATTGGCGTCAATGTGAACAGCGCGCCGCCTGACGCCGCATTGCGGCCTGACGCGGCCATGCCTGCCGCGAGCCTGAGCGCCGTTTCAACCCATTCCGTTCCCTTGGCCGAGTTTCTCTGGCGGCGACTTGTAAAGCATATGCATTCAGCATATGATAATGGGCATTCTCTGGCCGACCAGTGGAAAAAGAGGGCAGAGGAGGTATTGCTCTGGCGCGGTCGCCATGTGCATCTGGCTGACGGAGAAGGCAGCGTGCGCGGCAGGCTGGAAGGGCTGACGCCGGCTGGCGGGCTGCTTCTGTGGCGCAATGGGCGTTGCGAGGAATGGCTGAGCGGGAGCCTCCGGCTTTCCGAAAGACTACATATAAAGGGCTGAAAAGGCATGGCCAACAAGACATTCGCGGAAGTTCAGGATTTTCTGAAGGGCAAGGTCATTCTTGTGGCGAACCGGGGCATTCCGGCCCGGCGCATCTGCCGTTCCATCCGGGAGCGCTTTGATGCGGTGGCAGCCATGACCGCCACGGACGTGGACAAAACCGCGCCCGCCGCTTCCACGGCTCAGGAGCTGATTCTGCTGGGCAGCGAGCCGCGCGCCTATCTGGATATAGACAGAATTATTGATCTGGCCAGACAGCGTGGCGTGGTGGGCATTCATCCCGGCTGGGGCTTTGCCTCCGAGGACACGCGCTTTCCCCAGCGTTGCAAGGAAGCCGGCATTACCTTCATCGGCGCCACGGCCGAAGCCATGAACCTGCTGGGCAACAAGGTTCAGGCGCGCGAGGTGGCGCGCAGACTGGGCATTCCGGTGGTGCCCGGCTCAGACGGCGCGGTGGACATCCCCACGGCGCGCCGTCTGATCAGTGAAATCGGCCTGCCCATCATGCTCAAGGCCGAAGGGGGCGGAGGCGGCAGGGGAATTTTCGCCATCCATAATGAAGCTGAGCTGGATGAGGCCTTTTTCAAGGCATCTTCCATGGCTCAGGCGTCTTTCGGCAATCCGCGTCTTTTTGTGGAAAAATTTCTGGACGGCGTGCGCCATATTGAAATTCAGGTCATTGCCGACATGTATGGCAATGTTTTTGCCTTTGATGAGCGCGACTGCACCGTGCAGCGCAATCATCAGAAGCTGATCGAAATCACCCCGTCGCCCTGGACGGGCGTGACCCGTGAGCTGCGTGAGCGCCTCAAGGATTATTCCCGCCGCCTGGTGCGCGCCGTGGGCTATCATTCGCTGGCCACGGTGGAATTTCTGGTCACGCCTGACGGTGCGCCCTATCTGATTGAGGTGAACACCCGGCTTCAGGTCGAGCACGGCATTACCGAATGCCGGTATGGCATCGACCTGGTGGAAGAACAAATCGCCGTGGCTTTCGGGGCGGAACTGCGCTACCGGGAGGAAGATCTCCGTCCCTCGTACTGCGCCATGCAGGTGCGCATCAACTGCGAGAATCCGCAGGATAACTTCCTGCCCAATTCCGGCCTGATATCGCGCTATGTCTCGCCCGGCGGCCTTGGCGTGCGCCTGGACTCCAATATCAGCGCCGGCTATGAATTTCCGGCCAACTACGATTCCGCGGGCGCGCTGCTGATCGCCTATGCTCATGACTGGGAAAAGACGCTTGGCATCATGGACCGCGCGCTGGGCGAATACGTCATCGGCGGCATCAAGACCACCATTCCCTTTTTCCGCAAGGTCATCAAAAATCCCCTGTTCCGCAAGGGCGACATCAACACCAATTTTATCGCCGATCATCCGGAACTGATGCTCTATACGGACCTGGCCCCGGAAGGAGAGCGGCTGGCTCGGCTTGTGGCCGAAATCTCGGCCAAGGGATTCAATCCCTATGTGCAGCTTGGGGAATACCGCTCAAGCACCACGCCCTGCCTCGGGCCATTTGAACCAGTGCTGCCAGCCATCAGCACGGCGGCCCGTCGGCAGCCTTCACCCTATCCGCAGGGCGACAGGCTGGCGACGCTGGATTATATCCGTGACTCCGGCTATGTGCATTTCACCGACACCACCCCGCGGGATTTTACCCAGTCCAATTCCGGCAATCGCTTCCGCCTGGCCGAGGACAGGCTGATCGGTCCCTATCTGGACAATGTGGGGTATTTTTCCATTGAAAATGGCGGCGGCGCGCATTTTCATGTGGCCATGATGGCCAATATGACCTATCCCTTCACAGAAGCCAGGGAGTGGAACAGCTTCGCGCCCAAGACGCTCAAACAGTTGCTGGTGCGCTCCACCAACGTGCTGGGATATACCCCCCAGCCGCGCAACCTGATGCGCAAGACCGGAGAAATGATCTGCGACCACTATCAGGTGGTGCGCTGCTTCGACTTCCTCAACCATGTGGAAAACATGCGGCCCATCGCGGAAGTGGTCATGGCCCGCAAGGATGTCATCTTCCAGCCCGCATTGTCCCTGTCCTGGACCAGAGGGTTTGACACGGCGCATTATCTCAGCGTTACCGAAGCCATTTTGCGCATGGTGGGCGACGTGATGGGCGTGGACCCCAGAGAGGCCTCGCGCCACATCATTCTGGGCCTTAAAGACATGGGCGGCGTGTGTCCGCCGCGTTTCATGACCGAACTGGTGGGCGCGTTGCGCAAGGCCTGGCCGGAGCTGGTGCTGCATTATCACCGTCATTACACAGACGGCCTGTTTGTGCCCGCCTGCGGCGCAGCGGCCAAGGCTGGGGCGCATATTCTAGATGTGGGGCTGGGCTCCGCGGTGCGCTCATACGGACAGGGCGATGCGCTCTCCACCATGGCCTATCTTGAGGACGAACTGGGGTTGCAGTGTCACTTGAATAAAAATGCCATTCGCGACGCCAATTTTGTCTGCAAACAGATCATGCCGTATTACGACCGCTACTGCGCGCCGTACTTCCAGGGAATAGATTATGACGTCACCCTGCACGGCATGCCCGGCGGGGCCACATCCTCTTCGCAGGAAGGGGCCATGAAGCAGGGCTACATTCACTTGCTGCCCTATATGCTCAAATTTCTGGAAGGCACCCGGCAGATTGTGCGCTATCATGACGTAACGCCCGGTTCGCAGATTACCTGGAACACGGCTTTCCTGGCCGTGACCGGAGCCTGGAAGCGCGGCGGCGAGGATGAAGTGCGCTATCTGCTTGAAGTTCTGGGTGAAGTAACCCGCACGCCGGAAACTGAGCTCACGCCTGAGATGCGCCACGCCCGTCTTTCCATTTACCAGGATTGCAATGACGCTTTCCGCAACCTGCTGCTGGGCAAATTCGGCAAGCTGCCGCTGGGATTTCCGGCGGACTGGGTTTATGAAAGCGCTTTCGGTTCCGACTGGAAAGGCGCCATTGCCAGGCGCACTGAAAATTCGCCTCTGGAGTCCCTGGCGGATATCAATCTGGCCGCGGAGCAGAAGGCCTGCACGGAAATTCTCAAGAGGCCGCCCAATGCTGAAGAATTCGTGCTGTACCTCAACCATCCGGCCGACGCCCTGAAAACCATTCAGTTCAGAACTCAATTCGGCGACCCCAACAATCTGCCGCTGCACGTCTGGTTTGAAGGGCTGAAAGTGGGACAAAATCTGTATTTCAACGAAACCAGCGGCAAACCCCACCACCTGACGCTGTTGAGCATTTCGCGTCCCAATGAGGCGGGCATTTCCATCTGCCGGTATGTGCTTGATTCGGAATTCATGAGTTGCGAGGTGCAGGTCAGTCAGCCCACGGATCAGAAGGGCAAGGGCGCGCTGATGGCTGATCCTTCCAACCAGTACCATGTGCCCGCGCCCAGCAACGGCGACTTGTGGGTTATGTATGTGCACCCCGGCGATGTGGTCAAAGCCGGCGAGGAGCTTTTCAATGTTTCGATCATGAAACAGGAAAAGGCGGTGCTGGCTCCGGTGGACGGCATTGTCAAGCGCGTCCTCAAAACCGCCGACTTCAAGGAAAGCAAGCAAATGGTTTCTGTACGCGAAGGGGAATTGATCGTGGAACTCGGGCCGGTGCCGCGCATATGTCGCAACGAGGCCTGCGGGCAGCCCATACCCATGGATACGGCTGCATTTTGCCCCTATTGCGGCTCTCAGGTGAGTTAAAACCGCGTGCCGCGAATTTGTGGACAGTTTTCCCTTACGGGTATAGTATTCTGACAAAGAAAAATGCTCTTTCCCGCCAAACCGGAGGAAGTCATGGCTAAAAGTCCCGCCGCCAAAACCGCGCAGGCCAAGCCCAAGGCAGATTCTGTCGATTTGATCCAGAAAAAGCTGGTGCTGACCGGCGCGGACATCGTGAGCCTTGGCCCAGAGGCGGAGCTGCTTGTCGGTGGCAAAAATTACAATACGGCTCTGATCAGTCAGATTGAGGGCATCCAGGCGCCGTATTTTCGCGCCATCTCCTCGCTGGCCTTTCACCGTCTGCTGGATGAAACCAAGGTCAACGGTCGCGTTGTACGTTCCGTGGTGGACAAGGAATATGGCCGTATTGACTGGAATGATCCTGAAATCAACCAGGATCCGGATTTTTTGCAGAAATTTGTGCGCCAGCTGGGCAAACAGATTCACGAAGCCGCCAAGGCCGAGGGGGAACAGGCCCATACCAAACTGAGAACCTTCATCAATAATATTGTGGAAGGTTTCGCCACGTCGCCCGAAGGTATTGATCAGTTGCGCAAGCGTTCAGTGATGGTGCAGGCCGCCATTCTGTCCGTGGACGTGCCGGCGGAAGTGGATGAAGCCGTGCGCGGCGCTTATAAAGCCATCTGCGAAGAAAACGGCGATGACATGACTCCGGTGGCGGTGCGTTCTTCCGCTGCGGGTGAAGATTCGCGCAAAAAGGCTTTTGCCGGCCTGCAGGATACCTACCTGAATATGGTCGGCGCGGATAGGGTGGTTGAGGCATACCACTGGGACTGCTCTTCCGCCTATAATCTGCGCTCCATGACCTACCGGCGCGAGGCCATTCTGGATGCCTTGGCGCGCGCCGAGGAAAGCGGGGATGAAAGCATTGCCGACCTGGCCAAGAAGGAATGGGCCATTGAGCATACGTCCCTGTCTGTCTGCATGATGCAGATGATCAACCCCGTGATTTCCGGCACGGCCTTTTCCGCGGATACGGCCACCGGTTGCCGCGGCACGGACCGCAAGGATCTGGTCAGCATCGACACCAGCTACGGCCTGGGAGAAGCCGTGGTGGGCGGCAAGGTGACGCCCGACAAGCTTTATGTCTTCCAGCGTGATGACGGCAGCGAGGTGGTCATCCGTCAGATGGGCTGCAAAGACATGAAAATTGTCTACGACGAAAAAGGCGGAACGCGTGAAGTGCCTGTGCCGGAGCTGGAAGCTCTGCGCTGGGCGCTGTCGCTGAGTCAGGCCGAACGCGTGGCCAAGGGCGTACGCGCTGTAAGCAAAGCTTACGGCGGCATGATTATGGATACGGAATTCTGCATTGACGCCAACGACAAGCTCTGGTTTGTCCAGGCCAGGCCCGAAACCCGCTGGAATGAAGAGCTGGAACTGCACCCCACCACCATTTTCATGCGCCGTCGCGAAGTGGACGCCAAAGCCGCATCTGTGGCGGAAGTTCTGGTGGAAGGCAACGGCGCTTCGCGCGGTGCCGGTCAGGGAACCGTGCGCTTTTTACGTTCCGCTCTGGAGCTGAACAAAGTGACCAAGGGCGACGTCCTGGCAGCCGAGCGCACTGATCCGGATATGGTGCCTGGCATGCGCGTGGCTTCGGCCATTATGGCGGATGTAGGCGGCGATACCAGCCACGCGGCCATCACTTCGCGTGAATTGGGCATTGCGGCGGTCATCGGCATTCAGCGGGTGGACGTGCTGCGCGCCCTGGACGGCGCGGAAGTGACCGTGGACGGCACGCGCGGGCGTGTTTACCGCGGGTTGTTGCCGCTGCATCAGGTGGGCGGCGAGATGGATGTGGCCAAACTGCCCTTTACCAAAACAAAGGTGGGGCTTGTGCTGGCCGATGTGGGGCAGGCGCTCTTCCTCTCACGCTTGCGCGATCATCCTCAGTTTGAGGTGGGGCTGCTGCGCGCGGAATTCATGCTGGGCAACATCAGCATCCATCCGCAGGCCCTGGAAGCCTTTGATAACGGCGAACTGGATGTGGTTGTTCAGGCAAAACTCAGAGAGCTGGAAGGCCGTCTTTCCAAGGTCTTGCGCGAGCAGATGGCCGCCGGGCTGATCATCTTTAATTTCAATCTGCGCGAATATGTGGGCGAGGTTACCGGTCTGGCTGCCGAAGTCAATGCCTTGGCCGATGCCGACAAGAACCTCAGTGCTGAAGAAGTGCTGCTGCAACACCGCAAGATGCGCGAGCTGGATCACAAGATCGACCAGCATATGGAAATGGCTTCGCGCCGTATTGAAGTGCTGAAAACCTCGCCCGATCTGGCGGACCATGTGCGGATTATCATGGGCTACGACGACGAGTTGGCCCTGCTGTCTTCCGCTGATCCTGAGTCAGCCAAGCGCGCGGCGGAAATTGAAGCCAGCGTGGAAGCCCATGTGCAGCGTATCCAGGCTTTGCCCGCCGTGGTCAAGCTGCTGGAAAACATTCGTCATCTGCGCGAAGAGATCGGGTTGCGCACCGGCCTTAAAAAAGAAATGGACGATGTGCGCAATATGCCGGAAAAAATCCGTTCCATCATCAAGGCGCGCGGCTTCCGTACCGGCAAGGAGCATTACGTTCAGACTCTGGCCCAAAATCTGGCGCTCTTTGCCATGGCCTTCTATGGCAAGCCCATTACATACCGCACTACGGACTTCAAGAGTAACGAATACCGCAATTTGCTGGGCGGCAATCTGTTCGAGCAGCAGGAAGCCAACCCCATGCTGGGCTATCGCGGCGTGTCGCGTAATATTCACGACTGGGAAATCGAAGCCTTCAAACTGGCGCGCGGCGTGTACGGCGGCAGTAACTTGCGCATGATGTTGCCTTTTGTGCGCACCCTTGAGGAAGCCCGCTCCATGCGCTGCTATCTTGATCAGGTGCATAAGCTCAAGAGCGGCCAGGACGGCCTGAAAATCATTCTGATGTCCGAGCTGCCTTCCAATGCCATTCTGGCCAAGCAGTTCATCAGCGAGTTCGACGGCTTCTCCATCGGCTCCAACGACATGACGCAGATGATTCTGGCTACGGATCGTGATAATGCCCGTCTGGCTCACATCTATGATGAAGAGGATCCGGCGGTGGTCTGGGCCATACTGGTCAGCATCTTCACCGGCCAGAAGTACGGCAAGAAGATTGGCTTCTGCGGGCAGGGCGTGTCCAACAGCGTCATTCTGCGTGGTCTGGTTGCCATTGCCGGCATTACGTCGGCCTCTGTGGTGCCGGATACCTATTATCAGACCGTTTTTGACATTGCGGCAGTGGAACAGGAAAACATACCCACTTCGCAACTGGGCAAATGGCTTGGTCAGCAGCATCACAAGCGTCTGGCCGAACTTGTGGAAAAAGCCGGTTATGGGCATATTCTCAAAAAGTACAAGGAGCCGCAGGATATTCAGGAGTGGTACGAAGGCGAACTGCAACGCCGGCATGAACAATTGCGTGAACATCTGGATACGCCCAAGGAAGATTTTTACCGTAGCGAATTGCAGAGCTTCCGTTCCTCCTTCCACAAGCCGGTTATCTATGCCACATGGAACTGGGATGACACGGTGCTGGATGCGCTCCATCAGTCCGGTTTTGCGAACTTTGAGGAACAGGCCAAGGCATTGGAAGTTTCTCGTGAGCTGAATGCCTGAAGGCAGAGCGCATAAAATCGTGAAGGGCCTGAACCCATAGGATTCAGGCCCTTTTGCTGTAGTGTGCTGTTGGTGAAACACGTCGCGATAACTTGGGATGCAGATTCTGCGGTTTTGAGAAATTTTGTAACCTCTTTGACAAATGTGCAAGTGAGCAGCCGCAAGGGCTCCTTCAGATTGATGACAAACCCTGCTTGGTGGTGTTTGCGCCGTTTAAGCCGCCAGGGCTGCTGATCTTTGTCGCCAGTTTCAAGGAGTCGCGAGGGCTCCTTCACTTTTGCAGGATTGTTCGCGAAAAGCGTTGTTTTTCGCTGACGCACGGCGTCTGCTCTGCCGTGTTTTTGGCCGTGTGTCTTGGCTGATGCGCGCTCATCCGTCTTGTCGGAGGAGCTGGCTTGTGCTAAGCGCGCGCGGCGCCCCACTCTGCCCCAACAAGGATTTTGGCGCTATGGTGCGGATGACTGATCGAGGAACGAACAGGCTGGCCTGGATCGCCGCCCTATTGACGCCCCTGGCCTATCTGCTGTTTTACACGCCCTACGGCATGGACACCACGGATTTCGGCTACTTTTACGGTTATGCCTGGCGCATTCTGGAAGGGCAGATGCCGTATCGGGATTTTTACTACATCAAGCCCGCGCTGCCGCTGTACTGGCATGCATTCTGGATGTGGCTCACGCCCGAGAGCGTCAATGTGCTGGCCGGAAAGGCCGGTTTTGTGGCTGGCATGCTGGCGGCCTCCTGGTGCGCTGCGCTTTTTCTGAACAGGCTCTTTCGTCTGGAGGCGCTGGGTCTGCCGCTGCCTCTTCTGGCTACCTGCGGTTTTGTCTGGGGCGTGCACAGTTTCCCGCATATGCCCTGGCATACGGTAGACGGCATTCTTTTTGCCGGCGGCGCCTTGTGGGCCGCCGCGAGCGGCTGGCCTGCCACTGCCGGATTGCTGGCGGCCTGCGCCATGCTTTGCAAACAATCCTTTTTGCTTGTGCCGCCGGCCGTGGTTCTGCTGGTCTGGCTGATCCGGCCCCGGAGGCGCGAGGCCGTGCGCTGTCTGGCCGCCTGGCTGGGGCTCATGGCTCTGGTCTATGGTCTGCTGTCTCATGCGGGGGCGCTGCCAGCCTTTTCGCGCATGACCACTGGTCAACTGGATATGCGCGAAGCTCTGGATGCGGGCATTTTCATCTATTTGCGGCAGAACTGGTGGCTGCCCGGCCTGGCCGTTCTTCCCTGGCTGGCGGCACGGCTGTCAGGCAGGTCTTTGCCCGCCGTCCTGCGGCCCGGCTACGTCTATCTGACTCTGCTGGCGGGCTGGTATATGTGGGAAGTGCTGCGCAGTCAGGGCTGGATCGGCTATGGCCTGTCCTGGCCCACCCTGTTCATGTTGCTGGGAGGTCTGTGCGTGTTTTTTCCCCAGGTGTTTCTGACGCCCTGGCTGCGCGATGCCGCCACGCCGCATCCGCGTTGGCGGGCCTGTGTGGGGCTGGGCGCGGGCCTGCTGGTGGCCTGGTCCGTGGCTATCAGCGGCGGTTATAAAATCCCGGCTTTTTTCGCCGTGCCGCTGATTTTTTCCCTGCTGCTGACGCATGTCCGCCTGGGCGGCAGCGCGCGCGTTCTGGCCTGGGCCAGTCTGTTGGCTGGCCTGCTGATGTTCGGTGTGGGCTATCAATACCCCTATGTTTTTCCGGTGCGGCCCATGCCCCGGGCTGCCTTGAACATGGATGCCGGGGATATTTTTCCCAAGGCCGGGGGTGTGCTGGTGGATGCGGAAATGTATGCCAGGCTGGCTGAACTCAAGGCTCTGAGGGCCAAGTACGGGCCAGATTACAAGACCATGCCCGGTTTTTCCTTCAGCTATTACCTTAATAACGACAGGCCGGTTTACGGATCGGACTGGCTCATTGACTGGGAGATCAACGCAGAAGTGGACGCTCTCTATCAGGAGCTGCTGGATAAAAAACTCACGGTGTTTATGGAGCGCGATCAACTGGACACGCGCAAGGCCGACGCCTATGACCGCGCCGGGTATTCCGTGCCGCAACGGGTGCGCCGCCAATGGCGGATAGTGGAAGAAACACCGCATTTTGTGGTATTTCAGCCGCCGCTTGCAACGGGGCGGGATTCCGCAACAAAGGCGATCGCGTCGCCTCAACCGTAGCGATTACATGACTGCCTCAGCGCTTTTGGACGGGGCGGCATTTTCTTTCAGCGGACCGGAAAAGAGCGGCTTGACAGCATACAGTTTGTCGGTTTTGCCGAAAAGATAGATAATATCATCGGCTTCAAGACAGCTCTGCGGTTCCGGTGAGGCGTGGATTTCGCCCTGACGGTGGATGGCCACCACGGTCACGCCATAGGTGGGCCGCAGACCGCTCTGAGAGAGAGGCAACCCGCACAGCGGCGAATTCTCGCCCAGACGCATAGCCTGTACGCCCATATCCGGCAGACGGTTGACGACTTCATCCAGGGGGTCCACCATATTGCTCATGCGGCGGATCATCCTGTAATTCGCCTGACGGATGCGCGCGGCAAAGGCGTCGATATCCTGCCGGGGCACCAGATATTGGGTCAGTACGCGACTGAACACCTCAATGGAGGTTTCAAATTCTTCGGCAATCACCTCATTGGCGCCAAGACGGCGCAGGGGGGCGACCTCGGTCACAAAGCGGGTACGGGCCACAATATACAGATTGGGATTGAGCCTGCGCGCCTCAATAGCAATAGCCCGCACCGCGGCCGGATCTGAAATGATGATGGCCAGCACCCGCGCTTTTGCCACGCCCAGATGCTCCAGCACCACAGGCTGTGTGGCGTCACCGTGGGAGATAGGTTCTTTATCGTGATAGCGATGCACTGTCTCGGGATTCATTTCCAGAATGGTGTAGGAAATGCCAGACTCATGCGCCACATGGGCCAGATGCTTGCCGCTGATGCCAAAGCCCACGATGATGAGATGGTCTTCCAGCGCACAGTCGTCACTGTTTTTGTTTTTTTCCTCCTCCAGTTTTTTTTCATTGCGCCAGCCCGAGACCAGATTGGCCAGACCAGGAGCCACGGCGATCAGGCCAGGCGTGAGCATCATGGTCAAGACGCTCACGGCCAGAAAATTCTGATAGGCGGGCATGTCGAACAGGCCGGCGCTCAGGCCGGAGGCGGCCAGCACAAAGGCGAATTCGCCCACCTGCGCCAGAGAAAGGGAAGTAATGATGGCCGCGCGTAGCGGGTAGCCCTGAATCAGCACGGCGGGCAGGGTCAGCAGACTTTTGATGACGATGAAAAGCAGCGTGCCCAGAATGATGCTGAAGAAATGCTGGCCGAAAAAATCCACATTGAGCATCATGCCCACGGAAATGAAAAAAAGACTCATGAATACATCACGGTAGGGCAGAATGCCGGAGATGACGCTCATGCTGTATTGTGAACGGGCCAGCAGCAGGCCGGCCAGAAAGGCTCCAAGGGAAAGGGAGAGGCCCAGCGCGCTGGTCAGCAGGGCCATACCCAGGCACAGCCCCAAGGTGGTCAGCAGCAGAATTTCACGGGTGCGGGTGCGCATGACCGCTTCCATCAGCCGGTTCAGCCCGAAACGCGCGAAAAGCAATACGCCGCCCAAAGCCAGCGTCACCCAGAGGACGGAAAAGAGCGCGCTTTTCAGTGAGAGATCCAGTGTGCCGGCCAGCAGCGGCACGCAGAGCAGCATGGGAGCCACCATGATGTCCTGAAAGACCAGAATTGCCAGAGAAAGGCGGCCGGTGGGCGTGTTGCTGCCGCCACGCTCCTGCAGAATGCGCAGCACGATGGCAGAGGAGGAAAGGGCCACCAGGCAGCCCCATAAAATGCCTTTCTGGTACGAAACGCCCTTCAGGACGGCAAGACCCGTGACGGCCAGCACTGTCAGCCCGATCTGCAGGCTGCCGCCCAGAAAGACGGGGCGCTTCAGGCGGCTCAGGGCGTCGCCTGAAAGTTCCATGCCGATGGTGAACAGCAGCATGGCCACGCCAATGTCCGCCACCTGATCAATAGCCTCGCGATTGCTGACAATGCCCAGAAGGGAGGGGCCACAGAGCACGCCGGTAAGCAGAAAGCCGACCGTGGCGGGCAGTTTGAGGCGGTTGCAGACAATGGTGACGACAATGGAGAGCAGAAAAATAATAACAATTTCGTAAAGAAAGGGAACTTCCATGCGGCCTCCAGCCATACAAAATAGCATTGGCCGTCCGCCCGCGCAAGATGGCGCAGTCGCCTGTCACGCAGGTACAGCCAGCCGGGCGGAAGCCACGCATTGACTTGGCAGCCAAAATCTGTTTTTTCTTCCGCAGTATGCAGAACGCCAGATACCCATATGCTCAGAGCTTCCCCAATTCGCAAGAGGCGCATACTCCGCAGGTGGACCCCAGGCGTCTGCGCCGCCGGATGGTACGGCAACAGCTGGAGGCCAGGGGAATCAGCCATCCCGGCGTGCTGGCTGCCATGAGCGCCGTGCCCCGGCATCTTTTCGTACAGGAAGCCTTGCGCTCCCAGGCCTACGAGGATACCCCCCTGCCTATCGGGTACGGTCAGACCATTTCCCAGCCTTATATCGTTGCCCTGATGAGCGAACTGCTGGAAGTTGAGCGGGGTATGCGCGTACTGGAAATCGGCACCGGTTCCGGGTATCAGGCCGCTGTGCTGGCTGCCATGGGCTGCACTGTTTTTACGGTGGAGCGTCTGCGTGAACTGTATCTGAACGCCAGCGCCCTCTTGCGGCAACTGGGGCTTCGCGGTATTCACATGCAGCGTAGCGACGGCACCCTGGGCATGCCCGAGGCGGCGCCCTTTGAGCGTATCATCGTCACGGCCGGCGGCCCCGAAATTCCCCGTCCTCTGGTAGATCAGCTGGACGAGGGGGGCACCTTGCTTATTCCCGTAGGCGCGCGTCCGCGTTCACAGCGGCTGATGCGTCTGCGCAAAGAACAGGGCCGCATCCATACCGAGGATCTCGGTTCCGTCATTTTTGTGGATCTGGTGGGCGACCACGGCTGGCAACCGTCGGCACGTTAATTTTCTGAAATCCTGTCACGCATGAAGGAGATGTCATGTCCTCCTGTTCTTCCTGTTCTTCCGCCTCCTCCTGCCCCAGCTCCACGGGCAGGGGAGGGGATGGAAACTGCAATGATCTGATGGCACGTCAGGATCGTATCATTGCAGCCACGCTGGGGCGTATTCGCTATAAAATTTTCGTCATGAGCGGCAAGGGCGGCGTGGGCAAAAGCTCGGTGACAGTGAACACCGCGGCGGCGCTGGCCCGGCGTGGTTTTAAGGTGGGCATCCTGGATGTGGATATGCATGGCCCCAGCGTGCCCAATCTGCTGGGCCTCACCAGTACTGTTGAAATGGACGCCGGCGGCGAACTGATGCTGCCCGCGGCCTATAATGAAAACCTGTCTGTCATTTCCATGGACTCGCTGTTGCAGGACCGGGACCAGGCTATTCTTTGGCGTGGCCCTAAAAAATCCGCCGCCATCCGGCAGTTCGTCGCGGATGTCAAGTGGGGCGAACTCGACTTTCTGCTCATCGACTCCCCTCCGGGAACCGGCGACGAGCACATGACCGTGCTGAAAACCATCCCTGACGCGCTTTGCGTGGTAGTGACCACGCCGCAGGAAGTTTCTCTCGCCGACGTGCGCAAGGCAGTGAACTTCCTTCAGTACGCTAATGCCAATGTACTGGGCGTGGTGGAAAACATGAGCGGCCTGATCTGCCCGCATTGCAGCAAAGAAATTGACCTCTTCAAGAAAGGCGGCGGGGAAGAGCTGGCACAGCACTACGGGCTCAGATTCCTGGGGGCCATCCCTCTGGATCCGGCCACCGTGGTGGCCGCCGACCGGGGGACGCCAGTGGTCTACCTGGAGGGCGAAAGCCCGGCCAAGGTGTCATTTCTGGCTCTGGCCGACGCCATCGCAAGCGCGGCGGATAAAAGCCTGGAAGCCTTGTCCACCCCCAACTCCTGACAGTACGCCCCCCTTCAAACAGTACGAACCCCTTCAAACGGAGGGGTTCTTTTCATGCGGGAACCGCACAGGTCCAATGAAAGGCGGGATATTTCCGCTTTTCTCCGGCGCGCTTTTGTGCTAGAAAAACAGAAATTCCGATGGTAACGCCAAAAGAGGAACGATGATCAACCTTGCCAATAAAATTACCTTGTTGCGCATTTTGATGGCGCCTCTGGTCGTTGTGCTGCTTTATTTTCAGGGGCCCGTATTCTGCCTTCTGGCCGCGCTGGCCTTTATCTTCGCGGCCATCACTGACTGGGCGGACGGCTATATTGCCCGGCGTGAAAATATGGTCACCAGCATGGGCAAATTTCTGGATCCCCTGGCCGATAAGGTGCTGATCTGTTCGGTGCTGATCATGTTCGTCAAGCTGGGCTGGGCTCCGGCCTGGGTGGTGATCATTATCGTTTGCCGCGAACTGGTGGTGACCGGTCTGCGCGCCATGGCCATTGATGAAGGCATCGTGCTGGCGGCCGACAAGTTCGGCAAGGCCAAAACCGTGTTGCAAATCGTGGCCATTGTGCCGTTAATCCTGCACTATCCTCTGTTCGGCGTCGAACTGTGGCCGATAGGCGAAGTGCTGTTGTATGTGGCCTTGCTGCTGGCTCTGATTTCCGGCGTCAATTACTGCTACTATTTTTATCGGCATGCCTGCGATAAGGTCCAAATCGGAAAAGCCGCATGAGCATCTTGCAGATCCGCCTCAAAAACTGCATCCAGACTATTCTGGATCTGGAGCCTGACATGCGCTCCGGGATCTGGGGACGCCATTTCGACGAGGAGCTTTCCACTCTCAGAGAATATCTGCAGCAGGTGGACCATATGAGTCTGGCGGAAGACGATGTGCGGCGACTTGAAAATGCCACCGCCAGTTTTCTCGCTGAACTCAGTTGCTCCCGCGAGGGAGAGCTGCAAAAGAAACACCTTCTGCAATAAGTTATGTTCTGGCGTGTATTTATCCTTGTCGCTCTGGGACTTATCAATGTGGTTCTGTTCAGCCGCATGGTCTGGGGCCCCACCGGACTTGTGGAATACCGCGAACTGAAACAGCAGTATGCCGCTCTGCAAGAAGAAATAGCCGGTCTGGATGTGGAGAATCTGGCTTTGAGCCGGGAAATCCGTTTATTGCAGTCCGACAATCAGTATGTGGAAAAAATGATTCGCCAGCGCCTGCATTACGTGCGGGACAACGAGGTGCTGTACCTCTTTGACAATTCGGCCAGAACCGGATCGGGAGCCGCAAATAATGACGGAAAAAATTGAGTGGTACAAAGAGGTTCTTGAACTGGAACCCAATTCCAAGGTCTTTTTTCCTCTGGCGCGCATGCTGGCGGAAGAACAGCGCTTTGATGAAGCGTTGGATGTGCTTGAACACGGCCTGGAGCGTCACAGTGAGTTTCTGGAAGCTCGTCTTTTCTTTATTGAAATCCTGCATCAGATGGGCCGTAGCCAGGCCTGCGCCAGGCAAATAGAAAGACTCAGCGGCATGTTTTCCACCTATGCGGGATTCTGGCAGGCGTGGGCCGCCTGTCTGTCCGCCACGGACGCTTCGCCGGACACGGCTTCAGTGCTGCGTTTTCTGGCCGCCCACTTCATGCGCGGCTCTGTTTCCCTGCACGAAGTGCTGGACAGGGGCATTGCCTCTTTGCTGGAGGAAACGCGGACGCAGGCCCCTTCTCTGGCTGCTCAGGCGCAACGCCCGGATGACGGAACACTGTCAGGGAATGCCGCGTCTGGCGAATGCGCGTGCATGCCGGAAAAAGGCATGACGCCGGATGATGCCTCTTTGCCTTTGCAGCCGGAAGAAGCTGAGCCGCGGGCCAGTTTTGCTCCTCCGCCACTTTCCTCCGTCCCGGCGATGGACGAGGAGGACGACGATCCTCTTTTTGAAGACCCAGACAACGAAAAGTTTGATCCAGCCACCGCTATGGCGGATGAGGAGGATCTGCCCGAAGCTCTGGAACAATCCTCGTATGTGGAACCCCGGGGCGAGTCGCTTCGCAGTTCTGCCCCGGTCGCTCTGCCTTCGGAGGAGGGTGAGGAAAGCGAGGAGCGTTTTTCCCTGCGTACCCGTTCCATGGCCGAAGTGCTGGCGGAGCAGGGGGACATCAGGGGAGCGCTGGACATTTATCATGAGCTGGCTGCCGCGGCAATTTCTCCTGAGGAGAGCGCTGACCTGCAACAGCGTATCACCACGTTGAGCGCGCGTCTTGGCAGCGTGCAGGAGGTGGATCAGCAAGAGCCGCCGCAGTCGGAAGAATCCGCCAGCGGTAAGGATAAGCTGATCAGCATGCTTGAGGCTTTGGCGGAGCGTGTGGAAGCCAGAGCGCACAGCTAGCGTCTGCTTGTACAAGCAGACGCTAGAAAACCCGCAAGGGTTTTGCGACGGCGCAGCCGTCGCGAGTGAGCGAAAAAACACGTTTTTTCGCGAACGATCCTGCAAAAATTCTTCGCAGAACTTTTGCAGTTAGACACTAGAGCAGGGCAGCGCCGCGAAAGGTTTGCGGGTGGACTTTTTCACTTGTTCCGCGGCTATGGCGTCGTCTGCTCCAGATACGGGGGAATAGGGTGTCGAATTCATTTTTGCGTTGTTTTCTGCTGCTGACGGCCCTGTCTCTGGCAAGCGGATGCAGTTCTTACCAGCCCACCAAAAATGCCTGGAAAAGCACCAAGGGTTTCTGGAATGCCTACGTCAGCCCTCCGGCCAGCGTGGACTATGAGGAAAAAGGGGATATTTCTCCCCGCGCCCTGGCGCTGACCAGCAGCATGATGGGCATTGATGTGGAGCTGGGGCGTCTGGAACGGGTCATGCTCAATGCGGACAAACCTCCCACGCGGGAATGGCTCTCGACGTTCTTTGCGTCTTTCCCCTGGATCAGCGGTTTTGCCGGCGTCAAATACGACGGTACCATTCTGGGACAGGAGCCAGCGACTTCCATGAAGGAACTGGACTTCATTCCGCTGCTCTATGAAGACAAAAAGCAGAATAGCCGGGCTCTGCGCGCGGATGTGCAGAATACGCCGCTGGGGCCTGAAATCATGCTGGCCGCGCCGCTTTATGATGGGGTGGACTTCCTGGGTGTCGTGGCGGCTTATTTTGATATGCGCGCGCTCATGCAGTATTCCAGCAACCCGGAAGATATGGTGATCCTGACGCCGCAGGCCCTGCTCTGGCCTGGCAAATACGACTTTGCCGCCACGCCGCTGGCCGGCGTCAACTGGTCCGAAGCCATAAGCAAGAGTTCTTCCGGCGTCTGCACCAATGCCACAGGTTCATTCTATTATATTGTGCGCTATCTGGGCAATCTGCCTCTGGTGTTTGCCGTGGTCGAATCTGGCGCCTTCCCCGAAGGCAAGGGGGATCTGGAACAGGGTTTGCCCTTCTTCCCCAAGGAGCGCGAAAAACTGCCTCCGCCTCCTCAGCCGGAGCGCAAGGTCAAGGCGGATGCCGCAGGCACGCCAAGCTTTGGCGCTGCCTCTGAAGAAAATGCTTCTGCTGCAGGCATGGACGCGTCCGGCGCGCCCTCCGGAACTGACGGCAGACCGGACAATGAAATCCAGCCGGGCAGCCGTGACAGTATGCTGCTGAAGGGCAAGGGGGCTGACAGGCAGCGGTTGCAGGAGCGTGCTCTGGATGGCGAGAATGCGCCGGTCAAGCGCGCGCGTCCCAGAAAAGCCATGCCGCAACAGCAGCGACGCAGCACGCCGCCTGTGGAGCTGATTCAGGATGCCGATATGCCTGTGCTGCCCGGCGGTCGTCCGAGTCCCTTCGGACCGCGGGAGGAAGCTCCGGTCATCAAGCGTCCCAGCCCCTTCGGTCCCCGTGCCGACAGTCCGGCCGCAAACGCTCAGGAGCAGACGACTCCCGCTCCCGCGACGCAGCAGGAGACTACGGCTGAGGAAAAGACCGAAAAACCGAGCATTCCCGCAACCCTGCCCGGTGGGCGACCGAGTCCCTTTGGCCCAAGGAATTGACGTATTGCTGAATGCCGACTTGCGCCGCCTTCGGGTGGCGCAAGTCTTTCCAGCCTGAGGGCATCCCGCCTTCAGGCTCTTATCAAGGAGGCTCTCATGGCTGACATTACCGTTACCGAGCACCTTCTGCTGCACCAAAAGCGCACGCCGCAGGCAACAGGACAATTTACCGGATTGCTGTATGATCTGATTCTTTCCGGCAAATCCATTTCCCGCCGCATCAACAAGGCCGGTCTGCTGGATATTCTGGGCGGCACTGGCGAGGTCAATATCCAGGGTGAAAACGTTCAGAAAATGGACGCCATTGCCAACCGGATAATGATATATCGCATGGAGCGTTGCGGCGCGCTGTGCGCCATGAGTTCCGAGGAGGAGGCGGAACTCCTCCGTGTTGCTCCCGAATTCCCGCGCGGCGATTATATTCTGATTTTTGACCCTCTGGACGGTTCCTCCAATATTGACGTGAACATCAATGTCGGCACCATCTTTTCCATTCTGCGCCGGCC
Organism: Desulfovibrionaceae bacterium; assembly: GCA_910575755.1. Taxonomy (GTDB): domain Bacteria; phylum Desulfobacterota; class Desulfovibrionia; order Desulfovibrionales; family Desulfovibrionaceae; genus Desulfovibrio. The sequence goes on along the minus strand of CAJTFO010000005.1, from coordinate 40,120 downwards.
TGCGGGGCATACGGGAGAGGTGACGCTTGAGGAAGTTCTCCAGCCGGGTCTCCAGCAGGTGGGGGCGGGCTATATTCTCTACGGGCCTTCCACCATGCTGGTGCTCAGCACTGGCCAGGGCGTGCATGGCTTCACTCTGGATCCGGGCGTGGGAGAATTTCTGCTCTCTCATCCCGATATGCGTATTCCGGAACAGGGACATATTTATTCCGTCAATGAAGGCTACTGGAAATACTGGGACGAGCCTACGCGTGAAGCTGTAAACTGGTTCCACCAGTGCGAGAGCCAGGACGGCAAACCCTATTCCTCACGGTATGTGGGCGCGCTGGTGGCGGATTTTCACCGTACACTGATTTATGGCGGCATCTATATGTACCCGCCGGACGCCAACAAACCCGACGGCAAGTTGCGCCTGATGTGTGAAGCCGCGCCACTGGCATTTCTGGCGGAGCAGGCCGGAGGCAAGGCCAGCGACGGCCGGCGGCGTATTCTGGAGCGCAAGCCCGAACGCCTGCACGCGCGTACCCCCTTGTTTATTGGCTCGCGCAAGGATGTGGAAGCCGTGGAGCGCATCTACGCCAAACATCCTCTGGCCTGAAATCGCGGCCATGCGGAAGCTGTGAACCATGCTTTGTCTTGGCATTGAAAGTTCCTGTGATGAGACGGCTCTGGCTCTGGTGCAGGACGGTCATCTGCTGGGTTCGGTGCTGGCCAGTCAGGCTGACGTGCACGCCTTGTTTGGCGGCGTTGTGCCGGAGCTGGCTTCGCGTGAGCATTACCGGTACATCGGGCCATTGTTTGACGAGCTTATGAGTCGCTGTCGGCGGCGCGCCGCGGACATCAATCTTGTTTCCGTGGCGCGGGGCCCGGGCCTGCTGGGCAGTCTGCTGGTAGGCGTCGCCTTTGCCAAGGGGCTGGCCCTTGGCCTGGGCGCGCGTTTTCTGGGCCTCAACCATTTGCACGCGCACCTGCTGGCCGTGGGGCTGGAGCAAACGCTGGCCTTCCCTTGTCTGGGGCTGCTGGTTTCTGGCGGCCATACCCATATTTACCGTATGGAAGCTCCCTGGCGTTGCCTGCCTTTGGGACGCACCCTGGATGACGCTGCCGGCGAGGCCTTTGACAAGGTGGGCAAGCTTTTGGGCCTGGCCTATCCCGGCGGTCGTCTGATGGATGCTCTGGCCAGGGCGGGCAGGGCGGATGCCAGGCTTTTTCCTCGCCCATATCTTGATAACGACAATCTGGACTTCAGCTTCAGCGGGCTGAAAACAGCCGCTGCCGCCTACATTGAGCGTTATCTGGATGGAAGCTGGCCGCGCCCTCTGCACTGTGTGGAAGATGCGCCGCAGGCCCTGAAGGACTGTTGCGCATCCTTCAATCTTGCTGTGGTGGATACAGTCTGCGTCAAAGTGGAGCGCGCCCTTGACCGGCAACCTGATCTGCGCACGCTGATTGTGGCCGGGGGGGTGGCCGCCAACACTCTGTTGCGTGAGCGCATGGCAGAACTTATGCGCCGGCGCGACGGTAAATTTCTGGCGCCGAGCCCGGCTCTGTGCACGGATAATGCGGCCATGACAGCCTATGCCGGCTGGCTGCTGGGCGGGGCCGGTTTTTATCATGATCTGCGTATGGAAGCCATTCCACGCGGCAGAGTGGCGCCCGAGGATATGCTGCGTCACGCCGGGCAGCTACAGTCTGAAGAGCGCAGATTATCTTGACACCGGGACGTTAGAAATCTACTCTCTGCCGGTACAGGCATGGTCGTGGCTCATTGCTGCCCCTGCCTGCACAACGCGCGTCGCCTGGCCGGCAGCATTGTCGCGCCCCCTTGTGCGACGCAAGTAACTCAAGGAGTAATTCATATGGCTGAACAGGTCACTGACGCCACTTTTGAAAGTCTTGTTCTTAAATCCGACTTGCCGGTTCTGCTTGATTTCTGGGCCCCGTGGTGCGGTCCCTGCCGCGCGGTGGGGCCGATTATCGACGAATTGGCCAAGGAATACGAAGGCAAAGTGCGTGTGCTTAAAATGAATGTGGATGAAAATCCCGCCACACCCACTAAATTCGGCATTCGCGCTATACCTACCTTGGTGCTTTTCAAAAACGGCGAAACGCTGGAGCAAATCACCGGCGCCGTCACCAAGGTGGCTATGAAAGAACTGCTTGACTCCAAGGCTCTGGCATGAAATTGCATGACGCCGTTGTTATTGGCGGCGGACCAGCCGGCATAACGGCTGCCCTGTATCTGGCGCGTTCCGGTTGTTCAGTTGCTCTCTTCGAGCAACTGACGCCGGGCGGCCAGGTTTTGCAGACCGAATCCCTTGAAAATTACCCCGGCTATCCCCAGGGCATCAAGGGCTATGAGCTGGCTGATCTCTTTACCGCCCATCTTGAGGGGCTGAATATCGATCGTCCTGCCGGAGCTGTGGAATCCGTTTCCGGCACGGCGGGCCGGTTCATTGTACGCACCGATGGAGGAGAGGAGAACGCGGCCAGGGCTGTGCTTGTCTGCTCCGGGGCGCGTCACCGCCAGCTGGGCCTTGATAACGAGGACAAACTGGTGGGACGGGGCGTTTCCTACTGTGCCCTGTGCGACGGCAACTTCTTCCGTGATCAGATTGTGGCTGTGGTGGGCGGCGGCAACGCTGCACTGGAAGAATCGCTGTACCTTGCCAACATAGTGGGCAAGCTGCACCTGATTCACCGTCGCGATGGCTTCCGCGGACTCAAGGTTTATCAGGACAGGCTGGAAAGCATGCCCGACAAGGTGCAGATCCACCGCAGCACGGTGATCACAAGCCTGGAGGGTGAAGGCCAGCTGACGGGGCTCAACCTGCGCAATGTGCAGAGCGGCGCGGAGGAATACCTTCCGGTAGACGGGCTTTTTGTCTATGTGGGCTTTGCTCCTGTGACCTCTTTTCTGCCTGCAGAGCTCCAGCGGGACGATCAGGGCTTTATCGTGACGGATACGGAAATGCGTACAAGCATTGCCGGTATTTTTGCCGCCGGGGATATTCGCTCCAAACTCTGCCGTCAGGCAATCACTGCAGCCGGTGACGGCGCAACGGCTGCGCAAGCGGCTTTTGTCTTTTTGGAACAGCTCCATGCATAAAAAACTGCTTCGCTGCCTTGTGCTTGCCTTCAGTTTGTCTGCCGTTTCCGGTTGCGGCATCATTGACATGATTTATCTGCCGCCGGCTGAAGATACGGCTCAGGAAATCTTTGAAGCTGCCAACGACGCCATGAGTGAAAAAAATTATGTGCGCGCCGTGGAGTTGTACAACAAATTGCGTGACGCCTATCCCTTCAGCCCCTACACTATTGATGCTGAACTTTCATTGGGCGACGCCTATTTTCTGGATGAGGAATATGAGCTGGCCGCCGAAACCTATAAGGATTTCGAGTCGCTCCATCCCCGTCATGAAGCCATTCCCTATGTGCTGTATCAGACGGGCATGTCGCTCATGAAGCAATTCCGTTCCATTGACCGGGCCACCACGGAATTGCAGGAAGCCTATGAGTATTTCAACCGCCTTCTTCAGATGTATCCCGATTCGCCTTATGCCAAGGGCGCGGAAGAACATATGCTGACCTGCCGTAAACTCATGGCTGAGCATGAGCTGTATATTGCCGACGTGTTCTGGCATATGAAGAAGTACGGTCCGGCCTGGCGGCGTTATACATTCATCATGGAAAACTTTAAGGATGTGCCGGAAGTGGCGGAGCACGCCAAGGAAAAGAGTCTGGCCGCCTACCATAATTACCGCGAGGAGCAGGCCAGGGAAACGCGTGAAAAGCGTCAGGGTTCCTGGCGGCAGTGGTTCACCTGGTTGTGATTTGCGGCAAAGCAACACAAGACCCCTTCGGAGGCTTGGGGCTGCTGGCAAAGGTCAGCAGCCCCGAAAATCAGGGGCAGGTTGCGGCTTTCCATGCTGTAACTTGTTGATTTTCATGTCTTTTCCTCAAGCCGCCTTGGCGGCTTATGAGAGGCGCAGACACCGCAAAGCGGGGTTTGTCATCAATCAGGAGCCCCTTCGGGGGCTTTTTTAGCGCAAATGAACTCCGACTTTTTGTAACGTCAACATTCAAAGGCTCGCCCGCATGGGCGCAACGCGCTCACAAGGAGCGCTTGCCGCAGGCTGTCCGCTCTCGCTGCCAGCGGATCATTTTCACAGTAAAAAGGTTCTAACAGGAAGTATTCATGGAGACCCCCGGGCACGATGACGGCGCGGCCGAAAAGCACCGCGCGGCGCTGGTTTCTCTGTTTGCGGCTCTGGTTCTGACAGCCCTGAAACTTGCGGTGGGCCTGTATACCAATAGTCTGGGCATCCTTTCTGAAGCGCTGCATAGCGGCCTTGATCTGCTGGCTGCGGCCATGACTCTGGCTGCGGTGCGCATTTCCGCCCGCCCCGCCGACAGTTGCCATCCCTACGGGCACGGCAAGGTCGAAAACCTTTCCGCCCTGGCTGAGACGCTGCTGCTGTTTCTGACCTGCTTCTGGGTGGTTTATGAAGGCGCGCAACGGCTGCTGGACGGCGTCAGTCCCGTTGCGCCGTCGCTCTGGGGGGTGGCGGTCATGGCTGTTTCCATGGGCATTGACATCAACCGGGTGCGCATCTTGCGAAAGGTGGCCAGGCAGTACAAGAGCCAGGCCCTGGAGGCTGACGCCCTGCATTTCTCCACAGACATCCTTTCCTCTGGCGTCGTGCTGGTCGGCGTGCTGGCCGTCTGGATGGCTGCCGCCCTGAATCTGCCGGAGCCGCTTTATCGGGTACTGGCCCAGGCTGATACCGTGGCGGCCCTGGTGGTGGCCTTGATCATTTTTCGCGCCAGCCTGCGCATGGCTGTGGAATCCATCAACATACTCATGGATTCCGGTTCCACCAGAGAGCAGGCGGAGGTTATCAAAGCTGTTTGGGACGTGCCGGGCATCAAAGCCGTACGGCGGGTGCGCCTGCGCAACAGTGGACCGCAGACCTTTGTGGATCTGACCATAGGCGTGGAACCGGGCATCCGTGTCCGCGACGGCCACAGGCTGGCCCATGAAGCTGAACAGGTCGTGGCTGCCATTCTGCCGGGCGCGGATGTGACAGTTCATGTGGAACCTCAGAGCACCCCCTGCGAAAAAGAAGACAATCCCTTTTTCCTTGTACAGCGTACAGCCTCAGAACATGGTCTGGCGGTACATAATGTGCATGTGCTGCGCGCCGGCGGATTATTTCATATCGAACTGCATGTGGAACTGCCCGGCGCGTTGCCGTATGCCGAGGCCTACGCGCGGGTGCGTCCCTTTGAGGATGACCTGCGTCAGGCGCTGCCTGGTGTGGAAGTGGTCACTCATCTGGAACCCGAGGGCGCGGCCAGCGCATTGCAGGCCGGAGCGGCCGTTTCCATGCCTCTGGCCGAGCTGGCCTGGCGGGAAGTGCGGATGGCGGTGGAAAAAGAACCTTTACTCTGCGACCCGCACAGGTTTTCCACCTACGAATTGCCGGAGCAGGGCATCTGCATTTCGTTTCACTGTGGAATCAGCGGCAAACTGAGCGTTGAGGAAGTACACAGCATTTGTGTGCGCCTGGAGAAAAGACTGCGTGGCGCCGTGCCGCCGCTGGGCAGGATTATTGTGCATGTGGAACCAGATGCAGTTATAGCGGAGCAACGCTGAGCGCGTGCGGCGCTTCACAGCACTGTTGCCGGCGCGCTGTGGCCAGCAGCCGTAGCGGCAGGGACGGCTATTGCAGTCAGCGCGCGCCAGAGTTCCTCCATGCCCAGCCGGCTGCTGGAGGAGGTAAGCAGCGGCCTGACAGCCAGCAGATTCTGCCATTCCCTTTGCCGTGAGACGCGCTCGCGCTGGTTGCATTTATCGGCTTTTGTCAGTACGGGCAGCAAGGGCAGGCGGCAGGCGCGCGCAAAGGAAGCCAGCTCCAGATCTATTTTCTGCGGAGGCAAGCGGCAATCCAGCAGCAAGGCCAGCGCCTTGAGCGTTTTGCAATCCGTGAGATAGCGCTCAAGCAGCTTTGCCCACTTGCGACGCTCCTCATGGCTGGCCTTGGCGTACCCATAGCCTGGCAGATCCACCAGATAAAAATTCTGCGGCTCCACCCTGTAAAAATTGACCGAGCGCGTTTTTCCCGGAGTGGCGCTGACCTTGGCCAGTTTTTTACGCCCGGCCAGGGCGTTGATAAGGGAAGATTTGCCTACATTGGAGCGGCCTGCCAGGGCAATCTGCGCCTCATGCAGAGCCAAAAGCTGATCCATGGTGTAAGCTGTGGCTTCCAGGGCAAGACTGGCAATCATACAAACCTCATGTAAAACTTGAATTTTTGATCTTGACAAGCGGACAGTTTTCAACAAGTATACTCAATTCGGAACAACGAGCGTCGTGGGCGCCACGTCCGCCCTACGGTAGCCGCTCTCGCGCCGCTTGGCAATTGAGTCCGGCATTATTCGTCCATACAGAACATGCTGCGCATGGCAGGAGGAACGCATGTATTCAACCACCGACTTTCGCAAGGGCCTTAAGATAGAAGTGGAAGGCATTCCTTACGAAATAGTTGATTTTCAGCATTTCAAGCCCGGCAAGGGCGGAGCCATGGTTCGTACCAAGCTGCGCAACATCCTTACCGGACGTATGCAGGACATCACCTTCCGTTCCGGTGAAAAAGTCGGCAAGCCCGATCTGGAAACCCGTGACATGCAGTTCCTCTATCGCCAGGACGACGAGCTGATTTTCATGGATATGACCAACTATGAGCAATTGCAGATGGCTGTGGCCGCCACCGGCGGCAAGGAAGGCTTTCTCAAGGACGGCCAGGAATGCCGCGTGCTGCTCTACAACGGCAACCCCCTGGATATCGACATCCCGGTGAGTCTGGTGCTGGAAGTTACGGAAACCGAACCCGGAGCCAAGGGCGACACGGTGAGCAATGTCACCAAGGCCGCCAGGCTGGAAACCGGGCTCACGGTTCAGGTGCCGATTTTTGTGAATACCGGCGACCGTATCAAGGTGGATACCCGCACCAAGGAATATCTGGGCCGGGAATGATTTCAGCAGCGCTCTGTCCGGGAGGGTAGCTCTACGGACGCCCATAAATTCAGCCGCGAACTCTTCGGCCTTTTTCTGCTCTTCTGGGCCTTGCTGCTCCTGCTCAGTCTGGTCAGCTTTGATTCCAACGATCCCAGTCTCAATCATGTGGTCAGCGGCGCCGTGAAAGTGCAGAACAAAGCCGGATTGTTCGGCGCCTACACGGCGGGCTTTCTCAACGATGTCTTTGGCGTGGCCGCCCTGCTCTGGCCGCTGGTGTTCGGCGCGCTGGGGGCGGCCTACGTTTCCCCCGTCTATGCCATGCACTGGTGGCGTTGGTGCGGCTTTTTCCTGCTGACCCTCTGTCTGCTGGTCATGGGCGCGGCCTGGGATTTCTCGTTGGGGGATCTCTGGGGCGGCGGCATGGTGGGCAGCACCCTGCACAACAACGCCAGCCGCTATCTGAGCCCCGGCGGGTCGGCGTTGCTGTGGCTTTTTGTCCTTCTGGTAGGCCTGCAACTGGCCTGTAACATTTCCTGGTTCAGTCTGATGGCGCGCTTCGGCCATTGGCTGCGCGGCAAGCTTGAAGGGCGGTTCAACGCTCAATCCCAAGATGCCGGACAAAGCCCGGATGCCGAGACGGTGCGCTGGATCCGCAAACTGCCCCGGCTGCGGCTGCCGCAATGGACTTTTCTCGCTCAGTGGAGGGACAGGCTGGGCGATATCCATCCCACCGCGGATTCCCTGCCTGAAGTTTACGAGGAAAAATGCCCTGCCGGAGCCGGGAACGACAAAAGCGCGTCTGTTGCCGTGAACGCCGCTTCTCATGTCCCGTCCCCCGCGGATGCGGGCATGGAGGAGGACAGTGACGATCCCTTTGCGGTGACGGAAGATCTGAGCTGTCCCGCTGCCGTTGTGATGCCGAAAACGGAAGCCCCCCAGACGGAAAAACTCCGTGCCGAAGGCGGGCAAGAGCCTTCGGCGCCCAGTGCGGAAACTGTGGCCGCTCCGCTTGTGGAAAAGGGGGGAGCCGGCAAGCATATTTTGGGCAATCTGGTCGCCGCGGCGCTCGGCAAAAAGGCTCCCGTGCCGCTGCCCGCACTGGATCTGCTCACATTGCCTGTCAAGACCGCGCCTAACAGCCGTGAGGACCGTGAGGGCAAAGGCAAGGCCCTGATGGCCTGCCTCAAGGATTTTGACATTCAGGGCGAGCTGGTGCGCATCACCCCCGGACCGGTGGTGACAATGTATGAAGTGCGCCCGGCCCCCGGCATTCGGGTCAGCCGTATCGCCAATCTCAGCGATGATCTGGCCCTGACGCTCAAGGCCATGGCTGTGCGCATTCAAGCGCCCATCCCGGGTTCTGACACCGTCGGCATTGAAATCCCCAATGACAACCGCGAAACTGTGAATTTTCGGGAACTGGCCGCCTCCGAGGTCTTCCGCAAGGGGTGTGGCCCGCTGACCATGATTCTTGGCAAGGACATTGCGGGCAAGCCTTTTATGGCTGACCTGACCCGCATGCCGCATCTGCTGGTGGCCGGCGCTACAGGCGCGGGCAAGAGCGTCTGCCTCAACGGCATTCTGATCAGTTTGCTGTACCGCACCCAGCCGCAGAACATGCGTCTTTTGCTGGTGGATCCCAAACGCATTGAAATGGCGGTTTACGCCGATGAGCCACATCTGGTTCATCCCGTGGTCACGGAAATGTCCGAGGCCAAAAACGCCCTGGAGTGGGCCGTACATGAAATGGATCGCCGCTACGAGGCCATGGCCCGCCTGGGCGTGCGCAATGTGGCGGGCTACAATCAGAAGCTGGCGGCCTTCAAGAACGAACTGCCGCCCGATTTCGCGGATCTTGAGCCTTTGCCCTATCTGGTTATTGTCATTGACGAGCTGGCTGATCTGATGCTGACCGCCGCCCGCGAGGTTGAAACCAGTATCGTGCGCCTGGCCCAGTTGGCAAGAGCGGCCGGCATTCACATGATTCTGGCCACGCAGCGACCCAGCGTGGACGTGGTCACTGGTCTGATCAAAGCCAACTTTCCCTGCCGAATCTCTTTTCAGGTCACTTCCAAGCATGATTCGCGCACCATTCTGGATCAGGTGGGCGCTGAACATCTGCTGGGCCGGGGCGATATGCTTTTCAAACCCAGCGGCGGCCGTTTGCAGCGCCTGCACGGGCCGTTTCTGAGTGACGAAGAGGTGCAGTCTGTTGTAGCGCACTGGAAGAGACATCTGACTCCTTCCTATCAGGTGGATTTTGCCCAGTGGGGCGTGGAAAGCGCTTCCGGGCAGGGCGTAGGCGGCGGGGATGCGGCACAGGACCCCCTGTACGCCGAGGTGCAGACCTTTGTCAGCGAGCAGGGGCGAGCCTCCATTTCTCTGGTGCAGCGACGTTTCAAAATTGGCTTCAACCGTGCCGCCCGTCTTGTGGAACAACTGGAGAGGGATGGCATTATCGGTCCGGCCGACGGCAGCAAGCCCCGACCTGTGGTCAGATAACACGCTGATGATTCAGCGGAGGTTCCCCATGCGTATATCCGGCATTTTCTCCGTAACGGGCATGACGCTTTGCGCTCTGTTCTGTCTGTCGCCCGTCATGGCGGCTGATTTGGCTTCCGTTATTCAGCAACGCTATGAAACGCTGAAATCCTTTTCAGCGGAATTTGAACAGACGCTCACCCACAAGGAAAGCGGTTCTGTGGAGCGGCGGCAGGGCAGCCTGCTGTTTCAGAAACCCTTGCTGATACGTTGGCAGACCGCCAAACCGCATGAGGAAACGCTGGTGGTCACAGCCAGGGAAATCTGGGACTATCTGCCTGATGAAGAAGTGGCCTATCGCTATCCGCCAAGCCTTGTGCGCGATTCACGCAGCATTATTCAGGTCATTACCGGCCAGGCGGCGCTGACCAAAGATTTTGACGTGAAGCCTGAAGGCGAGGATCAGGGGATGGCCAAATTGCGCCTGTATCCCAAAGAACCCGCGCCGCAAATGGTGGAAGCCGTGATCTGGGTGGAGCCGGGCAGCGGCTACATTCGCAGGGCCAGTATTGTGGATTTCTATGGCAATACTAATGACGTTCGTTTTCTCTCCTTCAAGCCCGACGCGCGTCTCAGCTCTTCTGATTTCAGCTTTACGCCCCCCAAGGGCATTGACGTGGAAGATCGCATTGACCGTGACATGTCGGAGCGGGAACTCTTCAAATAAGACTTAAAGCATTTATCTGATGAAATCAGGTAAATGCTCTGTTGGCCGTGCAAGGGGACAACTGCGCCCAATGAGCGGAAAAACCACGCTTTTTCCGCGAAATTATGGCGGCGAACAGACGAGAAATGCTATACGAAAAGCGGCCTGCCGTTTGCAACGGCAAGCCGCTCTGAAACAGACCAATTCTCAATATAGAATCTAGGCTTGTTCAGGCTTGCTGCCGTATCCCAGCATGGATTGCATGTTCTGTACGCCCTTGCTCAGTGAGTTCATGGCCTCGTCGAATTCACGTTGCAGGGAATCTATGAGTTCATGCACGGAAATGATCTTGTTCACCCGAAAGACGTTGGCTCCGCAGAAGGCGAAACCGCGTTCCAGATTGCCGCGCATGGCGCTGATCAGCGCCTGGGCGATGCAATAGGGGGTCTTTTCCTGCTGGCAGGTGCTGACACAGTGGAAGATGCACTTGAAGGGTTTTTTCAGCCCCTCACGCGCGGCATCAATGAAATCATTGGTCAATGCGCGGCCCGGCATACCCACAGGGCTGCGGATGATGGTCACATCCTCCTGTCTGGCCTCAAGATAGCTTTGCTTGAAGCGCTCGTCCGCGTCGCATTCATGGGTGGCCACAAATCGCGTTCCCATCTGGACGCCGGCAGCGCCCAGATCCAGGAATTTTTTTATGTCTGCGCCGGTATATACGCCGCCGGCCGCGATAATCGGCACAGGGCGACCAAACTTGTCCTCAAAGGGTTTGACCGCTTCCACTACCTCGGGCACCAAGACTTCCAGCGCGTGCGCGGGATCCTGAATTTCCTCCGGCTTGAAGCCCAGATGCCCGCCAGCTTTGGGGCCTTCCACCACAAAGGCGTCCGGCAGGTAGTTGAAGCGGGAGAGCCATTTTTTGGCGATAACCGTGGCGGCTCTGCCGGAGGATACAATGGGAACGAGTTTGGTTTTGAACTCTTCCTTCTTTTCCTCGCAGAGCTGCAAAAGATGGCGCGGCATGTCCAGCGGCAGTCCCGCGCCGGAAAAAATGATATCAACCTTGTGTTCAATGGAGGCGCGCACCATCTGCGTAAACGTGGTCAGAGCCACCATGATGTTGACGCCGATGATGCCGGTGGAGAGCTCGCGGGCCTTGATAATCTCGTTGCGCAGGGCACGCAGATTCGCTTCCAGAGGATTTTTGGCCACGTCCGGCTCTTTCATGCCGATCATGGCTCCGGCAATGACGCCGATGCCGCCCTGGTTGGCGACAGCCGACGCCAGGCCGGACAGAGATATTCCCACACCCATGCCGCCCTGAACGACGGGCACTTTGGCCGTGAGATTGCCGATTTTCAAAGAAGGGAAGGGCATTGTAACAAGACCTCCGTCTTGAACCGGTACGGGGTCCGCCGTCGACCCCCCCGGCCGACATTTTGGCGATTGTCCCCAATTATTTGGCAGTTATCATAGAACGAAAAATCACAAGGCGCAATAAGATGACGCGGGTATGAGTCAGCATGATATCGCCCGCGCCCGCGCTCAGGCTGCGCACAATCCGGCATACGGACACCAGGCGCAATGCCTGTCGGGGCGGGCCGTAAACTGCGGAGCGCTTTCCAGATGGCGCAACGCCAGCGCCAGGCTGAGGTCGCAGTACTCAAGAGCCGCCGTCAGATCTTCATCCGCCAGCCCTCCGAAAAGGGGAATTTCCGCCCCCTCGTCCTTGAGTTCCACCAGGGCGGCATCACCGGGATTTCCCATTTTTGCAACCTTGAGCATGGACAGATAACAGGGCAATTGCAGGCTGGGCAGACGCTCGCGCAATTCTTCGAACAAAGCTTCCGGCAAAGTCTCCTGCTCCGGGGCGCAGGCCAGGGCAACCTTGTGAAAGAAGGGGGCATCGGTCCAGAGACCTTCATCGTGCCGCTTGATGTTGCCAGTCTTGTAGTCCAGCACATACAACAGCCCATCGCGCCGATCCAGGCGATCCAATGCGCCGGTAAAAGCATACCCGCGCCCGCTAAGCGTCAGATCCGTAGTCAGCTTTTTTTCCAGAGCCAGGATCAGCGTGCTTTCGGGTTGCCGCGCCAGAAAGCGCTCCAGGCGCAACGGCGCGGCCGTTTCCAGCATCAGGCAACTGTCCGCCGGGAGAAGGCGGCGCAGATCCGCCGCTTCCAGAGCTTCCTGAAAGCGGGCCTGGACGGTTTGCATGGAAATGTCCCCCCGCCGCACTTCCTTATGCAGGTAGGGTTCATACAGCGCGCGCAACGTATTATGAATGCATATGCCCACGGCAGAGGGATCGTCGCCCTCGTTGATTTCCCGTTGAGGCGCAAGACGGCAGAGATATTGCCAGGCAAAGCGCAAGGGACATTGCAGATAGACATCCAGCCGAGTGGCGGAAAGCGGTTCGCGCAGGAACATCCGCACAGCCGCGTCCAGGCCAGCGCCTCGCTCCAGGCTTTTGGGCCGGGTCTGAGCGGCGCGCACGGCGCAGCGCGCCACGGCCAGCGCACCTTCACCGGGGACGAGCAATGCGCCGCGGCGCTGTTCCTCCTCCCAGATCAACTGCTCCACAAAACGGCTGCGGCTTTTTTTACCGTCAAAGAGCGCGGAACGGCTGATGCCCTCCTGCCAGAAGAAGTGCACTTCATCGGCCCCGGCGCATAAGCGATAGAGCGTATGCGCCGCCGCGCGTTCACGGCGGCGGGCGTCAGGCAGGCCCAGAACCTGACGCAGGGAATCGGGCAGCAACGGATCCTGAGCCGGATTGCCGGGCAGCTTGTCGTCCGTGGCATCCACGATCAGCACGCGTTGGAAGTGCAGCAGGCGGGTTTCCAGCATGCCGAGCACTTGCAGACCGGTGAGCGGCTCAGCCTCAAAGGGCACGCGTTCCTGCTCCAGCACCTGGCGGGTGATGCCGTGCAGCACGCTCGGCGGAAAGGGCGTCCGCGCCAGGCATGTTTTGCGCAGAACAGGTTCAGTGTGCCGCATCAGACGGTACATGGCTTCCGCGTCTAGAGGAAAATGACGCCACATCTCTCCGCCGTAGTTCAGCAGAAAGTCGCAGATGTCGCGCAGGCAGCGGGCCATGTCCGCTGTGGTCCGCGCGGCGGACACGGCGTCCACCATGACTGACAGGCATTGAGAAAAGAGCGCGGCCAGGGGAACGGGCAAAGTGGCGCGGCATTCTCCGGCCAGGTCAGGCAGATCCACAAAGCGGCTGCCCGTGCGGATCAGAATTTCCAGGCGGCGCAGGGCGTCGCGTAACGACAGGCTGCGACCTTCCGCATCATTCACTGCGAGCATCTTCAGATAGGGATGCCGCAGACAGCGCAACAGATCGCGCCAGTAATAGCGCCCGTCATCGGAACGTCCGGCCTGCAGACGCAACAGGGCGTCCAGCAGACGGTTGAGGGGGGAGCGAGACAGAGGATAGCCCATGGACACGTTGACGTCTTTGTCCGGCAGATGGTGCAGCACGGGCATGAGCAAGGCGCTGTCCGTCAGTACCACCGCGGTGGAGGGCATAGCGGTATGCCGGCTGTCAGCCAGAGTCTCGCGCAGGGCCTGGAGTTGTGAATGACAGTCATATCCGGCAAAGAAGGACAAACGCGGCTTATGCGAGGCCTCCCGCGGATCGGGAGCCACGGCCAGGCGCACTTGGGCCTGCCAGCGACGCAGCCAGGCCGCGTGTTCAGCACAGGCCCAGTGCGTGGGAGCATTGGCAGCCAGGGCCGGGTCGCTGTGCAGACAAACATGCGCTCCCGCCTGCCAGAGCGCGCGCAACAGCCTGTCCTCGGCGCCGGTCAGCACTGAAAAACCCGCTATCACCACAGGTCTGTCCGCTGCGGGGAGGAGCAGGGGCGGAATGTGCGCGGCCTGGCGGCTGGCCATGTGCTGATCCAGGCCCGGCGTGGTCCATTGGCGCTTTTTCAGAGCATTCAGATAGGATCGCCCTATGCGTCCCAGTGCGCCCAGCAGAGCCGCTGCGGGCGCGGCCACTTCATTTTCCACATAGCTCAGGTCCGCAGGTTCCAGCCCCTGCCCGAGCATTTCCTCCAGCAGCGCGGCCAGCCGCAGGCCCCAGGGCAAAAAGAGCGCCATGTCCATACGCGCGAAACGCGCGGAAAGAGCCGCGTCATCCTCGGTCAGAGCCTGTACGCAGGCATGGAGCAGGGCCACGCGGTCCAACAGATTGGCCGTGTACAGCGGCCCGTCGCTGCCGCCGCTGCGCCAGACAGTCACCATCTCGGACACTGTGAGGACTTTGGGCAACAGACGCGGGCCGCCTTCCTGAGCATAAAGCTGGAGAAGGTAGCGCCAGGGGCGGTTGTGCGGCACGATCAACAGAACCGAGCCGGGCCGTCCGTTGCTGTATTCTTCCAGCATTACTTTAAGATCTGGCAGAAAAGCCCGTTGCCAGGGAAAAATCAGAAAAGGCGTGGCGCTCATATTTTGTCCCCGGCTGCGGGCAGCAACACGTCGCATGTTTCACAGAGTCCTGAAACCTTGTCAGCCTCCACCAGCTGGAAGCGCCGCTGGTCCAGGTAGACCAGCAACGCGCGCGCCGTGCCTCTGTAATCGCCGCACTGCTCCAGACAGTCCAGATAGCGTCGCACCTGAAGAATATGCTGCGCCTGCGGTTGGCCGCTTTTATAGTCGATGACCAGCGGACCCCAGGTTTCGCGCACCAGCAGATCCATACGCAGCACATGTCCCTGCCCGTCCATGAGCGATTGTTCGGGCCAGCCGCGCTCAAGCCACCGCGCCGCCTCGGGCTGGGCCGCGAACCAGGCCAGAGCTTCGGTCAGCGACTGGCGCAGGGCCGCGTCATCAGGCACAGGCAAGGGAAAATGGCGCAGGCCGAAGAGCAGGGCGGCCCTGGCGTCCTCTTCCGCATGACCGGTGATGCGCAGATGTTCCAGGCAGAAATGGAGCAGAACGCCTCGATCCTCTGCTTTGAAGGCAAAGCCGCCCAGAGGATTGCGGAAGATTTTCAGACGCGGCAACCACTGCATGGGCCGCCAGTCCTGTTCTGTTGCAGCCGCGCGGGAACAGGGGGCGGGGAGCGCTTCAGGGCCGGCCCTCTCGTCCGCCGTGACGTCCGGCAGCTCTTCCGGAGGCGCGCCAAGCCTGTAAGGCAGGGACAGACCGGCTTCCTGCCAGAGAATGTCCAAAGCCGCGCAGAGCGAACCGGATCTGTTTTTCTGAACGGATGTGCCGGTGCGGAAAATGTGCAGTTCGTCCCTCGCCCTGGTAAAGGCCACATACAGCAGATCCAGGTTTTCGCAGGCCTGTCGCGCCAGATCCGCATAGTAGACTTCGCCCAGCGCCTTGCGATTGGGTACGACCATGCGCAGGCCGTTACGTTCCAGCAGGACGGGTCGTCCCGACGGGCGCACGCTGAAGCCGGTCCAGGGCAGAATCACCACCGGAGCTTCCAATCCTTTGGACTTATGGATGGTCATCACACGCACGGCGTTCATGTTTTCCGGCATGGGCACTTTTTCTTCGCCGCTTTTGTCGCGCCAGTGCTCCAGAAACGTGGATACGGTGGCCAGACCTTTTTCTTCCGCGCTTTGCAGCACTTCCATAAAACGGCGCAAAAAGGTACAGGCTTCCGGGAAGCGCTGTTCCACATCCAGATGCGCGAACCATTCCAGCACCGTGTCATAGGGCGTCATCAGGCCGGACTGGCCGTGAAAGGGCGCCAGCAATTCCTGCCATATCCGTGACCAGCGCTGCCTGAAACGCAGGTAAAGAGGGCCGCGCCCCGCGTCCGCGCACCAGGCGTGCAACGCCTCCCAGTCCAGTTCCGCCGCCTGGGGATGCTCCAGCACAATGGAACCGGTGAGCAGGGTCCAGAACGCGATGTCATCTTCGGGATTGTCCAGAAAAGCCAGCAGGGCCACGATCTGGACAATGAGCGGATGTTCGGCCAGCAGCAGGCTGTTTTCCGTAATAACCGGAATGCCCTCGCGCACCAGGCCTTCAGCCGTTACGCGGGCCGTCTCGTTGCCCCGCACCAGCACCAGAACGTCGGACCAGGCGCGGCGCGGGCCGATTTCGTCCCGCAGCAGCTCGCAGAGGCGTTCCAGCACCAGTTCGCGCAAATCGTCCTGTGACGTTCCCTGTATCTCCTCGGCCCGTACCAGACCGCCATCCCGGGCCTGGGGGGGGCATTGCTGCGCCGTCGCCGCAAAGGCCCGGTTCAGGCGTTGCGTGGCGGCGGTCAGGACTGCCGGCGGCGTGTCAGCGGGCAACAGGGCGGCAAGAACGCGCTGTGCTGTGAGCGCCTGCGCTAAGGGGGTGAAAATCCGGTTGTTGTGCTCCACCACATCGCGACGGCTGCGCCAGTTCCGGGGCAGACTGCGGCGTTCTCCGTCAGGAGCCAGCCGAACCAGGCCCTGATCTTCAAACACGGCGTCAAACAGTTCCGGTTCCCCGCCGCGCCAGCCGTAAATGGATTGCTTGACGTCCCCCACCCAGGTCAGGGAACCGCCGCGCGAAAGAGCCTCTTCCACCAGGGGACGCAAAGCCTGCCACTGTTCGCGGCTTGTATCCTGAAATTCGTCTACCAGAAAATGGGTCAGGCGTGTGCCCAGGCGACAGAGCGCTTCCGGCACGCCGCGTTCGCCTTCAAGCACTTCCCGGGCCAGACCAGGCACCAGCAGACCCGGCAAGGCCCCTTCCTGCTCCTGATTTTGTAAAAACGCGTTTACCAGCGTCTGGGCCAGACGTACAAAGGGGGCCAGGCGCAGAGCCTGCACAATCAGTTCGCCTTCAACAGCCCGCTGGCGGGCACTGGCCGTATAGGCGTCAAAGGCCCGTTTCGCCTCCGGCGGCACTACCGTGCCCTTGCGAAACAATTCTTCTGGATTCTCCTTGGAGGCGAAGGCGGAAGAACATTTGTCCGTCTGGCCCTGAGCCAGTTGCCGCACCGCGTCCAAGGCCGGTTTTTTCCATTGCAGGCCCGCGTCCTGAGCGGCTGCCGCAAACTCGCGCGCGGCGTGTACGGCCGCCATGTCCATTTCTTGAAGTTTTTCTTTAAGAATTGCCTGCGGCGTCATATGGTCAAAGCGTCCTCGCAGCACGTCATCCAGCAAATCCTTCAACTGATGGATCAGCTTTTCCCCGGCCAGAAAACCCTTGCTTCCGCCGTGCGTCACCAGGGCCCGGCAGGCTTCGCGCAAAAGATCGCGCATGGCCGCGTCGTCCCGCCAAGCCCGTTCCAGAAAGAGGTCAAGATAGGGAGTCAGCGCTTCCTCGGTGGCGAATACCGGCTGAAACTCAGGGTGAAGATTCAATTCCAGCGCCGCGGCGCGCACGATGAGGTGCAAAAGGCTGTCAATGGTGCGGATGTTCAGCGCGCTCAGGTCGCGCATAATCACATCCACCCAGCGGCGGGCCTCTTCTTCGTCCAGGGGAAGATCATCCGCACGCATGCCCAGAGCCGCGCTTTTCAGCCGACGGATGACCCGCTCGCGCATTTCGGCGGCTGCGGCATTGGTGAAGGTGACAGCCAGAATGTCGCCCCAGCCGCATTGCCGACTCTCAGAAGCCAGCGCACAGGCCGGGGAAGCCGCCACACCGGCCTTGTGCCCGCATTCCATCAGGCGCAGCAGAAAACAGCGGGTCAGCTCATAGGTTTTACCGGAACCGGCTGAAGCCTTGACCTGGCAAAGACGCGACATGTGGAAAAGCGCTCTATTCGGGCGGCAGCATGCCTTTGAGCATGCCCTGTCCCGTGGATTCCAGCACCGCGCGCCAGAGGTCAGAATAAATATTCAGCTTGCGTCGCGTGCGAGTGACCAGCTCCAGCGGCAGATGCACATAGCGGTCCTGAAGTTTGGCCACCACCATATCCGTGCGCCCGGCCATGGCCGCATGCACGGCATACTGGCCCAGAAAGCCGCAGTATACCTTGTCGTTGGCGCTGGCGGAAACGGAACGGATGATGTAGCTGGGGTCAATGTACTTGATGGAATGCTCTATCTGGCGGGCATTGAGATAACGATGGATTTCCCTGCGCAGCAGGTCGGCAATTTCACCCAGCATGGGGTTGCCCGATGCGTCCGTACCGGAGTTCTGCTCCAGCAAATGCTGGCCCGCGCCTTCAGCCGCCACAATGACAGCGTGGCCCCTGTCCCGCAGGCGCTCTTCCAGAGCGGGCAACAGGCCGCCTTCTCCTTCCAGGGTAAAGGGAGCTTCCGGGATCAGCACGAAGTTCACTTCCTTAAGGGCCAGTGTGGCCCGCGCGGCGATAAAACCCGACTCCCGGCCCATGAGTCTGACCAGGCCGATGCCATTGGGCGTGCCGCAGGCCTCGGTATGGGCGCACTCAATAGCCTCGGTGGCTTTGAACACAGCGGTTTCAAAGCCGAAGGACTGGGGAATGAAGTTGATGTCATTGTCAATGGTTTTGGGAATGCCGATCACAGCGATTTTCAGGCCTCTGCTCTGCACTTCCCGGCTGATGGCCAGAGCGGCCTTCATGGTGCCGTCGCCGCCGATGACAAAGAGGGCGTTGACGTTGCAGCGCTCCAGCGTGTCCACAATTTCCTCGGACGACTGAGGACCGCGCGACGAACCCAGGATGGTGCCGCCGAAACGATGGATGTCGGCCACCACTTCCGGCGTCAGCTCGCGCAGTCTGTGCTTGTATTTGGGGATAAAGCCTTCCAGCCCGTAGGGAATGCCCACAATGGAAGGCACCTTGTAGGCATGGTAGGCCTCCATGACGATGGCGCGGATCACGTCATTGATGCCGGGGCACAGACCGCCGCAGGTAACGATGGCGCACTTGGCGCGGGAGGAATCGAAATAGAGCTTCCTGCGCGGGCCGGCCGCCTCAAAGGAAACCACGCAAGCTTCCCCCTTGTGTTCGCTCAGCTCTTCATCCACAAAAATCTGAATGCTTTTGTCGTCGGCCCAGGTGCGGTAGGGCAGGCTCGACTCCAGCTTGCAGGGGCCAAGGGTGCGGATGTTCGTATCCAGCGCGCATTCGTCCATGATCTGCCTCATCAATGTAAAAGCTTATTTGCTTAAGGAAACGCTTTAATCAGCGTTTCCCGCGGTCTTGCGGAGCAAGACCGCCCGCAAGTCGTGAAGAAAGAGGCGAAGGCCTCTTTGGACATGGGTGCTGATTTATTCACAGAATAAATCAGCTGTTTCTTAAGTCCGGTTCAGCGGCCCTGGCGCGCATGGCCTCAATGGCCAGCGCCAGAAATTCATCCAGCTCCAGCCCGGCGTCGGCGCACTGGCGGATATTGTCGCGGTTCACGCTGGCGGCAAAGGCTTTGTCCTTCATCTTTTTCCTGATGCTTTTGGGCTCCATGCCTTCCAGGCCTGTGGGGCGCATGCGCGCCGCGGCGCCGATAAGCCCGGTGACAGTTTCGCCGCAACGCAAAGCGTAATCAAAACGGCTTTGCGGCATTGTGCCGTTCATTTCGCCATTATGGGCGCGGATGGCGGCAAGCGCCTCTTCCGGCAGTTTGCCGGACAGCAGCTCCGCGCTCTCCAGGCCATGACGCTCAGGCGCTTCGGCGGTGGAAGGATAGTCCAGATCATGCAGCAGGCCGGTCAGGCCCCAGAGCGCCTCATCTTCGCCGAAACGGCGCGCCAAAGCGCGCATGATGGCCTCAGCGGCCAGCGCGTGCTGCAGAAGCGGTGCGGGCGTGCCCTGATCCGCCAGCAATTTCAGGGCCTCATCTCTTTTGAGCATTTTCAGTTCCCCTTGCGGCGCGACTGTAAAACAGGGGAGCAGCTATGGCAAGGCGGAACACATCTGCTTTTCCCGGCTGGACAAAAACGCAGGCTCGGGTAAAATCAGGCAAAACAGGAGCGTGGCGGCCGTATTTGGGGCGGTACGCAGCAACCCGTGTGCAGCATGAATATTCTTCTGGTGGATTGCGATTTTGGAGAAATGCCGGGCCATACCGTGCGCCGGGTCAGTCTTAAAGGCGAGGGCGGCCTTGTGCCGGTGCGGCGGCTTTTGCGCGGCCCTGGCGGTTCGGGAGAGACATTCAGGCCTGACCTGCTTGTTCAGATGGAGCACCTCGCACGCAGGATTTTTTTGAGCGGCCTGGAGGAGCTGGACTGCCCAAAAATCTTCTGGGCTGTGGACACGCATCTGAATCTCTTCTGGCAGCGCTGGTATGCTCAGCTCTTTGACCTGGTTCTGACGCCTCACCCCCATTTGTTCAATGCGTTGCCACCGGCATGGCGGCTTCGGAACAATGCGCGTCCTTTTGCCATGCCGGGCCGCAGACGCGCCTGCCGCCCGCATGCCCAGCGCCGTCAGGCGGCCTCCTTTGTTGGCGTTATTGATAAAAACCGTCCCCGGCGATTCCACTTCGCGCAGTTTTTGCGGCAACGCCATCAGGTGGACGCCCGCCATCTTTCGTTTTCGGCCATGCTGGATTTATATGACGACACCCGCATTCTCCCCAATGAATCCATCTGCCAGGAATTCAACTTCCGCATCATGGAGGGGGCTTCCTGCGGCTGTTGCGTGCTCACCGAAGATATAGGAGAAGACTTGCGCGCCCATTTTGAGCCGGGCAAAGAAGTGATCACCTATCGGCACGCGCTGGAACTTGACGAACTTCTTTCGTTTTTCTCCGCACGCCCGGCCTTGACGGAAAAAATCGGTCAGGCGGCGCAACGGAAAGTGCAGATGGCGCACCTGTTGACGCACCGTGCTTCCGAAGTTCTCCATATCGCGCGTTCTCTTTCGGCCCGGACCCGCGCTTGCGGCGAATCGCAACGGATCTTCGCTCTGGCCTGCCTTCAGTGGGCAAGGGGCAATCCCGCATACCGAAAGCATTGGCCTTCATTGACGGCTCTGCTTGAACGGCAGGGGGCCCACCATGATGTCATGGCCATGCGCCTGCGCCTGCTTCTTGAGAGCGACCGCATGAAAGACGCGCGGCATCTGCTTTCCGAAATTCTTGCAGCCGAAAGCCACGGGCCGGAGCTGCCCCCTGACGCTGAAGCTTCCCTTGATGTCCACACCGCCTGTGCCGTGGCGGCCCTGCGCCTGGGAGACTTGCCCGCGCTTCAGACCTGCTGGCGACGCCAGCACTCTGAAAAGACGGACCTGCCCGCGCCGACCACGCTTTTTCAGGGTTGTCTGGCCTGGGCGGATATGCTGGCGCACTCAGGGCGTCTTTGTCAGCCGGGTTTTCAGTTTGACCCGACGCGCAACTGTCCGGAAAGCGCCCTGGAGATGCTTCTTATGGCGGAGCAATGGATTCCGGATGAGGAAAATCAGCGACTGTGGGTTCGGAAGCTGGCGGAATGCTGCGACAAAACCCCGCTCCTTTCTCTTGCGGTCAGTTGCAATGCCCGTCGTAGCCTTGATTTTCCGGAAGACTGGCGGGCAAGTCTGGACTATGCCCAGGCTTGTTTGCGCAGTTTTCGTCTTGAGGAAGGCCTTGCTGAGCTTGAGGCGGCATACGGACTGGCCCGCAAGAGCGGACAGGAAGCTGATTTCCGGCTTGCGGCCGACTGCCGGGGCATTCGTTGCGCGCGGTTCACAACACCGGCGGGATCTGGCTCGTTCCCAATGTCCTCATAGAGGAATCCCTTTTGGCAAGTAGGCATTATAGCATTTCTCAATTTGCGGAAAAAGCGTGGTTTTTTCGCTCATTGGCGGCGCTTTCCAGCAGAGCGCGGGCCAGTTTGAGCTGGCTTTGGGCAGTGGGGGCTTCGCCGTCCAGCTTGGCTGCCAGCGCGGCTTTCAGAATACGGCCATAGAGCGGCCCGGGTGCAATTCCGAGGCGGCGCAGATCCGCTCCGGAGATATCGGCCTTTTCTCGCCTCCATTGTGTGATGTAGCGCGAAAGATTTTTTTGAAGGCCTGAATTCACGGTTGAAGCCATGATATACAGCAGGCACTCCAGCGAAATGGAGCGCAGCAGCCCGCACAGCGCGCTGACTCTGCTCTGGCCCGCATCGTCCTGACGTTGCCAGTTCTCCAGTTTGCCGCGCACGGCGCGCATCTGCTCACGCTGGCGCAGAATGTCCGCTTTTTTGGCCTCTGGCAGCCCCAGGCGGTGAAAATGGGCCGATGTTTCAGCATAGTTCAAGTTAAGGTTGAAACCCAGGAAATAGAGCAGCCAGGCTTGCGCCGGTTCATCAAAGTAGAGCAGGCGATACCAGGTGAGCATTTCCCGCAGGCGGCACAGCAGAGCGCGCTTGTTGGGCGTCAGGGCCAGATGGGGCGAAATGGCCCGCAGAATGCCCAGCTCGTCCAGACGGAAAAAGCAGGCAGGTGGGTCGACTTCGTCACAGATATGCTGGTATTCATTGAACAGGCGCGGCCCGGAAAGGCGATCCATGAGGTTGAGGGAGAGCGCATTCTTGATCAGTTTTTCCGTGCCTGGGCCAATGCGAAACTTGTAGCGCTGCTCAAAACGCACCGCGCGGAGACAGCGCGTGGGATCCTCCACAAAACTCAGGGTGTGCAGCACACGGATGACGCGCTCCTTGACGTCGCGCTGTCCGCCGAAAAAGTCCGCCATCTGGCCGAAAGGCGTGCTGTCCAGGCGCACGGCCAGGGCATTGATGCTGAAATCGCGCCGGAACAGATCCATCTTGATGGAAGAAAGTTCCACTGTGGGCAGGGCGGCCGGATATTCGTAATATTCCAGACGGGCCGTGGCCACATCAATACGCGATTCGGCCCCCCTGGCATCGTGAAAGATCACTACGGACGTCAGAAACTTCTGATGTTCGCGTACCCGGCCGCGCAACTCCTCGGCCAGGGCCTTGGCCAGAGCAATGCCGTTGCCCTCCACCACCAGATCAATATCCTGATTGGGTCTGTCCAGCAGCAGATCGCGCACAAAGCCGCCCACGGCATACACGGGCAGGCCCAGCTTTCTGCCCAGTTGCCCGGCCAGGTGCAGAAGCTGACGGGTTTCAGCCGGCAGGCGGTCCTGAATGAGTTTGCTGATGTTGCGTTCCTTGCCGCTCTGGTTTTTCCGGTCCAGCAGGTTGCCCGCCTCATCGGCAAAAACATGGATCAGGTCCGTGCGCGTGACCACGCCCACCACCTTTTCGCTTTCCACAATGGGCACCAGACGTTGACGCGCATTCACAATAATGGAGGTGAGATCCTTCAGGCTGGCGTCGGGCGACAGCACATGCACGCGGCGTTGCATGTAGTCCTCCACCAGAGAGGAACCCAGACCATGCGCGCTGGCCCGCGAAGCGGTCTGGGCGTCCAGCAGCCCCGCGCAGACGCGGGTGCCCGGCTGGAACACGGGCACGGCCTTGAGGCCGAAATGCAGCATGAGTTCGTCGGCCTCGCGAATACTTGAGGTGGATTCAATGCCCACCGCCGGCGACGACATGTATTCACGCGCCGTTTTGTCTGGATGGGCCTGGTCATAGAGACGGCGCAGAATGGTTTCACGCACTTCGTTGATGGTCATGGAACGGATGGAGGCCGAGGCCGCGTAGGCGTGACCGCCGCCGCCCAGTTCAGCGCAGATGTTGCCCACGTTCACCGCGTCGCTGCGGCTGCGCGCCACCACCTGAATACGGTCGCCCATGATGCCGATGGCAAAAAGCACGGAAAATTTCTCCATTTCCATCAGCCGGTGGGCCAGGTAGGCGAAATCTCCCAGATAATGCTCCATGGAGGCTTCAGCCAGAACTACCTGTGTGTTATTGATTGCATATGTATGCGCTGACTCCAGCAGGCTGTTCAGGGATTGAACGTGCAGGCTGGTCAGTTCGTGGGCGGCCATTTCATTGATCTGGTTGACGTCCATGCCCTGGTCCAGCAGCCAGGCGGCGGCCTGGAAGTCCTCGGACGTGGTGGAGGAGTAGGTGAACGAACCCGTGTCGCCGTAAATGCCCAGTCCCAGCAGAGTCGCCTCAGCGGAGTGCAGGCGCGTGTTCCGCGTCCGCAAGGTCAGAACCAGCAAGCTGGTCACTGCGCCCACATGGGCCAGCTCAACCACATCCGCCGCCATGTCGTCCGGCGAATCAGGGTGATGATCCCAGACCTCTATTCGCATGCCAGGGCGTTTCAGCAGGGGAGCCACATGGCTCACCCGGCTGCGCTGGCGGGTATCCACCAGCACCAGGCGGTCAATATCCTCCCAGTGCAGGTCGGCAGCTTCGACAAATCCATAGGCGGCGCGGTCCAGCCCCGCATAGATTTTTTGCAGCCCCCGCTCCTGGCTGCCCGGGAAAAGCAGCACGCAGGGCGCATAGAGATGACGCGCGGCCAGCATGGCCGCGAAGGCATCAAAATCGGCATTGGCGTGGCAGGTGATCAGGGTAGCCGTGGCGGCGCTCACAACTGACTCCGGGGATGAAATTGACGGTGGATGCCGCGCAGGCGCTCCGCCTGAACATGGGTATAAATTTCAGTGGCGCTGATGTCGGCATGACCAAGCAGCAGTTGCACCGCGCGCAGATCCGCGCCGCCTTCCAGCAGGTGGGTGGCGAAGGAGTGGCGGAAGGTGTGCGGCGAAATGGGACGCCGGATGCCCGCCAGCATGGCGTATTTTTTGACCAGTTTCCAGATGTACTGCCGGCTCAGCGCCCGCCCCGAGCGGTTGACGAAAAGCTGATCGACGCAGGGCGAAAACAGCGGACGCCAGGCGCGCAGATAGTCGGCCAGCAATTCCTGGATCATGTCGTGCAGCGGCACCAGGCGTTCCTTGGCTCCTTTACCGAACACGCGAACCAGGCCTCGCTGCAGATCAAGCCCGGCCACACTCAGAGTGCAGAGTTCAGAGACCCGTAGACCGGCGGCATACAACAATTCCAGCATACAGCGGTCGCGCCGGCCGCTTTTGCTGTCCATGTCCGGCAGGGCCAGCAGCCTTTCCATTTCTTCACGGCTGAGAACCTCCGGCAGATGGCTGGGCAATTTGGGATTTTCCAGCAAAAGCGCCGGGTTGTTTTTCAATATCCCTTCTTCCACGGCAAAGGCGAAAAAAGCCCTCAGGGCGGAGAGCCGCCGGGCCAGTGTCCGTCCGGTATTTCCCCTGGCCCGCAGCCATGACAGATAAAGAAAAATCTCCTGTTCGTCCGGGCCGCTTTCAAGTGCGTCACTTTGCCCAAGCTCTTCCTCAAAGAGGAAAAAGCTTTCCAGATCCTGCCCATAAGATTCCACGGTATGCGGTGAAAGCCCGCGCTGAGCCAGCAGGTAGTCACGCCAGAGCGGAAGTTGGCTGGAAAGGGGAGGGGAGGCTTGTGTTCTTTTCATAACTGTCATGCTAGCCGCCTTGTCGTCAGCGGGCAAGCCCCAACGAGCAATGGAGAAGGCGTTGCATTCATGAAAAGCTGTTGCAAGAAAACACGCTTCTTGTCCTCCCGGAATGCCGTCAAATATTGCGAAGGATTTTTGCAGGATTGTTCGTGAAAAACGTGTTTTTTCACGAACGAACCCGGCTGCGCCGTCGCAAAGCCCTTATGAATTTGTGCCGTAAATGGCTGCATCGTATCGCCTGCCGCCCGGTTGCCGCACCCGTACGTAACGCAGAGCGGTTCACAAGAGCATTTATCTGATTTCATTAGATAAATGCTCTTGTTGAGTTTTTGTTTCAGAAACGATAAGGGGGATGCTGTCTATGTAAGAGATGGGAATGCACTTTAACGGTCGAGAACGGAGAATTGCGATGTTAAACGCTCATGGCACGGAAATTAATTTTACGGCGGCAACAGCTCTGATGGACAAGGAATTGCGCGAAGAAATTCAGTGCCGCCTGGGCCCTTGCAGTGATGAGGATTTTTTCTTTGCCTATGCCGCCGCTCATTATGAAACGTTTGGTGAAGTATTTGAATTTGCCAAAAAATTTCCTGTGGTACAAAAAAGTTGATTCGTCAGCACATGTGAGAAAGGGGCTATGCTTGTGCATAGCCCCTGAATTCTCTGGTCGGGATGGCGCGATTTGAACGCGCGGCCTCAGCGTCCCGAACGCTGCGCTCTAGCCAAGCTGAGCCACATCCCGTCAGGAAAGGCATCCTATGCTAACAGTGCGCCTTTGGCAAGACTTTTTTCATTTGTCAAATTATCCTCTCTGGAGTAGGATGCTCTTCTGGCCGCGGGAAATTTTTTCCGGAGTGATGATTTCTATGATTCGTGTCCTTGTTGTGGATGATTCAACTTTCATGCGTAATGCCTTGGTTTCGCTTCTGGAGCAGGATTCGGACATCAAGGTGGTTGACACGGCGCGTGATGGGCAGGATGCGCTGAAAAAAGCGGCAGAGCTGGATGCCGATGTCATGACCCTGGATGTGGAAATGCCGCGCCTCGACGGCTTGTCCACCCTCCGAAATCTCATGAAGACCCATCCCATGCCGGTGCTGATGGTCAGTTCGCTTACAGAAAGCGGTGCAGAAAGTACGCTTAAAGCCATGGAATATGGCGCGCTGGATTTTATCCTCAAGACCATGAGCAACGATCGCGACGGTTTCGGCGATGAGTTGCGTCGCAAGGTCAAGGCCATTGCCCGCAAAAAAGCCATCGTCAAGCTGAAATACCGTCGCATCAACCATATAGTACAGCCACTCGTCCATAACAGTCAGCCCTGGCAGCCTGCGGACTATGTGCAGACCCCCTGTCACGGTCCGCGCGACCTGGTCGTGATTGGCGTTTCCACCGGCGGCCCGCCGGTGGTGCAGAAGATCCTTTCAGCCTTGCCCGCGGATCTTCCGGCCTGTATTCTGATCGCCCAGCACATGCCGGCTTCCTTTACCGGTCCATTTGCCAAACGTCTGGACAGCGTGTGCAAGATTTCGGTTTCCGAGGCGGTCAATGGCGACAAGTTCAGAAACGGGCATGCCTATGTTTGCCCCGGCGGCAAGCATATTGGCGTGCGCATGCGTGGCCCGCTGCCCGAGGTGGCCGTGACTGACGAGCCGCGTGACGCTCTGTACAAACCCACAGTCAATGTCCTCATGGAAACCGCAGGACGCAGTATGGGGCGGCGCACCCTGGGCGTCATGCTCACAGGCATGGGGTCCGACGGCTGCGAGGGAGCCCGTATTCTCACCGAAAAGGGCGGTTGTCTCATAGCGCAAAATGAGGCTTCCTGCGTGGTTTACGGCATGCCCAAGGCCGTGGTGGACGCCAAGCTCGCCAATCAGATTCTGGATGCCGATGACATAGCCCAGGCCATTATTACAACGGTCAGAGGCTGACCTGTAGCCTTTCATCAGGAAAATCATCATGAGTATGGAAAATTCGCAAGACAGCCCAGGACAGATTCTTGAGGCCCTCCAGTCGGGCGACAGCGAAGCCATGCGCGACGCGGCCTTCAGCGCGGGCGACATGGAACTGCAAGAGGCCATCCCCCTGCTCTGCAAATGCATCGAAAGCGAAAATATCGGGGTGCAGGAAGCTGCGGAATACGGTCTGCGCAAAATACGCGGTCCCCAGGCCATCATGGCGCTGCTGCCCCTGCTCAGCAGCGATGAAGCGCCGGTGCGCAATGTTGCTATGGATATTCTGCGCGAGATCGGCGTGGACAGTATTGAGAGCATGCAGCCCAGTCTGCGTGGTGATGATCCGGATCTGCGCATTTTTATCACGGACATTCTGGGTTATTGCCTCAGCCATCAGTCCGCCGTGCTGCTGGCCGAGGCTTTGCTCAAGGATCCGGAGGTCAATGTCCGCTATCAGGCGGCCGTCAGCCTGGGCAATCTTGCTTTTCCCGAATCGGTGAATGACCTCTGTCAGGCCATGCATGACGAAGAATGGGTGCAATTCGCTGTGGTGGAGGCGCTGGCCAAAATCAAGGACCCGTCAGCCATCAACGCCCTGGTGAAGTTGCTGCCGCAATCCTCCATGCTGGTCAGCTCGGCCATTATTGACGCGCTGGGTGGCTTGGGAGACATCAAGACCATCCCCCTGCTGTTCAATTCGCTGGAAAATGTCAGCGTGGCCTTGCGCCACAAGATAGTCAAGGCTATTGTGCAGATTTTGAGCGGGCGCTCTCTTTCTCTTCTGGCCGACAAATCGCAGGAGCGTCTGCGTTCCTACCTGCTGGACGCTCTTTCCGACAATGATGAGGAGATTCAGATAGCGGCCCTGCAGGGGCTCAGCGCCATTGGCAAGGAAGAAGCCAGCAGCGCCGTTCTGTCTCTGGCCGCGGGCCTTGACCCGGAGCGCAATGCCGGACTGTACGAGGCGGCCATTCAGGCCATCGCTTCCATAGGGTATAACACTGTTGTGCGTGATGCCCTGCGCAGCGAGGATGAGTGCCGCGTCATGGTCGCCATGGAAGCCTGTCAGCTTATGGACGACAGCCGTCCGGTGGAAGAGATCAAAAATCTGTTCTGGCGGGTAAGCAGGGAACTGCAACGTGCCGCCGTGGCGGAAGTGGCCCAGTTGGGCAGTTGCGACGATATGCCTTTCTTTCTTTCCATCATCGACGAATGTGAAGATGCCGAAGTGCTCAAAAGCGCTCTGGTCTTTTTCGGCAATCAGCATACCTGCCCGGATGTGGAAGATGTGGTGTTCAGCCAGCTCGACCACCGTTATGTGGACGTGAAGGAAATGGCGCTGGAGGCCTGCATCAATCTGCACAGCGCCAGCCTGAATGAGCGATTCAAAGATCGCTTCCGCAGCGACAGCGCCATGCAGCGCATGATGGCGGTATACGCGCTGGGCCGCTATAGCGTTACTGAGAATCTTGCGGAAATCACTGAAGCCCTGGAAGACGCGGACCCTGCCATACGGCGCGTGGCTGTTGAGGCATTTCTGAATCTGGGCGGCGCGGCGGAACGCTATCTTCCCCGGTTGTTGCCCCGTCTGTTTGATGAGGACAAGGATGTGCGCGTTGCCCTGGTAGATCTTCTGGGGCAGATCGGCACCTCGTCTGTCATGCCGCATTTGGTCACTGCTCTCAGAGATGAGAACGAATGGGTGCGGATTCGCGCCATTGAAGCTCTGGGCGTGCATAAAAACGTCGAGGCCGTGCCCACTCTGGCGCAGATGCTGGAACACGCGAATCCCATGGTTGCATTTAAGATTATTGAAGCACTGGGCAGAATAGGCGGCAATGTGGCTTTCAGCGTGCTGCTGGGTATGATGGATCACGACGATCCTGAAATCCAGCATGCGGCGGCTGACGCCGTGGCCGCCATCCAGGCGGAACAGGAGTAACTATGGCGATCCCTCCCACATTTTTTTCGAAATCTTCCCAGCTCAAGAGCGGCGAGGCGGATTCCCAAACGCCGTCCAATGACAGGCCCGCGCAATCCGCCGGAGCTACGGAACGTCCCACTTCGCTCTATAAGCCCAGGCAGCCTTCCCCTTTTTCCGGCGCAGCGCAGAGCCAGCCGGGTTCCACCTTCAGAACGCCTGCTCCGGCTGCCGACGCAGCCACGCGGTCATTGTTTGGCAGAGGGGCGGCACAAAATGCGGCAACCGCCAAAACAGATGATGCGCGACCGTTTTCTGCGTTCAGGCAGGCGGGGCAGACGACCGCCGGCGCGCAAAATCCCGCTGCCTCGCCCCTGCGCAGCTTCGCCAGACCCACTGGCAAAACAGAGGCAACCACGCCGGCATCAGCCTTTGGCGCGGCGGCCGCGCGTCCCTCCGCCTTGGGCCGGCAGCCCGCCGCTCAGCGTCCGTCTCTGCAGCCTGGCTCCGCATTTCGGTCTCAGAACCAGGCTGCTCCCTCGTTCCGGGCTGCCTCTCCCTTTCGGAAGGATTTGCAGATTTCCGATGAGGAATTTGTGCTGCTGCGTGATTTCATCTATCAGCAATGCGGCATATTTATTGCTGAAAACCGCAAATATCTTGTGGAAAATCGGCTTTCCAACCGAATCAAGGAGCTTAATCTCAAAAGTTACAACGAATATTATAACTTTCTGCGTTTTGACGCCAACCGTCGCACGGAGCTGAACAAGCTTTTTGAAGTGGTGACTACCAATGAAACCAGCTTCTTCCGCAATCCGCCGCAGTTGGAAGTGTTTCAGAAATCCGTGCTGGCTGAAACGCTGGAGCAATGCAGGAAATCCGGTCATAAAAAGCTCCGAATATGGTCCGCCGGTTGTTCCACGGGTGAGGAACCCTATACTTTGGCCATCATTCTGCATGAAGTGCTCAAAAACGATATCCGCACCTGGGATATCAAGATTACGGCCAACGACCTGTCGGAAGCCGTGCTGGGCGCGGCGCGGCGCGGCGTGTACAACGAATATGCCTTGCGCACGACGCCCAAGGAAATGGTTTCTTCCTACTTCACCAAAGAGGGCAACCTGTATAAGGTGGATCCCGCGCTCAAACAGATAGTCTCCTTTGGACAGATTAACCTGAGCGACAAGGAACAACTGCGGCGGGTGGAAAAATCACAGATCGTTTTTTGCCGCAACGTGATTATCTATTTTGACGATGAAATGAAGCGGAAAGTCATCAACGCGTTTTATGACAACCTGGAGCCTAATGGTGTGCTGCTCATCGGACATTCAGAATCGCTGCACAACATCAGTCGTTCATTCCAGCTTGAGCATCACAAGGGCACCATTGTCTATCGCAAGCTGAGTTGACGCCAGGAAAATATGGGCGCAAAAATCCTGGCTATAGCCAATCAGAAAGGGGGGGTGGGCAAAACCACCACTTCCTTGACGTTGGGGAGCGCCCTGTCGCGACGCGGCAAAAAGGTGCTGCTGCTGGATCTTGATCCGCATGCCTGCGCCACTTTGCATGCCAAGATTTACCCGGAGGATCTGGGCGCCAGCTTATATGACATCTTTCTGGCACAAGAGGGCGTATGGTCGGGGATCTGGCCGGGCATCATTCATCCTGCGGTTCTGCAGGGCATGGATCTCGCCCCCGGCAGCATTCGTCTTTCGGAACTGGAGGTTGATTTCCGGGAGCGCAGCGCCAAGGGCAGTGTTCTGGCCCGCAGTCTGCAAGTTTTGCCGGCACGGTATGATTTTGTGGTATTGGACTGTCCCCCGCATGTGGGCATATTGCTTGTTAACGCTCTGGTGGCGGCTGATTTGCTGATCATTCCCATTCAGACGGATTTTTTGGCCCTGCATGGCCTGAAACTGCTGTTTGACACACTGCACACACTGAACAAGGTATTGCCCAGCCCCATCCGCTACCGGGCGGTGCCCACTATGTACGACAAAAGGGCCAAGGCTTGTACCCGGGTGCTGGATTTGATGCGGCGCAAGATGGGGCATGCCCTGTTCAACACTATTATCGGCGTGGACACGCATTTTCGGGAAGCCAGTGCGCTGGGCTGCACCATTTATGATATTGACGCTCAATCCAGAGGCGCGCTTAGTTATGACTCTCTGGCCGAGGAAGTACTCACTTTATGGTAAAGACGCCAGAAGAATATTTTGCTGATCAGTGCTTTGAGATTCCTGATGTTCACCGGACGCCGGGGGGGCTGAGCGAGGCGGAGCAGGCATTTGTTCAGAAATATCTCGGCGCGGACGCCCTGGCGGGCCTGCCCGTGCTCGAACCGGATGCCGCGTTGTCTGTCGCGGAGGCGGCGCATGAAGCGGAGCCTCAGATTTCGTTGCGGGACAGGCTGCGCAACGAGGCCCGGGTGCAGATGGTTTCTTTTTTCGTGCGCGGGCAGCTTTTTCTCTTGCCTGTGACGGCGATTCAGGAAGTGCTGCGGTATATGCCTCCGGTCAGACTGCCTTTGGCGCCGCCTTTTGTGGCCGGGGTTATCAATCTGCGCGGGCGTGTGACCCCTTTGCTCCATCTGGATGCCCTGCTTACCCAGGAAAGGACGTATCGGTACACAACGCAAAGCTTCATTATTATTCACTCTTCAGAGCAGATGCAATTAGGTTTAATTACCGACAGAATTCAGAGCATGCATATTGTTGAACAAAATAAAATAATCTGGAATGTTGAAGCCCAGTTGGGGGCCAATGCCGATTTCTTATGCGCAATAGCCGATATTAATGACCGTGTATGCGGCATTCTTGCTCCGGATATGATTATACAAAAAATGCTTGCCCCCTGACACGACTGATTGGTGATGATAGACACGGACACACAGTCAATATCCACTTGCAAAAGCGGCAAAGACTTACTAGTATAGACGGATAGTTGGCGCATTATTCGTAATAGCCACAAGATGACGGACAGGAACAAAATTATGACTAAACACATCATGGTCGTTGATGACTCCAAGACCATCCGCAACCTGGTGGCCTTTGTGCTCAAATCCGAGGGCTTCAAGGTCAGTACAGCCGAAGACGGCCTGGATGCCATTGAAAAGCTGTACAGCCTTGCCCCCGTGGATTTGATCGTCTCCGACGTCAACATGCCGCGCATGGACGGCTTCACGTTCATCAAGACCATCCGCATGCAGGATGCCTATAAAGATATCCCCATTATCGTGCTTTCCACCGAAGGGCAGGAGCAGGACATCCAGACCGGCATGAGTCTGGGCGCCAATCTGTACATGGTCAAACCAGCCCAGCCGGAAAAAATGGTTCGAAATATAAAGATGCTTCTTGGCTAGCCGATAAGGAAAGCAGTATGCGCTCCCTGTGGGGCATTACTGGTTTTTCAGCTAAACGAAGGTATGGTTATGAGCCAGGAATTTTTTGATCCTGAACTTTTCGCGGATTTTATCACTGAAGCCAAGGAACACCTTGAAACCATTGAACCTAATCTGCTGGAACTTGAAAAAACTCCGGACAATCTGGCTTTACTGAACGATATCTTCCGCCCCATGCACTCCCTGAAGGGAGCTTCCGGTTTTTTGGGTTTGAACCGGATCAATCAGCTGGCGCACAAATCTGAAAATATTCTGGACGAACTGCGCAAAGGCAGCATGGTAGTAACCTCGGAGATCATGGACGTGATCCTGACCTCCACGGACGCCCTGCGCCAGATGATCGACAACCTCGAAGCCTCCAATGCCGAAGGCGATGTTGAAATTGAGCATATAATGGCGCAGATCGACGCCATTATGGCCGGTGAAAGCGCGCCTGCCACGCCGCAGCCTGAGCCTGCCGTCCCGGTTGAAGATGCTGACGCCACCCCGGCCGGTCAGCCGATTCAGGCTGACCGCACTGAAGCCGCCCCGGAGACTGCTGCGTCTTCGGCACGGAACGAGGAAAAGGTGGATGAGGCGGATGCCGCCCAAGGCATGAGCACCAAGGAATGGGTCGCCGCTTTGCCCTGCATTGAGCCATACGCGCTCACTGCCTTTGGTGAAGGTCATCTTAAAGATTTTATTGATGAATCTTATGAAATCATCGCCAATCTGAACGATGGCCTGCTTGAGCTGGAAGAAAATCCCACCGGGCGGGATGATCTGGTCAACGACCTTTTCCGCTTTTTCCACAATATGAAGGGTAACAGTGGCATCATTGGCTACACTGACCTGAATGCCCTGACCCATGAGGCCGAAACCCTGCTCAATAACGTGCGGCAGGGAAAAATTACGCCCAGTCACGAGCTTATAGACCTGCTTTTGCTGGTTGTGGACGTAATGGAAGGTCTGGTGCAGAAAATTGATATCGCCAGCAGACGCACCACACCTTTTGACACCAGCCCGGTTATCAAACAGTTGCAGCAGGCTCTGGCCGGCGGCGTCGTTTCCCTGCCTGAAGAACTGCTGGCGGCCCAGAACGGCGACACGCAGGGCAAAGGGCGCGCTACGCAGGCCGAAAGCCCGCAGGCTGCGTCGGTGGAGGTGGTCAATCCCACCATCATTGCGGCTGGCGCTGAGGGCGATGATGCCGATGTTTTTCGGGTGACAGTACGCCAGCAGATTGAAATTATTCACGCCGCGCTGGCGACGCTGCAAAAAGACGGCAGCCACAAAGATTCTATTGATGCCGTATACCGTTGCCTCAATGCCATTAAAAACGCCTGCAGCTTTATGGGCCAGACTGAGATCAAGGTCTATGCCGAACGCACGGCGGGCATTGTGGATCAGGGACGCCGCAGTGGCATTGACTTCGGCTTGATGGTGGATCTGCTGAATCAGGAAGTGGGCATCATTGACGATATGGTGCAGAAAATTCTGAATGAAGGCAAGATCGCCGCGGCTGCCGAAGCCGGGGCGGTGGATTCCAAACCCGACGCGCCGAAAGAGCAAAGGCTTCCCGCCGCCCCGACGCCGGCCAAGGTTGCAGCGGACAAGCCGCAACCTGCTCCCGCGCCTGTCGTGGAGGACAAGCCCGCGCCTGCCGTGCAGACTCCCAAACCGGCCCCCACGTCTGCCCAGCCGGCGGCCGCGCCCAAGAAAGCCGCTGCGGCTCCCGCCGCCAAACCGGCAGCCGCGCAGGCCAATGAAACGCACAAGAGTTCGTCAACCATTCGCGTGGATCATGAGCGCCTGGACCATCTGATGAACCTTATTGGCGAGCTGATCATCAACCGTAACCGATATACCCTTATCGCCCGTTCCCTTGAGGGCGGCGATAACATCAATATTTCGGAAGTAGCCCAGAGCCTGTCAGAAACGACCTATGCCATGGCCCGTATTTCCGATGATTTGCAGGACACCATCATGAAAGTCCGCATGGTGCCTGTCTCCTCTGTTTTTTCGCGTTTTCCCCGCCTGGTTCGTGACCTGTCACGCAAAAGTGGCAAGGAAGTGGATCTCATCATGGAAGGTGAGGAAACCGAACTGGACAAGAGCGTGGTGGAAGTCATCGGTGATCCTCTGGTGCATTTGATCCGTAATTCAGTGGATCACGGCATTGAACCGGAAGATGTGCGCATTGCCGCCGGCAAGCCGGCCAAGGGCAAGGTCACTCTGCGCGCTTTTCATAAAGGCAATTCCGTGGCCATAGAAATTGAGGACGACGGCAAAGGCATCGACCCTGACAAAATGCGCGAAGTTGCCATCCGCAAGGGAATTGTCACACCCGAGGAAGCGGCGCAGTTGGATGATCGCGAAGCCATGGAGCTGATTTTCGCGCCCGGCTTTTCCTCCGCTGAAAAAATCACGGATATTTCGGGACGCGGTGTGGGCATGGATGTGGTGCGAACCAACATCAAAAACCTGAAAGGCAGCGTCAGCACCAATTCCGAAGTAGGCAAAGGCACACGATTCACCTTGAGCCTGCCGCTGACCTTGGCCATCATCGACGCCCTGATGGTCAATGTGTCGGGCCAGATGTACGCCATCCCGCTGGATGCCGTGTCGGAAACCACCAAGATCGAAGCTGAACGTCTCACTGATGTCAAGGGGCGCAAGGCTGTTACCCTGCGTGGTGAAGTGCTGGGTATTGTGGAGCTTTCCGAAATGCTCGGTCTTCCGCACACTGAACCTTTGCCGGAAGTATTGTCTGTGGTGGTTATCCACGACAATGAACGCCGCCTGGGGCTGGTGGTGGATCAGCTTCTGGAGCGCCAGGAAATAGTCATCAAGCCGCTGGGCGCCTATCTGGGGGATCTCAAGGGCATTTCCGGGGCCACCATCATGGGTGACGGTTCCGTGATCCTTATTCTGGATCCTCATGAGATCTACCTTATGTCCACATCCAAAGCGTCAAGTATCGTGCCCGGCGCTGATCAGACCAAGCAGCAGCCGTGCGCTGTTGCGGCCAAGCAGTAAACTAAAGGGGAATCAAACTCCCCGAGGCTGCTGACAAAGGTCAGCAACCTTGAGAATCAGAAGCCTGTCGCGCCTTTGCCGCGCCGTAACCGACTGCTTTTCGCGCCTTTCAAGTTGCCTTGGCGGCTCAGACGGCGCAAAACGCGGTTTGTCATCAATCTGGGGGAGCGCAAGCTCCCCTTTGTGTAGATGAAAGTCATATCTCTTATCGTGCGGGCCAGATTGTGTGGTGAACCTCTGCCGCACCGCGTTCCACCGTACGCTGATACTGTACCGCTGGAGCGCCAAACAGCATGGCATAGCCTAGTTCGTGGCTTTCCGGAATGCCCAGCCTGGGGATAAGTTCAGGCAGTACCAGCCGCAAACACCAGTAAAGCAGGCCACACCAGACCGTGCCCAGGCCGCAGCTTTGGGCCATGAGTTCAAAATACGAAAGATAGATCAACCCATCCTGTTCCCGGCAGGGAGCGTCCTTGGCATTGGAGATCAGAACACAATGGGGTGCGTGCCGGAAAATGGGATCCAGCCCCTTGCGCCAGAGTTCCGGCGCGCTGGCAAAAAACTGGCGGCGCGGATTTTCCGGCATGCGGTTTGTGCGCGTCAAATCTTCCAGGTGCTGATAGACTTCCTCCCGGAAGGCGTCCATACATGTAGTGTCGTCAATAACCGTTACCCACAGTCGGCGCGCGTTGACGCCAGTGGGCGCGTGAGCCGCCACGTCCAGCACCCGGCGGAGCAGGGCGGGGTTTACATTTTCCTTTTTATAGCTGCGTACGGAGCGGCGGCCTTTCATCAGGGTGGCCATCTGTTCCGGCGTGGGAAGATTGCCTTTCAACAGCTTACTTTCCGCCGCGTTGCATCCCAGAATGGAAATGGCCCCAGTGGGGCAGACGGCCAGACAATGCAGGCAACGCATGCAGTGTTCCTCATTGGGAATAGCCGGATACTTTCCCTCCATCTGGATGACTTGAGGCAGACAATCCTCGGCGCAGCGGCCGCAGGAAACACATGCTTTTGTATCGACGCTGAAATGCAGCATTCCAAGCTCCTTCGCTGGCGGGTTATTGCAGGAAAAGGCAGCCCGAGCACCGCGCCCGTGGAAACAGCCACCTGCATAAGCACTTGAGAAATATCTTTGACAGCCTGTATGTTCTTGGATTCCACCCTGGGCAGCGCCAGAATCTGGTCGCCCGCCCTGCCGATTGCTGTTAGCCGCCAGCTTGCTGCGCAGATCGCCCACAGACAGGGAGCCTATTTCCGGCAGATCAATACGCCCTTGCGCATCCACAGTAGTGGTCATCCTCTCTGGGGAAGCGGCTCAGTCAAGGCGCAGTTCCACGCCGTTTAGGTCAAACAGGCTGATGTTCAGCGAAATATAACGTTCCGCCAGTGTTTGGGCTGGAATGTCCAGAGAAATATGGCGTAGATCCATCAGAGTAAATCCCGTCAGCCAGCGGGCGGCCTCCAGGCCCAGATCAGCCAGATCACTCAATGGCGTAAAGAGAACGGCCGGACAGATTTTGTAGAGATACAGGCCGCCGTTGGCCGGCACCAGGGGGAAAAGCCCGCAGGAAACGGGCCGTTGCGCAAGTTCAAGGCGGCAGCCGTGATCCGTGCTTGCCTTGCAGCCGCGGGCGTCCAGATAGGCGGTATCCGCATTGAGCATATAGAAGTTGTCGCTGAGACCGGGATGAATCTGGGTGGGCAGCAGGGCCATGGGAAAGGGCTCATTGGAATCCTGCGGACCGCAACAATACTGGCAGTCGCGGCAGTACTCGTTTTGCAGCCATGTTCCGCGCCAGCGCAACGCACGTCGGCAAGGGAAAAGCGCCCGCCAGCATTCGAAATAATACCGGAAGCCCTTGTGCAGTTTTTGCATGGGATGTCCTGTATAAAAAGAGAGTGTTACCCTTCCAAGGATTTATATTCTATATTGAACTAGTATATATTTTTCAAGAAAACATGTGTATGGTAATGCTCCCTTTTATTTTGTTGTCGTCACTGGCAAGGCGCGCGATATACAAAAGAAGGGATTTTTGGGGCAAGCCAACTGGCTGAGAAAATTCAATTTCTTCTGCAAAATCAAGTAATTATCCAGAGAAAGTTGAATATTCCTCTTACGCTATTCCGTTTTTATGACTACGACAAACCAATAGCAAAAACTTTTTTTACTAGCAAGAGTTTTATAGGTGGAGGTTGACAAGGAAAAAAAGAGAGTATTGCATAAAAAATGCTATAATGACATACTTCAGTCAAGGAGTTCTTTATGCAGAGAGTATTAACAATATAATGTAAACATCTTATGCCTCCTCGAAGAGGACAACATGGAAGCAAAGCCCAACTGCTCCAAGTGTCATGCCGGCGCGGTATATCGAAATGGAAAAGTTCTGGGGAAACAAAGGTATCCTTGCAAGGAGTGTGAATTCCAATTTACTCGCACTACACCAAGAGGCCGTCCGGCACATGAAAAAGCTCTTGTTGTTACGCTTTCTACAATGGGCCTGTCCCTGCCTGCCATTGCCCGACTGTTTCATGTTTCAACTCCCGCTGTTTTACGCTGGGTACGAAATTTTGCGGCTGGAAAGCGTATTGTCCGTGATAGGTAACGTCCAGAATTTTTCGCACATAGAGTGGCTCAATCGGTTAGATGCTTCCCTCAGTCGAGTTCGCCGAAAGTTTTCATGTTGATATACCGTTCCAGTCCCCATTTCTTCCCTGAGAGGTATCTCAGTCGAGCCGCGACCAGCATCAGGGCCGACTGGCCGTCAGGGAAGTTCCCCACCACTCTTGTGCGTCGTCGAATTTCACGATTGAGCCGCTCCAGTGGGTTATTTGTTCGGATATGACGCCAGTGATTGGACGGAAACTCATAGAAAGAGAAAGTCTCCTCCGCGCCCGCCTGGAGGATGCGAGCGGCCTTTTCCAAATGAAGCACCTTGAGTTTGGCGGAAACCTGTTCCGCTTTTTGACGGGCGGCTTCTTTATCCTCTTGCGCGTGGATGGCCTTCAGCATGGTCGAAACCACTTTGGATTTACCTGTGGGGACGGCATTCAAAATGTTCCTGTAAAAATGTACCACACAGCGTTGCCAGCGGCTTTCCGGGAAAAAATCTCCTATGGCGTCCAGAAGGCCAGTACTCTTGTCCGAGACTATAAGCCGGACGCTCTGAAGACCTCGCTGCTTCAAATAGCGGAAAAAGGCCCTCCAGCTTTCCGCGTCTTCACGACTGCCTTCCGCTACGCCGAGGATTTCACGATACCCTTCCTTGTTGACCCGGTAGTGTAAGGAAAGTTTCGCACATTTGGAAAATGGAGGTGGCTCCTCAAATCGGTGAGAGTTTTGTTGGCAAACGAACCCATCCGAAAAAAAGGAGCCACGTTATGGAGAGTAGCAGGGACTTCGGAAAAAAGGAAGGACGCGTCATCCAGGTCAACGAGGGAGAGCTCAAAAAGCATGTATCGGAAATCGTTCGGGAGAGCGTGGAAGACACCCTGAACAGCCTGCTGGAGGCAGAGGCGGACAATCTCTGCCAGGCAAGGCGCTACGAGCGCAACGCGGAACGGGCCAGTACCCGGGCAGGGCATTATACGAGGAGTTTGCAGACTACTTCCGGCGAAGTGAAACTGAAGATCCCCAAGCTTCGCAATCTGCCTTTCGAAACAGCCATTATCGAACGGTACAGGAGGCGGGAAAGCTCTGTGGAAGAGGCCCTGGTCGAAATGTATCTGGCCGGTGTTTCCGTCCGCCGTGTGGAAGATATCACCGAGGCCCTTTGGGGCAGCAGGGTCAGTTCCAGCACCATCAGTGAGCTGAATCAGAAGATTTACAAGAACATCGAAGAATGGAGAAACAGTCCTCTGGAGAGCATATATCCCTATATGTTTGTGGATGGGATATGGCTCAAGCGGTCATGGGGAGGCGTTGTCCAGTCGGTGTCGGTCCTTGTCGCCATCGGGGTCAACAAGGAAGGGTATCGTGAAATCCTCGGCGTAGCGGAAGGCAGTCGTGAAGACGCGGAAAGCTGGAGGGCCTTTTTCCGCTATTTGAAGCAGCGAGGTCTTCAGAGCGTCCGGCTTATAGTCTCGGACAAGAGTACTGGCCTTCTGGACGCCATAGGAGATTTTTTCCCGGAAAGCCGCTAGTGTCTAATTGCAAAAGTTTCGCGCATTATTTCTAAGTTGGCATCCCTTGACTTCTCTTTTTCTCCAGACAAATGGCTGCGCATCTTGGTTATATGCCTCAACAAAAGCCGCGATATGTTCACTGAGAGCCTGTGTACTGGAAAAACTTGCTCCGCGTAACGATTGACGGGTCAGTATTCCAAACCAGATTTCAACCATGTTCAGCCAACTCGCATAGGT
>CAJTFO010000004.1 GCA_910575755.1 Desulfovibrionaceae bacterium | reverse complement strand
GCCGCGACCAGCATCAGGGCCGACTGGCCGTCAGGGAAGTTCCCCACCACTCTTGTGCGTCGTCGAATTTCACGATTGAGCCGCTCCAGTGGGTTATTTGTTCGGATATGACGCCAGTGATTGGACGGAAACTCATAGAAAGAGAAAGTCTCCTCGGCGCCCGCCTGGAGGATGCGAGCAGCTTTTTCCAAATGAAGCGCCTTCAGTTTGGCGGAAATCTGTTCCGCTTTTTGACGGGCGGCTTCTTTATCCTCTTGCGCGTGGATGGCCTTCAGCATGGTCGAAACCACTTTGGATTTACCAGTGGGGACGGCATTCAAAATGTTCCTGTAAAAATGTACCACACAGCGTTGCCAGCGGCTTTCCGGGAAAAAATCTCCTATGGCGTCCAGAAGGCCAGTACTCTTGTCCGAGACTATAAGCCGGACGCTCTGAAGACCTCGCTGCTTCAAATAGCGGAAAAAGGCCCTCCAGCTTTCCGCGTCTTCACGACTGCCTTCCGCTACGCCGAGGATTTCACGATACCCGTCCTTGTTGACCCCGATGGCGACAAGGACCGACACCGACTGGACAACGCCTCCCCATGACCGCTTGAGCCATATCCCATCCACAAACATATAGGGGTACATGCTCTCCAGAGGACTGTTTCTCCATTCTTCGATGTTCTTGTAAATCTTCTGATTCAGCTCACTGATGGTGCTGGAACTGACCCTGCTGCCCCAAAGGGCCTCGGTGATATCTTCCACACGGCGGACGGAAACACCGGCCAGATACATTTCGACCAGGGCCTCTTCCACAGAGCTTTCCCGCCTCCTGTACCGTTCGATAATGGCTGTTTCGAAAGGCAGATTGCGAAGCTTGGGGATCTTCAGTTTCACTTCGCCGGAAGTAGTCTGCAAACTCCTCGTATAATGCCCTGCCCGGGTACTGGCCCGTTCCGCGTTGCGCTCGTAGCGCCTTGCCTGGCAGAGATTGTCCGCCTCTGCCTCCAGCAGGCTGTTCAGGGTGTCTTCCACGCTCTCCCGAACGATTTCCGATACATGCTTTTTGAGCTCTCCCTCGTTGACCTGGATGACGCGTCCTTCCTTTTTTCCGAAGTCCCTGCTACTCTCCATGACGTGGCTCCTTTTTTTCGGATGGGTTCGTTTGCCAACAAAACTCTCACCGATTTGAGGAGCCACCTCCATTTTCCAAATGTGCGAAACTTTCCTTACACTACCATATCAAGTCTGATGGACATGGTCTGATTCCGTCCAAGGTCTTTCCATGCGCGAAACGGCTCTTGAATACATCAGGGAGCATTATACCTTGGATTCCGGTGATATGTCTGATATTATAAGAAGTATCGGCTTGTGTACGGGCGTAAAATTATAAGATAAACAGAGGTTTCATACTCAATAACAAATTATTATAGCGAATAATATAT
Source organism: Desulfovibrionaceae bacterium (assembly GCA_910575755.1). GTDB lineage: Bacteria > Desulfobacterota > Desulfovibrionia > Desulfovibrionales > Desulfovibrionaceae > Desulfovibrio. The sequence goes on along the minus strand of CAJTFO010000004.1, from coordinate 230,803 downwards.
ATATTTTTTTTAGACAGAAAAGGCAGGGTATGCTGCGGGCAGTCCAACAATAAATGTGGAAAATCTTTTTCCACCGGGTTCTGTGTGGCAGCTTGCGCCGCTTTTGCGAACAGACAGACATGCTTCTATCTTGAGCAAACCATACGATTACGGTAGATTGCCACCAACAGTTGTAAATTGGAAGGCATTATAATGCATCTTGTTCTTTTCATGACCCGCGGCATGTCGCTGACCGCCTGGCAGGAGAACGGCTCTCTTGAGCGCGAGCTGGCCCTATATGCCGAATTGGCCAAACATGGTTGCAAAACAGCCATTATTTCCTGGGGCGATCGGCGGGACAAAGCCATTGCCGCCCGCTACCCGTGGCTTGCAGTTTATGTTAACCGTTGGCATCTGCCCCAGCAGCGGTATGAAAAACTGATGCCGCTATTGCACGCCTGGCCGTTAATCCAGGCGGATGTGATCAAAAGCAATCAGATCAACGGATCGGATTGCGCCTTGCGTTGCGCCCAGCTTTGGAAAAAACCTTTTGTCGCGCGCTGTGGATATCTCTGGAGCAAATTTTGTGCAAATATGGGTTCTTCAGATCTGGCGATGGCGCAAAATGCAGAACGCGCGGCCTATTCATCTTGCGCGCATGGCATAGTCACCACTGATGAAGCAAAAGATTTTCTTGTAGAACAATATCAGATTTCAAAAAACAAACTTACTGTAATCCCTAATTATGTACTCCAAGACTATTACGCACCGCCCTTGCCTGACTATACGCCGCGACAGCCCTTCATTATCACTCAGGTAGGCAGACTGTCTGAAGAAAAAAATCTTTTTGCGCTCATTGAGGCTTGCGTTGGCTTGCCAGTTATACTGCGTCTTGTGGGGGAAGGCCCGCTGAAAGAAGATTTGCGACAGCAGGCCCAACGCCTTGGGGTTTCCGTAGAGTTTCGCGGTACAGTTCCCACAGCCCAACTGCCGCCGTTGCTGGCGGAAAGCGCCATCGTTACTCTCGTCTCCCATCACGAGGGACATCCCAAGGCCCTGATTGAGGCCATGGCTCGCGGGTGCGCAGTTCTGGGAACACGGGCGCCAGGTATTGCCCCTCTGATTGAACATGAACGCAATGGCTTGCTTTGCGCTACTGATGCGGCCTCCATCCAGGCGGGCCTGAAAAGTTTGCTTGACGATGCCAGCTTGCGGGCGCGTCTGGGGAAACAGGCACGCGAATCAGCAGCTTGCTTTCATTTGTCCAGCGTGGCGGCGCGGGAACTGGAAATTTGTCATCTTCTCCCCCGCCACAGCGCTATGCGCAAAAGCCTTACGGCGGTCAAACTCTTCCCCGGGCTCTTGTCCAGATTTTTACGCAAACTTGCATCGCATGTATCACAACGCGTGGACGCCAATCTGGATCGCCTGACCGCGCGACTGATCAGCCGTCAGGCATCCCGCAAGCCGCCGGCTGACGCCTTGCGTTTTCTTTTCAACCTTGAAGCGCGGATATATTCTTTGGAGGGCAGGCAGGCGGTGGCCTATGACGGCGGCATCCATACAAAGCACCGTCATACACACTATCATGACTTTTTTGTGGAACGCTTGCAGCCGGGAGAGCGTGTTCTGGATATTGGCTGCGGCAATGGTTTCCTGGCCTGTGACATGGCCGCCAAAGGTGGCGGCCATGTCACAGGCATTGAGCTCAATGCCGAAAATGTGGCCACAGCCCGGCAGAAATTTTCACACCCCAATGTACAATTTATCCATGGCGACGCGCTGAAAGACCTGCCCGCCGGCGCTTATGACACGGTAGTGCTTTCCAATGTGCTGGAGCACCTGCCCGGTCGTGTGGATTTTCTCCGCAACATACGCGAGCGCTTGCGCCCTGCCCGCTTTCTTCTGCGCGTGCCCCTGTTTGAGCGGGACTGGCGTGTGCCGTTGAAAAAGGAACTGGGGGTGGAATGGCGGCTGGATGCCACACACGAAACAGAATACACGCAAGAGCAGTTTGCCTGCGAGCTTGCCTGCGCGGACTTGTATATTACGGATTTTCAGATCCGCTGGGGCGAAATCTGGTGTGAAGCGCGCTCGGATGTTCCCTATGCGCAAGAACGACATGCCAATCCCCGTGTGACGGTGCTCATGGCTGTACACAACGGCGAGCAATATCTGGAAACAGCCGTTAACAGTATTTTACGCCAGACCCTGCGCGATTTTGACTTTCTGATTGTGGATGACGCCTCTACGGACGCCACGCCGCAAATGTTGGCCAACTTCGCCGCAAAGGACGCCCGCATTCAAATTCTGACCAATGAAACGAATCTGGGGCTGACCGCCAGCCTGAACCGCGGCATTGCGCAGATAGAAACGCCATATATCGCCCGCATGGACGCAGACGACATATCTGTTCCTGAACGCCTGGAACGACAGGTGGCATATATGGAGAAGCATCCGGAAATTGCGGTTATAGGTACTGCTGTTGGAATTTTTTCTTCCAGCAATCCGGTGCAGGTTTCGCCCTATGTTCCCCCTTGTCCTGCAAGTATCGTACGGCAGCGCACTTTTTCGATAGGCCCACAAATCACCCATCCATCAGCGGTATTACGCACAGCAACGGTAAAAAGTATTGGTGGTTATCGTGATCAATTCTTATGTACCCAGGATTATGATTTGTGGTTGCGTCTTTTAGATCAATATGAAATTAAGAATATACCCAACATACTATTATTTTACAGGACACATAAGAATTCTGTATCTAGTAAATACACAACACAACAGACTATAAATCATTGTATTGCAATGATTTCATCTGAAAACCGAAGAGCGGGAAAAAGCGATCCAATTGAAGGGAAAGATATCACTCTTGATCTTTTGTTTGAACTTTTAAATCCATCAAATAATAGTTATTATGCTTTTCTTTACTATGCTTGTTTTCGAAATATAGAAAATAAACCAAAAACCATAAAAAAAATTATATCTCAACTTGAACTTACAAAGGTGCCGATCATAACAGAACACCAAAGAAAAGTACTTGCCGAAACCCAAAAGGCACTTAAAGAAAAACCGGATGAATATAAAACGGAACTTTACATCTTGCAAAAACTTCTCACGAGAAAAAATCATGATTAATATATCCATAATCATCCCTGTCTTTAATAGTGAAGCCTTTTTATCTCGCTGTATTGATTCTGTTATAAATCAAACACTCTCTAATATAGAGATAATTATTATTGACGACTGTTCACAAGATTCATCTAAAAAAATCATATCGGAATACATGGCAAGAGACAACAGGATAAAATGTATTTCTCACAAAGAAAATAAAGGACTGCTTAAATCAAGAATTACTGGCATACAACATGCTCATGGGAAATATATTCTGCATCTTGACTCAGATGATACCATTGCACATTTTACTTGCAAAAAAGCATTTTGCACAGCAGAGAAACATAACGCAGATATTGTCAGTTTTACAGTAAAATATGGTAAAACTGAGTCTGAAATGAGTCAACATTTCGGCACACGCAATCATATAGTACTTCATAAAAATGAAATTTTGGAGGACTTTTTACAACAAAATATGTGGTGGATGTCTGGAGGGAAGCTTCTGCGAACAAAAACTGTCATCCAAGCCCTTAGCCTTTTAAATATCGCCGACGATCAGCATATTAACCAAAATGAAGATCTAATATTATATTTCCCCCTGTGCTGCGTCGCCCAAAAATATGTAGCTTCACCTAAAAGTGGTATTTATTATTATTTTATTAATGAAAATTCATTGACAAAAAATAGTTTTTCATCTTTAGAAAAATGGCAAAAAATTTGTTCAGATCTTTCTGCAGCACGCCAGTCTGTTCTGCATGTTGCTGAAGCAATGAATCTTTCCCAGAATCAAATTATGGCTATGGAGCGCTTTTTTGCCGCGAATTTCCGTTGGTACATTCAGCAAATTACAGATTTACCACGGCATTTACAAGCTCAATACGCTTCACTCCTCCTTGATACCATTCGAGCAGGAGTCGCAGTTGATACAGCAGGTAAAGACTTTTTTAGCCTCTTGTGCGCCACCGTTCCATATAAAAAAATGAAACGAGCTAAAAAAATAACAAATATTGCCATCTTCTCATGTTCTCTGTCTGGAGGTGGAGCAGAACGAGTAGCATACCTTCTTGCAATTTTGTTTCTTCAAGCAAATTATAATATTATCATTGTTACATCTCAATTACCTCCGAAGGATTCTTATATTAACCCATCACAGAATGTGCGCTTCGAAATTCTTGAAAACTCTCCATACCGCTCGCAATACATTGAACTATTTTTAGCAAAAAATAACATTGATATTTGCATATTCAATGATCATTGGATTGAAGAAAACTTCTATGATGTACTTGTAACACAATTATGTTGCACATCAACAATTTGTATTGAACATAATATATATTTCTTTCCACTCTTTGCCGATCATATATCCTTATTTAGACTAAGAAATAGTGTCTATAGAAATACAGATACCCTCATCTGTCTTTCCCCATGTCATACTGATATGTGGCGTGCCGCTGGATTTTCTCAAGCTCAGTATATCCCAAATCCGTTGACCTTCAACCAAACTAACTGCGCGCGTACACTTGGAAAGACGCCTACAGTTTTATTTGTAGGAAGAATCTGTCTTTCTAAGGGGATATTTGATGCTCTCCATGTTTTTGCATACGTACATAAAAGTATTCCTTCTGCCCGTCTTGTAGTACTGGGGCGTTTTTGCTCCGATGAGGACAAACAAAAAGTTATGTCTCTCGCTAAGAAGCTCAATATTACTTGCGCTGTCGACTTTAAAGGTCATATTTCTAATGTAGAGAATTACTATTGTAATGCACGAGTACATATCATGCCATCCCGCTACGAAGGAGCGCCGATGGTACTGTTTGAGGCAAAAGCGCATGGCGTGCCATCAGTTTTGTACTCCATGCCCTATCTTGATGCCGCAACAGAAGAATACGGCTGCCTGATGGTAGCTAAGGCGGATATCGAAGGCATGGCCAAAGCTGTGATCCGGCTTTTGCAGGATGATATTTTCTGGCAGGATATGTCCGACAAGGCTTTACAAAGTTTAGATCGTTTTTCTAACGAACGAATTTTGAAAGATTGGCAAGAACTTTTTCAAAGACTAACTATCCCCCCCTATAACCATTACACAGCAAACAACAGGATAGATCTTGCTGCCATTATTATGCAAGAATTCAATGCTGCAATATCTACTATAGATATATTCTCAACCGGTATTCCACGTTACCTACAATATATTGAAAAAACGGTAAACATCGTTTTTCCTAAAAATAGTTTGCGCCGATCTGTTTGTAAAAAAACTGCAAAACTAATTTTTAAATATATTAATATCATTCGGAAGAGACTTAAAATCACATTATAAATTATCTTATAGTTTGACTGCAAATATATTATTTTTATATAAGGAAAAATAAATGAGAAATGTTTCCATCATTATCCCCTGCTACAATGACGGGAAGTACATTCGCGAGGCAGTTTCATCCGCCTTGTCGCAGACATATCCGCATATTGAAATCATTATAGTAGACGATTATTCCACAGACCCATATACGCAGACTATTTTGTCCCAGCTTGCCCAGGAAGGCATTACAGTAATCAAAACCCAATCCGGGAAAAAGGGCCTGCCAGCGGCGCGGAATACGGGCATTGCGCAAGCTTCGGGCGTCTATATACTTCCCCTTGATGCAGATGATAAAATTGACGCTTCTTACGCCGAGAAAGCGGCCGCCGTATTGGATAAACACCCCGATGTCACTATCTGCACGGCGCGCGTGCGCTTGTTCGGCCTGCACCAGAAGGAATGGAAACAGCCGGACAGCGACTATGCCAACATTGTTACGGAAGAATGCAAAATTCTTCCGGCCAGCATGTTCCGTCGCAGGGACTGGGAACGTGTCGGCGGTTATGAGGAACGCCTGACGCTGGGCAAGGAAGACATGGTTTTCTGGCTGGATCTGCTCAAGGATGGCGGTCGGGTTGTCACCCTGCCGGAAATTTATATCCACTACAGGATCAAGCCCAACTCCATGACGGCTGCGACGGCTCACAGCCCTGCGGAGGATGAAAGGCAGGCCGCCATGTATGCCAGCCGCCCGGAGATATTCCAGGCGCATGTGTTGAATTTTATGTGCCTGTGCGCGCGTTACCGCCAGGAAAAGGCCCGGTGTGCCTGCCTGTTTTCATGGAAACTCATGGCTCCTGTCTTTCGGCTGGAGTGGTTCCTGCGGCAAAAGATCAAGCGTCTTTTCGGAAGGGCCTGAAGGCGTAAATCAGCCAGCCTTGCCCTACCCCCTCCGGGCGCATGCCTCAGTCAAGCTCCGCAAACATGGCGCGCAGGCGCGTCTGGAATGCGGCGTGGGAACAGTCCCGCATGACAAGGGCAACATTTTCACGAATGCCGGCCGCCAGCGTTGCGCTGTCCCGAGCGGCCAGGGCGCGCAGCAGTGCGGGCAGTTCAGCATCCTGTTCAAAGGCGGGCAGGCCGAAGCGTTCCGCCATAGCCGCCAGCACGCCGAGACGGCGCGGAATCACAAGACAGGACAGGGCTGTCATCTGCAAGGGAACCAGAGGAGAGGCTTCAAAAAGCCTTGTTCCCTCGCCCGCCGGGCAGCGCGATGGCACAAGGCAGACCTGCAGGCCGATCTCTTCCACCTTGGCCGGGAGGTCCTCCACCCAGCCGTAAAAATGCACATTGGACGGCGCGCGGGCCTTAAGCTCTTCAAAATAGGTGTGATCGTAAAAGGCCGCGTCACCCAGCACATGAAAATACATGTCCGGCAGGGCCGCGGCCAGCGGCAGAAGCACATCCTGCCCCTTTTCGGCGCAGACCCGGCCCACGACGCCCACATGGCGCAGCGGCCTTCCCGTGAATCTGTCCTGAAACGCCAGTCCGTCAAAGCGCTCGTCCAAGCCGTTTTCCACCAGTCGCATGCGGCTGTCGTCAAAGGCCGCATCCGCCGCGCGGAGAACCCCTTCAATATAGCGGGAGGGCAGCACGATGCGTCGTGTCAGCCCGCTGCGCAACAGGAGGCGCAACAGGCGTATATGCGCATTGCTGGGATTGAGATGCACATGGTAGGCGGCGGGTTTGCCCAGCAGCAAAGAGGCCATGAAGCAGAGCGGATACATGCGGCCGCCGTTGGCGTACAGCAGATCGGCCCGACGCAGGGCCGCCAGATGCGCGCCGAATACGCGCAGGGTATGCCAGAGAAGCGCCAGCGCATCCAGCGGACCTTTGCGCCCTTCGCGCAAACGGCATTCAGGCGTGGCGCGCACGCGCGCGCCCATCCGCGTCAGAGCCTGCGCGCACGGACCGGACGGCAGAAGCGCCCGCACGCGCCAGCCCGCGTCACGGGCGGCCTGGGCCAGCTCCAGCAGCACGCGCTGCCCGCCGCCCATACTGCCGTATTGATCCAGAAAAAGCACTGTTTTCACATCCGCTCCCTTGGCCGCGGCACGCCATTGCGTTTGCGCCCGGCCTTGGGCATGATACCCGCACTCCGCCCTGTGGGGCAAGAAGGAAGGGACCAATGGAATGCCCGCTTGATGCCGCCCGCTGCGCCGTGGTTCTTGTGCATTACAACAGCGCCAGAGACGCTCTGGCCTGCCTGCGGGCTTTGTCCTCCCTGAGCGCCCGGCCCGCCTGCGTGATCATTGCCGACAACGCCTCCCGCCCCGTCGAGCGCGAGGCCCTGCTGGCAGGCTGGCGCGCGCTACGGCGCGCTGAAGAATGCGAACCACCCGCCTTGCTGCGCCCTGGCCAGACACCGCCCGAAACGGATGCGCTGTTTCTGGCGCTGCCCGAAAACAGCGGCTTTGCGGGCGGCAATAACGCGGCCCTGCGTCTTTTGCTGGCAACGCCCGGCTATGACGGTGTGGCGGCCTTCTGGCTGCTGAATACGGATACGGAACCGGCCCCCGACGCGCTGGACGCCCTGTGCGCACGCCTCAACGCGCGACCGGACGCCGGGCTGTGCGGTTCGTCGCTGTGCTATGCCCATGCCCCGGATGTGGTGCAGGCCGCGGGCGGCTGCACGCTTTGCCCGTTGACCGGCCGCACGTCCTTCCTGATGGGCGGCGCGGCCCGCTCCCGGACGCTGGCGACGGATCCCGCCGCCGTGGAAGCGCGCATGGCCTACCCCGTGGGCGCTTCGGTGCTGGTGCGGCGGCATGTCCTGCACGCGGCCGGCCTGTTGCCGGAAGACTATTTTCTGTATTACGAAGATGCCGCCTTCGGCATTGAGGCGCGCCGCGCGGGCTTCGCACTGGTCTGGGCCCCGCGAAGCCTCGTGCTGCACAGGGAAGGCGGCAGCACGGGCGCGCGCGGCGGCGGGCAGGCCTGCTCACAGCCCGCACGCGGGCGTCTGATGGATTATCTTGCTGTGCGCAACAGAATATACCTCATCCGTCGCTATTATCCGGGCTTTCTGCCCACAGCGCTGGCAAGCCTGGTCGGAGTGGCGCTGAACCGGCTGCGCCGGGGCCAGCTCAAGCGGCTGCCGCTTGTCCTGCGGGCCGCATGGCACGGCCTGCGCGGCCGCATGGGCCAGCCGGACAGTGGGGATTTTTCCTGACCGCGACCGTAAGGCCTCACGCCCGCCAGGCCAGATACAGCAGGGGATAGGGCCGCCCTTCGTTGTCCAGAGGCGAACGGCCCGTGATTTCAAAACCCCGACGCTGATAAAAACGCAACGCCCTCGCATTCTGCTCGTTGACTTCCAGATGCAGCGCGCCATGCCGACTGCGGGCGTGCCGCAGCAACGCGCCGCCCACGCCGCGCCCAAAAAATTCCGGCGCCACAAAAAGCATTTGCACATGCGGGCCGTCGCAGCCCAGAAAGCCCGCCGGGCGGCGATGCGCTTCCGCCAGCCATATTTCCCCCACGCCCGGCAGATACACATCCTCCACTTCCGCGCCTATACGCTCCACATCGCCGGGCAGCAGAAAATCATGCGTGGCTTCCACGCTGCGCCGCCAGAGCCCGGCCAGGGCCGGAAAATCCCCGGCAGCGGCCCGGCGGACAGGCCAGACGAGGCGGGACGACGTGGACATGAAGACGCTCCGGTGTCGGGATTTGCACACTGCGGCGCACAAGGCCGGATCAGTAGTTGTACTTCCAGCGCACGCCGCCCCAGGTGTCCTGCTGCTCGGTGCGGAGTTCCAGATTGATGCGCGGGGTCAGCTCCAGCTGGATGATGAAAGCCGTGCTGTCCGGCTTCATGCCCTGCTGCACGCCCACATAAATCAGGTCGCCGATATATTTGCCCATTTCCAGGGTGGCGCCCCCGGCGCTCTGGTCGCCAGGCTCTCCGGCGGCTCCGGTGGCGGATGTGCCCAGGCGCAGCACATCCACCCCCAGGGCCTTGCGGGTAAAGTCAAGTATGCCGCCCCCGCCGGAACCGAAACCGGCCAGCTGGGCCACGGCTCCGGCCAGTTGCAGGGCTTCCAGGCGGCTCAGTTCATCACTGCTGCGGCCAAAGAGAATCTGGGCCAGAATCTCGTCCCTGGGCAAACTGGGTTCGCTGCTCAGGCTGAGCTTCATCTTGCTCACGGCGCCGGTGATGCTGATCTGCGCCGTGAGATTCGGCGTTTCATTGACCAGCGCGATATCCAGCAGGGGATTGCTCAGCGAGCCGCCGCCAAAGGTGATGACCCCGCGCTTGAGCGAAAAATTCTTGGTCAGAAAGTCGAAATTGCCCTTCAGGGCGCGCAGTTCCCCGGTCATCACGGGCGCGGCCGGGCTGCCCCCCACCAGCAGATCGGCCTGCCATTCGCTGGTCAGCCCATGCCCTTCGACCATAAAACGCCTGGGCGCGCGAATGCGCAGGTTCAGGGAACCCTGGGCCGGCGCGGTCGCCGGAGCGGCGTGGGGATCGGCGGAAGGATTGGCGTGGGACGCGGCATGCGCTGCGGCCCGGGGCGTTGCGGTGCCCTCTTCAATGGGCAGTGTGGTGATGCTGCCGCCCACATCCAGGTTATTGAGCAGAAGCGAGCCCTGATTGACGACAATTTCGCCGCGCACGTCCGGCGCGGTGGCGCTGCCCGTCACCCGCGCCTGGCCGGAAAGGCTGACGCGCAGATCCCGGCGGCGCAGAGGCCGCAGACGATCCAGAGAGGCCCGCAGATCCAGATTGCCGCCGTCCAGAGCGCCGCCGCCCGTCAGGCGCAGACTGCCGCCCAGACCGTCTGCGGCGGTGAGCTCCAGGCGCATGCTGCCGGCAAGGGGCAGGTTGCCGCCTGTCGCCTCCGCCGTTTCCGCATGGCGGGCAACGTTTTTTCCGGGGCGGGCCGCGCTCCGCTTTCCGTCCAGATCCAGCCGCAGATTGATGTCCGTGAGCAGCACACCCAGCAGCAAATCCTCATATCGGGCCTTGTTGACGCGCAGGCCGCCGGTCACGCGCGGCGCGGCCAGGGTGCCGCCAAGGTTCAGATTCAGGGAAATTCTGCCGTTGAGACGGCGGTCCGCCAGGGGCAGCAGGCTCCAGACAGGGCCCACGGCCCCTTCCCAGCGCGCCTGCCCCGCCAGCCGCCCCTGAGGCGCGGGTCCGGGCAGACCGTCCGGGCCGAAAAGCAGGGGCAGACGCAGATTGAGGCGGGCCTCGCTGCCGCCCAAGGCTTTCACGGCCTGTGGGTCCAGCTCCAGACGGGCCGTCAGCGCGCTGCCCGCGCCGCCGTGCTCAATGCCGCCCGCCAGGGCCACATCCAGCGGCGCCAGCGGACTGCCCGCGACACGCAGCCCCCGCACGCCCAGCCGGAAGTCCCCGCCGGGCCGGGCCGGGTTGCCGCTGAGCCGCACGCGAGCCTCGGCCGTGCCCAGAGGCAGGGCGGGCGCCAGGGCGCGCCAGGGTTCCAGGGCCAATCCATCCAGCATGACCCGCAGATCCAGTTTGTCCGGCGCAAGCGCGCCTTGCGCCTGCAACCTGCCCGAAGGCGACATGACCAGATCCAGACCGGAGACGGACAGCCCGGCCTCGCCGTAACGCACTTCCGCCTGACGCGCGGCGCGCAGGCCCAGAGAACGCCCCCGGCCGCCCGACGCGCCCTTGAGGCCCTTCACATGCAGCTCCAGACCTTTCAGCAGAACCCGACCGGGCTGCCATTGGGCGTTGAGATGGCTGACCACGCCGCCCGAACTTTCCAGATCAAGATCCAGCGGTCCCTGCAAGGGCCCCCTGGCCGACGCCCGCGCGGCCAGGCGCAGGTCGCCCCGTTCCAGAGCGGCAAGGTCCAGCCGCGCCGTGAGCGCCGCCTGACCGAAAATATCCGTAAGTCGCAGGTCGCCCTCCAGACCACGCACATGCAGCGCCTCGCCCTGTCCCTGAACGGGACGAAGGTTGAAAAAGGGAATTTTCCAGCGCGCCAGGGCCTGTTGCGAACCGACGCCCGCGCCCTTTGCCGGCGTATCCGCGCGCAGTTCCAGATCCAGAGCGGCTTCGCCGTCCAGGCGCTGCCCCGGCGCAAAAGCGGACAGAGCCTGCCAGTCCGCCACGCGCAGCCCCAGCGCGCCGTTCAGGGCGGGCAGGCCGCCGGGCGTGAGCAGGGCCGTCACATGGCCCGTTCCTTCCAGGCCCGCCGCGCTCAGGCGCAGCTTGCGCAGGCCGGCGGGCACAGGCGCGGAAGCATTGGCCGGGCTGTGTTCCACAGCCTGTGTTGCGTCCGGCCCGTAAAAAAGTTCCGTACTCAGGCGGAGGGGCCGCCGATCCAGTTGGGCGCGCAGGTCCAGCAGCAGGCGGGCTTCCTCCCGCGCGCCGTTCAGCCCCAGCGCTCCGCCCAGGGCCAGCGGCGCGCCCGTGAGCGACAGCAGCGTATCCCTGAGCGCATGACCGCCGCTCTGAATGTCCGCGCAGGCCAGACGCAACGCCACGTCTGGCCGCAGCAGCGCGCCTTTGGCGCTCAGGCTGAGGGACACGGGCGCGCGCAACACGGCCAGCATGTCCTTCCCCGCGAGGGCAGGGGCTTCTTTTGCCGGGCCTTGCAGATTGACGGCCAGTTTCAGATCCAGAGGGCCATCGGGCCAGTCATGGCCGGCGCTTTGCCACTGTCCCTGCCCCGTGGCGCTCAGACGGCCCGCCGCCAGCTTCAGGCCTGTCAGCGCCAGACGCGTCGAAGCGGCGGGCCCGCTCTCCGGCGCAAGCACGCCGCCTTCCAGGGCAAGATTCAGCCGGGCTTCTGAACCCAGCAGATCAGGGGGCAGGCCGTCCACCTGAAGCACGGGCTTTTGCAAAAGCGCTTCCAGACGGCCGCTTGCAGTAATGCCGGCGCTTCCCTCCCCGGCTTTTTCCGGCCCGGCCAGAATTTCCAGACCGACTTCCGCCGCCGCGCAATTGAGGGCGGCCAGCGGGAACGGGGCCGCCTTTGCGCCGGTCAGGCGCGCATGCGCGTGCGCCTTTGCGCCCGTGTCGTCGGCAGACAGCCCGGCCTCCAGATCAGCCCGCAGGGGCTGCGGCCCTGAGGAGGCGGCCTTGTCCCCTGATGCCGCTGGTGTCGCTGCCGCCGCGCCGCCCAGCAGTTCCGGGGGCAGCAGCGCGCCTTCCAGCGCCAGCGTGTCCAGACGCACAGCCGGAAGCCAGCCGGGCAGATCATTCAGCCTGCGCACAGTGTCGCCCAGCAGTTGGCGCAGGCCCTCCACGGTCAGCGGCGGCCGCGGGGCCGGTTCCGGGGCGGGGGGCAGATCGGGCAGGCGCGTCAGCGCCGGATTGACGCTGCGCACAGCCGTAACATGAACGACGCCGGGCAGGGCGCGCCAGTTCCAGTCAAAGCTGTTTTCCGGAGCGGTCAGCCATATGCCGTGCGCGTCGGCGACTTCCAGGCCGAAGGAGCAGGCAAAGGGCAACGGGCCGGAGAGATGGGTGAGACGCGCGCGCAGGCCGCTCTGCCGCAGGGAGCTTTCCAGCGTGGCATTGACGGTTTTCAGCAGCCAGGCCTGGCCGCTTTCGCTGCGCAGCGCCCAGATCAGACCGGCTGACGCGGCCAGCAGAAGAACCAGCAGCCCCGCCAGAATGCGCCGCAACCAGCGCAACGCCCCCCCGGAACGCCTGGGCCGTGCGCTTCCCGCTTCCTGAAGTGGAGACTGCTCTTCATTTATCCGCGCCATCAGAACGACTGCCCTATGCTGATATAAACCTGTACCGGCGGATCGCCGTCAATGCGCCGCAAGGGCGCGGCCACGTCCAGACGCACCGGCCCTATGGGCGTGTAGTAGCGCAGCCCCAGGCCCGCGCCCCAATCCATATCCCCGATGATGCGCGGAAACTCGTCCGTGTAGACCATGCCGCCGTCCAGAAAGGGAACCAGGCCGATGTTGTCGGTTATCTTGAAGCGCGCCTCCAGATTGACGATCTGGTAGGAGCGTCCGCCCAGCGGGTCATCCTCGCAGTCGCGCGGCCCCAGAGCCTGATATGCGTAACCGCGCACGGAACCCGCGCCGCCCGCATAATAGCGCATGCTGGACGGAATGACGCGCAGGGCCGAACCGGCCATGGCCCCTGCTTCCACCCGGCCCGCCAGCACCAGCCGGTCATCGGGCTGTCCGGCCTTGTCGCGCAGGGGCGCGTAATAGACGCTGGCCGCCACGCTGCCGGCCAGGGCGCTGAACGACTCCTGATAAAATCCGCTAAAGGGCGTGAGCTTGATTTCCACTTCCGAGCCGCTGCTGGGGTTGAGCACATTGTTGCGGCTGTCGCGTCGCAGATGCGCCTGGGGGCTGAGCACGCCATACGCGTGTTCGCTGTTTTCATTATCCTTGAGGGAACCGCTTTCCATGCCCAGGCCGAGGCCGCCCCACCACTGGCGGGCAAGCCGCCGGTCCAGCCCGGCCGAAGCGCTGAGCGCCATTTTGCGATAGGCGCTGGTGTCTTCGCGCAGGGCCGAGGCCGAAGCCAGCAGGCGCTGCTCCCGCGCCAGAAAAGCCGGCTTTTCAAAGGCCGCCTTGATGCCCTGAATTTCCGTGGCCAGCGGCGCTGTGACCGTCAGCCTTTCGCCGTTGTGGAAAAGGTTGCGGTGTTCCCAGGTTCCTTCAAGGCCCAGCCCCGTGTCCGTATCATAGCGGGCGCTGCCGCTGATGGAGCGAAAGGGCGCTTCAACCACGGTAATGTTCACGGGCAGCACAGGCACATGGCCTTCCCCGCCGTCTTTTTCCAGGCCGGCTTCAGCCGGGGCCGCCTCCACGGAGCGGAACAGACCCAGCCCGCGCAGGGTATTGGCATAATCTTCCAGCAATTCCCTGTCCCACGGTTCCTCGCCCGGCATCCAGGGGGTCAGGCGTTGCAGATATGCGGCATTGACCTCCTTTGCGCCCTGCACCCGGATGGTTCCCATAAGCGCGGGAGGGCCGGGCCGCACCAGAATGTCGGCATTGAGGGTGCGGGCTTCGCGGTTCAGACTGTAGCGGGCTTCGGCCACCCTGGCCAGAGGATAGCCCTGACGGCGCAACTGTTGCGGCAAAGCCGCCACGGCGGCCAGCATGGCGTCGGCGGTCACCGGTCGCCCCACCGTCACGCCGGGCAGCGCGGACGGAAAGGAGGGCGGCGGCAGGCTTTGCCGCTCCAGCCCCCAGAAGCCCGTCTCGCGGCTGCGGTTTGTAAAGGATTCAGGCACATGGGGCGCGGGCTCGTAACGCACCCCGGCCCGGCCCAGAGTGTAGCGCGGCCCCGGTTCCAGCAGCAGGGTCACGCGCACCGGCGAGGCGCTCTCATCCAGACTGAAAGAGACCTTGCCGTCATAATAGCATTGGGAATGCAGCAGTTTCAGCGCGCTTTCCGTATCGGCGCGGGCCCGGCGCTCCAGAGCCAGCAGGCTGTCCGGCGGCTCCTTGGCAAGCCGGGCGAGCTGGCTGACATCCTTCATCTTGCCCTCCAATCCTTTGGCTTCGGATGCTTTGCCGCGCACTTCAATATGCAGGCTGTAGGCTATGGGCGCGCCCTGCCAGACCTGATCCGCCCCGCCGCCTGTTTCCGTCTGTTGCGCGTCCGCCGCCTGCGCGCCGGCGTCGCCGTCTCTGGCCAGCAGGCCACAGCCGCCCAGCCCTGGCAGCATGAGCAGGGCGGCCAGCAGAACATCCCGCGCTCGCCACCGGGACAAGGGAAAAAAGGACGTGCGGGAAGCGCTGAGGGCAAGGGGAAAACAGAAAAAGGGGCATACAGCGAAACGCATAATGCGCTTTTTTATACTCTTGAGCGCCAGCGGACGCAAGCCGGAGCCGGGCTGGAAAGCCGGGCCGCCAGATAAAAATGCCTCTCCGCGTTGGCCCGGGCACAGGAATTTTCTGCGGCCCGGCTTGGCAAAGCCGCGCCCCTTTGTTAGGGTCTGCCTCTGCAAGCAGACTCCAGACACTCTACCGGAGAATATATGAACTACGATCTCTGCCTTCATATAGACAGTAACGAACCCGCCATGCTGCGCATGGTGCTGAAAAACGCGTCCAACTACATCAAGGGCCTGCCCGGCGAGAGCTTCCAGCTGGCAGTGGTGGCCAACGGCCCGGCCGTGACCCTGTTCACCGACGAGCACGCGGACCTGCGCGAGCTGGCCGCTCCGCTGCTGGATCAGGGCGTGCGCGTCATGCTCTGCGCCAACGCCCTGGCGGATAACAGCATTGAGCACAGCCGTCTCTGGCAGGGCTGCACCGTGGTTCCCGCCGGCCTGGTGGAAGTGGTGCGCCTGCAACGCGAGGGCTTTGCCTACATCAAGCCGTAATGGCGCTCATGAGTGACAGCGGGGCAAAAATGGCCGGACAGTCCTGTACAGATAAAATGACAGCACAACGCCCGTTTCTATCCCTCCTGTGAAACAGGCAGGCAAAAAACCGACAGGCGCAGATGACGCGACCGGCTTTTCCATATCCACCGGGAAAGTCGGTCGCGTTTTTTCTGAAGAAGCGGCATATCAGCCATGCCGCCATAACGTTGCATATTTTCAGGGAAGTCGTTTGTAGTCTTCCTCACTGACGGCTTCCATCCATTCATTTTTGCAGTTTTCTCCCGGAACCTCCACGGCGAGATGCGCGAACCAGCTGTCCCTGGCCGCGCCGTGCCAGTGTTTGACCCCGGCGGGGATGTGCGCCACATCGCCGGCATGCAGTTCACGGGCCGGTTTTCCCCATTCCTGATACCAGCCGCGCCCGGCGGTGCAGAGCAGGATTTGTCCTCCGCCCTTGGAGGCGTGATGAGCATGCCAGTTGTTGCGGCAGCCGGGCTCAAAGGTGACGTTGGCGATAGCCACGCCTTCCGTGGAAAGCCTGTTCAGATAACTGTTGCCCACAAAATATCGGGCATACGCCGTATTGGCCCCGCCACGCGGAAACACGTCCGTAAATTCCTTCATATCCGCTCCCTTATGATCCGTTATATTCTGGCCGGCACTGCCGGAATCGCCGTATGCCGGCATGCGCTTCATGCCGTCGGCGGCCCCGGCCAGGGCGACGCCCCCAAAGAGCATCAGGCAGCACAGCCCGGCCACACATTTCAGTTTTTTCATAGCTTCTCTCCTTGGTTACGACTGTGGCATGGTTGAGGGGGCATCCCTGTTTCCATTTTGTGTATATGACGCCGGACCATCACGCAGAAAAGCCTGTTTTTTCCAAAAAATTGCCTTATTCTATCAGAATATATTCAAAAGGCGAGAAATATGGCAGAAAAAGACCGCATTACAGATACGCGAACCAAAGCAGTTCCCTTTTCCCGCAACGGGAGGCGCGACGCATGACTGACCTCAACCAGAAAAAAATACAGGAAATCAATGCAGGACTGAAAGAAATAGTGCTGCGGCATATGGAAAAGCCGGGCATTGGCGCGTGCGCCATCAACGGGCTGAAGCTGGTGCGCCGTCAAGCGGCCAAGGGCCCGGAGCGCTGCTTTGAAAAGCCGCTGGCTTCAGTCATCATCCAGGGCGGGAAGCATGCCAGCGTAGGCTCGCGGGAATACCGCATGCACGCCAACCAATGTCTTGTTTCCGCAGTGGACATGCCAAGCGCCTCCTACATTATTGACCCCACGCCGGAAAAGCCGTTTCTTTGCCTTTTCTTTTATCTGGACAGGCACATCCTCAGCGATCTGGTCATGGAAATGGCGCCGGAGGAAAAACCCTCATCTGCGGAAGGCCAGGGAGTGTCTGTCGCCGATGCGGAACCGGAGTTCATGGAAGCACTGCTGCGGCTTGCGCAACTGCTGGACAAGCCGCAGCAGATTGCCATACGCGCGCCGCTTATCATGCGCGAACTTCATTATCTGCTGCTTATCGGGCCGCAGGGCGGCGTCTTGCAAAGGCTGTACACGCGCGGTTCGCAAAACAATCAGATTATTCAGGCCATTGCGCTCATGAGGCAACATATCGCCACCCCTCTGCGCATGGACGCCTTGGCCAGAGAGGTCAGCATGTCGGTATCAAGCCTGCACCGCCATTTTAAAAATATCACAGGGTTCAGCCCCTTGCAGTATTACAAGCAATTGCGTCTGTATGAGGCGCAACGCCTGATGTTCATGGAGAATGAACGCGCGGCCGGCGCGGCGCTGTGCGTAGGCTATGAAAGCGTGACGCAGTTCAACCGCGAGTACAAACGCATGTTCGGGGAGCCTCCGCACCGGGACATCAACAGAAAAAGATACAGCGCATAGCTGCATGCGGCGAGAAAAAGAGCCCGCCGGGAATGCTCCTGACGGACTCTGGGCGACAGGCGGCTCAGACTCACGCGTTCAGCAGGCCGAGCCTGCGCAGCCAGGCGTCCACATTTTCTTGCGCGCCGGCGGCTCTTGAGCCGCGCGCTTCAAAACCCTCAAGCAACCGCGCACGAGGGCAAAGCGTCTCGATATCCCGCCGGCTGCGTCCGAAACGGCTGCCTTCATGGGTACAGAGCTGTTGCCCACATTGGCGTTGCCCTGCGCATGGGCTCTGACCTGCGCCTCACAGCCGCCCAGAGCGCTGATGATGCAGAATGTCAGCAGCTCGCGGGTTTTCAGGTCAAGCCCGCCACGGGTATACATATCGCCGAAGCAGAAGGCGGAGAGGTAATGCACCATGATATCCTTCTGCCCCTCGGGGGTTGATGCGTGCATCTTGTCGATGGCATCCCCGAAAATGGCCTTCTGCGCGGCAAGGCCATCCCTGAAACGGCTTTCTTCCGTGACCGTGCCCTGGCTCCTGCCCGGCAGGGCAATGCCCTTCCCGGCAAAGACTTCATTGACCAGACGCACGGCGCTTTCCGTTTTGGGAAAGCCGATGTAGGGCGCGCACTGATACAAGGCTTCCTTGATTTCCACGGGGCTGAGCCCGACGCGCAAGGCCGCCTCCGTATGGGCCTTCATGTCTTCGAGCGTTTGGCTTGCGGCAAGCGCGACCAGCGTGACAAGCATTCTCTGCCGGTCGTTCAGCGTTCCCCGCCCGACAATTTCGCCATAGAGAAGACGTTCCTTCATGGCAATGAGCTCAGGGTCAGTCCTTGCCAGCGAGGACTGGGCATCGCCGAGAAATTTCTGTCTGTTCTTTTCCGCCCGTTGCATCCTGTTCATGGCTTTCTCTTCGCTGTTTTGTGCAGATTCCGCCGCTGATGCGGGCATGCTATGCACTGTCAGTGAAAACATCAGCAGTGCCGCCGACAAAAAGGACGCCAGGCGGGCGGTTTGGCAATTTTTCATCACGGCCTCCTTTTACCTCCACGCCATCAGTGAATTCATGGAGCACATATAGGTGGAAGTTCCGCAGGCGGAAATAAACGATTTTGCCAATTTCTTGCCTGATTTTTGCGGCAGCCTGCGGCACTGACGAGGGCTTTTCCGTATGACCAAAACAAAGCGGCCCTCCGCCATTGCGGGGGCCGCTTTTCAATGCGGGATGGGATGCGCGTTCAGCGTGCGGGCGCGGTCTGGGACACGGGCGGGGCGGCGCTGATATCCGCGCTCAGTTCGCGGGCCAGCACATCCGCAAAATAGGCGGGCAGCTCTGATTTCAGCCGGATATCGTGGCGCACCAGCAGCCCCAGACGCATCTGGCTGCTGGCCACGGCATTGCGGTTGGAAATATTTTTCAGGTTTGTCCGGCTGGGACGGCGGGAGCTGGGCACGCGCCGCTGCACCAGCAGCACGTCGGCCAGCAGGGCCGCGCCGCCCGTGCCGGAAAGAGCGGAGGGCGCGCCATATCCGGCGTCCACAACATGGCGCAGGCTTTCCGAACTGGTCTGCCCCGCCGCGAGCACGGAAATCTGAACGATATGGCCAGCCTGGCTGGGATTGTCCGTCACGGCAAAGCCCTTGCGGCTCAGCCAGGCCTCAGCCTGGGGACGGAGATGGGGAACGCGGCTGGTCATGTCCCGCACGCTCACATAGACCACGTTGGAAATGTCCTCGGCGCCGGCCCGATTCAGCGCGCCGGAACGCAGCACCTCCACATCGGCAGCGCCGCCGTCGCCCTGGCGCACGCAGGCAGTGAGAGAAAGCAGACTCAAACTCAGCAGCAGGAGAAAAAACAATCGCATTGCGGGCATATGGCTCCTTGCAGGGCGGCTTTTCGCGGACGGCGTTTTACTCAGGTCTGACCCCAAGGCGCGAGGGCCTTGAGCACTTCCAGGCTCAGGCTGTCCTCCAGAGCGGGCAGACAGTCCTCGCGACCCATGTCCTCCCCCTCGGCGCTGACGGCCACCGGGCGCATTTCGTTTTCAGCGGGTTCACGTCCGTCGGCGCGAATGCCCACCCCGGCCCTCAGGCCCCAGACCCTGCTTTTGCCCCGGCTGTCCAGCAGGGCCGCGCCCAGGCCCAGCAACGCGCCGCCGCCAGCGCCCCAGCCCGCGCCGCTGCGACCGTTGACGTCCACGGCACCGCCCAGCAACATGCCCAGCATGGCCCCGGCGGCCGCGCCGCTCAGGGCCTTGCCCGCGCTGACCGGCGCGCTTCTGGAACCCAGGGGGTAAATATCCTCAATGCGCACGCGCACCAGAATATGGGCGTCCCTGGCAGCTTCAGCCGGGGTGAGACCGCGCTCGCTCTGGATATAGGCCGTGAGCATGGATTGCAGATCCGCATTCAGATCAGGTTCGCCCCCGCTGACAGCCACATGCACCCTCTGGCCGGGTCTGACTGGCACGGACGGCAGGGGCGCAAACGGGCCCCGCGCCGAGGCGTCGCCCCCCAGGCCGTCTTGTTCCGGAACGGCGTCCGTGGCCTGCCGCCCGGCGCAGGCGCCCAGCAGACAGCACAGCAGACAGAGCGGCAGAAGATGGCGGAATGACCAGTGAAACACGCGCATATGCAATCCCTTGCGGCCATATGGGCACATGTCCCGGACCGACCGGCATTATTTCAGTAGCCCAGATGAAAGCGCCTGTCCAGTCACAGGGGTCGCGGCCACAGGGGCGCCAGCCGCCGCACTTGACGCCGCCCGCGTTTGTCGTATCTTGCCACTACCATAATGAACGCAATGAACCCGGAACGGCGGCGCACGGCATTCGGATAAGGACGGCGTATGGGCAAGCAGTTGATCATAGTGGAATCCCCGGCCAAGGTGAAAACCATCAAAAAATTTCTGGGGCCGCAGTATATGGTGCAGGCCAGCGTGGGCCATGTGCGCGACCTGCCCTCCAGTTCCCTGGGCGTGGACGAGGCCAATGACTTCGCGCCCCATTACGAAGTGATTGAAAACAAGAAAAACGTGGTCAGTGAACTGCGCGCCGCCGCGGCCAAGGCCGATACGGTCTATCTGGCCCCCGACCCGGACCGCGAGGGCGAGGCCATTGCCTGGCATGTGGCCGAGCTGATCCGCGACAAGGCCAGGGATATCAAGCGCATTCAGTTCAATGAAATCACGGCCAAAGCCGTCAGAGAGGCTCTGGAGCGCCCGCGCGAGCTCAACGGCCATCTTTTTGATGCCCAGCAGGCCCGACGTGTGCTGGACCGCCTGGTGGGCTACAAAATTTCGCCCCTGCTCTGGAAAACCATCAAACGCGGCATTTCCGCCGGGCGCGTGCAATCCGTGGCCCTGCGCCTGATCGTGGAACGCGAGGCCGAACGCGAAGCCTTCCGCCCCGAGGAATACTGGCTGTTCAAAGCCCTGCTGGCAGCCGACGCGCCGCCGCCCTTCAAGGCTGACCTGGTCAGGATCAACGGCAAGAAAGCCGTCATCAGCAATGCGGAACAGGCGGACAGTCTGGAAGCCGCGCTCAGGGACAAGCCCTTTGTGGTGGAAAGCGTGGAGGAAAAGGAGCGCGAGCGCGCCCCCCAGCCGCCCTTCATCACCTCCACGCTGCAACAGGCGGCCAACCAGCGCCTGTCCTACACGGCCAAGCGCACCATGAACATCGCCCAGCGCCTGTATGAAGGCGTGGAACTGGGCGACAGGGGGCTTACGGCCCTGATCACCTACATGCGCACAGACTCCACGCGCATTGCCGACGAGGCGCGTCAGGCGGCCAGAGACTTCATCATACAGACTTTCGGCGAAAACCATCTGCCCAAAAAGGCGCGCGTCTACAAGGCCAAGGGCGGGGCCCAGGACGCCCACGAAGCCATCCGCCCGGTGGATGTGAACATTACGCCGGATATGGTCAAACAGCACCTGCCGCCGGAGCAGTACAATCTCTACCGGCTGATCTGGTCGCGCTTTGTGGCCTCGCAGATGGCCGGGGCCCGCTTCCACGACACCACGGCCCTGATCGCCTGTGCGCATACCCTCTGGCGGGCCAAGGGCGAACGCCTGCTTTTTCCCGGCTTTCTGGCCGTGCTGCCGCGCGGCGCGGAGGAGGCGGACGCCGAACTGCCGCCGCTTGCGGCAGGGCAGACCCTGACCCTGGACAGGCTGAACAAGGAGCAGAAATTCACCCAGCCCCCGGCCCGCTACAGCGAAGCCAGTCTGGTGCGTGAGCTGGAAGAACGGGGCATCGGTCGCCCCTCCACCTACGCGGCCATCATTTCCACCCTGCAGGACCGCGACTATGTGCAGCTCACCGAACGCCACTTTGTACCCACGGATCTGGGGCGGGTAGTCTGCCGCCAGCTTGTGGAGCATTTCGCCAGGCTTATGGACGTGGGCTTCACCGCCCAGATGGAGGAAGGCCTGGACAAGGTGGCCGAAGGCGGCGAAAACTGGGTGGATCTGATGCGCGCCTTCGCGGCGGATTTCAACCCCACCCTGGAGGCCGCGGCCAAAAACATGCAGAGTCTCAAGGGCGGCCTGCCCGCGGACCTGCCCTGCCCGGAATGCGGCAAGCCCCTGCTGATCAAGTTCGGCAAGGCGGGCGCCTTTCTGGCCTGCTCCGCGTATCCGGACTGCCGCTATACGAGCAATTTCGCGCGCACCGAGGACGGCAGGGTGGAGGCCGTGGCCCAGGAAAAGCCGCAGTATGAAAAAGTGGGCCAATGCCCGCGCTGCGGCAAGGATCTGGTGATCAAAAAATCGCGCACCGGCAGCCGTTTCATTGCCTGCACGGGTTATCCGGCCTGCGACTATGCCGCGCCCTTTTCCACGGGCGTGCCCTGCCCGCGCTGCGGCAAGGGCGGTCTGGTGGAAAAGAGCAGCCGGCGCGGCAAGATCTTTTATTCCTGCGACCAGTATCCCCAGTGTGATTTCGCCCTCTGGGACAAGCCCGTGCCCGGCCCCTGCCCGCGCTGCGATTCCCCTTATCTGGTGGAAAAGAAGAGCCGGGACGGGGTCAGGGTCATCTGTCCGGTCAAGGGCTGTGGGTATGTGAAGGAGGACGACGGCCATGCGTAAAAACGCCCCGCCCAAAAGCGCTTCTGTTCCCGGGCCGGAAGCGTCGCAAGCGCCCGTGTCGCCGGATGTTCCGCCCCGGGCGGATCAGGACAGCCTGGAGGCGCGCCTGGCCTGGCTGCTGGAAACGGGCATCCCCACGGTGCTGCTCACCGTCATCAGCCGGCAAGGATCGACGCCGGGCCATGCGGGCGCACATGCGCTGCTCACCCCGGCCGGACTGGAGGGCACGCTGGGCGGCGGCGCGCTGGAGGCCCGCGCCGTGGAGGCCGCCCGCCTGAGCCTGGAAAGCGGCATCTCGACCCGCGTTTTGTGCGAATCTGCCCATCTGTCCCCGGCCAGCGACATGGCCTGTAACGACAGCATGAACGTGCTCTGCGAAGCGCTCACGCCGGAACAGGCCAGGCTGTTCGCCCTGGCCGGCCAGGTGCTGCGGGAGGGCGGGAAGGCCGTCTGGATTGTGGATGTGAGCCGCGAGAGCCTGCCGCAACGCCGTCTGCATCTGGCGGACTGGCCGAAAGACGCTGCCGGACTGGAGGACTCCCCCGCCGTGAGTCTGGGTCTGGAGGCGGTTCTTCCCCTGCTGGAAGAGCTCAAGGACAAGGCCGGCCTGCTCAGCCTTGGGGAGCGATCCGTTTATGTGGAGCCTCTGGACGCACAGCCCGTGCTGCTGCTCTGCGGCGGCGGGGACGTGTCCCTGGAAGTGGCCACGCTGGCCCATGCCTGCGGCTTTGTGGTGGATGTGGCGGACGACCGCCCGGAATTTTCCGATCCCGCGCGCTTTCCCATGGCCCGGCGCTGCCTGACCCTGCCCGGTTTTGAAAATCTGGTGGAGGCCTGCGGCATAGGGCGGCGGCATTATGTGGCCATTATCACGCGCGAGCACAGTCTGGATCAGGAGGCCCTGACCCAGGCTCTGACCAGCCACGCCTCCTATATAGGCATGATCGGCAGCAAGACCATGCGGGAACAGGTTTACGCCTTTCTGCGCGCTCAGGGCGTGCCGGACACGGAACTGGCGGCGGTGCGCTGTCCCATCGGCCTGCCCATCGGCGCGGAAACGCCGCGTCAGATTGCCGTGTCCGTGGTGGCCGAACTGCTGGCCGCGCGCGCCGGCACGCTGCAACGACTGCGCTTTGAGGATTGAGCGGGGCCCGCCCGCGCTCCTGACAGTTCCATCCGCGCGCAACTGAGCATTTTCATAGTGAACATGGCCCGCTGGCCATCAGCAAGCGCAAGAAGAGTTGACCCCGGCCCCTTCGCGGTGGGCCGGGGTTCCTTTTTTAGATAACGCCTCCATGCCTGTGCGGTTTTCAGGCTCGTTCGGCGTGGGCGTCGGCTCTAGCGCTTCAGCTCCATGGCTTTCTGGAGCATCTGATCCGCTGTGGTCACCACCTTGCTGTTGGACTGGAACCCGCGCTGAGTGATGATCATGTTGACCATTTCCATGGCCATATCCACATTGGAACCTTCAATATTATAGGCGTGCACAGTGCCGTAGTTTTCTGTTCCGGCCACGCCCATGTCCATCTGTCCGGACTCGGCCGTGGCGGAAAAAAGATTGCCGCCCTCGCGGTGCAGGCCGTCCTCGCTGGTGAAGCGGCAAACGGGGATTTGCCAGAGATCCTTATCCTGCCCGTTGGAATAGCGGCCCGCTATCGTGCCGTCAGTACCGATGGTGACAGTGCTCAGGATGCCCTCGCCATAGCCGTCCTGCTTGTAGGAACCGGTGGGCGAGGAGCTGTTGTAGAGAGTGGAAGCGTTTTTAGCGCGTATGGCGTCCGTGCCCATGGAGGGCAGCTTGCCCTGATCCGTGCCCACATCCGCCGCCGAGGCCGGGGCATTCTCCCAGCCTCCGGCGGCGCTGATGCCGAAGTTCACGGCCATGGTCGCGCCGTCCAGGGTAAGCTGGGGCAGCCCCCCGCTCAACGCGGCCGGTTGCCAGTCCGCCAGATCCTTGCTGCCTTGCGTTGTGGGCGTGAAGGCGGACATGCCCGTCAGCCGGCCCGAAGAGTCGAATTGCAGCACGCCGCTCATCAGCAGGCCGTTGCCCGCCGACGCTTCATCGGCATTGCCCGCGGCGGAGGCCCCGGCGGCAATGATAAATTCGATCATGGAACCCGAAACGCCGCCGGGCGCGCCGTCGAAATAGGCTGTGACCGTATGGGCGTTGCCGTTGGCGTCATAGAGGGTCATGCCCTGGGCATAGCTGTAGGAACCGTCGGAAAGCGGCTTGGAGGCCGTGCCGTCATAGATGTTCAGCAGGCTGAAATAGGGATTGTCCTCACTGACGGCATTATCCTTGCCCGAATTCAGATTCATGGTCAGATCCACCCGTGCCGTTGCCTTGCCCGGCATTGTGCCAAACCTGTCAACCCTGACTTCCTGCAGGCCGCCCAGGCTGCCGTCGTCATTATACTTGTAGCCGTTGAGGGCCAGGCCTGAGGGAGTGCGCCAGACGCCCTCGTTATCCGGGCGGAAGTCGCCCGCCCTGGTGTAGTAGAGGTTCACGCCGTCAGTCACCTGAAAGAAGCCCTTGCCGTTGATGGCCATGTCGGTGATCGTATTGCTGGACTCCAGGGGCCCCTGGGTAAAGATGGTGCGCACCGTGTCCACCTGCACGCCCTTGCCGGTCTGGCCCAGGGCCACGCGCGAATCCTCCTGATTGTTCCACCATTCGCCCATGCCGGCCTGGCTTGTGGAAATCAGGTCGGAAAACAGGACGCCCTGCTGCTTGTAACCGATGGTGCTGACATTTGCCAGATTGTTGGTGGTCACCTGCATGCCCTGGCTCAGGCCCTTCATGCCGGTGGCGCCGATGTACAGTGCCGAATTCACGCTGCTGCCTCCTGGAACTGATTAACTTTAGGAGCCGACTTTCCCTGAACGTTGAATCTGTAAAAAGTCAAAGGCGATCTGCTCTAAAGTTCCTTGCATGTAAAAAGGGCGAAGAGGAAAAATATTCCTCCTCGCCACATAAACAAGCAGTATCCGTGCCAACCGCGTCACATTCCGATGAAGCCGTGCGGCAGAGCGGGCCGCCGCCTATTTTTCCAGGGGCAGACCCGCCTTTTGCCAGGCTTCAATGCCCTGGCTCATATGCAGGATGGTTGTGACCCCGGCCTTTTCCAGCGTTTCGGCGGCTTCGGCGGAGCGCCGGCCGGTGCGGCAATACAGCAGCACAGGCTGATCTTTGGGCAGGGCGGCCGCGTCCACATCGAAACGACCGCCGAAAAAATCCATATTGCGCGCGCCGGGCAGATGCCCCAGCCGGAATTCGTCAGGCGTGCGCACGTCCAGAATCAGCAGCCCCTGAGGCTGGGAGTGAAGCAGGGCCGCCGCTTCCCGCGTGTCGATGTCCCTGGCCTGGGCCGCGTCCGGCCAGACATGGAACAGGGCCTGGAGCAGGGCGCAGAATGCGGCGCAGACCAGCATGCGGCGAACCGCCGGCATGGAGCCTGAAAGCCGAAAAATATGCAGAACCATATTTATGCTCCGTTCCTTATGCCCTGAAGGCCGCGCGCGCATTGGCGAAGCCTTCGGCGGCGTTGCGGATCACGCTCTCGCCCACGCAGAAGGCCAGGCGGAAATAGCCGGGGCAGCCGAAACCCGATCCGGGCACGGCCAGTACGCGCTCCTCCAGCAGACGGTTCACAAAGGCCACATCATCGCCGCCCGGGGCCTTGGGGAAAAAGTAGAACGCGCCCGCGGGCATCTGGAAGTCATAGCCCGCAGCGCGCAGCACTTCGGCCATGGCTTTGCGCCGGGCCGCATAGACGGAAAGATCCACCTGGCTGCCCAGAGCCTTGGCCATGATGTGCTGGCCGACAACAGGCGGATTGACAAAGCCCAGAATGCGGTTGGTCAGGGTCAGGCCGGCCATGAGTTCGGCTTTTTCCCGCAGGTGGGGCGAAAGAGCCACATAGCCCACCCGCTCGCCGGGCAGGGAAAGATTTTTGGAAAAGGAGCTGATGGCCACGGCATAGGGATAGAGGGGCAGCACCGAGGGCACTTCCACGCCGTCATATGCCAGAAAACGGTAGGGTTCGTCGGCCGCCAGCCAGATGGGCCGCCCGTATTCCCGGCTTTTGCTTTCCAGAAGGCCGGCAAGGGCGGCGAGTTCCTCGCGACTGTAAATAACGCCTGTGGGATTGTGCGGGGAATTGATGAGTACCACCCGCGTTTTTTCGCTGATGGCCTTTTCCAGCGCTTCGATATCCGGCGCGAAGGTGTCCTTGCGGCTCATGACGGCCCTGAACGTGCCGCCGTGGTTGGCCACATAGAAGCCGTATTCCACAAAATAGGGGGCAAAGCTGATCATTTCCTCGCCGGGATTGAGCACGGCGCGCAAAAAGGCGTTCAGTCCGCCCGCCGCGCCGCAGCTCAACAGCACGTCCTCGGCCGTGAGCCTGACGCCCTGTTCAGCGCTGAGATGGGCGGCCAGTTTCTCGCGCAGCCAGGGAAAGCCGCCATTGGGCATGTAGCCGAAGGCAAAGGGCTCGTCCGCGTGCGCGGCGAAGTCGCGCAGCCCCTGGGCCACGGCGGGCGGCGCGGGCAGATCGGGATTGCCCAGGCTGAAATCATAGACATTTTCCGCGCCGAAGCGCGCCTTGAGCTGGCCGCCGGCCTCGAACATGCGGCGGATCCACGAAGCGTTGCCCAGATACCCGGTCACGCTGTCGGCAAGAATTGACATAGGGGACTCCTGATGGTTGTTGTCTTCGTCATGAGTATTGGTTATAGCTTTGCTGTGCTAAAGAATGCAATCTCCATTGGAGGCTCTGAATGCGTCTGAACATGTTCGTAAAAACAGCGCGGCTTTTTGTGCCCGCGCTTTTGGTCATCTTGCTGCTGCCCGCCTGCGCCGCCCAAAAAACGGAGCAGGAGCAGGGAATGTCCATTACCGTCACCTTGCGCGACGTGCATCGCTGTTCGCGCATTTCCCCTGAAATTCTTGTCGCCGACATGCCCGCCGGCACGCAGTCCTTTGACGTGCGCCTGGTGGAGTACGGCGAGCAGGAGCGCTTCTTCGGCGGCGGTTCCTGGGCCAATGACGGTTCGGGCATCATCCCCGAGGGCGGCCTGACCCGGCATTACCGCGGCCCCTGCCCGCCGGCGGGCCAGAGCCGGGACTATGCCTTTGTGGTTTCGGCCATGAGCAAGGACAGCATGCAGCCCTTGGCCGTGCGGCTGTACCATTTTACTCAGGAATAAGCCCCGCGTCCATGCCTTTCGTGACCAAGGCCCCGCCCGGTGCAGACCTCGGACGGGGCTTTTCGTTTGTGCCCGACTTTCAGAACAGGGCGGCAGAATTGAGACAGTTATCCGATGAAATCGGGTAAATGCCCTGTTGGCCGCGCAAACGGACAAGCGCGCCCAACGAAATGGCGGCGAACAGATTCAATCGAGAAATGCTGTGGATCAACGGATTTTCTGACGTCCACTTTTGCAAGCAGAGGTCAGTAGTCTGTTTCCTTGAGTTCCGGCGGCACGGCCACGGCGGTGGTGATGATCCGTCGCCGCGCGGGCGCGGCCTGCGCATTGCCGGCGGCGGCCCTTTTGACCGCCGGTTCGGGCAGGGCGTTGTACAGCGTCCAGAAAGCCGGGAACAGGCCGGTCATAATGCCGGGATTGCCCAGGCGGAAACCCTGGTTGCGCCCGTCGCGCGCGCAGGCGGCCAGAGCCAGGGCCAGAGCCCAGACCGGCGAAGGGGCGTTCCAGACCTGAGCGGCACTTTGCTGGGGCGCGTCTTGTGCTGTTTTGCACAAAGCGCCTTCGACATTCCGCTCCAGACCCACGGCATGGAGAAAGCTGGTCACTTCGTTCATGTCCGCGCCGGGCAGCTCTGGCAGGCTTGCCTCGCCGCCGCGCAAGGCCGCGCAGGCGGCCAGGGCCACAGGCAGCGGCGCCCAGTCTGAGGGCAGGGCGGCCAGAAGTCCGTCGGGCAGCGCAGTAAGTGCAGCGCGCTTCAGGGGGGCGGCGGCATGGGCGCGTACCGCGCCTCCCTGCCTGCCCTCGCCAGATTCCTCGCGGTGCAGAGCCAGCCCCAGAGCCTGGAGCAGTTCCCAGACAGCCTGGGCTTCCGGCCATTGCGGCCAGTCGCCGTCCAGACGGGTTTCTCCGGAAAGAACCAGAGGCAGCGCCAGCAAAAAGACGGCCAGTTCCGGTTCCAGGGGCAGCCGGGGCCGCGCGGGCAGGCGGAGGGGACCGGGCGTAACGCGGACGCGGCCTTCCAGCACGCTGATGTCCGCGTCCGCGGCGCGCAGAATGGGCAGCACACGGGCGAGGATCATGCGCTGGCGCGGGTGCGCGCTCAGATCCAGCGTCAGAGGGCGCTCATAGAAGGGGGCGGCCAGCAAAATGCCCTCGGCCAGCTCCGCCGGCGCATCGGCGGGCGGCGTCACTACATCCGGCAGAATGCCGGAGCATTCCAGACGCGCGGGCAGGCCGTCGCTTTTGGGCACCACATGCACAAGCCGCGCGCCCAGAGAGGGCAGAAAACGCCGCACGGCAGAGAAATCCGCCAGTTTGAGGCCTGTTTCTCCGGTGAACTTGGCCCGCGAGGGACGGCCCAGATAATGACCCAGCAGCAAAAAGAAATTCCAGGCGCTGTCGCCCACATGCAGCACCTTGTCCGGCGCGCCAGCGGGCGACGTTTCGCGGGCGGCGACGCCGCATTCTTCGCGGGTAAGACCCGCGCCGAGCTGGTTGAGGGCTTTCACGCAGTCCACAATGGGGTCGTTCATCAGGCATGGCTCAATGCGCAAGGCCTGGCCCGAAGCCGCGGCCAGCATGAGCCAGGCGCGCGTGGTCCGGCAGGCCAGGGGCGCGGGCATGACCACACGCACGGGCCTGAGGGCCGGGGCCAGGTTGAAGGCCTGGCGGCGTTCCGCGCCGGCGGCCTGCCCGCCCTCGTCGCCTTCGCCTTCATCGCGCTGGGCGCTGGGGCGGGGCAGAAACTCCACCTCCTGCATCAATGAAAAAAAGCGGCCCGAGAGGCGGGCGTCGCGGCTCACGCGGGAGACGGCGGCCTCCCAGGATTCGCGCAGGGCCTTTTCCTCGGCCGGGTCCAGGAAGCCCTTGCTGTTGTGCATGCGCGCCAGCAGGTTGTGGCGGCGCAGCAGCAGGTGCAGGATATCGCGGTCAATGTTGCTGACCACCTCCCGCAAAGGGCGGCGGGGGCGGGTATCGTGGGAGTGCTCGGTCATGCTCTGTCCTTTGCGGAAAACGCGCGCAGCGGATTTTGTCTGCGCAAGCCTGTTAGCCCGAAACGCGTCCGCTGGCAAGCGGCCCTGGTCGTCCGGGCGGGAAAAATCCACAGGGAAGTTCAGGCAGCCTCATTTTTCCGAAGAGGCTCCAGGCATTGAAAATTCAGGCTTTGCGGGACAGGATGCTATAAAGGAGCCGCGAAATTTTGCAAAAGGGGCTTGACGCAAACCGCACTCGCTTGTTACTAAATGCGCAAGCCATGAATCCCCATTTTTTTCCCGAGGCACGCGACGCACCGGCAAGGGTCGCGCACGCCTCGCCGAGGGCTTGGCAAACTGTTTTTAACACTTTAAGAGTTGGAGGATACGTATGCCGACGTTTGTCGATCCGTCCAAATGCGACGGCTGCAAGGGTGGCGAAAAGACGGCCTGCATGTACATTTGCCCCAACGACCTGATGATCCTCGATCCCGAGGAAATGAAGGCCTACAACCAGGAACCGGACGCTTGCTGGGAATGCTACTCCTGCGTGAAAATCTGCCCGCAGGGCGCCATCACGGCCCGTCCCTACGCGGACTTCGCGCCCATGGGCGGCACCTGTATCCCCATGCGCTCGGCCGACTCCATCATGTGGACAGTCAAGTTCCGCAACGGCAACGTGAAACGCTTCAAGTTCCCCATTCGCACCACGCCCGAAGGCTCCATCAAGCCCTTTGACGGCCATCCCGAAGGCGCCAACCTGGAAGATGAACTGCTGTTCACCGAACAGGCTCTGGCCACCCCCAAGGAAGTCCTGGGCAAGAAGTTCGACGTGTCCGAAGCCGACAAGGTCTTCACCTGCATGGAACACGGTCGTTAAGCCGCTGCAACCGCTAGTGCGATAAGGAGAAACCATTATGCCGATGATTCCCGTTAAGGAAGCGAACAAGGGCGTAGCCATCAGCGAACCCGAAGTGAAAGAACATGCGGTTGACCTGCTCATCGTGGGCGGCGGCATGGGCGCTTGCGGCGTCGCTTATGAAGCCGTGCGCTGGGGCGACAAGCACGGTCTGAAAATCATGCTCTGCGACAAAGCCGCGCTGGAACGCTCCGGCGCCGTGGCGCAGGGCCTCTCCGCCATCAACACCTATCTGGGCGAGAACAGCGCCGACGATTATGTGCGCATGGTTCGCACCGACCTTATGGGCCTGGTGCGCGAAGACCTGATCTTTGACGTGGGCCGTCATGTGGACGACTCCGTGCATCTGTTTGAAGACTGGGGCCTGCCCTGCTGGATCAAGGCCGACGACGGCCACAACCTGAACGGCGCCGCCGCCAAGGCCGCCGGCAAGTCCCTGCGCAAGGGCGACAAGCCCGTGCGTTCCGGCCGCTGGCAGATCATGATCAACGGCGAATCCTACAAGTGCATCGTGGCCGAAGCGGCCAAGAACGCCCTGGGCGAGGACCGGATCATGGAGCGCATCTTCATCGTGAAGCTGCTGCTTGACAAAAATACCCCCAACCGCGTCGCGGGTGCCGTGGGCTTCAACCTGCGCGCCAACGAAGTGCACATCTTCAAAGCCAATGCCATCATGGTGGCCGCCGGCGGCGCGGTGAACGTGTACCGCCCCCGCTCCACCGGCGAGGGCATGGGCCGCGCCTGGTATCCCGTGTGGAACGCCGGTTCCACCTATACCATGTGCGCTCAGGTCGGCGCCGAAATGACCATGATGGAAAACCGCTTCGTGCCCGCCCGCTTCAAGGACGGTTACGGCCCGGTGGGCGCCTGGTTCCTGCTGTTCAAGGCCAAGGCCACCAACTCCAAGGGCGAAGACTACTGCTCCACCAACAAGGCCATGCTGAAGCCCTACGAGGACCGCGGCTACGCCAAGGGGCACGTCATCCCCACCTGCCTGCGCAACCACATGATGCTGCGCGAAATGCGCGAAGGCCGCGGCCCCATCTACATGGACACCAAGACCGCCCTGCTGAACACCTTCGCCACGCTGAACGAGGAAGAGCAGAAAGACCTTGAGTCCGAAGCCTGGGAAGACTTCCTCGACATGTGTGTGGGCCAGGCCAACCTGTGGGCCGCCACCAACACCGCTCCTGAGGAACGCGGTTCCGAAATCATGCCCACCGAGCCCTACCTGCTCGGTTCGCACTCCGGCTGCTGCGGCATCTGGGTGTCCGGTCCGGACGAAGCCTGGGTTCCCGACGACTACAAGGTCAAGGCTTCCAACGGCAAGGTCTACAACCGCATGACCACCGTGGAAGGCCTGTTCACCTGCGCCGACGGCGTGGGCGCTTCCGGCCACAAGTTCTCCTCCGGTTCGCACGCCGAAGGCCGCATCGCCGGCAAGCAGATGGTGCGCTGGTGCCTGGACCACAAGGACTACGCGCCTGATTTCAAGGAAAGCGCCGACGAACTGAAAAAGCTTATCTACCGTCCTTACTACAACTACATGGAAGGCAAGGACGCCTCCACCGATCCGGTGGTTAACCCCAACTACATCACGCCCAAGAACTTCATGATGCGCCTTGTCAAGTGCACCGATGAATACGGCGGCGGCGTGGGCACCTACTACACCACCTCCAAGGCCCTGCTGGACACGGGCTTTGATCTGCTGGGCATGATGGAAGAGGACTCCCAGAAGCTGGCCGCCCGTGACCTGCACGAGCTGCTGCGCTGCTGGGAAAACTACCATCGCCTCTGGACTGTGCGTCTGCACATGCAGCACATCGCCTTCCGTGAGGAATCCCGCTACCCCGGCTTCTACTATCGCGCCGACTTCATGGGTCTGGACGACAGCAAGTGGAAGTGCTTCGTGAACTCCAAGTACGATCCCGCCACCGGCGAGACCAAGATCTTCAAGAAGCCCTACTACCAGATCATCCCCGACTAGTCGGCGGCACTGACCATCAGGGGGCGGCCATCGGGCCGCCCCCGCCCCTTGCCGGTGTTCCGGCGCGCGGGGCCGTTCATGGAAAGCGGCATACGCCGGTTCCGGCGGCCGCGCGGGTTCCGTGGCGCGGCTTGCTTTTTCGGAGCCGGCATCTGTCAGGGTTGGCCTTGTGGCCCGCCCTCTTTTTTCCCGCGGCGGGAGGCCGGTTTTCCTTCTTCAGCCGCTAACAACGCAGGAGGATATCCAGGATGTCCAATGCCATTCTCGTCGTGGGCGGCGGCTTTTCAGGCCTCACAGCCGCCATTGAAGCGGCGGAACTGGGCCACGACGTCTATATCGTCGAAAAGTCGCCCTGGCTCGGCGGCCGCGTGGCTCAGCTCAACAAATATTTCCCCAAACTCTGTCCCCCCTCCTGCGGCTTGGAAATCCAGTTCCAGCGCATCAGGAAAAATCCGCGCATCAAATGCCTGACCCTGGCCGAAGTTGTCGGGCTCACGGGCCGCAAGGGCGATTACAGCGTGCGGGTCCGCCTGAGCCCGCGCCGCACCGCGCCGCACAATGTGGATTTCAGCCTGCTGGCCTCCACCCTGGAGGGCCAAAGCCCCAGCGAATTTGATCTGGGACTTTGCGGGCGCAAGGGCCTGTACAAATCCATGCCCTTTGCCTTCCCCGGTCGCTATGTGCTGGACCCGTCCACCCTGTCCAAGGCCGACGCGGCGCGGGTGGCGGGCAACAAATTTCTCGACCTCACAGAGCAAGAGCGTGAAATTGAGCTTAACGTGGGCGCCATTGTGGTGGCCACGGGCTGGAAGCCCTATGACGTGACCCGGCTGACCAATCTGGGCGCGGGTTCGGTAAAAAACTGCGTTTCCAACATGCAGTTGGAACGCCTGGCTTCGCCTTTTGGCCCCACCAGCGGCCGCATTGTCCGGCCTTCGGACGGTCGCGCCCCCCACAATGTGGCTTTTGTGCAGTGCGCGGGCTCGCGTGACCAGAATCATCTGAACTACTGTTCGTACATCTGCTGCATGGCCACGCTCAAACACTGCCTGTACCTGGCCGAACAGAATCCTGAAAGCCTGATCACCGTCTACTACATTGATCTGCGGGCTCCGGGCCGTTATGTGAACGTGCTGGAAAAGGTCAAAGCCCTGCCCAACGTGCGTTTTGTCAAGGGCAAGGCGGCCGACGCGGTTCAGGCCGAGGGCGACAGGGTGCGTCTTACTGTGGAGGACGCCGTGCGCGGCGAAAAACTGACCCTGGATTATGATCTCGTGGTGCTGGCCACAGGCATGCAGCCCTCGCTGGCCGGCGAAAATCCCCCGCTGCCCGTGCCGCTGGATGAAGACGGCTTTATTGCTGGCGGCGAGGAGGCCGGCATTTTCGCGGCCGGTTGCGCGCGCATGCCT
Source organism: Desulfovibrionaceae bacterium (assembly GCA_910575755.1). Lineage (GTDB taxonomy): Bacteria > Desulfobacterota > Desulfovibrionia > Desulfovibrionales > Desulfovibrionaceae > Desulfovibrio. The sequence continues at coordinate 196,570 of CAJTFO010000004.1, read as the reverse complement.
CTGGATGTGACGCGCTCGGCTCAGTCCGGCACAGCCGCCGCCCTGAAGGCGGTACAAACGGTGAAAGGGAGGTAGGCGGCATGGCCGGTAAAATTGGCGTCTATTTTGACCTGCAGAATATCGGCGGAGGCCTCGACGTGGAGGCCCTGGCCGCCCAAACGCGCGACAAGTGGGGCGATCTCACAGCTGTGGTCAAGGTTGTTCCCCTACTGGCGGAGGCGGTGGACGAAATCAGGGCCGATATTGAGACCCAGAGCCTGGACGGGGTGCTGCTCTGCGGCGCTTCGCCGCGCGTGGACGGCGACCTCTACCGCTTTTCTGTCCAGGTGGAGCATGTGAACCTGCGCGAACAGTGCGTGCTGGCCTACAGAAATCCGGACAACAGCCCGGTGGACAGCGAAGAAGCGCCGGAACTGCTGACCCTCATGGCCCGCGACTATGTGAACATGGGCGTGGTCAAGCTGCAGAAGAGCGAAGTGCCCGATTCCGCCGCTATCAAGGGCGTGCCCCGCATTCTGGTCATTGGCGGCGGCTGGACGGGGCTGACCGCCGCCGCCGAGGCGGCGGCCACCGGCTATGAAGTGGTGCTGGTGGAAAAAGCCGAAAAGCTGGGCGGCGCGGCCTGCAATATTCCCACCGGTTCGCCCCTGGGACCGCTGTGGACCGACAAGCAGCCCGTCAATCTGGCCGCCAAGATCGAAAAGGTCACGGGCGACAAGAGCATCACGGTGCACTGCAACGCCCGTATGGAAAAACTGGAAGGGCAGCCCGGCGAATTCACGGCTGTCATCGCCACCAGCGGCGGGCCGGTGACTGTGCAGGTGGGCGCGGTGGTTCTGGCCACCGGCTGGACGCCGCTGGATGAAAAATACCTGGCTCCCATGGGCCTGGGCGTGAGCCCCATGGTAGTGCATGCGGCGCAGTTCGGCAAAATGCTGGCGGCCGGTCAGGTGACTGCCCGACGCATCGCCTTTGTGCTGGATACCACCCTGGCCGAGGAGGCCGTGCGCAAGGCCGCCGAGGAAACCGCCGAAGCGCCGGCCGAGGCCGCCAAGCCCGCTCCGGAAGAGGGCGAGGCCAAGCCCTTTGTCAAGGAAGATCTGGAAAGCATCAAACACCTTCAGTATTCCAACGCGGTGAACAGCGTGGGCATGCTGCGGCTGGCCAACACCATCTGTGAAAAAACCGACGACGCCACCCAGGCTTTCATCCTTTATAAGGACATGACCGTGCCCGGCATTCTGGAGCGCTTCTACAAGAAGATGCAGAACCGTCTGGGCGTGATGATGACCAAGGCCGACGTGACCGAAATCCGTGATCACGGGGATCGCATGGTGGTGGCCTGCAAAAATACCCTGCTGGGCATGGATTTCGATCTGGACGTGGATATGGTGGTCGTGCCCACGGGCCTGGTGCCCACCACGGCCAAGGACGTGACCGTGAATTTCGCCTATCGTCAGGGGCCGGACTTCCCGGATCTGGATCTCTTTGACGGCTTTGCGGATTCCAATTACATCTGCTTCCCCTATGAGACCCGGCGCACCGGCGTCTACGCGGCGGGCTGCGTGCGTCAGCCCCTGACCATGGACGCCTGCGAAGAGGACGCCCGCGGCGCGGTGCTCAAGGCCGTGCAGTGCATTGAGGCGGCCGGGCACGGCGTGGCCGTGCATCCGCGTTCCGGCGACCGCTCTTACCCGGTGTTCAACTTTGTGCGCTGCACCCAGTGCAAGCGCTGCACCGAGGAATGCCCCTTCGGCGCTCTGGACGACGACGAAAAAGGCACGCCCAAGCCCAATCCGGCCCGCTGCCGTCGTTGCGGCACCTGCTTCGGCGCCTGCCCCGAACGCGTGATCTCCTTCGCCAACTACAATATAGACCAGATCGGTTCCATGATCCGAGAGGTTCAGGTGCCCAAGGATTTCAAGAAGGAAGGCCCGCGCATCCTGATTCTTGCCTGTGAAAACGACGCCTACCCGGCCCTGGATATGGCCGGCATGCGCCGCAAGGCCTGGAGTCCGTATTGCCGCGTCATCCCGGTGCGCTGCCTGGGCTCGGTCAACGCCATCTGGGTGTCTGACGCCATGAGCAAGGGCTTTGACGGCGTGATGCTGCTGGGCTGCAAATATGGCGATGACTATCAGTGTCACTTTGTGAAAGGCTCTGAAATCTGCAACCGCCGCAAGGAAAACATCGCCGAGACGCTCAACCGTCTGGGCGTGCAGCCCGAGCGTGTGGATCAGCTGGAAGTGGCCATTGACGAATATGACAAGGTGCCCGATCTGATCGACGGCTTCGTGGCCCGCATCACGGCCCTGGGCCCCAACCCGTTCAAGGGCATGTAGGAGGATGGCAGCAATGGCACAATGTACGCTTAAACCGGATCTTGAGTTTGCCCGGGAGCTCACGGAAGCGGGGGGCGAATCCCTCAAACAGTGCTTCCAGTGCGCCACCTGTTCCGTGGCCTGCCCGCTTGCTCCGGCCAATGCGCCCTATCCGCGCAAGGAAATGGTCTGGGCCTCCTGGGGCCTCAAGGACAAGCTGCGCGCCGATGTGGATCTCTGGCTCTGCCACAATTGCGGCAACTGCTCGGACCTCTGCCCGCGCGGCGCCAAGCCCGCGGACATGATGGCCGCGGCCCGCAACGTGATTTACAAGGATCTTACCGCGCCCTCCATCGTGGGCAAGTGGATGAGCAAGCCCTCCGGCCTGCCCATTCTCTTCGCCATTCCGGCGCTGCTCTGGCTGTTCGTCTGGTGGATCCGCGCCAGCTGCAACAATGGCGAGTGGTTCCCGCGCGCCGCTGACGGCCGCATAGTTTTCGGCCAGATTTTTTACGGCGATTACACCATCGACCCCATCTTCATGATCACCTTTTTCGGGGCCTGCTACATTCTGCTGCGCGGGGTGATGAAACTCTGGGCCATGTTCAAGCCTGAGGGCCGCATGACGGTCATCGGCAAGACCAAGTGCTGGGTCTGGCATCTCTGGGACGTGCTCTGGGATGAGATCATCACCCATCGCAAGTTCAACGATTGCGAGGACGGCCCGGCCACCGGCAAGAACACGCCCAACCGCAAGTACGGGCACGCCATCCTGGTCTGGAGCTTTGTCATCCTGGCTTTTGTCACCGCCGTGGTGGCTCTGGGCCACTGGGGCGGCAAGGTCATTCCGCTGATCAAGATCGAAACGCCCATGCCCCTGACCTTCCCGGTCAAGATTCTGGCCAATATCGGCGCGCTCATGCTGCTCTGCGGCCTGGCTCTTCTTACGGCGCGCCGCCTGCGCCTGAATCCCGCCTGTCAGGGCTCCAGCTTCTATGACTGGTACCTGCTGGGCATCATCTGGCTGGTGGCCGTGACCGGCGTGCTCTCCCAGTGCTTCCGCCTGGCGGACGCCATCAAACCGGCCTTTGTGGTCTATTACCTGCACCTGGTCTTTGTCTGGATGCTCTTTGCCTATCTGCCCTGGTCCAAGCTGGGGCATCTGGTGTACCGCACGGCGGCGCTGGTGTACGTCCGCATGTACGGCAGGAGCAACTAGGCAGCATCAGAAAAAGCAAAGCATTGAAGTAAAAAACAACGATCTCCGAGGAGGAGGCCGCCATGTCTGATAGTGATCGCAAAGTGTTTCCCGTGGAATCCGTGCTGGCCCTGGTGGTGGGCAAAGAAGGCGTGGATGTCAAGGATGTCGCCGGTTTTGTGGTGGGGCGCTCCATCGCCTGCGACTGCTGCGCCAAGGCCGTGGGGCCGTTCGCGGCGGCCTGGCTGGCGCGCTGGTACCCCCAATTTATGGATATGACCTGGAGCGAGGACCAGACCTGGGAAGGCTTTGTCACCCGCGCCAGGGGGCTGTTGGGCGACAATATTTCCCTGACTCCCATGGACGGGCGCACCAAGGCGCTGACCGCGCAGAGCCTGGATTATCTGGCGGACACATACAACAGCCTGGCCGCGCAGACCACCGCGGTGGTCAAGCTGGAAGAGCGCGTGCGCGAACTGGAACCGGCCGAAGCCCGCGCCCAGGCCCTTCAGAAAAAGGTTGACGAGCTGGAGACCAAGATCAAGACCATGACTTCCGATATGGGCGGTCTGCGGAAGCAGGTGGCCGAATTTCAGGGCAAGGTGGCCGTGAGCCATGACGACCTGATGCAGACCATCAAGGACGCCATCAAGGACGGCCTGAAAGGCATGGTGGTGGGCGGCGCTGCCGCCGGAGCCGCCGCGGCCGGGGCTGACGCCGAGGCAGCGCCCGTGGAAGAAAACGCCGTGCCGGATGATTTCGGCTTTGGCTCTTCCGGAGCCAACTCGGACGGTTTCGGCTTCTAGAGTATTTAAATGTGAACTGGCTGGCCCATATGCAAGCAAAACGGCCCTTCCGGCAAAGCGGAGGGGCCGTTTTTTGTGAAAGGAGGTTCCTTGCTGTGGCCTCCGGCGTGCGCGGGCATGTATCCCGTTGATGCCGGGAAGGGCATACTTTTGTATGCCTTCTTTGAAGATGTAAATTTGCAAACGGTTGTCCGCTTGCGCGGCGCTCAGAGCATTTACCTGATTTCATCAGAGAAATGCTCTGAGCGCCGATACGAACGTGTCCTTGACACGTTGACTTTGGAAAAGTCCAGGTCAATCTGTTCTATCTCTATCAGGAGATGTGGTCAGGCTTTCAGTCACATGCTTTCATCCGTATGCGTAACCATCCAAACTCGCTTAAACGGAAGTTCAGCGCGCAGATTCTTTCGTGCCGTCTGAGCAAGGGCGATGAAATCACCACCTCATCCGCTGAAACTGTCGTCAAGATAGTCTCACATGCTCATACCTTGCTTACACGATTGTGAATACGGGTTCTAATAGCGTTCCGGCATGAAATGCGGCGGCAGGCTGTTGTCCGGCTGCTCGGCGAGTTTTTCGCGCAGCAGGCGGATCACGGCCAGCGCGTCGGCCAGCTCCTTTTCCAGCGTGTCCAATTGAGATTGCTGGGCCGTCAGCGCGGCGTCCAGTTCTTTCAGGCGCTGTTCCTGAAAGAAGCTCGTTTCTTCCAGACTGGTCAGGCGCTGTTCAAGATCGGCCATGCTTTTTGCTCTGCTTTGCTGTTTGCGCCGCTGCGCGCTTTTCAGGGCGGCCCGTCGACGGCATGAGAATGTGGTGCTGGCGCAGGCGGGCCGCGTCCGTACGGGCCACCGCAATATCCTCTCCCGCCTCATTTTTGCCGCAATAATACATGGCTGTGGCGATAGTGCCGGGCGTGGGAATGAAGCATTGCGTCTGGCGCGGGTTCCAGTGGCGCTGGCGCAGCCAGTGGGCCAGCGTGCGCATGTCCTCATCCGTACAGCCGGGAAAGGCGCTCATCAGATAGGGAATCACATACTGTTCCCGCCCGGCGGCCCGGCTCTGCCGGACAAAACTCTCCAGAAATGTCTCAAATGTCGCCAGCGGCGGCTTGCGCATCAGGGCCAGTACCGAAGGCGCGCAGTGCTCCGGGGCCACCTTGAGCTGTCCCCCCGTAAATTCGCCCGTATAGGCGGCCAGTGCCTCGGGATCGCGCAGGGCCAGGTCCGCGCGCACCCCGCTGGCCACGCGCACCTGTTTGACGCCGGGCAGGGCCGCCACGGCGCGCAAAAGTTCCACATGGTTGCGTTGCGGCGTTACAAAAGCCTTGCAGACTGTGGGGAAGCAGCAACTGAGGCGACGGCAGCGGCTTTTGCGCCCCATACCGTCGCTTGCGCCGCATTCCGTTCCGGCAGCTTCCTCCAAGGCGCAGTGGGCCTGCCACATATTGGCGGTGGGCCCGCCCACATCAGAAATCGCCACCCCGTCTTTGCCCCGGCGGCCGGAAGTCATGGCAGCGCGTGCTAAGGCGCGCGCCTCGTCCAGAATGGATTCCGCCGAACGCGAACTGATATGCCGCCCCTGGTGCAGGGCCAGGGAGCAGAAAGAACAGCCGCCGCCGCAACCCCGGTGGCTGGTGATGCTGGTACGCAGCATTTCCGCCGCCGGAATGGCTTCCCTGTAAGATGGGTGGGCCTCGCGGCGGAACGGCAGGCTGTACAGTTCGTCCATTTCGGCGGTGCTCAGGGGCACGGCGGGCGGCGCCAGCACCAGGGCTCGACCGTCCACAGGCTCAAAGGCCCAGGCGTCGCCCCGGTGTACCTGCTGCTCCAGCGCCTGAGTGAGGCGCAACAACTGTTCCGGCTCGTCCAGTATCTGCTGATGTCCGGGCAGGGCCACAAGCGGCGCGTTGGCCAGAGAGGCGGGCAGACGGGCGGGGTGGCCCCGGGCGTCCAGTCTGTCCAGCCAGGCGGTGCCGGGAATGCCTGCCAGAGCGTCCGCACCCGCCCCCTTATCCAGACGGCGTGCGCATTCCAGGATGGCGCGCTCGCCCATGCCCCAGACCAGCAGGTCAGCCTTGGCGTCCATGAGAATGGGGCGGCGCAGGGCGTCGGTCCAGAAATCGTAATGGCTGACCCGCCGCAGGGAGGCCTCAATGCCGCCCAGTACCAGCGGCAGCCCCGGAAATGCCTGACGCGCCAGATTGGCATAGACCAGGCAGGCCCGATTGGGCCGCGCGCCCGCCCTGCCGCCAGGCGTGTAGGCGTCGTCGCGGCGTTTTTTGCGAAAGGCCGTGTAATGGGCCAGCAGGGAATCCAGCGCCCCGGCGCTGATGCCCGCGAACAGGCGGGGCCTGCCCATAACCAGCAGGTCGTCGGTTCTGTCCCAGCGGGGCTGGGCCACCAGACCGGTGCGGAAACCGTGATGGATCAGCCAGCGCGCAAGCAGCACGCAGCCGAACGAGGGATGATCCACATAGGCGTCGCCGGTGATCAGCAGCACGTCCAGTCTCTCCCAGCCCAGGGCGCGCATTTCTTCACGGCACATGGGCAGGAAACGCGGCTGATTCGGAAAGAACGAAGCTTCCGGCTGGCGCGGATGTTTCCGCCCGGCTGGCGCGGGGCGTTTTTGCCTTGCCGGATACAACGGCGCGCCGGGCGTTTCCGACCGGCGCGGGGCAACTGCGCCCGCCTCTTCCCGTTCCGGCCTTGTCGTCGAGCGCCAGGGTACGGAAAAAGACGGGGCCTTATGTTTGTTAACGGCCATTGGGCGGCGTAACCAGAGGCATATCCGCGCTGCCCGGAGGAGGAATCATGGGATCGCCGGGCATATTGTTCATGGGCGCGCCCGTTTTGGGCGGCATGCCGCCCATGCCGGGCTTCATGCCCGCCGCATGGCCCTTGAGGAATTCATCCCATTCCACGCGTCCGATAGCGCCATCGCCATTTTTGTCAATGACCACAAAGGCGCTTTCTTTCATGTTGGGGAACACGGCCTGGAATTCTTCCAGAACCACCTTGCCGTCGTTGTTTGTGTCCATTGCTTCAAATTTGTCCCTGGGGACCGCCTTGGCCGGATCGTCGGCCGCCCGCGCCAGAGTCGGCAGGCTCAGCAGGCTGGCCAGCGCCAGCAGGGCGAACATGCGCCAGAAAGTCGGCAGGGATGGAAAACGCAGTACTCGCGTCATGGTTTGCTCCTTAGGTATGGAATGCTCCGCCGGCTCTTTGCCGCCGGAAAAGAGAGTATCAATCAATCCGCCGCTTCTGTCCAGTCTCTCCGCAGCCGGGGCAGGCAGTCGCTGAAGGCGGGCAGGAGTGCAACTATGCGTTCAAGCTGGTTATTCTGACCCTGGCGGTAGACAAGGAAGATACGCGCGTCAGGCGCCGCTTTGAGTTCTCATGGCCCTTCCTGACACGAGACAGGCCGGAAAGGCCCGTGGCCCACCGCGATCAAAGCCAGAGACGCAGTACAGCGTCCCTGGTGTAGCGCACATGATCAGGGTCGAGGCCCAACGCGGCCCAGGCTGGACGCAATTCATTGGCATGGCCCCAGAAATACCCCTGGCAGGCGCGCGGCGCTTCCAGGCGCTGCGGCGACCGCCCCCCCGGCGCGCGCGCGGCCAGATTCCGCACGGTGGCCAGCAGAGCCCGTCCCATGACCCGCGCACCCAGGGCGGGATGGACGGGACCGGCCAGTATGGCGCCGGCCAGGGAAGCTTCCGGCGCAAGGCCCATGCGGATCACCGGCGTATGGGCGGCCCGCGCCAGCAGCCAGCCGCGGGCCAGACTGTCCAGCGTGCTTTCCATGTCCCAGGGCGTATAGTTCCCGGCCTGCCAGAGGCTGGCCAGGCCAGTGCCCGCCAGCACCAGGCAAGGGTAAAAACGCAGCATGTCCGCGCCCGCCTCCAGAGCCCGGGCCACATCCGCCAGAAAAATCTCCGGGCTCACGCCGGGCATTCCCGGCAGCAACTGCACGCCCAGCCGCAGGCCCGAGGCCCTGACCAGGGCGCAGGCCCGCAAGGCCTTTGCGCCGTCATAACCGCGCCGGGCGGCCTTCAGGGCCGTATCCGCGAAACTCTGCACGCCCAGTTCCACAACCGTGCAGCCTGCCTGACGCAGACGGGACAATATGCTCCGGTCCAGACAATCAGGCCGGGTGGAACAGCGGAATGCGCTGATGCGCCCCCGCGCCAGCGCGGTCGCGGCAAAGTCCAGGCAGGCTTCCCTCTCCGCAGGGGGCAAAGCGGTGAACGTGCCGCCATAAAAGGCCAGCTCCGCCGGCGGCAGGCCGCGCGCGGCACGCAGGTCCAGCGCCAGGCGCGCCTTGTCCAGAATTCTGTCCGGCGCATCCCCGTGTGTTCCTGCCGCCTGCGGGTTCCCGCCGGTCTGAATGTCCTGCGCACAGAAAATGCAACGCGCCGGGCAGCCCCGGAAAGTCAGAAAAACCGGTACAATGGCCCGCGCACGCGCGGGCGGCGGCCAGGGCGCAACCAGCGGCGCAGGAGATGAGAGCGGAGAGAGGGACGACATGCGGCCTCGCTGACTGCGGAATCAGTGGGAATCATCGCGCAAGCGACCGGGCAAAAAAGAAAAATCTTGCTCAGGCCGGGACTTGCGTGTATTTATAGAAGAAATTCTTATCAGTGTGAAGCGGATACGCGCCATATTTCATGGCGCGGGGATGCCCTGCGCGGCGGCGCATGCCGCCAGCCCATGACCACAGCATGAACGGCCGGAGATACTCACGATGAAAAAAACGCTGACCAAGGCGGATATTGTGGAGGCCATCTATGAAGAGACCGACAAGAACCGCGTGGACGTGAAAAACGTGATGGAGAAACTCCTGGATATCATGAAAACCGCCATCAAGAAAGATCGGGCCCTGCTGATCAGCGGTTTCGGCAAGTTCGAGTGTTATGACAAGGCGTCCCGCAAGGGGCGCAATCCGCAGACGGATGAAACCATCACCCTGCCGCCGCGCAAGGTAATGGTCTTTCGGCTGTCCCGCAAGTTCCGTTCGGAACTCAATCCCTAGGGTTTGCCTCTGTCAGGCGCGGCGGATTCACGGCAGCCCGGCTGGGTTGCAGCATCGCCGCGCCGTTGTAACGCGCCGGGCGAGGATTTCGCGCCGGGAGTCGCATATGCTGTTTAATTCCTATCCCTTTCTGTTCTGTTTTCTGCCCCTTCTGTTGCTGGTCTGGCATCTGGTCAGCGGTTTTGGCCCCTCACGGCTGGCCCTGGCGCTGCTGCTTTTTTCGGCTGTATTCTATGGTCTGTGGGGCGCGGAATTTCTTCTGCTGCTGGCTGTCATGGCGGGCATGAACTACGCCTTCGGTCTGGCCCTGGCCGCGCCGGAAAAACGCAACAAGGGCGACACGCCGCCGGGCCTGTCACGTCAGGGCCTGCTGGCTCTGGCCCTGGTTCTCAATCTGCTGCCGCTGGTCTGGTTCAAATATTCCGGGTTCCTGGCCCAAAATCTGGCCCCGCTTTTCCATAGCCAATGGAATTTTCAGCCGCCGGGCCAGCCGCTGGGCATTTCCTTCTACACCTTCATCCAGATCGCCTGGCTGGTCAGCGTATACCGCCGTCAGATCGCGCCGCAGGGTCTGCTGCGCCACGCGCTTTTCTCCTCCTGCTTTCCCTATGTCATCTCCGGTCCCATCGTGCGCTACGAACAGATGGGCCCGCAGTTCGACGCCATGAGAGGGCCCGACGCCCAGGGCCTGGCGCGCGGTTTCAGCCTGTTCAGCATTGGCCTAGCCAAAAAAGTGCTGCTGGCCGACAGCATCGCCCTGTATGCCGACGCCGTGTTCAACGCGGCGGAAAAGGCCTTCCCCCTCAGCGGGGCCGAAGCCTGGCTGGGGTCTTTTTGCTATACATTCCAGCTCTATTTCGATTTTTCCGGTTATACGGACATGGCGCTGGGCCTGGGCCTGATGCTGGGGCTGCGCCTGCCGGAAAACTTCAATTCGCCTTACAAGGCCACGGGCATTGTGGACTTCTGGCGGCGCTGGCACATCACGCTCAGCGCCTGGCTGCGCGATTTTCTGTACATTCCTCTGGGCGGCAACAGGGCCGGACGGCTCAGGCAATACCGCAATCTCTTTCTGACCATGTGCATCGGCGGGGCCTGGCACGGCGCGGGCTGGACCTTCATGCTCTGGGGGGCCCTGCACGGCCTCATGCTCAGTGTGAATCACTTTTTCCGCGCCCGCATCAAGGGGTCGCCCCTGGAAGCCGTTCTGGCCGCAACGCCGTTGCGACTGTTTTCCATCGCCTTTACCTTTCTGTGCATCAACGCCTGCTGGGTGGCCTTCCGGGCCGTGAGTCTGGACGGCGCGTTGCGCGTCTACACGGCCATGTTCACAGGCCCGTTCAACCTCTCGCCCGGCGGGCCGGACAACATGGCGGCGCAGGGCCTAAGCGGCGCAGCCGCACTGCTGGCCCATTGGCTGCCCAACCATTATTTTCAGGGCTGGCAGCCCCTTGCCCTGCTGACGCTCTGCGCCGTACTGGTCTGGGCCTTTCCCAACAGCCGCGAACTCCTTCAGGGCCGCCGCGACGGTTCCCGGCCATGGCTGTCCTGGCGGCCTTCCGGGCTCTGGGCCTCAGGTCTGGCCCTGCTGGCCTTCGCCGCGCTGATTCTGGTTTCGCGCCAGTCCGCCTTTCTGTACTTCCAGTTTTAGCGCCGGAGCCACACATGCGACTTTTGCGAATATTCAGAGACAGGCCAGAGGCCGAAGCGGCGCAACCCAAGCCGCCAACGCCCGCGCCCTCCCTCGCGCTGAGCGATGCGGCCTATCTGCGCCGCTATTTCAAGACCCTGCTGATTCTGGCCCTGCTGGGCGCTGTTCTGCTTGTGCCTTATACATGCTGGTGGCTGTATGAAAGCGGCGACATGGCGGTGGAACGCGCCGTGGCGGCGCAGTCGCAGGGCGGCTTTGCCCTGTTCGGCTCCGGGGTGTCCCAGGATTTTGTGGACTACAAATTACAGCTCTATACGGCCGTCAGGCCGGACATCGCGACCGTGGGCTCCTCGCGGGTCATGCAGTTCCGCGCCGCCTATTTCCGCAGGCCCTTTCTGAATATGGGCGGCGTGGCGGGGAATCTGGCGACGCTGCGTTCCACCCTGGACGCCATGCTGCGCCTCCACAAGCCGCAGGCCGTGATTCTGGGACTGGATTTCTGGTGGTTCATGCCCCAGTGGGAGGCCCACCCCTTTAAAGAAACGCCGCCCACCAGCGGTTCCTACAATTACGGCTTTGAGAGCCTGAAAAAGCCCTGGAGCTGGTTGCTGGACGGCAAAATTTCCCTTACGGAGCTGGCCGCTCCCCTGCTGGCTCCCCTGGGGCAGGGGTTCAGAGCCGGACGTTACGGCATCATGGCCCAGCAGACCGATGACGGCTTCGCTCCGGACGGATCCTGGCACTATACTGCTGAAGTTACAGGACAAAAGCGCCCCTTCGACTATCAGTTCAGCGACACGCTCAGCCAGGTCCGCCACGGCATCAAGGCCTTTTACCGGGCCAGGCCGAACCAGCAGACCCCCAGCCCGGAACACCTGGACGCCTTTGCCGAAATCCACTGCCGGCTCAGGGCGCGCGGCATCCAGACCTTTGTCTTCATCGCGCCGCTTTCCCTGCGGGTGCTGACGGCCATGCGCGAGCATGAGGAGGGCTACGCCCACCTCTTTGCCCTGCGCGAGGCCCTGCTGGCGCGCGGCATTGACGTGCTGGACTTTACAGACCCGCGCAGCCTCGCCTCCGGCGACTGTGAATTCATCGACGGTTTCCACGGCGGGGAAGTGACCTACGCCCGGCTGCTGCGGGCCATGGCGGACCGCTGGCCCGCGCTGCTTTCCTATGTCAATATGGAGCGGCTCAATGCCGCCATCCGGGACTGGCAGGGGCACGCCACGGCGCCCGATGAACGCGTGACCGGCCTGCCGGAAACGGACTTCATGCGCTTCGGCTGCCCAAAACGACAACCCTGAGGATAAAAATGTCCCTTTTCCATTGAATTTCGTTGCGCGCAGTGGTTCCGGCCTGCCCTGTGGTGGATCAGCCCGCGCAACAGAGCCAGTTCCCGACCGGACTCCAGCCCCTGGACGCGCCTGCTTTCCACTTTTCTCCGCTGTACGAAAAGGATGACTGACACATGTTCATTGTTTTCTCTCCCCGATGTTTTCCGCGCGCGCTTCGGGCCGTGCTCCCGGCCCTGGTTCTGGCCCTGACCCTGACCGGTTCCGGCGGCATTTCCTCTGTCCGGGCGGCCGGCGCGGCGGCACAGGTGCGGACGTCACCGCCCGCAACGCCTTCCGACGCGGCCAGAACCGCGCCGACCCCTCAAAAAGACTCCAGAACCGGCAAGAAGAAACGCGCGGACACCGCCGCTCCGGCGGCGGTCGCTGCCGCCGCGGCCACAGGCATGGCGGCGGCCACGCCTGACGCCTCCCCCTCGCCGCAGACGCAAGAAGCTCCGGATCAGACTCCGCCCCTGCCCGATGGGCCGGCGGGCGACGCCGCCCGCGCGTATGCCAAAGGGGATTTTCTCACGGCCAGAAACATCTGGCAAAAGCTGGCCGAGGCGGACGACGCCCAGGCCATGAACAATCTGGGCGTACTCTATGATCAGGGCCAGGGCGTGGAACCGGACACGGGCCGCGCGCTGCACTGGTTCGCCCGCTCAGCCAAGGCGGGGCACCCCTCGGGTATGAGCAATTACGGCCGCATGCTGGAGCAGGGGCGCGGCATGCCCGCCAACCCCGCTGAAGCGGCCCGCTGGTTTGATCTGGCGGCGCGTCAGGGACAACCCGAAGCCCAGTATAATCTGGGGCTGCTGTATGAGCGGGGCCGGGGCGTGCAGCGGGACAGCAAGGCCGCCGCCGCCTGGTACAGCCGGGCCGCGGCCCAGCAGCAGACCGAGGCCCTGGCGCGGCTGGGGCATTTCTACCGCGTCGGGCAGGGGGTGGAAAAAAATCCCTCACGCGCCGCGCTGCTGCTGTATGCGGCAGCCATGAACGGCGAAGCCGGGGCCATCCGCGAACTGGAGGAGATGGCCAAGGAGGGCCCGGCCCGACCGGCCGCCGTGCTGTTTGGTCAGAAGCTGGACAATACCGACCGCGCCGCCATGCGCGCGGCCCTGAAAAAATCCGGCGCGCCCGCCAGCCGCCAGAGCGACGACTTTATCTGTGACCTGTACGATGTGCGCCGCCTGGTTCCCGGCGCAGGGCAGATGGCCGCCTGTTACGGACCGGGCGCCAACGCGCCCCTGGGTTTTCTGAAAATTGATTATGCCGCGCCGGACAAGGCCACGGCCGGGCGCATTCTCGGCATGATGGAAGAGCGCTTCGGCCCGCCCTCGGCCGGAGAGGGAGACGACGCCCGGCTCTGGAATCTGGGTTCTGTGGTGGTGGCCACCCAGTATGCGCCCACACACCGCCAGATGAGTCTGATGTACATGGTGCCGCGCGTCTACCACCTGACCCGGCGGCCATGAACAGCGCTTCGGCAGGGCCGGTTCCCCCGGCGTTTCCACTGTGCGCTGGACGGGGGAAATTCTTTTGTTTATGTTGAATCACCGTCATGTTTTTGTATTTTGGCGAAATGGAGGCTCCAGGTGGATGACAGTGCAAAAAGCGGCCTTGTGAAGCGTATCCAGGTCAGGCAGATCCAGCAAACCATGGAAAAAGCCGTGGCCGAAAGCAAACAACAGGACAAAGCCTATGGCGAGGTCGTCATTGAATATCTGCGTGATAACGGCCAGGTCATCTGCATTTCCGACGACAACGCCTTTACTGACATGCTGCGCGAGGTCGTCTACACACGCCTGAAAATGCCCGCGGGCTGCCTGACCATCAGCAGCAATGCCGATATGCTGCTGCACACCGTGCGCCAGCTGGTCGCCGCCGAGAAAAAGCCCCTGCTGCTCGTTGAGCAGAACCTCAGAAATCGGGACATGACCTATATGCTGCGCCAGCTCAAAAACGGCTTTCCGGAGCTGTGGAGCATCATTGTCACCCACGAAGTCAATAAACAGCGCTTTGTTCTGCTGCACGAAAGCGGCGTGGACAACTGCATCGTCAAGCCCGTGGGCGCGCAGGCCCTGCTGGAAAAAGTCGCCCTGACCATCAGGCCTCAGGGCAAGGTGGAGCGGAAGCTGGAATGGGCGCGCGGCCTTCTGGGCCAGGGCGAACACCTGCGCGCCCTGCAGGTCTGCAAGGAAGCCCTGGAGGTCAAGTCCAATTCAGCGGCGGCCCTGCTGCTCATCGGCGATATCTTCCGCGCCATGCAGCAATATGACAAGGCCTGCGAAGCTTATGAAAACGCCAGCCGCACTTCCTCCATGTTTCTTGAGCCTCTGCGCAAGCTGGCGGAAGTTCACGCGGAAACCGGCAATGCGTCCAAAAGGCTGGCATGCCTGGAACGACTGGACGAGCTTTCGCCCCTGAATGTGGAACGCAAGCTGGCCATCGGCGAACTTTATCTGAAGCTGAACCGCCCGGACAAGGCCAAGAAGATGTTTGACCAGGCCATACATCTGTCGGATCGCGAAGCCAGAGAATACGTTTCGAGCGTGGCCTTCCGCGTGGCTGACGTCTATATGGACAAGGACCCGCAGACAGCGGCGGTCTTTTTGCAGCGCGGTCTGGAAGGCAAAAAGGGCTTCTGGGGTCCGGAAGATCTGATCATCTTCAACCGCCTGGGCATTCTGCTGCGCCGCGCCGGCAAATGGCGCGAAGCCGCTGAAGAATACCGCAAGGCCCTGCAGGTGGCCCCCAACGACGAAAAGCTGCATTACAATCTGGGCATGGCCTATCTGGAAGGCAAGGACTTTGAGTCCGCCCGCGCCTCCATACTCAAGGCCCTGGCGCTCAACCCGGATCTGCCGCGCAAATCCGCGCTTGTGGCCGTCAACCTGGCCACGGTCTTTGTGCAGACTGGCGACAATATGCACGCGCTGCCCCTGCTGCGCCAGGCCCTGGAACAGGATCCGGAGAACAGCACGGCCAAAGAGATGCTGGAGCAGATTGGCCAGAACGACTAGCGCTCTGGCCTTCAATGGCAAGGCATCATCTTCAACGGGAAACCGCTCTGAAGTCTTTGAGGGCCGCGCTCTCACGCCGGCCTCGTCAGGCGTCGGTTTTTTGTGCCGCCATCCGGCCGGCGTCAACATGCTATTTCCACTGATGCGCTTGCGGCATCTGCGCTGAACATCAGACTGTTTAGGGAAACAACTTCCCCGTTATGCAAAGATAAACATATTGCAAATCATTGCGCATATGCTATGTTTCAATATCTGTGCCGCGCATTTTGATTTCACATCCTTTTCATACAGCCGAGGTCGCCATGGACAAAATCTTGCGCATCAATGTGGACGCCGAGGGCGGTCCCAAAATCAGGGAAGAACGCCTGGGCGAATACGCGGGGCTTGCGGGCCGCGCCCTGACCACCGCCGTCATCTGCAAGGAAGTGCCCCCCACCTGCCATCCCCTGGGCCCCGAAAACAAACTGGTTTTCGCGCCCGGCACGCTCTGCGCCACCACAGCGGGTTCCTCGGGCCGGATTTCCGTGGGCTGCAAAAGCCCGCTCACCGGCGGCATCAAGGAATCCAACGCCGGCGGCACCGGCGGCCAGTACATGGCCCGTCTGGGCTATGCGGCCATTATCATCGAAGGCCAGCGCCGCGGCGATGATCTGTACAAGGTGATCATCAAGGCCAGTGGCGTGACAGTGGAAAAGTGCAACGAACTGGCCATGCTTTCCAACTATCCCTGTGTGGCGAAACTGCGTGAGGAATACGGCGAAGGCCCCGGCTTTGTGACTATAGGCACTGCCGGTGAGATGCGCATGTGCAATTCCACCATCTGTTTCACCGACCCCGAAGGCCGGGCCACCCGCCACGCCGGACGCGGCGGCGTGGGCGCGGTCATGGGCTCCAAGGGCATCAAGGCCATCGTGCTTGATCCGGCGGATACCCCGGTCATGCGCAAGGCCCGGAATGCCGAAGCCTTCAAGGCCGCCTGCCAGCGCTTCGCCAAGGGCATCACCTCCCACCCGGTCACAGGCCAGGGGCTGCCCGCCTACGGCACCAACGTCCTGGTCAACATCCTTAACGAAGCCGGCGGTCTGCCCACCCGCAACTTTAGTGAAGGCCGCTTTGCCGGCGCGGAAAAAATCTGCGCCGAGACCATGGTGGAAATTCAGAAAAAGCGCGGCGGCAACCCCACCCACGGTTGCCATCGGGGCTGCATCATGCGGTGTTCCGGCATCTGCGTGGACGAAAACGGCCAGTATCTCTCCAAGCAGCCGGAGTATGAGACCGTCTGGGGGCACGGCGCCAACTGCGGCGTGGACAATCTGGACGACATCATCCGCATGGACTACCTGGAAGACGACTACGGCCTGGACACCATTGAAACCGGGGCCACGCTGGGTGTGCTGATGGAAGCCGGGGTCATTCCCTGGGGCGACTCCAAGGCCTGCATGGAGATGATCCACGAGATCGGCAAGGGCACGCCCATGGGCCGCATTCTGGGCGCGGGCACGGCCACCACGGCCCGTTGCTACGGTTTGGAACGCGCTCCCGTGGTCAAGGGCCAGGCCATGCCCGCCTATGACCCGCGCGCGGTCAAGGGCGTGGGCGTCACCTACGCCACGACGCCCATGGGGGCGGACCACACCGCCGGTTACGCCGTGGCCACCAACATTCTTGGCCTCGGCGGCAAGGTCGACCCGCTCAAGCCGCAGGGCCAGGTGGAGCTTTCCCGCAATCTGCAGATAGCCACAGCGGCCCTGGACTCCACGGGCTATTGCATCTTTGTGGCCTTCTGCATTCTGGATCAGCCCGAAACCTTCCAGGCGCTCATCGACACGCTCAGCGCCTTCACCGGCCAGGAAATGACCGGCGACGACCTGGTGGCCCTGGGCAAGAACATCCTCAGGCAGGAGCGCGAATTCAATGCGGCCGCCGGCTTCACCCGCGCCCACGACCGCCTGCCCATGTATATGAGCCGTGAACAGTTGCCGCCGCACAACACAACCTTTGACGTGAGCGACGAGGAGCTGGACAGCGTCTTCAACTTCTAGCGCCTGACTGCGAAAAACAGCGATTTTTCGCCAACGGCCTGCAAAAATTCCTGTATGATTGCAGGAGAATTTTTTGCAGGCGGACGCTGAATGCAGAACCTCAACAGAGTGCTGCGTTTCAAGAGCGGGCATATGCGCGGCATATGCCCGCTCTTTCAATGCCGCCTGGCGTTGGCGCGCGGGTGACAATGCGGGCGCGCTGACAGTTATTTCAACGGGTTATCCGCGCTCATGCGCCTGCCCCGGAAAGCGCTCAGGGCCTCTTTGCGCCTGCGGCAAAATCTGCTATCATGCGGCCTCTATTCCGGCGGGGACCGTAAGCGCCCCGGCATTCCGGAACGGCAGCGCCACGGCGGAGGCACTATGGCTGACGGGCCCATTATCAGTATAGAAGGGCTGGAAAAACGTTTTTCCGGTAAAAACAGCGAGGTATTCGCCCTGCGCGGCATTGACCTTGCCATCGGCCGGGGGGATATTTTCGGCATCATCGGCAAGAGCGGCGCGGGCAAATCCACCCTGGTGCGCTGCATCAACATGCTGGAACGCCCCACGGGCGGCAGCGTCTTTTTTGAAGGCAGGAATCTCTGCCGCCTGCCGGAAGCCGCGCTGCGCGAGGCCCGGCGCTCCATGGGCATGATTTTCCAGCAGTTCAACCTGCTCATGCAGCGCACAGCCCTGCAGAATGTCTGCTTTCCTCTGGAACTGACGGGCGCGCCCAAAGAGGAAAGCCGCAAACGGGCCGAGGAACTGCTGGAGATGGTGGGCCTGGCCAACCGTATGGACGCCTACCCCTCCCAGCTTTCCGGCGGTCAGAAGCAGCGCGTGGCCATTGCCCGCGCCCTGGCCACCAGGCCGCGCGTGCTGCTCTGCGACGAGGCCACCTCCGCCCTGGACCCGGCCACCACGGATTCCATTCTCGCGCTCATCAAGGATATTAATGCTCAGTTGGGCATCACGGCCGTGGTCATCACCCATGAAATGAGCGTCATTGAAAAGATATGCAGTCATGTGGCCATCATCAGCAAGGGCGTCATCGTTGAACAGGGCTTGGTGGAAGATGTCTTTTTTCATCCGCAAACCGAGGCGGCCCGCCGCCTGGTTCTGCCGGACGCCCTGCGCAAGCTGCCGCAGGCCCATCTGTACCGCCTGATCTTCAACGGGCGTTCCTCCTTTGAACCGGTCATCGCCAACATGGTGCTGGAATGCGGCTGCCCGGTGAACATCATGTACGCCGACACCCGCGACATCAATGGCGTGGCGTTTGGCCAGATGGTGCTGCAACTGCCCGAACGGGAGGAATCCCGCGCGCGGATCATGGCCTATGCCAAAGCGCACTCCATCATGCTGGAGGAAATGAAGCATGTTTGACCAGCAAACCATTGAAATGCTGCTTGTGGGCGTGTGGGACACGCTCTACATGACCGTAGCGGCCACATTTTTTTCCTATGTCTTTGGCATGGTCATGGGCGTGACGCTGGTCGTCTGCCGCAAGGACGGCATCCGGCCCAACGCCTTTGTTTACAGCGTGCTGGACGTGGTGGTGAACCTCACGCGCTCCTTTCCCTTTCTGATTCTGATGATCGCGGTCATTCCCTTCACGCGCTTTCTGGTGGGCACCACCATAGGCAACAACGCCACAGTGGTGCCGCTGGTGCTGGCCGCCGCGCCCTTTGTGGCCCGCCTGGTGGAATCCTCCCTGCTGGAGGTGGACAATGGCGTGGTGGAGGCCGCCCAGAGCATGGGGGGCAGCATCTGGCAGATCATCGTCAAGGTCTTGCTGCCTGAAGCGCGGCCCTCGCTGATCAACGGCAGCGCCGTATCCGCCATCACCATTCTCGGCTATTCGGCCATGTCCGGGGCCGTAGGCGGCGGCGGGCTGGGCAAGCTGGCCATCATGTACGGCTACAACCGTTATCAGACCGACATCATGATCATCACGGTGGTGCTGCTGATCATCATCGTGCAGGCCTTTCAGAGTTTCGGCAACTGGGCCACGCGCCGCAGCGACAAGCGCGGTTCGTAGCGCCCGCCCCGCCCGGCTCCACGGCCTCAACCTTTTACACTAAGGACAGCTTCATGAAAAAACTGCTTCTGGCTTTCGTCGCCCTGCTGGGCACAGTTTTGCTGACCGCCGCCGCGCAGGCCGCCGCCACCATTACGGTGGGGGCCTCCCCCACGCCGCATGCGGAAATCCTCGCCGAGGCCGCCAAATTGCTCAAGCCCCAGGGCTATGAGCTCAAGATCGTGGAATATTCCGATTATGTGCAGCCCAATGTGGCTCTGGACAGCAAGGAGCTGGACGCCAACTACTTTCAGCACAAGCCCTATCTGGACGATTTCAATGCCCAGAAAGGCACGAAGCTCGCTTCCCTGGGGCCGGTGCATTATGAGCCCTTCGGCATCTACGCCGGCAAAAGCAGGAATCTCAAGGAGCTGAAGAACGGCGCGATGGTGGCCGTGCCCAATGACGCCACCAACGAGGGCCGCGCCCTGCTGCTCATGCAGGACGAAGGTCTGATCACGCTGAAAAAGGATGCCGGTCTGACCGCCACCCGCCGCGATATTGTGGAAAATGCCAAAAAGCTCAGGATTGAGGAAATTGAGGCCGCCCAGCTGGTGCGCTCCCTGCCCGATGTGGATATCGCCATCATCAACGGCAATTACGCCATTCTCGGCGGCCTGAAAGTGGCCGACGCCCTGGCCGTGGAAGCCGCCGACTCCATGGCCGCCGCAACCTACGCCAATGTCCTGGCCATTCGCGCGGGGGACGAGAAGCGCCCTGAACTTCAGGCTCTGTACAAGGCTCTCACCAGCCCCGAAGTGGCCGACTTCATGAAAAAGAAATATGCGGGAGCGGTGCTGCCCGCGGTGAAGTAGTCTTTTTGCCGTTCTTGCGGAAGCGCGGCCCGGCGGTCTGTGCTTTCAGCCGGATATTGCGGTTCGCGACTGAGCGTCGCGAACCGCTTTTGCTTTTTTTCAGAGCCGCTCCGCGCCCGACAGTGAGTAAAGAGGGGCGCCTGGCGCCAAGGTCGACGCACTGTTGCAAATAATTTTATTTCATTGAAATCATTGAATGTTTGTTTCGCAGTCGCCAATTTTATCCAACAAATTCAACATATTATTTGTTCTGGGCGTTTGGTCGGAAAAGAACTGCCCATTTGCTATTCTGACAAAAATGATATAATTATAAACCCGGACAAGCCGCCAAGTGCTTTGTCCCCTACATTTATCAAGCGGGCACTGCCCGATAGGAGATATATTTATGTTTACCAAGAATGAAGAAAGCACAGAAACCTTGCGCAATGAATCCAATACACTGACCAATCAAATGGAATCGCTGGCGAAGACCATCGGCGAAAAAGGCGAGAAGGTTTCTTCCGATGTGGCCGACAAGCTGGGGAAAGAGGTGGATCACTACCGCAAGCTGGCTACCGAAACCATGCACAAGGCCTATGAAGCCGGAAGCGCGGGCCTTGAACAGGTAGGCGAACAGGTGCGCCGCAAGCCGCTGGTAAGCATGCTTGCCGCTTTTGGTGTGGGCTGCGCCATTTCCTGGCTGTTCCGCAAATAAGGCAAGATCCCGCGTGAAAGGTCTGACTGAAATCATCATCGGTTTCTTTGACCTGCTTGAGGCCGAAGGGCAGCTTCTGCAACGCAATGCCCTGCGCACCCTGCGTATGGCTCTGTTCCTTGCCTTGGGGCTGCTCTTCGGCGCGGCGGCGTTGGCTTTTCTTGTGGCGGCGCTGTACAACGCTCTCGCGTATGCTCTGAACCCTGGCTGGGTTCTGTGCATTATGGCTATAGTCTGTGCGGGTATCGCCGGAGGCTTGTTATGGATGTCCCTTCCCAGAAAAAAGCAGACAACGTAGGGGAGGCCAAGCAGCGTTTGCGCCTGCTTTCGGCCCAGTTCGAGCCCTTGGGCTTTATAAAAAAAAGACCCCTGCGCACCACTGGTATCGCATTGCTGGCCGGTCTGGCCTGGGGCGCGTCACGCCGCAGCGGCAAGGCGGCGGTGAGCCTGATGCCTCTGGCCATACAGCTTGCGGGACTTGCCACACGCTGGAGCCTTGCGGTCAGACAGCAGATGAACAGAGGTGAAAGCATAAAAAACGGATAACCTTGGCAAACCGTCAAGGCAACCTGCCTGTATCAACCATACAAAGAAGGCCCGCGAGAGTATCGCGGGCCTTTTGCATTGAAGCCTTGTCACGCTGAATTGGTAAAACGTGCGCATTGATTTGCTCCAAAGCCTGCGTCCGGCAAGGCCGCCCGCTCTGGATTCAGTACGGCTGTGGCGCGCCGCGAACTGTTCTGAATTCTGAACACTTTTGACGGACAATGTATGCTAATCCGAACACCTCTTGCTGCCTCTCTGCGCTGCGGTCAGCCGCTACGCACAAAAAAACAATGTATTTAAATGGAATATGAATTCTCTCCACCCGGCACGCAATTTGCTATTCTCGCATAAATTTTGTGTGTTCCAGGCCCCGCTGACCGCCTTTTCCTCTTTGCCATCTTCTCCGACGTGCCGCGGAGACGGGGAGAGGAACGGACGGTTGCGGATTCAAGCATTCAAACAGCGCGAAAGCAAAGGAGCAACCATGCCTAAAATGACTCCCAGTGAGGCCATGGCCGAAGTTCTGGTGGAAGAAGGCGTCAAACACGTCAGCGGTATTCTCGGTTCCGCCTACATGGACCTGCTGGATCTCTTCCCGGCCGCGGGCATTGACTTCATCTCCGTGCGTCACGAGCAGACCGCCGGCCACATGGAGGACGCCTTCTGCCGCATGACCGGCAAGGCCGGCGTGGTCATCGGCCAGAACGGCCCCGGCATCACCAACTATGTGACCGCCGTGGCCACCGCCAACATGGCCCACACGCCCATGATCATCATTTCGCCCAGCGCCGGTTCCGCCTCCGTGGGCTGGGACGGCTTCCAGGAATGCGACACGTGGAACCTGTTCAAGCCCATCACCAAGGCTTCCCTGCGCGTGCCCCATCCCAACCGCGCCGGCGACATCCTGCGCACCGCTTTCCGCGCCGCCTACGCCATGCGCGGCCCCGTGCTGGTGGACGTGCCCCGCGACTACTTCTATGGCGAGCTGAACGAGGAAATTCTGAAACCCTCCCAGTACCGCGTGGCCCCCGGCGGCATCGGCAACCCGGAAATGTTCAAGCACGCCGTTGAAGTGCTCAAGGACGCCAAGAATCCCGTGATCGTGGCCGGCCGCGGCGTGGTGGACGCCGACTGCGTGGAAACCGTGAAAGCCCTGGCCGAACACATCGGCGCGCCCGTGGCCTGCAGCTACCTGCACAATGACGCCTTCCCGGCGGATCATCCGCTGTGGTGCGGCCCCATCGGCTACATGGGCTCCCATGCCGCCATGCGCCTCATGGAAAAGGCCGACGTCATTCTGGCCATCGGCAGCCGCCTGTCCTACTTCGGCACCCTGCCCCAGGACGGCATCAACTACTTCCCCAAGACGGCCAAGATCGTCCAGATCGACATCAACCCCATGCACATCGCCAAGACCCACCCCATCACCGTGGGTCTGTGCGCCGACGCCAAGGACGCTTCCGAAGAGCTGTACAAGCAGCTGCGCGACGCCATGCCCAAGAAGGACATCACCGCCGTTGCCAACAAGGTCAAGGAAGAACTGGCCATCTGGCAGAAGGAAATCGACGAGATTGCCAACGAGCCGGTGATGGAAGGCCGCATGCATCCCCGCAAGGCCCTGGAAGTGGTCGGCAAATTCATTTACGATAATGACGCCATCGCCACCACCGACATCGGCAACACCTCCTCCACGGCCAACAGCTATCTGCGCTTCCGCAATCCCAAACGCGATATCGCCACGCTGACCTTCGGCAACACCGGCTTTGCCTATCAGGCCGCTCTGGGCGCGCAGCTCGCCTGCCCGGACAAGCCGGTGGTTTCCATTGCCGGCGACGGCGCGTGGGGCATGAGCCTGTTTGAAGTGCCCACGGCCTGCCAGTTCAACCTGCCGGTCATTGCCACCGTGTACAACAACGGCGCCTGGTGCGCGGAAAAGAAGAACCAGGTGGACTTCTACAACAACCGCTTCGTGGGCGCGGACATCTGGTCCAAGTCCTACGCCAAGATCGCCGAAGCCATGGGCGCTGACGGCTACACCGTCAACACCCAGGCCGACCTGGCCAACGCTCTGGAAACGGCCTACAAGAACCGCCGCCCGGCCGTCATCGAAATCATGACCGACGGCACCCGTCTTGCGCCGCCCTTCCGCCGCGACGCTCTGGCGCTGCCCACCCGCTTCCTGCCCAAGTATGAAAAGCTGGACAAGAAGTACTTCCCCCACATCTAACTGCCGCAACGCGTGCCCGCCCTCAGGGCGGGCACGCCGCAATGATGCAAAAAACGCGGGGAATACCCCGCGTTTTTTGCATAACAAGGAGCGCACGCATGAAGCCCTTTTTACGCCGTACAGTCTATACCGGACCCGTGCAGGCCGTTATTCTGGACTGGGCGGGCACAGCGGTGGATCACGGCTGCCGCGGACCAGTGGCCGTTTTTTCGCGCGCCTTTGAGCGCCACGGCATCACGCCCGAAGTGGCCGAGGTGCGCGCGCCCATGGGCTGCGAAAAGCGTGAGCATGTGCGCGCCATGCTGGCCATGCCGCGTCTGGCCGAACTTTGGCGGGCAAAGCACGGTCACGAACCTGACGAAGCCGCCACGGACGCGGTGTTCGCCACGGTGCAGGAACTGATGCCCGAAACCCTGGCGGACTATGCCACGCCCGTGCCTGGCTGTGTGGAAGCCATTGCGGCCCTGCGGGCCAGGGGCGTCAGAATAGGCTCCTGCACCGGCTACAGCCGGGACATGATGGTGCGCCTCATGCCGCGCGCCGAGGCGGCGGGCTATAAGCCTGATGCCGTGGTCACGGCCGATGAGACGCCGCAGGGCCGTCCCTGGCCGTGGATGTGCTACCTCAACTGCATGCGCCTGGGCGTGCATCCGCCGGAAGCCGTGGTCAAGGTCGGCGATACTCTGGCCGACGTGGAGGAAGGCGTCAACGCCGGGCACTGGAGCGTGGGCGTAACCCGCACCAGCAACGCCCTGGGCCTGACCGCCGAGGAAGCGGCGGCGCTGCCCCCCGACGAGCTGGGCCGCCGTGAAGAGGAACTGGCCCGCGCCTTCCGCGAGGCGGGCGCGCACCATGTCATTTCCAGTATTGCGGATCTGCCCGCTCTGGTTGATGTGATTAACGCGCGTCTGTCGCGCGGCGAACGCCCGTAACATATTTCAGGGCGCTTTTTCTGAAGCGTGCCATGACGCCCGCCCGGCATGTTCCGGCCGGGCGTTCTCTGTTTTGATTGGAGAATTTTGATTTTAATTTTTTATATAGCCACAGGATGTAAACCATCCTTCAGCGTCTTTTTGTGTAATACTGCTCAATGCTTTTCCTATGGATTTATCCAATTCACTGACAGTCAGCGTGTCAATGAGCGCCTGAATACGGCTGCATGAGAAGCATGAAAAAGCGGGGAATGTCCTTGGACATTCCCCGCTTTTATCGTATGCTGTACGCTGTGGATGCGCAGAGTCTATTTCTCCTCGGGCCGCGCTCTTCCGCCCAGGCCGCGTTCTTCAATGAGGGCGGCGGCGCGCCTGGCAAGCTGGGCCACCTCCGGCTTGGAAATCTGCCCGTCAGCGCCCACGCTTTCGCCCTTGTGGCGCAGCTTGTCCGTGATCAGGGAAGAAAAGAGCAACACGGGCAGTTGTTTGAGCACAGGGTCTTCCTTGATGCGGCTGGTCAGGTTCAGACCGTCCATCATGGGCATTTCAATATCCGAAACCACCACCTGCACAAAGTCGCTGAGCGGGCGGCCTTCTTCTTCCACACGGCGCTTGAAGGTGCTCAGATAGTCCCATGCCTCGCGGCCGTTGGTGGTCACAATAACGCTGAAGCCCGCCTTTTCGAGCAGGTCGCGCTGCATTTCGCGCACCAGGGCCGAGTCGTCGGCAATCAGGGCGCGATAGCCGCACGAGGCGTCCCAGTCCTCGCCCAGGTCGTCCAGCCGCAAGCCCAGCTTGGGATTGAGATTGGCCACCACTTTTTCCAGATCCAGCAGGAACACTATGCGTTCCTCCAGCCTGACCACTCCCACTATGGTGTTGCTGGATACCGCGGCCACATATTTGTTGGGCTGCTCCACCTTTTCCCAGCTGATGCGGTGGATGCGGTTGACCCCGGACACCATGAATGCCGTGGTGACGTTATTGAACTCCGTGACAATAGTCTTGGGTTCTTCGGCTCCCTGGATATGGGTCTTGCCCAGCCACATGCTCAGGTCCACCAGCGGAATGATGCGGGAGCGCAGATTGAAGGCGCCAAGCACGCTGGGATGCTGCACTTCGGGCAGTTCCGTGACCTTGGGCATGCGGATGATTTCCAGCACCTTGGCCACATTGACGCCGTAATATCCACGGTAGAGCCCGGCGGGCGCCTGCGGATCAACCCCCATGCCCTCCATGCCCTCGCCCTCTGAAGGCGGGGTGGCCTCATCCAGGTAGAACTCCACCACTTCCAGCTCGTTGGTGCCGGCTTCCAGCAGAATATTGGTTTGAGCCATGCTGCCTCCGAAAAGACGCTCTTACATATCAGGCGGCGGGGAAACCCCGAATTCCGGTTGTTCCGCATTGGGGTGGCCCGGCGGATGACCGTGCCGGGCCTACAGGGACGCCAGCCAGTTTTCAGCGGCGTCAATAAGGCTTTTCGGCGTAGATGCGCCGGCCGTTAGGCCTGCGCGCGTTTTTTGCGCAAATCTTTTGGCGTCAAGCTCATCCGCGCTTTCCACATGGAAGGTGTCTATGCCGCCCAGAGCCGCCACATCCGCCAGGCGGCGGGTATTGCCGCTCTGTCTGCCCCCCACGATTACCATGACATCCACCGATGAGGCAATGCTGCGGGCCTCCTCCTGGCGTTCGCGGGTGGCGTCGCAAATGGTGGAAAGCACGGTCAGGCCGGGAAAACGGGCGCGCAGCGCCGCTTCCAGACTGGAGAAGGTGTTGCGGTCCTGGGTGGTCTGGGAGGCCAGCACATGGGCGCGGGCGGGGTTCAGGCGCAGGCGGTTCAGCTCTTCCTGACTGCCGAAAACATGCGCCGGGCCGTGGGCATAGGAGATGAGACCGCGCACTTCCGGGTGGTCGGCCTCGCCGAAGAGCAGCAGGGTCGCCCCCTGCCGCGTGGCCCGCGCAATGGCAAGCTGCGCCTTTTTGACCTTGGGGCAGGTGGCGTCCACCACCAGCGCGCCGCATGCGCGCACACGCTCCTCAACCTGCCGGGGTATGCCGTGAGCGCGAATGATGACCCGGTCGCCGGATTGCAGCTCGGCGGCGTCGCGCACGCAAAGCACGCCTTTGGCCTCGTAGCGGGCCAGCACCTGCGGATTGTGAATGATGGGCCCCAGAGTGCGGATGCGCCCCCGCGCCTCGCCGGCGGGCGTGGATGCGGCTTCGCTCAGGGCCGTGTCAAGCTTTTGCAGGGCCAGGCTCACGCCCATGCAGAAGCCGGCGGTTTTGGCGCGGATAACTTCCATACTATCAGCTCCTTGCATGTCAACGGTGGGAAAAGGGCAAGATCAGCGGGAAGCGGCGGGCAGAAAATTTTCCAGCGCCTCCGTAAGCTCCCCCCACTCTGTACAGCGGCAGAGCTGCTGGCGCAAGGCCCGCGCGCCGGGCAGGGCCCGCACATAACGCGGCACAACCGAGCGCATTTTCCACAGCGCGGCCCTGCCCGGGCAGAGGGCGCGCGCCAGCTCCATATGACGCAGTATCATGGCCCGCAAGACCGCGGGCGTGGCTTGCGCGGGCTTCTCCCCCCGGCAGAGGGCCAGATGGGCGGCGAAAATGGCCGGATCGTGCATGGCGCCGCGCGCGTACATCACGCCCGTGGCTCCGGTCTGCTCCAGGCAGCGCAGGCCGTCGGCGGCGCTGAACAGATCGCCGCTGGCCAGCAGCGGCAGGGAAAGGCGGGGGGCCAGGCGGGCCAGGGCCTGCCAGTCCGCCGCGCCGCCGAAGCCCTGCCGGGCGGTGCGCGGGTGCAGGGTCAGCCAGCCCGCGCCCAGATCTTCCAGGCGCAGGGCCAGATCAGGCAGCACAGGGCGCGCGTCGTCCAGGCCCAGGCGCAGCTTGAAGCCCACCCGGCCCGGCCCGGCCTCCTCCAGCATGGCCCGGGCCACGGCCAGGCTGTTTTTCATGTCGCCCAGCATGGCCGCGCCCGCGCCCTGCCGCAGAACCTTGGGTACGGAGCAGCCCATGTTCAGATCAAACCAGCCGTAGCCCGCCTCGCGCAGCATGGCCACGGCCCGGCGCAGAAAATCCGCCTCCGCGCCGAACAACTGGACCACCAGAGGCTGGTCTTCGGGCAGGCTGGCCAGCAGTTCGCCAGTGCCGGGGCTGTGGTAGACCAGCCCCTTGGCGCTGACCATTTCGGTCACGCAGACGGCGGCCCCGTATTCCCGGCAGAGCAGGCGGAAGGGCAGGTCGCTGTAGCCGGCCAGCGGGGCCAGCCAGGGCCTGTCCGGGCCAAAGGCCAGGCTTGCGGGATTGGCCGGACAGCGCGGCAGGACGGCGGTCTTGCTCATGGCCGCTCTTCTTCCTCGTCATGCGCGGCGCTGCGCGGCAACGCGGGCGGCGCGTCCTGCTCCCGGCAGGAAATGCGATTGAGCAGACTGGCGGCCAGCGCCAGCCCTTCATGGAAGGTCGCGGCCGCAAAGCCGGAACTGAGATAGTCCAGAATGCCGGTGCGCTGGAGAATCTCGCGCACATTGCGGCTGCCCACCACCAGAATCACGGGCATGGAGCGGGCATAGCAGCGTTCCACAAACTGGGCCAGGGCGTGCGCGCCCGAGGCGTCCAGCCAGAAAACGCGGGTCAGGTGCAGCACCACCAGACGGGCCGGTTCGCGGTCCTCCTCGTAAAGCTGGCGCTCCAGCTCATGGATGGCCCCGAAGAAGAGCGTGCCTTCAATAACGTAAACGGCCACGCCGGGCGGCAGGTTCGGAGGGGCGTTGCGCAGCAGGGGATCTTCGGGCCGCAGCCGCCGCACGCGCGGATGGGCCGTCTTGTAGATGAACAGGATCAGCGAGAGCAGCACGCCCACGAAAATGGCCCGCTCCAGATCCAGAACCAGAGTGGCGGCAAAGGTCAGCAGCAGCACTGCGCGGTCAATGCGCGTGGCCACCAGGCAGAGACGGATGGCCCCCCGGTCGATCATCTGAAAAGAGATCAGCAGCAGCACGCCGCCCAGGGCGGGCAGGGGCAGCCAGCGCATCAGCGGGGCCAGCGCGCAGAGCAGGGGCAGGGCCAAAAGACCGGAAAACACGCTGCACATGCGGGTTCTGCCGCCTGATGCGACCATCAGGGAACTGCGGGTGAAGGAACCGCAGCCGGGAATGCCCGAAGTCAGGCCCGCCGCCATGTTGCCCAGACCCTGGCCGATAAGCTCCTGACTGCCGTCAAAGCTGTCGCCCCTGACGGCGGCCATCTGCTTGCCGATGGCCAGGGATTCCACAGCGCCCAGCAGGGCGATGGCCAGGGCGGGCATGAACAGGTCGCCCAGCGCCGTGAGATCAAAAGAGGGCGGCAGGGAAAAAGGCGGAATGATGCTGGGCACAGGCCCCACCAGGGCCACGCCGCGTTCCTCGACCCGCAGAAGAGCGCCCGTGGCCCCGGCCAGCGCCAGCGCGCCCAGCGTGGCCGGAAAGCGCCGGGAAATGCGGCGCAGAACCAGGATCAGGGCGATGGTCAGCACAGCCAGGCCCAGGCTCCAGTAATTGATCTGGTTGATGTTCTGAAGGGCCATGTTGATCTGGGGAAAAAATCCGGCGGGCTTCGGGCCGGTCAGGCCCAGCACGGTCTTGAGCTGCCCGGCGGCGATGAGCAGGGCCGCGCCCGTGGCAAAGGCCACCATGACCGAATAGGAAATGAAGTTGGCCAGCTCGCCCAGCCGGGCCAGGCCCATGCCCACCTGAATCAGCCCGCAGAGCAGGGCCAGACCGAAAATATAGGTCATGCGCGCCTCTTCCGGCAGGCTGGAGAGCAGCACGCCGCCCACGCTCACCGTGGACATGGTGGAAAAAATCACCATGGAAATGGCGTTGGTGGGCCCGGCGGCCAGATAGCGGGCCGACCCCCAGAGCGCGGCCACGATGACCGGCAGCATGCAGGCGTAGATGCCGTATTGCGGATGCACCCCGGCAATAAGGGCGTAGGCCATGGCCTGGGGAATGGCCACGGGCGTCACGGTCAGCGCGGCCATGAAGTCCGCCCGAAAGTCGCGGGCTGAATATGTTCTCAGGGTTTCCAGAAAGGGAAAGAATCCGGCGGCGCGCATTTCAGTCCTCCTGGCGGATGCCGTCGTCCAGCTTGAGCACGTCGCGGCCCAGGGCATAGTGCATCAGGCGGGGCCGTTCCACGGATTTTTTCAGGGAATTGATGATGCGGGTCATGCGCCGTGTGCCTTCCAGCACTCCGCCCAGGTGTCCGGCCAGCTCCGTGAGGTCCGCGCGGGCCAGAATGCTTTCCAGCTCCAGGGCCAGGCGGCGACCGCGCAAATCCGAGGGAAATTCGGCCGTCAGCTCGCGCGAAAGGCGCAGGGCGCGGGCCAGGTTGGCGTCAATATCCTCCACCAGTTCGCCGCAGTATTCGGCCTGGTTGCGCATGATGTTGAGGGCATTGTTGCCGTAATGGGCCATTGCCCCGGCGGCCTTTTCCAGCGTGTCGCGGGCCACGGCCACGCGCCGGCCCACGGTGAGCGAGACGATGCGCGCGCACTTGGCGAGAAAACGCTCGTCATAGGCCTCAAAGCCGTATTCGCGTTTGGTGTAGAGCTGCACCAGCCCGAAGGCCGGGCGGTTGTTGCGCTCGCGCAGCACAAAGGCCAGGCGCGCGCGGTAGCCCTCCTTGTAGATCAGGCAGTCAAAAGAACCGCCGCCGCGCTCCAGCCCCTGAAGGTTGTTGGAAACCACGTAGCGCGCATGCCCGTCCATGATGGCGCTCATGACCGGGTGGCGACGCAGGTTTTCATCCAGATAGGGGGCGACAATGGGAATGCTCTGCCCATGCACATGGCTGGCCGCGCGCGTCACCCACTCGCCTCGGGAATTTCTGAGGCGGCAGACGTACATTTCCGCATGCAGGGCGTGAACCAGAATTTCCGCGCTCTGGCGCAGCACTTCATCCGGCGGGGCCATGTGATCGGCAATGCCCAGCAGGTCGTGGGAAACACGCAGCAGGGTTTCCGTGTCGCTTTGCATGGAGGCCACCGAGGAAAGCAGATGCAGCAGGCAGCGCCAGCTTTTGAGCGGCACGCCGCGCACATCGGGGCGATAGCCTGAGTCAAGGGTGCGCTTGGCCGCGGGCAGCAGGGCCAGCACGGCGGCGCGCATTTCAGGCGGGGCGTATTTCAGCAGACGCCCGATTTCCTCGCCAATGTCTTGTGGTGAATGTTGCGACACAATGGGCCCGGCCTTTTCCGCGGCGTGGTGCTTTGCCCCCGGCGTTCAGCGCTGCCGGCGCGGCGGGAACTTTTATTTCAGAGAACTGAACATAGTGCGGAAAGGGAACCCGGTCAATGGGAGTTCATTTTTTTGACTGACAGCTTGTGGAATTTTTATTTATATCTTCAATATGCTGAAATAAAAGATTTTAATTCGTGTGGCAAAAGAATTGCAGGCAAAAAGGCGCAGCCTCTCCCCCGGATGGATCAGATGGGCCGGACGGCCCATGCCGGAACCCCGCTGTGAAGGATGGTCTCTATGCTACGCCGCAAAACCTTCGTGATTCTTTCGCTGAGCCTGGGAAGCGCCCTGCTTCTGCTGGGCCTGCTGGCCGGTTTTGTGCCCCAGAGCGAAGGGCCGGAAGTGCGCCGCCGGGTCAGCGCCCATGTGGTCAGCATGCGGCCCGAGGATCTGCCTGAACCCATTCTGCCGCTCGGCGACGGCACGCGCCTCTGGGCTGTGCGGCAGGCTGTGGCTTCCCCGGACGAGGCGAGCGCCAGAGGGGAGGATGATCCGGCCGCCGCGGCGGCGGCAGCAGCGGCCGGGGAGGAGCAGATCATCAGTTTTGAGAAGAGCGGCGTCCGTCTGGACATGGGCGGGGATGCGCTGTTTTTCGGCGAGGCGGCCGCGCCGGCGGATCTTGCGCCCCTGCTGGCGCTGGACGGCGTGTCCATGCCGCTGCTGGTGACGGCCCAGCCCCGCCGGTACGGCGACGCTCTGGACGCGCGCGGTCGTCCCCTGCGCTGGCAGGCGGCGCAAACCCTGCTTTTCGGCTACATGCCGGTGAACCCGCGCCCGGCTGAGGACGCCCGGGAACCCGCCGCGCAAATACTGCCGCAGGGCGCCTATTTCGCGCGCGGCGACCTGTCCTCCCGCGCCAGACGGTATCAACAGCTGGTGGAGGACTTTGCCCGCCGCTACAACCTCAGCGCCGAGCTGGTCTACGCCATCATCCACAGCGAAAGCGATTTTTCGCCCACCCTGGTCAGCGCCAAGTCGGCTATGGGGCTCATGCAACTGCTGCCCAGCACGGCCAGCGACGAGGTGCACCGCTTTCTCTACGGTCGCCGCGGCGACGTGAGCTTTGAGGAACTGCGCGTGCCCGAAATCAACATCCGCTACGGCACCGCCTATCTGCATATTCTGCTGACCCGCTATTTTCAGGATGTGCGCGACCC
The DNA here is from genome assembly GCA_910575755.1 of Desulfovibrionaceae bacterium. Taxonomy (GTDB): domain Bacteria; phylum Desulfobacterota; class Desulfovibrionia; order Desulfovibrionales; family Desulfovibrionaceae; genus Desulfovibrio. The sequence goes on along the minus strand of CAJTFO010000004.1, from coordinate 164,441 downwards.
CCTGGCCCGTGAATACTGCGCCGTGGCCGCCTACAACATGGGCCCCAACCGTTTTCTGCGCCTCTACGGCAAGAACGGCGACGAGGCCGTGGCGCGGATCAACGCCATGAGCGCCGAAGAACTGTATGAAGACCTGACCGCGCGGCTGCCGGTGCGCGAAACGCGTTTCTATGTGGCCAAGGTACAGCGCATGAAGGGACAGTACGCGGCATTGCGCTGATGCTTCCCGCCTCACGCTGGCGCGAGGGACGTGACGCAAGCCCGCCGTGGGGCGCACGCGCTCAGAGCGCCTGTCGGCGGCGGTCAGCACTTGCCGTCAGCGGGGCGTTTTCACTCTGCATGCGCTTTATGGCATTTCTCGATTGACAATATAAATTTTCAATCTGTTCGCCGCCGTCATTGCGCGGAAAAAACGTGGTTTTTCCGCTCATTCGGCTCTGTTGTCCGCTTGCGCGGCCAACAGAGCATGTACCTGACTTCATCATGTACATGCTCTAAAGAAAAATCACCTTGTGCCGAATACAAGACATCAATATGCGGAGACGCCAGGGAGCATTCCCTTTTCTCTGGCTGCTTCCGAGGTATGGGAAAACAAGACCCCGCCCGCGAACCCGCGGCGCGGCTCATGCGCGGCGACAAGGCAGGGCGACGGGTCAGGGAACGCCGGCGCGCGGGAGCTTGTCTGGCTTTGACATTGGAGGTTGGCATATGACCATCAGAACGCGGATTATTCTGGTATTTGTTTCGGCGGTGCTGCTTATGGCAGGCGGCGTCATCGGCTATGCGACAGTGCAGATGCGTAACGATGCTCAGGAGTATTATGTGTCGTCATCCAGCGCGCAACTGCGCCTGATGAACGACTATATAGAAACATTCGTCAATACGGCCCTTCACAATGCGGCCATGCTGGCTGGCGATGATGAATTCGCAAACGCCCAGGATATTTTTCCCAATTATGTGGAGAAAGACAGCGAAACAAGTTTCAGCTTTAGCGAGTTGACCACCGAGGCTCGCCACCTGCTGGAGCCTCTGCTTGCCCTTGACAAGGGCTATGATGATTATGTGGAGGTCTATGCCGGTTATGCCAACGGCAGTCTGATCACCACGCTTGAGGGGCTCAAGTTCGGTCCCCATTTCAGCATGAACAAGCGGCCCTGGTATCAGGCCCGTGCGGCCTCTCCGGACGATGCGGGCCTGGTCGACGCCTATACGTCTTTGTCCGGCGAGATGGTTTTCGCCATCACCCACAAAATGAAGGACGCGCAGGGCAGGCTTACGGGCGTTTTGGGCATTGACGTTACCCTGAAGGGCCTGGCTGACAGATTCAAGGAGCTGAGCAAGGGGGACAACGGCTATTTCATTCTGATTGAAAATACGGGCAGAGTGTTATGCGAACCGGAACATGCGGACTTTGTGGGCAAGGTTCTGGGCAAGGATCTTAATGATCCCACGCTGATCAAGGTCTTTAACACCCCCAGCGGCATTGTGCATTTTGAACTGGACGGCGTGCCCGTGCAGGCCAATGTAATGACCAACTCCTTTGGCTGGAAGCTGGTTTCCGTGCAGACCGAGACCGCCATTTTTGCCCGCAGCAACGCCACGGTGCGTCATGTGGCCCTGCTTACGCTGGGGCTGACGCTGATAGCGCTGCTGGGCGCGGTCTGGCTGGTGCGTTCCGTCAACAGACCCCTGTCGCTTATTGTGCACACGGCCAGCGACATTGCGGCGGGCAATCTCAATGCCAGCCTTAATCCCAAAGACTACTACGGTGAACTTTCCCAGCTGCAAGAGGCTCTCAGCAGCATGGTCAGCACGCTCAAGGCCCGCATTGCCGAGGCCGACGAGCAGTCGGAACTGGCCCGGCACGAAACGGCCAAGGCTCACGAAGCCATGGGAGAGGCCGAGGAGGCGCGCCAGCGGGCCGAACACGCCCGCCGCGACGGCATGCTGGCCGCCGCCGGAGAACTGGAGGGCGCAGTGGGCATGATCAGCTCCGCCTCAGCTCAGCTGGCCGCCCAGATTCAGCAATCCGACCAGAGCGCGGCCGAGGCCGCCCAGCGGCTTTCCGAGGCCGCCACGGCCATGAACGAGATGAACGCCACTGTGCAGGAAGTGGCCAGGAATGCTTCTTCCGCGTCCTCGGCCTCGGCCGAAACCAGGGAAAAGGCCGAGGCCGGCGCGCAGGTGGTGGGGCGCTCCCTGCGGCGTATTGAATCCGTGCATCAGGTTTCTCTGGAGCTCAAGGAAGACATGTCTCGGCTCAACGAGCATGCCCGCTCCATTGACCAGATCATGGGCGTAATTTCGGATATCGCGGATCAGACCAACCTGCTGGCCCTTAATGCGGCCATTGAGGCGGCCCGGGCTGGCGAGGCCGGACGCGGCTTCGCCGTGGTGGCTGACGAGGTGCGAAAGCTGGCCGAAAAAACCATGGCCTCCACGCATGACGTGAGCAACGCCATCAAGGCCATTCAGGAAAGCACCGCCAAAAGCACGGTTTCTGTGGACAACGCCGTGGCCCAGATTGAGGAGGCAACGCAATTTGCCAACGAATCCGGGCGCGCGCTGGAAGAAATTGTGGCCACTGCGGAGACCACGGCCGACCAGGTCAATGCCATTGCCACGGCCAGCGAAGAGCAATCCGCCGCCAGTGAGGAAATCAACCGCTCCATCCTGCGTTGCAATGACATGAGCAGCCTGATCTCCAATACCATGGGCGAGGCCGCCCGGGCCGTGTCGGACATGGCGGGACAGGCCCAGGGTTTGGCCGACCTCGTGAACAATATGAAGCGCGGTTAGCCGGAAGCTTCTTTTCACACGACGGGCAAACGCCGTAACAGCGGGATTTGTCAGCCCTCTGAAGGCGGCGCGGTCAGGGAACGCCCTGATCGCGCCGCCTTTTGCGCAGGGGCGGATGACGTGCTCATGCCGGGGCTTGCCTTGGCCACTCTTGTGCCGGACGGGCCGCCCGAAAAACGTGTATCGCGACATGCGCACCCGCGCGGGCAAAAAACTGTTGAGCTGCGCGTGAAAAACACGTATCCAGAAACAATAACGTTTTGAGAGGAGTGCTCATTACCATGCGAATTCGTCTTTTTATGCCGCTGGCTTTTGTGTTGAGTTTCATGCTGCTGGCCTGTCAGCAGACGGAAACCAAGGACGCTCAGCCCAAGCTGGCGGTAGTGGATATGGCGCGCGTTATGCGCGACAGCGAGCCGGGCAAGGCCGGCGTGAAATTCCTGGAAGGCCTTCAGAGCGGCATGCAGGACAAACTCAACGCCATTCAGGCCCGTCTGGAAAAAGATCCCAAGGATGAGGCCGCGCAAAAAGAGTTGCAGAGCGTGTACATGACTTCGCAGCAACGCATGCAGGCCGAACAGCAGAATGTGGTCAATCTGCTCTATGACGCCATTCAGCGCGTTCTCAATACCTACCGCGAGCAGCAGGGCTACGATGTCATCCTCAGCGCTGAAGTGGCCGCCGCGTTCAATCCCAAGGCGGATGTGACCGCCGCTGTTATCGCTGAAGTGAACAAGCAGAAAATCGACTTCAAGCCGCTGCCCGAACCGGCCGCGCCTGAAGCGGCCCCGGCTGCCGCCGCCCAGCCGCAGGACAAGCAGGACAAGGAGCAGTCGGAAGAGCAGCCCAAGGACGACGCGGCCAAGGACGACAAGAAGTAGCTGCCGACATCGTTTTGACGTCTCAAGTCCCTTTTCCGTACGGAAAAGGGACTTTTATCGTTTCAGGGCTGCGCGCTTCGGCTATGCGAGCCAGTGCAGCGCCGCGCCCGCCACCAGGAGATAGCGGCCCAGCTTGGCCAACCCCACAATCAGGATGAAGGAGGCGAAGGGTTCACGCAGCAGGCCGGCGGCCAGGGTCAGGGGATCGCCGATGATTGGCGCCCAGCTCAGCAGAAGGGCCCAGCGTCCGTATCTGCGATACCAGCTTGCGGCCTTGTCCATGCTTTTCTTTTTGACCGGGAACCAGCTCCTGTTCTGAAAGCGGGTACAGTATCGCCCCAGCAGCCAGTTGACAGCCGCGCCCAGGGTATTGCCCGCCGTGGCCACGGCAATGAACAGCCAGACGGGCTTGTGCCCGGCGGCCAGCAGGCCGGCCAGGGCCAACTCGGACTGGGCGGGCAAAAGCGTCGCGGCCGCAAAGGCGGCAAGAAACAGACCCCAGAGAGCGGCAAGACTCATGGTTGCCTTTTCCCGCGCCGCAGCGGTCGCAGCATGCCGGTTGTCAGTCTGCCGCGGCGGCTCAATACCACATTTTTTTCAGTTCGGCCTTGGTCACGCCCAGACGGCGCATGCACATTTCAAAGTATGCGGTCCAGAAAGGGTTGCTGGAGTTGTGCGCGCCTTCGCTGTTCATGGCCGTGGCTTCTTCGCTGCACTGCGCCTTGGCCGCCAGGGCCTGTTGCTCGTCAAAGGTCAGGGGGCGGGACTGGCGCGCGGCGCAGCCGGACAGGGCAAAGAGGGCCAGCGCCAGCAGCAACGCCAGACATGTCTTGCATTGTTTCATACTATGTCTCCGGGTGTAAAAAGCCGCGCCGGAAATCCGGCGCGGCTGAGGCTGCCGACAAAGGTCAGCAGCCCCGAAAATCAGGAGCAGGTCGCGGCTTCGCCGCGCCGTAAGCGACTGATTTTCGTGCCTTTCCGTCAAGCCGCCCTGGCGGCTTAGACGGCGCAAACACCGCAAAGCGGGGTTTGTCATCAATGTGAGCCGCGCCGGATTTCCGGCGCGGCTGGTCAAAGGGCGGATATGACTTTCGCGCGGGTCTGAAATGGTTTCTAATAGGCGTGGTCGTCCAGATCTTTGGCTGTCACCGGCTGCGAGAAGAGCCGGTACATCCAGAACTGATACAGAAGCACAATGGGCACCATGACCAGGGCCACGCCCAGCATGATCTTCAGTGTCATGGGGCTGGAAGCGCCGTTGAAGGCCGTCACCGTGGCGGCGGGATCCAGCGAGGAAATGATCATGCCCGGGAACATGCCCATGACTCCGAAGAAGGTTACAGAGACGATGAACAGGGCGCTGCTGCCCCAGGCCAGCCAGGGCTTGCCGGCATTGAGCATGGTGGGCACGCCCAGCAGCCCGGCCAGGGCCAGCAGCGGCAGGACGATGAGATAGGGCATGCGCCAGTAGTTGGCGTAAATATCCGTATAGAAGATGGTCAGCACCAGGAAGAGCAGCAGCAGAATGAGAACCACGGGCCAGAGCAGTCCGGCCGTGGCCAGGGCGCGGGTCTGAAGGCTGCCCCTGGTTTTGACGACAAGCCAGATGGCCCCGTGCATCATGAAGATGCTGAGGAACAGCAGCCCACCGGTCAGGCCGTAAAGATTCAGCAGGCCGAGCAGGCTGCCGTGGTAGACGCCCCGGGCGTCCACCGGAATGCCGCTGAACAGGTTGGCAAAGGCCACACCCAGCAGCACACAGGGCGCCAGATTGGAAACAAAGTGCACGCCGTCCCAAAGTGCGCGCCAGGAGGCGCTTTCCACCTTGTTGCGGAACTCGAAGGACACGGCGCGGAAGATCAGGGCAAAGAGCAGCAGCAGCAGGGGCGCGTACAAGGCGCTGAACATCACCGCGTACGCCTTGGGAAAAGCCGCGAAGGTCACGCCGCCGGCCGAGATCAGCCAGACTTCATTGCCGTCCCAGAAGGGCCCGGCCGCATTATAGATAATCCGGCGCTCTTCTTCATTTCCGCCAAGGAAGGGCAGCAGGACGCCCAGGCCCAGGTCAAAACCGTCCAGTACGAAGTACACGGCCCAAAGCAGAGCCCAGAGCACAAACCAGATGGTGGCGAGAGTTGCAAACTCCATGATTAAGCCTCCTGGGCGTCGGGGCCCTTGAGCGCGTATTTGCGCAGCAGATAGATATCCAGAATGCCCAGCACCGAATAAACCACGATGAAAGCCCCCAGCGAAATGGCCACGCTGCTCGATGGCACAGGGGAAACGGCATCGGAGGTGCGCATCAGGCCGTGGACGATCCAGGGCTGGCGGCCGATTTCAGCCACGGCCCAGCCCAGCATCAGGCCAATGTAGGGCAGGGGAATGTTCCAGACCAGGGCCTTGAGCAGGCGGGGGCAGGGCGTCTCGCGTTTGCGCTGAAGGGTGGCCGCCAGCGCCAGCGCAATGAAGAGCGCGCCCAGCGTCACCATGCCCCGGAAAGACCAGAAAGTGGCTGAAACCGGCGGGCGATCCTCCCTGGGAAAATCCTTGAGGCCTTTCACCTCAGCGTCCGCGCTGCCAAAGGAAATCCAGCTCAGCAGACCGGGGATGCCCAGGGTTTCCACGCTGTTGCGTTCGTTTTCCGGATCGGGCCAGACCAGCAGATAAAAGGGCACGTTGCGACCGCCTTCCCAATGGGATTCCATGGCCGCCAGCTTGGCGGGCTGATGTTCGGCCACGGCCTTGCCCTGCTGGTCGCCGCTCAGGGCCAGAATCAGGGTCAGGGCCAGGGTATAGGGCGCGACCATCCGGAAGGAACGGCGGAAGAAGTCCATATGGCTCTTGCGCAGCAGATGCCAGGCCGAAACGCCCAGCACAAAGAAGCCGCCCAGGGCCCAGGATGCCAGTATGGTGTGGGCGTACATGCCCCAGGCGTAGCCGTTGAAGACCACTTCCCAGAAGTTGGAAAGCTCGGCCCGCCCGGCGGCCTCGTTGATCACATAGCCCACGGGATGCTGCATGAAGCCGTTGGCCAGGATGATCCAGAGCGCGGAGAGGTTGCCCGCCAGGGCCACCAGCCAGATGCAGGCGCAGTGGGCCTTTTTGCCCAGCTTGTTCCAGCCGAAATGCCAGACGGCCAGAAAGGTGGATTCCAGAAAAAAGGCCACCGTGGCTTCAATGGCCAGCAGCGAACCGAAAATGTCGCCCACATATTCGGAGTAGCGCGACCAGTTGGTGCCGAACTGGAACTCCAGGGTGATGCCGGTCACCACGCCCAGCGTGAAGTTGATGAGAAAAAGTTTGCCCCAGAATTTGACATGGCGTTTCCAGATTTCATCGCCGGTACGCACATAGCGTGTTTCCATCCAGGCGAGAATCACGGAAAGCCCCAGGGTGAGGGGAACGAAAATGAAATGGAAAAAAACGGCCACAGCGAATTGCAGCCGTGAAAGCATCACGACATCCATAAAGCCCTCCTTAAAGACTTCTTTCAGGCTGATAGCCTGATATTGGTTGAAAGGCAAGGATGCCAATATCGGGAGACATTCGTTTTTGCAATGAAATTCGTATTTCAACTATTTGAAATTCAAAATAAATTTTTTTCGGAAATCATCGAAAAGGTGAAAGTCTCGATTTTTTCCCTCCTTGACTATCCACCGATATACTTGAGAGTGGCACATATTGAAGGAAATTTTCCCCATAGGGTACAAAAGAACAAGCATTGCTTTTTTGCGGCGATTGTATCACTTGTTCTTCCCTCCCCTTCAACAAATTCAAATCCGCATTTCTTGCAGCTATAGCATTATTTTTTGAACAAAACCATTTTTTGCAATGTGTGTTGAGCCGCACTTCTTGCATGCTGACATATCCACCTCCTCTGAGAGGATTGGATATGTCCTGTACCTATCTAGTGGTGTCGTTGCAAGGTCTGGAAAGCCTGCTGTCGGGGATGACAGGACCAGAAATCATGTTTACGGTAGACCCATGACTGTATGGCGCGTATTCACCGGCCTCCACCGGACATGATTCACCTCCAGCCACACGAGAGGCGGCCATGTATTTTCCCACCGCAGGCATTGAGTGCTCTCCCCTTGTTCCCTTTGCCGCAGCTTTGGGCGTTTCCTTTTTCACCTCCATGGGCGGAGTTTCCGGCGCGTTTCTGCTCCTGCCCTTTCAGATGAGCGTGCTGGGCTACACCAATCCCAGCGTCAGCGCCACCAATCAGTTTTTCAACGTGCTGGCCTGTCCCGCCGGTGTCTGGCGCTACTGGCGCGAAGGCCGCCTGCTCTGGCCGCTGACCCTGATGGTGGCCCTGGGCACGCTGCCCGGCGTGTTCGCGGGCACGCTGATCCGCATTAATCTGCTGCCCGACCCGCGCCACTTCAAGATTTTCGCCGGGCTGGTGCTGCTGTATGTGGCCCTCAAAATGCTGCGTGACATTACCCGGCGGCGCCAGGCAAATACCGCCTCCATTGCGCCGCGGCGGGACAGGCCACACGGGAGCGCGTGCCGGGTATTGTCCTGGAACAGTCGCCTGCTGACCTTCTGCTTTCAGGAGCAGGAATACCGTATCGCCTGCCGGGGCATCGCGCTGCTCAGCCTGGTGGTGGGCCTGGTGGGCGGCGTGTACGGCATTGGCGGCGGGGCCATCATGGCCCCCTTTCTGGTTTCCTTTTTCGGCCTGCCGGTGCATGCCGTGGCCGGAGCCTCGCTTTTCGCAACCCTGCTGACCTCCGTGGCCGGAGTCGTTTTTTACAGTCTGCTGGCTCCCCTGTATTCCGGACTGGCCGTGGCTCCGGACTGGCGGCTGGGGCTTCTGCTGGGGCTGGGCGGCATGGCCGGCATGTATCTGGGCGCGCGCTGCCAGAAGCATGTGCCGGGCACGGTGCTGAAATATGCGCTGGCGGGCATTTTGCTCTTTACAGCGGCACGCTATCTGGGCCAAGCTCTCTGAGCCGCGCGGCGTCACCGCCGCCGTAAAGGACGATCACAAGCATGAAGGACGCTTCTCTGCTGCCCGTGGCCCTGTTTGATTCAGGCGTGGGCGGCCTTACCGTGCTCAAGGCCCTGGCCGCGCGCCTGCCCGCCGAGGATCTGATCTATCTGGGCGATACGGCCCGGCTGCCTTACGGCACCAAGGGCCGCGACACCATCATTCGCTATACCCTGCGGGCCGCCCAGACGCTGGCGAATAACGGGGCGAAAATGCTGGTGATAGCCTGCAACACAGCCACAGCCGCGGCCCTGCCCGTCCTGCGCGAGCATTTCGCGCCCCTGCCGGTTTTGGGTGTGGTGGAACCCGGCGCGCAGGCCGCAGCCCGGACCAGCCGCACTGGCGAAATTGTGGTTATCGCCACAGAAGCCACCATCACCGACGGCGCATATCAGCGGGCCATTGCCCGCATTCGGCCGGAAGCCCATGTACGGGGCCGGGCCTGCACGCTCTTTGTGCCCATGGCGGAGGAAGGCTGGATGGACGGTCCCCTGGTGGAAGGCGTGGCCTGGCGCTATCTGGAAGACCTCTTCACCCCGGCGGCCCCCGCCCCGCGCCCGGACACACTGCTGCTGGGCTGCACGCATTTTCCTCTCCTGCAAGCCGCCCTCCAGAATGTGGTGGGGCCGCAGGTGCGGATTGTGGACTCGGCGGCCACCACGGCTGCAAGCGTGAACGAAGAACTGGCGCGCCTGGGCCTGCTGCGCGCGGGCGGTCGCACAGGCGACCGCCGTTTCATGACCACGGACAACCGAAACCGCTTTGCCCGCACAGGGAGCCTCTTTCTGGGCGGCCCGCTGAAAGATTCGGACATTGAGCTTGTTGATTTGTGATAGGTACAGGATATTGTTATTCTTTCAGGCCTGATGCGGCCTGCGCCGCACAGCTTCATACCTGCGGGCATTCGCCGGGAAAACCAGAGCGGACGGGCCATTCTGCGCTTTTTCTGTTGACATGCCCCCCGGCATTACTTAAAAAAATCAAAGTGATGGTCGTTGGCTTCAGGTCTGCGGCCCCAACATGGAAATCCCCAGGGCACGCGCCGTGCTTGTTGCTGAGCAGGAACGCGTTCATCCGGCGTTCCGTGAGCGCTCTTCCCCATTCGCACTGAGTGGCTGGCTGACTTGGCACATAACGGGGCAACCCGAAAATTCTGAACGGAGAAACATCATGACCAAAGCTGAGCTTGTTGAAAAAATCCATGCCAAGGCCGGCCTGCCCACCAAAGCCAAGGCGGAAGAAGCCCTGGACGCCGTTGTGGCCTCTCTGCGTGAAGCTCTGGCCGCCGGTGAATCCGTGACCTTTACCGGCTTCGGCAGCTTCAAGGTTGTGGAACGCGCCGCCCGCAAGGGCCGCAACCCCCGCACCGGCAAGGAAATCACCATCCCCGCCAGCAAGGTCGCCAAATTTACGCCCGGCAAGGGCCTGAAAGACGCCATCAAGTAAGGCGCGCTGTCTGCGTTTTTCGGCGGCGTCTTCATTCCGGCAAGGAGAGGCGCCGCCTCTGTGTTTCGATCCGGTCATCGCGTCATGCGCCGGTTGCGTTTACGCTGATACATGGAAGGGTGGCAGAGCGGTTTAATGCGGCGGTCTTGAAAACCGTTGAAGGTGTGAGCCTTCCGGGGGTTCAAATCCCTCCCCTTCCGCCATCAAATATTTCCAGCAAGTTCCCACACGTTCCAGAACGGCCCGCAAAATGTTGAATATCAGCGAGTTGCGGGCTTCTTTTTGTTTCTGTACGTTCCGGGGAGTTCTTTACACGGAAACCGTTCATGCTGACAGATGGCCAAGATTAGAACTCTCCCCCTGCCAAAAAAGGGCCGCAAGAAATGCGCGGATGGCGGCGGGCTTTCGTTGTTTGTGTCTCCCTCTGGCGGCAAGGCCTGGTATCTGCGGAACAGCCGCATCAAAGGGAACAATTGCCGTCAGAGTCGCTGGTTTGCCGAATGTCGGCGCACGTTGGCCGTTGTTTCCCAAGTCCGCCATGGTTGACTTGGCGATGGCTGTTTTGGGCGGTTCCATGTAAATGGAATTGTGGAGGCCGCAAAAACACTCAGGCCAGTTCCATGCCTTCCAGTTCTTTCAGGCCAGCCTGGTCCGTGAAGTCAAAGCGCAACGGCGTCACGGTGATGTAGCCCCGGTTGAGCAGGTCCTTGTCCGAGCCGGCGTTGATGGTATGGGCCGGAATTTCGCCTTCCAGCCACCAGTAGGGCGCGCCGCGCGGGTCAAAGCGTTCCAGATAGACATTTTTCCAGACCGCGCTGGTCTGCGGGCAGACCCTCAGCCCCTTGGCCTGGTCCAGCGCGCCCGCCGGATAGTTGAGGTTGACGACCCGGCGCGGGCCCAGGCGCGTCCAGTCGATGCGCTGCGCCAGGGCTACGGCGTGCCTGGCCTGGGGCAGCAGGTCGGCGCAGCCCTGGCGGTCGTCGTAGGAAACGGCCAGACTGGGCAGCTCCTCATGGGCGGCTTCCGTGGCGGCGCCCACCGTGCCGGAGTAAAGAATATCCGGCCCCACATTGGGGCCGGCGTTAATGCCGGAAATGACCATATCCGGCCTGCGCGGCAGCAGGCGGCCCAGGGCCAGCTTGACGCAGTCCGTAGGCGTGCCGTAAACGCCTGTCCCCGTGAAGTCGGGCTCTTCAAATTGCATGGCCCGCAGCGGTTCAAAGACCGTGAGGGAGTGCCCCACGCCGGATTGCTGGCGCATGGGCGCCACAACGCGCACATTGTGCCCGGCTTCGCGCAGGGCCGCATACATGGCCCGGAGGCCGGGAGCGCGGATGCCGTCGTCATTGGTCAGCAGAACATCCATTTGACAATACCTCGTAAAGAAGGGATTCTGTAGAACTCAGTTCATACGAAGTATGACCATAAGTTCCACAGACGCGCCGTCTTGCGCAAGCCAGGCCGACGCGGGAAAAATCGTCACCCAGCGCGCCGCGCCGGATCACCCGGCCCGGGCGGGCGCGACAGCGGATACTATATGGAAAAAGGCAGTTACGTCAAAGACATCAGCCCCGCCTCCGAGGCGCGCGGCCTTTTTGTGGTCAGTCAGGCGGCGCAGGGCCAGTCGCGCAACGGACCCTACTGGCGGCTGACCCTGGCCGACGCCAGCGGCAGCCTGGAGGCCAAGATATGGCATCCGCTCAGCGCGGAGTTCAGCGAGATAGCCGTGGGTTCCGTGGTCTGGGCCGAGGGTCGCGCCGGTCTGTACCGGGATCAGATCCAGCTTACGGTGGAGCAGTTGCGCCCGCTCTCCGAGGAGGAGGGCGCGGCGGTGGACCAGGCCGCCCTGATGCCCGCCAGCCCCTTTCCCCTGGACGACATGCTGGACGAGCTGCTGGGCCTCTGCAAAGAGGAATTCCGTCACGCGCCCTGGCGCAAGCTGGCGCTTTCCGTGTTCAACAATCAGGCATTGCGCGCGGCTTTCCGGGTCTGCCCGGCGGCCAAGGGCGTGCACCATGCCTATGTGGGCGGGCTGCTGGAACATACCCTGGGCGTGTTCCGGCTTTGCCGCCGCATTGCGGACCAGTATCCCCAACTTGATCGCCAGACCCTGCTGGCCGGAGCCCTGTTTCACGATTTCGGCAAGATTCGCGAATTTTCCGGCGGTCTGGCCAATGATTACACGGATGAAGGCCGCCTGCTGGGCCACCTCATGCTGGGGGTGGAGATGCTGGCCCCGCATCTGGACAAATCCGGCCTGGAGGAGAATCTGCAACGCCACCTGAAGCACCTCATTCTGAGTCATCATGGCGAATTGCAGTTCGGCGCGGTGCGTCAGCCGCACACGGCCGAAGCCCTGGCCCTGCATTATGCCGACAATCTGGACGCCAAAATGGCCCAGTGCCGGAGTCTGTTCGAGCAGTTGGGAGAAGAAGGTCAGGACTGGACCTCCTGGCAGGCCACCCTGGGACGGCCACTGTACCGGGCCGCGCGCACCCCGGAATCTCCACAGTCTTCACAAGCGGGGGCGACGCCCTCCAGGGGCCGCAAAAAGGCAATGAGGGAAGAATGTTTATCTCTTTTGAAGGTATAGAAGGTTCGGGAAAGTCCACAGCCCAGCGCCTGCTGGCCGAACACCTGCAAGGCCTCGGGCATGACCCCCTGCTCACCCGTGAGCCGGGCGGCTGCGTTCTGGGCCGCAGCCTGCGGCCCATCCTGCTGGACGCCCGCACGCGCGGTCTTTCTATCCGGGCCGAACTGTATCTTTTTCTGGCGGACCGCGCCCAGCATGTGGCCGAGGTCATCCGTCCCGCGCTGGAGGCCGGACAGTCCGTGCTCTGTGACCGTTATGCGGATTCCACCCTGGCCTATCAGGGCTATGGGCGCGGACTGGACACGGAATGCCTGCGCCGCGTCAACGAGATGGCCACCGGCGGCCTCATGCCCGATCTGACCCTGCTGCTGGATCTGCCCGTGCACTGCGGGCTGAAGCGGGCGGGCCTGCGCAACAGGGAAGAGGGCACCGTGCTTTCCGAAGGCCGCTTCGACGGCGAAAGTCTGGAATTTCACGAGCGCGTGCGCCAGGGTTACAGGAGTCTGGCCGCCGAGGAGCCTGAACGCTTCGCCATCATCGACGCGGCTCAGCCGCCCGAAGACGTGATGCTGCAATGTCTTTCGGCCGTGGAGGCCTCGCTGCGGCGGCGGGGCAGGGGGTTGGACTGAAAGAATCCGGAATGTCCCGGAAGGAGCCTGGCATGAGCGAAATGTACACCATTCATGTGGACGGAAACCGGCTGCGTTTTGAGCCGCGCCAGGACGGCGCTCTGGAAGGGCTTGCGGCGCAGGGCGCGCATCCCGCCGGTCATGAGGCCGTCAGCCGCATGGGCGATCCCGGCCTGCTGCATTGCGCGGTATTCCGCCGCAACGAAGGCCAGGGCGGCCTGTTCGTTCTCCATGACCAGGACGGCCTTTTGTTCGCCGCCGTGGCGGAAAGCAACCTGGCCTATGCCCTGGCCCAGGGTTTTTTCGGCAGAATGGTTTCCGAGGCCCGCTATGGGGCCGATATTTTTGAAAATATGGATGACGCCGATGAGCGCTGAGCCTCTTGCGGCCACCCGTCGTCTGGGGGTGGTCTTTTTTCCGGCCTTTGACTGGGCCATTTCAGCCACGCATCCAGAGCGCGAGGAACGCCTGCTCTACACCCGCGACCAGTTGCAGGAGGAAGGGCTTTTCGACATTCCCGGCATCAGCGAATACCGGCCTTCCTTTGCCAGCCATGCCCAACTGGCGCGCGCCCATTTCTGCCTGCCCTCGGTGGGCGCGGTGAGTACGGATTCCCATCTGGCCGCGGCCGGCGGGGCCATTGCCGCCGCGCGTCTGGTACTGGAAAAAAAAGAGGACAGGGCCTTTGCCCTGGTGCGTCCGCCAGGCCACCACGCCATGCGCGTGGTCCACGGCAACCGCGGCTTCTGCAATATCAACAATGAAGCCGTGATGGTGGAGTATATTCGCGATCACTATCCCCACCCCGACGGGCGACCCCTGCGCATTGCCATTGTGGATACGGATGTGCACCACGGCGACGGCAGTCAGGACGTGTTCTGGAACGACCCGCATACCCTGTTCATCTCCCTGCATCAGGACGGTCGCACGCTTTACCCCGGAACCGGCTTTCCACAGGAATGCGGCGGCCCGGCAGCTCTGGGCCGGAATATCAACATACCCCTGCCGCCGGAAACCTCGGACGAGGGTTATCTGTACGCCATTGAGCATGCCGTGCTGCCCATCCTGGCCGAGTTCAGGCCTGATCTGGTCATCAATTCCGCCGGGCAGGACAATCACTTCACTGACCCGCTGGCTCATATGCGTCTTTCGGCCCAGGGCTATGCGGCGCTCAACGCGGCCCTGAATCCGGACATAGCCGTGCTGGAAGGCGGCTACTCCATCCGGGGCGCGCTGCCTTACGTCAATCTGGCCATCTGTCTGGCCCTGGCCGGGCTGTCCGCCGGAGACATCCGCGAACCGGGCCGCACATTGGAGTCCACCCGCCAGCGGTCCGAAACGGGCCGGTACATTGCCGAACTCTGCGATCAGATGGTGGAACTGTACCGCCACCCCCCGGCGCAACCCGCCGAAGGTCGGGAGGAAGACGGCTGGTGGGTGCGGCGCAAGCATATTTTTTATGATACGGACATGCTGCGCGAAAGCCAGCGCGAAGCCTGGCGGCTCTGCGCCGACTGTTCCGGCCTGGGGCGCATGGAAACCAGCTCGGAGCGGGTGGAGCGTTCCCTCTGCCTGCTGATTCCCCGTCACGCCTGCCCCCGCTGCCGGAAGGAAGGCGCGGCGCTGGCGGAACAGGCCCGCAAAAGCGGCCGCTACGCACATGTGCTGGTGCTGGACGGAGATGACGCGGCCGACGCTTGACGACAGACCTTTTCCGGGGCATGGAAAGCGTTTTGGCAGTACTCTGATGCGGTATGGGGTTCCGCCGCAGGCGGTCGCATCATCTGGAGAAAAAAGGAGCGGAAATGGCGAATATCCTGATTATCGGCGCGGGCGGAGTGGGCAGCGTGGCGACCCACAAATGCGCCCAGGCGGCCAAGAAAAGCGGCGTTTTTGAAAGCATCACCCTGGCCAGCCGCACGCTGTCCCGCTGCGAGGACGTGGCGCGCAGCGTCAGGGCCCGCCTGGGTGTGGACATTGACACCGCCCGGGTGGACGCGGACAATGTGCCCGAACTCTGTGACCTGATCCGGCAGGTCAAACCGGATCTGGTCTGCAATCTCGCCTTGCCCTATCAGGATCTGCATATCATGGACGCCTGCCTGGAATGCGGCGTGCATTACATGGATACGGCCAATTATGAGCCGCCGGACACGGCCAGATTTGAATACAAATGGCAGTGGGCCTATGCCGACCGCTTCCGCGAAGCCGGGCTCACGGCCCTGCTGGGTTCGGGCTTTGACCCCGGCGTTACCAATGTCTTTGCGGCCTGGGCGCTGAAGCATGAGCTGGACGAAGTGCACGTGCTGGACATCATTGACTGCAATGCCGGCGACCACGGACAGCCCTTTGCCACCAACTTCAATCCGGAAATCAACATCCGCGAAGTCACCGCGCCGGGCCGCTACTGGGAGCGCGGCGAATGGGTGGAGACCGACCCCCTGTCCTGGTCCATGAATTACGATTTTCCGGACGGCATAGGCAGCAAAAAATGTTACCTCATGTACCATGAGGAGCTGGAATCTCTGGTGCAAAACCTCAAGGGCATCCGCCGGGCGCGCTTCTGGATGACCTTTTCGGACAATTACCTCAACCACCTCAAGGTGCTCGGCAATGTGGGCATGACCCGCATCGACCCCGTGCGCTTCCAGGGGCGGGAGATTGTGCCCATCCAGTTCCTTGCCGCCCTGCTGCCCGACCCCTCGTCCCTGGGACCGCTGACCAGGGGCAAGACCTGCATCGGCAACGTCATGCGCGGGGTCAGGGACGGCAGGGAAAAGACCGTCTATGTCTACAACATCTGCGAGCACGAAGCCTGCTATGCGGAAGTGGGTTCCCAGGCCATTTCCTATACCACGGGCGTGCCCGCCATGATCGGCGCCAAGATGATCGCGGAAGGCGCATGGCGCAGGCCCGGCGTCTGGAACATGGAGCAGTTTGACCCTGACCCCTTCATGGCGGACCTCAATATCTACGGGCTGCCCTGGCAGTGCGTGGAAGTGAAGTAACACAAGGAACACCATGCGGATTTCGGGGCCTGACGCCCGGCTGCGGCTCCGGGTTTCAGGCCCCGTCTCCACGGAAGGGAGGAATGCTGATGGATTGTCTGGATTTTCTGTTTACAGAGGGTAATCCCGTTCCTTCCCCCTGCTTTGTGCTGGACGAGCCGCGTCTGGCGGCCAATGCCGCCATTCTGGACCAGGTGCAGCGCCGCACCGGCGCGCGTATTCTGCTGGCCCTCAAGGGCTATGCGGCCTGGGCCACCTTCCCGCTGCTGTCGCGCGCGGGCGCCGGGCCGCTCTGGGGCACATGCGCCAGCTCCGTGGACGAGGCGCGTCTGGGGCGGGAGCAATTCGGCGGCGAGGTGCATGCCTTCGCCGCAGCCTGGACAGCGGCTGAAATAGCCGAGCTGCTGAACCTGGCGGACCACATTGTTTTCAATTCGGCGGCCCAGTGGCGACGGTTCCGGCCTGTCATCGAAGCCCACAACCGCACGCGCCGCGCGGAGAATCCCATTGCCTGCGGTTTGCGGCTCAACCCCGAACATTCCGAGGGCACAACGCCCATGTATGATCCCTGCGCGCCGGGTTCGCGCCTGGGCATCCGGCCGCGGCATTTTGACGGCGCTGACCTGAAGGGCATTTCCGGTCTGCATTTCCATACCCTCTGCGAGCAGGGGGCTGACGCCCTGGCCCGCACCCTGGACGCCGTGGAAGCCAAATTCGGCCCCTGGCTGCCCGGCTGCGACTGGATCAATTTCGGCGGCGGGCATCATATCACCAGGCCGGGCTATGATCTGGACCTGCTCTGCGCCTGCCTGACCCGCTGGCGCGACCGCTATAACGCCCGTATCTATCTGGAACCGGGCGAGGCCGTGGCCCTCAACGCGGGCTGGCTCACGGCCACTGTGCTGGATGTGGTCATGGCCGACATGCCTGTGGCCGTGCTGGATGTCTCCGCCGCCTGTCACATGCCCGATGTGCTGGAAATGCCCTACAGGCCGGAGGTCTTTTACCATCATGAAGGCGCGATTGCGCGGGCCGGCAAGGCCGGGGAAGGGGCCTGCGCCTGCCGGCTGGCGGGCAAGTCCTGCCTGGCCGGGGACGTGATCGGCGAGTACGGCTTTGCCGCTGTCCCGCAAGTGGGGCAGCGCCTGGTTTTCGGCGACATGGCCATCTACAGCATGGTCAAGACCACCACCTTCAACGGTCTGCGCCTGCCTTCCATCGGCATCTGCGCGGACGGGCCGGACGCTGCGGGCCGCGCCATGCGCTTCAGCCTGCTGCGTGAGTTCGGCTATGAGGATTTCAGAAACAGGCTGTCCTGATCAGCGGCAGACAAGGCCGCTCCGTCTTCATGCGATTGCCCTGCGTAAACGCCGCTACGGCGTGGACTTTGCCGGACTTTTCGCCTAAAATCCTCTTTTTCATACCCCGCAGCCCCCGCAGGACATACCATGCCCACACAGGATCGCATCCGCAATTTCTGCATCATCGCCCATATCGACCACGGCAAATCCACCCTGGCTGACCGCATTCTGGAACTCACGCGGGTGGTCAGCGCGCGCGAGGCCCGGCAGCAGTATCTGGACAAAATGGATCTGGAGCGGGAGCGCGGCATCACCATCAAGGCCCAGACCGTGCGCATTCCCTATGTGGCCGCCGACGGCCTGGAATACGAGCTCAACCTTATCGACACGCCCGGCCATGTGGATTTCAACTACGAGGTTTCACGCTCCCTGGCGGCCTGCGAGGGCGCGCTTCTGGTGGTGGACGCCACCCAGGGCGTGGAGGCCCAGACCCTGGCCAACGTTTATCTGGCGCTGGACCACGACCATGAAATCATCCCGGTGCTGAACAAGATTGATCTGCCCAGCGCCGAGGTGGACAGGGTCAAGGCTGAAATTGAGGAAAGCATCGGTCTGGACTGCGCCGACGCCCTGCCGGTGTCGGCCAAGACGGGCATGGGCGTGGACGCCGTGCTGGAAGCCATTGTGCAGCGCCTGCCCGCGCCCCAGGGCCAGCCGGACGCGCCGCTCAAGGCCCTGATTTTCGACTCCTGGTATGACAGTTATCAGGGTGTGGTGACGCTGTTCCGGGTGATGGACGGCACGGTGCGCCTGGGTGATCGCATTCGGCTCATGAGTACGGGCAAGGAATATGATGTGCTGCGGCTGGGCGTGTTTTCGCCCGAAGCCACGGACGTGAAGGAACTGACCGCCGGCGAGGTGGGCTTTTTGTGCGGATCCATCAAGGAACTGGGCGACGCCCGCGTGGGCGACACCCTCACCCTGGCCGACAATCCGGCCCGCGAACCCGTGCCCGGCTTCAAGGAAGTCAAGCCCATGGTTTTCTGCGGGCTGTACCCCACGGAATCCGACGAATACGAAAGCCTCAAGGCCGCCCTGGAAAAACTTCAGCTCAACGACGCGGCCTTCAACTTTGAGCCGGAAACCTCCCAGGCTCTGGGTTTCGGCTTCCGCTGCGGCTTTCTGGGCCTGCTGCATATGGAGATCATTCAGGAGCGCCTGGAACGCGAATTTGAAGTGGGCCTCATTGCCACAGCGCCCTCGGTGGTCTACAAGGTGGACACCGTGGACGGAAAAACCCTGGAAATCGACAATCCCAGCCACCTGCCGGACCCGACCAGAATCCGCGCCCTGTATGAGCCCTATGTGAGCATGGACATTCATGTGCCCAACGAATATGTGGGCAATGTCATGAAACTCTGCGAGGAAAAACGCGGAACCCAGAAAAATCTGCATTACCTGGCTGCCAACCGGGTGGTGGTGACCTATGAAATGCCCTTTGCCGAAATCGTCTACGACTTTTTCGACCGGCTCAAATCGGCCACGCGCGGTTATGCCTCTATGGATTATCAGCCCATAGATTACCGCGATTCCGATCTGGTGCGCCTGGACATCATGCTCAATGGCGAACCTGTGGACGCGCTGGCCGTCATTGTACACCGCGACAAGGCCTATGCCTACGGCCGTTCCCTGGCGCTCAAGCTCAAGCGCACCATCCCGCGCCAGCTCTTTCAGGTGGCCATACAGGCGGCCATTGGCCAGAAGATCATCGCCCGCGAAACAGTTTCGGCCTTCCGCAAGGACGTTACCGCCAAATGCTATGGCGGCGACATCACCCGCAAGCGCAAACTGCTGGAAAAACAGAAAGAAGGCAAAAAACGCATGAAGCGCATGGGCAATGTGGAATTGCCGCAGGAGGCTTTTCTGGCCGCCCTCAGGGCGGGTGACGACTAGAGCGTTTCAACTTTTACATCCATGTTATATCCTCCCAAGAGGGTGAAGTCGTCATTGACCGGGAATCTGAGGGCATTTGTCTGATTTCATCAGACAAATGCCCTGTTTGACTTTTGGCTGATGTCACGTTTCCCGGAGCCAGAAAAAACCCCGCGGGGCGGCGTGCGTCCCACGGGGTATGTCAGGCTGTTGACGTGCGCCTACAGCGTATGCTTGCTGTTGGCGTCGCGCATCTTTTTCACCGAAGCGGCCAGCGCCTCGGTATTCAGCACCATTTCCATCATGCTGATCTGTTCTTCCCAGGCCGCGGGATCGGCCTCGCTTTTCATTTCTTCCTCAAACACATGATACACGCAGAGTCCCAACGGGACTCCCGCCAGCGGACCGGCAAAGGTGGGGTCGCCCAGGGTGACGGTTTCGGCATAGATTTCCGCCCCTTCAGGGTCGGAAGAGCCGAGCACCACCACCAGGTTGTCCGCCCCGACCTTCTCAGCGGCGTCCTTGACGCGCTGCTGATTTTCCAGGTCCATGGCGCCCGCGGCGGTTCAGACGAAACATTCCGTGGCCGAGAACAGCACCTCGGCCCCGGAGTTGGCGAAGACCGCCGCCATGGCCGGACCGGGAACGCCGTCCCTTTCGCCCAGCAGCAGCAGCTTCTTGCCGGTTAACTTGCCCATGTCGCACTCCTTAGTGTTGTTTGATGCGCTACGTCCACACAGCCTATTGCAACAAATTCTGCGCCCCGGCCCTGATGGCGTCCAGGGTCACCTCGTCGCTGCTTATCCGCTGCACGTTTTCCCCGCCCTTGTAGAACAGGATGGTGGGAACGGCCATGACCTTGAGGGAGATGACCAGGCGGCGGTTTTCAGCCACATTCAGTTTGCAGAACTTGATTTTGCCTTCGTATTCCTCGGCCAGTTTTTCCACTGACGGCATCAGCGCCAGGCAGGGACCGCACTGCGGACCCCAGAGATCCACGATGACGGGCATATCGCTCTTGAGCACTTCAGCCTCGAAATTTTCCTTGTCCACAATAATCATGATGTACCTCGCTGCTTGCCTGTTTTGCATTACATGAAGGGAAAGACCTTATTTACAGATACCCCGCCGACTGAAGCAGGCCCCTGGCCTTTTCCAGACTGGACGACGCCAGCTTGACCACCGGCCCTGTGCAGCCCATGGCCCCTTCGGCGTAAATGCCTTCTTTCCAGAGCACATGCACGGCGTTTTCCAGATCCAGCACGTCAATGCCGTGGATTTCCTCATCCGTGGGAACCACGGGCGGCATGGCCGGCGCATCCCCCGCGCCGGATTCGGCCTTGGGCAGCAGCCCTTCCAGCTCTTCATCCAGACCAGCGGCGCGGGCCGCCCTGAGCTCCTCCGCCACCCTGGCGGGCAGGCCGCCGCGCAGGGCCTGGGCCGTGTAGGCCAGAGCGTTGGCGATGACCGGCGCGCCCGAGGCGCGCGAGATGATGGATACAACCTTGTTCCAGCCCTCGCCTGTCGAGGGGCCGTAGCCCCAGCCCGCGGCCTCGTAGCCGCCGCCCGTGCCGAAGGCCGCGAATACCTTGGCCAGCACGTTGCCGGTAAGGGTGTCGCACACGCAGACATCCACCGCGCCCGCCAGAATGTCGTTGCCGCGCAGCAGCGCGCCGCCGTCCTTGCGCACGCTTTGCCCGAAGCGCAGGGCATAGCCTTTTTCAGCCATGCGGCTGAGGGCGCGCATGACCTGGGGCGCGGCATCCAGATTCAGCACGCCCAGGGTGGGTTCGGCAATGCCCATGGCCTTGGCCGTGGCCAGGCCGTAGACCGCATTGCGCAGCATGGCGCAGGCCCGCTGTGGCGCGCTGATGCCCGTGGACGAAGCCAGAATCATGGCTTTGCCCCTGGCCGGGGTGAAAACCCGCCCCATGGTGGTTACGCCCACCGGGAAGGGGTAATGCAGGGCCACCGCACCTTCCAGGTCGCCGGAATCCAGCGCCTTTTCCATGGCCGCCGCGATGTCGGCCTCGCAGTCCGGCGTTTCAATCCAGTCCATGCCTTCGGGCAGGGCGGCGGGCCGTGGCCCCAGCCCCACCACCTGAAGGCGGCTGTCCTGCCGCATGGCCGTGGCCGCGCCCAGCAGAAATTCCTCCACCGGCAGTTCGCTGCCCGCGGCCATCAGGCCCACGCGGTTGCGCGGGCCGCCGCTGCGGGCCGTGGCCACCAGCTCCGCCAGGGCCGCGCCTATGAGGGCGCGTTTGTTCTCATTGACTTCCGCCATGACAGACCTCAGTTTTTCTGAAGGTTGGCGGCCAGATCGGCAAGCGCGTCCAGCAGCAGTTCCCGCACTTCATCCCTGGTCACGCCCGCGGTGCTTCCGCTGCCGTCCGTTTGGGCGGGCGCTTCCACAAGGAAGGACGCGCCGTCGGCCAGGTTGGTCAGGCGGCCCAGAAACAGACTGCCCTTGCCGATGATCATGGCGCGCCTGATGCTCCCCGCCTTGATGGCGTCGCGGGCATGGCCCATGTAGGGCACGCCCGACGGAATGTGGCCCTGGGTGTGCACAAAGCCGGGCAGGCCGTGTTCGGCCACGAATTGCGGAATTTCCTCGCGCTTGAGCTGGCCTTTCATGACCGAGAGAGCCGCGATCATCTTGAAGTTGGCCTCAGGCACGTTGCCCGCCCCGGCGGGCAGGGTGATTTCGGCATTGTGCAGTTCCGGCGCGTATTTATCCACATCTGTAAGCTTGAGGCCCAGGCGGGTCAGCGGCTCATAGGTCAGGGCCGAAGTGATGGCCTGCGGCGCGGCCCCTGCGGCCACGCTGTGCTTGCCGACGGAGTCCAGGCGGATCACCGGTTCCGTGCCGTCGTCGGGCACAAGCAGCACGGCGAAACTGCCTATGCAGTTTTCCAGAGCCTTGAGACCCTTTTTGACGTGATCGCGCGAATTCATGTACAGTTTGGGCAGCGAACCACCGCCCAGCACGGCCACATTGCGGCGCACGCCCGAAGCCACCATGCCCGCCGCCGTGATGACCGCCGTTGCCGGGCCGGCGCAGAAGCCGCGCACGTCAAAGCCGCTGGCATTGCCGCAGCCCGCGATTTCAGCCACGGCTTTGGCCATGTTGCCGCCGCCGCGCTGCATGGTGTCGCCCACGGCCTCTTCGGAGCATTCCACCACAAAGTCGATGTCCCCCGGCGTCAGGCCGCTGTTTTTGATCAGATGCAGCAGGGCCAGCACGCCGCTGGCCTTGCAGGCCAGATTTTCCAGCATGACGTGGGCCGCAAGGTTTTCGTCCGTGTCATGGGCCCGGCGGCAGCAGCCCACCACCGCGCCGTCCAGGTACAGGGGCAGCGCCCCGTGCTTTTCCACGGCTTCGGCGATTTCGGCGGCTTCATGCCCCGCTTCCAGGCGGGCCATCTGGCTTTCGCCCATGACCGGATCCTGAGCCAGCTTTTCCCTGATGCGCGCGGCAAAATCCTTGTCCAGCCAGATCAGGTCAAAGACATCGCAGATGTCCATGAAGCCGATGAACTCGTCCTCCGGCATGATTTCGCCGTATCTGCCGTAGCGCTCCGGCGCGCCGAGATGCTCCAGCCAGGGCGCGGGCGCGGCCGCCAGTTCGTCCACGCTCATGGCCCCGATATAGGTCTTGTTGGGGGCGTAGCCCGCCGCTTCCTCATAGCTCTGGACCTGACCGGGCAGGGCCTTCAGATAGTCGGAATCAGGTTTGGCGTGCCGCTCCTGCGAGGGCGTGCCGCCGTAGTGCAGCGCCAGTTCCGGCGCGAAATTCAGACAGTAAGCCGTGCTTTTTATGCCCACAGTGGCCATAAGCATGCTCCTCGTATGCGAAATTGTGCGTGCGGCGTGAGGCCGCCTACTGGTTTTCCACAAGATAGGCATAGGCCGACATGGCGGCCCTGGCCCCGTCACCGGCGGCTGTGACCACCTGGCGCAGGGCCGTGTCGCGCACGTCGCCCGCCGCGAAAATGCCCGGCGTGGAGGTTTTCATGTTCTCGTCCGTGATGATCCAGCCGTTCTCGGTGGTCTGCACCGCGTCGCCCAGAAAGGCCGCATTGGGCAGCGTGCCGATGAAGATGAACACGCCGTTGACGGGAACCACGCTTTTTTCGCCGCTTTTGACGTTTTTGAGCAGCATGCGCTCCACCAGGCCGTCGCCCTCGATGGCCTCCAGCACGCTGTCCCAGATGGGCACGATCTTGGGATTCTTCAGGGCGCGCTCCACCACCAGTTTGTCGGCGCGGAACTGGTCGCGGCGGTGCACTATGTAGACCTTGTCCGCGAACTGGGTCAGATAGCAGGCCTCTTCCACCGCGGTATTGCCGCCGCCGATGACCGCCACTTCCAGTTCTTCAAAAAAGGCCGCGTCACAGACGGCGCAGTAGGATACGCCCTTGCCCGTAAATTCCTTTTCGCCGGGGCAGCCCTGCTTGCGAAAATTGGCCCCGGTGGCGATGATCAGCGCCTTGGCCTCAATTTCGCCCTGGTCCGTCTCCACTATGGTTTTGCCCCCCGCCGGGCGCAGTTTTGTCACTGTGGCGGTGCGGAATTCGGCCTTGAAGTGTTCGGCGTGCGCCCGAAAGCTGTCAGCCAGCCCCGCGCCCGACGCGGTGATGGCGCCGGGCCAGTTTTCGATTTCGCTGGTGATCAGAATCTGGCCGCCGGGTTTGCCTTTTTCCAGCACGAGCACGTCCAGGCCCGCGCGCTTGCCGTAGATGGCGGCGGTAAGCCCGGCCGGACCCGCGCCAATGATGACCAGTTCACGCTGTTCCATACTGTCTGCTCCCGTGCAACCGGCGGGCGCTGTCACACCCGCCGGGTTGCCGTCACTGTTGCTATTTGTTGAATACCGTCTGCCCATCCACGGGGGTGGAGAGCGCCTTGAGGGCGCGTTCCACCAGTTCACGGCGCAGGGCCTTTTCCGCCTCCGGCGAAAGTTCGGGATTGCCCAGCGGATGGGGAATGGACACCGTGGGCACGATGCGGTTGGCCCCGATGCTCAGAGAGATGGGCACGATGGTGCACATGTGCACCACCGGCACGTCGGCGCTGTCTTCAATGGCCTTGGCGAGCGTTGCACCGCAACGCGTGCAGGTTCCTCAGGTGGAAGTGAGGATCACCGCCTGCACCTGGGCGTCCTTGAGACGCTTGCCGATCTCGATGCCGAAGCTCTTGGCCTTGGCCACGGCCGTGCCGTTGCCCACGGTGCTGTAAAAGACCGGATGCAGGGAGCCTATGGCCCCTTCCTTTTCCAGATCGCGCAGCACGTCCACGGGCAGCACGCGGTCCGGGTCCTGATTGGCGTAGGTCTGGTCATAGCCGCCGTGAGCGGTCTGATACTTGCCCTGAAGCAGATCCGTGACGCCCGTGATGTCGTATTGGCCGAAGTTCTGCGCGCTGGAAGCCGCGATATGGTCCGGGTTGCCGAAGGGCACAATGCCGCCGGAGGTGACCAGGGCGATTCTGGCCGTGCGCATGTCGGCCACGGGCGGGCGCGGCGTCACGCGGTCAAAGACCGGCATGGCGTATTCCGTGACAAAGGGTTCGCCCTTGAGCTTCTTGATCAGCATGGACACGGCGCGTTCAGCGCCGGGCTGCTCATAGAACATGTTCTGGCGAATGCCTTTTTCAAGCAGACCTTCCTCGGCCGGAGCGCCCAGGGCTTCGCCCTTGAGCTGCTTGAGCAGCACCCTGGCCAGGGCCGGCACGGCCTTGCCCATGCCGCGCGCGGAGTCGGCGGCCTCCACAATGGGAATTTCCTTGCGGAAGAGGTCCACACCGGGATTTTCACGGTACAGGGCCGTGACCACCGGAATGTCCAGAGCGTTTTTGACCGCGGCGCACACCGAAGCGCAGGCCGTGCCGTAACGCCCGGCGTTGAAGGCCGGCCCCGCGATGAGGGCGTCGGCCCTGTACTTGCGCGCGGCTTCCACCACCTGGGCGGAGACGGCTTCCATGTTATTGGCAAAATGGTTGTCGCCGCAAATGAAGGTGGCCACAATTTCGGCCTCATTGCCCAGAGCGCCCTTGAGGGCCATGCCGGGGCCCACCACGCCCTCGCGCACTTCGGGGGCCACGTCCGCCTTCTCTTCGCCGCCGATGCCCGCGAAGAACTGATTGATATAGT
Source organism: Desulfovibrionaceae bacterium (assembly GCA_910575755.1). Taxonomy (GTDB): domain Bacteria; phylum Desulfobacterota; class Desulfovibrionia; order Desulfovibrionales; family Desulfovibrionaceae; genus Desulfovibrio. The sequence goes on along the minus strand of CAJTFO010000004.1, from coordinate 138,708 downwards.
GAATGACGCGATATGCCATGATCCACTCCTTAAAAGAACAGCTTTTTACAGTGTACGGCCGCCGATGCGGTTGAAGCCCAGTTCGCTGGTGGCGCCCATGATGGCCTGCAATTCCACTTCCATGCTGCCGTCCTCGCGCAGAGAGCCGAAGAAGCCGCCCGCGATGACGTCAGCCGTGGCCGGTTCGCCGATGACCTTTTGCATGGGCGGCAGCACAATGACTTCATTGGCGTTGCCCGCGGTAACGCAGGCGTTGCCCTCGGGGCAGGAGTCGGCCAGGGACTGGCTGGAACCGTCGCGCCCGGCGTACTCGTCAGTGATCAGAACGGTTTTGATGCCCGCGCGCTCGGCCTTCCAGCAGTTCATGATCAGGTCCGCGTCCGGGTTGCCGAAGCCCTCTTCGGAAATCACCAGACCGTCCACGCCCAGCATCCGCGCCAGTTTCACCGCGTAGGAGGAACTGCGCTTCTTGTCCGCCAGGGTCACATTTTCATTGGTGATGATCACGCCCACAAAATTGATGTCCTTGCCGTGATGGGCGTAAAGGCTTTTGATGACCGGATTGTTCACATGCGTATAGGTGCTGTTCTTGTCGCAGGCCGAAACGCAGTTACCGGAAATGATGGCCCCGTCCATGACTTCCGTGGGGCTGATCATGGTGGGCAGAATTTTCTTTGCGTCCACGCCGTACACCCAGGTGTCGTGCAGCAGACCCTGAGACTGAAGCATGTACAGGTAAGCCACTTTGGGCAGACCGGGGAAGGCGCTCATGGCCTCGGTCATGGGCGGGAAGGCGTAGCTTTCAACCGTGTCGGGCTTGTCGGCCTTGCAGCAGGCGGCCAGATAGTGGGCGGCCCTGAAGCCGGCCCGGCGGTAGACCGCTTCCAGTTCGTGCAGTTCAACGCCCTCCACGGGCTCGAACACCAGAACCACGTTGCAGGTTTTGGAAAAGGGCGTGTATTCCGCGCCGGGGCCGCTCATGTCCACAATGCCTTCCTGCGGGGCCACCAGACGGCCCGTGGTCAGCACCGCCGCGCCTTCCAGCACCAGGGTCTTGCCCTGGCCCACGGTTTCCACATCGCCGATCCAGCCGGGAAAGACCTCTCCCGGCCCTTCCAGCTTGCAGCGCGGCTCCACGGCGTCCTTGCAGGGCAGAATGCGCACGCTGTCGCCGGGGTGCGCCAGCTCGGCCTCCACTTTCCTGAGGGCCGGGTCTTCCAGCAGCAGGGAGACCAGCTCCTCCTTGTTGATGGTGAGCACATGATCCCGCGCGCCGGTGCGCGGGCCCCATTCCAGCTTGCGGATGGCGATCTTATGCAGTTCCAGATTCACAGCAGACTCCTTGGGTCAGACGTCCTCGGGCTTGTTGCCCGGAAAATCCTGGGGACAGAGCAACGGGAAGCCCTGGCGACTGAGAGCCTCCCGTGGTTCCAGGCCGACCGGCCCGGTGGGGGGGAGTCAGTGCAGGCTTTCCAGCGTGGCTTTCAGCAGTTCACGGTCCAGCAGCGCGCAGTCGCGGCGCATGGCCTCCGGCAGGTCGCCGGGCAGGCTTTGCCGAACCCTGGATACGGGGCTCTGGTAGAGTTGCAGGGCTTCTTCCAGAAAATGCAGGGATTCAGCGTCCGCCGCGCCCGAAGAGGCCGGCGGCAGCAGCAGAAGGGAACGATAGGGTTGCTGGTGCGGACGAAAATTGCCGTACAGCGGATGGTTGGCCAGACGCCAGCCCTGATGCACGCGATCCCGCGCCGCGGTCAGCGCGTCGCGCGCGCCGCCCTCCAGCACGAGAACTTCCACGCCCGCCGGCACGCGGGAAAGGAATGTGGGATTGTTGGTAACAAGAATCGCGCGACCAGCCACAGCAGAACTCCAGGGTTTGCGTTGGCTCTGTCGCGCGCATGCGTTTCAGAGGTGCATCCGGTTGCAATCCTGATACCTGAGAGTTTCAGCCCTTGCGGCCTTGCCCCTTCGGCGATTCAGGCGAATCCGGCCCGCCGGTTCCGCCTGAATGCTCTCTTGCAACGTTCGCTCGCAACTCCTCAGTTCCATATTGGGAAAAAAATGTCAAGTTGCCGGAGGCTGAAAAAATACATTATTTTCGCAGAATAGATTATGTTTGATCGCTCAAACCAGAAAAGCCGCGCCAGGCGCGGCCGCCGTCGGGTCATGCGTTTTTTGAAAACGGCCGCGCTTCACTTTTCGGACAAGGGCGGTTATGATGCGCCCCTGTCCGGCGTGGCCCCCGCGCGCCACTTCTTCCACCAAGGAGACACAAAAGCCATGAGCGAAACATTGACTGTTGCCGTTGTGGGCGCCACGGGCGCCGTGGGCCGTGAAATGCTCAAGACGCTGCACGAGCGCAAGTTCCCGGCCACAAAAGTGCGGGCCTTTGCCTCGGCCCGGTCGGCGGGCGGCAAGGTTCCCTTCGGCGAGGGCGAACTCACGGTGGAAGAGCTGAAAGAAAACGTCTTTGACGGCATTGATCTGGCCATTTTTTCCGCCGGCGGCGGAACCTCCGCCACGTTCGCGCCGCACGCGGCCCACGCCGGCTGCGTGGTGGTGGACAATTCCGCGGCCTGGCGCATGGACGAACGCTGCCCCCTGGTGGTGCCCGAGGTCAACCCGCAGGCTCTGGAAGGGCATCAGGGCATTATCGCCAACCCCAACTGTTCCACCATCCAGATGCTGGTGGTGCTGAAGCCCCTGCACGACGCGGCCAGAATCAGGCGCGTGGTGGTGTCCACCTATCAGGCCGTGTCCGGTACGGGGCAGAAAGGCATTGAGGAGCTGGAGCGCCAGGTGCGCGATCTGTTCAACGCCCGCGACCCGGAAAACAAGGTCTACCCCTACCGCATCGCCTTCAATGTGCTGCCGCACATCGACGTCTTCCTGGACAATGACTACACCAAGGAAGAAATGAAAATGGTCAACGAGACCATAAAAATCCTTGATGATCCTTCGGTCAGGGTCACGGCCACCTGCGCGCGCGTGCCGGTCTTTTTCTGCCATGCCGAGTCCGTGAACATTGAAACAGAAAAGAAAATCACGGCCAAGGAAGCCAGAATCATGCTTTCCCAGGCGCCGGGCGTGAAGGTTTTCGACAATCCGCGCGAACTCATGTACCCCATGCCCGCCTACTGCATCGGCGACGACCCAACCTTTGTGGGCCGCATCCGCGAGGACGAGAGCATTGACAACGGCCTGAATCTCTGGATCGTGGCCGACAACGTGCGCAAGGGCGCGGCGCTGAATGCCGTGCAGATCGCCGAGGAACTGCTGCGGCGCGATCTGGTTCGCGTGCCGGACAAGAACCTGTTCATGCGCTGAGCGCCGGGCGGGAGAGGTGCGCCATGCAGGCCGTGGATTCCGACGCTTATCTGAAAGCCCTGTTGTCCGCCCCCCGACCGGGAGCGGACCGGGTTCTGGCCTTTTACGATCACCGGGTGGGCTGCATCGGCACGGACCCGCGCCTTTTGCTGCTGCCCCTGGACGACCACATCTGCCATCGCGGCGACGGCCTTTTTGAGAGCATCTGCTGCCGCGAGCGGAAAATCTTCGCCCTGGACGAACACCTGGCCCGCATGCGTGACGGCGCGCATGCGCTGGACATCACCCCGCCCTGCTCCTGGGAGGAAGTGCGCCGGCTCATTCTGGACGTGGCCCGCGCCTCCGGGCGGGATCATGGCGATCTGCGCGTCTTTCTCAGCCGGGGACCTGGCGGGTTCGGCATTTCCCCGGAGGAATGCCCGCAGGCCGGTCTGTATATTGTGGCCCTGGCCGCGAAGCTGCCCCGTGAAAGCGTGTACCACCAGGGGCTTACGGCCTTCAGCAGCGCCATTCCTCCCAAACAGGAATATCTGGCCCGCATCAAGAACACCAATTATCTGCCCAATGTCTTTATGGCCGCGGAAGCTCGCCGCAAGGGCATGGACGTGGCCGTGAGCTTTGACGAAAACGGTTTTATGGGCGAAGCGGCCATCGCCAATCTGGGCATTGTGGACGCGCGGGGCCGCCTGCGCAGCCCGGAAATGCAGCGCATACTGCCCGGCACCACCCTGCTGGCGGCCCTGGATCTGGCCGCAGAGCGCATGCCCGTGCTTCAGGGGCCTATCCATAAAGAGGATATTGCCACGGCCCGCGAAATGTTGCTGTTCACCAGCGCCACGCTCTGCGTGGCCATCACCCACTTTGACGGCAGGCCCGTGGGGCGGGGAGAATACAGAGGCAGGCCCGGCCCCACGGCCCTCTGGCTCAGGGATGCCCTGCTTGCCCATATGCTTGCCCGGGGCGCGGCCTACTGATGCGTATTCTGTTGCTTTCCCTTCAGAGCGAGGAGCGGGACGCCGCGCGCGCGCGACAGCGGCTGCTGGAAGAGGAGCAGAGCCTGGCCCTGGTCCGCAACATGCGTGACGGCGGCCGCCTGGCCCCGCTGCTGGTCTGCCTCAAGGGCTCTCGCCTGCATGAACGCGCCCGCGCCCTGAATCTGCCCCTGCTGGCCGTGGGCAGCGCGGCGACGGGCAATCCCCTGACGCTGCTGCGCCTCTGGAACTGGCAGCGAAAGCACAAAATGCTGCTGATCCAGACCGTGGGCGAAGAAGCCCTGCCCCTGGGCCGTCGGGTGCTGCGCATGCGTCGGGCGGGCGGCGGCCTGCTGGCCCATGCGTTCTTTTTGCGCGCGCCCGCGCCTGAGCAATGCAACGGCAAGGATATGACGGCGGCGCGACATATCCTCTGCGGTTCGGAACATGTGCGCAGCCGCATTCTGGCCGCCTGGGAACAGGCCCCGCAACAGCCCGCCGCGTCACAGACCGGAGATATGCTTCTCTCTCTGCCGCCGGGCATTCGCCTGGACGGCTTTGATCCGGCCCCGGTCGCGTTTCATGCAGACGCGGGAAAGCATTTTGTTTTCGGCATGGGGGAAAGCCTTGCGCCGCGTTCCGGCGCGTTGCTGGTGACGCGGGCCATGGCCGCCCTCTGGCAGCGCGACGATCTGCCCCCCTGGGAAGTGCGCATGACGGGCGGCGGCCCGCGCTTTCGTGAAATACTGGACGAAGCCGTCAGCCTGGGTGTGGAGTCGCGCCTCTGCCTGCTTGGCGAACAGCCCGAAGCCCATGTGCTGCGCCACTGCCATGCCTGGCTTGCGCCCGGCTCTTCGCCGGAGGAAGGGCCGGAAACTCTCTGGGCGGGCTTCGCGGCGGGTTTACCGGTGATTTGCAGTCAAAACGCCCTGCACCTGGAGCGCCTGCGCGGGCATGAAGATGCCGTTCTGCCCGTGGCGGAGAACGATCCTCAGGCCCTGGCCAAAGCCATGATTGAGCTCATGCGGAATGCGGAACTGCGGCAGGCCCTGGCGCAACGCGGCGCGGCCCTGGGCCCTGAAGCCAGCCTTCAGGCCATGGCCCAACGGGCCTGCAGCCTGTTCGAGACCTGGCTTCAGGAGGCTGAAGACGCGGGCGGCGCATCCACCCCGGCGGAACCAGACCACGGGATTTCATAACCCCAGCCTTTCCGGAACTGCTATGAAGTGCAAGATCTGCAAGGCCGAGGCTGTGGTGGCCCTGAAAAGCCACAACGCCGCCTTCTGCCCGGACTGCTACAAGGATTTTTTCGCCCGCCAGGTGGCGCGCGGCATTGAAGGGCAGAAGCTTTTCACCCGCCACGAGCGCATTCTGGTGGCCCTGTCCGGCGGCAAGGACTCTCTGGCCCTGATGCTGGAGCTGTCCCGCCAGGGCTATGACGTCACCGGCCTGCATATCGACCTGGCCATTCCCGGCGCTTCGTCAGCCGCGCGCGGCGTGGTGGAGCGTTTCTGCGCCCGGCACGGCCTCCGGCTGCTGATCAGGGACATGGCCGCCGAAGGCCTGCCCATTCCGGCGGTGCGAGAGCGCCTGCGCCGGCCTGTCTGTTCGGCCTGCGGCAAGATCAAGCGCCATTTCTTCAACAAGGTGGCGCTGGATGAGGGCTTTGACGCCCTGGCCACGGGGCACAATCTTGACGATGAAGTGGCCCGCCTGTTCAGCAATACCCTGCGCTGGGACACGGCCTATCTTTCGGATCAGGGGCCGCTGCTGCCCGGCGAGAGCGGTTTTGCCCGCAAGGTCAAGCCGCTCTGGCGGCTCACGGAATTTGAAACCGCCAATTACGCCTTTCTGATGGGCATTGAAAACCATTATGCCCCCTGCCCCTACAGCCCCGGCGCCAGCTTCACCGTGCTCAAGGGCCTGCTGCAACGTCTGGAAGCGGCCATGCCGGGCCGCAAGCTGGATTTTTACCAGGGTTTTCTGGCGCGCGGGCGGCCCGTCTTTGCCCGGCGCGAAGCCGAAGAGGGCCTGACATTGACCCCCTGCCCCCAGTGCGGCTACCCCACATCATCGGGCGGGCTTTGCGGGGTCTGCCGCATCCGCGAGGCTGTGCGCGCCGAGCCGGAGGGCTGATTTCGCGGCAATTTACAGCAACACGGATCATCAGGACAACTCGCTGGCTGCCAGCGCACCGCCTCTGTCCTGAATTTTCCGCAGATTTTTATTGACATTCGCCGGGCTTGGGGCTACTCAGTTTTCAACACGGAGAATCAACGTCATGTCTCATTTTGTTCCCACCACCGCTTCCTTGTACGCCGCCGGCTCCAGCTGGTATTTTTTTGCGTACTTTACCGAAGCCTGTGGTCGGGAACTTTGCTGACGTCCGTTGTCCGCAAGTTCAAGGGCCGCAGGCATACCGCCGGCGGCCCTTTTTTTGTTCCGGCCGCAGGCGGAGTGACTGCAAGGGAATTCGACAGCAACCCAAAGGAGTTCACCATGTACCTCGGCAAGAAAGTCCGTCTGGAACGCATCATCAACCGCGAAAACGGCCGCACCATCATCGTCCCCATGGACCACGGCGTCACCCTTGGCGCTGTGGAAGGGCTGGTGGACATGCGCGAAACAGTCAATGACATGGCCGAGGGCGGCGCGGACGCGGTGCTCATGCACAAGGGTCTGGTGCGCTGCTCGCACCGCAACGCGGGCAAGGATGTGGGCCTTATCGTGCATCTTTCCGCTTCCACGGCCCTCTCGCCCTGCGGCAACACCAAGACCCTGGTGGGCACGGTGGAAGAAGGCATCAAGCATGGCGCGGACTGCGTTTCCGTACACATCAACCTGGGCGATCCCAATGAGCGTCTGATGCTGGCCGATCTGGGTCGGGTGGCCGAAGCCTGCGACAACTGGCACATGCCTCTGCTGGCCATGGTCTACGCGCGCGGCCCGCAGGTGAAGAACGGCTACGAGCCCGCGGTGGTGGCCCATTGCGCCCGTGTGGGCGTGGAACTGGGCGCGGATATCGTCAAGGTGCCCTACACCGGCGATATTGAAAGCTTCTCCGATGTGGTGTCGGGCTGCTGCGTGCCTGTGGTCATCGCTGGCGGCGAACGCATGGAATCCACCCGCCAGATTCTGGAAATGGTTCACGACTCCCTCAAGGCGGGCGGCGCGGGCATTTCCGTGGGCCGCAACGTATTCCAGCATCCCAACCGCGTCGCTCTGGTCAAGGCCCTGCGCGCCATTGTGCACGGGGGCGCTTCCGTGGATCAGGCCATGCTGATGGTGGGAGAGTAAGACCTATGTCCCGCATCTATTTTCGTTGCGTTCCCTTTGACAAGGGGCAGGTCACGCTGGCGCTGGAATCGGGCGTGGATGGCGTGATCGTGCCGCGCGCGCGGGTGGAGCAGGTGGCCGGCCTTTCGCGTTGCCCGGTCTGGGCCGACGAGGATGTGGCTGTGGCGGCGCTCACGGCCAAGGCTGATGAAGAAGCCGTGCTGGCCCGCCTCAAAAACGGCGAGCGGGTGGCTCTGGCGCGCGGCTGGGAGGTCATTCCGGTGGAAAACCTGCTGGCCCAGAGCGACGCCGTGCTGGCCGAGGCCGGCAATCTGGATGAAGCCCGTCTGGCCGCCGGCATTCTGGAACGCGGCGTGGACGGCATTGTGGTTCTGCCCGAAGCCGTGGGCGAGCTCAAGGCCATCGTGGCCCAGTGCAAGCTCTCCCAGGGGCGCGAGCATCTGCTCCCCGGCGTGATCACCCGTGTGGAGGCGGTGGGCCTGGGGCACCGGGTCTGCGCCGACACGCTCTCCCTGCTGCGCCGGGGCCAGGGCATGCTGGTGGGCAATTCCAGCGCCTTTACCTTTCTGGTTCACGCCGAAACCGAGCACAATGAATATGTGGCCGCGCGGCCCTTCCGGGTCAACGCCGGGGCCGTGCACGCCTACACGCGCCTGCCCCATGACAAGACCACCTATCTGGGCGAATTGCGCGCCGGGCAGGAGGTGCTCATTGTGGGCGCGGACGGCGAAACCGGCGTGGCCACTCTGGGGCGCGTCAAGATAGAGGTGCGGCCCATGCTGCTGATCGAGGCCCAGGTGGACAGCGAAGACGGCCCCCAAACAGGCGCGGTCTTCCTTCAGAACGCCGAAACCATCCGGCTCACGGCTCCGGACGGCACGCCGCTGAGCGTGGTGGGCCTCAAGCCCGGCGACAGGGTACTCTGCCGCATTGACGAGGCGGGCCGCCATTTCGGCATGCGCGTGCGCGAAGAAATCCGGGAGGTCTAAGAGCATGGACGACGCCAGCTCACATGGTCCCCAGGGTCGGGACCAGCAGAACGACCCGCATGCGGACAAAGGTTCGCAACGTCTGGCCGCCATCCGCGGAGAAATTGACACAGTGGATCAGGAGTTGCTCCGCCTCTTCAACCGCCGCGCGGAACTGAGCGTGGAGGTGGGGCGCATCAAGGCCACGGAACCGGGCATCATCTTCAAGCCCATGCGTGAACGGGAGGTGCTGGACGGCCTGGCCGCCAGAAACCCCGGCCCTCTGCCGGAAGAACATCTCAGGGCCATCTGGCGCGAGATACTGTCCTCTTCGCGCGCCCTGCAACGGCCGCAGAACGTGGCTTATCTCGGCCCCGAAGGAACCTTCTCCTATTTCGCGGGCGTGGAATATCTCGGCCATGCGGCCAGCTTTCACCCCTGCGGAGACATAGCCCAGATTTTTGAAGAGGTCTGTTCCGGCCAGTGCGAACTGGGCGTTGTGCCGCTGGAAAATTCCCTTCAGGGCACGGTGGGCGTGAGTTTTGACCTTTTTCTCAAGTACGAGGTCTTTATTCAGGCCGAACTCTTTTCGCGCATTTCGCACTGCCTGCTGAGCAACGCCCCCTCTCTGGCCGCCGTGCGCACGGTGTATTCCCACCCGCAGCCCCTGGCCCAGTGCGGCGGCTGGCTGCGCACGCGCCTGCCCGGCGCGGCCCTGATTCCCGTGGAGTCCACGGCGGCAGCGGCCCAGCGCGCCGCCGGCCAGCCGGACGCGGCGGCCATCGGCCACGGCAAGCTGGCCGACATGCTGGGCCTGGGCGTGCTGGCCCGCCGCATTGAAGACGAAGCCGGCAACTGGACGCGCTTTGTGATCATCGGTCCCACATCGGCCCAGCCCCCTCGCGGCGCGGAGCCCCGGCCCACGCCCGGCGGGCACAACGGCGCGGACAAGACCTCGCTGCTCTTCACCCTGCCTGACAAGGCCGGCTCCCTTTCCACAGTGCTGGACCTGCTGGCCGGACACGAAATCAACATGCGCAAGCTGGAATCCCGCCCCCTGCGCGGCCAGTGCTGGCGATACGTCTTTTTCGCGGATGTGGAAAGCAATCTGGAAAACCCGTGCTATGCGGCATTACTGGAACAACTGCGCAACGTCTGCACCAGCTTTCGCATTCTGGGCAGCTATCCCACCGGCCCTCAACTGGACCGCATGAGCCTCAGCGGAGACGACGCCTCCGACGAAGAGGGGATCTAAGACATGCTTCAGAACACAGAACACGTTTCGGCAGTGACGGTCACGGCCCCGGCTTCCAAATCCCTGTCCCACCGCTACCTTATCGGCGCGGCCCTGGCCGGGGGAGCATCCACGGTACGCCACGTTCTGGAAAGCGCGGACCTGGAATGCACCAGGGCCATCCTGGCAAGCGCGGGCGCGCGCCTGGAACCGCTGGAAGCCCCTGACGACGAGGTACACAGCGAAAACAGCGGCTGGCGGGTTCACGGCATCGGCGGCGCGCCACGCGGCGGGCAGGGGCGGCCCCTGTCCTGCGATGTGCGCGAATCCGGCACTACCTGCCGTCTGCTCACGGCCGTGCTGGCCGCCGGGGAGGGGCTGTTTCGCATCCACGGCGCGGCGCGCATGCACGAGCGCCCCATCGGCGAACTCACCGACGCGCTGGCCACGCTGGGCGCGGGCGTGGCCTTTGAAGGCAAGCCCGGCTGTCCGCCCCTGCTGCTTCAGGCCCACGGCCTGAACCCGGCTCTGGCCGGAAAGGATGGCCTGCTGCGGCTGGGCATGGATGTTTCCAGCCAGTATTTCTCCGGCCTGCTGCTGGCCGCGCCGCTCTGCCCCGCGCCGCTCTGCGTGGAGCTGGCCGGGCGCAAGGCCGTGTCCTGGCCCTATGTGGGGCTGACCCTGCAATGCCTCACGGATTTCGGCATCTCTTTCCGCGTGGAAACGCGCAAGGATGAAGAAGCCCCCTGGCAGGTTCTGCCGGAAGGGGCCTGGCGCGGCCTGGCTGAAGCCCGCCCCGGCCGCCTGCGCATTACGGTGCGGCCCGGCGCTTACCAAAGCGGTGACTATACGGTGGAAGGCGACTGGTCCGGCGCGTCCTACTTTCTGGCCGCCGGGGCGCTGGGCCGCCGACCCGTGCGCGTGCAGGGCCTGCGTGCGGACTCCCTTCAGGGGGACCGGGCCATGCTGGACATTCTGCGCAAAATGGGCGCGCGCGTGGAGATGGAAGCCGAAGCCGTCACGGTGTACCCCTCGGCCCTGCACGGCGTGGCCCTGGACATGGGCTCCTGCCCGGATCTGGTTCCCACGGTGGCGGTGCTGGCCGCCTTTGCCCAGGGCTCCACGCGCATCAGCAATGTGGCCCATCTGCGCGTGAAGGAATCAGACCGGATCAGCGCCCCGGCCGAAGAACTGGCCAAAACCGGCGTCACCGTGGATCAGCTTTCGGACGGCATGCTGATCAGCGGCCTGGCCGGGCGCGGCTGCGGCAGACAGAACGCGCCGCGCCTGCCCGAAGGCCTGAACCTCTGCGCGCACAATGACCACCGCATGGCCATGTCCCTGGCTCTGCTGGCCCTGCAGGAGCCCGGCCTGCGCATGGAAACCCGCCTGGACGACCCCACGGTGGTGCGCAAGTCCTTCCCGCAATTCTGGGAAGTGTGGAGCCGCCTGCAATGAGCGCCGCCCAGAAATCTTCCCATGCGCCCGTCAGAACAGCGCTCATCGGCGCGGGCGGGCGCATGGGGGCCATGTTGTGCGCCAGAGCCGCCGCCGCCGGCCTGACGGTGGCCGGGGCGGACCAGCCCCTGACCCCGGCAAGCCTGGACGCGGCCTGCGCCCAGGCCGAGCTGGCCCTGATCTGCGTGCCCGCCGCCGTGTTTGAAGAGGTGGCGCGGCGGGTGATCCCGCATCTGCCGCCCACGGCGGTGCTGGCCGACATCACTTCCGTCAAGGAACAGCCCCTGCGCCAGATGGAAAAAGTCTGGCCCGGCCCGGTGGTGGGCACGCACCCCCTGTTCGGTCCCAGGCCCGACCCGGAAGCGGATCTGCCTGTGGCCGTCATTCCCGGCCATAAGGCCACGGAAGAACATGTGCGGCTGGCCGAAGGCTTTTTCACCGCCCTGGGCTGCCGGACCTTCCGCACCACGGCGGAAAAGCATGACCAGGCCATGGCCCGCATTCAGAACATGAACTTCATCACCAACCTGGCCTACTTCGCCCTGCTGGCCGGACAGGAAGATCTGCTGCCCTTTCTCACGCCCTCGTTCCGCCGCCGCCAGAACGCGGCGCGCAAAATGCTCACCGAGGACGCCCGGCTTTTCGCCGGTCTCTTCGAGGCCAACCCGCACAGCCACGAAGCCGTGCGCCAGTACCGCCAGATGCTCAATCTGGCAGCCGCGGGCGACATTGACCTGCTCTGCCGCCGCGCCCAGTGGTGGTGGGAGGACTCAGACGACGGATAACGCCTCTGATTTGTGTTCCGGCAGCCTGTGATTTGGCGTGATGATCCGTCAAAACCGGCCTTTTCGGGACTGGCGGCAGACCATTTTTACTGAAAAGGCTCTACACCTGGAGGGAGATGCCCGTACCCGCGGGAGCCAGGGCCGTGGGCATGACGCCGCGCAGGGCCATGTCGGCATACGCGCCCGCGGCGCGGCGCATCAGCGGCGCGGACGGATTGTCCGGCGGAGGGAAGACCCCGGCCAACGCGGCGGCGCTGTTTTCCCATGAGGAGTAAGCGGCAGGCTCAGCGCCAGCAAGGCTTTCTGCCCCGGCGGAAGGGGACACGCCAGGGATGCCGCCGGATGCGGTCGCCTTCCGGCTCTCTTCCGTTTCCTCTTCCCGCTGATCCCGTTCGGCGCGGGCTTCCTGGGCGGCGGCGCGGGCCGCCACCTGACGATCCTGCCCGGAGGGCTCTCCCGGCGCCAGAGCCGCCCGACGCACCTGCCGGGCCTTTTCCTTGCTGGCTTCAGGGTCGCCGGGCACGGACGAGGCGTCAATGGAAACGTGGCCGCCTATGGCGTATTGCCGTCCGTCCGGCCCTTTCTGGTAGACGTACTCGGGGCCGCCGGTCACATGCGCGCCGCCCGCGGCCATGTGGGCCCTTTCGTGGGCACGCACCTCGGCGTCACGCTGTTTCAGCTCGCGCAGCTGTTGCTGGGCTTCGGGGCTCAGGCTGAGTCTGTCCGCCAGGTTCGCGCCGCTCAGCCGCGCACCGTCGTCGTTCTGGTCCGCACGGTCCGGCAGGCTGAACGCGCCCGTCTCCCGACCGCGTCCGTTCCTGGCCGCGCCGCCGTAGCCTGCGACCGGGGCGGACGACGTCAATGGGCCCACAGGACGAACGCTGATGCTTTCCAGAGATTCCGACATATTTTCCGCACCTCGGAACGAAAAAGACTTCAGGCGGGCGGAGCGCTTTCAGAACGCCCCCTGCCGCGCGCCGCAACCCAATGCACACTTTTTCTATCGGCAGAACCAGAGAAAGGTTTAGCGCGCTCGGCCTGACTCTGATACAAAAGCGGGGCTGACGCCTCTGATTTGAGGAACCGCTGATGAAAGCGTTTCCTTGAACTTTGGCAGCCCCGAGGGTAAAGGATTTCGTCTTTCCGCGCATAAGCGACGGGCAAAATTCCCTTCAGATGCGTACGCGCGCCTTGCTCCATCAGCTTGCCAGAGCAAACCAAAAATAATATACTATATAGCTTGCTTTTACGCTGAGGTCAGTCCCATGTCGAGTTCTGTCACCGCCTCGCCCGCGGCGGAAGGCCTGCGGCGCGCCCTGCCCATTGTGCTGGGTTATGTGCCTGTGGGCTTTGCCTTCGGCGTGCTGGCGGTCAAAAACAATATTCCCCCGTCTCTGGCCGTGGCTATGGCCGTGCTGATGTTTTCCGGATCGGGCCAGTTCGTCTTTGCCAGCCTCTGGGGCGCGGGCGCGGGCATTCTGTCGGTGATTGCGGCGGTATTCATCGTCAACCTGCGCTATCTGCTCATGTCCGCCGCCGAATCCCCCTGGCTGGCCCGCCTGCCTCGCGGGCGGCGCTTTCTGCTGGGCCTGGGCCTCACGGACGAAACCTTTGCCGTGCACATCACGGCCCTGCAAGGCGGCTGGCCGCTCAGCCCCGCCACCATGTACATCTGCAACAGCGCCACCCATCTGGCCTGGGTCATGGGCTGCGCCGTGGGCGCGTTCTGCGGCGAGCTGGTCAACGATGTCCGGCCGCTGGGCCTGGATTATGCGCTCACCGCCATGTTCCTGGCCCTGCTGGTTCCCCAGTGCGTGAGCCGTCTGCATGTGCTGGTGGCCCTGTTCACCGCGGTCCTGTCCATCGCGCTGAAAGCCGCGGGCATGAGCCAGTGGAATGTGGCTGTGGCCACGGTTCTGGGCGCGAGCCTGGGCGTGCTGCTGCTCCGCGTTCGGCGCGGCCCCGGTCCGGGGTCAGGCGGCAATGAAAACCGCCTCGCGCAATTCGCAACCCCGGAGGTTCGGTCATGAATCCGGCAATGAGCGCATGGATCGACGCCCACAGCGCGCTGCTGCTCTGCGTTCTGGGCAGCGTGCTGGTGACCCAGTTGCCCAAGGTGCTGCCCGTGACCTTTCTCAGGGGCGACAGTCTGCCCCCGCTGCTGCGTCACTGGCTCTCCTTTGTGCCGGTGTCGGTCATGGCCGCCCTGGTGGGGCCGGACGTGCTTTTTTACGAAGGCCGCTTCAACATCGGCACGTCCAATCTTTTTCTGATGGTTTCCCTGCCCGCGCTGCTGGTGGCCTGGTGGGGCAGAAACTACTTCGTGACCATTGCCTTCGGCATTGGCCTGGTCATTCTGGCGCGCTGGCTGGGCTGGTACTGATGGGCACGATTCCCCTCCCGTCAGCACTCCCCCTGCCCCCCGCCCTGCGCGACAGCCGCCGGGCCGGGCGGCCCCTGCCGCCGCCGCGGCGCAGCGGTCGCCTGCTGCTGCGCCTGGCGCCTGAGCATGTGGCCCTGTTCCGCTTTTTGCTGGAAGCCTACGACAACTGCGCCTATTTCACCGTGCTGGAACGCCGTACCGCCCTGCTCAAGCTGGTCTTTTCGCCCCAGCGGGAACGCGCCGCGCGCCGCGCCCTGGCGGAAATATCCCGCAGCCTGCCCTTCAGTCTGGAGGAATGGCCCCTGCCCGGCTTTCCCGACGCTTCCGAAACGGCGTCACAGTCCTGACAGGCTAAAAAGACTTTGAGCCGGGCGCGTTTTCTGCTATGATTTTTTTGTTACAGGACGGCCCGGTGCATTCCTGTACGCGTTCCGGCGGCAGGCATATCCTTTCAGCGGCTTTTACCAAGGCGGAGCCATGCCCTCACTCAAATACAAGCGTGTGCTGCTCAAACTGAGCGGCGAGGCCCTGGCGGGCGAGCGGAAAACCGGCATTGATCCTGAAACCGTGGCCGCCATCTGCGGCGAAATCGGCGCCGTGCTCGACATGGGCGTGGAGATGGCTCTGGTCATCGGCGGGGGCAATATTTTTCGCGGCCTTTCCGGCTCCGCCAAGGGCATGGAACGTTCCTCGGCGGACTACATGGGCATGCTGGCCACAGTGCTCAACGCCCTGGCCGTCCAGGACATGCTGGAAAAACAGGGCTACCCCACGCGGGTGCTCTCGGCCATCACCATGCAGGAAGTTTGCGAGCCCTTTATCCGCCGCCGCGCCCTGCGCCATATGGAAAAAGGCAGGGTGGTGATCTGCGCCGCGGGTACGGGCAATCCCTATTTCACCACCGACACCACGGCGGCCCTGCGCGGCATGGAACTGAAATGCGACGCCATCATCAAGGCCACCAAGGTGGACGGCATTTATGACAAGGACCCGGCCAAGCACCACGACGCCGTGAAATTCGACAGCATCAGCTACGACGAGACGCTTGCGCGCCGGCTGGGCGTCATGGACGCCACGGCTTTTGCCCTGGTGCGCGACAACAATCTGCCCATCATCGTCTGCCGCATGTTCGGCGGGGATATCCGCCGGGCCGTGCTGGGCGAAGCCGTGGGCACCATAGTGCAGGGAAACTGAGGGCCGCGCCGCCGCGCGCAGCCGGGTGTTTCCCGGCTTTTCATCCACCCAAGGAGTAAGCATTGATGGATATCGACAGCACCCTTCTGGACGCTGAGGACCGCATGGAAAAGGCCCTGGCCGCGCTGGAGCGGGACTTTGCCAAACTGCGCACGGGCCGCGCCTCCACTGCGCTGGTGGACGGCATCAAGGCCGACTATTACGGCACGCCCACGCCCATCAGTCAGATGGCCTCGGTGGCCGTGCCCGACAGCCGCACCCTGACCATCCAGCCCTGGGACAAGGGCGGCATTGCCGTGGTGGAAAAGGCCATTCTCAAGTCCGACCTGGGGCTGACCCCGGTCAATGACGGCAAGATCATCCGCATTGTCATACCGCCGCTTACCGAAGAGCGCCGCAAGGAACTCGTCAAAGTGGCCCGCAAATACAGCGAGGACGCCAAGGTGGCCGTGCGCAACGTGCGCCGCGACGCCAATGACGGCCTGAAAAAACTGGAAAAGGACAAGGAAATCACCGAGGACGAGCTGAAAAAGGCCGTGGACGACGTTCAGAAGCTCACGGACAGATTCGTGGGCGAGGTGGACAAGAAGTGCGCGGGCAAGGAAAAGGAAATCATGGACATCTAGTCGGCGCGCGTTGTTTTTTTACTATTTGTCGCAGCAGTTCGCATAGGCATTCTTCAATGGTTCAAGCTCAAGACATCCCGGATAATCTGCCGGCGCACATCGCCATTATCATGGACGGCAACGGTCGCTGGGCGCAGGCGCGCGGTCTGTCGCGCTCGGCCGGCCACCGCGCCGGGGCCGAAACCGTGCGCAATGTGGTCACGCAATGCCGGGAACTGGGCATCCGCCATCTGACGCTGTACGCGTTTTCCAGTGAAAACTGGAACCGCCCCAAGGCCGAAATCAGCGCCCTGTTCAGCCTGCTGCTGGAATTTCTGCAGCATGAGGTGCCCCTGATGGAAGAAAAGGGCATCGCCCTCAAGGTGCTGGGCGATCTGGACGGCCTGCCCCTGCCCCAGCGCACGGCCCTGCGCCACGCCATGAGCCGCACGGAAGCCGGGCGGGAAATGACCCTGAATCTGGCCCTCAATTACGGAGGCCGCGCCGAACTGGTGCGCGCCGTGCGCAGCCTGCTGCGCGAAAACGCGCGGCCCGAGGACGTTACCGAAGAAAGCCTGGCGGAACGCCTTTATACCGCCGGCCAGCCCGACCCTGATCTTCTCATCCGCACCAGCGGCGAACAGCGCCTGAGCAATTATCTGCTCTACCAGTGCGCCTACAGCGAGTTGTACTTCACGCCCGTGCCCTGGCCCGACTTCGGGGCGGAGCAGTTGCGCGAGGCGCTGGCCGTCTATGCCGGACGTTCGCGCCGTTTCGGCAAAACACAGGAGCAAGTTGATGTCCGTTGACCATGCCGTTGACATCCGCCGCATCATTACCGGTCTGGGCCTGGCCGCCGTCCTGCTGCTCGTGCTCTGGCTGCGGGGCTGGCCCCTGCTGTTTGTCATTCTGCTGGTTGCGGCTCTGGGCCTCTGGGAATTCTATTCGCTGTTCTGGGGCGCCACGGGGCGCATACCCAGCCGGATCTGCGCCATAGCCCTGGGCTGGGGCATGCTCTGCCTGACCTGGCTGAACCGGCCCCAGGACGCCCTGGTCTGCCTGGGCGCGGGCTTCGTGCTGGCGGCCATGACCTTTCTGTTCCGCTGGAATGTGGTGGAGGAGGAAAATCCCTTTTCCGACAGCGGCATTTTCATGGCCGGACTGGCGTATATTCCCCTGCTGCTGCTGCCGGCCACCTATCTTTCCACAGTCAAGCTGATCTTTGTGCTCGCCGCCGTGGCCGTGTCCGACACAGCCGCCTATTTCGTGGGCACCCGCTTCGGGCATCACAAGCTGTGGCCGCGCGTGAGCCCCAATAAAAGCTCCGAAGGGGCCGTGGGCAGCCTGGCGGCCTGCGTGGTTTTCTGCGCCGTGTACGGCGAAATTTACGGCAAGGTGGGCTGGTTTTCCTTTGCCCTGCTGGGCGTGGCGGTCAATGCCTTCGCCCAGGTGGGCGATCTGTTCGAGTCCGCGCTGAAACGCTCGGTACACGTCAAGGATTCCGGCTCTCTCCTGCCCGGGCACGGCGGCATTCTGGATCGCGCGGACAGTCTGCTGTTCGCCATGCCCATGGTGGCGGTTGTGGATCAGTGGTTCTTCTTCTTTTAGGGCCTGTTCACACTAGCAGAACAGCGGATGCGGATATAAGCTGATGGCAGAACTCTGGCCGGGCCGAGGCGGTCCGGCAATCGACTACATTTCGGGGCCGCCCTCCGAGCGCTGGCGGCATGAGATCCCGCGCGGCCTGGTCATTCTGGGCTCCACCGGCTCCATCGGACGTAATGCTCTGGCTGTGGTGGAGGCCCGACCGGACTTTTTTCGCGTGCTGGGTCTGGCCTGCGCCCGCAATGTGACCCGCCTGGCGGAACAGGCCCAACGCCACCGCCCCCCCTTTCTGGCCGTGCTGGACGAAACGGCGGCCGTCGGGCTGGCGGCCCTGCTGCCTTCTGATTACAGGCCGCGCATTCTGACGGGGCGGGAGGGCTATGCGCAACTGGCGGCCCTGCCCGAAGCCTCCACCGTGCTTTCGGCGCAGGTGGGCGCGGCCGGACTGGCGGGCACTCTGGCGGCCACGCTCTCCGGCAAGGTCGTCTGCCTGGCCAACAAGGAATCTCTGGTGCTGGCCGGCGGCCTGGTGCGCGACATCTGCTCCCGCACGGGCGCGGTCATTCTGCCTGTGGATTCCGAGCACAACGCCATTTTTCAATGCCTGGCCGGACGCGGTCAGGAAGTGGCCTCCCTGGCGCTCACCGCATCGGGCGGTCCCTTTCGCGGCAAAAGCGCGGCGGAACTACGCCAGGTTACGGTGGAGCAGGCCCTCAGGCATCCCAACTGGAGCATGGGCGCGAAAATCAGCATTGATTCCGCCACGCTGATGAACAAGGGGCTGGAGGTGGCCGAGGCGTTCCATCTGTACGGCGTGCCCGGCGACCGCATTCGCGTGCTGGTGCACCCGCAGTCCATAGTCCATTCCATGGTGGAACTGAATGACGGCTCGCTGCTGGCCCAGATGGGCACGGCGGACATGCGCATGGCCATTGCCCACTGCCTGCTCTGGCCGCACTGCGCGCCCGTGGGCGTGCCGCCGCTGGACCTGGTGACGGCCGGACAGCTTTCTTTTCATGAGCCTGACCTGGAGGCCTTTCCCTGTCTTGACCTGGCCCGCGCGGCTCTGGCCCGGCGGGGCGGACTGTGCGTGGTGATGAACGCGGCCAACGAAGCCGCGGTGGAACTGTTTCTGCAAGGGCAGTGCGCGTTTACGGATATTCCCCGGTTCATCGCCGCGGCTCTGGAGGCCCATGCGGCCGCCGCGCCGGGCCATGCCCCCTTCTGCCCGCCCCTGACCACGCCGCGGGACGCGGCTGATCCCCTTGCCCTTGAGCGGGAAGTGCATATTCTGGTGGAGCGCATTGAGCGCCTCGACCAGCACAGCCGCGCGCTGGTACGCGAACTGGCCCGCGGCTGATCGGAGAACATGCGTGCTGACGACCATTATTGCCGTAATCATTGTCCTGGGTGGCCTGATCTTTTTCCATGAGCTGGGGCATTTTGCCGTGGCCCGCGCTCTGGGCATGGGCGTGTCCACCTTTTCCCTGGGCTTTGGCCCCAAAATTCTCGCATACAAGCGGGGCAAGACCGAATACGCCCTGTCTCTGGTGCCCTTGGGCGGGTATGTGGCCCTGGTGGGCGAAAGCGACGAGACCGACATCCCCGAGGGCTTCAGCAGAGAAGAAAGCTTTGCCCTGCGCCCGGCCTGGCAACGTCTGCTGGTGGTGGCAGCCGGGCCGGCGGCCAATATCGTACTGGCCTGGCTGCTCTGCTGGGGCCTGGCCTTCGGCTGGGGCACGCCTGTGCTGCTGCCGCAGGTGGGCGCGGTGATGGAAAACAGCCCGGCGGCCAGGGCCGACCTGCGGCCCGGCGACCGCATCCTGAGCATTGACGGCCAGAATGTGGAAAGCTGGGAAGCCATGTCCGACGCCATTGCCCGCAGCGACGGCAGGCCCATGCGGCTGAAAGTGGCGCGCCCCGCCCTCGGCGATACCGTGCAGACCCCTCCCGACGCCGACGGCCGACGCGGCCAGGGCTGGAGGGCGAAAATAGACACGCTGAACATTGAAATGACGGCGGAACGCGCCACCCGCAAAACCATTTTCGGCGAAAACGAAACAGCCTGGCTCATCGGCGTGCGCGCCTCGGGCAGTGTGGTCACCCATCCGCAAAGCTTCTGGCATGCGGCCTCGGCCGGCGCGGCCCAGACCTGGCAAATGGTTTCACTGACCTGGCAGAGTTTCGTCAAGCTGGCCGAACGGGTCGTGCCTCTGGACCAGGTGGGCGGCCCCATCATGATTGCCCAGATGGTGGGCGAGCAGGCCCACCAGGGCTTGTCCGGCCTGCTGGCGCTCACGGCCCTGATCAGCGTCAATCTGGGCATTCTTAACCTGTTGCCCATCCCCGTTCTGGACGGCGGGCAGATCGTGTTCTGCCTGCTGGAAATACTCTTCCGACGGCCCGTGAACCGCAAAGTGCAGGAATACTCCATGCGCGTGGGCCTGGCGCTGCTCATCGGCCTGATGCTACTGGCCACGTTCAACGACATCTGGCGGCTGCTCAGGAGCTGAAGTACGCGGGGGACATATGGCAACGCACTCCACGGGTCTGGAGCTGATTCTTAACGCCGCCGAAGGTGTATTGCAGATCGCGGTCACGGACAATGGGCGTCTGGTCTGCGCTCAGGAATGGCATCGCGCCGAGAGGGCCACGGAAATTCTGACCCCGGCCCTGCGGGACATCTGCGCCGCGCTGGATGCGCGTCCGGCTGATTTTCGGCGTATCGCCTGTGTGTGCGGCCCCGGCTCGTTTACCGGCATCCGTCTGACTCTGGCCACGGCGGCGGCCCTGCGCCGCACTGGCCGCGCCCAACTGGCCGGGCTGGACTATATGCAGGCTCTGGCCACCAGCGCGGCGCTGCGGCGCGGCCTGCTCTACGGCGCGCCCCTCTGGGCGCTGACCCATGCCCGCCGCAATCAGGTCCACTGCCAGCCCTTTGTCTCCTATGGCCCGCAGATTCCGGCCCAACCGCTGGAAGCCGTGACCCTCTGCCCGCCCAATGAAGCTTTACGCCGCATCAACGCGCGGCCGGGCCACGTCTGCGGCAGCGGCCTGCTCCGAAATGCCGCGCTCTTCACGCCCGTCAGAACGGGTTCAGGCCCCGCCGGCGCCGAACAAGCCTGCGTGATGCCGGAACTGACCAGCCCGGACATGGCGGCCCTCTGCCTGCTGGCCCGACACGGAGACTACTTTTCCCGGGATCTGGAGCCGGTCTATGTGCGCTCCTGCGACGCGGTGGACAACCTGCCGCAACTGGCCGGGCGTCAGGGCCTGGACGGCCACGAGGCCGTGAACGCGCTGGACGCGCTGCTGGCGCGCGCGCCCAAAAGCGAAATCTGATTCTGCCCCCCCTTTCTTTTTCCGATATTTCCCCGGCAGCAGCGGCGCTCTTGCCAAGGGACGGCGGAACGCATATGCTGTTGGCCTGTTTCATCGCGCGGGTTCGCCGCGTTCATGGCAAACAAAAGGGGCGGGGCTTACGGTTCCGTTCTTTTACCCGTCCAGGCAAAGAACCCGTTGTGGGTCATCGGGCCATTCCCCAAGGGGCGGGTTTTTTATTTCGCCGGGTTCTTTCACCGGTTCCGGCGTTCCGGGCTTGTCCGGCGCGGGGAACCCCTGAGGCAGACATGGATAAGGATCGCAAGGAAGCCTTGCAGGCAGCCAAGGAACTGACCGCCAAATTCATTGAAACGCGTACGGTTTCGCCGGGCAACTTTGCCGAGATTTTCCCGGCCGTCTATCGGGTAGTCTACGCCGCCATCCGCGAGAATGCGGATGAAACCGAAGGAACGCGGGCGTGAGCGCCGCTCCCGCCCCGGCCCCGGATCAGCCCCGCGGCCATGACGCCGCCGTGGCCGGCATGTTTGGCCGTATCGCGCGTTTTTACGATCTGCTCAACCGCCTGCTCAGCCTGGGGGTGGATCAATACTGGCGCCGGGTGCTGGCGCGCAACGTGACTCCGGGCCGGGGCGGCGTGGTGCTGGACCTGGCCGCCGGCACTCTGGATGTGGCCCTGGCCGTGCGCCGCCGTCATCCCGCCGTCATGGTTCCCGCTCTGGATTTCTGCCCGCCCATGCTGTCGCTGGGCCGCCGCAAGCTCAAGGACGAAAACGCCCGGCGCGTGCTGCCCGTGGCGGCGGACGCCAAAAGGCTGCCCCTGCCCGACGCCTCGGTGGACTGCATCACCATGGCCTTCGGCATCCGCAACATTCTGCCGCGCGAAGCCGCCTTTGCCGAAATGCTGCGCGTGCTGCGCCCCGGCGGGCGGGCCTGCATTCTGGAGTTCGGCTCCGGGCAGGAGCGCATCTGGGGCGGGCTGTACAATTTTTATCTGAACCGCGTTCTGCCGCGCGTGGGCCGGCTGTTTTCCAAAGACCCCGCGGCATACGGCTATCTGGCGGACACCATCCGCGCCTTTCCCACAGCCCGGAAGCTGGAGGAGGAGATGCTGCGCGCCGGCTTTGCCCGCGCCCGGCACATCAGGCTCACGTCCGGCATTGTCTGCCTGCATATGGGGGAAAAGGCGTAGACTTCGGAGCCGACCTACAGGGCCAGCCGAACGACCAGCAGGCCCGCCGCCACGGTCGCCAGACCGGCCAGACGCAACTGGCTTTCCGGACGGGACAGCAGCTCGCGCATGGCCCGGCGCATGCCGCCGGGAAACAGGGCCCAGCACAGGCCCTCCAGCACAATGGCCAGACCCAGGGCGCGCAGAAAGAGAGCAAAATCAAACTGCATATTTTTGTTGGTGACGGAAAATCGGTTTTTTGTAAAGGAAAGAAACATGATCACTTTTGAAGCGCTGCAGGAACGCCGTCAGCCCCTGGCGGTGGTGGGCCTGGGCTATGTGGGTCTGCCCCTGGCCGTGGCCCTGTCGCGGCATATGGACGTGCTGGGTTTTGACATCAACGCCGGGCGCGTGGCGGAACTGACCCAGGGCCACGACCGCACCAGAGAAATTGACGACGCGGCGCTCAGAACCGCCGCCGTGCGCTATACCTGCGACCCGGCGGACCTTTCGCAGGCAGCGGTGATCATCGTGGCCGTGCCCACGCCCATTGACGACCACCGTTCCCCGGACCTCACGCCCGTGGTGGGGGCCAGCGCCACCGTGGGCCGCCATATGGGCAGGGGCTGCGTGGTGGTCTATGAATCCACGGTGTATCCCGGCCTCACGGAAGAAATCTGCGTGCCCATTCTGGAAAAGGAGTCGGGCCTGACCTTCGGGCGCGACTTTACGGTGGGGTACTCGCCGGAGCGCATCAACCCCGGCGACAAGGTTCATACTCTGGAAACCATCACCAAGATTGTTTCCGGTTCCGATCAGGCCACGGCGGATCTGCTGACGAAAATTTACGGCTCCGTGGTTCGGGCGGGCATCCATCGCGCCTCCAGCATCAAGGTGGCCGAGGCCGCCAAGGTCATCGAGAACACCCAGCGCGATCTGAACATCGCCCTGATGAACGAACTGGCGGTCATTTTTGATCGCCTGGGCATCGACACCCTGGAAGTGCTGGAGGCGGCGGGCAGCAAGTGGAATTTTCTGCCCTTCCGTCCCGGCCTGGTGGGCGGTCACTGCATTGGCGTGGATCCTTACTACCTGACCTTCAAGGCCGAGGAACTGGGCTTCCACCCTGAAGTGATTCTGGCGGGCCGCCGGATCAACGACAATATGGGCAAATATGTGGCCGAATGCGCCGTCAAGCGGATGATCAGGCGCGGTCGGGTTGTCAGTGGCGCGCGGGTGGGCATTCTGGGCTTCACCTTCAAGGAAAACGTGCCGGATCTGCGCAATACCCGCGTGGTGGACGTGATTCGCGAACTTCAGGATTACGGCGTGGAAACCCTGGTCAGCGATGCCCAGGCCGACCCGGAGGAAGCCCTGCGCGAATACGGGCAAAAACTGTCGCCCCTGGACGAACTGCGCAATCTGGACGCCCTGATTCTGGCCGTATCCCACAGGGAATACGCGGCTCTGACCCCAGAAGAGCTCAAGCGGCGCTTCGCGGCCCCTGACAAGGCCGTGCTGCTGGACGTGAAGGCCTGTTTTGATCCCGCGGCCATGCGCGCCGCCGGCATTGACTACTGGAGACTGTAGGCCCGGTGGCCCTGCTGATCTGCGCAGCCACGGGCAAAGAACTGGCCGCTCTGGCCCCGGCGCTCCTCCCCGGCGGGGAAGCCCTGGAGGAAATGCGGCTCTGGCCCGCGCGCCTCAAAGGCCGGGAAACGCTGTTCTGTGTGACCGGCGTGGGCCCGCTCAACGCGGCTCTGGCTCTGGGACGCTGTTTCGGGCAGGCCGAGGCGCAAGGGCAGCGCATTGACGCGGTACTCAACACGGGGCTGGCTGGCGCTTTTGACCTGACTGCCCTGCCCCTGCGCGCGCTGTGCCTGGTGCGCGAGGAAATCTGGCCGGAATACGGCCTGCATGACGGCCAGGCCGTGACGGCCAGGGCCTTCAGCTTTCCGCTCTGGCGACGGGGGGGCCACAGCGGCGGGGCTGATGTCTATGACCGTCTGCCCCTGGCCGGCACAGACGCGCTCCCCGGCGGCTCCCGCTCCAGCGACGACATGTTCCTGCCCTGCCGCTCGCTGACTGTGGCCGGGGTCAGCGCCAGTTTTGTCAGGGCGCGGGATCTCTGGAACCGCTATCACGCGGAGCTGGAGAATATGGAGGGCTTTGCCGTGGCCTACGCCTGCGCCAGAGCCGGACTTCCCTGTGTGGAGATCCGCAGCGTGTCCAACAAGGTGGGCCCGCGCACAAAAGAGGAAAAGGATTTTCCGGGCGCGCTGCAAGCGCTTGACGCGGTGCTGCCTTCACTCAACCTGTTGTGAGCTATGGCAAATATTCTTCTCAAAGCACGCCTCGCCCTTGAGCTGCCGCCCATCAACGCGGCCCTTGAGCGCGCGGCCCAGGGCCTGCCCGAACCCGTGCGGCCCGTGGCGCAACACATTTTTGAAGCCGGGGGCAAGCGCCTGCGGCCCCTGCTGACCGTGCTCACAGCCCGCCTGCTGGGCTATGAACACGCGGATATCTATGATCTGGCCGTGACCATGGAAATGCTGCACGCGGCCACCCTGCTGCACGACGATGTGCTGGACAATGCCGCAAGCCGCCGGGGCAAGCCCGCCGCGCATACCATCTTTGAGGTCACGCCCACCATCCTGGCGGGCGACGCGCTGCTGGCCGAGGCCAACGCCCTGGTGGCGCGCTTCGGCGATACGCGTCTTTCCCTCTGTTTTTCCGAAGCCACCAGCCGCACCGCCGCCGGAGAAATTCTGGAAATCGCGGCCCTGCGCCGGGTGGACACCAGCGCCGCCCAATATGAGGAAATCGTGCGCGGCAAGACCGCGTGGCTGATCCGCGCCTCCTGCCAGATGGGCGCGCTGCGCGCCGGCGCGACGGACGCGCAGTGCGCGGCGGCGGCGGCCTATGGTGAAAATCTGGGCATGGCCTTTCAAATGGTGGACGACGCCCTGGACTTCGCGCCCGAAAGCCTTACCGGCAAGCCCACGGGCGGCGACGTGCGCGAGGGCAAGTTCACGCCGCCGCTGCGGCTGTACCGCCTGGGCCTGGGTAAGGAAGAGCGCGTGGCCTTTGATGCGGCCTTCGGCTGCGGCCTGATGACCGGGAAGGACGCCGCCGACATTGCCGGGCGCATCCGCGAGGCGGGCCACGACCAGCGCACCCGTCTGGACGCGGAAGCCTATCTGGCCACGGCCCGTGACGCCCTGGACGCCCTGCCCGACAGGCCGGAACGCGAGCTGATGCGCCAGATGGCGGACTATGTGCGGGACAGAAAAAAATAACACCACTGCGCCATTATTGTACATCAAAGTGTGTGCGGCATCTGGAGCGAAGCCACATGCGTTCCGCCGGACGCGCAACATCAGAAAACTTTGCTGCTGAAAACAGGCAAATGCTCTGATACAGCAAGGAGACCCCCTATGCTCTACCGTGTGGAAACAGGCCTGCATGCCGGGCTGGACGATACCCAGGGCCGCAAGACGGCCCAGCATCTGCGCAAGGCCCTGGGCCTCAGCGTGGCGCAGGTGCGCCAGATCAAGGTTTTCACCGTGGACGGACTGGATGCGGCTCAGGTTCGCCGCCTGCTGGACGAGGGCGTCTGGCACGACCCCATCTTGCAGTGCGCCTCGCTGGAACCCCTGCCCCTGCCCTCGCCTGAGCCGGACTGGTTCGTGGAAGTGGGCTTCCGCCCCGGCGTCACGGACAACGAGGCCCGCACGGCCCGCGATACAGCCGCCCTGGTGCTGGATGTCCCGCGTGACAGCCTGCGCGTGTACACCGCCGTGCAGTACCGCATCCACAGCGACCCGGCCGCCCCGCTCTGCCGCGAACAGGTGGAGGCCCTCAGCCGCGACCTGCTCTGCAACACCCTGATCCAGCGTTTCCGCATCAAGAGTCTGGAAGAATGGCGCGCCGAACCGGGCTTTGCGCCGCAGGCGGCCAAAGTCACCGGCGAAGCCAATGACACGGTGGACATCGTGACCCTCTCCGGCATGGACGACGCGGCCCTGCAACAGGCCAGCCGCGAAAACACCTGGGCGCTCAACCTCAATGAAATGCACCGCATCCGCGACCACTTCACGGAGGCCGGCGAAACGGCCCGACGCAAGGCCCTGAACCTGCCCGGCGACCCCACGGACGTGGAAATGGAAGTGCTGGCCCAGACCTGGTCGGAGCACTGCAAGCACAAGATTTTCGCCTCGCGCATCGACTACCGCAATGAAGAAACCGGCCGCCGCGAGGTGGTGGACAATCTCTACAAGACCTGCATCCGCGACGCCACGGCCCTGCTGCGGGCGCGCATGGGCGAAAACGACTACTGCAAGTCCGTGTTCAAGGACAATGCCGGGGTTATCGCCTTTATCAACGGCTACGACGCCTGCATCAAGGTGGAAACCCATAACAGCCCCTCGGCGCTGGACCCTTACGGCGGCGCGCTGACCGGCATTGTGGGCGTGAACCGCGACCCCATGGGTACAGGCATGGGCGCGGAACTGGTCTGCAATACGGATGTGTTCTGCTTTGCCTCCCCCTTTTACGACAAGGCCCTGCCGCCGCGCCTGCTGCACCCGCGCCGCGTGCTGGAAGGCGTGCGCGAAGGCGTGGAGCATGGCGGCAACAAGTCCGGCATTCCCACGGTCAACGGCTCTCTGGTCTTTGATGAGCGCTATCTGGGCAAGCCCCTGGTCTACTGCGGCACTGTGGGCATCATCCCCACGGAAATCAACGGCCGCCCCGGCTGGAAGAAAAAGGCCGAAATCGGCGATGTCATTGTGATGACCGGGGGCCGCATCGGCAAGGACGGCATCCACGGGGCCACCTTCTCTTCCGAGGAGCTGCACGAGGGTTCCCCGGCCACGGCCGTGCAGATCGGCGACCCCATTACCCAGCGCAAGATGTATGATTTTATTCTGCGCGCGCGCGACCTGGGGCTGTACAACGCCATTACGGACAACGGCGCGGGCGGCCTGTCCTCCTCGGTGGGTGAAATGGCCGAAGATACGGGCGGCTGCGTGCTGGACATCGCCAGGGCCCCGTTGAAATACGACGGTCTGCGGCCCTGGGAGATTCTGCTTTCCGAAGCGCAGGAGCGCATGACCCTGGCCGTGCCGCCGGACAAGCTGGCGGCCTTTATGGATCTGGCCGCGCGCATGGATGTGGAGGCCACGGCTCTGGGGCATTTCACCGCTTCCGGTTTCTTCGAGGCCCGCTACGGCGACCGGGTGGTGGCCTCCCTGCCCATGAAGTTCATGCACGACGGCGTGCCCCAGATGGAGCTGGAAGCCGTGTGGAAAGCCCCTGACATGCCGGACATCCGCGTGGAAAGCGCGGGGCTTGACGCGCGGGGCGAAGGCGAGTTTCTGCGGCGCATGCTGGGGCGGCTGAACATCTGTTCCAAGGAATACATCATCCGCCAGTATGACCACGAAGTGCGCGGCGGCAGCGTCATCAAGCCGCTGGTGGGCGCGCTGCGCGACGGCCCGGCCGACGCCGGCGTGCTGCGCCCCCTGCTGGAATCGGACGCGGGCCTGGTCATCAGCCACGGCATCTGCCCCAAGTTCAGCGATTACGACACCTACTGGATGATGGCCAACGCCATGGACGAGGCCGTGCGCAACGCCGTGGCCGTGGGCGGCGATCCCGACGCCCTGGCCGGGGTGGACAATTTCTGCTGGTGCGATCCGGTCTGGAGCGCAAAGAATCCCGACGGCCGCTACAAGCTGGCCCAGTTGGTCCGGGCCTGCAAGGCGTTGCGCCAGTTCTCCCTGGCCTATAACCTGCCCTGCATTTCGGGCAAGGATTCCATGAAGAACGACTATACCGGCGGCGGGGAGCGCATTTCCATTCCGCCTACGGTGCTCTTCTCGGTGCTGGGCGTAATCCGCAATGTAACCTGCACCCAGACTTCGGATTTCAAACGCGAGGGCGAATATATTTACCTGCTGGGAGGAACCTGGCGTGAAATGGGCGGCAGCGAGGCCGCCGACGAGCTGGGCCTGAGGGGAGGCCGCGTGCCGCGGGTGGACGCGGGCACGGCTCTGCCCCGCTATCGCGGCCTGCACGCGCTCATGGGCCAGCGGGCCGTGGCGGCCTGCCATGACTGTTCGGACGGCGGTCTGGCCGTGGCGCTGGCTGAAATGTGCATCGGCGGTCGCCTGGGCGCGGAAGTTGACCTGGACGCCGTGCCCGCCCTGGAAGCCATGAACCGCACGGAACTGCTCTACAGCGAGTCGGCCAGCCGCCTGCTGGTCAGCGTCAAGCCGGATCTGGCCATGCTGCTGGACGCCCTGGGCATGTGGCAGATCTGCCGCCGCATCGGCACGGTCACAGGCGACGGGCATCTGACCCTGAAGAGCGGCGACAGCACGTTGCTGCGCGAAAATGTGGAAGACCTGGCCCGCGCCTTCAAGCGCACGCTGGACTGGTAGGGCCGGCTCTCCTTTCAGCCTCATGTAAAAGCCGCCCCTGAGGGCGGCTTTTTTGTCATGCGGCCGCGCTGCAAAAGAGGGCGTCCCAGAGGCGACTGCTACGCCTTGTATGTATTGCACTGCTTGTGTATGGGGCATTCAGAACATTTGTCATGCTGGCAGTACTCCATTCCGATTGCGCATCAATTTTTATCCGCAGGAATTTTTTATTTTGTTGCACGGGCTGCCGGCTTCTGCAAAAAAATCACACAAAAATCAGGAACAGCCTGAAGAATATATCCGTGAGAAAGAATCCGATCTTCGAGAGTACCTTGACAGCTCCCAAAGCGCAGGCCTACGCCGACGGCCAGAGCACGGACTGAACCTCCGCCCTGTCGTCCCTGGCGGCCAGCGCCTGGGGCGAGGGGGAGGGAGCGCCGGGCGGCAGAGGCTGCTTGAGCACGGCGTCCGTGCGCTCGAAAAGGTTGGACAGGATGGAATTGGACACCAGCATGCCGTTGCGGGTCAGGCGCAGATAGCCGTTGCGGATGCGGATCAGGCCATTCTCATGCAGGGCCTGGATCAGGCGCTGGTGGTCGCGCAGGAAGTCGCGGCCCGTCAGTTTCCTGTAGGCGCTGAGCCGCAGGCCGCGAGAGGTGCGCAGGCGCAGCATGATCATCTCCAGCACGCGCACCCTGGGGGTAAGGTTCTCCACTTCCGCGCCCAGCGAGCCTTCGCGGACTCGCGCCTCCCAGGCCCGCTGGCTGGCCGGGTTGGTCCAGCGCCGCCCCGCGACGGTGGAAGTGGCCGACGGCCCCAGGCCCAGATAGTCCGCCCCCTCCCAATAGCCCAGATTGTGGCGGCACTGGAAACCCATGCGCGCGAAATTGGAAATTTCGTAATGTATATAGCCGTTGGCCTCCAGAAAGGACGCTCCCTCTATGAACATGATGTTCTGATCCCGCTCCGGCGGCAGCGCCAGACGCCCTTCCTCGCAGTCGCGCTCCAGCGGCGTGCCCGGCTCCAGAGTCAGGCCATAGGCTGAAATATGATCCGGGCTCATGCGCACGGCGTCCTTGAGGGTTTGCAGCCACTGGCGCACGCTCAGACCGGGCAGGCCCCACATCAGATCCATATTGATGTTGGCGCAGCCCGCCTCGCGCGCCGTAAAGACCGCGTGCAGGCTGTCCTGAGCCCTGTGCGGACGGCCCAGCAGACGCAGCATGCTCTCGTCCAGACTCTGGATGCCGATGGACAAACGGTTGACGCCCGCCGCCAGATACTGCTGCACGCTCTGCCCGCCCCGCAGGGATTCAGGGTTGGCCTCCAGGGTTATTTCGGCCTTGGAACTGAGCGTAAAACAGCGGGCCAGACGCTCCAGCACTATGCCCACAATGCGCGGCGGCAGCAGACTGGGCGTGCCCCCGCCAAAAAAGACGCTCTGCACTGCCGCCCCGTTCAGGCGGTCGCCCCAGTGGGCCAGTTCCAGCAACAGGGTGTCCACATAATCGCGCAGCAGGGGTGAAGCGGCGGACTCCACGCCCCCGCCCAAAGGGATGGAGTGGAAGGCGCAATAGTTGCAGCGCGTGCGGCAGAAGGGGACATGAATATAAACGAGCATGTATTTTCCGTTGACAGAATAATAGCAATTGATTGAAAATTTGCAAGGATCACGCCCTGCGGGGCCTCGCCGGCGCATGGACATCCGGCTGGGCGCGTGGCATACTGCGACATTGCCCCGGTATGGTTGAGCGCGGTTCCGCCCGGAAAACGGGGCCGCCTTTTCGTCCATTGGTTCCGTTGCGGAGCAGAGTGCCTTTACTATGCGCTGTGGTGCAAAGATGTTTTCAGCCGAACAACGTGCTCATCGCCGCAAGCGGTTCCCCTGTGGCTTTTTCCTTGCCTGCGGGGCCGGCAGAACCCCCGTGCCCTGCGCGGGGGACAAGCCATGATCGAAAGTTCAGCGTATGACGCGGCCCTGGCGGCGCGTCTGGCGTGCATGCCCGGCGGCGTATGCGCTGCGGAAAACTGGCTTTTGCTGCATGCCAACGATTCCTTGCGGGACATCCTTGAAATACGCCGAGATGCGCGCCTGCCCAGCGCGGCCCTGAGCCGCTGGCTGGGTCAGGGCGTGGTGGAGGGCTTTCACGAAGCCGGCGACGTGGCGGGCGCTCCCGGCGCGCAGGGCCGCATGATTTTCCGCCATCCGCGCGGCGCCAGCTATCTGCTCTACTGGTGGGGGGAGGTGAGCAGGGAGCACGGCCCGGTGCGCTGCTTCACCGTCTATGAGATTCCGCTGGACGAACTGGATCAGACCGCGCGCCTGTCCTGGCGCGAGCTGGACAGCGTGCTGGAATTCATTCACGACGGCATCTGGGTCATTGATGCCGAAGGCGTCACGCGGCGCGTCAACCGCGCCATGGAGCGCATTGCCGGCATCAGGGCCGAAGAGGTGGTGGGCAGGCATGTGACCGAGCCCCTGCGGGAAGGGCGCTTCAAGACCTGCGTGACCCTGCGGGCCCTGAAATCCCGGCATACCGTGACGCTTTTCGATGATTACTCCAACGGCAAGCGCTGTCTGAACACCAGTACGCCGGTTTTTGACGAAAACGGCAAGGTCTGGCGCGTGATCGCGGCCATCCGCGACGTGACCGAGCTGGAAACGCTGCAGAAAAGGCTTTCCAATCTGGAAGTGGAGGCCATGGCCTACAAGCTCCGCGCCCAGGGGCTGGAAAGTGAGGCTAACAGCGGGCTGGTGGGGCAAAGCCTGCTGCTGCACCGTGTGCGCCAGGATCTTGTCAAGGCCGCGCATTCCGACGCCGTGACCCTGATTCTGGGCGAAACAGGCACCGGCAAATCCATGGCCGCCAAAATCATTCACGATATGAGCGCCAGGGCGGAAAAACCCTTTGTGGTGGTCAACTGCGGGGCCATGCCGCCGGCCCTTATGGAGTCGGAACTGTTCGGCTATGAGGGCGGCGCGTTCACCGGGGCCGCCAGGGGCGGCAAGCCCGGCATGCTGGAGCTGGCCAGCGGCGGCACCCTGCTGCTGGACGAAATAGGCGAATTGTCCCTGGCCATGCAGGTCAAGCTGCTCCATGTGCTGGACGGCCAGAGCTTCTACCGGGTGGGCGGCACCCGGCCCATCACGGTGGACACCAGGGTGGTGGCGGCCACCAACAAGCCTCTGGAAAAAATGGTGGCCCGCGGCCAGTTCCGGGAAGATCTCTTTTACCGCCTGCGCGTGTTGCATGTGAGCATGCCGCCTTTGCGCGAACGCAAGAATGACATCCTGCTGCTGGCCTGGCATTTTCTGCGCAAGCTCAGTGAGGAAAGCGGCGCGGAAAAGCATCTGGATCCGCGCACGGAACAGCTTTTTCTGGCCTACGGATGGCCGGGCAATGTGCGGGAGCTGCAGTCCGTGATTCAATCTCTGGTCACGCTGACAGAGGCGGACAACATCACCCCGGACGATCTGCCTTCCTATATGCGGGAGGCGACGGACGGGCCGCGCGCGCCGCGCCCGGAACAATCCCTGACCCAGGCCGTGGAGGCTCTGGAAAAAAGCATGCTGGAAACGGCTCTGGCCGAAGCGGGCAGCACATACAAGGCCGCCCGCCGGCTGGGCATCAGCCAGTCGTCGGTAGTGCGCAAAGCGAAAAAATACGGTATCCCTGCCGCGGGCGAGGCGCGGGGGGCAGCGACGCCGGGCGAACCGGACCCGGCCGGAGATGCTCCCGCACTGGAAATGAGCTGAGCTGTGCGCCGCCCTGCGGAAAGGATTCCCGACCGAGCGCGCATCTGGAGGAAACATGGAGAACATGGCTGCCGACACTATCATCAGCATGAGCATCAAGCTGTATGCGCTGATGACGCCACCCGCCGTGCTCAGCGCCTTTATCAGCGGCACCGGAAGTTATACGCGGGAAGAAAAGATTCTGGTGGCCGGCAAGACGTCCCTGGCGATTTTCACCATTGGCTCCCTGCTTTTTCTGTTCGGTTCGCACCTCTTCACGCTGTTCGGCTTCACGCTGGACGCCTTCCGCATCGGCGCGGGCCTGCTGCTTTTTCTGACAGCCATTGCCCTGATGAACGACGACTGCGCCACGCCCCCGGCCAAGCGGGAGGGGGACATCAGCGTGGTGCCCCTGGCCATTCCGCTGGGCATGGGGCCTTCGTCCATCGGCGCGGTGATGGTCATGGGCGCGTCCACTGAAGGGCTGGACGGCATGCTGGCCGGAATGTTCTGCCTGCTGCTGGCGGCCGGGGGCATGTTTGTGCTGCTGTGCATGGCCGACAGGGTGGCCAAGGTGCTGGGGCACACGGGCATCGTGGTCATGTCCAAGCTCACGGCCCTGTTGCTGTCGGCCATTGCGGCCCAGGTCATTTTTACGGGTATAACCGCCTTTTTGAAGTAATGCGCCGTGCGGGCGCTTGTTCTGTTTTTTTCATGGTTCCGCGGGAACCGCAAGGGAGAAGAACGTATGGATGGTCCTGTCAGCGAAGTGGTGGGAACGAGCATCAAGCTGTATGCCCTGATGACGCCTCCCGCCGTGCTCAGCGCCTTTATCAGCGCCACCAAGGAGTATGACAGAAAACAGAAAATCGCCGTGGCTTGCAAAACCTCCACGGCCATTTTTATTATCGGCGTGGTGCTCTACCTGTTCGGCTCCAATCTGTTCGAGCTGTTCGGCTTTACGCTGGACGCCTTCCGCATCGGCTCCGGGGTGCTGCTGCTGCTCACCGCCGTGGCCCTGATGAATGACGACGGCAGTACGGTTCATGACAAGCACGAGGGCGACATCAGTGTGGTGCCCCTGGCCATTCCGCTGGGCATGGGGCCGGCCTCCATTGGCGCGGTGATGGTCATGGGCGCGTCCGCCGCGGATTTTCGCGGCATGCTGGTGGGGGTGCTCTCCCTGCTGCTGGCGGCCGGGGGCATGTTTCTGCTGCTCTGCCTGTCCGACGGCGTGGCGCGGGTTCTGCACAGAACCGGCATTGCCGTGCTGTCCAAACTCACGGGGTTGTTGCTGGCGGCCATTGCGGCCCAGGTGGTGTTTACGGGCGTCAGCGGCTTTTTGAAGTAAAGCGCCGCGCAAAGGGGGCAGGATGAAAAACGGACAAGGCAAACGCGAAATGCTGGGCAGCCGCCTGGGCTTTCTTCTGCTGTCGGCGGGTTGCGCCATCGGCCTCGGCAATGTCTGGCGCTTTCCCTATATTACAGGCGCGTATGGCGGCGCCATTTTTGTGGGCATCTATATCTTCTTTCTTTTCGCCATTCTGCCCATCATGATCATGGAATTTGCCGTGGGCCGCGCCTCCCGCCGCAACATGGGCCTGGCCCTGCGCGTGCTGGAACCGGAGGGCACGGGCTGGCACCGTTTCGGCTGGCTGGCCCTGGCGGGCAGCTACCTGCTGATGATGTTCTACACCACAGTGACGGGCTGGATGCTCTCCTACTGCTGGTTCATGGCTTCGGGCGCGCTGTCCGGTCTGACGCCCGAAGCCGTGGGCGCTTTTTTCAAAACCGCCCTGGCTCATGCCGATGTGCAGGTTGTCGGCATGAGCCTGAGCGTGGCCCTGGGCTTCGGCGTCTGTGCCATGGGCGTCCAGAAAGGCGTGGAGCGCGTGGTCAAGCTGATGATGGTGGGCCTGCTGCTGATTCTGCTGCTTCTGGTGATCCGCGCGCTGCTGTTGCCCGGCGCGGGCGCGGGCGTGCGCTTTTACCTCGTGCCGGACTGGGGCAAGTTCAGTGAAGTGGGTCTGTTCAGCGTCTGCAACGCGGCCATGAATCAGGCCTTTTTCGCTCTTTCCGTGGGCATAGGGGCCATGACCATTTTCGGCAGCTATCAGCCCAAAAACCGTTCCCTCACCGGCGAAGCGCTCTGGATTCTGGTTCTGGACACCTTTGTGGGCATCATGGCCGGTCTGATCATTTTTCCGGCCTGCTTTGCCTTCGGGGTGGAGCCCGGCGCCGGGCCGGGGCTGGTTTTCGTGACCCTGCCCAATATCTTCAATTCCATGGGCGGCGGCCGCCTCTGGGGCACGCTGTTTTTCATCTTTCTGGCCTTTGCCTCCCTGTCAACGGTCATTGCGGTGTTTGAGAACATCATTTCCTACAGCGCGGACGTCTGGGGCATGCCGCGCCGCAGGGCCACGGCATTGCACGCCGGGGCCATGTGGCTGCTCTCCCTGCCCTGCGCGCTGGGCTTCAATCTGCTGAGCTTTGTGCAGCCCCTGGGCGCGGGCAGCAGCATTCTGGATTTTGAGGATTTTCTGATCAGCAACAATATCCTGCCGCTGGGCGGCCTGCTGTTTCTGCTGTTCTGCTGCCTGCGGCGGGGTTGGGGCTGGGACAATTTTCTGGCTGAAGTGGACCAGGGCGTGGGCCTCAGGTTTCCGCGCTGGCTGCGCGGCTATCTGACCTGGGTGCTGCCCTGCCTGATCCTGCTGCTCTTCGTGGCGGGCTATGTGGACAAATTCTGGAAGAACTGAACGAAGGCGGCCTAACCGCCTTGCCTTTGCCGCCGCATCACGGCATACTTATTCTTTATGCCCGGGTTGGTTGCGCGGGCCGCGCCGGAGGCGCATTCCGGAATCCGCCTGAAAAGGAATCGTCATGAAAGCATCTCTGCTGCAACAAAAGGCACGCCCCCGCAAACCGCTCTGGCGTGAATACGGTGAAGCCTTGCTGATCGCTCTGGTTCTGGCCCTGCTGATCCGCACCTTTGTGGTTCAGGCCTTCAAGATACCCTCCGAGTCCATGCTTCAGACCCTGCTGGTGGGCGACCACCTGCTGGCCAGCAAGTTCGCCTACGGGGTCAGGATTCCCTTTACCGACACCTATGTATACAAGGGGGATGACCCGGCCCGGGGGGACATCATCATCTTCAAGTATCCCAATGATCCCAGCGTGGATTACATCAAGCGGATCATCGGCCTGCCCGGCGACGTCATTGAGGTGCGCGACAAGCAGCTCTACCGTAACGGCCAGCCCGTCATGGAATCGTATATCCGCTTTACCGATCCCAAGGGCATGGAGCCTGTGCGGGACAACTACGGGCCGGTCACTGTGCCACCCAACAAATACTTTGTCATGGGCGACAATCGCGACAATTCGCTGGATTCCCGTTTCTGGGGCTTTGTGGACCGCAGCGCCATTCGGGCCAAGGCCTGGCGCATTTACTGGTCCTGGGGCGGGCTGGACGACATCCGCTGGGGACGCATCGGGCAGGCGATCAGGTAGCCTTGGCGAGGCTATGGTAATCCGTTTGTACAGCGGCGGCCTGGAAGGCGTGGACGCTTTCCCGGTGGAAGTGGAGGTGGACTACGTCCGCCAGGGTCTGCCCAGCTTCAGCCTGGTGGGACTGGCCGAAACCGAGGTGCGCGAGGCCAGGGATCGTGTGTTCGCCGCGTTGCGGGCCTGCAATTTCCGTCTGCCGCCAGCACGGATTACCGTGAATCTGGCTCCGGCCGGGCAGCGCAAGGCAGGCACCGGCTATGATCTGCCCCTGGCCGTGGGCCTGCTGGCCGCCGCCGGCCTGATTCCGGCGGACAGACTGCCCGGTCTTTTCTTTACGGGCGAACTGTCCCTGACCGGAAGCCTCAAACCCGTGCGCGGCGTGCTGCCCCTGGCCATTCTGGCCCGCCGGCACGAGGCCGCCGGGCTGGTGACGCCTCCGGGCAATGCGGCGGAAGCGGCCGTGGTGCCTGGTCTGCCGGTGTATGCCCCGCGCGATCTGGCGCAGTG
Source organism: Desulfovibrionaceae bacterium (assembly GCA_910575755.1). Lineage (GTDB taxonomy): Bacteria > Desulfobacterota > Desulfovibrionia > Desulfovibrionales > Desulfovibrionaceae > Desulfovibrio. The sequence goes on along the minus strand of CAJTFO010000004.1, from coordinate 102,199 downwards.
CGCGGCCTTTCTGGCCGGGGCCGAGGCGCTGGAAGCCCGACAGCCTGGCGAAAGTGTCGCGCCGTCGTCTGTCCTGTCGGACTTCGCGGAGGTCAAAGGCCAGCAGGCCGCCAAACGCGCCTTGGAAATAGCCGCCGCCGGAGGGCACAACCTCTTGCTGATCGGGCCGCCGGGCAGTGGAAAAACCATGCTGGCCCAGCGCCTGCCCGGCATTCTGCCGCCGCTTTCCTTTGAGGAAGCTCTGGAAGTCACCAAAATTTACAGCGTGGCGGGTCATTTGCCCCCGGAAAGCGGGCTGGTTTCGGCGCGGCCGTTCCGCTCCCCGCATCATACCGTGTCGGATGTGGCGCTGGTGGGCGGCGGCAGGCAGCCCCGCCCCGGCGAGGTCAGTCTGGCCCATCGCGGCGTGCTCTTTCTTGACGAATTGCCGGAATACGGCAAATCCGCCCTGGAAGCCCTGCGCCAACCGCTGGAGGACGGCGTGGTGACTGTGGCCCGCGCGGCCCGCAGCGTCACCTACCCGGCGGCCTGCATGCTGGTGGCGGCCATGAATCCCTGTCCCTGCGGCTATTACGGCGACACCACGCATGCCTGCACCTGCCGGCGCGAGCAACTGGCCCGCTACCGCAACAAACTTTCCGGCCCCTTGCTGGACCGCATTGACCTGCATGTGGAAGTGCCCGCCGTGCCCTATGCGGATCTGCGCGCGGCGTCGGGCGGCATCTCCTCGGCGCGGATGCGCCAACGCGTGCTGGCCGCGCGCGCCGTGCAGGAGGAGCGCTTCGCCGGGCTTGCCGTCCGCTGCAATGCGGAGCTTTCCGGCGGACTGCTGGAGCGACATTGCGCTCTGGACGCCGCCGGGCACAGCCTGATGGAGGCGGCCATGCACCGTCTGGGACTTTCCGCGCGGGCCTACACCCGCGTGTTGCGTCTGGCCCGAACCATTGCCGACCTGGCGGGAGACGGGAGCATCCGTCAGGAACATCTGGCCGAGGCCGTGGCTCTGCGGGTGCTGGACCGCGAGAACGCCGGGCGCTGATGCTGCGGCCTGCCATGTTGAAGCCCGGCGTGCATGCCTTTTTCAAAGGCAATTCGCCCTATAGCATTTCTCAAGTGAAAATAGAAGTTTTGACTCTGTTCGCCGCCGTCATTTCACGGAAAAAGCCCGGCTTTTCCGCTCATTGGGCGCGCTTGTCCGCTTGCGCGGCCAACAGGGCATTTGCCTGATTTCATCAGATAAATGCCCTAAAAACAAAATCCGTTAATACGTCAGTATTTCCGGCAGGATGCAGAAAGCGGCCGGGCCGCCCGGCGTCAGCCGTCCGGCGTCGCTCAGGCCCAAAGCCGCCGCGCCGTTAACCGTGAGCAGGCGTATCAGGGCTTCGGGCGGCACATCCAGATGTTCGCGCAGGCAGACGGCTTCCTGGCGCACGTCCAGATCAGTATTGGAGGTCAGGCCGTCCGTGCCCAGACAGAGCAGGACGTCGTTCTCCATCAGAGCGCGCACCGGCGGCGCGCCCACGCCCAGATTGCGGTTGGAGCGCGGGCAGAGACAGAGGGCCGTGCCCCCGGCAGCCAGCGCTTCCACTTCCCGGGCGTCCAGTTGGACGCCATGCACGGCCAGCGCGCCCGGTCCCAGCAGGCCAAGACCGGCGGCGTAGGCCAGGGGGCGCATGCCCGGCGGCCGCCAGCCCTCCGGCAGCACTGTGCCCGCATAGCAGTCGTACAGCGGGCCATTGCCATCGGTCAGCAATTGGGTCTCTTCCGGCGATTCCGCCAGATGAAAACTGAATACAGCATTGTTGCGCGCGCAGTATTCCCGCGCGGCGCGCAGCACTTCCGGCGCGGTGGAGTAGAGCGCGTGTCCGGCCGGAGCGCAGCGTACGGCCAGAGCCGGATCCGCCGCCAGTTCATCGCGGCAGCGCGGCGGCCAGGGGCCTTCATTGTCAATGAAGGGCGGGCCGAAGCCAAACCACTCGCAAAAATGGCTGACGCCCACCCCGGCGGCGCGACAGTGTCTGTCCACCAGGGTCAGAGCGCCGCGCAGGGAGCCGCCCACGTCGCCCACATGCAGCGCGCCGGCGGCGGCCAGGCTCTCGCACGCGCTTTCAACGGCGGAAACCACTTCACCGGCCGAGGCCGTGCTCAACTGGGGAATCATGCTGGCGAGCCAGGCCGCGAAGCCCTTGCCCCAGAGCGTGCGCCCGGCCAGCCAGGAAAGCTGGAGGTGTGTGTGGGCGTTGACGCAGGCCGGGATCAGGCAAACCGGCCCCACGTCGCGCACCCGCGCGCCAGCAGGCAGCCGGGCGTTTTTCCAGGGCAGCACGTCCTCCACCAGACCGTCGCGCACCAGCAACACGGCATTGTCGATTTTTTTCAGAGCCGCGAAAAGTCCCGCGCCCAGGGCCGGGCTTTCGCCGCTCAAAGGCACGATGGTTCTGGCCCGGATGGCCAGGACGGAGGAGGCCATGCCGGCCTCCGTCAGTGGCTCCGGCGCGCGAACTGCCCGCCGGACACATAAAAGGTGTTCTCCACAATGAAGAGCGCGTGGGAATCAATGGTATAGACCAGATTCTCCAGGCGTTTGAGGGCCACGTTGCTGGTGACGGTGAGCAGTATTTCGCGGTCAGAGCCGGAGTAGGCTCCCTTGCCGCGCAGCATGGTGGCGCCGAAGCGTTCAGTGACCAGAATGGCCTCGCTGATTTCTTCGCCGTGGTCGGAGATGATCATCACCAGTTTACGCCGGTTGAACATGCCCAGCACATATTCCAGCGCATTGGAGGAGATGAACATCATCAGCATGGACGCCACAATAAGATCCAGGGAAAGGCGAAACGCGCCCAGCAGAAACAGCAGGGCGTTGAAGATGAAATTAAACTGGCCGATAGGGATGTTCCAGCGCTCCTTGAGCAGCACGGCGATGATGTCCGTGCCGCCGCCGCTGCCCAGGGTGCGCAGCATGATGCCCCCGGCCGCGCCGTGCAGCACGCCGCCCACCACGGCGGCATAAACCTCGGTGGAAAGGGGAATCTGAAAGTTGATGAACATCCCGAAAATTGTGGTGCAGAGCGTGCCGTAAGCCGTGTACAGCAGAAAACGCCGTCCCACAAAGAACCAGCCGCCCGCATAGACGGGCAGGCAGACCAGCATATACCAGAGCAGGGGCGTGAGCGTGTCGGTCCAGTAGGCGATGAGCAGGGCCACGCCCATGACGCCCCCGGCCAGGAAGTCATGGGGCGCGGCCACGCTCTGAATGCAGACGGTCATCAGCAGTGAGCCCAGCGTCAGCAGAAGGAGGTTCCACCAGACCGATTCGGCCAGCGTATGGTTGTAGGTATAGAGCTTCATGCCTGGATTACAAAATGCTCCACAACATTTTCAGGGCCACGAGGATCAGAAAGAAGGCAAAGCCGCGTTTGAGCTTCGCCGTGGGCAGGGAATGAGAGAGTCTGGCGCCCAGGGGCGCGGTGAGGAAACTGGCCACAGCCAGGCCCAGCAGGGCCCACAGGTTCACGAAGCCCAGAGAAAGTGCGGGCAGGTCGGGCCGGCCCCAGCCGCCGATGATATAGCCCAGGGTTCCGGCCACGGCAATGGGAAAGCCGATGGCAGCAGAGGTGCCCACGGCGTGATGCAAAGGCACGTTGCAGAAACTCATGAAAGGCACGGAAAGGGTTCCGCCGCCAATGCCCACAAAGCTGGAGACCACGCCGATAATCCCGCCCACGCCCGCTGTGCCCAGAGCGCCGGGCATGTCGCGGCTGGCCGGGGGCCGGTAGTTGGAAAGCATCTGGGCTGAGACCACCAGCAGAAAACAGATGAAGAACACTTTCAGGAACAGGGTGGGCATGCGCGTGGCCAGCAGACCGCCCGCGAAAGTGCCGATCAGGATGCCGGGGGTGATATTGCGGAAGATGTCCCAGTGCACCGCCCCGCGCGCGTTATGGGCCCGCGCGCTGGAAATGGAAGTGATCACGATGCTGGCCAGCGACGTGCCCAGCGCCATCTGCTGGACGTATTCGGGCGGCACGCCCTGCCCGGGGAAAATGGTCACCAGCATGGGCACAATCACAATGCCGCCCCCCACGCCCAGCAGGCCGGCCAGCACGCCGGCCACCGCGCCACAGCAAAGATAGACCACGAGAGAAAAAAACATGCGGAACCTCCTGCAAAGATGCGCAGTGTCGCAGACGCCCCACGTCCACCGCCAGCTGCCGCCCGCGGGCTTTCGACACATTTACTGATGAAAGAATTATTTCAGGACTATCTCCACCGTGCCAGCCGTCATGCCCTTGAGGGGCGCCAGCATGCCGCGCAGCCCTCCTTCCAGAATGCGGGAGGTGAAATCATTGAGCGGCACTTCCCGCCCGTTGACCTTCAGACTGAAGGAAGAGGGCGTCAGGGCCGGACAATCCCCGGGCGCGGCCAGGCCGCGGACAATATCCCCGGCCAGACCGGCACAGTTGTTCCGTCCGCAGAGACCGCAATCCAGCCCACCCAGCACAAAGGCTTTTTCATCAACCAGGCGCGCCAGTTCAGTGATCGAGCTTTCGTCAAAGGCGGGCAAGGGCGGCAGGCTGACAGCGCCGAATGTGGCCACAGCCAGTTCCGGAGCCAGATCGGGCGCTTCCCCCGTGTCATGCAGACAGAGCACGCGCGGCAGAAAGCTGAGGCGCTTGCCGCCCTCCACCAGTACAATGTCCGCCGAAAGGCGGGTGAAAAGATCCATGAAGCCGACCTTGCCGGACCAGAAAATGGCGGCTTCGTCCTCGCCCAGCGCGGCCACCGCTCGGCCCGCGATCCTGAGTTTGCCGGTGTCGCTGTCCGCCAGGTCCAGAGCGTGATGGACGCATTTGATGACAGCAACCTTGCGGCCCAGATTTTCCAGAGCTGTGGCCAGCAGACCCGTGAGCGTGGTCTTGCCGGAATTTTTGAAGCCGGTAATGCCGATGGCTCGCATGGCTTTTCTCCGTGGCGCAAAGGACGAAAGCTGTGACGACCGCTGCTGTTCGGCGCGCCGGGGCATTCGCAGCGCCGAAGGGACCCGCAACGCGATCCTTTTTATGTTTAGCCGAATCTTCGGACTTTTTCCAGAGGTATGAGCCAACTTCTGATATCCGATGATTCCAGTCGCCACCGCGCGTACATTTCTCCCGCGCGACAGTGTAATTTTTTCTTGCACAAACTTCATGTATTACATAATGTTACTAGATTATTTCGACATATACCGCCTTTCTGATATCAGAAAGAAGCGAGTGAAGGCAAACAGCTTATCCTCTCTTTGTTTTGTCTTATTTTTGCATAACTCAACAAGAAAATTTGTTCTTTTTAGCACCATCTCAAGCATGCATCATTGTATCCATATATAAATATTGTGACAGTGTCATATATTCAATGTTGAGTACGAATACCTTTAAACAGGAGAAAAATTATGACAAATCATGCGAATATTCTTCCCTGCACTGCCCCTGCAACTCTTACTATCATAATATCAAATGTCTGCAATCAGCGTTGCCGTTTTTGTGGATTCAATCATGACAAGGTGCATCCCAGATTTCTCGCATTGGAAACAGTACGGAACATGCACTGGCTGCGATCTGTAAAAAGAATTTGCATCGCGGGTTCAGGAGAAGCTCTCACACATCCTCAATACTGTAATATTATTGAAACATTCAGAAAAATGTCTCCAGACGCTTCTATCATGTTGTATACAAATGGCCTTGCACTGCATGGCAGAAAATTGGATGCAACTCTGCATAATTGTAATGAAATTCATATTTCACAAAATGCTGTGGATCAACGTACCTATACCAACATCATGCACCGTGGGAACCTTGACAGATCCATGCAAAATTTAAAAGAACTGGCGAAAAAGAAGCCTTCTCATCTCTATGTACGCCTTAGCCTTGTTTTGTTGCGAGAGACAATCAGTTCAATTCCAAAATTTATTAATCTTGCAAAGAAATATAACTTCAATGAAATAGAGCTAAAACCAGGCAGGGTTCCTTTGAGAAGATATAAATACGAAATGCCATCCTCATCTTATTCACTTGATATTAACAAATCCATATATGTCGATATGAAACGATATGCAGACATGTCACGCATTAAACTTTCCTACCCTCATTCAATTGAGAGAGAGAGAGAGAGAGAGAGAGAGAGAGAGCATATGCTTTGAGCCCTTCACATTCATGATGATATATATGGACTATAAGGGCGATTTTTGTATCAACTACTGTTGCAAGGGAAATACTGGAATAAGAGCGAGCGAGAATGCACTTGGAGATTTGCATAAGTTATGGAACAACGAAAGAATACAGCTTATAAGAAATACAGTTAATGATTTTCATGGATGGTATCAAAACAAGTTGTGCATGAAGTGTCGCTGCGTGGATGAATATTGGGATGACGAGAAGCGTAATAGGGCACTGAAGGCATTTAATATAAAAACAAAAGATGCTCTTCCCGTATATTTTGACGATCTTTATATCGACTAGAGTATTTCGCTCTTGAAATAAGGCATGGCGTATCCTTACTGGAAAACGGCGCTCCGCCGGCTTGGGGCGGCGGAGCGCCTGCGGGCTTACAGCCCTATCTCTTCATCAGTCAGATAACAGGCCGGGTCCTGTGCCCACATGTCGCCGTAAAAAGCCTCGGCCCTGGCCCGGAAGTTGCCGCCGCAGATGTTCAGATAGCGGCATCGGGCGCAACGGCCGCCCACATGGGCCTTTTTGTTCTTGAGCTTGTGCAGCAGTTCAATGGACGGATCATCCCAGATCTGCGAGAAGGGCCGCTCCAGCACATTGCCGAAGACGTGCTCGCGCCAAAACTGGTCGGCGTGCACCCTGCCGTCCCAGGAAATGCAGCCTATGCCCCGGCCCGAATTGTTGCCTTCGTTGTATTGCAGCAGTTCAAAGACTTCCTCGGCTCGTTTGGGATCTTCGCGTTTCAGGCGCATCCAGACATAGGGGCCGTCGGCATGATTGTCCACGGTAAGGATTTCCTTGGGATGACCCGCGTCAAACAGGGCGCGGGTTTCATCCATGATCAGATCCAGCACGGCGCGGGTTTCGGCGTGGTCCAGATCTTCCCTGATCAGTTCTGATCCCCGCCCTGAGTAAACCAGATGGTAGAAACAGGCGCGCGGCACTTCCAGATCCCTGAGCAGACGGAAAATGCCGGGAATTTCCGCCACATTGCGCTTGTTGATGGTGAAGCGCAGGCCCACCTTGAGCCCCTCGGCCTGGCAGTTGGCAATGCCCTGCAAGGCTTTCTTGAACGCGCCGGGCACGCAGCGGAAATGGTCATGCACCTCTTCCATGCCGTCCAGGGAAATGCCCACATAGGACAGCCCCACAGCCTTGAGTTCACGCGCTTTCTGCGGCGTGATCAGGGTGCCGTTGGTGGAGATCACCGCGCGCATGCCCCTGCCGGTGGCATGGCTGGCCAGTTCCACCAGATCCTTGCGCACCAGGGGTTCCCCGCCGGAAAAAAGCATCACCGGCGCGCCGAAGGCCGCCAGATCGTCGATCATGGCCTTGGCCTGTGCGGTATTGATGTCGTCCGTACCGTCCACTTCCACGGCATGGGCGTAGCAATGCACGCACTTCAGGTTGCAGCGCCGGGTCATGTTCCAGACCACGACCGGCTTCTTGTCCCTGGAGAATTGCAGCAGGTGCGAAGGCAGCTTGCCGGACTCGCGGCCATAGCGCAGCGCGTCCGAGGGTTCCACCTGCCCGCAATACAACTTTGAAATGCCTATCATCAAAAGATTCCTTATTTTTCGACCAGAGTTTTCAGCACGGCAAAGGCTTCGTCCAGGCCTTCGGGTCTGGCGCCTCCGGCCTGGGCCAGATCGGGCCGGCCGCCGCCCGCGCCGCCGCAGGGCGCGGCCACCTGCTTGATGAGGGCCGGCGCCGTAAAGCGACCGTGCAGGTCTTTGGAAACATAGAGCAAGAGGCCCACCTTGCCTTCTTCCACCGTGGCCAGGCAGGCCACGCCCGCGCTGGAAAGGCGGGAGCGCACATCGTCCATGACTTCGCGCAAGGCCTTGACAGGCACATTATCCAGACGCGCGGCCAGCAGGCGCACGCCGTTGACCTCCTCGGCCCGGCGCAGCAGATCCTCGCCCGTGGCCGGCGCGGCCGAGGCCTTTTCCGAGGCCTTGCGCATTTTTTTGACTTCAGCCTGCAGGGCCTGCACGCGTTCGGCCAACTGGCCGGGCCGGGCCTTGAGCATGCCGGCCAGAGCCGCCGCCTCGGCCCGCTGCTCCACGGCCAGGCTGTAGGCGTTCCAGCCGGTGACAGCCTCAATGCGGCGCACGCCCGCGGCCACGCCGCTTTCAGCCACAATCAGAAACGAGCCGGCCTGACCGGTGCGGCTGAGGTGCGTGCCGCCGCAAAGCTCCACAGATTCGGGGTTTTCGCCCTCGCGGCCCACGCGCAGCACGCGCACGGTCTCGCCGTATTTCTCGCCGAACAGGGCCATAGCCCCCTCGGCCAGGGCCTGTTCACGCGGCATTTCGCGCGCCGTCACCGGCAGGTCGGCCAGAATGGCGCGGTTCACGTCACGCTCCACGGCGGCCAGTTCTTCGGGCGTCAGGGCCGCGATATGCGAAAAGTCAAAACGCAGGCGCTGTCCGTCCACCAGAGAGCCGGCCTGCTTGACGTGACCGCCCAGGGTACGGCGCAGGGCCGCATGCAGCAGATGGGTGCAGGTATGATTGCGGGCTGTGGCCTGCCGGCTGTCGGCGTTCACGCTGAGGGCGGCCTCCTGCCCCGTATGCAGCTCGCCGCGCAACACCTTGATTTCATGTACGACAAGGTTCGGCGAGGGCTTGCGGGCGGTCAGCACTTCGGCCTGACCCGAAATGGAAGAGAGCAGGCCCGCATCCCCCGCCTGGCCGCCGGATTCACCGTAAAAGGGCGTTTTTTCCGTCACGGCGAAGCCTGTTTCGCCTTCGCCCAGATGGTCCACGGGCGCGCCCCCGGCGTCCAGCAGCGCCGTAAGCGGGCTTGCGGCCGTGAGACTTTCATAACCCACAAAGACGCTGTGCAGGCCGTCGGCGGCCAGTTTTTTGAAAGCCGCGTCGTTTTGTTGCGCATTGCGGCCCAGCAGACCGCCCTTTTTCTGATGTTCGCGGGCGCGCTCGCGCTGCCGGCGCATGTGCGCCTCAAAGCCCGGCCCGTCAGCGGTGAAACCGCGTTTGCCCGCCACGTCCGTGACAATATCCAGGGGGAAGCCATAGGTGTCATACAGCCTGAAACAGAACTCTCCGGGGATGACCGTCTGCCCGGCGGCTTCCAGACGCCGCAATTCCTCGTCCAGCAGATGCAGGCCCTTTTCCAGAGTGAGGGAGAAGCGCTGCTCCTCCTCAAATACCGCGCGGTCGATAAAGTCCGCGTTTTGCGGCAGGTCGGGATAGGCCTCGCCCATGATTTCCGTGACCTTGCGGGCCACCTTGTGCATGAAGGGTTCATGCACGCCCATGAGCGTGGCGAAACGCAGCGCCCGGCGGATCAGGCGGCGCAGCACATAGCCCCGGTTCTCGTTGGAGGGCAGCACGCCCTCGGCGATGAGAAAGGCGGCGGCGCGGCTGTGGTCGGCAATGACGCGCAGGGCCGTATCCACATCATTGGCGTCCGGCGCGCTGAAGCTGTAGGTCACGCCAGCCAGCCCGGCCGCATACTGAATAATTTCCTGGAAGAGATCACAATCAAAGTTGGAACGCTTGCCCTGGCAGACCGCGGCGATGCGCTCCAGCCCCATGCCGGTATCAATATTGGGCGCGGCCAGCAGGGCGCGGCTGCCGTCGGCGGCCTGATCAAACTGGGTGAACACCAGGTTCCAGATTTCCAGAAAGCGGTCGCAATCGCATTGGCCGATGCCGCAATCGGGCCCGCAGGCCATGTCCTCGCCCTGGTCGATGTAGATTTCGGAGCAGGGACCGCAGGGGCCGGTGTCGCCCATGGTCCAGAAATTGTCCTTCTCTCCCATGCGGATGATGCGCGTTTCGTCCAGCCCGGCCACCTCCTTCCAGATGGCGGCGGCTTCATCGTCTTCGCGGAACACCGTGACCCAGAGTTTTTCCCTGGGCAGTTGCAGTTCCTCGGTAACGAATTGCCAGGCCCAGGCAATGGCCTCGCGCTTGAAGTAGTCGCCAAAGGAAAAATTGCCCAGCATTTCAAAAAAAGTGTGGTGTCGCGCGGTGCGGCCCACATTTTCCAGGTCATTGTGCTTGCCGGACACGCGCAGGCACTTCTGACAGGAAGCCGCGCGGGTATAGGCGCGTTTCTCCTCGCCCAGAAAGAGTTTCTTGAACTGAACCATGCCGGCGTTGGCAAAGAGCAGGCTGGGGTCATCGGGCGGGATCAGCGGCCCGGACGGCACGACTTCGTGCCCGTGGCGCAGAAAAAAATCCAGATAACGGCGGCGGATTTCTTGGGCAGTCAGCATACGGACTCCGTGGCGGGGCTGCCCGGCCAGGCTGCGGCGGCCGGGGAAAGAATTACGGCCGGGGGAGAGAATCCCCCGGCCCGGACGACTACTCGTATTCCGGCCCGGCCGGCGCTGCGGCGTCCGGCGGGGGAGCATCCGCGTCCAGATCTTCGGGGCTTGGCGTGAATTCCTTGGGGTGCATGCCCAGAAAATCAATGACCTTGGCCTCAATCTGATTGCGCAGATCCGGATTTTCATCCAGCAGGGCGCGCACCTTCTCCCGCCCCTGGCCCAGTTTTTCGGAACCAAAGGCGAACCAGGAGCCGCTCTGGTCCACGATCTTGGCTTCAATGCCCAGATCCAGCAATTCGCCGGAACGGGAAATGCCCTGACCGTAGAGAATGTCGAAAATGGCGCTGCGGAACGGCGGCGCCACCTTGTTTTTGACCACCTTGACCTTGGTGCGCGAGCCGAAGGATTCTTCCTTGTCCTTGAGGGTCTGGATGCGGCGGATGTCCATGCGCACCGAAGAGTAGAACTTGAGCGCGTTGCCGCCGGTGGTGGTTTCCGGGCTGCCGTAGCCCTGCACGCCGATCTTCATGCGGATCTGGTTGATGAAGATCACCGAGGTGCGCGACTTGTGAATGGTGCCGGTGAGGCGGCGCATGGCATGGGACATGAGGCGGGCATGACCGCCCACCTGGGTTTCGCCCAGGTCGCCTTCCAGCTCGGCCTGGGGAATCAGGGCCGCCACCGAGTCGATGACCACCAGATCCACCGCGCCGGAACGCACCAGCATGTCCGCGATGTCCAGGGCCTGTTCGCCATAGTCCGGCTGGGAAATAAGCAGGTCGTCGGTGTTCACGCCCAGACGTTTGGCATAGGCCACGTCCAGGGCGTGCTCGGCGTCCACAAAGGCGCAGGTGCCGCCCAGCTTCTGGCATTCGGCGATGATGTGCAGGGTGAGTGTGGTTTTGCCCGACGATTCGGGGCCGAAAATTTCGGTAATCCGCCCGCGCGGAATGCCGCCCACTCCCAGGGCCAGATCCAGACCAATGGACCCGGTGGGAATCACGGGGATATTGACATGGGCCTCGTCTGACAGTTTCATCACCGCGCCCTTGCCGTATTTGCGCTCAATGGTGCCCAGCGCGGTGTTCAGGGCTTCGAGACGGGCCTCTTCAGGACTCAGGGCCGATTTTTTGGCCATATGTTATTGCTCCAGATAAAAAATATTCAAGCTCAGTATCCTAGCAAAGCGAGCGGCGCAAGGCAAATATGCCGTGTGCGCCAGCCCCGGCCCCTTTGCCTGCATGACTGACTTGTCTTCCGGTAAACAAAGCTTTTTGACGCCTCTCTCCTGAAATGATAAGATTGGGCCTTGACATTTTTCTCATGATCGGGCAAGTATTCCTTTCTCTTTTTGGAGGTTGAGCATGTACGCGATTATCGAGACCGGCGGAAAACAGTACCGCGTCGAAGAAGGTTCCAAAATTGTGGTGGAAAAGCTGGCGGCCCAGGCCGGCAGCGACGTGACTCTGGATAAGGTGCTGATGATCGGCGGCGCGGATTGCAAGGTCGGCGCTCCCTACCTCGCCGGCGCCGCCGTGACGGCGGAAGTGGTGGAACAGGGGCGCGGCCCCAAGGTCATGGTGTTCAAGCGCCGTCGGCGCAAGGATTCCAAGACCCTGCGCGGCCATCGTCAGGACTGCACCACCATTCGCGTCAAAAGCATCAACAGCTAGGCTGGCGTTTCGGCGCGCGCCCGCTTTTGCCGTTGACGTCCGGGGCTGTCGGCAAGGCATGCCAGGCCGCAGGGCGGTAAATGCGGGAGGCGTTTTGAAGCTTCAGCATTCAGGAGGCTATCATGGCTCATAAAAAAGCAGGCGGCTCTTCGCGCAACGGTCGCGACAGCGCCGGTCAACGCCGCGGCGTCAAGCGTTTCGGCGGTCAGCGTGTGCTGGCCGGCAATATTCTTGTGCGTCAGCTGGGCACCGTGGTGTACCCCGGCAATAACGTGGGTATGGGCAGGGATTTCACCCTCTTCGCCAAGGTGGAGGGTGTGGTGCGTTTTGAAAAGTACATCCGCAAACGCCGCGTGCTGACGCGCGTGCATGTGGAAGCGGCCGCTCAATAGCGTCACGCTTGCGTGAAATTTTTGGGGGAAGAAGCCGTACTCTGGCGCGGCTTCTTCCCTTTTTGTGTTTTGACAGGCATACTGAAGCCGTGCGCCGCCGCGCTGCCGGCGGTTGCGGCCCATGCGCAGGCGGGGCCGGCGCGCCCCGGCGGATCGAGGGATGACATGCGATTTGTGGATGAGGCGAAAATACAGGTTCGGGCGGGCAAGGGCGGCCACGGCTGCCTGTCCTTCCGGCGTGAAAAATTTGTGCCGCGCGGCGGCCCGGACGGCGGCAATGGCGGCGACGGCGGTTCCGTGTACCTGCGGGCCGACAGCCGCCTGCTTTCCCTTTACGACTTTCGCCTGAAGCGGCTTTACGAGGCCCGCAACGGCCAGCCCGGCCAGGGCAGCCAGTGCGACGGCAGAAAAGGTGAAGATCTGGTGCTGGGCCTGCCGGTGGGCACGCTGGTTTTCGCCGAAGGGCCGGAGGGCGAACGCCTGCTGGCCGACCTCAGCGAGCCGGACAGCCTTGTGCTGGCGGCGCGCGGCGGGCGCGGCGGCAAGGGCAACGAGCATTTCAAGTCCTCCACCATGCGCGCGCCGCGTTTCGCCCAGCCCGGCGAACCCGGCGAGGAGCTGACCCTGCGGCTGGAGCTGAAAATTCTGGCGGACGCCGGGCTTATCGGCCTGCCCAACGCGGGCAAGTCCACCCTCATTTCGCGGATTTCGGCGGCCCGGCCCAAGATTGCGGCCTATCCCTTCACCACGCTCACGCCCAATCTGGGCGTGATGATCGACGAGGTGGATCCGGACAGGCGCATGGTCATCGCCGACATTCCCGGACTCATTGAAGGGGCGCACGCCGGGCAGGGCCTGGGGCATCGCTTTCTCAAGCATGTGGAGCGCACCCGCTTTCTGGTGCATGTGCTGAGCATTGAGGATGTGGACGATGCGGACCCCTGGGCCGGCTTTCAACTGGTCAATGAGGAATTGCGCTGTTTTGACCCTGTACTGGCCGAACGTGGCCAGATCGAGGTGATCAACAAGACGGATCTGGCGGAACCGGAGCGCCTGGAGGCCCTGAAGGCCCGCGCCGAGGCCGACGGGCGGCGGATATTTTTCATCTCCGCAAGGGAGGGGCAGGGCCTGGAAGCGCTGACAGACGAACTCTGGCGGCTGCGTGATGAGCTTGCCCGGCATGAGCCGCTGCTGCGCCGTCAGTGGGAAGAAGCAGAAGAAAACGAGGAATTTCCGGATATTGAGGTGGTCTATACGCGCGAATGACAATGCGGGCCGGAAGCGGCGTGGATGGGATTGCAAACCATGCGTTTTGGCTGCATGAATCTGTACCAAGGCAGCGTTTCAAGGTTCTCTGCCCTGAGTGCGGTTGTTGTGGAGGGGACGATGGAAAGGCCGGAGGACTGGCGGCAGGAGCGGGCGCAAGTGCTGGCGCATGCGCGCGTGGTGGTGATCAAGGTGGGCAGCGCCGTGCTGACCGACGCTCAAGGGCTCAGCGAGACGGTGCTGGAGGGGCTGGCCGGGCAGTTGGTTCGCCTGGCCGCACCCACAGAGCGCTTGCCTGACGGCCGGCGTCTGGTGCTGGTATCCTCGGGCGCGGTGGCCGCCGGGCGCACAGTCCTGGCCGCGCGCGGCCGGCAGGTGGACGCCACGGGCCTGGCGGCCCGTCAGGCTGCTGCTGCGGTGGGGCAGGGCCGCCTCATGCAGGCCTGGGATACGGTTTTTCATGTGCATGGCGTGCCCACGGCCCAGGTGCTGCTGACCCGCGACGACCTGCGCTCGCGCCAGCGCTTTCTCAATGCCCGCAATACCTTTGCGGAATTGTTGCAGTGGCGCGTGCTGCCCATTGTCAATGAAAATGATACAGTGTCGGTCAGCGAGCTCAAGTTCGGCGATAACGACTGTCTGGCCAGCCTGCTGGTCAACCTCACGGGCGCGGATCTGTTCATCAACCTGACCTCCGCGCCCGGCGTGCTGGCCGCCGATCCCCAGCGGGAACCCGACGCGCCGGTTATGGAGCATATTGACGACGTGGCGGCCCTGGATCTCGGCCGGCTCTGCGGCGGCAAAACTTCGGCGGGCACGGGCGGCATGTATTCCAAACTGCTGGCCGCGCGGCGCGCCGCCCAGATCGGCGTGCCCACCCTGATTCTGCCTGGCCGCGCGCCAGACGTGCTCAGCCGTGCCTTTGCGCCGGCGGGAGCGGACTCCGGCGCGGCGCCGCTTGCCGGAACCTGGGTACGTCCGGCCGGGCATGCCATACCGCGTCGTAAATTCTGGCTGGCCTATCAGTCGGAACCCGCGGGCGGGGTGAGCGTGGATGCGGGCGCGGCGCAGGCGCTGCTGCGCAAGGGCGGCAGCCTGCTGCCCGGCGGCGTGCGGCAGGTGGAAGGCGCCTTTCAGAAAGGCGCGCTGGTGCGCGTGCTGCACGAAGGCCGAAGCCTGGGAGTGGGCCTTTCCAATTACAGCGCGGCTGATCTCAAAAAAATCATGGGGCTCAGGCGTCACGAGGTGGCGGCCATTCTGGGCGACGCCCATTACCCGGAAGTCATCCACAGGGACAATCTGCTGCTGGACGCGGCCGTATAGCCCCGGCGTGGCCTGCGGACTCTGGTCTGAAACGCGGCACGGAAATCAGTTAAGGCATGGAAAAGCCAAGCTTATTTGAGCAATGTGAAGAATTGGAAACAGAACGGGCATATGACGGATTTTTTATTTGAACTACCGCCTTCTTTCGATCTTGGAGGCGGCATAATAGGCCGCCTTGTCTTTATACATCAGGGTCTCCGCCTCAGCCATTATAGTGGTGATCTCTTCCGCGCTATCGTCTCTCCAGGCGATGCCTATGGCCAGCACCACCCCGTATTCGCCCATGCTGTCTTTCAGCTTCCTTCCTCCTTCCCACAGATCCGCTTCACTGATCCCGCTGCATATTGCCAGCAGTTCATCGCCGCCCAGACGGAACAATTCGTAACCGTTTAGCGCCTTTTTCATGCATTCACAGGCAGAGAGAATCAGTCTGTCGCCGGCCTCATGGCCTTCTGTGTCATTTACCCGTTTTAACCCCGTGATATCGCAATAAATAATACCGATACTGGCATCCCGCTCCAGCTTGTCCACATATTCCCAGAGTGCATGACGGTTACCGAGCTGTGTCAACTGATCCAAGTGCGACATCTGTTTCAGGTTTCTCACAAGATTTCTTACTCTAAGCAGGGATTCGATAAAATGTCCCATAATACAGAGCAGATTGGCGGTGTGCAGCAGCATTTCCACGGGCGGGTCATCCACCCCGTAAAATCCAATCACAGTATCACCATCATGCAAAGGCGCTATGGCAATGGATACAATGCCCTGACTTTTCAGATTTTCATACTGCAAGGGGTCTTCTTCCCTCATATCCTCTATATTTTCAAAGAGCACGTACATATTTTCCGAAAATTTGCGATACCAGCCCTGACAGACTTCCGGCGGCAAATTTTGCAGATGGTCTATTTCCGGCGTAACTCCGTCCGCAACCCATTCATAGGTGTTGTCATCGCCGCCCAGCTTGTTTTTTTCAAATATATAGGCCCGCTTTCCGCTCAAGGACTTTCCAAGACATTCCAGCATAACCTTCAGAGATTTTTCCGGGTCGCTGGCCTGCAGGGCAAGCCGTAGCGTTTTATTAATCTGTTGTTCTATTTCATTGTTCTTTAACAGACTCTGCACCATCTGATTGATATATTTGCTCAGCTCCTGAAATTCAAAACTACTCTGCACATTAATACGTTCTTCCAGTTTTCCTTCCGTAATTAATTTCAACTTTTGTATTATGTTATGAATTTTTCCCACTACATTTTTGTTCATACACCTTTCAAATGATTTTACCATAACAAATGATACAATTATCAAACACAAAAAAATCAACAGCATCATAACAAGCATATTCTGATGAATATATTCTACAGGAACAATATATCCGATATAATTTGAATCTATCTTCTGAAAAACACAAAAAGAATACTGTCCGTTGACTTTGCTGTAAAACCATCCTTGGGTATTTTTAATATCATCAAAATTCAAACCTATATCAGAACATTCATTTCCAACAGCGTCTAGATTATGGGAACCTATAATAATCCCGCTTTTTTTGTCAATTGCATAATAACTTGCGTTTGGATTTACCCGAAACAAAGAAAAGATATAAGAAAGCTCATTCTTCTTGGTTACCTTAATGACACTAGCAGGATTCATCCCGACCTGCACAATAAAATCTTCACTGCTGTTCCAAACAGCCGAATACTGCATCAATTTTCTTTCCGCCGTATTCTCTGTGATAGTCTGAACCAGCTTTAAGGATTTATCCACAAGCATGGGCTTGAAGAAGCTCATCTGTTCGCCAGAATCCACAGTATAGCCGTAATATTGAGGAAGTGTTCCTGAAAATATCTTTCCTTCCCGGTCAAAAATATGGATTTCATCCACTTCCACTTCTGCCGCGATTTTTTTGAGTTTATCCAAAGAATGAAGGGCTTCCGGGTCTCCCTTGATAATGCGGGCTACCGCCTCCGCCGCGTGGAGACAACTTTGAGCGTATTCCGTCCTTATTTTAACAAGTTCTTCTTCATTTTCCTCCAATATATGCGCCATTTGAAGAAAAGTCCGTTTCGCATTCCAATATGCGCTATTCTGTTCGTGCATCAGCTGAAAGACAAATACCATGATAAGCGTGACAAAAACCGCTCCCCCTACAATCCGATAGATATATTTGGTGATAATTTTTCTTAACGTCTGCATGTAATTCTCCAAAAAGATCAGCGCGCCGTCTGAATCATGAAAATGGTGTCGTTGGCGTTGCACATGCCCTGATGGAATGCTGGTCTGTCCGCCCGCGTCAGTTCGCGGATCGACAGACCAGCAGTATTATCCACGCGCCGCTTGCCCGAAGGCCGGAAGACAAACGCCGGACAGCTGAGGACATGTGCGAGTAACGCCCGCTCAGGTTGTGGCTCATGTTCAAGGCCATGAGGTTATATTGATAGAAAGGATCATGTCCCGCCCTCCATCAGAGGGCAGAGGACATGCGTTTTTTGGAGTCTGCCGAACAGCGGGCAGAAAAAAGTGGGATGCGGCCAAGGCCACGCCCCGCTTGAAGAAATGCCGAAACCGCGCAAGCCCTCAGGCGGCGCGTTGCTGTGGTGGTAATGTGTGTGTGTGTGTGTGTGTGTGTGTGTGTGTGTGTAGCAAAAATCATGCTACACAAGGTACGGCAAGGCGGCTTCGTCGCGCCGATGTTTGCCATATACACGGTACACATGGTGGAGGCTCGTTTTTTTGTACGTCAAAGCCCTGTTGCTGTCCACGACCGAAAAGGTCGCCTCTGCGAAGTCTGTTTTGTCTCATTACTTCACGGCTGTGGTGAGGTCAAGAAAAGTCTTGATAATTTTTCGGTGGGTTCATGAATATCTTTATCATGCTTCAGTATTTGATTGATAATTTCTATATTTCTGAGGTGTCGGGCGAAAATTGATTTCCGTGGAAGCGCGGACTTTTTCCTTTACAAAGAGCCGCCGCGCGCCTAACATTTTTGTTCATGAAGTTGTATAAAGTCCATGCCTCGCGCCGTTCCGGGCTGCTGCCCCGGTTTGCGCCCATACGGCCCGACCGTGCGCCGCTCTGTTCCCCGTTGGTTTCAGCGGGGCTTTTTTTTAACTTTCAGTTTACACGCCCATGAATACCGACAACCGCTACCACTGGCAGCACAAGGACCTGCTGGACGTGACCCAGTTGAGCGGCGAAGACGTCCGCCATCTGCTGGATCTGGCCGCCAGCTTTCAGGAAATCAACCGTCGCCCGGTCAAGAAAGTGCCCACGCTCAAGGGCAAGACCGTGGTGCTGTTCTTTGTGGAGAACAGCACCCGCACCAAGACTTCCTTTGACGTGGCGGGCAAGCGCCTTTCCGCCGACACCTATTCCCTGGCCAAGTCCGGCTCCAGCCTGAACAAGGGCGAAAGCCTCAAGGATACGGCCCTGACCCTGCAGGCCATGGGGCCGGATGTCATCGTCATCCGTCATCCCAGCAGCGGCGCGGCGGCCTTTCTGGCCGATCTGCTGCCCTGCGGCATCGTCAACGGCGGCGACGGCTGGCATGCCCATCCCACCCAGGCCCTGCTGGACTGCTTCAGCCTGCGCCAGACCTGGGGCGACAGTTTTGCGGGCCGCAGCCTGCTTATTCTGGGCGACATCGCCCACAGTCGGGTGGCCCGCTCCAACGTGCATCTGTTGCATCTGCTGGGGGTCAGGGTCCGGCTTTGCGCGCCGCGCACCCTGCTGCCCGCCGGGGTGGAAAACTGGCCGGTGGAGGTTTTTTCCGACCTCGGGCGCGCCGTGCGGGATGTGGACGCGGTCATGTGCCTGCGCCTGCAACTGGAGCGCCAGCAGGCCGGCCTGTTGCCCGACCTGGCGGAATATTCGCGCCGCTTCTGCCTGGGCGCGTCCCATCTGGAGCTGGCCCGGCCCGAAGTCAGGGTGCTGCACCCCGGCCCCATGAACCGGGGGCTTGAAATTTCCGATGAAATTGCCGACGCGCCCGCCAGTCTGGTGCTTGACCAGGTGGCCGCGGGCGTGGCCACGCGCATGGCCGTGCTCTATCTGCTGGCCACGCGCAATGACGGAGGAAACGCATGACGCTCTGCATTACAAATGCCCGCCATCTGGAAGCCCCGGTGGACCTGCTGGTGGACGGGGACAGGATTGTGACCATGACCCCGGCGGGGCATCACGCCGCGCCCCAAGGCAGTGAGCTGTTCGACGCCCGCGGCCTGGTGCTGATGCCCAGCTTCATCGACGCGCATGTGCATCTGCGCGAACCGGGCTTCGAGTACAAGGAGGACATCGCATCGGGCCTGACGGCGGCGGCTCGCGGCGGCTTCGGCGCGGTCATGTGCATGGCCAACACCAGGCCGGTCAACGACGCGGCGTCCGTGACCCGTTTCATGCTGGAGCGGGCCCGCCTGAGCCATCCGCACGGTCCGCGCCTGCACCCCGTCGCGGCGGCCACGGTTGGCCTCAGGGGCGAGGAAATGGCCCCCCTGGCGGAACTGAAGGACGCGGGCTGCGCGGCTGTGTCCAACGACGGCCACCCGCTGGAAAATGCCGAACTGCTGCGCCGGATCATGGAATACGCGGCGGACCTTGATCTGACCCTCATTGACCACTGCGAAGACCCTCGCCTGGGCCGGGGCTGGCTGATGAACGAAGGGGACATGAGCGGCCTGCTGGGCGTCAAGGGCCAGCCGGACGTGGGCGAGGCCGTGCAGGCCGCGCGCGACATCATGCTGGCCGAATATCTGGGGCTGCCCGTACACATCGCCCATGTGTCAAGCAAACTTACCGTGGATGTCATTGCCTGGGGCAAGGCGCGCGGCGTCAGGGTCAGCGCTGAAACCTGCCCGCATTACCTGCTTCTGGACGAGAGCGCGCTCAAGGGCTACAACACCGCCGCCAAGGTCAGCCCGCCGCTGCGCCGCCCCGAGGACCGCGAGGCCCTGCGCCGTGCCGTGAAAGAGGGCGTCATTGACATTCTGGTTACGGACCACGCCCCGCACGCGGCCCATGAAAAAGAAGGCACACTGGACGAAGCGCCCTGCGGTTTCACCGGTCTGGACCTGGCCGTGAGCCTGACCTGGGGCCTGGTGCGCGAGGGCGTTCTGTCCGAGGCCGATTTGCAGCGCCTCTGGTGCCGCGCCCCGGCAGAAATTTTTCATCTGCCCTGGAATGGCTTCGCGCCTGGCGACCCGGCGGATTTCTTTCTGCTGGACCCGGACGAGGTCTGGACCCCCGGCCCCGCGACCATGTATTCCAAAAGCCGCAATACTCCCTTTCTGGGGCAAAGCCTGCGCGGGCGCGTCAAGCACCACTGGCTGGGCGGCAGAATGCTGTTTTGATCCCGGCGCGATTCCGGATGTCAATGGAAGCATAACGATATTGTCATGCAAGCTTTCACAGCGCGACAAGCCGCCTGACAGCAGGCGGCTTGTCGCGCTCATGGGACTGACGAATTTTATACTTACCCGGCATGCGCCCGCGTACCCTGCGCAGACTGGCGGCCCTGGCGGGAGGCGCGCTGTTTGTCGGCTCTGCGGTTCTTGTACGGTGGGGCCTCATGGAAAAGGCCGTCCCGGAGGACGGCCTTTGTCAGCGTTTTCAGCCAGGCAAACTCTTACTTGCCCAGCACTTCCAGCGTGGCCAGGGCGATCTGCAATTCCTCGTTGGTGGGAATGACCAGCACGGGAATTTTGCTGTCCGGCAGGGAGATGGTTCGCGCGCCAGGCTTGCGGGTTCCGTTTTCCTTGAGATCCAGCCTGATGCCGAAGTTTTCCAGCCCGTCGCAGACGGCGGCGCGCACAATGTCGTCATTTTCGCCGATGCCGGCGGTGAAGACCAGGGCATCCACCTTGCCTTCCAGCAGGAAGACATAGGAACCCAGAGTTTTCCTGATGCTGCGCACCAGCATTTGCAGGGTCAGGGCCGCGCGTTTGTCGCCCTTGTCCACCTGGGCGTGCACGTCGCGCATGTCCGTATAACCGCAGAGGCCCAGCAGGCCGGACTTTTTGTTCATCAGGGTGTCGGCCTCGGCCGGGGAAAGCCCCTTCTTTTCCATCACAAAGGGCACAATGGCCGGGTCAATGCTGCCGCAGCGCGTGCCCATGATCAGCCCTTCCAGGGGGGTCAGGCCCATGCTGGTATCAAAGCATTTGCCCTCCCGCACGCAGCTCATGGACGAACCGTTGCCCAGATGCATGGTGATGGAGCGCAGTTCATTAAGGGGTTTGCCCAGATATTCCGCCGTCTTGCGGGCAATGTACTTGTGTGAGGTTCCGTGGAAGCCGTAACGGCGGATCTTGAGCTCTTCATACAGCTCGTAGGGCAGGGCGTACATATACGCTTCCGGGGGCATGCCCATGCCGAATTCCGTATCGAAAACGGCCACGTTGGGCACGCCGGGGAAGAGCTTTTCGGCCACTTCAATGCCCATGAGGTTGGCGGGATTGTGCAGGGGGCCGAGCAGGAAGCAATCCCTGATGATGTCCTTGACGTGCTGATCCACCCGCACCGGGTCGGTGATGGATTCGCCGCCGTGCAGCACGCGATGGCCGATGGCGAATATTTCGCCCTTGTCCTTGATGACGCCCACTTCAGGATCGGTCAGCAGGGCGATGACCAGCTCCATGGCCTCCACATGGGTGGGGAAGGCCGCCTCGCGAACCAGCTTGTTTTCCTTGTCCGTATCAGGGGCGATTTTGTGGGTCAGGCGACCGCCGGCCTGGCCGATGCGCTCGGCAAGGCCGGAGCAGAGCACGCTTTGCGTGTCCATCTCCAGCAGTTGATATTTGCACGACGAGGAACCCGCGTTGATCACCAGTACTTTCATATCCCGTCCTTTTTCCTGCCTTGACGTTGAAGGGAAAAGGCCCGTGCGGAAGCATTTCGGCCTTGCCGCCACGGGCCTCTTTTTGCAAGCAGACTACTTCTTGCCGTTTTTTTCAGCGGCGGCCTGCACGGCGGTGATGGCCACCGTATTGACGATGTCCGGCACGGTGCAGCCGCGCGAGAGGTCGTTGACCGGCTTGTTCAGGCCCTGAAGCACAGGGCCGATGGCCACGGCCTGGGCGGCGCGCTGCACGGCCTTGTAGGTGTTGTTGCCGGTATTCAGATCAGGGAAGATGAACAC
This sequence comes from Desulfovibrionaceae bacterium, assembly GCA_910575755.1. Taxonomy (GTDB): domain Bacteria; phylum Desulfobacterota; class Desulfovibrionia; order Desulfovibrionales; family Desulfovibrionaceae; genus Desulfovibrio. Next base: position 79,913 of record CAJTFO010000004.1, on the reverse strand, counting down.
CGTGGCCTTGCCGGCCACCTTGCTGTCGGGCATTTTTGTCTTGGCCACTGTGGGATCAATGGCCGCATCATACTGCAAGGGGCCTTCCAGGGCCAGGTCAGGGGCCATTTCCTTGGCTATTCTGGTGGCTTCCACCACCACATCCACATCCGCGCCCTTGCCCGAAGTGCCGGTGGAGTAGGACAGCATGGCCACGCGCGGTTCAATGCCGAACACTTCGGCGGTGTGGGCCGAGGCCACGGCGATTTCCGCCAGCTGCTGCGCCGTGGGATTGGGATTCACCGCGCAGTCGCCAAAGGCCAGGACGCGATCCTTGAGGCACATCAGAAAGACCGAGGACACCACGGAATAGCCAGGCTTGGTCTTGACGAACTCAAAGGCCGGGCGAATGGTATGGGCCGTGGTGTTCACCGCGCCGGACACCATGCCGTCGGCGTCGTTCTTTTTGACCATCATGGTGGCGTAATAGGTGGCGTCGCTCATGACGTCGCGCGCGTGTTCCAGAGTAATGCCCTTGGCCTTGCGCAGTTCGTAATAGGTCTGGGCGTAGTCCTCGAAGCTGGGCGAGTTTACCGGGTCAATAAGCGTGGCTTTTTCGATGTCCAGGCCCAGCTCGCTGGCTTTCTGGCGTATGGCGTTCACATTGCCCAGCAGAATGATGTCGGCCACCTCGCGGCGCAGCAGAATATCCGTGGCGCGCAGGATGCGCTCCTCCTCGCCTTCGGCCAGAACAATGCGCATCTTGTTGCTTTTGGCCCGTTCGATCAGCTCGAATTCAAACATCATGGGCGTCATGCGGCTGCTGCGCCTGCAGACCAGACGGCTGGCGATTTCCTTGCCGTTGACATGATGCTCGTACAGGCCCAGCACTGTATTGATCTTGCGCAGGTCGCCGGGTTCGATGAGCCCGTAAACCTCCTGCAGGGCCGTGATGGTCCTGTAGGTATGAAATTCGGTGAGCAGGATGGGCACGGGCGCGCCGGTCCAGCCCTCGATGAGCTTGCAGACTTCTTCCGGCGGCCGCAGACCGCCGGTAAGCAGCACGCCCGCAATGTCCGGCTTGGCCGAGGACAGGCGCGAGGCTATGGCCGCCAGCAGTATGTCCGAGCGGTCGCCGGGCGAGATGATCAACTGGTCCTTGGCAATGTAGCGGAGAAAATTGTCCACATGCATGGCCGCCACCAGATAGTCGCCCACCAGGGTGTCCATGCGGTTTTCGCCAAAGAGCACTTCGGCGTTGAGGCCCTTTTTCACGTCGCCCATGGTGGCCCGACCGATGGTGGGATCATTGGGCACGGCGTAAATCAGGGCGGGCTGGCCATCCTCGCCGAACTGGCTGCGCAGCTCGTCCAGATCGGTCTGGGAAAGCTGGCTGCGGTTGATGATGGTGGCCACCACGTCCAGCGAATAGGGTTCCAGGCTGTCCATGGTCATTTGCAGGGACTGGCGGATATCTTCGGCGCCGGCTTCGTCGCCGCTCGTGACCAGCATGACCGGGCAGCCCAGGTTGGCCGCGATCTCGGCATTGAGCTCAAATTCAAAGACCGGATCCTTGCCCAGAAAATCCGTGCCCACGCACAGCACGAAATCGTGTTGCAGAAGAATTTTCTTGAATTTCTGGATGATGTTTTCCAGCAGCAGATTGCGCGAACCCTGATTGATGATTTCGCGCGCCTCGGCATGGGTATAGGCGAAGGTATCCGCATAATCCATGTCGATCTTGAAATGCTCAAGCATCAGGTTGATGTCAGGGTCGCGGTCGTCCAGTTGCGGCTGGTTGATGATGGGCCGGAAGAAGGCCACGTTGCGCATGTGGCGGCTGAGCATCTGCATGGTGCCCAGGGCTATGGCGCTTTTGCCGGTCAGCGGCCCTGTGGCCGTGACATACAGTGCGTTGTGTTTCATAGGAACTCCTTGGCCGGTGCCGGAGAGAGCGGCGGGGCTGCCGCGGCGCACCCCGTGATGTAAAAGGGGCGCGGCTTTTCCGCCGCGCCCTGTGTGTCCCGTACTCATGCGCGCCCGCGTGCGGGTGCGCCTCATGCCTGCCGTCCGCGCGTCCGGCGGGCTTGCCCCGGACGCGCGACGGCTGTTTGTGCATTACTATTTCTCATCCACCTGGGGATAGGGCAGATCAGCCAGTTGCTTGAGCAGAGCATAGCGTTCCGCATAGGCCTGGGCCAGATCGCTCTTCAGTCGCCTGGAGGCTTCGGGGTCGGTCTTGTCCAGGGAGGCGTAACGGGTTTCGCCCGCCAGGAACTCGGCCAGATCGGCGCTGGGGGCCTTGCTGTCGAGCTGGAAGGGATTTTTCTTTTCCTTGGCCAGGTCGGGATTGTAGCGGTACAGGGGCCAGTAGCCGCTCTGCACGGCCATCTTGGCTTCCTCCATGCTCTTGCCCATGCCCTTGCGCAGGCCCTGGTTGATGCAGGGCGCGTAGGCGATGATAATGGAGGTGCCCTTGTAGGCTTCGGCCTCGCGGAAGGCCTTGAGCACCTGCTGCTTGTCCGCGCCCATGGCCACAGAGGCCACATAGACGTAACCGTAGGTCATGGCCATGCGGCCCAGATCCTTCTTGCCGGTGCGCTTGCCCGCGGCGGCGAACTGCGCCACCGCGCCCAGGGGCGTGGCCTTGGAGGACTGGCCGCCGGTGTTGGAGTACACCTCGGTATCCATCAGCAGCACGTTGACGTCGTCGCCGGAGGCCAGCACATGGTCCAGGCCGCCGTAACCGATGTCATAGCCCCAGCCGTCGCCGCCGAAGATCCAGACGCTCTTCTTGGTGTAGAGGTCGTCCATATCCCAGAGGTCGCGGGCCAGCGGATTGGAGAAACCGTCCAGATTGGCCAGGATCATCTCGCCGTACTTGCGGGAGCCTTCGGGATCGTCCTTGTTGTCCAGCCAGCCCTGGAGGGCGGCCTTGAGCTCGGCGGAAGCGCTTTCGTCCTTGAGGGCCTCTTCCACAATCATGGCCAGGCGGTTGCGGCGCTGCACATAGGCCAGGCCCATGCCGCAGCCGTATTCGGCGGCGTCTTCAAACAGGGAGTTGCCCCAGGCCGGACCGAAGCCGTCCTTGTTGGTGCAGTAAGGCGTGGTGGGCGAGGAAGCGCCCCAGATGGACGAGCAGCCCGTGGCGTTGGCAATGAGCATGCGTTCGCCGAAGAGCTGGGTAAGAACCTTGACGTAGGGGGTTTCGCCGCAGCCGGCGCAGGCGCCGGAGAACTCATGCAGCGGCTGCTGAAGCTGCGAACCCTTGAGGGTGTCGCGCGGCAGCAGATCGTCCTTGAGGCTGACATGCTCTTCGGCAAAGGCCAGATTGGCCTTCTGGGCTTCCATCTGGCTGTCCAGGGGCTTCATGACCAGAGCCTTTTCCTTGGCCGGGCAGACTTCGGCGCAGGAACCGCAACCCAGGCAGTCTTCGGGGTAGACCTGGATGCGGAACTTGAGGCCCTTGAGCTCCTTGCCGATGGCGTCCTTGGTTTCAAAGCCGGCGGGCGCGCCTTCCAGCTCCGCATCAGAGGCCAGCACGGGCCGGATGGCGGCATGCGGGCAGACGAAAGAGCACTGGCAGCACTGGATGCAGTTGGCCACCTGCCATTCGGGAATATTAATGGCCACGCCGCGTTTTTCGCAGGCCGTGGTGCCCAGGGGCACGAGACCGGCGGGCTCCATGGCCGAGACGGGCAGCTTGTCGCCCTGCTGGGCCAGGATGGGCCGCACGATGTCGCGGATGTAGTCATCGTCGTCGCAGTGGCAGACCACAGCGCCTTCGGTGGTGTCGGCCCAGGAAGCCGGGTACTGGATTTCTTCCAGAGCGCCGCTGGCCTTTTCAACGGCCGCGATGTTCATGTTCACGACCTTGTCGCCCTTGAGCCCATAGGTCTTCTGGATGGATTCCTTGAGCAGTTCCACGGCCCTGCCAAAGTCAATGACATTGGCCAGCTTGAAAAAGGCCGTCTGCATGATCATGTTGATGCGGCCGCCGAGGCCCACTTCCTGCGCCACTTTCACGGCGTCGATATTGTAGAACTTCAGCTTTTTGCGGGCGATGGTCCGCTTCATGGAGGCGGGCAGGTGCTTCTCCATGTCGGCCAGGGACCAGTTGGAGTTCAGCACGAACGTGCCGCCTTCCTTCACGCCTTCCAGGATGTCGTACATGGTCACATAGGCGTCCTTGTGACAGGCAATGTAGTCGGCCTGGGTGATCAGGTAGGAAGAGGTGATGGGCTGCTTGCCGAAGCGCAGGTGCGACACGGTGAAGCCGCCGGATTTCTTGGAGTCGTAGGCGAAGTAGGCCTGGGCGTACATGTCGGTATTGTCGCCGATGATCTTCACGGCCTGCTTGTTGGCGCCCACGGTGCCGTCAGCGCCGAGGCCGAAGAACTTGCACTGCACGGTGCCGGCGGGCACGGTGTCGATTTCCTCTTCCACATCCAGGGAGAGGTGGGTCACGTCGTCGTTGATGCCCACGGTGAAGTGGTTCTTGGGCTGGAGGCCCAGCATGTTGTCGAACACGGCCTTGGCCATGCCCGGCGTGAAGTCTTTGGAGCCCAGGCCGTAACGACCGCCCACAATGGTGGGGGCTTCGCCCTTTTCGAGGAAGGCGGTGCAGACATCCTGGTAGAGAGGCTCGCCCAGGGCGCCGCATTCCTTGGTGCGGTCCAGCACGGAGATGCAGGTGGTGGTGGCCGGAATGGCGCGCAGCAGGTGCGCGGCCGAGAAGGGACGGAACAGGCGCACCTTGACCAGACCCACGCGCTGGCCGAGGCCGTTCAGATAGTTGACCGTTTCTTCAATGACCTCACAGGAGGAACCCATGCTGATGATCACGCGGTCGGCTTCCGGATGGCCCACATAATCGAAGAGGTGGTATTTGCGGCCCGTGACGGACTGCACCTTCTTCATGTTTTCGATCACGATGCCGGGCACGGCCTCGTAATACAGGTTGGAGGCCTCGCGGTTCTGGAAGTAGATGTCCGGGTTCTGAGCGGTGCCGCGCACATGGGGGTGTTCGGGGTTCATGGCGCCGGCGCGGAACTCGGCCACCTTGTCCCAGTTCACCAGGCCCTTGATATCCTCGTAGTCGATGACTTCGATTTTCTGCACTTCATGGGAGGTGCGGAAGCCGTCAAAGAAGTGGCAGAAGGGCAGGCTGGCGTCAATGGCCGAAAGGTGGGCCACCAGGGCCATGTCCATGCATTCCTGCACGGAGGAGGCGCAGAGGAAGGCAAAGCCCGTCTGGCGGGCGGCCATCACGTCCTGATGGTCGCCGAAAATGGACAGGGCGTGGGAAGCCAGGGCGCGGGCCGCCACATGAAAAACGCCGGGAAGCAGTTCGCCGGAGATTTTGTACATGTTGGGGATCATCAGCAGCAGGCCCTGCGAGGCCGTGTAGGTGGAAGTCAGCGAACCGCCGGCCAGCATGCCGTGCACAACGCCCGCGGCGCCCGCCTCGGACTGCATTTCGCGCACAATGACCGTCTGGCCCAGCACGTTCTTGCGGCCTCTGGCGGCCATTTCGTCCATAACCTCGCCCATGACCGAGGAAGGCGTGATGGGGTAAATGGCCGCTGTCTCAGAAAGAGCGTAGGCAATGTGCGTGGTGGCGTTATTGCCGTCCATGGTTTTCATTTGAGCCATCTGTTCCTCCTTGGCGCCGCGCTGGCGCGCAATGTTGTTTCATATCTGTTCCGGGCCGTCACGAGGCCCGGCGAGGCGCGATGTCAACGAAAAAACGCCGCGCAAGGCGAACGCCCCTGGCCTAGGGCGTGTGGCCCGTCCTGGGGCGGGGCGTATTGCAACGGGATGAGCGAGTTTAGCTGATCCATGCCTGTTCGTCCAGAAGATTGCCCCGGGCCGGAGCTGCGCATCTGCGTTGCGTTTTGGCCGCCCGTTATGTCGTGATGATCCGTCAAAACCAGTCTTTTCGGCGCTGGCGGCGTCATCTGACGCTTTTTGCCGCTCACGTACCTGAGTACGCTGCGCGCAAAAAAGCGCCATTTTCCTTGCCAGCGCCGAAAACTCTTAGTTTTTAGGATTCTCCCGACACCAGCCATCCGCCTGCGCTGCGCTGCGGCGGAGCAAAGGCGACTTCGTCCCTTTGCGCCTCTTGCTGATTTATCTTCAAATAAAATTTTTTTAGGGCTGTCAGCCCTGTACCCCGGGCCGGAGCTGGCGCGGCGGCATGGCGAAAAAGGGCGAAGCTGCCCGCATCCCGATTGCTGTCAGCAGCCATAGCATAAAATTGTTTGATTGAACAGTTAAAAAGCGTGGTCATTGCGAAAAAGCATGTATCGCGATTGCAGCCTGCTGACCGGCTCTGGACCGCGACTACGGGGCAATGCGCGTTGTGGACGCTTCTTCCGCCGGGGCGCTTTGCAGCAGGCGCAGCGCTTCCGGCGGCGCGCCGGCCGCGCGGCCCGCATCCAGGGGCAGGACGCCGCGCGCATCGGCCTGTTCCGGTCGCGCGCCTGCATCCAGCATCAGCCGCAGCAGGCGCGGGCCTGTTTCCGCGCTGACTTCTCCCAGTATCGCGGCCACAGCCGTCAGCGGTTCCCCGGCATCCCGGACGGGCCGGGGGACGCGCCGCGCCCCGCCGTCGCTGCGGCCGGTTTCCATAAGATTGCGGGCCGCCATAAAGTCTTGCATGGCCTTGACCCTTGCGGCGGCTGCGGAGCGTTCCCTTACAGGGCTCGCGGCCCAGATGCGCAGCGGTTCATAGCTCTTTCCCTGGCGGCACCAGGCCGGCGGCCGGGTCAACAGCCTGGAAGCGCTGATTTTTTTCAGATAGGCCGCCGCCGTCAGATGTCCGCCAGCCGCCCGCCAGGCCGTGTCCGGCAGTTCCAGGCGCAGGGCGCAGAGCGTGTCCAGACTGTCGGCCTTGTCCTTTGTGCGCCGCGCCTTGGTCCTTTTGTCCAGCCAGGAGCGCAGGTCGTCCCTGGGCATGAGATCCAGCACCTGGCCGGTCAGCAATACGGGATTGCGCTGCTCCGCTTCGGCATTGAACTGCTGCAGGGCTTCCATGCCCAGCCAGCGCATGCGCGCATCCATGTCGCGTCCCAGCCGTGCAAACGATTCGCCGTCCTGCGTCCCGCGCTTGCCTAAAACACGCAAGGCAAGGGCCGCAACGGTTTCCGGGGGGATATCCCAGGCGTTCCACTCCATGCTCAAAGGCGGCTCTGCCGCCGGTTGCCCGGCGGCCAGGCCGGACAGCCAGTTGATGGTCGCGCAACGGGCCTCGGGCAACAGGCATTTGACGGCCGCCATGCGCGGGCCGGTGTTTTTCTGAAGGTCGAGCCCGCGCCACTCGCCCGATCCCCGGCGCTTGTATTGCAGCAGAAAATCCGGCGCAAGCGGGGCCGGGGACAGGGAATTCATGTAATGCAGCTGCGCCGGAGAAGGAGGCGGCACGGGCAGATCGCGGCAGGGAATCAGGGTATCGGACGCGCCCTTGTCGCTCATGGTTTTGAGCACGGCAGCCAGAACGGCCACATAGTCCTTGCCCGCGCGGCTTTCCATCTGTTCGGCCAGACAGAAAAAGCCGGAATCCCCGCCGTCCCGCCGGGAGAACAGTTCCGCCAGCCAATGGATCAGGGCCGCTTCCGGATGGTTCGGCACATTCCACTGGCGGGCAGGCTGCCCCCTGTCTGACGGACTGTCGGGCGGCGGATAGCCCAGCGACATGCCCTGCCGGATCAGGGGCGCCGCGTGCCGGGCCACGGTCTCTTCCGGCGCGGCCAGCAGTTCGGCCAGGGGCGAGACGCCGGCGGCGTCGTAAACATTGGGTTCGGCTCCGGCGTTGCGCAGTATGAGCAGAGAAAGCGGATCGGCCTTGCGCGCGGCCAGGTGCAGGGGCGTGCGGCCCCTTGCGTCGCGGGCGTTAATCTGCGCGCGCAGCGGGGAATCAGCCTTGAGCAGGCGCAACAGCACGGCGTGATTGTCCGTGTTTTCCACCAGGGCATGCAGCGCAGGGCGCTGGTTCAGAGCGGACGCGGGCAGAGCCTTGAGAGCGCGCAGGGCGTCGCCGGGTCTGGCGTGGCGGCAGAAGGACGCGAACTCCTCCACCGACGCGGGCTTGCGCCCCAGCAGCAGCCCCAGACGGGGCGCAGCCTCCAGCAGGCTCATGGGCTTGTCCGAGCGGGCCATGCGCATGAGGCCCATAGCGCTGTCCTCCAGCAGCTCGCGGAACAGCATGAACAGGCCCAGCGCCGCCATGAGCACAAGCAGGATGCGCAACAGCCGCCGGGGAACTCCGTGGAAGTTTTCCGCATCCGCGTCCGGCGTTGCGGCTGGCGTTTCGCACGCGGCGTGAAGCGCAACTCCCTTGCGCCGGGAATCACGGCGCGCGTTTTTTGCTCGGGACATGCCTGCCTCCCTGGCGGACAGGGCGAAAAAAAACGGACTCCGCGCCGCGTCCCTGAAACGCGGGAGCGGAGCCCGTGCATGGCGGATGCAAGCCGCGGCTTACGGTTTCAGACCCATCTTGGTCACGGCCTGCATGCCGCCGGTGGAATTGACCAGATCGGTGACGCCGTTGCGGGCCAGAACCAGCAGACTGTCATAGGCGCGCAGGCCAGTATTGCAGATGAGGGCCACGGGTCGGTCTTTGGGCACTTCGCCAGCCCTGGCCGCCATTTCCTCCAGCGGAATGGAGTGCCATTCCGGATGTTCGGCCTGCACGGCCTGACCGGCCTTGGCCGGGCGCGCGTCGATAAAGAATACATGGTTCTGGTCGCGGTTTTTCCACAGTTCCATAAATTCGTCGCCGGTGACGGGCCTGAAGCGCCCGGACAGCACATTGTCCGCCACATTGGCCACCACGTTGACCACATCCATGGCCGAGGCGAAGGGCGGCGCGTAGGCAATTTCCAGATTGGAGATGTCCTCCACCGTGGGTTTGGCGTATTGCAGCACGCCGGCCACGGCGTCCACGCGGGCCTTGAGGGCATCGCCGGCCGAGCAGGCCCCCTGGATGCCCAGCACGCGGCGGGTTGGCCTGTCCACCACCAGTTCCAGGCTCATCATGTTCTTTTCGGGATAGAAGTGGGCGCGGTCCAGTTGCTCCACACTGACGCCGATGGCGTCGTAGCCCTCCTTGCGGGCGCGCTCCACGGTAAGGCCCGCGCCGCAGAAGGACAGCCCGAACAACTTCACCGCCCATGTGCCCACATAGCCGGGGAAGGTGGCGTCGCCGCCCGCCAGGTTTGTGCCGATGACCCGGCCCTGGCGGTTGGCCATGCTGCCCAGGGGCAGATAGCCCGGCTTGCCGGTGATGATGTTTTTGATGCACACGCAGTCGCCGCCCGCATAGATGGCCGGGTCGGAGGTGCGCATGTGCTCGTCCACCACCACCGCGCCGAAGGGGGCCACTTCCAGGCCCGCATCCCTGGCCAGTTGCCCGTTGGGGATGAAGCCGGCGGCAAAGATGACGAGCTGGGCGGGCAGTTCGCGCTTGTCCGTGACCACCTTGCTCACCGCGCCGTCCTTGCCTTCCAGCCTGAGCACCTTTTCGGAAGCGTAGACATTCACCTTGTGGCTTTCGCAGTCATGGGCGGCCATTTTCGCCAGGGAGCGGGAAAGCACGCCCGGCAGAATCTGATCCATCATTTCCACCACGCTGACCTTGACGCCCCACATGTCGGCCAGGGCCACGGCGGCTTCCAGACCGATGAAGCCGCCGCCCACGATGACGGCCTCGCTGACCTTGCCTTCCTGACAGGCCGTGCGGATGGCGTCGGCGGCCTCCAGACGGGTGAGCGAAAGCACGTTGCCGAGGTCTTTGCCCTCCACCGGCGGCACGCGCGGGCTGGCGCCCGTGGCCAGCACCAGTTTGTCGTAGGGCAGTTTTTCTTCCTTGCCGCTGACCACGTCTTTGACCAGCAGGGTTCTGGCCGCGCGGTCAATGGACAGGGCGCGGGTCTGGGTGCGCACGGTAAAGCCCTTCATGGCGCGGAAAAATGCGGGGTCGCGCAGCGTGTGGTAGGGCGTGGAGCGCAGGTCGTCCAGATTCTGGATTTCGCCGGAAACATAGTAGGGGATGCCGCAGCCGCCGTAGGAGATGTAGACATTTTCATCCACAAGGGTCACTTCGGCATCGGGCATCAGACGCATGCAGCGGGAGGCGGCTTTGGGCCCCAGGGCCACGCCGCCCACAATAACAATTTTTTCAGCCATACAGCACTCCTGATACATTTATAGAGAACGCGGCCAGCGGGCCAAAAGAGGCCTTAATGTCCACGGTAGCGGCGCTGGTCGCCAACCCTTACGGTTATCCGCGTATTGTCCATGTATTCCAGCAGAGCGATGAGATATTTGCGGGACAGGCCCAGCATCTCCTTCAGGCCGCCCACATCCAGATTTTCGTGGTCGGCAAACCAGAGGCGCACCTGTTCCAGAATGCCGCCCAGCGTGCCGCCGTCATAGTAAAGGCCGTCCTTCACCCTGACCAGAGCGCCCTCCTCGCAGAGCAGGCGCAGCACGGGCGCGGCTTCTTTGGCGCTGACTCCCAGCTCTTCCAGCACATCCCTGACGTTGGGCGGGGCAAGGCCCCCGCGCTGATGGGCTTGCAGCAGCTTTTGCCGCAGACCGGCCTGATCCGCCGCCAGGGTGATTTTATGCTCCGGCAGGCGCAGGCCCTCGCCTTCCACAACCAGGCGGCCCTGCTTGAGGGCCGCGTCCAGAACCCTCTGAATCAGTCGCGGCGACAGATTTCTGCCCCAGCCGGCCCACAGGGCGTTGCGCGAAAAGGCGGGTTTGAGCGGATCTTTACGGTGCAGTTCCGCCGCGCGCGCCAGACAGGCCGCCAACAGTTCCGCAAAGGCCGCCTGGCTGATCCAGAAGCGGCTTTCCTTGTCCCAGCAGAGGGCCTCGGCCCTGGAGGCCAGCAGGTTCAGGCCGGATTCCAGGGCGGAGGCGGGCAGGCCGGTGAGCGCCTTGAGCCGGGCCTCGTCGGCCCCCTCCCTGCCGCGCAGCAGCAGAACGGCGCGGGCCAGGGCCGCGCGTTCCCCGGCCTTGCCGTTGCAGGCGCGCTCGTGCAGGCCGGGCAGGCTTTGCAGCAGGTTCAGCTTGTCGGTCAACGCCGGGTCCTTGCGGCGCAGTTCCGGCGGCAGGGGGCTGACCAGCGTGCCCCCGGCCACGGTGCGCAGGGGCGAATAGGCCCGCAGCACGCAATGGTCGCCGAACACGCCCACCATGTCTTCGGCAAAACGCACTTCGGCCAGAGCGGTTTCGCCGGGGGCCAGCCTGTCGCGGTCGCGAAACACCACTCGGGCCGGGCATTCGCGCGTGCCGTGATGAAAATGTATTTCCACCCGCTGGCGCAAGGGCCGGGGGGCGGAGGCAAGGCAGGTCAGGCGCAGCAGCCAGCGCCGGGAGGGGAAAAGCTCGCCGGGACGGGCCAGCACAAAACCGCGCTCGATTTCCGTGACTTCCAGCCCCTGCACGTTGACCGCGCAACGCTGACCCGCGTCCACCGTGTTCACGGGCTTGCCGTGGCGTTGCAGGCCGCGCGCGCGGGTGGGCAGGCCCGCCGGCATGAAGCGGGCTTCATCCCCGGCATTGATGGCGCCGGAAATCACTGTGCCGGTGATGACCGTGCCGTGCCCCTTCATGCTGAACACGCGGTCCACGGGCAGGCGGAAAATGTCGCCGCGCCGGCGCGGCGGCAGCCCGGCGACGCATTGCAGCATATGCGCCCGCAGCGCGTCCAGGCCCTCGCCCGTGGCCGAGGAGACGGGAAAGACGGGCGCGTTTTCCAGAAAGGAGCCTTGCAGAAAGCGTTGAATGTCTTCCCTGACCAGGGCCAGCCAGTCCGCCTCGACCATATCGGTCTTGGTCAGGGCCACAAAGCCGCTGCGTATGCCCAGCAGGGAGCAGATTTCAAGATGTTCGCGGGTCTGGGGCATGACGCCCTCATCCGCGGCGATGACCAGCATGACGAAGTCCACGCCCGCCGCCCCGGCCACCATGTTTTTGACAAAACGTTCATGCCCGGGCACATCCACAATGCCCAGACGCTCGCCGCCGGGCAGATCCACCCAGGCAAAGCCCAGTTCAATGGTGATGCCCCGGCGTTTTTCCTCTTCCAGGCGGTCGCAGTCGATGCCGGTGAGAGCGCGCACCAGAGATGTCTTGCCGTGGTCAATATGTCCGGCCGTACCCAGAATGACTGCCATGATTGCCGCTCCTGCCCCGTCCGCGCCGTATTCAGGACTGAACATACATCGGGGCATGCGGCATTGCAAGCAAGGAGTGCAAGAACAGGGCAACCGCATCCGGTTGGAGTTTTGCCAGCCTGCTGTTTGTCGTGATTATCCGTCAAAACCGGGCTTTTCGGCGCCGTCTGCGTCAGCATCATATGCGGCTCCGGCGGGCGCCACGTGTTCCAGCGCCTCGCGGGCCAGACAGTTTACGCTTTTTTCATAAATCCGGTCGCCGTCAAAAAGTTCGCAGCGCTCATCGTGCGCGGCGTCGGCCAGGCGGCGCAGGGCGGGCGCGTCCATGAGATCCGATGGCAGGCGACCCAATGCCCAGGCGGCCATGCCCCGGCAGATCGCGTCTCTGTCTTGCAGTCCTTTGCGCAGCCAGGGCCGCGCGACGGCGCAGAGTTCGGGCCGGGCCTGAGCCAGACGGCCCACGGCCCAGTAGCATGAGCGGCGCAACATGTCATGGTCGCAGTAATTGTCGTCCCGGCCCAGATCAATGATGTAGGAAATCAGCACGCGGTGAAATTCTCTGGCCAGAAGGGGGCTGGCGGCCAGGCTTTCGCCAAAGGCCTCGGGAATGCCCCAGCCGATGTTGCCGGATTCTTCGTTCAGATGCCACATGAAACGGCGGATGACGTTGCGGGCCGCCTCAGGCTCGCGCTCGGCCAGGCGGGCCGTGGTCAGGCCCAGAGCCGCGGCGGCCCGGTGCATGGTCTGCGAATCCAGCAGCAGAAAGGAAAAGAGCGGCCCCACATGGGCCGCGCCGCCGGCAGCGATGTCATTCAGATGTTCCCGCCATTGCGGGTTCTGCAAATACTGTTTTAATTGCTGTTTGGCCGAACGCATCCGGGACATGGCTCTCCTCCGCAGGTTTAAGGCGCATTTTTCATAAGAGGTATGACTTTTTTCGCGTCCGGCAAGCGGTCGGATCATAGGCGTGCAGCCTTGTGGCAGACTATTTAGGTATCCATGAAGCCAACTATATCTATATTATATTGATTTTATTTGAAAAATTGTTGGCGCGCTATAAATTCCAATACTGCTTCAGGTTTCAACTCCCGCTGTTTTACGCTGGGAAGGAAAAAATGGGACAGTCCGTATCGAAAGGAACAATTGCCGTCAACGTCACTGGTTTGCCAGGTTTCGGCGAAAGTCGGCAGTTGTTTTGCGGAGTTTGCATATGGTTGATTTGACAATGGCTCTTTTTGCCAGGTTCCATGTAAATGGAAGACTGGAAGACATTAAAACATTATTTAGTTAATACTCTCTCTGCCATATGCGCCCTGTAGTCCGGCAGTAGTGCAGCCGGCGGGCCGGACGCCGCAAGGCGGCCGTTTTCAAGCCAGAACAGGGTGTCGCAGCGCTCAACCGTGGAAAGTCTGTGGGCGATGATAATGGTGGTGATGCTCTGCGGCAGCGAAAATATGGTATCCATGACGGCCCTTTCCACGCCGCTGTCCAGAGCGCTGGTGGCTTCATCCAGAATAAGCACGGAAGGATTGACGTACAACGCCCTTGCTATGGCAAGGCGTTGCATCTGCCCGCCCGAAAGGCCGGCACCGTGTTCTCCGATGGCGAGGTTCAGGCCGCGGCTTTCCGCCACATCCAGTTGCGCCATGCGGCAGGCGCGCCGCACTTTTGCCTCATCCCACGCTTTGCCCCATTGGCTGAAAGCCACGTTTTCGGCCAGGCTTCCCGGCATGAGATACGGGCTTTGCGGCACATAGCCCACGCGCAGGCGGTACGCCGCCAGAGCCGCGGGGGAAAGTTCCCTGCCGTCCGCCAGCAGTGCTCCTTCAGTGGGCCGCATCAGGCCGCTCAGCAACAGCGCCAGCGTGCTTTTGCCCGCCCCGGACCGCCCTATGACGCCCACACGAGAGCCGCAGGGGATGAAGCAGTCTATATGGCTGAGGCAGCTTCTTTCAGCGTCGGGATAGCGAAAACCCACGTCGCTCAGGCCTATGCCCTTGCGCAAGATAAAGTCGGGAGCCGGCGCGGGAGGCGGCGTCACGGGGGATTCAATCGCTTTTTTCACCATGTCCAGACAGCCCCGGGAGGCGTGGCGCAGGGTGCGCGCCGTCACCAGAGCGCCAAGCATCTTGTTGCATATGGGCAGCACCCGCCAGAGCACCAGCATAAGCACGGTCAGCACGGCCGTGATGCGCGTCATGGAAGCATCCATGACAAAGTACATGCAACAGAAAATAAGGGGCACGAGCATGAAGCCCGCGCTTTCCAGCATCCAGACAGGCATGGACGGGGCTGCCGCGCCCAGTACGCGGTCAGGCACAGCCTCCCGGCTGATCTGACGATAGGCGGAGAAAAACACGCTTTGCTGATTGTAAATAAGCGTTTCCCTGATGCCGAAAATGGCGTCAATAAAACATTTATGTTCCCGACGGCTGAAGGAGGCCATGTTCCTGCCCGCCCTGTCCAGCTTTTTCCGCAGCGAGCTGTAAATACAGAGCACTATACTGATGAGCGCGGCAATAAGCAGCAGCACCATGCCCGGCGTGACAAAGAAAAGGGCGACAAGCAGAAGCAGCGAAATAAGACCATTTACATAGAACATAAGATATGCGCCAAAAAAGGCGGCAAACTGAACGCGCCAGGAGAGAGCCTGAAGCACATCCTGGCTGTTCCCGGTCAGGTGCGCCATATAGGGGCTGTAAAGATAGTGCCTGAAGATGCTTTCGCCGGCAAAGCGGGCAATTTCCGTCTCCAGCCGCTTGACCTTCAGCGTGACCAGCATCATGAGCAGGTTTTTGGCGGCAATAAGGGCGGCCGCGCAGGTGGCCACAGCCAGGGCGAACAAACGTGTATCCGCAGTCAGGCGGTTCAGTTGGGGGAAACAGTTCAAAAGCAGCGTCACCGGCTTCAGGGCGAGTACTTTTTCCGGCGTGGCGATGCTTATGGCCAAGACGGAAATGAAGGATATGCTCAACAGCTCGGTGAAGGAGAGAATGACGGACAAAAGGAAGTTTTGTACCGCGGCGCGACGCAATGGGGGCGGCAGCACATGGTATATCTGAAAAAAATCAGCAAAGAACTGTTCAAAATTTTTTGATGGCATATCGTTATATTAATTTCTGAATTTTTTGTATTGTATTATTATAATATAGTTTTCTTAAAAATTTTTTGTGTCTATGGCGATATGATCGCAAAGCAATTTCTTTATAGGTTTATATCCATTTCCTGAAACATCAATCATTACAATGATCTTCATAAAAACATTATAGGTCCTTTGGCGGATGTTTTGCAATGTCGTACTGGTGACAATCTATAGGGGATTGTAAAGGGTGAATAGATGTATGACCAGATGAGAGAATAGGATTCTTATACCCAATGAGAAAGTCGGATATGACAGAATGCGCTCTTAACTCCCATAAATGGTGAAAAAAGTCTGTAGTCGTCGTGGAGTTTTTATGACAATTCCAGTGGGAGTAGTACGTTTTGAAGCCATCCGCGAACAACAGTTGATCAGCGTCATGAAAGGGCTGGCTGATAAAAACATTGCCATTGCTTACCTTGCAGGCTTTATCAATGAAAGTATAAACCGCCGTTCGTGAATCAAGATGTTCCAGAAAATCAAACATAATCACAAATGGGACAAAAGGCTCATCCGGTATGCTGAGGATATCGGCGTTACTGCAATGGCATCCGTTTTTGAGGGCAAGTTTGATTTTATGCATGTCGCGATCAAAACCCAAGCCGGTTAAGCCCGTATAACGTGAAAACATTGATGTTGCCCCACCCCGTGAGCAGCCGAAATCGAAAAAACCTATGTGATGTTTTCTGAGTGTTTCCCGTAGTCGAGAGGCATCCGAAACTGTTTTGGGCGGGATGAACAGAGCATGATAATCAGTCCGCAGGGAAGAGGGAGCCTTGCCTCTGTGAAAGAGCACTGATTTAATAAAAGATTTTACATATGTGGAACGCACGATAGAGTATATTAACATTTTATTTTTCATTTTTATCACACTGATTATAAAATTTAGAGAATATATTTCGCATATAAATGAGAATTGGGGTATTGAGTGTTTTATATATTGCATTATTAACTCGTTTTGTACCATAAATTTTATGTAATCTACGGCTTGCCTTGCCAACATGAGACGTTCGTATCTCTGTGCTGATGCTTTTTGATTTTGCGTGATAAATATATACAGGGGTCGCCACGCGCAGGATAAACCCGGCTTGCGCCGCCCTCAGCGAGTAGTCGTTTTCTTCTCCGAAAAAGCGGCCGAAGTTGATTTCATCAAAAAATCCTATGGTGTTGATGACTTCCTGACGTATGCCGAAACAAAAGCCATGAATCAGGGCTACCGAGGGATACAGCCCCCACGGCGCGGACTCTTCGCAGAGCCTGTCCATATCTCTGACGCTTTTGCCACGCGGCAGGACATTGATGGGTGTATTGTTCTCGGCGGGGCTCAGAGAAGGAACAGACTGGTACGAAGCCGCGTTGGACAGCGGGCCGACAATGCCGGTTTTGTCGTCGCCATAGGCCACCAGAAGCATTTTTTCCAGCCAGCCGGGGCAAACAACGGTATCGCTGTTCAGCATGACTCTGAACGGGGCGTCCGAGGCCCGCAAGCCCCGGTTGGCGCTGCCGGTATAGCCAAGATTCGTTTCATTTTCGAGCAGCCTGACCCGCGCGTCAGACTGCGCAAAGGCCCGCAGCCAGCCGCTGGTTTCGGCATCTGACAGGTCATTGACAATGATGAGTCCGTCTTTTGCCCGCAGTGTGGGCAGCAGGGAGGCAAAGCACGCCCGCGCATGGCCCAGCGCATTATGTACGGGTACGATGACATCCGCCCTGTGAGGCGCTGCCGCCTCCAGGCTGTGCGGGTGTTGTCGGCCATATTCGGCAAAAGAGACCGGAGGAGAGGGAAAAGTCACTTCTGTGGAGAACAGGGACTGGTCGTCTATATGTGCCCTGAATGTGGCCTCATGCTTTAAAAAAATGAAGAATTCACTATTTTTTGCGGAGATTCCCTCTGGTAAGAACTCGCAGGGCGTGAGACGTAGTGCATGTAATACATAGGAAAGGCTTATCTGATCTCTCCAACTTTGTTCCGAAAGTTCCCGCCACCAGGCGTCATACAGTTCTGACAGACCGGGGTGTTTGATGTTATTGATGATAACATTGGTTTCATACAGGCCGTTAGCGGCGGGCAGGCCAAGACTGACATAGCGTTGACGCTGGCGCTCAAGGCGTTCTTCACTGTCCTTGCCCAGCCGCAGGCAGGCGGCAATCTCTTCATAGACGCAACGCCGCTCAGGGTGGCGGATCATGCCGACCGGCAGGCCGCTGCTTATAACGCGCTGGATGTACGCTTCCATGTCGCCGTTGATGACTATGTTGCCGTCCAGCCATATGACCACTTCCGCATCCGGGAACAGCTCGTGCGGATGCAGCTTGCACCAGCGGCTGGCCCAGCGGGGAGACTCCGCAAAAGTCTTGGGCAGGGGGCGAATGGCCCAGATGCCATATGTGGGCTTTGGTGAATCCGAAAAGCAGACATAGCGCGCCCCTGGCATGAGCCGCGCGGGCGGCAGCAGGCGGGAATACTCGCCCGCAATGGCTGTATAAAAGACAATGCGCCCGTCTTTGGGCGTATGCAGATATTCTTTCAGGCGCAGGTGCTCTTCATCGTAGTGTATAGTTGTTGTGGTTAACGGAAAAAGTGTCTGATGCAGAGAAGACACAAAGTCGTTATTTTTCAATAGATAAAAAAGTCCTGGTAAATATTTGCGTATAAATTGAATCAAAAATTGTATACATTTGCGAATATATGACAGCATATTGATTCTCTTTTATGCTATAATGTTTTTGATGATATCTTTGTGAGAGCGTGCCGCAAAAATCGCAGTGGTTTGGTAATTTTCCAACTACATGAGTTCATGATTGCTTGAATGCATACTTCACAGGATTTATTTATATTATAAATCGTATTATTGATATATGGCAGTGAATTGATCCAGATTGATTTTTCAAATATTGCTATGTTTGCATCTTGATCAGGATCAAGATAATTGAATATATGTTTTGGCAGCTCTTCTATACTTGTCGGCATTAATAATCTGGCATTGCTTATCATGTCATAAAATGACATATTATTTATATCGTCTATTGACTTAAATTTTTTTTGGGAGCGTTCTTTTTTTGTCTTCCACAAGATCGTTTGTGGGTTTCCGGCATTAAGGATGGTACAATATGAAATATCTGGATGATAATCATGTATTGTAAATATTGTTTTATAGACATCTCCATGCCAGGGAGTGCCATACATGCACGCGCGACGTCTTTCAGAAAGAGATTTTTCTTGATTATTTATAGCGCTGTATATATCGCATGGTATTGTATCATCTATTATAAATAATGTTTTTTCATGTGAATAAGCAAGTGAGTTTATAAAATCTTTGTATGATTGTTTATATGTATGCAGCCCATCAATGAAAATAATGTCAAATGCAAGTTTATTTTTTGCATAAAGTTCCTGTACAACTGGAGAGTTGCCAGCTAGACCCCCGAAAAAATCATTTGAAGACATTTGAAAAAAATATTCCCCATCTTTTTTGCGATCAAGAGGATTGAATTTTAAATAAGGATCAACAGCCACTTTCAATGGCAGATCGACAGATAAAAAAGTGAATCCTGACTGTACTCCTATCTCAAGATAGTTTGTCGCATTATTCAGCTTTGCAAGCAATGCAATGCGACTGTGAGAGTAGTTTAAATTTTCAAACATTTTAACCTCAAATTATTATATATTCTGCTATTATTTGCTAAAATAACAAAACATCGTGCATATGTTGGTTAAATTCGGACATAATGCTTTCTTCTGTTATAGTATGATGCTGTCGTGTCATTCCCTTGGTCAGATTGTTTTTGCTTTGACGCTCCCTTCTGTTCTTGACGCGGCGTTCAACGGCAAATGAGGGGTCAGCCATTGACCAGTGCGCGCCGAGCAAGGGGAATGGCGCTATTTTCAGCGAGGGGAGGGTATGTTCATGAAAAAACATTCGGACGGCTCTTCTCAGGCCCAATGTCCGCAGGGGAGGGGAATACAGCTTGAC
This sequence comes from Desulfovibrionaceae bacterium, assembly GCA_910575755.1. Taxonomy (GTDB): domain Bacteria; phylum Desulfobacterota; class Desulfovibrionia; order Desulfovibrionales; family Desulfovibrionaceae; genus Desulfovibrio. The sequence goes on along the minus strand of CAJTFO010000004.1, from coordinate 60,633 downwards.
CGCGTGGCAACCCGGAGTCCACTGTATATTCAGCCCGGTCCGCACAAGAGCGGGCTTGTTATAGAGGGCGTTCATGCCATGTGTGACATTGGGATCGCCATGCCTGCGTTGCGGTACAGGATATTCCCGGGGGTTCAGATCCATGTCATCGGCATGGCGGTAGATCTGGTAGAGTGTCACATAAAAAACGTCATATTTTGATCTTTCCGCCAAAAAATCATGCAGGTCATACACAAATGTTTCTGCTTCTTTATAAAACACAAATTCATCGGCATCGACGCACAAAACCCAGTCGCATTGGCTCTGCCTGTACTGTGCGTTCAGAAAATCCCGCTTCAGCTCATCGTCCATCATGTCGGGAAAATGAAAGGGAATCACAGAGACATTGGGGGCGGATCTGACGATCTCCAGCGTATTGTCGCTGGTGTCGGCGTCATACAGCAGGGTGATTCTGTCGGCATAGGCATAATGCTTCAGAAAGTAGGGGGCCAGTTGCGCTTCATTATACCACATGGTCAGCACTTCAATGGACATGATTCCCCCTTCAGCGCAGCTCGCCGGGAAAGCCGCGCCCTTCGCGGGCCTGTTCGTCCGGCTTCACATCTTCGCGGTAATTGCCGGGATACCAGCTCAGAATATTCTGTTGCAGCTCTTCCTTGCTGAATGTTCCGCTGAAGATTTCAACATCCTGTTCATGTATTCTCTTCAGTTTTCGGGCGCGGAATGCTTCCAGAAGTTGAGGGCTTATCTTTTCGCTCTGCTTGAGCAGCAGTTCGCGTTCCATGGGGATGGCCATGCCGCAATTGGGGCAGAGGGCCTCTTTCTGCGCGAGAAATTCCCTTGAGTTGGGGGGGGCGCTCCACCACCCCGGTTCAATGGGCCAGGCATTGGCCCCATCGTTCAGCAAAATATCCTGCGCGGCGGCCACCTCGCAGAAATAGGCTCCCTTGTGGGTTATGCTGGGGCACCAGGTGCGCTGCACCCAGCAATTATCAATGAGCTGCCACATGAGGGCCTCATCCGGCACGGCTTCTCTGATGGCCACAGTCAGTGGCTGATGCCGGCACTTTTTCATCTGTTCCGCATCATGAGGATTATAGGCAATGAAACCATATGTTGCGGCAATATCCGGGTCATGCCGTGGGTCGGCAAGAGGGGTGCCGGGCAGGCCGGAAGTCCAGAGCCCCAGCTTTTTATTGGCAGGCAGCGGCCTCCTTTTCAGCAGGGCCACGAGTCTTGCGCGCAGGCTGTGATGAGGGGGGAAGTGCCGCCGCAGCAAGGCGTTGAGGGTTTTGAACTCTGGATGCAGCAGCGGTTCGCCGCCGATGACGCCAATCTTGCCCGGCCAGTGGCGCAGGCTGCGCAAGGCGGCGCTGAATGTCTCCACCGGCATGTGCGCGCGTTGATCAGGACGCAAGTGGCGATTGTATCTGGAGCAATACAGGCATGAGCGCACACAGTAATTGGTCACGTCAATCTGTACGCACCATGCCTTATTCATGGGTTGCATAGACTATACTTCCTCTCTCTTATGGAACAACAGTCCACCAGACATGATCTTCCGCAAGATAGACTGGATATGGAATCATCTCTTCCACGGCTTTGCGAACTCCTGGATAGGGCGGTGCGTCAAAGTCATGGCCTGCCAGTACCCCCCCCCCCGAACTTTGGGGAGCCAGGACGCAATGTCTTTTTTGACATATTCATAGGCGTGATTTGCGTCTATAAAAATGAAATCAAAATATTTATCAGAAAATTTACTGCTTATATCAGATGAAAATCCTTCATGAATAGATACTATATGGTTAAATGGAGATATTCTGTCCAGAAATATGGCTTTATCAACGTTAAAATCATTTTCGGCGATGGCGTCGCCTGAATCGCTGTAGTCCGCGTAGTTAGCCCAACTGTCAATACAGTGATATTCTTTTAGGGATGCCCATAAGCGGCAAAAAACAATTGAGGAATGTCCGCGCCAGACGCCGATTTCGGCCGCGCGCTCAGGCTCTATGCCCTGAGCGTGTAAAATCCGGGTCAATGCGAGCGCCCGCTTGGGAATGCCGTGCATCATGCGGGGAAAACGTCTGCGGACGAACTGCAAGGCGCGGTAGCGGAGGCGGTTTTTCAGAAAATACGGCAGTTTTATCATGACGCGCTCCAGAGCCCGCGTCCCAGCCGTCGGCAGGCCATGCGCGCGGCGGCAAAGACCATGCTCAGGCAGACCGAGGGCAGGGCCAGGGGCAGATGCTTGGCCGTGAGCCGCAGGCGGCTTCGGATCAGCGTAAGCAGGCGGCGCGCGTTGAAGCCGGCGTGGGAAAAGCCCGTGCTGGCCCCTTCCTTGTGCCAGACGATGGCGTCCGGCGCGTAGGCGAAGTCAAAGCGGCCCCTGGCGCTGTAAGCCCAGTCCTGTTCTTCGCAGTAAAGGAAATAGCGCTCGTCCATGAGGCCCACCTGCTCAATAAAGTCGCGGCTGACCATGACGCTGGCCCCGTAGATGAAATTGAGGCGGTTCTCCACCTGGGCCGCGTCCGCGCGTCTGGCCTGAGCCACACTTTCCCTGCCTCCGTCCAGTACAGAGAGGCCGGTCCATCTGTTGGTGTGTCCGCCCGCGCGGCATTGCACAAGGCCGCTGCCCTGATAGCAGACCAGCGAACCGCACAGGCCGGGGCGCTGCTTGGCAAAAAGCCGCCGGCGCATGGCCCCCAGGCAGTTGGCGTCCACTATGGTGTCATTGTTGAGAATCCATACGGCATCCGCGCCCCAGGTCATAAGCAGTCGCATGCCCGCATTGTTGCCCGCCGCGTAGCCCGCATTGCTGTGGCGGCGCAGCAATGTCAGCGGCGCGGGCGCGGCGTGGCGGGCCGCATCCTCATCCAGCTCCAGCAGGGGCAGGGGTTTGGGGCATGGCCTGGGCGCGCCCAGTTCCGGCAGGGCAAAATCCATGCGCCCGGCGGCCCAATGGCGCAGCCAGCGCACACTGTCATCGGGCGAGGCGTTGTCCACCACAACCAGCCAGGAGGGAGGCTCGGCGCCGGCCAGCACGGATTCCGCGCAGACAATGGTGTCCTGCCAGCCGTTATAGTTGAGGATGACAACGCCGATACGCGGCTGTGCCGTTGCATCCGGCCCGTGCCCGGCGCGAGGCATGCCCGCGTTCCGCTCTCCCATGTTGCGCTCCTCTTTCATGACGGCAGTGAGAACAGCCGCAAGCCATGCCGTGAGCTTTGAGGGCGGCGGGCACGGTCGGCAAATGCCGTCACAATGACTGTCAGTGAACGGGAGCAAAAAGGGAGGAGGCTATTTATAACTAAGATGAATTTATAGCAGATTTGCCTTGACGGCAGGCAAGGGATTTTTATTTCAGGGTAAAGCTTGCTAAAAAAGGGTTTGTCAGGTATTGATCAAATTCACTTCACTGACAGTCATTGTGTCAACGAGCCTGCGGATACGGGCTGATGCGAAGCATAAAAAAGCGGGGAATGCCCAAGGGCATTCCCCGCTTTTTTCATATGCTGCATATTATAGAGCTTATTTGCCCTCAGGGCGGGCGTTGCCGCGCAGGCCGCGCTCTTCATACCCTCGCCGGCTGGCGGCGGGCTATTTATTCTGTGATTTTTTATCCTGCAAATAATCAATTATATAATTGATTTTAAATTCATATAAATATCCATTATAGTCAAATGGAATTCCCTCTTTTTCACAGATAATTCTTGTTTTTCTTGCCCCTTCTCCTCTCCAATCCAATCATTCACACCAAGCATCAGTAGGTGCTTGATTTTTTAAATCTTCTTTTTCTTTCTCTGAAAGACTTTCCCAATATGGAAACCAAATTTCACAGAGCCATGTTGATTCATTTCCTTGAGTAAATAAACAAGAATCGGGATCTATATCAGGATATATCTCCCATGGAATAAATGGATTCGGCACTAGCGGGAGAAAAGTCAAATCAACAAAAGGCGATTGTTGCTTTCTATAAAAAAAATTTTGTTTTATATATGAAAACAATGACATGGTGAATCCTCATAATGGACGGCGTCCTGTTACAGACTGCAGAAAAGAATGACCCAGAAGGGCACGCTGAAATCCAGAATCATGGCGTGCACAATGGAGATGAAAATCCACTCCCGGCCCGCGTAGCGGGCGATGACGGGCAGGGTGGTATCCATAGTGGAGGCCCCACCGCAGGAAATGGGGGCCAGCGGCCCCAGCAGGCGCACCAGCAGCGGCGTGCCCACCAGGGTCAGTATTTCGCGCAAAATATTGCTGAGCAGGGCCACGGTTCCCAGCTCCGCGCCCTTGTACTGGGTGATGAAGATGGAGGACAGGGAGTAATAGGCGAAACCCGCGCCAACGGCCAGGCAGTCCGCCAGGCTGTAGGCCAGAAAAAAGCTGGCCGCCGCCACGCCCGCAAAGGTTCCCACAGTGGTGGCCAGCGGCAGCAGCAGCACGCGCGGCCGCAATGTACGCAGAATTTCACCCAGCCGCCGGTCCGCGCCGATGGACAGGCCCACCAGCAGCATGAGCAGCCAGAGCACATAGAGCGTGACATCATGCTCCATAAAATAGCGGGGAATCAGGCCCAGCCGGGCCAGCCCCACACCCGCGCCGAAAAAGGCCAGGATCAGCAGGCTTCCAGACATGGCGGCAAGGCTCCGGCCGGTTACTGGCCGCCGTGCGGCGGCTGGGCCTCAACGGGCGTTTGAGGCCGCTTGCCAGCGCCGGGAGCCGGCGGAAAATCGCGGAACCAGCGCCGGATCACGGCCACGCAGAGCAGAGAACCGGCCACGCCCGCCAGGCTCAGCAGCAGGGCCTTGCCGCCCAGCAGGGGCAGATTGCGCATCAGGTGCTCATTGCCGCCCACGGCCACGCCCAGAGAAAAAAGCAGCAGCATGATGGCAGGCGCAATGCAGCGACTCGGCGCGCCAATCCAGCGTTGCCCGCGCAGCAGCCGCCCCAGCATTACGCCCAGCAGCATCAGGCTCATGGCAATGAACATCTTTTCCCGTTTTCCCTGATTACGGTTGTTTATCCGCTGATCTGTCAGATCCGGACCACCGGACGCAAGGCCTGCCGCAAAAAAGCCAGCATGGCCGTATAACGCTGCTCCTCGTGCAGCAGATATTCCACATCCCAGAGCACCCAGACCAGATGCCCGTGGTGGCGGGTCTGCTGCAAGGGACGCAGACCGCCCGGCAGGGCCAGGGCTTTGGCCGCCGCCGAACCCATGACCACCACGCCGCGCGCGCCCAGCCTGTGCACGCCGGACCAGAAAGCCTCGGCATGGGGCGCGAAGTCGCCTGCGCCCGCCTCTTCCCCTTTTTCTCCAGCCTGCACGGGCAGGCAGGCGGGCCAGAAGGTGTGGGTGCCCGCCGGATGGGCCAGATCGCCCAGCAGGCGTTTCAGAAAGGCGCTCCGCTCCAGGCGCTGGCTGTCGCCCCCCCCCGCGTTGCAGAGATCCCGGCCGAGATTCCAGTAGGTCCAGACCACCAGGCCGGGCCGGGTGGCCGCCAGGCGTTTTTGCCAGGGCACGGGCCAGGCCTGCGGCGGCAGGGGCTGCCAGCGCCCGTCGTTTCGGGCGGTTTTGGCGGCGGTTTGCGCCGGGGCCGGGGCGGTTTCCGCGCGTGGCTGGCGGCCCGCTTCAATCGGATGAGGCGGATGAGCCGGATGAGCCGGGCGAAACGCGCGTGCGGGGGCAGAAGACGGGGCCGGGCGGCCCGGCTGAGGATGCCGGCGCGGCGCCTGCGCCAGGGCGGCGCTGAACGAGCGCTCCGGCGGGACATCGCCGGGCAGCAGCAGACAGCGCAGGCCGTGGCTCTGCCAGAGCGCGCCCAGCGGATTCAGATCCGCAAAAGCCATGAACACAGCTCCCAGGCCACATCAGCCTTGCTTTGCGAGGGCCAGATTTCCTCGCGACCGTGCGCGTCAGCCACGGCCATGCTGTTGGTGGGCGCGCCAAAGCCGCTGTCCGGCGCGTTGACGCGGTTGGCGGCCAGCAGGTCTGCCCTTTTTCGGGCCAGCTTGGCGCGCGCCAGAGGCAGCAGGGCATCCATGTCCGCAGTGGTTTCCGCCGCGAAACCCAGCACTTTCTGGCCGGGACGGCGCGCGGCGGCCAGGCTTTGCAGAATGTCCGGATTAGGGCTGAAATGCAGGCTGAAACCTTCCGGAGCTTCGGATTTCTTGAATTTGTGCCCGCAGCCGCCTTCAGGAGCGTCAGGCGAAAAATCGGCCACCGCGGCCGTGAACATGCCCATGTCCATATCCGGCCAGAGGCTTTGCGCGACCTCGTACATTTCGCGCGCGCCGGTCACGTCGAAGCGGCGCACGCCCCGCGGCAGAAAGGCCGTGACCCCCGGCCCGCAGACGGCCGCCACGTCAGCCCCGCGCAGCCAGGCGCAGACGGCCAGGGCCGCGCCCATCAGACCGCTGGAAGGATTGGACCAGAAGCGCACCCCGTCCCAGGCCTCGCGCGTGGGCCCCAGCGTAACCATGACCTTCAGCCCGGCCATGTCCTGCGGGGCCAGGGCACGCAAGGCGGTCAGAAAAATTTCGGGCAGGGCGGCCAGCCTTCCCCGGCCTTGGTCTCCGCAGGCCGTGCCGCCGCAATCCGGCCCCACAAAAAACGCGCCGCGCCGTTCCAGCAGCTCCACATTGGCCTGGGTGGCCGGGTGGCTCCACATGCGCGGGTTCATGGCCGGGGCCAGCACCAGGGGGCCGTCAAAGGCCAGGGCCTGCGCCGCCAGCATGTCCGAGGCCGCGCCGTGGGCCAGACGCGCCAGAGCGTCGGCCGAGGCCGGCGCCACAATCATGGCCTGGGCGCGCTGCCCCGGCTCCAGATGGGCGAAGATATCCTGCCCCTGCTCGAACATGCCGCCATAGACCGGCAGTGCGCCCAGGGATTCAAAGAGCAGGGGCGCGACAAAGCGCCGGGCCCCCTCCGTAAGCGTGACCGAAACGTGGATGCCCATTGCAAGCCAGGCCCGCAGCAGATCCGTGGCGCGGTAGCAGGCCACCGAACCGCAGACACCCAGATGCAGGCGCTTGCCGGCAAAGCGCGTGCTGTGGTCAAAGGGCGCGGCAAGAGATGCGGTCGGGCAGCTCACAGAGTGCGCTCCTGCAGGCCGCCGCTCTGGCCGCCCCCGCCCCATTGTTCAGTGGCGCCCGGCGCGGGCTGCGGTGTGGGGCCGCTCTGCGTCGTTTCATCGTTTATGGGCGCATATTCCTCGCCGGGCAGTTCGACGCCGCTTTCCGCCGCGCCGGGCAGGCTGAGGGCCGAGCCGTCGGGCAGGCGGTCTCCTGTCCAGATTTCAAGGATGGTCAGTACGGTCTGGCGGCGAAAAATCAGCGCGGCTACGCTGTTGCCCTTGTCGTAGAGATAGAGGGAGCGGTCCCCCTTGCGCAGAGAGAGGCGCAACTGCCAGCCCTGACCCTGGAGGGCCGTGAACATGCTCTGCGCCGCCTGCGCGGCGTCCACATTGCCGCGCAGGGTTTCCAGGCCCTCGCGGCCTCCGGCTGCGCCATAGTTCATATAACCGTGGGAGGCATAGCGCTGCATGCCGGCGGGCAGGGGCACGCCCAGCAACTGGCTGGAAGCCGCGTCCGTGCCGCCGGTGAGCGGATCATTGGAAAAAGGATTGCCGCCGCCTACGGAGGCGCAGCCCTGAGCGGCGGCGAGAAGCAGCCCCAGGGTGAGGGTGACAAGCGTGCGTCGCATGGCTATACTCCTTCTCCCGAACGCTCAGGCCGTCCGGGTTCAGGAACACAGCCTAGCCTCTCCGCCGCGCCCTGACAAGCCCGGCGACGGGCCGGGCGCAGCAGCGAGGCCCGCCACAGCCATGACGCCCGAAGAAGCCGATTTTTTTCTGAGCGGCTATCGTTTTGATCTGCCGCCGGAACAGATAGCCCAGTTCCCCCCGGAAGAGCGCGGAACCTCGCGCCTGCTGGTCATGCCGCGTCATGGCGCCGCTGATCCGCGCCCCGAACTGCGCCATGCCGCGTTCGGCGAACTGCCCGACCTGCTGCCGCCCAATGCGCTGATTGTGGCCAATAATTCGCGCGTGCTCCAGGCCCGCCTGCTCGGTTTGCGCAGCACGGGGGGCAAGGTGGAATTTCTGCTGCTCACGCCCCTGCCCCTGGTCATGGAGCGGGCCGCGCCCCACAGGGCCGGCGGCGCGGACGCCTTCAGCGCCGAGGCCGAGGGGCTGATACGTTGCGGCGGCAGCGTGCGCGAGGGCGAAACCCTTGCCTTCGGCGCGGGCATCCGCGTCACGCTGCTGGAATCCGGCCCCTTCGGCAGGCGTCGGGTGCGCCTGGTCTGGCGTGGCGATCTGGCCAGGGCCTTTGCGGCCACCGGGCACATTCCTCTGCCGCCCTACATCAAGCGCGCCGACGGCGAGGAAGATCTCAGCCGCTACCAGACCGTCTACGCCAGGGAGGAAAAAACCGGCTCCGTGGCCGCGCCCACGGCCGGCCTGCATTTCACCCCGGCCCTGCGCGAAAAACTGGCGGCGCGAGGTTTTGAATGGGCCGAAGTGACCCTGTATGTGGGCTATGGCACTTTCAGCCCTGTGCGCAGCGAGGACATCCGCGGCCACCGCATGCACCGTGAATATGTGGAAGTGCCGGAGGCCACCGCCGAGGCCGTGGCCAGGGCCAGGGCCGAGGGACGCCCCGTGGTGGCCGTGGGCACCACCAGCGCGCGCGCCCTGGAGGGCGTGGCCGAACTCTGCGGACGGGTGCAGCCCTATGCGGGCTGGACGGACATTTTTCTCTATCCCGGCAGGAGCTTCCGCGTGGTGGACGCCATGCTGACCAATTTTCACCTGCCGGAATCCTCGCTGCTCATGCTGGTTTCGGCCTTTGCCGGGCGTGAGCGCGTGCTGGCGGCCTATGCCGAAGCCGTGGCCAGGGGCTACCGCTTTTTTTCCTATGGGGACGCCATGCTCATATGCTGAACCGCCTTTTCCGTCCCTATCCCGGGCAAAGGCGGCGCCTGCAAAGCCGCCGCAAGGAGCGCAAAAATCATATGTCACGAATTGTTTTTCTGGAGGAACGCTGCAAGGGCTGCCGTCTCTGTGTGGAGGCCTGCCCCGCGCATATTCTCCGCCCGTCGGGGCGCTTTAACCATCAGGGCTATGAAGTTATGGAAATGGACGGCCAGTGCACGGGCTGCGCCTCCTGCGCCGTCATGTGCCCGGACACGGCCATTCGGGTATTCAGAAGCGTCAAAATACGGAACACGGCGGGAGAGGGCGCGGCATGAACGCATCACAGAAGGAACGCGTGCTGATCAAGGGCAATGAGGCTGTGGCCTTCGGCGCGGTGGACGCGGGCTGCCGCTGCTATTTCGGCTATCCCATCACGCCGCAGAATGAAATTCCCGAGGCCCTCTCCGTTCTGCTGCCGGAAAACGGCGGGGCTTTTGTGCAGGCCGAAAGCGAAGTGGCCGCCTCCAATATGCTGCTGGGCGCGGCGGCCTGCGGCATTCCGGCCATGACCTCGTCCTCCGGCTGCGGCATTTCGCTGATGCAGGAGGCCATTTCCTACATGGCCGGCAGCCATGTGCCGGGCGTCATCGTCAACATGCAGCGCGGCGGGCCCGGCCTGGGGGATATCGGCCCCTCCCAGGGCGACTATTTTCAGGCGGTCAAGGGCGGCGGCCACGGCGACCACCGCAATCTGGTGCTGGCCCCGGCCACGGCGCAGGAATGCTATGACCTCATGTTCCGGGCCTTTGCCCTGGCCTTCAAATACGCCAATCCGGTCATGGTGCTGGGCGACGCCATTGTGGGCCAGATCAAGGAGCCCGTGCGCCGCGAGCCGCCCAAAGACGCCCTGCGGCCAGAAGCCGTCATGGCCCTGGCCAAGGACTGGCGGCTGGAGGGCTATGGCGGGCGCGGCGAAGGCGCGGCCCCGCGCCTGCTCAAATCCGTGTATCTGGCCGAAGGGGCCCTGGCCGGGCGCAACCGCCTGCTGATGGAAAAATACGCGGCCATGCGCGCGGAATGCGCCTTTGAGCAGACGGATACGAACGACGCGGAACTGATCGTGGTGGCCTTCGGCTCCATAGCCCGCATCGCGCGCAGCGCCATTCGCCGTTTGCGCGCGGATGGCCGCAAGCTTGGTCTGTTCCGGCCCGTGACTCTGTATCCCTTTCCGGCCGAGGCTCTGCGCGCTCTGGCGCCGGGGCGGCGTTTTCTGGTTATGGAGCAGAATACCGGCCAGATGGTGGAAGACGTGCTTCTGGCGCTCAACGGCGCTGCCGCCGTCTCCTGGCACGGGGTCATGCCCGGCCTGTTCATCGGCGCGGACGATCTGACAGAACCCATCCTTCGCGCTCTCAAGGAGAAGAAACAATGATCCGGGTTTCGGATTCAGCCGACGCGTTGCGCCCGCAGCCGGGCGAATGCCTGGCGTTTGACGTCAATCCCGTTCTCAACGAGCGGCCCACCCACTATTGTCCCGGCTGTCATCACGGCATTGCGCACCGGCTGGTCAGCGAAGCGCTGCACGAACTGGGCGTGGCCCGCAGGGCCATACTGGTGGCCTCGGTGGGTTGCGCGACCTTTACCTATGATTACTTCAATGTGGACGGCCTGGAGGCCCCGCACGGCCGGGCCTGCGCCGTGGCCACGGGCGTGCGCCGGGCCAGGCCCGACGCCGTGGTGTTCACCTATCAGGGCGACGGCGACATGGCCGCCATCGGCCTGGCCGAATCGTTGCACGCGGCCAACCGGGGCGAAAAAATCACCACCATCTTCATCAATAACACGGTGTACGGCATGACTGGCGGCCAGATGGCCCCCACCACCCTGGTGGGCCAGAAAACCACCACCACATGCCAGGGCCGCTCCCTGAGCAATGAAGGCGGGCCGGTGCGGCTGGCCGAGATTATGGCTCAGCTCGACGGCGTGGCCTATGCCGCGCGCTGCGCCCTTGATTCGGTCAAGCATGTGCGCGCGGCCAAAAGGGCCATGCGCAAGGCCTTTGAAGTGCAGCTGGACGGTCTGGGCTTCGGCTTTGTGGAACTGCTTTCGGGCTGCCCCACCAACTGGCATCTGGATCCTGTGGCGGCCAACAGGCGCATTGCCGAGGCCATGATACCGGTTTTTCCCCTGGGCGTGTTCAAGGATGCGACCACGACCGCGCCGGCGGACGCCGGGCAGGCCAAGGAGGCTCCCCGTGGCTGAATATCAGGACGTGATCATGGCCGGTTTCGGAGGTCAGGGCGTCATGCTGATCGGCAATCTGCTGGCCCAGGCCGCCATGGAACACGGCCTGGAAGTGAGTTTCATCCCTGTCTACGGCGCGGAAATGCGCGGCGGCACGGCCAATTGCACCGTGGTGCTGGACAGCCGGCCCATCGGCTCGCCCCTGGTGCGCGAACCCCTGTCCACCATTGTGCTCAACGAGCCTTCGCTGGACAAATTTCAGCCGCGCCTGCGCAAGGACGGCGTGCAGATCGTCAACGCCTCGCTGATCAGGGAGGAGCTTGTGGACAAGAAGCTGCGCAGCGTCTGCATTCCGGCCAATGACATGGCCCATGAACTGGGCAATGTGAAGCTGGCCAACATGGTGGCCCTGGGGGCCTGGCTCAGGGCCACGGGCGCGCTGCCGCTGACGGCGGTGCAGGAGGCGCTCAGGCGCGTGGTCAGCGCGCATTACGCCAGGCTGATTCCGGTCAATGCCCAGGCTCTGGAGGCCGGTTACAACTTTGCCCGGCGGGCTGCCGGCCAGGAAGCATGAGGGATTGCAGCGCCGCCGGAGAAGTTGGCCGCCACGGCCAGTTCGGGCTACATGCCCACCACCTCGGCCGTGGAGCGCTGCATGCAGCAGAACAGCGCGTTGGAGTCCGCCCGCAGGTCAGCAGGAAGATCGTGACGATCCCCATGCAAATCCCGCAGATAAGGCAGATCCGACGAGTGATGTTCATGGCCTTGCGTTCTTTTCCCTTTCGTGTGCGCCGTGAGGCTGGAAACAGCCCGCAAGGCGCACACATCCAAAATGGGATCGTAAAACTTCCCATTTTAGTAAGCTTATCCTAAAGGCTGGAGAAATCAACAGATTTTATCCAGCCCGTTAGAGCCAGTTGACTTTGAAAAGGGCATTCGCTCTAACCGGCTGACTTTGCCGCTGATACAGCGTAGAGTGCTTCCCATGCCCAGACAATATTCCCGTTCCTTCCGCCTGGTCTGCGAAGACCGGTTCATCCCTCTGGTGGAAGCCCTGCTGCGCGCTCAGGGCTATGCGTTCGAGCCTGAGCCCTTTTCTCCCCTCTGCCGCAGGCTCTGCTGCGAACCCCGCCCTCTGGGCGCATCCCTGGCCGCCTTTTTCGGCTATATCTATATTCAGGATCGCTCCTCCATGCTGCCGCCCCTGGCTCTGGCCCCGCGACCGGGAGAAGCCGTGCTGGATATCTGCGCCAGTCCGGGCAGCAAAAGCGGCTTTCTGGCCCAGTTGACCGGCCCCGACGGCTTTGTGCTGGCCAACGAGCCCACGCCAGCGCGACTGAGCACCCTGCGGGCCAATCTGCATCAGTGCAATCTGTTTCAGGCCGCCACCTGCTCCTGCAATGGCGAAAACCTGCCCCTGTTTCCCGCCTCCTGGAGCGCCATCCAGTTGGACCCGCCCTGCTCCGGCTGGGGCACGGCGGAAAAACATCCCCGCGTGCTCAAGCTCTGGCAGGGCGACAAGCTCAACAGCCTGACCGGCCTGCAACAGCGCCTGCTGCGCCATGCCGCGTCCCTGCTCGCACCGGGCGGGCGACTGGTCTATTCCACCTGCACCACCAATGAGGCGGAAAACGAAGACCAGGTGCGTTTTGCCGAAGAAGAACTGGGCCTTGTGCGTGAAACGCTGTCGCCCTTTCCCGGTTTTGTCTGGGAGGAACGCCCCGGCGGCGCGGGAACCCTGCGCGTGGACGGCGCAAAATCCCGGGCGCAGGGCTTTTATCTGGCTCTGCTGCGCAAAAAAGCGGAGCATGAGCCGGCGGACGCCGCAACGCAAATCGCGTCCGCCCTGCACAAGGGGCGCAAGGGCCGCGAAGGAAGGGACACCGGCCACCCCCTGACGCCGGAGTGCCTGGCCGGTCCCTGCTGTGATCCCGCCTTGCTGCCGCCGGGCCATGCGGCGCTGTATGGCGAGCATGTCCGCTTCATTCCTGAACAGGCAAAAGAAATGCTGCCGCCGGATTTCATCTGGCAGGGGGCGCTGCTGGGGCGGCTGACCGGCGGACGGCTGAGCCCGGCCCCGCGCCTGCGCCGCCTGCTGCCGGAACCGGCCCGGCCCGATGCGGCTCTGGTGCTGGACGACATGGGGGACCTCACGGCCCTGCTTGCCGGCCAGAGTCGCCAGACCGGGCTTGCGGGCCGGGAAGCCGCGCTGTGGTGGCGTGATCTGCCTCTGGGGCGGGTGGCTCTTAAACAGGGCCGGGCCATAGCCGCATTCAAATAAAGGCAAGGAGACCGCCATGCCCGTGAAGGCGCGCATGCATCTGAAAATATGGCTGACCCGCGCCGATGGCCACGCCGACGACGACAAGGAAGGTCAGGAGATGGTGGGCCAGGGCCGCATAGAGCTTTTGCGCCGCATGGACGCGCTGGGTTCACTGAAAAAAGCCGCCGAAAGCATGAATATGTCCTACCGCCTGGCCTGGGGCAGACTGAAAAAAATGGAAGAAGCTCTGGGCCGCCCCCTGGTGGAAAGCAGCGACAACCGCCGCGGCGGCTATCGCCTCACGCCCGCCGGCGTGGAACTGATCAGAGATTTCCGCCAGTGGGAAGACAAGGTGCGCCGTTTCGCTCTGGCGCACGCGCCCCGATTGTATGATCTCAGACCGGAAACCGGCGCGGGGGAGAATATTGACGCGGATACTCAAGAGAAATAAAATGTAGTAGTTCAGACTTGATCTGACAGTGCACTCCGTTTTGATGTTTTTTCCTGTCCGCTTAGTAAGTAAGCCCCGGCAAAGCCGGGGCTTACCAATTTTTGGTTATACGAGGCCTTGATATGGGCAAACCGGCGGCCTGACCTTCATGCGCTTGCCCTGTCTCGCAGAAAAACTGCGCTTGCGGGGCACAGCCGCCTGTGGCATAGCTGAGAAATGACAACAAAAGCTCAATGCCGCCCGGCACGGGCGCAAAAAGTTCTGACCGCCCTTCAGGCCCGCTACCCCCGGCCCGAAACCCATCTGACCGCCCGCAACGCCTGGGAACTGCTGGTGGCCACGGTACTGGCCGCCCAGTGTACTGACGCGCGGGTCAACACCATCACGCCGGAACTGTTCCGGCGCTGGCCCGGCCCGGCGGAGCTGGCATGCGCCACACAGGAAGAGCTGGAAGAGGTCATCCATTCCGCGGGATTTTACCACAGCAAGGCCAGAAATCTTCTGGGCGCGGCCCGGCGCGTGCGGGACCACTTCGACGGCCAGGTGCCCCGCACCCTGGAACATCTGGTGAGCTTGCCGGGCGTGGCCCGCAAAACGGCCAATGTGGTGTTGTTCGGCGCTTTCGGCCTCAATGAGGGGCTGGCCGTGGACACCCATGTCAAAAGGATCAGCCACCGGCTGGGCCTCACGGACCAGACCGACCCCGTGGCCGTGGAGCAGGATCTGATGGCGCTTTTTCCGCAGCGGGAATGGGGCGACGTCAACCACCGCATGGTCTGGTTCGGGCGGGATGTCTGCCACGCCCGCAAGCCGCGTTGTGAAGCGTGCGAGATGGCGGATTTCTGCCCCCGTCTGGAGCCTCCCAGGGAGCAGGGCCGCGCGGCGGCAAAACCCGCCGGACGCCCGGCCCGCGCGCGCCGCTGAAGCTTTGGCGAATTCAGCCGATATTTCCCCCTGCGCCTTAAGGAAAGCAGGCGGCGGCCGATAAAGTTCATTGACGCTGTTCCAGCCACAGGACGAGGACTGCCATGACCCAAAACAGCCTGCTCAACGTCAATAACAATGAACTTGAAATCATAGAGTTTCTCATTGATGAAAGGCTGCCCGACGGCAGTACCTACAGCGGTCACTATGGCATCAACGTCGCCAAGGTGCTGGAAATCATCCGTCTGCCCAGCGTAACCAGCGTGCCCAGCAAACATGACGCTTCGGTGCTGGGCACCTTCAACCTGCGCGGCAAGGTGCTGCCCCTGCTGAACCTGGCGGCCTGGCTCGGCAAGGAAATGGCTTCGGAAGAGAACAACAAGGTTATCGTTACGGAGTTCAGCAGCGTACAAGCCGCCTTTCTGGTTTCTTCCGTGACCAGCATCCACCGCATGACCTGGGATCGCATTGAACCGCCCAACCTGTATGTGCAGGCCTACTCGCGCGAGAGCATCACCGGCGTGCTGCGCATTCAGGACCGGGTGCTCTTTGTGCTGGATATGGAAAAGATCCTGGCCAGTCTGGACAGCTCTCTGGATATGTCTCAGGTGAAAGTGGACACCACGCCGGTGGAAGGGGCCAGCGATTTTCACCTGCTGGTGGCCGACGACTCCAGTTCACTGCGTCATATCATCAAATCCTCTCTGGAAAAATCCGGCTTTCAGGTCACGGCAGTGGGCAGCGGCCGGGAAGCCTGGGACTATCTCACGCAGAAGTGCAATGAAGCGCAGGCCGAAGGGGTGCAACTTACCGATATGGTGCACCTGGTCATTTCCGACATTGAAATGCCGGAAATGGACGGCCACGCGCTGACGCGCAGAATTCGCGAAATGCCGGGCACAAAAGGCCTGCCGGTCATCCTTTTTTCTTCCCTGATCACCGAGGCCCTGCACGACAAGGGCGTCAAGGTGGGCGCGGATCGACAGGTTTCCAAACCTGATCTGCCCGGCCTGAGCAAGATCATTCGCGAGCTGATCGCCGAAAAGCTGCACAAATGAGCATGGGCCCGCCATGACGGGTTTACGTTTGAGACTCCCCGCCCGTCGGTATAAGGATAAGGCGTTCGCTCCGGAATCAGCCGGCGCGAACGGCGCGAGGCGCGACCAAGGAGTGTTCCATGTCCCCTTTCACAAGCAACAGCGAGGGCACCTCCCTCATTCTGGACAGCCTGCCCATGGGCGTGCTGTTTTGCGACATGGACGGCGTCATCCGTTTTGTCAACAAGGCCTATTCCGACCTGCTGGGCCAGCGGCCCGAAGAGCTGCTGGGGCGCGACATCACCGATATTATCCCCCATTCGCGCGCGCGCGTGGTGCTGCGCGACGGCCGGGCCGAAATGGGCGAGCTCTGCCAACTGGGACCGGGCAACGCCCTGCCTGTGATCGTTAACCGGATTCCGGTGCGCGACAGCCAGGGACGCCTGGCGGGCATGGTCTCGCAGGCCATTTTCAACGATCCCGAGGAACTGAAAAAACTCTCCTCCAAGATCGAACATTTGGGCCATACCCTCAATCAATACAAGCGCCGGATCAAGGCCAGCCTGTCGCCGCAGTACAGTCTGCGCAGCATTCTGGGCGAAAGCGCGCCCATGCGCCGCCTCAAACGGCAGGTGCAAAGCTATGCCCAACTGGATGCTCCTGTGCTGATTCTGGGCGCCACAGGCGCGGGCAAGGAGCTGTTCGCCCACGCGCTGCACGCCGAAAGTCCGCGCGCCGAAGGTCCGCTGGTCAGCATCAACTGCGCGGCCATTCCCAAGGATCTTTTTGAATCAGAGCTGTTCGGCTATGCGCGCGGCGCATTTTCCGGCGCGCATCAGGATGGCAAGATAGGTCAGATTGAACTGGCCGACAAAGGAACCCTCTTTCTGGACGAAATTGGCGAAATGCCAACCGAAATCCAGGCCAAGCTGCTGCGCGTGCTGGAAAGCCGCAGCATCTGCCGGGTTGGCTCGGTCAACGCCCGCCATGTGGACTTTCGTCTGGTGGCGGCCACCAACCGCAATCTTTCGGCCATGCTCAGCACGGGTTCCTTTCGCGAGGATCTTTACTACCGCATCAACACCTTTGTCCTGGAAATCCCGCCGCTGCGCGAGCGCGCGGACGACATCCTGCCCATTGCCCGCTATGTGCTCTCGCGCATGGGGCTGGAGCACCTGAGCTTTTCGCCTGAAGCCGAAGCGGCCATGCTGGCTTTTTCCTGGCCGGGCAATGTGCGCCAATTGCATAATGCGGTGGTTCATGCGGCCACCATGCGCCAGGGCGACCTGATCGAAGTGGGGGATTTTCCGCCGGACACCCTGCCCAGCGCCAATCTGCCCCTGCACGCCGTGCCCGCCGGGGATCTCTCCGACATTATGGCCGACGCCGAGGCCGTGATCATTCGCAAGGCGCTGGCCGAACAGGGTGGCAATGTCTCGCGCACGGCGCGCACGCTGCATATCGCGCGCACCACGCTTTACGAAAAACTGCGCAAATACGGCATCAGCCGCCGCTGAAAGCGCCCTGACGCTAACTCCGCCGCCTCTTGTTGCGGGCGGGCTTTTTTTTCTGCTCGGCGTCCGGCTTGGCGAGCACGGGATGTTCCGGCACCACACTGTCCACGGTATATCCCGCCAGGGGACGTTTCCCTTGCAGATAAGCCAGTTCCTCGGTCACGGTTTTTTCAAACGCGGCCATATGCCTGGCGGAAACCGGCGCGCCGCGCGGGTTGATGGCCTTGGTTGGATTGATGAATTTGCCGTTCTGGCGCAGGCGAAAATCAAGATGCGGCCCGGTGGACAAACCAGTGCTGCCCACAAAACCTATGACCTGCCCCTGTTTCACGCGCTGCCCCTGTCGCAGGCCGCGGGCATAGCCGGAGAGATGGGAATACAGGGATTCCAGCCCGGCCGCATGTTTGAGAATGATCTGATTGCCGTAACCGCCGGCCCAGCCGCGTCTGGTGACGGTGCCCTCACCCACGGCCTTGACCGGCGTGCCGGTGGGAGCGCCGTAGTCCACCCCCATATGCGGACGGCTGTATCCCAGAATAGGGTGTTTGCGGCTCGATGTGAAACGGGATGTCACGCGGGTGAAGGCCAGGGGAGCCTGTAAAAGAGTCTTGCGCAGATTTTCGCCTTTGCGGTTGTAATACTGCGCCCGCTCCTGGCCGTCGCGGAAAAGATAGGCCTCGAAGGTCTTGCCCTTATTGGTGAAATGCGCGGCCAGAATACGGCCGTAGCCCTTGTATTCCCCTTCTCGATAGCGTTTTTCCACCAGTACGGAAAAGCTGTCGCCTTGCTGAAGATCACGGATAAAGTTGATTTCCGCCCCGAAAAGCTCGGCCAGTTGCAGGGCCATTTGCGGGCTTTCGCCCACATCGGCCACAGCCTGGAAAAGATTGTCGCTGATGGTGGCTTCCACCGTATCAAGCAGGGTGACATACTCAATGGCCTCCACCCTGGCCACCGGATCTTCAACGCCTTCCACCACCAGACGGTGGCGGTTGTCAATCTCATACTCAAAGCGCTTGACCCGGCCCGAAGCCGTATCGGTGACAATGGAGTAAGGCTGCCCTTCACGAAAAGAGCGCAGGGAAAAAACCCGCCGGGCCGCGCTGATATATTGATAGACGCCTTCGCTGCCCGTCTCTTCCAAAATTTTGCTGATGGTGTCGCCCTTTTCCACAGTGCCTTTGACCACTTCCTCGCCGGGAGCTGTTCCGTCAGCCCGCTTTGCAGTGTCCGGGCCTGTGGAAGGCCGGGCGGAAGAGGGAACAGCCAAAGGCCCGGTCGGCGTCAGAGCCGCCGGAAGGGCGCTGTCGCCAGGGGCCGCCGCGTCAGTGGAGGAACCGGGCACTGCCTGCGGAAGGCGGGTTCCGGCGGAATCTTCCACCGCCACGGCCTCAGGCAGGCGTTTGGCTTCAGCAGGGGCGGAGGAGCCGGATTGAGGAAAGACCGGAGGAACATCGGGAAGCACGACCGGAAGATCGGAAGACTCCGCCGTGGCATTGTGCTGCTGTTCAGGCTCGTCAGCGGGCGCGGGGCCGGTTCTGCCGGCATGCCGCACCAGCACGCCCCCCACCAGCAAAATCAGTAACATTCCCACCAGCCAGAGTCGTTTCATCGGCTACCCCAGTGATGACTATATCCAGCCCTCAGCGCCTTGTCCAGTTTGGCAGGCGCGAAACGCCGCCAGCCGGGCCGCTGTCCACAGATGTCCACAGGGAACGTCCGGGCGGCGCGCAAGACTTGTTTCAACAAAGTTTTTATGCTATATATGTACCTTGTCCCCATTGAGGCGGAGAAAAAGTACGGGGAACTTTATCCGCGCCGGCGGCGTACAGTCCGGAAGCTTATCCACAGGACGGCGCGTCAGCGCCCGCGACATGGGACGCCATGCTGAAAAACGAACTGCGGCACATACTGAATCAGGACGGAGGACAGGAGACGCAAGCCTGGTTTGAAGCTCTGACCCTGCATCAGGAAAACGGCACCTTGCGGGTTGTTTTTCCCCATACCTACTTCGCCGCCTGGTTTTCACGCCACAAGCGCGATACCTTTGAAGACGCGCTTCACCGTCATTTCACGGATAAGGTTCCGTTGCGCGTCGTGTACGAGCAAAGCGCGCCGAAAGCCCTGGCAGAGGCCCTGCATGGCAGCGCGCCTCTGCAACGCGAAGCGCAAGGCGAAACCGGGCATGAAAGCGAGGACAGTTTCGCCGCGTTCATCAGCAACGCCAAAAACGCTTTTCCGCTGGCCGCCGCCAAGGAAGTAGCCGCCAGCGCCATAGGCGCGGTCTATAGCCCCTTTTTGCTCTGCGGGCGTAGCGGCACGGGCAAAACACATCTGCTGCGGGCTCTGGCCGCGGCATTCACGCAACGCGGGGCGCGCGTCATCTGCCAGAACGCCGCGCGTTTCTGCGCGGAGAACACGCCTTGGACGCGCCGTCCGGAACTTTTCTGGGAACAGTGTGATGTGCTCGTCCTGGATGACATGCAGGATCTGGCCGGCCAGAGCGCCTGGCAGCAAAAACTGACAGCCTGTATGGACGCCTGCCCGCATGGCGGACACGCCGTGGCGGGTGTGGCGGATCATGCCGGGTCGCGCCAGCTGGTCTTTGCCCATGCCGGCCCGGCCCAGGCCCTGAAAATTCTGGATGAGCGCCTGCGTTCCCGTCTGGAAAGCGGCCTGGTGGTGGAGCTGCTGGAACCGGATCTGGATGTGCGTCTGCGGTATTTGCAGACGCTCAGCAAGAAACGGCGGCTTACCCTGGGGCGTGATCAGCTTTTGTATCTGGCCCAGCGTTGCGCACAGTTTCGCCTGCTTCAGGGTTTGCTGCTGAAAGTGGAAGCCTTTGCCGCCATGCACGGCAGAGCCCTTACCCCGGCGGATCTGGAAAACATCGTGCGCACCGGCGGGGCGGAAAAGCTGCCGGGCTGCCGGGAAATACTGAACGAAGTGGCCCGCGGGCTCAATCTGCGGCCCGATGATATTCTGGGCACAAGACGCCGCCCGGATCTGGTTCTGGCCCGGCAGGTGGCCATGTATCTCTGTCGCCAGAAGCTGGGGCTGTCCTACCCGGAACTGGGCAGAGCCTTTGGCGGAAGAGACCACAGCACTGTCATCCATGCCATTAAAAAAATTAAGAAATTGCTGATTAGTGACAAAGATGTGCAACGGCTTGTGACGCAATTAGAAACAAGTGCGCTCTGAACATGACGCACGGCCCGGAAAAAACGCGTCATGTATGTGGCGTTTCCGACGTTTCCCTGAAAATGCCCGTAAAAAAACAAAATATTCCAGCTTGTTCTGAAAGTTAGACACAAAGAGACGCCTATTAATAATAGCAAGGAAAAAATATGAAGCTTACTGTAAACAAAGAACAGATCATTGAGGGTCTGCAAAAAGCCGCGGCCATCATCCCGGCCAAGGCCGGCGCCGCCTATCTGCGTTCCATCTGGCTCAAGGCCGAGGAGGGCAGTCTTGCGGTCATGTCCACGGATGCCAACATTGAATTTACGGGCCGTTATCCGGCA
This sequence comes from Desulfovibrionaceae bacterium, assembly GCA_910575755.1. GTDB lineage: Bacteria > Desulfobacterota > Desulfovibrionia > Desulfovibrionales > Desulfovibrionaceae > Desulfovibrio. Next base: position 39,752 of record CAJTFO010000004.1, on the reverse strand, counting down.
GAAATCAGCCAGCCGGGTCTCATTGGCGTGCAGGGCCGCGCCTTTGTGGATCTGGTGCGTCAGTTGCCCGCGGGCGTGCTCCACCTCTCGCTGGACGAAGCTTCCGGCAATCTGCTGCTGGAACAGGGACGCCGGGTGTACAAACTGCCGGTAAGCGGTTCCGAATGGTTCCAGAATTTTTCGGAATTTCCGTCTGAGAACGCAGTAGCCTGGTCCGGCGACTTTTTACAGGATGTGCTGGACAAGGTGGCTTTCTGCATCAGCGATGACGACGCCATGGACGCCATTGCCTGCCTGTGCATGAAGCCTGGAGAAAATGGGCATATCGACGTCTGCGGTCTTAACGGCCATCAGTTTGCCCTGGTTTCCTTCACCCATGACGAGCTGGCCGCGCGTCTGCCCGCCGAAGGCATGTTGATTCAGAAAAAATATCTTCAGGATATCAAGAAATGGCTGGGCGCGGACGAAATTGAACTTACCCTTACAGACAAGCGCCTTTACCTGCGCAGCATGGACGGAGCCGAAACCCTCAGTCTGCCGCGCGCGGCCTACGAGTACCCGGACTACAACGTATTCATGTCCAAGCTGGCGGGCGAAGATGTCAGCGCCATGACCCTGGAGCGCAAGGAAGGCATGGAGGCGCTGGGCCGCATTCTGATTTTCAATACTGAAAGCGACCGCTGCACCTATATGGATCTTTCGGAAAACGAGGCCAGGCTGTCCGCCCAGGGTCAGGATGTGGGTTCGGCTTCGGAAAGCCTGGAGGTGGCCTACAAGGGGCATATCACGCGCATTGCCTTCCCTACCCGCAATCTGATGGATGTGTTCGGACATTTTGTTTCCGGCAGGATTGATATGCTGCTCACCGGCGCCGAAGGACCGTGCGGCATCCGGGGCGCGGAAGATCCGGATTATACGGTGATAATCATGCCCATGAAGGTTTCCGAAACCACCTATTACAGTGAAGAGGACGTTTAGGCGCAGCTTCCGGACACTTTTCCGGACCCCTGCCCCGAAAACTCCCGCGGCACATACAGCAACAGAGTGCAAGAAAGGAAATAGTAATGGTCCCTGAAACCTCCGGCAACTACACGGCCTCGTCCATTACCATTCTGGAAGGCCTTTCCGCCGTGCGCAAGCGTCCGGCCATGTATATAGGCTCCACGGACGGGCGCGGCCTGCATCATCTCGTTTATGAGGTGGTGGATAACTCCATTGACGAAGCCATGGCCGGGTATTGTTCGCACATCACGGTTATTCTGCATGCGGACAATTCCGTGACCGTGCGCGACGACGGGCGCGGCATTCCTGTGGACATCCATCCCAAGGAAGGCGTGCCCGCCGTCCAGGTGGTCATGACCAAGCTGCATGCCGGCGGCAAGTTTGACAATACCAGCTACAAGGTGTCCGGCGGTCTGCATGGCGTGGGCGTGTCCTGCGTCAATGCGCTTTCCGAAGAGCTGACCGTCACGGTGCGCCGTGACGGCAAGCGTTACCGGCAGCATTACGCGCGCGGCGTGCCGCTGGATCAGCTTACAGTCATTGGTGAAGGTGTGGAAGGCCACGGCACCACAGTCCGTTTCAAGCCGGATGAGGAAATCTTTGAGGTGCTCGAATTTTCCTATGAAACGCTGAAAAAGCGTTTTGAGGAACTGGCCTATCTGAACAGGGGCCTGAGCATCGAATGTATTGACGAGCGCATCGGTGAAACCCATATCTTCCACGCCGAGGGCGGCATCCGCCAGTTTGTGGCGGATCTCAATTCCGGCGAGCAGGGCATCCATCCGATTATTTTCGGCGAAGGCGTGGTGGAAAATGTCAGCGTGGATTTTGCCCTGCAATATAACGCGGGATACAAGGAAAATATCCTCACCTTTGCCAACAATATCCGCACCAAGGAAGGCGGGGCCCATCTGGTTGGCTTCCGCACGGCGCTGACCAGAGCCATTAACGGCTATATCAAGAACCAGCAGGATCTGGTCAAGAAACTGAAAAATACGGCTCTGTCCGGCGATGACGTGCGCGAAGGCCTCACGGCGGTGATCAGCGTCAAACTGCCCCAGCCCCAGTTTGAAGGCCAGACCAAAACCAAGCTGGGCAACAGCGAGGTGGCCGGGCTGGTGGCCGGGCTGGTCTATGACCGTCTGAATGTTTATTTTGAGGAAAATCCCAAGGATATCCGGCTGATTATCGACAAGGCAGTGGATGCGGCCAGGGCCAGGGACGCTGCCCGCCGGGCCAAGGAACTGGTGCGGCGCAAGGGCGCGCTGTCAGACAACGCCCTGCCCGGGAAGCTGGCCGACTGCCAGAGCAAGGATCCCGCCGAATCGGAACTTTTCATTGTGGAGGGCGATTCCGCAGGCGGTTCGGCCAAGCAGGGCCGCAACCCCAGAAATCAGGCCATCCTGCCCCTGCGCGGCAAAATTCTGAATACCGAGCGCACGCGCTTTGACCGCATGCTGGCCAACAAGGAAGTGAAAGCCCTGATCACGGCCATGGGCGCGGGCATTCAGGACGATACGGATCTGGAAAAGCTGCGCTATCACAAAATCATCATCATGACCGACGCCGATGTGGACGGCGCGCACATCCGCACTCTGCTGCTGACCTTCTTTTTCCGCCAGTATCAGGAAATGGTGGAAAAAGGTTTTGTTTATATTGCCCAGCCGCCGCTGTACCGGGTGCACAATTCGCGCATGGAAAAGTTCATCAAGGATGATGCGGAACTGAATGATTTTCTGCTTTCGCGGGTCAGCGAGGATGTCAGCGTCACGGCCCGCAACGGCAAAAGTTTCAGCGGTTCGGCCCTGATCAGTCTCATGCGGCGTATCGAAAAACTGGAACAGCGCGTCAGCGACGCTGAAGGGGCCGGAACCCCGCGTGATCTCTTTCTGGCGTTGACCACCTATCCCGTGCGGGTGGAGGCCGGCATGCTGCAAGACAGGGACAGCGAATTTACCGCCTGGCTTAACGAGCATGGCTATCTGCTGACCCTGGAACGCCAGCGCAGCGAGGAGGACGACGAGGAACGCCTGTTCGCGATTTTTGAAAGCGCCGGCAGTCACCACACCAGACGCGGCATGGAATTTTTCGCTTCCCGTCTTTACCGGCAGACCTGGCAGCTTTTTTCCGAATTGCGCGAGGAATGCGGCGGTCTGTCCTTCAGCATGGGGCGCAGGGATGGGGAAGCCACGGCAAACACTGTTTTTCAGCTTTTGCAAATGGTGCTGGACGAGGCCCGCAGGGGCATCAACATCCAGCGTTACAAGGGTCTGGGCGAGATGAACCCGGATCAGCTCTGGGTGACTACCATGAATCCGGACAACCGTATTCTGTTGCAGGTTTCCGTGGAGGACGCCATTTCCGCTTCCGAAGCTTTTGAGGAGCTGATGGGCGACCGCGTGGAGCCGCGCCGCGATTTCATTGAACGCAATGCCCTGGCCGTGCAGGATCTGGATATTTAGAACCAATTGTCTTTGAGAAAGCATTTGTTCGGAAAATTTTTGAAAGAAGCGGACAAACAGGCATGGAAAGGAAAAAGGAAGAAACATCCTCAGCAGGCTGGCTGTCCTGGTTGACAGCCGTGGGCGGCTGGCTGCTTTGCGCGACCATGTGTCTTGTGCTGACTATCCGGCTGGAAGGCTGGCCCAGGGCCTATGAGTTTGTCTTTCCGGTCGTGGTGGCCGTTCTGTTCAGCAATATTCTGGTATTCATGTTCATGGCGTCACGCTGCGGGGCTCATGCCGGAAAACTGTTCCGGGCCGTGTGTCTCGTGTGTCTGAGTGAAGGCGCGCTGCTTTTGATTCTTTACGGATGGGGCAGGTTTTTTATAGCAGCCTGAGTTGTTTTGCCGGTCGCGCGCGGCGCGGCCACAGTTGATATTTTACCCGTGAGGCCAACGTGTCTGAAGCGCAAGGCGGACAGCATCCGCAAATCAGCATAGAAAAAGAACTTCGCCAGTCCTATCTGGAGTATTCCCTTTCGGTCATCATCGGGCGCGCCATTCCGGACGCCCGTGACGGCCTGAAGCCCGTGCACCGGCGGATCATGTTCGCCCAGTACGAACTGGCCAACAATTACAACCGGCCCCACAAAAAATCCGCGCGCATCGTGGGTGACGTCATCGGTAAGTACCACCCGCACGGCGATTCGGCGGTTTATGACGCCCTGGTGCGCATGGCGCAGGAATTTTCCATGCGCGATCCCCTGGTGGACGGCCAGGGCAACTTCGGTTCCATAGACGGTGATTCGGCGGCGGCCATGCGTTATACCGAAGTGCGCATGTCCCGGCTGGCCCAGGAATTTCTGGGCGATCTGGACAAAAATACCGTGGATTTCCGGCCCAACTACGACAATACCCTGCAGGAACCTTCGGTAATGCCCACCAAGGTGCCCAACCTGCTGCTCAATGGTTCATCGGGTATTGCCGTGGGTATGGCCACCAACATTCCGCCGCATAATCTGGGCGAACTTTGCGACGCGCTTTTGTTGCTGCTGGACAATCCCCAGTGCAGCGTGGACGACCTCATGGAATGCGTGAAAGGGCCGGATTTTCCCACCGCCGGCTTTGTTTACGCGGGCAAAGGGCTGTACGACGCCTACCACACGGGCCGGGGCACGGTGAAAGTGCGCGGCCGGGTGGAGATTGAAGAGCGCAAAAGGGGCCTTCAGGCCATAGTTGTCAGGGAAATTCCCTATGGTCTGAACAAGTCCGGCCTGGTGGAAAAAATAGCGGCTCTGGTCAATGATCGCAAAATAGACGGCATTGCGGATTTGCGTGACGAGTCGGATCGCAAGGGCATCCGTATCGTCATTGATCTCAAGCGCGGAACCATTCCGGACATAGTGGTCAATGCCCTCTACAAATTCACGCCGCTGGAAACCAGCTTTGGCATCAATATGCTGGCCGTGGCGGACAACAGGCCGGTGCTGCTCAATCTGAAGAGCGCCCTGTCCTGCTTTGTGGACCATCGGCGCGAGGTGGTCATCCGCCGCACCCGCTATGATCTGGAAAAGGCCGAAGCCAGGGCCCATGTTCTGGAAGGGCTGCGCATTGCCATTGATCATATTGACGAGGTGGTGGCCCTGATCCGGGCCTCGGCCAGTCCGGACGAGGCCCGTCAGGGATTGATGGCGACTTTCGCGCTTTCCGAAATTCAGGCCCGGGCCATTCTGGAGATGCGGCTGCAACGCCTTACCGGCCTGCAACGCGATGAGCTGCTTGCCGAATACAAGGACCTTCTGCAAAAAATAGAATTTTACAAGTCCGTGCTGGACAATGCGGAAGTGCTGCGCAACGAGATGAAGCGCGAAATCCGCGAAATCCGCGAAACCTTCGCCACGCCCCGGCGCACGGAGGTTCTCGCCGAAGCCCTGACCGGCATTGACATTGAAGACCTCATTCCCGATGAGGAAGTGGTCATCACCCTGTCCCGGCGCGGCTACATGAAGCGCACCAATCTGGAAAACTACCAGCAGCAGAAGCGCGGCGGCAAGGGCATCGCGGCCCTGCACACCTCGGATGACGATTATGTGCAGGACTTTCTGACCACCACCAATCATCAGTATCTCTGCCTGTTCACCAACAAGGGCCGCATGCACCAGCTCAAGGCGCATCAGGTGCCCGAAGGCAGCCGCACGGCCAAGGGCGTGCACATCAACAATCTGCTGCCCCTGGAAGAGGGCGAGTGGGTCACTACTGTGCTGGCCCTGCGCGAGTTCGCGGAGGACAAGTATTTTCTCTTCGTCACCAGGCGCGGCATGGTCAAGCGCTCTTCGGCCTCGCTGTACGCCCGTTGCCGCAAGACCGGACTCATGGCCGTGGGTCTGCGCGAGGATGACGAACTGGTGGTGGTGCGGCCCATCCGCGAGGACAACCATATTGTGCTGGCCACGGCCGACGGTTTTGCTATTCGTTTTTCCTGCGGAGACATCCGTCCCATGGGCCGGGTGGCCACGGGCGTCAAGGGCATTGCCCTGCGCCGCCAGGACAGCGTGGTGGCCGGAGTCATTCTCAAGGATGTGGATCAGACCACGGAAATCATGTCCATTTCGGCCAATGGCTACGGCAAGCGCACCAGGGTGGATCTGTACCGTCTGCAGTCGCGCGGCGGCAAGGGCATCATCAATTTCAAGGTTACGGGCAAGACCGGTCCGGTGGTGGGCGCCATGCCCGTGCGGGACAATGACGGCCTTATCTTGCTTACCTCGTCCAACAAGATTGTGCGCATCAGTGTGGAGGAAGTGCGCAGCAAGGGCCGGGCCACCATGGGCGTGATGCTGGTGCGCCTGGACGAAGGCGGGCGCGTGGTGGGCTTTGACCGCGTGGACGAGGGCGGCCAGACCGGACGTGACCTCAGCGCGGGGCCGGATGCGGAGGATGTTCCGTCTGCCGCGGCCGTTCCCGGTTCCGAAGCCGTCGATTCCGCAAACAAGGCTGATCAGGACGGCGATGCGTAACATTCGGTTCTGTTTTCTGTCAGCTCTGGTTCTCTGGGCCAGTCTGTCCGCCGGTTGTGAACAGAACGCGCTGCTGGCGGACGACCTCGGCGCGGCGCGCGCCGCGGTGGTTGAGCGCAACTGGCCCCTGGCCGAGCGCCTGCTGGAACGCTATCTGCGTGAAGAACAGAATCCGGACAAGCGCTGGGAGGCCTGGCAGCAATTGCTGACCGTGGTCAATTCCGCCAATCCCGAAGCGCGCGCCACTCTGGAATATCTGGAGGTCATGCTGGCGGAATACGCGGACGACGATGCCCGCGTCAAGCTGGTTCTGGAGCGCACGGGCCGCCTTAATGAAAGCCTGCGGCGTTATGACCGGGCAGCGGAAGCCTGGAGCGCCTATACAGGTCTGACGGGTCTGACCGCACAGGAAACCGTGGAAGGCTATCGTCATCTGGCCTCCATGCAGTTCAGCCAGCGGCGTTTTGAGGCCGGCGAGGAAACCTTGCAGCAATGTCTGTCCCTGCCTCTGCCGGACCATGACAAGATGATGTGCATGTATGATCTGGCGGATCAGAACATGGCCCGCGAACGCTGGCAGGAAGTGGTGGATCTTTGCCAGCAGATTCTGGACAGCGGGCCGGACAAAAATCTGCGGGGGCTGAGCGGATATCTGCTGGGCGACGCTCTGGAACAACTGGGCCGGAGCGCGGAAGCTCTGAAACAATTTGAACTGGCGCGCGACGAATATCCCAATCCGTCGGTTATGGATAATCGCATTGCGCATTTGCGCAAAAAACTGAAGAAGCAGGCGAAATAAGCATATGATTCGGCACGAATGTGGCCTTTTTGGCATTTATGAGCATGCGGATGCGGCCCGTCTGGCCTATTTTGGCCTTTATGCCCAGCAGCACCGCGGTCAGGAAAGCGCGGGCATAGTCACCCGCGATGCGGACGGCGTGCACGAATACAAGGGCATGGGTCTGGTCCCCGACATTTTTACCGAAAGCAGTCTGCGCTCTCTCACCGGTCGCACTGCCGTGGGCCATGTGCGCTATTCCACCACGGGCCGTTCCTCCAATTGCAACGCCCAGCCTTTTCTGGCTCATTACAAGGGACAGGACATAGCTTTGGCCCACAACGGCAATCTGGTCAATGCCGGAGAATTGCGCGAAAAGCTGGAAAATGAGGGAGCCATCTTTTCCACAAGCAATGACACGGAAATTTTCATGCACCTGCTGGTGCGGGCCCTGCGGCGTCACAATCTTTCCGACGCCGTGCGCGAAGCCTGCGCGCAGGTGCGCGGCGCGTATTGCCTGCTGGTGATGGCCGGTTCAACCCTGATCGCCGTGCGCGATCCTTTCGGTTTTCACCCCCTGGCGCTGGGCCGTCTGGACGGCATGCCGGTCTTTGCTTCCGAAACCTGCGCCTTTGATCTGCTGGAAGCCGAGTACGAACGTTCGGTGGAACCGGGCGAAATGATTATTGTGGACTCCCAGGGCGAACGCAGTGAGCGCTTGCAGGGGGCACTGCCCGAAAAACCGCGCCAGTGCATCTTTGAGCTGATTTATTTCGCCAGGCCTGATTCCTATGTTTTCAATGAGCAGGTTTATCTTTGCCGCAAGCAGATGGGCTGGCAACTGGCGCACGAATCCACGCCGGATGTGGATTTTGTGCTGCCTTTTCCGGATTCCGGGGTATATTCGGCCGTGGGCTTCGCCCAATGCGCGGAACTGCCCTATGAACATGCCATGATACGCAACCACTATGTGGGGCGCACCTTCATCCAGCCCACCCAGAGCATGCGCAACTTTGGCGTGCGGGTGAAAATCAATCCGGTGCGGGCCATGATCGAAGGCAAGAAGATCTGTATTGTTGACGACTCCATAGTGCGCGGCACCACCATGATCACCCGCGTGAAAAAACTGCGCGAACTGGGCGCCAGGGAAGTGCATATCCGCATTTCCTGTCCGCCGGTCAAGTATCCCTGCCATTACGGCATTGACTTTTCCTCGCGCGGCGAACTCATTGCGGCCCAGTGCACCCTGCCGGAGATCGTCAGCCGACTGGATGTGGATTCTCTGCATTATCTGAGCATTGACGGCCTGTTGCGCTCTGTCATGCATTCGGACAGCTATTGCCTGGCCTGTTTCACCGGCGAATATCCCGTGCCCTGCGGCGAATGCGGGAAATACCGGCTGGAAGGGGCCTGCGGCGTCCGCTAGGGCCTTTATGCCGCCCGGCTTGACGCCGCGGCGCTGACAAGATAGAGGGCCGCTACGGTTTCAAGGGTCCATAGAGATCAGCAGAGGATAGTATGAGCATTGCACGCATCAAGGGTTTTGCGGATATGCTTCCGCCCCGCAGCGACCAGTTCACCCGCATGGAAAACTGCGCGCGGGATATTTTCAGCCGTTACGGTTTTGTGGAATTGCGCACGCCGCTCCTGGAGTTTACGGAACTTTTCCAGCGCTCCATCGGTGAGGAAACCGACGTGGTGCAGAAAGAGATGTATACCTTCCCGGATCGCAAGGGCCGCTCCCTGACCCTGCGCCCCGAAGCCACGGCCGGGGTCATGCGCGCCTATATTGAGGCGGGTCTGGCCAACCGCGAAGCGGTCAGCCGTCTTTTCACCACCGGTCCCATGTTCCGTTATGAGCGCCCCCAGAAGGGCCGCATGCGCCAGTTCCACCAGATCAACTGCGAATGTCTGGGCTCGCAAAGCCCGCTGGCCGATGCGGAACTGATCATCATGCTGATGCGTTTTCTGCGCGCCCTGGGGCTTGGGGAACTGACCCTCAAGCTCAACTCCCTGGGCTGCGCGGAATGCCGTCCGCGCTTCAAGGAAGCCCTGCTGAACTATCTGCGCGGCGTGGACCGCCATGCCCTTTGCCCGGACTGCGCCCGCCGTGTGGAGAGCAATCCCCTGCGCGTGCTGGACTGCAAGCAGCCCGGCTGCCGCGCACTGACCGATAATGCGCCCCGGCTGGCGGATTACAACTGTCCGGACTGCAAGGCCCATTTTGAAACCGTTCTGAGCATGCTGCGGGCTGAAGAACTTCCGCTGGAGCTGGATCACCGCCTGGTGCGCGGGCTGGACTATTATTGCCGGACCACCTTTGAGGTGGTAAGCGGGAGCATTGGCGCGCAGTCCGCCGTGGCTGGCGGAGGCCGCTATGACGGCCTGATCAGGAGTCTGGGCGGACCGGACGCGCCCGGCGTGGGCTTTGCCTGCGGCATGGAGCGTCTGGCCCTGCTTCTGGGCGACGGCGCGGAACAGCGGCCCGATTTTTATCTGCTGGGCATGGAGGAGGGGGGGCGCATGCAGGCCTTTGCCCTGGCCCAGAAACTTCGCGCCGCCGGCCTGCGCGGAGAAATGAATTTCAGCGCCGGCGGCTTCAAAAGCCTGATGCGCCAGGCCGGCAAATCAGGCGCGCGCTGCTGTCTGATCATAGGACCGGACGAAGTGGCCAGGGGCGACGTGAGCATCAAACATCTGGACAGCGGCGAGCAGCGCAGCCTGCCGCAGGCCGACGCAATTCTTTACCTGAAGCAAACGGGAACAGCCAATGACTGAGCAAACGCAGGACATACAGCAGGAACATCAGAAATTCATTGAAGACCTGGGCGACTGGCAGCGCAGTCACTCCTGCGGTCAGCTCACTCTGGCCGACGACGCGGCCGAAGTCTGCCTGATGGGCTGGGTGCAGTACCGACGCGACCACGGCGGCCTGATTTTTGTTGACCTGCGCGACCGCGACGGTTTGACCCAGGTGGTTTTCAGCCCTGATATCGCCCCGGCGGCCCATGAAAACGCGCATATCCTGCGTTCGGAATATGTGCTGGCTGTCAGGGGCAGGGTGCGCCCCCGGCCTGAAGGCATGGTCAACAGCACACTGATCACCGGTGAAATTGAGGTGGTGGCCCATGAATGGAAGCTGCTGAACACCTCCAAGACGCCGCCTTTTCCCATTGAGGACCGTTGCGAAGCGGGCGAGAACCTGCGTCTTGCCTGGCGTTATCTGGACCTGCGCCGTCCGCGCATGCAGGAAAATTTGCGCCTGCGCCACAAGGTGGCCCAGACCATCCGCCGCTATCTGGACGAGGATGGCTTTGTGGAAGTGGAAACCCCGGTGCTGACCAAATCCACGCCCGAAGGCGCGCGCGACTTTCTGGTTCCCAGCCGTCTGAACCCCGGCGAGTTTTACGCCCTGCCGCAGTCGCCGCAGCTTTTCAAGCAACTGCTCATGGTTTCCGGCCTGGATCGTTATTTTCAGATCGTGCGCTGTTTCCGCGACGAGGATTTGCGCGCCGACCGCCAGCCTGAGTTCACTCAGGTGGATATTGAAATGAGCTTTGTGGATGAGGAAAAGGTCATGTCCATGGCCGAGGGCCTCATGGCCCGCGTCTTCAGGGAGGTCATGGGCAGGGAACTCAGCCTGCCCTTCCCGCGCATGCGCTGGGATGAGGCTATGGCGCGTTATGGCGTGGACAAGCCCGACACGCGCTTTGGCCTGGAACTCAAGGATATTACGGATATTGTGCGCGGTTCCGGCTTCAAGCTTTTTGCCCAGGCCAGACTGGTCAAGGGCATGAAAGTGCCGGGCGGCGAATCCATGACCCGCAAGGAAATTGACGCCTTCACCGAATTTGTGAAGATTTACGGCGCGCAGGGTCTGGCCTGGATCAAGATCAAGGCCGACGAATGGCAGTCGCCCATCGCCAAGTTTCTGTCCGAGGAAGAACGCAAGGGCATTGCGCAGGCCCTTGATCTTCAGGTGGGCGATATCGTGTTTTTCCAGGCAGGCGAACCGGATATGGTCAACGCGGCTCTGGGCAATCTGCGGGTGCATCTGGCCGGGCAGCTTGGGCTTATCCCGGAAAACAGCTTCAATTTTCTCTGGGTTACGGATTTCCCCCTCTATGAATATGACCAGGAGGAAAAGCGCTATGTGGCCTGTCACCATCCCTTCACTTCGCCCGCGCCCGGCCATCTGGAGCTGATGCGCGACGATCCGGCCCGCGCCCGCGCCCGCGCCTACGACATGGTGCTCAACGGTAATGAAGTGGGCGGCGGCTCCATTCGCATTCATTCGGGCGATGTGCAGCGCCGGATGTTTGAAGCGCTGGGCTTTACGCCTGAACAGGCTCAAGCGCAGTTCGGCTTTCTGATCCAGGCGCTGGAGCAGGGCGCGCCGCCGCACGGCGGTCTGGCTTTTGGTCTGGATCGTCTGGTCATGCTGCTGGCCGGGGCGTCCAGCATTCGCGACGTCATCGCCTTCCCCAAGACCCAGAAGGCCACCTGCCTGCTGACCGAGGCCCCGGCTCCGGTGGCGGCCAGGCAATTGCGTGAACTGGGCCTGCGCCTGCGCGAGCAACCCGCCAGGGAAAGCGAGACCGGACAGGGCGGCGCGGCTCAGGCATAGACTATTTTTGCTCTGAAAAGGCTTTGGGGGGAGCTTCAAAAGCATGATTCTTGATATTGTGACCTATCCCGATCCGCGTCTGAAACAGCCGTGCGAACCTGTGGCGGAAGTGACGGACGAGATTCGCCGTCTGGCCGCCGACATGCTGGAAACCATGTACAACGCGCCCGGCGTGGGTCTGGCCGCGCCGCAGGTGGGGCGCAATATCCGCATGCTGGTCATGGACCCGGCGGGCAAGGATGAGAAGAGACAGCCCCGCGTGCTGATCAATCCCGTGCTGGAGCTTTGCGGCGAGGATGTGGTCAGCGAGCTGGAGGGCTGCTTGTCCGTGCCCCTGAATTACCGGGCGGACGTGACCCGCAAGAGCCGTGTCCTGCTCAGGGCCACGGACCTTGAGGGAAACAGCGTTGAGGAAGAGCTGGAAGGTTTTCCGGCCATTGTCATGCAGCACGAAGCCGATCACCTGGACGGCGTGTTGTTCATTGACAGGATCAGCCGCCTGCGGCGCACGCTGTATGACAGCAAGGTAAAAAAATGGCTCAAGCGCAAAAATGCCGTCTAGTTTTCATGGGCACGCCAGATTTCGCGGGGGTGATCCTCAAGGCGCTTGCGCAATGGCCGCGCGGCGAAATTGTTGCGGTATACACGCAGCCGGACCGCCCCGCCGGGCGCGGTCACAAGCTGACGCCTTCCCCGGTCAAGCGTCTGGCGCGGGAATTGGGTCTGCCGGCGCTCCAGCCGCAAAGCCTGAAAAATGACGAGGCTCAGGCTGAGCTGGCTGCTCTGCGGCCGGATGTGCTGGTTGTCGCCGCCTATGGCCTGATTTTGCCGGATGCCGTGCTGGCCGCGCCACGGCTGGCCCCCATCAATGTGCATGCCTCGCTTTTGCCGCGTTACCGCGGCGCGGCGCCCATTCAGCGAGCCATTATGGAAAACTGGGGGCCTGACGCGCAAAGCGGGGTGGCCATCATGCGCATGGTCAGCCGGCTGGACGCCGGGCCGGTGTATGCCGACGCGGCCTTGCCCATCGGCGAACATACGGCGGGCAGTCTGCATGACGCTTTGGCCCGTCTGGGGGCTGATCTGCTGCTCCGCGTGCTGGATGACCTGCTGGACGGTCGGGCGGTGGCGCGGGCGCAGGATGAGGATGGCGTCAGCTACGCGGCCAAGATCACCAGGGAAGATGGCTGTATTGACTGGGCGCGCCCCGCGGCTGAAGTGCATGCCTGCATTCGCGGCGTGACGCCCTGGCCCGGCGCGCGCGTGGTCTTTGACCTGACAGGAGAGGCGCAGGCGCTGCACCTTCTGCTTGCGCCCGGTGCGGTGGAGGAGAGCGCTGACGGCGCGCGGCCCGGCGATGTGCGGCACGATGCCCGTGGTTTGAGCGTGGCCTGCGCCGACCGTTGGTACAGGCTTTCTCTTGTGCGTCCGCAGGGCCGCAAGAACATGCCTGTGCGCGATTTCATCAACGGGTATTTGCGCGGACTGCCCGAGGGTATTTGCGGCCGCGCGGCGGCGCCGCGCTGAGTGGGCTGAGCGGCGCCTGTAATTGCGGGCGATTTGAGGCTGTTTTTTTCATTTTACGCGTCATGCTTCGGCCTGTGCGTCTGAAAGCGTCAGAAGCCCTTTTTTATGCTGTTTCAGGCCTGGAACGGTTTGGGCGTTTTTATCGAGGCGGCATGTTCTTGCGCAAATCCCCCTATTCTCTGCCGCCAGAGCAATACGGCGGCGGCCGCAAGCGGATTTTCATCGGCCTGATGCTGGCCTCTTGCGTTCTGCTGTGCCTGGCGCTCTGTTTTTTTCTGATCCTGCCCTGGTCCGACCTGGGGAGTGAACTGCGCTGGCTGCCGCTGTTCAGCATGGCGGTGGGAGGATTGGGCATTGCGGTTCTGGCCTGGCTTTGCCTCAGCCTGGTCTTTCATATCTACACAGGCATTCCCCTGCCCGGCATGCGCGGCCTGCGGCATGTGATCATCCGCCTGTTTTTTCCGCTGATGGAATTGCTGGCCAAGGCCGTGGGCATTGAGCGCGACAAGGTGCGGCGCTCTTTCATCAAGGTCAATAATGAGCTGGTGCTGGCGGCGCGCCGCCCTGTGGCCCCGCGCCAACTGCTGCTGCTTTTGCCGCATTGCGTGCAGAGCAGTCTTTGCCCCCGCCGCTTGCGGCATAAGGCGGATCTTTGCGCACGTTGCGGAAAGTGCCAGGTGGGCGATCTTCTGAACTTGCGCGACCGTTACGGTATTCAGTTTGCCATCGCCACGGGCGGAACCATTGCCCGCCGCATTGTGGTTCAGACCAGGCCGCGCTGCATTGTGGCTGTGGCCTGCGAACGCGACCTGACTTCCGGTATTCAGGACAGTTATCCTCTGCCGGTTTTCGGGGTGCTCAACCAGCGGCCCTGCGGTCCCTGCCTGGATACCCTGGTTCCGCTGGCGGGCCTTGAAGAGAGCATTCGTCTTTTTCTTGGTCTTTCAGACACAGTTGCGGATGCGGAGCAGGGGGGGCAGGCGTGAGCGGGGGCAGGCGTGCTGTGTCAGGCCGGAGCGCGGCCCCTTTGCGGCTCTTGAAAAAATTGCCGCGTGACGGACGCAGGGCCGCTTTGCACGCGCTCCTGCTGACGGACGCGGGGCTGAGCGCGCAGGAAGCCCTGTCCGCCGCCCTGGACGGCGACAGGCGGCCTGGTTCATCAGAACGGGAGACCGCGTTGCCCCCGCAGGAACGCCATCTCTGTTCTGAACTGGTTTACGGCGTGTTGCGCGCCGAAATCCGCATTGCGTATCTTCTGAGCCGGGTTCTGCCCCGGCCTGATCGTCTGCCCTCTCTTCTGCTGCATATTCTTGAGCTTGCGGTCTATGCCCTGCTGTTTCAGGAGCGGGTTCCTGATCATGCGGCGGTACACGGCGCGGTGGAGCAGGCGCAACGCCTGTTTGGCCCTTCGCTGGCGCGGGTGGCCAACGGCGCCCTGCGTTCCATCCAGCGTTTCGGCGCGGCTGTGGGCAGGCCTGAATTTTACGGCGAAAGCGCCGGAAGTGCAGCCTGCGATGCCTGGGACGGGTTGTGCCGCTATTACGGTTTGCCTCGCCGCATTGCGGACATCTGGCTTGCGGCGTACGGCGAGGAGAATGCGCGCCTGCTGATGCGGCGCTCTTCCCTGCGGCCCTGGACCGGCTTGCGCATCAATGCCCGCCATGCGTTTGCGTCAGACCTGCGCGCGGCCCTGCTTGCCCTTGCGGAAAAGGAATGCGGGCAGGCTGTGGGCCTGTGGGGCGTCGCTTTCGCGCCGGGGGCCCTGCCTGCCGAAGCGCTGGGCAGGAGTCTGGAGCAATGGCGGCGGAGTGGGGCGCTTTCCTTTCAGTCCGCTGCTTCGCAACTGGCGCTGGAAGAGCTGGGCCTGAGCCGTTGGCAGGGTAAAATCTGGGACGCCTGCGCCGGCTTTGGCGGCAAGAGCGCGGTTCTGCTGGAGCGGGGAGCGGATGTGGCCCTGAGCACGGATCGTTCCTGGTCCCGTTTGCGCCATCTTCCGAATATGTGCCGTCAGTTGCGCCTGCCGGTTCCGGCTGTTTGTCTGACAGACGCGGCAAGGCCGCCCCTGTCCGGCTGGAACGGTCATATTCTTCTGGACGCGCCGTGCAGCGGTCTGGGCGTGCTGGCCAGGCGACCGGACATCCGCAAACGCTTCGGGAGTGCTCCGGCGGATCTGGCGCAGCTTGCGCACTTGCAGCGTGGCCTGCTGAACAGCCTCGGCGGCCTGTTGCAGCCGGGGCGGGAACTGGCCTACATCACCTGCACCCTGAACCCTGCGGAAAATGAACAGGCCGTGGCCCGCCTGTTGCGGGCACGGCCTGAACTGACCCTGCTGCGTCAGTGGCAGACCCCGCATGCGCATCCCTGGCTGGAAGGCATGTACGGGGCGGTGTTGCGCCGGGTCTGAGTGACGCCCGGTTCAGGCTTCGGGCAGGCTCACGCCCAGACGCGCCAGCAGCTTTTGCAATTCGGCGGTGCTGGCGTAGGTTAATGTAATCTTTCCATTCTGCTCGTTGCCGCTGACCAGGGTTTTACAGGCCAGAGTCTGGCTGAGGTTTTCCTGCAAGCTGCGAATTTGCGGACTTTTCTTGCGCCCCGCGCGGGGGCGCGCTTCCTTTTCTCCCTGGGCTTCGTCCGCTGAGTTCTTTTCCGCCTGCCAGGGCAGCATATGATTTTTCCGCCAGAAGCTTGCGGCTTCTTCGGCTTCGCGCACGGTCAGGGCATGGCTGATGATGCGCTGGCGCAGGCTCTCGGCGGCGTCCGCATCCGTCACGCCCAGCAGACAGCGGGCGTGCCCTGGGCTGATGTTTCCGGCGCTCAGGTCGTCGCGCGCCGCCTGGCTCAACTGCAACAGACGCAGCGCATTGGCAATGGCCGGACGGCTTTTGCCCAGACGCGCGGCCAGCTCCTCCTGCGTCAGTTCCAGCGTGTCGCGCAGGCCTTGCAGGGCCAGGGCCTCTTCGATGGGGTTGAGGTCCTCGCGTTGCAGGTTTTCGATCAGGGCGGCGGCCATGACTTCCTTGTCGCTCAGTTCACGCACGAAAACCGGCACCTGGGTCAGCCCGGCCAGACGCGCCGCGCGCCAGCGGCGTTCGCCGGCCACAATCTGATAGCTTGTGCCGTCGCTCTGGGGGCGCACCAGCAGCGGCTGAATGATGCCCTGAGCTTTGATGGAGTCGGCCAGTTCCTTCAGGCTTTCAGGGTCAAAACTCCTGCGGGGCTGGTCAGGGTTGGGCCGCAGGGCCGTCAGCGGCAGCATACTGCTGTGCGCATTGATTTCGCGTTGCGGTTCAGACCCGCCGAAGAGCGCGTCAAGGCCTCGTCCCAGGCCCTTGTTTGCGTTGCTCATGTATTCTCCTTGTGGCGCCGTCCGCGCCTTGACAAGTGCCCCTGTGGCGCGGCACCCTGCTCAAAGCTGATTATTTTTGATGCGCTGTGCGTTTTGAAACCATGTTCAACGCATTTTCAGCGGCAAAATACTGTTGAGGCCGTTTTTATTCGCTCTGTTCCGGCTTTTCTTGCCGGCTGCGCGCCCGGCGCGGCGTGAAAAATGCCGAGAGCGAGCCAAAACCCATGCCAGGTGCTGAAGTTTCAAGCCTGAGCTGTTTCGGCGCGAGCTTCTTTGCACTGTTGGCGGCATGTTTCATCTGAAGGAAGTTTTTATGTCTGATTCGTTGCAATTGCTTTATGTTATGGATGCTGACAGGCAGGTTCAGGCTGTGCAGATTCCCTGGGAACTCTGGCGCAGAATAGAACCCCTGGCCCGGCCGGCGTTGGATTCCCTCATGGCAAAAGCTTCTGAAGAGCCTGCTGAACCTCTGGCGGCGTTTGCAGAATTTCTGCACTACTGGGATTTCAGCTATGCCTACAGCCCGGCGGTGCGCTGTCCGCATTGCGGCGCGGCCACGCAAAACTGGCGTGAAGATCAGGCGCATCCTTTTCGTCTGGCCAATGCCAACCTGGGCGGCCTGCTGGTTTTTCATTGCCGCGGCTGTGGCGCGACAATCCGGCAGAAGCATTTTCGTGATCATGTGGCTGTGGAGCATACGCCGCCCAATGCCTGACGCCGGGCGGCGCTATTGCAGCACAGTGTTCTTTTTGGAAGGCCGCCGCAGCACCACTTCCTTGGCCAGTCCCAGATAGGCTTCCGCGCCCTTGGATTTGACATCGTAATGAATGATGGATTTCCCGTGGCTGGGAGCTTCCGAAAGACGCACATTGCGGGGGATGACTGTTTCAAACAGGTGATCAGGGAAACAGCGGCGCACTTCATTCTTTACTTCACGGGTGAGCCGGTTGCGGATGTCATACATGGTCAGCACCACGCCCAGCAAAGCCAGATTGGGATTGAGCCTTTTCTTCACCTGCTCATAGCTCTGGAGCAGTTTGACGATGCCTTCCAGGGCAAAAAATTCGCATTGCAGGGGGATCATCAGTTCCGTGGCGGAACAAAGGGCATTGAGGGTCAGCAGCCCCAGAGAAGGCGGGCAGTCCAGAATAACATATTCGTACTCGTCCCTGATGCGCTTGAGGCATTCTTCCAGGTAAAACTCGCGGGCCATTTTATCCACCAGTTCAAGTTCCACAGCCACAAGGCTGGTGCTGGCAGGCAGGACATCCAGAAACGGAGTGCGACTTTTCGCAATATTCATGTGTATATTGTCTGGAGAATAAAACGTATTGTACAAGTTGCCGCTCAATGCTTCCTGGCTCAGCCCCAGTCCGCTGGTGCTGTTGGCCTGCGGGTCGCAATCCACCAGCAGGACTTTTTTTTCCATGACGGCCAGCGCCGCGGAAAGATTGATGGCAGTCGTGGTTTTACCCACGCCGCCTTTTTGGTTGGCAATGGCAATAATGCGTGCCATATGTGACCTCCGCGCTCTTTGTGTGTCTGACTGACTGATGTATGCGCAGTGCTGAAATTGGCGACAGTGTATGGCGGTGTTTTTAGGTGTTTCACATGAAACATTCACGCCAAAAAAATTTGTGCCGCTTGGTAGCGTTGGTTGTAAAAGAGGCAGGCAAAAGCGTCAAGATATAAGTACTTTTTCTGCCAGACGGGCGCATAAAAAAATTGATTTTTCTGGCTGGATGGCCAGCAACGGCTAAAGAGGCGCGGGCCTTGCAGTGCGCAATGCAGTGTGAGTCAGTGCTGTTGTGCGAGCCTGATGCAGGCTGGATCTGGCTGTTGCATCTTGTCTGATGGTCGAAATGCGGATAAGAGTATACAGCAACGTAAGCAATACAGCGCTTGATCGGGAGAATGTATGTGTGGGAAACGTGTCTTGCTTGTGGATGATGAGGAAGATGTTACCCGGATACTGGCAAAACGTCTGGGAAGGCGGGGATATTCCTGCGGCAGGGCCGCTAATGGCCAGGAAGCCGTGGACGCCATGAAGGAAGAATCCTTTCCCATAGTGGTGATGGATGTCAAAATGCCGGTACTGGACGGTATGGGCGCTTTACAGCAGATTGCCGAACGTTGGCCAAAGACGCAGGTCATTCTGCTTTCCGGACATGCCGATATGCAATTGGCGGTTCAGGCCATGACACAGGGCGCCTTTGGATATTTGATGAAGCCTGTGGACTTTGATGACCTGCTCTTTAAAATTGAAGATGCCGCCATGCAAAGCCATCTGGAATACGACAACCAAACAATGGGACGCTGAAAAGCGGCCCATAGAATTTGCAACCTGTTACATGAGGGACATATGAACATTTTGACTACAAGGCTTTTTGCGCTGAGCATGCTGTTGCTCCTGGGGGGGCTTTGTCTGCCGGGCGGGGCTCCTCGCGCGGCAGTCCAGATCACGCAAGAGGATCTGCCGCAATTGCTGGAAAAAATCTTGCGTGAACATCCGGATATTGTGCTGGATGTATTGCGTCGCCATAGCGAGGCTGTGCTTGATATCGCCCAGCAGGGGTCCAATATGCGTCGCAAGCGCAATCTGGAAACACAGTGGCGTGAAGATATGAAAGCGCCCAAAAGCGTGCGCCTGGAAGGCCGCCCGGTTCTGGGATCGCCCAAGGCCAAGGTGCGCATTGTGGCCTTTTCCGATTTTACCTGTCATTTCTGTCAGCAGGCTTCCAAAACTGTGGATGCTCTTTTGCAGGAATACGGCAAGGACGTGAGCCTGGTATTCAAGCATCTGCCTCTTGATGAAAAGGGACCGGCCGGGCAGGCGGCCTCCTATTTTGTGGCTGTTTCGCAGCAGAGCGAGGAAAAGGCCTGGAAGTTCTACAAAGCCCTGTTTGCCGACCGGGATCGGCTGGTGAGCGAAGGCGAGGATTTTCTGAAAAAGACCGCGGAGAGTCTGGATGTGGATATGAAACGTCTGGCGCGTGATGTGCGCGGCAAGAAGGTCAGTGATATCCTGGCCGAGGACCAGCAGGACGCCCAAAAGCTGGGTGTGGAGGGCACGCCGTATTTTCTGGTCAATAATCTGGTGGTGCGCGGAGCGCTGCCCCTGGATCTGTTCAAGGGCGCGGTGGACATGTCGCTCAGGCAGAGCGGCAAGTAATCCCTTGCGCAGCAGGGCGACCTGGGAAGGGTCGCGCGCTTCCCGCGGCCTGACGCTTCTGGAAATGCAAAGCGGTTCCTTTTGAAATATTCCAGAAGCGCGCCACACAAGGCAGTACACAAGACATTACCTGAGAACAAAAGACGCATCCGCAAGGATGCGTCTTTTGTTCTCAACAGCGCAGGGGTATTCCTGCAATGTTGCCGCAAGCAGGAGAGCCATGCCAAAAGCCCCACGCCAAATGCCATGGCGCGGGGCTTTTGCTGAACAAGGGCAAGGCGCTTCAGCGGACAACCCGCCTCACGGAAATCAGTTTGCTGCGCCAGTAGGGAATATTCATGCTCTCCATGCGCACGCGCTCACCCCGGCGCGGGCTGTGGATAAAGGCGTTGCCGCCGGCGTAAATGCCGGTATGCAGGCCGCGCGGGCTTTGCGCAGTACGAAAAACCACAATGTCTCCCGGGCGGGCCAGATTTTTCGGCACAGATCGACCTGTCCGGGCCTGATCCACCGTGATTCTGGGAACATTCAGCCCGTTCTGGCGGTAGGCCCACCAGATCAGCCCGGAGCAGTCAAAGCCTTTTTGCGGTGAAGCGCCACCCAGTCGGTACTTTTTACCCATCTGGCTGTAAGCGGTATGCACCACTTTTTGCGCCTTGGCGGATGTCGGGCCGTTATCCGCCGGCCGTAATAGACCACAGCCCGTCAAGAGCGCCGCCAGCAGCGGTCCGAGCAGACATGCGCGCCAGAAGTGCGTGGATGCAGGATATGCTCTCTTCATAAATGTCTCAACAATGTATAGAAACTTTTTAAAACTCTAGTAAATCCAGATGTGAATATATTGACGATGATTCTTTCGCCATGCCACATGAAAATTTATATATGAAATATTACAAATAACAAATATAAAAGTCAAAATTAGAAAAAATCTATAAATATGCTGTCTGAAATAGGAAAAATTCCTCCGTATTACGGGTAATTGCTCCTCATGCACGATTTCAGCACGGAAGCAATTTCCTGTGCAGATCAGCCTTTCCTGATGGTTCCGGACCTGGCTGGCGTCTGGAGCGAAAACGTAGTCTGTTTTTCCGCTCCGGGGTAAATGACTTTTCCCGTCCGCTTCAGAGCAGGAAGCGCCGCGAAAAGATCCAGATCGGCGCTTGATGCGCGCGCC
Source organism: Desulfovibrionaceae bacterium (assembly GCA_910575755.1). Lineage (GTDB taxonomy): Bacteria > Desulfobacterota > Desulfovibrionia > Desulfovibrionales > Desulfovibrionaceae > Desulfovibrio. The sequence continues at coordinate 18,669 of CAJTFO010000004.1, read as the reverse complement.
TTCCCTGACTGCCTCCAAGGCCAGGGTATATAATTGCACTTGTAATCCTTCCTTCATGCGTCAGCTCTGGCGCTTGCGAAAAGGCCGCTTGCACTGCGGTCTTTTTTTACGTATTCTGAGTAATAATTTATTTCACAAATCAACACAGATGACTACATTTCGAGCAATGAAGGCACCGCACATGGCCACTCAGCCCAAAAGCAAGCATATCCCCCGCGCCACCATTCAGCGCCTTGCCACCTATGTACAGGTGCTTGAAAATTTCGCCCGCGATGATGTGGAGGTTATTTCTTCCAATCCCCTGGCCGAAGCCTGCGGGGTCAACGGTTCACAGGTGCGCAAGGATCTGGCCTACTTCGGAGAGTTCGGCATCCGTGGCGTGGGCTACCATGTGACCTCGCTTATCGCGGCCATCACCTCGGCGCTGGGTGTGGACTGCGAATGGCGGATGGCCCTCATAGGCGTGGGCAATCTGGGCAAGGCAATTCTGAATCACGACGAATTCCGCACGCGCGGCTTCAACATTGTGGGCATCTTTGACTGTGATCCCTTCAAGATAGGTGAAATTGTGCATGGTCTGGAAGTGCATTGCACCAAGGATCTCAAAGGCATGGTAGCCGATCTGGGCATTGAGATCGGCATCATCACCACCCCGCCAGAGCGCGCCCAGCGCGCGGCCCAGCATCTGATGGACGCGGGCCTGACCTCCATACTCAATTTCACCACCGCCCGGATCAAGGTGCCGGAACGCGTTCATGTGGAATATGTAGACTTTTTCCACCATCTCTACGCGCTGGCCTTCAATCATACCCAGGCCCGCTATTGAACGGCTGCGCCTCCCGACTGACCAGGGCCGGAGGCCGTTTTCTGGACGCTCTGGCTTTTCTGAGCCGTCTTGTGCCGCCCAGGGCCTGCAATGCGCACACTCTGGCCGCCTGCGTGCCGTGGTTCGCGCCTGCGGGTCTGGTTCTGGGCTGTCTGTATACCCTTGCAGCCTGGCTGCTGCTGACGCTGCTTTCCGTAACGTCCGGCACAGCGCTCTTTTCCGGGGCGGCCTGGCTCAGCGCCGCGCTGGCGGCCTGGCTCTGGCTGGCTCTGGAGCTGTGGAGCACACGCGGCCTGCACTGGGACGGGTTGGCCGATCTGGGCGATGCCTGCGGCAGCGGCGCGACCGGAGCGCGTTTTCGGGAAATTCTGCGGGACAGCCGCCTGGGAGCCTTCGGCGCGTTGAGCCTGCTGCTGATTTTCAGCGGCCAATGGCTGGCGCTGGCCTGGCACTTGGCGGTCGGGCACTGGCCGCTGCTTGTCCTGGCTCCGGCCTGGGGCCGGGCCTGCGCGGTATGGCTGGCCGCCAGCGCGCCGCCCCACAGCCCCACCTCTCTGGGCGGTCTGGCCTGCGCCGGAATCAATCCCACCGTGCGTCGCCTTTACCGGCTGGCGGCCTTTCTGCTGCTTTGCCTCCTGGCGGCGCAGGGCCTCAGCCTCTGGCAATGTCTGCTCCTGTCCGGGGCGCAATACTGGCTCACGCGTCACCTGGCCGCCACGGCCCGCCGCCAGGGCGGGCTTTCCGGCGACTTTCTGGGCGCGGCCATTGAGCTGGGCCAATTGTGCTTTCTGCTGACGACACTGTAAACAGAACCAGGCAATGGGGGGTATTTGGAGTTTAGATATAAACGCTGAAATCAATAACTGAGCGGACAAGCAAAACCATCAAAACGGAGACAACTGTCAGATCAAGTCTGAACTAGATAGTGTCGTCAAATTATTGCAGCCCATAACGAGATGCATCTGATTTGGACGGCAGCAAGAAAAGAATCGCTTCTTTTTGCATAACGGGTCGCAATTCCACGCCACCTTTTGAGATGTAAAAAGGCATTCTCCACAAGGTGGCGTGCCTTATACAAATATCTGTCGTATTCTCGTTTCTTTTTACGACTTTTTTTCGGGGGAATTACAACTTTCATACCTCGTTGTATAGCTTCTTCGACCACAGCGTCTGTGTCGAAAGCTCGATCTGCCAAAAGAGCTTCCGCAGCAAATCCGTCAATCACTGCGCAAGCTTCTTTGCAATCAGCTCTGGAGCCTTCTGTAATAACAGCTCTGAGCGGCATACCATGCGCATCCACGGCCAAATGTATCTTTGTGTTGAGCCCCCTTTTGTGCGGCTCATGCCCTGNTTGCCTCCCACCGCTCCGGCGGCATGCGGATGAACCTTGCAGTGACTTGCATCTATCATGAGCCATTCAAAATCAGGCTCAACAATGACCACTTCCAGAAGATGCTCCCAAACCCCGCGATCCCTCCAGCGACAAAACCGACGGTGAGTATTTTTCCAATCCCCATAATCCGGGGGCAGGTCCCGCCACGGAGCGCCAGTTCTTAATATCCAAAAAACAGCGTTAATAAACAGTCTGTTATCATTTGCAGGGCGACCAACAAACCCTTTGCTCCCTGGCAGGTGAGCTTGTATGTTTTCCCAAATTCGATCAGAAATATCGTGCCTGCGATGAGCTTGCATAGTCCCTCCTCGGATGCCGTGAAGGGACTATAGCAAACTTTTTATAGTTTGACGACACTATCTACTACACTTTATGCCAATCCTTCCGTGCTTATTCTGGATGAAGCCACCAGCGCTCTGGACAGCGGCGTGGAAAAGGCCGTCATGGATACCATATTTTCGCTGCTGCCGGACTACAGGGCGCGCATGGCGAAACTCCCAGGGAGCAGCGACGCGGCAGGCGGGCCGGGTCAGCCCTCCTCCGAGTGGTCCCGCCCGCTCTGATACTTGTTCAGCCGGGCGTGCAGGGTCTTGCGGGTGATGCCCAGAGCCCTGGCGGCCTCGGTCTTGTTGCCGCCGAAACGCTTCAGGGTTTTCAGAATCACGGCCCGTTCCACATCGTCCAGAGTAAGGCAATCCGATTCCAGAATATCGTCCAGGGCCTCGCCCTGTTCCGGCGCTTTCAGGCGCTCCGGCAGCTCCCGCTCGCTGATGTGCTCGCCCAGCAGCAGAATGGAGGCGCGCTCGATGACGTTTTCCAGCTCCCGCACATTGCCCGGCCAGGCATAGCGCACCAGGCGATCCATGGCGCCGGGCGTGAAGCCCTTGATCCTCTTGTTGTTCTTGGCGGCGAAACGATTCATGAAATGCTGCGCCAGCAGGGGAATATCGTCCGCCCGTTGGCGCAGCGGCGGCAGGGCCAGGGAAACCACGTTCAGCCGGTAATAGAGGTCCTGCCGGAAGTTCCCGGCATCCACCTCCCGCGCCAGATCACGATTGGTGGCCGCGATGATCCGCACATCCACGGGCTCAGCCCTGTTGCCGCCCACGCTGAGCACCTCCCGCTCCTGAATCACCCGCAGCAGCTTGACCTGCATGGACAGGGGCATTTCCCCTATTTCATCCAGAAAAATCGTGCCGCCGTCCGCCTTGAGAAAATGCCCCTCGTGTTTTTTGTCCGCGCCGGTGAACGCGCCCTTCTCGTGCCCGAAGAGTTCCGAGGCCAGCAGCGACTCTGTGAGGGCCGCGCAGTTCACCGCCACAAAGGGTCCCTGCGCCCGGCGGCTGGCCGCGTGCACGGCCCTGGCCACCAGCTCCTTGCCCGTGCCCGACTCGCCGGTGATCAGCACCGTGGCGTCCGTGGGCGCAATGGTGCGGATCATCTCCCAGAGAGCGGACATGGCCGCGCCGCGCCCCACCATGTCCGAACGGGCCTCGGTGGCGGCCAGGCTGCGGGAGAGGGAGGCGTTTTTCTCGATCAGGCCCACATGGGCGAATACATTGCGCAGGACGACCTTGAGCTTTTCAAAGTCCAGCGGCTTGGTCAGATAGTCGTATGCGCCGGCCTTGATGGCTTCCACAGCCGCCGCCACGTCTGAAAAGGCCGTCATGATCAGCACCGGCAGGGCCGGATTGTGCGCCTTGATGTCCTTCAGGGCCTCCAGGCCGGTTTTTTGGGGCATGCGCACGTCCATGAGCGCCAGATCAAAAGACTGTTCGCGGCACAGGGCCACCGCCTGTTCGCCGTCCACAGCCTCGCCCACGGCATAGCCCCATTCATGCAGCAGGGTGCCCAGCATCTCCCGGTGTGTGGCGTCGTCGTCGGCCACCAGAATGGTCAGCTTTTTCATGCCGTCTCCTCTTGGCGCGCGTCTGCGGGCAACACTATGGTGAAGGTCGTCCCCTTGCCCGGCCGGCTGAATACCTTGATTTCCCCGCCGTGCTGCTCCACGATGCGCTGACTGATGACCAGGCCCAGGCCGGTGCCGGAAGCCTTGGTCGTGAAATAGGGAGTGAACAGCTGGGCCACGGTCTGCGCCGACATGCCGCAGCCCGTATCGCTGATGCTGATGCTCCAGAAGCCGTCCTCCCCGCCCGGCGCGCCCCCGGCGGCCCTGTCCCGCGCGCCTGTCAGGGTCACTTCAATGTCGCCGCCGCTGGCTGTGGCCTGCACGGCGTTGACCAGCAGATTCAGCAGGGCCTGCATCAGGCGGTCGGCGTCCAGCCGTATGCCCTGCTCGGGAAAGGATCCGGGCGGCGGCAGGCGCAGATGCACGGCCACGCCCTTTTCCTCCGCGTCCGGGGCGATGAGCCGCACGGCCTGCTGGAGCACGCTTTCCACGCGCACCGGCTTCAGGCGCAGTTCCGACGGCCTGGCCACGCTCAGCAGATCCGACATGACCCGGTTCAGGCGCTCGGTCTCCTGAATCAGGATAGTGCCCGTGGCATAGGCCATTTTGTCATTTTTCAGCTTTTCGGTCAGATAGGTGGCATAGCCCTTGATGGAGCTGAGCGGATTGCGGATTTCATGGGCCACGCCCGCGGCCAGGTTGCCGAAAGCGGAAAGACGTTCGCTTTGCCGGAGCTGTTTCTGGAGTTTGCGAATTTCGCCCAGGTCGCGCAGAATGAACAGATACCCCAGAGAAACCTGTCCGCTGCCGATGATTTTCGCGGCGCTGAGGCTGACCGGCAAGGGATTGGCTCCGGAACGGAACAGATCCATGTCCCGCTCCAGAATGACCGCGCCGGCATCCAGTTCGTCCATCAGGGCCTGCCAGTTCAGCGACGGCGCATCGTGCAGGGACAGGGGGGCCTCGTCCCGTGCGGAAAGCCCCAGCATTTCCAGGCCGGAACGATTGCTCAGGGAGATGACGCCGCGCGGATCCGTCACCACCAGAGCCGCGGGCAGACTGTGGATGACCTGCGCGGCCAGGGCCTGAGTATCCTCCAGCATTCTTTTGGAAAAACGGTAATTCTGAATGTAGAACAGCAGCACAATGCCGCCCAGAACCGCCAGCGTCACAAGAGCGGCGATGACGCCGAGATGAAGGACGTATTCGTGCAGGTTGGCCGCGAAATGCGAGGCGTCCAGCCCCACGAAGATGAACTTGCCCTCCGCCGGGTCCGGCCACAGCGCCGCGTGGCCGCCCATCATATGCCGCCGCATGTGCCCCATGCCGCCCGCGCGGGGGCGGGAAGGGGTGAAAACCTTGTAGGTTTCAAACAGGTCCGGGTCACCCGGCACGAAACGGCTCTGCGAGCTGTCGCCCACATGCAGACTTTGCAGGGTTTCCCGGTCATGGAGCATGGCGCCCGTCAGGGCGGGGTCGCTGTGGATCAGTATGCGCCCGTCCGCATCCACCAGGGCAATATAGGCTACGCCCGGCTGTCTGGCCACTTCCTCCACCAGATTCAGCATGGGATTCTGCCGCATGTGGCCGAAAGAACGGGCGCTGCCCTCCAGAGCCCAGATCAGCACATCGGCCCGGCCCTGCATATTTTCCAGCATCTGGCGCTTTTCCTGCCCGGCCCCGCGCGCAACCATGACGGCCGCGACGCAAATGCCCGCCAGGGCCAGCCCGGCCAGCGCCTGCCAGAAAAAACGTGTATGCCGCCGCTTTTCCCCGTGAGAAAGCGGCGCATAGTGCTTCCGCATATCCCGCCTCGCTCTCGCGTGTGTAACCTTTTTACCCGTCAGCGGGTAAAAAGGTTACGTCTTTCCCGCGCTACGGGCAACAGTTCAGATTGAAATTTTAAATTATTTGCATTATTTCAATATATTATCATAAACGGCACACACTTTGCTTTATACGGGACAACAGCCCGAACCCATAAAGGCAAACAGAAACACATATGCCAAACTGTGCATACCGCAACGGTTCCGCACACCAACCCTCTGGGAGGATACCATGAAAAAGACAACTTTGCGTACAGCGTCTCTGGCCCTGGCGGCGATACTTGTTCTGGGTGTTGCCGGCGTCAGCCAGGCGCGCGGTCAGGGCGGCTGGGCTGGCGGCCCCGGCTACAATGCCCCCATCTCGCCGGAACAGGAGGAGAAGGCCAACAGGATTTTTGACAGCCATTACGCCAAGATGGACTCCGTGCGTCAGACACTGATCACCAGGCAGGCCGAGCTGGACGCCCAGATGGGCAGCCCCACGCCCGACAAGGCCAAGATTGAAAGCCTGTCCAGGGAAATCGGCGAACTGCGCGGCAAGATGCTCGCCGCCCGCGCCGACCTGCGCGCGCAGCTCGACAAGGAGGGCCTGCCCACCGCGTATGGACACATGGGCCCCGGATACGGCCGCATGGGTTATGGCTACGGCATGGGCATGCACCACGGCGGCTACGGTCACGGCGGTCATGGCGGCTACGGCGGACGCGGCGGCTGCTGGCGGTAGCGCCCATGCGACATAGAAACAGGGAGGTTCCCGCCCCCCTGTGACCTCCCCGGCACGGCGATGTGAAATGGCCGTGCCGGGGCACTTGCGCCGCCGCCATCACATCAATAGAGTTTTTCCAGCAGTTCGGCCTCGCCTTCCATGCTGTAGCAATGTTCCCGCGCGGGGTAGGTTCCCTGCCGCACTTCCCGCGCGTAGGCAGTGAAGGCCTCGCGCGCGGCCTCGCCCACCGCGCCGAACCGCCTGACGAATTTGGGGGTTCCGCCGTCGTTGAGGCCCAGCATGTCCTGCCAGACCAGCACCTGACCGTCGCAGTCCGGCCCCGCGCCGATGCCGATGACCGGAATCTCCAGTTCCCGCGTGATGCGGGCGGCCAGAGCGGCGGGCACACATTCCAGCACCAGGGAAAAAGCACCGGCCTCCTGCACGGCGCGGGCGTCGTCCAGCAGTTTCTGGGCCGCGGCCAGGCTTTTGCCCTGCACCTTGTAGCCGCCCAGGGCGTTGACCGATTGCGGCGTGAGGCCCAGATGGCCCATGACCGGAATGGAGGCCCGCACCAGGGCGCGCACCTCGTCGCAAAACTCCGCGCCGCCCTCCAGCTTGACGGCCTGCGCGCGTCCTTCCTTGACCAGCCGCCCGGCATTGCGCACCGTGTCGGCCACAGTCACCTGACAGCTCATGAAAGGCATGTCGCAGACCACCAGGGCCGATTGCGCGCCGCGCGCCACAGCCGCGCAATGCCGGATCATGTCCTCCAGCGTCACGGACAGGGTGTCCGCATGGCCCAGCATGACCATACCCAGCGAATCCCCCACCAGCAGGGCATTGATGCCGGTCTGATCCATAAGCCGGGCAATGCTGTAGTCATAGGCCGTGAGCATGGTCAGCTTTTCCCCGCCCTTGGCCTGCCTGAATGTGGCGACGGTGTTTTTCATGCCTGTTCTCCCTGTAGAGGTCTCCGGCTTTGCAGGGCCAGAGCCATAAGCAGATGCGTCAGTTTGGCGGCGGTAAAATCCGCGTGGTGCAGACCGGGAATGGGGGCCAGCTCAACCACGTCCAGGCCCACGACCTCCCTTCCCTGAACGCAGCGTTCCAGAATGAACTGAGCCTCGCGCCAGGAAATGCCGCCCGGCGAAGGCGTGCCCGTGGCGGGCATCAGAGACGAATCCAGCCCGTCCACATCAAAACTGATGTAGACGCGGCGCGGAAAATCGTCGGGCAGGGGTTGCTCCGGCAGGCCCACGCGGGCCAGAAAATAGGCGTCGTAATGGGTGACATTGTAGCGCTTGCGCGCTTCGGCCTCCTCCCGGCTCATGTCGCGCACCGCAAACTGCACCAGAGGCAGGCCCAGATCGGCCACGGCCCGATACATGACGCAGGCGTGGGAAAAGGGGTCGCCCTCGTATTCAGCCCGCAGGTCCGCATGCGCGTCAAACTGGATGATGCCGAAAGGCTCGTTGATTTCCCTGGCCCGCCAGGTCAGAGCCCGCAGTGCGCCCAGGCTCACGCTGTGCTCGCCGCCCAGCAGCACGGGCACAGCCTTGCAGTCCAGGGCGTGGCGCGTGGCCGCCTCAATGCGGGCCAGCACGGCTTCCACCGCTCCGGAACAGTCCACGGGGGGGGCGGTATAAAAACCTGACTCGCCCGGTGCAATGCCGCTTTCCCAGGCTTCCAACTGCTGGGAGGCCGCCAGCAGGGCCGCCGGCCCACGGGCCGCGCCGCCGCCGTAAGAAACGCTGCGCTCCAGGGGCACGGGGATAATGTGAAAAGCCGCCTCCCCGGCCAGGGCCGGGGCATATTCCGAAGCCAGAAAATGCTGCTGATCCATGCTGTTTCCGTCCGTGAGAAAGATGTCCGGCATAAAAAACGGCCCGCTTGGGGAGGCAGGCCGTTTTATTTGGAGGAGGCTGTTAGCAAAAGAAAGGAAGGTACTCTTTAACATTGCAACAGGCATGCCAAATTAGAATTTTTCAAAATTTTATCTAAAATATTGAAATACAACATAAAAAATTCAAGCCCTGCCCGGCGTTCCGTTAAAGATTTTGAACCCTTCCGCCTCCGGCACAGCCTTCCAGGCATTGAGGCGTACAAAAATTATTCCGGCGCAAGAAGATGACATTTGCCCTGTAGCATTTCTTGATTGAAAATGTAAATTTTCAATCTGTTCGCCGCTCTCATTTCGCGGAAAAAGCGTGGTTTTTCCGCTCATTGGGCGCGGTTGTCCGCTGACGCGGCCAACAGAGCATTTACCTGATTTCATCAGCTAAATGCTCTAATGCACCGTAGCGCCGCTGTGCGCCGCCGCTCCCGGAGCGGACAAGGCCAGCCTGTCGGCCAGCTCCCTGCCGCCGGGCGTTTCCCGCCACTGGCCGAAAAGCTTGCGCCAGGCTCCGAATTCCAGAAAGCCCTGATCCAGTTGCTCTTCGTGCATCTGCACCCAGGCGTTGAACAATTGCATCTGAATCTGGAACGTGGCGCTTTCAAAAATGGTGGCGGCCATGTCCTTGGGCATGCTTTTGCCGTCCAGATGGTCCAGCACGAACGTGCACACCGCCCGGCGGGAGGTTTCAAAATTCGCCTCCCGGCCGTTGATGTCTTCGGCCAGCGCCAGCAGGTGGGGATAAAGTTCCCTGATCCGCTCCATGCCCTTGTCGGGCACGGCCAGAAAAAGCGGCGTTTCGCCATCAGGCCCGGCGGGCGCATCCGGTTTTTCGCTGATGAAATAAAAGCGCAGCCAGTTTTCAAACATCACGGCCTCAAGAACCTGCCATACGGCATTCTGAAACTGTTCCTGCTGTTCAGGCATCACAGACCTCCACTGAGCGTATTCTCCCAATGTAAACGCGGGAGCGGGCCGCGTCAATGAGGGGCGGACGAAGCTCTGGCCTGTGCGCGCCGCTTGTGCTAGACTGCGCCCATGATTGATTACGCCCAGGCTCTGAACGAAGCCCAGTACGCGGCGGTCACCAGCGGCGACGGCCCCGTGCTGGTTGTGGCCGGCGCGGGCAGCGGCAAAACGCGCACCATTGTCTACCGCCTGGCCTGGCTGGCCGAGCAGGGCATTTCGCCTTCGGCCATGCTGCTGCTGACCTTCACCCGCAAAGCCGCGCAGGAGATGCTCCAGCGCGCGGGCATGCTGCTGGGACAGGGGCTTTCCGGGGTGCAGGGCGGCACCTTTCACTCTTTCGCCTACGGCGCGCTGCGCCGCTGGCGTCCCGCCTGGCTGGGCCAACGGCCCTTCACGGTCATGGACGCGGCGGACATTACGGCGGCGGTCAAGCACTGCAAGGACGAACTCAGGCTGGGCAGGAACGACCGCTCCTTTCCCAAAACCCAGAGCATTGTGGGCCTGCTGAGCAAAGCCCGCAACAAGGAACTGCCCCTGGAAGAAGTGCTTCAACGCGAGGCCTTCCACCTTCTGCCCCACGCCGAGAGCCTTGCGGCCCTGGGCGAGGCCTATGCCGTCTACCGGCGCGAAAAAGGCCTGCTGGACTATGACGACCTGCTCTTCGAGCTGGAGACCCTGCTGCGCGAGGACCGGGCCGCCGCCACGGCCCTGCGGCAGCGTTTCAGCCATATCCTGGTGGACGAGTACCAGGACACCAATCTGGTTCAGGCCCGCATTGTGCGCCTGCTGGCCGGGCCGCTCCCTGCGGGGGACGGGGAGGAAAGCGGGGAGGAGCAGAAGACCGTCACGGGCAACGTCATGGCTGTGGGCGACGAGGCCCAGTCCATCTACGCCTTTCGCGGGGCCAATGTCCGCAACATTCTGGATTTTCCCAAACTTTTTCCGGGTACGCGCATTATCCGCCTGGAAGAGAACTACCGCTCCACCAGACCGGTGCTGGATGTGGCCAACAGCCTGCTGAGCCACGCGGCGGAATCCTTTCGCAAGACCCTGTTCACCCGCAGGGAAGACGGCGACCCCGTGCGGCTGGTCACGCCGCTCAGCGACATGAGTCAGGCCAAACTGGTGGTGCGGCGCATTCAGGAGTTGCTGGAAAGGCATTTGCCCCATGAAATCGCGGTGCTTTTCCGCGCGGGCTTCCATTCCTACCATCTGGAAATGGCCCTGAATCAGGCGGGTGTTCCCTTCCGCAAATACGGCGGCCTGCGCTACACCGAGGCAGCGCACGTCAAGGACGTCATCGCCTACGCCCGTCTGGCGCTCAATCCTCTGGATCTGCCCGCCTTCACGCGGGTGGCGGGCATGCACAGCGGCATCGGCCCCAAGACCGTGCAGAAGCTCTATGCCGCGGCGCTGGCCGGGGACGCCCAAAGCACGGAAAAGGCCTTCGCCCGCCATCCGGAACTGCTGGAGGACATGCGCTTTGTGGATGACCTGCGCGCCCGGCCCGCAAGTCCGGCCACCCTGCTGGGGGCCGTGCTGGAACACTACCGGCCCAGACTGGAAAGCCAGTATCCCGAAGACTGGCCCCGCCGCCAGCAGGGCCTGGAAGAAATCATCCAGATGGCCGCCGGGTATACGGAGCTGGATCTCTTTGTGGCGGACCTGGCCCTGGAATCGCCGGAAGAGGACGAGAACGACAACGAGGGACGCGTCACCCTGTCCACCGTGCATTCGGCCAAGGGCCTGGAATGGAACGCCGTGCTGATCATTGATCTGGTGGAGGACCGCTTTCCCTCCCGCCACGCGCTGGCCCGGCCCGAAGATTTTGAGGAAGAACGCCGCCTGATGTATGTGGCCTGCACCCGCGCCCGCCAGAATCTGGAACTTTACGCCCCGGCGGCCATTTACAGCCGGGCCGAGCGCGGCAGCCTGCATGTCGGGCAAAGTCCCTTTGTGCGAGAGCTGGCCCCGGGCCTGACCGATGAATGGGTGGAAGGCTTCGGCGGCGTCCTTTCCCGGCGCGGCGGTTTTTCCCGCGGCGCCGCGACCGCCGCAGGCCGTCCAACGGCCCCGCTCCGGGCTTCGGCCCTCCCGTTGCATGAGGACGCGGCCTTTGACGATTGCCAGTTGCAAGCGGAACCCCAGGCCCCGACAAGCGCCGCGTCGCCTGTGGCATCCGTCGCCGCCGGCCACGACGCGGGCGCGAATCCGCTCTGTTACTGCCGCCACCGCATTTTCGGCCGGGGCAAGATCGTCAGGCATCTGCCGCCGGACAAGGTGCAGGTGAACTTCCCCGGTTTCGGCCTCAAGATCATTCTGACCGAATATCTGCTCATGGAGAACTGACATGGTTCCGGCCCCGTCTTGCCCTCCGGCCCCGATTTTTTCCGAGGACGGCATTCTGGCCTGCCTTGCCCGCCACTTTCCCCAGGCGCATCCCTCGCTGCTGCTGGGCCGGGGCGACGACTGCGCGCTGCTCAAGGCCGGGCGGCCCCTGTGCGTGAGCAGCGATCTTTTTCTGGAGGATGTGCACTTCCGCCGCGCCTACTTCGACCCTGAGGATACGGGGCACAAGGCCCTGGCCGTCAATGTCAGCGATCTGGCCGGCTGCGGGGCCAGACCGCTGGGTTTCACCCTGTGCCTGGGTCTGCCGGACTGGGTGGACATGGCCTGGCTGGACCGCTTCTTCAGCGGCATGGCCGCGCTGGCCGGGCAACAGCGCATGGTTCTGGCCGGCGGTGATCTTTCCCGCTGCCAGCGCCTGCACATCAGCGTGACCGTCTGGGGTGAAACCGCCGAGCCCGGAGGCTTTCTGGCGCGCGGGGGCAGCATGCCCGGCGACAGCCTGTTTGTGGTGGGCCATCTTGGTCTGGCCAGGGTGGGCCTGCATATGCTGGAAACGCATGGCCGCGCCGCCCTGGCGCAATGGCCCGCCGCCTGCGCCGCGCATCTGCGGCCCGAACCCCAGGTGGACGCGGGGCTGATGCTGGCGCGCGCCGGCTACAATGCCCGCCCCCCGGCCCTGATGGATCTTTCCGACGGCATCATCCGCGACCTGCCCCGCCTGCTGGGCCTCAGCGGCGAGCTGCGCGCCGGGGCGGACGCCCATGCTCCGCGGGGCCGGGGGCTGGGCGCGGCCATACTGCTGCCCCAGGGCCTGCTGCATCCCGAAGTGCTGCGTCACGCCAGGGAACAGGGAAAAAATCCTGTCCATGAGGCCTTACTGGGCGGCGAGGATTACGCCCTGCTGGGTTCCTGCGCGCCGGACATGCTGCCCTCCCTGCACGCGGCCATTCCCGGTTTTTGCAGCATCGGCACTGTCACGGACGGCGGCGGCCTGACCTGCAACAACGAGCCTCTGGACCGCCTGCGCGGCTTCGACCACTTTGAGGCGGAAAAAAGGGCGGATTGAGCCATGCGCGCACATCTGGCCGTAATAACATGGAACAGGCTCGCCCTGACCCGCATCTGTCTGGAAAGCCTGCTGGCGCGGACCCCGCCGGGCTATACGCTGACCATTGTGGACAATGGCAGCGAGGACGGCACACAGGACTATCTGCGACATCTGGCGGCCGCGCACGCGCACATCCGGCTCAGGCTGCTTTCCCGCAACATGGGCCTTTGCGTTGCGTCCAATCTGGCCTGGGACGACGCGGGAGACGCGGACTGCTGCGTCAAGCTGGATAATGATATTGAAATTCTGGACCCCTGCTGGCTGGGGCGCTTTACTTCGCTGCTGGAGGATCATCCACAGGTGGGCATGGCCTCTTACAGATTCTGTGACTGGCACGAGCCTTCGCATCAGTCCCTGCCCCTGCGCGACGGCGGCGCGGCGCAACTGACCACGGTCTGCGGCGGGGGCTGCGTCTGCATTTCCCGCGCGGCGCATGAAAGCCTCGGCTTCTGGAATGAGGGCTACGGGCGTTACGGCCATGAGGACCAGGACTATTCCTGGCGGGCGACCAGGGCGGGCTATGCGCTGGCCTCGCTGGAGCCGGACGGGGTGGCCCGCCATCTGGGCTACGCCGAAGGTATGGTGGATGCCGCCATGGAACGCGGCAAGCAGATCAGCAATCAGGCCCGCCTTTCCGGCGAAACAGCCTATCACCTGCATGTGCTGCTTTTTGAAGAAGGTCTGTTGCCCTTGCGCATGATGCGCAAATATCTGCCTGCGGAAAAAAACGGCCGCTTTTCCTTTACGCTCAATCCCGCCTACAGGCCGGTACAGAAACTGCTGACCCGGCTGGCCCAGACCGTGACCGTGGACGCCTCCGGGCGGCTTTCCCGTCTGGATCTGAGCGCCTGGCGGCATGGAGACAAGCATGACCCAGAATCCTGAACATGATCCGGCCATTCCGGAAGAAATGCGCCGCGTCTGCCGCGACGCATGGCGGCAGGGGCTGCTCGCCGGCTGCAACGGCAATGTCAGTTGTCTCCTGCCCGCGCCGCGCGACAACCAGATCTGCGTGACCCGTTCGGGCGCGGCCAAGGGCCGCCTGACGCCGGCTGACTGCTGCCTGGTGGACGTGTACAGCGGAGAAACGCTCGCCGGCGGGCCGGCCTCTTCGGAACTGGGCGTGCATCTGGCGCTGTACCGCGCGCTGCCCCGCTGCCGGGCCGTGCTGCACAGCCACCCCCGGCATCTGCTGGCCCTGAGCCTGGCGCTGCCAAATCAGGGAGACCTGCTGCGTCTGCCCCTGTTTGAGGCCGCCGCCTGGCGCGCCCGCTTGGGCTTTGCCCCCGCGCTGCCGCCCGGCAGTGAGACGCTGGCCCAGGCCGTGGCCGACGCGGCGCGCAAGACTGGAGCGGAGAAAACTGAAGGCGCGGCCGTCTGGATGGCCGCACACGGCCTGTGCTGCTGGGGCCCGACCCTGGCCGACGCCCTGACCATCAGCGAAGAGCTGGAACACCTGGCCGCCGTGCAACTGCTGGCGCTGCAAACCCAAAGGTTCTCCATATGATGACTTCGAGAGAGAGAGAGAGAGAGAGAGAGAGAAGTCCCCAGCAGCGTATTGGTACAGGCAGGCTGAGTAATGATATTCAGCTCGCCGGAGTTTTGCCTTCTTTTTCTCCCCATTACAGTTATTCTGTATTATGCTTTACTGCGTTTTCGGTATAATTATTTTATTGCGCCATTCCTCTTTATTGCATCATTAATATATTATGCCTGGTGGCGACCAGAGAATATCTGGATTATCCTTCTGTCCATCACAGTCAATTATGTGCTGGGGCAGATGATGGTTCAGGCTGTCACATGCCGCAAAGCCATTCTGATTCTGGGCCTGATCGGCAATCTCTGTGCGCTTGCCTGGTATAAATATACCAACTTTGCCCTTGAAACGCTCAACTCTCTGTTGCATGCGGATCTGCCGCTGCAGGAGATCATTCTGCCTATCGGCATCAGTTTTTTTACCTTCCAGCAAATTGCCTATCTTTCAGATATCTATACACAAAAGCATGATCCAAGCCATGAAGGCTTTATCAATTACTGCTGCTTCATCTGCTTTTTTCCACAGTTGGTAGCCGGCCCCATTGTCCACCATCGGGAAATGATGCCGCAATTTTTTGACAGTTGCAACCATCAGGTACAGTGGGAAAACATTTTTAACGGACTGGTGATTTTCAGCATCGGCCTGGCAAAAAAGCTTCTGATCGCTGACAACCTTTCCCCCATAGCCAGACATTGCTTTGACGTTACAGGCTCCATGACCTTTCTTGAAGCCGGCTTCGGCAGCATCGCCTATACTCTTCAACTCTATTTCGACTTTTCCGGCTATAGCGACATGGCTGTAGGCAGCGCGCTTCTTTTCAATATTCATCTGCCCTGGAACTTCAACTCGCCTTACAAGGCCAGCAATATTCAAGATTTCTGGCGGCGCTGGCACATTACGCTTTCCCGCTGGCTGCGGGATTATCTTTATATCCCTCTCGGCGGCAACCGCCGCGGCGCTTCCCGCACCCTGGGCAATCTTTTCATTACTTTTCTGCTGGGCGGGCTCTGGCACGGCGCCGCCTGGACCTTTGTGATCTGGGGCGCCATGCATGGCGCCGCCCTGGCTCTGCACCGCCTCTGGTCACAAAGCGGCCGCGCCTTATCGCCCTTGCTCGGCTGGATGCTGACGTTCATCTTTGTCAATGCGGCCTGGATCGTATTCCGAGCACCTACTATGGAAAGACTCGGCAAGTTTGTGGATGCCTTTCTCGGCTATAACGGTTTTGCGTTCAGAAAGTCTTTTCGTGAAGCTGTTATTACAAGCACGCAGTTTTCCTCATTTTCTGCTGTCGCCCTCCTGGTGCTGGGCTGCCTTTTGGTGGTCCTCGCATTTCCAAACAGCATTTCATGGCAGAAGATGAAGCCGCAATACCGCCTCTGGCTTGCGGTACTCCTCTCTTGCCTGTCGCTGCTCGCTTTAATAATGCCACAAGCTCATCCCGAATTTATATATAGTCAATTTTAACATGGAGATATCATGGATATTGATTACAGGATATATGTAAAAAAATATTTTATTTTCATATTTATATGTATAATATGTATATTTTTATCAATACTGTCAATTTTATATATTACAGATCCATTGCAATTATTTCATAAATCATTCTTTCACAAAGATAAAATGTATTACTCAATGCGAGAGCAAGCTGCCGGCATAATAAACAGCTTTGAGTTTGATTCTGTTATACTTGGCACTTCTATGCTGGAAAACACATCAGCGCGGGAAGCCTCGCAAAAGATCGGGGGCATATTCGTCAATATTTCTCTTGCAGGCAGCAGTTTTTACGAACGTGCAATTGTATTAAAAAAAGTATTACAAAAAAACATTGCACATGTCATATATTCTCTTGACAGCGTTTATTTGGGATGTATGAAAGAAAATTCATCCTGTCCCACAAAAAACTGGGCATTTCTTTATGATGGCAATCCGTTCAATGACTACAAATTCTATCTGACCAAGGAATTCATAAAAAATATTTTTTCACCGGCTGCAAATTTACGAACAATCGATACGGACCGGCCCAACGCCTGGTTTTCAGACCCATTCCATGCGGCTCGCTTTGGCGGACTTGCCCAGTGGGTGCAACACATTGAAAATCCTCAAGTAAACAATTTTTTGCTGCACGAGCTGCCGGCTTTTGCAAAAAAATCACACAAAACTCAGGAACAGCCTGAAGAATATATTCGTGAGAAAGAATCCGCTCTTCGAGATTACCTTGACAGCTATTTGATAGATATCATTGCTCAACATCCAAAAACAAAATTTTATTTGATTTTTCCGCCATATTATAGATTTACATATGCAAATATGGCGCAAAATGCGCCATACAATTTTCATCTGCATCAATATGCTGTCAGATATCTTGTTTCAAAAACGCATCCCATGAAAAATGTACATGTGTATGGATTTGAAGACCAACAATTTCTTGACGACATAGCAAACTATAAAGACACAACTCATTTTCACCATAGATTTAATAGTTATTTTCTTGATGCCATTGCCAGCAATACTCACATCTTGACAGCCCATAATCTTGAACAATATCTTGCATCATGCAAAAATCTGGCTCTTGAATTCAATATATCTCAATTGAACGATGAGGTTCAATCATTGTTGCGCAAGCAAAAAGAGGACGCATTGCAGACAAGCAAAAGCGCTATGGAGTTAACGGCTGCCTACGCCGACGGCCAGAGCACCGACTGAATGTCCGCCCTGTCGTCCCTGGCGGACAGTGCCTGGGGCAAGGGAGAGGAAGCGCCAGACGCCCTTCCTCGCAGTCGCGCTCCAGCGGCGTGCCCGGCTCCAGAGTCAGGCCATAGGCTGAAATATGATCCGGGCTCATGCGCACGGCGTCCTTGAGGGTTTGCAGCCACTGGCGCACGCTCAGACCGGGCAGGCCCCACATCAGATCCATAATAAAACAGCCCGGCGCCGGCGAGATTGTATCGTGTGTTGCCTTGGGCTTCCGGCAAGTCGTTGACAATTGACGAGGGGGTATATATTTTTAGAGAATTTTGATTTTAACTTTTTATATATCCACAGGATTTAAACCATCCTTCTGCGTCTTTTGGGGTGATACATCCCAACGCCTTTCCAATGGCTTTGTACAGTTCATCACATGTTCTTGCTTTCATGCTTCGAAGCAATTGTTTTACTTTGCTCCACATCTTTTCAATGGGATTTAAATCCGGGCTGTATTCAGGTAGAAAGATATACTCGCAACCTTTTTCCGTTATCAATTTTTGGGCTGTTTTTGATTTATGGACATTCAAATTATCCATTATAACCATATCGCCAGCTTTAAGCGTTGGAAGAAGAAATTGTTCAATATAAGCATTGTATATTTTCCCATCCAGCGCTCCATCAAAAACAACACTGCAAGTTTCTCCCGTCACACTGATTGCTGAAAGTATGCTTGTCCTTTCCCAACGTCCGTCTGGCGCGTGATCATGGCAGCGCTGGCCATTTCTGGCCCTGCCGTATAATCTCGTCATATTGGTTTTGACGCCGGTTTCATCAATAAATATCAATTTGTTGCATGAAGCTTTTTGCTGGAACAGCTTCCATTCCTCACGTTTCTTTCTTACATCTTCGCGCCCTTGTTCTCTGGCCTTGAGAGTTTTTTTATATTTGTAGCCAAGCTTGACAAGCAGACGGTGGATGGCTGCCAGGCAACAGGATTTATTAAAATGCTCTTTGATTTCCTGAAGAGTTATATCAACATTTTTATCAAGAAGGGCTTGTAACTCCCGAATTTCCTCATGGGAGAAACAACTTGGGCGATGCCCGTTTGGTTTGGCTGATAATCGCTGATTTTCACGATAAGCTCTGACCCAGTTGCAGATGGTAGCCGGGGTGTAACCTAAAATATCTGCCAATTGCCTGGCTGTTGCCTTTCCTTCAAGATAGGCATGAACAGCCTTGGTCCTGATTTCTTCAGATGCAAATTTCATCCCTGCAGTATAAACAATTTCTAAATAAAATAAAAGTCAAATTGCTCTAGTTGAGCTGTCCGACCTTTTCGTTCCAGAGCTGTTTGCCCTCAAGGAGAGTTTGCATGGGCGTTCGGCCACAGCACATCTTCCCCTGGTGAGTCCGCTCGGTGTTGTAATACTCCAGCCACTCATCCAGATCGGCCTGAAG
>CAJTFO010000003.1:0-402500 GCA_910575755.1 Desulfovibrionaceae bacterium | reverse complement strand
CTAAAAACATAGGTCTGTGCGAAGTCGTAAAGACGACGTATACGGACTGACGCCTGCCCGGTGCCGGAAGGTTAAAAGGAGGGGTCAGCGCAAGCGAAGCTCCGAATTGAAGCCCCGGTAAACGGCGGCCGTAACTATAACGGTCCTAAGGTAGCGAAATTCCTTGTCGGGTAAGTTCCGACCTGCACGAATGGCGTAACGATCTCCACACTGTCTCGGCCAGAGACTCGGTGAAATTGAAGTCGCGGTGAAAATGCCGTGTACCCGCAGAAAGACGGAAAGACCCTGTGCACCTTTACTATAGCTTGACATTGGGATTTGGACCTGCATGTGTAGGATAGGTGGGAGGCAGTGAACCCTGTACGCCAGTATGGGAGGAGCCATTGTTGAAATACCACCCTTGTTTTTTCAGGTCCCTAACCCGCCGCCGTGATCCGGCGCGGGAACAGTGTCTGGTGGGTAGTTTGACTGGGGCGGTCGCCTCCCAAAAAGTAACGGAGGCATGCAAAGGTTCCCTCAGGCTGATTGGAAACCAGCCGTCGAGTGCAAACGCAAAAGGGAGCTTGACTGCAAGAGAGACATCTCGAGCAGGTACGAAAGTAGGTGTTAGTGATCCGGTGGTTCCGCATGGAAGGGCCATCGCTCATTGGATAAAAGGTACGCCGGGGATAACAGGCTGATCGCATCCAAGAGTTCACATCGACGATGCGGTTTGGCACCTCGATGTCGGCTCATCACATCCTGGGGCTGAAGCAGGTCCCAAGGGTACGGCTGTTCGCCGTTTAAAGTGGTACGCGAGCTGGGTTTAAAACGTCGTGAGACAGTTTGGTCCCTATCTTCTGTGGGCGTAGGAGAATTGAAAGGGCCTGTCCCTAGTACGAGAGGACCGGGATGGACGCACCCCTGGTGGACCTGTTGTCGTGCCAACGGCACAGCAGGGTAGCTATGTGCGGAAGGGATAACCGCTGAAAGCATCTAAGCGGGAAGCCTGCCTTAAGATAAGTTCTCCCCGACGCAAGTCCTGAAGGGCCGAGGAAGACTACCTCGTAGATAGGCTGGAGGTGGAAGCGCCGCGAGGCGTGGAGCTGACCAGTACTAATAGCCCGTGCGTCTTGTTTTTGAGAAAGACTCCTTCCTTCCCTGTCAATTAAATTGAAAATTTTTTGGCAGCCATAGAGAAGAGGGTACACCCGATCCCATTCCGAACTCGGCAGTTAAGCTCTTCCTCGCCGATGATACTGCATAACGTCATGTGGGAAAGTAGGCCGCTGCCAAAAATAGTTGCCCGGCCCTTTGCAGCTTGCAGCGCGAAGGGCCGGGCCTTTTTTATGCCTCGCCTATCCCGAACACACAAGCCGCCCTCCCCCCCCCTTACACGCTTCTCCCCGGCGGCCTTCCCCTGTCCCCGGTCTGCTCTTTCGTCCTCATTGCGCGTAATGCGCTCACAAGCAGCGTTTGCGGAGCTGTCAGCTCTTCCGCTACAAGAACATTCTTCACTGTGCAAATGCTCTGGCGCAATGGCCTGCACAAAGACGCAGATTTTTTGAGCGTGCTTGACAAAGTACAGATGGCGTCTTAAATGCTCATTTGAGCAAAACAACTGAGGTGTCCATGCCCAGACCCTGCCTTTGCCGTCGCGTTTCCGCTTTGCCCAAAGCGCTTTGTTTCAAGCCCCGGGGCATTCCATTACGCCAGCTTTCGGAAGTGGTGTTGTCCGTGGATGGCCTGGAAGCTGTGCGGCTGGCGGACTACCTGGGCCTGAACATGGACGAGGCCGCCGCCCGCATGGGCGTTTCGCGGCATACTTTCGGCAGGCTGTTGCGCAGGGCGCGGCAATGCGTGGCCCAGGCTCTGATTGAGGGGCGGGCGCTGCGCATTGCGGGCGG
Source organism: Desulfovibrionaceae bacterium (assembly GCA_910575755.1). Lineage (GTDB taxonomy): Bacteria > Desulfobacterota > Desulfovibrionia > Desulfovibrionales > Desulfovibrionaceae > Desulfovibrio. The sequence continues at coordinate 400,614 of CAJTFO010000003.1, read as the reverse complement.
CGTGTGCGCCCTGGCCGAAGAAACCAATGCTCAAGGAGAAATTCAAATGAGTGAAGCTATTCTTGTGGCTGTTCCCTCGGATGCGCCTGGCGGACTGGAAGCCGCGCCCAGCGCGCATTTCGGTCACTGTGACGCCTATACCCTGGCCCTGGTGGAAAACGGGGCTGTCAGCGACGTGCGCGTGCTGCCCAACAGCGGACATGAACACGGCAATTGTCTCCAGCCTGTGCAGGAACTGGCCGCGCAGGGCGTTCGCGCGCTGCTGGCCGGCGGCATGGGCATGCGTCCGCTTACCGCCATGCAGGCGGCGGGCATCACTGTGTATTACAATGCCGGTCAGGCCACTGTGGGCGATGCCCTGAAGGCCTTTGCCGAGGGCAGGCTCCAGCCTTTCGGAACCGACCAGCTTTGCCGGGGCGGCTGCAACCACCATCATTAGAGCATTTTGCTTTTGAAATATTACCATTTCAAAAGCGGCGCTGCTGTCATTGAGCCTGAAAAACGCGGTTTTCAGGCTCATTCAGCGCGGGCGTCCGCTCTCGCGTCCGCCGGAGCGAATGCCTTTTTCAAAGGCAATTCGCTCTAGAGCGGCGCGTTTCGCCAGTGACAACAGGCAAAGCGTTCTGAGCCTCTTGTCGCCGTTTCCTTTTCAATCCGGTCTGCTGGCGCGGGCCGGATTTTTCATGTCAGGCATGCTTCCTGCATACAAGGCTGTGCCGGTTCTCCGGCAAGGAGCATGCGCCATGAAATTGACGATTACCCGCCATTCTCTCTTCTGGCTGACTGCGGCAGCCCTGCTGTTTTTCTGGGTTCCGCCCGCTCAGGCGGTGCGCATCAAGGACATTGCCACCTTTTCGGGCGTGCGGGACAACCAGCTTATCGGCTATGGCCTTGTCGTTGGCCTGGCCGGCACCGGCGATAAAAAAGATTCCGTATTCACCCTCAGTTCCATGAAAAACATGATGGATCGCATGGGCGTGGGCGTGAATTCCTCGGCTCTGAAAATCAAGAATGTGGCCTCAGTCATGGTCACGGCGCGCATGCCGGTGTCCTCCAAGCCGGGCAGTCGCCTGGATGTGACCGTGTCCTCGGTGGGCGACGCCACCTCGCTGCTGGGCGGCGTGCTTTTGCAGACCGCGCTCAAGGGCGTGGACGGCAAGACCTACTGTCTGGCCCAGGGCGCATTGACCGTGGGCGGTTTTTCCGTTTCGGGCGCGGCGGCCAGCACGCAGAAGAATGTCAACACCGTGGGCCTGATCCCCGGCGGCGGCATTGTGGAGCGGGCCATCCCCTTTGAGTTCAACCAGCAGGACAAGCTGACCCTGAATATGCGAGTGGGGGATTTTTCCACAGCCCAGCAGATTGCCGAGCGGCTCAACGCGGCCATGGGCGGCCCCTATGCCCGCGCCGTGGACGCCATGAGCGTGAGCATGGATGTGCCCCCGCAGTACAGAAACAATCTCGTGCCCCTGATGGCTTCGGTGGAAAATCTGGAAGTGACCCCGGATACCGCCGCCAAGGTGGTGGTGGATGAAAAGACCGGCACCGTGGTGCTGGGACGGGACGTGCGCATTTCGCGCGCAGCCGTGGCTCACGGCAATCTTCAGATTACCGTGCAGGAAGGCGAGCAGGTTTCACAGCCCGGTCCCTTCTCGCAGGGGCAGACAGTGGTGACGCCTCAGACCGACATCAACGTGCGTGAAGAAAATCGCCGTTTGATGATGGTGGAAGGGGCTACTCTGCAAGAACTGGTGGACGGCCTGAACGCCATCGGGGCCACACCCCGCGACCTGATTTCCATTTTGCGCAGCCTGCAGGCGTCAGGTTCGCTGCATGCGGAACTGGAGGTAATCTGAAATGACAGCGCCCCTCAATGCCCTTTCGGCCATGATTCCACCGGAAAGCGCGCCCAACGAAAATTCCCGTCGCGATCTTCAGGCCCGGCTTGCCGGTCTGGGCGACCTCGGCGGCAAAAGGCTTTCGCCCGAGGCCAAGGCCAAAAAACTGCGCGAGGCCTGCGAAGGCTTTGAATCGGTATTTATCCAGAAGATGTGGCAGGAAATGCGCAATACCCTGCCCAAGAGCGGTCTGCTGCACGGACGCGAGGAACAATTCTGGCAGGATATGTACGATCAGGAGCTGTCCAAGAAAATGACGTCCGCCGGCGGCATCGGACTGGCGGATATGATGTATGAGCAGCTTTCGCGCAATCTGGTCTCCGCCAGCCGCAGCGCGGCGGGGCCTGGGCATAAAGCGGGCTTCAGCCCGTCGGCGGCTCCCCTCTTGCCGGAAAGGCCCGCCTCTCTGGCGGTGGAACAAGCTGTGGCGGCTGACACGGGCGAAGCCGCGGCCACGGAGCGGCTGGCCGCCGCGGGACACGTCGAGGGCTCGGTTTATGAGGGCGTTGCGCCGCAAACAGGCGTGGTGGAACAGGGTGACGCGGCCGGCGCTCCGGCGGCGCGGGCCGAGGCCGCGCCTAGCGCAAGCCTTCCGCAGAACGCTGAAACGCTGAGCAATCCTGAAGTGGAGCGGGCGCTGGCCGTTCTGCGCGCCCGGCAGGCCCTGAACCCGCCCGTGCAAGAGACGGTCACAAAAGCGCACGGCGGTCAGGACGGGCTTTCCGGTCTGGAGCTGGCCCGCATGGCCCAGCGCGAAGCCGGGGACAAGCTGGGCCCCGGCGCCGTGCGTCCCCCCCGGCGGAATGCGAACCGGCCCGGCAGGGCTGCGGAACGGCCCGTGGCCGCCGCGCAGACAGTGCCCGCCGCCGGCACAATCGACACTATGCCACGGCAGGCTTTCGGCGCGGGGCAAAGCCCCTTCGTGGACGCGGCTGCGGCCATTCAGGCGGCCACGCTGTCCACACAGGCCGTTTCCGGCGGGCCCGCGGCCCCGAGTCAGGAGCAGATTCAGGCCCAGACCGCTGAGGCCGCTCCGCGCACGGTGCGCTATACCACCAATATTCCCCAGAAGGGCCGCGGCCGGCGCGGAGAAAATCTGATCCGCACCCTGAATACAGACGGCGCGGGGCCGGGCAGCCGCGCCGGCGCGGGACTGGCCGCCTATCATGCGGCCCAGGCGCGGAGCCAGGGCGCTCAGGGCACTGCCGCGCCCGTCGTGGGGCAAAGCAATGCAATGCCCACTCCAGCGGGTCAGTCCGCGGCCGCGGGCCAGACGGCGACCGTGCCGCCGCTCACCGCCCGTTCGGCTGCGGAGCAGGGCGCGGCCAGCGGCGGCCAGGCGGCTTCATTCAGCATTCCGCCGCTGACGGCCGGCGATCTGCGCGGCTAAACGGCATGGATTTTGCTTGATTCAGGGCAGGCGGCAGTTTCTGCCTGGAACGCGGCACGCCGCTCACGGGCCGCCGCCTGACATTCAAGGCCAAGCGAGGCGTTATGTACCAGAGAATTAAAGATAGTCTGTCCCGCCAGGATAAGGCGCTCGCGTTGCTGCGCGATCTTTTGGAAGAGGAATATCATATCCTGTTGTCGAGAGACACGGACGGCGTGGTAGCGCAGGAATTTTCCATTCAGGAGCTGATTCGTCAGCTGGCTGTGGAAAAGTCCGTGATCATCAGGGCGCTGGACGGCGTGCGCGTGAAGGAATACGCCCGGTCCCTGCCGGAAGAACAGGGCGCGCCGCTGCTTGAGCTTTTTCATGCCGTGGACGCCTATGAGCAGGAGGTTTCGGGCCAGGCTTCGCGCAACGCCCAGCTTTCTCTGGTGCTGCTGGATCAGAGCAGCCGCACCCTGCAGGCCCTGACCAGTCAGGCCATGCCGCCCAGGGCGGAGCTTTACGGCCGCCGAGGCGACATGTGTCAAGAGGTGCATCCGCAGGCGGCTATTATTTCCGGGAGGCTGTAAATCATGCTCAATGGTCTGCTCAATATCGGTCAGTCGGCTCTTAACGCTTCCCAGGCCTGGATCTCCGTCACCGGCAACAATCTTGCCAATGCGGATACCGAGGGCTATTCGCGTCAGTATGTGGATCAGCGCGACGCCGGCGGTCTCACGGCGACCAAGCCGGGCGCGCAGGGGCTGGGGGTCAACGCGCAGCAGATTATGCGTTTTTTCGACGCTTTTCTGGAACGCTGCTATGTGCGTCAGTCCACCAATTCCGCGCGCTGGGATGAGCAGGACACCATTATGACTTCGTTGGAGAACATCTTCAACGAATCCAACCGCGCGGGTCTCAGCTCCTCGCTGAACAAATTCTTCACCGCCTGGCAGGATCTGGCCCTGCGCCCGGACGACACGGCCACCCGCGAGAGCCTGCTTTCCTACGCCGAAAACCTCAGCGACATGTTCGGCAGCACCATGGACGGCATCAAGGCCATCCAGGATGAAATGAACGTCTCCATCGGCCAGACTGTGGACCGCGTCAACGAGCTTGCCAAGTCCATCGCCGATCTCAACAGGCAGATCACCGCCAATACCGTGGACGGCATCAGCAATCCCAACAGCCTGCTGGACAAGCGCGATCAGCTTGTGCGCGAGCTGGCCACCCTGGCCGATGTGGAAACCATTGACAACGGCAAGGGCGATTTCCGGGTGCAGTTGACCAACGGGCAACCCCTGGTGGATGGGCTGACCAGCTATGAGCTGCGGGTCATGGGTCCGCGTTCTGAAGACCGGATCATGGGCAATTCCAGCTACACGGGCACCGTGAAGTTCGACGGTTCGGACAGCCACGAGTACACGGTGGACATTGTCAATGGCGGCAATGTGGGCGATGTGCCGCCGCCGCAGTTCCGCGTTTCGCTGGACGGCGGCAAAACCTGGCTGCGTGATGAAGACGGCCAGGAACTGCATTTCGACATCACGGACACTGACGGCGGCGATGGTCAGACTGATCCTGTTCTGGTCAAGGACCTGAAAATTTCCTTTACCAGTTCGAAGGATTTTCATGTCGGCGACAAGTTCGACATTACGCCCAAGAGCGGCCTGTACTGGATCGAGCCCACGCACGGGCCGCAGAACATCACGCCGCAGGTTCGTTTTGACGGCACGGACAACCAGAACCGCCTCACCGGCGGCAAGCTGGCCGCATACTATAATATTCGCGACGACAACTGCGGCCGCTATATGGACGAACTCAACGCCGTGGCCTCCTCGCTGATCTGGGAAGTGAACCGCATCCACAGCCAGGGTACGGGGCTGAGCATGCTGGATTACGCGCAGGGCCAGCAGAAGGTGGAGGACATCAGCCAGGCCCTGGGTTCGGCTCAGGCCATTCTGCCCTTTTCCGACAAGCTTCAGGCTGGCAACGTCAATTTTCATTTTTACGACAAGACCACGGGCGACTACACGTCCTCCGGCATGCTGGATTTTGACCCGGCCACGCCCGGCATCCAGAATTTCAATCCTGCCGATCACAGCCTGGAAGACGTGCGCGACGCCATCAACAATATGGTGGATGAAGACGGCAACCCCCTCGCGCCGCCGCCGCTCAACGCCAGCATTCAGGACGGCAAGCTGATCATTGAAACCAATCCCGCCGCCAATGTGCAGTTCGGCATGGGCACAGACAGCACGGGGCTGATGGCCGCCCTGGGCATCAACACGTTTTTCAGCGGCGACAACGCCTCCAACCTGGCGATCAACAGCCAGATGCACAACAATCCCAATCTGATTGCTTCGGGGCAGGTCAATGGTCAGCATCAGGCCAATCCGGGCGACAACGCCACAGCCCTGGCCATAGGCCAGCTGGCCAACAAGACGGTGACCATTTCCACGCTGTGGAAGACCGTGGATAACCAGAGCATTTCTCAGTATTACGCCAATCTGGTCACTACCGTGGGCGCGGACCGCCGGCTTTCCAAAACCAACGCCGAATACCACGGCGCGCTGACCAGTGATCTGGCCGAGCGCACGGCCTCGGTGTCGGGCGTCAATGTGGACGAGGAAATGAGCAATCTGATCAAGTTCCAGCACTCTTACACGGCGGCGGCCAAGCTGATCACCACCGCCGACCAGATGCTGCAAACCCTGCTCGGGCTCAAGCAGTAAGGCACGGGGGGAGGGCATATGTCTATCCGCATCACTCAGCGCATGATGTACAGCGACATGGTCGGCCAGATGCAGAAGAATCTGGCGGCCTATATGGAGAGCAACGAGCAGGGTTCCACCCAGAAGAAGATCAACCGGCCTTCGGACGATCCCGCAGGAACCTATCGCGTGCTCACCACCCGTGACGATATCAACGCCACCGCCCAGTACAAAACCAATGTGGATACGGCCAAGGGCTGGATAGATCTGGGCATGGATATTTTGGGCAGCAAGGTGTCCAATGCCATCGCGGGCCTCAAGAGTCTGGCCGAACAGGCCTCCACCGGCACATACTCCGCCGCGCAGCGCGAGATCATGGCTGATCAGGCCCGGCAGTATTTCGGCCAGTTGCTCAACTATTCCAATACGGAATTTGAGGGCAAAAGCCTGTTCGCCGGGCACAAATACGACAGCAGCGCCTTTGAGGAAGGGCTGGCCCTGACCAGTTGGGACGAGAACTGGTCGAAAGTGATCAATCAGGGCGGCTACTCCATCCAGGGGGCTGCGGATTCGACAACCCTGGTGCAGTTCACCAGCACTGGCAATCTGAGCGATCCCGCCACCACCTACCGCTGGTCCAGAGACGGCGGCGAAACGTGGCAGGACGGGACGGTGCAGGAGCGGGTGCATGCCGGCCCCCCGCCGAAGACGTATTATGAGCTGGAGGCTGGCGGCGTTATTGTCACTTTGGACAGCGATATGCCGGTCAGCGCGGCGGATGTGGACGCGGAACCGGGAGCCAGGAACGGCACCATGCTGTATATCCGGCCCACAGCCGTGTATCAGGGCGATGACAAGGATCCGCCGCCGCAGATGACCATCATGGGCGGCCAGCAGGGGCTTGCGGCTTCGGCCAGCGGGGCCTTCCACAAGAATATGCTGGTGCGTATGGACACCGCCGCGGATCTGAATACCGCGGGCAATGAATTTACCTGGTCCTACAGTACGGACGGCGGCGCCACCTGGATCACCGCCAAGGGACAGACCTCAGGCGGCGACACGGTGCGCCTGCCCGTGCCCGGCGGCTATATGGATCTGGACGCCACGGCGGCCGGCGGCGGCACCAAGGTGCCGGCCGGGACGCAGGTGCTCATCCATCCCTCCCGCGCGGATCTCAATTACGAGATTTTCAAGGACACCTATATTTCCGTAAACGGGGTGGGCAAGGACATTTTCGGCGGCTATTACCAGGGCAAGCCCTCCATTGAAGGCGACGCCAATCTTTTCGAGGTGGTGGGCAATTTCATCGGCTATCTTGAGGGCAACAATCAGGAAGGCTGCCAGAAAACCCTGGCCGCTCTTGAAAAGGCGCATGAAACCGTGCTTGCCGAATCCACCCGTCTGGGCGGCCTGTCCAACCGTATAGAAATGGCTTTGGACGTGCTCAGCTTCCAGAAGCTGGATCAACAGGAGCGGTTGAGCTATGTTGAAGATATAGATCTGACGGAGCTGCTGAGCAAACTGACCCGGCAGCAACTCACCTATCAGACAGTGCTTCAGTCTTCATCCATGATCATGCAGCTGAACCTCGCCAAATATATATAGCGTAATGGGTATGCCATGCTGATATTGACGCGACGCCCTGGCGAGAGCCTGTATGTGGGCGAGAATATACGCATAACCATTCTGGGCATGCAGGGTAAACAGGTCAAGATCGGCCTGGATGTGCCCGACGACGCCACGGTATATCGTGAAGAGGTCTACAAGCGGGTCATTGAAGAGAACCGCCGCGCGCTGGCGACAAGCAACGAAGACTTCATGGTGGCTGCTGAACTATGGCACGAAACAAAGAAATAGAGATTGATACCCGTCTTGGAAGGCGCAGCGTTGACGCCGACAAAGTGATCCGCTTTCCGCGCGGCCTGGCCGGTTTTGAGAACGAGCAGGACTTCACTCTGCTCCAGATCCGGCCCGAAGCGCCGCTGCTCATCCTGCAAAGCATGAATAATCCGCAGGTGGGTCTGCTGGTGGCCGATCCCTACAGCTTTCTGCAATCCTATCCGGTCATCGTCGGCGAGGCGGAACAGAAGCTGCTTCAGATTGAGCGCATGGAAGACGCGGCCATTCTGGTGACAGTCGCCATCCCCGCCGGAGAGCCGGAAAACGCCACGCTTAACCTCACCGGGCCCATTGTCATCAACCACAAGGCCCGTATCGGCCTTCAGGTTCCCCAGGGCGCCGAGGGCCCGGCCCAGATCAACATGCATTCGCTCAGGCCCGTGGAGGCCGTTCCGGATGCCGACGCCGCGCCCGCCGCGGATTCCGCCGTATAGCGGCAATTGCAGACCTTGCGTCAGGGCGGATGGGCATTTCGGACACAAGATGGGTCATGACTGAGTTTGCAGCCTTTCCTGGCTTTGCTCGTCATGACCCATCTGAACATTTCTGAACATTCAAAGGCAGGCCCACGGGGCGGCGCGTAGCGCGCTCACAGCGGGCGGATGAAGAGGCTGCCCCCCAGGGCATTTTGCTTTTGAATCTTTCCTGTTTCAAAAGCGGCGCTGTCGTCAATGAGTGTGAAAAGCACGGTTTTCACACTCATTGGGCGCGCTTGTCCGCTTGCGCGGCCAACAAAGCATTTTACCTGACTTTATCAGATAAATGCTCTAATCCAGGCCCATGGCCTTGCTGATCTTTTGGGCGGCTTTTTTGACTTTTTCCAGCGGACTCTGTTCCCCGGCTTTTTCAAATTCGCGCAGCAGCTCTTCCTGCCTGGTGGAAAGGCGGGTGGGAGTGACTACCTTGATTTGCACCAGCAGGTCGCCGCGCTGCTTGCGACCGGGGTAGGGCAGGCCCTCGCCGGCCAGGCGCAGCAGCGCGCCGCTCTGCACGCCTCTGGGAATTTCCAGGGGCAAGTTGCCGTCAATGCCCGGCACTTCCACCTTGTGTCCCAGAGAGGCTTGCACAAAGCTGACTTCCTGAGTGTAGACGAGATCCTGGCCCTGGCGCTGCCAGCGTTTGTCCTGCTCCACAGTGAGCACCACATACAAATCGCCGGGAGGGCCGCCGTGCACGCCGGCTTCACCCTCGCCACGCACGCGCAGCCGGGTGCCGGTATCCACGCCCGCGGGCACGCGTACCGCCAGTTCCCGCGTATCGGCAACAATGCCCTCGCCCCTGCACCTGGCGCAGGGTTTGGTGATCATCTGCCCCGTGCCCTGACAGACAGGGCACGGCATGGCAATCTGGAAAAAACCCTGGGAGCGGCGCACCTGGCCCGTGCCATTGCACTGGCGGCAGCTCTCCACCCTGCTGCCGGGCGCGGCTCCGCTGCCCTTGCACTCCGGACAGGCGACATGCTTGGGCAGGGACAGGGTGATTTCATCACCCCTGGCCGCCTGCTCGAAGCTGATGGTCAGATTGTAGCGAAGGTCCGCTCCGGCCATGGCGCGCGGCCCGCGCGCGGCCGAGGAAAAGCCGAAGAGATCCCCGAAAATATCGCTGAAATGGGCAAAAATGTCCTCCGCGCTGCCAAAGCCCCCGCCGCCGTTGCCCTGCACCCCCGCATGACCGAAGCGGTCGTAGCGGGCGCGTTTCTCCGGATCACGCAGCACGTCATAGGCTTCGGCGGCCTCCTTGAAGCGCTGCTCCGCCTCGGCGTCGCCGGGGTTGCGGTCCGGATGAAACTGCATGGCCATTTTCCGGTAGGCACGCTTGATCTCGTCCTCTCCGGCGGTACGGCTGACGTTCAAAACTTCATAATAGTCGCGCTGCATCATGATTTTCGGTGCTGTTGCGTGTGTACGGGCGGGCGGGAACGCCCATGCTGACGTCTGTCCCCCGATCCGCGCACGGGCCGGGGGACAGGATGACTCGCGGAAGCGCCCCGCTAGCCCTCGTTATTGGGCGCTTCCCGCCCCTGGGGCAGAGGGGTGTACAGGCTCTTGTCGTCCGGCATGACCTTGCCGGCCGCAATTTCGCGCAGGGCGGTGACAACTTCCTTGTTGCGCGTTTCCACCAGGGCTTCATAGCCTTCGCGGTACTGGTGCACGCGCTTGATGGCCATCTGCACCAGCAGAAAACGGTTGTCCACGCGTTCCTGACAATCTTCCACAGTAATACGGGCCATGCTGCCTCCGTGTGTGGCCGGCCCTGACGCGCCGACCTCCGTTCCGGGAAATCCGTTTGAAAAATAATGCCGCCCGGCCTGTTGTGAAGAGGGCGGGCGTGCGGATGCGCCTGAATACAGAACTTTACCTGCTGAAATAAGATATGATAGAGGGAAGGACGAAACCTGTCAAGAACCATTGGCCGCCGGCCTTGTCCGGCGCGCTTCGGGAGGGACCATGCCTGCCGTCTGTCTGTCCGTTGCCGTCCCCTGTCCGGCGGTCGCTGCCGCCCGCGCTGCGCGGTGCGCCGAAGCCGCGGCGGCAAAACGGGTTCCGCAAACCGTCCGGCGTATGTCCGGGCCGCGGGAGAACCGTCCATGAGCCGGGAAAAGCGCTCTTTCGCTCAGGAGGTCTGCATCAAAAGCGCGGGCAAGGCCATGCAGAAAACCGGCATGCTCTGGCCAGGCTGCCGGGTGGGAGTGGCCGTGTCCGGCGGGGTGGACAGTTTCGTGCTGCTCAAGAGCCTGAAAATCCGTCAGGGCATAGTGCCCTTTCACTTTGAGCTTATGGCCCTGCATCTCAATCCCGGCTTTGACCCGCGCAGCCACGCGGCTCTTCTGCCCTGGCTGACCCGTGAGGGCATCGCCGCCCATCTGGAGGTGACTGAGTTCGGGCCGCAAGCCCATTCAGAAGAAAATCTGCGCCGCTCGCCCTGCTTTCGTTGCGCCTGGCTGCGGCGCAAGCGCCTTTTCGAGCTTTGCGCGCGCTATGGCCTGACGCATCTGGCGCTGGGGCACAACGCCGAAGACCTGGTGGAGACCTTCTTCATGAATCTCTGCCGCAACGGCAGGGTGGACGGCATGAGCATGTGCGAACCCTTTTTCAACGGCGGCTTGCGTCTGATCCGTCCTTTGCTTCTGGTGGAGAAGAAATACATTCTGAAGGCCGCCAGACAGTGGGAACTGCCGGTCTGGGCCAATGCCTGCCCCTCGGCCGGACACACCGCGCGCAGCGCCATGTCTGCAACGCTGGCCGGTCTTTACGGCCTGACCAGGGACGCGCGCCGCTGCATTTTCAATGCTCTGACCCGCTGGCAGATGGACAAAAACAGCCTGCCGCAGAAACGGAATGACGCCGCGCAGGACGACGCGTCGCAGTAAATCAGACGCGCGCTGACAGGTTCTGCCTGAAAGCCCCGCGCATACGCGTTGCAGGCGCTCAAGGCGGCAAGCGGTCTGTGCTGGCTATTCCGCCGGCTGTTCTGCCGTGGGGTTCTCCCGGGCTTGCGCAACGGGCTTTTTTTCGGGCTGCGGCGCTTCCACCACGGTGCCGTCCGGCTGCACCATGGACAGGGCGCGCGCCGGGCAGGCCTCCATGCAGGCGGTGATCTTTTTGCCGTTCTCCTCGCGCCAGGCATGGCACATGTCGCAACGCACGGCCACTTCCCGGCGGGCGCGCTGAGCGATGGTTTCCGCGTCCTCGCCGCTCATATCGGGCATGCCGATGGTATCCAGAGAAATGGTGCCATAGGGGCAGGCCGCAATGCACATTTTACAGGCCACGCATAATTGCACGCGCATGGTGATGCGGCCGTCCTCCTCCTGTTGCAGCGCGTTGGTGGGGCAGACATTGCAGCAGGGCGCGGGATCGCACTGATGGCAACGCACCGTGGTTTTGAAGCCCTCGGCCTTGACCACCTGCACGCGCGACACCAGCACATCGCGGTGCTTCATGGCCTCCTTGAAGGACATGCCGTGGTGGGCGGCAATGCAGGCCACTTCACAACGGCGGCAGGCGCGGCACTTGTCGGGTACGACCTGAATATGTTCAATCATGGTCCCTTTCCTCGGATTCAACGCGCAGGGACTGGAGCGTAAGCCCGTGCCCTCCGCTGAAATGGATGTTTTCGCCGCCGCAGGCCGGACAGACAAAGCGGCGTTGCGTCAGACTGAAAGCGTGGCCGCAGCTTTCGCAACGGCAGGCCAGGGGAGCCGTGTTCAGTGTGAGCGTCGCGCCCCCGGCCAGCGTGCCTTCGGCAAACAGTTCAAAGCAGGCGGTCAGGGTTCGGGCTTCCACACAGGCTAACAGCCCAAGCTCACAGACAATTTCCTGAATCCGCGTGACACGGTTGCCGGGATGGGCCTCATTGTGCTCCCTCACGGCGTTCAGGGCTATGTCCAGAAGGCCCTGAACCAAGCTGGCCTCGTGCATGCGCCCCTTACCGCTCCGTGCAGGAAACGCAGGGGTCAATGCTGTTGGTGATCAGCGCCACATCCGCCACCTTGCAGTCGCGCATCATGACGCCCAGAGCCTCCCAGTTCATGTACGAAGGCACGCGCCACTTGAGCCGCGCGGGCATGTCCGTGCCGTTGGTGCGAATATAGTAAAACACCTCGCCGCGCGGCGCTTCAGTGCGGGCGCAGGCCTCGGCCGTGCGGATCTGGCGCATGGGCGCGGTCACCGGGCCGTCGGGCACGCGGTCGCAGCACTGGCGGATCAGTTTGAAGGATTCAAAAATTTCGTTCAGGCGCACCATGGTTCTGGCGTGGATGTCGCAACCGTCAGCCACAATGCTTTCAAATTCCAGCTCGGGATAGGCGGCGTAAGGGGAGTCCTTGCGCACGTCAATATGTATGCCGGAACCGCGCGCCACCGGGCCCACCACGCCCAGGCGCAGGGCGTCGGCCCTGGGCAGCAGCCCCATGCCTTTGGTGCGGGCCAGCACCATGCTGTTGGCGGCGTAAATTTCACGAATTTCATCCACTGCCGGTTCCATCTTGGCAACCATGTCGCGAATGTAGCCCAGCAGTTTGCGGTCCACATCGCATTTGACCCCGCCAATGCAGTTGGAGGCCAGATTCATGCGGTTGCCGTACACGGTTTCCTTCACGTCCTGCATCATTTCGCGCACTTCCATGACGTGCATGAACAGGGACTTGAAGCCGATGATATGGGCCTGTATGGCGGTGTTGAACAGGTGCGAGGCCACGCGCTTGATTTCTTCGGCCAGCACCCGCAGATAGCGCGCCCGCTCGGGAATGACGATGCCCAGCACGTTTTCCACGGACATGCAGTAGGTGAAGGAATGGCTGTTGGAGCAAAGAGAACAGACCCGCTCGGTAAGCGTGGTGTTCATGATCAGGTTGCGCTGGGTGGCCATGGCCTCCATGCCGCGATGCACATGGCCCGAGGTCAGGTCCACGCGCCGCACCGTTTCGCCTTCCACCGTGAGATTGAAGTAGACCGGCTCCTCCAGGGCGACATGCACCGGCCCCAGAGGCATGGTGAAGGTGCTGCTCATGGCCGCTTCTCCTTGTCTTTCAAAATGCGTTCCCAGAGATCCGTGGTGCAGGCCCCGTTCATCATGATGGACAGGGGCACGGCCTCGTTGAGAATGCCCGCGTCCAGCTCCTCGTCCAGAAAGAGACGACGCGGATTGGGATGATCCGTGACCTGAATGCCGTACAGCTCCATCATTTCACGTTCGTGCCAGTCGGCATTGGCAAACAGCGGGGTGATGGAAGGCACGGTGGGCCATTGGCCGTTGAGCGTCACCGTAAGGTTGTAAACAGTGCCTTTTGCCTCGAAATGGTAGCAGATTTCCTGCATGGGTTCGCTCAACTGACGGCGGTTGTAAGCTGTCACCATGGCCAGACGGGCTCCGGCCGTGTGCAGAACGGCGGCGGCCTGCGTCAGCAGGCGCGGCGTATCCAGCCGGAACCAGTGAAAGGCGTTGCCGTAAGTGTCGATGCTGTGATGAATGGCGTCGCTTTCGGTGCAGCAGGGCGTAATGCCCTCAATGATCCGCGCGTCGCCCGGGATGATGTCTTGCATGGCGTATCCTTTGTGGTTTCCGCTCGTCCCTTATTCCCTGGTGGGCGCGGCTGAAGTCACGCGTTCTTCCGGCTTCTCCTGCGAAGGCGGGGGCAGCAGGCAGGCGTTACGTTTGGCGTCCTCAATCTGGCGACATTTGGGACAAAGATGGCGGATCAGCTCCGGGTCGATGTCCGGATTTTTGGCGTAAAGGCGCTTTGCCAGATGCGCCGGAATGGGGCGTATCAGCGTGCCGCAGTGGGCGCAGGGCTCATACTTGATGGTATGCTGCTCCAGGCGGTCGAATTTGTCCTCTTCTGGATGGGCCGAATGCCAGTCGTCGCTGATGCTCATGGCCCCGGTGGGGCAGTAATGCCGGCAGGAAGCGCACAGACAGCAGGAATTCTGCCAGATGGTAATGGTGTAGCCGCTGCCGTCCGGCAGTTGGCTGATATTGATGGCCCCGGCCGCGCAGACGTGCCGGCAGACGCCGCAACCCACGCAGAGGTTGGGGTCCACTTTGGCCCGACCGCGCAGGCGTGCCGGAGTGAAGGTTTCGCCCAGCGGGAAGGGATCGGTACTCGGGCCCTCCAGCAGATTGCGGAACAGAACTTTCAGAAAGCCCGCCATATTATTCCTCCAGAACCTTGGCGTCGTTACGGGACTTTTGCCGCCCCAGCAGGCCGCACACATGATGGCACACGCCGCAACGCAGGCAGGTATGCCCGCTGTCGGCCGACGCCGCCCGCAGGCGCGCGCAAACCTTGCGCAAAGCGTGCCACAGCGCGGTCATTTATTCCTCCAGCCCCAGTTTTTTGAGCCAGATGGAGCGGGCCAGCACCACGCCTTCCAGAATGGCCTGGGGACGCGGCGGGCAGCCGGGCACATTGACGTCCACCGGCAGATAACGATCCAGGGGCCCTTCAATGGAGTAGCCCTCGCGGAATACGCCGCCGGAAATGGGACAGATGCCCACGGCCACAGTTACCTTGGGTTCGGGAATTTCATGCCAGACCCGGAGCACGCGGTCACGCACCCTGGTGGTCAGCGGGCCGGTGATCAGCACAATATCCGCGTGCCGGGGGCTGCCGCAGTATTTACAGCCCAGGCGTTCCACGTCGTAGCGCGGAATACAGGCCGTGGTGGCCAGCTCCACGTCGCACCCGTTGCAGGAACCGGCATTGATCCGGAACAGCCACGGCGAGCGCACGGAAAGTTTTTTGAGCATGTTGTCCAAAGCCACAGCGGCCTCCTTACATCACCCAGACCAGGATCAGACTGCACAGCGCAAGCGCCGTGGGCACCGTCACATAAAAGCGGAAAGCCTGATCAATGCGGAAACGCCCGGTGGCCGACTTGACCAGGGTCAGCGAAACCAGCATCAGGCCCAGACACTTGAGCACGAACCAGAGCAGATTTACCGGCCACCACTCACATATAGTGCCGGGAAAGAAAAGCGCCACCCCCAGCCCCAGCACCACGAAGGTCTTGAGGGCCGAAGCCACCTGGAACAGAGCCAGCAGCGGGCCGCCGTACTCCAGCAGGGGGCCTTCGATAATTTCCGTTTCCGCTTCCGGAATGTCAAAGGGGGCCACGCCCATGGTTCCGGGCAGAAAGATCAGGTAGGCCAGCAGGGCCGGAATCATGACCGGGTTCAAGCCCAGAGAGCCGCTGTGCTGCTGCCAGGCCACAATCTTGAGCAGGGAAAATTCCGCCCCCCAGTCGCCGCCGGAAATGCCCTTGCCCACCAGCATGGCCACCGCCAGCAGAATCATCAGCAAAGGGGTTTCATAGGCCAGCATCAGCAGCATTTCGCGTGAAAAACCCACCGCGCCGAAAGGCGAACTGGAAGCCGAACCGCCCAGCATCAGAGCCATGGCCGGAATGGGCAGCAGGTAGAAGATCACCAGCAGATCGCCCATGTTGAACAGGCCGCCGAACACGCCCGGCACCGGGATGAACGCCGCGCACACGGCCATGCCCGTAAAACCGAACACCGGAGCCAGCAGAAAGGCCGGGCGGCAGGCGGTTCTGGGGATCAGCGTTTCCTTGGTCAGCAGTTTGGCCATGTCCAGCCAGGGCTGCGTCAGGGGCGGCCCCACGCGGCGCTGGAGGCGGGCTTCCACCCGCCGGTCCAGGCCCTTGAAGAAGAATCCCACAGCCAGGGCAAAAACCCCGCCGGGAAAGATGCACATATGCAGAATGGCAAACAGGGTGTCGCTCATCAGCGGTTCTCCTTGGAAGCGCGCCGGCCCAGCAGGCGCGTCAGGTCGCCGTAAATGCTGGAGGGCGTCATGCGGCTGGCGGCGATTTCCGGCGGCAGGCCGCAGGTATGCACGTCGATTTCACGCAGGCGCGTGAAGCGGCGCACGAACCATGCGCCCGTCAGGAAGGCGAGGGCCGCCATGACAAACATGCCGGTGGCGTTCCAGGCGCCTGGCCCGGAAAGCACGCCGGAAAGTCCCACATTGAGGGGAGCCAGCCCGTATTCGGCCAGCACGCTGTTGATGGGCAGGAGCGCCAGGCCGGGGAAAACGCCCGTCAGTACGCAGCCGGCGGCCAGAATGGTCATGGGAACGCGCATGACTCTGGGGGCCTCCTGCACATGATCCAGATCCGGAGCGGGCTGGCCCAGGAAGGCCGCGTGCAGGAACTTGGCAATGTAGGCCAGGGTCAGCACGCTGCCCACCAGGGAAAGCAGGGCCAGGAAGGGCTGGCCGGCCTGCATCAGCGCGTGGTAGATCAGCCACTTGGAAGAAAAGCCGCTGGTGGGGGGCACACCTACAACGGACAGGCCCGCGATGGCGAACACGCACAGGGTGAAGGGCATCTTGCGGCCTATGCCGCCCAGATCGTCCAGGCTTTCCCGGTGCGTGGCGAACATCACCGCCCCGCAGATCAGGAAGAGCAGGTCTTTGAAGAAGACGTGGTTGATGAGGTGCAGCATGCCGCCCGCATAGCCCAACGCCCCGCCCGCGGCCACGGCCAGCACCATGTAGCCCAGCTGGCTCACGGTGGAGTAGATGAAGATCAGTTTGACGCCATTGGTCCGCAGGGCCTGCACGGCGGCCATGATGATGGTGATGCCGCCGACCCACATGACCACGGTGCTGGTCACGCTTTGCTCAAAGTTCCCGAGAATGCCGGCCAGGGCAAAACCGCCGCCCAGCAGCATGAAAAGCTTGATCAGGCCGATGAGGGCGCTCTTCAGCAGTACCGAAGAGATGTAGCCGGACACCGGCGTGGGGGCCAGAGCCGGGTGCATCTGCCAGTCAATGCGGAAGGGCAGCTGGGCGGCCTTCATCACAAAGCCGGCGGCCAGCAGGGCCATGCCCAGCCAGGCCATGCCCGGCGACAGGTTCGGAACGCCTCCGGTCAGCAGGCTGGCGTTGAAGGGCGTAAACGGCCCGATCACGCAGACGCCCACAAACAGGAAGCCCGCGCCCGCCAGATTGAAAAGAAAGTACTTGAAGGCTTCGCGCAACGAACCCTTGTCGCCCTCATGGGCGATGGCCATGTACAGGCTCCAGGAACTCATGATTTCCCAGAACAGGAAGAAACTCAACAGATACTGGCTGGCCGCCATGCCGATGAGCCCGCCGCACATGCAGGTGAAGGCGCAGTAAAAGCGCCACTGGCTCTGGCTGTGCTCCATATAGCCCACAGCATAGGCCATGTTCACCGCGCCCAGCAGGGGAACGATCAACGCGAAGCAGAAGGAAAGCGTATCCAGCTCCCGCCCGAAGAGCAGCACCAGAAGGGCCGTCAGCAGCAGCACTCCCACGCTGGTCCAGCCTGCCGTCTTGCGGCAGTCGGCGAACAGGGCCGGAAGCATGGCGCCGAACACCGGCAGCAGCACATAAACGGGCCAGGAGACGTTTATCGCCGCAATGCTCTTCAGGGCGTCCGCCGCGGGCGGATAGCAAAGCGAGGCCACGGGCAGCGCCAGCGGCGCGATGGCTTGCGGGAACAGGCCCAGCAGCAGGCTGATGGCCGCCAGAACCAGCAGGCCCGCGCGCATGCTGAAGGGCGCTTCTTCCACCCGGGGCAGATGGTTCGGCCGTTCTTCAAAAATCAGGGTTTTCAGAATGCGGGTGTAGTACACGGCCCCCACCAGTGAGGCCGCCAGAATCAGAGCCGCCAGCCAGATATGATTGGCTTCCACGGCGGCCTGGATCATCAGGTATTTGCCATAGAACGCGCCGAAGGGCGGCAGCCCCATGATGCTCACCAGGCCCACGGCCATGCAGGCCACGGTCCAAGGCATCTGGCGGCCCAGGCCGCGCAGATCGGCGAGGTTGCGGCTGCCCGCGCGCATGATCAGCGCGCCCGCGCCCAGAAAGAGCAGGTCTTTCATGATGGCGTGATTAAACATGTGCCAGAGCGCCCCGGTCGTGGCCAGCCATGTGCCCAGGCCCAGCACCAGCGCGATTTCGCCGATCTGTCCCAGAGTGGAGTAGGCCAGCATGCGCTTGATGTCTTCCTGGCGCAGGGCCATGAGCTCGCCGTAGATCAGGGTTGCCACGCCCATGCCGGTGAGCCCCGCGCCGAACCAGGACAGGCCGAACAGTCCGCGCATCTCGCCGGCGGCCTGTCCCACGCCCATGATGATCACGCTGACAATGCCGAACACGCCCATCTTGGTGATGATGCCGGACAAGGGCGCGGACACCGAGGACGGCGCGGCGGGGTGGGCGTCGGGCAGCCAGGAGTGCAGGGGAACCAGACCGGCCTTGACGCCAAAGCCCGCCAGGCAGAGCGCCAGAGCCGTCTGGAACCAGAGCGGAAAGTGGAAGGCGGCCAGCGGCGAGGCGGAAAAGACGCCCAGAATGAACAGGCCGGGCAGCATGAACAGCGCGCCGCCCGCGCACATCACATAGTATTTGAGGCCAGCCTCATAGGCCGTGCGGCGTCCTTCGTGAACCACCAGGAAGTATGAGGCAAAGGTCATCAGTTCCCAGTAGCCGTACATGGCCGCCGTATCCGGCGTGGAGACAATGCCCGCCAGCGAGGCGAAGGTCAGCAGCAGGAAAAACCAGTACCAGCCTTTGCGCTCGCCATGGATATAGCCCAGGGAGTAGACGCTGACCACCAGCGCCACCAGGGCGATCATGACCAGGAAAAGCCGGGCCAGAGGCGGCGCGGGAACGACGCAAACGGCGGCGCAGGCCAATGCCGGGAACAGGGCGGCAATGACGGGAGCCGCGCGCAGGCGCGCCAGAAAGGCCAGGCCGGCCACGAACGCGCCCACATAGAAACACCAATAGGCCGGATGCACGGGCGCGTGCATGACCGTCAGCCCGAAGTGACCGCCCACGGCATCGGTCAGGGGGCCGCGCAACAGCCCCAGAGCCGCCGTCAGCAGCCCCAGGCCCAGCAGGGGAAGCGGCAGGCCGCTGAATGCGGAACGCGTCGCCGGGGCCTGTCCTTGCGCGTCATGGGGGGCCTCCAGCCATACGCGGCGCACGGCGTCCACATACAGCCAGATGAATACCGTGGTGGCCGCGGCCATCAGCAGCAGGCAGAACATGCCTCCGGCCGGGGCGGATGTCAGCAGGGCCTGCACAATGAGCGCGCGCGCTTCAGGCAGGAGGAAGGGCGAACCGCCCACAGCGGCCAGCAGGCCCAGGCCGAAGAACGCTCCGATCCAGGGTTGCCGTTGTCCCGCGCCGGTCAGCTCGTCCAGCGTGACGGCGGGCGCTTGAGGGAATCTGGCCGTCTGCGCGGGCGCGAGGCGCGCCAGCGCGGCCAGCGCCAGCAGCCTGGTTGAAAGCTGGAAGAGGACGAACAGCCACAGGCCGGTCAGGCCCACGCCCGTCTGCGCGGTCAGCGCCATGCAGGCAATGCCCGCGTCATGCAGCGCGCCCCAGAGGATCAGGCGGCGCGGATCTTTGCGTTCCCGCACGGCCCTGACCGTGGCGAACAACAGGAGAACCGCGCCGAGCAGCAGCGGCAGCCAGGAGCCGCCGGCCATGAACAGTGGTGATGTCATAGACGCCCCGTGATTTATGGATCATCCGAACCGCATTCACCGTATCCGGCTCTGCGATCCGGGCCGATATGCGCCGCCACGACGGATGAAATTTTACACGAGCCGGCCTTTGAGGCCGGCGCTATCCGTGAAAAAATTCCTTTCTGAATACTTTTTCCTACCCTACTTTACACTCAGGCGCAAGCCTGAAAATTTTTTTCCGCCATGCGCGGGCCTTATTCCTCGCGCAGATCGCGGTTCATCAGGCTCCTGAGCGCCTCATGCGGAGGCCGCTTCTCATAAAGGATGCAATGCACGGCGGCGGTGATGGGCGCGTCAATGCCCAGCCGCAGGGCCAGCGCATGCACGGCGGCGGTGGTCTTGACGCCCTCGGCCACCATGCCCAGACTGCGGGTGATGGTTTCCAGGCTTTCGCCGTGCCCCAGGCGCAGGCCCACCTGGCGGTTGCGCGAAAGGTCGCCGGCGCAGGTCAGGGTGAGGTCTCCCAGGCCGGACAGGCCCATGAAGGTGGCTGGACGCGCGCCGCAGGCCACGCCCAGGCGGCTCATCTCGGCCAGGCCCCGCGTGACCAGGGCGGCCCGGCTGTTGTGCCCCAGACCCAGGCCGTCGCAAACGCCGGCGGCGATGGCCATGACGTTCTTGAGCGCGCCGCCCATCTCCACGCCCACGACATCCGTGCTGGAATAACAGCGGAAGGACGGGCCAGAGAACAGTTCCCGCAAGGTGCGTCCCAGGGTTTCGTCGCGCGCGGCCAGCACCACGGCCGTGGGCAGGCCCCGCAGGACTTCCGCCGCGAAGGACGGGCCGGAGAGCGCCGTATAGCGCGGTTCAAGACCGGCCAGGGCCTCGGCGGCCACGGTTGCGCAGGTGGACAGACTGCCGGTTTCGAGACCCTTGGCCGCGTTGACCAGAACCAGACCGGGCCGGAAATGTTTTTTATGCGCGGTCAGCCAGCCCCGCAGCTGCTGGCTGGGCACGGCCAGCACCAGCCAGTCCCGCTCAAGAACGGCCGGATCCGTACTGGCCGTGAGGCGCGCGTCCAGTGTGAAACCCGGCAGATAGCGCGGATTTTCGTGATGCTGGTTGATGGCGCGGGCCACATCCGCATCCCTCAGCCAGAGGGTCGCGGGCAGACCGCGCGCGGCCAGCAGGTGGGCCAGGGCGGTGCCCCAGCTGCCGCCGCCCGCCACGGTGACGGGCGTTGTGGTGGAGAGCGCGTGGGGCATGGTTTCAGAATCCCAGTTTTGATTCGGGGCCGGGCCGGTCGGGAAGCAGGGGACGAGTCGCGGTCATCCGGGCGTTTCTGGTGCCGAAGCGCAGCAGGAACATGCCGGTAAAATGCTGGTTTTTGTACACTTCCACCCGAAAGAGCGTTCCCCGGCGGTCGACGGAGAAATGCGACGCAAAATCCCTGCGCCGCAGGGGCAGGCCGCTTTCGTCACGGCGGCCGCTGTCAAAGCCGATGGCGTTGACCCGGAAGCCTTTGTGCGGATGCACACGCACGCTTTCTTCCACATCCAGCACCCGGCCGAAGGGCACAATTTCGTCGCGGCCGTCCACGGTGACGCGCAGGGCGTCCAGGCTGTGATCCATTTCGCGCCATTCGGGCCGGATCAGGGTGATGGTGCGGTTGCCGTAGTGGATGCACAGCCTGTCGTCACGATCCTGGCAGGGCAGAACTGCCATGATGGGCTTGCTGGTCACGGCTCTGGCCGGGCTGCCCTTGGGCAGCGGCAGATAATTGATGGCGGGGCGCACATCCTCCAGAGGCAGAAAGATGCGGTTTTCCGCAAACGAAATCCCCAGATTGTCCCGCAAGGCCTCGCCCACGCCCTGGGGCGTCAGGGTAAAATCTCGGTGGAAGCGCACGCCGGCCTGGCGCAGAAAGGCCTCCACCATGCACAGGTGGTAATAGGCCCGCAGTTCCACGGGAAATTCCTTGCTGGCCTCCAGGCCGAACGCCGCCTTGCCGTGGCGCACGGCATAGTAGGACAGGCTTTTTTCCATTTCCTTGTCCCCGGCGGCGGTGTTCGTATTGTGAACGTGCAGGGCGTGCAGGGGCTTGATCAGACGGCGGTTGACTTCTTCCGTCACCCTGGCCGCCTCCTCGGCCAGCGCGTTCATGAACACGCCGGAGGGCAGACCGTCCTGATCGATGATCACCGACTGGCCCCAGCGGGCCGGGTTGCAGAGGGCATTCTGATAGTCCCGGCGGTAGTAGCCGCTGCCGTCATGCAGGTTGAGCACCAGGCCCACATCCGGGTGGCGGATCAGCTCCTGGATGCGGCGCACTGTGGAAAATTCCGGGTCATTCTCGTCCAGGCGGGCGAACTTGCGATTCATGTCTCCGTGCAGGCCGCGCGAACGCTTGATAATACTGGGAAAGTTGAGGTTGGGCACTACCCACACCGCCCCTGCCCGGATCTCATAGCGCGTGGCCAGCAGGGTGGCGGCGGAAAAGCCGCCCGGCTCGTCGCCTTGGATGCCGCCTATCACCAGTACGACGCGGGGCGCGCTGCCCAGGCGGATGGTGGTGAAATCCAGGGGGAAGGCCTCCTCGCAACGCGCCGGCGCGGGCAGGCAGGAAAGGAGGAGGGCGCAGAACAGCGGCAGGCATGCCGCCATACACGGCAACAGGCCGGGGCGGTCGTGAAAAGCCGGTTTCGAGCCGGGAACGGACATGGTGCATGGCTTTGTATTCATTGCCTGTTCCTGCTGTAGATGACAGGGGGACGGTACGCCATTTGGCGCTGAACGGCAAGAATGCGCGGGCGGGGAAAGAGCGCTTTGCGCCCGCATGGCCTGATTTTGCCATGCGGGTAAAGCGTTTCGCTTGAATGGGGGAGTCTTCGCCGGAATGCGATTCTATTCCGGGTCAAAGCCCGTATCGCGAATGGCTGCCTTCAGCGCTTCCACATCCACAGGGGTGGACTCTTCATAGCGCAGCACCCTGGCGGTCAGATCCACTTCAGGCGCGCTCACGCCGGGCACCCTGGCGGCGGCTTCCTCCACGGCGGCCTTGCAGTGGCCGCAGTGCATGCCGTTGACTTTTAGCGTCCTCATATTATCCTCCAGATTGATTTGGCTTTCATTTTCAACTTCAACCGGTTCAGGCTACGCCGGGGCCGTTGAAAAAACAAGTCCGGAGGCGCGGCCATGACTGCGGAAAAAGAGAACGGCAACGCAGAGGGAGCCTGCCCCCTGCGCTTTGATATCGGCGGCATGCACTGCGCCGCCTGCTCCTCGCGCATCGAGCGCGTTGTGGGCCGCATGGACGGTGTGGACAGGATCAGCGTGAACCTGCCCACGGCCACGGCCAGGGTCTGGGTCAGACCCGGCGATGAGGAGGCTGTGCGCAAGGCGGTCATGGAGCGGGTGGCCGCTCTGGGTTTTTCAGCCACACCGGCGGCGGAGGCGGACGCCGCCACCCAGTACGAAACCTCAAAAGCCAAAGCCCTGCAAGAGCGGCGGCAACGTCTGGGCCGCCTCTGGCCCATGCTGGGTTTTTCCGCGCCTTTGCTGGTCGTCTCCATGGGGCATATGCTGGGCCTCAGCCTGCCCTCCTGGCTGGAGCCGCACAGCGCGCCCCGCGCCTTCATGCTGCTGCAACTGCTGTTGACCCTGCCGGTGGTCTGGCTGGGACGGCATTTTTACCTTGAGGGCGTGGCGGCCCTGCTGCGCAAATCCCCCACTATGGACAGCCTGGTGGCCGTGGGCACGGGCGCGGCCTTTCTGTACAGCCTGGGCAGTACCGTGCTGGGCGTGCTGGGTTTCGACCCGGTCATGCGGGCCATGAACCTTTATTACGAGTCCTGCGCCGTGCTGCTGACCATGATAGAGCTGGGCCAGTTTCTGGAAGCCACGGCCAGGCGCAAGGCCGGCGACGCTATGGGCGCGCTGATGAGCCTCGCGCCGGAGACCGCCCTGCGCCTTGACCCCGATGATCAGGCCGCGCCGCCGGAAGAAACGCCGGTGGCGGACCTGAGCGCGGGCGACCGCCTGCTGATCCGGCCCGGCAGCCGCGTGCCCGTGGACGGCGTTGTGCTGACCGGCAAGAGCGCCGTGGATCTCTCCCTGCTGACCGGCGAATCCATACCCGTGCCTGTGGGGCCGGGGGACAAGCTGGTGGCGGGCAGCGTCAACGGCGAGGGTTCTCTGACCATGCGCGCGGAAGCCGTGGGCCAGGACACGCGTCTGGCGCGCATCATCCGTCTGGTGCGCGAGGCTCAGGGCAGCAAGGCGCCCATCGCGCGTCTGGCCGACCGGGTGAGTTTTTATTTCGTGCCGGCGGTTATGCTTTTTGCCGTGCTGGCGGCTCTGGCCTGGCTGGTTTTCAGCAGCGAACCCCTCAGCACGCCGTTGACCGTGTTCGTGGCCGTGCTGGTCATGGCCTGCCCCTGCGCCATGGGCCTGGCCACGCCCATGTCCATCATGGTGGGCACGGGCCGGGGCGCGCAACTGGGCGTGCTGATCAAGAACGGCGCGGCTCTGGAGCAGGCCGGGCGGCTCACTGTGCTGGCCGTGGACAAGACCGGCACTCTGACCACGGGCAAGCCCGTGCTCACCGACATTTCAGTGCTGGACGACGCGGGTTCGGTTACGGATTCCACCGCGGACGGGCTGGACGCAACGGCTCTGCTGACGCTGGCGGCGGCTCTGGAGGCGCGCTCCGAGCACCCTCTGGCCCTGGCCCTGATCAATGCCGGGCGTGAGCGCAACTGCCCGCCCTGTCCGGTGGAAGATGTGGAGGTTGAGCCGGGTCTGGGCATTGCCGGCACGGTGCGTCTGAACGGGCAGAGCTACACTGTGGCCGTGGGCAACCGGGCTTTTATGAAGGAACGCGGGCTGGAGATCGCCGGGCAGGTTGACGCGCGACTGGCGGCCCTGGCCGAGGCCGGGCAGACCCCGCTGCTGCTCTCTGTGGGCGTGGCCGGCACGGCGCGCCTGGCCGGCATTCTGGCCCTGGCCGACGCCCTGCGGCCGGAATCTCCGGCGGTGGTGTCGCGCCTTCGAGCCATGGGCGTGCGGGTGGTCATGCTCACCGGCGACAACGAGCGCACGGCCCGCGCCGTGGCCCGCCGGGCCGGGGTGGACGAGGTGGCCGCCGGCCTGCTGCCCGCCGAAAAGGCCGACTATGTGCGCCGTCTTCAGAGCCAGGGCCAGGTGGTGGGCATGGTGGGCGACGGCATTAACGACGCTCCGGCTCTGGCCCTGGCCGATGTTGGCATGGCCGTGGGCACGGGTGTGGACGTCAGCGCCGAAGCCGGAGACATTGTGCTGATGCGCGGCGGCATGGAAGCCGTGCTCACCGCCCTTGCCCTGTCGCGCGCCACCATGCGCAACATTCGCGAAAATCTGGGCTGGGCCTTTGGCTACAACATTCTTGGCCTGCCTGTGGCCGCCGGTCTGCTGCATGTTTTCGGCGGGCCCATGCTCTCGCCCATGCTGGCGGGCACGGCCATGGCCCTGTCTTCGGTGTCTGTGGTGAGCAACGCCCTGCGGCTGCGCTTTTTCAAGATCAGGCCGTAGCGTCCGCCGCGGCTTCCGCGCCGGGTGCTGTCAGACCCAGGCGGGCCAGCCGCGCGGCTTCCTGCTTGCGTTCGCGCGTGCCCAGAGGCCGCCGGGATTCAAAGTCTTCGCTGCGTTCCTGCTGACGGCAGAAAACCAGAAAGCCGGTG
The DNA here is from genome assembly GCA_910575755.1 of Desulfovibrionaceae bacterium. Classification (GTDB taxonomy): domain Bacteria; phylum Desulfobacterota; class Desulfovibrionia; order Desulfovibrionales; family Desulfovibrionaceae; genus Desulfovibrio. The sequence continues at coordinate 375,038 of CAJTFO010000003.1, read as the reverse complement.
TGCGCGGTCATCCTGTCCTCGGGCCGCAGGCGGTCGGCCACGGGCTTCCAGCGGCGGATCAGTATTTCGCACACTTCCAGCTCCGCGAAGGGGCCGCGTTCCAGCCCCAGCAGCAGCTTGCTCACCTGATCCACCGTGGGCAGCAGAAAGCCCAGACATGCTCCGGGCCGCACGGCCCGGGCGGCCTGATCCAGATATTCCCAGGGGGTGCGCACATCCAGAAAGAGCGCGTCGGCCCCGCTGGCGGCAAAGCCCTCGGCCACGTCCCTGTGGTGCAGCTCCACATTGTCGCCCACGCCGGCCCAGTCCAGGTTGCGGCGGGCCAGGCGCACAAATTCCTCGCGCGCGTCGTGGCTGATCACCTTGCCCGTGGGGCCGCAGAACCAGGAAAAGCCCACGGTCAGACCGCCGGAACCGCAGCCCGCCTCAAGGATGGTGCGGCCCGGCCCGGCCCCGAGGCGCAGGCAGATATAGGCAATGTCCTTGGCGTAGATAATCTGGGTCTGGCGTTTGACGCCCTGCAGGCGGTCAAAAAGCGTGGCTTCCTGCACGCGGATGGGCACATCCTGCGTGGTGCGGGTTTCCGCGCCGAAATCCAGAGCCGCCACCTGCGCGGCGGGCAACGTGCCGTCGTTGCTGTGCCAGTCCTGGCCTTCCTCCAGCCGTTTGATGTAGCGTCTGCCCTTGGGCGTCACATAGACGACGAGAGAACCGTAGGGAATCATAGTCTTCCTTTAGTGCATTTTGCTTTTGAAATTTCCCCCTTTCAAAAGCGGCGCGCCGTCCGCTCTCGCGCCCGCCGGAGCCACTGCCTTTTTTCAGAGGCAATTCGCTCCAGCGCTGATGCCTTGCCGGGAGTCGGCATGTTCGCCGTCACCGCGGCGCTCCAGCAGCGCCATGCGCTGCTGGCCGGGCAATGGGGGACGCGCCGCACGGGGCAGGGCCGCCGGCGGCAAACAGGGCAATTCCGTCAGAACATCTGACGCATGAGATCTTCGCCACCTTCGGAGGTATCCACCACCGTGCCGTCCTGGGCGCCGGCATCGGTGGCCGAAACGCCTTCCAGGGGCATGTCGGCCCGGTAGGCGAAGCCGCCGGACATGACAATGCCCTCGGGCATGGTGAAGTCCTTGGCTTCGTACAGATTTTCCACCACGCTGCGATAATACCGGAAAATGGGCGCGGCGGTGCGGCCGCCCTGTTCCAGGCGGCCCAGAGACTGCAACTGGTCGTAGCCCACATAGACGCCAGTGACCAGATAGGGCGTGAAGCCCACGAACCAGGCGTCGCGCTCCTCATTGGTGGTGCCGGTCTTGCCCGCGATGAAGCGCCCTTCGATCTTGCCGCGCGCGCCGGTGCCGGCGTTGACCACGTTTTTGAGCAGGGTGGACATGATGTAGGCGTTCTGGGGGCTGACGGCCTGCCAGTGCTCCTCGTCCTGTCGGTAGAGCTCGCGGCCCTGGGCGTCAGTGATGGCGGTGATGATTCTTGGGCGCACGCCCAGCCCCTGATTGGCGAAGGCCGCATACGCCTGGGTCAGATTGAGCGGCGACAGCGCCACCGCGCCCAGGCTCACCGAGAGTTCCTGCGGAAAGTTGGGTTCCAGCCCCAGGGCCTTGGCCCGCTGAATCACATTGGCGATGCCCACCTGTTGGGCCACGCGCACGGTGCAGGTGTTGCGCGAAAGGGCCAGGGCCTGATGCAGAGGCAATTCGCCCTTGAAGTTGTGCTCGTAGTTGGAGGGACGCCACACCTCGTTGGTATAGGGATTCACATAGACAAAAGGCGCGTCCAGCACGATGGATGACGGGGTAAAACCGAAATCCATGGCCGTGGAATAGACCACGGGTTTGAAGCTGGAGCCCGGCTGGCGGCGGGCCTGGGTGGCGCGGTTGAAATGGCTTTCTCCGAACTGATAACCGCCGATCAGGGCCACCACATCGCCGCTTTGCGGTTCCAGAGAAGCCAGCGCCCCCTGCACCGCCGGTTCCTGTTGCAGCAGCAGGGTGACGGGCGCGTCTTTCCTGACCTCGGTGGGGTCAAAGGGCGTGGCGCGCTGTTCCTTGCGTCCCCTGGCGTTGGTCACAGTGGTCGTGCGCGGCGCGGCGGAAACACGGATCAGGTCGCCGGGCCTGAGTACCTGCCTGGCGTCCTTGACGGCCGGGGCGTATATGCCCGCCACTTTGGGATTGGGCTTGCGCGCCCAGGACATGTTGGCCGCCGGAATGACCCCGGTGTAGCCCCCGCCCAGCGCCACGCGGGCTTCTTTGGCGTCCACGGCGCTGACCAGCGCCCTGACCCATGCGCCGCCCGCCAGGTCCTGGGGCGTGAAGGCTGTCTCAGCCATAAAGGCGCGTTGCCTGTCGGCGTCCAGATGCTCCAGGGGGCCGCGCCAGCCCTGACGCTTGTCCAGTTCTTCCAGGCCGCGCCGCAGGGCTTGCCCCGCGGCTTCCTGATGGGCCGGGGCCATGGCCGTGCGCACGGTGAGTCCCGCTTCATAAACGTAGTCCTCGCCGTATTTGCGGGTGTCCACGCCCAGGGCCTTGAGGTTGTGTTCGGTGAAAAATTCGATGAGCAGGCGGCGGGCTTCCTCCAGATACCAGCGGGCGGCGCCGCCCTGGCCCTCGGGCATGCTCCAGTAAACCAGGGGTTCAGCGGCGGCCTGGGCATATTCCTCGGGGGTGATCCATTGCAGGTCGCGCAGGCGGCCCAGCACATACATCTGGCGGGTCTTGGCCGCGTCGGGATGACGGAATGGGTTGTAGCTGCTGGGAGCCTTGGGCAGACCGGCGATGACCGCGCTCTCGGCCAGGGTGATGTCAGAGGCGTGCTTGCCGAAATAGGTGCGCGCGGCGGCCTCCACGCCGTAGGCGTGTTCGCCCAGATATATCTGGTTCAGATAGATGGTCAGGATTTCATCCTTCGAGAGATCCTTTTCCAGCCGGTAGGCCAGAATGGCCTCTTTCATCTTGCGCCTGTAGCTGCGCTCGGAGGTCAGCAGAAGCTGCTTGATGAGCTGCTGGGTGATGGTGCTGCCGCCCTCGCCGGCGCGGCCCTTGCGAAAGTTGTTGATGGCCGCGCGGACGATGGCCACCGGGTCCACGCCCATGTGCCGGTAGAAGGCATCGTCCTCGGCGGCCAGAAAGGCCATGGGCAGAAAGCGCGACATGTCCTTGAGGCCGATAACGAAGCGTTTTTCATGATAGAGAAGGCCCAGTACCGAGCCGTCACGGGCCAGCACCGTGGTGGCCTGCGGCGGGGCGTAATCGGCTATGCGGGTGATGTTGGGCAGATCGCGGGAGGCCCAGTACAGCAGCATGGCCGCCGCGCCGCCGGCCGCCAGAGCGCAGAACAAGAAGATGCCCACCAGCCAGAGGGTGAGCTTTTTCCAGGAAAAGCTGATGTTCATGGCAGGGCAGTACCGTTTTTTTGCGTTGGCGTAAAGGGAGGGCGCGCAACTCGGCGGGGCCGGCGCGGCCGCCGAGCGCCTCGACAGCGGGAGTTCGACAGTAATAAAAAAGCGGAAGGACAAACCTTCCGCCTTTTTTCGAAATTTGAGCCTCGGACTACACGCAGCCGGTGGGCTTGGGCAGGCCGGCCATTTTGCAGGCGCCTTTGCCGGGGCCGGAGGGGAAGAGTTCGTACACTTCCTTCAGTTTGTAGCCGGTATTCTTGGAAAGAATGCGGACCATGGGGGCGATGCCGTTCTTTTTGTAGTAATCCTGCAGGAAGTCGAGGATCTTCTGATGGTCAGCGGTGATCTCGGAGATGCCTTCGGATTCCTTCACATATTCCATCCATTCGGGGCACCAGTCGTCAAAACGCAGCAGGAAACCGTCTTCGTCAACTTCAAAGCTTTTGCCCTTATAGGTGATCTCAGCCATGTTGTGTCCTCCTTGGACAGGTATTGCCTAACTCGCCGGGACAATATGCCCTGACGCTACGCCAGCCGGAATGTCCGACCCCGGCCGAATTCCGCTTGAAGGCGCGGTTGCGGTCCCAACCGCATGTACAGCCGTGCTTATCTCATAAAATGGCGGCGATGGCAAGCCCTGTGCGCTTTTTTTCGTTTCTCCCAGCGTCTTTGTCTGAAAATTTATACAATATTTTCAATATGATAAATGGAGCCCTGCCATGATTTGCATGAAATGCCTTTCAGAGCGCCTTTCATCTGGCAAGGCTCCGCCGTCAGCCGCCCTTCATGAGCCCAAAGCCACGTTTTTGGGCCGCTCATGGCTCAAGCCAGATGTACGTCGTTGCGCGCCCAGTAGAGCAACTGGGCGTGCTTCCTGACGTCGGCTATGACGGCTTCTTCGGCTTCACGGCTCTCCATGTCGCGCAGGCGCAGAAAAACCTTGCGGTCTCCGGCCTGATTGTTGGCGGAGAGTACGGAAAGTATTCTGGCTCCATGTGCGCGCAGCAGGTCAAAAATGGGCTTCATGGCTCCGGGCCGATTGGCGATTTCAATGCCAAGCTGAATGCCGCCCTCGCGCACGCCGGTGATGCTCACCAGCGCCTTGAACACGTCCTGATCCGAAATAATGCCCACCATGCGGCCGCTTTCTTCCACCACGGGCAGTCCGCCGAACTTGTTGTCCAGCATCAGCATGGCGGCTTTTTCCACGCTGTCCGTGGGTTTGACTGTGAAGGGCCGGGGAGTCATAATGTCTTTGGCCTTGAGTTCGGCCAGCAGGTAATGCATCTCATACATATCAAGGGTGGTGGCCTTGGAGGGCGAGGCGTCCCTGACGTCGCGGTCGGAAATGATGCCGATCACATGCCCTTTGTCGTCCAGTACGGGCAGGCGGCGCACATTGTTGTCGCGCATCAGCTTGCCTATTTTGAGCAGGGACGTTTCGGGCGTCACGGCAATCACCTCTGCGGTCATCCAGTTCTGTATGAGCATGCTTCCTCCCATAAACGGTTGAAATCGTTACGTGGCTCGGCTTGGGAAACCCTGTTCCCGTCTTCTTCATACACCAAGGGCGGGCCGCCGCACAAGCCCGTCATGGCGCGCCGTCCACGGGCCGCGCGCGTGTTTTTTTGCCGACAGGAGCGGTATTTATGGATCTCTATCTGGATTGCGGAAACGGCATCAGCGGCGATATGACCCTGGCGGCGCTGGCTCACCTGGGGCTGGACCCGGCCCCGTTGACGGCGGCCCTGGCCCGCGCCGGAGTGGACTGCCGTATTGAAGTCCGGCCTGAAACGCGCGGCGGCGGCCCCGGCAGGCGGGTGGACGTGCGCTGGGACCATGGACAGCCCTTGCGGCATCCGGCGGACATCGCGGCCATCTTCAACCGTCTGGAGCTGGGCGAGACAGCGCGGCGGCGGGCTTTGGCCGTGCTGGAGGCCCTGACCCTGGCCGAGGCCGAGGCCCATCAGATCGCGCCGGAAAAAGTGCATTTCCACGAAGTGGGGGCCATCGACACTCTGGTGGATATCGCCGGAGCCTGCTGGGGGCTGGAGCAACTGGGGGTGGGCCGGGTTACGGCTTCGCCCCTGCCCTGGTTTTCCGGCACGGTGGAGTGCGCTCATGGTCTGATCCCCCTGCCCGCGCCCGCCGCCGCCTGGCTGATGCGCGGCAAGCCCGTGCGGCCCACCGGCGCGCGGGAGGAACTGGTCACGCCCACGGGCGCGGCCCTGATTCATGTTCTGGCGGATGAATTTGCGGACGGCCCGCAAGGCGTGCCCACAGCCCTGGGCACGGGCTACGGTTCGCGTCCCGCTCCCGTCGGCCTGCGGGCCTGGCTGGTGGAACCCGTGGCCGAAAGCGTGGGACATGCACAGGGCGGTCTGGAACAGGTGCTGCAACTGGAAACCCATCTGGATCATCTCAGCGGTGAAGAACTGGGCCTGGCCATTACGGCTCTGGCGGCATTGCCCCAAACGCTGGACGTGCTCTGGCTGCCCGGCATCGGCAAGAAGAATCGCCCGGCGGGTCTGCTGCGCGTGCTTTGCCGCCCCGCGCACGGCGAGAGCGTGAGTCTGGCCGTGCTGCGCCATACCCACAGCCTGGGGCTGCGGCGGCAACGGCTGGAACGCCTGGTTCTGCCGCGGGAGGCCGCCGACGCGAGCAGTGCGGGCGCAACTCTGGCGGCCAAGGCCTATACGCTGGAAGGGCGGCGCTATGTGCGGCCTGAAGCCGACGCGGTCAGGGCGGCGGCGGACAGCCTGGGCGTGGGAGCGCCGGCCCTGCGGTTCTGGGAATGATGACAGGCGCGGACTCTCTTGCCTCGGCAGCGAATTGGGCTTATGTAAAAGTCGGGCGCCAAGCCCGTTGCAAGGAGGTATTTATGCATGTGAAATATGTCTGGCGGCCTTTGGGCCTGTGCGCCGTGGCCGTCGCCGTATGGCTGGCCGGCGGCATGAACGCCGCCGCCGCGGAAAGCGCGCCGGCCGTAGCCGGCCATGCCCTGCCCGGCAAGGCCGTGGCGGACAAGGATGACCGCAAGCGTGAGGACTTTGAGCGCCGTCAGGAGCGCAAACGCGATGATTTTGAACGCCGTCAGGAGCGCAAAAAGGATCAGTTTGACCGGCGCGACGAGCGCAAGGCGGACAAGCGGGACCGCAAGTATGATCGTGAATACGAGCGCAAGGGCGACAAGTACGATCGGCGGGACGACCGGCGCCATGACGACAGGCATGACCGTGACCGTTACGACCACCGCCGTGATGACCGCGATCATCGTCGCGACGGACGCTATGAGCGCCGCCGCGACGACCGGCGGGACTATGATCGCAAGTATGACGGTCGTGACGACCGGCGCGGCCATCGCTATGACAGACGCGACCCGCGCCATGATGACCGCAGGCCCATGCCTCCGCAAAGCCGCTCCATACCGATGTAGTATGCTGATGGCGCTGATGTGAGTAAAAAGCGCGCTTCGTGTGAACGGGGCGCGCTTTTGCTATGCCCGTGCCGCGCCAGACAAGCCAAAGCCGGGTTGCTCTGATGCGGGCAGATTCAGCGGCTGCTGTTTTCGCGTTCTTCCTGACAGGCGCGGCACAAGCCCACGCCGGGCAGGGCGTCCAGACGCTTCTGCGGGATGGGGTCGCCGCATTCACGGCAGCAGGCCACGCCGTCAATCCATTCCGGCCCGCTGCGATCCATGAAAGCGCGGGCCCGCACCAGGGCGGATTCCCTGTCCAGGCGTTCCAGTTCGGTGGCCTGATCAAACACGTCCATCACTGTCTCCTTGTTTCCTGTATGGCGGCTGGCAGCTCTCGCTGCCGGCAGGCCATTTTCAATGTGAAAATACTTCAGGCAAAGTAAGCGGCAACCCCGCCGGAGCGAGGTTGCCGTAGAGTTTCTTTCGCCTGTGATTTTTCAAAGAGTGCCCATTTAGCACAAGAGTGCGGAGCTGTAAACCTTGCCTGGCGGTAGTCAGTTGGCCCGCAGCACCTCTTCCAGCACGCGCGCGAAGCCATCCAGATCCGCCTCGTCAATGGTCAGGGGCGGCAACAGGCGCAGGGTCACGCCGTGGCTCAGGTTGCAGATGTAGCCGCGGCGCAGCAGCTCTTCCCAGACCGGCTGACCGTCGCCGCTCAGTTCGATGCCCAGCATGAGGCCCACGCCGCGCACTTCGCGGATTTTTCCGGGCAGTCTCTGCCCCAGGGCCTGCAACTGTTCCTTGAGATGAGCGCCCAGAGCGGCCGCGCATTGGGCCAGATGGTCGCGCAGCATGATTTCCACGGTCTTGGCGGCCACGGCCGAGGTCAGCGCGCCACCGCCGAAGGTGGTGGCATGACTGCCGGCCTCAAAGCCTCTGGCCATTTCATCCGTGGCCAGCATGGCGCCCATAGGCAGGCCGTTGGCCAGGGATTTGGCCATGCTGATGGCGTCCGGCTCCAGATCATAGAGCTGGAAGGCCCAGAATTTGCCGGTGCGGCAGAAACCGGCCTGTACCTCGTCGCAGAGGAAGAGAATGTCTTTTTCCCGGCAGAGGGCCTGTACCCCGTGCAGATAGTCCGCGGGCAGCGGCACTACGCCGCCTTCGCCCTGCACCACTTCCACCAGCACGGCGGCCGTGGCCGGCGTGATGGCCGCGCGCAGGGCCTCCAGGTCTTTGGCCGGAACCTGTCTGAAGCCTTCAGGCAGGGGCGTGAAGCCATTGCTCAGGCTTTCGCGGCCCGTGGCGGCCAGCGCGCCGAGGGTGCGACCGTGAAAGCAGCCGCCCAGAGTGATGATTTCATAGGCGTCACGCTGCCTGACCACGCGCATGTAGCGCCGGGCCAGCTTGATGCAGGCCTCGTTGGCCTCGGCGCCGGAATTGCAGAAAAATGCCTTGCCGTGGTGGCTGGTGGAGAGCAGCAGCCTGGCCAGATCAAGCTGTTCCTGCTGGTAAAAGAGATTGCTCACATGCCAGAGCTTGCGGCACTGGCGTTCCAGGGTCTCGCAGATTTCGTCGTTGCAATGGCCCAGACCCGCCACGGCAATGCCCGCCAGCAGATCCACATATTCCTTGCCGTCCACATCCCAGAGGCGCGCGCCCTTGCCCCGCGCAATGGCCAGCGGGTAACGGCTGTACGAGCGGCAGAGCAGGTGTTCTTCCTCGGCTTTGACGGCATTGAAGGCGTGCGACATGAGATGGATTCTCCTTGTGGAATGGGGCTGAAAACGGCCCGGATCAGCGTCCCGTATGACCAAAGCCGCCCGCGCCGCGTCCGGTGGCGGCCAGTTCCGGCACTTCCTGCCAGAGGGGGCGGACATAGGGTTGAAAAATCAACTGGGCCATGCGCTCGCCGCGCGTGAGGCGGCGCTCCTCGCCTGAGGTGTTCAGAAGCGCCACCAGAATTTCTCCGGTATAGTCCGGGTCGATGACGCCCACGCCTTGGGCCACGGCAAGCCCGTCGCGCGCGCCCAGGCCGCTGCGGGAATAGACAAAGCCCGCCAGGCCCGGCTGCTGCGGCTGCACGCTGAGACCTGTGGGCACGCACAGCCGCGCGCCCGGCGCAATGCGCGCTTCGGGCGCGTCCAGACAGGCCCGCAGGTCGAAACCGGCGGAAAGGGCCGTGGCCGGGGCCAGAAAATCCGCCCGGTCCTGCGTGTAAAGCGCGCGCGCGCCAGGACGGACAAAGACGATGTGTACCGGCGCGCCGCAGGAAGCCGCGGCCGGCGTCCGGTCGTCAGGGGGGGGCGTGTTCGTGTTCGTCATGCCAGTGATGTAGCGCAGGAAGGCCACGGGGGCAAGTAGCGGGGGAGAAGTCTTTGCCTTGCTTTTGGCCCTGTTTTCCTACAAGCTGCCGAACAGAAAAGGAGCCGCAATGAATATGACATCCATCGCCGTGGTGGGCGGCGGTCTGGCCGGGTGCGAATGCGCCCTGCGTCTGGCGCGCGCTGGTCTTGACGTAACCCTTTTTGAGCAGAAGCCCGGCTTCCGTTCCCCGGCCCATGTGAGCGACTGCCTGGCCGAGCTGGTCTGTTCCAACTCGTTGCGCTCGGACGAAAGCGCTTCGGGCGTGGGGCTGCTCAAGGCCGAAATGCGCGCTCTGGACAGTGATTTCATGTCCGCGGCGGACGCCTGCCGGGTTCCCGCCGGAAAGGCTCTGGCCGTGGACCGCGAGGCCTTTGCGCGGGCCATGACCGCGCGGGTGGCCGCCCAGCCGCGCATCCGTCTGGTGGAGCGCCGCATCAGCGCCCTGGATGATCCCGCCCTGGGCGGGGTCGACAGCGTGGTCATCGCCGCCGGTCCCCTGGCGTCGGAAGAGCTTTCCGCCTCTCTGGCCGAAGCTCTGGGCACGGAGCACTGTTATTTTTACGATGCCATAGCGCCTATTGTCTGGACGCACTCTCTGGACATGAACGTGGTTTTCCGCGCTTCGCGCTACGGCTGCGAAAACGGCGAGCCGGCGGGGCAGGGCGACTATCTCAACTGCCCCATGAACCGCGAGGAATACGAGACATTTTATCAGGCCCTGCTGGATGCCCGCAAGGTGGAGGCCCGCGCCTTTGAGCGCGAAACGCATTTCGAGGGCTGCATGCCGGTGGAGGCGCTGGCCGGGCGCGGCCCGCGCACCCTGACCTTCGGCCCGCTCAAGCCCGTGGGTTTTGTGGATCCCCGCACGGGCCGCCGTCCCTGGGCGGTGCTGCAACTGCGCGCGGAAAACGCCAACAGCGAAACCTGTAACCTGGTGGGCTGCCAGACCAAGCTGACCCGGCCCGAACAGGCCAGGGTGTTCCGTCTTGTGCCGGGTCTGGAGCGGGCGGAGTTCGCCCGCTACGGCAGCATGCACCGCAACACCTATGTGAACGCGCCCGCGGCTCTCAACGCGGATCTTTCTCTCAAAAATCGCCCGCGCGTCTTTCTGGCCGGGCAGATCACCGGTGTGGAAGGTTATGTGGAATCCGCCGCCTGCGGCCTCTGGCTGGGGCTGAGTCTGGCGGCCCGCGCGCGCGGCGCGGATTTGCCCCGACCGCCGGCGCAAAGCGCTCTGGGCGCGTTGCTGAACCATTTGCAGACGCCGGCAAAGCATTTTCAGCCCTCCAACGCGCACTTCGGCCTCATGCCGGAGCTGGGCGAAAAAGCCCGTAAAAAGGACCGCAAGGCTCTGTACGCGGCGCGCGCCCAGGCGGCCTTTGCCCACTGGCTGGCCGGAAACAGAAACGCGGGACTTCTGTAACGAGGTCAAGGGGCGACCAGCTTCCCGGAAAAATGATCAAACTTTTTATATCAATTGTAATTTCAATGTATTATATGCTTCTCTACCGCTCTGGAATGCCGCCGTCTCAGGCCGGAACGGCGGCATTGCGGGAAAAGTTGCGCGAAACCGGAAAAAAGAGTTGACGCTGGGCCCTACAGCGGCTATGTAGTTTCTCGCCTCTATGTAGGAGCGTAGCTCAGGTGGCTAGAGCACTTCCTTGACACGGAAGGGGTCAGCAGTTCAAGTCTGCTCGTTCCTACCAATTGAAATTCAGGGGATTTTCCCCTCAGCATACAAGGCGCGTCGCGGGAAAGGCGGTTCGCGTCCGGGTTTTTCGGCTCAATGGGGAGGTTTGCCTCCCCATTTGTTTTTGGGGTTTTGCGCATGCGGCCCCGCCTAGAAGGAGTTTGTCATGGATGTCCGTGTGGAAGGGCAGGTGGTGGACGTTCCCGCCGGGGCCGAGGTTGCGGCGGCGTTGCAAAAGGCCCTGAGCGGCAAGAAATTCAAGACTGTGGTGGCTGCCAGAGCTCTGGCGGACGGTCGGGATGCTGCGGACGCTTCCGGCGTTCTGCTGGACCTTTCCGCGCCGTTGCCCGACGACTGTGCCGAACTCGCGCCTGTCTATGCCGATTCCCCCGAAGGCCTGCGGATGATCCGCCATTCCACGGCCCACGTCATGGCCGCCGCGGTCAAGCGTCTTTTCCCCGCGGCGAAAGTGACCATAGGCCCGGCCATCGACAACGGCTTTTATTATGACTTTGATGTGGAGCGTCCCTTCTCCAGCGAAGATTTTCCGGCCATTGAGGCCGAGATGCAAAAAATCGCCGACGCGCGCGAGCCCTTCAGCCGCGAAACGCTTTCCAGGGCCGACGCTGTGGCGCGCTTCAAGGCTCTGGGCGAAAACTACAAGGTGGAACTGATCGAGGGCATTGAGGCGGAGACTGTTTCCCTCTATACCTGCGGCGACTTTACGGATCTCTGCCGGGGCCCGCATGTGCCGCACACGGGCTTTGCCAGGGCCTCCAAACTGATGTCCGTGGCCGGGGCCTACTGGCGCGGGGATGAGAAAAACCCCATGCTTTCGCGCCTCTACGGCACGGCCTTTGCCGACGAAAAGGCCCTTGCCGCCTACCTGAAGCAGCTTGAGGAGGCCAAACGCCGCGACCATCGTAAGCTGGGGCGCGAGCTGAATCTCTTCACCTTTCAGGAAGATGTGGCTCCCGGCATGGTTTTCTGGCTGCCCAAGGGCATGCTGGTGCGCGCCATTCTGGAGGATTTCTGGCGCAAGGAGCACCTCAAGCGCGGTTATGACATGGTGCAGGGCCCGCAATTGCTGCGTGTGGAGACCTGGCAGCGCTCCGGCCACTATGATCACTATCGTGAAAACATGTACTTCACCCAGATAGAAGAAGACGCTTACGGCATCAAGCCCATGAACTGCATCGCGCACATGCTCATTTACAGGCATGAAACGCGCAGCTACCGCGATTTGCCCCAGCGGTATTTTGAACTGGGCGTGGTTCATCGCCATGAAAAAAGCGGCGTGCTGCACGGTCTGTTGCGCGTGCGTCAGTTCACCCAGGATGACGCGCACATCCTTTGCGCTCCCGAGCAGCTTGAGGGCGAGATTCTGGAGGTTATCCATCTGATCCGCGACCTCATGCGTCTCTTTGGCTTCCAGTACAAGGTGGCGGTCTCCACCCGGCCCGAGAGCAGCATTGGCACGGACGAAGCCTGGGAGCTGGCCACCAGCGCCCTGATTCAGGCTGTGGAAAAGGCGGGTCTGCCCTATGAAATCAATGCCGGCGACGGCGCGTTCTATGGCCCGAAAATTGACGTGCGCCTGCTGGACTGCATCGGCCGCGAGTGGCAGTGTTCCACCATTCAGGTGGATTTCACCCTGCCGGAGCGTTTCGACCTGACCTATGTGGGCCGGGACGGCGAGCGTCACCGCCCGGTGATGGTGCACCGGGCCATCATGGGTTCGCTGGAACGCTTCATCGGCGTGCTTATCGAACAGTTCGCCGGGGCCCTGCCCACCTGGCTTGCGCCGGAGCAGGCCCGCCTGCTTACCGTCACCGAGAGCGGCGACGCCACGGTGCGGCGCATGCGCGACCAGTTGCAGGCATTGGGCATCCGGGTGACGGCGGACACGCGCAATGAAAAGCTCGGCTTCAAGGTGCGAGAGGCCCAACTGGCCAAGGTGCCGTATATTCTTGTGGTAGGAGAAAAAGAAGTGCAGGCTGACGGCGTGAACGTGCGCCTGCGCGGTGGTGAAAACCTGGGGCTCAAATCCATTGCGGATGTGGCCGCCCTGATCCGGGCGGACGCGGAAGAGCCTTTCAAACAAGGAGGGATGCGCTATAGCTTCGCCTAATATGAGAATGCGGCGCGATATGCCGCAGGACGGCGTGCGCCGTAATGAACTGATCCGAGCGCGGGAGGTGCGCGTCATCGGCGCGGACGGTGAGCAACTGGGAATTCTGCAACGCAACGAAGCCATTGCCCTGGCCAAAGAGGCGGGCATGGATCTGGTGGAGGTGGCCTCCAATTCCGAGCCGCCCGTCTGCCGGATCATGGATTACGGCAAGTTCAAGTACGAGCAGCAGAAGAAAAAAGCGGAAGCCAAAAAGCGCCAGACCGTGGTGCAGATCAAGGAAATCAAGGTCCGTCCCAAGACTGATGATCATGATTATGAGACCAAACTGCGCCATATCCGCCGTTTTCTGGAAGATGGCGACCGCTGCAAGATCACGGTATTTTTTCGCGGTCGCGAAATTGTCCATAAGGATCGCGGCCTGAGCATACTGGAACGCGTTGTGCAGGATCTGGCGGATGTGGCCAAGGTGGAGCAGGAACCCCGCGCCGAAGGCCGCACCTTGCAGATGCTGATGGTGCCCAAGAAATAATCTTCTTGCGGCCGGCTGTTTTTTAAGGCACTATGCCTTCCCCGGCGGTCTGAGCAGAACGCCGGGCATATCCGTTTTCTGTTCTGTTAAGGAGTACGCCATGCCCAAGATCAAAACCCGGCGCGCCGCGGCCAAGCGCTTTCAGCTTACCGGCAGCGGCAAGTACAAGCGCCGTCGTCAGAATCTGCGCCACATCCTGACCAAGAAGGCCCCTGGCCGCAAAATGCGTCTGGGCCAGTCCACCCTGGTGGACAGCAGCAATGAAAAGGCTGTCCGTCGCATGCTGCCCAACGGCTAGCGGCGACGCTCTTTTTTGTTCTGTGTTGTCCGCGTCAGGCGGGGCGGCGCACGCGGAGCCGCGAGCATGCTTCAATCCGCGTCCCCCGGCAAGGGGGCCTGATTCCATTCTATCCACCCGGCGGGCTTTCCTCCGCCTGGCCGGCGTGAAGGAGGTACGCTCATGCGTGTAAAGAGAGGTCTTGCCAGTCATCGCCGTCACAAAAAATATCTGAGCGCCGCCAAGGGTTTTCGCGGGGGCCGCAGCCGTCTGTACCGCACCGCCCGCGAGGCTGTGGAGCGTTCGCTCCAGTATGCCTTTATCGGCCGCAAGAACCGCAAGCGCGATTTCCGTACGCTCTGGATCCTGCGCATCAACGCCGGCGCGCGTCTGAGCGGGCTGTCCTACAGCCGTTTCATGCACGGCCTGAAGCTGGCCGGCATTGAACTGAACCGCAAGGTTCTGGCGGATCTGGCCGTCTATCACAGAGACGATTTCGCCAAGGTGGTGGATTTGGCCAAGACTGCCTTGAAGTAGCGGCATTGGGCCTGTTTTTCCGGCGGCGGCGTCAGGTTGCATCTTTTATGCCGGTCATGGGCGAAAGGCGTCCATTTTCCGCATAAAAAGCCTGCCTTTTCAGCCGGCGAAAAAATATCCTCAGATGCCTTTTCAGATTTTACGGGCGGCGCGGCCAAAAGCCCGCCGCCCGTGTTTATGAAAGCCTCAGCGCCGCGCAGGCGGCATCGGGAATCTGCATGGACCTGATAACAGCATTGGAAGGCCTGGTACCGGAACTCCAACGAGGGCTGGACCAGGCTTCTTCTTTAGAAGACCTGGAAGGCCTGCGGGTGGATTTTCTGGGCCGCAAGGGCCGTCTCGCCCAGATCATGAGCCTCTTGCCAAAGCTCCCGCCCCAGGAGCGGCCCGCCGTGGGGCAGACCGCCAACAGTGTGAAAGAGCGCTGCAACGCCCTGTTTGAGGAACGCAAGAACGCGCTGGAAGCCGGACGCGAAGCCGCGGCCCTGGCGCGTTTTGACCCTTCCCTGCCGGGGCGCGCGCCCTGGCGCGGCTCGCTGCATCCCACCACACTGGTCATGGAAGAGATCTGCGGCATTTTCAGGGGTCTTGGCTTTGACGTGGCTTCAGGGCCGGAAGTGGAAATCGACCACTATAATTTCGAGTCACTGAACATGCCTCCCGAACACCCGGCCAGGGACATGCAGGACACCCTCTACATCACCGACACGGTGCTCATGCGCACGCACACCTCGCCGGTGCAGGTGCGAACCATGCTTTCCCGCAGGCCGCCCGTGGCCGTGGTGGCCCCCGGCAAGGTTTACCGGCGCGATTCGGACCTGACCCATACCCCCATGTTTCATCAGATCGAGGGGCTGATGGTGGGGCATGACATCAGCATGGCCCATCTGCGCGGCATTCTGACGGCCTTTGTGCGGGCCGTGTTCGGCGCCGACACCAGGGTGCGTTTTCGCCCAAGCTTTTTCCCCTTCACCGAACCCTCGGCGGAAGTGGACATCTCGTGCTGCATGTGCGGCGGCAAGGGACATGTGAACGGCGAACCCTGCCGGGTCTGCAAGACTACCGGCTGGGTGGAAATTCTGGGCTGCGGCATGGTGGATCCGGCGGTATACGCCGCCGTGGGCTATCCCGAGGACGTGAGCGGTTTCGCGTTCGGCCTGGGGGTGGAGCGCGTGGCCATGCTCAAATACGGCATCGGAGACCTGCGCATGTTCTTTGAGAACGACGTGCGTTTTCTGGGGCAATTTGCCTGAGGCCGCGGGCATGAGGCGTATTCTGACTCTGCTGGCCCTTTGCGCGGCTTTTGCTGCGGGGGCTGCCCTGACGGACGGGGGCGTGTGGCCGCAGCGCGCGGCCCTGGCCGCTTCGGCCCTGAGTCCCCGTCATTCCGGTCTGGAACCGCCGGGCGGCCCCAGGCCCCTGGAGGGTCTGCCGCCCGCCAGTGCGCCGTCGCGCACGGCCGAGGGCGGCATGGGCTATACGGACGCCTACGGCAACACCATTGAAAACCGTCCGCCCGAGGAAAAAGCGCCCCGCAAGCGTCCTCGCCCCGGGGCCTACGGCGCTTACGGCGCTGGCAGCGTTGCGCGACCCTTGCCGGACCCGGACGCCGGGCCGGAAACCCCGGCCTGGTCATTCAAATAGGCCTGATCAGGCCCACAGGAACGAAAGATATGCTGCTTTCCCTTTCATGGCTGCGTGAATTTACGCCTTACGAAGGCGCGGCCGAGGAGCTGGGCGACCGGCTGACCATGCTTGGCCTGGAGCTGGAGGACATTCTGCACCCCTATGACGCCATCAGCTCCATTGTGGTGGGCTATGTGGCGGAATGCGCCCTGCACCCCGACTCTGACCATCTGCACTGCTGCAAGGTGGACGCCGGGCAGGGCCAACTGCTGGACATCGTCTGCGGCGCGCCCAACGTGGCCGCCGGCCAGAAGGTTCCCGTGGCCCTGGTGGGTTCGCGCCTGCCTGACGGCACGGTGATCAAGAAGGCCAAGCTGCGCGGCGCGCCGTCCTTCGGCATGATCTGCTCCGAGCGGGAACTGGGCCTCACCGAGGACCACAGCGGCATCATGGTCCTGCCGGACAGCGCCGCCGTGGGCGCGCGTCTTGTGGATGTGCTGGAGCTGGACCGGGAAGTGCTGGACATTTCCATCACGCCCAACCGCGCGGACTGCCTTTCCGTGCTGGGGCTGGCGCGCGAGACGGCCCTGGCCTTCAATCTGCCCCTGAACGTGCCGGAACTGCCCCTGCATCTGGACGAAGAGGGGCCGGAAAGCATCGTGCCCATTGACATCGCGGAACCCGACCTCTGCCGCCTGTACGCGGGGCGGGTCATTGCCGATGTCAGGGTGGGGCCATCGCCCATGCGTGTGCGCCACCGCCTGCATGCCGTGGGCGTGCGGCCCATTTCCAATATTGTGGATGTGACCAATTATATACTGTTTGAATGCGGCCAGCCCCTGCACGCCTTTGATCTGGACAAGCTGCGCGGCGGTCGCATTGTGGTCAAAACCGCCCGCGAGGGCGAAAAATTCGTTACCCTGGACGGGCAGGAGCGCGTGCTGAGCGAGCGCGATCTCTGCATCTGCGACGCGGAACGCCCCGTGGGCCTGGCCGGCGTCATGGGCGGCCTGAACACGGAAATCACGGCTGACAGCCGCAATGTCTTTCTGGAAAGCGCGGTATTCCGGCCCGGAACCATCCGCAAGACCTCGCGGCGTCTGGGGCTTTCCTCCGAGGCCTCATACCGTTTTGAGCGCGGCATCGACCAGCGGCGCACGGTCTGGGCCCTGGACCGGGCCTGCGCCATGATGGCGGCCTTTGGCGGCGGCGTGGCGCGACGCGGTCTTTCCATTGAGGAACCCAGACCCTTTGTGCCGGCGCGCATTGACTTTCGTCCGGCCAGGGCCGACGCCCTGCTGGGCGTGCGGCTGAGCCCGGAATTTGACGAGAAAACGCTTGCCGGCATGGGCTGCGTTGTGGAAAAGAGCGGTGATGTCTGGCGCGTGGAGCAGCCCTCCTGGCGGCCCGACCTGACCCGCGAGGCGGATCTTATCGAAGAAGTGGGCCGGGTGTACGGGCTGGACGCCATCCCCCCTGTGCTGCCGCCCGTGCGACTGGATCTGGCGCGCGCGGCCGAGCCGGAATCGCGCTATGCCTTCTGGCTGCGGCTCAGGCGCTGGGGCGCGGGCCTGGGCCTCAACGAAGCGGTGAATTACAGTTTTGTGGGCCACAAGGATCTGGACCATCTCGGCCTGCCCGTTGCGGGGCGCATTTCCATCATGAATCCCCTTTCGGCTGAGCAGGATGTCCTGCGCACCACCCTGGCCCCGGGGCTGCTTCAGGATCTGCGCAACAATCTGGCCCAGGGCGCGCAAGGCTTGCGGCTGTTTGAGCTGGCCCATGTTTTCGAGGCTGATTCGGCCTCTGAAACCACGGCCCGCGAAACCGGCATGCTGGGCGTGCTGCTCTACGGCGCGCGTCACGACGCGGCCTGGCCCCATGCCGAGGCCGACATGGATTACGCGGACCTCAAGGGCGTGGTGGAACATCTGCTGCATTTTCTGCATCTGCCCGCGCCGGTCTGCCGCCAGGCCGAAGCGCATCCCTTTCTTCTGCCCTGTGTGGAAACGCTGGTCGAGGGCCGCTGCATAGGCCGCATGGGCCGGGTCAAACCCGCTCTGGCCGAGGCTTTTCACGCCCGCAAAGACGTCTGGCTGGCGGAACTCAACCTGGAAACGCTGCGCGAACTGCACGACAGGGCCGCGGCGCGCTTCGCGCCCCTGCCGGTCTATCCGCCGGTGCGGCGCGACATCACGGTAATGGCCGGGCCGGAACTCAAGGTGGGTCAGGTGCTTGACCATCTGGCCGGTCTCAACCTGCCCCTGCTGGAGGCCGCCGCGCTGGTGGACTGCTTTGAACCGCAGGGCGGCCCCGGCGTTGAAGCCGGGCGCAATCTGACCTTCCGTCTGACCTTCCGCCACGCCGGGCGGACCCTCAAGGATGCGGAAGTGGACAAGGAGCGGGAAAAGGTGGCAGAATCACTGGTGAAGAATCTGGGCGTCCGCGTTTAACAGCCTTTTCTGAATGGAACTTTCACCCTCTGCCCGGATCGGGCTTTCCGGGCAGAGAACGAAAATGCTCATTCAGGGCACTCGGTTCACGGCCTTTTTGTTTCCGGCGGTGTCGCCGCCTTGTGTGAAGCCTTCCTGCCCTTCAGACAAGGCTCGCCTGGATTGCCGGGAAAAAACGCTCATGCGCCTGGGGTTCAGGAGGACGGTTCCATGCCCAAAAAACACTACCGCATCGGCGAGGCGGCGGAGTTGCTCAACCTTAAGACCCATGTTCTGCGTTTCTGGGAGTCGGAGTTCCCCCAGCTGGCCCCCCTGCGCACGGACAAGGGGCAGCGCCTGTATACGGAAAGCCATCTGGCGCTTCTGCGCCGTATCCGGCAGTTGCTGCACGAGCAGGGCATGACCATTGAAGGCGCGCGCCGCGTGCTGGAGGGCAGCGCCGTACTGGATGAAAATCTGCCCGAGCGGGTGAGCGCCGTGCCGGACCCGGCCTTCATGCAGATGCTCAAGCGGGAGCTGACGGCGGTGCGTCGCCTGCTGGCCGGTCAATGACGCGGCGGCGCGGCAAAAGCCGCAAATGCGCCGCATGCAGCAAAAAGGGTGTGCTTCCATGATTCTTTCCCCATCTCTGCTTTCCGCTGATTTTTCCCGTCTGGCCGAAGAACTGGCCGCCCTGGAAGCCGCCGGGGTGACCTGGCTGCATCTGGATGTGATGGACGGGGCCTTTGTGCCCAACATCACCTTCGGCCCCCCGCTGATCAAGGCCCTTCGGCCCCACAGCGGGCTTTTTTTTGACGTGCATCTCATGGTCGAAGAGCCGGCCCGTTACCTGCGCGACTTCAAAGACGCCGGGGCTGATCTGCTGGTCATCCATGCCGAGGCCGACCGCCACCCCCAGCGCACCCTGAGCGAAATACGCAAGCTGGGTCTCAGGGCCGGTCTGGCCCTGAATCCCGGCACGGACCTTGCCCCGGTTCGCTGGCTCGCGCCGGATATGGACCTTCTGCTGCTGATGAGCGTCAATCCAGGTTTTTCCGGTCAGGCCTTCATTCCCCGGACCTATGAAAAAACCCGCGCGGCGCGCGCCATGCTGGCCGAAGCCGGAGCCGACCACGCGCTGATTGAGGTGGATGGCGGCGTCTGCCCGGACAACGCCGCCTCGTTGCTGGAAGCCGGGGCCGACGTGCTGGTGTCCGGCTCCGCCTTTTTCGGTCACAAGCCCTATGACGCGCGTCTGGCGGCCTTCATGAACGCCGCCCGGGGACTCGCCGAGCGCCCCGGCTTGCGCGCCGCCCGCGTCTGGCGCGCCGTCGCGCCGCATTCCAACCCGTAACGCCAAGAAAGGAAAAGAGCCATGCCCACCCGCAGACAGTGCGCCAACGCCATCCGTGCCCTCGCCATTGACGCCATTGAAAAATCCCGCTCCGGCCACCCCGGCGCGCCCCTCGGCATGGCCGACATGGCCGAGGCCCTCTGGCGGCACGGTTTCAAGCACAATCCCGCCAATCCCGGCTGGCTGGACCGCGACCGTTTCGTGCTTTCCAACGGGCATGCCTCCATGCTCCATTACGCGGTGCTCCACCTCACGGGCTATGATTTTCCCATTGAGGAAATCAAAAACTTCCGCCAGTGGGGTTCGCAGACGCCGGGCCACCCTGAACGCGGGCTGCCCGCCGGTGTGGAGATGACCACCGGCCCTCTGGGGCAGGGCATTTCCTCGGCCGTGGGCATGGCCCTGGCCGAACGCATGCTGGCCGCCCGCTTCAACACCCCGGAACATGCCGTGGTGGACCACCGCACCTATGCCTTCTGCGGCGACGGCTGTCTGATGGAGGGCGTCTCGCACGAGGCCTGTTCCCTGGCTGGAACCTGGGGCCTGGGCAAGCTCATTGTGCTGTACGATTCCAACGGCATTTCCATTGACGGCAAGATAGACGCCTGGTTCAGCGAGGATGTGGGGGCGCGCTTCCGCGCCTACCGCTGGCAGGTTATCGGCCCCATTGACGGGCACGACAGCGAGGCTCTGGACAAGGCCCTGGCCGAGGCCCGCGCGGATCTTTCCCACCCCAGCCTGATCATCTGTCATACCCATATCGGCTTCGGTTCGCCCAAGGCCGACTCCGCCGCCAGCCACGGCGCGCCCCTGGGCGAAAGCGCTTCGGACGCCACGCGCCGGGCTCTGGACTGGCATGAGCCGCCCTTTGCCATTCCGCAGGATATTTATGCCGCCTGGGACGCGCGCCCCGCCGGGCAGGCCGCCGAAGCGGCCTGGAATGAAATGTTCGCGGCCTACAGGCAGGCCAATCCGGAACTGGCGGCGGAATTTCTGCGGCGCATGGCCGGCGACCTGCCCGCCGGCTGGGCGGCTGCGGCCAGGGCCATGCTGGACGACGCCGTGGCCGGGGCCGAAAGTCTGGCCACTCGCGTGGCCTCGCAGAAGGCTCTGGAACATCTGGCGGGCGCCTTGCCCGAACTTGTGGGCGGCGCGGCTGACCTTTCCAGTTCCGTGGGAACCCTGACTTCCCGCTCCGAACATCTCAAGCCCGGCACATACACCGGCAATTATATCTCCTACGGCGTGCGTGAATTCGGCATGAGCACAATCATGAACGGCCTGGCCCTGCACGGCGGCTTCATCCCCTATGCGGGCACATTCATGGCTTTTTCGGATCAGGCCAAAAATGCCGTGCGCCTGGCGGCCATCATGGGGCTCAGGGTCGTCTGGGCCTTTACCCACGATTCCATCGGCGTGGGCGAGGACGGCCCCACCCATCAGCCTGTGGAACAGGTGTCCACCCTGCGGCTGACGCCCAATCTGCATCTCTGGCGGCCCTGCGACACGCTGGAAACCGCCGTGGCCTGGCAGTCCGCCCTGGAGAGCCGTGAAGCGCCCACCTGTCTTTCGCTGTCGCGCCAGAAACTGGCTTTCTTTGAGCGCGACGCGGCCCAGGTGGCGGCGGTGGCCAGGGGCGGCTATGTGCTGCGCGACTGCCAGGGCGCGCCGGAAATCATTCTGCTGGCCACGGGTTCGGAAGTGGCCCTGGCGGTGGAAGCGGCGGAACAGCTCAATGCCGAAGGCCGCCGGGCGCGGGTGGTTTCCATGCCCTGCGCCGAAATTTTCGACGCCCAGGACGCGGCCTGGAAAGAAAGCGTCCTGCCCGCGGCCGTGCGCTGCCGTCTGGCCGTGGAAGCCGCCTCGCCGGACTACTGGTACAAGTATGTGGGGCTGGACGGCGACGTGCTGGGCATGAACAGCTTCGGCGCGTCCGCGCCCGGTTCGGTGATGTTTGAGCGCTTCGGCTTTACCGTGGCCCATGTGCTGGAAAAGGCCAGGGCGCTGCTGAAATAATCCAGGCATGCTCTCCGCCCGGGGCGAGCCTGACGCGGGGCGCATCCTGACAACGCCAACCACAGGGAGGCGACATATGCCCATCAGAAAACTTGCGGATATGGAATGCAACGGCAAGACCGTGGTCATCCGGGAAGATCTCAATGTGCCCATGAAAGAAGGGCGCATCACCAATGACAAGCGCATCCGCGCGGCGCTGCCCACCATCAGGATGGCTCTGGACAAGGGGGCGGGCGTGGTGCTGCTTTCGCATCTGGGCCGGCCCACGGAAGGCCAGTATGAAGAGCGCTTTTCGCTCCGCCCCGTGGCCGCTCGCCTGGGCGAGCTGCTGGGCCGGGAAGTGCCGCTGGCCAACGCGCCGGAAGACGCCGGACAGGTGCAGCCGGGCCAATGCGTGCTGCTGGAAAACGTGCGTTTTCTCAGCGGCGAGAAAAAGAATGATCCGGCTCTGGCCGCCCGCCTGGCGGGCCTGGGCGACATCTATGTGATGGACGCGTTCGGCGCGGCGCACCGGGCCCATGCCTCCACCGAAGGCGCGGTGCGTCTGGCCAAAACGGCCTGCGCCGGCCCCTTGATGGTGGGGGAGCTGGCGGCCTTCGCCAAAGTGCTGGACAATCCGGCCCGACCGCTGGCCGCGGTCATCGGCGGCTCCAAGGTTTCCACCAAGCTGGGCCTGCTGGACAATCTGCTGGCCAGGGTGGACAGCCTCATAGTGGGCGGCGGCATTGCCAATACCTTTCTGGCCGCCGCCGGTTACAATGTGGGCGCTTCCCTCTGTGAGCCGGATCTGATTCCGGAAGCCAGAAAAATCATGGAAACAGCCAGGGCGCAGGGCAAGCAACTGCCTTTGCCCGTGGATGTGGTGACGGCCGGAGAGCTGGCCCCTGGTCAGAAGGCCACGGTGCATGCGGCGGACGACGTGCCGGCGGATGAAATGATTCTGGACATCGGCCCCAGGACCGTGGCCCTGTATGAAAAACTGCTGGCCGGCGCGGCCACTGTGGTCTGGAACGGGCCGGTGGGCGCGTTTGAAACCGAACCCTTCGGCGCGGGAACCAGGGCTCTGGCCGAAGCTCTGGCCGCCTCGGAAGCTTTTGTGGTGGTGGGCGGCGGCGACTCTGTGGCCGCTGTGGAAGGCTACGGACTGGCCGACAGAATGGGCTATATCTCCACGGGCGGCGGGGCTTCCCTGGAACTGCTGGAAGGCAAGGTGCTGCCTTCGGTGGCTGCGTTGAACGACAGGGGATAGCGGCGCGGCCTTCAACGGACAAAAGCTCTGGCGGCGCTTTCGTGACCGCCAGAGCTTTTGCCTGGAAACTGCCGTCTCCGGGCATGTTCGCATTCGCCGCGAGGCGCAAGCGCTCGTTGTCAGCCTGGGCCCAACATTGCGTCCGGACAAAGCTTGGGCTATACTGGGTGATGTCGGGCAACAGGGGCGCGCATGCCTTCCGCTGCCCTTCTGATCCGGGAGGCGCAAGAGTGCGGCGTTTTTATCAGGAAAGCTGGCAGGGAATACCGTTCACGGCATTCTCGCACATTTCTTTTTTTCATCTGGCGGAGCCCAGGTTTTACGCCTCATTTTATGAGGAGCTGTTCCGCCGCTACACGGGCTGGGACGATCTGCCCCCTACCTGGCGTCTCAACAAGCGCAAGGGCGCCCGCTGGCTGGCCGGACTGCTGCGTGACCTTCCGGCGCGGGATCCCGCCCGCGAGGGGCCGGCGCGCGTGCTCTCCATCGGCAGCGGCGTGGGGTATATGGAAAAGCTGCTCCTGGACGAAATGCCCGATCTGGAGCTGCACGTCAACGAACCCAGCACCGTGGGCATGAAGTGGCTCAGACGGCACATCCCTTCCGACCGTATCTACATCGGTCTGCCGCCCGCCTGCCTGCCGCCGGACGTGCGGTATGACATGATTTACCTGTCCGCCGTGGATTACGGCATCCCCAGCCGCGAACTCATCCATATGCTGGAGGAACTGCGCGCCCAGCTCGCGCCCGGCGGCAGGCTGGTCTGCCTGTCCGCCTCGCTGCTGGAAGAGGATTCCTTTATCGGCGGTTTCGTCAACGCCATCAAGATCGTCATCCGCGGCATCCTGCATTGTCTGGGTGTGCGACGGCAGCAGTTCTGGGGCTGGCGGCGCACCCGGGACGAATACCGCCAGCTTTTCAGGCAGGCGGGCTTCAGTCATGTGCAGGACGGCTGGCTGGAAGACGGCTTTGAAACCTACTGGATCCGGGGAGAGTAGCCGGGCCGGAACAGTACCGGCGTCATGCTTTCCAGCGTGCGCATGTTGTATTGTATGTCGTGAAAATGACAGGTTACGTCTTTCATGCAGTCTCCCGTCAGCCTTGCAGCCGGCAGGCCTTTTCAATTTCAAAAGCGGCGCTGCTGTCATTAAGCCTGAAGAACACGGTTTTCAGGGTTCATTGGGCGCGGTTGTCTGCTTGCGCGGCCAACAGGGCATGTACCTGATTTCATCAGACAAATGCTCTGCATATTCTATGTGTACTGCGGTTCGTTTTCCTTGATGATCTGAAAGGCCTTCATGGCTTTGGCCGTGCCCGCGATGCCCTGATACTTGCTTACCCCGGCCACGGTGCAGGTGAGCAGATCCTCCACATCGGTATCCAGCACCAGCACGTCGCCCACCTGCATGCGTAGAAGCTGATTGCCGGTGATGCTGGTGTTGCCGAAATGCACCTTGAGCTCCACCGGCGTTTCCATAAGCCTCTCCTTGAGGCGCGCCACCCAGGCGTGGTCCACTTCCAGGCGCTCGGTCTGGAAGCTGGCGTGCAGTTTGGAGCGGATGGGCTCAATGGTGGCGTAGGGCAGGCAGATGATCATGGAACCCAGAGCCGTGTCCAGCTCCACTTCAAAGGTGATGACCACCACCACGTCGCTGGGCGGCACAATGGCCGCAAACTGGGGATTGATTTCGCTGCGCACCAGTTCCAGCTTGACGTCATGCACGGGCCGCCAGGAATCTTCCATATTGTCCAGAGCAATCTTGACGATCTTGTCCACCACGGCCTGCTCAATGCGCGTGAATTCGCGGCCTTCGATCTTGGGCTGGCTGCCCGCGCCGCCAAAGACATTTTCCACCAGCGCGAAGACCAGGCGCGAATCCACCACCATGATGGCATTGCCGCGCAGGGGGTCCATCTTGAAAATGTTGATGGAGGTGGGCACGGGCAGAGAGCGCATGAACTCCCCGAATTTGGTCATGTCGATGGAAATGGGGTTCAGCTCCACGCGCTTGCGCACGGCGTTGGACAGGGCGTTGGTGCAGAGCCTGGCAAAACGGTCGTTGACGATTTCCAGCACCGGCATGCGGCCGCGGATAATGCGGTCCTGATTGGCAAGGTCAAAGGAAACGATGCCGGATTCGTCTTCTATCACCTCGGTTTCGCTTTCAATCTCGCCGCCGGAAAGCCCGCGCAGCAGGGCATCCACTTCGTCTTGTGCCAGAACTTTGTTCATACCGCCTTGAAACTCCTGCTGATGTGCTGTTGGAGAGTCAGAATGCAAAAAAAAGGCCAGATTGACAAGACCGCGTCACAGCTGGCGGCGCAGGCCCCTCCCGCGCTCTTGTCGGAAGTCTGACGCCCCTGCGCGTCACCCGCCGGCTTGCCATCGCGGCCGCCTTGGGGCAGGGTAGGCGGCATGAAAGTACGTCTTTCACCCGCGCCCGCCGGCGACAATGACCCGGCCCCGGATGCGCCTCCCGCGTCGGCCCGGCTCGCGCCTGTGGAACTGGACGTTCCGGCCGGGGAATGCCTTTCGCGCGCGCTCTGGTTGTCCGGGCGCTTGCGGCCCTTGCCGCTGTGCGGAGGTCTGGGCCGCTGCGGCCGCTGCCGCCTGCGTTTTCCGCACGCCGCGCCGCCGCCCTTGCCCGCCGAAGAGGCTGTCTTTTCGCCGCGGGAACTGGCCGGGGGCTGGCGGCTGGCCTGTCGCCGTCAGGTTCCTGAAGCCTGCGCCGCTCCTCTGGAACTGGAATTGCCGCGGGAGGATTTCAGGCCGGAAGCCGCCGCGCCGGAGGTCGCCCCTGGCCGCCTGGCCGGGCGGGAACTGGTTCTGGCGGTGGATCTGGGCACCACTTCCGTGTACTGGCGGGCGCTGGATCTGGCCGCCGCCGATTCCGGCGCAGCGGTGGCCGAAGGGCGTTTTCTCAATCCGCAGGCAGGGGCCGGGGCGGACGTCATGTCCCGTCTGGCCGTGGCCCGCGCGCCGCAGGGGCGCGCCCGCCTGGCCGGGCTGGCCCGTGAGGCCGTGCGCCGCATTGTGGACGGCCTGCGCGCCGCGGGCGGCGAGGTGGCGCGCGTCTGTCTGGCGGCCAATACGGCCATGACCGACATATTTCTGGATCGGGACGTGGAAGGGCTGTGCGCCGCGCCCTACCGGGCCGCCCACGCCGGGCATGAAACCGTCCGCCTGCCGGGCCTGCCGCCGGTCTACATCCCGCCGCTGCCCGCGCCCTTTGTGGGCGGCGACGTGAGCGCGGGTCTGGCCGCCCTGCTGGCGGCCCGCACGCCCCGGCCCTTTGTGCTGGCGGATCTGGGCACCAATGGCGAACTGGCGCTGGTTACGGTGCAGGGGGAACTGCTGCTGGCCAGCGTGCCCCTGGGCCCGGCTCTGGAGGGCATCGGCCCGGAATGCGGGCAACTGGCCGGACCGGACGTGGTCACGCGCTTCAGCCTCGGCCCGGAGGGGCTGGCGGCCCACTCGCCGGACGGTTCAGGCGGACCCGCGCGCGGCATCAGCGCCACCGGCTACCTTTCCCTGCTTGGTCTTTTGCTGCAATGGGGAGTGCTGGACGCCTCCGGCCTGTTTGTCGACGCTTCTTCGCCCCATCTTATGCCGCTGGCCCGCCGGCTGGCGACCGGGCTGCGCAGGGAGCGGGGCCGGACGCGCCTTTGCCTGCCGCGCGGCCTCTGGCTGGCCGCAGCCGACGTGGAGGAACTGCTCAAGGTCAAGGCCGCCTTCGCCCTGGCCCTGGACGCGCTGCTGGCCACGGCCGGACTGGCGCCGCGCGACCTGGCCGCGCTCTGCCTGGCCGGGGCGCTGGGCGAGCATATCCGGCCTGATCTGCTGGAGCAGTTGGGTTTTGCGCCTGTCGGGCTTGGCTCCCGCATCCGGGCCGTGGGCAACGCCTCACTGGACGGCGCGGCCCTGCTGGCCCTGCATCCGGAAAAGGGCGCGGCTCTGGCCCGCCTGTGCGCCGTCGCCCGCGTGCTGGCTCTGGTGGAAGACCCCGATTTTCATCACGCTTACCTGCGCCGTATGCGCTTTGGAGTCTGAATGCCGCGCCGTATCGCTTCGCCGTCCGCGTCCCCCAAATCCCGCGTCCGCGGCAAAAAGCCGTCGCCGGTCGCGCCCCGCGCTGCGCGTCCCGCGCGCGCAGCGGCAGGCCGCTTCCCCTCGCCCTGGCCGCGGGCCCATGCCCTGTTTCCTCCCCTGCATGCGGACGCCCGCCGGGCCTTGGAGCGTCTGCCCGAGGCCCTGCATGAAGTCTGGCCCCTGAACGCCGCGCACCGCCGTTCCCTGCCTGAGGATGTGGCGGCCCTGTCGCGCCTGCTGACCACCGAACGCCGGGATCTGCGGCGGCCCTACTGGAGCTCCCCGGCCTTTGTCAGCGCCTATCTCTATTACTTTCTGCCCTGGAATCTGCTGCGCCTGACCCGCCTGCTGGCGGCCCTGCCCCTGCCCGACCCGCGCGACCTGGCCCCACAGGGCGGCGAAGCCCTGCTGCTGGACGCGGGTTCCGGGCCGCTGAGCCTGCCCCTGGCGCTCTGGCTGGCCCGGCCCCAGTGGCGGGAAGCCCCGGTGCGCGTGCTGGCGCTGGACAGCGCGGCCCAGCCGCTGGAACTGGGCAAGGCTCTGTTTGCCGCCTGGGGCGCGCGTATGGGCTGGCAGACCTGGCCGGTGCGCACGGTGCGCGGGCCGCTGGAAAGTCTGGCCCGGCAGGCGGCTCCGCTTCTGTCCGGCAAGGAGGGAGCGCAAGGCCGCCCCTGGCTGATTACGGCGGCCAATGTACTCAACGAACTGCGCCCGGAGCGCAAAAGCGCTGGCGGGCGGCGCGCCTGGGATGAAGAGCCTGAAGATGGCGGGGAGGGCGCGGAAGCCGCCGCGCGGGGGCCGTTGAACGAGCGTCTGGAGCGTGTGCTGGATGCCTTCGCGCCGCTGCTTTTCCGCCATGACGGCACGATGCCGGACAATGCTCCGGCGGGAGGGTCGGCCTCGCCCGCCCTGCTCTTTGTGGAGCCGGGCACGCGTCTGGGCGGCGCTGCCGTCATGCGTTTGCGCGAGCTGGCGCTGGAAGGCGGCCTCGCGGCTCTGGCGCCCTGCCCCCACAGCGGGGCATGCCCGTTGCTGGCGGGGCAGGGCGGACGGACCTGGTGTCACTTCACCTTTGACAGCGGGGATGCGCCGGACTGGCTGCTGCGCCTGTCCACAGAGGCCGGGCTGACCAAGAACGGGCTTTCCCTGGCCCCCCTGCTGCTGGGCGCGATGCCGGAAGACGCCCCCGCCGCCGCTGCCGGTCGGGAAGAGACGCTGGCCGCCCGCGTGCTTTCCGCGCCTTTCGCCGTTCCCGGCCTGACGGGCCGGGCGCGCTACGCCTGCACCGCCCAGGGGTTGGCGCTGCTGGAAAACGCCGAGGCCCTGGCCTCTGGTGATCAGTTGCCTGTGCGCCTCCCGCCGGACGCGCCGCGCGACGCCAAAAGCCGGGCGCGCGTTATCCGCGGGCCAGGCGCGCCCGGGTCCGCAAAGCCTTGAGCCGCGCGGCTCCGCTGCTTTTCGCATGAACTTTCCCAGAATTTTTATCATGCAAATCCAGCGGATTATCCGGGGAATGCGGACTTTCGGGGCTTTTGTTTCGCTCCTGTCGGGCGTATATATACTGATTCGGGCAGCCCGCCGGGCGTCATCGGACGGGCGTGCCGCGTTCTAACCCTCATCCCAAGGTTTGTGCTCTGATGATTGCAATGCCCAAAAATCTGCCGCAGCCGCAGTTGAAACCCAATACGGATGTGGTGTTGCAGAAGCGCTATCTGCGCAAATCCCTGGACGGCCAGTTCAGTGAAAGTCCGCGCGATCTTTTCTGGCGCGTGGCTTCCGCCATCGCCGCCGAAGAAGGCAAGTACGAAGGTTCGTCGCGTGAGCCGGAATCTCTGGCCCGCGAGTTCTACGACCTGATGACCTCGTGGAAATTTCTGCCCAATTCGCCCACCCTGATGAACGCGGGGACAGAGCTGGGCCAGCTCTCCGCCTGTTTCGTTCTGCCGGTGGGCGACTCCATTGAAGAAATTTTTGACGCCGTGAAGTTCGCGGCCATGATTCACAAATCCGGCGGCGGCACGGGCTTTTCTTTCTCGCGCCTGCGCCCCAAGGAAAGCCGGGTGGGTTCCACTGGCGGCGTGGCCTCCGGCCCGGTTTCCTTTCTGCGCATTTTCAACACCGCCACCGAGCAGATCAAGCAGGGCGGCACGCGGCGCGGAGCCAATATGGGCATTCTGCGCGTGGATCATCCGGATGTGCTGGATTTCATCCGGGCCAAGGAAAAAGAGGGGGAATTCAACAATTTCAATCTTTCCGTGGGCCTGACGGAAGCCTTCATGCAGGCCGTGGAAAAGGACGAGCACTATGACCTGCGCGCGCCCGCCTCCGGCGAGGTGGTCGACCGCCTGCGCGCGCGCGACGTCTTTGACCTGCTGGTCAGAAAGGCCTGGCAGTCGGGCGATCCGGGCATCGTCTTTCTGGATCGCATCAACCGCGACAATCCCACCCCGGACCAGGGCGAGATCGAATCCACCAATCCTTGCGGCGAACAGCCCCTGCTGCCCTTTGAAGCCTGCAATCTGGGTTCCGTCAACCTCTCCCGCTTCTATCTGCCCGGCCACAACGACGATGCCGACCCGGCCCGCGCGGGCATCGACTGGGAGGAACTGCGGCGCGTGGTGCATCTTGCCGTGCGTTTTCTGGATAACGTCATTGACGCCTCGCTTTTTCCCCTGCCGCGCATTGCCGAGACCGTGCGCAGAAACCGCAAGATCGGTCTGGGCGTCATGGGCTTTGCGGACCTGCTGTTTGAACTGGGCGTGCCCTACAATTCCCAGGCGGGCATTGACCTGGCCGAGCGGATTATGGGCTTTGTGCAGGAGGAAGGGCACAATGCCTCGGCCCAACTGGCCAAGGAGCGCGGGCCCTTCCCGGCCTATGCCGCTTCATTGTATGCCAGAAACAAGAAAGGCCCCTATCGCAACGCCACAGTGACCACCATTGCGCCCACGGGCACGCTGTCCATCATCGCGGGCTGTTCTTCGGGCGTGGAACCGCTTTTCGCGCTCTGTTTCACCCGCAATATTCTGGACGGCGAACGACTGGTGGAGGTCAATCCCTATTTTGAGGCCGCGCTTGCCGCTTCAGGGCTGGCCACGCCCGAGCTTATGGACAGCGTGGCGGCCAGAGGCTCCATTCAGGATATGGATTTTCTGCCCGCCAAACTGCGCAAGGTTTTTGTGACCGCCATGGATATCGAGCCGGTCTGGCATCTGCGCATGCAGGCGGCCTTTCAGAGGCACACGGACAATGCCGTGTCCAAAACCGTGAATCTGCCCAATTCCGCCACGGAACAGGACATCTTCGACATTTACTGGCTGGCCTACAAGGAAGGCTGCAAGGGCGTCACGGTCTACCGCGACGGCTGCAAAAGCGTTCAGGTGCTGGCCACTGGCGAAGGGCAGAAAAAAATGGACGGCGCGTCCGCCCCGCAAGGGGGCAAGCCCAGTTCGGCGGTGCGCAAACGGCCGGACATGGTGCAGGGCTTCACCCAGAAGGTGCAGACCGGCCTGGGCGCCATGTACCTGACTGTCAATGAAGTGGACGGCGAACCCTTTGAGGTGTTCGCCACCATCGGCAAGTCGGGCCGTTCCATCACGGCCAAGGCCGAGGCCATCGGGCGTCTGGTGTCCCTGGCGCTGCGTTCGGGCGTGCATGTGCGCGACGTGGTTGCCCAGATCAAGGGCATTGGCGGCGAGCACCCGGTATTCCGGGGCAAGGGCCTGCTGCTCTCCATTCCGGACGCCATCGCCTGGGTGCTGGAAAAGCGCTATCTCAAGGATGAACACATCCGCGGGGTCAATGATCTGGAAGCGCAGCGCTGCCCGGAATGCAATGAACCTCTGGTTTTTCAGGAAGGTTGCCTGATCTGTCCGGCGTGCGGATTTTCCCGTTGCGGCTAGCCGCTTGATCCTGTTTGCCGCGGCCCGGCCAGGCGCGTTATGCCGCCTTCCCGCCGAGCCGCTTTTTTTCGTTGGCAACGGCAAATGTTCTGAGGAGAAAAATGATGCTGTCTGTGGCAGTCAAAGGGGTGTGCTGGTTATTGGCCCTGCTGGTCTGCTGCTCGCCCCTGCGGGCCGAGGCGCGCGAAAAGGACGAAGCTGTACGCATAGCGGGCGATATGGAGGTGGTCAGGCTTTCTGAGCGGGCATATATGCACGTTTCCCGCCATGAGGTTCCGCCTTTCGGTCTGGTGTCCGCCAACGGGCTGATTCTGGTGGACAAGGGGGAGGCCCTTCTGCTGGACACGCCGTGGACTGTGGAGCAGACGGACGTCCTGCTGGACTGGATTGAAAAGACGCTCCGCGCCAGGGTCACGGCCTTTGTGCCCAACCACTGGCACAAGGACAGCATGGGCGGCCTTGCCGCGGTGCAGCGCCGGGGCATTCCGTCCTATGCCCATGAAGAAACCATCGCCATTGCCGCTCAAAAAGGTCTGCCGCAACCTGAACACGGCTTCAGAGACACGCTGACGCTCAAGCTTCATGAGCTGGAGGCGCATTGCGTCTATCTGGGCGGCGGCCATTCCACAGACGGCATTTTCATCTGGATTCCCGCCGAAAGGCTGCTCTTTCCCAGTTGCATGGTCAAGGACAGCGAGGCCGGGAATCTGGGCAATACCGAGGACGCCGACGTGCGGGCCTGGCCCGCGACCATGGACAAGGCTCTGGCCGCCTTTCCCGAAGCCCGGATTATAGTGCCCGGCCACGGGCGGCCCGGCGGCCCGGAACTGTTGCGGCATACGCGCCGTCTGGCGGTGGGGGCCGCTGAGGCGCGGTAGAATACTACGGGGCCATATATGAAGTGGATTACGCATCAGGCGGCGGCCGTGGGCGCGGCCCTGGCCCTGCACCTGCCCCCGGCGGGTGTGGCGGCAGCCTGCGCGGGCGCGGTGCTGCCCGATGTTCTGGATCAGAAACTGGCCGGTCTGGCGCGCACGCCGCGCGGCCGGCAGAAGATATTCAACCGCATCCACCGGGGAGCAACGCATTGGTTCGGCTGGTGGCTGGCCTTGTTCCTGGCCGCCCTGGTACTGGGTTTGCCGCCGCTGCAGCGGGCTGTGCTCACCGGTCTGGGGTTCGGCGGCCTGAGCCATGTGGTTCTGGACATGCTCACCCCGCATGGCGTGCCTTTGCAGCCCTTCTCGCGCAAGGGGCGTTTTTCGCTCAGGCTCTGCGCCACCGGCAGCGTGGGGGAATACTGCTTTCTGGCCGCCATAGCGCTGGCTGTCTGGTTTTTTATGGGGCATGATCTGCTGCAGCTTGTGCAGAAGCTTGGGCGGGGCAGCTTTTTTTGAGTGAGGGCGCTTCAGCGCCGCAGACGCCGCAGCGCGGATTCCAGCAGGGAAGGCGCAAGCCGGCGAACCAGAGGCAGGAACAACAGGGCAAAGACCAGGCCGCTGGCGGCCAGGGACGCGCAGGCCGCGGCAATGGGCGGCAGCGGCAGATGTTCAAGGCAGTAGCGGGAGAGCCGCCACGCCACGCCCGCGCCGGGCAGGGAGCAGGCCAGGGCGCGCAGCCCCAGGCCGCACAGCCCGGCAAAGGCTCCCCCGCCGTGGCGGCGTATCCATATGCCCACCAGCCAGAGCACATAAAGGCTCACGCTTGCGCCGGACAGGGCGGCGATGGCCCAGGCCCCCAGGGGCACGGCCCAGCAATGGTAAACGGGCAGACAGATCAGGGTCATGATGGTGCCGGTGAGCGCCGGGGTCAGGGTGTCGCCGTGGGCGTAGTAGGCCCGTACCAGAATCATGTAGATAATCCACAGCGGGCACGCGGCCAGCATGATCTGGGTCAGGGGCGCGGCGGCAAGAGTTTCCGCAAGGCCGAAACGGCCTCCCTGGAATATGACGGTCATAATGGGCCAGGCGGTGGCCATCATCCAGAGGGCGCAGGGAATGATCAGCCCCACACCGGCGCGCAGGGCCGTGCGCAGGGTCTGGTCGAAGCGTTGCGTATCGCCCTGGGTCAGCAGGGATACCAGAAAGGGATAGGAGGCCACAGCCGCGGCCTGGCCCATGAGTCCCACCGGAACCTGGGCGATGCGCCGCGCGTAGTTGAGCAGGCTGACCGCGCCCTCTCCGGCGAGACTGCCGAAAACCCGCAGAAATTGTTCGTCCAGCATAATGACGGTCTGGCCCAGCATCAGGGGCAGAGCCGTGAGCAGAAAACGGCCCATGAGCCGATGCCGCCAGACCATGCGCAGATGCAGGCCGCCCCCCACGGCCACCCGCCACGGCAGAACAAAGGCCCCCAGAGCCGCGCCAATGGTGACGCCCACGCAATAGCCGGTCATGCCGCAGCTCCACTGCGCGCCTGCTCCCGACAGGGGCAGCAGCAGACCGCCGGCGATGATGCAGCCGTTGTAGACCAGCGGGGCCAGAGCCGGAACGCTGAACTGACGCCGCAGATAAAGCAGGGCCGTAAAGCAGGCTCCGCAGAGAAAAAAGATCTGGGCAGGCAGGATGATGCGCATGAAAAACGCCAGGCGCTGCCATTGCTCCGGCGAAAAGCCGGGGGCCACCAGCCGGGCGAGAGGTTCGGCGGCCAGAATGCCCGCGCCTGTGAGCAGCAGCGAGGCCGCAAGAGTCCAGCAGAACACGCAGGAAAAAAAGCGCCAGGCGTCGGCCTCGTCCTCCTGAAAACGGCGGGACAGCAGGGGAATGATGGTGATGGACATGAAGCCGCCGGCCAGCAGATAATTGATGATGTCCGGCACCACAAAGGCCGCGAAATACATATCGGCCTCGCCGCCAGCGCCGAACTGCCAGGAGATGACCTTGTCGCGGATCAGGCCCATAAGCCGGGAAAGAATGGTGCTGGCGGCCAGAATCAGGGCCGCCGCACCCATGCGCTGGCGGGAGGAGAGCAGGCCCATCAGCGCCCCCGCTTCGGGCGTCCGCCGCCGGTTTTGCCGGTACGCGCCCCTTGTTTCCGGCTGCGGTCTTTGTTCCGGTCATGGGCTTGGCCGTTTTTTTGTCCTCTTTTCCGCCGTGACCGTTGCGCGCCTTCCTGCACGCGGCGCAAAGCCCGCTGTTTTCCCCTGCCTTGTTTCCCCTGACCGCGCGCGGCCCTGCGCGGGCATTCCAGAGGCATAAGCCGGATCTCCAGGCGCCCCATGTGCACTTCAGCCAGGCGTACTTCCAGGCGTTGCCCCAGACGCCAGCACAGGCCGGAACGCTGTCCCATCAGACATTGGTTGCGGCTGTCCAGCTCATACCAGTCGTCGCCCAGGTCTTGCACGCGAATCATGCCCTCCACAGGCATGCAGGCCAGCTCCACAAAGAGGCCGAAATCCGTCACGCCGGCAATGATGCCGGAAAAGCGTTCGCCTTCACGATCCCGTAGCGCCAGGCAGGCCAGACGCCGGGCCATCTCCCGTTCGCATTCCATGGTCGCGCGTTCCAGGCGGTTGAGCCGGTCGCCCATGCGCAACAGCTTGTGCCCGGCGGGCAGCGGCCCCGCAGCGCGGCCCAGCGAGGCTTTCAGGGCGCGGTGAACCAAAAGGTCCGCATAGCGCCGGATGGGCGAGGTAAAATGACAGTAGGCCTGGGAGGCCAGACCGAAATGCCCTTCATTTTCCGGCTGGTAGCGGGCCTGGGGCATGGCCCGCAGGCAGAGGCGGTTGACCAGAAATTCCTGGTCCGTGCCCTGGGCAGCCTTCAAAATGGCCTGCATGGCCATCGCATCGGCTTTGCCGCCGCTCTTGACGTTCTCAGGCAGGCTTTCCAGCGCCGTGGCGGCGAGGGAGTCAAAGAGATTTTCCAGGCGTTCCGGGTCCGGCCGGGGATGCACGCGGTAGAGAAAGGGCAGACCAGCATCGCGCAGGTGGCGTGCCACGGCCTCGTTGGCCGCAATCATGAATTCCTCAATCATGCGGTGGGCATCGTGGCGCTGGCGAAAGCCGATCCTGCGCAGCCGGCCCGCCGCGTCAAAAGTGTAGTCCGCTTCGGGCAGGTCGAAATCCAGGCTGCCGCGCTGCCGGCGGACCGCGCGCAGCACGGCATAGAGTCGAAAGGCTTCCTCCAGCATGGCCAGCGCCTCCCCGCCACGCGGCTTTTCGCGCAGAAGAGCCAGGGCGTCGGCGTCATGATCCAGCAGGCAGGCCCTGACCTGATCATAGGTCAGGCGGGCGGCGGAACGCATGACGCACAGGGCAAAACGCGCCTTGCCCGGCTGTCCCGCTGCGGAAAAGGGAATTTCCGCCAGCACGGCCAGACGGTCTTCATCCGGGTTGAGACTGCACAGGCCGTTGGACAGGGCCGGGGGCAGCATGGGCTCCACCGAGCGGGGAAAATACCAGGAATTGCCGCGCTCCAGGGCTTCGGCGTCCAGGCTGGCGCGTCCCTTGCCGGGAGCGGGTCGCACATAATGGCTCACGTCGGCGATGGCCACCCGCAGCAGCCAGCCCGTGCCTTTGCGTTCCACCTGCACGGCGTCGTCAAAGTCGCGGGCGTCAGCGCCGTCAATGGTCACCAGGGGCAGGGCGCGCAGGTCTTCGCGACCGTCCATATCCGCCTGAGCGGGCGCGGCGGGCAGCGCTGCGGCTTCGGCCAGAACGGCGGGCGGAAAGTCGCGCGGGGCCTCGTGGTTGAGCTTGACCAGATTTTCCTGCACGTCCGCGTTGTCTTCACGACCGTAAGCGCCCAGCAGGCGCGCCCGCCAGAGATCCGAGGCCAGGCGCTCCTGCGGGGTCACCAGCAGCAGCGCGCCCTGCTCCGGCACGGCGCTGCCTTCGGGCAGAGCCACACTGAAATCAACGGTCAGGCGGCTGTCCGCCGGGCGGCAAAACAGGGTTCGTCCGGCGCGGCTGTGCAGGTGTACGGGAATTTCCTTTTGCGACCGCTCCAGAATTTCCACAATGCGGCCCTCGGGATTCGGCCCGCCGCGTCCCCGGCCGGAGCGTGAGGAGGTCGGGGCCAGAACCACCCGCACCAGATCCTGATGCCAGGCCTCATGGCTTTGCAGGGGATGGATGAAAATATCCCGACCGCCGGTCACGCGCGCGCCGGTCGTGCCCTCGCCGTCGCCGGTCGCCAGCGGCGTCACGAAACCGCCGCCAGTGCGCAGGGCCTGATACCGTCCCACCAGGCTTTTAAGGCTGTCGCGCCGTACCCAGAGGCCGCCGCGCAGACGCGCCAGGCGTCCCTGAGCGGCCAGCGCGTTCAGGCTTTCCTCCAGGTCTTTTTTGGCCCGGCGGGGCAGACCTGTCACGCACAACAGGCTGTCCAGCCGCAGGGGACGCGATTCACGGGCGAAAATTTCCAGCAGTTCGTCCTGACCGGGCAGGCCAGGGGAAGCGGAAGAGGCAGTATTTTTATGTTGTTTTTTCACATGGGCTCCGCTTCAGCAAAAGGGGGCAAAAGGTCATGCCTTTTGCCCCCGGAACGCCGGCACGCTCGCACGATGGGAAAATCAGGAGCGGGTTGCGGATCAGTCGCGGTTGCCGCCGAAAAGCCGCAGCAGCATCAGGAAGAGGTTGATAAAGTCCAGATACAGGGTCAGCGCGCCCATGATGGCGCCGCGCCGCACCGCCGTGCCGTCCGCCAAAGGCGCGCCCTCGCCGAAGCGGCGCAGCTTCTGGGTGTCGTAGGCGGTCAGGCCGGTGAAGATCAGCACGCCCAGGCAACTGATGATGAGGTCCATCATGCCGCTTCTGAGGAAGATGTTCACCACCATGGCAATGACAATGCCGATCAGACCCATGAACAGAAAATTGCCCATGCCCGTGAGGTCGCGCTTCGTTACAGAGCCGTAGACCGACATGGCCAGGAATGTGCCCGTGGTCACCAGAAAGGCGTTGGCAATGGATGCGATGGGATAGATGACGAAAATGGACGAAAGCGTGGCGCCGGTCAGGGCCGAGTAGAGCAGAAAGAGCGCGGTGGCCGTGCCGGCCGACATTTTGTGAATGGCCGCCGAAAGGGCGATGACCAGACCGAACTGGGCCACGATCAGCAGAATCATAACCATGCTGTTGCCCAGAATGGCGTCGCGAATGGCCGGCGAACTGGCCACCCCGTAAGCCACTGCCGTGGTCAGGGCAAGGCCCGCCGTCATCCACTGGTAGACCTGGCGCATGTAAACGGAAGCGACGCTGTTCACGCCGCTCTGAGCGACACTGCGGGTAGTCGGTGACATATGTCCTCCAGAAAATCTGTTGATGTCCGTCAAGGCGTGAAGCCGCCATGCGGGGCGTTTGTCCACGCCTTTTGCGCATACTATATGACTCTCCCCCGGTTTAGCAAGTGTGTCGCCTTGCGAGAGGCCGGGCCGCGTGCTAGCATTCCGGCACAGTCGGCGCAACGCCCGCGCCGGCAAAAAACGTCGCATCTAAGGAGTCAACATGAAATTTTCTCTTTCAGCCCTCTGCCTGGCTCTGAGTCTGGCCCTACTGCCCGCTTTCGCCGGGCAGGCGCATGCCGCCGCCCCGGCGGCCGACCCCGCCGTGAAGCTGGAGACGAGCCTTGGGGACATCGTGGTGCGCCTGGATGCCCGCAAGGCCCCCATCACCACGGCCAATTTCATTCAATACGTCAAATCCGGGCATTACGACGGCACCATTTTTCACCGCGTCATTCGGAACTTCATGATCCAGGGCGGCGGCCTGACGCCGGAAATGAAGGAAAAGAGCGCCCGTGCGCCCATTCATAACGAGGCCAGCAACGGGCTGCGCAACCGCAAGTACACCATCGCCATGGCCCGCACCGCGGATCCGCATTCGGCCAGCGCGCAGTTTTTCATCAATACCAGGGACAACGCCTTTCTGGATTTCAAGAGCCAGACGCCGCAGGGCTGGGGCTACGCCGTATTCGGCAAGGTCATCAAGGGGCAGGATGTGGTGGACAAGATTGAGGCTGTAAGCACGGGCAGGAAGGGTTTTTACGAAGACGTGCCCAATACGCCCGTTATCATCAAAAAGGCCGTGGTCATTGAATAGCGGGAACAGAAACCGCCCCTGTGCGACGTGAAAGCGCCCGCAGGCGGGATGTGCGCGTGGATCGCGTGAATTTTTTTGTGATGCGACGCTCCGGAATTTCGGGTGTCTTGTCAGGCTGGACCGCCTGAAGTATGCTTTTCGAGGTTCGGAGCGCGGCTTCATGGGGAAGCCCGCGTCGGGCCGCAAGCCGCAAGGAGAGAGTGGATGAAAAAGCTTATCGCATTGACCGCGCTGCTGTTGGGCGCGGCGCTGGTTCTGCCCCAGGCCCCGCAGGCCCGTCCCGCCCATGCCCCCAAGTACGAGTACAAGCTGAAAAGCGTCATGCCCGTGGCCGGTCGGCAGGGCGTGGCGTGTGACGGCAAGTACATCTATGTGAGCGACAGCAAGAAACTGTTCAAATACGACATGAACGGCAAGCTGCTGAAGCAGAACGACAATCCTTTTGAGGGATACGCCATTCCGTCCAACCATATTGGCGATATCGACGTCTATAACGGCGAGTTGTACATCAGCGCCGAAAATTTCATGGACGGCGTGGGCAAGGATATTCAGATCGCCGTGCATGATGCGGATACCCTGAAATTCAAGCGTACCTTCAAGTTCGAGCCCAAATCCGGCCAGATGGAAGTGTCCGGCATTACCGTGGATCCGGTCAAGGGCACGGTGTGGATGTGCTCCTGGGTGGGCGAGGAAAGCGGCCGCTATCTCTATGAGTATGGCCTGGACGGCAGATATCTGCGCAAGGTGCACTTGCAGCCCGTGCCGCAGTGGGTGCAGGGCGTGTTCTATTACAATGGCTCGCTCTTCCTGACCGCCGATGACGGCACCGCCGACGACAATGAACCCGACCATCTCTACCGCGTGGACGTGACCTCGGCCAGCAGCGCGCCCGTGGTGCTGGAAAAGACCTTTGACGAAGCCATCAAGCAGGGCGAAATCGAAGGCCTGTGCGTGGACCCCTCCACTGGCGATCTGCTGGTGCACATGAACCGCGGCGCGCGTATCGTGCTGGGCATGGGCAAGGGCTTCTACCCCGGTTATGACAAGGAAATCCACGAGCTGTACCGGTATTCCATGCAGCCCGCCGGGCAGCGTCCCTCGCGTCCCTAACGCGTAAAAAGCGCGAGGGGGCATCCCTTGCGCGCTTTCCGGGATCAGCCCCGGGATGCTCAGAGCGCGGGATGCGGTTCTTTTCTGGAGCCGCATCCCGTTTTCTGTTGTCAGCGGGCTGCGAGGGCGGCAAAGCGCCGCATGGTCAGGTGGCAGACGGCCACGGCCAGGGCGTCCGAGGTGTCCAGAGCCCAATCCGCCTCCCGCACGTTGAGCAGGCGCTTGACCATAAAGGCCACCTGCTCTTTTTCCGCCCGTCCCGTCCCCACCAGCGATTTTTTGACCAGGGTGGGCTCATAATCGCTGATGTTCAGACCGCAGGCCGCGCAGGCCGCCACGGCCACGCCCCTGGCCTGGCCCAGCTTGAGCGCGCTGGTCGCGTTTTTGGCGGTGAAAATTTGTTCGATGGCCGCTTCGTCGGGCTTGCAGCGCGTGAGCACCTTGCCCAGTTCGCGGTAAATGCGCGCCAAGCGCTCGGAAAACTCTCCGCCCGCCGCGGCGGTGCGCACCACGCCGCAGTCCACCAGGCGGAGAACGCCGGAAGTTTCGCGCACCACGCCCCAGCCCGTGCGCTGGGATCCGGGGTCAATGCCGATGACGGTGACGGGCTGCATATGCTATACTCAATGCTGCAACACAGACAAAGGGCGCGCCAGGGACATGGCTGCCTGTGAACCAGGGCGCGTCGCAAGGTTGAACGCCACAAAAGGCATGGCAACAGTCTTTCAGAGTGACGACAAAGCCCGCTTTGCGGTGTTTGCGCCGTTCAGACCGCCATTTTCGGCGGCTGCTGACCCTTGTCAGCAGCCCCGGTCTTTATGCCGGCAGAGCGTTTTCAGTATCGGACTTGCGCCTGACCAGGCATGTTGCGGAGTGCTAGTCCTCCGGCATGTCATCCGGAAAATCAACATTGGCATAGACGTTCTGCACATCGTCATTGTCGTCCAGAGCTTCCATCAGGCGCAGCACTTTCTGCCCCATGTCCGCATTCACGGCCACCAGGTTCTGCGGCACCATGGCCAGTTCGGCGGACTGCATCTCGACGCCCGCCGCTTCCAGAGCGTCGCGCACGGCCGTAAAGTCGGTCATGGCCGTCTGGATGGTCCAGACATCCTCGTCATCCAGCACATCGTCGGCTCCGGCTTCCAGGGCGGCCTCCATAATCTTGTCCTCGGCGTAGGCGGCCTTGTTCACGCTGATGACGCCCTTGCGCTCAAACATCCAGCCTACGCTGCCGTTCTCGCCCAGAGAACCGCCGTGTTTGGTGAAAAGGTGGCGCACTTCGGCCACAGTGCGGTTTTTGTTGTCCGTGGCCACTTCCACCATGATGGCGATGCCGCCGGGACCATAACCTTCGTAAAAGGCTTCCGTAAGATCTCCGCCCGCGTCCTCGCCCGTGCCTTTGCGGATGGCGGCCTCAATCTTGTCCTTGGGCAGGTTTACGGCTTTGGCCGCGGCAATGGCCGCCCGCAAACGGGAATTGCCCGAGGGATCGCCGCCGTTCTTGGCGGCGATGATGATTTCCTTGGCGGCCTTGGTGAAAATCTTGCCGCGCTTGGCGTCCTGGCGTCCCTTGCGGTGCTGGATATTGGCCCATTTGCTGTGACCTGACATAAAACCTCCCGAAAAAAACCGTAAAAGTATTAGAGTCTTGCACCAGTGCAATGATCACGCGGCCCGCAGGGCCGCGCGCCGCATAATGGTGTGGATGCGGCAAAAAACGCAGCCTTGAACCGGATGACCTGGAGCATGCGCGGTTCAGGCAAAAGCCGGGGGCAGCGCGGGGCCGGCATGCTCGATCCCGCTGGCGACCACGCCGCCGCGAAAGCCCAGAGCCGTGAAAAAGGTCTCCTTGCTTTCGGCGCGCGAACTTTTGGGCTTGAAGGATTTGACAGTGCCGAACGCCTTGCGCATGGACGTGAGCAACTCCTGAATATCAGGCCCCATAAAAATCTTGACCACAAAACTGCCGCCCTGCTTCAGATGCAGGCAGGCCACGGCCAGAGCTTCCTGGGCCAGCTCAAGGGAGCGGGCCTGATCCGTGAAGCGGGCGCCTGTGGTGCGCGGCGCCATGTCGCTGATGACCAGATCAAAAGGGCCCAGCTCACGCAGTCTGGCTTCAAAGGCGGCGGAACGCTGAAAAACGTCCTCCTGCATGAAGAGCACCTGGGGAGGGAAGACCGTCTCCGTGCTCTGGATGTCGCAGGCCAGCACAAGACCTTTGGCGCCGACCTTTTCCGCCGCGCCCAGAGACCAGGAGCCGGGGGCAGCCCCCAGATCCAGCACGCGCATGCCCGGCCTGAGCAGGCGGAACTTGGCGTCCAGCTCTTTCAGCTTGTAGACCGAGCGGGCCGGATAATTTTCCCGCTTGGCCTTGAGGAAGTAATGGTCGCGATATTCCTTCATAAAAATCCCAACACATGCACATACACTTTTTTGAGCCACTCGCCAAGTCTTGATGCCAGGGCGCGGCCGGCCGGCCTCGCACCATGTTTCTATGGACGTATCTATATGAATTTTATATGAATTGATGTCTTGTTGCCCGCGCATTGACGAAGCATTGACGAAATTCCCCAAAGCGGGTAGGTTTTTTCCCGAGAGGGAAATGCTGCCGGTCCGGTCAGGGCCGGAGGGTGTTTCCGGTACAAGGAACATAAACAGTGAACTTGAAAACAACGAGTTTCGCCCTGCTGCTCTGCGGCGGGTTGCTGCTGACAGGAGCCGCCGTTCAGGCGGAAAGCATCAAAACACCGGTGAACAAAATCAGCGCCGATGGCGTTGGCGAGGAAATCGGCTTTATTACCTTTTCGGACGCCGATGGCGGCGGCGTGGATGTCTTTGTGGATCTGACGGGTCTGCCCGAGGGCGAGCGCGGCATGCATCTGCATGAAAACGCCTCCTGCGCGCCGGCTGAGAAGGACGGTCAGATGGTGGCCGGGTTGGCCGCCGGCGGGCATTACGACCCCATGAACTCCGACAGGCATGCCGGCCCCGGCAAGAACGGCCATAAGGGCGACCTGCCCCGCATCACGGTCGACGCCGACGGCAAGGCCAAGACCAGACTGCATGTCGACAATCTTCAGGTTAAGGATCTGAAGGGTCATTCTGTCATGGTTCACGCCGGCGGCGACAATTATACCGACAACCCGCCTCTGGGCGGGGGCGGTGCGCGCATCGCCTGCGGCGTCATCAAGTAAGCGGCAAACACGGCATCACGTATTCCTTCTGCCTTGCAAGCCCCGCCGGAAACGGCGGGGCTTTTTCGCGCCGTGCGGCCTTGCGTTTTGTGGTTCATGGCGGCTATGCTGGTAAAACCGTTTTTTGCGAGGAACCATGCCCGATCACGCCCGAATGCCGCAACGCGTCCGCCTGCCCGATTTTGCCGGGCGCGTTCTGAGCCTGCCTGACACTCCCGCAGCCTGGGAACGCCTGAGGTCTGGCCCGGCGCTGCTTCTGCTGGGGCTGGGACCGGGGCGGGTATGGGAACTGCCCCTTGCGCGTGACAATGCGGATGTTTTCTGGCTGGAGGAACCGGAAACCCTGCGGCGGCTGGAGGCCGCGCAGCCCGGAATAGAACGGCGACTCCCCGGACATTGGCGGCGCATCACCAGTGAACAGGCTGTGGAGCTGGCCGGACGTTGCAGTGTGCTGTTTTACCGGCCTGGCCTGCGTCTGGCCCCGGATTTCTGGGGGCCGCTGCTGGGACGTGTGAGCGCAGCACTGCTGACTGAACAGAGGGGAACAATGCAACCGGCGGAACAGGGCGGATGCGGCCCCGCGCTGCTGCCCGGCACGGATCGGCATTTGCTGCACCTGGAATTGCGCCAGGCTCTGGGCGCGGCCGGTTTCGGGCCGGTGCTGGAAGCCGTGCCGCCGTGCGGGGAT
The DNA here is from genome assembly GCA_910575755.1 of Desulfovibrionaceae bacterium. Lineage (GTDB taxonomy): Bacteria > Desulfobacterota > Desulfovibrionia > Desulfovibrionales > Desulfovibrionaceae > Desulfovibrio. Next base: position 331,971 of record CAJTFO010000003.1, on the reverse strand, counting down.
GCGGCTCAGCTTGTGCGCGCCTGGGAACAACTGCTGGCCGGGCGCAGACCCGCCTTGCTGCTCTCCGTCAATCTGCGCGGGCTGGACCCGGAGGGGCGGCTGTTCTATCTCTGCCGGGCCCTGGGCGTGCCGGTGGCCCTCTGGTTTGTGGACAATCCCTGGCATCTGCTCTCCAGCCTGCGTCTGCCCTGGTGGCGTGAAGCCGCGCTGTTCGTGACCGACGCAAGCTTTATTCCCGGTTTGCGGGCCGCCGGCGCCCGCCGGGTCTGGCATCTGCCCCTGGCCGTGGCTCCGCAGATGTGGCGGGAGCTGCCGGACGAAAAAGAGGCGGCGCGCCTGGCGCTGCATCCGCCCCTGTTCGTGGGGCGCTCGGCCTTTCCGGAGCGGGAGCGTTTTTTTGCGGCGGCCCGCGTGCCGTCCGCTCTGCATGAGGAGGCGCGCGACCTGCTGGAGCGGGCCAGCGGCCCGGCGGACGGCCCGCATTTTCATTGGTGGCTGCAAAAGCTGGCTGTTTCTCCCTGGCCGGGACAGGACGTGCGTTGCGCGGGCCTTGGCGCGGAACTGTGTTCGCAAGACAACCGCGCCCGCTGGGTACGGGCCGGACTGCCCGCCGGCCTGCGCGTGGCGGGCGACGCGGGTTGGCGGAATCTGCTGCCGGGCTGCGACGTGCTGCCGCCTGTGGACTATTATACGGCATTGCCGGAATGCTATGGCCGGGCCGGGGCCGTGCTCAACGTGACCAGCCTGCTTTTGCCGCGCAGCCTGAGCCAGCGCCATTTTGACGTCTGGGCCGCCGGCGGCCTGCTTTTGAGCGACGCCACGCCGGGGCTGGATATTTTTCCCGCGGCCCTGACCCGGCCCATGACGCTGCGCGGCCCGGCGGAGCTGCCATCCCGGCTGGCGGAGCTGCGCGCCGATCCGGTTCGGGCCCTTGAACTGCGCCGGAGCTGGCGGGAACATCTGCGGGCGGCGCACACCTATGCGCACCGTGTGGCGCGCATACGGGAAGCGCTGGCTCTCTGACGGACAGCGCGCGGAACAAAGGCGTAGTTGCTCCTGGAGAAAGGCTTGACACTTTGCCGCCTTTTGCCTAAAAAATTGCTTCCACAGTGTTTCCATTTGTGGGGAAGTAGCTCAGCTGGGAGAGCATCGCCTTCGCAAGGCGGGGGTCGAGGGTTCAAATCCCTTCTTCTCCACCACAACTATACAAGGACTTGCGGTCAGCCGTAAGTCCTTTTCTTCAATGATTTCCCCGGCACAGCGTTCTTGCGCATGGACGCTGTTCGCGGGCGGTCGTCCCGTCCCGCGGTCATTTCAGTTCTCATCCGGCTGAGATGTTTGCGGAAGCGGCACCGGGCATTCATACAGCAAGCGGAAGCAATCATGAAAAAGGCTCTCATTACCGGCATTACCGGGCAGGACGGGGCATACCTTGCGGAATTTCTCCTGCGGAAGGGCTATGAAGTTCATGGCGTCAAGCGTCGGGCCTCCCTCTTCAATACGGATCGCATAGATCATCTGTACCAGGACCCGCACGCCAGCGAGCGGCGTTTTATTCTGCATTACGGCGATCTCAGCGATTCCAGCAATCTTGTGCGCATCATGCAGGAAGTGAAGCCGGACGAGGTTTACAATCTGGCGGCCCAGAGCCATGTGCAGGTGTCATTTGAATCGCCTGAATATACGGCGGATGTGGACGCCCTGGGCGCATTGCGCCTGCTGGAGGCCATTCGCATCGCCTCGCTCGCTGACCATACGCGTTTTTATCAGGCCTCCACCTCCGAGCTGTTCGGCCTGGTGCGGGAAGTGCCGCAGACCGAGAAAACGCCGTTTTATCCCCGTTCTCCCTATGCCTGCGCCAAGCTTTACGCCTACTGGATCACGGTCAACTACCGCGAGGCCTACGGCATGTATGCCTGCAACGGCATTCTGTTCAATCATGAATCGCCCATTCGCGGCGAAACCTTTGTGACCCGCAAGATCACCCGCGCGCTGTCGCGCATGGTGCTGGGCCTGCAGGATTGCCTCTTTCTCGGCAATCTGGACGCCAGGCGCGACTGGGGGCATGCCCGCGACTATGTGGAAATGCAGTGGCTGATGTTGCAGCAGGAAGAGCCGGATGATTTTGTCATCGCCACCGGGCGACAGTTTTCGGTGCGGGATTTTGTCAATGCGACGGCGGCTGAGCTTGGCCTGACGCTTGCGTGGCAGGGCAGCGGGCTGGACGAAACCGGAACCGTGGCGGCCGTGGATGCCGCCCGTTTGGCGCGGGCCAGCGGCCGGCAGTCTGTGGAGTGTCATGTCAAAGCCGGGGATGTCATTGTGCGGGTGGACCCGCGCTACTTCCGCCCCACAGAAGTGGAAACCCTGCTGGGCGACCCGGCCAGGGCCAAGAAAAAGCTGGGCTGGGAGCCAAAAACGAGCTTTGAGGATATGGTGGCTGAAATGACGCGCGAGGATCTTCAGCTGAGCATGCGCGACGCCGTGTGCAAGGTGGCCGGCTTCAGAACCTTCAGCCATAACGAGTAGATCATGCGCAGGGACGGTTGTATCTATGTGGCCGGTCATCGCGGCCTTGTGGGCAGCGCCATCTGCCGCGCGCTGACCCGCGCCGGCTACAATAATCAGCTTGTGCGCACGCACGCGGAACTGGATTTGTGCGATCAGGCGGCGGTGCGCCGTTTTTTCGCACAGTACAGGCCGGAATATGTGGTCCTGGCGGCGGCCAGGGTGGGCGGCATTCATGCCAATGCGACCTATCCGGCGGAATTCATTTACCAGAACCTGCAAATACAGAACAACGTCATTGACGGCGCATGGCGCAATGGGTGCAGCAAGCTGCTGTTTCTCGGCTCGTCATGTATCTATCCCAGGCTTTGTCCGCAGCCCATCAGGGAAGAATATCTGCTCTCCGGCCCTCTGGAGCCCACCAATGAGCCGTATGCGCTGGCCAAGATTTCCGGCATCAGGATGTGTCAGGCATACAGAAGGCAATACGGCTTTGACGCCATCAGCGCCATGCCCACCAACCTGTATGGGCCGGGTGACAATTATCACCCTGAGAACAGCCATGTCATCCCGGCGCTGATCCGGCGTTTTTACGAGGCGCGGGAGGCGGGAGCGGCGCGGGTGAACATCTGGGGCACGGGCACGGCCTTGCGCGAATTTCTGCATGTGGATGACATGGCTGAAGCCTGCGTGTTTCTGCTGGAGAAGTATTCCGACTTTGAACATGTTAACGTGGGCAGTCAGGAAGAGCTGAGCATTATGGATGTGGCGCGGCTGGTGGCCCGCATTACGGGCTTTGAAGGGGAAATTTGCACAGACCCGTCGAAGCCGGACGGCACGCCCAGAAAGCTGATGGATTCAGGTAGGCTTTTTGCCATGGGCTGGCGGCCGCGCGTCAGCCTGGAAAACGGCCTGCGACAGGCTTTTCAGGATTTTTTGCAAAACAGGCGCGGCGGCGACGCGCCTGCTTCATAAAGAGGATGGGCTTTAACCTTGGCGCTATGGAAGAATACGGTTGCCATGCGCCAAGATGTTGATAGCATACATGAGTAGCACAAAAAAATGCTTGCAACGCTGTGGAAAATGCGGCGTCAGGAGATTCCCATGCTGCAATGGCAGGAACGATTCTGTATCGGAGTTGAGAGTATTGACAAGGCCCATCAGGAGTTATTCCGTATAATCAATAAACTGCATAGCATCATGGGCATGGAGAATTCCAACCGCAAGTGGACAGCCGTCGAGGCTCTCAAATATGTACGCAACTACACCCTGAAACACTTCGAGGATGAAGAAGCCTATATGCGCTCCATCGGCTTCAAGGGGTATGAGGCTCACAAGGCCATCCATACCAACATGCGCGAGAAAGTCATTCCGCATCTCGAAGCCCATCTGGCGCGCGAAGATTATTCCGTCCAATCCATTGGATTTTTCCTCACCGTTTTCGAAAAGTGGCTCACCCAGCATATTGTCGGCCATGACCGGGACATTATGCAGAAAGCGGTTCCCAATGTAGAGGAGCAGGCGACCGGGGAAAAGGCTGAGGAAAAAAAATCCGTCACTGAACAGCCTGTGCGGGCTTCCGGCAAGACAAAGCCCGGGGCTGCATCTCCCGCGGCCTCCAGGGGACGCAACAGAATATTCTGGCTGCTGGTTCCGTTGCTGCTGGTCGGGGCCGTCTATGGCGCCGTGGAGCTGAAAAACAGAATTGACAGGATGGACAGGTTGACCGGGCTGAAGGACTCCATCCAGGAACGGGAAGCCGCCCTTGCCAAACTGGAAGCCGCCATCCGGACGGAAGAGGCCGTGCTTGCCGAACTGAAAGCGGAGACATGGGGGCTCAGATTCACAACGTTTCCAGATGGAGCCAAAGGGATTATCCTGCCGGAGGGCATGGCGTGTGAATGCCGTGGAAAGGTGGAAGGCGGCGAGTATGGCAACTCTGAAGGGATCATCTTAAAGCGGCCCTGATGGGCATGCGCCCTGAGCAGGCCGGAAAAAGCCGGTCATTGAAAGGCGGACAAGCGGCGGCTGGCGGCCGTCACTGCCGGCAGAGCATTGTTTCTGTGAGAATGTTCCGGAACAGTGCGCCGCGCATCTTGTCTGGGCGGCAGAACGCCGACGCGGTTATCCCTGCGTCGGCGCTGCTTCCCCTGTCGAGATTTCCCGGCCCCGAGCGCCCGCCCGGGGCCGGAAAATCCTGTGGGGAGGGGAGTATCTGCCGGCTGCGCGCAGGGCCGGGCGTTCGCCCGGCCCTGACTACGCGGCCATGGTGTCGAAAAGTTCCTTGGCGTTGCTGTTGGTCGGGTTGGCGCCCAGTACCGTTTCCAGATGCTGGCGGGCTTCGCCGTTGCGGCCCAGGTAGATCAGGCAGCCGGCCAGGGTGACGCGCACGGCCTCGCTTTCTTCGCTGCCGCTTGCCGCGGCTTCCAGATAGGGCAGCACCTTCTCCACGCAGCCCAGCTGATAGGATTCGCGCACCAGGCAGTTCAGCGCCACCATATTGGAGGCGGATTTGTCCAGCGCGCGGGCAAAGTGGGTGAAGGCCTCCTCATGCTTGCCCTGTTCCATATAGACCAGGCCAATGCCGCAAAGAGCTTTGTCGGTTTCTTCCACGGCGGCGGCTTTCTGGTAAAGCACCAGAGCCTTGTCCAGCTCGGAACGCTGCACGGCCACAGTGGCCAGCCCCATGTAGGGCGCCGCGCTCTGGGCGTTATTGGCGGCCTTGCGGTAATATTCCTCGGCCTTGTCAAAATCGCCCATGAACAGATAGCACTCGCCCAATTCCTTATTGATTTCGTAATCCAGCTGATTATCCATGTTGTCCTCCCCATGAGGCTGTTTTCCACACTGCGCCGTATGCGTCTGTGGCTTGTGCTCTCAGAATATGCAGTGCGCGTGCCAGATTATAAAAAAGTTAATAAAATCAGCATATTTTTTTCAAAAAATTTTTTCGCGAGCGCGTGGCAGGCAATTCAATGACTCCAGCCCGCCAAAGACTTGTCCCGCCCGCGGCAACGAGACGGCAGTTCTTGCCTGGAGGGGAAGTTTTTGCCCAGAGCGCACGGGCGGAGGGAAGGAGCTGCATGAAGCGTGAAGAGGACGGCCCGCGCGCCGTCAAAATGCTGAAGAGCGCAAAACCTGGGACGCTTGCAAAAGCGGATACTATGGCATTTCCTGATTGAAAATATGAGCGTTTTCACGCATAGATTGATAATATTGGCATGACCACAAATGGGCAAGTCCCCCGCTTTTGCGGGGAACTTGCCCATTTGTGGTCAGACACAGACGCCGCCATGAACGTCGATATGATGCAGCATCACGCCCAGCACGCCTTCAATATCCAGAGGGGAGGTATCCACTATCAGGGCATCCTGGGCCGGACGCAGGGGGGCCACAGCCCGGTTGCGGTCCAGAGCGTCACGCTGGCGGATCTGCTCGGTCAGGGTGGTCAGTTCCGCGTGTTCGCCCCGGTTGGCCAGATCGCGCAAACGGCGCATGGCGCGCACTTCGGGCGCGGCGTCCAGAAAGAACTTGAAGCGCGCGTCAGGAAAAACCACGGTGCCCATGTCCCGGCCCTCGGCCACCAGCGGGGCGTGTTCGCCCATGGCCCTTTGCGCCTGGCGCAGCGCTTCGCGTACTGCCGGCACAGTGCCGATGCGCGCGGCCAGCATGCCCACCTCTTCGGTGCGCACCTCGCCGCGCACAGCCTGACCGTTGCAGAGCAGCGCGGTGCTCATGCCCTTGCCCGCAATGCTGAAGGTCCAGTGTTCACAGCGCCGGCGCAGTTCTTCTTCTGGCAATTGCTCCGCGCCGGGGCCCAGCTTGAGGGCCAGACAGCGGAACATGGCCCCGGTATCCAGATAGGCCAGGCCCAGGCTTTCGGCCATGCGCCGGGCAAGCGTGGTCTTGCCCACGCCCGCCGGGCCGTCCAGCGTCACCAGCGGCAAGCGCGCGTTCATATGTGCCCCGCTGTTTCGGGCGCGGCCAGAATGTCGCGCATGGCGGTCAGAAAGGCCGCGTTTTCTGCGGCGTCGCCCACGCTGACGCGCAGATGTTCCGGCAGCTTGTAGCTGCTCAGGGGGCGGATGATAATGCCGCGCCGCAGCAGGGCCTCAAAGCAGTTCCTGGCCGGCCCCGCGCCCGGCGGGAGCTGGAACAGCAGAAAATTGGCCGCGCTGGGCCAGACCGTGCAGCCCAGGGCCGTGAGGCCGTCGCGCAACGTGGCGCGGCCCTGGCGCACGGCATCCAGCGTGGCCTGGCGGAAGGCCGTGTCCGCCAGGGCGGCCAGGCCGACTTCCTCCGCCAGGATATTGACGGAGAAGGGCAGGCGCGCCCGCCAGAAATAGTCGGCCAGCGCGGGCGGCAGCACGCCATAGCCCAGGCGCAACCCGGCCAGTCCCCAGCTTTTGGAAAACGTGCGCAGAAAGGCCGCGTTATCCGGCAGCGCGCCCGAGGCCAGCAGGGATGCGCCGCTTTCGTCCTCGGCAAAATCCATATAGGCTTCGTCCACCACCAGCAGGCAGTGCGGGGCAATCCCGGCCAGACGCCCGGCCAGATCCGCCACGGCTTCGCGCGGGGGGCAGCAGCCGGAAGGATTGTCAGGCGTGGTGACAAAGACCAGACGTGTGCTCTGGTCCACCAGGCGCAGCAGCGCGTCAAAATCAAAGGAGAAATCTTTTCCCAGCGGGCAGCGGCGAACCTCGATGCCGGAAATGCGGCCCTGGATGGGGTAAATGCTGAAGCAGGGGTCAAAGCAGGCCAGAGAGTGCCTGCCCGGCTCGGCCAGGATGCGGATCAGCAGGTCAATGATTTCGTCGGAGCCGTTGCCCACCACCACCCGGCGCGGGTCCACCGCGTGCAGGTCGGCCAGCGCGCGGGCCAGACGAGGATTGCCGCCCTGCGGGTAGCGGAACAGGAAGGGCGCGTGGCGGCGCGCGGCTTCCTGGGCCAGAGGCGACGCGCCCAGCGGATTTTCATTGCTGGCCATTTTGATGACCCGGGAAAGACCGTATTTCTGCTGTATTTCGGCAATGGAAAGTCCCGGCGCATATGCGTCAAGCTCACGGATGCGCGGCACTACGCTGATTTCGGACATGATGACCCCAAAAAAAGCCGCCGCTGGCGCGGCGGCTGGCAGTCTTTGGTTGGCGGCGGGAAAAAAGTTCCCTTGCCGGCGTCAGGATGGATTAATCCGCAAGGGACGCCTGGGGGCGGATGGTCAGCACGGGCATGTCGGCATTCTTGACCACCTTTTCAGCCACGGAGCCGAAGAGGATGCGGTCAATGCCCTTGCGACCGTGGGTGCCCATGACAATGATGTCCACCTTTTCCTCATGGGCGCGGTTCAGGATTTCCTCGGCGGCGTAGCCGATGAGCACCTGGCCCGTGGCTTCCACGCCGGGGAAGTTTTCGGCCACAAAGGCGTCCATGGACTTTTCCGCGCCGGTGACTATTTCACCCACGAAGTTTTCAATGGTGTTGGGCGGCACATGAAAACCCACATACTGGCTCAGCGAAGGGGCCGTATACACCACGATAACACTGGCGTTCAACCCCTTGGCCAACAGCACGGCATATTCCGCCACGGCCTTGCTGTGGTCGGAAAGGTCCACCGCGCAAAGAATCTTCCTGATTTCCTTCATGGCAGGCTCCATTGCCCCTGCGGGCTGCTGATGTGACGGGGAGCTTCCGGCGGGGACAAAAATGCCCGCCCCGACCGAAGCGCATACGGCCCGAAGCTGCGCGCCTTAACCCTTTAACGTGTATAAAAGCATAGATTTTTTTTGAAAAATAGACAAGGTCTTTTACAAAGGATATACTGTGAACATGGGAAAATTTTTCCCCCTCCGTATTTTGCGCCTGCTGAAAAAACAACACCTTAGAGATGATTTTTATAATGGCAGGAATTTTGCATGACTTGGAGCGGAACGCCAACCCTGGAGGCGAGTATGGAAATCAGTACCGAACAATTGGAAGCCTTGTTGCGCCAGCAGGAACAGCAGGCCACGGCGGCCCGCAGACAGGCGGGCCCAGGCGACGGGTTTGAGGCTCTTCTTGCCCAGCAGTTGGGCGGCGGAGCGGAGTGGGCCAATGCCGCGGGCGGGCTGTTGCCGCCCGGAGCCGCACAGGCAGGGCTGATCAGTCAGATGCTGCTGAACGGCGCGGAGCAGGAGCAGACCAGCGATCCCGATGCCGAGATTCTTCAGGAAGCCTTTGCACAGGCCTCCGGCACGCTGGATCTCTGGGATTCCTACGCCAAAACCCTGGGCTCATCCGCTGATGGCGGCTCCCTGCGCGACGCCTATGCCCTGTTGCAGGGCATTGACAGCCAGGTGGCCCGCATCAGGCAAAACACCGTCGGCGTGCGCGGTAAAAATCCCGGTTTCGATTCGCTGCTGAACGAGCTGGAGGTGATGACCGCCACAGAAAAATTCAAGCTCAACCGAGGCGACTACAGCGTGTAAGCCTTTGTGGTTGACCACCAACACAAAGAGCCGCGGGTTTCAGGGAGCCCGCGGCTCTTTGCCGTGTGGGCTGGCAGCGACGCTTCCTGAAAAAAAGGCCGTCGCTCCCGGCGACAGCAAGAGCGGGCGTTCGCGCCGTCAGCAAGAGGAAAAAACGCGTTTTGTCGTGAAGCGAATACCGCGCAGGCTCAAACACGAAGTTCTGCACTCAAAAAAAGTTGCAGTGTTGCCGGCACGAAAAAAGGGGAACCCCACGGGGTTCCCCTTTCAGATCTGAAGCCGTTCGCGGACTAGAAGGAGTACACGAAGCTGGCGTTGATGTTCCAGGCGTCGTTGGTCTGCGGGATACCCTTGCCGTCACGATGACGCGCGCCCCACACGGACTTGCTGGTGTCAAGCCAGAGGGCGATGTAGTCGGCTTCCACATTGATGACGAAGTTTTCGTACATCTGGTAGGTGTTGCTCAGGCCGATTTCCAGCGCGCTGTCCTGGGTGGTCAGGTACATGGCTTCCATGCCCATTTCACCGCTGTTGGCGTACATATCGTTGAGCGACAGCTTTTTGCCCATGCTCGGGCTGTTGGTGCCGCCGATGTAGTTCACGCGGAAGGTGTGCTTGAGGTCTTCCACAAAGCTCATGTCCTTCAGGCGTGCGCCGATACCCCAGGTGCCGCCCATGCCGTGGCCGATGGCGCCGTCGCGGGCGATGTAGGGATCGCCGTCAAAGGCGAAGTTGGAGAAGTTGTTGGTGTTGTTGGCGCTGAGGGTGGGCATGCGCTCGGAACCGTTGGCCGGGTTGCTGTCGTCACCGGAGCCGTACCAGCCGTACAGACCGGGGGTAGCCCAATCCAGCTTGTATTCAAAGAGCAGAGAAGCCAGCCAGCCGGAGCGGTTCAGGCGACCGTCGTCGTCCCACGTCACGGAGCCGTAGTTGAAATCCCACGCGAAGCGGAAGGGATCAAAGGCGGTCACTTCACCGGTCAGGCCGGCCCACCAGGCGTCGCCGTAGGAGCTGAGCTTGCGCGCGCCATTGGCGTTGCTGCCGTCCTTGTGCAGAGCGCCCATCACAGGGAACAGACCGGCCTTGGCATAGCTGCCCGCGCCCCAGGGGCCAGAGCGGAAGTCGTTATCCTTGCGGAAGGTGTTGGGGCCGATGGCGGAGTACATGCCCCAGGGGGTCACTTTCACGCCGTCAAAGGACAGGGGAACCAGCAGGGCAAAGGCGTCCATGTTGTCCATGTAGCTGGTGTGATTATAGTTGTGTCTGTTGGTCCAGTCGGAGTTGTCGTTGAAGGGGCGGGCCCACAGGGCGGTCAGACCCACGTTTTCATTGAACTGGTAGCTGGCGGTGATGCCGGCCACGTCATCGTTGAGCACGGTGCTGCCGGTGGTGAAGCTGGGCAGAGCCACGCCCTGGAGGCCCATGCGCACCTTCAGGTCGGTCTGCGGCACCATCCAGTCAATGTAGGCGCGCTTCACTTCAACGATCTTGCCGTCAGCGCCCAGCGCGCCGCCCTGGTCGGCCTTGCCCCACAGGGTGTCGCCCATTTCAAAGAACACGGTGCCGGAGAGGGCCTCGGAGGCCACGGCGTCCAACTGCAAACGCACGCGCTGGCGGGCTTCAAAGTCGTCCTCACCCTTCTTGTAGCCGGTGTGGCCGCCCTTGCTGCTGTTGCCGCTGGCGAAGTCGCCGTGTTGACCATAGTCAAAACTCATGATCCACTGGCCTTTGGCCTTGAAGTCAATGGCGCTGGCGCCGGTGGCAACACCGAACACCAGGCCCGCCGCCAACAGAAGCGTAGCGATCTTTTTCATGGTGAACCTTCCTTGCTTTTGTTCCCCTTGCCGGGAAACGGGTTGTCTAACGAAAACGCCTGCGGACGGTTTCCCGCCGCGAACAGAATTTAAGAAATCCCCGCGCGCATTGCAAGCGTATTCGTGCAAAAATTTTTACTCTTGCCGGGCGTAAAACTGCCCCAAAAAAGTTTTTTTCATGAAATCAGTCTGTTAAATTTTTTCGAGATAAAAATTTTTTTAATTTTTTTTTCTGATTTGGCGGAACATTTCAGGTCTGTGCCGTACATAAAGGCTTTTGAGGCAAGAGGCTTACCAGCGGGGCGGTCAAAAAATTTTTCAGATGCCATTTCATGTTTGCATGACCTTCTCAGGCCGGGCGCGCATGCGGCGCGGCGTCGTGTCAACCGGCTGCTCCCTGTACGCTCGGAACGGTTTGCCGTTTTCACCGGCAAACCGTTCCGACGGCTGCGAGAGCGAACGCCCGCGCCACTTGTGACATGGCAACATTTCAAGGCAACATGCTTTGACAGCCCCTGGCGCGTACTTGCAAAAGCAGGCCTAGCCGCGCGCCGCGCGCATCAGGGCCGCCACCTGGGTCACATCCTTGTCGCCCCGGCCCGAAAGGCTGACCAGCAGCGCCTTGTCCGGGGACATGGTCGGGGCCATCTTGATGGCCTGGGCCAGAGCGTGCGAGGATTCCAGCGCCGGAATCACGCCCTCATGCCGGGACAGGGAGAAAAAGGCGTCCAGGGCTTCCTGATCCGTAACGCTGACGTATTCCGCCCGGCCCGCATCCTTGAGCTGGGCGTGTTCCGGGCCCACCGAGGGGTAATCCAGCCCGGCGGAAATGGAATAAACCTCGCCCGCCTCGCCCTCGGCATTCTTGATCATGTAGGAATTGAAGCCGTGCAGCACGCCCGGCTCGCCCAGGCAGAGCGAGGCCGCATGCTGGCCGTAGGCCGTGCCGCGCCCGCCGGGTTCCACGCCCATGAGGCGCACTTCCCTGTCGTCCAGAAAGCCGGCGAACAGGCCGATGGCGTTGGAACCGCCGCCCACGCAGGCCAGACAGACATCGGGCAGGCGGCCCAGTTCTTCAAGCATCTGGGCGCGGGCCTCGCGACCGATGACGGCCTGGAAATGTCGTACCATATAAGGATACGGGTGCGGCCCCACAGCCGAGCCCAGCACGTAGAACATATCCGGATCATCGACCCACAGGGCCAGGGCTTCGTCCACAGCCTCCTTCAGCGTGCGCTGGCCGCTTGTGGCCGGCAGCACGCGCGCGCCCAGCATTTCCATGCGAACCACATTCAAGTGCTGGCGCTCAATATCCACTTCACCCATGCAGATGGCGCATTCCAGCCCCATGAGCGCCGCGCCCGCCGCCGTGGCCACGCCGTGCTGGCCGGCCCCTGTTTCGGCGATGACGCGTTTTTTGCCCATGCGTTTGGCCAGCAGGCACTGGCCCAGGGTGTTGTTGATCTTGTGCGCGCCCAGGTGGTTCAGATCCTCACGCTTGAGCCATATCTGCGCCCCGCCCAGCATGCGGCTGAGATTGGCGCAATGGAACACCGGGCTTGGACGCCCCGTGTAGTGCTCAAAAAGATATTCCAGCTCTCGCTGGAAAGAATCGTCATTCAGGGCCGCGTGGAAAGCGTCGGACAGTTCGTCCAGGCGGGCCTTGACCGTCTCCGGTACATACTGGCCGCCATACGCGCCGAAAAAGCCCCGGCTGTCGGGTTTGCCGCCCAGGGTATTGTGCTGGCTCATGCTGTTCTCCTTCTGTGCAACTTGCCGTTTTTGCGGAGAGGATGTCAAGAGCGGGAATGCGACGAGACATTCGCCTTTTCGATGATTTTCTGAAAAATTCATTTTGAATTTCATACAGTTGAAATGCGGCTTTCATTGCAAAAGTGAAAGCCTCACTGCGATTGCCCTGAAAAAGCCTCCGCCCGACATTGCTTTTCACATAAAAGTGGGCTACAGAATCCCCTGTCCTGTCTTCCCCTGCGGAGGGGTAGCGAAGTGGCCGTAACGCGCTCGACTCGAAATCGAGTTATCGGTTAATAGCCGGTACGTGGGTTCGAATCCCACCCCCTCCGCCACCAGCCATCCGCCTGCGCTTCGTTGCGACGGCGCAAAGGCGGCTTTGTCCCTTCGCGTCGGTGAATGATTTATCTTCCAGTAAATAAAGAGTTTTTAGAGCAGTTATCTGATGAAATCAGGTAAAGGCCCTGTTGGCCGCGCAAGGGACAAACGCGCCCAATGAACGGAAAAACCACGCTGAAATGACGGCGGCGAACAGATTGAAAATCCACATTTTCAATCGACAAATGCTATAGACCCGTCAGCCCTGCAATCGTATCCAGAGCAGCCGCGCCGCCGCAAACGCGGGGCGGTCAGTTTTTATGCAGCGCCGCCATGACCGCCAGGGCGTCGGCCTGCTTCGGGTCGCCCTGGAGGGCGCGCAGGGCCGTATCCTCAGCCTGGGCGCGTCGACGCCAGTCCAGATACATCTTGGCCATTCTCCCCAACGTGGAGGGATGCCCGCCAAAGGTGCGCAGGATGGCCTTGTAGATATTTTCGGCCTTTTCATATTCGTGCAGTTCCTGCCAGGCCGTCACGGCGCCGGCATAGGCCGCGGTTTCGCGGGGCTGGGCCTCAATGGCCTGTTCATACATTTCGGCGGCTTCCATATGCTGTCCGGCGGCGACGAAAAGCTGCGCCAACTGGATGTGTATGCCTTTCTCGTCACTGAATTCCTCGGCCACGCGCTTCAGAAAAGCGCGTCCCTTGGCTGTCTGCCCCTCGCTCATGAGCCGCACGCCGGTCTGGATCAGGGTCTTTTTGCGCTCCAGCCGCGCCTCGGTCTCCCGCCGGATGGAATCTTCCGCCTCGTCCCGCAGAATCTTGGCCAGGCCGCCCAGCACTGTGGCCAGCGCGCCTTCCTTGCCCGGCTGATAGGGAATGGCGCGCGGTTTGCCGTTGTTGCCCGGATCAAGCAGGGGCTGCATCTTCTGGTGGTGTATGAGGGAGGCCAGAAACTCGTTGATCTGGATGTCCAGCACCGCTCTGGCCGAGCGCACCAGCCGCACGCCCGCATACTGGCGCAGGGCCGAACTCATGCAGGTCAGGGCCCGCTCTACCTCGCTGCGGCGCAGGTAGCCGTTGGCGCGGGCGATGTTTTCACGCAAATCCTTGGGTGGGGTGGTAAGCATGGTGTTACGTCTCCTGCCAGCAGGCCGCGATGCTCTGCCGGTGCGTTTGCAGCAGATTCAGAGCGGCTTCGGGCATCAGATAGTCCACACTGCGCCCGGCCAGCCAGAGCTCGCGAATGCGCGAGGAGCTGACGTCCAGCCAGGGCAGGGGCAGAAAATGCGCCAGCCCGCCGCCGGGCAGGGCCATGCAGAGGCCGCCGGGCAGGGGGGAAGGATGCGGACGGGCCGCGGGCCAGAGGGTGCGGGTCATGTCAGTGAATTGCTGCGGGGTGAGGTCGCCGCGCGGCACCACCACAAAATGGCAGACCCGGGGCAGTTCCAGGCCTCGCCGCCAGGTGGGCAGCAGGGCAAAATCCGGGCTGCCCAGCAGAAAATAAAAATCCGTGTCCGGTTCCGCCGCGCGGTAGGCCTGCAAGGTGTCCCAGGTATAGGAGGGGCCGTCCCGCAGGGCTTCCAGGCGGTTGCAGCGCAGCCAGGGCAGGGGGGCCAGGGCCGCTTCCAGCATGGTGGCGCGCAGTTCAAACGGCAGGATATTTTTGTTGTTTTTGTGCGGCGGCTGCGCGCAGGGCACCAGATCCACACCCTGAACCAGATGGCTCAGCGCTTCGCGCGCCTCCACGGCCAGGCGCAGATGCCCCACATGCGGCGGGTTGAAACTGCCGCCCAGAATGGCCCGGCCTGGCCGCTGCACGCCGCGCGTCTCCATTTATTGCCGCACCTGCCCCTGGCCCAGAACCACAAATTTGGTGGTGGTCAGCTCCTGCACGCCCATGGGGCCGTATGCGTGCAGCTTGGTGGTGGAAATGCCGATTTCCGCGCCCAGGCCGAGCTGGCCGCCGTCATTGAAGCGGCTGGAGGCGTTGACCGCCACCATGGAGGCGTCGGCCTCGCGCAGAAAGCGCATGGCGTGACTGTGGTCGCGGGTGCAGATGATCTCGGTGTGATTGGAGCCGTAGCGGGCGATGTGGTCCAGGGCGGCGTCCAGATTGTCCACCACGCGCACGGCCAGGATCAGCGCATGAAATTCCTGCCCGAGATCTTCGGGCCGCTGGGGCACGGCCGTGGGGCCCAGCAGGGGCAGAGAAGCCGGACAGGCCCGGAATTCCACCCCGGCTTCACCCAGTTTTGCCGCCGTCAGCGGCAAAAAGCGCGCCGCCGCGTCCCGGTGCACCAGCAGGCATTCCAGAGCATTGCACACGCCGGGCCGCTGAACCTTGGCGTTGAAGATGATTTCCAGAGCCTGATCCAGATCGGCGTCCGCATCAATAAAGGCGTGGCAGACGCCCTTGAAGTGTTTGAGCACGGGCATGGCGGCCGCCTCGGTGACGGCGCGCACCAGGCCCTCGCCGCCGCGTGGGATGATCACGTCAATATACTGATCCAGCCTGCACAGCGCGGTCACCGCCGCGTGATCGGTACTGCCCACCAGTTGCGCG
Source organism: Desulfovibrionaceae bacterium (assembly GCA_910575755.1). Taxonomy (GTDB): domain Bacteria; phylum Desulfobacterota; class Desulfovibrionia; order Desulfovibrionales; family Desulfovibrionaceae; genus Desulfovibrio. The sequence continues at coordinate 316,549 of CAJTFO010000003.1, read as the reverse complement.
GCCTCAGGGGGAAGGCCGGTGCGGGCCAGGGCCTCTTGCAGCAGGCCGGCGAGGGCCATGTTGGAATGCAGGGCCTCGCTGCCGCCGCGCAGAATCACGGCATTGCCCGCCTTGATGCAGAGGATGGCCGCGTCAATGGTCACATTGGGTCTGGCCTCGTAAATCATGGCGATGACCCCCAGGGGCACGCGCATACGGCCCACCAGCAGGCCATTGGGCCGCTGCCACTGGCTTTCCGTAGCGCCCACGGGATCGGGCAGTCCGGCCACATGCAGGCAGGCGGCGCGCATTTCGGCCATTATGGCCGGGGTCAGGGTCAGGCGGTCCAGGCGCGGCGCGTCCAGCCCGGCGGCGCGGGCCGCGTCCAGATCCCTGCGGTTGGCCTCCAGAACATCTTCTTCACGCGCGGCCAGCAGATCGGCCAACCCGGTCAGGGCGCGCGTCTTGGCCTGAGCGGCGGCACGGCTCATGGCCCGCGACGCGTCGCGGGCCCGCGCGGCCAGGCGTTCCATTTCTTCCGCTGGGGTCATGGCTGCTCCTTTGCGTCGCCGCATATGGCGGGGATATTTATTTTGACAGGAGGACGGACTTTGGCCTATGAACATGGTTCCGTCAGGAATCAGCCGAATCCGTGTCGCGGTTTTCGGTTCCGGTCACCGCCGTCTCCCCAAGGAGTTTTTGATACATGAATCCGCAAAAGAATCAAGGCGGGGAACCCTCGCCCCTGTTCCATGACCTTCAGGCCGAGGTGGCCGCTGAAAGCGCCCCCCTTCTCCAGTTCATGCTGCGCCACGCGGGTCTTATCGCCGGCGTGGCGGTTCTTTTTCTGCTGGTTCTGGCCGGCACGGGCCTGTGGGGCTGGTACAGCGGCGGCAAAAGCGAGGATGCCCGGCAGGAGCTGGCGCGCATCAGCATGCGCGCGCAGGGGGCGGAGCGCGTCAGGGCGCTGGCCGCGCTGGCCGAAAGCGCGCCGTCTGATGTGCGTCTTTCCGTACTGCTGACGCTGGCCCAGAGCTCTCTGGAGAGCGGGGACGCCACTGCCGCCGCCGACGCCTACGCCAAAGCCGCCAGGCTGGAAGCGGACAGCGCGCTGGGCCTGAGCGCCGCCCTGGGCCATGCCGGAAGTCTGCTCAGGGCGGGCAAGAACGCCGAGGCCCTGACCCTTTTGCAAGGGCTGGAATCGCGCCTGCCGGCTGAGGGGCGCTCCGTCCAGTTCCGCCAGATGCTGGCCGAAGTGGCGGCCAGGGCGGGGCAGAAAGAGCTGGCGGCCAGGACATATCAGGCGCTGGCGCGGGAAGTGAAAGGCATTGACGGCGAGTATTACCGCGTCCGGGCCGAGGCGCTGGCGCCCGCCGCCGGAGCTGTGCGGGACAACGCGCCGCAAACGGGCGCAAAGTAACAACGCGGCGCGAAACGTCGCGGCGCTCGCCGGGGCGGAGTCCGGCCCGGTTTACTCACATGTGGCCCGCGCCGTGCGCGCAGGGGCTGGAGGAAGCATGAGCAACGATCCGCTGTTGCGCGGCGCCCGCGGGGAGCGCCATCTGTTACTGGGCAATGAAGCCATTGTGCGCGGCGCTCTGGAAGCGGGCGTGCACATGGTTTCCTGTTATCCGGGCACGCCGTCCTCGGAAGTGGCCGATACCTTTCTTCGCCTGGGCGGGGAGGGACGTTACCGGCTGGAATACTCCATCAACGAGAAAGTGGCTCTGGAAGTGGCCGCCGGCGGGGCTTTGGGCGGGGCCATGAGCCTGGTGAGCATGAAGCATGTGGGCCTCAACGTGGCCGCCGATCCCCTGTTCACCTCAGCGTATATCGGTTTGCCCGGCGGCCTGGTGGTGCTGAGTGCCGACGATCCCGGCTGCCATTCCAGCCAGAATGAGCAGGATAACCGTTATTACGCCCGTTTCGCTTCCCTGCCCTGTTTCGAGCCAGTCTCTGCGCAGGAAGCCAAGGAAATGACCCGCGAGGCCTTCCGACTGGCCCGCGAATTGCAACAGCCGGTCATGCTGCGCACCACCACCCGCGTGAGCCACATGCGCGGCCCGGTGGACTTTGACGACCTGCCCGCGCCCCAGCCCAAGCTGGAATTCAAGCGTGACTTCGGCCGTTTCGTGCCGGTGCCCGCCGTGGCGCTTCGCCGTCATGCGGTTCTGGACGCCAACATGGAAAAGGCCCGCCAGATCGCCGAGAGCAGTCGCTTTAACACCGAGAAGGAACCCGTCGGCGGTCAGACCCGTCTGGGCGTCATCGCCAGCGGTGTGGCCCGCAACTATCTGGCCGACGCCCTGGCCAGCGGCGGCTGGGAAGAGCGTGTGCGCGTGCTGGAGCTGGGCATGACCTGGCCGCTGCCCGCTGATCTGATCAGCGCGTTTCTCCAGAAATGCGATGGCGTGCTGGTGCTGGAGGAAGGCGCTGACCTGCTGGAACAGAGCGTGCGCGCCCTGGCCCAGAAGCGCGGCCTCGCCGTTCGCATTGAGGGCAAGGATGCAACGCTCACTGGCCGGGGCGAGTACTCCACCACACTGGCGCTGCGCCGCCTGGCCGCCTGGCTGGATTGCCCCTGCCCGGCCAAGCCCGCGCGTCCCGTGGATACAAACCTGCCGGGCCGCCCGCCCAATCTCTGTCCCGGCTGTTCGCACCGCGCCGTGTATTACGCCGCGCGCCAGGTATTCGGGGACGACGCCGTTTATTCCAGCGATATCGGCTGCTATACGCTGGGCCTGCTGCCGCCTCTGCGCACCGCGGATTTTCTGGTCTGCATGGGGTCGTCCATTTCGGCGGGCAGCGGTTTCGCGCGGGCCTCGGACAAGCCGGTGGTGGGCTTTATCGGCGATTCCACCTTTTTCCACTCCGGCATGACCGGTCTGGCCAACGCGGTTTTCAATCACCACAACCTGCTGCTGGTGATTCTGGACAACGGCACCACGGCCATGACCGGCCATCAGCCCAACCCCGGCATGGTGCAGCAGATGCTGGGCGACATGAGCGCACACATGGATATGGAAGCCGTGGTGCGCGGTCTGGGCGTGACCCAGTGCGCCAGGGTGCGGGCCTTTAATCTCAAGGCCGTGACCAAGGCCCTGGAAGAAATGAAAGACAAAGCCGGCGTGCGGGTGATCATCGCCGAAGAGCCGTGCGCGCTCTATGCCCGTCGTCGCCTCAGAAAGGCCCAGCCGCAGGTGGCCCAGGTGGCGCAACAGGGCGCGGAAGCCCTGCGCTGTCTGGAGCGACTGGCCTGTCCGGCCTTTTACCGTCAGGGCGACAAGCTGGCCGTGGATGAAACCCTGTGTTCCGGCTGCATGGTCTGCCTGCAGATCGCTCCCACGGCCTTCAAGGCCAAAAAGCGCTGAGTGGTGAAAGCATGAAAGCAAACGACACACAAAAAAGGCTGCGGATTTACTTCACCGGCGTGGGCGGACAGGGAACCCTGACCGCCACCACCCTGCTGGCGCGCACGGCCCTTGAGGCCGGCCTTGAGGTGGTGGCGGGGGAAGTGCACGGCATGGCCCAGCGCGGCGGCGTGGTGGAATCCGTGTTGCTGTTGGGCGGCTGGCGTTCGCCCAAGCTGGATTTTGGCGAAGCCGACGTTCTGCTGGGCTTCGAGCCTCTGGAAACCCTGCGCGGCCTGCCCTATCTGCGGCACGGCGGCGCGGTTTTTTCCAGCAGCGACCCCCTGCCGCCGGTGAGCGTTTCGCTGGGACAGGCCAGTTATCCGGATATGGCCCGCATTGAGGAGCAAACCAGGATGGTGGCCGGGCAATGTCGCTTTATCCCCTGCCGTGAACTGGGGCTTCAGGCTGGTTCGGCCCAAAGCGGCAACACCGTGCTGCTGAGCGCTGTCTGCGCTTCGGGCGTGCTGCCTTTTGGCGTGGACGCCCTGGAAGCGGCCATTAAAAAATATCTGCCCGCCAAATTGCAGGAATCCAATCTGAAAGCTTTGGAGCTGGGTAGAGACGTACTGGGGTAATGCCAACGGGAAGCCCACAAGGGCAGAGAGACACAAACAGCCCGCCGTGGGGAACCAGGCGGGCTGTTTGTGTCTGTGCCGAATCCGGCGGCTGGATCACATGCCCAGCTGCGCCAGCATGTCGTCAATGGCGTTCTGGGAGAAGCCGTTTGCGTCCGGCCCCTTGAGCTCGGAGGAAACCCTGCGGTTCTGACGAAAATCCTCCACAGCCTTGCGCGCTTCATCCTGCAGGGTTTGCACGTCCTTGTGCGGATTTTTTTCCGCGCCCTCCATGATCAGACCCGAGGAAACATAAAGCTCAACAACGCTTTTTTCAATCTTGTTCAGGGCTTCGACCACCTTTTTGATCCGTTGGCCCGTGATGTCCTGAAAGCTCAGGATGGTCAGCAGCGTGGTGAGGTCATCGCCCAACTGGTTGTTGATCTCGGCCAGGCGGGCTGTTTGCGTGTCCGCGGCCGTACCGCTGCGCACAGCCTCCAGCAGAGCCGCGCTTTCGGTTTGGAGATCCAGGTGTTTTTCCACTATTTCCATAATGTTTACGGCTGCCGTTTCCGTGGCCTTGAGCACTTCGCCCAACTGATCCGAGGCTTCATGGAACAGGGCGTCCGTGTCGGATACGGGCGTGCCCTGATCGCTGGAAGCCGAGGAAATCTGCTGATAAATATTCTTCAGCCCCTGGCGCATCTCCGTGCTCAATTGCTTGTATACGGCTGATTCGTCGCGTTGCTCCGCCATCCCCATCCCCTTTTTGTTACTGCACTGATATTACTGCTGCCGCACTGAACAGCCGGCATGACCCTATGTGTTGGTTTTCAGAAAACTCTTGGCCCGCGCGGCTTCCGGCGAATTGGGGAATTTTTTGATCAGTTCCTGCATCCGGGCCTTGGCCGCGGCGCCCTGATTCAGCTTGCTGAAGCTGATGCCCTGCTTCAGATATGCGCCGGGCGCGCGCGAGGAAGTGGAATGTTTTTTGATCACCGTGTCATAGGCCAGGGCCGCGTCCGCGAACTGGTTGCGCTGGAAGTAGCATTCCGCCAGATAGTACTGGGCTTCCGGGACCAGGTTGTGCTCCTTGTAGTTTTTCAGAAAATCCGTGAAGGATCGCTGGGCCTCTTCATATTTGCGGGCATTGTAGGCGTTGACGCCAGCGTCAAAGAGCGCCAGCGAAATGTCCTTTTGCGGAGCCTGCACCACGGGTTGCGGTGAAGGCTGCCCCCAGGTGCTGGCGGCGGGAGCCTGGGCCTCCTGCTGGCCGTAGGCGGCGTTGCCCGCCGCGCCGGGCATGCCGGACATACCGGATATGGGCGCGGCCTGGGGAGCGCTCGCAGGGGTCGGGAGCGGGGTGGCGGGCAAAGGATCGCCCAGATTGAGATTCAGGGCCATGCTGCTTTCCACCTGGCGCAGGGCTGCATCATGCCTGTTGACGCGCTCCACCAGGGCGCGCGCGCCGCCCGCGTTCTGCAGATCGTCCAGTTGGCCCTTGAGGGTGTTCAGCTCCTGCCGCATGGCCTGAAGCTGGTTCCAGGCGTCTGCCTGGGCGGGCTGCAGCTGTTTGAGCTGCATGTCATGCTGTTGTACCTGCTGTTCCAGGTTCAGGGAGCCGCTGCCGCCGGATCCGCTTTGCACGCAGGCGCCCAGCAGCAGAACGGCGCAGGCCAGGAACGGAAGATGGAAAGAGCGCAATCTGTTCATATGAGCCTCGTTTCAGCGTTGAATTTTACCCCGGGCCTTGCCGCGGCCCGCAAAAATATAAATGATGCCGCCCAGTACCGGCAGAAAGACCACCAGCACCAGCCAGAGCGCCCTTTGCTGGGGAGTTGCGAACTCATGATCCCAGATATGCCAGATGCTCCAGAAGCTGGGAAGCATGGGAACCAATGCCGCCAACGGATGCCACCAGGCAAAGCTCATGCCTTTTCTCCCTTGCCGGATGTGCCGCCCCGCGCCTCCTCCGGCGGGTTGCGCCAGATCACCAGACAGGCCAGAAATGCGCCGATGCAGATGGCCGTATCCGCCACATTAAAGGCGGGCCAGTGCCAGTCGCCCCAGTAAAAATCCAGAAAATCCACCACGGCCCGGAAGCGCAGGCGATCTGCCAGATTGCCCAGGGCTCCGCCCAGTACCAGGCCCAGGCCGGCGAACAGCCAGGGCTCATGGCGGGAACTGCGCGTCAGGGCGATGATGGCCCAGGCGGCCACCAGCGTGGCCGCCAGAAAGAGCCAGAATTGCCATTCGATGTCTGAACGGTTCAGAAAACCGAAGGCCGCCCCCCGGTTGCGGATATTGATCAGATCAAAAAAACCGGGGAACACCGTCACGGGCCGGTGCTCGGGAATGGCGGCCAGAACCCACCACTTGCTGAGCTGATCCAGCACAAAGGCCAGCGCGGCCGTGCCGCCCAGAATCCGGTAACGCCGTCTCATTCGGCTGCACGTCCTTTGGCGTTCTCATCAAGGGGCAGATCCCTGAGCGCCGTTGCGCAACGCGGGCACAGCGAGGGATGCGCCGGATCCGCGCCCAGTTCCGTGCTGTATATCCAGCAGCGTTCGCATTTTTCTCCGCGCGCCTTTTCCACGCTGATGGCCAGGCCGGAGATTTCGCTGTCGCGGTAGGCATTTTGCGGCGCGTCGGCCAGGGGGGCCAGCTCCAGTTGCGAGACAATGCAGACCGCGCGCAGGTCTGTGTGCAGGCTTTCCAGGCGTTCGCGCAGCTCGTCAGCCAGATGGAGCGTCACCCGCGTATCCAGAGAGTGCCCCACCACGCCGTCGCGGCGCAGGGGCTCAATGGCTCTGGTCACCGCGCCGCGCACGGCCAGCAGCACATTCCAGTCGTCGCGCTGCCCGTCGGGCAACAGAAATTCTTCGCCGGACACGGCCTGCAAGGCGAATACCGTGGGTTCGGGGCCGCGCAGATCCGCGGGCAGATGGCCGAAAATTTCCTCGGCCGTAAAGGAGAGCACCGGGGCCATGTCGCGCAGCAGCAGGCGCAGAATATGCCAGAGGGCCGTCTGGGCCGAGCGGCGTTCCGGACTGTCGGGGCCGGAGGCGTAGAGGCGGTCCTTGAGAATATCCAGATAGATGGAGGAAAGGTCGGTTACGCAGTAATTGTGCAGACTGTGATAGACCTTGTGAAATTCAAAGTCCGCGTAGGCCCGCTGCACGCGCTCGTGCACGCGCGCCGCCACATCCAGGGCAAAGCGGTCCAGCGGCAGCAATTGTTCCAGGGGCGGCAGACAGGCCCCGCTCAGGCCGGACAGATTGCCCAGAATAAAGCGGCAGGTGTTGCGGATGCGGCGGTAGGCGTCCACCAGGCGGCTGAGAATCTGGTCCGAAATGCGGATATCCTCGCGGTATTCCACGGAGGAAACCCAGAGGCGCACGATTTCGGCCCCGAATTTGTCGATCAGTTCCTGCGGGGCGATGACGTTGCCGATGGATTTGGACATCTTGCGGCCTTCGCCGTCCACCACATAACCGTGGGTCAGCACCGAGCGGTAGGGAGGCCGTCCGCGCGTGCCCTCGGACACCAGCAAAGAGCTGTGAAACCAGCCGCGGTGCTGGTCCGAACCCTCCAGATAGAGGTCCGCCGGGCAGGAAAGTTCCGGGCGCGCCTCCAGCACCGCCGCGAAGCTTGTGCCGGAGTCAAACCAGACATCCAGGATGTCGCTTTCCTTTTTCCAGTGCTGGCCGCCGCAGTGCGGGCACTTCAGGCCGTCAGGCGCGATATCTTTCAGATCCGCCTCATACCAGTAGTCGCAGCCCGTGGGATGTTTGGCGAAGCGGTCGCATATTTCGCGCATCCAGGCGGGATCGTTCCAGGCTTCGCCGCAGTCCTCGCAGAGCAGGGCCAGGATGGGCACGCCCCACTGGCGCTGGCGCGAAATGCACCAGTCCGGCCGGGATTCGATCATATTGTAAATGCGGTCCCGGCCCCAGGCCGGAATCCATTGCACATCCCTGTCAATGCTTTGCAGGGCCCGCGCGCGCAGGTCGTTTTTCTCCATGCTGATGAACCACTGGGTCGTGGCCCGGAAGATCACCGGATTTTTGCAGCGCCAGCAATGCGGATACGAGTGCTGAATCCTGCTTTCCTGAAGCAGCGCGCCCTTTTCCCTGAGTTTTTCAATAACCTTGGGGTTGGCCTCCGTGACCGTAAGCCCGGCGAAAAATTCCACGGCGGGCAGAAAGCGGCCCGCGTCGTCCAGGGGGGAATAAATGTCCAGGCCGTACTTGAGGCCCACCTCGTAGTCTTCGCGCCCGTGGCCCGGCGCGGTGTGCACACAGCCGGAGCCCGTGTCCAGGGTGACATGCAGGCCCAGGGTCAGGGGCGAGGGGCGGTCATAGAAGGGGTGGCGGGCCGTCAGACCTTCAAGCTGCGCGCCCGTGGCCCGGCCCAGAATTTCGGGCGCGCTCCAGCCGAACAGGGCGGCGCAGGACGCAAGGCGCTCCTCGGCCAGCAGGTATTGCGCGCCTGCGGCCTCCACCAGCACATAGGCGAAGTCCGGATGCAGGCAAACGGCCATATTGTCCGGCAGGGTCCAGGGCGTGGTGGTCCAGATGACCACAGAGGCGCGGGAGGGGTCGGCCTGCGGAAAAATTTTGTTCAGACCAGCGTCTGGCAGAGGAAAGCGCACATAAATGGAAGGCGAGGTATGGTCGTAATATTCCACCTCGGCTTCGGCCAGGGCCGTGTGGCAGGAACAGCACCAGTAAATGGGCTTTTTGGCGCGGATGACGTTGCCTTTTTCCACAAAATCGGCCAGTTCACGCGCCGTGGCGGCCTCATAGGCGGGTTTCATGCTCATGTAGGGATTGTCCCAGTCACCCAGCACGCCCAGCCGCTTGAACTCCTTGCGCTGCACATCAATCCATTTGGCCGCGTAGTCGCGGCAGAGCTTGCGCACCACATGGGCGGGCAGCTCTTTTTTCTTTTCCTTGAGCTCCTGTTCCACCTTGTGTTCAATGGGCAGGCCGTGGCAGTCCCAGCCGGGCACATAGCGCGCGGCAAGACCCTGCATGTTGCGCGACTTGACCACAATATCCTTGAGAATCTTGTTCAGCGCCGTGCCCATGTGAATATGGCCGTTGGCATAGGGCGGGCCGTCGTGCAGCACATAGACGCCCCGGCTGCCCGAGGCGTCGACCATGACTTCACGCGCGTGGATCTGATCCCATTTCCTGAGAGTTTCCGGCTCGCGCTGCGCCAGATTGGCTTTCATGGGAAAGGCGGTCTGCGGAAGATTCAGGGTTTTCTTGTAGTCACTCATGCTGGCTCCCAGCGGCTGTGTGCGGCCCGTGGGCCGGAAGTAGTACAGGCGAAGAAATCAGTCTAATGTGGGCAAAGAGCGCTGTAAAGTCAAGAAGGCCGCAGTTGCGCGGCCTTCCTCCAGATTTGATCTGCCTGTCCCTGTGGAACATGCAGTATATGGCCTCAGAAGGGGGCGGGCGTGCCCTCCACGGCTTCGGCCAGCTCGCGCAGCGCCGCGAGACTGTCCCGCGCTTCCTGTGGCGACAATGTGTGCAGGGCGAACCCGGCGTGGACGATGACATAATCGCCGATCTGCGGCGGTTCGGGCAAAAGCATCATGGATGCGGTCAGAAAGGTGTGGCTTTCGCCCACGCGCACGCGGGCCATGCCTGCCTCCTGAAGTTCCACGATCTGGGCGGGAATGGCTAGACACATACTGGAAACCTCACGCACTGAAGATAAGCATTCAGGGCTGAACGACAAGAGTCGCCGGCGTTTTGCCGGGCATTTTTTCGTTTGGATGCCAATTGCCCCTGGAAAGGGCATTTCGTTCCGGCCAGCGCGAAAACGGTAACGCCAGCATGACAGAGCATAACAGGACCCATGTCGTGAGGCAAGGGCGGAACGCCATCGGAGGGGGCTTTCCGTCAAGCCGCCCTGGCGACCTGGACGGCGCAAACACCGCGAAGCGGGGCTTGTCATCAATACTGAAGGCGGGGCCTTGCGGCCCCGCCTTCATACACCCTAATGCCTGGGACTGTTGTTGCCCTTTTTCTTCTCCGGAAAGAGCACGAAGTTCCAGTACAGCACATAGAGGGGCAGCACCACGAACATCATGGCATACGCCCAACTCTTGGTGAACAGGAAGTAGTCATAGAAGGTATGGAATTCCATAGTGTTCTCCTTGCGCCTAGTGGGCTTCATCCTTGAAATCGGGATGTTCATAGAGCACGGGCATGTGGTAGACGATGAAGCGGTACACGGTCACGATCATGGTCACCACAAACATGGAGATGCAGATTTCCCAGATGCTCGGGAAGTAGCGCTCCGCGGAGGGCAGGTTGTAGTTGAAGGCGATCATGGAAACATTGAAGCGGTTGAGCACAATGCCAAGAACCGTATTGGCCGAGGCAAAGCGGCACAGGCTGACGTTGCCGTCCCGCGCGCCCTTGGCGTAGAGCAGGGCGGGCATCAGCACAAAGAAGAGCATCTCCACCAGCCACCAGGCCCCGTAACCCGTGAAGAGGTAGGGGATGTTGGCCTGCACCAGCATGTCAATGAGCTTGAGCATGAAGTAGGCGAAGAGAATGAAGGACGCCGCCCGCGCAAAGCTCAGCACCACGCCGTCAGCCTCGCGCAGATGGGTGGCGTCCATGTACTCGTGCACGCCCTTGTGCGCGAACATGCCTTCAAAGATGACCATGGAAGCGCCGGCCGCCATGGAGCTGACAAAGAAGAACATGGGCATGAAGGGCGAGTACCAGAGCGGATGCAGTTTTTCCGGCGCGATGAGGTAGAGCGAACCCAGCGAGGACTGGTGCAGGGTGGAGAGGGTCACGCCGAAGATGGTCAGCAGGATGGTGCAGCGAATGACCAGTTTGCGCCACTTGAGCAGCCAGGGGAACTTCTGGGCCAGCCACTCCATGGGCGCCACGGAAAACTCGATGAAGAGAACCGTGACGTAGGTGGCCACGCACAGACCCACCTCAAAGAGCACGGACGTGGTGCCGGGGAAGAAGAACATATAGGGCAGGCGCAGGGGATGGCCCAGGTCATAGAGCAGGGCCACCACCACAAAGCCGTACCCCAGAAAGGCCGTGGTCACGGCCGGGCGCACCGCCGAATGGAAGTGCTTCATGCCCATGACGTAACAGGCCACGGTGGTGAAGTAGCCGCCGGCGGCCAGACACACGCCGCAGAGCAGGTCAAAACCGATCCACAGGCCCCAGGGCTGGTTGTCGTCCAGATTGGTCACAGAGCCGATGCCCTGGGTGAAGCGGATGATGGTGATGATCAGACCCACAGACAGGATGATCCAGGTCAGGATATTGCCCGGAGTCCGCCGCAGCAGCGGATCAAGATTGAACAATTTGTCCCTGGTGGGAATGACGATGCCGTGGTTTTCCATCTACTTATCCTCCCCGTGCTTGGAGCACGCCGCCTCGGCTTCCCTGGCCTTCAGGGCCTCGGTCATGGCCCGGCGGGCCCTTTCGGCCGCGCCTTCGCCTTCGGTTTCCTCAATTTTGCGCACGGCGGCGTCCACGGCGGCTGCCACGTCTTCCCTGGCCTCTTTGAGCACCTTTTCCTGCTCCAGCTTGCTGATGGCCTCGCGGCGTTTGGTCATGGCGTAGGCGCCGCCGAAAAGCACGGGCCAGAAGGCCACGATCATGGGCACCGCGCCCAGAGCGCCGTAGGTCAGCTCACCCATGGGGCGGTTGCCCAGATGGGTGTTCAGGCCCAGTTGTTTCAGGTCAGGGGCGGCCTGCGCCGGGCTGTCCGCCGGCACGGGCGCGCCCTCGGCGGCCGGGGCCAGCACCATCCAGGCGGTGCCGCCTGCGTCAAATTCGCCGTAAACGTAGTTGACGTATTTGCCGGGATTGTCCGCGATGCGGGCGCGGGCCACCTTGATCAGATCGCTGCGGCGGCCGAAGGTCAGCGCGTCCACAGGGCAGGCCTCCACACAGCCGGGCAGCTTGCCTTCCTTGAGGCGGGGTTCGCAGAACGTGCATTTCTGCACCAGCGGGTCAAAGGCCTCGTCGTACTGGAAGCCCGGCACATAGAAGGGGCAGGCCACCATGCAGTAACGGCAGCCCACGCACTGGGAACCGTCATAGGTCACGCTGCCGTCAGGCTGCTTCTGGAAGCATTTGGCGAAGCAGGCCGAGGCGCAGGCCGGATCGTTGCAGTGGAAGCACTGCAATTTGCGGAAAACCGGCTTGCCATTCATTTCGTATTTGTTGACCACGGTCCATTCATAGGCCGTGGTGCGGCGGCGGGTGGCCGTGACGGAAAGGTCGGTGAAAGGCTTTTCCGGCTTGGGCAGGTTGTTCACCTTGTTGCAGGCTTCCTCGCAACGGCGGCAGCCGATACAGCGGGTGGTGTCGTGCAGTACCCCGTAGCTGTCGGCGTAGTAAGGAAAGGTGTGCATGCCGGCTTCGGCCACCTTGGCCGTGCCCAATGCCGAAACCACGCCCGCGCTGCCCAGAATGGTCAGGAATTTTCTGCGATTCATATGCGTTACTCCGTACTAGTCGGCGCGCTGCGGGGCGCGTTGCTTGTGGCATGTGGTACAGTCGGTGTTCAGCGGACGGCCCACCTTCATGGCCTTGTGGCAGCCCATGCACTGCAGATGATAAGCGGCCTTGAGCGTGGGACGGGTCGGATTCTTGGGATCGATATTCGTGGTGTGGCAGTTGCCGCACTTGGGCGGCGTGGCCGACAGGGGGCTGTTGTGGTGACAGGTGGAGCAGAGCGTTTCGGGCCTGGTGTGGAAAGCCTGAGCCAGCTTGTCATCGCTGATGCGCTCCATGAGCGAACTCACATGGCGACGGTGGGTGAAGACGCTGGGCTCGTACTGCTCGGCCAGGGCGTCGATGACCACCTTGTAGGGCGCCTGCAGGCCCGTGAGATATTCCACGGGCTTTTTGGCCAGAGCCACTTCGGCGGCCAGAGCTTCGTTCTGTGCCTGCGGCAGCTTGCCGGCCATGCCCTGCTGCATCTGCTGCGAACTCATGGAAGGCGCGCCCGTGTGGCAGACGGCGCACCAGGCCGCGTTGCGCGCGGGTTTGACCAGCGCGTGACAGCCCGCGCACTGGCGCTGCCTGAGCTGCTGCTCGTGACAGCTCACGCAGCTCTGGGGCGTGTTGCCCTTGTCGCGCCTGGCAATATCGGTGGCGTGCATGGCCCGTTCAAGGGTGACGAAATTGCCCTCGGCTTTGCCCTCCACCGTGTGACAGGTGGTACAGGAGACAGGATCGCCCGTGTGGTGACAGGTCACGCAGTCTTCAATTTTTTTCTCGTGGATGAGGTGATTGAAGACCACGGGTTTCATGCCGACGCCCTTGGGATTGGGCTTTTCACCGACAGGAAAGATAACCATGGCCGAAGGCGCGCCGCTGTCCGTGGGTTCCAGGGAGGCCGCGACCACAGGCCCCGCCCCCCAGGCCGTCAGACACGCCGCGCCGGCCAGGGCCATCGCCGCCAGCAGAAGCAGTGTTGTGCCATTCCTCATGTGCTTGTCCTTTTGCATGCAGACATACCCCAAAATACCCCGCCCGCAACCCCACGCCACGGGCTGTATTCCGGCCCCGGAAGAGCCGGACAGGTCGATATCAGGACTACGGTAGCCCAGCGCGGGGGGTACGTCAAGGAGGGGCACGCATTGGACGGGCTTCTCAGGCCGGTGAGGCAAGGTTTTGAGAAAATTTTCGCAGAAAATCCGTGTTGCCGTCCGGGCCGGAAAACGGCGGACGCCGCCGGGCCTCTCTGTCTGGCGTTTGCCCGCAGCAACAGGCGCGGCGTTTCCAGAATCAGGCGCGCGGGCACGGCGTGCGGCCTCCGGTCAGAACCGTCCACTGCCGGCGGGCTTCTTCCAGCGTGGCCGTCACATTGTCGGGCGGCAGAAAAACGGCCTCGGATCGGGCGCGGAACCAGGTCAGCTGGCGTTTGGCATAGGCGCGGGTGTTGCGCAGCCAGAGGCGGCGGCATTCTTCAAGGCTGATACGGCCTTGAAGATGGGCCAGAGCTTCCGCCGCGCCGATGCCGGACCAGCCCGGCGCGGCGGGGTCATCGCAAAGGGCGCGGGCCCGGCGCGCCTCGTCCAGGGCTCCGGCGGCCAGCATCAGGTCCAGGCGGCGGGCCAGACGCGGTTCCAGCCAGGCCAGATCAGCATTGAGCACCAGCAGAGGCCCCCGGCAGAGCGGGGCGCTCATGGCGTTTTCATGCCACCAGGTGAAGGGGCGGCCCGTGCCTTCCAGCACTTCCAGAGCCCGCACGATGCGCTGGCGGTCATTGGGGTGGATGCGCGCCGCGTACGCCGGGTCGGCCTTGCGCAGCTCGGCGTGCAGAGCGGGCGCGCCCTCGGCTTTCAGGCGGGCTTCCAGACGGGCGCTGACGGTCGGGTCCAGGGCCGGAATATCGGCAATGCCGCGCAACAGGGTTTGAAAATAAAGGCCCGTGCCGCCCACCAGCAGCGGGGTTCTGCCGCGCGCCAGCAGTTCGCGGGCTCTGGCCGCGGCCTGTGCCGCCCATTGCCCGGCGCTGACCTTGTGCGTCGCGGGCAGAAAGCCGTAGAGATGATGCGGGCAGGCGGCGCGCTCCTCCGGCGAGGGCTGGGCCGTGATCAGCGGAAAATCGGCATAGACCTGGCGCGAGTCGGCGTTGATCACCTCGCCGTTCAGCTCGCGCGCCAGAAGCAGGGCCGCGGCTGTTTTGCCCGAACCCGTGGGCCCGGCCAGGCAGATCACCGGCACGGGTCGCGCGGCGGGAGAAGGCTGCGCGTTCCCGCTCATTACGAAACGCGGAAGCCGCCGTGCGGGGCCGCCAGACAGGGAGTGCCCGGGCGCACTTCGCCTTTGGCGTATTTTTCACGCAGGCTGCGGCGCACGTTTTCGGGCACCATGCCCTTGACGTCCGCGCCCTGGCTGGCCGCCGCCTTGACAATGGTGGAACTGATGAACAGCCACTGGTAGTCGGTCATCATGAACACGGTCTGGATGTGGCGCTGCAAGCGGCGGTTCATGAGGGCCAGCTGGAATTCGTACTCGAAATCCGACACCGCGCGCAGGCCGCGCAGCAGGGCGCAGACCCCGCGCCGGGCCGCGTAGTCCACAGTCAGGCCGGAAAAGGGCTCCACCACCACGCGCGGCTCGTTTTTGAGGGCCTCGCGGGCCATTTCCACCCGTTCCTCATGGCTGAACAGCGGAAATTTGGGAGTATTGTCGGCCACGGCCACAATAATCTGATCAAAGACGTCGCAGCCGCGTCGGATCAGGCTGAGGTGCCCGTTGGTCAGAGGATCGAA
This sequence comes from Desulfovibrionaceae bacterium, assembly GCA_910575755.1. GTDB lineage: Bacteria > Desulfobacterota > Desulfovibrionia > Desulfovibrionales > Desulfovibrionaceae > Desulfovibrio. Next base: position 301,313 of record CAJTFO010000003.1, on the reverse strand, counting down.
CGTGCCGGGGTAAAGGGCTGTTTTCATGCTGCGGTCCAGATGCAGATGCGCGTCTGGCCGAACAGGCGCTCGGCCAGAAGAGTGAAGGAGGCGGGCGGCGTGAGCCTGGCATCCTTTTCAATTTCCGCCGTGACAAAAGCCCCCGGCGTCAGCCAGCCCCTGTCCGCCAGGGCGCGCAGGGCCGGCTCCGCCAGGTTTTTGCGGTAGGGCGGGTCCATGAAGACAAGTTCAAAGCCTTTGGGCGGCTGGCGTTTGAGAAAACGCAGCACGTCCTCCCTGAGCAGACGGGCCTGACCTTCCAGTCCCAGGGCCGCCACATTTTCCTGGAGGCAGCGCATGGCCGGAGCCGCGTTTTCCACCAGCAGGGCCGAGGGCGCGCCGCGGCTCAGGGCCTCGAAGGCCAGACTGCCGCTGCCGGCAAACAGATCCAGCACGCGGGTCTGGTTCCAGGCCAGGCCGCGCGACCCCAGCATGGAGAAGAGCGCCTCGCGCGTGCGGCCCATGGCCGGCCGGTAGCCTTCGCCCTCCACGGTTTTGAGCACGCGGCCGCCCAGGCCGCCGGCAATGATCCGCATAGGCCGCCTACATGCGCGAAAGCAGGCGGGTCATGGCGTAGTCCATCTTGGCCAGAGCCTCCTGCAATTCTGTCTGTTCCACCCACGGGCGGCCTTCCACATCGGCCAGCTTGCCCTTGAACATATCCCACTTGCGCTCCACTTCGCCGGTGAGGAAGTCCCAGTTGACCCTGGGATGGGCCTGGCTTTCGTGCAGCACGGTCTGGGCCACACGCCCGCCTTCCAGAACCATTTCCTCCAGATAGCCGGGAATCAGCGGCGTGAGCCCGAAGCGCTCGCGAATCAGCCCGGCCAGCGTGGTCTGGGCCGTATTTTCGCCGTGCACCAGCACCACCTGCGCGCCGTCGCCGGCCAGGGGGGCCAGCCAGTCCAGCAACTGGCTCTGCCCGGCATGGCCGGAAAAGCCGTTGATGGTGAAAATGCGCGCCTTCACGTCCATGTCTTCGCCGAACAGGGTGATTTTTTTGGCCTGCTCCACCAGCTTGCGGCCCGGCGTGCCCACGGCCTGATAGCCCACAAAAACCACGCTGGCGCCGGGCTTCCAGATATTGTGCTTGAGGTGATGCTTGATGCGCCCGGCATTGCACATGCCGCTGGCCGAAATGACAATGGCCGGGCCGCTGACCTCGTTGATGGCCCGCGATTCGGCACTGCTCAGGGTGTAGCGCAGGTTGGGCAGGGAGAAGGGATTGTCGCCGCTGTTCAGCAGGGCCTTGGCGTGTTCGTCGAACAGCTCGCGGTTGCGCTCGAAAATTTCCGTGGCACGGATGGCCAGGGGGCTGTCCACGAAAACAGGCATGTCCCCGGGCAGTTTGCCCTGGCTGTTGAGCATGTGCAGGCAGTAGAGCACCTCCTGCGTGCGCTCCACGGCAAAGGCCGGAATGATCACCTTTTCGCCTCTGGCGTGGCTGTAGGCCACGGCCTCGGCCAGCTCCTCGGCGCTGCCGCTTTCATTCTTGTGGTTGCGGTCGCCGTAGGTGGATTCCATGAACACATAATCAGCCCTGGGCGGATTTTCCGGGTCGCGGACAATCAGAGACTGGGGGCGGCCGATGTCGCCGGAAAAGATCATGCTGGTGGTCTTGCCGTTTTCTTCGGCTTCCAGCCGCAGGGAGCCGGAACCCAGAATGTGCCCGGCGTCGTAATAGGTTACGCGGATGCCCGGCGCGGGCTCAAAGCTTTTGTGATAGTCCACGGTGTGAAAGAGGGTGGCCGCCTTGCGGGCGTCCTCCATGCCATAAAGAGCGGCAGGGGGATTTTTCAGACCCCGGCGCTCGTACTTCTTGGCTTCCCACAGGGCTTCCATTTCCTGGATGTGGGCGCTGTCCTGCAACATGATTTCCAGCAGATCGCTGGTGGCCTTGGTGCAGTAAACGGGTTTGTTGAAACCGTTTTTGGTCAGCAGGGGCAGCAGGCCGGAATGATCCATATGGGCGTGGGTGATCAGAACAAAATCAATGTTTTCGGGCTGGTAGGCCTTAACATCGCGGTTGCGCCGGTCAATGGCCTTGTTGCCCTGGTGCATGCCGCAGTCCACGCAGAAACGCCTGCCGCATGCCTCAATCATATAACAGGAGCCGGTGACTGTTTGGGCCGCTCCCAGAAATTGTACTTTCATATGCACTCCGATGGATGGCGGTATTTCTTCACATAATCCGCAGCCCGCCGCCCTGTCAAACCGGGAGCGGGGCGGCGGTCGCCGCGCTCTTGCGGGCGCGCTCCGGCTCACATATACTGAGCGCGCCGCTTTGCGCGGGTCTGGGGGCACAGGCCGCCGCGCCGCGACATTGATTCTTTCCGCAAGGAGGCGTTATGCCTGAATTACGACAGAATATTGTGGATGATCTGGCCTCGGCAACCACCGAATCCTGGCGCACATTCCGGATCATGGCCGAAATGGTGCAGGCTCTGGACACGCTGAACGCCCTGAAGGCCAACTGCATTTCCATTTTCGGTTCGGCCCGCTGCACGCCGGACATGCAGGAATATCAGGATGCCGAAAAGATTGCCCGCATGCTGGTGGATGCGGGTTTCGGCATCATCACCGGCGGCGGGCCGGGCATCATGGAGGCGGCCAACAAGGGCGCATTCGAGGCCGGGGGCGAGTCTGTGGGTCTGCATATCCATCTGCCGCACGAGCAGGGCTGCAACCAGTATGTGAAAACCCGCTGCAATTTCCGTTACTTTTTTATCCGCAAGTTCATGTTCGTAAAGTACGCTATGGCTTATGTGGTCATGCCCGGCGGCATGGGGACCATCGACGAGCTTTCCGAGGCCTTTGTGCTGGCGCAGACCGGTCGCACCCGGCCTTTCCCCATCATTCTGTACAATTCCCGCTTCTGGAGCGGCATGCTGGAATGGCTGCGCAAAAGCATGGCCGCCGGCGGCTTCATCCATGAGTCGGAGATCGACAAGCTCATTACGGTCTGCGACACGCCTGAGGAAGTGGTCAACCACCTGTGCAAGATCATCATTCTGTAGCGGGCCCGCGCGCATTCGCGCCGGCCGGGCCCATGCCCGACCCTCCGCCGGGCCTGAGCTGGGAAGGACTGATGGATATGGCCCTGGCCCAGGCCCGGCTGGCCGCGGCGGAGGGCGAAGTGCCGGTGGGCGCGGTGCTGGCCGGGCCGGACGGGCGGCTGCTGGCGCAATGTCGCAACGCGCCCGTGGCTCTGCGCGACCCCACGGCCCATGCCGAAATCCTGGCTCTGCGCGCCGGGGCGGCGGTCGTGGGCAATTACCGCCTGAACGGCTGTGTGCTGGCGGTCACGCTGGAGCCCTGCGCCATGTGCGCGGCGGCTCTGGTGCACGCGCGTCTGGCCGGCCTTGTCTACGGCGCGGCGGACGCTCTGGCCGGGGCCGTAACCTCGCGCGCCGAATATCTGGATGCCCCGTGCTGCAATCATCGGGTTTGGCACATGGGCGGGGTGCGGGCCGAAGCCTGCGCGGCCCTGCTGCGGGATTTTTTCGGCGCGCGGCGGGTGGAAGACGTTACGGCCTGAATGAAGGATTCTCCATGCTGGAACTGACGGTTTTTTTGAGCGGCGCGCTGGTCATGGTGCTGGAAATGGTGGGCGGGCGCGTGCTGGCCCCGCATGTGGGCACCTCAGCCATTGTCTGGACCAGCCTCATTGGCGTGGTGCTGGCCTGCCTGGCGCTGGGCGCATGGGCCGGGGGCCGCTTTGCGGACAAAAAGCTTTCCCGCCGGGGGCTGGGCCAGGCCCTGGCCGGCGCCGGGCTGGGCTGCGGGCTGACCGCCTTCTGCCATGCCTCTGTGGGCGCGGGCGTGACCCAGGCCGTGGGCAATCTCTATCTGGCCGCCGTGGCCGCCGCGCTGGGCATTTTTGCCCTGCCCGCCTTTTTCTTTGGCATGATCACGCCCTATGTGATCCGCCTGCGCATCGCCAGCGTGGACACCGCCGGGGCCACGGTGGGGCGATTGTACGCCCTGTCCACGGCGGGCAGCATTCTGGGCACGTTTCTGGGCGGCTTTGTGCTGATTTCCTTTTTCGGCAGCACGGCCATTCTGTGGGGCGTGGCCTTCTGCATGCTGGCTCTTTCCCTCTGCAACGCGCCCTCCAGGCCGTGGCTGCGCCTGCTGCTTCTGGCGCTCTGCGTGCTGCTGGCCTGGCAGGACAGTCTGTACGGGCAATGGCTGGCGGAGAAAGGCGGCATTCGTCTGGTGGAGAGCCCCTACAACAGCATCAGGGTCATGGAAGGCGTGGACCACGCCCGCGACGGGCGCGCCGTGCGCCTGATGGCCACAGACCCCGGCTACAGCCAGTCCGGCATGCTGCTGGACGCCCCGGAAGAGCTTTATTTTGAGTACACCCGTTTTTACGCCCTGGGGCCGCGCCATGTGCCGAACGCACGCAGGGTGCTGATGCTGGGCGGCGGGGGCTATTCCGTGCCCAAGTGGCTGCTGGCGGGCAGAAGCGGACTGGATGCCGCCGCCCTGCGCCTGACCGTGGTGGAGCTGGATCCGGCCATGACCGCCGTCTCACGGCGCTGGTTCGGCCTGAAGGCTGACCCCCGGCTCAGCCTGCGACATGAGGACGCCCGCGCCTTTCTCAACCGCCAGCGGGAAAGTTATGATCTTGTTTTTGTGGATGTCTTCAATTCGCACTATTCCGTGCCCTTTCAGATGGGCACCGTGGAGGCGGCAAAGGAACTGCGCCGGGCCGTGGCCCCCGGCGGCGCCTTGCTGATGAACGTGATTTCGGCTGTGGAGGGCCCGGACGGAAGGCTGTTCCGGGGCATTTATCACGCCCTGCGCACCGCTTTCGCCGAGGTGCGCGTTTATTGCGTGGGCAGACCGGACAGACCTGACGAGGTGCAGAATCTCATGCTGCTGGCTTTTCCCGAGGCCGGGCGCATGGCGTTGCCCGCTCCTGCCTTCGCCACGGATCCGCCGGCCGCCGAGACGGATTCCATGCTGTCCGCACGTTACGCCGGGCCTGTATCCACGGATACGCCCGCGCTCAGTGATGATTTTGCGCCGGTGGAGCGTTACGCCCTGATGCTGCTGCGGCGCTAGGTCCGCATTGGCTGCGGCGGGCTTCCAGTCCCTCCCCAAGGGGGGCTGTGTGAAAAGGCTCTAAAGCCATCTTGCGATCCGCCGAGGAAAATTGTAGTTTGGAAGTCATTCCATACTTTGTATGAAATGACTTCTGACGCCGGACGGGAGTCCGGCATTCGCGCTTAGTGTCTACAGAAGGAGACAGCACCATGGAATACAACAGCGTCAAGCCGACAAACATTACGGAAAACGTGCTGACCGCGCTGGGCCGGAAAATGGGCAGCGGACGCGAGCTGACCTTGTCCGAACGCCTGATGGCCATGACCGCCACGGCGCAGAGCACTGGCGACCGCTACGGCCCCGGCCCGGGGGATATGGTCTTGCAGCCGCCGGATCTGCCCGAAACCGTCAAGGGCGTGCTGGCCAACTACGTCGGCATTTAGAGCCCTTGTCTGATGAAACAGGTAAACGCCCTGTTGGCCGCGCAAGCGGACAAGCACGCCCAATGAGCGGAAAAACCACGCTTTTTCCGCGAAATGACGGCAGCGAACAGATTGAAAATTTATATTTTCAATCGAAAAATGCTATAGAGCGTTTGCCTGTTTTTTACAGGAAAATGCTCTACGCGGATTTGCTTGCAGAATGCGCGCGAAATTATCCCGGGGAGAACTTGTCTCGCCGTTGGGGTAATTTCGCGCGAAAAATGTTCTGGGCCAGCGAGGTTCTGCGCGACATTCAAAAGCCGTCCGGCAACCATACGGGGTTAACAGCGCGATCGGGGTCAGGCGGTTCCGACGCGTCCATTGAGAGGAAGTTTTGAACGAATCCATCGACGATCTTACTGTAGAGTATGAGGAAAACGGTCAGATTCTGATCAAGGAACTGGACAAGGTGGTGCTGAGCAAGGGCGCGTGGACCACTATTCTGTTTCGCTATCAGCAGTGGCGGCCGGAAAGCGACGACTATGGCCCGGACAAGTATGTGATCCGCCGTTATAAAAAATCGGGCGGCGAATACCGCCAGCAGTCCAAGTTCACCATTTCCAGCGCTGACCAGGCCCGCAAGATTGTGGACGCCCTGTTGCCCTGGATTGAAAAATAAACGCCGTCTGCGCCCGGTTCCGCGCCTGTGTTCCGTGCATTTACCTGATTTCATCAGATAAATGCTCTGGTGTGCTGGCGAGATGTTCAGACGCAGATATCGGCGTCATGGCGCTGCTGGGTCAGGAGGCGCTCTGAGCGCAAAAGAAGCCTGAAGGCCGCGCATGCCCTCAGGCTCCTTTCATATTTTCGCCTTTTCTTTTACAGTGTCACGGCCTGGCCGTCGCCGCGCGGATCAGCCGCCCCTTGCAGCAGGCCGTCCTCATGGCAGAGAATGGCTCCGGCGTGGCCCATGACTTCCGTATAGTCCTCCACCATGCGCACGGGCTGGCCGCGACGGCGCAGCTCGTCGGCCACATCGGCGGGAATGCGGCCCTCCAGTTTGAGGTCGTTGTCGGGCGCGCCCCAGCTCCTGCCCAGCAGCCAGCGCGGGGCATTGACCGCATCCTGCGGGGCCAGACCGAAGTCCACAATGCGGGTAATCAGGGCCGCCAGGGTCTGGGGCTGGCCCTCGCCGCCCATGCTGCCGCAGACCAGCCGGGGCTTGCCGTCCTTGAGCAGCATGGCCGGGGTCAGGGTGTGCATGGTGCGCTTGCCGGGCTCCAGACGGTTGACGTGGGTCGGGTCCAGAGAAAAGGCGCAGCCGCGGTTTTGCAGAAGAATGCCCGTGCCCACGGCCACCATGCCCGAGCCGAACTCGTGATAGATGCTCTGGAGCATGGAAACGGCATTTCCCGCCGCGTCCACCACGCCCAGCCACACCGTGTCCCCGCCCGGCGACAGGGGCGGCAGGGGGCCGGCGCTTTTTTCCAGTGAAACGCGCGCGGCCTGCTCTTGCCCGTATTCCGGCGAGAGCAGGCGATCCAGCGGAATATCCGCATGGGCCGGGTCCGTGAGCCAACGGTCTCTGTCCTGAAAGGCCAGGCGCGTGGCTTCCACCAGGGCCTGATAATAGTCGGCGCCGCCTTCGCCCAGCGCGGCCAGATCCATATGATTGCAGATGTTCAGAATTTCCAGCGCGGCCATGCCCTGACTGTTGGGCGGCGCGCTGCAGGCCGTGAAGCCGCGGTAGGGCACGCGCAAGGGTTCCGCCCAGTCCGCGTGGTGGTCGGCCAGATCGCCCACGGTCAGCAGACCGCTGTGCAGCATCATGCTGTCCGCGATGGCGCGGGCGATGCTGCCGTGGTAGAACTCATCCGCGCCGTTTTGGGCCAGCCGGGCGAGACTTTGCGCCAGGTCGGGCTGACGCAGCGTTTCGCCCACGCGGTAGGGGCGGCCGTTTTCTTTGCAGAATGCCTCCACAAAGGGCGGAAATTGGTGCAATCCGCGCCCCGCGCCCTGACCGCTGGTGTCCACGGCCAGCCAGTGGGCCAGGGAATGCCCCACCGCAAAGCCGTCTTCCGCATAGCCGCGCGCCGCGTCCAGCAGTTCCGCCCAGGAGAGGGGCGAGCCCATGCTTTCCCTGCTCAGCCTGAAGGCCTCGTCCCAGCCGGAAACCGCGCCGGGCACGGTATTGACCGCCAGGTAGCCGCGCGCGGGTACGGCCTTGAAACCCCTGGCCGCGTAAAATTCGGGGCTGGCCGAGGCGGCGGCGCGGCCGCTGGCGTTCAGGGCCTTGAGCTCGCCGCGCGCGGCGTCGTAAATCAGCCAGAAGCTGTCGCCGCCCAGGCCGCACATGTGCGGATAGACCACGGAAAGCACGGCTGAGGCGGCAATGGCCGCATCCACGGCTGTGCCGCCCCGGCGCAGGGCGTCCAGCCCGGCCTGGGAGGCCAGATAGTGGGGCGTGCTGACCATGCCCTTGCGACCCAGCGGGTTGATGCCGGCGGAGACTGTGGCGGAGTAGGGAACAGTGCTGTTCATGCGTACCTCAAATCGTTGCGCCCTTTGGCGACCTGGGCCGGGAAGGGGCCATTTGCAACCATTGAACTGCTTGTGCGAGTATTGTTGAGCATAGCTTATCCGCCCGGCTCCGTAAAGCGCCGAGCCGCTACCTCCAGGGCAATCGCGCGAAAAAACGTATCTATTTGATATTATTGGGAGTTTCAAATTTGACGTTTGAATTTTTATCCTATGATTTCAAGTGGTTATATGCTTCGTGTGACTACCCTGTCTCCCAGGCGGACAAAACTTGCGGAAAAATAAGCCTTATGACATAGTCACTCGTTAACAATATTTAATACTGCGGCGGGTGCATGCCGCCAGGATGCCACATGCCAGAAGAGATTTCTCCGACGATGCCTCCCCACGCGGAGTCGCCTGCCGCCCCTGTGGCGCCCCCCGCCACTCCCGCTTCGGAGGGCCTTTCCGTCTGCGAACCGGAAAACGCCCTGCCCAAAGTGCGCCTGGCCGATCTGCCGGAAGCCATGCGCGTGGCCTGCGCCCGCGCGGGCTGGCAAAATCTGATGCCCGTTCAGTCCCTGGCTCTGCCCTATTTGCTGGCAGGGCGGGACATCATGGTTCAGTCGCGCACGGGCAGCGGCAAGACCGGCTGCTATCTGCTGCCCATGCTGCCCCGTCTGGATCCGGCGCTCAAGACGCCGCAGGCGCTGGTGCTGGCGCCCACGCGTGAACTGGCCGTGCAGGTGGAGCGCGAGGCGGCCATGATTTTTGCGGAAACGGGCATTCAGGCCGTGGCCGTATACGGCGGCGTGGGCTACAAAAAACAGATGGACGCCCTGCGCGACGGCGTTCAGGTCATTGTGGGCACGCCGGGACGCGTGCTGGATCATCTGCTGCGCCGCACGCTGGATCTCAGGAACCTGCGCATGCTGGTCTTTGACGAGGCCGACCGCATGCTGTCCATCGGTTTTTATCCGGACATGAAGGAAGTGCAGCGCTATCTGCCCCACAGGCGCATACATACCTGTCTCTTCTCCGCCACCTATCCGCCGCATGTACTCAAGCTGGCCGCCGAGTTCATGACCGAGCCTTCCCTGCTGTCCCTTTCTCAGAAAGAAGTTCATGTGGCTGCGGTGCAGCATCTTTTCTGCCAGGTCAAACCCATGGACAAGGACAGGGCGCTGGTGCGTCTGCTGGAAACGGAAAATCCGGCCTCGGCCCTCATTTTCTGCAATACCAAGGCCAATGTGCATTATGTGACCGGCGTGCTCCAGGGCTTCGGCTACAGCGCCGACGAGCTTTCGGCGGATATTTCGCAGAACCGGCGTGAAGCCGTGCTGGACAAGATCCGCAAGGGCCGCCTGCAATATCTGGTGGCCACGGATGTGGCCGCACGCGGCATAGACATCCCGGCCCTGTCGCATGTGTTTCTGTACGAACCGCCGGAAGACCACGAAAGCTACATCCACCGCGCCGGGCGCACCGGTCGCGCCGGGGCCGCGGGCACAGTCATTTCCCTGGTGGACGTGATGCAGCGCATGGAGCTGGAGCGCATCGCCAGACATTACAAAATAGCGCTGATGGAGCTGCCCCTGCCCACGGACGATGATGTGGCCCGGGTGGCGGGCACGCGGCTGACCACCATTCTGGAGGCGCGCTTCCGCGCGCTCACCGGCCTGGAGCGCATGCGCGTGGCCCGTTACGCGACTCTGGCGCGAGAACTTGCCCGGCAAAGCGAAGAGGACGATGACGTGCTGCTGCTGGGCATGCTGCTGGACGCCTGCCACCAGCAGAGCCTTCAGGAAAGCCGCTTCCCGGACAACAGTCCGCATGCCGCCCCGCGCCGGCATGCGGGAGCCCGCCGTGGACGTGAAGCCGGTTCCACCCGCTGCGACGACGGAGACGGGGAGGCCCCACGCTCCGGAAAACGCCGTCGCCGTTCGTCACGTCGCCGCAAAAACGGGAGCGGCGGTGAGGACAAGGCGGCGGAAAGCTGAACGGATCACCTATGCAGAATCTTGCGGAAGTTTTTGACGATGAAAGTGTCGCCCGGGAGGCCCTGGAGAATTTTGCGGCCCTGCTGGACGGCGCGGACTTCACCGCCGAGCTGGAGCTGATGGGCATCGGTCGCATGCAGTTCATGCGCCGCCGTCAGATGCTCGTGGAGTGGCGCGGCCTGTACATGGCTCTCTGGCGGCTGGCCCTGGCCAGTTCTTTTCCGCAGGACGCGGAACGCATGTTCGCCGCCTTCCTGCGCTCGTACGACGCCGCGCATCCGGACAAGCTCAGCGGCAGGATCATGGAGCGCGCCCGGCAGTACTGGGGCATGCTCCAGCCCAAGGGCGACACTGATTTCAGCGATGTGGCCCGGCACCTGTGTTCCTTTTCCGTGCAGGATGAAAAGCAGGCCCGCAACCTGACCCTCAGGCTGGTGCTGCATATCCGCAAGATCTACAGGATTATTTTCGACAGACTGATTTAGAGCATTTATCTGATGAAATCAGGTAAATGCCCTGTTGGCCGCGCAAGCGGACAACCGCTCCTCCAACGCTCGGAACTGACGCGATCTATGCAAATTGTACATTCCGCGGACGGCTTGGGCGCTCTGACGGGCGCGGGCGTCACCATCGGCAACTTCGACGGCGTGCATAAAGGCCATCAGGCCTTGATCCGCCGCACTCTGGATGTCTGCCGCCAACGGGATCTGGCCTGTGTGCTGGTGACCTTCTGGCCACATCCGCGCCTGGTCGTAAGTCCGCACAAGGCGCATGCCCCGCTGACCAGCCGCGAACGACGGCTGGAACTGCTGGCCGGGCTGGGCGTGGAGCATGTGCTGGAGCTGCCCTTCACCGCGGAACTGGCCGCCCTGACGCCCGAAGAATTCGTGCGCCGCTGCCTGTTGCCCCTGCATCTGCGCCAGCTGGTGGTGGGCTATGATTTTTCCCTGGGCCGGGGGCGCAGCGGTCATGCCGACGTGCTGCGGAACCTGGGCGCGGCATGGGGCTTTGAAGTGGAGCAGTTGCCGCCGGTCATTGTGGATGACGCGGTGGTCAGTTCCACCCGCCTGCGCGACCTGATCAGCCGGGGCGACGTGTGGCGGGCCGCCCGCCTGCTGGGGCGCTGTTACGGCTTTTCCGGCGAGGTGGTGCATGGCGAGGGCCGCGGCGGCGGGCTGGGCTTTCCCACGGCCAATCTGCTGCCGCCGGAAACCCTGCTGCCCGCCGAAGGCGTTTACGCGGCCCGCGTGCGCCTGGACGAAACCTGGCATCAGGCCGTGACCAATGTCGGGCGCAAGCCCACTTTCGGCGGTCGGGACGTGACTGTGGAAAGCTTTCTGCTGGATACGTCAGCCAATCTCTACGGACGGCGCGTGCGTCTGGAATTTGTGCTCCGGCTGCGCGGCGAACGCCGTTTTGCCTCGGTGGAGGAGCTTACGCGCCAGATAAGCGAGGATGTGGCCGCGGCGCGCAACATTCTGTCCCGAACCGATACCTGACACAGAGAAGAGCGCATGATTCTCGCGGACGTGCACAATCACACCATCATTTCCCACGGTGAAGCCACGGCGGCGCAGATGTACGAGGCCGCGCAAGCGCGCGGACTGCGCTGGTACGGCTTCTCCGAGCATTCCCCCCTGCCGCCCGGCTATGCCTGCCCCCTGTACCACGGCGATCTGGCCGGGGATTTTCCGCGCTACGTCGAAGAGGCGCTGCGGTTGAAGTCCGCCGGCTCCCCTCGCGTGCTGCTGGGCATGGAACTGGACTGGATTCCCTCGCACATGCCGTACATGCGGGAGCTGGCCGCGCGCTGGCCCTTTGATTATGTGATCGGCGGTCTGCATTTTTTGGGTTCGCTGGCTGTGGGCTCTCCCGGAAACTGGAACCAGGGCGAAAGCGAGGAAGAGCGCCACGCGCGTTTTGCGGCCTATTACCGGGAAATGAAGGCCATGGCGCGCAGCGGCCTGATGAATATCGTGGCCCACCCGGACTTCATCAAGGTGCGTTGCCCGGAAAGTTTCCATGCCTGGCTGGACAGGCCCGGCAGCCTGGAGCTGATCCGCGAAACACTGTGCGCCATGCGCGAAGGCGGCGTTGCTCTGGAAGTATCCTCGGCGGGTCTGCGCAAGGAGTTTGCCGAACCCTATCCCGCCCCGGCCATCATGCGTCTGGCCGCCGAAGAAGGGGTGAACATCAGCTTCGGCTCAGACGCCCACAGCACGGCGGATGTGGCCTTTGCCTTCGACCATCTGGCCGCCTACGCCCGCTCTTTCGGCTATGCCCGTAGCGTGGTGTTCCAGGCGCGGCAGCCCTTCCATCTGCCGTTTTAGAGCATCAGTCGTCTGCTATCTATCCTATAGTAAATAGATAAAAAATATTTCCGCCAGTTGCAATGCCGCTGTTCTCGCTGGCGTTCAGAGAATTGCATCAGCCTCCAATGCCGCATCTCACAAGAAGCCGCGTCAACAGGGGCAAGCCCCTTTGCCGGTGCGTCGGTTGGAACTGACCGCCGTGAACGAACAGTGAAAAGTGGGGAACGAGCTTCTGTCCTTCTCTGGCCCCCATTGGCTTTCTCTGTCCACACCTCGACTGCTCATCGACAGTCGCACTGTCGATTTTTTGGGCTGTCCAAAACTTTCAAACTTGTCGTAATAATGCGAAATAAGATGATTATTTTGTAGAAATGGGAGGCGGAAATTTTGATTCCAGCGGCAATCCTTGCCAAAAACTGTTCTTAAGTGTAGGAAACTAAAGGCTTGACCGACAGTGCGACTGTCGGTGAAATATCGGGGAAAGCTGTCCGGAATCCATCTTGTGCCTGATTGCAAAAATTCTTTGTATGCGCCTGCGCAGGATCCTTACAGAATTGTTCGCGAAAAAGCGTTGTCTGTCGCGAATAAACCCGGCTGAGCCGCCGCAAGATCCTTACGGGTTTTCTGTATCCGTTTTTGCAGGCAGACGCCAGGCGGCGCCCCGTCTGCGCTGGATTTCGTGTTCATACTGTACGCGACGCACCTGACATGACAATGCAACATCCCGTATACGTCACAAAAACACGCCTGCCGGAGCCGGAAACTTTTTCGCGGCTCTGCGGGGAGATTTTTCAACGCGCCTGGATCACCAATAACGGCCAGTGCGTACAGGAGCTGGAACGCGCGCTGGAGGCATACCTCGGCGTGCCGCATGTGCTGGCGTGCAATAACGGCACGACGGCTCTCATGCTGGCCATTCAGTGCTCCGGGCTGGACGGGAAAAAAGTGGCGGTCACACCCTATACCTATGTGGCAACGCTTTCCGCCCTGCTCTGGCTGCACTGCATCCCCGTTTTTGTGGATATTGAACCTGATACGCTCTGTCTTTCGCCTGAACTGCTGCGCAGGCGCTTTCAGGAAGAACCGGACATCGCCGGGGTGTTGCCCGTACACATTTACGGTCTGGCCTGCGATGTGGAAGGCCTGGGCGCCGTTTGCCGGGAATATGGAGCGGTTCTCATCTATGATGCGGCGCAGGCTTTTGGCTCCCGCTATCACGGCAAAAGCCTGCTGGAGTATGGCGACTACAGCATGTGCAGCTTCCACGCCACCAAGATTTTTCATACGGCGGAAGGCGGCTGCGTTGTTTCCCACAGCGCCGAGGCCCATAAAGCCCTGTCGCTCGCGCGGGCGTTCGGCCACATCCATGACACGCATTACAGCCTGGGCGTCAACGGCAAGATGAGCGAACTGCACGCCGCCCTGGGCCTGTCCCTGCTGCCGGGCACGGATGCGGAACTGGCGCGGCGCAGGGAAGCGCGCGCCATGTATGACGCGGCTCTGGAGGGGCTGGCGTTACAGCGTCCGACCCTGCGCGAAGGGCTGGACTGGAACAGCGCCTATTATCCCGTCCTCCTGCCGGATGAAGAGTGTCGTGCCCGTGCTGAACAGACGCTAAAAGACCACGGCATTCATCCCCGCCGCTATTTTTACCCCGCGCTCAATACCCTGCCATACTTGCAAGAAGAATGGCGAGCCTCATGCCCGGTCGCCGAAGATGCCGCCCGGCGGGTTTTGTGTTTGCCCATGTACGGAGAGCTGGGCGCTACTGCGATAAAGCGCGCGGCGCAAGCCCTCCATGCGGCTTGCCACACGCGGCAAAAGGCAAGAGGAGAAGCGGGATGAGCCGTCTCTATGTCCTCTATGATTTGAGCCCTTCGCGTCCGTGGCTTTTTGCGACTGTACACGCCAACCGCGCACTGCTGGAAGCTCACGGCATTGATCTGGGGCCGCTCCATCCCTGGTCGTGTGAACTGGTGCCATCGCATCTGTCGTTCTGGCGCGTGATACCTGAGAATGACGCTATTCCCGCCTATTTCGCCAATATGCTGGATGAACTGGCTGGCCGGCTGGCATCAGGGCGCAATGTGCTCCTGTTGTCCAGGACGCCTGATATCCTGTCGCATCAGTCATTTGAGCGTCTGTGGCGGCGACATGCCGCCTTGGCGCAACATGATGTCCAGATTTTTTTTGTTTTGGGGCGACCCGCCTGCATGCTGGAGCAAGGTTACAGGGAAGCGCGGTCACTGTTGCCGGAAAAAAACGGTCTCGCCCATGTCAGGCGCTATGGTTCGCTGCCGATTCTGATCAGGGACGCCCAGCAAAAGTGGGGCAAAGAGAATGTGAGCCTGCTGGCCAATACGAGCGCCAGCCCTGTAAGCCTGCCGCAGGCAAATGTGGCGCGGAGTCTGTTTGACTTTTTGAACTGCCCCGAGCCGCTTCCCCTGCGGCATGCGCCCCGTCATCCTTTGTGCCTGGCTTCCAACGCCGCGCGCCGTCTGAGCTGGACCCTGGAAGTGCGGGAGAACGCCTGGCCGGATGTGGATGAAGGGCTCTTTATGGAGAGCCTGCTCGCTCTCGACCGCCAGTGGGCTACAGCGCCTGTAAGCCCCAAAAACATCAGGGATGCTCTGATCCGGAATGGAACGGACGCTCTGCGCGAGCTTGAGGAAATGCTTGCGCTGGAAAGCGGTGCCCTGGATTGCCCGGACTGGCTGGCCGAGCAGCCGGAAGCGGATATGGACGCGCCTTTGTCTGACGATATCTTGCGAAGCTTTGCCGTAGCGCTTCCGCCGGAAGTTCGCGCACCGTTGCGCCAGCGCTTTGCCAATGACGCCCCTCTGCTGACCGCGGATCAGAAAGCGTTATCCCGGGCCCTGGCCTCCATCACAGCAGACGGATCAGAAAACGGCATGGTCATAGGCGAACCCGTCCCGCCAGTGGAACTGACCGTGCTGACCATGACGTACAATCATGAAAAATATATCGCCGAGTGCATGGACAGCGTGCTGGCGCAGCAAACGTCCTTCCCTGTGCGTCATGTCGTGCTTGACCATCATTCCTCTGACGGCACGGCGGAGATTGTGGCCGCATACGCGGCGCAACATCCTTCCATTCAGCCGGTGCTTCTGTCCCGCCGCCGACCGGCCGAGAATGTCATGGGGCTGTTTTCGCGCTGCCGTACCAGATATGCCGCCCTGTGCGACGGAGACGATTATTTTACCGATCCGCTCAAGCTGCAAAAACAGATAGATTTTCTGGAAAGCCATTCCCGCTGTGCGCTGTGCTTCCATCCTGTGGCGCTTGTTCTGGCAGACGGGCGGGAGGCCGGCGTTTTTCCTTCCCACGAGACGCTGCCGCGCGGCATACGCGAAGAGTATTATCTTTCAGACCTGCTCAAGGGCAACATGATCCAGACCAATTCCGTCGTGTACCGCTGGCGCTTTCAGGAAGGGATGCCGGAATGGTTCCGCGCCGATTTGTGCCCGGGAGATCTGTACTGGCATCTGCTCCATGCCGAAACGGGCAGGATTGGTTTTCTGCCGGAAGTCATGTCCGTTTACCGCCGCCACGGCAGCGCCCTGTACAAGGATGCGTTTGTCAGTCCACTGGAACATCGCCGTGCGCATGGCATGGCCGAGCTGAGAACCTACTGGGCAATCAACGAGCATTTCCACAACCGCTATTTTCGCAGTCTGTCCATGCTCGCCAACAACATTTTCGCCAATTTCCTTTATCTTAAATTAGAGACGGGTGAAGAGGGGCGCTCCCTGCTGGATCAGGCCAGCAAGGCTTTCCCGGAATTCGCCAGCGGCTTCTTTTCATCACTGAAAATCATCAAGGCCCCATCAGATAGGGAAGCCGAAGGGTAAGACATGTTCCATACATTGCGCCATGTGCGCCTTGCCGCTTTGCGCTCCACGGTTCCGGCCCGCGAAATCCGTCTGGAAGATGAAGTCGCATTGTATGGCGGCAGCGCCAAAAAGGTGGCTCGTCTCAAGGCCAGTCTCGGTATGGAGCGTCGTCGCGTCTGCCCGCCGGACGTCACTGCGTCCGACCTCTGCGCGTATGCCGCGCAGGCTCTGCTGGGGGCCGTTCCCTCCGCCCGCGACTGCATAGACAGCCTTATTTTTGTTACCCAGAATCCGGACTGGCAGCAGCCGGCCACAGCATGCGAGTTGCAGCACCGCCTTGGTCTGGGGCAATCCTGCGCCGCATTTGACGTCAACCAGGGCTGCACCGGATATATTTACGGACTTTGGATCGGGGCTTCGCTTGTCGCCTCCGGCGCGGCGCGTCACGTTCTTGTGCTCGTCGGCGACGTGCATCCCGAAGGGCGGGACGTCCGCAACCGGATCACAGCTCCTGTTTTCGGCGATGGCGGCAGCGCCACGCTGCTGGTGCGTGATGAGTGCGCTGCGCCCATGCATTTCGGTTTCGGCACCGATGGCAGCGGCTTTGAAACCATCATAAATCCTGCTGGCGGCTCCAGGATCCCCTTTATCCGCGACCATGCCCAAAATATGGCGCTCGTGGAGGATATCCCCGATCCCGCCGGCATCCCCTGGCGGCTCAATGATACCTATATGGATGGCGGGGCCGTGTTCGACTTCACCGTGAGCGTCGTGCCGGAGCATGTGCGTGAGGCCATGGCGTATGCCGGCCTTGCGCAAACGGATATAGATCGGCTCATCCTGCACCAGGCCAACAGGCAGATAGTGGAAACGGTCGGCGCCAAGATCGGTTTTCCCGTAGAGAAGACGCCCGCGGAATCTTTCAGCAAATACGGGAACCTTGCCGCGGCGTCCATCCCCGTCGCGCTGTGCGACGCCTATGGGAAGGACGTTCCGGGCACTTTGCTGCTGTGCGGATATGGCATTGGGCTTGCGTGGGGTTCGTGTCTTTGCACTGTGAATCAATGGGATTGCGCGCCGCCCCTTGAATATGAAGCGGCCCCCGAGCGCCCCACACGGCAACAGCGCATCGAGCGCTGGCAAAAAATTCTCAGAGGAGAAAAGAGCCGCCATGAATAAAGAGGAATTTCTTGTTGCGCTGCAAGACATACTACAGTGTGATGATGTTCTGAGCGAAGATGCCGTTCTGGCGGATCTGGAAGAATGGGACTCATTGAGCATAATGACGCTCATTGCGTTTTTCGACAAGAATCTGGGCCGGCAGGTCAGGTTTGACGAGCTCAAAACATGCCGCCAGGTGCGCGACATCATGGCCTTGAGCAATGGGGCCATCGGCTGATGTTCACTGCGGATCAGACAATACTGGTCACCGGGGCCAGTTCCGGCATCGGGCGCGCCATCGCGCTGGAGTGCATCGCGCGGGGGGCGCGCGTGCTGGCCTGCGGCCGGAATGCGCAGAGGCTGGAGCAGGCCCGCCAGGCCGCGTGCGCGCCAGAACGCTGGACAAGCATTCAGCGGGATTTTCTGACTGACATGAAAGACATTCCCCATTGGGTGCGCGGTCTTGCGCGGGAACATGGCAAGCTGTGGGGGCTGGCCCATGCGGCGGGGGAGGGGCTGATGGACTGTCTGCAAGTCTACGGGCTTGAGCGTGCCAGACGGCATTTTGACATCAATTTCCATGTTCCTCTGCTTCTCGCCCAGGGTTTTTGCGACAGACGCGCCTCTGCCAGAGGCGGGGCGCTCCTGTTTGTGGCATCCGCTTCCGCAGTGTTTCCTGAAAAGGGACATCTGCTGTACGGCGCGGCCAAGGCGGCGCTGGCGGCGGCCGCCAAAAGCATCAGCCAGGAAGTGGCGCCGCGGGGGATGCGTGTGCACTGCCTTTCTCCGGGCATTGTCGACACCCCCATGGAGGCCGCGGCGGAAGCCTCCATGGGAGCGGAGTACAGGCAAAACCAGCTTCAGGGCTACCCCCTCGGTTTCGGACGGCCCGAGGATGTGGCTGTCATGGCGGCCTTTCTGCTTTCAGGGCAGGCGGCATGGATCACCGGACAGAATTTTGTTTTAGCCGGGGGGCGCTACTGACATGCCCAGAATTCTTATCATAGGCAATTCCGGCGCGGCGCGTGAATGCTACTGGGTGTTGCGCGATGTCATGGAAAGCGCTCCCGGCCTTGCCCACTACTACAGCTTCGGCGGATTTCTGGACTGGAAGGGCTATGCCGGCGACCTCAAGGATTTGCGCGACTTTTATCTGGGCACAGCCGACGACTACGCGCCCGGACCGGATGACCTTTTTATCCTCGGCGTGGGCAAACCGGAGCTGCGCAAAGAGATCTTTACGGCCTTCAAGGCGCGTGGCGCGTCCTTCATGAATCTCATCCATCCCTGGTCGTCCATTGCTCCCTCGGCCGTCATTGGCGAGGGCAATATCGTCCAGCGCGGCTGCACGGTCTATTGCAATGCCAGCATTGGCAACGGCAACTATCTCAACGGCGCGGTCAATCTCTCGCATGACGCCAGCATAGGCGATTTCAATTTCCTGGCTCCCTACTCCATTGTGCTTGGCGGCGCCGGAATAGGTTCCTGCAACCATCTGGGGCCGCACAGCGTCCTGCTGGAGCACGCCCGCATGGGGAACGGCAATCTGCTTGCCCCCGGCAGCGTCATCTATAAAGGATGCAGGGATAATTGCCGCATGGCCGGAAATCCAGCGCTGAAAATCGCAGCGCATGCGGCTTCGGACGTGGATTTAGACCAGATGCCGGACAAGTAGCCGTTTTCAGGAGCCGTATTGGAGAGCGCATATGCCGACTGAACTTGTGGACCTTTTCCAGCTTCAGCTTTCACAGCAGGCCATGCTGTATGACCTTACCTACATGAGCGGGCGCAGGCGGAGCGCGGAGCGGGTTTCGGAATTTTTTCTGCATATGCAGAGCCTTTTGCCTGTCACGACTGTGCTGGAAATCGGCGCGCATGAGGCTGCGTTTTCCCGTGCCGTCAAAAAGGTCTGCCCTGAAAAGACCGTCCGCGCCTTTGAGGCCAATCCGCATGTGTATGCCCACTTCCTGCTTGAAAGAGAGCTTCGCGCGCTGGGCGTAGACTACAGGTACGGCGCCATTGGCGCCCAAAACGGCAGTACGCGCTTCCATATCTATGAAACCATCGACGGCAGGGAAGAGCCGTGCGACAGCAGACGGCAATCCACCCTGCGCCGTATCGCGGGAGAAAAAGACCGTTGTCATGGCGTATGGGTTCCCCTGTCCAGGCTGGACACGCTTTGCGCAACCGACCCGGAGGAGAGCCGCTATGCCCTCTGGATCGACGCCGAAGGCTCCGGCGGTCAGGTTCTGGAAGGCGCTGAAGGAATTCTGGCAAAGACTCTGGCCGTGTATATGGAGCTGGAATCCCAGCCCAAGTTTGAGGGGCAGCAGCTTGACCGGGACATCATGCGCCGTCTTCTGGAGAGGGATTTCATCCCCGTGCTGCGCGACTTTCAGTTCCATCACCAGTACAATGCCGTTTTTGTCAAAAAGGACTGCCTGCCGCTTGTGGAGCGCGAGTGGCACCGCTATTTCCAGTCAACACTCCGGCAGGATCTGCGGACTTCCTTCAGACTGGAAGTCCTGCCCAAGCGACATACCCCCGTGGCCCCGCCGCCTTTGCCGCGCCTGCGCTTCGGCAGCGTTGGCGAGCTCAGGGAGGCAATGGAAGAGCTGCCCCTGCTGCGCGCGCCACGCGCCGGTCTGGATCCGCGTCATGCCGTGGTGGTCTGCCATGTGGCGGATCTGGATGAAGCCGTGAGGTTTTACCGGCGCATGAGCGACAGGCTGCCGGAATTCTATGCGCTGACTGCCGACGGCGAGCGCGTCACCCGCAATGACATTGCCTGCCATGACTTTGCCAGGCTTGCACCCGGCATGGATATTCAGCTCTATTGCAGACAGAATGTCGCCCCCGGCAAAACGTTTTTCCCCTATCTCTGCATCAAATTGCAAAAAATCGGCATACGCGCATTTCATATTGAAAGATACTGTGCAGAACATTTTTTCAGAAGAAACAGGCATGAAACATTCACGGATCAGGACTGGGACATCGTTCTGAACTTTACCAACAGACTCTGTGACGCGGACAGCCAGTACTCCTATATGGCCGTCTGCCGCGCAAGGCTGGGCGCTGAACCCGGCTATATTCCTCTGGCCGGCTACAGGCAGTATTTTCACCCCCGCGTTCATGCCCAACCGGGGGACATCATCTGCGAAGGCGGCTGTTTTGCCGTTTGTGAACAGGGCGTGGCGACCAACAGCAGCACGCTGAATTTTTATGAAGCCATGCACGGGCAGGGCATGATTTTCGGTTTTGAACCTGTAACGGCGACGTATGAAAAGCTGCAAACCGCCTTTGCTCCCCATGAGGGCATACGCATGGTTGCGCAGGCGCTTTGGTCCGGCCAGGGGCGGCTTCAGCTTGAAGGAGACGATGCCGCCGCCTTCACGCATGACATGGCGGGCGGCCCCGGCAACTGCGACTGCACCAGCGTGGACGCCTTTTTTGCCGACAAGGCCGCCCCGACGCTCATCAAGCTGGATGTGGAAGGCGCGGAGTCAGAGGTTATGCAAGGGGCGCAGCGCACCATAACGCAACATCTGCCCAAGCTCATGCTTTCCATTTATCATGGCCGCAGAGGACCGGACTGGCTGACCCTGCCGCGGATGCTGCTGGAACATGATCTTCCCTATGAGTATTACTGCGGACACCACCGGCCCTGGTACAGTGAAAGTATCGTCTATGCGCAAAAAGGAGTCGTATAATGGTTACTGAAAGGTTAGTCAGGGCAGGAACCATGCAACAGTTTACGCAGGATACCATTGCCTGCACATTGAACCTGACTGATCTCTGCAATTTTACATGCAGTTACTGCATCAATCGTCATTCAAGAACAAACAGAGTTCTGGATATAAATATTCTTGAGCATTTTCTTCAAGATCTTGGGGAAAGAAAGGCATCCTGCTATGCTTTTGGCATTTCAGGCGGCGAGCCCCTTTTGTATCAACACATGGATAGTCTTCTTTTTTATATAGATAAATATATACCCAATCAAAAACACGTCACTATTGCAACAAATGGATCACTTTTGCATAAGCACATCTCGTCTCATAAAGAATATGTATGCAACACAACTATTAAATATATGATATCAATACATATTGAACAAATAGAAATTGATACGTATGTAAATAATTTATTGAAAATAAAAGAGAGAGACAATATCGCTTGCAAAATTCTGCTTTATCCTGGGAAATTATTTATTGCAAAAAAATTATATAATATTTTTAAGTCAATTGGCATTGATATGTGTATACAGACTGTATATAGGAAGTCACACGCTCTTGAATATAGCGCTGATGAGCTTGAATTTTTGCGATCATTTTCCTCATTTGCGGATGCAATATGTTCCCATGAATATGAAGATAGTCGTGGGACAAGAAGAGTTGAAGAATATTGCAGGTCTGACATAAGTTTTTCACCAGAAAAGTTTTCCTACAAGGGAATGTTTTGCGCCGCTGGCATGAATACATTGCGTTTGGGGCCAGATGGCGTTGTCGTGCCATGTTTTGGCTTTATGCGACGTGGGATGAAATTTGACCTGAAGCAGCGACGGCTCCGTGATACACCGGAGTTGCAATCACCCTGTATCTGCCCTGACGACAGATGCGGCTTTTGTGAAGGCTATCTGCAAACGCCCAAATGGCGTAGCGCCGCTGATGCCCCGGACTGGCTTCTTCAGAAAGGAACGCAGGCATGACCTCCCAAAGGCGGCGAAATTCTTCAGGAGCCTGCACCCTGCGCCTGAGAGGGATGCGCATTCCCTTCCCGGGCGTGAAACATGTTTGCAATCAGACGCCAGTACTCCTGCCGAAAGACGCGACTGGGCGCGCTCTCTTGATGACGCCAGACGTTGGCCGCCTTGCTTGAGGCGCGGATGGCGAATGCCAAGATCTCAAACGACGAGGATAGGGAGATGACGTTTACCGAGAGCGGGAAACTGGTTAGGGCGGGAGGCAAAAAACAGTTTGCGCTGAATACCATTGAGTGCATGCTGAATATAACTGATCTCTGCAATTTCAAATGCAGTTATTGCTGCAATCGCAACTGGAGAGCAGGCAGAACTCTTGATAGAGATGTCCTGGAGCAGTTCCTGTGCGACATTGGAGAGAGGAGGGCATCCTTCTATCTTTTGTATATTTTGGGCGGAGAGCCTTTTTTATATAGATATATTGACAGACTTCTTTTCTCTGTTGATAAATATATTCCCAATCCCAAGCAAATCGTTTTTGTCACAAATGGATCACTTTTACACAAAAATATCTCATTGTTAAAAAAATATACATCTATAATAGATATTAAATATCTTGTGTCATTGCATATTGAACAAATAGAACTGGATACATATCTAGAAAATCTGGATAATATCCATCAAAAAAATAACATACAATGCAAGCTGCTTCTTTCTCCGGGACAGCTTGATGTTGCAAAAAAATTGCATAACAGATTAAAAGATATTGGCATATATATGTTTGCAGCCCCTGTATTTGATCGAAATCTGCATGCTCCCGAATATGATGCTGCTGAACTGGATTTTTTACGATCATTTGCAGAATCTGCAGATACGCTCCTGTTCCATGAATATGAAGATATTCATGAAGTACGGCATATGGAAGAATATAAGAAAATCGACAAAAATTTTTCACCCGAAAAGTTTTCCTACAAGGGAATGTTTTGCGCCGCTGGCATGAATACATTGCGTTTGGGGCCAGATGGCGTCGTCGTGCCGTGTTTTGGCTTTATGCGGCATGGAGTGAAATTTGATCTGAAGCAACGACGTTTGCGCGACATTCCGGAACTGAACGCCCCCTGCATCTGCCCTGACGGCAGATGCAACTGCGAGCTTTTTCTGCAAACGCCCAAATGGCGTGAGGCCGCAGATGCTCCGGCCTGGCTTCTCCGGGAAGGAGCGCAGGCATGATCCCCCAACTGTCTGTTGTCCTGCCGCTTCATAATCAGGCCGACTTCGTTGAAAGCGCCCTGGACAGCGTGGCGCGCCAGCGTTTGCCGCTGGAAATCATTGTGGTGGACGACGCCTCAAGCGACGGCGGGCCGGAGCGGGTGACGCAGTGGGCAAAGGCGCACCCCACGCCCCTGCGCCTTGTGCGCCAGCCGGAGCGCGGCTATGCCCTGGCGGCCAGACTGGCGGGCGTGGCGGCCGCCTGCGCGCCGGACATCATGTTCATGGACGCGGACGACACCCTGGCGGGCGAGCGACGTCTGGCCCGCGTACTGGCCCGCAAGCGGGAAGCGGGCTGCGAAATTGCGCATTTTCGCAACCTTGCTCATACCGCCGGGGGCGAGGAGCGGGGCGAACTTTCATGGAGCGCGCCCCCCGCACAGGGCGTGCTGCGCGGAAGCGCCGTTTTTGCGGCATATGCCGCCTGCCCGTATCCTCCGCTCATGCTTTGGGGCAAGATCTATTCCCGCAATCTGCTGGAGCGGGTGGCCCCTTTCGCTCACGGCAAGAAAATCTTTCGCTTTGACGACAAGTTCCTTGTTTCTCTCCTGGCCCTTCATGCGCACTCGTATGTGGGCTGTGAAGAATACATCTATCGCTACCGGCTTTGCGAATCATGGCCCATGAGCAAATTTGCCGGACGTGTGCATGATCTGCTGACGCTCAGGGAAGTCATTGATCCGCTGCTGGAGGCTCCCGATGTGCCTCCTGATGCGGCGCGGAACTTTCGTAACTTCCTGGAGCGCCGCCTTACCATCAATATGGGCAAGCTGTGCATAGAAGCTGAAAAGCGACTTTTTGACGGAGAAAGCCCCGAGTCGCTTTTTGCTGAACTCGCTCCCTTTCTGGATGACGAAACCCTTTTTTCCTGCGCGCTCTGTTCAGCCAGCAACAATATAGATGCAATCTCCAAACTTATACTGAGGATATATTGTGAATTCTGACAATTTTCCTCCAGATTCGCCAGATCTGAGCGTGGTGGTTCCACATTTCAATCAGCCGCAGCAATTGGCGCATGTGCTGGAGGACCTGCTGGGGCAGAAAAGTGTGCGCTTGGAAATTTTGGTGGTGGACGACGCCTCGGAACAGCCCTGTGATGCGGTTGTGGCCGCTTTTCAGGGCAGGGGGCTTTGCGTCTCCCTGCTGCGCCAGCCGGAGCGGCGCTATACCCTGGCGGCGCGTTTGCGGGGTATGGGGGAAGCGCACGGACGCTGGCTGGCGTTCATGGATGCCGATGACGGCATTTGCTCGCCAACGGCCTACGCCCAGGCAGTAAAAGCGGCCGACGCCGCACAAACCGATATTCTGCATTTCATCACGCTGGCCGACAAGGAGGGGCAGCGCCGTTCATGGAACAACGCCATGCCTTTCCATAATTCCGCCCTGCGCGGAGAAGAAATCTTCCGCACCTGGCTGGCCGCCGACTGCCGCGCACATTCGGTATGGAACAAGCTCTACAGCCGTTCTCTTTATCAACGGCTGTTAAGCCTTGACCATCATTTGCCCATTTTCCGCATTGAGGATTTCTATCTGACCGCGCATTTTCTGTTGCTGGCGCAAACCTACACCCCCTGCGACATTGCCGTGTATCTGTACACGCCTCCGGCGGGCACGCATCTTGAAAAGGCCGCGGCCCGCGCCGTGGACGCCATGCGTATGTATCTGGCCCTGCCGGACCGTTTCACGGCCCTGGGGCTGCCACAGGCGGAAAGCCGTCGCCTCAGGACGCATCTGCGCAAGCTGACGGTGCTCAACAGCGGGAGAATGTGCGAGTTTCTGCCGCACACCGCAAGCAAGGACGGGGAAAGCGTCGGAATTTTTGAGCCTGAGGCATTGCAGCGTATCCGGCGCTATGGCGGCGCCAGGGATTTCTTTCTTGTCCTGGCCATAGCCAATGCCAGCAATGCGCGGAAACTGCAGGATATTCTTCACAGGCTTCTTTGAGCATTTTCAGCAGGATGACACGTCATGGACACAACTGTTCTGATTCTTGGCGGCGACGGATTTTGCGGCTGGCCCACGGCTCTGCATCTGTCACGGCATGGTTATCATGTGGTTATTATTGATAATTTTTCGCGCAGAAAAATAGATGTGGACTTGGGGCTGGAGTCGCTTACGCCCATTCTTCCCATGGAGGCGCGCCTTGCCGCATGGCGCAGGGCTTCGGGCAATACCATTGATTTCATCATGATGGACATTGCCCGCGAATATGACCGGCTTCTGGAGGTTGTGCGCACAATGCGGCCCCAGGCCGTCGTCCATTTCGCCGAGCAGCGCGCCGCGCCCTATTCCATGCGCGACAGCGCCTGCAAGCGCTATACTGTAAACAACAATCTCAATGCCACCCATAATGTGCTCTGCGCCATTGTGGAATCCGGGCTTGACGTGCATCTGGTGCACCTGGGCAGTATGGGCGTGTACGGATACGCCACAACCCAAATGCCCATACCCGAGGGCTATCTGCCCGTGTCAATCCAGGCGCCGGACGGTTCCCGCGTGGAGCGGGAGATCATGTATCCGCCCGCTCCGGGAAGCGTCTACCACATGACCAAGACCCAGGACGCTCTGTTCTTCTACTTTTATAACAAAAACGACGGAATACGCATTACAGACCTGCATCAGGGCATTGTCTGGGGCACAGCCACTGACGAAACGGGCATGAGCGAGGCGCTTGTCAACCGTTTTGATTATGACGGCGATTACGGCACGGTGCTCAACCGTTTTCTGGTGCAAAGCGTTGTGGGACATCCCCTGACAGTGCACGGAACCGGCGGTCAGACCCGCGCCTTTATTCATATTCGGGATACTGTCAAGTGCATCAAGCTGGCCATTGAAAATCCTCCTTTGCCGGGCGAACGCGTCAAGATATTCAACCAGGCCACGGAAACATGGTCTGTGAAGGAATTGGCGACCCTGGTTTCACGGCTGACGGGCTGTGAGGCGCGCAGCTACGCGGACCCGCGCAAGGAAGATCAGGAAAACGGCCTGATTGTGGAAAACGGCAAATTCCGCAGTCTGGGGCTGAAGCCGGTCACTCTTTCAGAAGGGCTGATGAACGAGGTGCGGGATGTTGTCAGCAGGTATCGTCACCGTTGCACTCTGACGAAGATCCCTTGTACATCGGTATGGACTGCGGGACAAAAGACGGATACAGGAGGCGTCCCTCTGACTCTTGCATAATGCGCCGGCTGCCCGTGCCGCAGGGCGTTTTCATGTGCCGGACTGCACTGGGGGACAATATTGCCTGGGCCTGAAGTACGAACCTGATGGCGTCATTGCCGGGAAATTGGGACAGTGCGCTTGCGCGCGCAGGCATATGGGGATGGAGGATATTGTGTCAAAGTTTGGCATTGCCTGTATCATATTGCTTTCAGCCGTAGTTACGGCAATGCCCGTCAACGCCGCTCCTCCCGCCTATATCCCTTGGCGCGGCCATTGAACGAGCCTTGAAAGTCAATCCATCTCTGGAAGAGAAGATGCACGCGCTGGAGAGCGCCCGCATGGAAGTGGGCGTTGCCCAGAGCCATTTCTGGCCCCGGCTGTCGCTGGTCGCCAGCCGAAACCGCCTCAGAAACAGCGGTGCTGTGGGAAGCTCGGACGAACTCTCCAGCGACAGCAATTCGAGAGGCGTGCGGGCCACCCTGTCTCTTTTCGCGGGCTTCGCCCATCTGAACAACCTCCAGCGGGCGCGCATCAAGAAGGACATCGCCACAGAGACATTGCGTCAGGCTGAACTGGAGCTTATCGCCAACGTCCAGATTCAGTTCTTTCTGCTGCTGCAATCCCGGCGAGACTTGCGTCTGGTCAGGGATTCCATCCGGCGCATTGAAATGCAGGTTGGCGTTGCGGAATCACTGTCTGAAGTGGGCATGGCGCCGTATGCAAATGTGCTGCAAAACAGGGTTGAGCTGTCCCAGGCGCAGGCGCAGCTTATCAATGTGCGCAACTCGATCCGCACGTGCGAAATGCGACTGAATCAGTATCTCGGCTATCCTCCGGGCGAGAAGGTCAAATATGACGGCGCGCTGGAGGCCTATCCACGCAAGGTGGACTACACGGAAAACGAGGCGTTGAAGCTGGCCGCGCAACACCGTCCCGACATCCGCATAGCGCAAAAAAGCATTGAAACTGCGGAGAAGGCGTTACAGGTCACGGCGGGGGAAGCCTTGCCGCAGGTGGATCTGACCTCGGACTGGATGGCGTACAGCCGGGACTATGCCGACAGCCGTTACGAGGACTATGACCGGCATTACTGGACGGTGGGCGTCAATTTTACCTGGACATTTTTTGAAGGAGGCAAAACGGCGTTCGGCGTGGAGCGGGACAGACACCGCATAAGAGGACTGCGCGCCGCTTATAAGAATACTCTGGCAGCGGCCAGGACGGATGTGCTGAAAGCGTTGATGGACATTCAGGACGCCCGTGAAGTGTACCAGAACGCCCGCGCGGGAGCGAAAACGGCGGAAGCAAATTACGCGCTGGCCAACGAGCGCTACAAGACTGTGGGCACGCTGAGCGACCTGATTGGCGCCCAGTCCAGACTGACAGAGGCCGAAGTTCGCATCAGCAAGGCTTTGGCCGACTTTCAGACCGCGCGGGTCAGGCTGTTTTTCAATATGGGACTGAGAAACCCCACGTTGCGCTGAGCCTGCCCGGTGCGGGAGCCTGTTTCCAGCCCGTTTGTCAAAATAACAGGTTGAATTTCTACATATATTTTTAAAAAAGCGGGGGAAAACTATTCCAATTTTGCAGAAAACTGTTTAATGTGTTTTGAATTTTCTTAAAAGAGGCTTGAAACTTTTCTCCGCACAGCGCAGCCATTCGGAGAAGAAAAGCCAACCTGCGAATGTTTATCAACACACTCCGCTTCTGTCGTACTGTTTTGGCTGCCAATACGCGTCGGTCTGAAGCCGGCAGCGTTCTCGGCGGCGGCAATCGCGGGTGTATTCTCTATCCGGGAGGGATCATGAAAGACAATGCCGCGACTTCATGCAGAGAGACTTTTGCTGACGGGCTTGAGACTGTGCACATGCTCAATGGCACGGTGCGTTTGGACCTCTTTACCTTGCAGGCCAGACGCAATGAAGAAAAACCCGTCCCCATGGTTTCGGAACGAATCATCATCCCATTGCAGGGTTTTATACAGTTGTATGAAACTCTGGGCAAGGTTGTGGACAAGCTTGTTCAGGACGGAGTCCTGAACAGGAAGCCGCAGGAAACCAATAATTGGGATATTCAGAAGTAAGCATCACGAAGCTTCTAAAAAATTTTCTGGGAGGCGGGCATGAGTGTTTTGACTGATAATAACGACGCCGCCGGAAAACCCGGCAACAATACAATTGCCACCGCCACCAACCTGGCCGTGCTGGCCAGAAGCGGCGCCGCGGCAAGCATACATTCCGCCACGGATGTGGACTATTACAAGGTTGTCCTGGACGCCGCCGGCACAGCCGACAACTTTTTCAGAATCAATTTCACGGATGCAAATGGCGACCTTGACCTGCTGCTGTACGATGCCGGGGGCAATCTTGTGTCCTCCTCCGAAACGCGGGGTTCAAATTCGGAAGTCATCCGCTTTGCCGGACTTGCTGCGGGAACCTATTATGTGAAAGTGCAGGGCAACGCGGGAGCCGTCAACAACTACACGCTGAGCTGGGACAGAACAAGTTACGGCCTGACGCCCGACAACAATGACGCCGCCGGAAAACCCGGCAACAATACAATCGCCACCGCCACCAACCTGGCCGTGCTGGCCAGAAGCGGCGCCGCGGCAAACATACATTCCGCCACGGATGTGGACTATTACAAGGTTGTTCTGGACGCCGGCGGCACAGCCGACAACTTTTTCAGAATCAATTTCACGGATGCAAAGGGCGATCTTGACCTGCTGCTGTACGATGCCGGGGGCAATCTTGTGTCCTCCTCCGAAACGCGGGGTTCAAATTCGGAAGTCATCCGCTTTGCCGGGCTTGCTGCGGGAACCTATTATGTGAAAGTGCAGGGCAACGCGGGAGCCGTCAACAACTACACGCTGAGCTGGGACAGAACAAACTACGGCCCGACGCCCGACAGCAATGACGCCCCCGGAAAACCCGGCAACGATACAATCGCCACCGCCACCAACCTGGCCGTGCTGACCAGAAGCGGCGTCGCGGCCAGCATACATTCCGCCACGGATGTGGACTATTACAAGGTTGTCCTGGACGCCGCCGGCACAGCCGACAACTTTTTCAGAATCAATTTCACGGATGCAAAGGGCGATCTTGACCTGCTGTTGTACGATGCCGGGGGCAACCTTGTGTCCTCCTCCGAAACGCGGGGTTCAGATTCGGAAATCATCCGCTTCAGCGGGCTTGCTGCGGGAACCTATTATGTGAAAGTGCAGGGCAACGCGGGAGCCGTCAACAAGTACACGCTGGACTGGGACAGAACAAACTACGGCCCGACGCCCGACAGCAATGACGCCGCCGGAAAACCCGGCAACGATACAATCGCCACCGCCACCAACCTGGCGGTGCTGGCCAGAAGCGGCGTCGCGGCCAGCATACATTCCGCCACGGATGTGGACTATTACAAGCTTGTTCTGGACGCCCCCGGCACAGCCGACAATTTTTTCAGAATCAATTTTACGGATGCGGATGGCGACCTTGACCTGCTGCTGTATGATGCCGGGGGCAATCTTGTGTCCTCCTCCGAAATGCGGGGTTCAGATTCGGAAATCATCCGCTTTGCCGGGCTTGCTGCGGGAACCTATTATGTGAAAGTGCAGGGCAATGCGGGAGCCGTCAACAAGTATACGCTGGACTGGGACAGGTCAAACTATGGCCCAAAGCCCGACAGCAATGACGCCGCCGGAAAGCCAGGCAACAACACGCTTGCCACCGCCACCAACCTGGCGGTGCTGAGCAGAAGCGGCGTCGCGACCAGCATACATTCCGCCACGGATGTGGACTACTACAAGTTTGTCCTGGACGCCGGCGGCACATCCGGCAACTTTTTCAGAATCAATTTCACGGATGCGGATGGGGATCTTGACCTGCTGCTGTATGATGCCGGGGGCAATCTTGTGTCCTCCTCCGAAATGCGGGGTTCAGATTCGGAAATCATCCGCTTCAGCGGGTTTGCTGCGGGAACCTATTATGTGAAAGTGCAGGGCAATGTGGGAGCCGTCAACAAGTATACGCTGGACTGGGACAGGTCAAACTACGCCCCAAAGCCCGACAGCAATGACGCCGCCGGGAAAAGCAACGACACGCTGCAAACGGCCACAAATCTTAACAAGTTTATCGGCGGTCTGGAAGCAAGCATCCATTCGGATACAGATGTTGATTTTTTCAAGCTTGCCCTTGACGGCGTAGGCACTGCCAAAAACTACGCGAAAATCAGCTTTGCAGGCGTTGAGGGGGATCTGGATCTCTTTCTGTACGATGAGGCAGGCGCTCTTCTGGCCAGCTCGGCATCGCGAACCGGAAATTCGGAATATATATCTCTGAACAACATGGAAGCCGGAATCTATTATTTGAAGGTATCCGGCAATAACGGCGCTCTGAACACATATGCCCTGGAGTGGGACAGGACAACATACGGCATCCTGACAGACATCCATGACAGGGCGGGCACAGTCGGCAACAATACTCTGGCCACTGCCACAGATCTGGGGAGTTCGGCAAACAGCGGCAGCGCCATGAGCATCCATTCCCAGCATGATGTCGACTATTACGCCATCTCTCTGGCCGCTGACGGCAGAAGCCCCAATTATGCGCAAATTGTCTTTGATCAGCAGAACGGCAATCTGGATCTGCAACTTCTGGATGCAAACGGTAACGCCGTAGCCGTGCAGGCGGCAGCGGCGCAAGGCAGCAAAAGGCTTGATCTGTCGGGCCTCTCCGCGGGCGCATATTACCTGCGTGTTTCCGGGGTTGGCAAAACGGCAAACACATATTCCCTGGCCTGGGACAGCCTGAATTATGCACCCGTGGCGGACGCCGCCGATGCGGTCGGCGCGGCCGGCAACGACACCATGGGCACAGCCACGGCCCTGACCCAGACTACAGGCAGCAATGCGGCATTGAGCATCCATTCAGCCACTGATGTGGATTATTACAAGCTGATTCTTGACGGCGTCGGGGGGGCGGCCAACTACGCGCGTATTGATTTTCAGGAGCGGGACGGCAAGCTTGAGCTGTTCCTGCTTGACGAGTCGGGCAACATAGTGAGAGCCGCATCCGCTGGCGCTGGCGCTGCCTCTGTTGATCTGGCCGCGCTGGCTCCCGGAACGTACTATCTTAAAGTAGCCGGGAGCGCAGGCGCTACAAACAATTATACGCTCTCCTGGGACAGAAAAAATTATACCCCGGCGGCTGACAGCAATGACGCTGCCGGCACAACAGGCAATGACACCTTGGCTTCGGCCACAATTCTGAACAAGCTGGCCAACACCGGCGCCCAGGCCACTATCCATACGGCAGCGGATGTGGACTACTATCAGCTGGTTCTCACCGGCGAGGGCGTCGCCAGGAACTTTGTCAGGATCAGCTTTGACGGGAGTATGGGCAACCTTGCTCTCCAACTGTACGATGCCGCCGGCCAGGAGATCGCGGGCGCGGTCACAGGCGGCGTCAATGAAAAGAGAGCGAACCTTAATGGTCTTGCTCCAGGCACATATTATGTCAAGGTGTCGTCTTCAGACGGCAGTGTGAATTCTTACTCCCTGGACTGGGACAGGACGTCGTACGCTGTAGCGCCAGACGCCAATGATCGGCCGGGAACAGCCGGCAACGACAGCATTGCAACCGCCACAGCCCTGAACAAGCTGGCCGGCGCCGGCGTTCAGGCCAGTATCCACACGGCGGCGGATGTGGACTACTATCAGCTGGTTCTCACCGATGAAGGCGCCGCCAAGAATTTTGCCAGGATCTGCTTTGACGGCAGCAGGGGAAATCTTGCCCTGCAACTGTACGACGCCGCCGGCCAGGAAATTACGGGGGCGATTACAGATGGCGTCAATGAAAAGAGAGCGGAGCTCGACGGCCTTGCTCCAGGCACATATTATGTCAAGGTGTCATCTTCAGACGGCAGTGTGAATTCTTACTCCCTGGACTGGGACAGGACCCCGTACGCTGTCGCGCCAGACGCCAATGATCGGTCGGGAACAGCCGGCAACGACAGCATTGCAACCGCCACAGCCCTCAACGCTAATGCCAAGAGCGGCGTGGGGGCTACAATCCATTCAGCGACAGATGTGGATTATTACGCCCTTACCTTGACCAAGAAAGGAACAACAAACAACTTTTTTCAGATCAATTTTACCAACGCCGACGGCAATCTGGATCTGGCCCTTTATGACGCCAACGGTAACGAAATCATGGCTTCGCGTTCCGCCATGGCCGACAGCGAACGTCTCAACCTGGCCGGCGTGGCGGCAGGCGTCTACTATGTGAAGGTATCCGGGGCAAATGGAGACGCCAACAAGTACACCATGTCCTGGGACAGGACGGCCTATACCGTAACCCCCAGATCAGACAAGTTTGAAAATAACAACACAATCGCCAAGGCCAGGGCGCTGCCCTTTCAGGCAGGCAGTTATACCGGCGCCACAAGCATAAGCGGCGCTGCGGATGTGGACTACTTTAAATTCAGTCTTTCCATGCGCGGCACCAATGCAAACTATTTCACCATCAGCGGCATCAACGCCACCGGCCAGGTGGAACTGACCCTCGTCAACGCCCAGGGGGATCTGATGCGGAAGGCCATCAGTCTTTCCCGCACCAGCCAGAAACTGGATTTGGCGGCGCTGGATCCAGGCACCTATTACATAAAGATCAGCAGTCCCGATGGGGCGACCGCCAATTACAATATAAGCTGGAACTGCTGGAGCCAGGCGCAGAATCTTTCACTGAAAAACCAGCCCGGCCGCTGGAATGAAGACCGTTTTGAGGCGGAAACGGAACGGCTTGTCACGGCCCTGGGATATTCCGGCTCCGCCCCCGGCGTGAACATTCATGACAGCGCCGATGTGGATTATTACAAGATTACCCTTATGGAAACCGGCTCCTCGCGTAACTACGCGCAGATAAACTATGATCAGTCATGGGGCACGCTTTCCCTTACCTTGTATGATGCCGCCGGCAATGTCATAGACATTTCCGATTCCCGCAGCGGGAGCGAAAAAATCAGCATGGCCGGCCTTGCTGAAGGCACATATTACGCCGTTGTGGAAGCGGCAGAGGCCACAAACAATAATGCTTACACCTTCAAGTGGAACCGCAGTCCAGGGCAGCAGATTGTCCAGGAAAACACGCTGGCGGGATTCAGCAATACGCTTGCCAATCTGGCCATTACAGAAAATGCGCCCTGGCAGAGCTGGTCATTTTCTCTCTACGCAGAAGCCACGGTGGAAAATTACATTTCTGTCAGTTGTGCGGATCCATTAGCGATCCGCCTCAGAGATGCGGCGGGCAGAATAGTGTTCAGCGCCAATTCTCTGGAGAAGATAAACCTTGGCGGCCTGCAATCCGGCAATTACAGCCTTGAGATCGGCCCCGGAGATCTCATCGCTGGCGATGCGAGCGCCTATACCCTGGAGTATGACCTTGGGGTCCATATCAGGGGAAACAAAGCGCGCGGGGCGGAATACAGTTCGCTGTTCGCAATAGGCGACAACGAATATGCCTGTATCAGCGGCTACGGCAATGTAACGCTGGCGGATTTCCAGAAAGGCACCTGGGCTGGGGAAAGGCTGCGCAGCTATGATGACGCTGTGTATTACGATGCGGAAAAGTGTGTGCAGGATCGCAAGGATGACAATCAATGCTGGGCTGCCGTCGCGTCAAACATGCTGGCTTACTCAGGCTGGGGCGAAAGCGGCATAACATCCGCCACAGGCGATTATGCAGAAGATATTATCTATGATGCCTACAACGCCGCCTTTCCCAATGTGGGAGGCATGGTGGAAGACGCATTGCGCTGGTTTTTTGGCCCCAACTACCGCAGCTATTCCAACAGCCCTACCGCTTCCAAGGCCGGCAATTATCTGCACATGGAAGGGTCGCCGTATATAACCATGAATTATATGAACAGCATTTCCGCCATGGACCAGCTGGCCTCGGCTCTCCAGGCGGGCATGGCTGTGGGGCTGAGCATATCGGGCAGCGTGAGGCATGCTGTGACGGTATGGGGCTACACATTCAATGCCGCCAAGGAAAAGGGGACAGCGGGATATTATACGGGCCTGTTCATAACTGACTCTGACAATGCAAAAAATGTGGCCGATTCAAGAAACGCTCCCGACTGCCTGCAATTGATATCCATAAGCTGGAATGCCGCGCACAACGGCTACTATACATCGTATGCCGGCAGCAACAGACTTGACCGTTTCTATACCCTGGACCAGGCGGCCAACCAGCAAACCGCAGACCTGACCGATGCCGCATATGCTCAGCTTCCTGACGATATGCTGCAGGAAGGCAGGCTGGATGGCCTGCTGGCTCAGGCCATGGAACCAACGCCCGCCATGTTCCAGGCCGGAGCGGAGCTTGCCCATGACGGCCGGGAAACGAGAAACACTGGCATGCTGTGCGCTTGACTGCCGTAATGTCGCCAACAGAGCATTTATCTGATGAAATCCAGGTAAATGCTCTGCTGGCCGCGCAAGGGGCAAGCGCGCCCAATGAGCGGAAAAACCACGCTTTTTCCGCGAAATGACGGCGGCGAACAGATTGAAAATTTGCATTTTCAATCAAGAAATGCTTTTGGATGAGGGCCCGCCGGGGCATCAGGGTTCGCGTAATGCTTCGTCAAAAACCTTGATCAACGGATACAGCGCATATTCTATTATGCGTCTTTTGCCCACAAGGATCTCGGCCTGAATTTCCATGCCAGGCAACAAGAAAATACGTTTTTCATCAGCCTGGCCTTTGGTAATGCTTATGCGCGCCATATACCATGGCGGAACATCCTTCCGCTCGCTATTGAGCGTGTCGCGGGAAATGTAGACCACTGTTCCGTCGAGAGTGCCGTATTGCTGAAAAGGAAAAGCATTGAGCTTAAGCCGCGCGGACTGTCCTGCTTTCACGCGGCCTATATACATGGCGGAAACCTCGACTTCCGCTTCCATGCCTTCATGCAGGGGAACCAGGGTTATGAGAGGCTCGGCCTCGCGCACGGCTGAGCCCGGCGCAACAGGGGCGATCATGTGCACAACCGCGTCTTCCGGCGCACATAGAGAAACATAGCTGACAAGCTGCCTGATTTTCTCATACTCCTTTTCAGTTTTGACAAGTTCCTGGCGAACTGCCACAAGCTCTTCAAGCACCTTGCTGTTCCATTCTTCGATGAAGGCGTTTCTTTCCGCCTCCATTGCGAGCCTTTCCCTGTCCAGTGACTTTATGTCCGCTTCCACCTGGATTCTGGAGACGCCAAGCTCATGCAGTTCGCGCAGGGGAATAACGGCGCGCCTGGACATGTAGTTGTGCTCAAGTTCCCGGTAGCGCATCAGTTGCTGTTCCTTGTCGGCAGCATACTGCTCAAGGCGCGCAATGCCTTCAGAAAAAGATGTTATCCTTTGGTCATAAAGTTTTTTGCGTGTTTCAAAGAGGCTATGTTCCCAGCGTTGCGCGGCATCATCCTGCTGGGCAGCATAGTCTTTTTTTTCAAGCTCGGCTTCCAATCGGCCAACATGGGCAGAATACCGTTTCAGGTCACTGGCCAGACGCGCCTCGTCCGCGGCATTGAATACCGGATCAAAGGTTATGAGCACCTGGCCTTTGGCCACCCTGTCGCCGACTCTGACCTTGATTTCCCTGATGGCCGCATGCTCCAGCGGCCGCATCTCGATCGTCGGCGATTTGGAAATGATCTTTCCTGGGGCCTGGACTATAATGTCCAGCTTGCACAATGAGGCCCAGGCGAGAACAGCCATCGCGAAGCAGAACAGCCAGATCACTCCCCATCCGGCCCACCACGGCAACGGGGCGTTGCGCAGGCTGATGGCATCCGGCTGAAAATCATTAATGTCTCTTGCGGTCTTTCCAGAAGATGCTGATTCAGACATCATGCCCACCCATCTGCTGTCTCCAGAAGGTCTGGTACAGACCGGAGCGTTCTACAAGCTCTTCATGTGAACCTGAATCAATGATGCGCCCCCTGTCAATAACGACGACCCTGTGCGTCTGCCGCATGAAGGAAAGCCTGTGCGAAATGATTATAACGGTTTTTCCTTGAGCTATCTGGCCAATATTTTTCTGTATTTCCCATTCGCTTTCAGGGTCCAGAGCAGACGTTGCCTCATCCAGAATGAGGATTGCCGGATCAGTCAGCAGAACTCTTGCAATCGCCAGGCGCTGCTTTTGCCCGCCGGAAAGATTGACCGCGTTTTCTTCAAGCATGGTGTCATAACCGGCGCGCAACTGGCTGACAAAGGAATGCGCCCCGGCCATCATGGACACGCGCATGATCTCGGCGGCAGAGGCGTCGGGCCTGGCGATGCGGATATTGTCGCGTATGCTGCCCCGAAAGAAATAATTATCCTGCAATACCACCCCGACATTACGGCGCAGGTGCATTTTTTCCAGCTCCCGGATATCAGTGCCGTCGACGCGGATAAAGCCCTGCTGTGGAAGATAGAGCGCCTGGAGCAGACGCGCCAGGGTGCTTTTGCCTGACCCGGATCGGCCCGCGATGCCAAGAATTTCTCCCTTTTTCACATGCAATGATAAATTGTCTATGGCCGGCTGCATGTCCGGTTTATAACGGAATGTTACTTCATGAAAATCTATAGTGCCGTCAATGTCAGTATGGAGATTGCCCCCGGCTCGCTCCTGCCGGGTATTCATAACCACGCCCAGCATTTTGACCGAAAGAGCCACTTGCTGGTATTCATGCACGAGCGAAACCAGTTTGACGAGCGGCGCGCTTACCCGACCGGAAATCATCTGGAATGCCACCAGCGCGCCTATGGTAATCGTCATGTCAAATACAAGATGGGCACCATACCATACAATTGCCACACTGAGAGACATCTCCAAAAATTGACTCAATGTCTTTGCCGTAAAAGAAATTTTTCCGACATTAAAGTGTGAATTTATTGCATTGGCGCTTATGTCATTCCATTCTTTCTCTCCATGCGGTTCTATGGCAAGAGATTTTACAGAGCGAATCCCGTATATGGATTCCACAAGACGGCTTTGTCTTTGGCCTTCAATGCGGTAGAGCTGATCCAGCCTTTTCTGGAAAGGTTTGACCAAGGCCAGCACCATAAGCATCATCAGCAGACTGAATGCCAGCACAATTGCTGTAAGCCGCACGCTGTAGAGCATGAGCACAGGAATGAAGACCATGAGAGACAAAACATCCGTAAAGGCAAAGAAGAGATTGCCGGAGAGAAAACCGCGAATCTTTTCTGTCTGCTGCATGTGTTTTAACACAAGACCTGCGGGAATGGTTTCAAAAAAGCCCACCGGAAGACGCATGAGATGACTGAACGTCTTCATGCTCAGGTTTATGTCAATCTTGTTTGTGGCAAAAAACAACAGATAGCTTTTCAGAAATTCGAGGGCGGCATTATATGTTATGGCAATGAGCACCCCGCCAGCCAAAACATTCAGGCTGTTGTACGTGTGATGGGGCAGCACCTTGTCTATGACCAGCTGAAAGAAGATGGGAATAATCAGGGAAATGCCCATGATGAGGAACATGGCCAGAGCGGCGTTGATGAAGATTGACTTCTGCCGCAGAAATTCGGGCACAAACCAGGCAAGGCCGAAGGGACGCGCGTCATCCCCAAGCGAATACTTTTTCTTCAGCAGCAGCACATCACCCGTGCACAAGTGGGCAAAGCCTTCCTGGTCGAGGCTCTGGAGCGGAGCTTCACCCGTTTCCGGCCTGAGAACCTGCAACCGCATGCCGCCATCTGGAGCCATGTCGATATTGCACAGCAGGCACCATGTTCCGTCTCGGCATCTGGCAATAGCGGGAAAGGCCGCGCCAAGTCCGACAGCCTTGTCCCAGTCCAGGCGCACCTTGCGTGTCCTGAAGCCATTGGCGTGCGCAATCTCGGCCAGGGAAACCATTGCTGGTTCTGTGCTGTCCAGCGCATGTTCATGCATCAAGCGCTTTTCGCGCATATCCAGACCAAAATGACGAAAAGCCAGGCACAGGCAGGTGATGCCGGTGGGTGGCGGGGCTTGCGCACTGGCATCGGCAGGCTGCGGTTCCGCACGGTCAGTTCCTTCGGGGGCAGAGTCCTGCGCAGTTGTCACAACCGTTGAGGGGAAAATAATCCCACGTCCTTGCCAACGCTTCAGAAACTGTTCTCTCCTGACTGTAATCCAGCCGCCCGCATGCGGGTCGTAAAGCTCTATGAGTTCAGAGCGCACGGGCGCCAGTTGTTTCACCAACACCCATGAGGATGAATCAATGCCTGCCAGCAGTGGACCGCCATACTTGTCCGGAAGTCGAGCATCTTTTATGGAAAGCGGTCTGCCCAGACAGTGAGTGAGCCTGCGGAAAATAATCTGATTGGAGGGAGGAGTCTGGAATGATGACAAAGCGGTGGACTTGCCATCGCAGATGCCAAGCAACGCAATGAGGCATGCAGAAAATGTTCTGGTGACATTCATGGCAGTGACAGGCTTGTGGGATATTGTCTGCGCAATGTGGTGAAAATCCTTTGCCGAAGCTGCCGTGTGCGGTTGGCAGATGTTCTGCTCCGATGTGTCGCAGTCCATGTATAAGGGATAAAACTGCTATGCCCTTTACCGCCTTGGTCTGAAAAAAACATGGAACTCTGCAGCGGGGCACAAAACAGGCCACGCGGCATCTGGGCATCGGCTGTTCCTCCTCCCTGTGCCGTCTGCTCAAAAAATGATGCGGGCCGCCCTGTGCGGCGCGACTGCGCCGCTGCGCCTGAAACATATTGACTGTGCTGGCCTGTGCGTTGAAAATGCCGTTTTTTGAAACATCGCTACGGCGTCATGCTGTCCTTGCCCAGGGAGGTCTGATCTTTTTCCTGAGCAAGATTGCGATTCCAGGCGCGAATGGCCGCCCCCTGAGAGACAGACCACTGTTGCGAGGTCTGGCCACAGGCGCAGACAACGCGCCAGACTTCCTGCCGCCGACCCGGCGGCAGCAGGGATTCCAGATGGGCATTGGTGCCCCCGCAGGCAAGGCAGGGGCGGATGGTATGCGGATCAAGCTCTTTCATGGACGGAAGAATAGCAGCTTTGCCGCGGCTTCACAAGAGCGCGCGCCTTTGGCCCTGCGTCGCCGCGCGCTGACGCTTTGCTGACGCCTTCCGGTACAGGATGGCTTCACCAACGGCGCAGGATCTTGCCGCAAGCAAGGCCGTGGGCCCATCTGTATTTCCTGAAAGCAGGGTGCGTCTGTCCGGCAAGCTGATGCGCTATCCCGGCAAGCCGTTGCGGGTGGATGTGGATGAGCTGCGCCTGTGGCCCTAGCGTCCTGGTTTTCATGGCAATAACAACGTAACAGCAAAATTATGGAGGACGACATGCGTTATCTGTTTACCCTGGTCATGCTGGCTGTGCTGTCGGTTCCCGCCTATGCCGCTTTTGAAGGCCCTGGCGGCGGCGCTTATGGCGGCGGTTTTCAGGGACCCACCACAGGAGTGCAGGCCGATACGGTGAAAAAAGCCCAGAGCTGCTGGGATGACGCCCCTGTGGTGCTGACCGGCCATATTGTTTCCCGCATGGCCGGCAGCGACGACAAATACCTGTTCAAGGACGCCACGGGCGAAATCATTGTGGACATTGATTATGAAATTTTCGCGGGGCGCAAGGTCACGCCCCAGAATACCGTGCGCATTTCCGGCGAAGTGGACAAGGATATGATGAAGCCCACCAAGATTGATGTGAAGGTTCTGGAAATTCTGAAGTAAGCAGGGGCCGGCGCCGGGGCGGCCTGTGCCGCTCCGGCCGCGCCCGGAGTATGCCATGCGTGTATTGCTGTTATTCCTGATCTGCGTCGTGCTTACGGCACAGATGGCGCGGGCCGCCGGTTTCGAGGGGCCGGGCGTCTCGCCCGCTGTGACCCGCGCCGCGGATGTGCTGAATGCTCAGGACGACGCCCCCTGCGTTCTGGAAGGGCATATTCTGGAAAGGATTCCCTTCCGCAAAAACAGATATCTGTTCGGCGACGAGAGCGGCCGGGTGGTGGTGGAGATCGAAAACGATTCTTTTGGCCATCTCACCGTCACGCCCCGCGATCGGGTTCGCCTCATGGGGCATGTGGACTGGAGCTCCAAGCGCCCCAATGAAGTGGAAGTGGACGCTCTGGCCATCATCGAGTAAACTGCCGGCGTGAACCGCAGGTGCCCCATGCCCGTTTCTCTTCTGCTCATTGAGGACAATGAGGACATCCTCGCCAATCTGTACGCCTACCTGGAACCACTGGGTTATGAGCTGGACTGCGCCCGGCATGGCCGCGCCGGGCTGGACATGGCCGCGCGGGGGACGTTTGACTGTATTGTTCTGGATATCATGCTGCCCGGCCTGGACGGCGTGAGCCTGTGCCGCAAGCTGCGCGAAGAGCGCCGCAACGCCGTGCCCGTGCTGATGCTGACGGCGCGCGACACCGTGGCCGACCGGGTGCGCGGGCTGGAGGCCGGGGCGGATGATTATCTGGTCAAACCCTTTGCCCTCAGGGAACTGGAGGCGCGTATCCGTGCCCTGCTGCGGCGGGGCCGTCTGGGCGCTTCCGCCGGCGGCCCGGCGGGCAAGGCCGGCGTGGCGGAAGCGGGCGTCTGGAGCTTTGCCGACCTTACCCTGAACACGGCGCAGCACAGGGCTGTGCGCCAGGGCCGCGAGCTGCGGCTGAGCCCGTCGGGCTTTCGCATTCTGACAGAGCTCATCCGCGTGGCGCCGGGTCTGGTGCGACGCGAGGCTCTGGAACATCTGCTCTGGGGCGACGATGCGCCTGAGGGCAGCGCCCTGCGCACCCATATTCATGAGCTGCGGCGTGAACTGGACAAGCCTTTTGCCGTGCCCCTGCTGCAAACAGTGCCGCATGTGGGCTACCGCCTGAGCGCCGCGCCGGAGGATGCGGCGTGAGACAGCGCGGCAGCATCCGCGGGCGCATGCTGGCGGCCTTTGCGCTGCTGGCGCTTGGCCTGGGGCTGACGCTGGGCCTGGCGGGCCTGTTGTCTTATGATCGTCTGGGCGCGTACCTGGTGGGCTGGCACGCCCGGCCCGTCATGGAAGCGCTGATGGAGGCCGAGAGGCGCGCCTGGGCGGCCGAGGATCGTGGCCGCCGCCATATCTATTACGGCGAAGACCTGGCCGCGGCCATGCACTGGCGTTTTCTGGCGGGCAAGCAGGTTCCGCCCGCCTGGGAGCGCCTGTCCGACGGCCTGCACTTTTTTGGCGGCATGGAGGAGTTCGTGCTTCTGGTCCGGCGCGATGGCGTGACCTACGCCCTGAGCGGCCATACCGGCATGCTCCAGCCCATGAAGGCCCGCCTGGGCGGCGTGCTGCTGGTCTGCGCCCTGGCCGGACTGGCTGTGGCCGTACTGCTGGCCGTGCTGCTCTCCCGCGGGCTGACCCGCCCCCTCAGCCGCCTGACCAATGCCGTGGAAGGCCGGGATCGTCGCGAACCCGGCACATTCACGCCCCTGCCGCCGGACCTTGTGAATCTGAATGATGAAGTGGGGGTGCTGGCCCGCGCTCTGGCCGCGCGTGAGGCGGAACTGCGGGACTTTGTGCGGCGGGAAAGCTTTTTCACCGGCGATGTGAGCCATGAGCTGCGCACGCCGCTCACCATCATGCAGGGCGGCCTGGAAATTCTGGAGCTGCGGCTGGCCTCCCTGCCCGGCGCGGCGGGCGCGGAACTGGCGCCGCTGCTGGAACGCCTCACGCGCACCACGGCCAGCATGGCCGCCACAACGCGCACGCTGCTCCTGCTGGCGCGGCGGCCTGAGGCTCTGGAACGCGAAGCGCTGGATATGGGCGCGGCATTGCATGCTCTGATCCGGGAGGACGCGCGCGGCGGGCTTTTGCGTCTCGCCGGACAGGAGGCGCCCGGACAGGGCAGGGCATGCCCGCCGCAAGAGGGCGGCCCTGTTCTGCTTTTTGCGGATATGGCCTCCGATGTGTGGAGCCTGGGGCAGAAGGAGCTGGCGCGCATTGTCTTCAAGAATTTGCTGGACAACGCCCGCCGCTATACGGAAAATGGCCGCGTTTACCTGCGTTTGACGCCGGGCATGCTGGAAGTGCGCAACGGCGGCCGCATTCCCGAAAATCTGGATATTTTCGCGCGCGGGGTGCGCGGCCCGGCCCGGCAGGTGCGGCAAGAGGGGCATTCCTCCGATCTGGGGGCCTCGGTGGGCAGCGGTCTGGGGCTTTCCCTGGTTTTGCGGGCCTGCGAACATCTGGGCTGGCGGCTGGAACGCCATACGGCCGCGCCTGAGGCGGAAACCGTGTTCCGGGTGTTGTTTCCGCCGTTTTCCGCTGCGGAAGGAGATGAAGCGTGAAGGCATGGGCGCAACGGAGTGGCCGTCGCCGTATCTATATCTGGCTGGCGCTGGCTCTGGCGGCGTTGCTGCTGGTCTGGCGTCTGTTTTTCGCGGGCGGTTCGTCCCGCCCCGGCATGAGCATGGACGCGCCGCCCGTGCGTGTGGCCACGGCTCTGGCGCAGAATGTGCCGCACTTTCTCAGCGGTCTGGGCACGGTGACGCCGTCCAGCGATGTGCTGGTCAAAAGCCGGGTGGACGGCCAACTGATTCGCCTGCACTTTCAGGAAGGCCAGCGCGTCAGGGCCGGCGATCTGCTGGCGGAAATTGATCCCCGGCCCTTTCAGGCGGCGCTGGATCAGGCTCAGGGCAATCTGGCCAGGGATCAGGCCCAGTTGGACAATGCCCGCCGTGACCTGACGCGTTATGTCAAACTGGCCAGGGGCGACTTTATCGCGGCCCAGCAGTACGAGACCCAGCGCGCCCTGGTGCGCCAGTATGAAGGCACGGTGGAGGCGGACAAGGCCGCTGTGGATGCGGCCCGCCTGCAACTGGAGTACAGCCGCATCACCGCGCCGGTGGCCGGGCGGCTGGGCCTGCGCAATGTGGATGAAGGCAATCAGGTTAAAAGCGCGGACAGCGCCGGCCTGGTGCGCATCACCGAGGTCAGCCCCTGTGATGTGCTCTTTACCCTGCCGGAAAGCCAGGTTCCTCTGGTGGCGCAGGCTCTGCGCCGGCGCGAGGAGGATCCCGCCCTGCCGTCCCCGCCCGTGCAGGCATGGGACAGGGATCAGAAGCATCTGCTGGCCGTGGGCGCCCTGCTGTCGCTGGATAATCAGATCGACGCGGCCACGGGCACGGTCAGGCTCAAGGCCCGTTTTCCCAATCAGGACGACGCGCTGTATCCCAACCAGTTCGTCAATGCCCGGCTGATGGTCCGCATGCTCAGGGATGCCGTAACCATTCCCGCCTCGGCGGTGCAACTGGGTTCGCGCGGTTCCTACGTCTATGTGATAGGCAAGGATGACAAAGGCGACGCTGTCGCCCAGGTGCGCCAGGTGACGCCGGGCATCGGCACGGATAGGCTTACGGTTGTTGACAAGGGCCTGAAGGCCGGGGAAGTGGTGGTGGTGGACGGCCTGGACCGGCTGCGCGACGGCATCAGGGTCAAGGTGGCGGCAACGGTGGAAACGCCCAGGGCGGAACCGGTGGAGTAGGGTGAACAGGCCCTGGCCTCCGGCCGCTGCCGGCCAGTTACAGCCGTGGGGACGCGACGCCTGAAATCTCAGCCA
Source organism: Desulfovibrionaceae bacterium (assembly GCA_910575755.1). Classification (GTDB taxonomy): domain Bacteria; phylum Desulfobacterota; class Desulfovibrionia; order Desulfovibrionales; family Desulfovibrionaceae; genus Desulfovibrio. The sequence goes on along the minus strand of CAJTFO010000003.1, from coordinate 257,234 downwards.
CAAGCCCGCTTTCGTGTGGCGGACACGGTGCATACGTCATGAACCTTTCCCGCATCTTCATTCTCCGCCCCATTGCCACCTCCCTGCTGATGGCGGCGCTGCTGCTTTCGGGCCTGCTGGCCTATCGTTCCCTGCCGGTGGCGGCCCTGCCGCAGATCGACTATCCCACCATTCAGGTGCAGACCCTCTATCCGGGCGCGTCGCCGGATGTCATGGCTGCTGTGGTCACGGCCCCGCTGGAGCGCCAGTTCGGCATCATGCCGGGCCTGGTGCAGATGAGCTCCCTGTCTTCAGCCGGAGCCTCGGTCATTACCCTGCAATTTGATCTTTCCATCGCCCTGGATGTGGCCGAACAGGAGGTGCAGGCGGCCATCAACGCGGCGGACAACCTGTTGCCGCGCGATCTGCCCAACCCGCCGGTTTACAACAAGGTCAACCCGGCGGACCCTCCCATCGTCACCCTGGCCGTGACCAGCGACGCCATGCCCCTGACCCGTCTGGAAGACCTGGTGGACACCCGCATGGCGCAGAAAATCTCGCAACTGCCGGGCGTGGGCCTGGTTACGCTTTCCGGCGGGCAGCGCCCGGCCGTGCGCGTGCAGGTCAACCCCAAGGCGCTGGCCGGGGCCGGTCTGACCCTGGCCGATGTGCGCTCGGCCATTGCCTCGGCCAACGTCAATGACGCCAAGGGCAGTTTTGACGGACCGGAGCGGGCCAGCACCATTGACGCCAACGATCAGCTTGCCTCGGCGCAGGAATATGCCCATACCATCATCGGCTACAGGGACGGAGCACCCCTGCGCCTCGCTGACGTGGCCGAGGTTGTGGAAGGCGCGGAAAATGCGCGTCTGGCCGCCTATGTGGCCGCGGCGGGCGCGGACGGCAGGGATGCCTTGCGGCCGGCCATCGTGCTTTCGGTGCAGCGCCAGCCCGGAGCCAACGTCATCAGCGTGGCCGACAGCGTGACCCGCCTGCTGCCCGTGCTGCAGCAGACCTTGCCCGGCAATGTGCAGGTGCGCGTGGTCACGGACCGCACCACCACCATCCGCGCCACGGTGCACGATGTGCAACTGGAACTGCTGCTGGCCGTGGCCCTGGTCATCTGGGTCATCTGGCTTTTTCTGCGCAATGTGGAGGCCACCATCATCCCGGCCCTGGCCGTGCCCCTGTCTCTGGTGGGTTCGCTGGGGGTCATGTATCTGGCCGGATTTTCGCTGAACAATCTCACGCTCATGGCCCTGGTCATCGCCACGGGTTTTGTGGTGGATGACGCCATTGTGGTCATTGAAAACATTTCACGCTATCTGGAGCAGGGCGAGCGGCCCCTCCAGGCCGCGCTCAAGGGCGCGGGGCAGATCGGCTTCACCATCATTTCCCTGACAATCTCGCTGGTGGCGGTGCTCATTCCGCTGCTGTTCATGGGGGATGTGGCCGGGCGGCTGTTCCGCGAATTTGCCGTGACCCTGGCCGTGACCATATTGATTTCAGCGGTGATTTCGCTCACGCTCACGCCCATGCTCTGCGCGGTCATGCTGCGGCCTGAGCGCCATGCCGGAGAAAAGGCGGGCCGTTTTTTCAGCCGTCTGCTGCTCTGGTACGAGCGCCGGCTGGATTGGGTTTTTGCCCACCAGCGCCTGACCCTGGGCGTGGCCCTGGGCACACTGGCGTTCACTGTGCTTCTGTATGTCGTGACGCCCAAAGGTTTTTTTCCCGTGCAGGACACGGGCGTGATTCAGGGCATCGCCGAGGCCCCGCAGGATACGTCCTTCGCGGCCATGGCCGGACGCCAGCGCCAACTGGCGGAAATGATTCTTCAGGACCCGGCCGTGGAAAGCGTGGTCTTTTTCGTGGGCGTGGACGGCATCAACCAGAGTATGGGCACTTCGCGCCTCACTGTGGAGCTCAAGCCGCTTGCCGAGCGTGACGCCCGCGCCCCGGCCATTGCCCAGCGGCTCATGGCGCGGGCCGCGCATCTGCCGGGGCTGACCCTGTACATGCAGCCCGTGCAGGATCTGACCATCGAGGACCGCGTTTCGCGCACCCAGTATCAGTTCAGCGTGGAAGCCCTGAGCCGCGAACAGTTGCAGCTCTGGGCGCCGCGCATGGTGCGGGCCTTGTCCCAACGGCCCGAACTGGAGCATGTGACCAGCGACCTTCAGAAGCCGGGGCGCATGGCCTGGCTGAACATCAACCGCGACGCGGCCGGACGGCTGGGCATCAGCATGGCGGATATAGACAACGCCCTGTACGACGCCCTGGGCCAGCGCCTTATTTCCACCATTTTCACCCAGACCAATCAGTACAAGGTGGTGCTGGAGGTGGCCCCGCGCTTCCGCCTGGGCCCGGCGGCCATTGAGAATATCCATGTGCGCGGCGCCACGGGCGAGCCCGTGCCCTTGACCAGCATCGCCACGCTGGAGGAACGCCCGGTACAGCTTTCCATCGCGCGTCAGGGCCAGTTCCCGGCGGCCACCATTTCTTTCAACGTGGCCCGCGGTTCCTCGCTGGGCGCGGCTGTGGACGCGGTGCTGGCCGTGGAGAAAGAGCTGGCCCTGCCCCCGGCCCTGCGCACGCAGTTCCAGGGGGCGGCCCAGGCCTTTCTGTCCTCCACGGATAACCAGGTCTGGCTGATTCTGGCGGCCATCGTGACCATGTATATCGTGCTGGGCGTGCTGTACGAGAGTTACATTCACCCGGTGACCATTCTTTCCACGCTGCCCTCGGCGGGGGTGGGGGCCTTGCTGGCCCTGCTGCTGGCGGGCATGGAGCTGGGCGTGGTGGGCATCATCGGCATCATATTGCTCATCGGCATTGTCAAGAAAAACGCCATCATGATGATCGACTTCGCCCTGGAGGCCGAACGGAAGGAGGGCAAGCCGCCGCTGGCCGCCATTCGTCAGGCCTGCCTGTTGCGTCTGCGGCCCATCCTGATGACCACCCTGGCCGCCCTGCTGGGGGCTTTGCCCCTGATGATCGGCTGGGGCATGGGCGCGGAGTTGCGGCGTCCCCTGGGCGTGACTATGGTGGGCGGCCTGATTGTGAGCCAGGTGCTGACGCTTTTCACCACGCCGGTCATCTACCTCTGGTTTGACCGCATGAGCCGGCGTCTGCGCCATGCCCCCACGTCAGGCGCGCGGCCTGCGGAGGAAGGCGCATGAGCGCGCCCGGCGACGCCCGCGGAACAGGGGCTGAAAAACGCCATCGCTTCGGGCCGGAATTCATTCCCCTGAATATTTCCGCGCCCTTCATCCGGCGGCCCGTGGCCACCACCCTGCTGACCATCGCCATTGCCCTGGCCGGCATGGTGGCCTTCGGTCTGCTGCCCGTGGCCCCTCTGCCTGAAATGGACTTTCCCGTGGTGGTGGTGCGCGCGCGCATGCCCGGGGCCAGCCCGGAAACCATGGCCGCCACCGTGGCCACGCCGCTGGAACGGGCTTTGGGACGCATAGCCGGTGTTACGGAAATGACCTCTTCCAGCAGCCTGGGGTCCAGCAACGTGATTTTGCAGTTTGATCTGGACCGGGACATAGACGGCGCGGCCCGCGATGTGCAGGGGGCCATCAACGCGGCCCGCTCGACCCTGCCCACCATGCCTTCCAATCCCTCCTACCGCAAGGTCAATCCATCGGGCGCGCCCATCATGATTCTGTCCATCACCTCGGACGTGCTGACGCGCGCCCAGCTTTACGACGCGGCCTCCACGGTGCTGGCCCAGAAAATTTCGCAGATTCCCGGCGTGGGCGAAGTCACTGTGGGCGGCGGGGCGCTGCCCGCCGTGCGGGTGCGGCTCAGCCCCGACGCCCTGAACCGCGCGGGCATAAGCACGGAGGACGTGCGCGCGGCCCTGGCCGCGGCCAATGCCTTTCTGCCCAAGGGCATGCTGGAGAACGAGAAAAATTTCTGGCTGGCGGGGGCCAACGACCAGCTTTTGAAGGCTGACGACTACAAGCCGCTGGTCGTGGCCCAGAAGGAAGGCAGAACCATCCGCCTTGCGGATGTGGCCCGCGTGGAAGACTCTTCACAGGATGTGCGCAACATGGCCGTGGCCAACGGCAAACCGGCCATCCTGCTCATTGTGTTCCGCTCGCCCGGCGCCAACATCATTGAAACCGTGGACCGGGTCAAGGCCATGATGCCGCAATTGCGCTCCTGGCTGCCGGAAAGCGCGGACCTGACTGTGCGCATGGACCGCTCCCTGACCATCCGCGCCTCCCTGCATGAGGTGGAAAAGAGCCTCATGCTGGCTATGGGCCTGGTGGTGCTGGTAACTTTTCTGTTTTTGCGCAATGCGCGAGCCACCAGCATTCCGGCCGTGGCCGCGCCGGTTTCGCTTGTGGCCACCTTCGGGGTCATGTATCTGTGCGGCTACAGTCTGGACAATCTCTCGCTCATGGCGCTCACCGTGTCCACGGGCTTTGTGGTGGATGACGCCATTGTGGTGCTGGAAAATATCGTGCGCCGGCTGGAAATGGGCGAAAGCCCCCTGCGCGCCGCCCTGCGGGGCGCGCGCGAGGTGGGCTTCACCGTCGTGTCCATTTCCATTTCCCTGGTGGCCGTGTTCACGCCCATTTTGTTCATGGGCGGCATTGTGGGGCGTCTGTTCCGGGAATTTTCCGTGGTGCTGACCACGGCGGTGCTGGTGTCCATGCTGGTTTCCCTGACCACCACGCCCATGATGTGCGCCAGGCTGCTGCGACCGTTCGGCGGGGATGCGGCCCGGCGCAAGGAGCGCCCGTCGCGATCCGGCGCGGGATTTCTGAGCCCGCTGCGGCAATGGGGCGCGCGCGCGGGCGAGGTATGGGGCGGCCTGCTGGCGGGCATGCAGCGCGGCTATGCCGCCAGCCTGGCCGTGGTGCTGCGCCACCCGCGCCTGACCATCCTTTCACTGCTGTTGGTCATGGCGGGCAACGTCTGGCTGTATATCGTGGTTCCCAAGGGCTTTTTTCCCCAGCAGGACACAGGGGTTATCATGGGCGGCATCAGGGCGGACCAGAGCGCGTCCTTTCAGGCCATGCAGGTCAAACTGGAAAAACTGGTCAACGTGATCCGCGCGGACCCGGCCGTGGAGCAGGTTTCGGCCCATATTTCCGGCGGGCGCGGCGGGGGCGGGGTATTCATTTCGCTCAAGCCCCTGGAGGAACGCAAGATGAGCGCGCAAGCGGTCATCGGCCGGTTGCGCGGCAAGCTGTCCTCCGAGCCGGGTTTGCAGATTTTTCTGCAACCGGCCCAGGACATCATGATGGGCGGGCGCAGCGCGCGCTCCCAGTACCAGTACACCCTCCAGGCGGACAACCTGGACGAACTGCGCACCTGGGGCCGCCGCCTCCAGGAAGCGCTGGCCAGGCTTCCCCTGTTCAGGGATGTGGACAGCGACATTGAGGAGCGCGGCCTTCAGACCATGCTCACGGTCAACCGCGACGCCCTGGCCCGCCTGGGGCTGAGCATGCGCGACGTGGACGCGGCCCTGAACAACGCTTTCGGCCAGCGCCAGGTCTCCACCATCTATCAGGACAAGAACCAGTATCGCGTGGTGCTGGAATACGGCCCGGACTGGCTGGAAGGCGCGCAGGCTCTGGACAAGGTGCGCCTGCCCGGCAGGGACGGCCTGACGCCCCTGCTCAGCGTGGCCAGCGTGGGCCCGGCCTTTGCGCCGCTTTCCGTGGCGCATCAGGGCCAGTTCGCCGCCGTGACCATTGCCTTCAATCTGGCTCCGGGGGCCGCGCTTTCCGAGGCGCAGGCGGCCATTGCAGAGGCCAGGGTCAGAATCGGCATGCCCTCTTCCATCGTGGGCAGCTTTCAGGGCTCGGCCAGGATGTTCAGCGACGCCATGAGCAGCCAGGTTATCCTCATTCTGGCCGCCCTGGCCGCGTTGTACATTGTGCTGGGCATTCTCTATGAGAGCCTGATCCACCCCCTGACCATCCTTTCCACCCTGCCGTCGGCGGGCGTCGGGGCCTTGCTTTCCCTGATGCTTTTCAGGATGGAGTTCAGCGTCATAGCGCTCATCGGCGTACTGCTGCTGGCGGGTATTGTGAAGAAAAACGCCATTATGCTCATCGACTTTGCCCTGGATGCCTCCCGCCTTCGCCGTCTGCCGCCGGACAAGGCCATTTACGAGGCTTGCCTGCTGCGCTTCCGGCCCATCATGATGACCACGGCGGCGGCCATCCTGGGCGCGGTTCCCCTGGCTCTGGGCCGGGGCGACGGCGCGGAGATCCGCCAGCCGCTGGGCATCACCATTGTGGGCGGCCTGCTGGTCAGCCAGTTGCTGACCCTGTACACCACGCCGGTGGTCTACCTTTGTCTGGATCGCGCCCGTCTGCGCGCGCGGCGTTTCTGGTGGCGGCTGCGCTACGGCAGCGCCAGAGCCGCGCGGCTGGCCGCGCTCAGCCGCCGGGCGTAAGGCTTGAACTTTGACGTTGCAAAAGCAAGCTTCGTTCAGCAGTCCGGCGTTTGCGCCGGGCGGCCCGCCTGTGCCGCGTCCAGATACGCGGCCCAGGCTTTCCCCACGGCCAAGAGCCGTTCACGGGGCAGACGCGCGCTGTCATAAAGAATCAGCATCGAGCCGCTCAGGGTGTTGCACTCCAGAGACAGCACGCCCTCAATGGCCGGAAGTTTCGCTTTCACCACGGCGGCCACATCTTCCCGGCGCAGGGCGGGGTGACGGATGCGCACCCGACCGTCTGAAAAACTTCGCACATATCTGAGCAGACGCAGCCCGGTCATGGCCTGCCCTCCATGACCGGGGTTTGCGGCTTTGGCGCCGGAAGGTGCGGACGCATGGCGTTGAGCGATACGCCCAGGGTGGTCAGATTGTGCAGCAGGGCCGAAAGGCCAGGCGCAAGCACCATGAACAGCCCGCCAGCCAGGAAGAGACTGTTGAGGGTCAGAGTGGCCGCGAAATTCATGTGGATGCGGCGCAATGTGCCGTCAGCCAGCCGCCGGGCCTCAATGAGGCCGCCCAGGTCGGCCCTGGTCAGCAGCACATTGGCCACTTCCCGCGCCAGATCCGTACCGTCGCTCATGGCCACGCCCACATGAGAGGCCGAGAGGGCAGGGGCGTCATTGATGCCGTCGCCGACCATGAGCACCTTGCAGCCGCTGTCGGTCAGTTCGCGCACCACAGCGGCCTTGTCCGTGGGCAATACCTGGGCGCGAAATTCCGTGATGCCCGCCCGCGCGGCCACGGCCCGCGCCGTTCGCTCGTCGTCGCCCGTGAGCATCAGCACGCGCTTGAAGCCCATGCCGCGCAATGTTTTCACCACTGCGGCGGCTTCCGGCCTCAGGGGGTCTTCTATGGCCAGAATGCCAGCCAGCGCGCCGTCTTCGGCCAGGTAGAGCAGGGAGCGGCCCAGGGCCGTCTGACGGGCGATGTCCGCCGCCATCGGTGAAACATCCACGCCTTCGTCGTGCTCAATATAGTGGCGACTGCCCACCCGCAGCATTTTGCCGTGCAGAGATGAAGCCACGCCGTGGGCCACCACATATTCCACCTGGGCGTGCTCTTCCTCATGCTGGAGATTCTCCTCCTGGGCCTTGCGCACCACGGCGCGGGCCACAGGATGGGGGAAGTGCTCCTCCAGGCAGGCCATGATCCGCAACACCTCGTCGCGCTGATAGCCCCCGGCGGGAATGACGTCCACTACTCTGGGGCTGGCATTGGTCAGGGTGCCGGTCTTGTCGAAGATCAGGGTATCCGCTTCGCACAGGGCCTCCAGATAACGGCCGCCCTTGATGACCATGCCGTGCCGCGCGCCTTCGCGCATGGAGGCCAGCACGGCCAGGGGCGTGGCCAGCTTCAGGGCGCAGGAATAATCCACCAGCAGCACCGAGGCGGCGCGCATGGGATTGCGCGTGATCAGCCAGACCAGCGCCGCCAGCGCGAAGGTGAAGGGCACGGCCAGATCGGCCAGACGCTCGGTCTTGCCCTGAATGCCGGCCTTGAGCGCTTCGGACTGTTCAATGAAGCTGATCACCTGGCGCAGACGGGTGCCGTCGCCCACCTGGTTGACCCGGATCACCAGCCGCCCTTCCTCCACCACCGTGCCTGCGAACACCGCCGCGCCTCTGGCGCGCGGCACGCCCAGCGGCTCGCCGGTCATGGAGGATTGATTGACCAGCGCGCAGCCCTCCTCCACAATGCCGTCCACCGGGATGGAGCCGCCGTCGCGCACGACTACGAGATCATCTTTCTGAACCTGCCCCAGCGGCACGGACGCCTCCGTACCATCTTTTCCGAGCAGCCACACGCTGTCCACATTCAGGGCCAGGCTTTCGGTCAGGCTGTCCAGAGAGCGACGGCGCGTCCAGTATTCCAGGGTTTCGCCCAGGCCCAGCAGCAGGGTCAGCACGCTGACTGTGCGAAAGTCCCGCATGAGAAGCGAGGCTGCGATGGCCGCCGCGTCCAGCACGTCCACGCTGAGCCTGCCATGCAGCAGGGATGCGACGCCCTTGAGCAGAAAGGGCATGGCCGCCATGACGCTGCTGACCATGCGCCAGATGCGCGGCAGCAAGGGGCGGATGACAAAAAAACGGAGCAGCGGCAGCAGGCCGCCGCCGGGCGTTTTCTCAGGCAAAAGCTCTGAAGTGACGGCCGGCGTGTGCGGAACAGGGTTTTTATCCCGGACGGCCAGCAGGCGCAGGGCTGAAAGGCGGCTTTGCTGATCGGCGTAAAAAAAAAGAACGCTGCCAACGCGGGGATTGACGCGCACGCCGCTGATGCCGGGCAAATCATCAAGATTGCGGGTCAGATCGGCGGTCACGGACAGCGGCAAGGGTCGGTGGGCGCGCACGCGCATTCTGCCGGCGGCGGTTCCGTTGAGGCCCTGAAGTTCATGAATGATGCAAAAGGACATGCGCGCTCCTCTCTGAAAGCTGCAAAAGGGCCCTGAAGAGGGCCGGAGGAAACCGGAACCCGGCCTTGCGGCTTCAGCGCGGGCGCAGCAAGGCCGGGGAGAACAGGGCGGGCAACCCGGTTTAGGCCTGAGTCTGCGTCTGCCCGGATGCTTCGGCGTTTTGAGCCGCCTTGCGCTTGTCTGAAGCCTGGCGGGCTTCGGCGGCGAGGTCTTCCATATCTTCCTTGAAGGCTTCCAACTTGCCCATCAGGGCGTCCTTTGCATCGATGCCTCGGCTGATGAGGTTTGCGGCCACGGGTTTAAGATCCAGCTTGCCCCGGCTCACTGCGACCGCCCCCAGCGCGCCGAGGGCTATGCCGCCCAGGAAAAACAGTCCGAATTTAAGTCCGTTGTTCATGTCGTCTCCCTTTGCTTGAGGGGCGTTCTTCGCGTAGCCCGCCCCGAAATAAGGACAATACTTGAGCCCCCTCCGTCGCGCGTGAAAAACGACGGAGAAGCAAGGGGGCAAAATTGTCCGTGACGGCAAATGATGCAAGGCCCGGCGGGCGCTTCGCATTAAAAATGACCTGCCGGCGGCGAAGGCTGACAGCCGCCGCGGGCGCAAGCTCTGCTTGTCAACGCGTTACGCGCCGGTGCGGGCGCCTATGAGCTCTAGTGAACCGGCCCGGAGATATCAACCTTGATGTAGTCCGCTTCGCTGTTGCGAAGCGAGATGGTCACGCCGGACAGGCGCAGGGCCACCGGGTCTTTCAGCGGCGCGCGGCCCACTACGGAAACAGTGGCGCCGGGGATCAGGCCCATGTCGCGAATGCGCCGGTTCATCTCGCCGAAAGCTTCCACGGTGGCGATTTTACCCTGCTGACCCACACCCATTTCGCGAAGACTGATGATCTGACTCATACGCGCTTCCTTTTATCGGCATCTTTCGGTTGACTGTGATGGCGTCTGGCTGCCGGGCCGGCGCGGCGTCCCGTGGCGCGGAGGCTTTCCGCGCGCCGTTTGGGGGTCGGTCTTGACGGCCGCCGCGCCGGAATGTGAATCCCGGCTGAAAAAAGCTTGCAACAAATTGAATTATAGGTCAAGAAAAAAGAAAGTCATTTTCAATTTTAATTTGTGGAGTCGATTTTCACACACAGGGGGAAGTATGCCGTCATATCTTACGCATGCAATGGAAGGCCGGGCGCGCCTGCGCCATCCGGTTCTGGCCGCAACTGTCGCATTGGACAAGGCGCTGGCTGTACTGAACGGCGCGGAGGGAGTGCTGGAGGCGCGTCCCGGTTCCGGTTCCATTTTGCTGATTCTGGCTCCGGACGCCGACCTGGAGCGTATTTGCGGAACCCTTGAAAAGGCTCTGCCGGAACTGCGCCAGCCCGCGCGCTCTTCGGCAGCCGTTCCTGTATCGGGTCTCTTTTCCCTTGTATCCGGATTTTCGCATGGCAAAGCCTGCCGCCAGGGTTTGAGCCCGCGCAAACTGGAGGCACGCGCCCTGTTGGCCGTGTGCGGACTGAGCATTGTGCTGGGTTTCGCCGGCAGTAAAAGCTCCCATGTGCTGGCCGGGACGGCCTTCGGCCTGCTGGCCGCACGGCACGTCTGGACGCGGCGCAAGGCGTTGTGAATAAGAGGCGCGGCGTTGAAGACACGCGTTTTTCAGCGTTTGCGAAAGGCTTCAGGCCGGTCAGAACGAGTGGGCGGATTCAGTCCGCCGGGAAGATCAGGCCGCGTTCCAGCAGCATCCGGGTCAGAGGGGTCACCGGAAGGCCGACCACCGTGCTCCAGGAGCCTTCCACCCTCTCCACCAGAAAGGCCCCCTGGCCCTGAATGGCGTATGCCCCGGCCTTGTCGTCAGGCTCATGGGTGCGGGCATAGGCCGCCAGCACGGAACGCGGCCAGGCGTGAAAAAACACCCGGCTTGCGTCGCTGAACAGTTCACAGGGCTTGCCGGGCCATCCCGGAGGCGGCAGCAGGCAAACCGCGCTGACGACCTCATGGCCCCGACCCGCGAGGCGGGACAGCATCTCCAGGGCGTGCGCCGTATGGCGCGGCTTGCCCAGAATGTCGCCCTCCAGGGCCACCACCGTATCCGCCGCCAGAATCAGGGCGCGGGCGCGGGTGGCGGGGTCGAGGCTGCGTTCCACCGCCAGGGCCTTGGCCTGCGCTGCGCGGCAGGTGTAGGCCTCGGGTTTTTCGTTGGCTTCGGGACGTGGCTCCACGCCTGCGGGGCGGGTCATGACAAAGGGCAGGCCCCATTCCGCAAGGAATTGCCGCCGTCGGGGCGAGGCCGAGGCCAGAATCAGTTCCAGGCCAGGCGCAAGCCGGAACAGCGGGGCGCGGTGAGGGCGGACGTCCGCTTCCGGCACGGGTGCGGGCGTGAGCGGCCCTGCCACGGGGCTTACGCCCCGCCCGGCTGATGGCGCAGGATTTCGCGGTCTTGCATATCCAGCACGCGGAATACGCCTTCTTCGTACAGGCCGTAACTGCGGGGCGAACCGCCCTTGGGCAGGGACAGGGAACCGGGATTCCAGAAATGCAGACCGTCCAGGCTTTCGCCGCGCGGCACATGGGTATGCCCGCGCAGGATCACCGCGCCTTGCGGCATGCCCGGCAGGGGCGGACGCTCGGGCAGATGGTGGCCGTGACTGGCAAAAATGCGCAGGCCATCGGCGTCGATCCAGGCGTTTTCCGCCACCGGAAAGGGCAGCAGGGTCAGATCCACCTCGGCGTCGCAATTGCCGCGCACTGCCGTGATGGGGCAGGGCAGGGCGTTGAGGTCGGCCATTTCCTTAAGAACCGTGGGCGTGTTGTAGCCTTGGGGCAGGGGGTTGCGCGGGCCGTGGTAGACCAGATCGCCCAGCAGCACCAGCAGGTCGGGCCGTAGCGCGTGCGCCCTGGTCAGCAGAAAACGCAGGCTTTCCAGCGAGCCATGCAGGTCGGAGGCCATGAGCAGACGCATCAGAACCGCTCTCCTTTATCCCATTCAGCGCGGGGGATGGCTTCTTCCACCAGCATAACCGGGATTTCGTCGCGCACGGGGTAGACCACCTGACAGGCCCGGCAGGCAAGGCCCGCGCTTTGCCCGTCGCGGGTCAGAGCCTCCAGAGAGCCCAGACAACGCGGGCAGGCCAGGATTTGCAGCAATTCTTCGGTATTCATGGGCATGGCAGTTTCCTTGCTGAGATCATTGCGGCGCAGCATACCCCGATGCGCCCCGGCCTTCAAGGGGAGGTCTGTCCGACCGCAGGGCAAATGCGGCATTTTCTCACGTCAAAAGACAAGCTTTGGATCTGGAAAGGCTGTTGCGTGATACCGGCCAACTCATCGACCGGGAATGTGGAGGGTGTGATTAGGCTACTCTCCACAGATTGATGAAACGTTTGGCAAAGTGGAAAGTCTGGTTTTCCTGTACGGACAAATGGAAGGTTTATCCTCTGGAGATAGGCGAAAACGATCTTCTTCAGGGAAAAAACGGGACAGTCCGTATCGAAAGGAACAATTGCCGTCAGCGTCACTGGTTTGCCGGGTTTCGACGAAAGTCGGTAGTTGTTTCGCGGAGTCTGCATATGGTTGATTTGACAATTAAAAGTTACCCCCCAAAATTAGCGGATGTCAACGGACATTGGCGAACCCGTGCGGAGTATAAAAACGCATAAAAGCAAAGCCCGCCAAGGTTTTGCGAATCTCGGCGGACTTTGGCGGAACTTGTGTTGGTGGGCCCACCAGGACTTGAACCTGGGACCTGCCGGTTATGAGCCGGAGGCTCTACCAACTGAGCTATAGGCCCAAGAACATTCATATAGCCGGAAGCGGGCGCGCTGGTCAAGGCGATACTTGCCGTCCGGCCCTTGGCGCGGCCCCGGCAGATCCGGATGGTCAGCGCTGAACCGCCTTGCCCGCGCCTTACATGGCGCGGCCGGTCTCCAGCAGTGATATCTGTTCGTCCATGGCGTTTTTCAACGGCGTGGGCAGGCCCATGATTTCCACATTGAGGAAGCCCCGCACGATGGTGGAGGCCGCTTCATCCTCGTCCAGACCGCGGGCCATGAGGTATTCGATTTCCTCCTGGGCGATCTTGCCCACGGCGGCCTCGTGCGAAAGCTCCACACCGTCCTGATTGCTGTTCAGCTCAGGGATGGCGTGGATGCGCCCGCCGCCCATGATCAGGCCCTTGCACTCCAGATGCCCTTTGGCCGGGGCCGCCGCCGCGCCGATGTAGCCCCGGTTGATCACCGTGCCGCCCGTGGTCAGCACGCGCGAGATGACTTCGCCGCGCGTGTCCGGGGCATTGAGTTCAATGCGGTTGCCGCAGTCCACATATGACCCCGACGGGGCCACGATGACCGAATTGAAGCGGGCCACCGCGCCGGAACCGGCCAGCTCCATGAGGGGATACATTTGCAGGTCGCCCACTGGCTTGAGCAGGATGTAATTGTTCTGGAACACGCCCCCGGCGTCCACTCGCCCGACCGAGCGCGGCCGCACGGTGGTGGTCTCGCCCCAGTTGTGAATCATGGTGAAGGTCAGCTTGCCGCCCTTTTCCACATAGTATTCGGTAATGCCCAGATGGGCGGCGTCGCGCGCCTCATGCGCCGTGGCGCAGCCGCCCAGAATGTGCAGCTCCGCGCCTTCCTCCACCACCACGATATTGTGAACGCTCTGGCCCGCGCCGTGCCCCTTGATGAACATGCAGGACTGCACGGGTTCGGTCAGTCTGACGCCCCTGCGCGCCCGCACGAAGTAGCCGCCGTTCAGGCGTTCGTGCGCCATGCGGGTAAAGTCGTCCTTGTCCGGATTGAGCAGTTGCCAGTAATACTGCGGCAGGCCGTCGTATTTTTTGAGCGCCGCGCGGATGTCCATGAGATCCAGGCCGTCCCGGCGGGTTTCGCAGTGCACGCCCGCGTGGTTGAGCTGCATGAAGGCGCCGCTCACCTGGCGGTCATGGACGTCAATGCCCGCCAGCACCAGGCGTTGACGGTCCTCGGCGGGCAGGCGGGTCAGGTCGTCGACGGGCGCGGCGTTTTCGCCGCCGCTGAAGGAAAAGCGGGAGAGATCCACAGTGCTCATAAGAGGGGCGCCTCCGCGATTTTGCCGTACATGTCCCCGGCCAGGCAGCGCAGGCATTCCTGATAGCCGTGGTTGGCGATGTGATCAAGGATCTCGCGCGGCCGGGCTTCACAGCAGAGCTTGCCATGGTACATGACCTGGCCCCGGTGCGCATTGACATACTCCAGAATGTGCCCGGTGTGGGTGATGATCAGCCCGCTGGTGGAGCGCCGGCGTTCCCTTTCGCGCAGGGTGGCGCTGCATGTGTCGGGCATGCCGTCCAGCAGACGGCGCACGGTTTGGCCCACCAGGGCCATATTTTCCAGGTCCACGCCGGATTCCGGCTCGTCAAAGAGCAGCAGATCCGGCCGCTGGGCCATGAGCTGCAAGAGCTCCGAGCGCTTGATCTCTCCGCCCGAAAAGCCCGCGTTGACGTCGCGATCCAGAAAGCGGTCAAAATGCACCGTGCGGGCCATGCCCGCAATGTCCATCTGCCGCCCCCGGCCGCAAAGCTCCACCAGTTTGCCCGTGGGCAGGCCGTGGATGGTGGGCGGGCGCTGAAAGGACATGCCGATGCCCAGGCGGGCCCGCTCGTACATGGGCGCGCGCGTAATATCCTTGCCCTTGAAGATGATTTGCCCCCGCGTGACCTCATAGCCGGAAACGCCCATCAGGGTCATGAGCAGGGTGGTCTTGCCCGAGCCGTTGGGGCCGAAAAGAATGAAGGTTTCGCCTGCCCTGATGCTCAGGTCAATGCCCTTGAGCACCGGCGTGCCCTTGACCGAGACGTGCAGGTCATGGATTTCAAGCATCGTTGTCCCCGTTTTCTCCAAGGTATTCCAGCACATCGTAGTGTACATGGTCCAGAATATGAGTCAGGCGCGAGACGCATTCATCGCCCACGGCCCGGCCCAGCAGGCTGACGATAAAGGCCGCGCGTTTGGCATTGACCAGGGCCGTGTAGCCGGGGTCGGTGCTGTAGGGAATGGCCCTGACGGCCTCGCTGAAGGCCGTGAGCTCCTCTTCAGTGACGTTTTTGACGGGCTGAGGCTCGTTGTCGAGAAAGACCACGCCATCCCGCAGCTCCAGCATGACCGCCTTGCCGTGCATATAGCCTATGCACACTTCCATAATGGCCCCCCTTGCAGTGACAATCTGAAGATGATGGCAAACTTGGCCCGCACTGTCCAGTCCGGCGGATGCCATGCGGCGCCCATGCGGTGCGACAAAAGCCCCGGCCTGAGGCTTGCGGGCCGCGCGGGCTTTGGCTAGCATGACATGAGGAGGCCTTATGTATGTGATCACCGGCGGCGCGGGCTTTATCGGCAGCGCCCTGCTCTGGCAGCTCAACCGTATGGATATGGATGAAATCGTGGTGGTGGACAATCTGGCCAGCAGCGAGAAATGGCGCAATCTGGTCAAACGCCGCTATGTGGATTATCTGCACCGTGATCGTTTTTACGACATGTTGCGGCGCGACGCGTTGCCCTGGAAGGTTTCGGCTGTGGTTCATCTGGGGGCCTGCTCTTCCACCACCGAGCGCGACGCGGATTTTCTGATGGAAAACAATTTCCATTACAGCCGCGATCTCTGCCGCTACGCCCTGGACAAGGGCGCGCGCTTCGTCAACGCCAGTTCGGCGGCCACCTACGGCGACGGCTCTCTGGGCTTCAGCGATGATCCGGCCCTGATACCTCGGCTGACGCCATTGAACATGTACGGCTATTCCAAGCAGCTCTTTGACCTCTGGCTGTTGCGCGAAAAGCTGTGCGGCGATGTGGTCAGCCTGAAATTCTTCAATGTTTACGGTCCCAACGAATACCACAAGGGTTCCATGCAGAGTGTGGTTGTCAAGGCGCACCGCCAGATTCGCGAAGGCGGTCGGCTGGCGCTCTTCAAGTCCCATGTGCCGGGCCTGGCCGACGGCGAACAGAAGCGCGACTTTGTCTACGTCAAGGACTGCACGGCCCTGATGGCCTGGCTGCTGGAACGCGGGGACGTCAACGGCATCCACAATGTGGGCACGGGCGCGGCCCGCACTTTCAACGAACTGGGCCGGGCCGTGTTTTCCGCCCTGGGGCGGGAGTGCCGCATTGATTATGTGGCCATGCCTGAAAAGCTGCACGGCAAATACCAGAACTACACCCGCGCCGACATGGACTGGCTGGCCCGCGTGGACTGCCCTCTGGGCTTCACCTCGCTGGAGGAGGGCGTGGCGGACTATGTGCGCAATTATCTGGAAAAAGAGGACTCCTATCTTTAAGAAAGGGAATATTCTTCACGCGGAAGTCCATGCGGCCACTATTCATGATGTCAGAAGCGGAATACTGGCGTTGAGGGGCGCATATGAAAATTCCCTTTTCTTACGGGGATTTGCGCCGCTGCTGGCTACCGTGGCACATTTGAATCTGAAGTAGCATATATTCAGATTTCTCATATTCATGCTTTACTCAAAAGATTATCGAAAACTATGTGAAAACAGCTTCTGAGAAGTCCGGTCTTGTGTTTTTTGATAATTATAAGAGAACATCAACCGCAAAGCGGGTGAATGCCTTTGTTTAGACTCGTCGGCCATCCGTGAATCTCCGAGAGCAGCAAAGTATGGCTCAGTTCTCGTAGGCGAAGGCTATCAGATCCAGTATTTCTTCCGCGTCAATAATCTTTGCATCTATGAAGGGCGGCGGAATCGGCACAGGAGAAAAACATTTGTCGAAAAGGATATGAGGCATGGCTACGGAAAGGTCATTGTGCGTCCTGAAGTACTCCAGCCCAGATGCTGAAAGTTCAACTAATCTCTTTCTGGTGAGCGCAGTGACGATTCCGAAAAATTCCTCCCTATCCCTCCACTTCAGGACATCCTGATTCAGGAAGTCGTTTTGTTCTATTCGTGTAAGGCCACCAGCATAAACCATGACCGGAATGCCAGCCGAAAGACATTGAAGGTTCAGCTTTATGCTACTGATGGGGAAAGGTGAGATGAAAAGGTCCACCCCATTTGTCAACATCGAATCCGGCAGGTTATTCGCCCATTCAATATGGATGAAGCTCTCAGGGCTGATCCTTTGCCGCTCCAATGCCTTTACGATGCCGTCCTTAACCTCGTCCGGTAGTGGACCGTAATGGACATGCTTGCCGCATGTAGCTTTGATCAGATTAACTATGAAATATTGGAATGAACACAGAATATCTCCCTGATACTTATAGAAGCGAGCGGCGGCGGTCGCAGTGTTCAACCTCTCTCGTGCTGCAAGTGGTTCGTATTTTCTTTCGGTATTTGCAGGGATACTCCAGCAGGGTACATAGATGGTTCTGTTGCCAAACTTGCCGGAAAGCAACTTATAATCCTTTGGCGTCTTGGTGATGAAAAGGTCAATGTTCGTATTGGAAAGCCCGAGCGAAAGCCCATGATCGAATGAGAAGGGAACAATATTTTTTCCCCCATAATCCTGAATAGCCGCATTGGCCCATGTGTTATTATGACCGCAGTACCAATAGATTTTTCCAGCGTTGAGCTGGGAGAGTTTTTCCATAAGCACGGTCAGTCTGTCCGGCATGCCCTTTAGAAATACAAACGAAAGTTTTTTGAACCGCGCGAAGTCCGCCTTCATGTCTTCGGTGAATTCCGAGGCCTCCATGTCTGTAAGCATGATAGAAACATGCTTTGACTGGAGCATGATCACGAGTTCGAGGATTTCCTGGTACACTCCCCCCCCTGTCTTAGTCAGGGCCGAGATGACGATAGCAACATTTTTCTGATCGGGCTTCGCGCTAGGTACGATTCCAAGGAAATCCTTTCTGATGCGGCCAAGTGATTCGCAAAAGCTGTCGATGAAGTCTGACTTGTAGAGTTTGCGGAAGATAAAATCCTTTTCTTTGAAGGCTATGTATCCTGCTATGTTGGAACTCAAATATGAAAGGAGAGAATCACTGAACCACGAGTTCCTTTCCTCCTGCTGGGTCTGTTGCCCGATCCGCTTGACCACACTTCTAATGATCCTCTTCTCATGATCACTTTCGACATGTCTTGCGCATGATTTCCATGTCTCTATATCAACGGCTTTCTTACCCTCCTGATCAAGCGCGGACCATATGCCGTTGGGATTGACCACATACACGGATCCGATAAAATTCAAAATTTTGATTTTGCCGTAGGACGCGTTCATGGCAATAAGCGTCCTAATGGTGTCGCCGCGTTGTGTCATCAAAATAGGGATTTTCATGCCTCTGAATACGTTGCGGTACATCATTGTCGATGTATGACAGTAGAAGTGCCTGGTAATGAACTCAAGATAGGAGTGTTCTGATGCGGGGCTAAATAACCGCCAATCTTTCTTGATTGTTCCGTTGGGGTAAAGCGTCAGATATTTGTGAGCAACCGCCGCGTACTTGCTTTCTCTGTCTCCATCAAGAAAATCGACCTGCCGTTGGAGCTTATCGCGTACAGTATAAAAGTCATCCCCATCAAGGACGCAGAGATAGTTTCCTCTGGAAGTTTCCACTCCTTTCTTAAATGTCTTCGCATTTCCCTGATTGTCTTCGTTTTCTAACAGCCGTATCCGACTATCAGTCTTTACATACTCCCGCAAAATCTCGCCGGTCGCATCTGTGGATGCGTCGTTCACAGCAATACACTCCCATTCGAAACTAGCTTGTTGCATAAGAATCGAATCAAGAGCACGCTGTATTGTTTTTTCAACGTTATAGCACGGAATAACTATAGATAATTTAATATTATACATTGTTGATAATGTATTTATCATTTGCTTTTTTGCTAAACACATAATAACATAGTCTTGTTTCAGAAAATTTATTTTGCATACTCCCTTCTGGAAAAATCTGACCTTCCTTGCAGCAAAAAAATCCAAACTGAGACCACAGTCTTTTCAATTCATCTGCTGTTCTGTAGAGTGCGGAATAATTACAGCGTAGAGCCTCGGAATATATATGATCAAGCTGATAATTCTCGTTTAATATACTTGTTGGTTCGCGTAAAATTACAAGTCCCTTGGGAAAGAGAAAAGGTAATACATTGCCAAGGGTTCTCTTTATATGCTCATCCGAGAGATGTACAAATATACCGGAAAAGAAAATACGATGGAATTTCTTGCTGGGCTTATATTCCTCTACTGGACAGCAGCAGAATTCGATATTATTCAAACCCGACTCTTGCGCCGCCTTGCGACCTTGGTCCAAAAAGTTTTGCTGATAGTCCACCGCCGTCACACTCGATACAAGCGGGGCAAAGCGCAATGCCCACTGCCCCCAACCTGCCCCCATATCCAGCACATCCATATGTGGCGCAAACATAAAAAGCGGCATAATCGCGTCGGTTTCCCCCTTGATTTTTTCGCGTAATAGCACCGTATCATCTTCAAAGTTTACCATGCTCTCTGGATGTTTCGTCGAACATCTGCTCCTAGATTCCCAAAAAGTTTTAATATTGTCATAGTCAATCATACCGGTCTCCTGAATTCAAAATTACCTTTTATCATGGAGGAACTAATATTTGCGGTGCGGGAAAGGTGCAAAATTCCTCTTCGATTTTTTACACAATAGGCCATAGCCGCCTGAAATCCAGAGTGATTCTGATCTTCTCCCACAGCAAAAACGTCAAAATCGATTTTACGGACAATATCAGCAACACTCTCATAGGTGATTACCTGATCGACTTGCCGTAGAGAACGAATAAATTCACAACGTATTTCAGTAGAATAAAAAATAACAGATTCAGGTTTATACTTAAGAATAAAATCTTCATGCTGAACAGCAACAATTAAGTGACTATTTGGATAATGATTTTTAATTTGGCAAAATAGTCTTAAATGTCCATAATGAAAATAATCAAAAACACCGACAGTCAGGACTTTTTTCATTAGTTGCTTACCTTTTACAATGCTCAATTGTGATATGAATCTAAAATCTCGTTTTTAATATCATCCATAATAAATTTTGAGCAATTTGGATAATTATGATCAAGTCTATGAAATAGATTTATTCTTTTATCTCTCATTACATCATGTCCATTTATAACAACATCATTAATAAATCTAAGAATATGTGATTCTTCATATGCAATATAATGAGCATCAAGACATTTTTTTCCTAGTATGCTGAATTGTTCAAGCAAATCATTATCATAGTCCCACATATATAAGCATGGCTTTTTTGTAAAAATATATTCAGCAAGAAAAGAACCACAATCATGAATAAGAGCATCTGAATCAACAAATGTTGATAAAAAATCTCCACTAAACTGGATTTTAACATTACCATTTTTGCGCATTGTTGCCAGCCACGCTACAGTTTTATCTTCTCCCCAAAATTTATTAAGATTGCATAATAAAAGAGGGTGAGGTCGAAAAATAAAATCAATTGATGGAAAAATTTGTGGCAACCGTGATATCAAATCTGAATATTGTAAAAAATGTCCATAAGTGATGCTATTCTGACCTGCAAATATAGAATGATGAGGAGCAATAATAATTTTTTTGCGACCTGTTGAATTTTTTATAATCTCAGGCATTCTATCCAGCTTGGCAAATCCACTAAACCGTACATTATCAGATTTCAGTATATCCATTTCAATTTTAGCTTGTGCATAAAACCGCCAAAATTTATGATAAGAATTGCAAATAAATTTGAGAGATGCATTTGATACACTTGGCCCATAAGGAGTATAAAATACTGGTATATATTTATTAAAAAAGGAATCAAGCCTCATATCGGGGTGGGACATGGCGTCATACGGATTGGCTGGACAATATAAATCGCATGCAGATACAGCCTCAAAAAAAGAATCATGTTTTGGATCATATGTTCGTACCAATTTTGCATTAGGGTAATGCATCTGTAGAGAAGCACATGTCCGGATGTAAGTCTCCAGCATATGGTATCTTCCACGTGATATATCCGGCATAGCGATAAGGAAAGGAGAAAAAAGTTCGTCCTCAAGCATCAGCTCAAAAACGTGCCGTAGCGGAAATACACTGTCAAAGATCACGCTGAAACCTACCCGTATTTTTTCTCCATGAGTATATTTCTCACGCATACGCTGAAAAGCGTATTGATATCGTTTGTTGCAATCCTGAGCAGGGTGCATATTCTCACGCTCCGCTTCTGGCGGTAGGGGCTGATATCATATTTTCTTTGGCTACTGTTGCATTCAGAGCTTGCACAATATCCATATCCAGGAGATAGGTGGTAGCCTTGGGACTGAACGTAAAAATCTTGAGTGCATCACTGAAAACAAGATTACTGATAGCGTCTAGCACCCATTGCTTTACTATTTGTGGTAGTGGGTGGGAGTTCCAAAATACGTCATGATATTGGAATACCAGCTTCAACTGCCGCAAGCGGTCTCTATGTGCATTTCCACTATGCTCTCTATAAATAAATCCAGGTGATTGTAAAAACAGATATCTATATTCATGATGTTTTTGCAAAAAAAGGAATATCTTTGTTCTTAATACTATATCATCACCGATCATTTTCTCATTAAATGCATGTACACTTTTGATTATATCTCTTTTAAATATTGCGTTTTGAATATAAAATGTATGAAAAACAGTTCTTTCTAATTCAAGAAGTGTATCAATGTCATATGAATTGATGTAATTAAGCGGGGTTAAATTTTGAAACAATCTTTTTTGGTTTATTTTGAATGACATCGTATTTGCGGTAAAAACACAATTTTTATCTGTGCACATTATATCAATTTTACTCTCAATAGAGTCAGGAAAGAGCATATCATCCATAGCCATAAATAAAATATATTCGCCATGAGAAGCGCTAAATGTTCTATTAAAGTTTCTACCTACATTTCCGGTACGCTCCTGCTCTAAAATTTCAAATGGACAAGGACTGATTTTTTGCAACCTTTTTAATTTTTCAAGGCTGCCGTCATCAGAACCATCGTCAAGAGCAATTATTTCTATATTCTGATAGCTGTTTTTCCAGATAGATCTGATGCAGTCATCAATATACTTTGCATGCTTGTATCCAACACAGCAAACAGAGCATAGAGGTCTTTCAGTTAAAGGCATTTGCCGCCTCCACTATTTTGTCCATTTCCCATTTCTCCAATTCCTGATGCAGAGGAAGTGACACAACTTCATTATGTATTTTTTCTGTTATCGGAAAAGAAAGTTGCATCCATTCTTTATAGGCATTTTGTTTATGTGGTGGAGTTGGATAATGAATTAATGTCTCTATGCCACAAGATTGCATGTGACTCTGAAATAAGGCGCGTTTCTTTACTCTGACAGGGTAAATATGCCAGACATGCGCGTCTTCATTATACGATTGCGGATTTATGATTAATTCATTTTTTATATTATTTATATAATAATGCGCTATATGTCTTCGTTTCTCATTGTCTCTGTCAAGAGTTTTCAATTTTACATCCAATACAGCAGCCTGCAACTCATCCAATCGCGAATTACACCCCTTGAAATAGTGTTCATATTTTTTGAGTGCGCCATAATTGGCCATAGCGTGTGCTCTGTTGTACAGGCTCTCGTCATTAGTGGTTATGGCGCCCCCGTCCCCCAGTGCTCCCAGATTCTTGCCTGGATAAAAGGAAAACGCTCCCGCATGACTCAGATTGCCAGCCCGTTTTCCCCCATAGATTGCCCCATGAGCTTGAGCGCTATCTTCAAAAACCAGGAGACCATACCTTTGGGCCAGTTCCTGAATTTCCCGCATGGGTGCAATCTGCCCATAAAGATGAACGGCCATTATTGCCTTTGTCCGGCCCGTGATTGCACGCTCAATATACACAGGGTCAATATTATAAGTTGTCAGATTCGGCTCGACTGGAACCGGTGTGCAGCCGCACTGAGTTATCGCTAGAATCGTGGCGATAAATGTATTTGCCGGAACGATCACTTCATCTCCGGGGCCAAGCCCCGCCGCCCTGAGCATTATTCGTAGCGCATCAAGACCATTGCCAACGCCAAGGACATATTTTACACCGCAATACCGGGCAAAATTGAGGCAAAAATTATCATTCTCCACTCCTTGCAGATACTGGCCGCTGTTCAACACCTGAGCTATACGCCGGTCAATATCCGCTCTGAAGCGGCTGTTGATGCGTGCCAGATCGAGATATTTTATCATTTGCTCACATCCTGCTTTTCACCAACCCATAAGCAGATACGCTTTTGGTGACGAGACTGCCTGCGCCAATCATGGCACTTTCTCCAATGACCACTCCCGGAAGAATCGTGGCATTTGCTCCGATGACAGCACCTTTCCTGATAATGATTGGTTCACATTTCCAGCTTTTATTGCCGGATTGCGGATATCTGTCATTACAAAAAGTAACATTAGGGCCAATAAAAACATTGTCATACAAGCGCATTCCGTCCCAAATTTGCACCCCACATTTGATAGTTACATTATTTCCTATGATAACATCATTTTCTATAAAACAATGTGAACATATATTACAATTATTTCCTATGATTGCATTGGGGAGTACGACACAGTATTGCCAGATAAACGTGTTCTTGCCTATATTTGTACTTTGAACATCTGAAAATTTATGAATCATTTTATTAGTTCCAAAAATTTATCATAATTTCTAATATAATCAGTTTCATCATAATGTTCACTGGCAAGAACCATAACTATACAATCTCCTGAAAAATTTGTGAATTCTCTCCAAACAAAATCTTCTACGTATAATCCCTGTGTTGGTGATTCCAGGTGAAATACCTGTCTGTCACTGCCATTGTCCAAAGTAAAATCGCAACTTCCTGACAGACATACAATAAGTTGTTTAAGTTTGTTATGAGCATGTTTGCCACGAATGGCATTTTTTTCAGTTCCCCAGATGTAGTATATTCTTAAAACATCAAATACATAGTCAACGCCTTTTTCCAGAGCCACCAGATTCCCTGAATGGTCGCCATGAACCGCAAAATTTAACAGTTTATACATAACGTCCACCCGCCTTCCGTCATCACCAAGTTTCCGTTACATGGCGTGAGGCAATGATCCCTCCGCTCCTGAAACGCTCGATCACGCCTGAATTTATTTGCGGCACACGCCGTTTTTTCACCCGGCAACATGAACTCCGCGTAAGGCCACCACACGGTGTGCAAACCAGTTTTGCCAAGGCGCAGGCAGTAGTCCTGTATGGAGGATTCGGGCAAAGAGGTGTCAAAGCCCCCCGCCTGCTCCAGCGTTTCCCGGCGGGTGAAGAAGCACAGGCCATCCAGAGCATCCACGGTTCTGGCCAGCCTGTTCCAGTCGAACCACATAGTTTGCTGGACCGGCGCTCCCCTGAAAATTTCCTTCAGTTGTCCACCGGCATCAGCCAGATATCCTCCATGCGCCATAGTACCGTTCTGCAAGGCCACCTTGCCGCCGCAGGCCGCTATGGTGTCGCGACAGAGGCAGGACACCAGTTCCTCAAGCCATCCTTCCGAAAGCGGTGTAAGTCCGGCAGTAAGAAATCCTACAACCTGCCCTTGTGCGTGCTTTCGCGCTGTTTCCAGCCGCTGGGCCTGTGAATGCTCCGCAGGCAGGGCCAGAAGATGAACATGGCGACAGGCGCTGGTTATACGCCGGGCACTCTCAACATCTGCCGAAGAGCAGGCCTTGCTGTACATCACAAGAATTTCGCATTTGCTGTAGTCGGTCTTGGCATGCAGGGCCGCAAGCTGAGCCTTGAGCAGGGACAGGGCATCGCCCATATCACATATCAGACTGACCAGAGGGAGCTTGTCCGGCAGAGGATACCTGACCCTCCCCCACTGGGAGCCGGGCAATGCACAAGCCAGCGCTCCCGGGGATACGGTCTCAAGAATATCCTGAGCCGCCCGGCGCGCACTGCCTGTGGCTTCGCTCTTGGCGTTGACATGCATTGCGGTACTGGCGACATGGGCACGCCAGTGATACAGGACATACGGAAT
The DNA here is from genome assembly GCA_910575755.1 of Desulfovibrionaceae bacterium. Classification (GTDB taxonomy): domain Bacteria; phylum Desulfobacterota; class Desulfovibrionia; order Desulfovibrionales; family Desulfovibrionaceae; genus Desulfovibrio. The sequence continues at coordinate 232,423 of CAJTFO010000003.1, read as the reverse complement.
ATGAATCAGTGCCGCGCTCTCAGCCCCGGCGGTATAGCGCAGCACCAGGTCATGGTCCTGCGAGCCGCGAAAGCCTTCCCTGAAGCCTCCTATCGCCCGCATCCTGTCTGTGCGGTACACGCCAAGATGAGAAACAAAATTTTGGCACAGCAGCAACTCCCAATCCCATTTGCCGTTCTTGAAATGGGGAAAAAAGATACGTCCGCTGTCATCAATTTTGTCTTCGTCAGAATAGAACAGCAGCCCCTCAGGATGTTTTGCTATGCTTGCCGCCACAAGACGCAGGGCATCCGGGGTCAGTACGTCATCCTGATCCATCAGCACGGCCCAGGGATTACAGGCCATTTCCAGCGCCGTATTGGTGGCGGCGGCGATATGGCCGTTTTCCTTTCGCCGGACGACACGTATCCTGCCATCCTCCTTCGCATAGCGCATCAGGATGGTCGTTACAGCCGCGTCAGTGGACGCATCATCCGCGATGCACAGTTCCCAGTGCGGATAGTCTTGAGCGAGAATGGAATCCAGCGCCGCCATGAGATGTTCGGCTTTGGGATTATACACGGGCATGAGAATGGAGAAGGCAATGCCGTTGCCATCACTCTGAGCGGGCTCCACGGCTTTGATTTCGCGCCGGGGCATGTCCACATTATATCGCCATGCCGTATAGGCCCATTCGGCATGGGGAGGCAACGCGACCCGGTTTGCCACAAGCGCTTGCCATAACTTCGTGAGAAAAGGCTGTAACTGCTCAATATTGAAATCTTCCGCATGGGCAAGCCATTCGGCATACTGTGCAGCCATGTCGGTCAGGCCGATATCTTTGCACCAGTTCAGGGAATTCCGCGCGGAAGTCACATATTCTTCAAGTGATTTGCAAAAGGTGATAGAGCTGTTGAGCCAGATGGACGCATGTTTTTTGTCCTTCCGCGCCGCAGCCGGGGCATGGAACTCCAGCGCTTTGTCAGCGCCGGGGTAAAGCCGGTACATGGTGATTTGCAAGGTCGTTCGTTCGGCTTCCGTGGGGCATGCGTCAATGAGACGCCGCCAGCCATTTTCCCAAAATGGATGCCTTACAAGGAGGTCTTTCAACTCGGCATAGGAGGATATGGGGGCAATGGTATCCAGACGGCGGCACTGCTCGGGAGGCAAAGAGGCTTGAAAAGTCTGCCATGCCCCAACCCGCAGAAACATCCCGTCGTTTTTCAGATGCACATGCCAGTCCGGTATGAACATGTTTCGGCACTTCCGCAAAAGATAGCGGGAATTGGCCTCTTCGTGCTGATGCCTGCCGGGAGTCTGGCTTTTGTGATGGATGACCTTTGCTTCTGGATTGACGGTCATCCGATAACCCTGCTGCCACAGCCGCAGACAGAGATCAACATCCTCAAAACCGTTTCTGAATTCTTCATCAAATAACCCCACGGCAATGAACAGCTTGCGGGGGATTACCATACAAGCGCCTGTGATAATTTGAAAAAAGCGACGTTTCCGCGCCAAGGGAGAATCCGCCGGAATGCCTTCATAAAGATGCCCGACTTTGAGAAACGGTGAAACAAAAACACCCAGATGCTGAACCGTATGGCCGAAAGGTTCGCTTTTGGGATACAACAATAAGGGACCGGTAGCGGCAAGCTTGGGGAATCTGGAAAAATCATCAATAAGCGGCTGATACCATCCAGGCAAAGGGACAGTATCGTTATTAAGGAAAATGAGATACTCGCCCACAGCCATTGCCGCGCCAATATTGGAAGCGGGACCAAAATTCATATTGTTTGTACAGCGAAAATAACGAAAAGTATTGCCAAAAAGCTGCTTGCCGAGAAATGGACAGGCTTCTTGAGTAACATCTGTGGAAGCATTATCAACAACAATGACTTCTACAGATTTGTCCTTTATCGTGGATGCCAATGCCTTGAGACAGGCACGAGTCAGTTCCCATTGATTAAATACAGGGATAATAATGGATGATTCAAATTTTTGAATTTCAATTTGCAAAGGAAGTCCATTGCAAGCCATAATGAGCCTCACATGCATGTTGCTCTTTCTTGTAAATATACAAAGAAAGACGACGGAGTTTGTTTTCGGAGGCAGGGCCAGCCCGTTGCTCCTGATCCCGTCCTTGACAGACGCACTGTCGATTTTTTCAGGCTCAAAATTAAGGGAGATTATTATAACTATGTGATTTTATATTATATTTACAAAATAAGAGCGACGGTAAGAATTCCACACCGAATGGCATGCTTGCCAAAAACTGCCTTTACGGATATTGAAAACAAAACATTCACCGACAGTGCGTCTGTTGATGAGCAATCCGCACACGTCCGAAGACAGCCCGGCATGTCCGAAGGCGTCCAAAGTCGGTCAGAAAAGTCTTTCCCCCTCCTTTTTCGTTTACGGTTGGCTAACCTCCTCACGGGGCGCGCTGTGCGCTCTCGCGGTGCTGTATATCGCTCATCTATCTGACAGCGGCATCGCTCATAGCCCTGCCCATGCCCGTCACCCCTGTGGGCGTGCTCAGGCGGGCGCTTGTCGTCTTTGCCTGCATCGGTTTTCTGTATCTGCTCTACCGTACTGTGTTCGATATGGTGGACTACGCCAGGGCAAATCCCGGCAAGGTCACCCTGAACGGTTCGGGCCTTTTTGTTTGGGGCGGCCGCAGCGTCTGTGGGCAGGCATGCCAGGGGCGGAATGGGCAGCGCCTTTTGCCGGCGCTCCGAAGACAAATGCTCTAAGGCAATCGTCATAGTTGCCGATATACAGATGAGATTGTCTGATAATGGTTGGGTGTACAGTCCCAAAAAATGTTTGGGGAGTGCGGCAGATCGGCCTGGCGGATGCTTTGCGCGTCGGGGGCTGTTCGCCCCGGCAGCGAGGAAAGGTATGCGCTTATCAATCGCGGGAAAGATCATCACATTTGTGGTCGTGGCCGTGGCCCTGTCCTGCACGGCAGTCCTTCTGACAACCATGCGCCTTCTGGAACCTCCCCTGGACGCCAGCATAGAAGGCACGACGCAACTGGCCAAGGCGGCCACGGACGCCGCCTACAATGCCAACACTGAAAAATTTCTGAAAGAAGCCAGGCTGATAGCCGAAAATCCAGATCTGATTGAGGCTGTGGCTCGGCGCGATCACGCCGCTGCCGCCGCCATAGGCAAGGCATTGATGGAACTGGCGGGAGCGGAGTTCATCACCATCACCGATGAGAAGGGCATGGTGGTGGCCCGGGGCCATTCTGCGAAATACGGCGACGACGTCAACAATCAGGAAACCGTGAGCGCGGGCCGTCAGGGAAAATCCGTAGCGGGCATCGTGGCCGGCACTGTGGTGCCGGTTTCCCTGCGCGCCGGGGCGCCCCTGATGCGTGACGGCAAGGTGGCGGGCACCGTGGGCATCGGCATTTCCCTGATCAGCGAAGCCTATGTGGACAAGCTGAAGCAGGATACCGGGCTGGAATCCACCATTTTCAGGGGCGATGTGCGCGCCATGACCACCCTGATGCAGGACGGCAAGCGCCTGATCGGCACACGGCTGCAAAATGCCGCCGTGTCCGAGGCCGTGCTGCAACGCGGCGAAACCGTTTCCGGCCGTCTGCAACTTCTGGGCAAGCCCTTCAGCGTGGTCTACTGGCCTATCCTGAACATGGCGGGCAAGCCCGTGGGCATGTGGTTTACCGGCCAGCCGCTGGATCATGTGATTCAGGTGCGGCAGGAGGCCTTGCGCAATGCTTTGCTGGCCGCCGCGGGCATTACCCTGGCGCTGGCGCTGGTTGCCTTTGTCATGGGCAGGTTGCTGGCCTCCCCCGTCAAGCGCATCACCGCCTATGCCGAGGCCGTGGCCGGCGGGGATCTGGACGCGTCGCTTTCTGTGCGGGCGCAGGATGAAACCGGCAGACTGGCCGGGGCCCTGCACACCATGGTGAAAACACTCAAAACCCGCATCGCCGAGGCCGGGGAGCAGTCGGCTCTGGCCCGACAGGAAACCGCCAAGGCTCAGGAAGCCATGAGCATGGCAGAAGAGGCCCGCCACAAGGCCGAAAGCGCCCGGCGCGAAGGCATGCTGGCCGCCGCCGGGCAGTTGGAAGGCGTGGCGGGCGTGGTCAGCGCCGTGGCCGCCGGACTCTCCGTCCAGATTGAAAAATCCGAACGCGGCGCGGCGGAACAGGCCTCCCGGATGAAGGAAACCGCCACAGCCATGGAGGAAATGAATTCCACCGTGGCCGAAGTGGCCCGAAATGCGGGGGCCGCTTCGGAGATGTCCGCAGCCACGCGGCAGAAGGCCGAGGACGGAGCGCGGGTGGTTTCCCACGCCGTGGACAGCATCCGCCGGGTGGAAAAACAATCCCTGAAGCTCAAGGAAGACATGCAGACGCTGGCGGAGCAGGCCCAGGCCATTGACCGGATCATGGGCGTGATTTCAGACATCGCGGACCAGACCAACCTGCTGGCCCTCAATGCGGCCATTGAAGCGGCCCGCGCCGGCGAAGCCGGACGCGGCTTCGCCGTGGTGGCCGACGAGGTGCGCAAGCTGGCCGAAAAAACCATGGCCTCCACCCATGATGTGGGCAATGCCATTCTGGCCATCCAGCAGAGCGCCGGCCAGAGTGCGGAGCAGGTTGAGGAGGCTGTGCGGATTATCGGCGAGGCCACGGAATTCGCCGGCAAATCCGGCGAGGCCCTGCAACAGATCGTTGCCATGGCCGATTCCACAGCCGATCAGGTGCGGGCCATCGCCACAGCTTCAGAGCAGCAGTCCGCCTCCAGCGAGGAAGTCAACAATTCCATTATCCAGGTCAACGCCATTGCCGGGGACACCTCGCAGGCCATGCGCGAAGCCGCCGGCGCGGTGGCGGAACTGGCGGAGCAGGCGCGGGCCCTGACCGGCCTGATCGACAATATGAAGAAGGGCTAAGCGTCAACAGCCAGAGTGAGGCAAAGCCCGCTTTGCGCGGCTTGAAAGGCACGCAACCCAGTCGCTTGCGGCGCGGCGAAGCCGCGAACTGCTTCTGATTTCCGAGGCTGCTGACAAAGGTCAGCAGCCTCGGCGGGCATACGCAAAAATGTATGCCCGCTCACTCTGTAGAGCATTTTGCTTTTGAAATTTCCCATTTCAAAAGCGGCGCTGTTAATTTTCCTGGCGATTCCAGAGGGTCAGCAGCGGACGGGCCTGGAGCAGTTCTTCCAGGGGCATGTCCACCTTTTGCGCTCCGACGGCTGCGGGAGCGACCTGATAGGGCTGAAAGTTGATGCGGATGCCTTCAGGCGTGAGGGTCAGGCTGGAAAAGTTCTCCACCAGGGGGGCTGCGCCATCCTTTTCAAAAGCGGCGCTCCTCATTTTCCTGGCGATTCCAGAGGGTCAGCAGCGGACGGGCCTGGAGCAGTTCTTCCAGGGGCATGTCCACCTTTTGCGCTCCGGCGGCTGCGGGAGCGACCTGATAGGGCTGAAAGTTGATGCGGATGCCTTCAGGCGTGAGGGTCAGGCTGGAAAAATTCTCCACCAGGGGGGCTGCGCCATCCTTGAGCATCTGGGTCAGGCGGCCGCCGAAACGGCGCGCCAGCTCCTGACGGGACCAGGCGGACATCAGGTTGAGGGCGGTTTCCGGCGCTTCAAACAGGTCCACCAGGCCGAGCCGCTGGCCTGTGATCAGGCTGTAATTGAGCGTCATGATGTCCAGATTGCCCGCGCCGCCGGTGTAGTTCCAGATTTCAAAGGTGATGCTTACCGCCGCGTCGGACGGCCTGGTCAGGCTGTAGGATCCCAGCAATTGGAAGGCAGGGTTCGTGTGGCCGCCCCCAGGGGCGGACAGGTCGGACACGCTGATGTCCAGGTGTGCCTCAAAGGCGTCGGCGATGCCCGTGACCCATTGGCGGATATCCGCGTCAATGTCAGCATTGCCCACTGAAGGATAATTGATGCTGATTTCGGCCTTGCCGCCGTGCTTTGCCGGGGTGTCCGGCAGAGGCCGCTGAAGCAGATGCTCAATGACGCCCGGCCGTCGTGAGCCGGAAATTTCAGCGGTGGCCGCCTCTTTGCCGCTGGCGTCATCGGGCGCTGGCGTGTCGACCGGGGGCAGGGAAGTGGCGGGCAGGGGCCAGACCGTGGTCGTCGGCAGCCAGAAAAGCAAAGCCGCCAGAAGGCAGCAGCATACACGAGGCATGAAAATGGCCTTGTCACAGGGCGTGACCCGACCGGACGGCCGGGTCACGCATTTCATTGGTTGGAAGCTGGGGGAGTGGAAACCGGGGCATGCGGCCAGATCAGCGCTTCGGGACCGGCGGCGGCCAGTTCCGACAGAGGCATGTCCACACGCTGCGGCCCGGCGGACCAGGGCGCGACCTGGTAGGGCTGGAATTCGATGCGCAGCCCCTGAGGCGTCAGGGTCAGATTGCTGAAGTTGTTCAGGTCAGGGGCCACGCCGTCCCGCAGCATGTCATCCTGGGCATCTTCTCCCAGAGCAAGGACAAGCTCTTTCAGAGACCATGCGGACATCAGTTGCAGGGCCTTTTCCGGATCCTTGAACATGTCCGCCAGGCTCAGGCGGCGGCCTGTGCGCAGGTCGTAATTCAGACAGGTTATATTCAGATTGCCGTGGGCGCCGCCGGTATAGCTGTAGACATTAAAGGTCACGCTGACCACGCTCTCGCACGGGCGCGAAAGTTCAAACAGGCCGGTGAGATCCCACATGCCGTAGCTGGCTGGCTTTTCCCCGTCCGGGCCGTCGCCGGCCCTGCCCGCTTCCTCCTCGTAGGCATCGGCCACGTCCGTGGCCCAGCGGCGAATGTCCGCATCCACCACGGCCTGATTCAGAACCGGATAGTAGAGGCTGATTGCCGGCTTGCCGTCGCCGCCGCGCTGGATGCGCTCATTGACCACGCCGGGGTACACGGTTTGTTCAGGCGCGCTGTTTTCCTCCTCCTGCGTGGCGGAATCCACCGGAGAAGGCGTTTCTGGCGTTTCTTCGGCCGCCGCGCATATGGATGGAACCGCCGGGAGCCAGACGCAGGTCAGCAGCGCGGCCAGCAGGCAGCCCGCCAGCGGCAGCGGGATGCGCGCCATATTGATAAAAACGCAAGACATGATGTATCCTCTTGACATTGTTCTGGCGTTTGGGAACGGGTCATTGCAACTTTGCGGATATCGGTTCTCAAAGTCAATCCGCGCTAGACCCTGAAGCCCATGAGCAACTGCCGAACCCTGCGCCAGTTTTTGAGCATCAGCACCGCGGCCAGGGCCAGATAGACCAGGGCGTAAAAGTGATGCAGGCGCAACGGATCATGGGGCAGGCCCAGCATGGCCTCCAGTTGCGCGTCATACAGGGGCGAAAGCAGTTGCGCCGTAAAGAGCAGCAGAAGCCAGAACGCCTCGCGCACACGCAGACGCAGATCCAGCAGCAGGGCCACCGCGAAGAGCGATTGTCCGGCGGTCAGTAATATTTCCTGAAACTGGTGGCTGTCAAGATTTATGGAGGGGGAAAATCCGCCGGAGGAAACCGCGTATACGCCGGGGATCATGCCCACCAGCAGGGTCCATTGATTGAGCTTGGAAGAGAGCAGGCTGCCCAGGGCCAGACCGGCGTTGCCCCGGAAGGCGAACATCATGGCAACGATGAATTCCGGGGCTTCCGAGGCGATGGGCGCGAGCCATTGCACCAGCAGAAACTCGTTGACGCCCAGCAGCTTGCCGCTGGCCACCAGACTTTCGCTGAAAGGCTCGGCATTGCAGAGGATCACCAGGGCCGCGAAAATGAATATGCCCATCACGGCGCGCAGCCGCGCTTTTCTGGACAGGAGCGCCAGCACGGCGGCCGGGCCTTCGGGTTCTTCCTCTTCACAGGGGCGGCGGGCGATGATCCAGATGTACCAGGCGTAGATGCTCAGAAAGACCAGGCCGTCCAGCCAGGTCAGCGATCCCTTGAGCGGGATCAGCAGGGCGTAGAGGGTGGCCATGCCCAGAAAGAGCACATCCGTGCGTTTGTCGTCATGCAGGGCCACTGACGCATGGTAGCGCCCGGCGAAGATCAGCACGATGGCCGACCAGCCCACGCCGATGAGCAGTCGGTTGGCTCCGGTCATATTGGCTATGGCGTAGTGGGAATAGGCGCTTTCCGGGTGCTGGCCCGCCATCCAGGTAAAGTACATGTCCACGGCGTATTCCGGCAGCACCGCGATGAAGGCCACCACGGCCACGGCCACGGCCTGGGGAATGTCCATCTGGGCCACCTCGCAGGCCCAGGTCAGCAGGAAGGAGGCCCCCAGAATGGCCAGGCCTGAAAGCAGGGCTATCCAGATGGGCGAAATGTCCGGGTGCGCGAAACGCAGGGCCAGGCCCGGCACAGTGAGCAGAACTGCCAGAAGATAGGGGCGCAGAGCGCGGAGTGACATGGCGTCTCCTTGGGCAAAAGATACGCGGCGCGGTGCCGCAACGGCAAAGGCGATCCTGAAACAAAAAAAGACCTCGGCATCGCTGCCAAGGTCTCACTGATCGGCATGGCCGACGGCGATACCAGACCAATAAAGATCATGCTGTTGATATCGCCCAGGTTTCCAGGAACCTAGTTACTCCCCTTGAGTGACGTTTACTGTATTTGCCCCCGCCGCATCTGTCAAGATGGTCAGGGGCGGACTTGCCAGCGGACTTGCCAGCGGCTAATAAAGAAAGGGAGTTTCGGTCGCCGTATGCGACCGGGGCCTGTATGAGATGCGCCGGACCGGCTTCAGCACGGCCGCCGCGAGAGGAGCCCATAGTGAATATTACCTGCCCGCGGTGCGGCTTCAGCCGAGAGCTGCCCGCCGACCGCCTGCCCGCCCGCGCGGTCATCGCCACCTGCCCCAGATGCGCCTGTCGTTTCCGCTTTTCGGCCGAGGCCGGGGTGCTGGAAACCCCTGACGCGCCGACGGCGCGTGCCTCTGCGCCCGGACAGGACGACCCCCTGCCGCCCGGCGCCATTGTACCGGGCCGCAGCCCGGAACCTGCGGCGTCCGGAACCGATGCCGCCGCGGAAAACGGCGGCGCGCGGGGAGCAGGGGGCGCGTCCGGCCAGCCGGAACCGGAAGAAGAGAGCATGCGCCAGACGGCCAGCCGGGCTTATGCCCGTGAAGCCGCCCGTATGGAACCGGAGGAGCAGCAGGACGGGGAGCGCTCCATTGAGATCAATCCCTGGGACGCGGCTCCCGGACACGACGGCTGGCTGGCCGCCTTTTATCAGACGGTCATGCGGGTCATGTTCGCCGCGCCGCGCTTTTTCGGCGCACTCAACGCGGAGGCCCCACCACTGCGGGCCCTGGGTTTCTATCTCATTATCTGTGTGCTTCAGACCGTGGTGGAACGCTTCTGGGGCAGCATGTTCCTGGCCGTCATGGCACCCAGCATGGCCACAGATCCGCAACTGGAAAAGGCGCTGATCCTGCTGGCTCCCCAGACCAATCTGGCTATGGCCCTGCTGCGGCGCACGGCTTTTCTGGTTCTGCAACTGTATGTTTTCAGCGCTCTGATCCACCTGGCCTACCGCCTTGTGGCGCCGAACCAGACCAGCTTTCCCCTGGTGTTCCAGATTATGGCCTACAGTTCGGCCCCGGCCTTGCTCTGCGTCATTCCGGGGCTGGGTTCCCTGGCGGGCATGATCTGGGGGCTGGCCTGCATGGCGGTGGGCTGCCGCGCGGCGCTGCGCCTGAACTGGCCGCAAACCCTGATGGGCTTTGTGCCGGTCTGCCTGGTGACGGCGCCCATGCTGCTGCAATTGTTTGCCGCGGTGCAATCCTGAGGCTGCGGTATGGCCCGGTTCTGGCGTCAACTGTTTCTTTTTTGGCATGAATTTCGCAAACGTCGGAAATATGGCGCGGCGATCCGGCCTGAGGGCATCCGCTCCCAGGCCGAAGAACTGGGCCATCTGGCGGAGCTTGCCGGCAGAAGCGTGCCCCTGGCCGGGCTGGAGGCGCGTCATCTGACGGAACTGGCGCAGGCCATGGCGCGTCTTGCTGAGATGACCCGTACCGCGGATTTCTGCCGCCTGCCGGCCGACAGACGCCTTGCCCTGCGGGACAACCTGCGTGACGCGCGGGAAAAACTGCTCGCTTCCCTGCAGAAGGCGGGCCTAGCCTCGGAGAAACCGCAATGAAGCCCTTGCCCCTGCGGAGCCGCGTTTTGCTGCCGGGCCTGTTTCAGGCCCTGTTTCTTATCCCGTTTTTGGCGCTTGCCGGCGGTTGCGCCACCAGCCCGGATGACAGCCGTTCCTCCATATCGCTGGCAGGGGATTTCAGCACGCCCATTCAGATCCGGATCGACAATTTCGTGCGCCGCCAGCCTCCCGCCGTCTATGTGTCTCCGCGCGGCAGGCTGGATCATCGCCCGCGCGCGCTCTTTGTGCCCCTGCGCGCCGTACAGCAGATCCGCAATGCCGTGACCTTCAGTGACCTGCTCTCGCGCCAGGTCTGGCAGGTCTGGCTTTCGCTCAATGCCTTTGAAGCCCTGGAATACGCGCCCGCGGCCGGCCCCTTTGAGCGCGCCCGCTCTCTGGCCCTGGCCCGGCAGCGCGGGGCCGAGCTGCTGGTGGGCGGCTATATCAATCACTATATGGATGGCGGATCCGGCGGCGAAAGTTCCCTCTCCCTGTCTCTGGAAGTCTATGACGTGAAGACCGGCGTCCTGCTCTGGTCCCTGGCCCAGGGCGGCCTGATGGAAGCGCGCCAGGTGCATGATTTTTATCTCTTTTCCATCAAGGAGCGCAACCCGGCGGATCCTTCGGGGCTCATCGCGCGTTCTTTGGCCTGGGATATGGGCCGGGTGGTGCTGGCCTGGGTGGATCCGGCGGCCGCCGCGCGCAAGAATGATCCCTCCATGCTGGACAGCGTGTTCGGGCGGAAAGCCTTTTAGAGCCTTTATCTGGTGAAATCAGGCAAATTGCTCTGTTCGCGCAAGCGGGCAACAGCGCCCAATGAGCGGAAAAACCAGGCTTTTTCCGCTTGAAAATTTACATTTTCAATCAAGAATGCTATAGCGCCTTCACGGTGAAAATGGGCGGCTGGCGGCCTGAGCCGCCAGCCGCCGCTAAGATGCAAGAAGCAGGATGTGCGCGGGCAGCATCCCAGTGGATGCTGTATAGACAGCTTATATCGTTTCGACACCGGGGCTGCCGGGCATATGCTTCCTGACATCGGGAGTTCGCATGGGACAGGTAGAGACAGCAAGCAGAGTCATTGATATCCGCGTTGCGCGGAAGCTCGCGCCCGGCCTCTCTCTCTCTCTCTCTCTCTCTCTCTCTCTCTCTCTGGGCAACTAGTTAGCATTACAGGGCTTTCCTCGGCTGTGGGTGGAGCGCGGCGTGGTTAGCCGGTTCCAGTCCTGTCTGGCCTCGTCCCGTCCCGGCTACCGTCCGGACATAGACGGGTTGCGGGCCTTTGCGGTTTTGGCGGTTGTGCTGTTCCACGCCTTCCCCGGACATTTCAAGGGCGGTTTTGTCGGGGTGGATGTTTTCTTTGTCATCTCTGGATATCTGATCAGCGGTATTATTATGAACGCTCTGTGCGACGGGCGTTTTTCTTTTTCAGACTTTTATATCCGCCGCGTCCGCCGCATTTTCCCGGCTTTGCTGGCAGTTATGGCGTCCGTCCTGGCCTTCGGCTGGTTCGCATTATTATCTGATGAATACATGGCATTGGGCAAGCACGTTTTTGGTGGGGCGACTTTTAGTTCCAACTTCATACTTTGGACTGAATCCGGCTACTGGGATACTTCTTCAAAAACAAAAATTCTGCTGCACCTCTGGAGTCTGGGCATAGAGGAGCAGTTTTATATAATATTGCCTCTGCTGCTCTGGGGTTGTTACAAAAAAAAGCTGCGCTTTGCTGCGGTCATTCTTGCCTTGGGCTTTCTTTCATATTCCTACAATCTTCATATACGGTATATAGATAAAGTGGCAGATTTTTATTCGCCTCTGGCCAGAGCATGGGAACTCTTTGCCGGGGCAGCCTTACAGGCTGTTTTGCGAGAAAATCCGGTTTACTGGCGTCAGCTTTTTGGCCATCCACTCTGGAATGTCTGCAAGTATGTGTCTGACGTGGTAAACTTTCTGTTGCGTTTTGCCGTCCGTCTTGTTTACCTCGGCGAGCTTCCTCAGAAAAGCGCGATGCCCGCGCGGGAAATCGCGTCTCTGGCTGGCCTGGCGTTACTCGTTTATTCTTGCGTGCATTTTTCTGAGAGCGCGGGCTGGCCGGGCAGTAAAGCCACCTACCCCGTAGCCGGCACCTTGTTGCTCATCGCGGCGGGGCAGAATACGTTTATCAATAAATGGTTGTTTTCCAACAAGCTGTCCGTGGGCATAGGGCTGATTTCCTACCCTTTGTACCTGTGGCACTGGCCGCTCATTTCTTACGCCTATATTTTTCATAACGGGACGCTGGATGCTTCTACGCGTCTTGTACGGGTGGAATTGGTTATCGTTTCTTTCATTTTGGCGGCGTTGACTTATTTCATGGTGGAAAAGCCTGTCCGCTTTGGCAAAAAGGCATGCAAGGCAAAAGCCTGGTGTTTGCTGGCGGCGATGGTTATCGTTGGTTGTGCCGGGGCCTGCGTGTGGCAGGCTAAAGGCATCGCTCTGCGTGCCTGTTTAAATCAGGTGCCTCCAGTTCCTGAAGAAATATGGCGGCCTTTCAATGTGGATGCAAAGAATTGCCATGTTTTTAATGGAACACATTATATGGAATTACCTACTGAAAATAAATCAGCTACGCTTTTTATTGGTGATTCTAATGCAATGATGTATTTCGCAAGAATAAAAGAATTGTCAGAAGTAGAGTCGAAAAAAACAAATACAACAATATGGTTTACTCACGAGGGAAGAATTCCTATACCAGGCATGAGGTATTCTGAAGAAAATGACACGCGTTATGCTGAGAATGCACTCGAATTTATAAAAACAAAACAAGATATACGAAATGTTGTAATTGTAGCACAGTGGTTTATGTATTTTAATGGTTTCGGGCGTAATGCGGACAAGATTTTTTTGGGTGACATATCGGCAACAGGCCTGCTTGATAGGCTTTCAACTTACTGCGCGGCTTTTCATGCTACGGGCAAGAAGGTTTTTTTAGTTCTTAATATACCATATTCATTAAGCTTTAATTATTATGATATTGTTATGCGCAAATTGACGTCATTCCCTCAGATTATTAATTTGAATCTGCGCGGAGTGGATCGTAAAACAATGCTTTATGCAACCGCTTACGGTCAGTATGGTACGAATGACGTGCCGGAAAACAGACAATTTGATACACTCCGCAAGGCCCTTGCCGCCGCAGGACGGAAAGGCGGTGCGGAAATCATAGATCCGGTGGAATATTTATGCAAAGAAGAATGTGCTAAAGTCGACGTGAAAGGAGAGGCAATATATATGAATAGCGGTCACCTGAATCCCAATTTTGTGCGTTACGGTGTAACATATCTTGATAAGACGGTGCGTACCGAGTAGGTAAAGAGCTAGGGCGAACTGTTAATTGCCCTAGTTTCGACTTGATCTGACAGTAGGCCCTTGAAAAGGAAAGGGAACTCCGTTTTGATGGAAGTGCAAACAAACCATCAATCGGGCGTCGTGCCCAGGGAGTTCCCAATGAAAAATTTTACCCAAAACGTCATCAAACACAAGACCGGACTTCTCAATCTTGCCGCCGAACTGGGCAATATCTCCAGAGCCTGCCGTATCATGGGATTTTCCAGAGGAGAGTATTGCTAAAAGAATGCTGAAATATCTTCTCTTTGCCCGTTCACATGAAAAATGAGGTCATCCTCGGGTATTTCCCGTGGATATACTTTCCAGTTGTCGGTACAGAAGAACCAGACAGACCAGCGGCGAAGCCTTGCCGTCACTCTTGCGAGAGTGTTCTGGTCACGATTGCCACATTCCCAGTCAATGGGTTGATCGGTATCGCGACAATAAGCTTTCCAGATCCATAGTTTGTTTTTTTGCATGCAAACAGTGCCACATCTCATCAGGTTCTATAATGACAACCTCCCGGGGAGATGGCTTTTCAGCGGAATCTCTGGCGATTCAAATGTCTCCCATTTTTCACAATCCGCTCTGAAGCACATTTGGGGCAGTATTGCAGATTTGAAAAGAAGGGGCGGCCGCCGGTTGTTTCCGGCGGCCGCGAGGAGGGATGTTTCGATGGCTAGAGGGTTCTGTCAAAGGAGGAGGTTTTTTGGGGGGGGCCGCGCCGTCCCTGAGGGGGGCTGGGACGACGCGGAAATTTGTTCTGTTTTTCCGTATATGTTAACCGCCTGTCAGCGGATGTTTTCTTTACTGTCCGGTGGTTCCGGACGTTCCTGCTTTTTATTATAGCAAGGCGCGTGCCAAAGCCGGACTTTGCTGATAATATATTGAAAATAAATATAATTTTGAATTTACTCCGGAAACAGTAGTGTATATTTTTTATACCTTTCTGCTTCGAAGCAGTATAAAATTTGCGCAGGCGGCTCACTTTCAGCCAGGTGGCGCGGCAGTGGATTCCCTCGTTGTCGCCTTGCTGTCGTCCGCGCTTGTAAGGTAAGAAAAAGCCCATGCGATTCCGTGCCCATCCGCCGGCCCTGATGTTTCAGGGCGTCTGTTCCAATGCCGGCAAAAGCCTGCTCACTGCCGCCGTCTGCCGCCTGCTGACCCGCCGGGGCCTGCGTGTGGCCCCCTTCAAGGCCCAGAATATGGCCCTCAATTCCTTTGTGACCGGGCAGGGGGAGGAAATGGGGCGGGCTCAGGCGTTGCAGGCTGTAGCCTGCGGTCTGCCCGCCGACGCGCGCATGAATCCTGTGCTGCTCAAGCCCACCTCCCACACGGGTTCGCAGGTTATTGTGCTGGGACGCCCTGTGGGCCGGATGCGCATAGGCGAATACCTGCGCTACAAGGCTGAAGCCTGGAAGGCCGTGCGCCGCGCCTATGACGAACTTTCCGCCGGCATGGACGTCATGGTGCTGGAAGGCGCGGGCAGCCCGGCGGAAATCAATCTCAGGGCGCATGATATCGTGAATATGCGCATGGCCCGCCACGCCGGGGCACAGGTGCTGCTGGTGGCGGACATTGACCGCGGCGGGGCCTTTGCGGCCCTGGTGGGCACCATGAGCCTGCTGGGCCGGGCCGACCGGGCGCGCGTGGCCGGATATGTGCTGAACAAGTTCCGGGGCGACGCCTCTCTGCTGGACCCGGCCCTGGCCGCGGTGAGCCGCCGCACGCGCAGACCCTTTCTGGGCATAGTGCCCATGCTGGAGGATCTGCGCCTGCCGGAAGAGGATTCCGTGAGCTTCAAGCTGGGGATCACGCCGGGCCTGGGCGCAACGGCCGGGGATGCGGCCCGCGCGCCGGATTGTCTGGACATCGCGCTGGCGGACCTGCCCCATATCAGCAATTTTACCGATCTGGACGCTCTGCGCGCCGAAGCGGGCGTGCGCCTGCGCGTGGCGCGACGCGGCGAGGAACTGGGCGCGCCGGATATGGTGATTCTGCCGGGCAGCAAGAACAGCATCGCGGATATGCGCTTTTTGCGGCAATCGGGCCTGGCTGAAGCTTTGCGCGCGTATGCGCAACGCGCCCTGAAGCGCGGTCGGGGGATGCTGGCGGGCATTTGCGGCGGCCTGCAAATGCTGGGGCGGGACATCGCCGACCCGCTGAACCTGGAGGAAGGCGGCAACGAGCCTGGCCTGGGCCTCCTGCCCCTGAGCACGACCCTGGGCGCGGCAAAGCGCCTGCGCCGGACTTCGGGCCGCGCCCTGGCCGCGCTGGCCGGAGAGGCGCTGGCGGTGACGGGCTATGAAATCCGCCACGGCCGCAGCCAGCCTTGCGCCATGAGCGCCGGGAGCAACGCGGCATCGGCCCTGACGCCGCTCATCGCCGACCATGCCGGGCAGGCGCTGGGCTGGGGCCTGCCCGGGCCCGACGGAAAGGCGCGGGTCTGGGGCACCTACCTGCACGGCGTGTTTGACGCGGACCCCTTCCGTCATGCGCTGCTCAACCGCCTGCGCCGGGAGCGGGGCCTTGCGCCGCTTTCAGGCGTCGCCTATGACCTGGGGCCGGAGCTGGATCGCCTGGCCGACGCCGTGGAGGCGGGGCTGGATATGGCTGCCGTCTGCCGCCTGCTGGGCCTCCCGGAAAGAGGGTAAAAAAACGGGAATCGACCTTGCGCACATGGCCGCCGCCATGCGGCGTAGTGTGCTGCCGCGAAGGACGCTTTGCATGCACTTGCCTCCGCCGCATGAATCCGGCATACTTTCCTTCTCAGGCCAACCCTCATCACCCCGCCTGCCGCACCGCCGCAGGACGGAAAAAGGCGGCTTTTCGCGCCGCGCCACACTCTCGCCTGACGCCAGAAGTCATTGCATGCCAAGTGTGAATGGCCTCTGAACGCCTGTTTTTCACGCCGACGCGGAGGCGCCATGCAGCCGGAACTTCTGCTCTTCGATATAGGCAATACATCCATCAAGGTGGGGCTGGCCAACAAATGCCGCGTGCTGACCTCCTACACGCTGCCGGCCAATGCCGGCCATACCCCGGACAGTCTGGGCCTGACCCTGCTGGCCCTGCTGCGGCATGCCGGCACGGAAGCGGCGAATCTCACGGCCTGTGTGGCCTCCTCGGTGGTGCCGGGTTTTGACCCGCTGCTGCGCGAGGCCGTGGCCCGCTATCTGGACTGTCCCCTGTACTGCGCGCCTGATGACCTGCCCATCCCGCTGGAAAATCGCTATGAGCGGCCTTCCGAAGTGGGAGCGGACCGTCTTGTGGGCGCCTTTGCCGCCCGCCGCCTCTGCCCGGACGCAGCCTCTCTGCTGGTGGTGGATTTCGGCACCGCCGTAACCTTCGACTGCGTGAGCGGCCAGACCTATCTGGGCGGCCTGATTTTTCCCGGCCCGGCCACGGCCCTGGCCGCCCTGTCGCGCGAGGCGGCCAAACTGCCCAGAGTCAATCTGGACATCAGCGCGCGCGAGCCCGCGCCGGGACGGAACACCGCCACCAGCATCCAGCACGGTCTGGTATTCGGTTTTGTCTGCATGGTTGAAGGCCTCAGCCAACGGCTCAGGCGGCAGATGCCCGATCCGGTCAGGGTTCTGGCCACGGGCGGTTTCGCCACCTCCATCGCCAGGGTCAGTCCGGTCTTTGATGAGGTGCTGCCCGCGCTGCTGCTGGAGGGCCTGCGGCGTCTGTATTATGAGACAAGGGAGAATCTCTGACCATTGCGCGTTTGCCTCTGGCGCATCCGGGCTGACAGAGCATACACCCCTAAACGACAAGTAAAGGAGCGGATATGAGCAGCATTGCCTCTGTTTTTGGCCGTGAAATTCTGGATTCACGCGGCAATCCCACCGTGGAAGTGGAAATTACCCTGGAGTCGGGCATCAACGCCCGCGCGGCTGTGCCGTCCGGCGCATCCACAGGCAGCCGCGAGGCTCTGGAAATGCGCGACGGCGATAAGAAACGCTATGGCGGCAAAGGCGTGACCAGGGCTGTGGAGCACGTCAACGGCGAGATTGCCGACGCGCTTCTGGGCATGGACGTCCTGCGTCAGGTGCAGATCGACAACAACCTCATGGACCTGGACGGCACGGACAACAAGTCCCGTCTGGGCGCCAACGCCATGCTGGGCGTGTCCATGGCCTGCGCGCGGGCCGCCGCGTCTTTTCTGGGTCTGCCGCTGTACAGGTATCTCGGCGGCATCAACGCCAAAATGCTGCCCGCGCCCATGATGAACATCATCAACGGCGGCGCGCACGCGCCCAATAATCTGGATATTCAGGAATTCATGATCATGCCCATCGGGGCCATGACCTTCCGCGATTCCCTGCGCATGGGCGCGGAGATATTTCACACCCTTCAGAAAATCCTGAAGGCCGACGGGCATGTGACCAGCGTGGGCGACGAAGGCGGCTTCGCCCCCAACCTGAAAAATCACGACGAGGCCTTCAGCTACATCATCAGGGCCATTGAAGAGGCCGGCTACAATCCCGGCGGTGAAGTGGTTCTGGCCATTGACGCGGCCTCTTCCGAATTTTATCAGGACGGCAAATATGTGCTCAAGGGCGAGGGAAAAACCTTCACCAATGCCGAAATGGGCGAATGGCTGGCGGAATTTACCCGCAAATATCCCCTGATTTCCATCGAAGACGGCATGGCTGAAGGCGACTGGGACGGCTGGGGCATGCTCACCGCCACCCTGGGCGAAAACGTGCAACTGGTGGGCGACGACGTTTTTGTGACCAACCCCTCCATTCTGTCCGAAGGCATTGCCGAGGGCGTGGGCAATTCCATTCTGATCAAGCTGAACCAGATCGGCACGGTGACTGAAACCCTGGACACCATCGAGATGGCCAAGGAAGCGGCCTACACCACCGTGATTTCGCACCGCTCCGGCGAGACCGAGGACAGCTTCATCGCGGACCTGGCCGTGGGCGTCAACGCCGGACAGATCAAGACCGGTTCGCTCTGCCGTTCCGAGCGCATGGCCAAGTATAATCAGTTGCTGCGCATTGAAGAGGAACTGGGTGACGAGGCCGAGTTCTTCGGGCCCATGCTGGCGGAATACTATTCCCAGGACGAGGACAACGACTAACGCCTGCTTGCAAAAGCAGATAGGGAAAAAACCGTAGGGGCTGCGGCGGCGCAGCCCCCGTGAATGAGAGGCCGGGTCCAGACCCGGCATACCCTGCACTTGCCGCAAGGCCCCGCATTTTTTTTTTCACAAGTGCGGGGCCTTGCGGCATTTGCGCGGCTTTGCGCCAAGAGCGGAGCAGGGCATGACTTTCACCGCTGTATGATGTATGAAAAAGCATATTATCTTTACGAGGAGTGAGCATATGCGTTTTCTGAACATCCTTCCCCTGATTCTGGCCCTTGCCCTTGCCGTCGCGCCCGTCCAGGCGGCGGACAACGCAGGCGCGGCGGACAAAACCGTGCGCATTTCCAGCACTATTGGTCCGGTGGACGCGGGCATCATCCCCCTGCTGGCGGAAACCTTCAGCAAACAGACGGGCATGCCCGTCACCTGGGCCAAGGCGGGCACAGGCGCCACGCTCAAAAAGGCCGAAAGCGGCGACTACGATATGGTCATCGTGCACGCCCGCAAGCTGGAGGACGCCTTCATTGCCGCCGGCTGGGGCATTGACCGGCGCGACGTCATGTATAACGATTTTGTGATTCTCGGCCCCAAGGCGGACCCGGCGGGCATTCGCGGCATGAAGAGCGCAGGCGCGGCCTTTGCGGCCATTGCCGGAGCCAAGGCCCCCTTTGTGACCCGCAATGACAAGTCCGGCACCCATGTGAAGGAAATGGAAATCTGGAACGCCGCCGGCGTGACGCCCGACGGCGCCTGGTATCTGCGCTATGCCGACGGCGCCAAGGGCAACAAGGCCACCACGCTGTATGCCAACGAACAGCAGGCCTATACCCTCATGGATCGCGCCACCTGGCTGACCCTGCGCAAAGACCTGAATTTGGACGTGCTGGTGGAGAACGACCCCATTATGCTCAACCTCATTGCGCTTATCCGCGTGAATCCCGCGCGCTTCCCGGCCATCCACAAGGATGCGGCCCTGAAATTCGCCGACTGGCTGGTGGGCGACGAGGCCCAGACCATCATCCGCGACTTTGGCGTGGACAAGTATGGCTCGCCCCTCTTCTTCCCCAATTCCGAACAGTGGAAAGCCAGGCACGGCAAATAGGGGGTTGCGCAACAGGCAAGCCGGGGCCAGATTGATGACAAACTCCGGCGTTGCGGGGTCTTGTGGCGCTTGAGCCGCGCGCCCGCATGGCGTATACTGCGCTTCTTCCAGCACCTGCAACGCCGGAGTAGCCATGATTCTCATTGACGGTAAGAAAACAGCCCGCGCCATCCGGGAGGAACTGCGGGCCGAAGTGGACCAGGCCCGCGCCCGTGGCCGCCGCGCGCCCGGCCTGGCGGTTATTCTGGTGGGCGCGGACCCGGCGTCGGAAGTGTATGTGCGCAACAAGGAGCGGGCCTGCGCCGATACGGGCATCATTTCCTTTCCTTATCATCTGCCCGCAGGCACTGGCCAGCATGAGTTGCTGGCCCTGATTCATGAATGCAACCTGCGACCGGATGTGGACGGCATTCTGCTGCAACTGCCCCTGCCGGAAGGACTGGACGCTCAGGCCTGCCTGCTGGCCATTGACCCGGCCAAGGATGTGGACGGCTTCCACCCCGAAAACGTGGGGCGGCTGTCCCTGGGGCTGCCGGGTTTTGTTTCCTGCACGCCCGCCGGCGTCATGGAGCTTTTGCGGCGCTATGACCTCTCGCCCGCGGGCAAAAAGGCCGTGGTGGTGGGCCGTTCGGACATTGTGGGCAAGCCGCTGGCCATGCTTCTGGCCCGGCCCGGCGACTACGCCAACGCCACAGTGACGGTATGCCACTCGCGCACCGCCGATCTGGCGGCGGAATGCCGCAGCGCGGATTTTCTCTTTCTGGCCCTGGGCCGTCCTCGCTTCATCACCGCCGACATGGTGCGCGAAGGCGCGGTGGTCATTGACGTGGGCATCAACCGCACGCCGGAAGGGCTTTGCGGCGACGCGGACTTTGCGGGCGTGAGCGCCAGAGCCCGCGCCATGACGCCCGTGCCCGGCGGGGTGGGTCCCATGACCATAGCCATGCTGCTCAAAAACACCGTGCAGTCCTGGCGCGGCCGCACGGCCTGACGTTGCGGCAAAGGGGGAAACATGACATTTGCGGAGGCCGTTCGCACCTGCCTGAAGGATAAGTACTGCTGCTTCCGGGGGCGCGCCGCGCGTTCGGAATTCTGGTGGTTCTCGCTCTGCATCGGCCTGATCAATCTTGCAGCCGCGCTGCTGCTTTCTCCCCTGCCGCGTGAAACCGCCATGCCCCTGAAATTTCTGATTTCCCTGGCCCTGCTGTTGCCCAACCTCGGCGTTACAGTGCGCCGCCTGCACGACCGCAACCTGCGCGGCTGGTGGCTGCTGATTCCCATCATCAGCCTGCTGCTGTGGCTGCTGGAGCGGGCCGCGCCCGGCGGCGGAACCAGTGCGGCTTCGTCGCTGCTCTCTCTGTCCATGTGCATCTGCTATCTGGCCATTCTGTCCATGCCGGGCACGGCGGGCCCCAACCGCTTCGGGCCGGACCCCCAGGCGGCGGAAAAAACGCGGGACTGAATTGCCGGGCCGAAAAGGCCGGGCCGGGTCATCACGGCAAATGCCAGACTGCCAGAACTCAATAACATGCGTCTGCCTTGCCTTCCGGCCCCTCTTGCCAGAACGCGCGGCTTGGCGTATGGCCCCGGAATCATCTCCATCCTGTGAGGATACCCATGTACCGCAATGCGAAAAATGTCGGCTATTATATGATAGGCAAGGGCGCGCTGACCCAGCTGGGCGATCTGCTGACCACCCGCCGCCAGGCGCAGGACGGGCCGGCGGTCTTTTTTC
Source organism: Desulfovibrionaceae bacterium (assembly GCA_910575755.1). Classification (GTDB taxonomy): domain Bacteria; phylum Desulfobacterota; class Desulfovibrionia; order Desulfovibrionales; family Desulfovibrionaceae; genus Desulfovibrio. Next base: position 211,008 of record CAJTFO010000003.1, on the reverse strand, counting down.
TGGACCACTGCTTTGAAGGCAAAAACCTGGCGAACCGCCTGCCCGTGGAACAGGAGGACATAGTAGTCTATGTGGACACCACGGCCGAACCCACCACAGACAGCGTGGACGGCTACACCGCCAGAGTCAGGGAATTTCTGGACGGCAGAATGCCCTGCGCCCTGCTGGCCTTTGGCGGCGGCTCCACGCTGGATACCTGCAAATGCGTGGGCAACCTGCTGACCAATCCCGGCAAGGCCGAGGACTATCAGGGCTGGGAGCTGGTCAGACATCCCGCGCCCTACAAAATCGCCGTGCCCACCCTGTCCGGCACGGGTTCGGAAACCTCGCGCACCGGCATCATCTGCAATGAGGCCAAAAACCTCAAGCTGGGCATGAACAGCGACTACACCATGTTCGACCAGGTGCTTCTGGATCCGGACCTGACCGCCAGCGTGCCGCGCAACCAGTATTTCTACACGGGCATTGACACGTACATGCACTGCTTTGAAAGCCTTTCCGGCTCCTACCGCAATGTGGTGGTGGATTCCCTGGCGGAAAAGGCCATTGACATCTGCAAGCGGGTCTTTCTCTCCGACGACATGATGAGCGATGAAAACCGCGAACTGATGATGATAGCCTCCTTTCTGGGCGGCATGGCCGCCGGTTTCGTGGGCGTGGTGCATCCCATTTCGGCGGGCCTGAGCATGGTGCTGCACATGCCCCACGGTCTGGCCAACTGCTATGCCCTGTCCGTGCAGGAAGACATCTATCCCACGGAATACCGGGATTTCATGAGTATGATCAAGCGCCAGGGCATCGACCTGCCCGGGGGCATCTGCCGCGGCCTCAGCGACGCCCAGTACACGGCCCTGTATGAGGCCAGCATCGTGCATGAAAAACCGCTGGCCAACCGCCTGGGACCGGACTTCAAAAAAATTCTTACCAAAGAAAACGTCATTGAGCGTTTCAAACGGATGTAGACGTCTGGCTCTGCCGGGCGCGCCCGGCCATGACGCGGGAGCAGCGGCATGCGCGCGCTGATGGTGCTGGGCAATTGCGTGGCGGAACGTCTGGCCGGACTGCTGGCCGGGCACGAAGCCCTGCGCGGGAAATGGCATGTGCTGCCCGCGCCTGTGATCCAGCGGGTGCGGGCCGGGGAGGAAAGCGACGCGCTGGCCGCGCGGGCGGCGCGTTGCGATCTGGTGTTCAGCCAACCCCTGTTCAGCTATGGCGCGTGCAATACCGCAAGCCTGCGCCCCGTGCTGGGAGAGCGGCTGGTCACCTTCTCCGCGCCCAACTTCGAGGCCTATTTCCCCGATGTGCTGACCGTGCCCGGCGGCGGCGCCGAAGAGCGCTTCCCGCCGCCGCTGGAATGGCACAGCCGCGTCATTGTGCAGTGCCGCGCCGCCGGTGTGCCTCTGGAAGAAGTGAGCGGGGTTTACCTCAACCATGCCCTGTTCAGAGCCCCGGCGGTGCGCCGGGCCCTGGAGCGCACCTGGGAGAAGTATGCCCGGCGGGAACAGGATGTGACGCTGGGCACTCTGGAGCTGGCGCGCCGGGAGTACGCGCGCGAAGCCCTGTTTCACACCTGGAACCACCCTGGTGAAAGCATGCTGGCCCACCTGTTTGCCGGCATGCTGCGCGTGCTGGGGGTGAACATCACGCGGGAGGCGGCCCTGCGGGAAATACGCAACGGCCCCTGGAGCTTCGGCTTCAACAGTTGGCCCGTCATCACCCGCCACCACGGCCTGTTCGCCTTTCCCGGCCGGGAATGCTTTCGTGTGGGAGGCAAAGAGGTGAGCATTGAGGATGCGGCCGCCGGGTATTATACCTATTATGATTTTCATCCGCATGTTTTTGAGGCAGCCTTGCAGGCCGTGAAGAAAACAGAGTGAAAGTCATTTTCATGAATCAAGGATTCACATATGGACATCAAAATCAATTTCAGCGGACGCGCCATCCGCTATACGGAAGAGGAAATCGCCGTGGTCGTGGAGGCCATGCGCAATGCCGATCCTCTGACCCAGGGACAGTACATGCGCGCCTTTGAAAGCAAGTTCGCGCGGTACCAGGGCGTTGCCGAGGGCACTTGCTTCACCACCATGAACGGCTGCGCGGCCCTGGAAATGTCGGCCCAGCTCTGCCGCTTCAAGCCCGACGACGAGCTGGTCATTCCCTCGCACACCTTTACGGCCTCGGCCTATCCCTATCAGAAAAAGGGCGCGCGTCTGGTCTGGGCCGATGTGGACCCGCACACCCGCGTGGTTACCGCCGCCAGCATTGAAAAGGTTCTGACGCCCAGAACCAGAGCCGTGGTGGTGGTTCACCTTTACGGCTATGTGGCGGACATGCCCGCCATCGTCGCGCTCTGCAAGGAGCGCGGCCTGATTCTCATCGAGGACGCGGCCCAGGCCATCGGCGCGGAGGTGGACGGCAAAAAGGCGGGCAGCTTCGGGGACATGGCCGTGTTTTCCTTCCACTCGCACAAGAACCTGACCACGCTGGGCGAAGGCGGCATGCTTTATGTGCGCGACCCGGCCCTGGCCGCCGTAGTGCCCGCCCTGCGCCACAACGGGCATTGCGCCTACGACTTCGAGCGCCCGGACTACTGGAAACCGGCTATGGGCAATGTGGATGTGCCCATGCTGGACGGCCACATGCTCATGCCCAACAACTATTGCCTGGGCGAAGTGGAATGCGCCCTGGGCGCCAAGCTGCTGGAGCGCATCGACCGGATCAACGACGAAAAGCGCGCGCGCGCCCTGCGCTTCATAGACGCCCTGGCCGACTTTCCGGAACTGGAATTTCATCGCGTGGACAGCCGCCGCCACAATTACCACCTGCTGACCGCGTGCATGACCGCCGGCCCGGAGATGCGCGACCGCTTCATGCGCGCCATGTACGAAGAAAAAGGCGTCAAATGCGTGGTGCAGTATATTCCGCTGAACCGTTACGACTATTACCGGCGTCTGGGATACGGCACGGCCCATTGCCCCCATGCGGACACCTTTTTTGACAGCATGGTTTCCTTCCCCTTCCAGCACTGGCTGAGTGAGGAGGACTTCAACTACATGCTGGCGGCCACGCGCGAGGTGCTGACCGCTTTGCGCCGGGGGTAGGGCAAGGGTGAAGGAACGCTGCATCGTCATCCCGGCCATCAAGAAAAATGCGGTCATCCCTGACCAGCTTGTCAAAAAGCTGGCCGGGGTCACGCTGATGGAGCGGGCCATCCACACGGCGCGCGCCGTGGCTCCCGGCGAAGACATCATGGCGCTCACGGACAGCCAGGAAATTTCGCTGATCTGCGAACGCGCGGGCGTGGGCTTTCACTGGAACAGGGAACTGCGCTTCACCAGTCTGGATATTGTGGCCGAGATGCGCGACCTGCTGGGCGAGCTGGCCCGGCGCTATGAACATTGCATTATCCTGCGCGCCTCCTGCCCGCTGCTGACCTGGGTGGATGTGGAGGACGCCTGGAAAAAATACCTGGAGGCCGGGGCCGACAGCCTGATCACGGTAAAGAGCGTGCGCCAGCGCATCTGGAACGTGCGCGGCGACAGCCTGGAAAGCCTGCTGCACAGCGCCGGGGGCACGGACGGCGGCGAGGAACAGTTTCTGGTGGAAAGCCGGGCCCTGATCATTCTGCGCCTGGCCCTGCTGCGCGGGGAGGCGGCGGACGCGGGAGCGGCTTTGTCCCTGCCGCCGGGCCAGCAGCCGGGCAGGATCATCCCCTATTTTCTCAATGAACGGGCCATAGAAATCCAGTCCTACCAGGACTGGTGGATCTGCGAACGCCTGCTGTTGCGGCGGCATGTGGTTTTTGTGGTGGCCGGCTATCCCGCCATCGGCATGGGGCATGTCTTTCGCGCGCTCATGCTGGCCCACGAGATCACCAGCCACAAGATCACCTTTGTCTGCACCCGTGAAAGCGAGCTGGCCGTGGAAAGCATAGCCCGCAAGGAATACCGCATCGTGCGCCAGGGGGAGGAAGATCTGGCCCATACGGTGCTGGCCCTGCGGCCTGACCTGGTGGTCAACGACTTTCTGAATACCGGCGCGGCCTATATGGAGCGTCTGCGCGCGGGCGGCGCGCGCTGCGTCAACTTTGAGGACGAAGGGCCGGGCGCGGAACTGGCCCATCTGGTCATCAACGCCCTGTACGAGAGCGGCCAGAGCACGGAACGCCTGCGCTGCGGGCCGGAATATTTCTGCCTGCGCGACGAATTTGCGGGCGCGGCGCGCAATCCCCTGCGGCCTGAGACGCGCACTGTGCTGATCACCTTTGGTGGCACGGATCAGCGGGATTGCTCCCGCAGGGTGCTGGACATCATTGAACCCGTCTGCCGGGCCTACGGCATCGCCATCCGGGTAGTGGCCGGGCCGGGCTACGCCCACAAGGAAGCTATGGAGGCCCGCCTGCGCGCGCTGGAAAATCCCCTGGTCAGCTTCACCTGGGCCACCAACGTCATGAGCCGCATGATGGAAGGCGCGGATCTGGCCATCTGCTCGGCCGGACGCACGGTCTACGAGCTGGCGCACATGCGCGTGCCCGGCATGGTGCTGGCCCACCACGAGCGCGAGGCCAGGCACACCTTCGCCCGGCCGCGCAACGGCTTTGCCTTCATGGGCCTCATGGATCGCGTGGACGATATGAAAATCCGCAACGTCTTTCTGGCCATGCTCAAGCAGAACCGGCGTGCGCGCTTCTGGGAACGTCAGAACAGGCTGGACTTCACGCCCAACAAGGCGCGGGTGGTGGGGCTGATGCTGGCCCTGCTGGACAGGGACGAGGCATGAGCGCCGCGGCGGAAACGCGGCGCGGCGGACGGCTTTCCTCCTGCCGTGTCCGCATGGGCAGCGGCGACACTACCTGCTGTCAACGCGACGAGTGGCTGCTGGTTCCCTGGTTCTACGTCAGCGTGCCGCTTGATCTGGAACTGCCCTGAAACCGCCGCAAGACGAAGGAAAATGTCATGTCGCACAGTATCCGCCGCCGCAAGGTTGTGGCTGTTGTCCAGGCCCGGCTGGGTTCCAGCCGTCTGCCCCTGAAATCCCTGCTCTGCCTGCGAGATCTGCCGGTCATCGACTGGGTGACGCGCCGGCTGGCCCAAGCCCGCCGTCTGGACGGGATCATGGTGGCCGTGCCGGACACGGAACTGGATCAGGCCCTGCTGGAGCATCTGCGCCGGCGGGACGTGCCCTGCATGGCCGGGCCGGAGGACGATGTGCTGGCCCGCTTCTGCCTGGCGGCCCGGCAGACGGGAGCTGACCTGGTGGTGCGCGTCTGCGCGGACAATCCCCTGATCTGGGGCGAGGCCGTGGACCGGCTGGTGGAATTTTATGCAGCGGCGGACTGCGACTATGCCTATAATCATGTGCCGCGCCAGAACCGCTGGCCCGACGGCCTGGGGGCCGAAATTCTGTCCCGCGACCTGCTGGAGCGGCTGAACGCCGAGGCGGCGCAGGCCTCGCAACGGGAACACTGCCTGAATTACATCTGGGACAATGCCGACAGCTTTCGCATTGCCACGTTTGATCCGAAGGAAGCCTGGCTCTGCCGTCCCGACCTCAGGCTGGATCTGGACCGGCCCGATGACTTTCGGCGGCTGGCCCTGCTGCCCCTCACGCCGGACATGGACGCGCGGGCCATTGTGGACATATGCGGGAAGGTTCAGCCCCAGAGCGCCCCGGCACTATAGCATTGCTTGGCGGAAGGGAAAAGGGGACGCGCCGCGCGGCGCGTCCCCTTTTTGCCTGTGATGGATTTTTCTCGCGCTTTCTCAGCCCCAGAGCACCAGGCCGGTTTCCAGGGGCGAATCCAGGCCCTTGTGCACAGGCGTGGCCCGGATGCCGTAACGGTAATGTCCGTTACGGGTGGGGATATAGGTGGCGGAGTAGTTCATGCCGTTGTCGCCGTGGTCCGCCGGGCGTGGTTCAAGCCGCAGCACCTCGGGACTGTCGCGGAAGTTGCCGCTGGCGTAGGCCCGACCGATGACCAGTTGCACCAGAATTTCCTCGGGCCGCATCTGCCCCAGGTGCATGTGCAGGCGGATGTTGACGGGTTCGCCGCAGGTCATGGTGTTGCCGTCAGCGCCGCTGATGATGATTTCCTCCATCTTCACCGTGCCGAAGCGCACGGGCAGATCGCGCTGCCAGGCGGCCAGGTCGCGGCACAGGGCCCAGTCGTTTTCGGCCAGCATGCCGCGTCGTCTGGCGCAGGGCAGATAGGCCTGGCGGATGTAATCGTCAAGCATGCGGTTGCTGCTGTACATGGCCGTGAGGCTTTTCAGCGAGCGTTTGGACATGGCGATCCAGTTGGCGGGCAGGCCGGCATCGTTGATGTCGAAGTAGAGCGGCAGCACGGCATTTTCCAGCAGGGTGTACAGGCTCTCGGCGTCGTCATAGTCGTTCTGTGCGCCGCTGGGCAGTTCAGTGGAGACTACCGGCCCGATGGTCCAGCCGTTCTGGCGGTTGTAGCCTTCGCACCACCAGCCGTCGGAGATGCTCAGATTGATGCCGCCGTTGACCGGCAGTTTCATGCCGCTGGTCCCCGAAGCCTCGTGCGGGCGGCGCGGCGTGTTCAGCCAGACGTCGCAGCCCTGGGACAGCAGGCGGGAGACCGCCAGGCTGTAATCCTCCATAAAGAAGATCTTGCCCAGAAAGCGTTCGTCACGGCTCATGCGCAGCACTTCCTGAATCAGGTTGATGCCGGCCTCGTCCGCCGGGTGGGACTTGCCGGCGAAGATCAGGCAGACCGGCCGCTGGGGATCGTTGAGAATGCGCGCCAGACGATCCGGGTCGGCAAAGAGCAGGGTTGCGCGTTTGTAGGGGGCGAAACGCCGGGCGAAGCCGATGAGCAGGGTGCCAGGCTTGAGCAGGCTTTCCATGCTCTTGCGCTGGGCCCGGCTGAGCTGGAACTTCTGCGCAAAGGCGGGAATGCGTGCGCGCAGGGCGTCCAGCAGGTCTTCCTTCTGGGTCATGCGGGCCGACCAGTACACATCGTCGGGGATTGCGTCCACCTTGTCCCAGATGGGGGAGTCATGTTTGGCCTGAAGCCAGTCCGGCCCCAGATGCTGATTAAGAATCTCGTGCATATGCATGCCCACATAGGAGGGGGTGTGCACGCCATTGGTAACGTAGTTGATGGGCGTTTCGGCCAGGGGCAGGCTTTTCCAGAGCTTGTTCCACATATGGCGCGACACCTCGCCGTGCAGGCGGCTCACGCCGTTGGCGCGGGAGGAAAGGCGCAGGGCCAGCACGGTCATCTCGAAGGCCTGGCTGTTGCCGCCTTCCATCTGGCCAAGCTGGACGAATTCCGGCCAGGAAAGGCCGAGATTGGAGGCGATGCCGCCGAAATAGCGGCCCATGAGGTCCAGAGAAAAGGCCTCGTTGCCCGCGGGCACAGGCGTATGGGTGGTGAAAACGCTGTTGGAGCGCACCCGCGCCGTGGCCTCCGCGTAGCTCATGCCCATGCTCATGCATTCCTGAAGCCGCTCAATGACCATGAAGGCCGAGTGCCCCTCATTCATGTGGTAGATGTGGGGAGTCAGGCCCAGAGTGCGGATCAGGCGCATGCCGCCCATGCCCAGCAGCATTTCCTGCAGGAGACGTATTTCGCGGTTGGCCTCGTACAGCCGATCCGTGATCCTGCGGTCTTCGTCGGTGTTGCGGCGGGTGTCCGTATCCATGAGGTAGAGGCAAACGCGCCCCACCTGCATTTTCCAGACTCTGGCGAAGAGAATCCGCCCCGGCAATTCCAGTTGCACAAAGACGGCTTCCCCGGCGTCGTCATAGACCGGCCTGACCGGCAGATGGGCGAAATTGTTGATGGGATACTGGGCTATCTGGCGGCCGTCCGCGTCGATTTCCTGCTTGAAGTAGCCGTTTTTGTAGAGCAGACCGATGCCGAAGAGGGGCACGGCCATGTCCGAGGCGGACTTGAGGTGGTCGCCGGACAGCACGCCCAGGCCGCCGGAATAAATGGGCACGGATTCATTGATGCCGTATTCGGTGGAAAAATAGGCTACCGGGTGTTCCGGCGTCAGATGTTCGTCGAGCGCGCGCAGGGGCTGGGCCATGTAGCTGTCGAATTCCACCAGCACCTCGTTGTAGAGGCCCATGTACTCCTCATTGCCAATGAGGTAGGCGAGGCGTTCGGGATCAGCCTCTTCCAGCATCCTGATGGGATTATGGCATTCTTCCCAGAGCTGCGGGTTGAGGGCCATGAACAGGGTCTTGGCCTTGTCATGCCAGCACCACCAGAGATTGGCGGAAAGCTCGCGCAGGCGGGCCAGAGCCGCGGGCATTTCCGCCACGGCCATGATGGGCCGCAAAAAGGGCGTCATGGAACAGGAGGCCGTGAGGATGCGGTTCAGGCTTTCGCGCCCCTTGCTGTCATGACTGATACGCGTGTCGGCTTTTTCCAGGGCCAGTTGGAAGGCATCGATATAATGGGAGAAAAAGTGGCTCCAGGAGGTTCGTTCGGCCAGAGCGCGGGCGTTCTTGCGCCACACGGCCACAGCCTCGGGAGCAGCGGAGGCGGCCTGCAATATGCGTTCGTGCAGGGCCGCCACGCTCTGCTCGAAATTCATGCCGCGCCGGGGCATCACATGCACGCCGGAGTGCGGTTCGGACTCTTTCCGGGCCATCTGTCGCGCCCACATGCCGAAGCCCGAGAGATCCGTGGTCAGGGTGGGCACGGCCCAGGCCGCGCATTCCTGCGGGGTGTAGCCCCAGGGTTCGTACCAGGAGGGGAAAAAGCCCACGTCGCAGGCCGAAATGACATCCTCGTAGGGCATGTTCAGGAAGCCGTCGTTGCCGTCCAGCATGGCCGGCACGAAGATGACCTTGACGCGCCTGTCGCAAGTGTTGTCCAGGCCCAGACGGCGGCAGGCGTTGATGATGGGATCTTGCGGGGCGTTCCAGGCGTAATGGGTGCAGATGAAGGGCTGGCCATTGTCTGTGGCGTTGGGATCGCCGGACACAGCCGCCTGATTGACGCCCGTGTGCCCGCCCATGACCAGGCAGAGCGCCAGAATGGACGTGTCCGTACCGGCCAGATTGCGATCCGCGCGGGCCAGGGCTTCCAGAAAGACGTCCACGCCCTTGTTGTGCATCTCATAACGGCCGGAAACGGCAAAGATGCGGGTCTGCTCCGGCAGCTTGCAGCGCAGGAAGCGTTCCGCGGCCTCCCGCACTCTGGCGCGGTTCTCCAGCGGTTTTTGGCGTTCCTCCGAAAAATCGGGGATCACCCGCAGGTCCAGGCCATTGACCGTGATGACGTCGGGCTTGCGGCCCAGAAAAACGGTGGATTCCTCGCCGGTGATGGGGCTTACCGTGGTAAAGGCGTCGGCCTCGCGCGCCGAGGCGCTTTCCATGGACCACTTGGCCGTGATGTTCTGCGCGGCGGCCTCATGGGCGGGATTGATGTCGCGCAGGTTGCTGTAAATGTCGCGCCCGGTTCCGGCCAGGGCGCGGCCCAGCATGGTGGCGTGGGTGGTGAATACCGTGGCCACGGCCGGAGCCAGCTTTTTCACGCTCAGCAGGCCCGCGCCGCACATCCATTCGTGAAAGAGCGCTACGGAGCGCCCGCCCAGCGGCTGCACCAGGCTTTCATGGATGGCCGCGATCACCTCGCCGCAGGCCGTGGCGAACATGACCGGCTCAATGTAGTCCCAACCGCCGGACAGGGAGTCCACGCCGTAGTTTTTCCAGATTTCGTACAGCAGTTGATTGCTGCCGTAACGCTTGGAAAAATCCACCAGAATGGCCTTGGGGCGGCCCGGTATGTTCCAGCGGCCCAGGCGACATTTGAGATCCTTGGCGCTGAGGGCCAGACGCAGGGAATCCCAGATGTGCTCGTCTGTTTCTTCAAAACCGGCGCTTTGTTGCAGGGAAGGGCCCAGCAGAAAGTAGTCCTCGCCAAAGGTTTCCACGGCCTGGAGCGCCTTGCTGCTGACGACGGAATAAATGCCCCCGACCTTGTTGCAGACTTCCCAGCTTACCTCAAAGAGCGTGACCGGAGCACTGTTGAAATCCATGAGAGACTCCTTGTGGCCCCCCTGCTGGAACCACATTGAGGCGACGATCTTTCATGCTTCGCCCGAAATATTGCGCCTTTCAGGCAAAACATGGGATATCAGTCGCTCAATGGAGAGCGGGCGGGCATCTTTCTTTGTTTAGACTCCCGCCTTGGCGGAGGGAGCGGATCTTTGCCTGCCGGCGCCGGCTTTCGCGCGGGGCCTTTGCTTCGTGGCGGCTGCGCTTGCAGCCCGGGTTTCTTCCGCCGCCGTGAGGCGCATTTCAAAGTCCGCCAGCACGTTCATATAGGTAATATACGCGTCATAGGGGCTGTTAAAGGGGTTGGGGCGATCGGAAACAAAGTCCGCGAACCATTTGGTTGAAATATAGCGGAAGTGATCGGACGTTTGCAAGCGCTCAAAGTCGTGCGTCAGCTCCGGCGCGTTGACCTTGCGCACGCGCGGGGTCAGAGCATACAGGGCGTGAACGGCGTCCTTCTGCATGTCGTTGCCCAGCCAGGCCGTGAGATCGCGGCCCTCGTCGTCCCAGGACATGAATTCGGGCACATCGATCTCGCCCACGGGTTTGAGCTTTTTCACCGCTTCGGCGGGCGTGGTGAAGCGGAAGTCCTTGCGGGCCAGCAGGGCGGCGGGCAGGGCCTCCATGAAGTCGAAGATGCCGGTTTCGCCGCTGTGGCGCAGGCCGAAGCAGTGGTAATCGTTGAAAATGTTGATCACCTCCGCCGAGTCGGCCACGCTGTGGCACCAGGCGGCGTATTTTTCCGCCGTGAGCGGCCACTGGTTCCAGCCGCGGTCGCTGAAGCGCAGGCCGATGTCCGAGGACAGGGGCACATTGCGCAGCAGCAGGCCCAGCCTGGGCGTGGAAATCGGCCTGTACAGATAATTGGGGCTGCGCCAGCCGAGCACATGATCCGCCCCTTCGGCCAGCACGGCCTTGAAGCCCAGTTTTTCCAGAGCCACGGCCAGGTCGTTGTTATAGACAAACTCCGTGTTGCGGAAAGTGACCGGCTTTTGGCCGAAGAGCCGCCTGATGCGCGCGCAGTGCTCTCTGACCTGAAGATCAAATTCATCCCTGGAGTAGAGAAAAGCCAGGGAGTGCGGGCCGGTTTCGGCCACAAATTCCACGCAGCCGGTGTCGGCCAGTGCCCTGAAGCTGTCCACCACCTCGGGCGCGTATTGCTCGAACTGGTCCAGGGCCGTGCCGGAGATGGAAAAGGCCACCTTGAAATCCTTGCCGTAACGGCGGATCAGCTTGAGCAGCAGATCATTCATGCGCAGGTAGCAGACGCGCGCAGTGAACAGCAGCGTGTCGCAATTGCGGTCGTCGTCCTCATAAACGGAATTCTGGCCCATATCAAAAACGGTGTAGCGGCGAAGTCTGTACGGTTCGTGTACTTCGTAACACAGGCAGAGCGCTGGCATCAGTTACCTCCGGAGACGTTGTGGTAAACGGTCATCAGTTGGTCAGCGGCATTTTCCCAGCGGATGGATTTCATTTCTTCCCGGCAGTTTTTCACCAGTTCCGCAGCCAGGCAGGGGTAACGCAGAACCGCGCAGATTTTGTCGGCCATGTCGCGGGTATCCCAAAAATCGGCCTTGAGCGCGTGTTCCAGAACTTCGGACACGCCGGACTGGCGCGAGAGCAGCACCGGCACGTCGTACAGCATGGCCTCCAGCGGCGTGATGCCGAAAGGCTCTGAAACCGAAGGCATCACATAAAGGTCGCTGAGGGCGAACATGCGATCCACCTGCTCGCCGCGCAGAAAGCCGGCGAAGTGGAAACGGCGCCCGATGCGCAACTGGCCAGCGCGGCGGATGAGCTGAGGCAGCATGTCGCCGCTGCCGGCCATGAAAAAGCGCGCGTTGGGGATTTTCTGCAGCACCAGACGGGCCGCCTCCATGAAGTATTCCGGCCCTTTCTGAAACGTGACCCGGCCCAGAAAGAGCACCCTTTTTTCATGCCGGATGCGCGGCGGAATCTCATAGCGGCGCTCCACCTCATGCCGGGCCACGGCGTTGTAAACCACCACCACCTTTTCCGGCCGCACGCCATAGCGTTCGATGACCGTCTGGCGGGTCAGGCGGCTCACGGCTACCACAAGATCGGCGGCCAGCAGGCCCGCGCGCTCTATGTCGGCCACCTGCGTGTTGATGTTCTCGCCGCTGCGGTCATATTCCGTGGCGTGAATGTGGGCCACCAGGGGTTTGCCGGTGAGGGCCCTGGCCAGCATGCCCGCGGGATAGGTCATCCAGTCGTGAACATGGATCACGTCAAAGTTTTCGCGCATGGCTATGGCCGAGGCCAGACGGCTGAAGCGGCGCACTTCGCTCATCAGATCCGGGCCGTAGCCGCCCTGGAGCCGGAAGGTGAAGGGCGCGCCGGGGCGGGAACGCGTTTCGGCGCTGTCCGGCGTGCGTTGCAGGCTGCGCAGCGATGCGGCGTAGTCCTGCGGCGTGAGGTATGGCGTGAGCGGACTGGCAACGCTCAGAAAGCGGATATTTTCCTGCCAGATGTCCTGCCCGACCCGCACCATGCGTTCGGCCGCATCTTCACTGATGGGCGTGCCCGAAGCGGATTCCAGCCGCAGAAAGTCGTTCTGTCCGCCTTCACCGGCGCGCGGCAGCACAAAGATGATCTGTGCGCCCTTTTTGGCCAGGGCCTGAGTCATGCCATAGCAGGCCGTACCCAGACCGCCGCTGATATGCGGCGGAAACTCCCAGCCGAACATAAGCACTCGCATGAATGGTTCCTCTTTATGGTCAGGAGCGCGGGGCCGTCCGGCCCTGCGTAAGCTCCTTCATTGACTCGTTACTGTCCTGACATCCGAAAAACGCTATTGGGGAAGCGTCAGTGCCACCCGGCAGACTCCGGCCGTATCGCCGGAAATGGGGTTGGCCAGCCGGTAGGCGGCCAGTTTTTCCCAGGCCGCGTACACCTGGGGGGCCGCCTGTCTGAGCCGCACCAGCATGCGCAGACATTCCGCCACGCTCCAGGCCTGGGCAATGCAGCCATTGGGCCGGTAAGGCGGCGAGGCGTCGAAAATTTCAGAAATGGAGGCCAGGCCCGCGTCCGCGAGATGGTCGCAGAACAGCGGCGTTACCCTGTCCAGTAAGGCCTGGGCCGCGCCGTCCACATCCCAGGCCACCCGCAGCAGGGCATCAGTATAGTGCCCCAGCAGCCAGGGCCAGACCGTACCCTGGTGGTAGGCGGCGTCGCGCTCCGCCGGGCCGCCCTCATAGCGGCCCCGGTAGCCGGGGTCGTCGGGAGAAAGGGTGCGCAGGCCAAAGGGGGTGAGCAGCTTGTTGCGCACGCATTCCACCACCTGGGGCTGGTGCTGCTCTTCCAGCACGGGGTAGGGCAGGGACACGGCCAGAATCTGATTGGGCCGCACGCTCTGGTCCAGCAGCCCTTCGCGCCAGACATCGCCCAGATAGCCGCCGCCGCGCGCCACCCAGAAATGCTCGAAAAAGCTCGCGCGCAAGGCCCGCAGGGCTTTGGCGGCTTCCCATTCCGGCTCGCGGAAAAGTGAGGCCAGGTGGTCCACAAAGGCCAGGGTGTTATACCAGAGGGCGTTCAGTTCCACCGGGCAGCCATGCCGCGGCGTCACCGGGCGACCGTCGGCCTGGGCGTCCATCCAGGTCAGTTGGGTGTGCTCGTTGCCCGCGTGCAGCAGGCCGTTTTCATCCACATAAATGTCCATGCCCGGCCCTTGGCGGTAGCCCTCCACAATGGCCTTGAGCGCGGGCCAGGCGCGCTCGCGCACCCAGTTCAGGCCGTCAGGGTTCTCCTTGAGGTAACACTGCACGGCAAAGGCATACCAGAGGGAGGCGTCCGCCGAATTGTAGGCGTGATTGCCGTCCTCGGCAAAACAGTTGGGCGTGAGGCCGTTTTTCAGGCTTGCGGCCACCTGCTCCAGCACGCGAAGGCCAAAATCTGTGCGCTGGGCGTAAAACGCCAGACCCGGCAGGGAAATCAGGGTGTCGCGGCCCCAGGCGTCGAACCAGTGATAGCCGGCCAGCACCGCCGGACGACCGGAGGGGCCTTCAATGCAGAACTGCCGCCCCGCCCGGGCCAGGTGGCCGATGAGTCCGGCCTCGTCGCTTTCGTGGGAGCGCATCCGGGCCTGACTTTCGGTCTGCCAGAGTTCCGCCGGGTCTTGCGTGAGCTCCTGAGTGCCCACAACCATGCAAACGCTGCCTCCTTCGGGCAGGGGCGGCAGGGGAATCTCCAGAATGCCGGGCTGGAAGAGGTCTTCGCTGTAGGCAAAGCCGCGTTCGCGCTCCTGCATGTATTCCACATGGTGGAACCAGTCCGGCGCGGGCAGGAAGGCATGGGGGCCGCTCACCTGCACAAAGAGGGTGGGCAGACCCGCATAGGGCGTGATGCTGAAACCCTGCGGCACTTGCGTGGTTTGCGCGTTCAGATGGGGGTTGGCCGTGGTCAGGGCGTGGAAGTGCCGGTAGGCCAGCAGGGGCCTGATGCGCAGCGTCAGCGGCGGCAGCTTGGAAATGCCCTGGATGGACCAGCGCAGCGCCAGGCGGCTTGCCCCGCGGACCAGAAACATCTCGCGGCGCAGGCGCACATCGCCCACCCGGTAGGTGAACTGGGGCCAGTGGTCCAGGCAGACGCTCTCCAGGTATTCGTGCCCGCGCGGGTGCAGCGTTCTGGGGTGCTGGCGGGTGGAGAGAAAAAATTCCTTGCCGCCGCCCAGCACGGACTCTTCCAGTGCGGAGAGCAGCACATGCCGCCCCAGCGGCGTGTTGACCGCGAGCAGGCCATGGTATTTGCGCGTGTTGCAGCAGAGAACGCTGCTGCTGGCATAGTCGCCCAGCCCATTGGTCAGCAGCCATTCCTTGTGTAATGCTCTGCGCGTATTCTGGCAGGCGGCCTTGTCAAAACTGAACCGCATACTGCCTCCTTGGCGTACAGGGTTGAGGGATGATGGCCGGGCGGTGCTGCGGGAGGTTCGGGGGAGGCAGGAGCAGAGGGCAGCGCGTAACCCGTGTAAAAACGGAGCGGAGATATCCGACCGGCAGCAACAGAAAAGGAAAAGACATGGGCAGAAATCCTGTTGTCTTTCCGGCGGCTCCTCCGCTGGCTTGTATGTTTTATCCTATACCAATTCCTTTTGGCTGTCGAGGTTTGCGACTGCGGCGCACAGGAAAAGAAGCGTTTTTCTGCCTGCGGCAAACCATGCGTCCGGCCCCGCTCTGGTCCCCTTTGGCGGAGGCTTGACCGGGGGCTTTTGCTTTCTTGCATTTTGGAGTATGCTGTTTGTTCACTGAAACTATACGCATACCGGGATGGGGGTATTCCATGAAAGGACTGCATTTCTGGCTGGGCGCTCTGGCCCTGGCCCTGCTTCTGCCCGCGGCGGCTGTGGCCGCCGACGTCAAGGTGGGGCTCATGTGCCCGCTCACGGGCAAATGGGCCTCGGAAGGCCAGGACATGAAAAATATCGTCGCCCTGTTGGTGGATGAAGCCAACAGCAGGGGCGGCGTCAACGGCCGGAAGATTGAACTGGTGGTGGAAGATGACGGCGGCGATCCCCGCACGGCGGCGCTGGCCGCGCAGAAACTGGCCTCGGCGGGTGTGGCGGCTGTCATCGGCACCTATGGTTCGGCTGTGACCGAAGCCAGCCAGAGCATTCTGGATGAGGCCGGCCTGGTGCAGATCGGCACGGGCTCCACCAGCGTGCGGCTGACCGAAAAAGGTCTGCCGCTCTTTTTCCGCACCTGCCCGCGCGACGACGCCCAGGGCAAATCAGCGGCGGCGGCCATCGCCAGGGGCGGTTACAAGGCCGTGGCCCTGCTGCACGACAATTCCTCCTACGCCAAGGGGCTGGCCGAGGAAACCCGCGCGGCGCTGGAAAAGGCCGGCGTGAAGGTCATCTTTTACGACGCCCTGACCCCCGGCGAGCGCGACTACACCGCCATTCTGACCAAACTCAAGGCCGCCGGCCCGGACCTGGTGTTCTTTACCGGCTACTATCCCGAAACCGGCATGCTGCTGCGCCAGAAGAAAGAAATGGGCTGGAACGTGCCCATGATGGGCGGCGACGCGGCCAATCATCAGGATCTGGTCAAGATTGCGGGGCCTGAGGCCGCCGCTGGCTACTTCTTTATCAGCCCGCCTCTGCCGCAGGATATGGACACCCCGGAAGCCAGAAACTTCCTGGCCGCCTTCAAGGCCAGGCATGACAGTGTGCCCGTTTCTGTCTGGGCCGTACTGGCCGGGGACGCCTTCAAGGCCATTGAGGCCGCGCTGGCCGCGGGCAAGAGCGACCCCGAAGACATGGCCGCCTGGCTCAGGCAGATCAAGGCTCTGCCCGGCTTGTCCGGCGCTTTGGGCTTTGACGCCAAGGGCGACCGCGTGGGCGAGTTTTACCGCACATATGTGGTAAATGATAAGGGCGTTTTCGTTCTTCAACCCAAATAGCGCGCAATACGGTTTTTGCCCACTCATGGCGGCAAGCGGCGCGGTCCGGCCGGCGGAGCCGGCTTTCATTCCGGGCCGTCTGTTTGCCCCGTGGGCGGGCAACAGCCGTATTTTCTGTGATTTTGAGTCTTGCGCAACCGCCGGACGGCTTTTTAGCGAGTACTGGATGGCATGGAACAGTTTTTTCAACAGCTTCTGAACGGCCTTGCCGTGGGCGGCATCTATGCGCTGGTGGCCCTGGGCTACACCATGGTGTATGGCGTGCTCAAGCTCATCAACTTTGCCCACGGCGACCTGTTCACCATCGGCGCCTATCTGGGGCTGACCCTGCTGGCGAGCTGCAATCTCTCCGGCATGCTGCCCCTGCCCGTGGCCGTGCTGGCCGTCTTTGTCATGGTGGCCCTGCTGGCGGCCCTGATCGGCTTTCTGCTGGAACGCGCGGCCTACCGGCCCCTGCGCAACGCGGGCCGGCTTTCGGCCGTGGTTTCGGCTCTGGGCGCGTCCATCTTTTTTCAGAACGCCGTCATGCTGATCTATGGCGCGCGCGTGTATGTCTACCCCGATTTTCTGCGCCCGGATTTCACGGTGCATGTTTTCGGCATGGCCGTGCCCGGCGTGCGCCTGCTGGTCATCGCGGCCAGCGTGCTGCTGATGCTTGGGCTTTCGGCCTTCATCCAGCGCACCCGCACCGGCGCGGCCATACGCGCCGTGGCCATTGATCCGGGCGCGGCCCGGCTCATGGGCATCAACGTGGACCGGGTCATTTCCCTGGTCTTTCTGATCGGGCCGGGGCTGGGCGGCGCGGCCGGGCTGATGGTGGGCATCTATTACGGGCAGATCGATTTTACCATGGGCTGGTCCTATGGCCTCAAAGCCTTTACCGCCGCCATTCTGGGCGGTATAGGCAATATTCCCGGCGCCATGCTGGGCGGCCTGCTGCTGGGCGTCATCGAAGCCCTGGCCGCCGGGTATATCGCCATCGCCTGGAAGGACGCCATTGCCTTTCTGGTGCTGATTCTGATTCTGATCATCCGGCCCACGGGCATTCTGGGCGAACGAACGGCGGACAAGCTATGAAGCGCATGCCTCTGTATCTGGCGCTGGGCGCGCTGCTCTGCGTGCTGCCTCTGGTCTGCAACGCCTACTGGCTGGATGTCTGCGTGATGATCGGCCTGTACGCCCTGCTGGCCCTCTCGCTGAATGTGATTCTGGGCCAGGCGGGCATCTTCCATATGGGACACGCGGCCTTTTTTGCCGTGGGCGCGTATGTGACGGCCATACTGAACACCCTGTGCCAGTGGCCCATTTTCTGCACCATGCCCCTGGCGGGCGCGGCGGCGGCCCTGTTCGCCCTGCTGGTGGCCCGGCCCATCATCCACCTGCGCGGGGACTATCTGCTCATCGTGACCATCGGCATTGTGGAGATAGTGCGCATTGCCCTGATCAACGACATTTTTGGCCTGACCGGCGGTTCCAACGGCATTTTCGGCATCAGTCGCCCGCGCCTTTTCGGTTTCAGGATAGTCAAAAGCGCACACTTCTATTATCTGGTCTGGGGCATGGTGGGCGCAAGCCTGCTGCTTTTTTACGGGCTGTGGCGTTCGCGTTTCGGACGGGCGCTGAACTGCATCAAGGAAGATGACATCGCCGCCGAGGGCTGCGGGGTCAACGTCACCCGCTACAAGCTGCTGGCCTTTGTGCTGGGGGCCTTCTGGGCGGGCATGGCGGGCACGGTCTATGCCGCAAAGATGACCACCATCGCGCCGGAATCCTTTAATTTTATGGAATCTGTGATTATTTTCGCTGTGGTCATCCTTTCCGGCGGCAGTCAGCTGGGCGTGCTGGTCAGCGCCTTTCTGTTCATCGGCCTGCCGGAAGTGCTGCGCGAATTTTCCAACGCGCGCATGCTGATTTTTGGCCTGGCCATGATGATCATGATGATCTGGCGGCCGCAGGGCCTGCTGCCGCCCGGTCCGCGCCATTACGCCGGGCCTTCCGACGGCCTCCCTCCGGCCGCTCCGCGTGCCGGGAACCAGGCGACCGAAGCCGGGAGGTCCGCATGAATCTCTTGGCTCTTCAGGAAATAACCAAGGTTTTCGGCGGGCTTATTGCGGTCAACGACCTTTCCTTTGCGGTGGAGGCGGGCAGCATCGTGGGCCTGATCGGGCCCAACGGCGCGGGCAAAACCACGGTATTCAACTGCATTACGGGCAATTACACGCCGGAGCGCGGTCGGATATTTTTTGACGGCGAGCCCATTACCGGTCTCAAGCCCCATCGTGTGGTGGAGCTGGGCATTGCGCGCACCTTTCAGAGCATCCGCCTGTTCGGCAGGCTGTCCGTGCTGGAAAACACGCTGGCCGGGCGGCACTGCCGGATGAAGGCCGGTCTGTTCGCCTGCATGCTGCACACGCCGGGCCAGCGTCGTGAAGAAAAGGCCGCCGTGGCCCGCTGCATGGAGGAATTGCGTTTCGTGGGCCTGGCTGACCGCTGCAATGAGGCCGCGGGCGGCCTTTCCTACGGCAACCAGCGTTTGCTGGAAATCGCGCGCGCCCTGGCCTCGGACCCGCGCCTGCTGATTCTGGACGAACCCGCAGGAGGCATGAACGACCAGGAAACAGCGGATCTGGTGGAGATTATCCGCGCCATTCGCCAACGGGGCATCACCGTGCTGCTCATTGAACACGACATGCGCCTGGTCATGCAGATCTGCGAAAAACTGGTGGTGCTGGAACACGGCGCCTTGATCGCCGAGGGCGCGCCCGAGGCCATGCGCCGTCATCCGGCGGTGATCGAAGCCTATCTGGGCGCCGAGGACGAGAAGTGGTGATATGGCTTTGCTGACTCTTTCAGATATCCGGGTGCGTTACGGCAGTGTGGAAGTCCTGCACGGCATCAATCTGCATGTGGAGGAAGGCGAGATCGTCACCATCCTCGGCGCCAATGGCGCGGGCAAAAGCACCACCCTGCTGTCCATCAGCGGTCTGGTGCGGCCTTTTGCGGGTGAAATCATGTTTGACGGCACGCCGCTGCTGCGCCTGCCCAGTCACGAAGTGGTGGGCCTGGGCATAGCCCAGTCCCCTGAGGGCCGGCGGGTGTTCGGCACCATGAGCGTGCTGGAAAATCTGCGTCTGGGCGCGTTCTGCATCCGGGACAGGGCTCGCAGCGAACGCACCCTGGAATGGATTTTCGATCTTTTTCCGCGCCTTCTGGAGCGCAGGGAACAACTGGCGGGCACGCTTTCCGGCGGCGAACAGCAGATGCTGGCCATTGGCAGGGCTTTGATGGCCGAACCGCGTCTGCTGCTGCTGGACGAGCCGTCGCTGGGGCTGGCCCCTCTGCTGGTGCGTTCCATCTTTGAAACCGTGCGGGCCATCAACCGGCGCGGGGTCACGGTGCTGCTGGTGGAGCAGAATGCCCGCGCCGCCCTGAAACTGGCCACACGCGGCTATGTGCTGGAAGTGGGCAGGGTGGTCATGGCAGACCGCGCGGAAAATCTGCTGGCCGACGCCAGCGTGCGCGAGGCCTATCTGGGCGGATAGCGCCTCCTAACACCCTGCTTCGTCCCCAGGCTTGGTGTGGGCCACGGGTTCCGGCATGCGCCACGCGCCGGGCAGGGGAGCGGTAATTTCCGCGGCGTCGCCCAGATAGGGATTGAAGTAGCCGTAGCGCAGCCAGGGGCAAAGTTTTTTGAGGCGCTTCATGAATACGGCCAGGCCCATGCTGGGGGCCATGCTCAGGGCGTTGTCCTGTCCCGCGCCGTTCATCAGGCGAAAGTACCATTCAGGGTCGATGTTCAGGTTGCGCCACTGGATCATGCTCACGCCGTTTTCTCCCACCAGACGGGCCAGAGCCTCCAACTCCGCCTCGGTATCCGTGACGCCGGGAAAGAAGAGCAGATTGAGCGACACGAAGACGCCGCGCCGCCGGGCCTCGCCAATAGCCGCGCGCACGTCGCTGAAACTGTAGTTGGCGGGGCGGTAGTAGCGCTGATAGAGGTCCGCGCGGGCGCTGTTGCAGCTCACGCGCAGGCTGGTCAGCCCGGCTTCGGCCAGACGGGCCACGGCTTCGGGGCTGGAGGCGTTGGTGTTGCAGTTGACTGTGCCCCGGCCGCCCCCGGCGCGGAACAGGCGCACGCTTTCCACCAGCAGATCCGCGTTGGTCAGGGGGTCGCCCTCGCAGCCCTGGCCGAAGGAATAAACCGGCGTTGCGCTCTCCCGGCTCTGGTGCAGGCGCATGACCTCCACGATTTCAGCGGCTTCGGGCGTGAAGGCCAGACGGCACTGGGGCGTCACAGCCACGGGCGAATCCTTGTCCTGGGCCGAGATGCAGCCCACACAACGCGCGTTGCAGGCGCGCGAGGTGGGCAGCGGCGCTTCATAGCGGCCCAGGGCGAAGTTGCGCGCCGCCGGACAGTCATAGCGCAGTACGCAATTATTCAGAATGTGGCGGATCAGACGGTTTTCCGGGAATTGGCGCAACAGGCGGCGCACGTTCTGCTCAATGCGGCCGCGTGGAATGCGGCGGAACTGCTGGCGCGGGTCCTGGTCCACCTTGCGGGCGCAGACGTAAAAGCGCCCGTGAGCATAACCCACCGCGCCGTAGGCGAAGAGGGGCAGCAGGGGCGCGTCCGCTTCACTCTCATAGGCGGGGTGCGCCGAAAGGGTGTGCGCGGGCGCGGCAAAGGCGGCCACGGCCAGCTCATCCAGCACCTGGATTGCGCCGCTTTCAGGATTCAGCCCCACGGCCCGGCGGCCCGGCAAAAGAAAGAGCTCGCTTTCATCAGGCAGGGGCATCAGCTCATCCGGCCGGGGCAGACCCCACTGGCCGCCCCGGCGACAGACCATCAGCAGATCCGGATCGTCATAGATGTTGCCGCTCTCGTCGGCCATGACCAGATGCGGTTCAAGACGCGTGGCTGTCATAAATCCTCCTTGCCCAAGCCGCGGCGAACGTATATAAGCGGAAAAGCGCGACGCGGTCGGGCGCTCCCCGTCTGGCCGACGCGCACAGCGCTTTTGTGAGGCCCGCCATGTTTTCCATCATGCTGTTCATTTTTTTATGTTTTCTGGGCATGCTGGCTGTGCTGTTCCACATGCTGCGCAGTCAGGAACGGCTCTGCCGCATTTTACGGGACGAACACGCCCAGATGCGCGTCCTGTTGCGGGCCATGGAATCGCGGCTGGACGCCCTGAGCGGCGCTGACGAACCCGCGCCCCGGCCCACCGGCGATCTTGCGGGCCATGACCCCCTGCTGCGCCTGAGTTTTGAGGATCCGCGCCAGCCGGGCCGTCCGGGCCGGGAGGAGAAGCCCGCCACAGATCCCGCGCTGGATCTGCATTTTGATCCGCTCGCGGACGACCCCGCAAACTCCCGCTGATTCCGCCGCCGCTCAGCCCGACAGGCCGAAATTGCCTCTGGCCGCGGCCAGATAGGCCTGTCTGATGGTCGGTTCCGTCAGTTCCTCGGCCCAGAGCAGATAGGGCATTTTCAGGCATTGCTCGCGGATGGCCTCGGCCCTTGCCTGGCGCGCGGCGATCAGGGCCGCGGCGTCCTGCATCCAGAGATCGCACAGATGATCCGTAAAGGTCTGGGCCCGGTGCCGCGCGCGGTGTCCGGCATTGATGGCGGCCAGAGCCGTTTTGCCGATATAGTCTGTCAGTTCCGGATTCTTGAGCAGCAGCTCAATGCGGAACAGCGCGTCGCCCACATCATCAGGCGCATAGCCCACCAGATGTTCGCCATCCACAAAAAGCCCGGCCAGGCCGTGGCCCACGCGCGGCGTCAGCAGGCAGCCGCCGCAGCCCATGGCTTCAAAGACCCTGAAGTTCAGGTCTCCGTGTTCACAATGGTTGAGCAGAATGCGCCCCTGCGGGAAAAGCGCGCGATAGCTGCCGCACTGCACATGCAGGCCCGGCAGGCGGCGCGCCAGATTTTGCAGAAAAGCGGCGCGCCGGGGCGTGTTTTCGTTGACTGTGCCCACGAACAGGCAATCCCAGAGTTTGGGCGCATGCGGGCGCGGCTGATCCCCCTCCTGGGCGAAGGGGGGCGACCACCAGACCCGTTCGGGCGGCAGAAAGGGGCCTGAAAAGCGTGCCAGGTGGTCGCGCAGAGAAACCAGACAGGCATCAAAGGCCTGGGCGTACAGGGGCTGCCAGCTGTGGATATGCGAATCCACGCTGTAAAAAACCGTCAGACAGGGAAAGTTCTCCACGCCCAGCACGAAAGGCGGGCGGCTTTTATCCGCCACCACCAGCACATCCGGCGTAAAACCGGCCAGACGCACCAGATCCTCCCAGCAGAACACGCGGGCGTCTTCAAAATTATGCAGGGCCACATCCTGCCAGCCGCAGGAGCGAAGGGCCTGGCAGAAAAAAGGACTGCCGATCCATAAAAGACGTTGCATAGCCCCCCAGAGACGCCAAGGTCAGGCTGACGGCGCGTCCTCCTGACAGTTGCCAAAGACGGCAAGATAAAATAGGTTTTCAGCCTAGCCTTGACGCCCTGTGGCGTCAAGGCGCGGGACGGTGGGGCGGCATCCCGACTCCTCCATCCGGGGCGCGCAACATTCGCTGTTCCGAGCGCGCAATGCGCTGAGTCGGTATCAATGCCATGTTTGTGAGTTCTCGCTGCATACGTCTTCTCCTGCGCATCTTTCTGGCGCTGCTGATTGGGCTGTCTGTTCTGCTGGCGACAGTCTTTTATTTTCTGCAGCGCAATCCTGAAGCCCTCATCCGTCATTATCTGGATGAACTTTCCACGCGCACCGGCCTGACCTTTGCCGTGGACGGCGTGGACGTGGCGCTTTTGCCCATGCCCTCCATCGCGGTGAGCAATGCTTCGGTACAGGGGAAGGGCCTGCATTTCTCCGTGGCCTACGCCACCCTGCGCCCTGATTTTACAGCCTTGCTGCGCGGGGCCTTTGAGCCGCGCGCCATTTCCCTGCTGCGGCCCCGGCTGCGCGGCGCGCTGCCGCTGCCCCTGGGCGACCCGGAGGCCCTGGCGGGCCGATTTGGCGGCGGGGACGGCGTTTTGCCCGGTCTGCCTGATGACTGCCGCATGACCATTGTCCAGGGCGAGATGGACCTCACGGGCGCGGACGGGGCGCGGCTGCAGGCGGACAGCCTGCAATGCCGCCTGGACACGGAGGCTCCGGCCCGCGTCAGCGGTCGCATGCTGCTGGGCGCGGTTCTGTGGCGGCGACCGGGCGCGCCCCTGATACGCCTGGACAATCTTGTGCTGGAAGGAGAAAGCGATCTGCGCAATCCGCTCACGGCAACGCCCAGGCTGCTGGTCAGCGGCGCGCTGCGCTGGCCGCCCCATCTGAAACAATTCAGGCTGGCGCTCAATTTTCAGGCCGCATCCACAGGCTGGACAGCGCGCGCCGATCTGCGCGGCGCTCTGGCCAGGGATCAGGAATTGCTGCCCTTCGGGCTGGCCGGTACGGCGAGCATGCGCGGCGCGGAACACAGCGTCAGCCTGGAGCGGATACAACTGGAACTGGGGCCGGACAGCGGGGAGTTCAGCGGCACGTTGCGTCTGCCCGGCATGGCGTCGGGCGCGGAGCGGGACTTCAGCCTGGACGGCCGCCTGCTGCTGCGCCGCGCGAGTCTGACCCAATGGCTGGGTTTTGCCCGCAACCTTGCGCCCGGCCTGCAACTGGCCCTGGACAATCTTACCGACGCCAGTCTGGATTTTCACCTGGACGGTCAGGGCCTGAAAGTCCCGCGCATCGCCGTGAGCTGTGCCGGGGCGCGCTTTACCGGCTCCGGCGGCGTGGCCAGCTGGGCCAGACCGGAAGTGGCGCTGGATCTCAAGACGCAACATCTCAATCTGGGGCTGGCCATTCCCGAGTCCGTGGGCAAGCCGCCGCGGGAGCCCCGGTTTTTCCACAGTCCGTTGACGCCCATGCCCGGCGAACCCCTTCAGCCCGGCGAAACCGGCATAGGCTATGACATTCGCCTGTCCGCTGCCGGCGTGGATTACGGACCTCTGTTTATTGAGGACGCCAGGGTGGCCATCCGCCCCGGCAAGCTGGATAAAAACGGCCTGGAGGACACCCTGATCACGGCGGAGGGGCGATTCTACGGCGGCAGTCTGCACGGGCAGTGCATTCTGGGCGGCGGCAGGGAGCATGCCTATGCCATCGCCATGCGCCTGCGTGACGTGAATGGCGCTCCCCTGCGCAAGGTCATGCCTGCCTTGCCGGTCAGGAGCGGCCGCCTGCGGGCCGATGTGGACATTATGAGCCAGGGCCGGGAACTGGCGGAATTTCTGGGCAAGCTCAGGGGCTCCATAAACGTGCGCGGCGAGCGGGGACGCCTGCGTCTGCCCGATGCCTCCGACGATCTGGTTTTCAGCAACATGGAAGTGGAGCTCAAGGCGCGTTCCGCCGCCTGGGAAAAGGGCCGCCTGGGCCTGGACGGCCAGTGGCGCGTCGCGCTGGACAGCGAGGATATTGCCGCACAGGCGGATCTGAACGGCAGGCTCTGGTTCGGCGGCAAAGGCGGTCGCGGCGCTCCGGATTTCCGCAATCTGCCCGGCAATCTGAGCGTGCGCCTGAGCCCGGCGCTCAGTTCTCTGCCCGAAGGCCTGCAGGCGGATCTCAGTGGCGATTTTTCCTGTCAGGGCGCGCGCAGCCTGCTTGCGGTGGACAATGCGCATGCCAGAGCCCTGGGCGTGGAGCTGCGGGGGCAGGCCCGGATCAGCGGCGGCAAGGACGGCCCGGGCTGGCAGGGTTCCGTTTCGGCCCTCAGCCGGGATATGAACCGTACCCTGCGCCTGGCCTTCAACACGGCGGCCAGGCTGCCGTCGGCCCTGAACAGACTCAGTCTCGAAGCCGACTTCAAGGGCGGCCCGGATACGCTCTCGCTTGACAGGGTCCGCGCCCTCCTGGATCAGAGCGTGGTCAGCGGTTCTCTGGCCGTATCCCTGCGCAAGCCGCAACCAGAGCTGACGTTTGCTCTGGGCGTGGACAAATTGGACCTGAGCCGGTACCTGGAGGACAAAAGGGACTCGTCGACCCCCAAAGGCGTTGTCAGGCCGCCGGGTGAAAAATGGGATCTGCGCTTCATGCGCGCCTTCAGCGCCAAAGGCGAACTGCGCGTCAAAGAGCTGATTGGCTGGCGCTTCAAGACGCAGGATCTGCGCCTGCCGCTCGCGCTGAAGAACGGTCTGCTGGATTGCGGGCCCGGCACGGCCCGTTTTTATGGCGCGCCCCTGCAAAGCCGGGCCAGAGTTGATTTCAGCAAGGGCCTGCGTTTTGAAAGCGCTCTGACCGTGACGGACTTTGATCTGACCGCCGCCAGCCGGGACAGGGGCGGCGACGCGGTTTTGGGGGGGCGGGGCGGCGTCAGTTCAGAAGTGCGGGGCGCGCTGACCGGCCCGGGCCAGTTGCCCGCGGCTCTGGACGGCGTCTGGCGTTTCAGCGTGCGCGGCGGTTCCTATCAGAAACGCGGCGGCGACGGCAGGCTCAAGGGCAAACCCACACTTTTCGATTTGGCTTCGGCCTCGGGCAGCATCACGGCGGGCGTGGTTCGCAGCAAGGATTTTATCCTTCAGGGGCCGGGGCTCAAAGTGCATGGCGGCGGCTGGATAGACCTGAACAGCCAGACGCTGGACTGCAACCTGACCGTGAATATGAAAAATCTGCCTGATTTTCCTCTGCGCCTTTACGGCAGCCTGCGCGACAGCAAAAGCTCCATCGGCGCGGGAAAGCTGATTCTGAACACCATCGGCGGCATTACCTCTGGCTTTATGGACGTGATGGGGGGCATTGTTGAAGGCGCCTGGAAGCTGTTTCGGTAAAAACTGTCAGCACCCTGCGCCTTTTTCCCGCCTGACGCGGCAGGCGGGTTCATGAGGGCTGCCCCCGGCTATTTTTTGTCGCAGCCCTCGCAGGCGATGCCGTCGCCGCTTTTGAAAATGATCAGCGGACAGTTTTTGCAGATGTCCCCGCCGGGAAAGTAATCTCCCGGTCGCGTCACGGAGCTGGAACCGCTTTTCTCAATGCGCTGGAGCAGGCGGCGCACCACGGCTTCCAGTTGCTCGCCGGGGATAAAGGCGTAGGTTTCGCCGCGTTCGGTCTTGCCCGCGTTATACGCGCCGGAACAGGGGGTGCAGTGGTTGAAGGTCTTCTGCTGCCAGCAGAACACGGAACCGCCGCAGGCCGAGGAGCTCATGGTGATCTGGGGGCGCAGGGGGTGCGTATCGGTGGCGGCCATGTAGTCCACAGCCAGGTGGTAGGCCTGTACGCTGTCGCAGTAAAAATGGATCACATGCGGCGGCAGCGCGGCCTTGCCCAGCGGCCCCACAGCCACAGCCCTGACGCTGTTCATGGGCAGGCGCGGTTTGGAAAGAAGAAAGCGCCTGGCCTGCGCCTCGTCCACACAGTATTTGAGCTGGGATTTCACCTCTCTTTCATCAATTTCGCGCCAGCCGAAGCTGACCTGGGCATTGGCGCAGGCGAGGGTTTCCACTGTTCCCAGCACAGTTTTGCCCTGCATGCGGGCCGCCGTTTCCCACTGGCAGAAGGTCAGCGGCTTGACCGGGATGACATGCGGGGTACTGCGCCTGAACGCTGTCACATCCTCATCCGTAAACAGCCAGGTCACGGCTATGGGATGGTGATAGAGGCGCAACTGATCCATAAGAATGGATTCCATATCCTGAAAAGACAGGGACATAACTCCTCCCGAAAAGCGCGTGGTCAGTGCGGCGCAGGGCGAATGTTTTCAAAGTGCCGTATGCTCTGAATATACCCTGATTGCGCAGACGGCACAATACGTCTTTTTCAGGACAGCAGGGCAGACGCGGGCCGCACACGTCGCCTGTTCTTCGCTGCTCCCGTTGACAGAAGGCTTTTTCAGGGCTAAAACCGCAGAGAGCGTGTTCTTTTTTGCACAAATCAACATCCGGTTCCGTCAAGGAGAGCAACGGTGAATATCCTGATTTTCGGACCCAACGGCAGCGGCAAGGGCACCCAGGGCAATCTGATCAAACAAAAGTATAATCTTGCCCATATCGAATCCGGGGCTATTTTCCGCGAACACATTGGCGGCGGCACGGAACTGGGCAAAAAAGCCAAGGCCTACATTGACCGCGGCGACCTGGTGCCCGACGACATCACCATACCCATGGTGCTGGAAACCCTGAAAACCAAGGGCAAGGACGGCTGGCTGCTGGACGGCTTCCCGCGCAACATGGTTCAGGCCGAAAAGCTGTGGGACGCCTTGCAGAAGGAAGGTCTCAAGCTTGATTATGTGGTGGAGATTCTGCTGCCGCGCGAAGTGGCCAAAAACCGCATCATGGGCCGCCGCCTCTGCAAGGAAAACAACAACCACCCCAACAATATCTTTATTGACGCCATCAAGCCGGACGGCGACAAATGTCGCGTGTGCGGGGCGGAGCTTTCCACCCGCAGCGACGATCAGGACGAGGCGGCCATCAACAAGCGCCATGATATTTACTACAACACTGTGGACGGTACCCTGGCCGCGGCCTATTTCTTCAAGGATCTGGCCGGCAAGGGCAAGACAAAGTATATTGAACTCAACGGCGAGGGCAGCATTGATTCCATCAAGGAAACCCTGCTTTCCAAACTGGACTGAGTGCAGGCAGATATGACATGCAAGCGCCCCGCAAGGGGCGCTTTTTGTATGCAAGGAAACCTCCGTGCCCAATGAATGGAAAAATCATGCTCTTCCCGACAAAATGAGAATTGCTGGGGACACTGTGCGTCGGCTTGCGGCTGAGGCCCGGCTATGTTATTAACATTTGCTTTGCGAGAGTGGCGGAATTGGTAGACGCACTGGACTTAGAATCCAGCGCCTATGGTATGGGGGTTCAACTCCCCCCTCTCGCACCAAAGGAAAACGAACCATTTTCACTGTGAAAAGGGTCTGAAGCAGTGAGCTTTTCAGCGGCTGTCTTATGCACTTTCTGTCTGACGCGGGCCAAAGCTGAACTGCGGTCGCAGGATGAGCCTTGCCTTGACCGCATTATGGATTTCGCTTGCTTCAGCGAGTGAATCCGTCGTGTCCGGGCGCGTAAAGGCGGGCCGCCCTCCCATAGTCGGAACGCTGGCGAAAAGACCGGGCAGGCCGGCTTGACGCCAGCGCGGCGGATGCTTATCAAGTCTTGAATCTGAGCGACAATTACGCTATCAAGGGCGATTGCCGCCGGTTATGGTTGCGGGTCGTGAACGATGCTTTTTTCATGCGCGCGACTGATGATGAGCAATGACAGGATGTTGCGTAGCAGTGACGGCTTGAACCAGCGCAAGCGCTGAGGGTTCAAGTCTTTCTTCCTTACATATGAACACCCCCAGCAGCAGAAAGGAGCCCCACGTGGAATACAGCGCTGAAGATCTTTCGCCGGTCAAGAAAAAGATCGTCATCACCACGGAACCGCAGGAAGTCGAGGCGGCCATCATGGGCGCCGTGGCCCTGTATAAAACTTCCGTGCAGATAGATGGTTTCCGCAAGGGCAAGGCGCCCGCCTCGGTCATCGAACAGCGCTTCCGCGACAAGATTTACGAAGAGGCCCGCCAGGATCTGATCAACGTGCACATCAACGATGTGATGCAGAAAATGGGCGTACAGCCTTTGTCCGGCATCAACGTGGACGGCGCGGGCCTTCTGGAGCGGGGCAAGCCCTACGTCTACAGTATTGAATTTGAAGTGCTGCCCGTTTTTGATCTGCCCCCCTACGAAGGTGTGGAAGTGGAGCAGGAGAAGGTGGTGGTGGATGAAAAGGAGGTGGCGGACGTCATTGAGCGCCTCCGCCGAGACCGCGCGCAGCTCGTGCCCGTGGACGGCGCGGCGCCGGCCGTGGACGGCCAGGTGGCCTGCATTGATTTTACCGCCTACGAAAACGGCCAGCCGCTGGAAGGCGTCAAGGCCGAGAATTTTGATCTGGCTCTGGGTGAAAACCAGGCCCTTGAGGATTTTGAGGCCCTGGTCAAAACCATCCCCTACGGCCAGGAAGGCGAGGGCGAAATCCATTTTCCTGAGGACTTCCTTGCCAAGGATCTGGCCGGCAAAACCGTGACCATGAAGGTCAAGGTGCATGCCGTCAAGGAGCGCAAGCTGCCCGAACTCAACGACGATCTGGCCAAGAGTCTGGGGCTGGAGAGTGTGGACAAGCTTAAGGAGACCATCGCCCGCAGTTATACCCAGAGCCGTGAGAATCTGAACAAAAGCGCGGCGCAGAAAACCATTCTGGATCGGCTGCTGAAGATGGTGGACTTTCCACTGCCCGAAAGCGTGCTGGATATTCAGATGCGCAGCCTGCTGACCGACCTCAAGGTGCGTCTGGAGCGGCAGGGCAAGCGGCTGGAGGCCCTGGGCAAGAGCCCTGAGGAACTGCGCAAGGAAATGCTGCCGCAGGCCGAAGAGCTGGCCCGCATTCAGGTGCTGCTGCTCTCCATTGCCAAGAAGGAAGGGCTGGAGGTCAGTGATCAGGAAGTCGCCGCTCAGATTTATCAGGACAGCATGCGTAGCGGCGAGGATTTCAAGAGCCTGCGCGAAAGCTATGAACGCTCCGGCCTGATTTTTGTACTGCGTGACCGCCTGCTGGCCGACAAGGCCATGGACAGGGTTTACGCCAAAGCCAGGGTGACGGAAGTGGAGCCCGGGGCGTCCCGATCCGACGGCGAGGCTGTGGCCCCGGCGCAGGCTCCCGCCACGCCCGGGGAAGAATCAAAGTAAGTGTAAGGCGGCCTTCAGGCCGCCTTTCGCACTGTCGTCAATCGTGCAGGGCAAAGCCGCCGGCGATTGGCGCAAGGCACGAAAAACAGTCGCGCAGCCGCGGCCCCGCTGCGGCCCGCGCCTGATTTTCGGGGCTGTTGACGCAGTCAACAGCCTTTTCCCGTTTGCACGGCCAAAGCGTTCGCGCGGGCCGCAAATCGCGAGGCAGAAATACATGTCCCTAGTTCCCATGGTCATTGAAACCACAGGCCGCTCCGAGCGGGCCTATGATATCTATTCGCGGCTGCTCAAGGATCGCATTGTGCTCCTGGGATCCGAGGTCAACGATGCAGTGGCCTCCCTGATCTGCGCCCAGCTCCTTTTTCTGGAATCGCAGGATCCGGAGAAGGAAATCAGCCTGTACATCAATTCGCCGGGCGGCTCGGTCACGGCCGGTCTGGCCATTTATGACACCATGCGCTACATCACGTCGCCGGTCACTACGGTATGTATGGGCCGGGCCGCCAGCATGGGCGCTTTTCTTCTGGCTGCCGGCGAACCGGGCATGCGTTTTGCATTGCCCAACAGTCAGATCATGATTCACCAGCCTTCGGGCGGTTTTCAGGGGCAGGCTACAGATATTGAAATCCACGCCCGTGAAGTGCTGCGCCTCAAGGAGCGGCTCAACCGCATGCTGGCGGAAAATACCAGGCGTCCGTATGAGGATGTGGTCAAGGCCACGGAGCGAGACAACTTTTTGACCCCTGAGGAAGCCAGAGAACTCGGCATCATCGACCGCGTGCTGGCGTCACGCCGAGAGATGGCGCAGGAAAAGAGCGAATAACGTATGGGCAATACCACCAAGACCACAGGCAGCGAACCGTTGCGCTGCTCCTTCTGCGGACGCAGCGAGCTGGAGGCGCGCAACCTCATCGTACAGGACGGCGCGAGCATCTGCGACAATTGCGTCAAGGCCTGCAATGACATTATTGCCCGCGACCGGCTGGAAAGCCCTGATAACGGTGAACGTCTGCTTTCCCCGCAGGAGATCAAGGAGCGGCTGGACGAATACGTCATCGGGCAGCATGAGGCCAAGAAAATTCTTTCCGTGGCCGTGCACAACCACTACAAGCGCGTGTTCTATGCCGACGCTCTGGGCCAGGATGTGGAGCTGGAAAAAAGCAATATCCTTCTGGTAGGCCCGTCGGGCAGCGGCAAAACGCTGCTGGCCAAGACCCTGGCCAGGGTGCTGCGCGTGCCCTTTGCCATTGCCGACGCCACCACCCTCACCGAAGCCGGCTATGTGGGCGAGGATGTGGAAAACATTCTGGTTCAATTGCTCCAGAACGCGGATTATGATCTGGAAGCCGCCAGCAAGGGCATTATTTATATTGATGAAATCGACAAGATTTCGCGCAAGGGTGACGGGCCGTCCATCACCCGCGACGTCTCCGGCGAGGGCGTGCAGCAGGCTCTGCTGAAGATCATTGAAGGCACCGAGGCCAACATTCCGCCCAAGGGCGGGCGCAAGCACCCGCAGCAGGAGTTCATCCGCATGAACACGGGCAATATCCTGTTCATTGTGGGCGGCGCTTTCGTGGGCTTGGACAAGATTGTGGAATCGCGCATGAGCGGCGGTTCCATGGGTTTCGGGGCCAATGTGCGGGCCAGCAAGGATATGCCTCTGGCCGAACTGCTGGAAAAGATCCATCCGCAGGATCTGGTTCAGTTCGGCCTTATTCCGGAATTTGTGGGCCGTATTCCCATAATTACCCATGTGGACGAGCTGGATGAGCCGGACCTGGTGCGCATTCTCACCGAGCCCAGAAACGCCCTGGTGCGCCAGTACCAGAAACTTTTTGAACTGGACAACGTGACCCTGCGGTTTACGCCCAACGCCCTCAAGGCCATTGCGGGCAGGGCCATTGAGCGCAAGACCGGCGCGCGCGGCCTGCGCAACGTGATGGAAAAGATCATGCTTGACATCATGTTCAAGCTGCCCTCTCTGCCCAATGTCAGAGAATGCCTGATCAACCGGGCTGTGGTTGAAAAAGGCAAAGAGCCGGTTCTGCTTTACGGCGACGGCGGCGAGGCCGTGAACGGGGATCGGCGTTTGGCCGAAAACAAAGCTTCTTAAGGAACCGCTGATTTATTCTGTGAATAAATCAGCTCCTTTCCCAAAGATGCCTTTGCCTCTTTGGGAAAGGCACGCCAGGTCGTTCATTTAACGGGAAAAGTAAATTTTTCCCTCTTCACGATTTGCGGGTGGTCTTGCTCCGCAAGACCGCGGGAGCGGACGCCGGGCGCAAATCAGGACGCAGTACGCTGAAACGGCGTATGGCGGGCCGGATCGTGGGGTTCGGCCCGCCAACGCCTTCCGGGGAGAGAGATTATGTCTGACGCAATGCGCGGGGAAGCCTTTCGGGACATGCCTGTCATGCCCCTGCGGGAAGTGGTCATGTTCCCGCGTTCCATCATGCCGCTTTTTGTGGGCCGCGAAGCTTCCATCAAGGCTATAGAGGCGGCTCAGGCCTCCTCCGGCAAACAGATTTTTCTGGTGGCCCAGAACGAACCGGAGCTGGAAAAGCCTGAAGCGGGCGACTTGTGCGCCGTGGGCGTAGTCACCAGGGTTCTTCAGATGCTGCGCCTGCCGGACGGCACCATCAAGGTTTTGTTTGAAGGCCTGTACCGGGCTGTCTGGCAGGATCTGCGCGAGGACGGCCCCTGCCTTGTGGCCGGCGTGCGCCGTATGGAAGAAAGCCAGAGCCGCCCGGAAGAGAAGGAAGCGCTGGTTCGTGCCGCCCACGAGGCTCTGGAAGAGTACGGCAAAAACAATAAGAAGATTTCGCAGGAAGCCGTGCTCTCCATTCTGGCCCTGCGCGAACCGGGCCCTCTGGCTGACGCCATTCTGCCGCATCTTAAAGTGGACTACCGCAAAAAGCAGGCAGCCCTTGAGCTGCCTGACGTCACCGAGCGTCTGGAACGCGCCTATGAGCTGCTCCAGGGCGAAGTGGCCCTGTCCACGGTGGAAAAGCGGATCAAGAACCGCGTCAAGGTGCAGATGGAGCGCAACCAGCGCGAATATTATCTTAACGAGCAGATCAAGGCCATCAACAAGGAAATGGGGCGGGACGACGATCCGCAGGCCGAGGTGGATGAGCTGGAGCAGAAGCTCAAGGCCCGCGACATGCCCGAGGAGGCCCGGCAGAAAGCCCTGGCTGAAGTGAAGAAGCTGCGGACCATGCCGCCCTCGGCCGCTGAATATACGGTGGTGCGCAATTATGTGGACTGGATTCTGGATCTGCCCTGGAACGATCTGAAACACATTGATATTGATATTGAAAAGGCCCGCGACATTCTGGACGGCGAGCACTATGGCCTGGAAAAGCCCAAGGAGCGCATTCTGGAATATCTGGCCGTGCAGAAACTTTCGCATGGCCTGAAAGGCCCCATTCTCTGTTTTGTGGGCCCGCCCGGCGTGGGCAAGACCTCGCTGGCCAAATCCGTGGCCAGAGCCACGGGCCGCGATTTCATCCGCCTGTCCCTGGGCGGCGTGCGCGACGAGGCCGAGATCCGGGGCCACCGTCGCACGTATGTGGGCGCGCTGCCGGGCAAGATCATTCAGTCTCTGAAGCGGGTCAAGTCCAACAATCCCCTGTTCTGCCTGGATGAAGTGGACAAGATGACCTCGGATTACCGGGGAGATCCGGCCTCGGCCCTGCTGGAGGTTCTGGATCCGGAGCAGAACAATGCCTTCATGGACCATTATCTGGATCTGGAATACGATCTGTCCAAGATTTTTTTCATCACTACTGCCAATTCGCTGCACAGCATTCCGGTGCCCTTGCTGGACCGCATGGAAATCATCGAGCTTTCCAGCTACCTGGAGACGGAAAAACGTCATATCGCCCGGCGTTTTCTCCTGCCCCGCCAGATTGAGGAACACGGCCTGAGGGAAGGGAACATCCGCATTTCTGAAAACGCCCTGCTGGAGGTCATCCGCGGCTACACGCGTGAGGCCGGGGTGCGCAACCTGGAACGCGAAATCGCGGCCCTTTGCCGCAAGACGGCCATTCGCCTGGTGGAGGATGATGATCTGGACAAGTGCGTGGTGGTTTCCTGCCAGAGCCTGCCAAGCTTTCTGGGGGTCAAGAAGTACCGGCATGAGGAACGGGAGGACGAACCCCAGGTGGGCGTCTGTGCCGGGCTGGCCTACAATCAGCGCGGCGGCGAAATTCTTCTGGTGGAAACCAGCCTGATGAGCGGCTCGGGTCATGTGGTGACCACCGGACAGCTGGGCGAGGTAATGACTGAATCGGCCAAGGCCGCCCTGTCCTATGTGCGCTCTCGCGCCGAAGTGCTGGGGCTGGACCCGCGCTTCCACCGCAAGGTGGATATTCATGTGCATGTGCCCGCCGGGGCCACGCCCAAGGACGGTCCGTCGGCGGGCATCACCCTGGCCACCTCCATCACTTCAGCCCTGCTGGGCATTCCGGTGCGTAACGATGTGGCCATGACCGGCGAAATTTCCTTGCGCGGTCGGGTTCTGCCCATCGGCGGCCTGCGTGAAAAACTGCTGGCCGCGCGGCGCAGCGGCATCAAAAAAGTGATCATGCCCCGCGATAACGAGAAGGATCTTAAGGAAGTGCCGGACGAGGTGCTCAGGGATCTGGAAATCGTCTTTGCGGATCATGTGGATGATGTGCTGCCCCAGGCCCTGGCCGCCTCGCCGGAGGAAATTTTCTCCGGTCGCGCCGCGGCTCAGCCCATCTGCGGCTCCCTGCGCGCCCATGCCGCCGGCAAGAGCGGCGCGGGAGAGAGCCAGCCCGCGCAGTAAAACCTGTTTGCATATTCGCCCCCAAACCGCCCCCTGCCGTATCCGGCAGGGGGCGGTTTTGCATACCAGGCTCCATCGGTTTCCCTTTCAAATATGGCCTTACCCGACGCCGCGCACCAGAAAAGACATTGAGAGCTGTTCACGCATGAAAGGCGTCAGCAGATCTTGAGCATTTTTCAATATGAAGATGATCGAGAAAATATTCACGCTTTATCATCCGGCTGATAGAACGCCGCGCAGCGTCAGGACATACTGTGCGCAAAGGCGTTCCCCATAACCTGTTGCCGAAAATGAAAGGGAGTATTGCCGTGAAAAAGATACTGTTGCTGACGGTTTGCTGCGTCTGCCTTGCGTTCCAGGCCCTGGCCGCGACCTGGCCCGAGCGTCCGGTAAAGATGCTGACCATGGTCAGTCCCGGCGCGCAGATCGACCTGCTTGCCCGATCTTTGGCCGAGGCGCTCAAGGATAAACTGGGCCAGCCCATGCTGGTCACAAACATGCCCGGCGGTTCCCACGGCAGCGTTATGGCCACGGAACTGGCTGCGGCCAAAGCCGACGGCTATACCCTTGGCGTGGCGGCCACGGCGGCATTCACCTATTCGCCGTATTTCGCGCGCACCAGGTACACAGTGGACGATTTCACCTATCTGAGCCTTCTGGGGTTGAACCAGAGCGGCATTGTCTGCAGGCCGGACCGTCCGTGGACAACGCTGAAAGAGGCTTTCGCCTGGGCCAGAAAGGAGGGCAAGGGCCTGACCTACATGTTTCAGGGCTCGGACGACCGTGATGCCATGAGCCGCATTGCCGCCGGGGAAGGCGTCAGGCTGTCCCTCATGCCCAGCGCTGGTGGGCCTTCGGTCATCTCGGCCGTCATGGGCGGCCATGCGGACCTGGGGCATGTGGGAGCCATTCTGTTTGACTATGTGCAGGGGGGCAGGCTCAAGCTGCTGGCGGCTTCCACGCCGGCGCGCCTGACGCTCCTGCCTGATGTGCCCACTCTGCGCGAGCAGGGTTGGGATGAGGCCGTGGAAATGTACATCGCGCTTGTGGGGCCCAGAAATCTGCCCGCTGATGTGATGGAGCGCCTGAACGCGGCGCTGGCCTCCCTGAAGAACGACCAGGGATTTCAGACCTTCATTCATGAAAAGCTGCGCATGGGCCCGGTAGACTTCGGCCCGGAACATGCTGTGGATTACATGAAGCGCACCGCCCTGCGCAATGCGGCCCTGGCCGGAGAAAAAGCCGCGGCCAAGAAGTAGGCGCGCCTTACCGCCAAGGAGAATTCGCATGACCAACGTGCAAAGCGAAAACTGCGGCTACGGCGGCATGATTGCGGCAAGTCTGCTTCTGCTGCTCTGGCTTATTCCCTCCTATTCCCCGGAATACCCCGGTTACGGCATGTCCGCCACTCTGGTTCCCAATCTGGCGGCCGGCTTCATTCTGCTGCTGGCCCTGCTGGGGCTGACCCGCAACATGCTCAAAGCCCGACGGCTTTCCCGCTCCGGCGAAGCCGCCGGGGCGGGCGCAGCTTCGGCGGCGGGCGTGGCCTGGGGGCATCTGCTCCGCTTCATGCTGCCCTGTGCCCTGCTTATGCCCGCCATGTCCCGTTTGGGCTTTATTCCCTCAGGGGTGGTCTTCATGCTGTTGGTCCAGTGGTTCTGTGGCCAGCGCAAACCCGTGGCTATGGTTCTGGTCGCTCTCGTGCCTGTGTTGACGGTCTGGGCGCTGATGCGTTTCGCTTTGGGCGTGCCCATGCCTTAGCGTCTGTCAACTCTGGCGCAACAGGTTTCAGGGTCTGGTTCAGCGTACAGCGCCAGTCTCAACAAGCGGAGAACATATGTTCGACATGATTTTTGCGGGCCTTGCGGACGCCCTGTCACTGGCCAATCTGCTCTTTGTGCTGCTGGGCGTGGTCACTGGCATGATCGCCGGGGCCGTACCCGGCGTCAACGGCCCCATGGCCATAGCCCTTTGCATTCCCCTGTCCTATTACATGTCGCCCGTGGCGGCCATCGGCTTTCTGGTGGGCCTGAACAAGGGCGCATTCTTCGGCGGAGCCATCTCCGGAGTGTTGCTGAACACGCCGGGCACGCCCGAATCCGCCGCCACCACCTGGGACGGCTATCCCCTGGCCGTGGAGGGCAAGGGCGAAAAGGCATTGCGCATGGCCCTGTATGCTTCGGTGACCGGCGACGCCTTTTCCACCGTGGTGCTTATTCTGGTGGCCGCGCCTCTGGCCACGGTGGCCCTGTACATGGGGCCGCCGGAAATTTTTGCTTTGATCTGCATGGCCATGACCATCATCGCCGGACTGGGAACAAAATCCCTGCTGCGTGGCCTTATGGCGGCGGCCCTGGGCGTGCTCACAGGCTGCATCGGCATTGAGC
This sequence comes from Desulfovibrionaceae bacterium, assembly GCA_910575755.1. Taxonomy (GTDB): domain Bacteria; phylum Desulfobacterota; class Desulfovibrionia; order Desulfovibrionales; family Desulfovibrionaceae; genus Desulfovibrio. The sequence continues at coordinate 173,635 of CAJTFO010000003.1, read as the reverse complement.
CGGTTTCGGCCCTGCCGCGTCTGACCCTGGGCATTACACAACTGGAGCGGGGCATTTCCCTGATTCCCATCGGCATCGGCATGCTGGCCTTTTCGGAAATCATCATCCAACTGGAGCAAAAGCTGCGGAGCAGCCAGGGGCAGGGCCCTATGAACTTTTCCTCCCGCCCCGAAGACCGTTTTGTAAGCTTGAAGGAATATTGGGCCTGCGCGCGCACCCTGCTGCGTTCATCGGTGGCCGGCACTGTGGTTGGGGCCCTGCCGGGCCTGGGCGCGCCGGTGGCCTCCTTTTTCGCCTATGATCAGGCGGTGAAGCATTCCCACAGGCCGGAAAGCTTCGGCAAGGGCAATCTGGAAGGCATCGCAGCCTCGGAATCGGCCAACAGCGCCGTGGTGGCCGCCAGTCTCATTCCCCTGTTCACTCTGGGCATTCCCGGCAATGTGGCGGCGGCCCTGCTCATCGGGGCCTTCGTCATCCACGGCATGATCCCCGGGCCGCTCATGTTCGAGCAGAACGCCCAGTTCATCTATTCCATCTACGGCAGTCTGATAGTGGCCAATCTCTTTCTGCTGGCCGTGGGCCGCATGGGCCTGCGGGCTTTCTGCAAGGTTGTGCAGGTTCCGGCGGCGGTGCTGTATCCCATCATTATCTTTACCTGCATCATGGGCGCGTATCTGGCGCAGTATGCGACCTTCGACGTGACCCTCATGCTGGTTTTCGCCGTGCTGGCCTACTTCATGCGCAAGTTTGACTATTCCTTCATCTGCCTGATTATCGGCTTCATTCTGGCCCCCATCTGGGAAACCTCCCTGCAACAGGTGATCATCGCCTCGGAGCAGGACCCGTACATGATCCTTGGTCGTCCGGTGGCCCTGGCGCTGCTGGCCCTTTCCGCCTGGATAGTGGCGCGCTCGGCGCGCCAGGGGCGCGTCAGCCGCAACGAGGCATGAGCAAACGGACGCGCAATCGTTCAACGCTTACGGAGAAGCATTATGGCTAATATCAGCGCGCCGCGCACGCGGCGCTTCGAGCCCCGGTCCGTGGAAGATGTGGAAGTCAGGGTGGTGGAATGCGACCTGCTCGTGGTGGGCGGGGGCAATGCAGGCTGCTTTGTGGCCGTGGAGGCCGCGCGGCTGGATCCATCCCTCAGGGTGGTTGTCATGGAAAAGGCCGAAATCATGCGTTCCGGCGCGTGTTCGGCGGGCATGGACGCCATCAACACCTATATTCCCCAAGGCAAAACGCCAGAGGATCTGGTGCGCTGGAGCCGGGCCCAGGTGGGCGGCGGCCCCCTGCGTGAGGATCTTGCCCTGTCCAACGCCAGGGAACTCAATGCCTGCGTGGAGGAACTGGAGAGCTGGGGCCTGCCCATTCTGCGGGATGAACAGGGCAAGGTGCGCTATCGCGGTCAGTGGGACATCTCCATCCACGGCGAGCAGCTCAAACCGATCATGGCTGAAAAAGCCATTGAAAGCGGGGCCGACGTTTACAATCGCGTGGCTGGCACAGGTCTTGTGATGCACGAGGGCCGTTGCGTGGGGGCCACGGGCCTAGGCGTGCGCGACGGCTGTTTCTATGTGTTCCGGGCCAGGGCCACGGTCATGGCCACGGGCGGCGCGGGCACGCTGTACAAATCCTACACGGCCGACTCCACGGACAGCGGCGCGCAGATCTGGATGTGCCCCTATTGCGTGGGCACGGGCTATGCCATGGGCTTCAGGCAGGGCGCGGAACTGACCAGCCTGGAACAGCGCTGGGTGGCCACCCGCACCAAGGATTTCTGCGGCCCGGTGGACACCATTTCCGTGGGCTACGGCGCGCCCATCATCAATGCCAGGGGTGAAAGGGTCATGAGCCGCTATGAAGCGCTGGGCGGCGACGCCGCGCCGCGCTACATCCGCGCCAACGCGCCCATGGAAGAATGGCTGGCCGGACGCGGCCCCTGCTATTGCGACACCACCCATCTGAGCCCGGAACGAACCAAGGCCATGCTGGAGGACTACCTTAACGAACGGCCTTCCTTTGTGCTTTTTCTGGCCAGCCGGGGGCAGAGCCCCGACCGGGAACCCATCGAGATTTATGGCTCCGATCCCTATATTCTGGGGGGGCACACCGGCGGCGGTTTCTGGGTGGACATGGCGCGCATGACCACCATCCCCGGTCTGTTCGCCGCCGGGGAAACCGCCGGGGGCAATCCCAACAAGTTTGTGGGCGGCTGCTGCGCCGAGGGCAAGCTGGCGGCGCGCGGGGCCGTGGCCTATCTGCGCGGCGTCTCTCTGCCGCCCCTGGACAGGGAGGCGCTGCGCGTGGAGATGGAACGCGTCTACGCCCCCCTGCTGCGCCGTGGGGAGGAGGGCGTGCGTCCGGTGGAGATGAAGGAGCGCCTGCAACGTCTCATGGACGAGTACGCGGGCGGGGTCAGCCAGTTCTACCGCACCAATGAGGAGCGTCTGGATTATGCCCTGCGCCATATCGCCATGCTGCGCTCGCAGTTTCAATACCTGCGCGCCGGCGACCTGCACGAGCTCATGCAGGCGCTGGAGAGCATGGACCGGGTGGATGTGGCCGAGGCTGTGGTGCATCACCTCAAAGCCCGCAAGGAAACGCGCTGGGCGGGCTGGCAGACGCGTTCCGACTATCCCGAGCGTGATGACGCGCGTTTTGACTGCTTCATTGAGTCGCGGCGCGATCCGCGCAGCGGCGAGATAACGATCTTCACCCGGCCCTATGAACAACTTATTCCCGGCGACCGGCACACGGCCTGAGCGGACGCCGCAAGCGAGGTTTACCATGCCGCCGAAAGTTGATACCCATAAATGCACCGGCTGCGCGGGGCGCGAGGAATCCTTCTGCGAGAGGGCCTGCCCCGGCGATCTCATGGCTGTTTCGTCCGAAAACGGCAAGGCTTACTGCCGCGCCGCCTCCGAATGCTGGGACTGCATGTCCTGCGTCAAGGCCTGCCCCGCAGGCGCGCTGGAAACAAAAATTCCCTACCAGCTCGGCTACTTCAAGGCCACGTTGCGCCCCATCATGGGCAAAAACGTCATCACCTGGAAGTGCCGGGACATTTACGGCAATGAGGCCGTTTACAGATATGTGAATCGCATCGTCCGCTGACGAGGCGCGGCCCGAAGCGCTCCGTCCGTCAGCAGCCGGGTGGAGCGCTTCGGGAGCCTGTATGGATAATCTCTGGTATCTGCATGGCGAGGATTTTTTCGCCGGACTGGAAGAAGAAAAGCGCCTTTTTCTGCAAAAGGCGTCGCATCGGCGCTTTCAGAAAAACGACATCGTTTTTTTTGAGGGCGATCCCGGCGACGCCTGTTTTTACATCGCCTCGGGTCTGGTGCGCATTTTCAGCATTCATGATTCGGGCAAGGAGCCCGTGTTCTTTCTGCGCCGCGCGGGCGAACTCTTCGGCATTTCCGAGGTGCTGGGCGGCTATCCGCGCAAGGCCAACGCCCAGGCCATGGCCCCGTCGCAAATCCATGCCCTGTGCGGGCGGGATTTCGACGCCCTGCTGGCCGCGCACTATCCTCTGGCCCGCCGGGTTATTTCCCTTCTGGGCAGCCGCATCCGCCATCTGGGCGACAATATCCGCAACCTGGTGGTGTGCAGCGTGGAAGGGCGGCTGATCAAGCTGCTTATCGCCCTGGTCTATGATCTGCTGCCTGACGCCGAAGCCTGGCGGCGGCCCGTCACTGTGCCCCTGCGCATTTCGCAGGAACAGTTGGCCTCCATGTGCGGAACCACCCAGCCCACGGTAAGCGATTTGCTGCAAAAGTTGCAAAAGGAAGGGCAGATCCGGGTGGAACGGCGGCGGATAACCCTGCTGCATCCCCTGCGGCTGCTGTCTGGCGTGGACGGCATGGCCGAAGCGCTCTCCACAGGCGCGGGCCCGCGGCGGAACTGAATGGGTCGTGGCTTTTGGCTTCAGCCCAGACGCAACAGCAGCATGCCCGTGATCAGCAGGCCCATGCCCGCGAAGGCGCAGGGTCTGAGGCGCTGGCGGAAGAAAATCCAGCCGCCCAGCGAGGTTCCCAGAATGCCGAAACTGCCCCACATGGCATAGGCCACGGCCAGATCAATGTTGCGCACGGCCAGGGAAAGGCAATAAAAGGCCAGACCCACCAGGGTCAGGGCCAGGATGCCGATTCCATAACGACGAAAGCCCTGGGAGCGGGCCAGCAGCAGATTGGCCAGAATATCCAGCAGGGCGGCCAGCATGACCAGCAGCACGGAAAAGCTGAAAAAAGCGTTCAGGGCGTGCATCACGGTCTCCTCTCGGCGTGCGCCTCGTCAGCTCCCCCCTCATATGCAACATTGCTTTGCCCGGCGTCGCGCGGGTGCGGCTTTGAGCTTTCGCCGTGGCCCGTGCCGTGATGCACCAGCAGCGCCCCGGCCAGCACGCAGACCAGGCCCAGGATTCGTTTGAAGGTCAGACTTTCATGCAGAATCAGCGCGCTGGACAGGGTGATCAGGGTCAGGCCCAATCCTTCCCAGAAGGCGAAGGCCACGCCCACGGGCAGGCCGGTGGTGGACAGGGCCAGAAGATAATAGGAAAGGCCGATGACCAGCCACATGAGCATCAGGCCCAGCAGGGCGGCATGGGCGAAGGCCCAGCCCTGGGCCAGTTTCATGATTGTGGTTCCGCCCACTTCCAGAATGATGGCTCCCAACAGACAATGCCAGTGAAATGGTTTTGTGCGCAGCATGGATACTCCCCGCAACAAAAAATATGCGATATAAAGAAGATGTGATACGAAGCCGCCGCACGGCGGCTTGACAAGAGTATGGCGGGGAAAGAACTAAAGCAGGGAGCGCCAGTAACGCTCTTCGGGAAAGCCGCAGCACAGGCCGCGGATGGGAAGACGGACGGTACAGGTACACATGACCAAAGTATAAACGCGGGACAGGCGCTTGGCAAGGACGCGCTTTTGCGTTCTCGGCATATGGAGAAAACAAAGCCCGCCGTCAGCATGCGCGGCGGGCCGGTTTTTTCTGTGGAACGGACGCAAAGCGCGGGCGGCTGTCAGGCTTTTTCCGCACTCTTCTGCGCGTTGATCCAGGCGTTGGCTTCTTCCAGGTTCAGGGTTCCTTCGTACAGGGCGCGACCGCTGACGGCTCCGGTCAGATTGCCGGAGCGGCAGAGGGGATAGAGCTTTTGCACGTCCGCCAGGGTGGCCACGCCGCCGGCGGCGATAACCGGCACGCGGGCGCTGTGAGCCAGATGCGTCAGCGCGGTCAGGTTGACGCCGCTCTGCATGCCGTCGCGTTCAATGTCCGTATAAATGATAAAGGCCGCGCCGTCGTCCTGAAGCCGGGGCAGCACGTCGTCCACGCTCAGGCCGGTGTCCGCCACCCAGCCCCGGCTTTTGAGCCGCCCGGCCTCGGCATCCAGAGAGACGCCGATCTGGCCGGGAAAAGCGCGACAGAGGCGGGCGAACAGCTCCGGCTGTTCCAGGGCCAGCGTGCCGATGATCAGACGGCTTACCCCGGCATCCAGATAGGCGCGGGCTGTATCCTCGTCGCGTATGCCGCCGCCCAGTTGCACGGGAATGCTGATCTCGCGGCAGATGCGTCGCACAATGTCCCGGCTCTGGGCCGCGCCGTCAAAGGCGCCGTCCAGATCCACCACATGCAGCCAGCGCGCCCCCCGCGCCTGCCAGGCGCGGGCCGCTTCGACCGGGTTTTCGGCGAACACCGTGGATTCCTGGGCGCGTCCCTGTTTGAGGCGCACGGCCTTGCCGTTCTGAATATCGACCGCCGGAAAGATGATCATAAGCCCAGATCCTTGATGGCCTTGCGCATGCCGTCCACGCTAAGATCTTCGGCTGTGACCCAGGCCCCTTTACGTTTGAAAAATGATCCCACTGTAAGCAGATTTTCTGTGAGTCCCACCTGTTTCTCCTCAAAAATGGAACGGTTCATCAGCGTGCCGTCGTCTACCTTGAGCAGAAAGAATTCCACGCGCACATGGGCCGACTGGGTGACGCCGGCCCTGGAGCCCTCGCGCTGGTGCCAGTCCAGCACCTGGGGGATCAGCAGAAGCTGGGCGTACTGTCTCTTGCCGTAGTCCTGCCACAGGGGCAGAGCCTGCGGTTGCTCGGAACTGTGAAATTGCGTCAGATTCTGCGGCAGATTCTGGCGGGCTATGAAAGTATAGCGGCGTTTGGTATCCGTCAGCAGAACTTCGCGCAGTTTCATGTCCAGCGCCAGGAGCATATCGCCGGGAATGCGGCCCTGATCTTCGGGAATGCGGCCCACAATGAGCTGGCTGGCATTGGTGGGCTGTGTGAAGGGAGCCACGGAGATGCTGTAACTGGCGGAAATGACCCGGGGCGCCTCGGCCGTGCTGCGCGGACGGCGGGCGCAGGAAACGGCCAGAGCCAGGCAAAGAACGATCAATACAACTGTATGCAGACGAGTACGCATTAATCAAGGCCTCCCTTGGTGCTTCTGATGGTTGTGCCCTGAATCCGCACAGCCTGGCCCAAGGCCAGCCCCAGGCCCTTGGCGGCCGACTCCAGCAGGTGGTGGCCGTTTCTGCCGTACAGAAAGGCGATGTGCAGGTTGCAGCGGGCGCTGCTGGCCAGAGCTTTGTAAAATTCGCGCCAGAGGTCTTTCTCCTCTCCGGCCATGACCGGCGGCAACAGCTCGTCACCGCGCCACTCCAGCCAGGGACGGCCTGAAAGATCCACGGTCACTTCGCTGAGGGCCTCATCCATGGGCACGCGGCCATAGCCTACGCGGGCAATGCCGCTCCTGTCGCCAAGAGCCTCCAGCAGGGCGCGGCCCAGCGTCAGGCCCACGTCCTCCACGCTGTGGTGGGCGTCCACTTCCAGATCGCCCTGGCAGGAGAGCTGCAAATCCATGCCGGCCCAGAACATGGTCAGGGTCAGCATGTGATCCAGCAGGCCGAAGCCGGTTCGGATTCGGGTTGTGCCGTCGCCGTCCAGGTTCAGGCGCAGGCTGATGCGGGTTTCGGCGCTGTGCCGTTCCTGCGCGGCTTCACGCGGGGTCTCGGCGTTCATGCTTCCTCCGCGGTTTTGTCTTTGGCCTCGTCCTGGTCTTTTCCGGTGTCGTCGGCTTCGGCGCTGGCGGAGGCCGCCTTTTTGCGACCGAAAACCGCCGCCACCAGAATGCTGATTTCATAGAGCAGAAGCATGGGACAGGCCATCAGCAGTTGCGACACCACATCCGGCGGCGTCAGAATGGCCGCCACGATAAAGATGCCCAGAATGGCGTAGCGCCGCGTGCTGCGCATCAGCGTGGCGGTGATCAGCCCCATGCGCGCCAGAAAAAGGGCAAAGAGCGGCATTTCAAAAATCAGGCCAAAGGCCAGGATCAGCTTGAGCACAAAGTTCAGATAGTCGCTGATCTTGGGCATGACCACGATGTCACTGGTGGAGAAGCTCACAAAGAAGCTGAAGGCGTAAGGAAACACCACAAAATAGCAGAATGCGCCGCCAGCCGCAAAAAACAGGGCCGACACTATGGCCACCGGAATGATGTGGCGCTTTTCCTCTTCATAGAGACCGGGCGCGATAAAGGCCCAGATCTGATAGAATACAACCGGGCTGGCCGCGAAGACGCCCGCCACAAAGGCGATGTACATGCGGGTGAAGAAGCCTTCGGGCAGGGTGGTGTACTGGGCGTGCGAACCGGGGGGCAGAACCGCCAGCAGCGGATTGACCAGGGCGTTGAAAATGGGGTCCACCACGGCCCAGCAGACCAGAAAGCCCAGGCCCACGGCAATGCAGCAGCGCACCAGACGCGCGCGCAGTTCGCTCAGGTGATCCATCAGCCCCATAGTCTTGCCGGCGTTTTCACCGCCTTCCCCATCTTGCTCGGGGGGGGCCTCCGATCCGGGGTCGGGGGAAGAGGCAGCCGCATCCGCGGGTGGGGGGGGCGGCAAAGGCGGCGCGCCTGCCCCGCGCTCTTCCGTATGGGCCAGTTCGGCGGCCAGACGGGCGGCCACGTCCGGACCTACGGGCGACATATTCCCGCTGTGCGCGGGAGCGTCCGCGGCGGCGTCAGGCTTCCATTCCGGCCCGGAAAACATGGAACCTGCAAACTCGGTGAAGTCCGGGGCGTTGGCCTTATCCGCCGTTTCGAGCGCAGCATCCTCCACCGGCGGAGCCGGGGAACGCAGCTTGTTTTCCGGTTCGTTCATGGCTTGCCGCCGTGTTCTGTGGTCGGGGAGATTCCGCCGTCCTGCGGCGCAACGGCCTCGGCTTCGGCTCTGGTTTTAGCCAGGGCCGCGGCCAGGGGGCTGTCCTTTGGAGGCAGCGGAGCCGACGAAGCGTCAATGGCGGGAGCGTCACCCGCCGGAGAAGAGGGGGACGGCGCAGGGGAGGCAAGGACTTCGGTCTTTGCTTCAGAAGGGCTTGCGGTCGCGGGGGCCGCCGCTTCGGTCACGGACTGTTCCTGCGCCGGCGCGGCCGTGGCCGCCGTTGCAGGCGACGCCGCCTGGTCAGGCTGGGCGGCCTTGGTTTCAGCCGCGGCCCTGGCGGCTTTTTCCGCGTCTTTCTTGCGGCGTTCCGCTTCCTCTTCCTGCGCGGCCTCGGCATTGAGAGTGCGCTGGAAATCCGTGGAAACGCGCCGGAATTCGCCCATGGCCTTGCCCAGAGAGCGCGAGATGGTGGCGAGACTTTTGGGCCCCAACACAATCAGCGCCACCACCAGAATGACCAGGAGTTCCGTACTGCCTATGCCGAACATAGAGACTCCTTACTCCCATTCGATGGTGCTGGGCGGTTTGGAGGACACATCGTAGACCACGCGATTGACGCCCTTGACTTCATTGATGATCCGACCGGACATGCGCGCGATGAGTTCCGGGGGCAGGCGCGCCCAGTCGGCGGTCATGGCGTCCACGCTGTCCACCACGCGCAGGGCGATGACATTTTCGTAGGTGCGGCCGTCGCCCATGACGCCCACGGTCTTGAGCGGCAGCAGCACCGCAAAGCCCTGCCAGACCTTGCGATACCAGCCGGATTCGCGCAGCTCTTCCTGCACGATCTTGTCGGCCAGGCGCAGGATGTTCAGGCGTTCCTCGGTGATTTCGCCCAGCACGCGGATGGCCAGCCCCGGACCGGGGAAGGGATGCCGCCAGACGATGGAGTCAGGCATGCCCAGCTCGGCCGCCACCTTGCGGACCTCGTCCTTGAAAAGCTCGCGCAGGGGTTCAATAAGCTTGAGCTTCATGGTGTCGGGCAGGCCGCCCACATTATGGTGGCTTTTGATCACCGCGCTGGGGCCCTTGTGCGAGACGGATTCGATGACGTCCGGATACAGGGTTCCCTGAGCCAGAAAGTCTACCTGAGGCAGCTTTCTGGCTTCTTCATCGAAGATTTCAATAAAGGTATGCCCGATGATTTTGCGTTTTTTTTCCGGGTCTTCCACGCCCTTGAGGAGAGAGAGAAAGCGCTCCTGGGCCTGTACGAATTCAAGATTAAGGTCGAAATGCTCGCGCAGGTAGTTGACTACTTCATTGCCTTCATTGAGGCGCAACAGGCCGTTATCCACAAAAATGCAGTGCAGGCGCTTGCCTATGGCCCTGTTCAGCAGCACGGCCACCACGGTGGAGTCAATGCCGCCGGACAGGGCGCAGACCACATGTCTGTCGCCCACCTGCTCGGCCATTTCTTTCACCACGCGTTCCACAAAGGAGGACATGCTCCAGTCCGGCGTGATGCCGGCCACCTTGAACAGAAAGTTTTGCAGAATGCGTTCGCCGTCCACGCTGTGGTGCACTTCGGGGTGGAACTGCACCGCGTAGATGCGGCGCTGTTCGTCGGCCATGGCCGCCACATCAAGAGTGGGCGTGCGGCCCGTGACCGTGAAGCCCGGCGGCGGGGCCAGAACCTTGTCGCCGTGACTCATCCAGACTCTGGAAGGGCTTTTCGCGTCCAGACCGTCCCAGAGCGCGCAGGGGGCGCTGAAGGTCAGTTCCGCCGGGCCGTATTCCCGCGTGAGGGACTGTGCCAGTTGCCCCCCCATGTTTTGAGCCAGAAGCTGCATGCCGTAGCAGATGCCCAGCACCGGCACGCCCAGTTCCAGAAAGCCGGGGTCCAGAGTCGGGGCGTCGGCCTCGCCCACGCTGGCCGGCCCGCCGGAGAGAATCAGGGCCGAGGGGCGCATGTCCGCCACCTGCGCGGCCGTGGTCACGCAGGAATGGATTTCGGAATATACTCCGGCCTCGCGCACGCGGCGGGCGATGAGCTGAGTGACCTGGGAACCGTAGTCGATAATAATGACCTTGCTGTGCGGCATGTTGCATCCTCGCCCGCGCGGGCTAGTTCTCAATACGGTAGTTGGGCGCTTCCTTGGTGATGACCACGTCGTGCACATGGCTTTCGCGCAGGCCGGCGGCGGAAATCTCGCAGAAGGTGGTGTTCTGGAAAAGATCGCCCAGGGTCTTCGCCCCCACATAGCCCATGCCCGATCTCAGGCCGCCCATGAGCTGGTACACGGCGTCCATGACAGGCCCCCGGTAGGGCACGCGGCCCACAATGCCTTCGGGAACCAGTTTTTTGCTGCGCTCCTGGAAGTAGCGGTCCGAGCTGCCTTCCTTCATGGCGTCGATGGAGCCCATGCCCCGGTAAATCTTGTAGGTGCGGCCCTGGTAGAGAATGGTTTCGCCCGGGCTTTCCTCTGTGCCGGCGAAGAGGGAGCCGATCATCACCGAATGGGCGCCCACCACCAGGGCCTTGACGATGTCGCCGGAGAATTTGATGCCGCCGTCGGCTATGCAGCAGCGGTCCATCTCGCGCGCGGCGCGGCTGCCGTCCATGACCGCCGTGACCTGGGGCACGCCCACGCCAGCCACGATGCGGGTGGTGCAGATGGAGCCGGGCCCGATGCCCACTTTCACGCTGTCGGCTCCGGCCTCCAGAATGGCGCGCGCGCCTTCATAGGTGGCCACATTGCCCGCAATGAGCTGGCAGTTGGGGAAGCTGGCCTTGACGGCGCGGATGGCGTTGAGCACATTGACCGAATGGCCGTGGGCCGAATCCAGCACCAGCACATCGGCCCCGGCCTCCAGCAGTTGTTCGGCCCTGGCCTCGGAATCCTTGCCGATGCCGATGGCCGCGCCCACGCGCAGACGACCGTTGGCGTCCTTGCAGGCGTTGGGGTATTTCTGAACCTTGTCGATGTCCTTCATGGTGATGAGGCCGCGCAGGCGCTTGTTTTCATCCACCACCAGAAGCTTTTCGATGCGGTGTTCGTGCAGATGGTGTTTGGCCTCGGCCAGGGAAGTGCCCATGGGCACGGTGATCAGCTTGTCGCTGGTCATCACGTCGGCCACGCGCACGGCCTGGGCGTCCTCCACAAAGCGCACGTCACGATTGGTCAGAATGCCCACCAGGCGTTCCCCGTCCACCACCGGCAGGCCCGAAACGCGGAAGTCGGACATCAGGTCCAGGGCTTCCTGCACCGAATTGCGCGGAGAAATGGTCACCGGATCCAGAATCATGCCGCTTTCGCTCTTTTTGACCCGCTCCACTTCCAGGCGCTGGCGTTCCACGGGCATATTTTTGTGGATGATGCCGATGCCGCCCATCCGGGCCATGGAAATGGCCATGGCCGATTCCGTCACGGTGTCCATAGCGGCGGAGAGCAGGGGAATGCGCAGGGGAATGGCGGGCGTGAGCCAGGTGGTGATGTCAACGGCGTCGGGGGTTATGTCGGAATAGCCGGGAATCAGCAGAATGTCGTCAAAGGTCAGTGCCTTGCCGCGGTTGGTGAACATGACTTCCTCGTAATAGGCTAAAATAATTACATAAATTTAAGCAAGTTATCTTATCCCCTTGTGGTGACGCTGTCAATGCGGGCTGTGTTTTCTGTCAGGGGCGGGAGCCCTGAAAACTCGCCGCGGGTTTCAGATACGTGACTTTCACGCCTGTCAATAACTGCGCAGGGCGACTTGACGTCAAGGCGCAAAAATCCTATGAATTCCCACTTCGTCCGCCTGTTGCGGCGCGATGACAGACGCTTGGTGGCCGCCGCTTCTTGCAGGGGTGTGGCGGCGGATGCGGGGTATTCATGTTCGAGAGCCTTTCCGACAGACTTTCCGGCGTATTCCGCTCTTTCGGCGGGCGCGGTCAGCTCACCGAAGAAAACATGCAGGCCGGTCTGCGCGAAGTGCGGCTGGCGCTTCTGGAAGCGGACGTTAACTTCAAGGTCGTCAAAGACTTTGTGGAAAGCGTGCGCGAGAAATGTCTGGGACAGGAAACGCTCAAGGGCGTGAGCCCGGCCCAGCAGGTGGTCAAGATCGTCCATGATGAACTGGTGACCCTGCTGGGCGGCGAGACCGCCGGTTTGCAACTTCAGGGCCGGGAACCGGCGGTGATCATGCTGGTGGGCCTTCAGGGTTCGGGCAAGACCACCTCGGCGGGCAAGATAGCCAATCTGCTGCGCAAGCAGAAGATGCGCCCCTATCTGGTTCCGGCGGACGTCTACCGCCCGGCGGCCATTGACCAGCTCACGGTGCTGGCCCGGCAGCTCGACATGCCCTGCTTTCCCTCCACCACGGAAATGAAGCCCGTGGATATCGCCGCGGCGGCGCTGGGCAAAGCCCGTGAAGAGCAGGCCACCGTGCTGCTGCTGGACACGGCGGGCCGCCTGCATGTGGACGAACCGTTGATGGAGGAGCTTTCGGCCATCAAGGCGGCGGTGCGGCCGCAGGAAATTTTGTTTGTGGCCGACGCCATGACCGGCCAGGACGCCGTGACCGTGGCCGAGGCCTTCAACGAGCGCCTGGGCCTGACCGGCGTGGTGCTGACAAAGATGGACGGCGACGCGCGCGGCGGCGCGGCCCTGTCCATCCGTTCCGTCACCGGCGCGCCCGTCAAGTTTGTGGGCGTGGGCGAAAAACTGTCGGAGATGGAGGTCTTTCACCCCGACCGTATCGCCGGGCGCATTCTCGGCATGGGCGACGTGCTCACCCTGGTGGAAAAGGCCCAGTCCGCCATCAACGCCGAAGAAGCCGAGGAGCTGGCCCGCAAGATGCGGAAGGCCAGCTTTGATCTGGAAGATTTTCGCACCCAGATGCGGCGCATCAAAAAGCTGGGATCGCTGGACAGCATTCTGAAGCTGATTCCGGGTCTGGGCGGCCTGCGCGAAAAGCTGGCTGAGGCCAGCGGCGCCATGCCGGAAAAGGAACTGGCGCGCACCGAGGCCATCATCAATTCCATGACCATGCAGGAGCGGCGCAACCCGGATATTCTCAATGGCAGCCGCCGGGCGCGTATTGCCAGGGGCGCGGGCGTGAGCGTGGCGCAGGTCAATCAGACAGTGCGCCAGTTCGAGCAGATGCGCCAGATGATGAAAGGCATGATGGGCGGCGGCAAGGGCGCCAGGGGCAGTCGCCCCACCATGCCCCGAATGCCGCGCGGCATGCCGCCGGGCATGATGCCCCCCGGCATGGGGCTGCCCGGCATGGGCGGATTCCCTGGCATGCCCGGTATGGGCGACATGGAACTGCCGGGCGGGCGGCCTTCGGGCGGCAAGTCCGCCGCCGCCAAAAAGCGGAAAAAGAAAGAGCGGCAGAAACGCAAAAAGAAGTAGGCGTTGCGCGGCTCGAAAGATGTCGTTTCCTTCTTGCCCTTTTACGGGCGCAAAGTTAACATAAAACCAAAGGGAGTTGGACTCATGGCTGTAAAGTTGAAATTGACCCGTCTCGGCAGCAAAAAGCACCCCTTCTACCGGGTGGTTGCCGCCAATGACGAAACCCGCCGCGACGGACGCCCGCTGGAATTTTTGGGCTACTACAACCCCATGACCAACCCGGCGGACGTGAAGCTCAATGCGGATAAAATCAAGGAGTGGCTCGCGCGCGGCGCTGAACCCACGGATACCGTGCGTTCACTGATCAAAGCGCATCTGGCGTAAAACGCTTCTGCGGCGGAAAGGCGCAACTCCGCCTGCCGCCAGAATGCGCCCGTGAAGATGCGCCCGTCGCCGGATCAGACCGGCGGGCGGCGCGGCCCGGTCATTGGAGGAATCAGCGCGTGCTTGTGATGTGCGCGCTCTTTCTGCTGACGGGTTTTTCCGGCGTATGCGCGGGAACGGATGAGGCAAGCGCGCCCGTATCGGGTGCGTTGCCGCCTCGTGAACGAAGGGTGGGGCGGCAGGACGCCGGTTGTTCCGAAGGTTGCGCGTTATTCAGGCTTTGCCCGCGCTGTCCGCGGGCGCAAGGCCCCTTTGGGAGGTACGCGATGAAGACCCTGATCGAGTATATAGCCAAGTCCCTGGTGGATCATCCCGAAGAGGTGCAGGTCAGCGAAGTTGAAGGCGAGCAGACGACGGTGCTTGAGCTCAAGGTTTCCAAGGAGGATCTGGGCAAGGTCATCGGCAAGCAGGGGCGCACGGCCCGCGCCATGCGCACCATTCTGAGCGCCGCGTCCACCAAGTCCAAGAAGCGCGCGGTTCTGGAAATTCTGGAGTAGCGCCGGCTGATTGTATGGCGGATATGATGATTCATATGGGCACGCTGGCGCGGCCCCACGGCATTAAAGGGGAGATCTGCATCAATTGGCATGCGGACTCCCCCTTGCTTTTGGACGCGCCTTTCTGGGTGCAGGCCGGCAGTGGAGCGCCCCGCCGCGTTAGGGCGCTGGCCTGCCGCTGGCACAAGGGCCGCCCCCTGCTTCTGCTGGAGGGCGTGGCGGACCGCACGGCGGCCGAGGCCCTGCGGGGCTGCAAGCTTCTGGTGCCGCGCGCGAGCCTGCCCGCGCCGGAAGAGGACGAAGCCTATGTGGAAGATCTGCTGGGCTGCGACGTGTTGCTGCCCGACGGTCGCCGCCTGGGCCGCCTCGACCATGTGGAATATCCGGCGGATCAGGAAATCTGGGTCATTGTCGCGCCGGATGGCCGGGAAGTTCTTTTTCCGGCCCAGCCCTGTTTCATTGTGGGGTTTGACCTGGATGCTCCTTCGGTGACTATTGATCCGCCCCAGGGGTTGCTGGAAATCTATCTTGCCTGAGGCCGCCAGCGGCAAAAAAGCCAGGATGCCGTTATGCCGGAACTGCCGGAAGTTGAAACCGTGGCCCGCACCCTGCGCCCTCAGGTGCAGAACTGTACGCTGAGCGACGCGCGCGTCCTGCGGGCAAGCAGCCTGCACCCCCTGAGCCTGCCCCTGACCAGCCTGACGGGCCGCCGCATTGCGGATGTGGGCCGCAGGGGCAAGCTGTTGCTGCTGCATCTGGCCCCGCCGGACGGCGGGCGCAAGGGCGAACCCGTCCCAGACATGCTGGCCGTGCACCTGCGCATGACCGGTCGTCTGATGACCTGGCCGCAGGCCACGCCGCCCGGCCCCCATACGCGCTGCATTTTTGATCTGCGCGCCCCGGACGGCACGGCCCGCCGCCTCTTTTTCGACGATACGCGAGCCTTTGGCCTGGTGCTGGCCACCACGCCGGAGATCCGGCAGGCCTGGGACTTCTGGCGCGAACTGGGGCCGGAACCGCTGGAGATCGGCGCGCGGGCCTTCGCGGCGCTGCTCAAGGGCCGGAGCGCGGCGCTCAAGGCTGTGCTGCTGGATCAGAAGGTCATTGCCGGCATCGGCAATATCTACGCTGATGAATCGCTCTTTCAGGCGGGCCTGGATCCGCGCCGCAAGGCCGCCACACTGAGCGCGCCTCAGAGACGTTGCCTGCTGACAGCCCTTCAGGACGTGCTGCGGCGTTCCATCGCCCAGTGCGGCAGCTCCATACGCGATTACCGCGACGCCAATGGCGACGTGGGCGCGTTTCAGAACAGCTTTGCGGTCTATGGCCGGGGCGGCGCGCCTTGCCGGCGTTGTGGCCGCCCCCTGGACAAAATTCGCGTGGCGGGCCGGGCCACGGTATTCTGTCCCCACTGCCAGAAGTAGCGCGTCCGCCAGGCATCCGTCATTCCCGGAGTATGTTTCCCGCGCGCTCCGCCTGGCGGGCCAGGGCCGCGCCCAGCTCATACGCCTTTTGGCAGTCCAGCGGAAACTGTTCTTTTCTGTGCCGGGCCTTTTCCTCTTCGGAAAAGCATTCGACCTTGTATTTGCTGTAGTCGCTGAACTGATATGTGTCATGCACATGGAGCACGGCGGGTCTGGAAAAGATCCGTTCCATAAATGCTTCCGTAGTGCGCAGTTTTTCCGGATAGCCCTGTTCCAGCATGACTTCGCGCGTGACATTCATGGTGTAGATAAAGGCCGTGGCTGTCTTTTGGGGCGCCAGTGAGGAATACTGCCTGTCATAGACAAGAAGGGGGAACATCAGGCGCTCCAGAAAGGAGCGCATCATGCCCGTGACGCTGTGGAAATAGACAGGCGAACCGAAAATGACGCCGTCCGCCCCGGCAAGCTTTTCCAGTACAGGGGCCAGTTCGTCGCGCACGGCGCACTTGCCGTAGGAGGGGCCGCCCGTCCGTTTGCATTCAAAACAGCTCAGGCAGCCCTTGTAGCGGTAGTCATAGAGATGCAGCATCTCCACATGGCAGTGCGCCCCGCCGGCTTGGGCCGCTCCGTCCAGGGCGCGCTGAAGCACTGTGGCTGTATTCCATTTTTTCCGGGGACTGCCGTTGACCGCGTAGATACGCATGATGTTCTCCTTGTTGTTGTATGCGGGGAAGATATACGCAATATCCCGGAACAGACGAAAAAAGACAAGTACGCAGTTTTTTCTTACCTGAACCGCAAGCGGAGACCTCATGCAAAACAGCACAGAGGGAGGCGCGCCGGAGCAAAGGCATGCGCCCGGCTACGACACCACATTGCCGGCGGGCAATATTTATCGTGCTCCCTGTCCCATCCTGCGTGCGCTGGAGATCATCGGCGGCAAGTGGAAGCTGCCGCTGCTCTGGCGTCTGGCTGCCGGGGCGGCGCGCTTCAATGCCCTGCAACGCGCGCTGACGGGCATTACCCATATGATGCTGAGCAAATGTCTCAGGGAACTGGAGCGTGACGGTCTTGTCAGCCGAACCGACCGCGGCGGCAAGGTTCGGCATGTGCAATACGCCCTCACGGAACGGGGCAGGCTGCTGCTTCCGACCCTGCGGGAGCTGTATCGCTGGGGAGAGGCGCAACTGGCGCGGGAGGGCGCGCGGACGGGGGATGCCCATGCCGGCAACAGCCTTGCCATGCCGCGCGCAGAAACGGCTTCTCGCGACGACATGGCAGGGTGAAGGGATCAGAGCCAGCTCGGCTTCCGGTCGCTCTGCGACACGATCCCATCGGTCATGGTAAAGCCTTCAAGGCTTTCCGCCCGCGCCTGGATGCAGATGAAGCGCAATTCGCTGTCGTCCGCCGCGCGCAGGCAGCGTTGCCCCTGCGGGTCTATGCGGAAGCAGTCGCCCTGCTCAAGAGGCCGTTCCTCCCCGTCAATAAAGAGAAAGCCCCGCCCGTTGAGCACAAGATATATTTCCTCGTTACGGGTATGCGCGTGCACAAAAGGCACGCTCACGCCGGCGGGAAGGGTATTGCAGGATACTTCCGCTCCCGTCAGCTCCAGCAGATCATGCAGCTCGCTGCGGCCAGCGTTCAGATTGATATGCGCCAATTTGCAGTGCGTCATGTCGCTTACTCCTTTTTAATTTGATGTCGAACTTTTTGCGCAAAAAATTGTCCTCATGCCTGCACGCATTTGGCCAGCAGACGATCCAGGGCATTTATTTCCTCCGGACTGAGTTTTTGCGCGATCATGTGCTCCAGCCTTTGGGAAACCGCCTCAAAAAACGGTCGCAGGGCGCGCCCCTTGGCCGTCAGGGCCACCAGAACGCCCCGTGAATCCTCTGGATCAACAGAACGCCGCACATAGCCGTATTTTTCCAGTTTTTCCACCAGTGCTGTCAGGGTGGATTTGCTGCGCCGCACCTGTCGGGCCAGTTCGCTCATATGGCAGGCTTCACATGCCAGCAGACAGGCCAGCACATCACCGTGACTCGGCGCCAGACCGCGCAGGCCGGCCTTTTTCAGCTCTGCCAGGATGAAGGCGTTGCCCATCTCGCGCAGACGGGCGGCGTTGGAGAAAACAGCGTGGCGCGTCATAAGAAAAATTTATTCGATATCGAAATAATGTCAAGCCAAAAACGCCTATCGGCCGCCCGTGCTGCGGGTGGGCTTGAAGCCCTGTTTTTGGGCTTTCTGCGGAGGTCAGTTACAGAAAGCCCAATCTGAAAAATCGTGGGGAAGAAGCCACAGAGCTGGCAGTTGTCGAGTTTGCCGCTGTGGATGCCTATCGGGAAAACGCTACTTTCTCATGGCCCTCAATCCATTGGCCACCACCAGAAGGGCCGTGCCCACGTCAGCAAAGACGGCCATCCACATGGTCGCGTTGCCGGTGAAGGTCAGGGCGAAGAACAGAGCCTTGACGCCGAGGGCCAGTGAAATATTCTGCACCAGAATGGCGTAGGTCGATCTGGACAGTCGGATGAAGCGGGGAATTTTCCGCAGGTCGTCATCCATAAGCGCCACATCGGCGGTTTCAATGGCGGTATCGGTGCCTCCGCCAGCCATTGCGAAACCCACATGGGCTTTGGCCAGCGCGGGAGCATCGTTGATGCCGTCGCCCACCATGCCGACCTTCTCTCCCTGCTGTTCAAGCTGTTCAATGGCGGCAAGCTTGTCTTCCGGGAGCAGATTGGCCCGAAATTCATCCACGCCCACCTGCGCGGCGATAACTTGTGCCGTGTGCTCGTTATCCCCTGTCAGCATGACGGTCTTCACGCCGAGCTTTTTCATTTCCCTGAGAGCTTCCAGGCTACTTTCCTTGACAGTATCGGCCACGGCGAGCAGGCATTGAACCCCGTTTTCACTCATGAGGGCCACAACAGTTTTGCCCTGTTTTTCAAGGTGGAATATCTGTTTTTCGAGCTGTTCAGAGCAAAGTTTCAGGGATTCAACCATCCTGTGGTTGCCCATGAACCACTTTTTCCCGTCGATGATGCCGCTTGTTCCCTGACCGGGGAGAGCGGTAAAATTCTCCACCGGGAGCGGCTGAATACCGGATTCCGTTGCGGCCTGCGCGATGGCTTTGGAGACGGGATGGTCTGAGCGGGCGGCAAGACTGGCCGCAAAGGTTCTGGCGCGTTTTTCGCTTTCTTGCCCTGTGAGAATAAAGTCGGTCTGGCGGGGTTTGCCATAGGTAATGGTTCCGGTTTTATCCAGAGCCAGCCAGTTGAGGAGTCTGCCCTGCTCAAGGAACATGCCGCCCTTGATCAGAATGCCATAGCGGGTGGCGGCGGCCATGCCGCTGACGATGCTGACCGGGGTGGAAATGACCAGGGCGCACGGGCAGCCGATAACGAGCACAACCAGCGCGGTATATATGGATTCCATCCATGCGCCACCCAGAAACAGCGGAGGGATGATGGCGGAAAGAATGGAGACAAGGAAAACAGCGGGAGTATAATATCTGGCAAACGCGTCAACAAAACGCTGCATGGGGGCGCGGCTTCCCTGCGCTTCTTCCACGGCATGAATGATGCGCGCAAGCGTGGAGTTTGTAGCTGCTGCGGTTACGTCAAACTCAAAGGAGCCGGATTCGTTGATTGTCCCGGCATACACCGTATCTCCCGCTTTCTTTTCCACCGGCATGCTCTCGCCGGTGATGGGAGCCTGGTTGACCATCGAACGGCCGGAAACCACAAGGCCGTCAAGGGCGATTTTCTCGCCGGGTTTCACACGCACACGACTGCCGACCGCCACTTCGCGGATATCCATTTCGCGCCAGCTTCCATCCTCACGCAATACCGTGGCGGTATCAGGCGCAAGGGCAAGAAGGTTCTTGATGGCGTTGCGGGCTCTGTCCAGGGCTTTTGCTTCAATGGCTTCCGATATATTGAACAGAACCATGACCATTGCCGCTTCAGGGAACTGCCCAATGAGAACGGCTCCTGTGACAGCGACGGACATAAGCGCATTGATGTTCAGATTGAGGTTGGAGACGGCCAGCCAGCCTTTTCTGTAGGTTGTCAGTCCACCCAGCGCAATGGCGATGACGGCAAAGAACAAGGGCAGATATTCCAGTACAGGGTAGCCCCCCGGCGTCCACGCTGACATATCCAGCCCAAAGGGTTTTGCTCCCCATTCATGGATGAGTTCCGCGCCTTCCGACAATGCGGCGAATATCCCGGCAACGGCGAGTTTTTTCCAGGGAATTTTGGGGGCTGGAATGGCGCTGATGTCCTCTGACTGCGCATCAAGCAGTCTGGCATCCATATTCAGGGACGCCAAGGCTGCGGATATGGCAGGAAGAGCCCAAGGTTCATGGCGAACTTTCAACACGCGCTGCATCAGGTTGAAATCAAGAGCAAACACTCCTGGCATTCCGGCAAGTTTGCTTCGGATCAGTCTTTCTTCCTCAGGGCAGTCCATGCCATTAACCAGGAAAGTAGCCTCTACCCCTTTGGCAACGGCAAGAGGCTCTGGCGTCATGTCGATGGCATTCAGCGCGGCTTCGATGGTATCGGTTGAAGGAAGCTCGTGATTGACGGTAAGCACGCGCTGCATCAGATTGAATTCCAGCCCGGTGATGCCGGGGACCGTTGCGAGCTTTTTCCTGATGAGCGCCTCCTCCATCGGGCAATCCATGTTGACAATGCGGTAGATGGCGCGTGTCGCTGAAGCCTCGCCAAGTGTTCCCCAATCAATACTTTGCGGATCAGCGTGTTCATGCCCGCAGCAATCTCCATGAGCATGGTCATGAGTATGCTCATGTGCGTGGTCGCAACATGTGTCCGCATGGTCATGGCGGCTGTGTTCATGCCTGTCCGCAAGGTGTTTGCTGACGTGCTGCGCCTTTTCACAGACAAATCCGAATGGGTGATAGTCGCCGCAAGGGCACCGCACCAGCGTATCACTGCTCATAGTCTCCTCCATAAGGGCATTTTACGGGATGCCCTCCATTTGTTCTTGCCGTAAGCAGACGATAGGGCCTATAGTCCCTATAGGGTCAAGGGCAAGACTTAGATTTTCCAAAATTTTCTGACCGCAGGTTTCCGGCAGGAAGTGGAAAATCATCTTTTGTCGATGCCACGCCGTGTCAGAGGGAAGGGATATGAAAGTCAAAATCGGGGAACTGGCCAAAATGACCGGATGTGAAGTTGTCACCATTCGTTACTATGAAAAGGAAGGACTGCTGAAAAAGCCTGAACGGACGGAAGGAAATTATCGTATCTACGAAGATGATGATATTGCACGACTTCGTTTTATTCGTCATTGCAGGCAACATGGTATGAGCCTTTCTGAAATCCGGGCTCTACTTGCCTTTAGTGACAATCCAAATTCCAGTTGTGACTGGATAAATGAACTTATCAAGCAACATATAGAAGATGTTGAAAAGCAAATCGAGGATCTCATCCATTTGAAAAATCATCTTGAAAATCTTTATCATAAGTGTGATGGCGGAAAGAAGGAGGGATGTGGAATACTCAAAAGTCTTATTGAAGGTGAAATGTGTATGTATTGCCAAAAAGATAAATTGAATATTGCATAGAGTGATGACTGCATATCACTATAGTATTTCTCGATTGAGAATATAAATTTTCAATCGAGAAATACTATAATAGTTCCATTCGGGAGGAAAATCTGCAAGCCGCCGAATGCCGCATCTCTGACGCCGCCGTGGCCACGGAAATGACCGTTTTCGCGCGTAACCAGATTTTGACCACAGTCGGCTGTGGTCATGCTCTGGCAGGCAAACTCCTGCGCGCATATGCTGATGCAGTTGTTGAAGGAGCAGGGTTACGCTGTGTCGGAACTGAGCCGACGTCAGCGCGTTGAGGAAAAAGCAGCCGGGAGAAACGCGCCCCGGTTTGTGCGCACGCGCAATGGTCCCTCCGTGGGCCAGACCACGCTTATCTGGCCGCATTGGCCGGTGTGCAGCAGGGGGATGCCATTGTCGGTCAGCCATGCTCTCAGGCGTTTTCCGGGATAATTATAGCGATTTTGCAAACCGCAGGAAACCAGCACCAGCTCCGGTTGCACAGCCTTGTAAAAGGCTGTCAGAAAACTGTGGTCCGAACCGTGGTGCGGGGCCACCAGCACCTGTGCGCGCAGATCACGGCCCGAAGCCAGCAAACGGCGCAGGCTGCGGCGTTCGGCATCGCCAGTGAACAGGGCCAGCCCCTGCCCGTGACGCGTCAGCCGCAGGATCAGGGATGCCTCGTTGCCGGTCCAGGCGGTCTTTAGACCATTTTGCTTTTGAAATTTTTCCATTTCAACAGCGGCGTTGCCGTCATTGCGTCTGAAAAACTCGGTTTTCAGGCTCATTGGGCGCGGGTGTGCGCCCTCGCGCGGCGGGTGCAGCACTTCCAGGCGCAGACCCAAAGCAGCGTCGCCCACAGTCAGCATGTCCCCTTCGGCCAGAGCCGCGCCGCTTCTGGCGTGCAGCGCCTGCCGCCACCGCTCCCCGAGCTGCCCGGCGGCCTCGCGTCCATTGTGGAACAGGGCGCGCGTCGCAAAACCCTCCAGCAGATGCAACAGACCGCCCAGATGATCCAGATCTGGATGGCTGTTAATCACGGCGGTGAGCCGGGGCGCATCGTTGCTGGTCAGCGCCGGCCCCACCAGAGCCTCGCCGGGATCAAAACGCGGCGAAGCGCTGCCCCCGCCGTCCAGAACCAGGCGCAGATGACCGGGCAGGCGCAGGGCCAGCGCCTGTCCCTGGCCCACATCCAGCACATCCAGCCGTATTTCGTCCGAAAAGCGCTGCTCCAGGCGCAGCAGCGGCCCGACACAGAGCAGGGCCAGCCCAGCCAGAAGGAAGCGGCGGCCCCTTTGCGCTGTGCTGTCTCCGGCTGTCTGCCCATGCCGCGCGCCTTGTTCATCCTTGCGCGTCAGACAGGCCAGGCCCGCCGCCAGCGCGGCAAAGGCGGGCAGGGCCGTCCAGTGGGGCCGCAGCAGCGCGGGATTGTGCAAGAGGCCCCGGCCGTTCAGAAATTCCAGGCCGTCCAGCAGCCAGGCACAGGGCAGGGCCGCCAGATTCAGCGTCAGCCGCGCGGCTTCTTCCAGCCCCACGCCCGCCAGCAGGAGGCCCAGCGCCGCGCCTGGCAGCACAATCAGGTCTGCCATGGGCAGCCAGAGCACGTTGAGCGGAAACCAGAAGCCCGCGTTGCCGAAAAGCAGAAGGTTCAACGGCAGAAGAACCACCTGGATCAGCAGGGAAAGCAGCAGAATGCGCAAAGGCCAGCGGACAAGATGGAGCGCCGCTTGCCGCCGGGAGTCGCGGGCGGCGCGCGGCGTGATCCGGCGCAGCCAGGGCAGGGCAAGGCCGATGACCGTCACGCAAAGGGCGGAAAGTTGCAGGCCCGTATCCAGCACGCTCAGGGGCGCGGCCACGCAGATGCAGAGCAGGGCCGCGCAGAGCACGTCCAGGGTGGTGCGCGCCCGGCCCCGCGCCAGCCAGAAGGCCAGGACAAAAAGCATGCACACGGCCCGCAGCAGGGAGGCCGGGGCGTTGCCCAGCCAGAGATAGGCCAGGGCCGGCGGACAGGCCGCCGCCAGAGCCAGGACGGCGCGCGGCCGGGCGAGGTAGAGGTGTGGACGCAGACGGGCCGCGGCCAGCACGCAGAGCAGACCCAGCAGACCAGCCACGGCCAGGTGCTGGCCTGAAAGCGCCAGGCTGTGCGCCAGCGTGGCGGCGGCGAATGTGTCCAGTGTGTGCTGATCAAGATAATGCCGGTCCCCGAACAGCAGAGCCAGAAGAATGGCCTTGCTCTGGGGCAGGGGAAAAGCGGTTTCAGAATCCGTCGGCCCGGCGGGAAGCAGCGCGGCCACAAAAGCCGCGCGCAGGTCTTCGCGCCAGCGGGCGGCTGTCGCGCCCTGTCCGGAAAATTCCGGTTCGCCGCGTCCGCCCTTGCTCCAGAGGCGCCAGCGCACGCCCCGCGCGGCCCACCAGATTTCCCAGTCGGCCAGCCCCGTATTGGAGAATCCCTGCGCCGTGCGCAGGCGGCGGCTCAGGCAGACAGTCTGACCGGCCAGGGGGCGGAAGAGCGGCTCTTCCCAGGTCCAGGCCGTCAGACCGGGCAGGGCCTGGGCCGCATTTGCGCCCTGCGGCCGCACGTCAGCCAGCAGCAGGCGCAGGCGTTGGTCAGGCAGGCCCTGCACGTCCCGCACCCGACCACAGAGCCGTGGTGGGGCCGTGCCTTCCGCCGTGGCTGTCCAGGCGGGCGGGGCGCTTTGTACAAGCCAGGGCGGCGCAAGCTGCCATAGGGCCACAGCCAGAGCGGTCAGAAACAGCGTCCCGGCCAGGGTCAGACGGGCCGCGCGCCAGAGGCGTCTGTCCGCCAGGGCCAGCAGCAGGGCGCAGCACAGGGCAGGCCAGAACCAGACCGCCGCCGCCACGCCCGCCACCCAGAAGCCGAAATAGATCTGCCAGAGCAGGGGCGCTTGCAGGGGCGGGCGGCGCATGATGTCCTTGTTGTTTACCGGGGCCGGGAAGATTGTTGTTCCCTGGCAAGGAACGCGGATTCTTTATGGCGGAAGCGTACGCTTGCGCTGCGCGACCGGAATAAAAAACGCAACGGACGCGCAAAAGGCATAACTGTCACAGGCCCTATGCCAGTTCGCGGGCCAGGTCGCGTTCCTCCGCGCGCCTTTTGAGCGTGTCGCGATGGTCGTGCAGCTTTTTGCCGCGACCCAGGGCAATTTCCAGCTTGACCTTGCCCCGTTTGAGGTAAACGCGCACCGGAACCACGGTCATCCCCTTCTGGGCCGTTAGCCCGGCCAGCTTGGCGATTTCGCGGGCGTGCAGCAGCAGGCGGCGCGGTCGGTCCGGCTCCTGCGGGGCATAACCCGCGTTGGCGTAGGGGGCCACATGCAGCGAGAGCAGCCAGGCCTCGCCGTGTTTGAATTCCACATAGCTGTCAATGAAGTTCACCTTGCCGGCGCGGATGCTTTTGACTTCCGGGCCGGTGAGGGAAATGCCGGCTTCCAGAAATTCGGAGAGCTCATAGAGATGACGGGCCTTTTTATTGACGGCAATGGTAGATGGCGGTGTTTTCTGGCTCATGGCTGACTGTGGCTCGAAAGGCTTGTGGTGTGAAAGGCCAGCTCCGTGCCCAGAAACTGGTGGAGCTTTTCGCGCAACATACGCTGGGAGGCCATGACGTCGGTGCTCATCAGAACGCTGTGGGCCAGATCCATGCAGGTTTCGGCATCAAGCTGGCGGATCATGTGTTTCATTCCCGGCACAAAGCGCGGCGCGGCGGACACGGCGTCCACGCCCATGCCCAGCAGCAGGGCCAGACCGTAGGGGTCCGAGGCCAGTTCGCCGCAGACCGAAACGCCGATGCCCTCGCGATGGGCCGCGTCAATGACCCGCTTGAGCGAACGCACCACAGCCGGATGCAATGGCTCGTGCAGATAGCTCACATGGCGGTTGTTGCGGTCAATGGCCATCAGATAATGAATCAGGTCATTGGTGCCGATGCTGAAAAAGTCGCATTCGCGGGCCAGGGCGTCGCAAATCATCACGGCGGCTGGGGTTTCCACCATGACGCCCAGCGGCAGGGCCGGCGCGTGGGGCAGGTTCTGGGCCTGCAATTCCTGGCGCAGTTCCTGTAAAATGCGGCGCACGGCCTGCACTTCGGCCAGACCGGAAATCATGGGCAGCAGCAGGGCCAGATTGCCCGCCGCCCCGGCCCGCAGCAGAGCGCGCAACTGGGTGCGGAAAATGCCCTGATGCCGCAGGCAGAAGCGGATGCCCCGCAGGCCCAGAGCCGGATTGGGCTCCTTGAGCGCGGCCTGGGCCCGCAGCATCTTGTCCGCGCCCGCGTCCAGCGTGCGAAAGACCACCCGGCCCGATCCGGCTTTGGCAGCCACGGCGGCATATTCCCTGAACAGTTCTTCTTCCGTGGGCAGATCGCCTTTGAGATAGGCGAATTCCGTGCGGTACAGACCCACGCCGTCGGCCCCGCACCGGGACAGGGCGTCCAGCTCTTCCAGACTTTCCAGATTGGCCTGCACGGCCACGCGCACGCCGTCACACATTTCGGCAGGCCAGTGCGCCGTGCGCCGGGTATGGCTTTCCCATGCGGTGTATTCGTCGCGGCGGGCGGTGTAGCGGGCCAGATCGTTCTCGTCCGGGCCGAAGAGCACGCAGCCGCCCAGGCCATCCACAATGATGCGTTCATCCTCGCGGGCCGTGTTCAGCAGACCGGTCACGCCCACCAGGGCCGGAATATGCAGGCCGCGCGACAGAATGGCCGTATGCGAGGTGGGACCGCCTTCGGCGGTCAGAATGGCCAGCACGTCGTCCAGGTTGAGTTCCATGACGTCGGCGGGCGAGAGATCTTCGGCCACCAGCACGCTGGAACCGGAAACCGCGTTGTCATGCTGCGCGCCGGCCAGACATTCGCGCAGGCGCAGGCCCACGGCCCGGATGTCCTGGGCGCGGTCGCGCAGATAGGGGTCATCCATGCCCCGGAACAGGGCGCAGAGTTCTTCCACCGTATGATTCAGGGCCCAGGAGGCGCAGATTTTCTTGTGTTCAATGCGCGCCAGAGCTGCGTCCAGCAGTTTGGGATCACGGGCCAGCTCCATCTGGGCCGCGATGACATCGCGGTATTCGGCCAGATCTTCGGGCACGTTGCGCATGGTTTTTTCCAGGGCTGCGCGCACACTGGCCGCCGCGGCGCGCAGGGCGTCCCGCTCCGTTTCCACCTCGTGGGGGCCGATGCGGCGTTCTTCGCTCACGCGCATGTCGTGCATGAAGCGAATGGAACCTATGCTTATGCCGGGCGACACCGGCGTGCCGAATAAAACCGCGCGGGCCATGTCATTCCTGCAAGGTGGTTAAAAAGCGGGCCAGACCGCAAAGGGCCTCGCGGGCGTCGTCGCCCTTGGCCAGAAGAGTCAGTTCCGCATTGCACGGCGGCGCCAGCGACAGAATGTCCAGCATGCTTTTGGCGTCAACCTCGCCCGTTTCGCCGATGAGCTGGATGTCGGCCGCGTAACGCTGGGCCTCGCGGGCCAGGCGCGCCGCCGGGCGCGCGTGCAGGCCGCCGCGCAGGTTGAGCGTAAGACGCAGGGCAAGTCCGCGCGTGGTTTCTTCGATACGTTCTTCCATGTATCCGTGCATCCTTGGTCTTTCGTCGCTCCGGCGAAAGGGCGGAGGTCTTTTTCCGCCCGGTGGAAACATCTTACATGCCCATGAGGCCCGCGTCCATGAGAATAAGCGCGCCCAGCACCAGCGCCCAGAGCAGAATGCGCGGCAGATGCATGCGCCCCACAAGCCAGGACGCGCCCAGCACAGCGGCTGCCGCCAGCCCGCAGAGCAGCCAGGGAAAGGGGTTCAGATGCCTGAGCGGCAGTTGCGAGACCACCAGAATTACCATGACCGCATTGAGAATTTTGAGCCGCTCCACCCAGTTGATGAGGTTCAGGCGTTTGAGGCGCAGCAGCACGGGCATGCCATGACGCAGCCCCGCGAAAAAGGTCAGAACGCGAAAGAGCAGGAGCAGCGCCAGAAACACAACGGCCAGCATGGCCGCAAGGCCGGTTTGCCCGGCCAGCAGCAGGAATGCGCTGGTCAGCGCCCAGAGCGGCAGCAGCGCGCCGCTGAAAAAGGAGTCCCCCAGGGCGGAAAGGGTTGTGCCCAGCGTTTCGCGCACCACGCCTGCCGCAGATTCCGGCAAAGCGCCTCTGGCGATCTGCATTTCCAGGGAAAGGACGATGCCCACATAGAGGGGCACCATGAATACATGGGTATTGCTGTGCCCGCCGTAACGGGCAAAGGCGCGGGCCCTGTCTTCACGGTTCGGATAGAGACAGCGAAAGGCCGGGGCCAGCACAAAGGCAAGCCCGATCTGCTGCATGCCTCTGGCGGTCACGGCCGCGTTGACGCAGCAGGTGCGCGCAAGGCAATTGAGAGCGACGCAACGGGGAAGCATGGCGGCCTTTTGCTGTTGTCGGGACACTCCCTGGCGGGCTGTTCCGGCATGGATTATTGGGGCGCGTTTTGGCATGGCCTGGCTGAAGGGCCCCGCGTTGCCGACTGAAAACGTTCTAGCTTGTTTTCGCCGCCGGAATCAGGGCGTACAGCTCCTTGCAGCTCCAGCCCCGGGCCGCGTTCTGAACCCGGCGGGCCACCTCGCGCGGCTTGCCGCCACGGGCCAGCTCCGCGCGCAGCAGCTCTTCCACCTCACGGCGGGGCCTGCGCTCGACCGCCTCGGGCGGGCCGATCAGCACTGTGATTTCGCCGAGCAGGTCATCTGGCAGCCTGTCGCTGCATTCAAGCCGGGTCAGTATAAATTCCTCATGGGTTTTGGTCAATTCTCGGCAGATGGCCAGATCGCGCGGCCCCAGAATCTGCGCCGCCAGGGTCAGGCTTTTTTTCAGGCGGTCCTTGCGTTCAAAAAAAATCAGGGAGCCGGGCGTGCGGGCAAAGGCCGCGAACAGTGTTTCACAGCCGCCCGCGTCACGCGGCAGAAAGCCCAGAAAGGTATGCGGCAGGGGCGCGATGCCGGCGGCGGACAGGGCGGCCACAGGCGCGGACGGGCCGGGCACCGGCGAAACCGGCAGGCCCTCCTTGCGGCAGGCCCGCACCAGCCGGTAGCCGGGATCGGCCAGCAGCGGGGTCCCCGCATCGGAAATCAGGGCCAGATTGCGGCCCTCGCGCAGCAGGCGCAACGCTTCTTCCTGGCGTTGGGCTTCATTATGGTCGTAAAAGCTGAGAAAACGACGGTCCTGCACGTTGCGAATGCCGCAGGAACGACAGAGCCGGAGCGCGCGGCGGGTATCCTCTGCCAGGATCAGGTCCGCGTTTTCCAGGATTTCCCGGGCCCGGGGCGAAAGATCACCAGGGTTGCCAAGGGGCGTGGCCACTATCCAGAGGCGGGGAGAAGTCAAAGGCATGGGGGTAATGCTCCGCGCTGAAAGTGTCGCCGTGGCGCAAGAGGCAGACCACGTCAAAACGGCAAGGGCTGTGCCAGGCCTGGTGCGCCGTCAGCCAGGCCTGGGCCGCGCGCGTGAGGAGACGACGCTTGGCCGGCGTTACGGCTGCCGCCGGGCCGCCGTAAGCTTCTGACCGCCGGGTTTTGACCTCCACGAAAACCAGCTCCGCACCGTCACGGCAGACCATATCCAGCTCCAGGCGGCCTTGCCGCCAGTTGCGGTCCAGCAGCCTGAAGCCCGCGCGCAGCAGCAGGGTTGCGGCGGCCTCCTCACCAGCGTGCCCCAGCCGGATATGGGCCGCCTTGTCCTGGCGGTCGCTGTCCGGCGTGGAGCGTTGCGCACAGCGTCGGAAAAGGGAAGGCTTCAGCACAGCGAACCCTGCTGCGGCGTTTCGGATGAGGGCGGCACGCCTCGGAAGGTCAGACGGTGTTGCGGGCAGGGACCCAGATGGAGCAATGCCTCATAATGGGCCTTGGTGCCGTACCCCTTGTGCGCTCCCAGGCCGTAGCCGGGCCAGCGGCGATCCAGATGACGCATGAGGCGGTCCCGAAAGGTTTTGGCCAGGATGGAGGCGGCGGAAATGACGTCCTGGCTTTTGTCGCCGCCCACAATGGCCCGCTGGGAAGGGGGGGGAGCCGTATGTCCGGCGCGCCAGCAGGGAAGCAGCACGGCCTCGGGCAAGGTCTTGTTGCCGTCAATGAGCAGACGGGCCGGCGTAACGCGCATGACGCGCACGGCGTGGCTCATGGCCTCAAAAGTGGCCTGCAGGATATTGACGTGCTCAATGCGTCGGGGCCAGACCACGCCCAGACCCCAGGCCACGGCGCAGGTTTTGATGCGCGGGGCCAGAAGTTCGCGCGTTTTTGCGCTCATGGCTTTGGAATCCGTGAGACCGGGCAGGTCGTAAACAGCGGGAAGAATGACGGCGGCGGCCACCACAGGCCCGGCCAGACAGCCGCGCCCGGCTTCGTCAATACCTGCAACGGGGCCGGAAACCTGAGCGGAAGGCCGCCCGGACGCGAGGTCATACACATCAAACAGGCTGGCCTGTACGGGGTGTTTCTTCATGCTTGCCTCGCTTCTGGCGGCGGGCCTGCCGTCCGGAAAAACCACAGCTTCAGCCGGTGAACCGGGCTCATACCCGGCTCACCGGCTGAAGCGGACGATCCTGCAAACGCTCCGCGCCCCGCGCGGCGGGAGACAGGCGACCTGTGGACGGCAAAAACCCGTGGCCTTGATCAGAAGCGACCGCGGGGCTTGATGCGGGCCGCCTTGCCCTTGAGGGCGCGCAGGTAGTAGAGGCGGCTGCGGCGCACGCGGCCCTGAGTCACCAGCTCCACATGGTCAATGAAGGGCGAGTTGATGGGGAAAATGCGTTCCACGCCCACGCCGTCGGAAATTTTGCGCACCGTGAAGCTGGCATTGGTGGCGCCGCGCTTGATGCGGATCACATTGCCCTGAAATACCTGGATGCGCTCTTTTTCGCCTTCCACAATGCGCAGATGCACTTTGACCGTGTCGCCGGAGCGAAACGCGGGCATATCCATACGCATGTTTTCCTGTTCGATCTTTCTGATGATGTCCATCGTAGACTCCTTGCAAACCCGCGGGCGGATTGTTGCATCGTTGCGAAACGGTCCGCTGGGCGCGGTCCGTGGTTTTCAGCAGTAATCGCCTAAAATTCTGTCGGCCAGAATGGCGGCCGCGCTGCGCACTGAAAGATGATTGTAGCCCAAAAAGCGCAGGGGGCGCATCTGCCCTTCGCAGCATTCCAGTACTTCCGGCGCCAGCCCCTGGGCCGTACCCAGACAGAGCAGTACCGGGCCTTCCCGGCACCAGTCGCGCACCTGGCCGGGCGTCAGAGGCGCGGGAGCGCGCTTGCGCGCGGGCCAGGCAGCGGAGCTGGCCACCAGTCTGGGCCTGACGCCGGCATGGGCGGTCAAATGAGCCACAGCTTCATCCAGCGAGGTTGCCGGATGAACCATCTCCAGCGCTTTGGCCCTGTCCGGATTGCCTCTGCCGCCGGGGCCACAGGTCCAGTGCCGCAAAATATCCTCAAGCAGCCGCAACTGATCTTCCAGAGGCGTCACCGCATAGAAGGGCCCCATTGCATAGCTGCGGGAAATCCGGGCTATATCGTGAATATCCAGATTTGTCAAAGAGGAAGCGCCGGAATTTTTTTCTCCAAGCAAAACCGGATAATGCACCAGGCAGAAAGAAAGGTTGCGTCCTGGTCTTGCGCGCGGCAGGGCGGCCAGGGTTCGGGCGTCCTCGCGGTCCAGCGGCGCTGTGTCCAGCAGGTCGGGACGCACGGCCAGGGTGGCCGCCAGAGAAGAGGCGCGCCGCCATGCGGCGATGCGGGCATGATCGCCGCTCAGCAGCGTCTCGGGCACGGGCAGCCCTTGCAGCGTTTCGGGCCGGGTGTAGTGGGGATATTCCAGCAGACCGTGGGAAAAGCTTTCCTCTTCGCCGGATTCCTCCTTGCCCATGAAGCCCGGCATCAGACGGGCCACGGATTCAATGACAGCCAGAGCCGCCGTTTCTCCGCCATTGAGTACGGCCTCGCCCACGCTCACCGGCTCCAGCGGGAAAAGCTCAAGCAGGCGGGCGTCCAGACCTTCATAGCGGCCACAGACCAGGGTGATATCCTCTTCGGCGGCCAGTTCGCGCGCCAGGGCCTGATTGAGCGGCCGGCCGCCCGGCGTCATGAGCAGCATGCGACCGGGGCGCGCAATGGAACGCAGGGCCAGGGCCACGGGCTCGCCCAGCATTACCATGCCCGGGCCGCCGCCGTAGGGGCGGTCGTCCACATGGCGGTGTTTGTCCGTGCTGAACGCGCGCGGGTCATGAAAGCTGAATTCCGCCAGACCGCTTTCACGGGCGCGGCCCAGAAGAGCCGTGCGCAGCGGTGAATCAAAAAATTCGGGGAAGAGCGAAACCAAATGAAAACGCGGCATGGCGGGAGAGTGCCGTAAAAGGATGCGGCTGGCAAGGCGTCAGAGCATTTTGCCGGTTTTCAGCGGCAGGCGGCTTGCCACAGCCGCCGATTACGGATAAATGCACTTTTGCGCGGGAAGGGCCTGCCCCTTCCGCCGTCAAGGAGAATTTCATGTCCAGCGAGTCGATCCGTCAGCCGGAAAAAGGCGTTCCCCGGGATTTCGCTCCCGATTTCAGCAAGGGCCTGATACCGGCCATCGCCCAGGATCAGGCCACGGGCGAGGTGCTCATGCTGGCCTATATGAACGAAGACGCCTGGCGCAAAACCCTGGAAACCGGCGAGGCCCACTACTGGAGCCGCAGTCGCCGGGAACTCTGGCGCAAGGGCGGCACGTCCGGCCATGTTCAGAAAGTGCGCGCCCTGCGTCTGGACTGCGACAGCGACGCCATAGTGCTGCTGATTGAGCAGGTGGGCGGCGCGGCCTGCCACAGCGGGCGGCGCTCCTGCTTTTACCGGGAATGGAGGGATGGGGGCGTGACCGTCTGTTCTCCCCTGGTCTTTGATCCTGAAAACGTTTACGGCGGAGAAAGGAAATCCTCATGAGCGCGCAGACGCAGCCTGTCATCAAACTGGGCGTGCCCAAGGGCTCGCTGGAAGAAGCCACCATCAATCTTTTTGAACGCGCGGGCTGGAAAATCCGCAAGCATACCCGCAATTACTTTCCGGATATCAACGACCCGGAAATAACGGCCTCGCTCTGCCGCGTGCAGGAAATCGGCGGCTACATCGAAGCCGGAGTGCTGGACGTGGGCATTACCGGCCTGGACTGGCTGAGCGAACGCGGGCACGAGGATAAGGTGGAGCGCATTGCGGATCTGGTCTACTCCAAGACCTCCAATCGGCCCTGTCGCTGGGTGCTGGCCGTGGCCGGAGACGCCCCCTATGCCTGCGCCGCCGATCTGGCGGGCAAACGCATCGCCACGGAACTGGAGGGCATGACCCGTCGTTACTTTTCCCGACAGGGCGTGAGCGTGAACGTCTTCTACTCCTGGGGGGCCACCGAAGCCAAGGTGGTGGAAGGGCTGGCCGACGGCATTGTGGAAGTGACCGAAACCGGCACCACCATTCGCGCGCACGGTCTCAAAATCATCGACGAGGTCATGGTTTCCTATCCCGTGCTCATCGCCAACAAGGCCGCCTGGCGGGAGCCGCGCAAACGGGCCAAGATAGAGCAGCTGACCCTGCTGCTTCAGGGCGCATTGCGCGCCGAAAATCTGGTGGCCATCAAGATGAACGCCCCTGCGGCGCATCTGGACGCCATTCTGGAAATGCTGCCCTCGCTCAATTCTCCCACGGTTTCGCCCCTGCGTGACGGGCGCTGGCTGTCCGTGGAAACCGTGGTGGAGGTGGGCATTGTGCGCGACCTTATCCCGCGTTTGCGCGAGGCCGGGGCCGAGGGCATCATCGAATACGCCCTGAACAAGGTCATTTAGTTTTTTTCATGGTGAAAAAGCCCTGGCGGCAGCAAGCGCTGACGCCCGTGGCCTTCGCCCGCGCGCAAAGGAGAGTGCATGGACAGCGATGACAGCCGCGAATTTCTGGAAAGCCTGCCCGAACTCAAGGCGGACGAGACCTTCTGTTTTGACTGCAACCCCCAGGTGCCCTGTTTCAACCGTTGTTGCGCGGAACTGACCCTGCCGCTCACCCCCTACGATGTGGCGCGTCTGCGCCGCCATCTGGGCATCGGCAGCGAGGAGTTTCTGAGCTCCTTTGCCACCATGCGCTCTTTTCCGGACACGGGTTTTCCCCTGCCCATGCTGCGCATGCTGCAAGGCCCCGGCGAACCCTGCCCCTTCGTGGGGCCGGCGGGCTGCTCTGTTTATGAGGATCGTCCCGGCGCCTGCCGCTGCTATCCGCTGGGGCGCGGCGCAAAAATGGCCGAGGACGGCGTGTCCGAACGCTTTTTTGTGGTGAGAGAAGCCCATTGCCACGGCTTTGACCAGGGGACGCAGCGCACGCCCCGCCAGTGGTTCGAGGATCAGGATGTGGTGGAGTACAACGCGGCCAATGACCGTTATATGCGGCTCATGGCTCTGGTACGGGCCACGGGCAAGCCGCTGGAGGCGCGTCTGGCGACCATGAGCGTACTCTGCCTCTACCAGTTGGACAAATTCCGCGAACTCATCACCCATATGCGCATTTTTGAACATGTGGACGCCGACGCCGCGCGTCAGGCCGCCGTCATGGAGGACAGCCCGGCCGGAGACAGGGCGGCGCTGGATTTCGGGCTGGACTGGATGGAGCTGGTAATTTTCGGAAAAAGTCAGGGGCTGACCAGAAAATAACTGTCCCTTCCCGTCGAAATGGCCTTGCGTAACAACCGCCGGACCTTTCAGCCGGCGGTTTTTTGCGCCTGCCGGCCCTGGCATGTCCCGGAGAATTGTCATTTTCCTTGCCATGCTCGTGATAAATTTCTTTTACAAAACAGGCAAATCCTGCTAATAGTACGTCGTGCGGATCGGTTCGTGCTGTTTATTTTTAAATTTTTATTAGTTATTACGCTGTGTTATTGCATGAACATTGCGGAAGACGCACATTTGGGGCAACATCGTTTTGTTTCGTTCCGCACGGCCCTGTTCAGCTGTGCCCACATTTCCGGCCGCCACCGGCCGTAATAATCGCACGGGAGGAGTGTATGAGTT
Organism: Desulfovibrionaceae bacterium; assembly: GCA_910575755.1. Taxonomy (GTDB): domain Bacteria; phylum Desulfobacterota; class Desulfovibrionia; order Desulfovibrionales; family Desulfovibrionaceae; genus Desulfovibrio. The sequence continues at coordinate 139,122 of CAJTFO010000003.1, read as the reverse complement.
TTGGCAGGCAAGTGTACGACTTTTTACTGAGCGGTTCACAGGCGTATGCCAAATGGGATCTGGAGGTTTCGACCTCCATCCTCAGAAACCGCAAAAAACTGCTCATTCTGCTGGCGCTGGCCGTGCCCATCCTGGCCGGCTGTCTGGCCGAAGCCTACGAATATCATGAAATGCTGGGCGGCAAGGCCGCCTATGCTCCGGCCTTTTATACCACCACCATCTTTCTGGCCTCCATTGCCGTGGGTCTGGCCGCCGGCCTGATCACCGGCTGCATCGGCGCGGGCGGCGGCTTCATCATCACTCCGGCCCTGATGGCTGTGGGCGTCAAGGGCATTCTGGCCGTGGGCACGGACCTCTTCCATATTTTTGCCAAGGCCATCATGGGCACCACGGTGCACAAAAAGCTGGGCAACGTCTCGGCAAAGCTGGCCATAGCCTTTCTGGCGGGCTCCATTGTGGGCACCTTTATCGGCGGCGCCATCAACAAGGGCCTGTACAACGCCGACCCCCTGCTCTCCGAACTGTTCATCAGCACCATTTACGCCGTATTGCTGGGCTTTCTGGGCTTTTACGCCCTGTTCGACTTCCTGAGGGCCTCGCGCGGCGCCAAAGGCGCGGCCAGTCAGGATGCCCACGGCGGCAGCGCCGGCCTGACCAGCCTTTCCGTCAGAATGCAGAGTCTCACCGTGCCGCCCATGATCACCTTTGACGAAGACCTGGTGCCCGGCGGGCGGCGTATCTCCGGCTGGATTGTGGCCGCCGGCGGCGTGGTGGTGGGTCTGCTGGCCGCCATCATGGGCGTGGGCGGCGGCTTTGTGACCTTCCCCATGTTCGTCTATATCTTCGGCGTTTCCTCCATGACCACGGTGGGCACGGACATTCTTCAGATCATCTTCACCGCGGGCTTCGCCGCCGTGGGCCAGTACGCCATTTACGGTTATGTGTTTTACACCCTGGCCATCGGCATGCTGCTGGGCTCTCTGCTGGGCATCCAGATCGGCGCGCTGACCACCAAGGTGGTCAAGGGCATTCACATTCGCGGCTTCTACGCCATTTCGATCATTGCCGGCTTCATCAACCGTGCGGCCACCCTGCCCAAAAAGCTTGTGGAGATGGAGGTGCTCCACTGGTCGCCGGGCGTGGTGAACATCATCGAAGAAGTGGGCAACGTGGTCTTCTGGGTTGTGGTCGCCTTCTTCGGCGTCTGGGTATTCAGCAAGTTCTTCCTTAACCTCGGCAAACTCAGAGGGGAGGCCTGATAATGCTTATTCATGAAAAAGCTCCCTTTATCCGGGGCAGCCTGCTGCTGATTTCTTTTCTTGTGCTGTTTGCCGTGCTGCTGATGCCCGTCATGCGCGATGAAAGCGGCAATCATCTGACCGGCCTGCAATATGCGGACAATGTTTTCAATGAACTTTCCAAAGGATCGTCCTATTTTATTCCCGGCGTGCGTGAAAGCGTCAAAAAGGTGGACGGCAAGCAGGTTCAGACAACAGTCACTCTGAAAAAAGCCGATCTGGCCCCCCTGGCCGTGGCCCTGCTGCAAAAGGCCGGCGTTGACGCCGTGGCAGACGGCGGCAAGGTGAGCTTCAAAGGCGATCTGGGCCTGATCCTGACCTCCGCCACGGACGATGCGGACGCACTGTACCACAACGATGCCGACGGCGTGACCAAAAAGTATGACGGCCAACCGGCCCTGAAGGTCGCGGCCGCCTGGTGGTATCTGCTCTCGCCCAGCATCAAGGAATTGCAGAAGCAGCATATGATCAGCGAGGCCCAGGTGGTGGACCAGGTTCTGCGCCGCGCCGTGGAGCCGGGCAACAATTTCTACAGCGTGATTCCGGCCAAGGTGTCCGAGCATGTCTGGCTGATGAGCGGCATGCTGATCTTCTATGTGCTGTATACGCTCTGGTACGGCTTCTCCATTTTTGAGCTCTTCGAGGGCCTGGGCCTGGCCATGACCAAGTCCAAGGTCAAGCAGGAAAGCTGACGCGTTTCGTCTGCCTGTCTTTTCTCGGCCGCAATGCTTTGGCATTGCGGCCTTTTTTATTGGAGCCAACGCCTTTTTCAAAGGCAATTCGCTCTATAGCATTTCTTGATTGAAAATATAAGCTTTCTATCTGTTCGCCGCCGTCATTTCGCGGAAAAAGCGTGGTTTTTCCGTTCATTGGGCGCGGTTTTCCGCTTGCGCGGCCAACTGCGCATTTACCTGATTTCATCAGATACATGCTCCAAACCGCTTTACAGGGCGGCAGGCTTACGCTATGGAAAATTCCAGCTAGGGGAGCCGCGCGGGACACGCTTTGCGCAAGCGCGTTCAGGGCGGCTGAGAGTGGGGAACCAGCCCCAGACCCTGTGAACCTGACGCAGTTCGCACTGCCGGAGGGAAGCTGAGGCCGCACCCGCTTTCCCGCAGGTTGTGGCTTTTTTTGCGCCCTGCGTCACAACCTGTGAGGCATCCATGACATCTTCGATCTGCTCAAAAAACGCCGCTCTGCGCGGTCTGCTTGACCGGCATCTGTCCGCTCTGGCCCGGGAGGAAGGCCTGACCCCGGAAAGTATCACCAGCGCCCTGGAAGAAGGCAGTATGGTGCTTTTGGGCAATCCGGCCCATGACGGTCTCAAGCCCATTCTGGTGGGCCAGCCCTCCCGAATCAAGGTGAACGCCAATCTCGGCACGTCGCCGCTCTGCAACTGCCCGGAAACCGAAACCCGCAAAATCAGGGCCGCCCTGGACGCCGGGGCCGATACGGTCATGGATCTTTCCATTGCCGGAGACCTGGACGCCATTCGCGCGGGCATGCTCAAGGCCTGTCCCCTGCCCCTGGGCACTGTGCCCATGTATGCCGTGGGCCAGCAGATTCTGGACGCCGGGCGCGACATCAGCAGCATGCAGCCCGACGACCTCTTTGCGGAAATTGAAAAACAGGCCCGTCAGGGCGTGGATTTCATCACCGTGCACTGCGGGCTTTCCCGGCGCGGCGCGGAACTGGCCGTGAAGGACAAGCGCGTGCTGGGCATTGTTTCGCGCGGCGGTTCCATGCTGGCCCGCTGGATGCTGGAAAATGGCCGTGAAAATCCCCTGCTGGAATATTTTGACCGCCTGCTGGAACTCTGCCTGCCCTACAACGTCACCCTGTCGCTGGGCGACGGCCTGCGCCCCGGCGCGGGCGTGGACGCGGGCGATGCGGCCCAGTGGGAGGAAGTGATCAATCTGGGCCAGCTGGCCAGATATGCGCTGGAAAAGGGCGTGCAGTGCATGATCGAGGGGCCTGGTCATGTGCCGCTGAACCAGGTGCGCGCCCAGATTCAGGGCATCAAGCGCCTGACCAACAACGCGCCCCTCTATGTGCTGGGACCGTTGTGCTGCGACAGCGCGCCCGGCTATGATCACATTGCCGGGGCCATCGGCGGCGCTCTGGGCGTGGAAGCGGGCGTGGACTTTCTCTGCTATCTGACCCCGGCCGAACATCTGACCCTGCCGGATGTGGACGACGTGCGCGCCGGGGTGATGGCCTCGCGCGTGGCCGCGCATGTGGGCGAAGTGGCCCTGGGCCGTCCCCGCGCTGTGGAGCGCGAGGCCGCCATGAACGCGGCCCGCAAGGCTCTGGATTGGGACGGCATGTCCAGGGCCGCCCTGGATCCGGATCAGCTCGCCAAACGCCGCGAGGCGCACAAGAGCGAGGAAGTCTGCGCCATGTGCGGCAAGTTTTGCTCGGTGAAAATGCTGCGCGGGCAGTAGAGCCTTTGCAGCGTGAACATGCTCTGCCGGCGGCGAGAGCTGACAGCCGCCGCCGGCAGGCCCTGGACAAGTCCTGCGGGAAGTCCGCCCCGCCCGCCGCAGGGATGGCGGAAATGTCCGAGCGTCAAGGAGTGCCGCTGTGCGCCTGTCCCCTCTGAATCTGAAAATTCTGCTCAACCTTTTTCTGGTCTATATCTCCTGGGGTTCCACCTACATAGGCTTCAAATTCACGCTGGAAGTGCTGGGCCCCTTCCTGGCCTGCGGCTCGCGCATGTTTCTGGCCGGTCTGCTGCTCTGCGGCGTCATCATCTGCACAGGCCGCTGGCGGCGTCCCTCGTTTGCTGACTGGCGGCACGCCTGCTGGCTCTCCGTATTCATGGTGGTGATGGCCAGCGGCTTTCTGGGCAAGGGGCAGGAATACGTCACCTCGGGCGTGGCCGCCGTGATCACCGGCTCCACGCCCATTTCCATGCTGGTGGCGGCCTGGCTGTTCGGCGGCGAGCGGCGTCCCTCGGCCATGCAGTGGCTGGGGCTGGCCGGAGGCTTGTGCGGTCTGGCGCTGCTGGGCGTCAGCCAGAATGCCTCTGGGCCGGAACAGAGCAGCCCGGTGGGCATGTTCTGGGTATTCGGGGCCACGCTGGGCTGGGTGGCCGGCTCTCTGCTGACCCGGCGTTTTTCCCTGGTCACCAGTCTGACGGCCTTGCAGTCCTGCGGCCTTCTGCTGCTGGTGGGCGGGCTGCAAACCCTGCTGCTGGGTTTTGCCTGCGGTGAGGCGGCCATGACCCGCTGGGAAAATCTGCGGCCTGAAGTGGCGCTGGCCTTTGCCTGGATGACCATAGGCGGTTCCATTATCGCCTACTCCAGCTATTTCTGGCTGCTGACGCACGTTTCCATAGCCACGGCCGTGTCTTACGAATATGTGGTGCCGGTCATCGGCGTCCTTCTTGGCTGGTGGCTGGGGGGCGAAGCCATTACGGGCCGGATTGTCCTGGCCTGCTGCCTGACTGTGGGCTCTGTCTTTTTCGTGCTCTGGCACAAGCATAATAAATAGCCCTGTCGGTATCGGGAAGGGAGGCAAAAGCCCGGCGTGGTCACACGCCGGGCTTTTGCCTTGCTCAAGGAATTTATTCTCCCAGGCGGACGCCCGGCTGCATGATCTGTCCGGTAAGCCCGGTTTCATACCCGCCCAGATTTTCCAGACGGGCCTTGAAGGCATCGCGTTGCAGCATGTGGCGCACGGCCAGGATGCGCGGGTCATCCCAGAAATGTTCGGGAATGGCCAGGTCGTAGCGTTCGCGCGCCAGCGGCACGAAATCCAGCCCCAAAGCCCGCGCCGCCGCGTAAATGCCCATGCCGCAGTCCGCCGCGCCGGTCAGCACATTGACGGCCACAGCCATGTGCGTGCTTTCTTCCTTGGCGTAGCCGTCCACATCCGCGGGTTTGAGGCCAGCGCGCTTCAGATGCCAGTCAAAGAGGATGCGCGTGCCCGCGCCGCGCTGGCGGTTGATATAGCGCAGGCCCTGGCTTTTGAGGTTCTCCACGCCTTTGACGCCCTTGGGATTGCCCGCCGGGACAATCAGGCCCTGCTGGCGGATGGCCAGGTTGAGCAGCGTTATTCTGCCTTCGGGATAAAACTTGCGCAGGAAGGCAAAGTTGAAGTCGCCGCTGTCCTCTTCCAGCAGGTGCATCCCGGCCATGTGGCAGACGCCCTTTTTCAGGGCCGCTATGCCGCCCATGCTGCCCACATGTGCGGAAATCAGGCGGAAGGCGCGGGGCAGGCCCATGAGTTCGTCAGCCAGCAGATCCAGCACATTGTCGTGGCTGCCCACGCAGATCAGGTTGTCATAGAGCCGGTCCGGCGGCACGGAGAGGCGCGCCCGCACCAGGCTGTCCTCGGCGATGCCTTCGGCCTCGGCCGGAATGCGCATGACCGCCTGGGCGCGCGTCACTGTGGTGATATTGCCCGCGCCGCGATTGAGCGGAATGCCCACGGCCTTTTCTCCCACCCGGCCCACAGCCAGATGCACGAATTCCTCCAGGCCGAGGCGGGAGGGCAGGCTGCGGGTCAGCTCCACGTCTATTTCGGGCCGGGCGGGCAGAGGGCGGTGCGCCAGCCGGCAGATGGCCGGCGTAATCAGTTCCTCAAAGCAGATCAGGCTGCTCACCGGATAGCCCGGCGCGCCGAATACGGGCCGCCCCCGGCAGATGGCGGCCAGCGAGGGTTTGCCGGGCATGGCCGCGATGCCGTGGACCAGAATTTCCCCTTCGCTTTCCAGGATGGAACGGGTGTAATCCTTGCTGCCCGCCGAGGAGCCGGCGCAGAAGATCACCACATGCGCGCCCGCGTCCAGGCTGTCCAGCAGGGCCGCGCGCAATTGGTCGGGCTGGTCAGGCACGGGTTTGACGCGCTCCACCCGGCAGCCCAGTTGACGGGCCAGAGCCGCCAGCACCTGCGAGTTGGATTCCACCACCTGCCCCCGGCCGGGATCGGGGCGCTGCGCGAAGTCCAGCACTTCGTCGCCCGTGGGGATGATGCGCACCAGCGGCTGTTCCCACACCGGCACTTCCCAGATGCCGCCGGAGAGCAGCGCGCCCACGTCACAGGGGCGGATATGGTGGTTGCGCGGAAAAAGCAGTTCCGTGGCCACAATGTCCTCGCCGATACGCCGCACATGCTGCCATGGAAAGGCCGGAGCCTCGATGCTCACGCCGCCCCGGCCGTCCAGGGCCACATGCTCAATCATGATTACGGCGTCGCAGTTCGCGGGCAGGGCTTGGCCCGTGTTGACCGCAAAGCAGGTTTCGCCTTCGCGCAACAGCAGGGGTTCGCCCTCGCGCGCGGCAAAGGTGTCCGCGGCGCGCACGGCAAAACCGTCCATGGCCGCCGCGTGGCAGGTGGGCGAGGAGTACCGGGCGTGCACGGCCTCGTAAAGCACCCGGTCCACGGCCTCCTGTGCGGGGCACAGCTCCCTGCCCGGCAGCAGCGCGCAGGCGTCGCCCTGGCTCGCATACCGGGCGGACTGCGCGTCCAGCGCGTCCAGCGCGTCCAGCACCCTGGCCACGGCTTCGGTCAGAGGCAGCGTTTTCAGGTAGACATTGCGTTTGAAGGACATGGCTTCTCCTTTGTCTGAAAAAATCGAAAAGAACAACTGCAATTCCATAATTCATGAGAGCGAATTGCCTTTGAAAAAGGCATTCGCTCCGGCGGCCGCGAAAGCGGGCGCCCGCGCCGAGTGAGCCTGAAAACCGCGCTTTTCAGGTTCGATGAATATATTTTAAAAAGTCATGCAGTGACTCCTGCTTCTCTCAACGAGAAAAATCATTTCATGGAAATTATAAAATGACTTCCAGGCTGATTTGAACCAGATGCTCGACAGCGGCTTCCAGGCTGTTCTTTCTGGCGAAAGCCGCGATTTTGAAGGAAGCTTCCTTTCCTTCAACGCGACTCGACGTCACCCCCTTGGAAAAGGCCGAAGCCATGACCGTAGGCATGAGCGCCAGGCCGAAACCCGCTTCTATCAGCACCCCCATGAACAAGAAACTGCTTGTGCGATACGCTATGGGCGGAGCGAATCCGAGCACTTTTCGCAAAAAATGTTCGCCGTGGCCGTCACCCGGATCGGAATGGGCGATAAACGCTTCCTGGCGCAAGGCGTCCGCGGGAACCGTTTTCCGCCCGGCCAGACGGTGTTCCAGCGGCATGACCACATGCAGCGGATATTCCGCGAGAGGAAAGACCGTACAGTCCGCCGGAACGTCTATGAAATTGCTCATGCTGAAAATGATATCGACGTCCCCGCGCATCAGAAGCTCGATCTGATTGGCCGGGTATACCTGGCGCATGCGCAGCTCGACATCCGGGAAGGCTTCCCGGTAGCGGCGCAGGATTGCGCCAAGAACGCCAGACAGCACTGATCCGGAAGAATATCCTATTTCTATCTTGCCCACGATGCCGGCCTGCGCGCGTCTGGCCTGCGTCACGGCGTGCTCTGCCTGTTCCAGGGTCTTGATGGCTTCCGGCAGAAAAATTCTTCCGGCTTCGGTCAGTTCAACGCTCCTTTTGTTCCTGCGAAACAGAAGGATATGCAGTTCCTTTTCCAGTTCTTTGATCTGCCGACTCAACGCGGGCTGAACGATGTGCAGCCGTTGCGCGGTTCTGGTAAAATTCAATTCCTCGGCAAGCGTTATAAAGTAGCGCAGCTGGCGCAATTCCATGATTGCTCCCGGTAATGACAGTAGTGCAATTTATGTATTTTACATATGGGGCGTCATTTTATAAATTTTTGCCGGCAGACGAGAGGGGCTGTAGCTGTCAGGCCACTGTAAGAGAGCAGAAAATCACACGTTTTGGCAAAAAGCCCTCTTTTGTCATGTTGGATTCCTCATATTCCCCGGAGCGGGGCGGCATGTCAAATGATCGCGCGTTTCCCGGCGGGATATGCGGGCAGACATAACGCCTGTCCAACCTGGCCGCCCGAACAGGAACAGGCTGTAATCGGTTTTTTGGAGAAAAGGCATGATTGGACCATTCATCAACAGCGCCTGCATCGTCGCGGGCGCCTTGTTGGGAACCTTGCTCGCCAGAAAAATGAACGACGACTTTCAGAAGAACATTATGCTCGTATTCGGCTGCATCAGTACAGGGCTGGGAATTTTCATGATCTCCAAGAGTCATGCCCTGCCTCCCGTCGTATGCGCCCTGATGGGCGGAACAGTGGCGGGAGAGCTGTGCCGTATCGAGGCCATGGTCACGCGGCTGTCGCGCGCTGTGGGGGCTGTTTTCGCACGGCGCGGCGGACAGAAGGGGGTCATGGCCGGGGATGCCTTTCAGGAACAGTTTGCCGTGTTCACCGTCGTTTTCTCGGCCAGCGGTCTGGGTTTTTTCGGCGCGATGCAGGAAGGGTTGACCGGAGACTATACCATGCTGCTCATCAAGGCGCTGCTTGACCTGCCCACAGCCATGTTCATCGCCGCCAATATCGGCGCGGTCATCGGGGTGCTCTGCGTGCCGCAATTCATTGTTCAGGCGATGATGTTATTTTCCGCCGAGCTTGTCTCCCACTGGGCCACGCCAGATGTGCTGGCCGACTTTTCAGGCTGTGGCGGCTTTATCACGCTGGCCACAGGCATCCGCATGTGCGGGATTGCGCCCTTCCCCATTCTCAGCATGCTGCCCGCGCTGCTCCTCGTGATGCCGCTGTCAGTTCTGTGGACGTCTTGTATTGTGTGATGCGCTTGTTCCTTGGGCGAGTTTTTATGCCGCGCGCCGTCAGGCCGACATATTGCGTCCGGGGCGGCCAGGCGCTATGCTGCATTGTTCCGCAACCCCCAACCCCCCGGCGGCAAGCCGTTATCTTATGACCGTACATGACATACGCGCCCTGCTGGCCCGCGACAAGCCCACTGTGGGCACATGGCTGCAACTGCCCTCGCCGGACGTGGCGGAGCTCATGGCTCGCGCCGGCTATGACTGGGTGGCCGTGGACATGGAGCACGGCTCCTTCGGCCGCACCGATCTGCCGGACATTTTCCGGGCCATTGAATGCGGCGGGGCCGCGCCCTTTGCCCGCCTGCCCGAAGCAGGCAAGACGCAGATCAAATCCGCGCTGGAAGCCGGGGCGCAGGGGCTGATTTTTCCCATGATCGAAAGCCGCGAACAGTTGGACAAGGCCATTGACTGGGCCGTGTACCCCGGTCAGGACGCGTGGCGCGCGCCGGGCGAAACAGCGGCGGAATACCGGGGCGTGGGCTATTGCCGGGCCAATGTTTTCGGCAGGAATTTTGAGGAATACCGGCGGAAACGCGCCCCCGAGATTTTTCTGGTGGCCCAGATCGAGCACATCAGGGCCGTGGACAATCTGGACGCCATACTGACCCATCCCCGTCTGGACGCCATCATGGTCGGGCCTTATGATCTTTCGGGCAGCATGGGCCTGACCGCGCAATTTGAGCATCCGGAGTTCAAGGCGGTCATGGCGCGTATTCAGACGGCCTGCCAAAAGCACAAGGCGCGTATGGGCCTGCATATCGTGCAGCCCGACCCGGAGGAACTGGCCCGGCAGGCGGCGGCTGGCAGCCGCTTCATCGCCTACGGCATTGACTCGGTATTTTTATGGCAAGGGGCCCAGCGCCCCGCTGTGGAGAAGCTGCTGTGAAAATCACTGTTTTCGGCGGCTCCGGCTTTCTGGGATCGCATATCTGCGACAAGCTCTCCGAGGCCGGACACGCGGTGACCATTGTGGACCTGCATCCCTCGCCCTGGCTGCGGCCGGATCAGAATATGCTCACGGGCGACATTCTGGACGAGGAGACCGTGCGCAAAGGCGTGGAAGGCGCGGACATGGTCTTCAACTACGCGGGCATTGCGGACATCGGCGAGGCCAATAACCGGCCTGTGGACACGGCGCGCATCAATGTCCTGGGCAATGTGATGATTCTCGAAGCCTGCCGGCGAGAGCAGGTAAAGCGCTATGTTTTCGCCTCGTCCCTGTATGTCTACGGCAAGTCCGGCGGCTTTTACCGTTGCAGCAAGCAGGCCTGCGAAATTTATATCGAAAATTACCAGGCCATGCACAATCTGCCGTACACCATACTGCGCTACGGTTCTCTCTATGGCCCGCGCGCGGACAAGCGCAACGCCATTGAACGCTTTGTCAGCGAGGCCCTGACCACGGGCGTCATCACCTATTACGGCGCGCCCACGGCCCTGCGGGAATACGTGCATGTGGACGACGCCTCCACGGCCACTCTGGCGGTGCTTGATCCGGAATTCGAGAATCAGAACATCATTATTTCCGGCAACCAGCCCATGCGCGTGGGAGATCTGTTCAAGATGATCGGCGAGATGCTCGGCAAGGAGCTGACCATCAATTACCAGAATGATCCCAACAGCGGCCATTACCAGATCACGCCCTACGCCTTCATGCCCAAGATGGGCCGCAAGCTGGCGCCGCCGCTCACCGTGGATCTGGGGCAGGGCATACTGCGGGTCATGGAGGAAGAACACAAGGCCCTGCATCCGGAATTGCAGACCGAAGGGGGCTATCTTGTCCCCACCGACGACTAGGGCGTGTTCACACTACGGCTCTTTTGTCCTCTGCCTGCGTCAAAAAGGTTTTTTATTCCGGTCAAGTACCATAAGAGTACATTCCCTTCATAAAAACCCTTTTTTTCTTGGCGGAGAACAAAATTTCTCGTAGTATGAAGACGCCCTAGGGGCTGGCGACACGCTGCCTTTTTGTCCGTCGCAACCGGTTTTCATGAAATCGCGGTCGCGTTCGCGCACGGCCGCAGTGCCGTCTTCAAGGAGACACTATGAACATTATCGCCATTATTCCGGCGCGCATGGGGTCCAGCCGCTATCCGGGCAAACCGCTGGCACTGATCCACAATGTGCCCATGGTGGGGCATGTGGCCTTTCGCACGGCCATGAGCGCTTCGTTATCCGAAACCTATGTGGCCACCTGTGACAGCATCATTGAGGATTACTGCAAAAACGCGGGCCTCAAGTGCGTGATGACCGGCGACCACCATGTGCGCTGCTCCACGCGCACGGCCGAGGCCCTGCTCAGGATTGAGGCCGCCACGGGCAAAAAGGCCGATATCGTGGTTATGGTGCAGGGCGACGAGCCCATGGTCCGGCCGGAGATGATCGACGCCGCCGTGCGGCCCATGCTGGATGACCCGTCCATCAACGTGGTCAACCTCATGGCCGACATGGATACCCTGGAGGAATTTGAAGATCCCAACGAGGTCAAGGTGGTGGTGGACCGCTTTGACAACGCCCTGTATTTCTCGCGCGAGCCCATTCCCTCCCGTAAAAAGGGGGCGGACAAGGTGCCCATGCGCAAGCAGGTCTGCATCATCCCCTTCCGGCGCGACTATCTGCTCCGCTTCAATGAAATGGAGGAAAGCCCGCTGGAAATTTATGAATCCGTGGATATGATGCGCATTCTGGAGCACGGCGAAAAAGTCCGCATGGTGCCCACCGACTGCCGCACCTGGAGCGTGGACACCCCCGAAGATCTGGCGCGGGTGGCCCGGCTCATGGAGGGCGATGACCTCATGAAGGTCTACAGCAAGTAAATGGAACGCCCGTTCCGTCCCTCCGACGCGGCTTCCGGTTCCGCCTCGTGCGCGGCCGCTTCTTCCGCCCCTTCCGCATGGTCCCGTCTGGGAGCTGTGCTGGAAGAAGTCTGGATCGCGCTGTTTGCCTGGCTGCCCACGCCTTTGGGCATGGCGTTGCGGCTGCTGGCCTGGCGCTGGCTGTTCGCGTCCTGCGGCACGGTGCGCTTTGGCACGGGGCTGACGCTGGCCGCCTGCCGCAATATGCGCCTGGGCCGCGGTGTGCGCCTGGGCCGCGGCTGTTTTGTAACCGCCGGGGGCGGCAGCCTGATTCTGGGCGAGAATGTGGCCGTGTCGCCCTGCGCCCATCTGGGGGCCGACGGCGGCCGCATAGAGATAGGCGCGCACACGGCCATCGGGCCGGGCACGGTGATCCGCGCGGCCAACCACCGCTTCGAGCGGCAGGATCTGCCCATCATGCGCCAGGGCCATCAGCCGGGGCTGGTCTGCATTGAGGATGATGTCTGGATCGGGGCCAACTGCGTCATCACGCCGGATGTGCGCATCGGGCGCGGGGCCGTGGTGGGCGCGGGCGCGGTGGTCACGCGCAATGTGGCCCCCTTTTCCATTGTGGCCGGGGTGCCGGCCAGGGAGATCGGCCGCCGCGCGTAGGACTTGTTGCCACAGGGAAAATATATGTCGTTACAATGTCTGGTTTTTGACTGCGATGGCGTGATTCTGGACAGCGTGCCGGTGAAGACGCGGGCTTTCGCCCGGCTGGCCGAACCGTTCGGCCCGGAAGCGCGGGACCGCTTCGTCATGTACCATACCGTGCACGGCGGGGTCAGCCGCTACAAGAAGTTTGAATGGTTCTTCCGCGAAGTGCTGGAGCGCGAGATCAGCGAAGAGGAGTCCGCCCAGTGGGGCCGCCTTTTCGCGCAATACGCTCTGGATGAAGTGCGCCGCTGCCCGCTGATTCCCGGCGTGCGGGACGTGCTGGAAACCTGGAGCGGCCGCTTGCCGCTCTATGTCTGTTCCGGCGCGCCGGAAGAGGAACTGCTCCTGGTGCTGCGCGAGCGCCAGTTGGACGCGTATTTCGCCGGCATACATGGTTCGCCCCCGGCCAAGGCCCAGGTACTGGAGCGCATCATACGCGACGCCGGAGTGGAAGCCGAAAATACCCTCATGGTGGGCGATGCCGTGACGGATCGTGATGCCGCGGAGCATGCGGGCGCCCTGTTCTACGGGGTGGGGCGCGAACTCAGGGGCGGGCCCTTCCCCTGGGGGGCTGATCTTACCGGGCTCAATGACTGGATCCGGGCCAGAGTCTGACGCGTCTTTTCCTGCTCCTACTGCCTTCCCGCTGCCGCACAAGGTTCGTCTGCGGGAAGCGACCTCTTTTTCCGCCATGAAAAAACCTCTTTTTTTGCTCTGCTGCCTCTGGCTGGCCCTGATTCTGACGGCCTGCGGCTCCGGCGACGAACACAAGGCCGTGGAAAGCGCCGGAGAGAGCGCGCCTGCCGCCCCGGCGGCGCAAGCTTCCGGGTCGTCCTCCGCTCCCGGAGCAGGGGACGCGGCCCCCGTCGCTTCCATGTCCCTGCCTCCGGCCACGCCCGAGGAAAAGGCGCAGGCCGACAGAATGGTGGCTTTCCACAATACCGCCGCCGCGAGTCTGTCCGGCGGCTGGTACGGCCTGCCCGACGTCCTGCTGAATAATGTGCGCGGCTACCTGAAAGACTGGCGGCTGGCGGCCCGGCCTGTTGTGCGCGGCACACGCGCAGCCGCGGCGCGCGGCCTTGCGCCCGCCAAGGGGCTTTTTCCGGTGGATGTGGAAGAGCAACTGGCCCAATGGGTGCGGGACATGGATAAGGCTCTGGATGCCATGCTGGCCGACTACAAGGCTCTGGACCGCTATGTGAAGGACGACAGCATCATGGATGACGGAGTGGCGGGCAAAAAGTTGGCAGAGCGCCTGGGCGCCTCGCATGCCGCTTTTATGGCCGCCCGCGACAGTTATCTGGAAGTTGTGGCCGAGCGCGCCGCGCAGGCCGAAGAAGTGCTGTTGCGCGACCATCCCCTTCGCCGTCAGATTGTGGCGGCGGAAAAGATATTTGCTCTTTTTCGCAAGGCCGCCGGTCTGCTGGGGCCGGAAAAACCTGACCAGGCAGCCCTGGAAAAAGTGCGCCAGGAACTGGAATCCCTGCTTGCCGGGGCCGGGCGACCGCCATTTCCGGCTCCGCCGGAACTGGAGCGCAGCTTTCGCGCTTTTCTCAGGGAAGCGGCCCTTTTTCCGCAGGGGCTTGCGCGTGGCCTGGCCGAAGGTTTTTACAGTCCGTTGCGGCGTGACCTGAATACAATCGCGGCGCGCAGCCGCGAGGCCTATAACAGTTTCGCGCGGGCGGCCAATGGCGTGTAAGCGGATGCCTGCATTCCGCAAGATGCGCGGGTCTGCCTTTGAATGTTGACTTTGCAAAAAAGTCGGCGTTCAGATTGATGACAAACCCCGCTTTGCGGTGTTTGCGCCGTCCAAGCCGCCAGGGCGGCTTGAAATGTCCGCGTTTCCTGCCATGCCGCCGTCGTTTCACGGAACAGCGCGTTTTTCCCGCGCGCTGTGGCCGGGGTCTTTTGTCCCTGTGTTCGTCAGCTTGCTGACGAGCACAGGGATGTTTCTATTTAATATATTGATATTAATTGTAAAAATTATGTTGGCAAGCCATTTGCAATAGTAGGGTAAAAAGTTTTTGTGGATGCGATGCAGAGTACTTGAAGGTTACTCTGTGCCAAGCGCGCCAATTTCGCCACTACCGGAGGTTCAGCATGTTTTTTTTGCTGGGAGGCAATGACAAGAGAGCCCGCAAATCCGAGAAGCAGAAACAGAAGCAGATGCGGATGTCTGACAGTAGCGCCCGTGTGCGTAATGTCTTTCTGACCGGGCGTTTCCCCGTGGTGACCACCCATCAGGTGGAGGGACGCCGCATCGCCAAGGTGCTGGGCCTGGTCTGTTGCCGGGGTTATGATTCGGACGAGGCATTTTTCGGCATGGCGGGTCGCGCCATGAACAAGGGGGCTCAGGCTATTGTGGGCTACAGCGAAAATGTGGCCTTTCACCCGGATGGCAGCAAATATTTCTCCTGCTTCGGCACGGCTGTCATGTTTGAGTATGACCCCACGGATCCCGATGCCCTGCCGCTGATGCTCCAGCAGAGATTCAGGGAACGGGAGCAACCCAACAGCGACATGATCTGAGCGCTGGTCTGCCTTGAGACGCAAAAGCCGCCGTTAACCGGCGGCTTTTGCGTTTTCGACGGGCTGCAAGCGGTTCGTTCAGGGGTATTCCACGCGGGCCAGCGCCAGTCCTCCGGCCGGAGCCGTGACCGAGGGCAGGGCCTGGCGGTCGCGGGCCGCCAGCAGTGCCGGAATGCTGTGGGGATGAATTTTGCGCTGACCGCAGGCCGCCAGCAGACCGGCCATATTGCGCACCATCTGCTTGAGAAAGCCGTTGGCCGTGACGCTCAGGCGCAGCATGGGCGCGTGCGGGGGATAAAATTCGCAGGGCGGCGCAATGTCCAGCGTGGCGGCGATGACATGCCGCGTGGTGCTTTCCATGTCAGTGCCCGCGTTCTGCAGCCCGGCAAAGTCCTGTTCTCCCAGCAGGTGGGGCAGGGCCGCGCGCATGCTCTGGACATCCAGCGGGCCGCAGTTCCAGACAAATGGGGTCAGTTGCGGCGGCACAAACCCGCGCTCCTGCCAGAACTGGTAGACGTAGGTTTTGCGCAGGGCGTCCTTGCGGGCATGAAAATCCGGCGGCGCGGGCTCGACCGTCAGTACGCGGATTGCCGGCGGCAGCAGGGCATTGAGGCTGCGCCGCCAGGGCAGCCTGGCCTTGGCGGCGGGCACGTCGCAGTGGGCCACCTGACCGTGGGCGTGTACGCCCGCATCCGTGCGGCCCGACGCGTGCGCCCGCACCGGCGTGCCGGCCAGCACGCGCAGGGCGGCCTCCAGTTCTCCCTGAATGGTGGGCGGCGGCGAGGGCTTTTCCTGAATCTGCCAGCCGCTGTAGCCAGTGCCCAGGTAAGCCAGCAGCAGTTTCAGGCGCATCAGTCGGGCAGCCTCATGCGGGTGATCATCTCCGTAAATTTGGCGGTCTTGGCGGGATTGGTATAGGTGAGAATTTCTCCGGACTGTTTGGGGGCCATGCCCGAGAGAATGCGGATGGCCACCCGCTCGTCCATGCTCTCCAGAGCTTTTGCCGCCGTGCGGGGCTTCATGTTGGCATACATCTGGATCAGACTGCGAACTTTCTTGTCCTCCAGATCCCTGGCGTCACGGATCATGGCCTTCATCTTCCGCTCGGCGTCCTGCAGGTCTTTCAGGCGCTGATCCATCTGCTGCCGCAGCATAAGAATATCCTGCTGCTGACGGGCCAGCTCCTGGGCCTTGTCATTGGGATCGTCGGGCGGCGTAGTGGCCGTCACTCTGGGCGCGGGCGCCGCCATGGCGGGCTGCCCGTTTTGGGGCAGAGAAGGAACGGCCGAGGAGGCCCCGGCGCCGCGCGGGGGCAGCGGCACGCCGTTGGCCCCCTGGCCGCGCGGAATATTGGCCGGAATGTCCGGCGCGCCGGGCATGGTCATGGGCGCGTTCTGTTCCGCCGGGGTAAAGGGTGAAGCGCTGGCTGGCGTCTGTGGTATGGGCATGTCCAGCGCGGCGGCGTGTGCGGCCTGAACGCTGCCAAGCCCCGGAATGGGCAGGTTTTTCAGACCCAGCACATCCAGCAGTCCGTCGTCGCGCCCTGTGCGGCGAACCGGAGAAGCCGCCAGCAGAGGCGCGACGCTTTCGTTTGGGGCCGGCGTGCCGGCTTCGGCCACAGGCGCGCCCAAAGGCGCGGGAGCGGGCAGCGCTGGCGGGCTGAATATGGTGCCGCCCATGCCGCGCCCGGCTGTGACCAGAGGGGTGGGAAGAGCGGCTTCTGTTCCAGCCTGCGCCTGGCGGCGGGGCTTTGCGGCCGCGGCCAGTTGCGCGGCGGCGGCCCCCTGGGGCGCGCCGATGGAGGGAGCCTGCGGAAGGTCTCTGCCGGAACGCGTCTCTTCGGAGACGGCGTCGCTTTCAGGCGCGCGCGTCATCGACTGAAGGGCCGCATCGCCGGAGGCGTTTGGCGCGGTCTCAAGCGCATTCTGCTGCGCCATGTCGGGCGCAACGTCACCAGAACGGCCCGGCTGCGGCATGTCCAGCACGAGCATGCCCAGAACGGCAAGTTTGATGAAGCACAATACCGCCAACCAGCGGAAGAGCTTAGAAAGACGGAGCCTTGTAGCGGAGTGTCGCGATTTCGTCATTGAAGCGTTGCTCCTTCAACTGTTCTTCGCGGATATGATATTGTTTCTGCCGTTCCCTGAGTTTGTCCAGCAGTTTTTTATCCATGGCCCGGGCCGCCAGCAGATTTCTGGCTTCCTCAACCATCTGGGCCAGCATGCGCGCCTGCAAGGCGGCGGCGGTCACGTCGCCGTGCAGACCTTTGACATACTGTTCCAGCAACCAGCGCTCGGTGGCGTCCATCATGGCTCCGTCACAGAGGCGGTCCTGGGAGACGCGCAGCTCGGCCTGAAGCTGTTCCAGGCGCTCCCGGGCCTCCTGGTGGCGGCGTTGCGCCGTGGCCAGGCGCACCTTGGCTTCTTCCTCCAGCTGCTCCCGGTAGTCGAGCACTTTCTGCATCTTGAAGCGAAAGGGCATGCAAGCTCCGCCTTGTTTTTGACGCTGGTTCTGGGTCGTCAGAAGGAACTGCAATCTGCGGGCCAAAAGCCGGATCGCCCCGGGCCAGGCCCGCGGTACGAGGAAACCGGCCTCCGCATGACGCGCAGGCGTTGGTCAGACGTTCAGCGCCGCCGCGTGGTTCACCGGGCCGCAGCCCTTGCCGGGGCTGTAGCTTTTGCGCAGGGCCAGATTAAGAAATTCCTGCGCCCTGGTCACGGCTGTCAGAAGGGGCAGACCTTTGCCCAGGCCCGTGGCAATGGCCGCCGAAAGCGTGCAGCCCGTACCGTGGTTATTTTCCGTTTCCACCCTGGCCTGGGGCAGCGCCCTGGGCGCCTGGCCGGGCATGCACAGGCAGTCCGTGACCATAAGGGAGCTGTTCATGTGTCCGCCCTTGACAAGTACGGCTTTGGCCCCCATGCTCAGCAGTTTTTCACCCGCCGCGAAAGCGTCATCCACGCTGGCTATGCTCAGGCCGGTCAGCATTTCGGCTTCAGGCCGGTTGGGAGTGAGCAGGTCGCAGTCAGGCAGGATTTCTTCTTTCAGAGCCATTACCGCGTCCTCCTGCAACAGGCGGCTTCCGCTCTGGCTGACGGACACGGGGTCAGCCACCAGAGGGAAGCTCCGCTGGCGGAGCAGGGGGCTGACGGCGCGGATGATGCCGGCGGAGAACAGCATGCCGGTTTTGGCGGCGGCCACGGGAAAACCCTCCAGCACGGTTTTCAGCTCCAGAGCCACAAAATCGGGGTCTGGCGCGTGGATGCCCGTGACGCCCTGGCCGTTCTGGGCCGTCAGCGCGGTGATGACGCTCATTCCGTAGCCGCCCAGAGCCATGATGGTTTTCAGATCGGCCTGAATGCCAGCGCCTCCGCCGGAGTCGGATCCGGCAATGGTCAGAATGTTGGGGGGGGTCAACATATGCGCTCCCATGAGGGGCTTGCTGCGGTTGGGAAAAGGAAGGGCAGAGCCCTGAGGCTCTGCCCGGATTGTTGAAACTGCTGCCCGGCGGAACTCTTATAGCCTGTGCAGGCCGGGCGCGCAACTGGCGTCGCTTGCCAAAGTGGCCGCTAGACGTTTTCCGGCGCTCCGGCCACGGGGCGGCGGCCCAGCGTCATAAAGGCCACAAAGGCCACAAAGGCGGCGACAACGCCGATGATGTTGGAGATGTCAATGCCCATGCCGAAGCCCATGGAAGGCTCATAACAGATATAGGAAACGCAGACCGCTGTCATGAATATGGCGGGCAGGGTGCAGATCCAGTGGAAGCGCTTCCTGCGGATCAGATAGGCCGCCCCGGCCCAGAGCACGATGGTCGCCAGGGACTGGTTGGCCCAGCCGAAGTAGCGCCAGATGATGTTGAAGTCCACCTGCGAAAGAATCACGCCGATGACGAACATGGGCACGGCAATGAGCAGACGCGGGGAAACGGCCTTCTGGGAGTAGTTGAAGGTTTCGGCGATGGTCAGACGCGCGGCGCGGAAGGCCGTGTCGCCCGAGGTGATGGGCAGCACCACCACGCCCAGAATGGCCAGCACGCCGCCCACGGCGCCCATCAGGGCAAAGGAGGATTCCGTCACCACATTACCCGGGCCGCCGGCGGCCAGAGCCGCGGCCAGCGCATCCGGGCCGTGGTAGAAGCTCATGCCCACGGTGGCCCAGACCAGGCCGATGAAGCCTTCGGCCACCATGCTGCCGTAAAACACGGGCTTGCCCAGCTTTTCATTGGCCATGCAGCGGGCCATGAGCGGAGACTGGGTGGCGTGGAAGCCGGACAAAGCGCCGCAGGCGATGGTGATGAACACCAGCGGGAAGATGGGCAGGCCCTTGGGATTCTGGTTGACCCACTGGGCGGAGTTGTAGAATTCCGTGCCGTTGATGAACATCATCACGGTGATGCCCACGGCCATAAAGATCAGGATAGCGCCGAAAATGGGGTAGAAGCGACCGATAATCTTGTCAATGGGCATGATGGTCGCCAGAAAGTAATAGGCGAAAATCACGCAGACCCAGAAGGTCAGGTTCATCCAGCCGGGCGTCAGCTTGGCCAGAAGAGCGGCCGGGGCGGCCACGAAAACCACGCCCACCAGAACAAGCAGCACCACGGCAAACACGCGCATGACCTGTTTGGCGGCATTGCCCAGATTGTAGCCCACGAAGGTGGGCACATTGGCCCCGCCGTAACGGATGGAAAGCATGCCGGCCATATAGTCATGCACGGCGCCCGCGAAAATGGTGCCGATGACGATCCAGACCAGAGCCGAAGGGCCCCACAGCGCGCCCAGAATGGGGCCGAACACCGGGCCCACGCCCGCGATATTCAGCAACTGGACCAGCCAGACTTTCCAGACCGGCATTTCCACATAGTCCACGCCGTCGGCATGGGTGTGCGCGGGCGTGGCGCGGTTGGGCTGCACGCCGAACACCTTGGCGACAAGGCTTCCATAAATGATGTAGCCGACGATCAGCGCGACCACGGACAAAAGAAAGTAAACATAGTTTGGCATACTGTCCTCATGTATGTAAAAGTGATGAGCCGCTCAAAAATCCGCGCCTGTGAGGCGCAGATTTGCGGAATACGGGCACTTTTCAAGTAACCATAAGGCGTTTCGGCGTCAATAATAAAACCAGGGGGCCAGGGCTGGCGCAGCGCCTCGGCTGCGTTCCGCCGGTCGGTTATTTGTCGTGATGATCGGTCGGAAACAGCCTTGCCGGCGTCGGTCGCGTCAGCTTGCCCTGAAATTCTCCCGCCAGCGGCCCCCGCCTGCGCGCCGGGCGGGTTTCGAGGCAAGGTCCGGAAAAGGTATTCACACCCGAAAAAAGCAATGCTATCGTTCCACAAGCGAACGTCCCGCCGGAACCGGCGGGACGAGCTTGAGGAGAACCGCATGAAATCGCAAAAGAAAACGCCCGAGGTTCCCGACATCATGAACCTCCCCAAGCCCCAGCCTGGCAAGGGTGGCGGGCGCAAGGCCGGAGTGCTGGCTCTGGTGGCGGTACTGGCGGTGGGCGGCGCGGCCTTCTGGCTGACCCGCGAGCCGTCTGTCCGCGACCAGTGGCGGGCGCAGGCCGCCGATATCATTGACAACGCCGCCAGCGGCACGCCCCTGGCCGGCGTGGGCGAGCTGCTGCGCGCGGGACCTCCGCCCCCGCCTCCCTCGGTGGTCAGCCCCAGCACCGCGCCGGGCACACTGGCCGGTCAGAATGTGCAGGGCACGGTGGGCGCGCCTGTGGATACCAGGCTGCCGCCGGGGCAGAGCGGACCCGGGGCCGACACGGGTGCGCCCGGTCAGGCAGGCCAGACAGGGTTGCCCGGCCTGTCCGGCCAGACAGGGCTGCCCGGACAGGAGGGCATGCCCAGAGTGACGGCTGACAGCAGGGTGCGCCCGGATTTTGTGGAAGATCTGGCCGCCTATCTGGTCTCACGCTACAAACCCGGTCCGCGCGGCGGTTCGCTGGGCGTCAGCGTGCAGAGCATCAATCAGCGCTACGGCGTCAGGATGGCCAGCGAGGCGGAAGGGGGCCGCGCCGGTCTGCTGCGCTATGCTTTCCATCCTACCATGCTTCAGGGCCTGTACGGGCTGTATGTGGACCGTTTCATGGCCGCGCTGGATCGCGAGGCCGCGGCCAGGGCCCTGTCGCCGGAACAGAACCGGCAGATGCACATGCTTCTCGCGGGGCGCTTTGTGACACTGGCCGGCGCGCTGGAAGGCGTGGCTTCCGTGCCGGATCTGAACAAAAGGATCAAGGGAGTGGAACAGATCTCCCAAAACGTGCTGGATATCAATACCCAGATGACCACGGCGGTTTTTGATCTGGACCAGTTGCGCGAAAACAAGGCCCCCCAGCTTGAAATCACCGCGATGCAACTGCGGGTGGACGGTCTGAGCGCCCGGTATCGGCGGGCGCTGGAAGAACGCGCGGCGGCGCAGCGCGCTTTGGTGGCGGCCATCCGCAAGGGCGGCGGCCAGGCGCTGGACGACGATTCCGTGCTTTTTGTAGCCTGCTGGGTGGACCGGCGCTTGCAGGAAGGGCCGCAGGCCACGGCTTCCGTGCGGAGCGCCGCCGGCGTGCTGCGGGATCTGGCCCGGCGTTGCGCCCAGGCCGGAACGGACAGGCCCGGCAACAAGGCCGGTCAGGCTTCGCCCGCTCCGGCGGCTCCCGCATCCGTGAGGCCTCTGGCTGTGCCGGCTCCTGCCCAGGTGGGTGGTGAGGGGCGGTGAGTGCGCCTCTGGTTCTTTTTGTGGGCGGCACGCGCAGCGGCAAGAGCGCTCTGGCCCAGCGCTGGGCCGAGGCTCAGGCGTCGCGACGGCTTTTTCTGGCCACCTGCCGGGTGGAGGACGGAGACGTGGAAATGGCCGCGCGCGTGGCCCGGCATCAGGCCGGACGCGGCGTGGGCTGGTTTTGTGTGGAAGAAGCCCTGGACCCGCTGGCCGCGCTGAAAGGCTTTCTGGCCGCAACCGCCGACCAGAACGGCCATGCGGTGGATGTGGCCCTGCTGGATTGCGTCAGTCTTTGGATAGCCAATCTGCTGGCCGCCGGGCTGCCGGCCACTGAGGTTCAGGAGCGGGTGGCGGGCCTGGCCGCCGGTCTGGCTGATCCGCGGCGCGCCCTTCCAACGGCATTGGTCAGCGCCGAAACAGGGCTGGGCATCGTGCCTGCCACACCGTTGGGGCGCGCCTACCGTGATGCGCTGGGTCTGGCCAATCAGACGCTGGCAGGCGTCTGCACCCATGTGGTTTTTGTCAGTTGCGGCCTGCCGCTGGCGCTCAAAGGGCCGCTGCCGGAGGGTCTATGAGTGGCGTCGGAACATGGCGCAGCCGGGCTGCCCTGTGGCCCGCGCTGCTGCTGGGGGCCTTTGTCTGGCTGGCGGTTTCGGTTGCGGCCGCCCGCGCCGCGGATCCGCGTCAGTGCGTGGCGGATGTGGGCCGGGCCATTGACGCCGCGGACGCCGCCGCCTTTGAACGCCTTGTGGATGTGGACGCCATTCTGGACGCGGCCCTGACGCTGTTTTTGCGCGATGCGCAAAAGCCGGAAATTGCCGCCCAGTTGCCGCCCCTGCTGGCCGTGATGTTCTCTCAGGCCGCCTCCGGCGACTCCGGCGGGAATAATCTGCGTACTCTGCTGTTCAGCGAAGCCCGCGCTTTTGTGATCAACGGCGTGTCCTCCGGGGCTTTTGCCGGACGCACCCCCGGCGGAAGCGCCGCCCAGGGCCTGCTGGCCCCGCTTTTTGCCGATGCTTCCACAGGTCGCAAGGAGATTCGGCGGATTGGCCAGGCCAGGTCCGACACGAGGGGGTGGCAGGTGCCCTTTGTGGTGCATGACGCCGGCAATGGCGAAAGCTATGAGGTACTTGGCCGGGTCAGCCCTGTGGGGAACGCGCTGCGCCTGACATCGGTGGAAAATCTGGAGGAGCTGCTGGCCCGCGTGCGCGCGGAAAGCCTGCATGCCGAGCCATAAGCGGCGCGGCTTTTTTGCCCGGTTTCGTCCCTCCGGTTCGGTCTTTTTGCAGTTGGCTTCAGCGCGGATTGGCCCTGCCCCGGCGCAGCATCCGCACCCTGTCAATCAGCATGCAGCATCCGCAGACGAACACGCTGACGGCGGTGGCGGTGAACACCCCGCGGTAACCGTAACCCGCGTGGATCACCAGGCCGCCCAGCAGGGGCCCCAGCATGGCGCTGGAATCAAAAGTGGCCATCATGACATTGGAATTGATGGAGCGGGTGGTGGGCGTGGAACGGTCGTACACGGCGGCGGCCAGCAGGGGATAGAGCAGGCCCAGTCCCAGACCGTAGACGCAGGTCAGGGGAATGAAGGCCCAGAGCGGCCCCCAGGCCAGTCCCAGCATGCAGCAGGTCAGCACCGCGCAACAGAGCGTGGTTATCCGGTAGCGGGGCAGAGTGTCCAGGCGGTGGCTGCCGAACAGCCGAACCAGAATGATAGTTGCCGTATAGGTGGAGAAAAACCAGGCCGGCTGCGCGCCCGTCACCGCGCAGAGACCTTTCATGAAAAAGATGGCCAGCACGGTCATAATGCTGAAGCTCAGACAGGCCATATAGACAAAAAACAGGCCAGAGTGGCTTACGGCCCGCCAGAGAGCGCGGCCCGAAAGACTGCCGGCGCCCTGTGCGGGCATTTCCGGCGTTCGCAGGCGCGGGGCCAGGGGAATCAGCATGGCCAGCGCGGGCAGGCCCAGCGCGGCCGTGAGGGCGAAAAGGCGCGGCTCGCCGCCCAGAACGGGCAAAAGACGTTCGGCCAGGGCCGGAATAATCGAATAGGGCAGCAGCAGGGTCAGGGAAAAGAGCGCAAAACCTCTGGCGCTCTGCCCCCTGGGAATGCAGCTGACCAGTACGGCCACCGTGCAACTGGAATAAACGGCCAGAGCAATGCCCTGAATGACGCGCAACAGCCAGATGGCCCCGATGGCGTGTTCTCCCCCCACATAGGGATAGGCCAGCATGACGCAGCTGGAAACCATGATGGAAACCAGCATGGCCGGCAGCTTGCCGCGCTTGAGCAGCAGCACGCTGGCCAGGGGACGGCAGAGCAGCACCATGGCAAAGAGGGAGGAAAGCAGCACGCCGCGCCAGTTGGGGCTGATGCCCAGCCCTTCCAGCCATTGTTCAAAACAGTAGAACACGGCGATGTAGCTGTTGCTGAACATGGCCATGCAAAAGAGCAGAATAAAATCACGGCTCAGGAGTTTCTGCGGCGGCTCGGAGGGCTTGTCCCAGCGCCTGGGCGGTTCCTGCGGTCCGGGAAAGGGGGGCATTGGGAGCCTCATTGGTTTCTGGTGTGGAAGCCGTCGGCCTAGTGATATTCTCCGTTGAGGAATTTGGCGGCGTACGCCTGGACGGCCTCATCATTGACCATGAGCATGTCCATCTGGCGGGTCATGATCAGCAGACGCCCCAGCTGATCCAGGCGCGAACACAGTTCAAGCCTGGGATATTTCTGGTAGCGCGCGCGTACTCTATCACCCGTGACCTCGACGGTAAAGCCGAGCTCCCTGAGGATCAGCCCGATGCAGCGCACCCGCCGCGCGCGCTGTTCACTGCCCGCCGCGCCGCCGGCAAATTCAAAGCGGATGTAGTTTTTGCTCAGGGTGTCGCCGCACCAGGTGTCCAGAATGGCGTAGTGATAGCCCACGCGCGAGGAAAAATTGAGGTAGCGGTCAGAAACAATGGCATAGCTGCGGTCGCCGAAGCGTTGGCCGCCCTGCTGGTTGCCGCCTATCATGGTCTGGCTCATGACCGAGAGAAAACCGCGCATGTTCACCGGACGGGGCCCCTTGGCCTGCACTTCGGGATTGAGCATGCCGTTGAGCACATGCCGGAAGGGCACGCTGGTCACGTCTTCGGGCCTGGTTGACGAGGCTTCGGGATGCTTCAGACCGCCGCCCAGGTCAATGATGTGGAGATCCAGCGGCACGGAACAGACCAGGCGGCTGGCCACGCCGCCCGCTCCGCTTTCGGAAAGACTGTCGGAGAGCAGAAACATTTCAGAATAGCTCAGCT
The DNA here is from genome assembly GCA_910575755.1 of Desulfovibrionaceae bacterium. GTDB lineage: Bacteria > Desulfobacterota > Desulfovibrionia > Desulfovibrionales > Desulfovibrionaceae > Desulfovibrio. Next base: position 114,057 of record CAJTFO010000003.1, on the reverse strand, counting down.
CATGCGCATAACGCATGACATCATGCAGGGATGTGCAGTTGGCCGGGCTGAACAGGGCCGACTGCGGGTCCACCAGATGCAGAGGCAGAATGTACGGGGCCACCCGCCGCAGCAGCACCAGGGCGGGCGTGTCCACGCGGGGGCGTCGGCGGGCCAGGCGCAGGGCCAGCAATTCCGGCACTTCGCCGTCGAACACCCGGCCCGAAAGGGCGTCCACCGTCACCACCCGACCCGGCGTGAGCAGGCTGGCGGCCCCCGCCAGATTCATCAGCGTGGGCACCCCGAATTCGCGACAGATGGACGCCATGTGTCCGGTGAGGCTGCCGGTTTCGGCAATGATGGCCGCCGCCCGCTGCATGGCGGTCATGGCGTTGGGCGAGGAGTGCTGCATCAGCATGACCGCGCCTTCCGGAAAATGGGTCAGATCCTCATCCGGATGCACCCGCACCACCGGGCCGCAGCCCACGCCCCTGGCCGCCACGTCCGCGCCGGACAGCAGGGGCCGCATATGTTTCAGGACCGGGGCCGCGCTTTCCTCCGGCGTGCTGTCCAGCCCCATGGGTCTGGTCTGGAGCAGGATAATCTGATCATCCTCGTCCACCGCCCATTCCATATCCTGCGGATACTGGTAATGGCGCTCCAGTTCCAGAGCCATTTCCGCCAGTCGCCGCGCCTGCTCGTCGCTGAGACAGGGAACCTCGCGCAGTTCTTCCGGCACATCCACAAGTGTGCTTTCCACGCCCGTGCCGGTATGCGTGAGCTGGAGGCGGGTTTCCTTGCGGGCGATGGTGGCCTGGGCAATTTTGCGCGTGGCCCGCGAAACCAGCCACTGGTCTGGCGTGCCCGAACCGTCCACCACCATTTCACCCAGGCCCCACAGTCCGTTGATCAGCACGCAGTTGGAGCGCAGGTCCACGGGGTGGCGCGAAAAAGCCACGCCGGCGGCTTTGGCCCTGACCATCTCCAGACAGCAGAGGCCCATGCCCGTGGCGTCCAGGGCATAGCCGTGCGCGGCCCTGTAGGTCAGGGCGCGTTCGGAAAAGAGACTGGCCATCACCTTCTTGAAGGCCGCAAGCAGGTCTTGCCGCCTGACGCCCAGAATGCTGCGGTACTGCCCCGCAAAGGACTGCACCCCGTCTTCGGCCACAGCGCTGGAACGCAGGGCCGCCACAGTATCGCCCTGCGCGCCGAAGGCTTCATCCCAGGCCGCCAGCATGGGGCCGCTCACCATGTCGGGCATGGGGGCTTCCATGATGAGCCGCTGTATTTCGCGGGATGCCGCGCTGATGGTGGAGGGCTTTTCGGCGTCCACCGAACGCAACTGGCTGTAAATATTTCTGAACAGACCGCTGCTGCGCAGCAGGAACAGGGTGCCGGCCTTGATGGTAATGGCAAAACCGCGCGGCACGGGCATGTCCAGCATGTTGCGCAATTCGCCCAGATTGGCGTTTTTGCCGCCCACGCTGTAGGCCATGCTGGCGTCCACCTCGCTGAGCGGCAGGGTCAGTGAGGTCACGTCGCCGCGCGTGTGCTGCTCCAGTTCGCGTTCAATGCGGCCGCCCAGAGCCTCCACGGCTGAAACGAGCGCCTGATGACGCTGGTTGGAAATGGCGTTGAGGCAGACCGCCATGCGTTCGCACTGAAGGATGGCGCGGCGCGCCTCCTTGCGCACCTGTCTGGTTTCCAGGCTGCGGTCGCCGCGCTGGGCCGCGTTCAGCCCGGCCAGAATGCCGGCCAGATCGGCATTGGCCTGCAATAACTCCTTGAAGGAGGCGTAACGGCGGGTAAAGGCGGCCATGGCCCGCTCACGGCTGATGCGCGGCGTGAGGCCCAGCAATTTCCGCAATGTCTGTACGGCGTTCATCAGGGACATCCTTTACCGGCCGGCGCTTGCGCGCCGGGCTGCACGATCACATAGCGTTGCGCCGGGCCGCGTCCTTCCTTGCGCATCAGGCCGAGCTGCACCATTTGTTGCAAATCGTATTGCGCCGTGCGCATGGAAATGCCCCTGCCCGCCAGGTCCTGGTATTCCTGACGGCTCACGCTGCCCAGGGCCATCAGGCGCGGCAGCAGTTCCCGCTGGCGCTGGTTGAGCTGGTTCGCATGCGGCAGGAGCGGCGCTTTCTCTCTGGCCTGCTCCGCGACAGGATCCGGACGCGGCGTCGGATGGCGGTGGGCGTTCCGCTCCTCTTCCCGCGACCTTGCCGCGCTTTCATTGTTCCGCGCCTCTCTGTCGTCCGACGTGTTTTCCGGCTGATGGTCGCCGGGCGCAAGCTGAATGTTCTCCGCCAGAATCAGATTGCCGTCGCAAAAGGTCAGGGCTCTGGTCAGGGTATTTTTCAGTTCGCGCACATTGCCGGGCCAGTGGTGACGCATGAGCTTTTCCAGCGCGCCCCGGCTGATGCGGGGAATGCTGCCGGGCATGCCCGGCTCCCGTGTGTTCACGGCTTCGCGCATGAAATGAACTGTCAGGGCCGGGATATCTTCTTTACGCTGCCGCAGGGGCGGGGTGCGGATGGTGATAACGGCCAGCCGGTAGTACAGGTCGTCGCGGAAGGAACCGTCCTGTCCGTCGCCCCGCAGTTCGGCGTTGGTGGCGGCAATGATTCTGGTGTCGAAAGGCACGTCATGGTCCGAACCCAGGGGGCGGATGCGCCGGGTGGAAAGCGCCCGCAGCAGAGCCTGCTGCACTTTGGGAGCCGCGTTGCCCACCTCGTCCAGCATCAGCGTGCCGCCCTCGGCGGCCAGAAACGCCCCCTTGCGCGCCTGCCTCGCCTCGGTGAAGGCGCCCTTGACATGACCGAAAAGGGTATCCATGAGCAGGGCCTCATCCAGAGCGCCGCAATTGATAGTGATGAAGGGACCGTCGGCGCGGGCGCTCAGGCTGTGAATGGATTCGGAAACCAGCTCCTTGCCGGTGCCTGTTTCGCCCACGATCAGCACATCGGCCAGCACCTGGGAAGCCTTCTGGATCTGCCCGTACAGCGACTGCATGGGCAGGGAGGCGCCCACCAGGCCCCGGGCGGGCAGATCGGTCGGATCGGGCAGGTCCTCCACGGGTTCCCGCCGCCAGAGGGCGGTCTGCGCCGCCGCCTGGGAGAGCTGATCGGCCCTGGCCGCGCGCAACCGCTCCAGCAGTATGTCCACGTTCTGCCTGATCGTTTCCAGCTCCAGCGGCAGCCGGGGCAGATTCAGGGCTTCGGCGCTGTCGTTTTCATTGCGGCTGCGCAACTCGCCGGAAAGCAGATTCAGGCTTCGGCCCATATTGCGGGCCAGCCAGCAGAGGCTCAGACCCAGCAGAAGCAAGCCGCCGAGAAAACAGAGGGCGTAAATGCTCAGCAGATGCATGCCCGCGCGCGTGGAGGCAAAACTGCTGTCCAGCATGGCCAGCCCGCCCACCACCACGCGTGGCCCCTCCGGATTGGGCATGAAAGTTACCGGCGCGTAACTGACGCTTTCCACCTGCATCTGGCCGTTATTCCAGGCCGTGCCGGTCTCTGAAGTGGGGAGACGGCCGGGGCGGCCCGCCTGGATTTCAGCCACCATGCTCCAGTAGTTGAGATGCTCCGGTCCGGGACGGAAAGCCGTGCTGAAGCCGGGCCGGCCGAAATCGCCGCGGAAACCGGCCCGTACAGAGTCGGAACGCAGGTTTTTTTCACCGCCATTGTCGCCGGGAGGTTCGGACTGAAAAAGCATCCAGCCGCCCTGGTCGAAAAAAAGGCTGAGCATCTGGGTTTTCTCCCCCGCGCTGATGGGCGCTTCCGGCGAAGAGTACAGCGACATGGTGTCGCGCAGCGCGGTAAGATCCAGCGAGAGAACCAGAATGCCCTGAAAGTTTCCGGCCGCGTCGTAAATGGGCGTGGAAAAACGCAGCACATAGAAGGACAGGCTTTGCAGCGATTTGTCAATGGGCACCATGGAATAGACCACTTCCAGGGGCTGGCTTACGTTCACATGGCCGGGCCGCTGGCCCGGACTGATATTGTGAAAGGGCCCGGCCGGAGCGTCCAGGGCCACATGGGGCGGTACGGCGATGATCTCGCCGCCGTAGCTCAGAAGAAGATAGCGGTTTTCAGGCGTCAGGCCCATGAAGGCCACTTCGCGATAGCGCAGGCCGTCGGCGCGGGAGCGGAATCTGAGGCGGCGCGCCATTTCCTGCTGTTCCATGGAGCCGGCGGCGAGAATCAGCAACTGGTTGCGTGTTTCCACCAGTATCTGTTCCAGCGCAAGGCTCATGGCCTGGGTTTGCAGTTCTGTATTGCGCATTATTGCGCGATTGACGAAATTTGCGAGACTCCCCCCGGTCACGAAAAAAAGCAGCGCCAGAACAGCCGCCAGCAAGGGCAGGCCCAGCAACAACATGCGGCTTGTCAGGCTGCGGTTCACGAAAAAGGAGGCGGTTTCCACTGAGCTGCCGCCGACGATGTTGCCAAAAAAACGCATGCTCCTCCCGGATTGCGCAAAAAAGCGCATGCTCTGGGTTCAGAGTAGAAAAAAATCACATTTTTGACAAGGTCGCGAGCGGGATTCGCTGGAATAATGCGAAAAAATCTTTGGAATCACGCAGTGGCACGGGCTTTGCTATTATCTTCACAAATTGCAGTGGCATGTGGTTTGCCCGTCTGAAAGAGGAACATAACAAGAGTGGAGGATGCCATGAAAAAAATGCGCAGATTATGGACCTGGCTCACAGGATGCGCGCTGACGCTGCTTGTGCTCATGCCGTCAGTGGCTCTGGCCGCCAAAAAAGCCGCCGCCAACGTCGTCATTGTGGCAGACACAAGACAGTTGCACGGCATCATGCTGTGGTGGGCGCAGATGTACAATGAAAGCCATCTGTACTTCTCCATCCTGACAATCATCATCATTCCCGTCACCGGCTGCATTTTTGGCGTGCTGGCGGACATCGTCATGTCGCACATCGGCATTGACCTCAAACACCGCGAACTGGCCGAGCACTAGGCCGGAAAGGAGGCAGATATGGATTGGTTGTATGTCTTGATGCCCATTTCCGGCGTGACGATTTTCTGGCCCGGATTGATCATTCTCGGGCTGGGCGTCGGTATCATCGGCGGCTTCTTCGGCATGGGCGGCGCATGGATGGTGACTCCCGGCCTGAACATTCTGGGTTTCCCCATGGCTTTCGCCATCGGCACCGACGTGGCCCATATGGCCGGCAAATCCCTGATTTCCACCATGCGGCACGGCAAATTCGGCAATGTGGACTACAAGCTGGGTCTGACCATGCTGGCGGGCACCATCGTGGGCGTGGAAATCGGCGCTCAGATGATCATGTGGCTGGAGCGCATCGGCTCCGTGGACAAGGTCGTGCGCTGGCTGTATGTGCTGCTGCTGATTTCCATCGCCTGGATGGTCTTTCATGACGTGGCCCTGCGGCGCAAAAAGGAACGCGAAGCCGCGGCCCGCGGCGAGCAGCTCGCCAAGGACGCCACCGGCATTGACTGGGCCTCCAAGCTGCACGCCATCAGAATTCCGCCCATGATGCACTTCAGCGCCGCGGGCATCACCTGCTCGGCGTGGCTGCCCGTGATTGTGAGTCTGGCCACCGGCTGGCTGGCCGGCATTCTGGGCATCGGCGGCGGTCTGATCCGCATGCCCGCCCTGGTGTATCTGGTGGGCTGCCCCACCCATGTGGCCGTGGGCACGGACCTCTTTGAAGTGGCCATTTCAGGCCTGTACGGCGCGGCTTCCTACACGTACAAGGGACGCACCGAACTGGTGGCCGCTCTGATCATGCTCATCGGCGCGGCCGTGGGCGCGCAGATAGGCGCCGTGGCCACCAAGTACATCAAGGGGTACGGCATCCGCATCGCCTTTGGCCTGGCCGTTCTCGGCTGCCTGTGCTCCGTGGTGCTCAAGCTGATCCAGCCGTACTTCCCCGCCTACAGCGGTTTCATCAATGGCGTGGCTACCGTGGTGGTGCTGGGCTTCGTGAGCGCCATCTCCATCTACATCACCATCCGCATGGTGCAGGGCGCCAAGGCGGAACTGGCCGCCAAGAAGCAACAGGCCGGCAGCTAGGAGGCAAAACATGAAAATACGTACTCTGTTGCTCATGCTGGTACTGGCCCTTTCCCTCGCCCTCGCGGCCTGCGATTTCGGCCAGGTGGAACAAGGACGCTGCGTGGCCTTTGATCCCGCCAGCAAAAGCGTGACCATTGTGCTGGACTCCAACCACGATCAGCGCAACCCCAATTACAACGGCGGCATCGCTACCTATCTGCTGCCCGCCGATCCCGCTGAAATCGGTCCCCTGCCCGTGCCTGGCGGTCGCGTGATGTTTGATCTGGAAAAGAGCACGGTTACCATCTATGTGCCCCAAAGCCAGTCGCTGGAAGTGCTCAATGTGGAATTCGTGAACAAGCAGATGAACATCAGGCCTTCGCATCCCATGGTGGCCGGCAAGAAGTTCCCGATTATCGACATGGAAAAGCAGACCGTCACCGAATACTCCCGCCGCCTCCAGGCTCTGGTGACGTTCAAGGTTCCCGCCGACAAGCTCAGCCTGCCGCCGGAAACCTGGGAAGCGGGCGATGAAGTGCGCCTCTACTATAAGGAAAATGCCAAGCATCAGGCTCTGCGTTTCATGAACATCACCAAGACCAACATCTTCAAGAAGTAAGTCCTGGACAGAATCCGGCCGGGGCGGCGAACCAGAAGCCGTCCCGGCCGGCATGCGCCAAGCGATTTTTCAAGCGTAAGGGAGGCCGTGATGAACAGCTACAAACGCAGCCTGTATGTGAGCATGACGCGCATCGTCGCCAACCTGCTGATGCTCGCAGCCGTTTTTCTGGCCATGTACCAGGCCGGGCACAGCCCTTCCTCGTCGTTGTCCACCTTCTGCCTCTGGTTTTTCGGCATTACCATCCCCCTCTGGACCGGCGCGCTGTTTCTGACCCGCCACATCGCCCGCCGTTTCCCGGCGGAGCAGGAAAGTCTGGTGGAGCTGCCCGGCCTGGGGCGTCGGCTGGTGCGGTGGCGCGTGCTGAACGAGGCCGAGCGCATGAATCTGCCTGTCCGCTAGGGCATTGCCCCGCGCTGCCCTGCATTGTTTTTCACGCGCGGCGGGCGGGAACCTCAGCCGGGATGGCACTTTTCTCTTGTCCCGGCAACGCGCCGCGTTTATACTGAACCATGTTCTCAGCAACGGAACTCTGGCAATCCCTGCGGCGGTACCGTCGTATTCAGCGCTTCTGGGGCGGGTGCGCCGCCTTGCTGCTGGCGGTGGCCCTGTTGGGGCTGCTGGACGGCGTGCAGGCGCTGATGCGTCTGGGTGCGGACCATCTGGAAATATTGCCCGGCGGCTCTGAAACCCTTTCCGGCCCCTGTCCTTTCAAAAATCCCCTCAACAGCGATATACAAGCGCGCTTCACGCCTGAAAACGCTCCCCTGCATTTCAGTCTGGAAGGCTTTTTTGCCGGTTACTGGTTCGGCAACGGCATGTGGCGCGGCGAAGTGCGGGCCGAGCCGGAAGCCGGACCGGGCCGTTATGAATTGCGTATCGCCTTCAAGGGGGCCGCGGCGCAGAGCGCCCAGAAATATGTGCTGCTGCTCCGGGCCGATGAGGCGTCTCTGCGGGCGGCTTCGCCTTCCTGGGTTCGCCGGCTCACGGGCTGGAACGCCTTTATTGCGGCCGCGTGGTTCGGCTGCCTGGGCACTCTTTGCGGTCTGCGCACATATCTGCTGGGTCGCCGCTGTTTCGAACTGCTGAGGCGACTGGGGTGCAGCGAGATATTCCGCGTCAGCGCAAACGGGGCTTCCTGCCATATCTGGTGTCTGGCTTCCAGGGCCGATACGCCCCGCCCCGGAGAGATCCGCCGGGTTCTGAACGACGCCGGTCAGGCATTGGGCGCGGCGCGCGCGGAAAAAGCGCATAAGGGAGTTCTGGAACTGATCATGCTGGACGGCGTGTCCGTGCTTCCCGGTTGTCTGCTTTGCCTGCGTCCCGCAGACGATTCCCGGCCTGAAGCAGGCGGGCGCGGCTGACGGGCCGCGCCTTTCGCGCCCTTGCCGCCTGTCAGGGCATAGGCTATGCTGCGGGAAGCGCAAGGCCCATTCCGGGCCGCGGCAAACAAAGGCGGCTGTATTTCATGTCTCAACTCTGTCCCTGCGGCAGCGGTCTGCCCCTTGCGGACTGCTGTGGTTCTTATCTTGACGGCAATGCCTGGCCGGCCAGCGCCGAAGCTCTGATGCGTTCGCGCTATGCGGCCTATGCGCTGGGGCGTTATGACTGGCTGGTGGAGAGTACGCACCCCGACTTCCGCGAAGAAATTTCCGCTGAAAAACTGGCGGAGCAGGGCAAGGGCGTGCACTGGCTTCGTCTGGAAGTGGGCCGCTGCGAAAACGACGCGCCTGTGGGCGAAAATGGCGAATGTTACGATATTGTGGAATTTCGCGCCTTTTACGAGCTGGACGGCATTCCCAGGCAACTGGGAGAGAAAAGCTTTTTCCAGCGCAAGGACGACAAGATTTATTATGTGGACGGTGTGGCCCTGCGCCCCACGGCGTACCGGCGGCCCGGCCCCAAGGTGGGCCGCAATGATCCCTGCCCCTGCGGCAGTGGCAAAAAATACAAGAAATGCTGCGGGGCGGCGTCTGAATAAGCATGGTTAGAAGCGGCGCCATAGCGCTCATCCGGCGATTTTGTCTGGAATGCCAGGGGGCGTCCGCCAGATCGGTGCGTTCCTGCTCCGATGCGCGCTGTCCTTTATGGGCCTGGCGGCTGGCGGCCCTGCCTGGCGAAGCGCCCCCGGCCCCGGAGGCGCGCCACGCGGCCAGGGCGGCGTTGCGCGCCGTGCGGCGGCAATGCATGAACTGCGCCGGCAACCGGTATGAAGTGCGGGCCTGTCAGGCGCGAGAGAGCTGCCCGCTCTGGCGCTGCCGTTTTGGCGTGCGCCCGCAAACCTATAAGGCTGTGCGCCGTCGTTTTTTCGCGCCCAAAGCCCTGCGGCTTTTTTGACCTTTTTCATGGCTGTCATTCAATCCGTTCACGGAGGTGCGTCATGTCCCATACTCTTGAGTGGTCCAGAGCGTATACAGCCCGTCTGCCCGAGACGGCGGCCGCGGCCTGCGCGGCGCGAAGCGCGGAGCTGGCGCAGCGGCTGGCTCGTGAGGCGGCCGCTGGCGAGCTGCCCTTTCTGACCATGCCCTATCGCGCCAGGCTGGAAGCGGAACTGACCCCGCTGGCCCCGCGTCTCAAGGCATACAAGCATATGCTGGTGCTGGGCATCGGCGGTTCGGCTCTGGGCGCGCGCGCCATGCAGCGGGCCTTTGCGCCGGGTCAGGACGGTCCCGGTCACCAGGGCCCCTGGCTCTGGATTGCGGACAATGTCTGCGCCCAACAGTTTGAAGCTTTGCTCGGCAGGCTTGAGCCCGCTGAAACCGTGGTGGTCTGCATCAGCAAATCCGGCGGCACCATTGAGACCCTGGCCCAGTATTTTCTGGTGCGGGACTGGCTCAGGACCGCGCTGGGAGAAGGCTGGCGCGAACAGATGATTGTGATCACCGACGCGCGCAAGGGCTATTTACGCGAGGAAGCCGCGCAACACGGTCTTGCCGCCCTGGAAGTGCCGGATTATCTGGGGGGGCGGTATTCCGCCCTGTCCGCCGTGGGTTTGCTGCCCGCCGCTTTTCTGGGCATCGACTGGCAGGCTCTGCTGGACGGAGCGGCCCATGTGGCCCGCCCCCTGGTGGAACATCCCGAAAGCATCGGGCAGCATTCCTCCTTCGCGCTGGCCTGCTGGGCCAAGGCCCTGGAGGATCACGGCTACAGCCAGTTGATCTTTTTCTGTTACATTCCGCAGTGGGCCACCTACGGGCCCTGGTTCGCGCAGCTCTGGGCGGAAAGCCTGGGCAAGGACGGCCAAGGCTCCATGCCCGTGCCGGCCATCGGCGTGACGGATCAGCATTCCATTAACCAGATGTTTCTGGACGGCCCTAGGGACAAGGGCTGCCTTTTTCTGACCAGCCGCAACCAGCCTCAGGGTCGCCCGTTTGGCATGGACCTGCCCGAACAATGGGCCTGGCTACGCGCCAAGCCTTTCGGCAGCCTGCTGGAGGCCGAGGCGCTGGGCACGCGCATGGCCCTGTGCAAGAGCGGCGTGCCCCTGGTGCATATAGAGATGGGAGACACCGGGCCCCGCGCCGCCGGTTCGCTGATGATGCTGCTGGAAGCGGCCACAGTGTTTACCGGCTGGCTCATGGGCGTCAATCCTCTGGATCAGCCGGCTGTGGAACTGGGCAAACGCCTGGCCAACGCCCGGCTGGGCGCGGACGGCTACCCTCAGGAAGAAGCGGATCTGGCCGCCTATCTGGCTGCGCCGCAACGCAAACAGGGTTTTTAGAACGCATTGCCGTTGAAAAAGGCATTCGCTCCAGCGGACGCGAGAGCGGATGCCCGGCATAAGGCATATTGTGGCTTGCCCCGGTTCGCAGCAAAGGCTGCGGGCGGTCGCTGGCCGGCTATGCAGAGAAAAGGCCCGCCGCGCGTGCTTCGCCATAACGCTTTTGTGCCCCCGGCTTCCTTTTGCGCGGTTTTTCGACATACGCTGTATCCTGAGGTTCTGGACGGCCTTCAGGCTTGGGTATTGCAATGGAGAATTGTTCCAAGAGGCGCGCATGAACCAGTCAAACCCCGCGGAACCGGAAAACTGCGACTGCCGGCGGCAGGAGTCGCCCGTGGAAAGCGCCCTGCCCCTGAGCTATGCCCGCACGCTGTCCTGGTTGTCGCTGGTGGTTATTCTTCTGACCAGCCTAGGGCTGTCCTTCTTTATTTCCAATTCAGCGCGCCAAACCCTGCTGACCCGTCAGGAGGATTTTGCGCGCCTGCTGGTGGAAAACCTCAACAGTCAGATTTTTCGACGTTTTGCCCTGCCCACCATTCTGGCCAGCGGACGCATTGCCCTGCGCCAGCCTGCCCAGTACGAGCGGCTGGATCAGGTGGTGCAGTCCGTGATTCACGGGCTGCCCGTGGAGCGGCTGCGCATCTATGATTTTTCGCGTCTGGTGGCCTATTCCACCAGAAAGGAAGACCTGGGCCGGGCCGGTCTGTCGCCGCCCAATCTGGACGACGTGCTGCACGGCGCGGTTCCCAAGTCTGAAATCATTTCCAGCATACCGGCCTGGCAAGCCCCTTTTCGGGCGCCGTTGCGCGAGGGCGCCTTTGTGCTGCGCGTGCTTTATCCCCTGCGCGGCGAAACCCTGCGGCCCGGCGAGCAGGCCCCGGTCATGGGCGCGTTGGAGCTGACGCAGGACATTACCGGCGACTATGAGCAGGTGCTGGTCTTTCAGGGCATCATTGTGGTTATGTGTCTTTTGTCCTCGGTGATCCTGTTTGGCCTGCTGCTGATGCTCATTCACCGGGCCGAGCGCATCCTGGCCGAGCGCATGCACAAAAACCGGCTGCTGGAAAACGAACTGCACAATAATGAAAAACTTGCCGGCATGGGACGGGTGGTGGCCAGCATCGCCCACGAAATACGCAATCCTCTGGGAATCATCCGTTCCAGCGCCGAGCTGCTCCAGCGCCGCATGGACAGGGCCGACGCGGGAACCTCGCGCATTCTGGGCGCCATTTACGATGAGTCCGTGCGCCTTTCCCAGACGGTCAACGATTTTCTGGACTACGCCCGACCGCGACAGCCCCGCCAGAATCTGGTGGACGTGAATCTGGTGCTGGATCAGGCTCTGGCCTTTCTGGAAGGGGAACTGCGTCGCCATGACGTCAGCGTGGAGCGCCAGATGCAACCCGGCCTGCGTGTGCGCGGGGACAAGGATTTGCTGTATCGGGCCTTTTACAATATTCTGGTTAACGGCCAGCAGGCCATGAGCGGGCCGGGCGTCATACGGATCAGCGCTTGCCTGGAGCCGGAGCAGGGCGATGGGCCGGGCTGCGTGCGTCTGGAGTTTCAGGATTCCGGGCCGGGTTTTGATCAGGCCGCCCTGCCCAGTCTGCTGGATCCCTTCTTTACCACCAAGGACGGCGGCACGGGCCTTGGCCTGCCCATCGTCCAGTCGATCATCGTCAGTCATGGCGGTCAGATAGAGCTTGAAAACGGCCCCGAAGGCGGGGCGCTGGTGCGGGTGCTTTTGCCCGCCGCCGATCCGGAAGCGCCCGAGGTTCAAGATGAGTGAAAAATCGCATATTCTGGTTCTGGACGACGAAAAGAATTATCTTCTGGTTCTTCAGACCCTGCTGGAGGACGAGGGCTATACAGTCACGGCCATCAGTGATCCGGAAACCGCGCTGGCGTTTTTGAACGAAAGTGAGGTGGATGTGGTGGTGACGGACATGAAGATGCCCAAAGTCACCGGCCGCGAGGTGCTGCAAAGGGTCAAGAAGTCCTGGCCGCATATCCCGGTGCTGATCATGACGGCCTTTGGTTCCATCGAAAGCGCGGTGGAGGTGATGAAATACGGTGCATTCGATTACATCACCAAGCCTTTTTCCAATGATGAATTGCTGCTTTCCATCCATAACGCCGCGGAACTCGCCCGCGCCCATCGCCAGTACCGCCTGTTGCAGGAGGTTATGGAAGAGCGCTACGGCGTGCACAAGATCGTGGGCCGCAGCCGGGCCATACGCGATGTGCTGGTTATGGTGGACCGCGCCGCGCCCAGCCGCTCCACGGTGTTGATCACCGGCGAGTCGGGCACCGGCAAGGAACTGGTGGCCCGCGCCATCCATTACACCAGCCCGCGCAAGGACAAGCCCTTTGTGTCAGTGAACTGCATGGCCCTGAATCCCGGCGTACTGGAAAGCGAGCTGTTCGGGCATGAAAAAGGCTCCTTCACCGGCGCGGTGGCCATGCGGCGCGGCCGCTTTGAGCAGGCCGACGGCGGCACGCTCTTTCTGGATGAAATTGCCGAGCTGACGCCGGATCTTCAGGTCAAGCTGCTGCGCGTGTTGCAGGAACGCCGCTTTGAGCGCGTGGGCGGAGGCGAGGAAATTGAGGTGGACATCCGCGTGGTGGCGGCCACCAACAAGGATCTGGCCGCCATGGTGGAGAAGGGTTCGTTTCGCGACGACCTCTATTACCGTCTGAACGTGGTTCAGATTCCCCTGCCGCCCCTGCGCGAACGGCGGGAGGACATCCCCTTGCTGGTGGCCCATTTCGTGGAAAAGGTCATTGCGGACAACAATATGCCCTCCAGGGCCTTCAGCACCGAGGCTCTCAATTATCTTACCGGCTACGAATGGCCGGGCAACATCCGCCAGTTGGAAAACGTGGTGGAAAGCTGCCTGGTGCTGGTGCCGGGTTCGATGATTGAGGTGGACAACCTTCCGGCGGAAATCCGCGACGAGGAATCCCAGTTCAAAAGCGCTGTGGATCTGCTGCCCGTGCAACTGGACCTGGCCGATACCCTGGAAAAAATCGAGGCCGCCCTGATCCGCCGGGCGCTGGTGCGCGCCGATCTGGTGCAGGTCAAGGCGGCGGAGTACCTGGGCATTTCCAAGAGCCTGCTCCAGTACAAGCTGAAAAAATACGGCATTACCGGGCATTAGAGCTTTTAGCTCTTGGAGAGTATTGCATAAAGAACTCCTTTCACAGGGAGGCTGGTGGAGATGGGTGGGCGCCATATGGGCGCCACAAAGTGCAAAAAGCACTCAAAACAGAAACAGGATGCCACATGCCATTACATGTAACATCCTGAAATTTTGTGGTGCGCCCGGCAGGAATCGAACCTGCGGCCTACAGCTTAGGAGGCTATCGCTCTATCCAACTGAGCTACGAACGCCCTGTCTCCTTGTAGGTACTCCTGGTGGACATGTCAAGAATAGATATCCAGAGCTCACGGAAATCAATTTGAGAGTTTTGGCAAATAGATAGATATAAGTATATCCAATTTTCTCAGAGGTTGTTGATATGTCAGTATGCAAGTATTGCGGATCAACACACATTGCAAAAAATGGTTTTATTCGGAAAAAACGACGCTATCGCTGTAAGAAATACGGATTCAACTTTGTTGAAGGGCATTGAAGAACAGTTTATACAATCTCCGAAAAAAAGAAATGCGCATTTTAAACGTTAAATGCTATAAGCAAGTCTCCGTATGACAGTCCTTCTCCTTTTTGCGTTTGCGCCGCGTTGGTGCATAGGTCAAAGGGTAGCCGTGTGAAAAAAATTTTATGATGCAGCGCCGTCCTGCCCGTGCCGGGCCAGACTGGCCCTGAGAGCCTGCGTCGAGGCCGCATCAGGCCGGAAGGACATGATATGCTCTTTGAAGCGGCGGTTCACAGCCGCCAGGTGTGGGATCAGGTCGCGCCGGAATTCGCGGTATTCTTTGCGTTCGGCCACTGTGACGCGGCAGTCGCCCGTCACGTCGAGTATTTCATAGCGGCGCATGGGTTTCAGCGAGCGCACGCCCGAGGCATAAAGAATTTTGTTCAGAAAGAGCTTGCCCGGCAGCAAATTGTCCGTGACCACCAGTTCCCGATGCAGACGCCGCTTGTCGATGCCCCTGGCCGCATAGGTGGCCTGTGCGTCTTCCTCAGGCAGGTTCTCGAAATAGTCCGGCCCGTGATAATAGTACTGCGGCAGGCCCGCGCAGGTCATGCGCAGACCGTAATCGCCGTCTTCGCCGCCGTAGAGGCCGTATTCCTCGTTCCAGAAGCCCAGTTGGTCCGAAACAGTCCTGGGGATCAGCACGGCCTGGCCCGGCAGATTGTCGGGGCAGACGCCCAGCACGCCTTCCGGCGTGCTCACGGCGCCGGGATGACGGTGCAGTATGCCCGCATTGAAAGCGCCGCCCAGATTGGATTGCGGCCTGCCATGCCGCCAGAGGGCCAGCAGGCCGGGCAGCCAGCGCGTCCGGCGCATGGCCGTGTCGTTGTCCAGCTTCATGTACACGGGCGCGGGAACCATCTCCCATCCCACATTGGCGGCACAGGCCACGCCCATGTTGCGGGGCAGCAGAAAAAGATGGTCGATGACGCCATGCGCTTTGAGCGTCAGGAGGCTTTGGACCTGGGCGGGGTCGCTGCCGTTGTCCACCACGGTGATGTCAAAGGGGATTTCCTGCGAGGTTCGGCGCAGGGCGAGAATTGTCTCACGCGTGGCATGCGGACGGTTGAACACGGGAATGGTCACGTTGCAGACGGGCGCGACGCCGGACGGATGGCTCTGGAAGTCCTGTTCCATGATTGCTCCTCTCGCATGGCCAAAAATGGTAGAAAGAAGACCCGCGGGCGTCAAGCGCAAGCCTTGAGCAGCCGGACATCGGAGCAGGAAGCTCTCGCCCTGCCGCCGCGCTGTTCCGGCGCGCTGCCGATTGACGAGCCCTTTGCGCGTTGGTAGGTTTGTGCGCAAGATTTTCCGAAGAAGGAGCGGTATGGCGCGCGTACTTTACGGTATTCACGGCACCGGCCACGGGCACGCCATGCGCGGGCTGACCATTGCCCGTCGGCTTAGGCAGCATGAATTTCTTTTTGTGGCCGACGACGATGCCCCCAGGATACTGGAAGCGGAATTTCCCGTCAGTCGTCTGCCCAATCTGGGCACGGTGTTCAAAAATTACAAGGTGGACCTGCGGGCCACCATCGCCCGCGCCGTTCCCCTGCTGCTGCGCCGGCAGCGCCATATCGACCAGGTGCTGCGACTCATGGACGAGTTCAGGCCCGATGTCTGCATGACCGACCTGGAATACTTTGTGCCGCGCGCGGCGGAGCAGGCGGGGCTGCCCTGCCTGACGCTGGACCATCAGCACATCATCACCTGCTGCCGCCACAATCTGCCGCCCGGCATGTGGTGGGACGCGTTCTTGCAGGGCTTGACCCCGCGCTATCTGTTCCGGCCCACGGCGGAAAACCTGATCATTTCTTTTTATGCGCCGCCGGTCTTGCCGCGCTACAAGGCCCGCGTGGCCCCGCCTATCCTGCGCGACAGCGTGCTGGGCCTGCATCCCCGCGACGAGGGGCATGTGCTGGTCTATCAGAGCAATTCCACCCACAGAAAACTTGTGGATTTTCTGCGCGCGGCCACGAAGAAGACCTGCTATGTCTACGGCTATGACCGCACTGAAGGGCACGAAGGCAATGTGGTCTTCATGCGCAAGAGCGAAGAGGGCTTTTTGCGCCTGCTGGAAGGCTGCTCGTATGTGATTCAGGGCGGCGGACACACCCTGATGGGCGAAGCCCTGTATCTGGGCAAGCCCATTCTGACCCTGCCGCTCAAGGCTATGGTGGAACAGCGCTTCAACGCGCTGTATGTGGAGCGCCTGCATTACGGCATGCAGGCTGACATGCTCAGCCTGGAGCCGCAACTGCTGCGGCGTTTCGAGGCCAGACTGCCGGAATTCAAGGCCGCCATCGCCACCGGAAATTTCTGCGGCAATGAAATGGTTTTTGGTCTGGTGGACCACTTTATCCGGCACGGCAGCCTGCCGGCGCACGGCGCGCCGCCGTTGACGGAGTAGCACTACGGCTCTTTTGCCCTCCGCCTGCGTAAAAAAGGCTTTCTATTCCGGTCGAGCAGCATGGCTCTGCTGTCCATGCCCGCAAGACTTGAAGACTCGTCTGACGGGCACAGCCCTTCGGGAGCCTTTGGTGGCAAGAGTACACTCCCTTCACAAAAAGCTTTTTTCCTTGGCGGAGCACAAAATCTCTCGCAGTGTGAACACGCCCTAGCCGGAATGCCGGCGGGGTTCGGCGCTTCCCACCAGCTCTCTGAGCAATTGGGCGGCCACTGTGCGCACGAGAATCACCGGCTTGCCGAGCTCCGCGGCCATGAGTTCGCGCAGCGGTTCCTTGAAGCCGAGGCATTCCACAGCGAGGAGGTCGATATCTTTGGCCGCCAGCCGTCGGGCGCAGTTTACGGCCGCTTCTGCTGAGGGCGGCGCCCAGTCCACCTCCAGTTGCGACGCCGCAAGGCCTGCCTCAGCCACATGGGGCAGCCATGAAGCGCGCACATGCTCCACCTGCGGAGCGCCGGGGGTTACGACCCCCAGCCTCATTCGAGGGTGCAGCAGGGTTTTGACCATGTTGCGGAAGGCCAGATTGGGCTGAATAAGCGGCAGGGGGGCCTGTAACGGAGGGAAGTCGCCCGCGCAGGAAAAAAAGGCGAAATCAGCGCGCCCCTCCAGAGAGGCAAGCAGTTTTTCCAATGGCGTCACCAGTTTTTCGATGCTGATGGCTGTGGGGTCGGCGCTGTTCAGCCCCAGCATCAGCACTTTTTCGCCTTCGCGCGCCCTGTAGGGCAGAACGCTGGCGGGCGAGAGGTCGGGCAGGACGGAATGCAGGCTGATTTCGGCCCGGCCCGCCCAGATGGGTTCCAGATCGGCCAGCCCTTCAGGAGCGATGGGTGGAGCGGAGAGGATAGCCAAGCGTTTATTCATGTTTTGCCTTCCAGATGTTCATTGCTTTTCAATGCGGTCGGAGCTGTAAACCACATTGCCGTCTACCATAGTCATTTCGACGCAACCTCTGACTTCCCAGCCGTCGTAGGGCGTATTGCGCGAAATGGAGGCAAATTCCCCGGCCCGGATGGTCCACAGGCGATCCGAGAAAACGCAGATATCGGCGGCCTGTCCCTGGGCAAGAGTGCCGCCCCGCAGGCCAAAGAGCCTCGCGGGCTTGATGGTGAGCTTTTCAAGAAGCCATGAATACGAAAAGCCTCTCTTGTGTACCAGTTCATGCAGAAGCAGCGGAAACATCACCTCCACGCCGATGATGCCGTTGGGGGCTTTGACCAGTTCCGTGTTTTTGTCTTCCTGCGTGTGGGGCGCATGGTCGGAAACGATGATATTGATGGTTCCGTCGTCCAGCCCTTCAATCAGCGCTTCAATATCGTCCTGCGTTTGCAGGCAGGGGGCCATCTTGGCGTTGGCTCCGTAAATGTCTCTGGCTTCACGGGTCAGCAGCAGATAATGGGGGCAGGTTTCGGCCGAGATGTGCAGCCCGTCCGCCTTTGCCTGCCGGATGAGTTCCACGCTGCGCCTGGTGCTGATATGCTGAAAATGGATGCGCCTGCCGCCCACATCCCTGATCAGCTCAAGGTCGCGCGCGAGGATGGAGCTTTCCGACGAAGGCAGAAAGGCCGTCGGCCCGTACCATTTCATGTGTTCGTCTTCTTCGTGCAGCAGGATGATCATATTGTGTTCTTTGGTCTTCATCAGCACGTTGTAGAGAACCGTCATATCCATCAGCACATTGCCGTCGTCAGAAAATATCTCCACCCCGGAAGCGACAAGCTCGTCGATATCGCTGAGCTCTTTGCTGATGAGGTTTTTGCTCTGGATGCTCCTGGTCAGGCTTGCCACCTGTATGGCCTTGACACGGGCCTCTTTTTTCATCCGCTCCGTGATCATCCGGTGCACGGCCACATTGTCCGGCAGGGGGATGACATTGGCCATGGCCACAATGGTGGTGGCGCCGCCCTTGGCCGCGGCATAACTGTCGGTGGCGATGGTGGCCTTGTGGGTGAGGCCGGGGTCACGCAAATGCACATGCACGTCAATAATGCCCGGAGCAACCATCATGCCGCGGCAGTCAAAGATCCGTTCCGCGTTGACGGCCTCAAAGCTGCCGATGCCCAGTATCTTGCCGTCTTCTATCAGTACATCCGCCATCTGGTCCAACTGGCTGGCAGGGTCGATGACGCGCCCGTTTTTCAGAATGGTTTTCATGCTATGCTCCTTAGAGAATTTTGCTTTTGAAATTTTGCCATTTCAAGTTTCAAAGGCAATTCGCTCTAATCCATCAGATTGGGGATGAATGACACCACATCAGGGAAAAAGAGGAAAAACAACATCATGGCGTAAAGACAGACCATGTACGGAATGCAGACCGAGGCTATCTCAAGCACGTCCGCCTTTTGAACAAGCGCGCGGGCCACAAAGAGATTTGTGCCCACCGGGGGCGTGAGATAGCCGATTTCGCAGAGCAGCACGAAAAGAATGCCGAATACCATGGGGTCAAAACCCACGGATTTCAGGATGGGCACAAAAATGGGGGTCAGCAGAATGATCATGCCCATAGAGTTGATGAAACAGCCCAGCACCACCACGATGGCCGACAGCAGCAAAACCACCACAATGGGGCTGCTTGAAATGCCCTGAAAGGCGATGACCGTATTCTGCGCCACATTGCTGATGGTCAGAATATATGAATAGCTGGCGGCTGCCGCCCAGATGATGGCCAGCGTGCCGGTGGTGGCCACGGTGGCGCGCACGCATTCCCAAAAGCCTTCCCAGTCCAGTTCCCTGTAGAAAAGACCCACGGCCAGTCCGTAAAAGACGGCAACCACGGCCGATTCCGTGGGGGTGAAGATGCCCATGTAGATGCCGCCCAAAATGAGCACCGGCGCCATGAGAGAAAAAAATCCCTGACAGCCGGTCTGAAAAACCTGCCTGAAGGAAAAGCGCTTGCTGCTGTTGCCCGCGTCGCCCTTGAGGTATTTTCTGGCAAGCAGATAGGTGACCACAACCATGACCATAGCCGTCAGGATGCCGGGTACGATGCCGGCCAGAAAGAGCTTGGCCACCGAAACCTGGGCCAGCACGCCGTAGGCCACAAAGCTGATGCTTGGCGGAATGAGCACCCCCAGCACGCCGCCTGATGCGGCGATGCCCGCGGCGAATTTTTCAGGGTAGTTGCGTTGCTTCATTTCAGGAACCATGACAGAGCCGATGGCCGCGCAGGTCGCTGGAGACGCGCCGGAAATGGAGGCAAAGAAGGCCGAGGCGAAGATGGTCGTCATGCCGACGCCGCCGCGAATGGTGCCCAGAATGGCCTCTGAAAAATTTACCAGACGCCGTGAAAGCCCGCCGCGAGACATCAGATTGCCGGCGAAAATAAACATGGGGATGGCTATCCATGTGAACGAGCTGACGCCGGTATAAAGGCTCTGAGCCAGGATATGAATAGGAACGTTGTAGGCAGTGAAGGCAACGGCGCTTGAAATGACCAGGGCAAATCCGATGGGAACCTGAATGAACATCAGGGCGAGCAGCAGGCCGACAAGGATTATGGCTATGCTCATATCAGGTCTCCCTTGTGCCGCATAAGCTGTTGGAGATGTTTAAAATTGGAATAAATATTCCGCGCCAGAAAAACCGACATGGCAAAGAAGGAGATGAAAATAATGGAGTAGGTAATAAATACAGGTATCTGCAGCATTGATGTTCTGGCAATGAACTTCGTATTGAATATAATCAACTGCATGCCGGAGTAAGTGATGTATATGGAAAAGACAATCCATACAGTATCAGCAATAATCCGCAGGATCGTTTTCGATTTCTCGGATATGTAGGAATCAAGAAATTCAACCCTGATATGCTTGTCCATACGAACACAATATGTTATTGACGCGTATAAAAACCAGATGAAAACAATGATGTTCAATTCATCAAGTTCTGCTGATGTCTTGCCAATCAAAAATCTTGAAATTACATTTATGAAACAGTATGTTGTAACAAGCAACATACATACGGCAGCAATATAATAATCGAGATTCTGCAGTACGTCGCGCACGCTTGGGAATCTTTTTTTCTGTTGGGTCGCCATACGTTCACCTGTCTTCCCATAAATTGTTTCTTGCGGCGGGGCGGCCCGCGCCTCAGGCTGCGTGTTCATGCTCAGTTCCGTGCCGGCGCAAAGGGGGAAGGCCGGCTCTTATGGCGCGGCGGACAGGCTGTCTGCCCCATGCTGGCGGTCTGCCCGCCGCGCCCGGAGGAAGCGTCGTCCCGTTTACTTCAGCTTGCTTTCGCCATCCTTGATCAGAGCGTTAATAATATCCATGCCACCGATTTTTTCAGCCATCTTTGCCCAGATGTCCTTTACGCGGGGGCGCAGTTCTTCAGGGCTGACCCTGGTGACTTCCAGCCCCGCGGCGCGATATTTGTCAATGACGGCCAGATCGTACATTTCGCAAAAGCCGTCCACATAGATGGCCGCTTCTTTGGCGGCTTCGGTCAGCTTTTTCTGGGTGTCTTCAGGCAGAGAGTAAAAATAGGCCGCGTTGATGACGAAGCAGGTGGGGGTAAAGCCGTGGTTGGTGATGGTCAGGTATTTCTGCACCTCGCCATACCCCTGATCGTAGCTCCATGCGATGGCGGATTCCTGCCCGTCCACGGCCCGCTGTTGCAGCGCGGTGAAAACCTCATTGCCGTCCATGGTGGTGGCGTTGGCGCCGAACGACTTGACCATTTCAACCAGAATGGGGTTGAAAGGCACCCGGATTTTGAGCCCCGCGAAATCCGCCACCGTATTGATGGGTTTTTTGCTGTTGGTGATGCCTCTGGCGCCGCCGTTGTAAACGGCAAGAATTTTGACGCCCGATGTCTTTTCAAAATCCTGATAGAGCTTGGCGGCCGTGGGGCCGTTCAGCGCACGGGAAGCCGCCCTGAAATCGTTGAACAGAAAGGGCAGGGTGAACACGTTCAGCGGTTCATAGATGTTGACCATGTTGGGGAAGGGCAGAGAGGCCGTCTGAATGGCGCCTGCCGCCACCTGTTGAAGCACCTGCGGGTCGGGGCCCAGTTGCGCGCCGGGGTAGATATCGAATTTGACCTCGCCCTGCGTCCTGTCGGTTATTTTTTCCGCCAGTTGCAGGGCATAGATATAGTGATACGAGGTATCCGCCACAGGCTGATTGACGTGCATCCGCAAGGTATGCCGCGCCGCGGCGCAGGGCTGTCCCGCAAGAGTCGCCAGGCAAAACAGGGCCAGTGCCGCCAACAGAGTGAGTTTCTTCATCTGATCTGTCTCCGTGTTTGGTGGTGTCGTAAAACGCGCGCCGGAATTGCGGTTGCTCGTGCCTGTCTTCATTTTCGCGCCCGGGGCAGTGTGGCGCGTTCAGGGCATGCGGGTCAGGTGACGCTGCTCACGGCTGTATTTTTGCAGAACATCCGGGTCAAGCTCCCGCTTATAGCCTGCGGGGATACAGATATGCCCGTCGGCAAAGCCCAGCGGTTCCCTGAACAGGGGGCGCACGGGCTTGAGGTAGCCGTTTTGCTCACCAGCGAAAGCAACGCCGCAGCGCGCCGCGATGAGACTTTCATGGTAACAGCCCAGGTCGGAGGAGACTCCGTTGCCGATGAGCACCTTGATGCCATAGCCGCGCGCCATCTCCATCTGCTGCTGCATGCTGACGGCGCTGGCGGATTTCATGAGCTTGAACTTGATGAACTGGGCGCAGCCGTCCTGGCCTGTGCGTCTGACATCCTCTTCATTGAAGATGGATTCATCCAGCATAAGCGGCAGCGGCGACCGGGAGGCCAGTTCCCGCATGGGTTCCCACGCCCTGGCTGCAAAGGGCTGTTCCAGCAATTCGATATTGTCGGGCTTGACGCTGTTGACGAAGCGCAAAGCCTCTTCCGGCGTATAGGCCTGATTGGCGTCCAGCCGCAGTTTGGCGGCATCGCCCACCACAGCCTGTATTTTTTGCACCTTGCGGATATCCTCGTCCACCGCAAAGCCCACTTTGACTTTCAGGGTGGTGAAACCCTCACGCAGACGCTGTTCAAGATGGCTTTCAAGGCTTGAGCCCTGCGGCGGGTTGACAATGCCCACCAGCGGCAGCCGGACTCCCTCTTGCGGCATGGTCAGCACAGGGGCTTGCCGCAATTCTTCAAGAGCGGTCAGATAGCTGGTGCACGCCAGCGGAAATTCGTTTTTCGAGCCCATGAGCAGCGCGTGCGCCTCTTCGGCGCTTTTGCCCAGCACCTCGGATGCCTTGCTCTCTACAAAGCCCCAGATGCTCTCCGGCGTTTCCCACTGGTAGCCGGGTTGCGCCGGTGTGCCTTCGCCCATGCCCACCCGGCCGTCATCCTCCGTGAGGACGGTCAAAAAGGTGTTAAACTCCCGCAGGATGCCGAGAGAGTTGCCGTAGGGAACCTTCAGCGGCAATCGCAAATCATAGATATCCACGGAAACGATCATCTGTCCTTCCTTTTTCAGTAAAACTCATGCCATCATTCAACCCAAGGGCTGAATACTGAAGCTCATGCGTCCAAAACGTGGTTTTTGGCTCATGCACGGCGCTTTTCGCACCGCACCGGATCATAACGCAGTATGAAATGATTTTTGGAGTCTGCCGGCTCCAGGTTGCAGGCTGCACAAGAATGTCTGCACAGAGCATACCAGTATGGAAATAATCTTTTATACCACGACGTTAAATGTGTATTACTATTGACGCGCGCAGGGGAGTAGGTTATTTTCAGTCATTTAGTGCAGCAAAAATGGACATATTATGCGCAAAAACGCTTATGAGGCGAATGAAGGGCATATTTTGGGGGTCATGGTGCATTCCGCTTCCGTGGCGGCCATTGTGCGAGACTTCAGCGCGCGGGAGCGGATCAATTGCCATATCTGCGTCACCACGCATGAAAGCGCGCTGGATGACGCCGCGGCTCTTTTGGCCAGGGGCTGCGAAGTGCTGGTCTGTCATGGCGGATCGCGCGAGGCCATCTATTGCCAGTACAGTCAGCAGACAGTCTTCATCGAGCGCTCGGATATGGATCTGCTCAAGGCCTTGCTCAAGGCCGGCAAGGAAACTCGCGAGGTCATCCTGACCGCTCATGAAACCGAGCGGCACGACATTGCCCTGATGGAATCCCTCACCGGCATGCATATCCATGACGTGCGCTATATGGATCAGCGCACCCTTGAGCGCAAGCTGGCGGCTCTCATCAGAAAGGGGGTACGCGTGGCGGTGGGGGGCGGGGCCACGGCTCTTGCCATGGCCCGCCTTGGCGGCAGAACATTTCTGGACGAGCCCCGCCCCGAAAATATCCGCGTGGCCTTTGCGCGGGCGCTGGCCCTCGCCCGCTCACGCCGGATGGAGCAGAACTGGATCGACAGCCTCAAAGACATGCTGGCCTTCTCCAAGGAGGGCATGTTTTTTATCGGCAAAAACGGCAAGGTGCTGTTCGCCAATGCTGTGGCCTTGCGCCTGTTCAATGTGGAGAGCGGCGACGCCCTTGCCCCTTTTTTTGAAAAGCTGCTCGTGGCGGACGTGCTGGCCGATGCCCGGCCGCGCGAGGATGTGCTGGTGGACATCCGCAACCGCAAGATGTTCATCTCCAGCTTTCCTGTGAACATCAGCGCCGAAAACCGCGGCGTTGTGGTTTTCATTCATGATGTGGAGTCGTTGCAGGGGATGAATCTGAAGATCCGCAAGGATCTGCATGAGCGCGGCTTCATCGCCAAGCATGATCTGAATGATCTTCACGGTGACTGCGCCCCCATGCGGCTGCTGAAGCGAAAAGTGCGCATGTACGCCGCCACGGACGCCCCGGTGCTCATCCTCGGAGAAACAGGCAGCGGCAAGGAACTGGTGGCCCATTCTCTGCATATGGCCAGCCCGCGCTATAACGAACCCTTTGTGCCCATCAACTGCTCGGCCCTGCCTGAAAACCTGCTGGAAAGCGAACTTTTCGGATACGAGGAGGGCGCGTTCACCGGGGCGCGCAAGGGCGGCAAGCAGGGCTTGTTTGAGCTGGCCCACAAGGGCACCCTTTTTCTGGACGAGATAGGCGGCGTGGGACTGTCCATGCAGGCCCGCCTGCTGCGCGTGCTGGAAGCCAAGGAAATTATGCGCGTGGGCGGCGACAGGATCATCCCCGTGGATGTGCGCATCCTTTCCGCCTCGCATACGCCGCTGCATGAGCTGATCACACAGGGCAGGTTCAGGGCGGATCTCTTTTACCGCTTGAGAGGCCTGAGCCTCAGCCTGCCCCCCTTGCGGGAACGCGGTGAGGATATCCTGCGGCTGGCGCGTTGGGCCCTGGCCCGCAGGGGCAAAAGCGAGGCCGCCCTGTTGCCGGAAATCTGCGCGCGGCTCATGAGCTATCATTGGCCGGGCAATGTGCGCGAGCTTATGGCGGTGATCGACACCTACGCCATCCTGTTGGGAGAAAGAGAACACGACCTCCAGTGCTTTCTTGAGGTCTTTGACAGCTGGGGCAGGCCCGGCCAGGTTCCGGCTGTCCCGCAGCTTGCAAGCGCGCCGCCCCCCGGTCAGGCTCCGTTTATGGCGTATCCGAAAAGAGCAGCCGCGGAACCGGCGCCCGGCGCGGCGCAAACCTTCAAAGAACGGTTGGCCCGTATTCGTCTGGATATGGCGCGTGAGGCGCTGGCCGTCTGCGGCGGCAATCAGAAGCGCGCCGCGCGGCAACTGGGCCTGAGTTACACGACCTTCCGCCGTTTGCTGGGGGCCGGTCGCACTGACCCGGCGGACGGATAGTTAATCGCCCCGCGTTGTCGCCAGCCGGAGTGAAAGGGAGGCTATATGCCGAGATAGGCGCTGCGCACTTCGTCGCTTTGCAGCAGATTGGCGGCCGTGTCCGCCATGACGATGCGGCCGTTTTCCATCACATAGCCGCGATGGGCAATGCGCAGGGCCTGGTTGGCGTTCTGCTCCACCAGAAAAACCGTGGTGCCGTCGGCATTGACCTTGCGGATGATGGAAAATATCTGCTGGATGATAATGGGCGCGAGACCCAGAGAGGGTTCATCAAGCAGCAGCAGTCTGGGGCGGCCCATGAGCGCGCGGCTGATGGCCAGCATCTGCTGTTCGCCGCCGGAAAGTGTGCCGCCTGCCTGGCGGCGGCGTTCGGCCAGGATGGGAAAGAGGCTGAACACATAGTCCATGTCTTCTTTGATGCCCTGGCTGTCCCGGCGCAGAAAGGCGCCCAGATCCAGATTTTCGCGCACGCTGAGATCCGGGAAGATCAGGCGGCCTTCCGGCACCTGGGAAATGCCCAGAGTCACGATTTCATGCGGCGGCAGCTCATGGATGGGCGTGCCGTTCCAGATGATTTCACCCCGGCGCGGCCGGTTGATGCCGCAGATGGTCATGAGGGTCGTGGATTTGCCCGCGCCGTTGGCGCCGATGAGGGTGACGATCTCGCCATCGTCCACATGCAGGGAAACCCCGCGCAGGGCCTGGATGTTGCCGTAGTAGGTGTCCACGTTGCGCAGCTCAAGCATCGCTTTCTCCCAGATATGCCTTGATCACGCGCGGGTTGGCCCGCACTTCCTCGGGTTTGCCCATGGCGATGCAGGAGCCGTATTCCATGACGTAGATGCGGTCTGAAAGGGACATGACCATGCTCATGTCGTGCTCGATGAGCAGAATGGAAAGGTTGCGCGCGTCGCGGATGCCGCGCACCAGAATTTCCAGCTCGTGGGTTTCCTGCGGGTTCATGCCCGCGGCGGGTTCGTCCAGCAGCAGCATGCGCGGCTCGGTGGCAAGAGCGCGGGCGATCTCCAGGCGGCGCTGGGCGCCATAGGACAGATTGCGGGCCTTTTCATTCCAGAGGTTCTGAAGGTGCAGGCTTTCCAGCAGGGCATAACTGATGTCGATGCTTTCCTGCTCTTCGCGGCGGGTATGGCCGTCACGCGAAAGCGCGCCCCAGATGCCCGCGCGGGTGCGGCAGTGGCGGCCCACCATGACGTTTTCCAGCACGGTCATGTCGCTGAACAGGCGGATGTTCTGAAAGGTGCGGGCCATGCCCATGGCCGTAATGACATGCGGCTTTTTGCCGTTGAGCAGATGCTTTCCGTCATCGGCGTCGTAGAGGAACATCTGGCCCTCGGTGGGCGTGTAGATGCCGGTGACGCAGTTGAAAAACGTGGTTTTGCCCGCCCCGTTGGGACCGATGAGGGCCACAATCTCATTGGCGTCCACGCGCAGATCCAGATCGCTCAGGGCGCGCAGCCCGCCAAAATCCTGGGAAAGTCCGGAAACTTCCAGCACCGGCCTCATGCCCGGCCTCCGTTATGGGCCCCGTGCAGGGCGCTGATTCTGTAGCGGCGGCGTTCGCCGCTGATCAGGCCCTGGGGCCGGAAGATCATCATAATGACCATGATGGCGCCAAAGATCAGCATTCTGTATTCGGAAAAGGCGCGTAGGTATTCCGGGGCAAGAATCAGAATCATGGCCGCGATGACCACGCCCGCGATGGAACCCATGCCGCCCAGCACCACCATGGAGAGAATCATGGCCGATTCCATGAAGGTGAAGCTGGAGGGATTGATGTAGGTGGTCTTGGCCGCGAAGATCACGCCCGCGAAACCGGCCCAGCAGGAACCCAGGGCAAAGGCCGAGAGCTTGACGCGGGTGATGTCGATGCCCATGGCCTCGCAGGCGATTTCATCCTCGCGCAGGGCCTGCAGGGCCAGACCAACGCGCGAATTTTTGAGTCGCGAAATCATGATGATGGTGATGACCACCGCCGCCAGCACCAGATAATATACATAGGTGGTGGAGGCGTTGATATCCATCTCCAGACCGAAAAAGCCGGGCCGGGGAATGTCGCTGATGCCGCGCGGGCCGCCGGTGAGGCTGGTCCAGTTCTGAAGGGCCAGCCGCACGATTTCACCGAAACCAAGGGTGACGATGGCCAGATAGTCGCCACGCAGGCGCAGTACAGGAAAGCCCAGAGCCAGCCCGAAAAGCACGGCCAGAATGCCGCCCACGGGCAGACAGGCCCAGAAGCCCCAGCCCAGAAACTGGTAAAGCAGGCCATAGGCATAGGCGCCCACGGCGTAAAAGGCCACATAGCCCAGCACGAGCTGCCCGGCCAGACCCACCACGATGTTCAGACCCAGCGCCAGCATGACATAGAGCAGGGCCGAGATCATGATATTGGTCTGATAAAAGGAACTCGTCAGGGGCATGACCAGCATGAACAGGGTCAGGATCGCCAGGCCGCCCGTCTTGAGATGGGGCCGACCGCTCAGGTTCCGCAGGCCCGCGCCCCATCCTTTAGGCAGGCGCAGCAGCGGCAGCCCGCGGGCCTTGCGCGAAAAGCACCAGTCCCAGATCACGGCCAGGGCAAAAACACCCGCGCCCAGCCAGAGAATACGGTCAAAACGCCACTGCACGGTCTGGTCAAGCGTGTTCAGCTTGATGCCCATGACCGGCAGGGTCAGCGCCATGAACCAGATGGCCGTGAGCACGGCCTTGAGTATGCGCCGCATGCTACACCTTCTGTACCTTGGCTTTGCCCAGAATGCCGTCGGGGCGGAAAATCAGGATCAGGATCAGAATGCCGAAGGCCAGAATATCTTCATAATTACCGGAGAAATAGCCGGTGGTGAAGCTCTCGGCCAGACCCAGCACAAGACCGCCCACCATGGCTCCGGGAATGGAGCCGATGCCGCCGAGCACCGCCGCCGTGAAGGCCTTGAGACCGGCCAGAAAACCGATGCCGAAGTTGACCTGGCCCATGTGCGAGGCAATCAGCACGCCGCCCAGCGCGGCCAGCCCGGAACCGATGATGAAGGTCAGCGAAATGATCCTGTCGGCATTGATGCCCAGCAAAAGGGCCATCTTGCGGTTCTGGGCTGTGGCCCGCATGGCCTTGCCCATGCGCGTGTAGCGGATGAAAAGCGACAGGGAGACCATGGCCAGCGTGCTGACCAGAAGAATCAGAAAGTCGCTGGGCCCCATGACGTAGTTGACGTATTCCAGAAATTCCATTTCCGGCAACAGGCGGGGGAAGGGCACGAAATCGGAAGTCTGGGCCAGCAGCACATAATTCTGCAAAAAGATGGACATGCCGATGGCCGAAATCAGCGGGGAAAGGCGGGGAGCGCCGCGCAATGGCTTGTAGGCCACCTTTTCCAGTGTGTAGCCATAGGCGGCGCACCAGATCACGGCGGCCAGGGCCGCCACAATCAGAATGCCCCCGACCGGGAAACCGTACACGCCCAGCACCCCGGCCACCAGAAGAGCCGTAAAGGCGCCGAGCATATAGATTTCGCCGTGAGCAAAGTTGATGAGCTCAATGATGCCGTACACCAGGGTATAGCCCAGAGCAATCAGGGCGTAGATACTGCCCCGGGTCAGTCCGCCAAAAAAGAGCTCTATGAAGAATTGGATGTCCATGCTTACCCGCACGTGGGCATGGGCCCGCCGGATGGCCGGAGCGCCGGCTGCCTGGTGAATGCTGCAAAGCGCCCGAAACACAGATCGCGCGCGCAATCGTCGCGCGCGGCGGACGCAGGACGGCGCAAAGACCGCCGCGCCGCCGCGGGGCGGAAAAGGGACGCGACATCAGCCGCGTCCCCGCCAGTGCTACTGCAACGTGATGCTGTGATCCAGCTCAACGAATTTGCCGTTTTTGACCTGGTAGATGGAAAGCGCCATGCCGGCCGCGTCGCCCTTTTCATTGAAGCTGAGCTTGCCCAGCGGCGTCTCCACCGGATTGGCGCGCAGGGCTTCCTTCAGCTTGGCCGTGTCAGTGCCGCCCGTCTTTTCAATGGCGGCCAGCAGGCACTGGGCGGCAGCGTAGGCATTGTAGTAGCCAAAACCGGGTTCGCTGCCGTAGGCCTTCACATGCGCTTCACGCGCCTTTTTGTACTCGGGCAGGGTGCTGGTATCCTTGGGGTAGGAGGCATACACGCCTTCGCTGTCCTTGCCGGTCATCTTGAGGAAGGTTTCGTCCTTCACGCCGTCCGGACCAATGAAAGGGGTCGTGAGGCGGTCGCGGCGCATCTGCTGAATCAGCTTGGAGGCCACAGGCTGGTAGCCGCCGAATACCACAATGTCGGGCTTGGCGCGGCGCAGCTTGCGCACCACGGCGGAAAAGTCCACGGCGTCCGGGGTGACGGCTTCAAAAAGCACGGTTTCCGCGCCGCCCTTTTCCATGAGCACGCGGTTGTTGTCGGCAAAGCCCTTGCCGTAGTCGCCGTTGTCATGCAGGTAGGCGATTTTTTTGGCCTTCAGCTTGTTGAGCATGAAATCGCTGGTCAGCCTGGCCTGCGCGTTGTCGTTGGCCACCGTGCGGAAAAAGAGCGGATTTTTGCCGTCCTCGGTCAGGCCGGGCGTGGTGGCCGTGGGAGAAACGGAGATGAGATTGGCTTCCTGGAACAGGGGCAGGGCGGCCTTGGTGGGACCGGAGCAGATGGGGCCGATGACCACGGCCACCTTGTCGGAAATCAGCTTGGTGGCCGCGTTGGTGGCCATTTCGGGCTTGCACTGATCGTCCTGGGCGATGACCTCCACCTTCTGGCCCAGTACGCCGCCCTTGGCATTGGCTTCATCCACAACGAGTTTGGCGGCGTTCAGGCTGGGAACGCCATAGGAGGCAAGGTCGCCGGAATGGGCTCCCTGCACGCCTATTTTAAGGGACTCCGCAGCCAGAGCGGGCGCGGTCAGCGTCACGCAGAAAGCCATTGCCGCAAGCCAGGTCATGCCTTTTTTCATCTGCTCCTCCTCCGGAAAATGTGCATGCGGAGCGCGCTCCGCGAATGGACAAGGTCTTTCTATTGCATTATTGCGCGGATGCTGTCAATGCGGACGCCGCGCGGCTTTTCCGCTCAGCAGCGCATCAGCTTCTCTTTTTGTGGCTGGAGCGCAGATGAATACGCATGGGCGCGTGGCTGATGCCGAAGAGCTTGCGTAGCGCGCGTTCCAGGTAACGGCTGTAGCTTTCCGGCACGCGCTCGGCGTCGCTGACGAAAAAGACAAAGGTCGGCGGCGCTGTTTCGGCCTGCGTAAGATAGAAAAACTTGGCCCGCACCCGTTTGACCACCGGCGGCTGATGCCTGGCGAGCACTTCTTCCATGGCCCGGTTGAGCTGACCCGTGGGGATGCGCGCCTGACACTCCTCATGAATCTTCCGGGCCAGGGGCAGGATTTTTTTTAGCCCCGCTCCGGTCAGGGCCGAAACCGTCAGAATGGGCACATGCCCGCAGAAGGCCAGGGTGTCGGCCACATTTTTTTTGAGCGTGGCCAGGGCCTCGCGCGGGGCCAGATCGCATTTGTTGATCAGAATCATGAACGGCGTTTTGCGCGTGTGCAGCATGTCCATGAGCCGCTTGTCCTGCTGGCTTACGCCTTGGACAGCGTCCAGGGTGAGCAGGGTGACGTCGGCCTTGGTGCTGGATTTGATGGCCGCGTTGACGGAAAATTTCTCCACGCTGTCCGTGATGCGGGTGCGGCGGCGAACTCCGGCGGTGTCCACAAAAACATAGTCCCGCCCGTCGCGGCAGAAACGTACATCCACGCTGTCGCGGGTGGTGCCGGCCACATCGGAAACAATCATCCGCTCCTCGCCGGCCAGGGCGTTGATCAGAGAGGACTTGCCCGCGTTGGGGCGGCCCAGCATGGCCAGGCGCAAGGCCGGGGGGGCCGGCGGTTCTGCGGCGGCGTTTTTGGGCAGCAGGGCGGCCAGGTCTTCGCACAGGGCGCTGATGTTGTAACCGTGCTCCGCGGAAACAGGCAGCAGAGGAAAGCCCAGCCGGTGAAACTCGGCCATCTGCTCGTCCTCGCGTTCCATGCCGTCCACCTTGTTGACAACACAGAGGGTGGGCAGGCCCATGCGCCGCACATGCGCGGCCAGGTACTCGTCCAGCGGCAGAAGGCCGTCACGGCCGTCCACCACAAAAGCCGCGGCGGCCGCTCCGGCCAGAGCGGCTTCGGCCTGGGCCAGGATGTCCCGCTCAAACCCCCGGATGCCTGCGGGGCCTTCGGCCACGGCGGCGTGCGCATCCAGCGTGATGCCGCCGGTATCCACAATGCCGAAGGCGGGCAGCCCCTTGCGGCGCACAAGACCTTCCATGCGGTCGCGCGTGACGCCGGGCCTGTCGTGAGTGATGGCCCGGTTGCTGCGTATCAGACGGTTGAACAGGGTGGACTTGCCCACATTGGGGCGGCCCACCAGAACGATGTACGGAAGAGAGTCGGACACGGCGTTCCCTTGGTGGCGCGGCGGGCTGACGACCGCCGGAATGGTTCGGTGCAAGGGAAGTTACATACCTTTATTTGCGACCAAAGAAAAGCTTTCGGCCACGAGAATGTCCGGCGGCGGGTCTGCCGGCATGCCCATGATTTCCGGCAGCGCGTGCAGGGCATGTTCTCCGGCCCAGTCCGGCAGGCACGCAAACATGCGCCCGCCGGGCAGGATCACGCGCAGGGCATGCAGATACATGAGACCCTTTTGGGCGGGGCGAAGCCGCGGACCGTATTTGGCGTCTCCCAGCACCGGATGCCCCAGGCTTGCCAGTTGCACCCTGATCTGATGCGTCCGGCCTGTGACCAGGCGGACCAGCAAAAGGCTTTTGTGCTCATGCAAGCGCAGGGGCCGGACCAGGCAGACGGCCTCACGGGTCTGCTCTCTGGCCCCGGCGTTCACGCTGCGCATTTTTTCATAGCCGCGCTCCGCCTCCTTGTGCAGATGGTGGCGCAGCAGCCGGGTTTCAGGCCAGGGCCAGCGTCCGTGCACCCAGACCACATATTCCTTGATCATGGCGCGTTCACGCATGGCCTCCTGAAGCCGGCGCAAAGCCTCAAAGCTGGCGGCCACCAGAAGAATGCCGGAAGTATCCTTGTCCAGCCGGTGGGCGGGCGTGGGCCTGAAGGCGGCCTGGCCGTAGCGGGCGGCAAGGCGGGTGGCCAGGCTGTCGCTGTGCCCGGTGCCCGGATGGGTCGGCAGGCCGGCGGGCTTGAGCATGGCCCAGATGGAACCTTCCGTCCCCACTACCGGCGGCAGGGGAAGGGCGGCATTCTTGTCTGGTTCGGGAGGGGCTGTGGTCGGAACCGGCGCTTCCACCGGCGCGGCCCCGCTCTGGGCCGCCATTTTCAGGGCAAAGGGCGGCAGGCGGACCACATCGCCCGCCTGTACGCGCGCAAAAGGCTTGCAGCGGCCGCCGTTAAGCCGCACCTGACCAGTGCGTATCCAGCGGTGCAGCAATGTGGGCGGCAGATTGAGCCGCCGTTGCAGAAACTGAAGCACTTTCTGGCCGCTTTCCGCCTCGTTCACCAC
This sequence comes from Desulfovibrionaceae bacterium, assembly GCA_910575755.1. Classification (GTDB taxonomy): domain Bacteria; phylum Desulfobacterota; class Desulfovibrionia; order Desulfovibrionales; family Desulfovibrionaceae; genus Desulfovibrio. The sequence goes on along the minus strand of CAJTFO010000003.1, from coordinate 81,324 downwards.
AGGGATTTCCTGCCGGGCAGGCGCGGGATCGGGGTCTGAAGGCATATGGTCCGATGGCATGGCCGGATTGTGGCCCAAAGGCGCGCTTGCCGTCAAGAGGACGCGCCGCGTTATGCCTGTCACTTCTCGTGTGCGTGCGGTTCGTTGCCCAGCGGGTGCGCGTGCATATGGGCGTGGGCCAGGGACGGGGCGCAAGGTGTGGGGCGACCGTCCAGAATGGTCAGATATTCCGTGGAGGTCTGGGCCAGAAAGTCCCAGTCGTGGGAAATGGTAATTCTGGCCGTGGAAAGACCGCGCAGAATTTCAATGATTCTCTGGCGCGCGTCGTTGTCCAGGCCGTTGGTGGGTTCGTCCAGCAGCAGGGCCTCTGGCCGCATGGCCAGCACCGTGGCCAGGGAGATCAGCTTTTTTTCGCCGCCGGACAGGCGGTGGGTAAGACGTTGTTCAAAGCCCGCGAGTCCGAGAGCCTCCAGGGTTTCCACAGCGCGCTGACGGGCCTGCTCAGGCGAGAGGCCCAGATTGAGCGGGCCGAAGGCCACATCTTCCAGAACGGTGGGGAAGAAAAGCTGGTCTTCGGCGTGCTGGAGCACAAAACCCACCTTGCAGCGCAGTTCACGGAAGTCTTTTTCACGCTGCACTATGTGCCCGTGAAAGCGGATCAGACCCCGCCGGGGCCGCTCCAGCCCTGTGATGCAGCGGAACAAGGTGGTTTTGCCGCTGCCGTTGGGGCCGTACAGGCCCACCTGCTGGGCCGGGAAAAGAGCGAAATTCACATCGCGCAGCACTGTGTGCGGCTTGCCCGCGCGGGCATAGGCGAAGTCAACATGTTCCAGACTGAAAATGGCTTCACCGCTGGTGTGGCAAACAGCGGGCTCAGACATGCGGGCCTCCTTTCCATTCCATCCAGACGATGCCCGTCAGGCAGAGCAGCAGGCTGAGAACAAAGAGCGCGTCCACAGGCCGGGTCCGAAAGACGGCCACTGAACGAAAGCGGCCCTCAAAGCCGCGCAACAGCATGGCTTCACGCACGCGCAGGGAACGTTCGTACGCGCGCACCAGAAGCAGTCCCAGCAGGCAGGCCAGAGTTCTGTATGTATGCAGATCGGTGCGCGGTCTGAAGCCGCGCAGGCGCGCGGCCACGCTGAGCGTCCGCCATTCCGAGGCAAGCACATGCGCATAGCGGCCCGTGAACAGAAAAAGAAAGACAAGCTTGCGGGGGCAGCGCAGCCGTTCCAGCGCGTGCCCCACGGTGGGCGCATCCATACTGGCCACCAGGGCCAGAAAGACGCAGACAAGAGCGTTGGACTTGACGCTCGCCAGCAGAGACAGGCGCACGCCCTCGGCGCTGACGGCAAATATGCCCCATTGCGCCAGAACCGTGCCCGGCGTGGTCCAGGGCGTCACGCACCAGAGAAAGAGAATGAAGATGTTCACCGCCGCCAGGCGGCGCAGCAGGGGCAAGAACGGCGGTCGCGAAATGATCAGCAGGGTCAAGCCCAGGGCCAGACCCAGCCAGCAGGCGGGCAGGTTTTTCAGCGGGGCCAGACAGACGGCGGTCAGCGCGGCGCACGCCAGACGCACGCGGGGGTCAATGGCCTGAAAGAGCGAAGGGCGGACAAAGGGCTGGTCGAACACAAGATAAATCTTTATTTCCGATTTCAGCGCACAACACGCCCGCCGCGCGTCCCGAAGGCGGACGGCAGGGCCGATACGGCATTGGCATTACCCGCGCCGTCCCCTGAAGTAAAGGCCCATGCCCGCAAGGCCCAGAATCCAACCGATGCCGCCGATGATGTCTCTCAGACCGGGACCGGCATTGACCTGGGCCGCCAGATCACGACGGATGGGCCCCAGCTTGGCGTCCAGTGCGGCGTTGACAATGGCGCGCACGTCGTCCGCCGTGGCCGGGCGGCCTGCCTGCGTCTGCGCCGGAGCTGACGGGGCCGCTGTGTCCCGGGCGCTGCCCGCCCCTTCCGCCTTTTCCATGGGGCTGGCCGCGGGAGCGTCCGCGCCGGAAAATTCGGAAGCGTCCATAATCCATTCGTTCCGGTGGCCTTCGCCCGCGGCAATCTGAATGCGCAGACCGTGACCGGCGCGCGCCGCAGGAGGGACGGGGAAGCTGAAATGCCCTTTATCGTCGGTATGTCCCTGCAGGAGTTCCTTGCCATTCGCGTCGTCAAAAACCGTGATCAGGCCGCTTCTGACCGGCGAACTGCGGTTGAAGCCGCACTCCACCATAACGCTGTCGCCCTCCAGCCAGGCGAAAATATTGATTCTGTGGGCCTGAACCGGAGCCGGAAGCAGCGCGGCCAGCAGCGCAAGCGCCGCAAGCATGACCGCCGGGCGGCGCGGGGCAAGCAAAAAGACAGTGTTCATGGCGGATTCTCTCATCTGTGGCGACGGTATTCAGGCGCGCGCGGCCTGGAACATTTCGGGACGTACCCGCTGAATAAAGACCACGGTGAACATGGTGATCAGGCCTTCCGCCAGCATGACGGGCAGATGGGCCCAAAGCAGCAGTTGCGCGGCAGTCTGGAAACCCTCGCTGGTGAAGGCCAGAGCCAGGGCGGTGAGCGCGGCGGCCAGGGCCACGCCCAGCGCGCCGCCGCAGAAAGCGGCCGCGCGAATGCCCGTCGGACCAGGCCATATGCCGATGATGCCCCTGTAACAATACCAGGCCAGCACACTGGAAAAACCCATGGTAAAGGCGTTTACGCCCAGCACCGTGAAACCGCCGAACTGAAAGAGCACCGCCTGGAGCAGCAGGGCCGTCAGAATGGCGGGAAAAGCCGCCCAGCCCAGCAGCACGCCCACCAGACCATTGAGAATCAGATGAGCGCTGGAAAAACCGACGGGAACATGGATCAGCGAACCAACAAAAAAGGCCGCCGAAAGAATGCCCACGGTCATCAGACGGTCGTAATCCAGTTTGCGCAGGCCGATGGCCGTGCCCGCCGCCGCCAGAGCCGCGCCCGCGCCAAGTACGACCGGGGAGAGGATGCCTTCCGCGATATGCATGTTGTTTCCTTGCGGCGGTTTCGCGCCGGGCCGGGGAGCGCCCCCTCCGGTCCGGCGCGGAAGAACGCTTGTTTTTACTTGGTTTTGGGGGCCGCAAATTCCAGCCAGAGCACCGCGCCCAGTTCCACGGGCTTGTCCTGGCCCTTGTAATTCATTTTTTCTTTGGCCGTATTCAGGGCCGCGAAGCCCCACCAGCCCGCCCAGGGCACGCCGTAGGAAAATACCCCGTTTTCGTCGGCCTTGACCACCTGGGTGACAAAATATTCATTGGGCGGCACATGGCCCCTGGTCTTGTTGTAAGATTCCACTTCCACTTCGGCGCCGGGCACGGGCTTGCCGTCCAGCAGCACGCGGCCCTGGAATACATTGCCCGCGTAATTGCCGAACGGCCGGGTAAGAGGCACAATTTCCGTCTTCAGGCCCAGAGCCTCGTCCCAGCCCTCCTCGCCGCCGAAGGCGGCCACGGCGGTTTTGGCATAATGGATGATGTAGCAGTCTTCGGCGGGTTCAAAGTAAGGTTCCGGCTCCACGGCGAACTGGTAGACGCCTGGTTTTCTGATCTTGAAGGCGGCCTGCCAGGCCTTGTGCCCCATGATTGTGGCGGGCTTGAGACTGGCCTTGATATCTTCGGTTCTGCCGTTCAGGGTGACGGTGAATGCCCTGGGCGCGGCCATATCCATGCCCTGCATTTCCATAGGGTGGGAGAAGGATATATCCAGCTTCAGATCAGCGTCTTTTTTCTCCGTCACCATAGCTGTGGAGGGAATGACCATGCCGAAATGCGCTTCGGCCTGCGCGGCAACGCAGAACAGCAGGGCCAGGCTTGCGCAGCAGATTTTCCACATATTCTCGTCCTTTGGGGTTGGAATGGCGGCGGCTTCCCACGCGGATGCCGCCCTTGCGTGCATATGCGGAGCTATCGTAGCACAAATTTTAAAAAAGTAGCAAGATATAATTACGACAATCCCGGCCATGCCGTATCTCGGAGCAGCCGTGAATAGGCTCTGCGCCCGGGTCTGACGGCGATCTGGACAGAGGACGCCACTCGCAGGCTGAGGAAGAGGAAGGAAACAGCATGAAAAAACGCCCCGTGGGGGGCGTTTTCGGCAGGCGGCGCACTTTGTGTTATTGCGGCAGCAGCTTGGCGTAATCGGCGCTTCTGACGTTCTTTTTGATGAAATTCAGCGCTTCTTTCTGGTTCCCGGCCAGAGAGCTGACCATGAACACATCGCCCTGAACAGCCACCCAGGCCCGGCAGGGCACTTGCTGCTGTGTGAAGTTGAAGGTGTACTGGCCGTTTTTTTCCACCGGAGGTTTTTCCGCCTTGAACTGGGCGGCGAACATTCCGGCAATGGTTTTTGCGTCGGCGCCGCTGCTGGGGCCCACCACCATGGTGACAGAGACGCCGCTGGTGTTTTTGGCAAAGACGGCGCTGGTGATGCCCTGGTTTTCCGTGGGCGGCATGATGACCTTCCAGTCGTCAGGCATAGTGACCGTAAAATATTTGGTGCTCAGCTCTTCGGCCACGGCGGGCAGGGCCAGCAGCATAATGAACATAAAAGCCGCAAGTTTTTTCAACATGAATGTTTCTCCTGCAAGTGATGCGTCTACATAAAGGCCGCGCCAATGCTGCACGGCAGCCGGCAAAGCATGTTTTCCGCCGGCAAGGCGCCGGACGCCGGGCCTGCCGTCATTTTATCCAAGGCCTGTCGAAAAAACAAGCAAACACCCGGCGGCGCACCAGAGCGGACGCACGATGGACTGCATACGCAGATGTTCAAGCCTGCCGCATGCCGAAAAGGCGGGTCAGGCCTGCGGCCAGAAACTCCAGCGTCTGTTCCGGCGTGCGGCGACCGCTTTTCACCTGCCATTCGGCGTCCGCCACAAACGCCATGCCTTCGGCCAGGCCGCGCGGACCAAGACGCAGGGCCAGTTGCTTTTTCAGCCCGGCCTCGGACGGATGCAGACGCACCTTTTCCCCGGCCCTGATCTGCCAGAGCAGCCGCAGTTCACGGGCCAGCAGCGCCAGCAGGGAAAAAAGCAGGCTGTCGCTGTCCCGGCTGCGGGACAGTTCTTTCCAGACGGCGGCCAGATTGCCGGCCTCCATATGGCGGATACAGGCAAAGACATTGCAGTCCGGGCTCCAGGCGGCGGTGGCTGTCATGGCCGCCGTGATTTTGCCCCCGCCATCCGCCCCGCCGTTTCCGCGCAGCAGCGCAAGCTTTTCCAGTTCGTTTTCAATGGCCTGGGCGTCCGGCGGCACCGAGGCGCAGAACTGTTCCAGGGCGTCCGCTTCAAAGTCCAGCGCCAGATGGCGGGCGCGCTGCTGTACATACCGTCGGATGTCGCGTTCGGTCAGGCCCTCATGGCGCCAGATCCAGTTCTGCTTGTCAGCAAAGGCCAGACAGCGCAGCCTGGCGATGTGCGCCGGAATTTTCGGCTGCCCCTTCTCCCAGTTGACCTCCAGACAGAAAAAGGGCCAGCACTGGGCCGAGGGGCGGGCCAGGGCGCGGGAAATCTTTTTCCAGACGGCCGCCGGCCAAAGCTGAGCCTGACGGATCAGCAAAACACGCGACGCGCCGAACAGCCCTTGCAGGCTGAGCTGTTCCCAGAAGCGCGGCGGCGGTTCTTCATCGCCCCAGTAGACATGGCGTTCCCACGCACCATCCGCTGGCGGAAAGGCGACCAGTTGCTCCTTGAGGCGGGTACGGAGCAACCGGCTGTCCGGACAGACCAGAAAGCTGAAGCCGGGCCGGCCCTTTCCGTCGCTGCCGTTATGCGGGGTCATGCCGGTGCGAACGGTTTAATTGGCCACAATGTTGACCAGCTTGCCGGGAACCACCACCACCTTGCGCACGGTCAGGCCGTTTGTATGACGCTGTACCGCCGGATCGGCCAGCGCGGCCTGTTCCAGGGCGGCCTTGTCCGCGCCGGCGGCGGTTTCCAGAGTGCCGCGCAGCTTGCCGTTGACCTGCAGGGCCACGGTGATCATATCCTGAAAGGTGGCGGCCTCGTCCCACTGGGGCCAGGGTTCGTCAGCCAGCGGCGCGGGATGCCCCAGCCGTTGCCAGAGCTCTTCGCAAAGGTGCGGGGTGATGGGTGAAAGCAGGGTCAGCACTGTGGCCATGGCCGATGAGAAAACGCGTTTGTCAGCCTCGCCGCGGCCCAGCTTTTCGCGCGAAAGGTACATGGCGTTGACCAGCTCCATGACAGCGGCAATGGCCGTATTGAACTGGAAGCGGGCGCCCATGTCCTCGCCGGTTTTTTTCACCGTGAGGTGCTCCTTGCGGCGCAGGTCGCGGCCTTCGGCGCTGGTGGCGTCAGCGGCGGCGGAACCGCAGGCCTTGATCGGAAGCAGGCGGTCTTCCTCTTCGGTGAAGAGCCGCCAGACGCGGGCGAGAAAACGCGACGCCCCTTCAATGCCGGAATCCGACCAGTCGAAATCCCGCTCCGGCGGAGCCGCGAAGAGGCAGAACAGGCGCACGGTATCAGCGCCGTATTTGTTGATCATTTCCGTGGGGTCAACCACATTGCCCTTGGACTTGGACATCTTGCCGCCGTCCTTGAGCACCATGCCCTGAGTCAGCAGATTGGTGAAGGGCTCGGCCAGACCTTGGGGGAAGAAGCCCAGATCGCGCAGGGCCTTGGTGAAGAAACGGGAGTAGAGCAGGTGCAGGATGGCATGCTCCACGCCGCCGATATATTGATCCACAGGCAACCAGTAGCGCAGGGCATCGGGGCTGAAGGGCGCCTTGTCGTCGCGGGCGTCGGTATAGCGGGCAAAATACCAGGAGGACTCCACAAAGGTGTCCAGCGTATCGGTTTCGCGGCGGGCCGGGCCGCCGCAGCGGGGGCAGGCGCAATTGGCGAAGGCCGGCGTTTCCGGCAGGGGAGAGCGGCCGTCTTCGCGCACCTTTACGTCCAGCGGCAGCAGTACGGGCAGATTTTCTTCTTTTTCCGGCACAACGCCGCACTGGTCGCAGTATATCACGGGAATGGGCGCTCCCCAGAAGCGCTGGCGCGAGATGTTCCAGTCGCGCAGGCGGAACTGCGTGGTGGATCTGCCTTTGCCCTCCTGCTCAAGCCGGTCGGTCACGGCCTTTTTGCCCGTCTCGTTGTCCATGCCGTCAAAGGCACCGGAATTGACCATGACGCCCGGCCCGCTCCAGGCCTCGGTCATGCTTGCGGGGTCAAGGTTTTCCCCGCGGGGCTGAACCACCACCCGGATGGGCAGATCATATTTGCGGGCAAATTCAAAATCGCGCTGGTCGCCGGACGGTACGCCCATCACCGCGCCTGTGCCGTAGTCCGCCAGCACGAAATTGCCCAGCCAGAGCGGAACGCGCTGGCCGGTGAAGGGGTGCAGGGCATACGCGCCGGTGAAGACGCCTTCTTTTTCCAGATTGTCGGACTGGCGGTCCAGGCGGTCCATGTTGCGGATGCGTTCCGCAAAGGCGCGCACTTCGTCGGCTTTTTCGTAACCTTCCAGAAGTTTTTCCACCAGCGGATGTTCCGGGGCCAGCGTCATGAAGGTCACGCCGAAGAGCGTATCCGGCCTGGTGGTGAACACCTCGATGGCGGAGGCGCCCTCAACGGCTTTTTCCAGGGCAAAGCTGACAGTCGCGCCCGTGGACTTGCCGATCCAGTTGCGCTGCATGGCCAGCACGCGGTCCGGCCACCCGCCTTCCAGCAGGGAAAGATCGGCCAGCAACTCGTCGCCGTAAGCCGTGATTTTCAGAAACCACTGGGTCAGATCCTTCTGCTCCACCCGGCTGTCACAACGCCAGCAGAGGCCGTCGATGACCTGCTCATTGGCCAGTACCGTATGGCAGGAGGGGCACCAGTTCTGCGGAGCCTTTTTGCGGTAGACCAGGCCCTTTTCCAGCAGGCGCAGAAAGAACATCTGTTCCCAGCGATAGTATTCCGGGCGGCAGGTGGCGATTTCGCGCGACCAGTCATAGGAATAGCCCAGCCGTTGCAACTGGGCGCGCATATTGTCGATATTGGCGTAAGTCCATTGGGCCGGGTGCACATGATGCTTGATGGCCGCGTTTTCAGCGGGCAGGCCGAAGGCGTCCCAACCCATGGGGTGCAGCACGTTGAAGCCCTGCATGCGTTTGCAGCGCGCCACCACGTCGCCTATGGAATAGTTGCGCACATGGCCCATGTGTATGTTGCCCGATGGATAGGGAAACATCTCCAGTACATAATACTTGGGCTTGTCGCTCTCGTGCGTGATGGCGAAGGATTTCTCCTCACGCCAGCGGGCCTGCCATTTTTCTTCGATAGCCTGCGGATTATAGCGTTCTTGCGTCATGTGCGGACACCGTGGGCGGATTATGGTTTGGCGGCGCGGGCGACGGGCGGAACCAGCCGGCCGCTCTCCAGAGCCTTGGCCGCCGCGTCCAGAATGCCGTTGATGAAGTTTTTGGCGTTGCCTTCGCCGAACTGGCCGCTCAGCTCCAGGGCCTCGTTGATGGCCACCTTGGGCGGCACATCCTGCCGGTAGAGCATTTCAAACACGGCCAGGCGCAGCAGCGTCAGCTCGATACGACCCATGCGATCCACCCGCCAGTTGTGGGAAAATCGACCAATGGCCGCATCCAGAGCCTCGCTGTTGTTCCAGACGCCTTCCACCAGCTCCCAGGCGAAGCCCGTGGGTTCCGTGGACAGATCCTCTTCGCTCATGGCCGTATTGTGCGGGGAGAGCACAAAGGCCCGGCGCAGCTCCCTGGGGTTCTGCGCCGGAGTGAAGGAAAGCCCGTACAGCACCTGAAAGGCCAGTTCGCGCGCTCCCCGGCGGGTGGCGTTCTTACCCTTGCCCATGAATTACAACTGCTCCAGCACTCGGATGGTTTCCAGCATGGCGGCGGCCGCTTCCACGCCCTTGTTGCCGCCCTTGGAGCCAGCCCGTTCAATGGCCTGCTCAATGCTGTCGCAGGTCAGCAGGCCGAAACCGATGGGCGTGCCGGATTGCAGCATGGCCTGCGCAATGCCTTTGCTGGCCTCGGCGCAGACATAGTCGAAATGCGGAGTGCCGCCCCGGATCACAGCGCCCAGAGCCAGAATGCCGTCATACTTGCGCGCGGCGGCCAGCTTCTGACAGACCAGGGGCAGCTCAAACGCGCCGGGAATGCGCACCAGGGTGATGTCCGCCGGGTTCAGACCGTGGCGTTCCAGATAATCCTGAGCGCCGCCCACCAGACGGTCCACGATGAAATCGTTGAAGCGGGTGGCCACAATGGCCACTTTCAGACCTTTGGCGTCCAACTGGCCCGCGATGGTTTTGACTGCGTTCATGCAAACTCCTGTACGGTGAAGACGATGGCGAAAAAACTAAATGAAACCGTTGCGCAGCAGCAGTTCCCGGCTGACGCCCGCGCGCGCTTGCGCCGCAGCGCCGGCATCGCCCGCCCGCCCCGTTTTGCCCGGCATGCCGGCGGTTTCAGACCAGGGAGCGAGCAGGCTGCGCACATATTTGCCGATAAGATCCGTTTCCATGTTGACGCGCGCGCCGGGCCGCCACTGCCGCATGGTGGTGCGCTTCTGCGTGTCTGGAATGATGTTGACCTCCAGAAAATCCGGGCCGCAATCATTGACCGTCAGGCTGATTCCGTCAAGGGCCACCGAGCCTTTGGCAATGACTTCAGGACCGAAATCAGCCGGAAATTCCAGGCGGCAGCGCAGGGATTGCCCCACAGGGCGCACGTCGCGCACCGTGGCCAGACAATCCACATGGCCGCTGACCAGATGGCCGCCCAGACGGTCGCCCAGCGCCAGGGCGCGTTCAAGGTTGACCAGATCGCTCTGGCGCAGCGCGCCCAGCGTGGTGCGCGCCAGGGTTTCCGCCGAGGCATACGCCGTGAAACCGTCGCGGCTGTGGCTTTCCACCGACAGGCAGGCCCCGTTGACCGCGATGGACTCGCCGTCGACGACATTTTCCAGCGTGAACAGGGGCCGGATGGCCAAACGGCATTCCGCGCCGCTTTTACGCAGGGCAGTGATTGCGCCCTGGCCCTGAATGATGCCCGTAAACATTGCCCTATGCTCCCTGAGCGGCATCGCCCGCCGCAACGGGACGCAGCAGCATATGAATATCGTCGCCGCAGAGGCTGGTACGGCAGATCCGCAGGCGCAGGGCTTCGCTCAGGCTCTGGAGCGCGCGCCCGGCGAACAGGGGGCGCGCTTCGTTGTCGCCCAGGATCATGGGCGCAAGGTGCAGGCGAAATTCATCCACAAAGCCCGCTTCCAACAGGGCCAGGGCCAGACGGCCGCCGCCTTCGCAGAGCACATAGGGACAGCCCAGCTCCTGACGCAGGACGTGGAACATTCTGGGGAAGTCCGGGCCGCCGTGCGCGCCGGGGCCCAGCGCCAGCACGCGCGCGCCTGTCTGGCGCAGAGCCTGCGCCGCCGTGGAGGCCGCCGCGGCCGGCGAGGCCAGAAAAACCGTTTGTTCGGGTCGCTCCTTGAGCAAATGGAAATCGGCGTCCGGTTTGGGCAGGCGTGAGGTCAGCAGGCAGGCCAGAGGCTGTGGGCCGTCGGCCTTGTCGCCGCGCGCGGTCAGGCGGGGATTGTCCGTCCTGAAGGTGCCGCCGCCCACCAGCACCGCGCCGCCACACAAGCCCAGGCCCGCGCGCAGAGCATGCACCTCCCGGCGCGAGGCCTCGCAGGTGATCCACTGGGACTGTCCATTGCGCGTGGCTATGCGGCCATCCAGCGTGGCGGCCATCTTCAGAATCACATAGGGTCTGTCAGTGCTCTGCCAGACCAGAAAATCCGCCACCAGATCACGGCATTCCGTTTCGCAGACCGGGCCCAGCACTTCCACCCCGGCTTCGCGCAGGCGGGCCGCGCCTCCGGCGGCCAGAGGGTTGGGATCGGCCAGCCCCATGACCACCCGGCTGATGCCCGCATCCAGAATGGCCTGTGTGCAAGGCGGCGTCTTGCCCTGGTGGTTGCAGGGCTCCAGCGTGACCACCAGGGTGCAGCCTTTGGGGTCCACGCCGCGCGCGGCAGCGTCTTTCAGACAGTCCACTTCAGCGTGATCCTGCCCGGCCTGATGGTGCCAGCCGCGCGCCACAATGCGGTTGTCACGCGCCAGAACCGCGCCCACAGTGGGATTGGGGCACGCTTTCCAGCGCCCCTGTTCCGCCAGGGCAATGGCCTCGCGCATGAAGGGAGCGAAATCCTGCTCAGTCATGGCGCCGTTCTCCTGTCATGGCGTCAGGCATGCCGCTGACGCGGGGCGGGGTGAAGGTGAGGCGCTCCACGGTGACGCCCGCTTCATGCAGCATGGTGGAGGCCAGTTCGTCGGGGTAGTTCTCCGCATAGCAGATATGGCGGATGCCGCAATTGATCAGCATTTTGCTGCACAGCACACAGGGATGGGTAGTGCAGTAAAGTTCCGCGCCGGCGATGTTTATGCCGTGTACCGCGGCCTGGATGATGACATTCTGCTCGGCGTGCAGGCCGCGGCAGATTTCGTGGCGCTGGCCGGAAGGGATGCCCAACTGCTGCCGCAGGCAGCCCGCCTCCAGACAGTGGGGCACGCCGGCGGGCGCGCCGTTATAGCCCGTGGCCAGAATGCGTTTGTCCTTGACGGCCACGGCGCCTACCCGGCGGCGGGTACAGGTGGAACGCTCGCTCACCAGATAGGTGATATTCATGAAATAATCGGGCCAGGGCAGTCGTTGCATAGGGCGCTCGCAAGTAAATTTGAAACAGTTTACACAGAGCCGACCCAAAAGCCAAGTCGCGCCGGCGCGGCGCAGAAAATGAAACAGGCCGCGCAAACGGCCTGTTTCATCGGCAAAACTGCGCCTGCCGCTCGCAAAAATTGGGGAGGCTTACCAGGCGAACAGCGGGAACTGACGGGCAAAGTCTTCCACATTCTTGCGAATGCGGGCCAGTTCGGACTGGTATTCGTGTTTTTCAAGAGCTTCAACGATAAAGCCGCCCACGGTCCGCATGTCTTCTTCCCGCAGGCCGCGCGTGGTCAGGGCCGCCGTGCCCAGACGGATGCCAGAGGTCACGAAGGGCGAACGGCTTTCAAAGGGCACAGTGTTCTTGTTGACCGTAATGCCGGCCTGATCCAGAGCCTGTTCGGCGTCCTTGCCCGTGATGTCCTTGCTGGTCAGGTCCACCAGCATGAGGTGATTGTCCGTGCCGCCGGAAACCAGATCAAAACCGGCGTCCATCAGGCAGTGTGCCAGGGTGGCGGCATTGTCCAGCACACGCCGCTGATAGGCCGCGAAGGCCGGGCGCAGGGCTTCGCCAAAGGCCACGGCCTTGGCCGCGATGACATGCATCAGCGGGCCGCCCTGAATGCCGGGAAAAATCTGGCTGTTCAGGCTCTTGGCATTGTCTTCGCTGGAAAGAATCATGCCGCCGCGCGGTCCGCGCAGGGTCTTGTGCGTGGTGGTGGTGGTGATATGGGCGTGGGGGATGGGGCTTTCGTGCAGGCCCACGGCCACCAGACCTGCTATGTGGGCCATGTCCGCCAGCAGCTTGGCCCCCACCTCGTCGGCTATGGCCCGGAAGCGGGCAAAGTCGATGCGGCGCGGGTAGGCGCTGGCGCCGACCATGATGACGGCGGGCCTGTGCTCACGCGCCAGGGCGGCCACCTCGTCATAATCAATGCGACCGCTTTCCTTTTGCACGCCGTAAGAAACGATGTTGAACAGGCGGCCCGAAAAATTGACCGGGCTGCCGTGGGTCAGGTGCCCGCCGTGGGAGAGATTCATGCCCAAAATCACGTCGCCGGGCTTGAGACAGGCAAAATAGGCGGCCATATTGGCCTGGGAACCGGAATGGGGCTGCACGTTGACATAGTCGCAGTGAAAAAGCTGCCTTGCCCGGTCCTGGGCCAGCGTTTCAGCTATATCCACATATTCGCATCCGCCGTAGTAGCGTTTGCCGGGATAGCCTTCGGCGTACTTGTGGGTCAGCACGCTGCCCTGGGCTTCACGCACGGCGGGCGAAACAAAGTTTTCCGAAGCAATCAGCTCAAGCTTGCTCACCTGCCGATCCGATTCCAGAATAATGGCCCGGGCCAGTTCCGGGTCCTGAAGCAGAATTTCTTCCATGAAGACCTGTCCTTTTTGCTTAAAGAACACTGCCCGCTACAGCGGCGGGCAGCAATTGCGTCGGATGTGAGCGGAGAGCGCCCGCCGCGCTTATTCAATCCATTTTTTCAAGATCAGGCTGGCGTTGGTGCCGCCGAAGCCGAAGGAATTGCACATGGCATATTCACAGGCCATATGCCGGGAGCCGTCGGCCAGGTAGTCCAGATCACATTGCGGGTCGGGATTTTCCAGATTGATGGTGCCGGGCAGCATTTCGTGATGCAGGGCCAGAGCCGTGAATACCGACTCAATGCCGCCTGCCGCGCCCAGAAGGTGGCCGGTCATGGACTTGGTGGCGGAGATTTTGATTTTTTTTGCATGCTCGCCGAATACCAGCTTGATGGCCTTGGTTTCCGTGCTGTCATTGAGCTGGGTGGAAGTGGCGTGGGCGTTGATGTGTTCCACGGCTTCAGGCGCGATGCCCGCCTCGCGCAGGGCGTTGCGCATGGCGCGGGCCATGCCTTCGCCGGTGTCGCAGGGGGCCGTCATGTGATATGCGTCGCCGGAAGCGCCATAACCGGCCACTTCGGCATAAATTTTCGCGCCGCGCGCCCTGGCGGATTCCAGGCTTTCCAGCAGCAGCAGGCCGGCGCCCTCGCCGATGACAAATCCGTCGCGCCTGGCGTCAAAGGGGCGGGAAGCGCGCGTGGGGTCATCATTGTAGTGGCTGGAAAGGGCCTTCAGGGCCGTGAAGCCGGCCACGCCCAGAGGCGTCACCGTGGCTTCCACGCCGCCGGAAATGACGGCGGCGGCCCGGCCCAGCAGAATTTCGCTGAAGGCCGTGCCCAGCGCGTGTATGGCCGAGGCGCAGGCAGTGGTGGTGACGATGTTCGGTCCCTTGGCGCCGGTGAAGATGGAGATCTGCCCCGGCCCCATGTTGGAAATGAGCATGGGGATCATGAAGGGCGAAATTTTGTTGGGTCCGGCTTCCAGCAGCTTGGTATGATAGGTCTCCAGGGTATGGAGGCCTCCGAGGCCGATGCCGAGAATCACGGCCACATCATAGGCGTTGGCCTCGGTAATTTCAAGGCCGGCGTCCTCCAGCAGCATCCTGGCCGAAGCCACGGCGAACTGGGTGAAGCGGTCCATGCGCCGCACCTGTTTGGGAGGCATGTAGTCCTCGGGCACGAAGTTCTTTACTTCACCGGCGATGCGTGCATCATAGTTCGAAGCGTCGAACAGGGTGATGGGCGCGATGCCCGACTCGCCGGCAAGCAGGCGCTTCCAGGTTGTTTCAATGTCGTTGGCGAGGGGGGTAACGCCGGCTACGCCGGTGATCACTACGCGGGGACGGGTCATGCGCACTCCTTTTGGGCGGGGGGCCTGATCCCCCCGCTCGACGGATAACTACCGACCGGGCAATCTTCCTTTGCTGGCCTGAACGCCAGGCGCGCCGACGCATACGGAGACATTGCCCGTTCCGGCTGCGGTTCTTTACGACAAAGGAACCTCGACCGGGCCGTGACTATTTTTTGTTTTCAATATAGGCAATGGCGTCCTGAACCTTGAGAATTTTCTGGGCATCGTCATCGGCGATTTCAATGTCGAATTCTTCTTCCATGGCCATGATCAGTTCGGTCAGGTCCAGGGAATCGGCGCCGAGGTCTTCCACAAAGGAGGCTTCGGGTTTCACTTCATCGGCGTTCACGCCCAGCTGGTCCACAATGATCTTGGTAACTTTTTCCGCGACATCAGACATGGTATCCTCCAGGTAATTATTGACTCTTATCACATGCCCCGGTGACGCGAAGGGCGGCCGGGCGCGTTGCCGCAAGGGAGAGAGCTTCTCAGCAGTACATGCCGCCGTTGACGGCCAGCACCTGTCCTGTAATGTAGGCGGCCCTGTCCGAAGCCAGAAAAGCCACGGCCTCGGCCACATCGTGAGCCTCGCCCATGCGCTTCAGAGGAATGGACTCCACATAACTGGCGCGCACGGCGTCGTTCAGGTTCGCCGTCATATCCGTTTCGATAAAGCCCGGCGCCACGGCATTGACCGTGATCTGGCGGGCGGCCAGTTCCTTGGCGCAGGATTTGGTGAGGCCCAGCAGGCCGGCCTTGGCCGAAGCGTAGTTGATCTGCCCGGCATTGCCCATCTGGCCCACCACAGAGGAAATATTGATGATCCGCCCTTTGCGGTTGCGGCTCATGATCCTGGCCGCTTCGCGTGTGCAGACAAAGGCCCCGCGCAGATTGACGGCCAGGACCTTGTCAAAGTCCTCATCTTTCATGCGCACCAGAAAGCCGTCTTTGGTGATGCCGGCGTTGTTGACCAGCACGGCCAGATCAACCTTGTCTTTGATTTCTGCGGCAAAGAAATCCGCCACGGCCGCGCTGTCGCCCACATTGAGCGCAAAGGCGCGAGCCTGGCCGCCTGCCGCGACAATTTCGGCCACGGTCTGTTCCGCTTCTTCGGGGCGGCTCACATAGGTGAGAAAAACCTGAAAACCGTCGCGGGCAAGAGTCTGGGCGATAGCCCGGCCGATGCCGCGCGAACCGCCTGTTACCAAGGCTGTGGGAAGGGCGGCGCAAGGCGTGGACTGGGGTGTGCTCATGCTGATTCTGCCTTTGCTGTGAAAACGTGGAGGGCTGTATAATAGCTCAGACAAGGGGGAATTTCAATGCGCGCATACGCCCGGCGGTCAGAAACGCAGCAGAGCCGCGCCCCAGGTCAGGCCCGCGCCGAAAGCCGTCATCAGCACGCGGTCGCCGGCTTTGATCCGTCCGGCGGCGCGGGCTTCGGCGAGCGCCAGGGGGATGGATGCCGACGAGGTGTTGCCGTATCTGTCCACATTGGTGAATACCCGGTCGCCGTCGACATTCAGGCGGCCGCCCACCGCTTCGATAATGCGCATATTGGCCTGATGCGGCACAAAAAGATTCACGTCGCCGATGGAAAGTCGGTTGCGTTCAAGAATTTCCTCGCAGACCCGCACCATCTGGCGCACGGCATGCTTGTAGGTGTCGCGCCCCTGCATGGTGATGAAAAAATGTTCGTCCACGGGCTGGCCCAGACCATACTGGCAGGCCGTGCCGCCGCCCACGGTGATCAGGTCGCTCTGAGCGCCGTCGCTGCGGCAGATGACGTCTTCCACCCCGGCCAGGGCCTTGTGCGCCGAGGCGCTGAGCACGCAGGCCGTGGCCGCGTCGCCGAACAGCACGCAGGTGGAGCGGTCGCTCCAGTTGACGCGGCGGCTCAGGGCTTCGGTGCAGACAAAGAGAATGCGCGCGTTGGGCGATTGTGCCAGCATGCCCTGGCAGATGGAAAGGCCATACAGAAAGCCGGAACAGGCTGCGCTGAAATCAAAAGCCATGACCGGCCCCGCGCCCAGCTTTCCGGCCAGAATGCACGCCACGGAAGGCGAAAGCATATCCGGCGTGCAGGTGGCCGCGATGATGTGGGTCAGCTCGTCCACCGCCACGCCCGCTTTGTCCAGGGCGCGTCTGGCGGCGGCCAGGCCGAGATCGGAAGCATTGTCCGTATCCGCCAGCTTGTGGCGCTGTTTGATGCCGGTACGCGTGACGATCCATTCATCGTTGGTGTCTACCAGTTTGCTCAGATGGTCATTGGTCAGCACCGTGTCCGGCGCGTGGGCGCTCAGCGCGTGCAGATGGCAGAGTGCGGTCATGGCGGGTCCGTGTCAGTTTAAATGGCGCGGGAGAAACGGGTCAGCTCTTCGTTGGCCAGAATGGTTTCGGCAAGGCGGTCATTGGTGCCCTTGCGCACAAAGGCGCCGCTCATCTTGACGGCATTGCTCATGGCGCGGGCATTGGAACGACCGTGGCAGACGATGGCCAAACCCTGGAGGCCGAGCAGCGGCGCGCCGCCGTATTCGGCATAGTCGATGGTTCGGGCAAAATGCTTGAATGCGCCCTTGGCCAGCATGCCGCCCAGGGCGGGAAGCAGACCGGAGGTAAAGACGCGCTTGAGCATGCGGACCAGGGATGCGGCCAGCCCTTCACTCATCTTGACCACCACATTGCCTACGAAACCGTCGCAGACGACCACATCAATGTTGCCGGCAAAGATGTCGCGGCCCTCGGCATTGCCGATGAAATTGAGATTCTGGGCCATCTTCAGCAGCTCATAGGCTTCTTTGACCTGTGAATTGCCCTTGCCTTCTTCCTCGCCAATGCTCAGCAGGCTCACGCGCGGGGCGGCGTAGTTGAGCAGGTCGCGGGCGAAGGCGTCGCCCATGAGCCCGAACTGGAAAAGATGATAGGGTCGGCAATCCACATTGGCCCCGGCGTCCAGCACCACCACGGGATTTTTTTCCGTAGGCAGCAGAGCGGCCAGGGCCGGGCGTTCCACACCGGGAAGCCGCCCCATGATGAACATGCCGCAAGCCACCGTTGCCCCTGAATGCCCGGCGCTGACCACGCTGTCGGCGGCGCCCTCCTTGACCAGACGGCAGGCCACCTGAATGGAGGCGTTTTTCTTGCGGCGCAGGATGTCCGAAGGCTTTTCGTTCATGTGCACCACATCGTCGGCCTGAACGATGTCGAAATGCGCGTTGGCGAGGTCAATCTTGCCCAGTTCGGCCTCAAGCTTGGGGGTGTCGCCCACAAGCAGAACGTGCAGATCATGGAGCCGGGCAGCTTCAACAGCGCCCGGCACCACCACGGAGGGGCCGAAGTCCCCACCCATGGCGTCCACGGCGATGATGGGGCGTTTGCTCATTATTCGGCTTCGTTTTTGGCGACCACCTGGCGGCCCTTGTAGGCGCCGCAGTTGGGGCAGACGCTGTGGGGCACGGTGGGCTCGCCGCAGGAACAGTAGATGACGGTGGGGGTGGCCACGCGGTCATGGGAACGGCGCATGCCCTTGCGGGAACGGGATTTTTTATTCTGCTGAACAGCCATGATATTCTCCTTTTCCGACAGGGCCGGATGCTTGAACAAAATGATGCGGTTCAGGGCTACTCCCAGCCGCAAGACAAAACAGCATAGCAGAGTTGCTTGCAACTGTCTAGGCCTGGAGGCCAGTAAAACAGGATATTGGCGGGATGTTACATAACATATTGAAATAACTGTGTTGTAGATCCCCAGGGCTGAAAGTGAAAAGCCGCATTATTCCCATAGATTGACGTCACTCCCGCCCTTGTCCCTGCCTTGTGGTCCCGACCGAATGGCCTTCTTCCGGCGCAGGGGCCGCCCTTCCCGGCGGCGCTTCGCTACGTTACGAGGCCCAGGCGGCCAGCGCCTTGTCCAGCTCCGGCCCCGGCCGCACCTTGAGCGTGTTGTCCAGGCGCAGATGGCAGCGGCAGCCGTCCAGGCAGATCAGGGCCTCAGCTTCCACAGGGCCGGCATGCGCCTCCAGAATGTTTTTCAGGGCCAGCATGTCCTGGCGGCCCAGGCGGTGCGCGGGAATATGCACACAGACCGGGGTATCGCTCTGGCCGCAGGCTTCGGCCAGGGGGCGCACGCTCTGTCCCAGCATCTTGAGTTCGCGCGGAGCGTCTTCATTTTCTTCATCCGCGTCGTGGGCCTCGTCGTTCTGGCTGTCCAGGCGGGCTGTGAGGCAGAGGGGCTGTTCGGCCCTGATCAGTTCGCGGGCTTCGGCATAGGCGCGCGGGAAAAAGGTCACTTCCGCGTGGCCGGTGAGATCCTCCACGCCCACAAAGGCCATGCGCTCGCCCTTGGACTTGGTGAGCACTTCCTTGACGCTGGTTACCAGCACCGCGCAGGTGAGTTCCGCGCCGGGGAAAAGCTCGCGCGCGTCCTCCAGGGTGGTCAGTCGCAGGCGGCGTATCTCGCGGCTGTAAGGCTGGAGGGGGTGGCTGGTGAGAAAGAAGCCCAGGGCTTCCTTTTCGGCCTTCAGTTTCAGGTCGTCCTCCATTTCGGGCAGCGTGGCTTCGGGACAGTCCAGACCCACGCCCGGCTGGGGCGGGGCTTCCGCCACCGGGGCCATAGCCAGCAGGGAAACCTGGTTGGAGCTTTTATCCTTGGCTTTTTTCTGGGCGCGGGCCACCACGATTTCCACTGCGGCCAGCATGCCCGCCCTGGAAACGCCGAAGCAGTCGCAGGCCCCGCCCTTGATCAGTGATTCAAGCACGCGCTTGGTGACTTTGCGCAGGTTCACCCGGCAGCAGAGATCCAGCAGGGAAAGATAGTCGCCGCCGTTCTTGCGGGCCTCCACCAGCTCGCGGATGGCTTCGTCGCCCACGTTCTTGATGCCGCCCAGGCCGAAAACCACCCGACCGCCGTGGGCCGTGAACTCGCGCTGGCTCTGGTTCACCGAGGGCTGAACCACGTCGATGTCCATATCTTTGCAGCAGGAGACGTATTTGAGCAGTTTGTCCTGATTGCCCATTTCCGAGGTGAGCAGGGCGGCCATGAACTCCACCTTGTAATGCACCTTGAGGTAGGCCGTGTAATAAGAAATCAGGGCATAGGCCGCCGAGTGGGACTTGTTGAAACCGTATTCGGCGAATTTTTCCATCAGGTCAAAGATTTCGTTGGCCTTTTCTTTGGCAATGCCGTTCTTTTCCGCCCCGGCCACAAAGGTCACGCGTTCCTTGGCCATGGCCTCGGCCTTTTTCTTGCCCATGGCCCGGCGCAGCAGGTCGGCCCCGCCCAGCGTGTAGCTGGCGATGATCTGGGCGATCTGCATGACCTGTTCCTGATAGACGATGACCCCGTAGGTGTCGCGCAGGCAGTCGGCCAGCGAATCATGCGGATAGACCACCGGCACCTGGCCGTGCTTGCGCTTGATGAATTCGTCCACCATGCCCGAACCCAGCGGGCCGGGCCGGTAGAGGGCCAGCATGGCGATGACGTCCTCAAAGCAGGTGGGCCTGAGCATGCGCAGATACTGGCGCATGCCCGAACTTTCCACCTGAAAGACGCCGTCCGTGTCGCCGCGGGCGTAAAGATCATAGGTCTCGGCGTCGGTAAGCGGCAGGTTGTCCAGATCCGGCGGGGTCTGCCCCTGAAGGCTGATGTTGTCCAGCGTATCCTGGATCAGGGTCATGGTCTTGAGGCCCAGAAAGTCGAATTTGACCAGCCCGGCCTTTTCGGTCATGGGACCGTCGAACTGGGTCACAAGTTCGCCGCGTTTGCCCAGATAGAGGGGCAGATACTCCTCCATGGGCTTGTCTGAAACCACCAGTCCGGCGGCGTGGGTGGAGGCGTGGCGGGCCAGGCCTTCCAGACGGCGGGCGGTATCCAGCAGATGTTTGACCTGGGGATCTTCCTCATAGAGTTTTTTCAGGTCCGGTTCCTGATCCAGAGCCTTCTTGATGGTCATTTTCAGGTCGTCGGGCACCAGCTTGGCGATGCGGTCCGTTTCCGCAAAGGTCATGCCCAGCGCCCGACCCACGTCGCGCACCACGCCCTTGGCCTTCATGGTTCCGAATGTAGTGATCTGGGCCACCGAACCTTCGCCATAGGTATCTACCATATGGCGGATCACGTCGCTGCGGCGGCGTTCGCAGAAGTCCACGTCAATATCGGGCAGGGATACGCGCTCGTTGTTCAGAAAGCGTTCAAAGAGCAGATTGTAGGGCAGGGGGTCCAGGTTGGTGATGCGCAAGGCCCAGGCCGTCAGAGAACCGGCCGCCGAACCGCGCCCCGGCCCTACCGGGATGTTGTGATCCTTGGCCCAGTTGATAAATTCCTGCACAATGAGGAAATAACCGGGAAAGCCCATTTCCAGAATAACATTGAGCTCGTATTGGAGGCGTTCGCGGTAGCGCTGCGGGTCGATGCTTTCGCGGTCCGGGTGTTTTTCCAGTCGTTTTTCCAGGCCCTCTTCGGCCAGGCGGCGGAATTCGGACTCCATGCTGGCCCCTTCTGGCAACTGGTAGACCGGGAAGTAATGGTGGCCGAAATCCAGCTCCACATTGCAGGATTCAGCAATGCGCATGGTGTTGGCCAGGGCTTCGGGCACATGGGCAAAGGCTTTTTCCATCTCTTCGATGGATTTGTAGTAGAGTTCGTGCGTTCCGAAGCGCATGCGCTTGGGATCATCCATTGTGGTCTGGGTCTGGATGCAGAGCAGCACCTCATGGGCGTCGGCGTCGTCGGCGTTGAGGTAGTGGCAGTCGTTGGTGGCCACCAGAGGCAGGCCGGCGGTTTCGGCAATCTCCAGCAGGGCGTTGTTGACCATGTCCTGTTCGGCCAGGCCGTTGGATTGCAACTCCAGATAAAAATTGCCGGGATAGATGGCAGCGTATTCCCGGGTCAGACTCAGGGCCTTGTCCATATCCCTGGCCAGGATGGCGCGGGGAATTTCGCCGGCGATGCAGGCCGAAAGGCAGGTCAGACCCTCGGCGTAGCGGCGCAGCATATCCTTGTCCACGCGCGGCTTGTAGTAAAAGCCGTCCAGAAAACCGTGGCTGACCAGCTTGACCAGATTGTGATAGCCCAGCTCGTTTCGGGCCAGCAGAATCAGGTGGTGGCGGCGGCGCGCCAGTTCCGAGGTTTTGTCCGTATGATCATGGCAGACGTAGACCTCGCAGCCGAAAATGGGCTTGACGCCGAAATCCTTGCAGGCCGTGTAGAAATACGCCGCGCCGAACATATTGCCGTGGTCGGTGACGGCGCAGGCGGGCATGCCGTAATCCTTGGCGCGGGCGCAGAGATCCTTGATGCGGATGGCGCCGTCCAGCAGGCTGTATTCGGTATGGCAATGCAGATGAACAAAGTCGGACATGGGAGCTCCTGAAAAAGTGGCTGAGTTCCCTGTATAGCAAATGGCGAAGCGGGGCTCAAGGCAAGGGGCAGGCGCGGCGTATCCTGTTCTCCAGGGGGGAAATCCCGTTGGACGCCAGAAGTCCAAAGCCCCGCGCCATCCGACGCGGGGCTTTGACGCACAGCGAATGCGGCGGCGCGGGCCCGGCCCTGTCAGGCCTTGCGCACGCGCACTTTGTATTTGCGCAGAAAGTCCGTGGGCAAATAGGTCATTTTGGCCTGGCGCAGGCCTTCCTCGTCCAGATCCTGCGCACGGTTGATGTATGTGAAGCCCGCGCCGGCATGTTGCGCGAATTCGCGGTTGATGGTCTGATACACGCCGCGAAAACCGTTCAGGCCTTTCTCGTAATGCACGCCCAGGCTCAGTTCGTCCAGCTTTTCCCCGACGCTGAAGGCCACCATCTGCCCGTCCACATAGAGTGAACCGCCGTCAAGACCGCTGAACCTGTCCCAGTGCGAAAGCACCCGGTTGATAGCCTCGTTTTCCGCCCGTAACGACGGGGAATTCTCGCATTCATGCCATTGGCACCAGTCGTCCTGCACGGCCAGCACGTCTTCCACCATGGCGTCATCCAGAGAACGGTAGTCCGGTTCGCCGTACGCTTTGACATAGCTGTTGCAATGATTCTTCTTTTTGTGGAAGCGATTGCCGGGCAGCCTGGCCAGATCCTCCCGGGCGTAGAGGTATTCCCACTGGCCGCGGTCTTCCCCGGCGTCTACCCGACCGGGCAGAGCCTGTTGCCAGATATGCAGCAGTTCTTCGGGCACGCGGATAAAGTCGTGCGCGGCTTCAGTGCAGGAATCCCACAGCGCATGGCTCCAATCCACGGCGTTCCAGTCGCCCACCGGCGCCCAGCAAACCGGACGGGGGAGGGTCTGGCGAATCCAGCAGAGGCTGCCGTCAAAGCGCCACTCCAGACCGTAATATTCCTGCCAGCCCCAGAGATTGGGCAGGGTATAATCCAGGGAGCGGCGCGGCGTGCGCTGCCAGAGGTCGTAAAAATCACGGCTGCCGTCCAGGCTCACCGGCGTAAAGTTTTTGTTCATAAGGCGTTTTCTCCTTTTCGGGACAGTGGCTGCAAGCGCGGCTCAGACGGCCCGTCAGGCAGGCTTGCGCTCCGCGTGACGCCGCCCCCGGCGCCTCATGGCGAAACGCGCCCAGTCGCGGCGGAGCACCACATGGAGCATGATGCAGGTTTGCAGACATTGTGAGAAGAGCATGGCCGCGAACACGCCCGAGGCCGTGCCCCAGAGGATATGCCCGAGCAGCCAGCCCAGAGGCAGGCGCACCAGCCAGAAGGTGCCGCCGTAGACCATCAGGTTGTACTGGGTGGCCCCGGCTCCCACCATGATGCCGCCCATGACCGTACTGGCGATGGAAAAGGGCGTGGAAAGCAGATTATAGGTCAGGTAGCTGACAATCTGGGCCTGTGTGCCCGGCTCCTGGGAGAGCAGCTCCGCCAGTTCCTGGCGGAACGGCCAGAGCAGCGCCGCCACCAGGCTTATGGTCAGGGCGGCCAGCCCCACCAGGTTCAGAGCCACGCGTTTGGCTTCCTGTGGTCTGCCCGCGCCGAGGCAGTTGCCCACCAGCACGGCCACGGTCATGTTGAAGGCCATGCCCGGCAGGAAGAGCAGGGCTTCCACCCTGAGTCCGGCGGTGAGCCCGGCCAGGGCGTTGACGCTGTCCAGGGGCAGCGAGGCCACCAGCACGAACAGGGTAAGATAGCCGGACTGCCAGACGATCTGGGCCGCGCCCGCCGGCAGGGCCACCTTCAGCAGATAGGGCAGGCCGGCTTTGAGCCAGCGCGGGCTGGGCAGCGAACGGCGTTGCAGATAGCCGGAATGGGCCAGCAGCAGGCAGTTGCATACAGCCCCCAGGCATTGCGCGCCCAGATTGGCCCAGATCAGCCCCATGTAGCCGAAGGCGGGCAGACCAAACCAGCCCAGGCCGAAGCCCAGACAGGCCAGCAGGTTGGCTCCACAGACCAGAGCGGCCACCCAGAGCGGCGGCAGCACCTGACGCGTGGCGCGAAACATGACCCCGGTGGCGGAATAAATGTACTGGGCCGGCAGGGCCAGCATAGTGACCTGCCAGAGTTCGCGGGTCATGGGCAAAATGCTTTCCGGAATCATGAGCAGACGCAAAATGCCGTCGCCGAAAAACCAGCCGCCAACGGCCACCAGCAGTCCCAGGCCCAGGCTGCCCAGCACGGCGGCGCCAACGTAGCGCCGGGCGCGGCGCATCCTGAGCGCGCCCAGCGACTGGCTGATCGCGGCCGTGGCCCCGCTGGACACGGCCATGATCACAACCATCAGAAAAATGGCGCACTGGGTCACCATGCCCAGGGCGGCCTGCACTTCAGCGCTGATCTGCCCCGCGACCCAGACCGTGATGAAGCCCATGAAAAACACAAGGTACATCATGAGCATCTGGGGCCAGATCAGCCCCCAGACCGCGCGCGGGGAAGCGCTCAGATCAGGTGTGGGCATA
This sequence comes from Desulfovibrionaceae bacterium, assembly GCA_910575755.1. Classification (GTDB taxonomy): domain Bacteria; phylum Desulfobacterota; class Desulfovibrionia; order Desulfovibrionales; family Desulfovibrionaceae; genus Desulfovibrio. The sequence goes on along the minus strand of CAJTFO010000003.1, from coordinate 57,000 downwards.
CAGACCGCCCATACGCCGTATTGCCGCGCATTTCGCGCTACAGCAGGTCGTCAAGGCAGCGGGCCAGATCTTCCAGGGTTTCACGGCGGCGGATCAGGCGGGCTGCGCCGTTGCTCTGGATGAGCACTTCGGCGGGGCGGCGGCGCTGATTGTAATTGGAGGACATGGTAAAGCCGTAGGCTCCGGCGTCAAGCATGGCCAGCACATCCCCTTCGCGCATCCTCGGCAGCAGACGGTTTTTGGCAAGAATGTCGCCGCTTTCGCAGATATTGCCCACAATGGTCTGAAGCATGGGTTCCTCTTCCGCCGCGCCGCCCTGGCCCCGGTAGATTTCCACATCGTGGAAGGAATCATACATGGCCGGGCGTACCAGCACGTTGAAGCCCAGATTTGTGCCCACATAGCGTTTGTCGCCGTTGTTCTTCACGGCATGGACCCGGCCCAGCAGCACGCCGCATTCGGCGGCCACATAGCGGCCCGGCTCCACCAGGAAGCGTCCCCTGTAGGCCTTTTGCGCGGCCCAGGCGCTGATCATGGCGTGCAGGCGGCTGCCCAGATCATTCATATCCAGTCGGGCTTCCCCCTCGTATTTGCGGTAGGGAATGCCGAAGCCGCCGCCGAAGTCGATGATTTCCAGCTTGTCCAGCGTGGCGGCGGGCAGGGTTTCGGCCAGATCCAGCAGTACCTGGGCCGCGTTGAGATAGCCGTCAGGCTCCATGAACAGGGAACCGATATGCTGGTTGATGCCGGCCAGAGTCAGCTTGTGCCTGGCCAGCAGGGCGAATACCTCTTCCATTTTGTCCGGCGTGACGCCGAACTTGGTTTCCTTGCCAGCCGTGACCACCTTGGCGTGGTGCCCGGCCCCGATGCCGGGATTGAAGCGCACCATGACCTTGCCGCCGGGATTGAGGCGGCCCAGGGCGTCCAGTTGCGAGAGGGAATCCACGCTGACCAGCAGGCCGCGGGCCAGCGCATTTTGAAGTTCCGTGTCGGAATTGTTGTTGGAAATGTACAGAATTTCATGCGGAGCAAAGCCGGCCAGCTCATCCATGAACAGTTCGCCGGGGCTCATGGCGTCCACCACCAGACCTTCCTCGCGGATAATCTTCAGGAGCGCGGGATTGGCGTTGGCTTTCACCGAGTAGTTGACCCCGAAGCCGGGCTGACTCGAAAGGGTCATCAGATCGCGGCAGCGCTGGCGCAGGATATTTTCATTATAGACATAAAGCGGTGTGCCGTAGGTTTCGGCCAGCTCACGCGGGCTGTGATTGCCGTAAAAGTTGAGGCTGTCGGTATAAGCGGAACGGATATCGGGCATATGCACCTCTGAATGGAATTGTCGCGGCCTTTGCCGCGTAAAAGCCGATGGTCGCATGGGAGGGCCATGATGACGGGCGGCGGCCCGCTGGCTGGATTGCTCGTGCCCCTCAATTGCAGGGACAGTTTTTAATTATCCTTGGCAAAGCTGCTGCTGTCAAGCCGGCCACGCCCCGCGCGTTGCGCCCGCGCAAGCGCCGCGCCCGTCAACGGCGCATTGACATCGCGCCCGCGCCGTGTTTTGTTTCTCCTTTATGCGGCAGGCTTTTCTGGCCTCCGGCCCGATGCCGGAGCCGGCAAAGCCGCCGGCGCAATTCAACAAAAAGCCCGCCGCGCGGGTGTTAACGGAGTTTTTCATGCCCATTAAAAAAGGCGACACGGTGCGCGCGCACTACACCGGAACACTGGCTGACGGCACGGTTTTCGATTCTTCCAGAGAGCGTGACCCTCTGGAGTTCACGCTGGGCAAGGGCATGCTGATCCCTGGCTTTGAATCGGCGGTGGAAGGGCATGAAGCCGGGGAAACCGTCACTGTGACCATTCCTCCGGATCAGGCGTATGGCGATATTGATCCGGAACTGGTGTTCACTGTGGCCCGCGCCCAGGTTCCCTCGCATATTCCGCTGGAAGTGGGCGTGCCCTTGCAGCTCTCCAACGAACAGGGGCAGATGGATGTGACCATCACCGAGGTGGACGCGGACGAGATCACGCTGGACGCCAATCATCCGCTGGCCGGCAAGGAACTGACCTTTGAAATCGAAATTCTTGAAGTAAAATAGCTTTTTTCCCTGTCACGGGGCCGCGAAAATCCGGACCATCTCCCGCGGATTGAAGGAGCATGCATGAGCAGTAATACCGCCCGCCACAGCGCCATCCAGGCCATCACCACCTACAAGCCGCATGTGGCTCCGCTCAATTTTGCGGACACCAGACCCACGGATATTTTCGGCTGCAATGTTTTCAATGACCGCATCATGCGTGAGCGCCTGCCCAAGGCTGTGTATAAATCGCTGCACAAGACCATTGCCTTCGGCGAACGTATGGATCCCTCCATCGCCGATACCGTGGCCGCGGTGATGAAGGACTGGGCCATTGAAAAAGGGGCCACCCATTTCACCCATATCTTTTATCCCCTTACCGGGCAGACCGCCGAAAAGCACGACAGTTTTCTGATGCCTGACGGCGCGGGCGGCGTCATTGCCGAATTTTCCGGCTCCATGCTGATCCGGGGCGAGCCTGACGCGTCCTCCTTCCCCTCCGGGGGGCTGCGCTCCACCTTCGAGGCGCGCGGCTATACGGCCTGGGACGTGACCAGCCCGGCCTATATCATGGAAAACCCCAACGGCACCTTTTTGTGCATTCCCACCATGTTCCTGTCATGGACAGGCGTGGCGCTGGACAAGAAAACGCCGCTGCTGCGCTCCGGCCAGGCCCTGAACCGCGAGGCGCAACGGGTGCTGGCCCTGTTCAATATCCATACGGATCTGCCGGTAATTTCTTATGCCGGTCTGGAGCAGGAATACTTTCTTATTGACCACAATTTCAATTTTGCCCGGCCTGATCTTCAGATTGCCGGGCGCTCGCTGTTCGGGGCGCGCCCGGCCAAGGGCCAGGAGTTCAGCGATCAGTATTTCGGGGTTATCCCGCAGCGCGTGCTTTCCTGCATGATGGAAGTGGAGCGCGAACTGTACAAGCTGGGCGTGCCCGTGCGCACCCGCCACAATGAGGCGGCCCCCAGCCAGTACGAGATCGCGCCGCTCTACGAGCCCAGCAACCTGGCCGTGGATCACAATCATATCATCATGTCCACACTGCGCAATGTGGCCAAACGCTACGGCCTGAAGTGCCTGCTGCATGAAAAGCCCTTCAGCGGCATCAACGGTTCGGGCAAGCACGTCAATTATTCCATTGGCAACGCCGAGCTGGGCACGCTGTTTGACCCTGGCGAAACGCCGCACGCCAATGCCAAATTTCTGGTGTTCTGCGCGGCCATGATTCGGGCGGTACACAAGTTCGGCGGCCTGCTGCGGGCTACTGTGGCCAGCGCCAGCAATGACCACCGGCTGGGTGCGCACGAGGCCCCGCCGGCCATCATGTCCATTTTTCTGGGCGACCAGCTTACCGAGGTTTTTGAAGCCTTCCGGGCCGGGCGCGCCGAGGATGCGGCCAGCGGCAAAAGCGGTCGCGCCCTGAATGTGGGGGTGGATACCCTGCCGCCCCTGCCCACGGACCCCGGCGACCGCAACCGTACCAGCCCCGTGGCCTTTACCGGCAACCGCTTTGAATTTCGCGCCGTGGGCTCCAGCCAGTCCGCCGCCGGTTCCATCACGGCGCTCAACGCCATGATGGCCGATTCCCTGGGCTTCGCCGCCGACTGGCTGGAACGGGAAATAAGAGAGGGCAAAACCTTTAACGCCGCTGTGGAATCCTTCATCAGTCATGTCATTGAGGAACACAGCGCCGTGATCTTCAACGGCGACGGCTATTCGGAGGTCTGGCACAACGAGGCCAGACGGCGCGGCCTGCCGGATCTGCGCAATACGCCTGAAGCCCTGCCGGAACTCACCCGGCCCGAAGTCATCGCGCTGTACGAAAGCCAGGGCATCCTCAAGCGGGCCGAGCTCAAGGCCCGACAGGACATTTATCTGGAACAGTACTGCAAGACCGTGCGCACCGAGGCCAATCTGGCCATCCGCATGGCCCGTACCATCATTTTTCCGGCGGGTATGCGCTACCAGGGCGAACTGGCCGGAACCGCCGCTCATATGCAGGCCATTGGCAGGGATTACAAAACCATGACCCTGGACGAAGTGACGGCGCATCTGCGTGGCCTGCAAACAGCCACAGCCCGTCTGGAAGACGTGCTGGCCGACGTGGGCCAACTGGGCGAAGGTCTGGACGCCGCCCGGCGCTACTGCGAAGAGGTGCTGCCCCTGATGGTGGAAATGCGCCACTATGCCGACCTGCTGGAAACCCGCGTGGCCGACGATTTGTGGGCTTTGCCCAACTATCAGGAGATTCTCTTTGGAAAATAATTGACAGGGTTTTGCGCCTTGGTTAATTTCTACTCAACCAAATTCACTGAATAAGGATTTGCAATGCACGTTTTCCTGACCACCTTCCTTGCTGACAGCTTCAATGGCTGGTGGTGGCGCATCAACATGCGGGGGGGAGACGTGCGGGCATAGAATTCCGTTCGTTCCGGTCAGCTATTGTTGGCGCTGTCTCCCCGTGAGACAGCGCTTTTTTGTTTCCATTGCATACGAGGAAAACGAAGATGAAAAACACTGCTACTGTACCAGCGCCGCTGACAGTGCGGCAGTCCGCCCGCTGGCTCCCGGCGGACATGGACACGCCCATCAGCCTGTTTATGGGCATGGTGGGCGCGGGCAACGGCATTCTGCTCGAAAGCGCCGAGGTGGACGGGCGCTGGGGCCGCTACAGCATTCTGGCCTGCGACATGGCCCTGCTCATCTCCTGCCGTGACGGCAAGCTGGCCCTGCGCGTGGAAGACAAGCGCTTCACGCCTCTGGCCGGGCTGGAAGGACGCCCCTTTGTGGAAGGGCTGCGCGAGCTCATGGCGCGTCTGGAGATCGCGCCCCCGGAAAACATCCCCGACCTGCCGCCCATCACCCGCGCCCTGTACGGTTATCTGGGCTTCGGCATGGCCGGTCTGTTCAACGCCAGACTGGCCGCGGTCATGCCGCCTGACGAGGCGGACTGCCGGCTCGTTCTGCCCGGCACAGTGCTGGTTTTCGACCATCTTTACAACCGTCTCTGCCAGATCAGCCTGGGCGAGAGCCGTTCCTTGCGCGCCGTTCATGCCGCGGCGGCTCCCGCCGCCAGGGGGAACAGCACAGCAGCCGCAGACCCGGAAGCTGTTGTCGCTGAACCCGGCGAGGCCGGCTACAAGGCCCATGTGGAACAAATCAAGGAAATGCTGCGCCAGGGCGAGGCCATCCAGGTAGTGCCCTCTGTACGCTTTTCCACGCCCTTTGCCGGCAATCCTTTTGAACTTTACCGGCGCATGCGCCGCTTCAACGCTTCGCCCTACATGTTTTACATGCGCTTCCCGGATCTGACCCTGTTCGGTTCCTCGCCGGAGGTCATGGTCCGTTGTGAGGAAGGACGCCTGCGGCTTTCGCCCATAGCGGGCACGCGGCGGCGGGGCAGGGATGAGCTGGAGGATGCCCGTCTGGCCGCCGAACTGCGCGACGACCCCAAGGAGCGGGCCGAGCATGTCATGCTGGTGGATCTGGGCCGCAACGACCTGGGCCGCGTGGCCCGGCCGGGCAGCGTCAGTCTGGAACGCTACATGGAGGTGGAGCGCTATTCCCACGTCATGCACCTGACCAGCAGGGTTACGGCGCGCCTGGCTGAAGGTCTGGACGCCCTGGACGTGCTGGCCGCCGCCTTCCCGGCGGGCACGGTTTCCGGCGCGCCCAAGGTGCGGGCCATGGAAATCATTCGTGAGCTGGAAGGCCGCGCGCGCGGCCCTTACGCCGGGTGCATCGGCTGGCTGGGGCTGGACCGGGGCGGCGTCAACCTGGATACGGGCATCACCATCCGCAGCATGTGGGTGCGCGACGGCAAACTCTTCTGGCAGGCCGGCGGCGGCATTGTCCATGATTCCGACCCGGAACTGGAATGGAAGGAAGTGTGCAACAAATCAGCCATCATGCGCCTGGTCTTGCGGGCGGAGGACGAAGAATATGTTTCTGCTTATAGATAATTACGATTCCTTCACCTATAATCTGGTACAGGCTTTTTACGCCCTGGGGCACACGCCGCGCGTTCTGCACAACGACGATCCCGCCGTGCTGGAGGCGGCCACAGATCCTAGGCTGCGTATGGTCTGCATTTCTCCCGGCCCCGGCCATCCGGCCCATGCCGGACTTTGCACGGAATTTCTGAAGCGTCTTGATCCGGCCATTCCTGTGCTGGGCGTCTGCCTGGGCCATCAGCTTCTGGCGCTGCATGCCGGGGCAAGGGTGGAAGTGGGGCCCTGCATCATGCACGGCAAGCAGTCGGAAATCGTGCATGACGGCACGGGCCTGTTCAGTGGGCTGCCCAATCCCATGAAGGTGGGGCGTTACCATTCCCTGGTGGCGCGTGCCGATGAGGATGCGCCCAATGCCCGCTTTACTGTGACAGCCCGCGCCCCTGAAGGGGAGGTCATGGCCCTGCGTTACAATGACCGGCCCTGGGTGGGCGTGCAGTTTCATCCCGAATCCGTGCTCACGCCTGAGGGGCTGCGCCTGCTGGGCAATTTTCCGCAGGCCGTCATGAACAAGGACAACGAGGCCGCCAGCCTGACCTCCATTCTGGAGCGGCTGGCCCGCGGGGAAGATCTTACGGCGGAAATGGCCGCCGCCGGTTTCGCCTCGCTCATGGACGGCAGAATGACCCCGGCCCAGGCGGGCGGCTTTCTCATGGGTCTTCGCATGAAGGGCGAAAGCGCGCTGGAACTGGCCCATGCCACCCGCGCGGCCCTGGCCCGCGCCGTGCGCGTGGACGGCATTTCAGGCGTCAGCATTGACGTGGTGGGCACGGGCGGCGACGGTCGCAATTCGTTCAACTGCTCCACAGCCGCTTCTCTGGTGCTGGCCGGCATGGGCTACAAGGTGGTCAAGCACGGCAACAGGGCCGTGTCCTCCAAATGCGGCAGCGCTGACGCTCTGGAAGCCCTGGGCATAGCCCTGGACAGAAATCCGGCCTCTGTGGCCGAAATGGTGCGACGGCGCAATTTCGCCTTTCTTTTCGCGCCGCATTTCCATCCCGCCTTCCGGAATATCGGCCCATTGCGCAAGGAACTGGGCGTGCGCACGCTCTTTAATATTCTGGGCCCCATGATCAACCCGGCCCGGCCCAGTCATCTGCTCATGGGCGTGGCCCGGCCCGAGCTGGTTCCCCTGGTGGCGGAAACCCTCTTGCAGTCGCCACTCTATCGGGCCGCTGTGGTTTGCGGCGCGGGCGGGTATGATGAACTGACGCCCATAGGCCCGGCGGAAGTCATGCTGCTGCACAACGGCACGACCAAAGCCCTGTTCCTGAACCCGGCCGAGTTCGGCATCCGGCCCTGCGCGCCCGAGGATCTGACCGTGCGCAGCAAGGATGAGGCCGTGGCCGTGCTCAGGGAACTGCTGGAAGGCAACGGCGCGCGCGCCATGCTGGATATGGTGGCGCTCAATGTGGGCCTGGCCGTCTATCTGCTGGAGGAACACATGGATATGGCCCTCTGTATGGCCCGCGCCCGTGAGGCTGTCAGCGCCGGTCTGGGCAGGAAGGTGCTGCATGCGGCTTGAGCGTTTTTACCAGGCAAAACAGGCCGAAGTGGCGGCCCTGCGACTGGCGGCGGAGCGGGGGAGCCTGCCCGCGCCTCTGGCGCTTCCCCGTCCTGATTTCGCGGCGGCTCTGAGCGCGTCTGCGCGGCGCGGGCCCCTGGCCGTGGTGGCGGAGTACAAGCGGGCCTCGCCGTCGCGCGGCGTCATTCGCGAAGATCTGGCTGTGGAAGAGGTGGCGCGTCAGTATGCGACGGCCGGGGCAGCCGCCCTGTCCATTCTCACGGAGGAAAATTTTTTTCACGGCAGCCTGGATTTTCTGCGCCGCGCCGCCGCTCCCGGCCTCTTTCCCGCAAGGCCTTTGCCGCTGCTGCGCAAGGATTTCATTTTTGATTCTCTGCAGGTGCGCGCCACGGCGGCCACTCCTGCCGCGGCCCTGCTGCTGATTGTGCGCCTCACGCCTGATGCCGCCGTTCTGCGGCGGCTGCGGGAGGAGGCCGAGTCTTTCGGCATGCACGCCGTGGTGGAGGTTTTCAACGCGGCTGACCTGCGCCTGGCCCGCGAAAGCGGGGCGCGCATCATTCAGGTTAACGCCAGAGACTTGCAGACCCTGGCAGTGGACCGCGCGGCCTGCCTGACCCTGGCCGAGGCCCATCCGCCGCAGAATGATGAAATCTGGGTGGCGGCCAGCGGCGTCAGCGAGCCGGAGCATCTGGTTCGGGCCGCGTCGGCAGGCTACAGGGCGGCCCTGGTGGGCACGGCGCTTATGGAGCAGCCCCGGCCCGGAGCGGCTCTGGCGGCTCTGCTGGCCGGCGGATATCTGCAAGGACAGAGCCATGCTGATTAAAATCTGTGGTCTGACCCGCCAGGAAGATGTGGACGAGGCCGCGCGTCTGGGCGCGCATTTCTGCGGCTTCATTTTCCACCCCGGCAGTCCGCGCAGTCTTGCCGCGCAACAGGCGGCGCGCCTGGAAAGCGGCTGCATGCGGCGGGTAGGCGTTTTTGTGGAGCAGGGGGCTGATGAAATCCTGCGCGTCATGCGCGAGGCGCGTCTGGATTTTGCCCAACTGCACGGCGAACAGAGCGTGGCCTGCGCGCGGGCCGTGGGCGCGGAACGGGTCATCAGGGTTATCTGGCCGGCCCGCTGCACGGGCCGGGCGCAGTTGGAAGCCGAACTGCAAAGGCATGCCGAATCCTGCGCCTGGTATCTGCTGGACGCGGGCCTTGCAGGCGGCGGCAGCGGCAGCCGGCTGGCGTGGCGGGAACTGGGCGGACTCGGCGCGCCGCGCCCCTGGCTGCTGGCCGGGGGGCTGAACGCGGACAATGCACGGCGGGCGCTGGCCCTGTGTGCGCCTGACGGTCTGGATTTCAATTCCGGCATTGAGGACGCGCCGGGCCGGAAAAATTCGCAGAAAATGGCGGCGGCTGTTACAGCCGCGGCACAACCAAGGCCAATGGGGAAATAAGATGAAAAACAGCTATTTTGGTGAATTCGGGGGCTGCTTTGTGCCCGAACTGCTCATGCCGCCGCTGCTGGAAGTGGAGGCGGCCATGAACGAAATCATGCCTGCGCCCGCATTTCAGGCGGAACTGGACGACCTGCTGTGCAACTACGCCGGGCGGGCCACACCGTTGACCCATTGTCCCCGGCTTTCGGAGGAACTGGGCTTCAACCTCTGGCTCAAGCGTGAAGACCTGCTGCACACCGGCGCGCACAAGATCAATAACACGCTGGGCCAGGCCCTTCTGGCCAAACACATGGGGAAAACCGCCCTGGTGGCGGAAACCGGCGCGGGACAGCACGGCGTTGCCACGGCAGCCGCCGCCGCGCGCCTGGGCATGGACTGCGTTATTTACATGGGCGCCGAGGATGTGGAGCGTCAGTCCGCCAATGTCCGGCGGATGAAGCTGCTGGGAGCCGAGGTGCATGCCGTGCAAAGCGGTTCGCGCACCCTCAAGGACGCCATTAACGAGGCCTTGCGGGCCTGGATCGCCAGTCAGCGGACCACCCATTACTGTTTCGGCACAGCCGCCGGCCCGCACCCCTTCCCCACGCTGGTGCGCAATCTGCAAAGCGTCATCGGCAGGGAAACCCGCGCCCGGATGCTGGAAAAAACCGGCAGACTGCCGGATGCCGTGGTGGCCTGCGTGGGCGGCGGTTCCAACGCCATAGGCATGTTTCATCCCTTTCTGGAAGATGCGCGGGTGCGGCTTATCGGCGTGGAGGCGGCGGGCAGCGGCGAGCCGGGCTGCTTCAATTCCGCGCCCCTGAACCTGGGCGCGCCCGGCGTGCTGCATGGCAATTACAGCATGCTTTTGCAGAACAATGATGGTCAGATCGAGCCTTCGCACTCCATTTCCGCCGGTCTGGATTATCCCGGCGTGGGGCCGGAACACGCTTTTCTGCACAAGAGCGGCAGGGTGCGCTATGGTATGGTCAGGGACGCCAACGCCCTGGCCGCCTTGATGCGGCTCTGCCGGGCCGAGGGCATTCTGCCCGCCCTGGAGTCCTCGCACGCGCTGGCCTGGGTGCTGGACCATCCGCGGGAATTCGCTCCCGGCAGCCATGTGGTGGTCAATCTTTCCGGCCGGGGCGACAAGGATATGGACATCATTCGCGCGGCGCTTGCCGAAAAGGAGGTATAATCATGCAGCTTCTTGAAGAAAAGATCCGCAAGGCAATGGCCGCCGGGCGTCCGGCGCTGATTCCCTTTCTGACAGCCGGTTTTCCCGACAGCGCGCGCTTCTGGCCCACGCTCATGGAACTGGACGGGAACGGCGCGGACATTATTGAAATCGGCGTGCCCTTTTCCGACCCCGTGGCTGACGGCCCGGTGGTGGAAGAGGCTTCGCGCCGCGCCCTGAGTGATGGCGTCAATCTGCGCGATCTTCTGAAAGAAATGGCTCGGCGCAAGGGCCTGATCAAAGCCGGCGTGGTGCTGATGGGCTATTTCAATCCCTTTTTGCAGTATGGTCTGCAAGAACTGGCCCGCGACGCGGAAAAAGCCGGGGTGCATGGGCTGATCGTGCCGGATCTGCCCTATGAGGAGTCCGGCCCCATGCGCGTCGCCCTGAACCAGTACGGCATTGCCCTGATTCCTCTGGTGGGGCCCAATACCGCTGAGGAGCGCATGGCGCTCTATGCCGCCGAGGGGCAGGGTTATGTATATGTCGTCTCGGTCATGGGCATTACGGGTCAACGCTCCAGCCAGGCTCCCCAGGTGGCGGAAACCATAAAGCGGGCGCGCGGGGTCTTTTCCCTGCCGCTAGCCCTGGGCTTCGGCCTGAGCGAACCTTCACAACTGGCGGAATTGCCTGCTGACGCCAGGCCGGATGCCGTGGTTTTCGGCAGCGCCCTGCTCAGGCATCTGGACGCCGGTAAAAGCGCGGCAGCCTTTCTGGCCCGCTGGAGATAAAAAGAGATCTTTGTCATACGGTCACGCCCGGCCAGCCATGACGGCGCGCCGGGCTTCAGCCCGGCCAGCAGTGCCTTAAGGAACCGCCGCCGCCAAAAAGGTTCGCAAAGATGTCCTTAAAGAATCCGCCCGGGAGAGTGCGTCAAAAAAAGGGGGCGGCAGGGCGAGGTCGTTATGTCTGGCTGATATTCTGGCGGGAGCTTGTGAAGTTTTTATTGACTTTGAAAGTCGTTTTCATTTAAAATCGCGGAGGCAAATACAGCAGGAACGGTTCTTCCCGTCACGGGAGCAACGGGAAGGCCACAGCCAGGAGAACAGCTATGTGCGTTACCTTGATCGGCGGCATGGACAGGTTAAAGCCCGAATACATGGCGGCAGCCAAGGAAGGCGGGCACAGTCTCAAATGTATCAGCCGCAATGAGCGTAACTTTGTGGAAAAGATCGGCAATCCGGATGCGGTGATCGTTTTCACCAACAAGATTTCGCACGAGGCCAAACGCAAGGCCGTGCAGTTGGCGCGCGCACGCAACATCCCCATCCGCATGGTGCATTCCTGCGGGGTGTCGTCTTTGCGGGAGTGCCTGCGCGCATCATGAATACTTGACATTTCATGGGTAACTGGCTAATCCCATCAGGAAATGAAATTCATTTTTATTTTGTTCCGACAGTAAGCGGGTCCAGGCTGGACGGGGAAGGCGGGGTGCGGACAGCGGAAAAAGCTGACGTCCGGCATGTTGAAAAGGAGGTTTGGGCATGAGTGGGGCAAGACGGCTGAAGGCGGGGGAACTGCGCGACGGATCGCGCGCGGCTGTGCGCATTGCGCTGGCGGGCAATCCCAATTGCGGCAAGACCACGGTTTTTAACGGCTATACCGGGGCCCGCCAGCATGTGGGCAACTATCCCGGCGTCACGGTGGAGAGAAAAGAGGGACATCTGGTTTGCAACGGCGAGCCTGTGGCGCTGGTGGACCTGCCCGGCGCCTACAGCCTGACCGCCTATTCCCAGGAAGAGCTGGTGGCCCGGCGCGAGCTCGCGGGCGACAATGTGCAGGCCGTCATCAATGTGGCCGATTCCTCCGCTCTGGAACGCAATCTGCTGCTGACCGTGCAGATGCTGGAAATGGGCATGCCCGTGGCGCTGGCCTGCAATATGATGGATGAGGCCAGAGCGGCGGGCATCCATATTGATACGGAACGGCTGGGTCATTTGCTCGGCATTCCGGTGCTGCCCATGGTGGCCCGCACGGGCGAGGGGCTGAAGGAAGCGCTGGAAACGGCTGTCAATCTGGCTCGTGAAGGCAAACGGGAGCCGTTGCGGCTTTCTTATGGTTCGGATCTGGACGCTCTGATTCTCTCGCTGGAGAAAAGAATCAGCGAAGGGGGCATGCTGGCCCGGCGCTATCATCCGTATTGGGTGGCGCTGAAGCTGGTGGAGGGTGATGAGGAACTTCGTTCGGAAGCCGCGGCGGACAATCCTTCTCTGGCCGCCGAACTGGAGGAGCTGCGCAAAAAAACAACGGCCCATGTGCGCGACACGCTCAACGCCAGCATGGAATCCGTCATCACCGACCACCGTTACGGCTATATCCGCAGCCTCCTGCGCGACGGCATCATCCGGCAGGAGCCGGGCAAGGACAGGCTGGCGCTTTCCGACAAGCTGGACAAGGCCCTCACCAATGCCTTTCTGGGGCCGCTGATCATGCTGGGCGTACTGTATCTGGTTTATCAGATTACCTTTGCGCTGGGCGCATACCCCCAGGGATGGGCGGAGGATGTCTTTGCCTGGCTGGGCGATGTCTGCACCGACATTCTGCCCGAAGGCCTTGTTCGGTCGCTGGTTGTGGATGGCGTCATTGCCGGCGTGGGGGGCGTGATCAGCTTCGTGCCCCTGATCATGATCATGTTCGCCCTGATTTCCTTTTTGGAGGACAGCGGCTATATGGCCCGCATGGCCTATATGATGGACAGGATCTTCCGTTTTTTCGGCCTGCACGGCGCTTCCGTAATGCCCTATGTGGTTTCCGGCGGCATTGCGGGCGGTTGCGCCATTCCCGGCGCCATGGCCACCCGCACCCTGCGCAGTCCCAAGGAAAAGCTGGCCACCCTGCTGACCCTGCCGTACATGACCTGCGGGGCCAAGCTGCCGGTCTTTCTGCTGCTGGCCGGGGCTTTTTTTCCGGAAAACGCGGCCACGGTTCTGTTTCTGATCATGATCGCCGGCTGGGTGGCGGCCCTGCTGGTGGCGCGCTTGCTGCGCTCCTCCATCGTCAAGGGCGACGCCACGCCCTTTGTCATGGAACTGCCGCCCTACCGCATGCCCACCTTGTTCAGCGTACTGCTGCATTGCTGGGAGCGCGCCTGGATGTATGTGAAAAAGGCCGGCACCGTGATTCTGGCCATCTCCGTGGTAATCTGGGCCGCCATGACCTTCCCCTCCCTGCCTGAAGAAAGCGCCGCTCCGTTTGAACAGAAGATCAGGCAGCTAGAGACGCGCCTCAGCGCGCTGCCTGAAGACGCGGCGGAGCGCGAGGCGCTGGAAAAGGAGCTGGCCGGCGCGCGTGACCGGCTTGGCGAGGAAGAACTGGCGTACTCCGTGGCCGGACGCCTGGGCAAGCTGGTTGAACCCGTGACCCGCCCCGCCGGCTTTGACTGGCGCACGGATATTGCCCTGCTGGCCGGCATAGCCGCCAAGGAAGCCGTGGTGGCCACTATGGGCACCGCCTATGCGCTGGGCGAGCAGGACCCTGAAGACGCCGCGCCCCTGGCCGAGCGTCTCAAGGGAGACGCCTCCTGGTCCAAGGCCACGGCCCTGTCGCTGATGCTCTTTGTCTTGCTCTATTCTCCCTGCTTTGTGGCCCTGGTGGTCATTCGGCAGGAGGCGGGGAGCTGGGGCTGGCTGGTTTTCAGCATAGTGTTCAACACAGCCCTTGCCTATGCGGTGGCCGTCACTGCCTACCAGGTGGGCAGGGCCGTCTGGGGATAGGAACATATGCCGGTCGCGTCCCATGCCCCGGGAACGCAGCCGCCCACGGCCCGCGCCGCATGCCTTGACAAAGCTTGTGCGGCGCGGGCATTATTTTTCCCTGTAGTCCGACGTCATCGGTTCACGAGGCGGTCGGGATGAGCCATCATTTCCGGCGGCGCCGGACCTGGGAGGGCGTATGAGCACTTGGGGCGGAGCCTGCCTGCTGATTCTGCTTGCTTCTCTGTGTTTCTGTAACGGCGCGCACGCCTGGGACGCCTATGTGGCGCGGGTGGAAGACGGCAACACCATTTTGGTCAGCCGCCGCCCGGGCAGTGGAGAATCCACTGTCACTCTTCGTCTTTACGGCATTAGCGCCCCCTCCCGCAGCCAGCCTTTCGGGCGCGAGGCCCTGGACTTTCTGCTTCGGGTGATGCCGGAAGGCGCAAAGGTAAGTGTGGACAGCGTGGACAGTATGGACAGCGCCGGCGAGGACGATCAGCTCACCATGAGCGCGCTGGTGCAGGTGGGCGGAGCATCCGTCAATTATCAGCTTGTGGCGGAAGGTCTGGCCTGGGTGAATCGTTCGACGTGCAAGGCCATGTTCTGCCGCCGCTGGTATATTCAGGAGCATCAGGCCGTTGTGGCCCGGCGGGGCCTGTGGGGCCTGAATATGAGCACGCCTCCCTGGCAGTGGGGCCGGTGAGCGGCGGGCGGAACAACATAAAGGAGCGGATATGAGCGCTGCGTGCCCGCAGGAAGTGCGGGAGTTTCTGGACAATTGGCGAACCGACCCCCTGAACGCCCGTCAGGCCTTTACGGCCTACAGGGATTTTCTTGCGAATCTGCCCGGTGTACGTCTGGATTTCAAGGCCCGTCCGGGCGTCAGCTATTCTCTGCGCGCCCGGCATGAGGCGCAACGGAAACGCGAACTTTTCGTGCTGGTGGATGTGGTGGACGATGAGCCGGAAAACCGCTGGCTCTCCGTCTGCTTTTACGCCGACATGATTACGGATCCGGACGAGCTGGGCGATTATGTGCCGGAAGGGCTGATGGGCGAGGACGCCTGCTGCTTCAACCTGGACGAGGATGACGCGGCCATGCGCGATTACATTGCCGCGCGCCTGGCTGAAGCCGCCGAAAGCGCCGCCGCGTGAATCTCACGGATATTTCGGCCGCGTCCTGTTGCGTGGCCATAGATTTTGAAACGTCCGGCTATGCGCCCCACAGCGCCTGCGCCGTGGGCCTGGCGCGTATTGAGGGCGGTCGCGTTGCCGACTGTTTTTACAGCCTGTTGCGACCGCCCTCCGCGCGGGTGCTGTTTACGGAAATCCACGGCCTGACCTGGCCCATGCTCAAGAACGCGCCCGTTTTCGCCGAAGTCTGGCCTGAAGCGGTCGTTTTTCTCCGCGGCGCGCGCTTTCTGCTGGCGCACAACGCTTCTTTTGACCGTCGCGTGTTGCTGGCCTGCTGCCGGGCCGCCGGTCAGCCCACGCCCAACATCCCCTTTCTCTGCACTCTGAAGGGCGCGCGGCGCAGCCTGCCCCTGCCCTCCAAAAAACTCAATCTGCTTTGCGAGCATTTCGGCATTGCCCTGAATCATCATAATGCCGTGTCCGATGCGCAGGCCTGCGCTCAGGTCTATCTGCGTCTGCGCGCTCTGGGCGTTACGGATGCCCAGATGCGCCTCTGAGGCGGGGGCGCCCGCCCGCAACGGGCGGGAAGGTCTCACTTTTCTGTCTCGCTCAAGTTCTGCCCGTCCGTTCTGATATCTTGTTGCTGCGGCTCGCGGCCGCTTTGTTTGCATCTGCCCGTCGATGCCCTGACATCATTCCCGTCCTGTTCTTCTTTGTACGTTTCGCGCGACGCCAAATCCTTGGCGCCGTTTTCATTTTTTATATATAATATATTTTATTTATTGAATAAATTTGTTTTGGAACAGTCCTTGCTTGTTGGAGCGCAGGAATTACTTTCGGGAATGCGGGAGGTTTTATGAAAAGTTTGTTCAATCGCCAGATTGGCCTTATCAGCCGGGTCATGGACATGCAGCTTCAGCGGCAGAACGTGATCACCAGTAATCTGGCCAACGTGGAAACCCCCAATTACAAGCCGCGCGAACTGGCCTTTGAAAAAGAGCTGCAAAGCGCGCTGGGTCTCGATATGAGGGGCCGCATGAGCTCCACCAGCGAGGGGCATATGCCCGCGGCATTCAATCCTGACAATTTTGGCCCTGAATGGTCCAAGCAGTTCAAGCCGCGCCAGATTCATGGCGAAGATCGCGTCAGCCTGGACAAGGAAATGGCCAAGCACGCCAAGAATCAGTTGCAGTATACGGCCTTGACTCAGGTCATGAGCAAGACCTTCGAGGGTATATCTACTGTCATTGCGGACAGCAAGCAGGTTTAGCCGGGAGATCGTCATGGATTTTTTGACCGCGCTTGATATAGGGGCCTCCGGGCTTGCGGCGGATCGTACCCGCATCAATACCATTGCCATGAATTTGGCCAATGCCAAGACCACGCGCACGCCCCAGGGCGGTCCCTACCGGCGGCGCACTGTGGTTCAGGCGGCAACGGACGTGGATGACCCCTTTTCCGTGCATATGCGTTCGGCTCTGGACCGTGAGCTGAAGGGCGTGCGCGTTATGGCCGTGACCATGGACAAGCGTCCGCTCAAGCAGGTTTACGAGCCGGGTCATCCTGACGCCAATGCCGAGGGGTATGTTTCCTATCCAGATATTAATGTGGTGGAGGAAATGGCCAATCTGATGAGCGCCCAGCGCAACTATGAGGCCAATGTCACCACCGTGGAAGCCATCAAGGGCATGTACAACAAGGCCCTTGAAATCGGCAAGCCATAGATTTTTGCAAGAAGTAAGGAGTAAGTCATGAGTATCAAGGCTTTGGGTCTGCGGGCATACAGCGATGCGTTGAGGCATTTCAACAAGGTGGACAGTTCCCTCAAGCAGGGCATGCCTGTGGGAAAGCAAACCATGTTTTCCCGCACTCTGGATCAGAGTCTGTTGCGCGACAGCGTGGACAAGGGCGAAAACTTTGGCGCGCAGGCCGACTTCATTCGCTATCCGGACCAACAGCATACCCCGGTGACGCCTGACAACAGCTTCGCCAATACAATCAAAAACTCCCTGAACAAGGTGAATGAGCTGCAAAGCGCCAAATTCCAGGCTATTGACGATTTCGCATCCGGTCGCACACAGAATGTGCATGAACTGATGATCACCATGCAGAAGTCCAGTCTGGCCATGAAACTGACCAGCGCCGTGCGCGGGAAGGTGCTGGAAGCCTACAAGGAAATTTCAAAGATGCAATTCTAGGGCGTGTTGCCGCGCAGAGATGATATTTTTTCGCCGTTGCTCCATACTTCACGCACGATAGAACATATCTTTCCGCATAATGATAACCCCGCGCCGGATACGGTTGCGGGGTTTGTTGTTTTCAAGCTGCGTCACAAATTTGAACACACGTCGCAAGCAAGATTGTATTGAAATAAATGGTATTATATTTCAATGTGTTATAAAATGGCATGGCAATTGCTAACAGGATACAGCATCCGGCCTGTTGCCGACAAGACAGAGATAAGACCAGGGGAAATGTCATGCCAGCTTTCTTGACGAATTTTGTGGACATCATCAGAGGATTCTGGAGCAAAATGAGCATGATCCAGCGCGTGGCCGTGGCCGGCGGCGCGGTGGCTTTGCTGTCCGTCATCATCGGTCTTTCCATATGGCTGGGCCGACCGGAATACCGCGTGCTCTATTCCAATCTGGGTCCGGAAGACGCCAGTCATGTGGTCAAGGCTCTGCAGACCGACAAAATCCCGTATCAGCTGGCTGACAACGGGGCCACCATCATGGTGCCCAGGGAAGTGGTCTACGACCAGCGCATCAAGATTGCCGGCGAAGGCGGTCTGGTGGGGCAGGGCATCGGCTTTGAAATTTTTGACAAGGTCAAGGTGGGCCAGACGGACTTTGTGCAGAAAATCAACTACACCCGCGCGCTTCAGGGTGAACTGTCGCGCACCATCAGTGAATTTCCCAGCGTGGAGAGCGCCCGCGTGCATCTGGTCATCCCCCAGCGCAGCCTTTTTGTGGAAGAGCGCCAGTCCCCCTCGGCCTCCGTGGTGCTCAAGCTGACCCATCCCAACAGCAAGCCTGACCAGAAAGAAATCAATGCCATTCTCAACATGATGATTATGGCCGTGGAAGGTCTGGACAAGGGGCATGTTTCCATTACGGACAACGGCGGCAAGGTGCTCTATCAGCCTGAAGAGGACAGCCTGGCCGGAACCAGCAGCACCCAGATGGAACACCGTCTTCAGGTGCAGCGCAATCTGGAGCGGCGCATTGAGGAAATGTTGCAGCCCCTGTTCGGGCCGGGCCGGGTCATCGCCAAAGTCAACGCGGATATGGACTTCAGCCAGAAGACCATCCGCCGGGAATTTTTCGACCCTGAAAAAACCGCCGTGCGCAGCGAGCAGCGTAGCGAAGAAAGTCAGCAGGGCCGCGCCAACCTTGAGGCGGGCGCGCCGGACGCCAATTTCCGCGGCGACGGCATCACCGGCTCGGTGTCGGATCAGAACGGCACGCGTGAAACCCGCACCACCAACTACGAAATCAACAAGGAAGAGCATCAGATTGTTGCCAATGTGGGGGATTTGCGCCGGCTGACAGTTGCGGTTATCATCGACGGGACGTATGAAAAGGTTGACGGGGCGTGGGCCTTTGTGCCGCGCAAGGCGGAAGAGCTGGAGCGCGTGCGCCAGCTGGTTTCCAATGCCGTGGGTCTGGACAAGGGGCGTGGCGACATGCTGGAGGTGAGTTCCGCTCCCTTCACCAGTTCGGAGCCGCCCAAGGATCCCAATTTTGCCGACCTGCTGGCCGACTACGCCGAACGCCTGGGCAAGCCTCTGCTCAATGCCCTGCTGGCCTTCCTCTTCCTGATGCTGGTCGTGCGGCCTGTGGTGCTGGCCCTGATCCGGCCCAAGGTGGAGGCGGGCGAAATGGTGGAAGGCCTGGAGGGCCTGCCCGCCGCCGAGGAGCAGATTGCCCTGTATGAGGCTCTGGAAGAAGCGGCCAGGGCAGACGGAGAACTGGCTGAGCAGGAAGATGACGACGAACTGGTGTTCAAGGATATTGAAGCACTGAAAGCGCATATTGTGAGCCTGTCCGACAATCATATGGAACAGGTGGTGACTCTGGTGCGCGGCTGGATGAGAAATGATGAAACAGCGAAGGTCTGATCTTACGGCGCTGCCTGAAGGCGGGGATGCTTCCCGCCTTCCTTCCCTGGCGGAACTCAAGGCCCTGCGGCTCGCCCAGAAGGAAACCAACCAGCGGGTGGAAGAGCTGAAACTGCGCCTCCATCGCTTTACGGAACAGCATATGGACCAGGCCGTCCATTTGATCCGGCGCTGGTTGACGGACAAGAAATAAAAGAAACCGCGTGCCCGCCTCAGCGCGGGCGCGTTCGAGCAAGGAGTGGAGGGGATGGAGTTGACCGGCCATCAGCGTATTGCCGTGCTGCTGCTCGCCATGGGCGACAAGTTTACGGCCGATGTGTTCAAGCGCATGGAACGGCAGGAAATAGCCGACGTTTCCAGAGCCATTGTGGAACTGGAGCCTGTGCCCAGGGAAACCGTGGAGGATGTGCTGCGCGACTTTCATGAATCCCTGGTGGACGGTGTGGACATGATCGCCGGCGGCAGTGATACCGTAAAACGCCTGCTGGTCAAGAATCTTGATCCGGAAACGGCCAAGTACGTCATGGACTCCCTGAGTCTGGATACCGGCCCCGCGCCCTTCCGCGAACTGGAATCGGTCAGCCCCCGTCTGCTCTCGCAGATTCTGCGCAACGAGCACCCCCAGACTCTGGCGCTGATCATGGGCCACCTCAATTCTGATCAGGCCGCCAATTTGTTGACAAGCCTGCCTGCCGGGGTGCGGGCCGAGGTGCTCATCCGCCTGGCCAAACTGGAATCCGTGCCCGAAGACATGCTGATGGAAGTGGACAAGGTGCTCACCAGCCAGCTTATCGCCATGGGCGGCAAGGAAGGCAAGAAGGTGGGCGGCGTGCAGTCCGTGGCCGAGATTCTCAACGCCGTGGACCGCGCCACGGAAGAGGAAGTGCTCTCCGAGATCGAGGAGGACTCCGCCCAGATGGCCGAGGACATCCGCAACCTCATGTTCGTCTTTGAAGACTGCAAGAATATTGACGACCGCGGCGTGCGCGAACTGCTCAAGGAGGTTTCCAACGAGGATCTTACCCTGGCGCTGCGCGGCGCCAGCGACGACCTCAAGGAAAAGTTCTTCAAGAACATGTCCGAACGCGCGGGCAACATGATCCGCGAGGAACTGGAATTCATGGGGCCCACCAAGCTCTCCGATGTGGAAACCGCCCAGCAGAATATTGTAAAGATTGTTCGCCGCCTGGAAGCCGAAAACAAGGTGGTGGTCAGCCGGGGAGCGGGCGAAGTTTTTGTTTAGAGCGAATTGCCTTTCCTGCCCTCATGGGCCGGCTAAATCTGTAACTTCGGGAAGCGGGCATGGCGTCAGAAGAATTGCGCAAAAAATGGGGCACCATCTTCATGGGAGAGCGCGAAGCCACCGTGGCGCAACTGGACGCCATGCAGGAGCCCCTGCGCCGTGAGCAGCTCAAGCGGGAACAACAGGAAGACTACATGGAGCGGGTGCGCGCCAAGGCGGCGGAACGGGCGCGCGCTATTCTCGGCGCGGCCTACGCCGAGCGCCAGAAAGTGCTGGAAGAGGCCAGGGCCGAAGCCGAGGCCGAACGCCAGCAGTTGATCCGCGAAGGCGAGGCCCTCAAGGCCGCCGGCGCGGTCGCTCACGGGCAGGCCGCCGCCGAACTGGCCAAGGCCAGGGCCGTGCGCGAAGAGGCCGAACGCATTCGCGAGGCGGCCCACGGCGAGGGCTTTCAGGCCGGAATGGAGCAGGCCGGAGCCGAACTCAAAGAATTTCGCGCGGAACTGGGGCAGTCCCTGGCTGTGGTGTTGCGCGCCGTTGACGCCCAGAGAAAGGCCATCAGCGATTCCTGGCGCGGGGAACTGGTGGAGCTGGTGCGGACGGCTGTCAGCGCGGGCACTGGCTGGCTGCTGCACAAGGAACACGACGCCGTTTTGCGCTCTCTGGTGCTGGAGGCCGTGACGCTGCTGGAAGACCGGGCCACTGTGACGGTGCGTGTCAACCCGGAAGATGAGGCGGCCGTGGGCGACATGTTCATGGCCGCGCGTGAGCGCGTGCCCGAACTCAGCCACTGGATCGTCAACGGCGACGCGTCCGTGCAGCGCGGCGGCCTGGTGGCGGAAAGCAGCAGCGGCAGTGTGGACTGCCGCCGTGAACATTTCCGGGATCTGGTGGACGGCATTCTGGTGCATCTGGCCCTGCCCGCCCGTGAGAGTGAGGCGGCTTCCGCCGCCGCCATACATGAACTGGCGGAGGGCGAGGCAAAAAAGATGGCGGCCCTGACCCCTGAGCCGGAGCGTCCGCTGGAAGCGCCCTCTGACCTTGCGCCCGAAGCCGAACCGGCAATCGCGTCCGATGCCCCTGAAGCGCAAGCGCCGTCCGCTGCCGAACCCGTTTCCGCGTCCGGCGCGCAGCCGGGCATGCCGCAGGAAGCGGAAGCCGCACCGCCTTCGCTGGCAGACCTCGCGCCGGCGGAAGCGCCTCTTCAGGAATCCGCCGGGAGTGCGCCGCAAGTTTCCGATCCTGCGCCTGAGGAGTCCGCGCGGGATGTTCAGGTCGAAGCCGTGCCGCCCATGCCTCTTGCGGAGGAACTCGCTACGGAAAAAAACAGTCTGGAGCAAGACCTGCCGCAGGTCTGGCTGCCGCCCCTGGGTGGGGATGCTCCCGAATCTGGCGCCGCCGCCGAGCCCCTTGAGTCGGAATCCAGAGCCGATGGTTATGAGGGTACGGCGGCCGCCATGCTGGACGCGCCGCGCAAGGAGAATCCCAGCCTCGCGGAGCTGGAGGAAGAGCTGTTTCCCGTGGAGAATGAGGCCCAGCGCGAAGTGTTGGCCGGCGGCGGCTTTTTGCCCGGCGCGGGCGACAGATAGTCTGGGTCGGGAGTGAAAACAGCATGAAACTGGATCCGCGCGCCTGCTCGCAACTGTTGAAAGCCAGCAATCCCATCCGCCTGTTCGGCAAGGTCAACAAGGTGGTGGGCCTGGTGGCCGAGGGCGGCGGCCTGCGCGCCCCCCTGGGCGCCGTCTGCCATATGCTGCCCGACGGCGAAAGCGAGGGCATCGCCGCCGAGGTCGTGGGCTTTCGTGACGGCAATCTGCTCTTCATGCCCTATGGAGATATGCGCGGCATCCGTCCCGGCAGTCTCATCCGCAACACCAGTCTGCCGCCGGTTTTTCCCGTGGGGCCGGACCTGCTGGGCAGGGCCTTTGACGCCTTCGGCACGCCTCTGGATGCGGGACCGCCCGTCAATGCGGAAATCTATACCTCGCCCCTGCCCGCGGGAGAACGGGGCCAGGCCGACTTTCAGCGCCAGATGGAAATTCAGGCGCCATTCACCCCCGAATGGGCGGTCAGGGCCAGAGACCAGTGGCATCCTGATCTGGTTCCCATCTACGCCGATCCGCCCAGTCCTCTGCAACGCCCGCGCATTACGGACATTCTTGACGTGGGCGTGCGCTCCATCAACAGCCTGCTGACTCTGGGCAAGGGGCAGCGCGTGGGCATCATGGCCGGTTCCGGCGTGGGCAAGTCCACGCTCATGGGCATGATGGCCCGCTATACCAGGGCGGATGTCAACGTCATCGCCCTGATCGGCGAGCGCGGACGCGAAGTGGTGGAATTCATGGAGCGCGATCTGGGGCCCGAGGGAATGGCTCGCTCCGTACTGGTCATCGCCACCTCGGACCAGTCCCCGCTGGTGCGCATGCGCGCGGCCTATGCGGCCACGGCTGTGGCCGAGTATTTCCGCGACAAGGGCATGGACGTTCTGCTGATGATGGACTCCGTGACCCGCTTTGCCATGGCCGCGCGCGAAGTGGGGCTGGCCGTGGGCGAGCCGCCCACCACCAAGGGCTATACGCCTTCGGTGTTCGCCCAGCTGCCCAAGTTGCTGGAACGCGCCGGGCGCTCGGCCAAGGGCACCATTACCGGCATTTATACCGTTCTGGTGGACGGCGACGACTTTAACGAGCCCATTGCCGACTCCGTGCGCTCCATTCTGGACGGGCATATAGTGCTTACCCGCGATCTGGCGGACCAGGGGCATTTCCCGGCCATTGACGTGCTGCGTTCCATCAGCCGTCTGCGTTCGGATATCTGCCAGCGGGAGGATGTGCTGGCCGGACGCGTGATTACCCGGCGCATGAGCACCTTCCGCCGTGTGGAGGATATGGTCAATATCGGCGCGTACGCCAAGGGCAGCAATGCGGAAATTGATGAGGCCATCGCCGTCATGCCGGCCATCAACGCTTTTCTCTGTCAGGATGTGGGCGATCCGCAGTTTCTGGAGCAGTGCATGCAACAGATGCGGGAACTGGCCCAGGCCGGACAGGCCGGACAGCCCGCAGTGGGCGCCGTCCCGCAGGTGGCCTCGCTGCCCATGCGCTGAGCCGCCGCTGGCGGCGCGTCCCTGTGTCACGCCAGGGCGGTCGCATCTGGTGTGAGTTTTGGCCCACTGATCTGGGGGCATGCCAACACGGCCTGCCTCCCATTGCGGCTTTTGCAATGAGGCGTCAGTCGCGGCTTTTGTCCGTGGTCAGCAGCAGGACGGCCACAAACACCAGCCCGCTGCCGAGCCAGCCGGCGAGGCTGAAATTTTCCTGCCAGAACAGCCATACCCAGAGGGTGCTGAGTACGGGTTCCAGATGGCAGGTGACTGCCGCGCGCACCAGGCTGATGCGCTTGAGCCCCTGACCGTAGCAGGCATAGGCGAAAAATGTGGTGCTCACGCCCAGCACGGCGAGCCAGAACCAGACGCGCGGCTCATGGTCAAGGCTTACGGGCGCGTAGAACCAGAGCGCAAGCACGCCGCCAGCCAGCATGAAGCCGTAGATGGTGGCCGTGGCGTAGCGGCCCTGCCACCAGCGGTAAAAAGGATAGTGCGAGGCATAACAGAGGCCGGTCAGCAGGCCGCAGGCAATGCCTGGCAGGGAGGGCTGCCCTGGCAGACTGCCGCCGGAAAAGCAGACCAGGCTGGTGCCGCTCAGGGCCACGCCGATGGCGATCAGCTTGCGCGTGGAAATCCGCTCCCGGAAGAGCAGACGGGAGAATACAGCCACCCAGACCGGCGCGGTGTACAGCAAGACCACGGCCATGGCGGCGCCGCTGCGTTGGATGGCGTACTGGGTGGCCCCGAAAAAAACCCCCACGCCCCAGATACCGAACAGCAGAAAAAGACCGGCGTCGCGGGCGGGAATAAACAGGCCCCTGCGCGCGGCGGCGTGGATTAGAAACAGCGCGCCGCCGAAGGCGGCGCGCCAGAAGGCGGTTTCCAGCGGGCTGACCCCGGCGCTCATGCAGAGCTTGGAGAGCACGCCGATCAGCGACCAGAAAAAGGCGGCCAGCAAAATCCAGATATACCCGTTCAGGCTGTCAGCGGCAGGCATGGGCTTCCTCCGTCCCCGTGTGGCGGGCCTCCTCCGCCGTGGCGAGGCCCAGAGCCGCGAGCGCCAGGCCAGCCACCTGGGTCTGACGCGCGGGCAGGGGCAGGCCTTTCCAGGCCCGGCCCGCCAGCCAGAGCGGCACGCGGCGGGCCTGCTCCGTGCTGTCGTAGTGTGCGCAGTCCGCATCCATGCCGTGGTCGCTGGTGATCAGCGCGGCATAGCCCGCCTCCAGCCAGCGCGGCAGATAGCGGGCCAGCAGTCCGTCCGCCGTTCGCGCGGCCTCGCGATAGGCGGCGGCGTCCGCCCCGGCCGCGTGCCCGGCACAATCCACGCCCATGGAGTGAACCAGCAGCAGGTCCGGAGCATGGCGTAGGCGCAGGGCCTCGGCGTCGCGGAACAGTTCGTCGTCAGGATAGGCGTCCTGACTGTAGAACAGCGCGTGGCTGACAGGCAGGGAGGGGTCGTCGGTCAGGCGGTCCCGCTCCGGCATAAAGGGCGCGCGGTTGCAGAGTTCGCTGATCCAGCAGTAGGCGGCGGCGGCCGTGCTGAGGCCCGCGTCCCGCGCCCGCTGGAAAATGGTCGGGGCAGGGCAGAGGCGGGCGTCGTCATTGCGCAGTATGCCGCTTTGCACCGGACTCAGGCCGCACAGCAAGGTGGCGTAAAGCGGACGGGACAGCGGCGGCAATTGGGCCTCCAGTTCCGTATGGCGGGCCTGTCCCGCTTCGGTGAGGGCGCGCAGATAGCTCATGCAGCGCCGCGCCGTGGCCGCGCCCAGGCCGTCCAGAAGCACAAAGACCAGGCGGTTCATCACCAGTCCCCCCGGCCCGCTGGACGTTGCGGAAAATCCAGATCCGGCGCTTCCGCGCGCAGCCCGGCCGCGGTGACGCCCCGGACGTTGAAATTCCGCCTCAGCCAGCGCAGGTAATCATAAATTTTTTGCAGCAGCGCGTCGGCGGCGGCCTCATCCCGCACATTGGGCGACGCGCCGGGCAGCATTTCCGAGGAATGCCAGAACAGGCTGAGCACCTTGCCGCCGCGTTGCGCGTGCAGACGGCTGGCCAGCCGCATGACGCGCGGGCTGTGCCAGACAGGATTGGCGCTCAGCGCGCCCCAGAAATGAAAGGAATCCAGCGGGCCGGGCCTGCCGCCGCTCAGTGCGCGCCAGAGCCGCGCCAGCGGGACCCACAGGGGAATCTGGGTGATGGGCGCTTCCAGCAGGCGGTCGCCCCCTGGCGCTCCATCGACCCAGTAGGGGTCGGCCGGGGCCAGAAAATGATCCGGCCCGTCCCTGAACGCGCGCAACGGACAGACGGAACTGTCCAGCGTAATGCCTTGCTCAGCCAGCAGAGGGCGCACCACATTCTTGAGATCCCAGCGGCCCATTCGGAAGCTGGTCAGCGGCGCGGACTGAAAGTCTCGCCCGGCGTCCAGCAGCGTGCGCAGGCGTTGGCGCAGCAGTTCGCGCGGCAGGCGGTCGGTGCGCGCGGGCGGCCCGTCCGCGTCGCTGTCCATAAGGGGCGGGGTGCTCCAGTGGTGCAGGTGCGCGCCTATTTCCGCGCCGCAGTGGTCGCGCATCCAGGCCAGAACGGGCCGTGCCTCGGCACTGGAAAAAACCGTATGGGCGCAGAAGAGCGTGAGGGGAAAACCCAGTTCCCGCGTCAGCGGGGCCAGACGAGGCAACAGGGAAACATTGCGCACCCCGCAGCCCGACGCGGCGTAGCGGCCGGAAAACAGCCCTTCCTCTTCCACATCCAGACTGACGACGACACGCAGGACGGGCGCGCCGGGCCGCGCGTCCGTTTTGGGGACGTTAGTGCTCATCGCTGCATACTATGCCCAGCCGCCCCGCAAGGCAATGCCGGGCGGGACTTGCAAAAGTGCAGGGAATGCCTACTATGTTCGTAAGCGCAACCGCGAAATCCGCAGCGGTGCGCGCTTTTACAGGAGCCACATGACCCGACCCTTGAATGTTCTCTTTCTGATGGAAGATCTTTGCTTTGGCGGAACCCAGCGCCAGACCCTGGAACTGGCCCGCCGCCTTGACCGAAAGCGTTTTTCCCCGGCCATGCTCACACTGACCGGCGTCACTGATCTGGACGGGGCGGCCCGCGAGGCGGGCATCCGCCTGACGCATCTGGGCAGTTCACGCCGCGCGGCCCCCCTGTTTTTTCTGCGCCTGGCCGCCGCCCTGCGGCGGGCGGCCCCGGATATTCTGGTGCCCTGCACGGCCCTGCCCAATATCTGGGGCCGGATCTGGGGGCGCGCGCTGCATGTGCCGGTGATAGTGGGCACATGCCGTGGCGGCGGCGGCCCCAGGCGTCAGCATGAGCGCTGGCTCTGGCGTCTGACCCGGCACATGGTCTGCAATTCCGAGGCGCTGTTCCGGAGGCTTCAGGATCTGGGCGTGCCTGAAGCGCGCCTGAGTTATATTCCCAACGGGGTGGATGTGGATTTTTTCCGGCCCGGAGACGTGGCCCCGTCAGCGCGGGAACCGGTGATTCTGTGCGTGGCGCGTCTGGCGCGCGATAAGGATCATCTGACCCTGTTGCGGGCTTTTGAGCTGATTCTGCAAAGCCGCCCGGAGGCACGCTTGCGCATCGTGGGCGACGGACCGGAGGCGGCGGCCCTGAAGCAGTGGACGCAAGGCCGTGCGGCGGGCGCGCGGGTGGATTTCTTCCCCGGCGGCATGGACATGCGGGAGCATTATGCCGCGGCCCGGCTGTTCGCTCTGGCTTCCGTGCGCGAGGGCCAGCCCAACGTGATTCTGGAGGCCATGAGCTGCGGACTGCCGGTCTGCGCCACAGCGGTGGGCGGCATTCCCCGTCTGGTGGAGGAAAAGGCCAACGGTTTTCTGTCCCCGGCCGGAGACGCCGCGGCCCTGGCCCGCAACTGCCTGCGCGTGCTGGACGATCCACAGGCCGGAGATGCACTGGGGCAGGCAGGGCGCAGCCGGGTGGAGCGTGATTTTTCCTTCGCGGCCATGGTGGACGCGCATCAGGCACTGTTTGAGCGGCTCTGGCGGGAAGCCGGGCGGGAGCAGGCTTCATGATCGCGCTGTCCGTTTTTTCCCGCGCCTTGCAGGCCGCGCTGTTCATGGCGCTGTGGGTCGGACTTGTCGGGAATGCCCCGGCGCTGGCCGATGCCCCGTCTGCCGCCCCCGTAGAAGTGCGGGAGTTGTGGACAGGCTCTCTGTACACGTCTTCCTTCCGGGCGGGCATGTGTTTTTCCGCTCAGGGAAAGGTGCGAGGCGTTCTGCATCTGCGTCTTGCCAACGGTCAGGTGGACGTTTACCACCTTAACGGCAGGGTAAAGGATAATGTCATTGAAGCCTCTCACTCTTCAGGGCATATTTTCAGGGGACGCCTGAGCGGGCCGGACAGCGTGGAAGGCACGATCAACCTCAAAAACGGCATGAAGATCAAGATTAAGGGCAAGCGTATTCAGGATGTGGCGCTTGCGCCTGAAGATTGCGCTCCCCTGCCGGAATAGCGCTCAGGAGTATTCAATGCTGGCATTCTGGTTTTGCGCTGGCCTGGCCCAGTGCGGTCTGCTGTATCTTTTGGCGCGTTGCGGGCGCGCCCTGATCCGCAAGGCGGAGGAAGAGCGGGCGGCCGCTCGCTTTGCGCCGCAGGGCGGCTGGCCCAGGGCCGCCATGATTATCCCGGTGGCGGGCGCGCATCCGCGCATGGCCGATGCTCTGAAAAGCCTGCTGAACCAGGATTATCCCAACCTGATGCCGGTGCTGGTGACGGCCACGGCGGAAGAGCCCGCGGCGGATCTGATCCGCCGGCTGCGCGAGGATTTTCCCGCCGTGCGGCATGTGACGGCCGGGCCGGCTCAAGGTTGCGGCCAGAAAAACCACAACAGTCTGCAAGGCGTGGCCGCCGTGGGCGACGCGGCCGACATCTATATCTTCTGCGACAGCACCCATCTGGCCCGGCCGGATTTTGCGCGTTGTCTTGCGGGGCCGGTGGCCAGGGGCGAAGCGGCCTTCAGCACGGGGTATCATACCGTGGAGCCGCGCGATCAGCGACCGGTCACACTGGCCTATGCGCTCAGCGTGCTGCTGATGCGTTTTTTGCAGGCTCTTTCGGCCTTCACCCAGCCCTGGGGCGGGGCAATGGCCATGAGCCGGGACGCTTTTAAGCGTTACGGCGTGGCTGAACTCTGGGCGCATAATGTAGTGGACGACTGCTCCCTGGGAGCGCTGCTGCAACGTCGGGGCGCGCCTGTGCGTCTGTGCGCCGCCGCATTGCTGGGCACGGAAGCCGAAGATCACAGCCTGCCGGTCTGGAGGGCCTGGATGGAACGGCAGGTGCTTTTTCTCAAGTTCTGCATGCCGGGCCAGTGGCTGTTGCTCGGCGTGCTGGCCGGGCTGATGGTTCTGCCGCCTGTCTGTGCCGCCCTCGCGTTGCTCGGCGGCCTGCTGGGCCTGGGCAGCGCCGCGGCCTCGTTGCTGGCCCTGCTCTGGCTGGCGGCCCTGCTGGGCGCATTGGGCCCCTGGCGGGATTTTCTGCCCCGGCCCGTGCCCCTGGGGCTTTGGCTGTGGGCCTTTGTCTGCGCGGTGGGCATGTTTGCCCTGGTATACCTGCGCAGCGTTTCCGCCAGGGTGATTGTCTGGCGGGACAGGGTCTACACGGTGGGGCGGGGCGGAAGTGTGCTCAATGTGCGGCGGCGCTTTTGAAATGCTGCCATTTCAAAAGCAAAATGCTCCAAGTCTGTGGCGGTGGAGAAACGCGTTTTGACACTTGTCCCGGCCCGGAGTAAGAACGGAAAGGATGGACTGACGCCGTCCGGCGGCGGAGCAAGGTTCCGACCGTGCGGCGCGGCTTTTTTACGTTTTTTGCTATGGTAGTTGCGTTATGATCGCCATGTCCGACCTTTTTCGCGTCAGCCTTCGGCAGGTTGTGCGCCAGCGCGGTTTCGGGGTGATATTGTCCATTGCCCTGGGCATTACCGCCTTTATCGCGCTTTCCGTGCTGGGCCGCGAAATCCGATATAAAGTGGGTCAGGATATGGTGCTCATGGGCGGGGTCAACGTCATTCAGATCTACATGGATGACCAGCAGTATCCCGGCCAGCCGCAGCGCGAATTTTATCCTGAAACCGTGGAGGCCCTGCGCGTCCTGCCGGGTGTGGGCCTGGTCAGCCGCAATCTGCGCGGCGGCAGGGTATTTACGCTGCGCGGCGCAGGCGAACGCTCCGTAAACGTGGACTTCATCGGCGTGGATCAGTATTTCGCCGAGGTCTATTCCATTACCCTGGTCGCCGGCCGCCTTTTCAATAATGACGACATGGAACGCCACCGCCGCGTCTGTATGCTGGGGCTTGAAGCGGCGCGCAATCTGTATGGCGATGCGGACAACGCGCTGGGCAAGCTGCTGTTTCTGGAAAAAGACGTCTTTGAAGTGGTGGGCGTGGTCAGCGGCGTTATGCTGGGCAGCTGGAGGCAGGGAGGCTTTTTGCCCTATACCACCATGATGGACCGCAACTGGGCCGGCGGCAAGGTGACGCGACTGTTTATCCGGGCCATCGGCTGGGAGGACGTGCCGCCTCTGGTTCGCCTGATCCCGGAAGTGACGCGCGCGCATCAGGCCGCGCCCTATCTGGTCATCCGTACCCAGGACGAGCAGCTTGAACGCATCAAGACCACCTTCATGTGGGTGGAAGCCCTGCTCTGGCTGGGCATCGCCGCGTCGCTGATGCTGGGCGGCTTCGGCATCTGGTACGGCACCTTCGCCGCGGTGCGCGCCCGCACCCGCGAAGTGGGCCTCAAAAAAGCCATGGGCGGTTCCGATGCGGATATTCTGGCCCAGTTTCTGGCGGAGGCCCTGTGCAAATCCGTGGCCGGCGGCATATTGGGCATTGTTGTGGGCGTTTTTCTGGTGGAGGTGGGCGCGTGGTCACTGGGCACGGGCATTTCCTATCCTTTGCTGATTGCCAGCAGCCTGGGCAGCATTGTTTTTTCCGCCCTTATCGGTGTGGCCGGCGGCTTGTATCCGGCCCTTCAGGCCAGCCGCATGGATGTGGTTTCCGCCCTGCGTTTTGAATAAAAGGTGAAGCATGGCTCCGGTTATCGTCGCCAAAGATTTGTACAAATGTTACGCCGGATTCGCGCCGGTGCTGCGCGGCGTGAACATTGAGGTGCAGGCCGGTGAGCTTGTGGCCATCATGGGCCCTTCAGGGTGCGGCAAGTCAACCATGCTGCACATTCTGGGCATGCTGCACGCGCCCGATGCCGGTTCTCTGGATATTCTCGGCACAAATGTCCTTGCGTTCAACCGTGAGCAGACGGCAGCCTTCCGGCGCGGGAACATGGGCTTTGTCATGCAGTCCAGCAACCTTTTCGAACATTCCACGGTGTTTGAAAATGTTGAATTTCCTTTGATCTATGAAGGCATACCACCGCAGGAGCGCTGGGAGAGGGTAATCCGGGCTCTGGAACTGGTGCGCCTTTCCGCCAGAGTGCATTATCGCAGCAACCGCCTGTCCGGCGGCGAGCAGCAGCGTGTGGCCATCGCCAGGGCCATGGTCAACAATCCGCGCATTCTGCTGGCCGACGAACCCACCGGCGCGCTGGACGCCCGCACCAGCCGCCTGATCATGGAAAATTTCCGCACGCTCTGTCATACTGGCGGCGTGTCCATGGTCATGGTCACGCATGATCCTAAAATGGCGGAATACTGCGACAGCATCTATACGCTGGAGGACGGCATTCTGCACTGCCGCCGCCATGAATTGCCGCCGCTTCCGGAGCATGAGGCGCAGACGCTGTTGCAGCCCCCGCCGCCCGTGGTGCGCGGCGCGCTGGTGGCCGAGCGCTTTCCCGAGGCGTCGGGCCAGAACCTGATGGAAGAGGCCCACCATCTGCACGCATCGGGTCTGCTTTCGCGCATTTACGCCATCCGCGGCAGCGGTCTGCTGGGCAATCCGGAAGGTTATGCCCTGCCTCTGGCGGTGCGCCGCATCGGCCTGTGGCATTTTTTTTCCGTCTGTGCGGCCCTGTTCCGCCAGTTGCGCGGTTCCTCCCATTCCATGTGGGAACTGTGGCGCGAGCTGCCTGTGCGTTCCCGCTGGGGCCGGGGCCTGCCGGGCCATCTTTGGGCCTTTGGCTGCGGGGCATTGCTGGCCCGCTGGGGCCTGGAGGAAAAAATCGAATTTCTGTACGCCACCGGCGCGCACAGCGAGGCCACGGCCAGTTGGGTGGCCGCGCGTCTGCTGGGATTGCCTTTCGCCTTTTCCGTGCGCGCGCGGGATCTGGCGCGTCCGGGCAAGGACTGGGCCGTCAAGACGGCGCAGGCGGTCTTTGTGCGTTGCGATACCGCGGCCACGCTGCGGGCCGTGCATGAGCTGCTGCCGGAATTGCCGGCGGAAAGACTGATTCTGCTGCGCGACCCCCTGACCCTGACCCCGCCCGATGACGACGCGGACATGCCCTTGCCGCCCGGTGTGCAGCAGGGGGCGCAGCCTTTGCAGATTCTGGCCGTGGGGACCATCAGCGCCCGCAAGGGCTATGATCTGCTGCTGCGGGCCTGTGCGCGGTTGCGCGCCAGTGGGCTGGATTTCCGTCTGAAGATTGTGGGCCAGGGGCCGGAGCGCCTGCGCCTGCGCTGGCTTGCCTGGCGTCTTGGTCTGCGCAAGATTGTGGACTTTGCCGGTCAGATCGCGCATGAGAATATGGCTGATTTCTACAAAAAAGCCGACATCTTCGTGTCGCCGGGCCGCAAGACCGCACAGGGCGATGCGGACGGCCTGCCCTCGGCTCTGGCGGAAGCCATGGCCTTTGGCCTGGCGGTGGTGGTCAGCGACCTGCCGGGCCTGACGGAAGCCGTGGAGGACGGAAAAAGCGGCCTGGTGACGCCCCGGAACGATGCGCCCGCCCTGGCGCATGCTCTGGAGAGCCTCGCCGGGCAGCCTGAGGAGCGCCGCCGTTTGGGCAATGCGGCCCGGACGCGCATCCACTCCCTGCTGGATGAGCAGGAAAATGAAAACCGTTTTGGCGTGCTCTTCAGCCGGGCCATGCGCACGGCCCGGAGCGGCTCTGCCCGCTTTTCAGCGAATACGGAAAGGAAGTCTTCATGAACTTTACGGGTGTGCGCGTACTGGTAGTGGGCGATGTGATGCTTGATCATTACATCGCCGGCCAGGTCAGGCGCGTTTCTCCGGAAGCTCCGGTGCCCGTGGTTTGCGCGCGCAAGCGGTGGACCGCGCCGGGCGGCGCGGCCAATGTGGCCCGCAACCTGGCCCGTCTGGGCCTTCAGGTCGGTCTGACCGGGCTGGCCGGCCTGGATGATGCCGGTGAGGCTTTGCGCCGCGAGCTGGCCGCTGAGGGCATTGATGATCGCCTGGTGTATTCCGCCGCCCGCAGCACCACGCGCAAAACCAGGATTATAGCCCAGGGGCAGCAGTTGCTCCGTCTGGATGAAGAAGTGATAGCGCCGCCGCGTCCGGAAGAAAGCGCGGCGCTGCGCGAAAAAGTTTTTCAACTTCTTCCCGGCTGTGACGCGCTGGTGCTGTCTGACTACGGCAAGGGCGTACTGCTGGATGATGCCGGAAACGGCGGCCTGTGCGCGCCGGTCATAACAGCGGCCCGCCAACGCGGCATCCCCGTGCTGGTGGACCCCAAGGGCGGGCAGTGGCGGCGCTATGCCGGGGCGCAGTGCGTGACGCCCAACAGCGCCGAGTTTGCCTTGGCCTGCGGCCTGGAGATGGGCGAAACGCCGGATCAGCGGGAACGCGAAGCCCTGGCCGGTCGCCTGCGCGAACAGTATGATCTGGAGCGTATTCTGCTCACACGCGGCGCCCAGGGCATGACCCTGTTTGCCGCAGGCCAGCCGCCGTGCCGTATTCGGGCCGCCGTGCGCGAAGTGGCTGATGTTTCCGGCGCTGGCGATACGGTCATCGCTACCCTGGCGGCCTGCGTGGGCCGAGGGCTGGACTGGGAGGAGAGCGCCCGCGTGGCCAATACCGCGGCCGGTGTGGCGGTAGGCAAGATGGGCACAGCGCCCGTGTCTCTGGCTGAGCTGAACCAGGCGCTGCGCGAAAATGTTGACAATCCCAAACTTTATGACAGTGCCGCGCTGCTGGAAAAGCTGGAGGAGTGGCGGCGCAGAAATGAAAGCATTGTTTTCACCAATGGCTGCTTCGACCTGCTCCACCCCGGCCACATTTCCCTGATCAGCCAGTGTATGGCCCTGGGCGACCGCCTGGTGGTGGGATTAAACAGTGACGCCTCGGTGCGCCGTCTGAAGGGACCCGATCGCCCCATCCAGAATGAGCGCAGTCGCGCATTGCTGCTGGCCGCGTTGCAGGGCGTGGATGCGGTGGTTCTTTTTGGCGAGGATACGCCTCTGGAGCTGATCCGCCGGGTGCGGCCCGATGTGCTGGTCAAGGGCAGCGATTATACCGTGGAAACCGTGGTGGGCGCGGATCTGGTGCGGCAATACGGCGGACGCGTGCATCTGGCCCGGCTGGTGGACGGATGCAGCACCACCAGTCTGGTGCGCCGGATGGGCGCGGACAAAGCCTGAACCGGGTTCCGGCGTTCTGCCGCGCTTCCGGGTTCCGGCCGCCGGGAGGTCGTATGCAGCGCATTCTTGCCGCCGATATTGGCGGAACCAACTGTCGTTTTGCCTCGTTCTGCCTGAATGAAGGCCGGCTCAGCCTCCAACGGGCGGCCTGGATCAAGTCTGCCGGTCTGCTGAACACGGACATGGCGCTGACCGCTCTGGAACGTGAGCTGGAAATTCCCCTGCGCACGGCGGACGCCCTTGTGCTGGCCCTGGCCGGGCCGGTCAGGGATGGCCTGCGCGGCAAGCTGACCAACGGCGCTTTGCGGGTGGATTTTACCGGCCTGGAGCAGCGTTACGGCGTCGCCCGTTATCGGGTCATGAATGATTTCATGGCCGAGGCCTATGGCTGCCTGACAGAAATGGGAGCGCAGGCGCGTTGTGTGGTCAGGCCTGTCCACCAGCCCGAAATGGCGGCCACGGCCAGCCGGGCCGTGCTGGGAGCGGGCACCGGCCTCGGCACGGCTTTCCTGGCGCATGACGGGCGCGGCGGCTGGCTGCCGGTGCCCGCTGAAGGCGGGCACGTCTCCTTTCCCTTTGTGGGCGACGAGGAAAACGACTTTCACAACTTTGTCCGCGCGGAATTGGGCTATGCTTTTGCGCGCGGCGACGACATTCTTACAGGCAGGGGGCTGTCTCTCCTGCACCGTTACCTCAGCGGCGAAAATCTGGAGGCTCACGAAGTGGGCCCGCGCGCCCTCAGCGGGGACACGCCGACCCTGCGCTGGTACTCGCGTTTTTACGCCAGGGCCTGCCGCAACTGGATTCTGACCAGCCTGTGCCGTGGCGGCCTGTGGATCGCCGGGGGCATCGCCAGCCGCAATCCCCTCAGCGTCACAAGCCGCTATTTTCTGGAAGAGCTGTACACCACACCGCATTTTGCCGATCTGATCCGCTCCGTGCCGGTGTATCTGATTGAGAACAAAAACAGCGGATTGTGGGGGGCGGCTCAGGCCGGTCTGGACTTGCTGCGCCGTGAGGCCGCGTGAAATTCCTGTATCCTGACGGGGCAGAGATGGAACGACAACGTACAGTATTGCGGCGTATTTTGGACGCTGCTCTGGAAGCGGTAGCCCCGGATGGCGCGCTTTTGCGCCATCTGCGCCTTGACGGGCCGGGCGGCGACTGGCTTGTGGCGGACGGCCGCCGACAGAATCTGACTGGCCGTCGGGTGCGGGTGCTGGGAGCGGGCAAGGGCGTCGCGCCTATGGCTCTGGCGCTGGAGGACATGCTGGGGCAGCGTATTGATGAGGGCTTTATTGTGGTCAAGTACGACCACGGCCTGCCCCTGAAGCGCATCCGGCAGGCCGAGGCCGGGCATCCCGTGCCGGACGCCTCCGGCGTGCGGGCCACCGCACACATGTTGAACATGGCCCGGACCTGCACGGAACAGGATTTGCTGATCTGCCTGTTCACGGGCGGGGCCAGCGCCCTGACGCCGGCTCCCGCTCCGGGCCTGAGCCTCACGGATCTTCAGCAGACCACACAGCTTCTGCTGGACTGCGGAGCCGCCATTCATGAGCTCAACGCCGTGCGTAAACATCTGTCGGCCTTCAGCGGCGGGCAGTTGGCCCGCGCCGCCGGGGGGGCATCCGTGCTCAGCGTCATTGTGTCTGATGTGGTCGGCGACCCGCTGGATGTCATCGCATCCGGTCCCACTGCGCCGGATGCTTCCAGCTTTGCAGACTGCCGTGAAATACTCGGTCGTTTTGGTCTTGAGAAGAGCTTGCCGGCGACCGTGAGGGAATACCTGCGCGCCGGTCTGGCCGGGCGCGCGCCGGAAACTCCCAAGCCGGGCGATCCTCTTTTCGACCGGGTGCAGAACCTTCTGGCGGCCACCAACCGCCAGGCTCTGGATGCCGCCGCAAAGGCCGCCGCGGCCTGCGGCTATATTCCCTGCGTGCTGACTGACCGGATGACGGGCGAAGCCCGGCAAAAAGCCGTGGAGCTGACGCGTGAGGCCCGCCGTCGCCTTGCGCGTCTGAAGCCGGGCGACAAGGGACTCTGCCTGCTGGCCGGCGGGGAAACCACAGTGACCATTCAGGGCCGGGGCAGGGGAGGCCGCAACCAGGAAATGGCTCTGGCTGCCGCTCTGGAACTGGAGAATCAGCCGTGCGTTTGCGCTCTTTTCGCCGGGACAGACGGCACGGACGGCCCCACTGACGCGGCGGGCGGCTTCGCCTTCAGCAACAGCGTGGCCAGAATGGGAGGGAGCGAGGCCGCCCGGGCCCTGCTGGACGAAAACGACAGCAATGCGGCGCTGAGGTTGAGCGGCGATCTGCTGACAACAGGGCCTACCCGCACCAATGTTATGGATCTGGCCGTGCTTCTGGTAGAGCGACGCTGACGCGCGAGCCAGCGGCAGCATTTTACAGAAGATGGTTGACGGGGATTGACAGTCTTCTCCGTTAACAATAATTTTTACTGAGTCATGGAGGCTGTTATGGCTCAAGTCCAGACAAGAATGACACGGCAACGTGCCGTGATTTTAGAAGAATTACGCAAAACCAAGAGCCACCCCACGGCTGATGAGCTGTACAGCATTGTGCGGGAACGTCTGCCGCGCATCAGCCTGGGCACTGTTTACCGCAATCTTGATTTTCTGGCGGACAGCGGCGAGATTCGTCGTCTGGAAGCGGCTGGTTCCACCAAACGCTTTGACGGCGACATCTCCTGGCATCAGCATGTGCGCTGCCTGCGTTGCGGACGTATCGGCGACGTGATGCAGCCTTTGGCCGCTCCCCCTGTGGAAGGCATCCAAGTGGAGGGCTTTTCCTCCATCGTGGGGTCGCGCATCGAATTTGACGGCATCTGCGTTGCGTGCGCGGGCCGGCAGAACGATGTGCAGTAGCGCTTTTGGACATGGCCCGCGTTTGTCCTGGCAGGAAAATTTTTTCCGCGGGCTCGCGTCAGCTTGTATTTTGTTCTGAAATGACGTCTAATGCCAGACGAGATCCGGCGCGGAAAGCGCCGTGTGTTCAGGATAAACCCGGCTTTTGATTTGTATGTATCCAACCCGGTCAAGGAGTCATACTATGGCAAGCAATAAAAATCGCAAAGAAAAAGTCATTGAAGCGCTCAATAAGGCCCGCAGCATGGAGCTGTTCGCCGTCCATCAGTATATGAACCAGCATTACAGCCTGGATGACAAGGATTACGGCGAGCTGGCCGCCAACATGAAGCTGATCGCCATTGACGAAATGCGCCACGCCGAAAGCTTTGCCGAGCGCATCAAGCAACTGGGCGGCGAACCTACGAGCCAGAAAGACGGCAGCGTGAAAACCGGCGAAGCCGTACTGGCGATGTATGAAAACGACGCGGAGCGCGAAGACGTTACCATCGCAGCCTACAACCAGTTCATCAAGGTCTGTGAGGAAGAAGGCGACAAAGTCACCGCCCGCCTGTTCGAGCGGATCATTGATGAAGAGCAGGCCCATATGGACTACTATGAAAACACCGCCGGCCACATCAAGACCCTGGGCGACGCTTATCTGGCCAAGATCGCCGGCACGCCTTCCGACACGGGGCCGTCCAAGGGTTTTGTAACCGGTACTGGCGCCAGCGCCTGACACTGAGGTTCATATGGCTGATGCAAAAGATATCTGGCGCTGTCAGATGGTCAATTGTGGATATATGTATGATCCCGATCGCGGCGACAAGCGGCATAAGATTCCCGCTGGAACCAGGTTTGAGGATCTTCCCGATGACTGGCGCTGTCCGGTGTGCGGAGCCGCCAAAAAAAACTTCCGCCGCCTGAGCGACGAAACATAAGGCTTGATTTCCGCCTGATTATGACTGATGGCTTCCGGTCCCTTGGGGCCGGAAGTTTTTTGTATGAGCGAAAACCTCCCGCTAGGCGGGAGGTTCAAAGGGGGCCGGAAAGCTTATAGCTGTAGGCCTGTTATGCAAACGCCTGCGCAACGAACGGCGACAGCGCGCAACGTAAAGGCGGGAAGTCTGGCGGCTTCCCGCCTTTACTCACGGCCTGCGGTTCAGGCCCGTTTCATTTCCTGAATCAAACCGGTAAGGGACTGCGCCTGAGCCGCCAGGTCAGCCACCGCCTTGGCGGCTTCCGTCATGGCCTTGGCGGTTTGCCTGGACATGTCGTTGACCGTGATGATGGAACGGTTGATTTCCTCGCTGGCGGCGGATTGCTCTTCACTGGCGGTGGCGATGGCCTGAATCTGGTCAAAGGTGCTGTCCGCCGTGCTGACGATTTCCTGCAGGGCCGCGCCGGACTGATTGGCCAGTTCCGTGGCGTCGGCGATGCGCGACACGGCATTATCCACAGCCGCCATGCTTTTGGTCGTGCTTTCCTGAATGGCCTGAATGGCGTTGCTCACATCCTGGGTGGAGGACATGGTTTTTTCGGCCAGCTTGCGCACTTCGTCAGCCACCACCGCGAAGCCGCGTCCGGCCTCGCCGGCCCGCGCCGCCTCAATGGCCGCATTGAGGGCCAGCAGATTGGTCTGGTCCGCAATATCGGAAATGACGCTCATGATCTGGGTGATGGCCTGCGCATGGCCGCCCAGTTGTTCCATTTCCTTTTTCAGATGCATGGAAACTTCCTGAACCTCGCCGATGCTCTGCACCACTTCATGCACAACCTGGGAACCGGCTTCGGCACGCTGCTTGGTGTCGCTGGAAGCGCCGGAGGCGTTGCTGGCGTTCCTGGCCACTTCCTGCACCGTGGCGTTCATTTCGTTCATGGCCGTGGCCGCTTCGGAAAGATGCTGCGCGGATTGGGAAGCGGTTCTGTCCGACTGCTCAATCTGGGAGGAAAGCTGGGTGGAGGCGGAGGAAATGATGTCCACCATGCCTTCCAGTTGTCCGGCCGCGGCCAGCATGCCTTCCCTCTTGGCGTTTTCGGCCTGGCGGGCAGCGTCTTCGGCCCGGCTCATGGCTTCCTGGGCCTCTTCCGTGGCTTTCTGGGCTTCCTGTGATTTGCGCTGGGCGGCGCTGATATTTTCCTTCAGACT
Organism: Desulfovibrionaceae bacterium; assembly: GCA_910575755.1. Lineage (GTDB taxonomy): Bacteria > Desulfobacterota > Desulfovibrionia > Desulfovibrionales > Desulfovibrionaceae > Desulfovibrio. The sequence continues at coordinate 17,878 of CAJTFO010000003.1, read as the reverse complement.
GGTCACCATCTGACGCACTGACGCATGCAGCGCGCGGATTTCACGCGGGCAACGCGGGTGCAGGCTGGTATGGGCATCAAGATGTCCCTTTGCCACTTCATCCGTCGCTCTGGTCAACTGGCGCAAGGGGGAGCAGATGACCCGCATCACATACCAGGCCACCAGAATTATCAAAACCACGACAGCCAGACAGATCAGGCGCAAGTACATGGCATAGCGGGCTTCATGCTCGCCCACCAGGGCGGCGATGCGCTCCCGCTCGGTCTGCACGCCGTCAATATAGATGCCAGTGCCGATCAGGACATCTGTACCCGGAATCATGCAGACATAGCTGAGTTTGGGCTGCTTGCCCGCGCCGGGCTTGTCAAAGATGTATTCCACAAAACCGCCGCCGTTTCTGGCGGTTTTCATGAGTTCCTGGATAAAGAACATTCCGTTGGAGTCCTTGAGGTCGCTGCAGTCCTTGCCGTTCGCCGACTTGTTCACGGGCACGTTGATACGAATGCCTTCGGTGGTATAAGTGAAATAGTAGCCTTCGTTATTGGAGAAAAAGCGCTGGTAATCGGTAAGCTGTTCAATAATGGCGTACTGTTCTTTTTTGTCCGTGACGTTTTCGAGACGCCTGGCCAGATTCTGCGCTTCCACCTCCACCACGTTCTTGAGGCTGTACTCATATTTCTGGCGCAAGAGATGCGTAATCTCCGGCATGGTGACTTCATTAAGAACCCGTTGTGATATCAGCACGTTGGCGGTGAACAATGTTCCTATGCCCAGCAGGAAAATGCCGCACAGCGCGATGAGCCACATTTTGACGTTCATGGATTTTATCCTCCCACAAAGAGTTAAAAACCTATACTACCTTTTCGGAGTGAAGGCTGATATCTTAAGCCTTGCGAACAATTTTTAGAACGAATTGCCTTTGCAAAAGGCATTGGCTGCGGCGGGCGCGAGAGCGGACGCCCGCGCCCATTGAGCCTGAAAGCCGCGCCTTTCAGGCTCAATAAAACAGCAGCGCCGCTTTTGAAACGGGGAGATTTGAAAAGCAAAATGCTCCAAGATGCCCTGCCGCCAGAATGCAAAAACGGCTCCCGCCGCAGGCGGGAGCCGTCATCTTTCAAAGCGGAACGGGCAAGGCCCGTGTCAAAGGGCTTAGTACATGCCGTCCATGCCGCCCATACCACCCATGCCGCCGGGCATGGCCGGAGCGTCCTTCTTGGGTTCGGGCTTTTCAGCAATGGCGCATTCAGTGGTCAGCAGCAGGGAGGCCACGGAAGCGGCGTTCTGCAGGGCCGTACGCGTCACCTTCTTCGGGTCGATGACGCCGGCCTTGATCAGATCTTCGTATTCACCGGTGGCGGCGTTGAAGCCGAAACCGTCCTTGCCGGCGCGAACCTTTTCCACCACGATGGAGCCTTCAAAGCCGGCGTTGTGGGCGATCTGGCGCAGGGGCTCTTCAATGGCGCGGCGGATGATGTTCACGCCAGCCAGTTCGTCGTCGTCAGCGGGCTTGATGTCGTTGAGAACCTTGGCCACGCGGATCAGCGCGGTGCCGCCGCCAGGCACGATGCCCTCTTCCACGGCGGCGCGGGTGGCGTTGAGGGCGTCCTCCACGCGGTCTTTCTTTTCCTTCATTTCCACTTCAGTGGCGGCGCCCACATGCACCACGGCCACGCCGCCCACCAGCTTGGCCAGACGTTCCTGGAGCTTTTCGCGGTCGTAGTCGGAGGTGCTGTCCTCAATCTGGGCGCGAATCTGCTTCACGCGGCCCTTGATGTCCTCGCTCTTGCCGGCGCCGTCCACAATGGTGGTGTTGTCCTTGTCCACAACCACGCGCTTGGCGGTGCCCAGTTCGGCCAGAGTCATGTTTTCCAGCTTGGAGCCGGTATCGTCGGAAGCCACCTGACCGCCGGTGAGGATGGCGATATCCTGCAGCATGGCCTTGCGGCGGTCGCCGAAGCCCGGGGCCTTCACAGCCACGACCTGAAGAGCGCCGCGCAGCTTGTTGACCACCAGGGTGGCCAGGGCTTCGCCTTCCACGTCCTCGGCAATGATCATCAGCGGACGATTGACCTTGGCCACCTGCTCAAGCACGGGCAGCATGTCTTTCATGCTGGAGATTTTCTTTTCCGTGCAGAGAATGTAGGGGTTGTCCATCTCGCAGACCATCTTTTCGGCGTTGGTCACGAAATAGGGGGAGAGGTAGCCGCGGTCGAAACGCATGCCTTCCACCACATCCATGGTGGTTTCCAGGCCCTTGGCTTCTTCAACGGTAATGACGCCTTCCTTGCCCACCTTGGACATGGCTTCGGCGATGATGTTGCCGATGGTGGCGTCGGAGTTGGCGGAAATGGTGCCGATCTGGGCAATTTCCTTCTGGTCGCGGGTGGGTTTGGCCAGGTTGGCCAGCTCGGTGATCAGGGCTTCCACGCCCTTGTCGATGCCGCGCTTGATGGCCATGGGGTTGCGGCCCGCGGCCACCAGCTTGATGCCTTCATGGTACACGGCCTGAGCCAGAATGGTGGCGGTGGTGGTGCCGTCGCCGGCGGCGTCGGAGGTCTTGGAGGCCACTTCCTTCACGAGCTGGGCGCCCATGTTCTCGAACTTGTCATCCAGCTCGATTTCCTTGGCCACGGTCACGCCGTCCTTGGTGATGACGGGCGCGCCGAAGGATTTTTCAAGAGCGACATTGCGGCCTTTGGGGCCGAGAGTAACCTTGACGGCGTTGGCCAGTTTGTCCACGCCGCGGGCAAGTTTTTCACGGGCTTTAACGTCAAAAAAGATTTCTTTAGCGGACATTTTCTGATTTCCTCCTGAATGGTGATTCGGCAAAGAGCGGGATTAGTCGATGATGGCGAGAATGTCTTCCTCGCGCATCACAAGATGATCAACGCCGTCCAGCTTGATTTCCGTGCCGGCATACTTGTTGAAGAGCACCGCATCGCCCTTCTTCACAGCCATGTCGACGCGGGAACCGTTTTCCGCGATCTTGCCGGGACCAACAGCCACAACCTCGCCCTTGGAGGGCTTTTCCTTGGCCGTGTCAGGGATGTACAGACCACCGGCGGTCTTTTCTTCGGATTCAAGGCGCTTGACCAGCACACGGTCGTTAAGGGGTTTCAGCTTCATGACGTCAAATCCTCCCGGAAAGTTTTTATTGCCCTTGTGGGCACAGGCGGCGGCCGAACCAGCGGACGCGCCGGAAATATTGCGCGTAACGGGCCGCAGCGGGCATTGGCGTTGCACTGCTCCGCACGGGCATACAGATAAGTCACTCTTGCGGCTTGAAAAGGGGCTGAAACAAAATTTTTTGAAATTTTTTTCTATAAAGCATAAAAATTATTTTATTTTAATGCCTTACCTGAAAGGCTGGTCGGAAGGCACGCTGAGCGGCCCTGCGCGCCCACATGAAAGAGCCCCTTGCGGGCTCTGAGGCTGCTGACAAAGTCAGCAGCTCGAAAATGGCGAGCAGGTCGCGGCCTTGCCGCGCCGTAAACGCGCGATTTTCGCGTCTTTCCGTCAAGCTGCCCTGGCGGCTTAGACGGCACAAACCCCGCAAAGCGGGGTTTGTCATCAATCTGAGAGGCCCTTGCGGGCTCTCAGGCTGCCGGCGGCAGCCTTGCGGCGTCGTTCTCCGTCAGAGCAGATCCGCCGCATGCGGCAAAAGTGCAACGCGCGACCACTGCCGCAGCGGCGTGATGTTACGCGCTGACCGCGTGAAACAGCTCTAATAGGCGCAAAGCCGCTCCGCCGGAATAATGTTGAAGCCGTTGTTTTTGAGCACATCCACGGCCTGATCCACCTTGTCGAAGCGGAAAATCATCGCCGCGCTTTCCTGGTCGCGCTGCACAAAGGCGTACATGTATTCCACATTGATGCCGTTACGCGAAACAAGCTGCAAAACGGCGTCAAGCCCACCGGGGGTGTCGGCCACGTCCACAGCCACCACGCTGGTGCGCCCCAGGGTAAAGCCTTTCTCCTTGAGCACGCTTTTGGCTTTTTCATGATCGCAGACGATCATGCGCAAAATGCCGAAGTCAGACGTATCGGCCAGGGAAAGAGCGCGGATGTTGATGCCCGCCTCGGCCAGGGTATGGGTGACTTCAGCCAGACGACCGGCCCGGTTTTCCAGAAAAACGGATAACTGTTCTGCTTTCATGACGGAATCCTTTCTCAGCCGTAGTATTGATGCTCAGGCCTTGTGGGAGTCATTGCCGGAAGAGGGCGTCTCTTTTTTATCTCTGGGCGTGATGTCGATTTCATCCGGTTCAGATGAAGCGCGGCGAAAATTGCGGATGGCCCGACCGAGTCCGCCGCCTATTTCCGGCAGTTTCTTTGCGCCAAAAATGAGCAGCACAACTACCAGAATAAGTAAGAGTTCCTGTGTGCCAATGCCGAACATGCGGCAAGCCTCCGTTGGATGTTGGGCTGTAGAGCCAATTTGCTCAAACAGCATAAGCCGCCGCGGGCGTGCGGTCAAGGCGGGGCGCGGCGGCGCGCCAATTCTGACTGGGGGATTTGGGGCAAGAAATTGTCCCCTGATTATGATTCCCATTATAAATACGGCTTTCGGGGAGTGACGCATTGAACACATGCCTGATCGTATCATGACCAGCAGGCTGGACGAAGCCACAAATGCTTGCAAATTCACTCCGCAGAAGCTATAGCAATGTGCTGTTATCTTGCCAACCCGGCTCCGGGCCGGCGGTCGTCCGCACGGGCGCGCCGCGCGCGCCAGAGCCTCATCCACACCTGAATGGAGGTGCGCTTTGTTTGAATCCGTAGCTTTTGCCATGGGCACGCCCCAAGCCGGCGGCGCCCCCGCCAGCGGCACGGACATGCTGATGCAGTTCATGCCGCTGATCCTGATGTTCGTCATTTTCTGGTTCCTGCTGATCCGTCCCCAGCAGAAGCGGGCCAAGGCCCACAAGCAGATGCTGAGCGAGCTGAAGCGGGGCGACCATGTGATGAGTTCCAGCGGACTCATTGGCCGCATCCTTGAAATTGACGATGAGCAGGTGCTGCTGGAAACCGGCGAAGCCAAAGTGCGTATTTCCCGCGCGGCCATCGGCGGTCTGCTGGCCGCCAAGGGCGGCAAGGAAGCCAAGACCGAAGAAAAGAAATAAGTTTCCCGCCGGGCGCGCCAAAGGCGCGATATGAACATATCGCCGCCGTGGCGTCCACGCCCCAGGGAAAGTGCCGCGTTCTCCCCGCAGTTCGGGGGACGCCGCCCCTGAAGCCTGAGCGCTTCAGGGCAACTTCTGGTCTGCTGTTCCGCTGGCCGCGCAGGCCTCCCTGAGAGGCGGCGCGGCCTTTTCGGCCGCCGGGCGGCCTGGCGGGGCGGATGTTCCGCCCGCGTTGCACGCGGGCAAGTCTTTTTTGCGGAAGGTGTACGATGGGTCTGCGCTGGCGCTTGTCCATTGCAATAGTGGTGTTTCTGGCATGCCTTGTTTATGCGCTGCCCAGCGTGCCCGGCATCGGGTCGGCTCTGGAGCGCGTTCTGCCGTCCAACAAGATCAACCTCGGTCTTGACCTCAAGGGGGGCATCCACCTGACGCTGGGCGTCGATGTGGCCAAGGCCGTGAACAATTCTCTGGCCCTGGCCGGGCAGGATCTGCGCCGCATGGCCCAGGATGAGAAAATTGTGGTGCTGCGGCCCCGCGTGGTGGGCGGCACAGCACTGGAGTTCATACTGCCGCGCGCCGAGAATGAGGACAAGCTGAAGGAAATTCTCAGCCGCCACTTCCCGCAACTGTCCGTGGGCGAGCCGCGCAAGGGCGAATCCGGCCAGTTGCGCTATGTGGCCCATTTTACGGCGGAGGAAGTGACGCGCCTGGAAAACATGGCGCTGGATCAGGCCCTGCGCACCATTCGCAACCGCATCGACCAGTTCGGCGTGGCAGAGCCGGACATCCGCAAGCAGGCCGGGAACCGCATTCAGGTGCAGTTGCCCGGCATTTCCGACCCGCGCCGCGCCGTGCAGATCATCGGCCAGACGGCCCATCTGGAGTTCCATCTGGTGCGCGATGATGTGGACCCCGGCAAGGCCGTGCTGCCCGCGGGCGTGGTTTCCCTGCCCCTGCTGGAAAACACGCCTGGCGGCCAGAAGCGGGAAGGCCGCATCGTTGTGGAAAAGGATGCCATGCTCACCGGCGAGGATGTGGCCGACGCCCGGCCCGCCTTTGACCAGATGAACCAGGCCTATGTCACCCTGAATTTCAATGCCCGCGGCGCGCGTATTTTCGAGCGGGTCACTACGGAAAACGTGGGCCGACGCATGGCTATCGTGCTGGACGGCAAGGTTTACTCCGCGCCGGTGATCCGGGAACGCATCGGCGGCGGTCGGGCCAGCATTTCCGGCAACTTCACCACCGCCGAGGCCCAGGATCTGGCCATTGTGCTGCGCGCCGGCTCGCTGCCCGCGCCTGTCTCGGTGCTGGAAGAACGCAGCGTGGGCCCCTCGCTGGGACAGGAATCCATCGACAGCGGCGTGCGCGCCGCCCTGGTGGGCGCGGTCGCCGTGGTGCTGTTCATGGCCATTTACTACGGCCTCAGCGGTCTTATCGCCGACGGCATGCTCTGCTTCACCATGCTGATAGTCGTGGCGGGCATGGCGGCTTTCGGCGCTACCCTGACCCTGCCGGGCATCGCGGGCATTGTGCTGACCATCGGCATGGCCGTGGACGCCAACGTGCTGATTTACGAGCGCATACGCGAGGAACTGCATCTGGGGCTGTCGCCGCTGGCGGCGGTCAAGGCGGGCTTTGACCGCGCCGCCATTTCCATCACAGACTCCAACCTGACCACCATCATTGCCACGGTGATTCTGTATCAGTTCGGCACCGGCCCCATCCGGGGCTTTGCGGTGACGCTCTCCCTGGGGATCATCGCCTCCATGTTCACGGCCATTTTCGTGTCGCGGGCCATTTTTGAGGAATGGGCGCGCCACTGCGGTCCCAAGGGCATCAGCATATAGCGGGGGAGGCCATCATGGGCTTTGCATTCATCAAGCATGACACCAATATAGATTTCATCGGCTGGCGGCACTGGGCCTACGGCATTTCCATCGTCCTGCTGCTGGCCGGTCTGGCTTCGGCGCTGTGGGGCAACGGCCTCAGAATGGGCATTGACTTCGCGGGCGGCGTTATCGTTCAGGTGCAGTTCGAGAAGGCCGTCAACGACGAGGCGCTCAAGAAAAGTCTGGATATTCCGGCCTTGCCCGGCATAACCACCCAGCGCTTCGGCGAGGGCGGGCGGGATTATCTGCTGCGCTTTTCCAGCGCGGAAAACGCCGACGCCTCGGCCCTGCGCACCAATGTGATCGAGGCCCTGGCTTCGGCCTTTCCGGACAACGCGGCCGAGATTCAGCGCCTGGAGGTGGTGGGCCCCAAGGTGGGCGACGACCTGACCAACAAGGCCCTGAGCGCCCTGTATTACGCCGTGCTGCTCATCGCCGTATATATTTCCGGCCGTTTCGAGCAGCGCTGGATGGCCGGCGCCATCATGGCCGCGGCCCTCTGGGGCGGCATGTATGTGCTGGGCTTTACCGGCCTGAGCATGGGCTGGCTGGTGATGACGGCTCTGGCCATCACCCTGGTGGTATGCTTTTTCCTCAAGCTCAACTTTGCGCTGGGCGCGGTGGTGGGGCTGCTGCACGACGTGCTCATCACGGCGGGCCTGCTCTCCATCATGAACGTGGAAATTGACCTCAACGTCATGGCGGCCCTGCTGACTCTGGTGGGCTATTCCCTCAATGATACCATCATTGTTTATGACCGCCTGCGCGAGAATCTGCGCGCCGCGCCCCAGATGGATCTGGCCGCGCTCATTAACCGCAGCGTCAACCAGACCCTTTCGCGCACCATTCTGACCAGCGGCACCACCTTTGTGGCAACCCTCTCTCTCTTTCTGCTGGGCGGCGGCGTCATCCATGATTTCGCGCTGACCATGCTCATCGGCGTGTTTGTGGGCACGGCCTCTTCCATCTATGTTTCCTCGGCCATTCTGCTGGGCCTGGGCAATACGGAATTTTACGTCCGCGCGCAGGAAAAGGAAAAGTACGAGCGCCCGGGAGAGCACGGCGTGGTTTAAAAAACATGCGCTCTGTGCGCTTTTGTCGGCAGCCCGCCGCGTTCGGAAGTCATATGCCGGCGCGGCGGGCTGTCTGCTTTCGCGCCGGCGGCGCATGTACTCACGGTCTGGGCGTGTCAGCCTTTCTTGGGCGCAAGGCATTGACGGCTGCGCAGTCGATCTTATGGTTTTTTATTGGAGCGGGCCCGCGTGAACGCGCAAGCCCGCCGGTGCGGAAGTCCGCGCCGGCACGTCTCCAGAGCCAGACCCGCATGGGGGAGAGCACGACATGGCAGTATCATATAAAGACTATTACAAGCTTCTGGGTGTGGAGCGCGGGGCCAGGGCCGAGGAAATTTCCAAGGCTTACAAAAAGCTGGCCCGTCAATACCATCCGGACCTTAATCCTGGCGACAAGCAGGCGGAAGACAAATTCAAGGAAATCAACGAAGCCTACGAAGTCCTCAAAGACCCGGAAAAGCGCAAGCTGTATGACCAGCTCGGTCCTGACTGGCAGCACGGCCAGCAGTTTCAGGGCAATCCCGGCTTCGGGAACGCGCATTTCACGTTCAACGGTCAGCGTTTTGACGGCTCCGGCTTTTCGGACTTTTTTGAAACCCTTTTCGGCGGCGCGGGCGGCGGGCGCGGGGCACAGTTCGGCCCCGACCCCTTCGGCGGTTTTTCCTCCCGCTCCCGGCGGGGCCGGGATGTGGAGGCCGAGCTGTCCCTGAGTCTTGAAGAAGCCTTGCGCGGGGGGCGTCGCGCTGTGACCCTGCAAATGCCGCAGGGGCCCAAGACCCTGGAGGTCAATGTGCCCGCGGGCATCCGCGAGGGGGCCAAACTGCGGCTGGCCGGTCAGGGCGATCCCGCGCCGGGAGGCACGCCGGGCGATCTCTTCCTGCGGGTGCGCTATCTGGCGCATCCCCTGTTCAAGGTGGAAGGCGAAAACCTGCATTGCGATGTCGCTCTGGCGCCGTGGGAAGCGGCGCTGGGCGCCAGGGTTGCCGTGCCCACCCTTGAAGGAGAGGTGGAATTGAGCATCCCGGCCGGTTCCAGTTCGGGCCGTAAATTCCGCTTGCGCGGCAAGGGCCTGGGCAGCGGGGTCAATCGCGGCGACCTGCTGGCCAGGGTGATGATCAAAGTGCCCGCCCGGTTGAGCGCGGAAGAGAGCGAGCTCTGGCAGAAGCTGGCGCAGGTCTCGTCCTTCAAGGCCCGCGACTGACCAGTGGAGGTGAAGTATGAGTATGACCAAAAAATCCTCTTCCCTGCCCGCGCCGTCAACGGTTATGGCCTGGGAGGAATTTGTGGAGATTACCGGCATCGAGCCGGAGCGACTGAAGGAACTGGTGGCCCTGGGCTGGATTGAAAACCGCGCCAGCGCCCCGCAGGCGTTGATGTTCCGCGATGCCGACATTTACAGGGTCCGCAAGCTGGAGCGCATCTGCTGCGACTTTGAACTGCCTGTGGTGGGCGGCGTCATCATTGTGGATCTGCTGGAGCGCATCGACGCTCTTGAACGTAGCGTGCGCAGTTTGCAGGGTTTTGAAGAGTAAGGGTTCCTCCGACTGAAAATATACGCCGGGTCTGTCCGGCATTGTGTGGAGAGCGTATGGACATCAACAAATTTACGGAAAAAGCCCGCGAGGCCGTGACCGAGGCCCAGACCCTCGCCGCGGGCATGGGCCATCAGGAGACGGATGCGGAACATCTGGCCCTGGCCCTTGTGCAGCAGGAAAAGGGCATTGTGCCGCGCATTCTGGAGCATATGGGCATCCAGACCAGGGCCCTGGCCGTGGCGCTGGAAACCTCGCTGCGCAAGCGGCCTTCGGTTTCCGGCGGCGGCATGGACCCCACCAAGATCATGATCACTTCGCGTCTGGCCAAGGCTCTGGGCGAGGCACAGAATGAAGCCCGGCGCATGAAGGATGAGTACGTCAGCGTGGATCATCTTTTTGCCGCGCTGACCGATGTGGAGTCTTCCTCGCCTCTGGGCCAGACCTTCCAGGAATACAGGATCACCCGCGCGGCCTTTGTCAAGGCAATGGAAGAGTTGCGCGGTGGCGCGCGCGTGACCAGCGCCAATCCGGAAGATACCTTCGAGGCTCTGAGCAAGTACGCGCGCGATCTGGTGGATGCGGCGCGCCAGGGCAGGATGGACCCGGTCATCGGCCGCGATGCGGAAATCCGCCGGGTGATCCGCATCCTCTCCCGGCGCACCAAGAACAATCCGGTGCTTATCGGTGAAGCGGGCGTGGGCAAGACCGCCATCGTGGAAGGCCTGGCTTTCCGCATCGTCAAGGGTGACGTGCCCGAAGGCCTCAAGGGGCGCAAGCTCTTCGCCCTTGACATGGGGGCGCTCATCGCCGGGGCCAAGTACCGGGGCGAGTTTGAGGAGAGGCTCAAGGCCGTGCTCAATGAGGTGGAAAAAAGCGAGGGGCAGATCATCCTCTTCATTGACGAGCTCCACACCATTGTGGGCGCGGGCAAAACCGAAGGCGCCATGGATGCGGGCAATCTGCTCAAGCCCATGCTGGCGCGCGGCCAACTGCACTGCATCGGCGCCACAACGGTGGATGAATACCGCAAATATATTGAAAAGGATCCGGCCCTGGAGCGACGCTTCCAGCCCGTACTGGTGGAAGAACCCACGGTGGAGGACGCCATCTCCATCCTGCGCGGCCTGAAGGAACGCTTTGAGGTGCACCACGGCGTGCGCATCAGCGATTCGTCCATAGTGGAAGCCGTGGTGCTGTCGCACCGCTACATCACGGACCGCCAGTTGCCGGACAAGGCCATTGACCTCATTGACGAGGCCGCGGCCATGATCCGCACGGAGATCGACTCCCTGCCGGCTGATCTGGATGAAGTCAACCGCAAGGTCATGCAACTGGAGATTGAGCGCGAAGCCCTGCGTCGCGAAACGGACGAAGCCTCGCGCGAACGCCTTGAGCGCCTGGAAAACGAGCTGGCCGAGCTGCGCAATCAGCAGGCGGCCATGCGCAAGCAGTGGGAGAACGAAAAGGGCTCCATCGACACGGTGCGCGAAATCAAGGAACAGATCGAGCAAACCAAGCTGGCCATTGAACAGGCCGAGCGTGCCTATGATCTGAACCGGGCCGCCGAACTCAAGTATTCCAGACTGCTGGAGCTGGAGAAGAAGCTGAGCGCCGCCTCAGGCAAAGGGCGGGAAGGCGACGCCCCGCGCCTGCTGCGCGAGGAAGTGCGCCCTGACGATGTGGCTGAAATCGTGGCCAAGTGGACCGGCATTCCTGTGACCCGGCTGCTGGAGTCCGAGCGTGAAAAGCTGCTGCGCCTGTCCGACCAGTTGCATGAGCGGGTGGTGGGCCAGGATGAGGCTGTCACCGCCGTGGCCGATGCCGTGCTGCGCGCCCGCGCCGGCCTGTCTGATCCCTCGCGGCCCACAGGCTCCTTTATTTTCCTGGGGCCCACGGGCGTGGGCAAGACCGAGCTTTCCAAGGCTCTGGCCGAGGCGCTTTTTGATACGGAAGACAATATTGTCCGCCTGGACATGAGCGAATACATGGAAAAGCATTCGGTATCGCGGCTCATCGGCGCGCCTCCGGGCTATGTGGGCTATGACGAGGGCGGCCAGCTCACCGAGGCCGTGCGCCGCAAGCCCTACTCCGTGATTCTCTTTGACGAGATCGAAAAGGCCCATCCGGACGTGTTCAACACGCTGCTGCAACTGCTGGACGACGGGCGGCTCACGGACAGCCAGGGCCGTACAGTGGACTTTCGCAACTGCATTGCGATCATGACCTCCAACATCGGCTCCATGCACCTGCTGGACGGCATCGCGCCGGACGGCACGCTCAAGGAGGGGGCGCGGGAACAGGTCATGGAGGACTTGCGCGCCCACTTCCGGCCGGAGTTCCTCAACCGCGTGGACGAAACCGTGGTGTTTCTGCCGCTCAGGCGGGACCAGATCGGCCGCATTGTGGAACTTCAGCTCAAGCGCCTGCGCGCCCGCCTGGAGGAACGCAAGATCAGACTGAGCATGAGCGACGCGGCGCGCGATTTTGTGGCCGAAGCGGCTTATGATCCGGTTTACGGCGCGCGCCCGCTCAAGCGCTATCTGCAACAGGCCGTGGAAACGCCCCTGGCCCGCGAACTGGTCAGCGGCCGCATACGCGACGGCCAGCATGTGCGCGTGGAGGTCAAGGACGACAAGCTGGCTTTCATAAACGAATAAGCGGCGGTCGACCAGCCTGCGCGCGAGCTTGATGAAAAAGCGGCTTTTCCCCAATGCCCCGGGAAAAGCCGCTTTTTCGCTGCTGTTCTTCCAGCCTTGCCCAAAGCGGGTTAAGAGGCTATTGCTTTGCCTGCGATGCGCCGGCGTGTTCCATGCGCCGGAGGTTCCCTCATGCGTTGGGGCAACGCATGAGATTGAGACGCTCAAGGAGAGTTTTTATGCCGAAAAACGCGGCTCTTATTCTGGCGGCGGGCAAGGGCACCCGCATGCATTCGGACCGTCCCAAGGTGTTGCAGTCTCTGCTGGGCGAGCCCATGCTGGCGTATGTGCGCGCGGCCCTGCGGCCTGTTTTTGCTGAAGACGTCTGGATGGTGGTGGGCCACAGGGCTGAAATGGTGGAGGCCGCCTTTCCTGATGCGCGTCTGGTCTTTCAGGCCGAGCAGCTTGGCACAGGGCATGCGCTGATGCAGGCTTTGCCCGCGCTTTCCGCAGCGGGCTGCACCCACCTGCTGGTGGTCAACGGCGATGCCCCCCTGCTTTCCGAAGCGCTGGTGCGCGACTTTCTGGCCGAAGCCGCCGGCGCGGAGCTGGCCTTCGCCACCATTGTGCTGGACAATCCCGGCGCGTATGGCCGGGTGGTGCGCAAGCAGGGGCGGGTGCTCGGCATTGTGGAAGCCAAGGATTATGATCCGGCCCTGCATGGCCCGGAAAGCGGCGAGGTCAACGCGGGCATGTACCAGCTCGGCCTGGCCGCCGTGGAAAGCCTGCTGCCGCGTCTGCGTAACGATAACAAGAGTGGCGAGTATTACATCACCGACCTCATCGGGCTGGCCGTGGCGGAGAATTATACTGTGCGCGGCGTGGAGTGCGGACGGGACGACAGCCTGCTGGGCGTCAATTCTCCGCTGGAGCTTGCCCGCATGGAAGAGCTGCTGCGCTCCCGAACGGCGGAACGGCTGCTGGCCTCGGGCGTGATCCTGCACGCGCCGGAGCTGATTCGCGTGAGTCCGCTGGCCCGGATTGAACCAGGCGCGGAACTGACCGGCCCCTGTGAAATCTGCGGACGCACGGAAATCCGGCGCGGGGCTTCCGTGGCCTCACATTGCGTGGTGCGCGACTGCCTGATCCGCGAGGGCGCTGAAATCAGATCTTTTTCGCATCTTGAGGGCGCACGGGTGGGCGCGGGCGCGTTGGTGGGGCCTTTCGCCCGCCTGCGCCCCGGCGCGGAGCTGGAGGCCGAATCCCATGTGGGCAATTTTGTGGAACTGAAAAAGACCTGCCTGGGCAAGGGCGCCAAGGCCAACCACCTGAGCTACCTGGGGGATGCCCGCATCGGCGCGGGCGCAAACATTGGCGCGGGAACCATTACCTGCAATTACGACGGCAGGCATAAATATCAGACCCGTATCGGGGAAAAAGCCTTTATCGGCAGCAACACGGCTCTGGTGGCCCCGGTCAGCGTGGGCGACAATGCGCTGGTGGGCGCGGGTTCGGTCATCACCAGGGATGTTCCCGCCCATGAGATGGGCATAGCCCGTGGTCGCCAAAAAAATTTGCCTCGCAAGGGGTAGCCGGCTGAGGACGTGACGTAGCCTGTGAGGCTTGCTGTCGCCATCCGTAAGGCCTTGCGGCCAACGGCTGGCGCAGCCCGTGGTCGTCAGAAGAATTTGCCCCGCAAGGGATAGCCGGCTGAGGGCGTGGCGTAGCCTGCGGGGCTTGCTGTCGCCATCCGCAGGACAATTTCATTCCTGTGACGGCTTTTGGGCTTTCCATTCTTGCCAAGGCCGGGGGCCGGTGCTATCTAAAAGCCATGGAACTTCTGGAACAGCTTGAATTCCGTGTTACGGAACTTCTGGACAGACTGGATCGCCTTGGAGCGGAAAATGCCCGTCTCCGTGCCGATTCCTCCGCCGTTGTAGCGGAAAAGGCCGTTCTGGAAGAGGAAAACCGCAAGCTGCGCGATGCTCTGACACAGGAGGAACATCTGCGCGTTGAAGCGCTCAGGCGCATTGACGTCCTGCTCCGCCGCATTCAAGAGCACGACAGTGTCGAGTAGGTTTTTGTGAGTCAGGAAAACATCAACCTTACTGTTCTCGGGCTTGATATTTCATTCAAACCCGGTGCCGACATGGAGCGGGTGCAACGTGCCGTGCGGTTGATGGAAGAACGGTTTGCCGACCAGAAGCTGAGGTCCCGCGGAGGGCAAAGCAAGGACGTTTTGCTGACCTTTCTCGCCCTTGGTTTGGCGGATGATTTGTTGCAGTCGAAGATAAAGCTGGATGATGTGCAGAATCGCATCACTTCCCTGCTTTCTAAAATAGAGGAGTCCGTGTAGACTCTTTTGACGATTTCCCTGGGGTGTGCGAGATTTATGTCTCGGTGCTAACCTGACAAGTAGTAAAAAAGGGTGCTGTCTCTGCTTTTCGTGTGCATGCCCGACTCGTGCGGGAAGCCTGAAAAAAGCATACGGCGCCCGACCTGGGTAACCAGGTTCTGCACCGCAGCCATGACACGGCGCCCTGGGGATTACGCCAGTGTTTTTTACGGAATTCTCTTTCGGGCGCGTCGCTTTCGGGCGGCCTCTTCACGCACTGCATCTCTTGTGCCGGTATCTCCGGCCGCCAGCCACAGGGTTCACGCTCTCCGGGCAATCCGCTGCGGCGGTCGCGTTTTCGCGGCTGCCGGTGTCTGCCGGGCGCTTGCCCGTATTCATAAAGAGAGGCTGGTTTCATGGATTTTTTGTTCATTCTTGCGCTTGCGGCTGCCGTGCTGGTGGGGGTATCAGCCGGAGCCTTGGCGCATCGCTGGGTGACTGCCAAGCGTATCGGCGATGCCGATGATCTGGCCAAGCGTATTGTGGAAGAGGCGCGCAAAGAGGCGCAGGCCCAGAAAAAAGAGATTTTGCTCCAGGGCCAGGATGATCTGTTCAACCAGAAGCGCGAACTGGAAAACGAATTCAAGGAACGGGAACGCGAGGTCAAGCTCCGGGAACGCAAGCTGGATGAGATGGGCAGCCGCCTTGAAGATAAACTGGAAAAGGCCACCGAGAAGGAGCATGAGCTTCTGAGCACGGAAAAGGAGCTGGCCCGCAAGGAACGCCAGATGTCCGAATCCGAAGAATTTTTGCAGACCCGCATTGAAGAGCAGGAGCAGCGCCTGGCCCAGATCGCGGGCTTTACCGCCGAGGAAGCCAAAGAGCGCCTTTTCTCGGAAATTGAGGCGAAAACCCGCCACGAGTCGGCGCGGATGATCCGCCAGATTGAAATGGAAGCCCGCGAGACTGCCGACCGCAAGGCCAAGGAAATTCTCTGCAACGTCATTCAGCGCTATGCCGGCGATTATGTGAATGAGCAGACGGTAACTGCCGTGCCCCTGCCCAGCGAAGACATGAAAGGCCGCATCATCGGTCGCGAGGGCCGCAACATCCGCGCTCTGGAGGCCGCCACCGGCGTGGATCTGATTATCGACGACACGCCGGAAACCGTCATTCTGTCCGCGTACAGCCCCTTGCGGCGGCAGGTGGCCAGGATGGCTCTGGAGCGGCTGATTCAGGACGGTCGCATCCACCCGGCCCGCATTGAGGACATTGTGCAGAAATGTGAGCAGGAGCTGGACGCCCAGGTACGCGAAGTGGGCGAACAGGCCACCTTTGACGCCGGGGTACACGGCATCCATCCAGAGATCGTCCGCCTGCTCGGTCAATTGCGCTACCGCACCTCCTTCACCCAGAATGTCTTGCAGCATTCGCTGGAAGTTTCCGCCCTCTGCGGCATGATGGCCGCCGAACTGGGCATGGATGTCAAAAAAGCCAAGCGCGCCGGCCTGCTGCACGACATTGGCAAGGCCGTGGACCACGAGGTGGAGGGGCCGCATGCCCTCATTGGAGCGGATCTGGCCAAAAAGTACAATGAAAGCCAGGAAATCATTCACGCCATTGCCGCCCATCATGAGGATCAGCGGCCTTCCACGGCGCTGGCTGTGCTGGTGCAGGCCGCGGATTCCATCTCCGGCGCGCGACCCGGCGCGCGCAAGGAACTGCTGGAGAATTATGTCAAGCGCCTGGAGGATCTGGAGGGCATTGCCACCAGCTTTGACGGCGTGGCCAAGGCATACGCCATCCAGGCCGGGCGCGAAATTCGTGTTATGGTCAATTCCGAAAGCGTGGATGACGACACCACCTATATCCTTTGCAAGGATATAGCGGAAAAGATCGAAAAAAATCTGACCTATCCCGGACAGATCCGGGTCACGGTCATCCGCGAGCGGCGGGCCGTGGGCTTTGCCAAGTAGCCATGCCGCTGGGCGAATACTGGATTTTTACATTGCTGGAAGAGGCGGCCTGCGTTTTGCTGGCCGCCTCTGCCGCATTGCGCGCGCGTCAGAACGGGGGACAGGTGGGCGGGGCGGTCATGCTGGGCCTCTTCTGCGGCCTCTGTCTGCCGCTCATGCGCGAGGTGAGCCATCTGTCGGGCTTCTTTGCCCTGGTGGAAGCGCGGCATATTCCCTGTGCGTTGGGTGGCGCTCTGGCTGGCGGGCTGCTTCTTTCGCTGCCGGGGTGCGGCCGCTACGGGCATGTCCTGTTTTTCTGGCTGGACAGCCTGAGTCTGGGCCTGGCGGTGTGCCTGCAATGCGTGCATTTGCGCTGTGGGGCATCGCTTGATTGGCCATATGCCCTGGCCCTGGGCCTGATTTTCGGCCTTGTGCCGGGCCTTGTGCGGGACGTGGCGGTCGGCGATACAGCGTGCCTGCTGGAAGAGGACTGGTACGCCATGGCGGCGGCGCTGGCGGCCATGCTTTGCCTTGCCCTGCTGCGTCATGGCGTGAATGTGCCCGCAAGTGTGGCGGTCGGTATGGCCCTCATGCTGGCCCTGAGGTTCTGGCGTGGGCGTAAAAACCTGTGTTAACACATGGTTGCAGAAAAATTTATCATTGCGCAAAAAAAATTGTAAAAAAGAGATTGACAGTTGATGGGAGTGCGGCTACTTTGCATTTCCCGCGACTGAGCAGGAACTTTTCCAGAACGGCGAAAAAAAATTTCGCGAAACGGAAAAAAGTTGTTGACAGGGGTTGGGAAAGGGTGCATAAACCTGCACCGCGCCGCTGAGAAAAAGCGGTGAGGCCGAGAGGGGCCGGTGGTTCATTGACAAGTGAATAGCGAGTGGGAAGAGAGAGTCTTTGAGATTCTGATTTCTGCCAAGCAGGGATCTTGAACAGATTTGAACTGGAGAGTTTGATTCTGGCTCAGATTGAACGCTGGCGGCGTGCTTAACACATGCAAGTCGAACGCGAAAGCGGCTTCGGCCGCGAGTAGAGTGGCGCACGGGTGAGTAACGCGTGGACAATCTGCCCTCATGACCGGGATAACAGTTGGAAACGGCTGCTAATACCGGATACGCTCTGGATGAACATTTGGAGGAAAGACGGCCTCTGCATGCAAGCTGTCGTATGAGGATGAGTCCGCGTCCCATTAGCTTGTTGGTGGGGTAATGGCCTACCAAGGCGACGATGGGTAGCCGATCTGAGAGGATGATCGGCCACACTGGAACTGAAACACGGTCCAGACTCCTACGGGAGGCAGCAGTGGGGAATATTGCGCAA
>CAJTFO010000002.1 GCA_910575755.1 Desulfovibrionaceae bacterium | reverse complement strand
ACGGAAACACCGGCCAGATACATTTCGACCAGGGCCTCTTCCACAGAGCTTTCCCGCCTCCTGTACCGTTCGATAATGGCTGTTTCGAAAGGCAGATTGCGAAGCTTGGGGACCTTCAGTTTCACTTCGCCGGAAGTAGTCTGCAAACTCCTCGTATAATGCCCTGCCCGGGTACTGGCCCGTTCCGCGTTGCGCTCGTAGCGCCTTGCCTGGCAGAGATTGTCCGCCTCTGCCTCCAGCAGGCTGTTCAGGGTGTCTTCCACGCTTTCCCGAACAATTTCCGATACATGCTTTTTGAGCTCTCCCTCGTTGACCTGGATGACGCGTCCTTCCTTTTTTCCGAAGTCCCTGCTACTCTCCATGACGTGGCTCCTTTTTTTCGGATGGGTTCGTTTGCCAACAAAACTCTCACCGATTTGAGGAGCCACCTCCATTTTCCAAATGTGCGAAACTTTCCTTACACTACCCAGGAATCTGTTTTCACATAGTTTTCGATAATCTTTTGAGTAAAGTATGAATATGAGAAATCTGAATATATGCTACTTCAGAACAATTTAGATATTCATAATCTGTAGTAGTTCAGACTTGATCTGGCAGTTCTCTCCATTTTGATGGTTTTTCCTGTCCAATTAGTCGCAAATAGTTCAAATAATAAGTATTTCATTTTTTTGTAGAGATTGTATCACTTGTTCTTCCATCCCCTTCAACAAAGTTAAATCCGCATTTATTACAGCGATAGCGTTGCTTTTTTCGAAAAAAACCATTTTTTACAATGTGTGTTGAGCCGCAATTCTTGCATACTGACATATCCACCTCCTCTGAGAGGATTGGATATATCTTATATCTATCTATTTATCAAAACTCTCGCATAGTTATGTGAAGAATTTTTGCGGGATCGCTCGCGAAAAACGTGGTTTTCTCAAGCGCTTCCGGCTACGCCGCGCAACACCCTTACGGGTTTTGCGGCGTCTACTTTTGCAAGTAGACACGAGGCCGAAATGGCCCGAAAAATATCCCGCGATTTTTTTTTTACTTTTTCCCGGAACGGGGGTGTGCCTGATCATAGGCGCTGATCAGATGCTCCAGGCTGACCTGGGTATAGCGCTGGGTGGTGGTCAGACGCTGATGGCCCAGCAATTCCTGAACGCTGCGCAGGTCCGCGCCCGCGGCCAGCAGATGCGTGGCAAAGGAATGGCGCAGGCTGTGCGGCGAAACGGTAACATTCAGACCGGCCCGGCGACAGAGCCCGGCGATAATCCGGGCCGCCTCGCGCCGGTTCAGCCGCGCGCCGCGCGCGCCCACAAAAATTGCCTCCTCTCCGGGCAGGGCCATATAGGGACGCTCGCCCAGCCAGGCGGACAAAGCAGCGCAGGATGTGTCCGACAACGGAGCCAGGCGTTCGCGCGAACCCTTGCCCATAACCCGCAATACACGGGAATGCGCCTGCACGTCATCAAGATTCAGCCCCAGGGCTTCGGAAATGCGCAGGCCTGAACCATACAGCAGCTCGGCCAGCGCCAGATCCCGGCAGAGCAAGCGCGCGGCATGCGCCTCGGACGGCGGCGCGGCTTTGGGCGCGTCTAGCAGCGCAAAGGCTTCATCCACATTGAGGGCGCGCGGATGGCGCTTTTCCTGGCGCGGATTGCGCACCTGCGCCGCCACATTTTCGCTGACCCTGCCGCTGCGCAGCAAAAAACGAAAAAAAGAACGCACGGCGGCCAGCTTGCGGGCCATGGAGCTTTTCGCCTCTCCCTGACGGAAGAGCCAGGCCAGAAAAGCTTGAATATGCCTGCGGCTCACCTCACGCGGCCGGGCCAGATCAACGCCCTGCCCACGCAAAAAAGCGGCCAATTGCGCCAGATCCGTGCCGTAGGCCTTTTGCGTTGCTTCCGAGGCCCCTTTCTGCACCGCCTGCCAGGCCAGAAAAGCGTCGATCAACAGTCCGGCCTGATCCGCTTTGCCCGCCTTATTGGCGTTCTTCGCCGCATCGGGGTCACAGGCGCCGCGCTGTCGCTTCCTTCCTCCGGTTTTAGGGGTCTCCCCTCCCTTGCCGCCGCTCATGCCGGAACCTCATAGCGCGCGCCAGGCAGACGCCTGACCTGCGCCAGCATTTCCAGGCCGACGAGCAGCGCGTTCAGCTCATGCACCGGCATATCCAGCGCTACGGCCAGAGTATCGGCCTGCATGGGGCCCCGCGCACGCAGACAATGCAAAAGGCGTTCCCCGCGATCAGCCGGAACCAGAGATTCGGCCTCCACACACGGATGTTCAGAAGGGAGCGGCAGGGCAACCGCATCTTTCGCAAGGCGCTCTCCGCAGGTTTCTGCCTGTTTTGTCCGCTCTTTCCGCGCCTTCGGCACAGGCAGGCTCAGGGCTTTTTCCGTCTCGGGCAGACTGGCTTCACTGATGCCGAAAGGCCGCAACTGCCCAGCCAGATCCCGCAGCACATCCTCGGCGCTGAACACGGGACGCGCGCCCTGACGCACCAGATCCTGACAGCCCAGACAATGAGCATCCAGAGCCGGGCCGGGTACGGCGTAGACCTCACGATTTTGCTCCAGGGCCAGACGCGCGGTAATCAGACTTCCGGAACGGCTGGCAGCCTCTACCACAAGAACGCCCAGGGCAAGGCCGCTGATGATCCGGTTGCGGATGGGAAAGTGCTCTGCCCGCGGTGGCGCGCCGGGCGGAAACTCAGACAGCAACAGCCCCCGCTCCTCCATAGCCTGGAAAAGCTTCTCGCCGGAACGGGGATACATCTGGTCAATGCCTGTGCCCAGAACGCCGATGCTGCGCCCTACCTGGGCCAGAGCGGCCTCGTGCGCCACACTGTCGATGCCCTGAGCCATGCCGGAAACAACAGCGATGCCGCAGGCGGCGAGACAGCGCGCCATATAGGCGGCCACGGCCAGGCCCTGAGCCGTGGCCCGGCGCGACCCCACAATGGCGAAGGCGGGCGAGTGCAGCAAAGAGAGATCACCCCGGCAGTACAGCAGCACAGGCGCGTCGGACAGTTCTCGCAGCCGTTGAGGATAACAGGGGTTTGTCCAGAGCAGGATGCCCGCATGCAGACGGCGGGCTTGATCCCATTCCCCGCGTGCGGTGGTTCGCCAGGAGCCGGTGGACATTTCCGCGGCCTGCCGCCGGTTCAAACCGGCTTCGGCCCAGCGCTGCCGCCCCTGCAAGGCCTGATAGGCCGATCCGAAAACGCGCAGGAGGCGCGCGCAGGAACGCGCTCCCAGCCCCCGGCAGTGCCGCAAGGCCAGCGCGGCCCAGTATTCCGTGCGGGCGGCCTCATCCATGTCCGCCCATGTGGGGATAAAACTCACATCCGGCGCGGCTGAAACAACCTCCGCTCCGGCGGGTATGCTTTCCCCTGTGCGCATGATCAGCGGGTCAGTCTCCGTGAATGGGCCAGGCGCGCCGCCTCGGAATTGGGAAAATCAGCCAGCAGGGTCTTGTATTTCTGGGCCGCGCCCGGCTTGTCGCCCAGACGGCTCAGGCACATCCCGGCCTTGAGCAGGGCGTCGGCATTTTTGTGATGGCGCGGGTAGGAGGCGTTGACGGTCTGGAATTGCGCCAGCGCATCCTTATACTTGCCCTGGGCGTAGAGGCATTCGCCTATCCAGTACTCGGCATTGGCCGCGTAACGGCCCTGGGGATACTGCTGCAAAAACTCCCGGAAACGGGTGATCCCCTCCGCTGACCGGCCTGAAAGCACCGCTTTGAGGGCCGTTTTGTACGCGGCATCCTCTCCCTTGCCTCCCGCAACGGGCCGGGCCGGCGCGGCAGGCGGGTTCTGCGCCGCCGCCGGAACCGGAGCGGCATTGGCCGGCGGCGTTGCCGGAGCGGCCGGGCTTGCGGAAGCATTCACAGGCGGCAGATCAGGATGTTCGGGCGGCAGGCTCAGCGTGGAAGGCGACAGCGCGGGCACCGGCACGGATGGCGCAGATTCAGCCGCTCCTTTGCCGCCGGAGGATGCTTCTGGAGCAGGATGAACCGCCGGAGCGGAAGGAAGTTCGGCAGGCGGCAGGGCCAGACTGCCCGTGGCAGGAGCGGAGGCCGTCAACTGGCCGGAAGGGCCGAGCACGGTTTCAGGGCTGCCCACCTGGCCGGAAGGGCCGGCGGTTTTTTCCTTGCCTGCCTTCGCTTTGGCATTGGAAGTGGACGTGCCGACGGGAAAAGACGCGGGCGGCGCGGCAGGATCAATAATTTTGGCCGAAGCCACCGCCGGAGCGCCCGGCGCGGAGGACGACATTTTTTCGCCGTTCCGACTCTTGGCCGGCGCAACGGAAGATGCCGGCAAAGAAGCCGGAACAGGCTGCTTCGCGCTCTGAGCCGCCGGCGCGGGCTGCGAAGGAATAATGGGCACAACGGTCATGCCGGTTTTGTGGCCGTTGCGGGTACGTACTTCATACACACGATTATTGAGCAACGCCACCTGGCTGTTCAGCCCGGTCACGCTGTCCTCCAAAGTATGCAGGCGTTGCTCCGTTTCTCGCAGAACCCGCTGATTTGTCTCGCTGGTGGCTTCCACCTTCTGCACCTGCCCGGTGGACGCACAGCCGCTGACCGCCAGAACAAGGCAGGCTGCCGGAATCAC
Organism: Desulfovibrionaceae bacterium; assembly: GCA_910575755.1. GTDB lineage: Bacteria > Desulfobacterota > Desulfovibrionia > Desulfovibrionales > Desulfovibrionaceae > Desulfovibrio. The sequence goes on along the minus strand of CAJTFO010000002.1, from coordinate 567,990 downwards.
AAAAAATTTTTTCATACCGCTCTCCTGCCCGGTTTCTGCCCCAAGCCGCTTTGGATTTCAAGAAGTCTTGCGGCTGCCGCGTTTTTCAGGCAAGTACAAATGTACAACGCGTGGGGAGCATAGCATATGCTCCCCGGACAGCGCAAGCTTGCAAGGAGTCAGCATAATATGTCCGATCCGTCTTTCCCCCAGACACAAGGCGGCGCTTTATGAACGCCGTTCACGAATTTCTGCTCGCCAATCCGCTGTTGCAGACAGGCCTTGAAATCATCAGCGTGGTCATCCCCCTGGCTGCATTGCTGGCCTTCGCCGGCATGGGCTTCATGTCCGGCACGGCTCGCATCCTTTCCATCACGCGCCGGCGTTCCTCATATGACAAATGCGCCCGCCAGCTTGCTTTGCTGGGGCTGATTCTGGGCTGGCTGCTGCTGATCGGCGGGCGTGTCTGGATTTTCTTTACCCAGGCCAGCTACACTCCCGACTCCGTGCCTGGTTTTCTGGTTGAAATGAGCTGGATTCTGCTGAGCCTTGCCGTACTGCTGAGCAGTCTGTACTACACGCTATGGAAAATTCTGAAGAACATGCCCGTCCTGCATGTGACCCTGGGCATACTCAGCGGCGTGCAAGGCTGCGTGGCCGTGGTGGCCATCCTGACCGCCGCTCGTTTTCTCGCCGCCTTCGTTCATCCTGACGCAGCCGCCATGACGCTTGCCGAGATCTTTCCCGCCACCTGGAGCGCGCCGCTGTGGAGCGCGGTCTGCTACACCCTGCCGTTGCTTCTGGCCATGCCCGCCGCCTTTGGCGCGCTCTGGCTGCCCCTGCGGCGCAAGCACGACGATTTCGGTCGGGATCATTACAATACCATGATCCCCTGGTGCGCGGGCTGGGCCCGCAACGCCTGGAGTCTGCTCTGGCTGCTGCTGCTCGTTTCCAGCGGCCTGCAGATCTGGCTGCACTGGCAGGACGGCGTTTTCAGCGCCCAGGACGCCATTGTGGAAAGCTCACGCCTGCTGCTCTGGCTGATTCCCGCGCTGCTCTGGACCATGGTATGCCGCAGCGCCGTCGCCCTGCGCCACAAGCTGACCCCGCTGGCCGCGCTGCTTATCGCCGTGGGCTTCATGCTGCCCTACTATCTGGAGGTCACAAGCATATAGGGTCGGCTGGCCCGGCATGGTTCGCGGGATTATTTTTTCAGATACTGGTTGCGCCATTCATCCAGAAAAAGCAGGCTGGTTTCCAGTTCGCTCAGCGGGCCGCTCTGCTCCCGCAAACGGGCCAGCATGTCCTCAAACGAGGCGTGCGGCCCCAGCCCCAGCTTGCGCGTCAGTTGCGCCAGCTCTTCCTGCAATGACGGATCAAGCTCCGGCGGCGCGTCCCGCACGGCCTCGTCCCTGTGCGGCCAGGGGCCCAGCTCAGCCTCCAGATAATCCAGCAAGGCGGTCATGCGCAGTTCATAGGTGTGGTCGCGCAAGGTCCGCGCCCGGGCGCGCTCGGCGTAGGCCGCGCGTTCTTCAGGATGGGCCAGAAAATAGTCGATCCTGGCATAAAATTCACTCATGGACGTGAAAGTAGCCAGTTCATCAGGCGCAAAAAGCTCGCCCAGCAGAGCGCGCTGATCCACCAGCTGAAAGGCGCCCATGGCGGCCAGTTCAAAAGTGCGCGGATTGACGAAATCCCCGTGGCTGACCAGATCCCCCCCCTGCAAGCTGGAGTGCAGATTGAGGTTCACCCTGGCGGCATTATAGACCTTGACGCTTTCTTCCTCATTGACGCGCGCGCCCTGACGCTGAATGTTCCCGCTCAGCAGGCTCTCCCCTTCCCAGTCTGAACCCCATATCTTGAAATCCCGTCCGGCCAGAGGCCGAAAAGCCAGGCGGCGGTTGGGATAGCCCGCGCCCAGAAAGGCGATGTCCGAACCGTATTCCTTTTGCTCGGCCGGGCTCAGTTTCAGGGGTTTATGAAATTCCGGCAGGGCCGCCAAAGGCAGATACAGGGCGCGCGGCTGATTGACGCGTGCCAGTTCGGACAGGAAAGGCTCTTTCTGGATGACGGCAAAGGCGTCGTACAGAGGTGCATAGCTTCGCCAGTAGCTGAACACCTTGTGGTCCTCCACAAACCACATGACCGTGCGCACTCCGGCGCGCCGCAAGCGCTGCAGAAGGCTGCGGCTCACGGGAGCCTGCGCCAGCGCCAGAACGAGGTGAGGTTCCAGCGACTGGACCTGAGCCCAGATGGCCTGAGACACCACCTGAAAAAAGGAGTTTTCCAGCGGCGCGGTCTGCGCGGGCGTCAGCCCCAGCCCCTTCAGCCCGGTAAAGGCCGGATACAGCATGGGGGCTTCAAAAAGCCGCGTCGTATGCCCCAGCGAACGCAGGGCCGCGGCGCAATACCGGCCTATGGGCAGCGAACCGCCGTACATGGGCAGAATCACCAGAATACGCAAGGGCGTGGCGGGCATCAGCAATACCTCCCGGGCGGCAGCATCCAATCCGCATCATGGCACAGCCAGCGGCGCAAGGCGGCCCGCTCCTCCGGATCAATCAGCTCCGGCGAGGCCGTCCCTACGGCGTGCGCCCCGCTCTGTTCCGGCAGATGCAGAAATTCCGCCAGAAGCGCGCGCGTAAAAGCCCGTTGCGGGGCATGGGCATCCTGGCCGCCTTCCAGACGCAGCACACCGCCCAGAGCGTCCAGATCGCTGCGCCAGAATTGCAGAGTATCCGGCAATTGAACCCTGATCCGCGCCTCGGGCCGCACGGCCGCCGCCAATGAACGCAGCAGCTCCTTGCCTTGCAGCGCTTCCAGACAGGCGACATTATGTCGACAGGGGGCGGATTCCAGACAGGGCGCGCAGGAGCGCGAAGTCTGCCAGACCACATGCCCCCGACCATACGGGCCGGTTTCATGACACCAGGCCGAAGAAAGAAAAAACGCCAGCACCGGTACGCCCAGATGGGCGGCCAGATGCATGACGCCCGTATCCGGCGTGAGCAGCGCGTCGAGGCCCTCTACCGCGTGAATCAAGCCGGGCCAGTCCGTTTTGCCGCTGAGATCGTTAACTTTTTCTTGAATTTTTGCGGGCAAAAGACGTTGCAGCTTGTGCGCGGCAGGCTGCTCCGCTTTGGCCCCCAGCAGGTACACCTCAGGACCGTCCAGCAGGCCGAAAAGCGTTTGCAGGATTGAGGCCAGCAGGGGCAGAGGCAGGGAACGGCGGGATTCGCGCCCGGCCAGCACCACGCCCAGCCCCTGACCGCCGGGCCGGGCCAATGGATTGACCTGTTCTGCCGCCAGCGGCGACGAGGCGAAATGTCCCCAGAAATCAACCAGGTTCAGCGGAGAGCAAAGCCGCCTTTCGCTCAGACGAAAAGCCAGACGCGCCCACTGCGAGCGCAGGATGGCGCTCTCCGGGGCTTGCGCGGGACGGTAGCCCATAACGATTTCCGGTTCAAACAGGCGGCAGATGGCTGCGGTGACGGGAGAAAAATTGCAGTTATAGACGGCCTGAAAGGCTGTTTCCCGCCATTGCCGAAAAACAGTCCTGTTTTCAGCCAGAGCCGCGGCCCCGGGCTGACCGTGCAGACGCAGCCCGAACACCTCCGCGCCGGGATAAAGCAGGCGCGCCAGAGGCGCAAGGCCGGCATCCACGCCAAGGCACACCCGGCCCTGCTCCTGCAAGGTCAGGATCAGGCGCTTGCTCTGCACAAGATCGCCGAAACGGGCCGCCTGTAAGACCAGAAATGCCGCCATTACCAACCCTTTAGAGAATTTTGCTTGTGCAATTTTCCCATTTCAAAAGCAGCGCTGCAATGAGTCTGAAAAACGCGGGTTCAGGCTCATTGGACGCGGGCGTCCTCTCTTGCGCCCGCCGCAGCCAATGCCTTTTTCAAAGGCAATTCGCTCTGACTCTGCTGTACCAATCCGGGTTTAGCGCATTCATCCGCCTGAGGCAAGCAAAGCTGACGGATCTAAGAACCCGTATTCACAATCGTTTATTGCTATCGGTATTTTTTGCTAAACATTGTTGATGAAATTTGCTAGACTGGCGGCATGGCAAGCTCAAGTGCTGCGAGCAGTAATGCCAAAGAGTTCAGAAGATTGCGAGCTATCGAGCTTTATGAATCCGGTTGGCTCCAAATCCGTATTGCCGACGCCTTGGGAGTCACCAAAGGCGCTGTGAGTCAGTGGGTTAAAACTTATAAAAAGAAAGGGATTGATGCGCTTCGTTATCGCCGCATAGCGAAAAAGCCTTCAAAACTTACTGCGGAGCAAGCTGAAAAGATACGAGAAGCCCTTTTATAGGGTATTTGGAGTTTAGATATAAACGCTGAAAACAATAGCCCCTTGAGCAAGGCTTCAACGATGCTCCACTGGCTGTCAGTCAAATCGGATGAGTATTTTTGTCGGTTCCCTGTCATACCAATCAAATCAGCAAAAATCGTGCAAGTGAAAACAGCTTCTTACATTTGACTATAATACCCTGTATGGCTATCCCCGTTGTGGGGAATATCTCATTGTCAGGATAAATCCACGCTTTTTGGGCAAGGAAAGGAACAGTAGGAGACGCGACTCCCGGGACAATCTATGCGCAAACTCTGGCTCAAAAAAAATGAGGACCGTCGCATCCGCGCCGGACACCTTTGGGTGTTCAGCAATGAGGTGGACACGCAAAAAAGTCCGCTCACGGATTTCGCGCCCGGCGAGGAGGCCACGCTCTGCGATGCGCGCGGCGCGTCTCTGGGCAGCGTGTGCCTGAACCCGGCCTCGCTGATCTGCGCGCGGCTGCACGCGCGTCAGGCCGAAACGCCCCTGGACGCGGTTCTGCTGCGTCAGCGTCTGAGCCAGGCCCTGGACCTGCGCCAACGCCTCTTCCCTGCCCCCTGGTACCGGCTCTGCCACGGCGAAGGAGACTTTCTGCCCGGTCTGGTCATCGACCGCTACGGTCGTCACTGCACCCTGCAGCTCAGCACCGCCGGCATGGAAAGCCGCAAAGAGCTCATTGCGCAATGTCTGGATGACCTGATTGCGCCCGCCTCCCTGCTTTTCGACAATGACCTTGCCATGCGCGGCCTGGAAGGGCTCTCCCGCGAGAGCCAAAGCCGGGGCGAACTGCCGCAGCGGCTGGAAGTGCCGGAAAACGGCTGCCGCTTTTTTGCGCCCTGCGCCACGGGCCAGAAAACCGGCTGGTTTTACGATCAGCGGCTCAACCGGCGGGAACTGGCGCGTTACGCCTGTGACGCGGACGTGCTGGACATCTTCTGCTACGCGGGCGGCTTCGGCGTGACAGCCGCCGCGGCCGGGGCGAAATCCGTGACCTTTCTGGACGCTTCGCCCCAGGCGCTGGCCCTGGCGCGCGAAAATGCGGCAGTCAATGTCCCCGGTCTGGCGGAGAAGGGCGCGGTGGAGACCATCTGCGGCGACGCCTTTCACCAGCTCAATGAACTGTACGAAGCGGGACGCCGTTTCTCCCTGATCAGTCTGGATCCGCCCGCCTTCATCAAGCGCCGCAAAGACGCGGCGCAGGGTCTGGCGGCCTACCGCAAGATCAACGCTCTGGCCCTGCGCCTGCTGACGCCGGGCGGCGTGCTGGCAAGCTCATCCTGCTCGCACCATCTCCCGGCTGAAGCCCTGCGCGGCTGTGTGGCCCAGGCGGCGGCCCGGCGCGGGCTGCACGCCCGCCTGCTTTTCACGGGCGGTCAGGGGCCGGATCATCCCGTCCACGCGGCCATGCCCGAAACGGCCTATCTCAAATGCTTTATCGCCCAGGTGGGCTAAACCTCACGGAGTTTTTCCATGCTCAACAAAATGCGCCTGCTTACTCCCGGTCCCACGCCCCTGCCGGAGCGCGTGCGCCTGACCCTGGCCCGGGACATGATCCACCACCGCAAAAGCGCATTCAAGGCGGTCATGGGTCGGGTGCAGGAAAAGCTGCGCGTTCTTTTCGGCACACAGGGGCCTGTGCTGCCGCTTTCCTGCTCCGGCACGGGAGCCATGACCGCCGCCGTGTACGGTTTGTTTACTCCCGGTGAAAAGGTGCTGGTGGTGGAAGCGGGCAAATTCGGCCAGCGCTGGCGCTCCATTGCGGTGTCGCGCGGTCTGGAGGCCATAAGCCTGAGCGTGCCCTGGGGGCAGGCCGTGTCGCCGCAGCAGGTGGAGGCGGCTCTTGAGGCCGACCCGTCCATCACGGGCGTGCTGATCCAGCTTTCCGAAACCTCCACCGGCGTGCTGCACCCTGTGCGCGAAGTGGCCCGGATCACCCGCCAGCGCGATGTGCTGCTGGTGGTGGACGGTATTTCCGGCGTGGGCCTCTCGCCCTGTCCGCTGGACCAGTGGGGGCTGGACTGTCTGCTCACCGGTTCGCAGAAGGGCCTGATGCTGCCGCCCGGCCTGGCCCTGCTGGCTCTTTCGGAGCGGGCCTGGAAAAAAGCCGAAAGCGTGACGCCCGGCTGCTTTTATTTTAATCTGCTCAAGGAGCGTGAACAGGCGCTCAGGGGTCAGACCCTCTTCACTTCGCCGGTAAATCTGATTCTGGGCCTGGACGAAAGCCTGGACATGCTGCTGGAAAACGGCCTGGAAGCCCTGTACGCCAAGCAGTGGGCCCTGACCATGCTGACCCGCGCCGGCGTGGCGGCGCTGGGGCTGACCCTCTTTGCGCCGCAACATTTCGCCTGGGGCATCACCAGCGTGCTGCTGCCCGAAGGCGTGGACGGCGCCGCGGTGCTGCGTCTGGCTCTGGACAGGTACGGCGTGTGCATGGCGGGCGGTCAGGACCAGCTCAAGGGACGCCTTGTACGCATCGGCCACATGGGCTGGGTGGACTGGTCCGATGTGCTGGCCGGTCTGTATGCCCTGGAACGCGGCCTGACGGAAGCGGGCGGTTTTTCCGGCGCGCGGGACTATCTGGAACAGGGCATGGCCGCCTACCGCGCGGCGCTGGCCGGCAAGCCGGGCGAAACGCCGCCTCGGGTTCTGGTGCGCAGCTAGGGTCATGCTTTCATGGCGGCGCGCCCTTGCCCGGACCTGAAAAATCCTTATGTATGGGATGCGGGACCGGACAACGTGTCGCGGCCCCAGAACCGACTATCAGCATGAGGTTGTTATGAGCCCCAATACTTGCGGCTGCCACGATTCCAAGGGCGGTCCCATGCCTGAGGTGACTTTTTCCACCTTTATCCTTTCCCTGGCCTCGTCGGCCCTGGTGCAGCTGGGCGAAGTGCCCAACCCTGAAACCGGCCGGGTGGAGCAGGATCTTCTGCTGGCCCGACACAATATCGACGTGCTGGAAATGCTGCGCCAGAAGACCGATCGCTGTCTTGATGAACAGGAACGCCGCCTGCTGGAAGGCATTCTGTATGAGCTGCGCATGAAGTATGTGATCAAATGCGGCCCGGACGGCGACAAAGAGACGGCGGCATCCTGAATGGACGTTGCCTGGCGCAGCCGGGATCATTGGCGCAAAACCACGTTTTTTCGCCAATGATCCTGCAAAGATTCTTCGCGCAACTATGCAAAGACTTTTTGCAATCAGACACTAGACAAGGACACGCGGCATGAATACGATCAATGTGGGCTTGGTGGGCATTACCGGCTATGCGGGCATGGAACTGGCGCGGCTGCTGGCCGGACACCCCGCCATGCGCCTGAGCATGGCCTGCTCCAGAGCCGAGGCGGGCAAACGCCTGGGCGAGTTTTATCCTTTTCTGGAGCACATGCCGGGCGCGGATGTGATCATCAGCGTTTTCGAGCCCAGGGAAGCCGCCCGGCACTGCGATCTGGTCTTTCTGGCAGTGCCCGCCGGCACAGCCATGGACATGGCCGGCCCGCTGCTGGACGCCGGGGTCAAGGTAGTGGACCTTTCGGCGGATTTCCGCATTCATGACGCCGAAACCTATGAACACTGGTACAGGCACGAACATCACCGCAAGGATCTGCTGCGCTGGGCCGTCTACGGCCTGCCGGAACTGTATGCCGCGGATATCGCCCAGACCAGCCTTACGGCCAACCCCGGCTGCTATCCCACCTCGGTGATTCTGGGCCTGTATGCGGCCCTCAAAAACGAACTCATCGAGCCGGACGACATTGTGGTGGACGCCAAGTCCGGCGCCACCGGCGCGGGCCGCAAGGCCGCCGTGCCCACCCTGTTCTGCGAGGTGTCGGACAATTTCCGCGCCTACGGCCTGCCCCGCCACCGCCATACCCCGGAAATCGAACAGGAAATTTCCCTGCTGGCCGGGCGCGAGGTGCGGCTCTCGTTCAATACGCATCTGCTGCCCATGAACCGGGGCATTCTCTCCACCATTTACACAAAGCTCAAATATCCCGTCACGCTGGACAGCGTGCATGAGGCCTTCCGCCACACCTGGGAACGCAGCCCCTGGGTTCGCGTGCTGCCCAAGGGCGCCCTGCCCGAAACACGCTATGTGCGCGGCAGCATGTTCTGCGACATCGGCGTGGTGGTGGATCCCCGCACCAGACGGCTGACCATTCTGGCGGCCATTGACAATCTTTGCCGCGGCGCTTCAGGTCAGGCCCTGGCTAACGCCAACCTGATGTGCGGCCTGCCCGTGAACGCCGGTCTGGAACATCTCGCGCCCCTCGCCTGAGCCCTGGGCTGCCCCCTGGCCGCCTTTTCCACATCCTTTCAGCCCAGGATACGCCATGCAACTGAGCACAGCCTTTCAGGACCCCCAACTCTGCCACGGCCTGTTGCAGCGCCTGGAACGCGCCCTGGACGGACGGTCCCTGCGCTTCATGGAGGTCTGCGGCACACATACGGTGGCCATCTTTCAGAGCGGGCTGCGTTCTCTGCTGCCCGCTTCGGTCACGCATCTTTCCGGGCCGGGCTGTCCGGTCTGCGTGACCCATGACGCGGAAGTGGCAGCCTTTCTGGATCTGGCCGGACGGGACGGGGTCATAGTGGCTACCTTTGGCGATCTGCTGCGCGTGCCGGGCCCTGGCGGTCGCAGCCTCAAGCATGCCCAGGCCCAGGGCGCGCGCGTGGAAATCGTTTACTCTCCCCTGGACGCCCTCAGTCTGGCCGCCGCCAATCCCGGCCACACAGTGGTTTTTCTGGGCATAGGCTTTGAAACCACCGCGCCCACCGTGGCGGCCACCCTGCTCATGGCCCGGCAACGCCACATCGAGAACTTCTGCGTGCTCTCCCTGCACAAGCTGGTGCCGCCCGCCCTGCGCGCCCTGCTGGACGACGCCGCCTGCGCGGTGGAGGCTTTTCTGCTGCCCGGCCATGTTTCCACCATTCTGGGACTGCGGCCCTACGGATTTCTGGCTTCGGAATATCATGTGCCGGGCGTGGTGGGCGGCTTTGAACCGGCGGACATCCTGCTGGCCCTCTGCCTCATGGCCGAACAACTGCGGGACAAGGCCCCGGCCGTGGTCAACGCCTACCCCCGCGCGGTGGCCGACCAGGGCAATCCCAGAGCCCGCGCCCTGCTGGAGCAGTTTTTCCAGCCCGCCGACGCGCTCTGGCGCGGCCTGGGCCGCATCCCCCAAAGCGGTCTGACCCTGCGCCCCCAATACGCGGATCTTGACGCCATGACCCGCCTGGACTTGCGCCTGCCCCAGGTGCCCCCCCTGCCCGCCTGCCGTTGCGGCGACGTGCTCAAGGGCCGCATTGCGCCGCCGGACTGCCCGCTTTTCGGCAAAAAATGCACACCGGCCACACCGGTGGGACCGTGCATGGTATCCACCGAGGGCAGTTGCGCGGCCTACTTCAAATACGCGGAGTAATGCTCATGGATGATTGTCTTTTGCTGGACGCGGGCAGCGGCGGTCGGGCCTCGCAACGACTGGTGGCCCGTTGTTTTCTGCGTCATTTCGCCAATCCCCTGCTGGAAAGGCTGGACGACGCGGCCTTGCTGCGCGATCTGCGTGGCCCTCTGGCCATGAGTACGGATTCCTACACCGTGACTCCGCTTTTCTTTCCCGGAGGCAGCATCGGCAGCCTGGCGGTACACGGCACGGTCAATGACGTGTCCATGCTGGGCGCGCGGCCCCGTTATCTGAGTTGCGCCTTTATTCTGGAGGAAGGGCTGCCCCTGGATGTGCTGGAGCGCGTGGCGGCTGACATGGGGCAGGCGGCCCGCGCGGCCGGCGTCCGGATCGTCACCGGCGACACCAAGGTAGTGCCGCGCGGGGCCTGCGACAAAATTTTCATCAATACTACCGGAATCGGCGAAATTTTTGCGGACCCGGCCCCCTCCGGGCACAATGCCCGTCCCGGCGACGCGGTGCTGGTCAGCGGAGCCCTGGGCGACCACGGTCTGACAGTCATGGGCAGTCGCGAAAATCTCTCCTTTCTTACGGACGTGGCCTCGGACTCGGCCCCGCTGAACCAGATGATTGAGGATGTCATGACGGCCGCCGGCGAGGTGCATGTGCTGCGCGATCCCACACGCGGCGGCCTGGCCACCACGCTGAACGAAATCGCCGGGCAGTCCCAGGTTTGCATCTGTCTGGAGGAAAAGCATATTCCGGTGCATGAGTCGGTCACAAGCGGCTGCTCCTTTCTGGGACTGGACCCGCTCTACCTGGCCAACGAGGGAAAATGTATCTGCATTCTGCCGGAGGAAAAGGCCGAGGCCGCGCTGGCGGCCATGCGCGCTTCGCCCTATGGGGCCGAGGCCGCGCGCATCGGCAGCGTGACTCATGGCAAGGCTGGGCAGGTGCTGCTGCGCACGCGCATCGGCGGACAGCGCCTGCTGGGCATGCTGGAGGGAGCGCAACTGCCCCGCATCTGCTGAACGCCAACGGCAAAAGGGGATATTCCGGGGTTATGCCTGGCCGCTTTTCGCCAAGTGCCCGGCGCTCTTCCAGAGCCGGAAACGCCGCATTTCTGAAATGGCCAGGCCCAGCAGGGTCAGGGCCGTCCCCGTGGCGGACATCCAGGTGACGCGCTCGTGCAGCACCAGCACCGAGGTCAGCACCGTGACCACCGGAACCAGATAAATATAAACCACGGTTTTGATGGCCCCCAGCCGTCTGATGGAGAATGTCCAGGTCACAAAACAGAGGGCCGAAGCCCAGAAGCCCAGAAAAAGCAGGTTGCAGAGGTTCACCGGTTTGAGCACGCGCGCCGTGTCCCAGGAAAAGCCGAACACCGGCAGGCAGGGCAGCATGAACAGCAGGCCATAGAAAAAAATGCGGCGGGTGGCCTGAAGACTGCCGTAACCGTGTGCCCCTATTTTGCGGGTCAGAATGGAGTACACGGCCCAGACCAGAGCCGCCAGCACGGCCAGCAGGTCGCCCAGGGGGTTGAGCCGAAGCACCGCGCTGCCGTTGAAGCTGATCAGGCCAATGCCTGTGATGGCCACGCCGAAACCCACAAAAAAACTGACGTGGGGCCGTTCGCCATCGAGAAAGTGAAAGGCCAGCAGGGCCGTGAAAAAGGGCGCCACGGCCACAATCACGCCCACATTGGAGGCCAGGGAATAGGTCAGGGCCATATTTTCCAGCAGAAAATACAGCGTCACGCCGGTCAGACCCGCAAAGGCAAAAAGCCACTCCTGCCGCCTGTCCGCCAGAATAAGGCGGCGCGGACAGACCAGACAGAGCGCCAGCCAGCCGAGCATGAAGCGGATGAACAGAATTTCCAGGGGCGTGAAATCCTGCAACAGCACCTTGGTGGAAATGAAGGTGACGCCCCAGACGATAATGGTCATCAGAGCCGCCAGATGCCCGATCAGTCGCTTGTGATCCGCCATGTTTTCCTCTTTCGCGCTCAGGGTTCGGCCGGGATGAAGATGCGCTGGTATTGCCCGGGCGTCAAACCGGTAAAACATTTGAAAAATTTCGTGAAGTGGCTCTGGTCCGTAAAGCCCGTGCTCAGGGCCGCCTCCACCGGGGCCACGCCGGCTTCCAGCAGGGCCTTGGCCCTGACAATGCGCACATTTTCCAGATAGCGATACGGCGTGATGCCCATGACGCGGGTAAAGGCGCGCAGCAGGCAATACTTGTCCAGCCCTGCCAGGCGGCTCAGATCGTCCAGGCTGACGCGTTCGGCATAGTGCTCTTCCAGAAAATCGCGAACCACACGCAAAGGCGCATCCCCGCCCTGAGAAGCGGGCCGCGCCAAGGGCGCGGCGAAGCCCTCCAGCAATGCCCCCAGCAGGGAGAAGAACAGCTTTTCCTTGCGGGAGCCCGCAAATCCTTCGACAATCATGGCATGCACATCGCGCAGCAGCGGGGCCAACCCGCTTTGCGGCACAAGGCAGGGCACGAACATGGGCGGGCTTTCCCCGCCGGCGATCCGCCGATTCAGACGGTGCATGGTTTTTTCGCCCACATGCAGAGCGCGCCAGCTCAGCGGCTCTTCGCCCACCCGGCTACAGGCGTGTTTGTCTCGCGGATTGAAGAGAAGCAGATCACCGGTCTTTGCCGTATATTCCCTGTTGTTGCAGAAAATCCGCCGACGACCGCCATCCATGCAGCCGATGACGTAGTGCTCATGAAAATGAGTGGGAAAGTCTTGCAGCAGCCCGTGAAACCAGCAGGCTTCAATATGCAGATCCGCGTCAAAGCGGATCATGCGCGCCTCGCCCGGCATAGTCCAACTCCTTGTTGAGCAAAGACCTAACCTGTCAGGCTAAATTTTTCTGGTATGATATTGAGCGGAGAAAACGCGGTACGGCAGACGAAAAATAGCTTGATGTTTTCTGATGAGGGCTGTACCTGAAACTCTTTCACATGGAAAATGCCCCCGCAACGCCGGTCACGGATGAATACAGCAAAGGGCACAGCAAAAGCCTGCCTCTGTGCGGAATGTGAGCATGCCGGGCGCACAGCGCCGCCCGCGTCCGTCCACCCCGCTCAGCCTTTGCGCCGCTCCATGCCCAGTTCCATGAGACGTTCCAGCAACTGGCCGAAATCAAGCCCGATGGCCCTGGCCTCCTGCGGCACCAGGCTGGTGGCGGTCATGCCCGGCAGGGTATTGACTTCCAGCAGGGTCAGATTCTGCTCTGCGTCCAGAATAAAGTCAGCGCGACTGTAGCCTCTGAGCCCCAGGGCATGGTGGGCCGCCAGGGCCAGTTCCCGAACCCGCGCCGTCAGCTCCGGCGCGATGGGCGCGGGGCAGATCTCGCGCGCGCCGCCCTTGGCGTACTTGCTTTCATAGTCAAAAAAATCACCGGCCACGGGTTCGATGAGAACGGGCGGCAGCGCTTCATCCCCCAGAATGCCACAGGTAACTTCGCGGCCCTTGAGTTCCGGTTCCATAAGGGCCTCGTCCCCGGCGGCGAAAATCGCGGCCAGCACCGTGTCCAGCTCTGCGCGGTCGCGCGCCCGACCCAGGCGCAACGATGAACCGCCGGTATTGCTTTTGACAAAGAGCGGATACGGCAGGCGCGGCTGCCAGTCGGCGGGGGGCGCTGACGGCAGAAATTCCCAGTCGGCCGTGGGCAGGCCCGCATGCCGGAAAATCTGCTTGGCCGCCGCCTTGTTCAGCGCCAGGAAGGAACCCGCCGGGTCAGCCCCCTGATAGGGGCAGCCCACGCGGTCAAGCATGGCCTGCACCAGGCCGTCCTCGCCCGGCGCGCCGTGCAGGTTGATGAGGGCGAAGTCATGCTCGCGGGCCTGGGACAACAGGTTGTCAAAGTCCGTCAGCAAATCGAAAAAGGTCACGCTGTGGCCCCGCGCGCGCAGGGCTTCGGCCATGCCGCGCGCCCCGTTCAGCGAAATTTCGCGCTCACTGGACCAGCCGCCCGCAATCAAAAGAATCTTCATGCAACGCCCATCCTAATTGCGCCGACAAGGCGCGCTCAATGATTTTTCCCTGCTCGTAGGAGCTACGGATGCCCGCGCGCGCGGCTTCAGTGCAGCCGTAACGCGTGAGCAGATCCTCGTAACGGTCGTCAAGCGAAACGCAGGCGTCGTGCCTGACCCGTTTATCGGCATAGATCACAAAAAAGGGCAAGGCGCAGATGCCCGCCCCTTCCGGTATGGTCCAGGGCCAGTGCACATGCAGCATGACGCCCTGCGCCAGCGCATAGTTACGGGTTTCGGCCACGGCCCACGCGCCGCCCAATTGCGCGTGGCTGCCGCCGTGACGCAGGCAATAGGTTTTGGCGATGTCGTGCAGCAGGGCGCTGGCGCGCACTTCCGGCACATGAACCGCAAAGCCCTTTTCCGCCGCGCGCCGGGCCAGAAGAGTGGCGATATGGGCCACAAGCCGCGAATGTTGCCGGACATTGGGCAGCATGTCATACTTGCGCCAGAGGGCAAAACAGGCCTCGTCGTCCGGCGGCGGAGCGGAAGCCGCCGTCGCCAGCCCCGAAAGCTGCGGCAGACCGGACAGAGGATGCCTGAACGGTGTGGGCGCGGCGGGCGCAGAGTCAAAACTGTTCATCCCGCAAGTATACCACCGGCGCAAAGGGAAGGCAAGACGCCGCATTGCGCGGAACATTCACCTTTTCAATGATTTTCTAAAAAATTCATTTTGAATTTCAGACAGTTGAAATGCGGTGTTTTCATTGCAAAAACAAATGTCTCCATTGCGCAGACTGACGTATGCGGAGGGAGTTTGGGAAGCCCGGTCTTTGTCGTGATTATTCGTCAAAGCCAGCCGGCGGCCGGGCCACAAGATCGCTCAGGGCCAGGATGGTGTTGGCGTAGGTCTGTGAATGATTGTAGGTCATCAGCAGCTTGTGCTGACGGGCACGCGAAATGCCCGCCTTCCAGCCATGCCGGGCCAGGTAGTTGGACAGACTTGCCACCGCGTCCGGCACGCTGAACAGGTCCACCCTGCCGTCGCCGTCGCCGTCCGCGCCATATACGGCGATATTGGACGGCATGAACTGGCAGAGGCCCACGGCCCCGTAAATGGAGCCGGGCAGAGAACGCGGATCCGCATTGTCCCGCAAGAGGTGTCGCACCAGGGCGCGCACTTCCCTGTAGGCCCAGTCCGCGCGCCTGGGCATGGTTTCGGCAAACCAGTCCAGATGCTGTTCATAGCCCGGCATGCGCGCCAGCCAGTCGCTGATATCCCGCGGGCTACGGCTCACGGACATGCTGGCCAGGGTATAAAAGGCGTTTTCCGGCACATCGGCCAGCACCTTGCCCAGCCGCGTTTCCACAAAGAGCAGGGACGCGGCGATGGCCGGCGACACGCCGTAGCGGGCTTCGGCATGGGCGAAGGCCTGGGCATTGGCCCCGATGAAGTCCCGGCAGAGCCGGGCGTTCTTTTGCGTCACCACGCCCTTGTAATAGCGCGATGCGGGCTTGCCCGAAGAGGGTTTGGGGAAAAAGCGCCGCATATACAGCTCGCGCATTTTCCGGCCCATGGGCGACTGGCTGGGCGTGGCGGGCAACGTGGCCAGCAGCGCGTCCACTCGCGGCCCGGACAGTCCGTCAGCGGCCAGACGTTCGGCCAAAGGCCGCCACACAGGGGCCAGTGCCGGCATTCCGTCCAGGCTTTCGCGCTGGCCCGCCGCAACGGCCAAAGGCATGGTCTGCGGGAGCGCTTCCGCCAGACTGCCGCTTGCGGCCCCCGCGACGGAAGGCGCGGAAGCTATCTGCGCGCCACAGGCGGCGAGCAGAATGCAGAGGGTCAGCAGAAAACAGCGCGGGCCAGACCTGCGGCGCAAACGCTCGCTTTGACGCCGCGACCGCCAACAGCGCATGGCTTACAGCTCCTGAAGAATCCAGACGACCCTTCCCAGCAGGCGCCTGGAAAGCAAATCGGGCGTCAGTGAGGTTTCGGGAAAATCCGACGCTTCAGAGCGCAGCAGATAGCCGTCCTGCGTCCCGTTGAGAAACACCCGGCGCAGCATCAGCCCCTCATTGGGGGCGAACAGGGCATAGATTTGGCCTGAAACCACGCTGGCGTCCAGCGTGTCCACGCCCAGGTGCGCTCCGGGCAGAATAAGCGGATTCATGTTGGTTCCGCGCATGCGCAATACCAGGAGCCCCTCGCGTCCCAGAGAAAAAGGCAGCGAAATCCTGCCCGCCGCCGTCAGTTCAGGCCGGGGGGCCTTATCGCTGTAGGCGCACTGCATCTCATATTCCGTGCACAGGGAATTCTTGGCCAGGGCATCGCCGTAACAAGCCGTATTTTCAGCCAGAGCAGCGGGCGCGTCCTGCGGCATGTACCCCTGCTCGGTACGCAGATACATGGGCCCTATGCCCCACTTGAGCCAATCGGGGTTGAGTCCGTATTTTTCAAAAAGCTTCATATACCAGTCGCCGGACACGGAATTGCGCCGCTTGGCGTCCGAAATGCTTGACTGGCGAATATCAAGCACTTCAGCCAGTTCCACCTGAGTGCGGCTGCTGGTCGCCAGTTTGATGCGTTCATATATTTCCGCGAAAACAGGCATGGGGAATACTCCATAACGCGGCGGAACCGCGTTATCAGTGTTGCAGATTAAGCAAGGGCGCTTCATTGGAAAGCACCATCCTGCTATTGTCCTTGAAGGACTTGCGCATGGCCTCCAGCCAACGCTGGTAGGCATAAAATTCCGGAGACCTGCTGTAGGCCCTGGCATAGACGCCCGCGGCCTGGGCGTCGCCCCTGCCGCGCTCGATCTGCGCTTCACGGGCGGCTTCGGCCAGAATCACGGAACGCTGGCGGTCGGCATCGGAACGGATGCGCGTGGATTCCTCCTCGCCCTCCGACCGGTATTGCTTGGCCTGCCGCTCACGCTCGGCGCGCATGCGCCCGAAAATGGCGCGCTGGTTTTCCGCCGGCAGGTCCGTGCGCTTGATGCGCACGTCCAGCACTTCCACCCCGTAGGGCTTCATCAGCTCCGAAACCTTGTTGGTCACTTCCTTCATGATGTCCGCGCGGTGTGAGGAAACCACCTCGGTGAGGGTATATGCGCCCACCAGCGCCCGCAACTGTGAATAAACCACGTCGTCCAGACGCGCCTGCGCGCCAGGGATGCTCCGCATGGTGCGGTAGAACTGAAGAGGATTGATGATCTTCCAGCGAGCGTAATTGTCCAGCACGATGGCTTTCTTGTCCACAGTGAAGGCCTCGCGCGAACGCGCTTCATAATCCAGCACACGGGAGTCGAAATAGACCACGTTCTGAATGAAGGGCAGCTTGAAATGCAGGCCCGGACCGTATACCTCCGAAAGAGGATCGCCCAGTTGCAGCACCAGGGCCTTCTGGGTCTGATGCACGGTAAAGAAGCACTGGCTGCCCAAAGCCAGAACCACAAGAGCAAGAACGATCAGAAGCAGCGGATTGTTGCGCATATCAGTGTTTCTCCACGGGCTTCGGACTCTGGACGCTCCGGAGAGCCTGGGGAGTCTTCAGCTCTCCGGGCGTCCGCGGGGCGCTCATGCCGGGCAGCGGCAGATAGGGCAACACGCGGGCGGCGGCGGCGCCGTCCATCAGCACTTTTTCACCCGCGCCGGCCAGAATTTCTTCCATAGCTTCATAATAGAGCCGCTGCCTGGTGACTGCGGGGGCCTTTTCATATTCCAGACGCAGGGCGTCGAAACGCGCAGCCTCGCCCTCGGCGTTGCGTATGCGGGTAGCGCTGTAGGCCTGCGCCTGATTGAGCATGGCCGCGGCCTGCCCCCTGGCCCTGGGCAGCAGTTCGTTGCGGTAGGCCTCGGCTTCGTTGATGATCCGGCTTTTGTCCTCACGGGCGCTGGCCACATCCTTGAAGGCGTCAATGACTTCCTGCGGCGGATGCACGTCCTGCAACTGCACGGCAAGCACCTGAATGCCCGCGCCGTAGCGGTTGAGGATCTGCTGCAGCAACTGGGTGGCCTCACTCTGAATCTTCAGCTTGCCGTCGGTGATGGCCGAATCAATCTGGCTGTTGCCGATGACCTCGCGCATGGCCGCTTCGGCGGCGTTGCGCACCAGGGCCGTGGGCGCGCTGACATTGAAAAGATACTGTACGGGATCGCTGATCTTGTACTGCACACTGAACTGCACATTGACGATGTTTTCATCGCCCGTGAGCATGGAGGCTTCTTCGGGGATGGTTCGCACCTGTCCCTGCTGAAAGGTTGTGGACTGCCCCACGGAGCGGAAGCCCACCTCACTGCGCAGCACTTGAGTGACCTGCGGCTTGTACACCGTTTCAATAGGCGCGGGCCAGGCGTAATGCGGGCCGGGGTCTTCGGTGCGGTTATACTGCCCGAAACGCAGCACCACGCCCTGCTCGTCGGGATTAATGATGTAGATGCCCGAAAGCAGCCAGAGGGCCGCCACAGCCAGAAGCGCCAGCAACACCACATGCCCGTTGGGCACACGCATTTGCGAGAGCCGTTTGAACGGATTCTCCGGCGCGCCGCCTGTGCCGAAAGGCGTACGCCGCGCGCGGGGCTGTTCAGGTTCAGCGTCTGTGTTATCCGGATTGTGGGGATGCCTGGAGGGCGGATTCTGCCCATGCTGCCGCTGCCGTTTTTCCTGTAATTTGTCCCAATCCCAATTCATGATGGAGGCAACACCTTCGTTTCAGAAGTACGGGGCGCCCGCAGAGGCCCATTCACGCTCACGACAGTGCGGCGTAGTGTTGAGAGCATTTTCACATTGAAAATGGTTTGCCGGCAGCGAGAGCTGACAGCCGCCGGCAACGCTCCTTGTGAGCGCGTTACGCGCCCATGCGGACGAGCCTTTGAACTTTGACTTTGCACACAATCAAAGTTGATTTGCTCCAGAACTCATTTCATACCGTAATGAAATGAGTTCTATAGATAGGACACGAATGCGCCTTGGTCAAGATGGCCTGCCGCACGCCTCATAGGGGGCGGGCCTCGGAACAAAGAAGCGAGAAGCGGGCCGGGAAAAGGCGCTCCGCAGAGGTGAGGACTGCGGGCAAAGGGCGGCAAAACGACGCTCAGGCAGCGCCAAGCTGGCGTCATGCCGCGGTGTTCATACTTCCGCCCGGCTCAGACCTGGCTGATGACCGGCACCACCACCGGGTCGCGTTCCAGCACGCGGCGGAAAAAACGCCGCAGGGAAGAACGGATGCCCTCCTGCATGCGGGTGAGCTGACCGGGCCGGGCCGCCTCAATTTCATCCAGCACCAGGCATTTGGCGTCCTCCAGCACATGACTGTAGTATTGCTCAAAGACAAAGCCCTTGGAAATCATCTCCGGCCCGTGCAGCACGCTGCCCGTTTCCGAATCCACCACCAGCACCACAATGACCATGCCCTCATCGCCCAGGATGCGCCGCTCCTTGAGTACGGCGGAACCCACATCGCCCACGCCCTTGCCGTCCACCAGGGTGCATTCCACGGGCACGCGGTCCTCCAGACGAAACTCGTCGGGCAGGATGGTCAGCGGACGGCCGTCCTCCAGAATGATGACTTTCTCCGGGTTCACGCCACAGCTCTCGGCCAGGCGGCCGTGCTTGACCAGATGCTGGTATTCGCCATGCACCGGCACAAAATATTCGGGCCGCACGGCCAGCAGCATTTCGCGCAATTCCTCGCTGTGGGCGTGCCCCGAAGCGTGGATGGCATGCACGCTTTCATAAAGCACTTCCGCTCCAAGGCGGTACATCTCATTGATCAGGCGGAAAATGGCCTTGGCGTTGCCCGGAATCATGCGCGAACTCATGACCACAGTGTCGCCCTTGCGGATACAGAGCTGGCGATGCCCGCCCAGAACCATGCGCGACAGGGCCGAAAGCGGCTCGCCCTGCGCCCCGGTGACAACCAGCACCAGCTGGTCGTCCGGCAGATCCGGCACGCCGTTGTGGGCATTGAAAAAGGAGGGCGGCAGCCTGGCAAAGCCCAGATCCCGCGCCATTTCAATGTTGTTGGCCAGCGATTTGCCGCTGATGACCACCGTGCGCCCGCGCTCGCGGGCCAGATCGAAAACTTCCTGAATACGCTGGATATGGCTGGAAAAAAGCGTGATGACGATACGGCCCCTGGCCGAATCAAACACCTTGCCCAGCGAATCCTTGACTTCCCGCTCTGTGAGCGAACGGCCCTCGCGCAGGACATTGGTGGAGTCCGAAAGCAGCAGGCGCGCTCCCTGCGGCCCGGCGAACTCCCGGAACAGCCGCAGGTCGGTGCCCGCCCCCCCCAGGGGGTGGGGGTCGATCTTGAAATCGCCGCTGTGCACCACCCGGCCCACCGGCGTTTCCAGGCCCAGGCCGAAGCCCTCGGGAATGGAGTGACAGACCGGAAAAAAATGAAAGGTCAGGTCGCCCAGGGGCAGTGCCGTCCCGGCGTCCACCGGACAAAGCTCCACCCAGTCCAGAATCTCATGTTCGCGCAGCTTGTGCTCCACCAGGGCCAGGGTGAAGCGCGAACCGAAGATGCGCGTGCCCTTGAGTTCCGGCACCAGCCAGGGCAGTGCGCCAATGTGGTCCTCATGCCCGTGGGTGAGCACGATGCCCAGCAGCCTGTCCTTGACGGCGCTTACCGCGCCGAAATGCGGAATGACCACATCCACGCCCAGATGGGCGTCGTCCGGGAACATCAGCCCGCAATCCACCATGACCATACCGCCCCCTGTCTCCCAGAGCTGGCAGTTGAGGCCGATTTCACCAAGTCCCCCCAGGGGGGTTATCTTAAGATAGGGTTTGCTCATGAGTGTCGTCATGTGTGCTTGTCGCGCCGCAAACGGGACGCGCTCCGTACGCATCCTGTATGGATCAGCGCCGCATCAGATCAGGATGAAATTCGCCCATGGCCACATAAATCTGGGCCAGGGCCGTGAGATAATCGGCTTTGGCGCCGGTCAGCGAGGCCTGGGCCGTGGTCAGCTTGGAAGAGGCGTCCAGCACGTCGAAATTGGTGCCCACCTGCTCCTGATAGCGGGCCAGGGCCACGCTGTAGGCCTCCGTGGCCTGCTCCACGCCCTTTTCAGCCACGGAAATGCGCTTTTCAGCCTCATGCACGGCCAGCAGCTTGGACTTGATGTCGTAGCCCACATTGAGTTTCAGGTTTTCCTCTTCGTAGCGCATCTTGGTCACCAGCCAGCCCGCCTGCTTGTCGGCGTAATAGGTGGCGCCCCACTGAAAGGCGTTCCAGGTGGCCCTGGCCCCCACCTCCCAGGTGGAACCGCGTGAACCGCGCTCGCCGGATTTCTGCAGATCCGGGGTGTTGCCGGTCTGATTGATGTTGTAATACGCCTCCACCTGCGGATAATACTCGCTCTGAACCATGCGCTGATCCTTGCCCGCGATTTCCACGGACCTGGCCGCCATGTAAAGATCCGGCCGCTGGCGATAGGCCATTTCCAGGCATTGTTCCAGCGAACGCCGGAAAGGCACATGGACCAGCCTGCCCGTATAGTTGGCCCTGGCCGTGGCCGGCAGCCCCAACAGGGTATTGAGCATGGCCAGACAGGTGTCGCGCTTGTTCTCCGCCTGGATCAGCAGATTTTCCGCCTGACTTACGTTGACCTCGGCCTGAAGCACGTCCAGACGCGGTCGCAGGCCCACATCATAAAAGGCTGTGGTGATGCGCAACTGGTCGCGCAAGCGGGCCAGAGAGTCGCGCTCACTGCGCACGTTTTCCTCGGCGCGCAGATAATTGAGAAAATAAGTCTGCACCTGTTCGGTCATGGCCAGCTCAGCCTTGCGCAGGGCGGCCTTGTCGCTGTCGGCCTGAAGCGCGGCCTTCTGGTAGGCGGCCAGCAGCCTGAAGCCCTGAAAGACCGGCTGGGAGATTTCCACAGCCCAGCTGTAGGTTCCCAGTTCCGGCGGGCGCGTGCTGGCGGGGGAGGTTTTTTTCTCCTGCCTGATCGCCGTGTAGCTCATACCCAGCTTGGGTCCAAAGGCCCCGCGCGCCGACTTGCGGCCTTCTTCCGAAGAGCGGCTCTGTGATTCCTGCGCGCCCAGGCTGGGATTGAACTTCAGAGCGCGCTGCACGGCTTCGGGCATGCTGACGGCATCGGGCAGGCTGAGATGCGCGTCCCTGGCGTTCAGGGCGCGTTCCCCCGAATACAAGGGCGCGGGCGCGGACTTCATGGCGCCGGCGTGGCCCGCGGCCAAAGGCGTAACGCCAAAAAAGCAGACGAGGCCGAACAGACAGGCGCCAACGGTCAGAGGGCGCGCGGAAGCCCGGCGCAAAAAAACAGACATGCGCATGAAACACAGCATACACATACAGGCGCAACATTGGCAACACACTTTGCGCCAAGGCATTCGCCTTTTCGATGATTTTATAAAAATTTATTTTAATTTCAGATAGTTGAAATACAACTTCCAGTAGTGTCTACTTGCGAAACTGAACACTCCACCGGCTAAAGCCGGTGGATTCACCCTGGCGACTAAAGTCGCGTTCCGGCTAAAGCCGGTATGGCTCCTGCTGAAGCAGGCTTACGTCATTCCCCCTCAATCTGGAAGGTCTCATCAGCATCTTCCTGTTGCGCAATATCTTTGCTTGATAACATCATCGGTCACATTTCCACTGCTGCAACAGAAATAGCCGCGCGCCCACATATGGCGCCCCCAGTACTGGCGACGCAACAATGGAAATTCGCTTATCATGGCATGGGAGGGTCTGCCTTTCAGTTGTTGCATCAACTTGCTCACAGCAAGATTTGGCGGAATCGCAACAAAAAGATGGATATGGTCGGGCGCCATATGGCCTTTGAGGATTTCCACCTGATGTTTCTCACAGGTACCGCGTATCAGCGCCCTGGCCTTCTGGCGATGTCTCCTGACAAAATCTTTTTCCGATACCTGGTTATCCAGACCAGGTGCAGGTGAATTGAGAAAACACTGTGGGAGCCCTTGCGATAATTGCTCATGCCCACAGCCTGCAAAAGAAACGCTAAAGCCGCCACCTAAAGGTGGGGGGTACCCCTCCCTGAGTGGGACAATAATCCAAACTGCGCTTGCGCTTCTGCGTTGACTGCCTGCTTTGGCGGTCAGCGAACATTTTTGCACTAAAACCATTCTGCCCGGCGGCGTTGCCGTTTGTTCTGAAAATCTCTAGCGAACAAAGTACGACCCTGCGCAGGGTTTAAATCAAGCTTCAAGCTGGGGCCAAACAGGGAACCGCCTGCCGGGTGCGCCAAATTGTAAGTCTATTTTACATCATAAGTCAAAATCAACTTGCATCAAAATACCTGTTTGAAAGATAAATAACAAGTTGGAATCGACTTAATTTCAGCCTAACATCCGTTATGCCATGAAATGGCCCAACCGAATAAAGTGCGCCATTGCACAGCATTCACGACATGTTCAATTTGGCACAAGCCTTGCTTACCAAAATACTGAGAAGCCATTGCATAATTTCCTATGGAATGTATTCCAACACCGGACGGCAGTCCGGCGCGGCAAGGGTACTCTGCTCTGATACAGGCAGCGTTTACACAATCCGCAACATGGAGAACACGTTCAGAAGGCAAGACAGCGTTGCCGAAGTTTGCGCCAGCAACATGCAGCAGCATGCAGCAACGCCGGCAACGCATTTTCGGCCAGAATTGCCGCCGGACTTTGCGGTTCCCGCGCCGGCAGCGCCGCAACTGACCTGAAACAGACAATACGCTGGAGGAAGCGCATGGGAGATTCAGACAAGCACTGCCCTGCGGGCGAGTTGCGTGAGGAGCTTGAAAAAACGCTTCGCCCTGTCGAGGTGCTGGCCCTGGCCTTGGGCGCCATTGTGGGCTGGGGCTGCTTTGTGCTGCCGGGGATACGTTTTCTGCCCGATGCCGGCCCCCTGGGAACAGTCATCGCCTTCTTTGTGGGCGCGCTGTTCCAGTGCATTGTGGCTCTGAGCTACAGCGTTCTGATCAAGCCCTATCCCGTGGCCGGCGGCGCTTTTGCTTATGCCTATGCCGGTTTCGGCACCAAAGGGGCTTTTATCTGCGGCTGGGCGCTGGTGCTCAGTTATATCTGCGTCATCGCGGCCAATGCCATGGCCATGATTCTCCTCACGCGCTATCTCCTGCCCGGCGTTTTCGATGTGGGCTATCTCTACAGCATTGCCGGGTGGAATATCAATGCCGGAGAACTGGGCTTTGTTTCCGTGGTACTGCTGCTCTTCGGCTGGATGAACTTCCGGGGCATGAACGCGGCCAGCGCCATTCAGGTCTTTCTGGCCTTTGCCCTGACCATCGGCGTGCTGGTGCTGACGTTCGGAACCATTCAAGCCGACAGTTCCAGCCTGAGCAACCTTGAACCGCTTTTTGCGGAAGACCGCTCGCCCCTGGCCTGTGTGCTGATGGTGCTGGCCCTGACCCCCTGGCTTTATGTGGGCTTTGACACCATCCCCCAGACTGCCGAGGAATTTACCTTTTCTCCGCACAAGGCGCGGGATCTGATGCTGCTTTCGATCATCTGCGGCGCCGTCATCTACACTCTTGTTACTCTGTGCGTGGCCGGACTTATTCCCTACAAGGAATTGCTGAGCCAGAATCATGCCTGGGCTACCGGCTGGGTGGCGGACCAGATTTTCGGGCGCTGGGGCGGCGTGGCCCTGACCGTGCCGGTTCTGGCGGGCATTCTGACGGGCATGAACGGCTTTTTCATGGCCACAACCCGCCTGCTGTTCAGCATGGGCCGCAGCAAGTTCCTGCCCGATTTCTTTGCCGCCGTGCATCCCCGCTACAATACGCCCTGGAAAAGCGTGTTCTTCACCCTGGCGCTCTGCCTCATAGTGCCCTGGTTCGGTCGGGCCGCCCTGATCTGGATTGTGGACATGTCCGCCATCGGCACGGCCCTGGCCTATCTGTACACCAGCCTCACCGCCTACAAGTATCTGAACCAGAATCCGGATATTCCCGAAGCGCGCTGGGGCAAGCCGGTCTGCCTCATTGGCGCGGCCACCTCCGTCATCTGCTTCATTCTGCTGATCTTCCCCAGTTCGCCCGCGGCCATCAGCGTGCCGTCGTGGATCATGCTCTTTATCTGGGTGGGCCTGGGCGGCCTGTTCTATCTGAACAGACGGGAGGAACTGCTGAATATCCCTCACTCCCGTTTGCGCTACCTGCTGTTTGGCAAGAGCGATTATCCTGTGCTGTTCACGGAGGGCGACGAGGAGTCTGAGGCGTCTGCCAGCGTGGAATAAGCGCCTTTGGCGTCCAAGTGTGTCAACCTGGTCCCAAACCGTGGCCAGGCAGTAGCCAACCGCCCCAGGGCGTAACCATGTTTTGGCGCGACATGCCTTCGGCGGGTCTGTTTCCCGCCGGGGCACGCGCGCAAAGCGAAGCAAAGCGGAGAGCCATATGCGTCTGCTGCTCACTCTGTGTCTGGGCTTGTGCATCATCGCCCTTCAGGTCGTTTTGGGGGCCAGGGCGTTCTTTCCCGACGCCTTTGCCGATAAAACCGACGTGCTGGACACGCTGATGGAGCAAAAAAAATCTGTGCTGGACCAGCTTCCCCCTGCGGAACTGGCCTGGCTCACGGATCACCCGGTGGTCATCGTGGGGGTGGACCCCAACTTCTACCCGCTGGAAATGTTTGACGAACGGGGCCGCTATACCGGCCTGGGCGGGGATTATCTGCGCCTGCTTGGCAAGCTGACCGGCCTTGACTTCCGGGTGAGCAGGCTGACGGACTGGGCCAGCACGGAAGCGCAGGCCCGTCAGAGAAACATCGACCTCTTCATGGCCGCGGCCAAGACGGGCCGCCGCAGCGAATACATGCTGTTCACCACGCCCTACATCAATATGCCGGGCATCATCATGACTCGCCGCGGCGGCGGTCTGGACAAGATCGGCATCGCCGACCTCAAGGGCAAAAAAGTGGCGGTGGTGAACAACTATTCCTGGCATGACTTCCTCAAGGAATTCCACCCTGAAATCATTGCCGTGCCGGCGGCCAACACCCTGGAGGCCCTGCAAAAGGTCGTCACCGGCGAGGCCGACGCCGTCATCGACTATGAATTCAACCTGCTGGAAAAAATCCAGACCGGCGGCATCATGCAGATTCAGTCCGCCGGCAAGGTGGACTCTTCCTACGGTCACGCCATTGCCGTGCGCAAGGACTGGCCGGAACTGTTCAGCGTCATTTCCACGGCCCTGTCCCGAATTACGCCTGCGGAGCAGAAGACGCTGGCCGCCAAGTGGCTCCAGCAGGAACGCCCTGCCGGGCAGGAACGGCGGCTTCAGTGGATATTCTTCTTTGTGGTGGAATCCATTCTGCTCTGTCTGGTTCTGAACTGGCTCTGGCAGAACGAACTGAAAAAGCAGGTGGCCCTGCGCACAAGGGAACTTGAGGCCAGGTTGGCCGCCGCAAAGCGGGTGTAGCCCATTTTCACATTGACAGCGCCTGCCGACGGCGAGGGCTAGACAGCCCCGGCAGGCGCTCCTTGTGAGCGCGTTACGCGCCCATGTGGGCCGCCTTGGACAGTACAACACTGGAAGCGCCCTTGCTGTCGTCAATACAGCAAGGGCGCTTCTTGTGCTGCGTCAGGTGGACTGAAACATTCAGCTTTTGCCCGCTCGGCGCTTACGCCTCCGCCCTGCCGCAGCTCCCCGCCCGGCGTTCCCCGGCGCTCAGCGCAGAGGGCAGATCCGCATCAGAAGATTTCATAGGCGCTTCCGACACAATATATAAGCCTTTTCTCCGAAGCGGGCCATCTGCTGGAGGACAAAAACGTCCGGATGCGAAAACGCGCGCCGTCCACAGGGGACGACGCGCGTCAGAAAACAGATTGCCCGAAAAGCAGGAGCGGCGTGCTTCACAAGCCTTCAGGAAGGGTTGACGCTGCCACACCAGCCTTGTGAAGGGCTGGCGTGACAGGAAATAAAAGACCAAGTTCGCCGCAATCAGGGCGCCAGCCTCATCGCCCTATGGCGCATCCGGCAGCAAAGGCAGCTTGGTCGGTGAGGAAATGGTCACGCTGTGACGCACTTCGGCCTTGCCGGCGGCAGGGACTTGCACATCCCAGAAGAGCATATGTTCTTTCTCGTTCTTCTTTGAGGGCGGGGCATCGTCGTAACGCACGCTCACGCCCTGATCCACAATCTGGGGGGCCGGACGCTCCAGGCGCACGGTCACGGGCTTGGTATGACCGTTGGCGACAACATAGGTCCAGGCCCAGGTCCAGTTCTTGCTGGTGTCAATGAAGCCGCTTTCGCCGCGCTTTTTGCTGTCAGCCACGGTCTGGACGCTCACGCGCGGGTCCGCGCCGAAAAAGAGCGTCACCTCGCCGCCGCGCGGCACAAAGCTGCCCTGGCCCACACTCTGTCCGTCCACGCTGTACTCGGCCTGACCCTGCGGCCAGACGGTCTGCGCGGGCACATCGCAACGGGCCGTCAGCCAGACGCGATTGTCGCCCTGCACGGGCCGGGCCAGCCAGCGCAGGGGGGCCTGCCAGGCGTCAGCCGCCAGTTGCAGCCGGGCGCGGCCTTCCATCAGACCAGGCTCTGCCGGATGCCAGACGGCGTACACGCCCTCGGCATCAGCCCGCACAGGCGCGTTATCCTGCACAGGCGCGGCTGCCGCAAGAGGCATGGCCTCCTTGCGCGCCCTGAGATTCATGGCCGCCGCACGGGGCTGGATTTGCGGGGCGGACTCCACCACCCAGTCCGGCAGAGGCGCAGGCTCACGCGAACCCTGGCCGCCCGTGGACAGGGTCAGTCTGGCCGCACGCCAATCCATGCCCGTAAACTGCCAGACCTCGGCCATGAGGCGCACATCAATAACGCCCTTGCCTTCAGCGGGCCGGGCGTTGATTTCATACATGGGCCGCCAGCCGCAATTGGCAAGGCTGTAGCTGTAGCGCACGGGCAGACTTGCCGCGCCGGTCACGGCCTTGTGCAGCACAATGCTGATTTTCTGCCCCAGGGCGGGACTGGCGGGCAGGTTGTTGAGCTCCTCCTGCAAAAGCTTGAGGCGGCGGTCAATGCGCGTTGCCTCGCGGCTGAGGTCGGGTATCAGCTCCTGCACCTTTTTGTCGCGTTCTTCCAGGAGAGCCACGGAGCCGTCCTGCGGGCGGCTCTGCCAGAGGGCCTGCCGCGCGCGCACGGCGGCGAGCTGCGCTTGCGCCCCGGCAATCCGCGCCAGCAGTTCTTCACGAGCGCGGCTTACCGCGCCGCGCGGTTCCAGAATCTGCGGAGCGGCGCTCCAGCGCAGCACAGTATGGCCGGGCACGCTCAGTTGCAGATTTTCCGCCCCGCCAGGCAGCACAATCTGAAGCACGCTCATGCCGTCAATGGTGCTGAGCGGGGCTTCTCCCTGCACTTCCAGCACGGCTCCCGCGGGCGAGAGCAGCACGGAAGTCGGGTCGGCGGGCGCAAGAGCCGGCGCGGGAGCGTCCGCGCGGGCAAGGCCGGCCATCTGGCAGAAGAAAAGCGGCATGGCAAGAACAACCCGCAGCAGGGTTCGGCGCACAAGGCCGGGCTGTTG
Organism: Desulfovibrionaceae bacterium; assembly: GCA_910575755.1. Lineage (GTDB taxonomy): Bacteria > Desulfobacterota > Desulfovibrionia > Desulfovibrionales > Desulfovibrionaceae > Desulfovibrio. The sequence continues at coordinate 539,756 of CAJTFO010000002.1, read as the reverse complement.
CCGGGTCAGCAGGGTCTGTCGCATACAACCTCCACGGCGGCCGCCGCGCTTGCGCGCGACGGCCTGCCGTCATTTGTTTATCGTGTGAGTTTGCGGAATTTGGGGCGGTGCGGCGTCTCGGCATCCTTGCCCAGACGTTTTTTGCGGTCCGCCTCGTATTCCGTGAAATTGCCCTCAAAAAAGGCCACGCTGGAGTCGCCCTCAAAGGCCATGATGTGCGTGGCCACACGGTCCAGGAACCAGCGGTCATGGCTGATGACCAGCACACAGCCCGCAAAGTTGTCCAGCGCGTCTTCCAGGGCGCGCATGGTGTTCACGTCAATATCGTTGGTAGGTTCGTCCAGAAGCAGCACATTGGCCCCGGACTTGAGCATGCGGGCCAGATGCAGGCGGTTGCGCTCCCCGCCGGAGAGCACGTCCACCTTTTTCTGCTGGTCCGCGCCGTGAAAATTGAAGCGCGTGCAGTAGGCGCGGGCATTGACCTCACGCCCGCCGAGCCTGATTGTCTCCTGCCCGTCGCTGATAAGCTCATACACGCTCTTGCCGGGCGTGAGCGACTCGCGCCCCTGGTCCACATGGGCGAACTGCACGGTTTCGCCCACGCTCAGGCTGCCGGAATCCGGCTTTTCCTGACCCGTCAGCATCTTGAACAAGGTTGTTTTGCCCGCGCCGTTGGGACCGATTATGCCCACAATGGCCCCGGCGGGAATGAGCGCGTTGGCCTGATCCATGAGCAGACGGTCCCCCATGCTCTTGCTCACGTCTTTCAGCTCAATGACGCTCTTGCCCAGGCGCGGTCCCGGCGGGATGTAGATTTCAAGATCGGGCGCGCGCTTTTCGCTCTCATGCGAGAGCATGGCTTCATAGGCGTTGATGCGGGCCTTGCCCTTGGCGTGGCGGCCCTTGGGCGACATGCGTATCCACTCCAGCTCGCGGGCCAGCGTTTTCTGGCGCTCGGCCTCGGCCTTTTCCTCCCCGGCCAGACGCTTCTGCTTCTGCTCCAGCCAGGAGGAATAGTTGCCCTTCCAGGGGATGCCCCGGCCGCGATCCAGTTCCAGAATCCAGCCGGCCACATTGTCCAGAAAATAGCGGTCGTGAGTGACGGCAATCACCGTGCCGGGGAAGGTGGAAAGATAGCTCTCCAGCCAGGCCACGGATTCCGCGTCCAGATGGTTGGTGGGCTCGTCCAGCAGAAGAATGTCCGGATTCTGGAGCAGCAGACGGCAGAGCGCCACGCGGCGGCGCTCGCCGCCGGAAATCCTGTCCACGGTCATCTCGCCGGGCGGGCAGCGCAGGGCGTCCATGGCCATTTCCAGGCGGGAATCCAGATCCCAGACGTTTTTGGCGTCCATAAGTTCCTGCACCTCGGCCTGGCGGGCGATGAGGGCATCCATCTCCTCCGGTTCCATGGGTTCGGCGAATCTGGCGTTGATTTCCTCAAACTCTCTGGCAATGGCCGTAAGGTCGCTGACGCCTTCCTCCACCACTTCGCGCACCGTGCGCGTTTCGTGGGCCAGGGGTTCCTGTTCCAGATAGCCGATGGTATAGCCGGGGGCCAGCACAGTCTTGCCGTCAAAGGCCTGATCCACACCGGCCAGAATTTTCAGCAGGCTGGATTTGCCCGCGCCGTTAAGGCCCAGCACGCCGATCTTGGCCCCGTAGAAATAGGAAAGGGAAATGTCTTTCAGCACTTCCTTCTGGCCGTGGCGCTTGGACACACGGATCATGGAATAAATAATCTTGTCCGGTTCGTTGCTCATAGGCTCCTCAGAGTCTGGGGCCCCGGCGCGCGGATGCACATTGTCCCGCGCGTGTCCGTCCGGCCCGGATAGAAAGAAACACCATAGCCGGGACCAGAGCGTTTTTCAAGCCGACCGCTCTTGCCATCCGCCGCGCACTCTGACACTATGCGGGACACGTTTTTGCGCAGTCCTCTTCCCCGAACAATGCAACACGGCAAACAAGGAGCAGGCATGAACAGCCGCTTCCTCCCCATTCTGGGCGGAACCATGATCGTGGCCGGAACGGCCATCGGCGCGGGCATGCTGGCCCTGCCCATGATTTCGGCGGGCATGTGGTTTTACTGGTCCGTGGCCCTGCTGCTGATCTCCTGGTTCTGCATGTTCCGTTCCAGCCAGGCCATTCTGGAGGTTAACCTGCATTTTCAGCCGGGCGACAGCTTCCACACGCTGGCGCGCGAGCTGCTGGGTCCGTTCTGGAGCACGCTCAATGGTCTGGCTGTGGCCTTTGTACTCTACACCCTGGTCTATGCCTATGTCAGCGGCGGCGGCTCAGTGGTGCAGCAGAGCCTGACGCCCCTGCTGGGCGGCACGCCGCCCCGTCTGCTCGCCAGCCTGTTTTTCGCCCTGCTGCTCGCGGTCTGCGTCTGGTGGAGTTCCAAAATGGTGGACCGCCTTTCCACACTGCTGATGGGCGGCATGGCCCTGTCCTTTCTGCTCTCCATCAGCGGCATGATCAGCCATATCCGCCTGGACGTCCTGCTGGATGCGCAAGGCGGCGGCGGGCAGGCCATCTTTATCTGGGGCGCGGTGTCCACCTACCTGACCTCCTTCTGTTTCCATGCCTCGGTTCCCAGTCTCATCAAATATCTGGGCAAGCAGCCGCGCACCATCAATGCCTGTCTGCGTTACGGCACTCTCATCGCCCTGCTCTGCTATCTCTCCTGGATTGTGGCGGCGGACGGCAACATTTCGCGTGAGCAGTTCAAAACCGTTATTGCCGACGGCGGCAACGTGGGCAACCTGGTGGCCGCCGCGGGCTACAATCTGAGCGGCGTCATCCTGCGCCTGCTGGAGGCCTTTTCGCTGCTGGCTGTGGCCACCTCCTTTCTGGGCGCGGGCCTGGGACTTTTCGACTACATGGCTGATCTGTGCAATTTTGACGACAGCCGCCGGGGGCGCACCAAAACCCTGCTGATCACCTTTGCTCCGCCCATGCTCTGCGGCCTCATCTGGCCGGACGGTTTTCTCCCCGCCATCGGCTGGGCCGGGCTGGCGGCCTCCATCTGGTCCGTGATCGTGCCCGCCCTGCTGCTCCAGGCCGGGCGGAAACGTTTCGCCGCCCACGGCTACGCCGCGCCGGGAGGCGCGCTTCTCATCCCCATGCTGCTGTTGTACGGCATTCTTGTGGCCGTCTGCCATACTCTCTTTGTGTTCAAGCTCTTACCCATGTATCCTTGATAAGGAGAACATCATGAAAAAGGAAGTCATCAGCACCGACAAGGCGCCCGCCGCCGTGGGACCGTACAGCCAGGCCATCCGGACGGCGGGGGATATGCTCTTTCTTTCCGGGCAGGTGCCGCTTGATCCGTCCACCGGCAAACTGGCGCAAGGCGACATTGGGGAACAGGCCGCGCAGTGCTGCAAAAATCTGGCCGCGGTGCTGGAATCTCAGGGCCTCAGCCTGAACAACGTGGTCAAGACCACGGTTTTCATTACCGACATAAGCAATTTTGCCAGGGTCAACGAAGTCTACAAGCAATATTTCAAAGCCCCCTGCCCTGCCCGCTCCTGCGTGGAAGTCAGCGCCCTGCCTCTGGGCGCGCAGGTGGAAATCGAAGCCATTGCCGTGGCCTGACCTACGGAACACCTTGGAATTTTCACGGGCGGAAAAGAGAAAGGGCTTTTCCGCCCGTTTCAGGCCAGGGGGGCTGCCGGCTCTCGCCGCCGGCGGAACATTCTCAATAGCAATGCCTCAGAATCTGAAAAATGCCGCCCCGCATTTGCAGCGCAAAGATATTCCGTGACATCCACCAACAACCTCACCCATTGTTATGCTGCATTTTCTTGCCACGATTCTTTCACTGTATGTGATCATTCGCCTGATCCTGCCCCTGCGGCTGCCGCGTTGGGGCAAGCTGGCCCTCGCCCTGCTGACCCTGCTTTGCGCGCTGAAGCTCTATTTTTTCCGTCTGACCTTCGGCTCCATGATGCCCGATCTGCCGCGCTGGTTCATGATCGCCACAGGGATGCTGCACGGCGCGCTGATTCTGCTGATCATTCTCTGCGCGCTGCGTGACGCTGTGCTGCTGGCGCTCTGGCTGGCGCGCAGATTTCTGCCTCAACTGCCACGCCCGTCCCTCTCCGGCGGGCAATGGGCCGCGGGCCTGCTGGTCATCTCTCTGCTGATGAGCGCCACGGCCGTCCAGCAGGCCCTGCGCGTGCCGGATGTACACAGGCTGAGTCTGGTTCTGCCCCGTCTGCCGCGAGATCTGGATGGTCTGCGCATCGTCCAGCTTTCTGATCTGCATATCAGCTCCGCCTTCCCCCGCCCCTGGGTTCAGGCCGTGGTGGACAGGGTCAACGCGCTCAAACCGGATCTGATTGTCATTACAGGTGATCTGGCCGACGGACCGCCCCTCCGGCACAGCGGGGACATCGCGCCGCTGGCCCAATTGCGCGCGCCGCTGGGCGTGTTTTCCTGCACGGGCAACCATGAATATTACTGGGGCTACCAGGGCTGGATGAAGAACAGCCGCAAGCAGGGCATCCGCCCCCTGGAAAATACTCATGTGGCGCTGAAAACGCGGGGGCGGCAACTGGTGCTGGCTGGCGTCACGGATCAGGCGGCCCCTGCATTCGGTCTGCCCGGTCCAGACATGGCGCAAGCGCTGGCGGGCGCGCCCCGGGACGCCACGCGCATCATGCTGGCCCACCGCCCCCGCCTGATCACGCAGAGCGCCAGGGCAAACGTGGACCTTCAGCTTTCCGGCCATACACATGGCGGCCAGTTGGCCGGGGTCAACCAGGTGGTGGCCTTTTTCAACGACGGCTTTCTGGCCGGTACATACCACGAGAGAGGAACCACGCTGTATGTGCATCCCGGCAGCGGCCTCTGGGCGGGTTTTCCCCTGCGTCTGCTGGTTCCCTCTGAAATCACGGAGATCACCCTGCGCGCCCCGCACGGCGCGTCATGAGTCTCTGCCCCTCCCCGTCAACACGCATAACTTTCTCTCAAAAAACATGAACAAGGAGCATATTTCCCGCATCTCTCCCCTTGCCATTTTTCCGGCTTTGCAAAATAGTGAGCTGTGCCGACTCTGGCTGGAAACTGAGGAAAAAGGTCACGGTTGATGGAAAAGCAATGGGCGTCAGGCCCCGCGGGACGTTTCGCCCTGAACCTTCAAATGCGCCTGCTGCAGCAAAGTCTGGCGGCCTGGCCGCGCCGGGGCGCAAGACTTCTGGAGGTCAACTGCGGCGAAGGTCTGTTTCTGCCTCTGCTCTGGGAATGCGGTTTTGACGTGGTCGGTACCGAACGGACGCCCGGCCTGCGGGAACAGGCAGCCATCAATGCCGCCGCCAAAGCCGAGGTGGAAGCCGCCGCTGATGACCACCTGCCTTTTGAGGACAATGCGTTTGACTGGGTGGTGCTGCACAGCATGGCCGCTGACGCTCCCGCTCTCGCGGCCAGTGTGAGCGAGGCCCTGCGCGTGGCGGCGCGAGGTCTGGCCGTGACCTTCTGGAATACGGCGTCCCTGCCCGGTCTTTGCCGGCGTCTGAGCGGCGGCGCGGCTGTCTGGCCCGCTCCTGGCCACAACTGGTGGCGCGTCTGGCGACTGCTCAGGGGATACAGAACCGGCCGTCTGACCAGCCTGAGCACTCTTGCCGGCCCCATGCGCACCTGGAACAGGCAATGCCCCGTCGCGCCCTGCAATGCCTGGCTGCGCGGCCTGCCGCTGGGCGCATGGAGCATCATCCGTCTGGACCTGACCCCGCTCAGACCAGTGACGCCTCTGGCTCTGCGTCTGGGAAGGGCACGCTTGCGCCGTCCCGAACCGGCGCTGGAATGCGTACAGAAAAACCTTGCCTCTCCCCTCAACAAACGGCGGAAAAACGCATGAAACTGCCTGATTTCTCCCCCCTTTTCGCCTTTATCCGCGCGCATATCGTGGCGTTCACCGTCAGTCTGCTGGCGGTGGCGCTGTTGACGTTCGCCTTTTTCGGCATACAGCACTACAAGTACCGGCAAAGCGGCGGCTACGCCCTGACCCGTCTGAGCGCGGCCATCTCGCAGGCCAACAGGGAAGAACTGGCCCGGCGCGTGGATTTCAACACACTTACCGACACCCTGGCCAAATCCACAGCCCAGGCTCTTCCCTTCGTCAAGCAGGGGCCGGATCAGGTCCGCCAGCTGAAAGAGCTTATTCAGATGGATCTGCTCAGGCTCTTCAGCGACCCCAAAGCGGCGGAACGGGGGAAATCCGAAGCAAAGCAGGAAGATCCCGAAAAAATGCTGCAACAGGAACTCAACCTGCTGCCCCCCGACTTTCTGACCCAGCTTGCCTCGACACTCAAGGAACAACGCGCCGACGGCAACTCAATACTGTTGTCCGCTTCCATCAAACATCCCCAGCTGAACCAGACATTTCCTCTGATCCTGCGCATGGATGACGGCCCGGACGGCTGGGTCATCCGCGATCTGGTCAACGCCGGCGAAGTTGCCAAACAGTTTCGCGACGCCCTGCTCACGCGCCAGACCGCCCAGCATGACTCGAAGATCCGCAAAAACGCCGCCACCCGCAAACGCATGGACAGCATCCTGGCTCTGCAATCATGCACGGCCAGCGCGGGCCTGCTTTCCGACGGCAAAACCATGGTGCTGGTGGCGCATGTGCTGGCCCGCAACACCAGCAATGTTTCCGTGAACAACCTGAACCTGGACGCCACCTTCAGCGGCCCGGACGGCACGAAACTGCTGCACCGTATGCTCAACACGGCCCGGCCCATCGCGCCGGGCGAGGATTTCGAGCACCGCTGGAGCATCGAACTGGACGGGCAAAGCCCGCAGGCGCAGCGCATTCTGGCGGCGGGCCCGCTTGCCTGCTCCGCCAGCTGGCGCACCCTGGGTCTGAGCAGCGCCGAAGTGCTGCATGTGGTTGATGTTCCCGACATTCTCAAAAAGTGCGACAAGCCGGGGCATGATCATCCTTTGAATTTCTGCCTCTCGCCCATCTTTCAGAAATGATTCCGGCTGCGGGCGGCAAGATCAGTGCGAAAACGCTTTCAGCGGGTTCATGACGGAGTGAAAATTATGGCTTTTCTCTCCAGGGCATCTATGCCATAGTAAAACGGTTCAAGGACGAAAGCCGCCGCCGGCGCAACCCCGGCGGCATTTACGCAAGGAGCCTCACATGAAAGGCCGTAGCCGTTCCATCCATCTTTCCGTGCATATCCACAAAGACCCCGCCGCCATGGCCGAACGCGCCGCCCACATCCTGGCGGCGGCCTGCGAAGAGGCCGTGGCCGAGCGCGGCGTGTTCAAGATCGCCCTTTCCGGCGGGCAGACCCCCATCCCCCTTTTCAGCCTGCTGGCCGCCAGCGACTGGGCGGACAGACTGCCCTGGGACAAAATGACCTTTTTCTGGGTGGATGAACGCTGTGTGGGGCCCGAACATCCGGAGAGCAATTACGGCCTGGCCCGACGCGAACTGCTCAGCCATGTGCCGGCCATGCACTTCTTCCGCATGCGCGGCGAAGCCGATCCGGTGGAGGCCGCCACCAGATACGAACAGCAGATCCGCAACGATTTCAATCTTGGCCCGCAGGAGCTGCCGCGCTTTGACTTCATGCTGCTGGGCATGGGCGAGGACGGGCACACCGGTTCCATCTTCCCCAACTCTCCGGCCCTGGCCGAGAAAAAACGCCTGGTCATTGACCAGTATGTGCCTGAACGCAAGGCTGACCGTCTGACCCTGACCCTGCCGGTCATCAACAATGCCCGCTGCTGCATGTTTCTGGTCACCGGGGCGGAAAAACATGATGTGCTTTCCCGCGCTCTCAACCTTCTGGCCGAACCCGCCCTGCCCGCCCAGATGGTTCGACCGAGCATCGGCGATCTGATCTGGGTTGTGGACGAGGCCGCCGCCACCGGCAAGTAAGCCACTGGCTCAAGGGAGCGCTTCCTTTTCGTTTGCGCCGCCGGTTTTGAAGCCGGCGGCGTTCATTTTTTCCAATCTCCGCAGAACGCGCGCCTTGCAGATCAGTTCCGGGCGGTATTCAAAGTGCATAAGGTCGTACTCGTGCCATTTGCCGCCCCAGATGAAACCGTGCGCTTCAAAGGCCGTCACAATGGCCGGGGGATACTTCTGCTGCATGGGATGGGGCCGCAGACGGCTCCAGCGCCAGTAGGGCGCGCGATGAGCGCTGAGATCAAGAGCCACGCCATAGGCATGCGGGCTCAGACGCCGCTCTCCGGCCACGCGGCGCCACAAAAAACCGCCGTCGACCCTGAGCAGGCCGCGCAGCCCCGGCTCTGCGCGCACTGCTTCAGCCAGCGAGACTTCCACTTTCTGCAGGGCCAGCGCCGCCGCTTGTGCCATGCGCACGGGCTGGCCCAGCAGCAGCGCCGTGCGCAGCCCCCTGCCCACTTCTCCGGCATCCGCGCCGTACAGGGCCGACAGCAGCGCGTAGGAACGCCGCCGCCCGGGCGCGACGCCCGCCGGCGTGGCGGGCCGCTCCGGCTCCAGCGGATAGGGATCGGCCATGCTGGTCCTGACATCCACACTCCAGGGATCAGTCTGAAGCCCGGTCCGCGCCCGGCTGTACAGCACCCGACGACCGTCAGACAACGCCAGCCATTGCGCGCCGTCCTCCTCACGCTCCAGGGCGCGCACAACAGGATAGGACAGGCGCAGACAATAGAGATTGAGCGCGTCCTCCGCCGCGGTATCCGGCGCGGACGCCAAGGCATGTCCAATGCCGGGCGAGCAGCAGAACAGCCAGCAACACAACCAAAAACAACGCATATTCCAGCCTGACCCGACGGGCCGGCGCTTGTCAAGGCAGACGCTTTTGCGTACATCAGCGGCCATGTCCGCATGGAAATTCTTCATCATCACCTTCGGCTGCAAGGTCAATCAGTACGAAAGCCAATCCCTGCGCGAAGCCTGGCAAAAACTGGGCGGGGTGGAATGCGACGCGCCGGGCCAGGCCGATGTGCTCTGCGTCAACAGTTGCGCCATTACCGCCAGGGGCGAACGCGACGCGCGCAACGCCGTTTTTCGCCTGCGGCGCGAAGCCCCCGCCGCGCGCCTGATCCTGACCGGTTGCGCGGCCCAGTTGTTCGCCAATTTCCGTCCACGGCCCGGCGCCATCTGGGCCGAGCCTGATCTTCTGGTGCCGCAGGAGGCGAAAAGCAGTCTGCTGCGCGGCCCGTGGTCCGGAAAGAGCCTGCCCGCCTTGCCGCCGGAGACGGCCTTTCCCCCCTTTCAGATCCGCGCCTTCCGCCGCGCCCGGCCAGTGCTCAAAGTGCAGGACGGCTGCGCCCATCGCTGCACCTACTGCATTGTGCCGCTCACACGCGGCAAGCCCCGCAGCCGCGCCCCGCAAGAAATTCTGGAGGAAGCCCGCCGCCTGCTGCGCGCCGGCTATGCGGAACTGATGCTTTCCGGCGTCAATCTGCGCCAATACGGTCGCGATGTTCCCGGTTACGGCGATTTCTGGAGCCTGCTGCACTTTCTGGACGAAAATCTGGCTCCGGAATTCGAGGGTCGGGCGCGGCTGCGGATCAGTTCTCTGGAGCCTTCGCAACTGGCCGGACGCGGCCTGACCACCCTGACGGACTGCCGTCTGCTCTGCCCGCACTTGCATATTTCGCTCCAGCACGCCAGCCCGGCGGTACTCAAACGCATGGGACGCGGCCATTATACAGCGGCCATGCTGGAAGAAGCCGTGGCCGCGCTGGCAACCCGCTGGCCGCGCATGGGACTGGGCGCGGACATTCTGGTGGGCTTTCCCGGCGAGACGGATAAAGACCTGCGCCTCCTGCTGGAACTGATTGAGCGCCTGCCCCTGAGCTACGCGCATGTCTTTCCCTATTCGCGGCGGCCGGGCACGGCGGCGGACAGCTTTACCGGCCATCTCCCCCAGGCCGTCAAACTCGGGCGCGCCGCCCTGGCGCGTGAGGCCGTGGCGCGCCGTCATCAACGCTTTTTGCTGGATCAGCTTGACCTGCCGCACATGCTGGTGGCCGCCGACACCTTGAAGCGCCTTCCGTCCGAGACAAAACGCGCAGCCGCGGAAAACGCAACTGTCCACGGTTCCGGCGCATGGCGCAAGGGCGTCAATGAATTTTACGCCCCCTGCCTGTTCCGCTTCCCGGCGGCGGACGGGGCCTCTCAGGCCGACCGGCCGACCGGCCTGCTGCCCGCACGGCCCGTGCGGGTCACGGAAAAGGGGCTGCTGGTGGAACTGAAAACCACTGAAGCATGAAAAAGGGGCCGCAGCCCCTTCAGATTTCATCATGCAGCTGCTCTGAGCGGCTGGCGGCAGCCTACACGCTGATTGTGCCGCCCAGCATCCTGATAAAGGCCGCCATCCAGGCCGGATGCGCCGGCCAGGCGGGGGCCGTCACCAGATTGCCGTCCACCACAGCATTGGTGAAGGTTTCATTGGCGTCGGTCCAGGTGGCCCCGGCGTCCACCACATCAGGTTTCACCGCCGGGTAGGCGGTGCAGGCGCAGCCTTTCAGCACACCGGCGGAGACCAGAATCTGCGGCCCGTGGCAGACAGCCGCAATGGGTTTTTTGGCCGCGTTGAACTCCCGCACGATTTCCAGCAGGCGGGCATTCAGACGCAAATATTCCGGAGCGCGACCGCCGGGCACGACCAGACCCGCGTAATCGGCGCTATTGACCTGATCAAAATCATAATTGATCACAAAGTTGTGACCGCGCTTTTCAGAGTAGGTCTGATCCCCCTCAAAATCATGAATGGCGGTCTTCACCGTATCGCCGGGCTTCTTGCCGGGGCAGACGGCATGCACTTCATAACCCGCCATCTGGAGCATCTGAAAGGGAACCATCACTTCATAGTCTTCCACAAAATCCCCGGCCAGCAACAAAATCTTTTTCATTATTTTTCCTCCTTGCAAAAGTCGCGGCGGAACCGCCACATATGGTCCCGGCGGAATCCGGTTGACGGGTTCGCATTGTCAGAAAGGGCTTGCCGCCCTTGCCTTGCCGACATGTCTCTTATATATGCAGGCAAGGCCCGCCGGCAAGTCCGTCGGGTAAAAACTTCCTGCTGCCGGAGGCCCAATCATGCCCATGTACGACTTTCTCTGTACAGCCTGCGGAGAAAAATTTGAAGAACTGGTTCTGACCAGAGACGCCGCATCCCCGTCCTGTCCCCACTGCGGTTCCACCGCCACGGAACGCCAGATGAGCGTCCCAAGTCCCCTGAAAACCGGCGCCTTTCCCTTCAAGCCCGGCCCGGTGCGCCCCATGGGCACGGGCATGCCCTCCTGCGGCGGCGGGGGAGGCGGCTGCGGCGGTGGCGGTTTTTCCTGAGGCGGCTAAGCGCAATCCGTCGGATTGCCCTGCTGCAAGATCACCGCTGCGGGAGACATTCACCCTTTCGATGATTTTCTAAAAAATTCATTTTGAATTTCAGATAGTTGAAATGCAGTTTTCATCAGAAGCGCGAATGTCTCGTTGCGGCGGCCTTTCTTGCATTCCTCCGTCCCTTGCTCTACAATTGCCAGATACAGTACGCAGCAGGAGAAGCTATGCTCCGCAGTATGACCGGGTTTGGACGCTGTCTGGTGGAAAACGCCAATATTACCCAGCAATGGGAAGTGAAAAGCGTTAACGGGCGCCATCTGGATCTCAAGTGGCGTCTGCCCGTGGCCGCGCGCAGTCTGGAACCGCGCCTGGAAAAAGTGGTGCGGCGTTTTGCCGCGCGCGGTCGGGTGGACATCAGCCTGGCGCTGCGCTATGCGTCCAGTGCCGCGCCCAGCCCGCGCTTCGACAGTGCGCAGGCCGCGGCCATGCTGGAAAGCCTGCGCAGCCTGGCAGCCTCGCGCGGCGACGACTTCAGGCCCGATTACAATGCCCTGTTGCAGATTTCCTCTCTGTGGGGCGACACCGGCGAAGAGCTGGACGAAAACCTCGCGACCCTGCTGGAAGGCGGTCTGGCCCTGGCTCTGGAGGACTGGAACGAAGCCCGCGCCGCCGAGGGCCGCGCGCTGGCCACGGACATGCACTCCCGCATTCTGCGCATGGAGGAATGGACCGGCCTCATCGCGGAACGGGCCCCGGCCATCAAGGAAGAGCGCGTCAGTCTGCTGCGGGAGCGTCTGGGCGAAGCCCTGGCCCAGAGCGGACAGGAGCTGGAGGAAACACGCCTGCTTCAGGAAGTGGTCATTCTGGCGGATCGGCTGGACGTCAGCGAAGAGCTGACCCGCCTGAACACCCATCTGGAGCGTTTGCGCAATCTGCTGCAAAGCGGCGGCGACGCCGGTCGGCGTCTGGATTTCACCCTGCAGGAATGCTTCCGCGAGATCAACACCTGCGGCAACAAGCTGCCCGATGTGCAGCTTTCCCGTCTGGTGGTGGATTTCAAGAACGAACTGGAAAAATGCCGCGAACAGGTCCAGAATCTGGAATGAATCCATGCCCGGCGACAAACTTATCAATATAGGTTTTGGCAATTACGTGCTGGCCGGACGGGTGGTGGGCATCGTCAATCCCTCCTCCTCGCCCATGAAGCGCCTGCGCGAAGACGCGCGGGCCGAGGGACGGCTCATCGACGCCACCCAGGGGCGCAAAACGCGCTCCATTCTGGTGACGGATTCCAATCATGTGCTCCTCTCCTCCATTCAGCCAGAAACCATCCGCCAGCGTTTTACACAAGAGGAAGGGGAATGATGCGGCGCGAAGGCATAGCCCTGGTTCTGAGCGCCCCGTCCGGGACGGGCAAAACAACGCTGATCAAGCGGCTTCTGGCGGAATTTCCCCATTTCGGCTATTCCGTGTCCTGCACCACGCGCCAGCCGCGCCAGGGCGAAGAGCACGGCAAGGACTATTTTTTTCTGAGCCGGGAAGAATTTGAACGCCGCCGCGCGGAACAGGCTTTCGCCGAATGGGCCGAGGTGCACGGCAATTTTTATGGCACGCCGCTGGCGCCGGTCAAAGAGATGCTGCACCAGGGCCAGGATGTGCTTTTTGACATTGACGTGCAGGGCGCGGCCCAGCTCAGGCTGACGCTTGAGGAGGCGGCCTTTGTCTTTATCCTGCCGCCGAGCATGGCCGAGCTGGAACGCCGCCTGCGCGGACGCGGCCTGGACGACGAAGCCACCATCCAGCGCCGCCTGACCAACGCCCGCCAGGAAATGCTTGAAGCACGCTGGTATGACGCCCTGGTGGTCAACGACGCCCTGGACGCAGCCTATGACGCCCTGCGGGCCGTGTATCTGGCTGCCGCTCTGACGCCGGGGCGCAACCCCCGGCTGGTGGAAGAACTGCTCAGCCGCTGAAGTCGGCGCAACCGCCCGTCACGCTAAGGAACGTCAATGGCCCAGCTTATCGTCGCCCTGGATCTGCCCCGCAAAGACGCGGCCCTGTCCCTGGCCCGGAATCTGCAAGGTCTTGTCCCCTGGTGCAAAGTGGGCATGGAACTGTTCACCCTGGCCGGCCCGAACCTGCTCACGTCTCTCAAAAACATGGGCTTCAAGGTTTTTCTTGATCTGAAATTTTACGATATTCCGCATACCGTGGGCCGGGCCGTCAATGCCGCGGCCGCCGCGGGTGTGGATCTGCTGACCCTGCATTGCCAGGGCGGCGGGCGCATGTGCCGCGAGGCCCGCGCTGTCGTTGACAGCCTGGCGGCGGACAGCCCCGCGCGTCCTCTGCTCTTCGGCGTCACGGTGCTGACCAGCTTCGCGCCAGGTGAAATGCCCGGCATCGCCGCCTCCCCGGCGGATTTCGCGCTCGGTCTGGCTGCCTCCGCCCAGGACTGGGGGCTGGATGGCGTGGTCTGCTCCGGTCAGGAAGCGGCGCGCATCAAAGCGGCCTCGCCCGGTCTGCTCTGCCTCTGCCCCGGCATCCGCCCGGCCGGAACCGCCGCCGGCGATCAGCGCCGAGTCATGACCCCGGCCAGGGCAGTGGCCGCCGGCGCGGATTTTCTGGTGGTCGGCAGACCCATTCTTGAAGCGCCCTCCCCGCTTGAAGCCGCGCGGCGCATTCTGGTCGAAATAAACGCCGCTGAATAACACAAGGAACAGAGTCATGCCCCAAGAAGAAAAAAACGCCACGCCCGCCGGGCACGCTGCCGACAGCGGCAAGACCGATGTGCGCGGAGTATTTTCCACCCAGGAAATCCGCAAAGTGGGCACCGGCACCACGACCCGCAAAACCGTGCAGAAAACATTCTGGTTCATTGAGCAGCGCGGCGATGTCATTGAATGCCAGCCGCTCAACACCAACTATGTGCCCAGCGGTCCCAAGCGCAAGATCACCATGGACGAGCTGATCAGCAAATTTGCGCCGGAACCGGAATTTTACCTCAATTCCGTCTATCCCAAGATGCGTGAACTGCGGCAGTCTGTGGACAACGCAGACGCCCACCGCGAAAAAGGCGAGAATTTCGCCGCGGAATACGAGTATACCCGCGCGCTCAAGGTGGATGAGGAAAATGTGCGGGCCAACTTCGGCATTGGCCTGACCTATATGGAACGGGGCGATGTGGAGAAAGCCCAGGACATTTTTGAGCGCCTGGTCAAGCTTGACGGCGCGTTTGAGGCCGAGCACAAGCACCTTTTCAACGAGTTCGGCATCAATCTGCGCAAAAACAAGATGCTGCAACAGGCCGTGGACTATTACAAGCGCGCCCTGGAACTCACGCAGAACGATGAAAACCTGCACATGAACATGGCCCGCGCGCTTCTGGAAACCAAGGACATCAACGGCTGTCTTGATCACCTGCTGCAAGCCCTTGAAATCGCCCCCGCGCACGAGTCCTCGCTGAAATTTCTGTCCTGGATGGTTCAGAGAAACCTTGTTCCCGAAGACCGCCAGGAAGCCGCACGGGCGGCATTGCAGGCTCTGGCGCGGGATGCGGACCCGGCAGAGTGAAAAACTGGCGGTTCCGCGAAGCTCCCGCCGGATCGCCCCCCTCCGCCTGGGCCGAGCGGCTTTCCATTTCTCCGCTCCTGCTGGAGATTCTCTGGCGGCGGGGCCTCACCGATGCCGAGGCTATGGAGAGTTTTCTTTCCGCGCGCCTGAACGCGCTCAGCCCCCCGGCCCGCTGGCCGCAGATTCCGGAGGCCGCCGCATTGCTGGCCCGGGAACTGCTGAGCGGTAAAAAGCTGGTGGTCTGGGGGGACTACGATGTGGACGGCATCACAGCCTCCACTCTGGTGCTGGATGTGCTGGAAGCGCACGGCATCCAGGCCGGCTGCCATCTGCCGGACCGACGCAGTGAAGGCTACGGCCTGAACATTCCGCAGATTGAAGTTCTGGCCGCGCAGGGCTACGGCATATTGCTGACCGTGGACTGTGGCATTTCCAATGTGGAAGCTGTGCGCCGCGCGCGCGAACTGGGCATGACCGTGGTCATCTCCGACCACCATCTGCCCCCGGCGGAATTGCCCCCGGCCCAGGCCATCTGCAATCCCCGAATGGGCGAAGCCGACCAGTCGCCCTGCCCGCATCTGGCCGGAGTGGGCGTGGCCTTTTACCTCATGGCCGCCGTCAACGCGGCGCTGACCCCGCATACGGGCAAGCGCTACAAAATGGACGCTGCTCTGGATCTGGTGGCTCTGGGCACGCTGGCCGACGTGATGCGCCTGACCGGCGAAAACCGCATTCTGGTGCGCGGCGGGCTGACCACGCTGGCCACAGCCGCACGACCCGGCATGGCGGCCCTCAAGGTGGTCAGCGGTTTTGACGCGGCGGCTTCCCTCAGCGGCGGACAGGTGGTCTTTCGCCTGGCCCCGCGCATCAACGCCGCCGGGCGCATGGGCGCGGCGGAACTGGCCTTGCAATTGCTGCGTGAAAAAGACCATGCCAACGCCGCGCGTCTGGCCGCGCACCTGGACGCTCTGAATACCGAACGCCGCGCTGAGGAAGAACGCATTCACGCCGAGGCCCGCGTGCAGGCCACAACACTGCTTGAGCGTGGTTCCTGTACGGCGGGTCTGGTACTCTGCGGCCCGGACTGGCATCCCGGCATTGTGGGCATTGTGGCCTCGCGCATTGTGGAGGAATTTTACCGGCCCACCATCATTCTGTGCGAAGAACAGGGCAGCCTCAAGGGATCGGGACGGTCAGTGCGGGAATTTGATCTGCATGCCGGACTGGCGGCCACAGCTTCCTGTCTGCTGGGTTTCGGCGGACACCGCCTGGCCGCGGGGGTGCGCCTGGAACAGCATCGCCTGGAAGAATTCCGCCAACGCTTCGACGCGGTGGTCAGCGAAAGCCTCGGCCCGGAGCCGTTGCGCCCCAGCCTGACGCTGGAATGCGAACTGGACTTCGCCCAGGCCAGCGAACAGCGCTTCTTGAAGGAACTGGAACTCATGCAGCCCTTCGGGCCGGGCAATGCCGAACCGATTTTTGCCTCGCCGCCGCTGTTGGTCAAGGAGCGTTCCTTTCTGGGACGCAGTCGCGAACATGTGCTGCTGCGCGTGCAGGACCAGAAAAGCGGCGTCACTCTGTCGGCCAAGGCCTGGCGCATGGCGGAAATGCTGCCGCCTTCTCTGCAGGGCCGCACCATCCGTCTGGCCTATACCCCCCGCATTGACGCCTATAACGGCATCGCCTCGGTGGATATAGGCGTCAAGGACTGGCGGCCCGCATAATCAGGGCTGACGCGTCTGATTTGAGTTCTGCCAGCCTGTTGTTTACATAATTCTCCTTCAACTCCCCATGCCATTGCTGGCCTGAGCGGCACAGTTCGCTATTCTGATGTTTTGTTGCAGACTCTCCATGCAAATATCCGGCCAGAACGTGAACGGATATTTGCACAAAAACTCTATGGCATGCTGTACTCACGCACCCGGTTGAACACATTGCCGTCCCGGGCAAGGCCCTGCGCGGCCGCCTTGTTGTACCAGAGGGCGGCTTCCGCCGCATTTTCCTGAACGCCGATGCCGTATTCATAGCAGGCGCCCACAAAACGCTCGGCCTGGGCATAGCCCTGATCCGCCGCCAGTTTGGCCCAGCGAAAACTTTCTTTCTGATCCTTGGCGGTCTGGTTCAGGCCCTGACTGTAATACAGGGCCAGGTTGAACTGTGCCTCGGCGTAACCGGCCCTGGCGGCGCGGGTCATCAGGGTCGTCGCGGCTTCGGGATTTTTGGGCACGCCGACGCCCAGCTCATAGCAATAGGCCAGCAAGACCTGAGCCTCGCTGTCATTCTGCTCGGCGGCCAGTTGATACCACTGGGCGGCCACGGCCATGTCCTGCGGCACGCCAAGGCCGTTCTCATAGCAACGCCCCAGCAGCACCTGGGCGCGGGGGTTGCCGTCCCCGGCCAGAGGCTGGATCAGCCGCAGGGTTTTTTTGTATTCGCCGATATTATAGGCCGTCCAGGCCTCCCGCATGGCTTTGTCCGTCGCGCCCGCGGGAAGGACGGGGGCAGCCTGGGCCGTGAACGCCGCTGCGCAGCCGAAACCTGTGACAACGGCCAGCAGAACCGCCAGACAGTACTTTTTCATCCTTTTCTCCTTCATGTTTCCAGGCCCGTGGGCTGGTTTTCTATGCAAAACAAGGATACCGCCGAGCTTGCCCGAAGGCAAGAATACTTGACGCTGGCTCCGGCACAAGGCACAACCAAAGCATGAACGATGTTTTTTCATTTTTCGGCGGCCAAGCGCAATGCCGTCCGCACCGCCCAGGAGAAACGGCATGACCCCTTCCCCCACCCCCCCGCATAACCCGCACGGCGGCAATCTGCCACAAAAGATTTCCGGCCCCTCCGCCAACCGGAATCAGCAACAGGACCAGCGCAGGGTACTGGACGCCGAGGTGCTGGAGCCAGGCCAGGAGCAGAGCCGCAACCATCACGGAGCGTTCGACGAAGAGAGGCGCGGCTTCGACGGCGCGCAGTCCGGCCAGATATGGATCAGCGGACGCACGAATCAGAACGCCTGCCTTGCGCCCTGCATCAGCTTCGCGCTCTTTCTGGTTTGTCTGGCGCAGTTCGGCTTGCTGGCGGGCATCGGCTTTGTATTTTTCCATGTGGTGGGCAGCGTGGCAGGCGGTCTGCGCGCCATGCGCCTGCTGATGCAGGGACGCCAGGCCAATCCCTGGTCCTGGCGCATGGGCAACTGGCTGATCAGCTTTCTGCTGACCGCCTGGCTCGCCGGCGGTTTTGACTGATGCCCCGGCAAGCGCCACCCCGTTCAGATGTGCCCCCGAACAAGGCCATGCGCAGCCCGTCGCCGCCGGTTCGGCCCCGAAAAACCGCGGATGTCTGGCACGTCTATCTGCTGGAATGCGCCGACGGCACGCTTTATTGCGGCGTCACCACAGATCTCGCGCGGCGGCTGGCTCAGCACAACGGCCTTGCGCCCGGCGGCGCCCGCTACACCAGTGGCCGGCGGCCCGTGCGCCTGCTGGCCAGCCGATCCTGTTCCCGCAAGGGCGCGGCCCTGCGCCTGGAGCGCGCGGTCAAGGCCCGTCCACGGGCCGAAAAAATTCTTTTTCTCCAACAGGGAGCGGTTGTATCGTGCTGAGCCCCGAGGTGCTGCTGACCTTTTTCGCCACGTCCCTCCTCCTGGCCATTGCGCCCGGCCCGGACAACATCTTTGTGCTTACCCATTCCGCGCTTTACGGCGTGCGCGTGGGCCTGGTCATCACCCTGGGCCTGGCGACCGGTCTGTGCGTGCACACTACCGCCGTGGCTCTGGGCGTGGCCGCTCTTTTTCAGACCTCGCCCGTGGCTTTCGGCCTTCTCAAATGGGCGGGAGCAGCCTATCTGCTTTATCTGGCCTGGCTGTCCTTCCGGGCCGGCGCTCTGCTGACGCACGCCACGGACGGCGGCAAGGCTGCCTTTCCCGGCTATGGAAGCCTGTACCGGCGCGGCATTGTAATGAATGTGACCAACCCCAAGGTCACACTCTTTTTTCTGGCTTTTCTGCCCCAGTTCTGCGACCCGCAGTCGGGCGGCGTGGCCGGGCAGGTGCTGACGCTGGGGGCCTTGTTCATCCTGGCCACCATTCTGGTCTTTTTTTCCGTGGCCGCCCTGGGCGGTCGCCTGGCCCTCTGGTTCAATCGATCCCAACGCGGCCAGGTCCTGATGCACAGAACCGCCGGTCTGGTGTTCGCCGGCCTCGCCGCAGCCCTGATTCTGACCGACGCCTGACCCCCGTCACCCTCCCGCAGTTCCTTGACAGGGGCGGAGGCGACGGGTATGAACAGCCCCTCTTGAGGTGACTATGCAGAACTACCGTATTTCCATCAACGACCTCCCGCCGGACGGCAAGGACTTTGATCTGAACGACCAGGACATCTGGCAGACGCCCTTGCGGGAATTCGAGATGGACTGCCGCATAAGCGGCCCCCTCAGAGCGCGCATCAGCGTGCTGCCCGCCGAAGGCGGCTGCCTGGTGCGCGGCGAACTGCGCGGTCAGGTCATTCTGCCCTGCAACCGTTGCGCCGAAGATGCCGTGACCGACATACGGAGCAGCTTTGAAGAATTTGAGGAACTGCCCGACGAGTATGACACGGATGCCGGACTGAACGCCCAGAGCGGAAACGCCGCATCCAGTCCGACGCTGGAAGCGGAAAGCCGCATCGTGTATGAACGTAACGCGCCCATGCTGGATCTGGCGGCCGTCTGTTGGGAGGAATTCATGCTGGCCCTGCCGGTCAATCCGCTCTGCAAGGCGGACTGCAAGGGGCTTTGCGCCCAGTGCGGGGCCAACCTCAATAATGGCGAGTGCGGTTGCATCCCCGATGAGGGCGACCCCCGGCTGGCGATTTTGCGCGGGCTTACGCTGCCTAAAAGCTAGGGACCGCGGCGGGCAAGACATATTGCGGGTTCCCCCCGCACTCTGCTACACTGCGGCAGTCGCCATCTCCAACCGGAGTTCAGCCATGAAATTCACGCGCTGCCGTGTTTCTCTGCTTCTGCTCTGCGCCCTTGCCTGCGCCTTTCCGGCGAAAAGCCCCTCGGCCGCCGAACCCGCCAGCCTGACAATCAGCAACCAGAGCAGCCATGATCTGCTGAATATACGTTTCCGGCAGGGGCGCAGCATGCATTTCGTGCGGCTGGACATGGCCCCCGGCGCGCGGGACGATATGGAAAATCCCGGCGTCACGACGGATCTGCGAGTGGATACGGGCCTGGCTTTCTGGTTTTTCAAAGCCGTGCCCCTGAACCAGGCGCGCCGCCTGACCTTCTGCGGCGAGCACGCGGCCTGTCTGATTCTGGAACAGAACAACAAAATCTCCCGCCACCTCACCGGCACAGTGCAAAGCCTGCTGCCGGAAGAATCCAGCCATCCGGTCTGTTCTCTGGATCAGTTCCGTCCCGGCATGACCATGAGCGAAGTCTGCTCCCTGCTGAACCCCGACTCCCCGCGCGACGACAACGACGCCGTGCTGACAGGCCTGGGCTTCGCGGGCATGGTCTGGGCCGCGCGGCTTGCGCCGGGTCAGACCTCTGCGGCTGCCCATCGCCTCAACGGACACGACCGTCTGGGGCATCTGGAACTGCGCCGGGAGCTGAACGCCGCCACGCTGGACAGCCTTCTGCGCGCGCTCTATGCCCAGGACTATGCGCCCTGGCAGGCCGAGTTGCCCGGTCTGGACATGAATTTTACGGAAATGACGGATCTGGACACGGCCAAACAGAAAGACATTCTGCGACAGACCCTGCACTGTTTTCTGCAATCCGGCCGGGGCGAGGCCACAGTGATGCTGGCCCCGGCGGCCATGCTGCCCGCGCTGGCCGATGCCGACGCGCCGCAACGCGATGTACAGCTTTTCACCCTTACCCTGCGCCAGAGCTCCAGAACTCTGATGGTGGATGTGGCCGCGTATCGTGCCGGTGAAGGCCGCTAAGGCATTTTCCCACTGAAAATGCTCTGCTGACAGCTCCGGCAAACGCTTCGCTCCAGCGCGGTCGACGCCGGCGCGGACATGCCCTTGAACTTTGACCTTGCAAAAAGCCAAAGGGAATTTGCCCGAAAAAGAGCGCTTTGGAAAACTCACCCCTTGCATCCCGGACAAGACTGCTTACCTTATGTCAGCAAAGACCGACTCCACCCCGTACAGCGGGCACCGTGCCCGCCTGCGTGAACGGCTGAAACATGAACCTCTTGCCGTGGCGGATTACGAGGTGCTGGAGCTTTTGCTCGGCTATGGGCTTACGCGCAAGGACACCAAGCCGCTTGCCAGGGAGTTGCTGCGACGCTTCGGCACGGTTCGGGGCGCGCTGGACGCCAGGCAGGATGAATTGATGCAGGTGCCCGGCTTCGGGCCGGGGCTTATGGCCCTTTGGCGGCTTCAGCGCGAGGTGCTGGCCCGCTACGCAGCCTCGGCGGCGCGCAAGCGTCAGGTTCTGGCCACGCCCGAAGCCGTGGCCCGCATGGCGCAAAGCCGTCTGGCCGGCTGCGCGCATGAGGAATGCTGGCTGGCCCTGGTGGACGCGCGCAACGGACTGATCTTCTGGGAACGTCTGCGGCGCGGCGGCATCGGCCAAGTGCCCGTACAGCCCAGAGATGTTCTGGAAGTGGCGCTTACGCACAAGGCCAGCGGCATTATTCTGGTCCACAACCATCCCGGCGGCAGTCCGGGGCCTTCGCAGCCGGATCTCATGCTCACCGCGGAACTGCAACGGCTGTCCCCGCGTATGGGTCTGCGCTTTCTGGATCATGTCATCGTCACTGAGGGAGACTGCTACAGCATAACGCAGAACAAACGCATCTGAAGGCAGTCAGGGAGAATATATATGGCAGATTACAACGAAAAAGATCATCCGCTCCATGAGGAGCAGGGCTCCGGCGCCGCCGAACCCGACGTGAATGCCGAAGGCCACGCCGCGCAGGCCGAAGCGCCCGTGCCGGACCTGCCGGAGGAAAACAGCGCCAATCCAGCGGCTCAGGGCATTCCAGACGTGCTGCCCGTGCTGCCGGTGCGCGACGTGGTCATATTCAACTATATGATTCTGCCGCTGTTCATCGGCCGCGAAAAATCCGTGCAGGCTGTGGAAGCCGCCCTGAAAAACGGGCGTCATCTTCTGGTCTGCGCCCAGCGCGAGGAAAGCACCGACAATCCCACCCCCAAGGATCTGTACAGCGTGGGTGCCGTGGTGCAGATCATGCGCCTGCTCAAGATGCCGGACTCACGGGTGAAAATTCTGGTGCAGGGCGTGAGCCGCGCGCGCATCGCCGGCTACAGCCAGATGGAACCCTACCTGGAAGCGCGCGTTGAAATCCTTCCCGAAGTCACGCCCCAGGCCGACGCCACCCTGGAGGCGCTGCTGCGCTCCGCGCGTGAGCAGAGCGAAAAAGTGCTCACCCTGCGCGGCCTGGCCTCGCCGGACGTGCTGGCCGTATTGCAGGGCGTGGACGATCCGGGCCGCCTGGCGGATCTTATCGCCGCCAACATGCGCATGAAAATCGCGGATGCCCAGCGCATTCTGGAAGCGGAAAATCCTCTGGAACGCCTGACCCTGGTCAACGCCCAGCTTCAGCGTGAAGTGGAAGTGGCCACGGTGCAGGCCCGCATTCAGAGCTCGGCCCGCGAAGGCATGGACAAGGCCCAGAAAGATTACTTCCTGCGCGAACAGCTCAAGGCCATCCGGCAGGAGCTGGGTGAAAGCGAACCAGAGGGCGAAGATGATCTGGAAGAGCTGAAAAAGGCTCTGGACAAGGCCGGTCTGCCCAAGGAGGCGCGCGCCGAGGCCGACAAACAGTTGCGCCGTCTGTCCGGCATGCACGCCGATTCTTCAGAAGCCAACGTGATCCGCACCTATCTGGACTGGCTGGCGGAACTGCCCTGGAAAAAGATTTCGCGCGACCGTCTGGACATCGCCCACGCCAAGACAATCCTGGACGAAGACCATTGCGGCCTGGACAAGATCAAGGACCGCATCCTGGAATTCCTCAGCGTGCGCAAGCTCAATCCGCAATCCAAGGGGCCCATCCTCTGCTTTGCGGGCCCTCCCGGCGTGGGCAAAACCTCGCTGGGCCGTTCCATCGCGCGGGCTCTGGGCCGCAAATTCCAGCGCCTGTCGCTGGGCGGCATGCACGATGAGGCCGAAATCCGCGGGCACCGGCGCACCTATATCGGGGCCATGCCGGGCCGGATCATTCAGGCCCTCAAGCAGGCCGGCACGCGTAACCCGGTCATCGTGCTGGACGAGGTGGACAAGCTGGGCACGGACTTCCGGGGCGACCCCTCCTCGGCCCTGCTGGAAGTGCTGGATCCGGAACAGAACCATACCTTCAGCGACCACTACCTGAACGTGCCCTTTGATCTGTCCAAGGTCATGTTTCTGTGTACGGCCAACCAGATGGAAAGCATTCCGGCGGCCCTGCGCGACCGTATGGAAGTCATCTCCCTGCCCGGTTACACCATGCAGGAAAAGGCGGAGATCGCCCGCAAGCATCTTCTGCCCAAAAAAATTACGGAAAACGGCCTGGCCGAGAGCGACGTGACGCTCAGCGACGCGGCCCTGTCCAAGGTCATCAGAGAGTACACGCGCGAGGCCGGCCTGCGCAACCTGGAACGCGAACTGGCCTCCATCTGCCGCAAACTGGCCCGGCGCAAGGCCGAAGGCAAAAAACCGCCCTTCAGGGTGGAGCCCAGGGATGTGGAAAAGCTTCTCGGCGCGCCCCGCTTTGTGGAGGACGAAAAAGAAAAGGAACTCATGCCCGGCATGGCTCTGGGCCTGGCCTGGACCCCGGCCGGCGGGGAAGTGCTTACCGTGGAGGCCACCGTCATGAAGGGCAAGGGCGGCCTGACCCTCACCGGGCAACTGGGCGACGTGATGAAGGAAAGCGCCCAGGCGGCCCTGAGCTACATCCGCAGCCGCGCGGAAGAACTGGGGGTGGACCCGTCCTTTGCCGACAGGCTGGACATTCATGTGCATGTGCCGGCCGGAGCCACGCCCAAGGACGGCCCCTCGGCGGGCGTAACCCTGACCACTGCCCTGATTTCGGCCCTCAGTCAGCGCAGGGTGCGCGCCGACCTCTGCATGACCGGCGAAATCACCCTGCAGGGGCGGGTGCTGCCCGTGGGCGGCATCAAGGAAAAAATCCTGGCCGGCGTGGCCAGGGGGCTGAAGCATGTGATTATTCCTCAGCAGAACGTAAAGGATCTGGAAGACGTGCCCAGGGAACTGCTCAGACGCATCACGGTACACCCGGTGCAGCACTACGATGAGCTTCCGCCCCTTGTCTTTGAAGCCCAGGGGGGGCAAGGCGGCGTGCAAGGCGGACAGGCCGGAAAAACCGCATCCGCGCCGCGCAAGAAAAGTCCGGCCCGCCCGGCCGTCGCCGCCACGACGCGGCGCGGACGCCTGCCACGGCCCGCCGAGGCATGACGTGCGCCTGAAGGACTACGAACGCGACGCCGCAAGGCGACTGACAGAGGCGGGGGTGGACAGCCCCCGCCTCTGCGCGCAACTGCTGGCCGGGCATGTGCTGGGCATGGATCGGCTGCACTGCGTGCTGGCGGCGGAACGTAAACTCACGCCTGCGGAACTTCACGATCTGGAAATTCTGACGGCCCGGCGGGCCACGGGCGAGCCTCTGGCCCATATTCTCGGCGCGCGGGAATTTTTCGGCCGGAGTTTTCTGGTCACCCTCCACACACTGATCCCCCGTCCGGAAACGGAGCTGCTGGTGGAAACGGCGCTGGAGCTTCTGCCCGCGCGGCATCCTCTGCTGTTTGCGGATCTGGGCTCGGGTTCCGGCTGCATCGGCGTAACCCTTTGCCTGGAGCGCCCTCAATGGCGCGGCCTGCTGCTGGAACTGAGCGCGCCGGCCCTGGATGTGGCCCGCGAAAACGCTGTGCGGCTGGGGGCCGCCGCGCGACTGAAGGCGCTGCGGGCGGATATGCGCGCCGTGCCGCTGCGGGCCGCCGCCTGTGACCTGGTGGTCAGCAATCCGCCGTACATCGCCGAAGCCGAGCGAGGCGAAGTCATGGACGAGGTGCTGCGGTTTGAACCGCACAGCGCGCTTTTTTCGCCCCAGAACGGCCTGGCCCATTTGCGCGCCGCCGTCAGCCAGGCCGCCCGCATTCTCCGGTCCGGCGGTCTGCTGCTTCTGGAGCACGGCGCACGCCAGGGGCCGGCCGTACGGGAATTTTTATCCTCCGCATCTGCCTTTACCGGCATTGCCGCCCGCCGAGACCTGGCCGGGCTGGACCGTTGCACTCTGGCCCGAAAAGTGTAGCGGCACTGCCGCAAGGCGCGCAGCCGGCGTTTTTCGGCTTTTTTGAAAAAAATTTGCGTGAAAGCGCACTTTTTACTTGCCAAGCCCGACAGAACCGTTTAAAGCATCACTTGCCGCTGGCGTAGCTCAACTGGCAGAGCAGCTGATTTGTAATCAGCAGGTTGCGGGTTCGAGTCCCATCGCCAGCTCCACAAAAAGCTGAACAAAGGCCTGCCTGCGGGCCGACCTTTGCGGCATGTGTGGAGGGGTTCCCGAGTGGCCAAAGGGAACAGACTGTAAATCTGTCGTCGTAAGACTTCGGTGGTTCAAATCCACCCCCCTCCACCACCCCCTTCCGCCTTTTACCATTCAGGCGGTCGGTGGTTGGTTTTGAAAAACTGCCTTGGCTGTAGGAGACAGCGCGACTGTCGGGGAACTACGGTGCGGTAATCGCCAAACGAATTTTGGCGTACAGCGACAGCACCGCCAGTGTGCGGGAATAGCTCAACGGCTAGAGCATCAGCCTTCCAAGCTGAGGGTTGCGGGTTCGAATCCCGTTTCCCGCTCCATTCCTGCAAAATCCAATTCCCCTAGTCGGTTCCTGCCAATGCACGTTCCCTGGCGACCAGGGACTGAATGCGGGCAATGGCGCCGGCCGTCAAGCGGCTTTCCCATCCGCCTGTCGTTACGCGAGGAACAGGCGCTACCAGACGGCAGAGATGCGCAGAAGTAGCGCACGTACAACCGCAAACAATTTTTTCCAGGGAGACGTACAATGGGCAAAGCTAAATATGAACGCAAGAAGCCGCATGTAAACATCGGCACCATCGGCCACATCGACCACGGCAAGACCACCCTGACCGCCGCCATCACCAAGATTGCCGGCCTGAAGGGCGAGGGCAGCTTCGTTTCCTATGACGAAATCGACAAGGCCCCCGAAGAAAAAGAGCGCGGCATCACCATTGCCACCGCTCACGTGGAATATGAAACCGACAAGCGTCATTACGCGCATGTGGACTGCCCCGGCCACGCCGACTACATCAAGAACATGATCACCGGCGCCGCCCAGATGGACGGCGGCATTCTGGTGGTGGCCGCCACTGACGGCCCCATGCCCCAGACCCGTGAGCACATTCTGCTTGCCCGTCAGGTGGGCGTGCCCCAGCTGGTGGTGTTCCTGAACAAGTGCGACCTGGTGGACGACGAGGAACTGCTGGAACTGGTGGAGCTGGAAGTGCGCGAACTGCTCTCTTCCTACGACTTCCCCGGCGACGATGTGCCCGTGATCCGCGGTTCCGCCCTGAAGGCGCTGGAATGCGACGATCCCAACGCGCCTGAAGCCAAGTGCATCGGCGAACTGCTCGCAGCCTGCGACAGCTTCATTCCTGATCCTGAGCGCGACATCGACAAGCCCTTCCTGATGCCCATCGAAGACGTGTTCTCCATTTCCGGCCGCGGCACCGTGGTGACCGGTCGTGTGGAGCGCGGCGTCCTCAAGGTGGGCGACGAAGTGGAAATCGTGGGTATCAAACCCACCCAGAAGACCACCTGCACGGGTGTGGAAATGTTCCGCAAGCTGCTGGATCAGGGCGAAGCCGGCGACAACATCGGCGCTTTGCTGCGCGGCACCAAGCGTGACGAGGTGGAGCGCGGCCAGGTGCTCGCGGCGCCCAAGTCCATCACTCCGCACAAGAAGTTCAAGGCTGAGGTGTACGTCCTTTCCAAGGAAGAAGGCGGTCGTCATACGCCCTTCTTCTCCGGCTACCGTCCCCAGTTCTACTTCCGCACCACGGACATCACCGGCGTTATCGGCCTGCCCGAAGGCGTGGAAATGGTTATGCCCGGCGACAACTCCCAGTTCATCGTGGAACTGATCGCCCCCATCGCCATGGAAGCCGGCCTGCGTTTCGCCATCCGTGAAGGCGGTCGCACTGTGGGTTCCGGCGTTGTTACCGAAATTATCGAGTAAACCATGAGAGTCAACATCATTCTGGCTTGCACCGAATGCAAGCGACGCAATTACAGCACCCGGAAGAACAAGAAGAACACCACCGGGCGGCTGGAAATGAAAAAATATTGTCCCTGGGACAAGAAGCACACAGTGCATCGCGAAACCAGGTAACAACTTTCCGCCGGGGGGCGCGTCCCCCCGGACGGTACGCAGGGCAGTAGCTCTAACGGCTAGAGCGGCGGTCTCCAAAACCGCAAGTTGGGGGTTCGAATCCCTCCTGCCCTGCCATTTTTTATCTCTCGGGTAACATCATGGCAAAAAAACAGGTGCAAGCCGCGGACGCCAGGTCGGACAGGGCCCCCAATCCCTTTACGCGCTTCGCGCGTTATGTGGAGGATTCCAAGGCCGAATTGCGCAAGGTCACTTGGCCTACGCTGAAAGAAACGCGCAAGGTCACGCTGGCTGTTTTGGGCTTTGTGGCTGTGATGGCCGTTATCCTGGGACTGGTGGACCTTGGTCTGTCTGTCCTCATCAAGTCCATACTGTCCTGAAGGCTGAAATGAAAGATCCCGTCATTGATGAAAACTCCGAGCTGAGCAAAAGACCGCGCTGGTACATCGTGCATACCTACTCGGGTTTCGAGCAGCGCGTGCAGAAAACCATCAACGAGATGAGCCGCACCGGTCAGGATCAGGGCCTTATTCAGGAAGTGGTAGTGCCCACAGAAAAGGTCATCGAGCTTGCCAAGGGCGGCGAAAAGCGCACCACTACGCGCAAGTTCTATCCCGGCTATGTGATGGTGCGCATGGTCATGACCGACTTGTCCTGGCACTTGGTGCAATCCATACCCAAGGTAACCGGTTTTGTGGGCGGAAAAAACCGTCCCACGCCCATGCGCGACAGCGAGGCCGAGCGTATTCTGGCGCTCATGGAAACCCGTCAGGAAACTCCCCGTCCCAAATTCAACTTTGAGAGGGGCGACGAAGTGCGCGTCATTGACGGGCCTTTCGGCGGCTTTAACGGCGTGGTGGAAGACGTCAACTACGACAAGGGAAAGCTGCGCGTTTCCGTTTCCATTTTCGGTCGTCAAACGCCGGTGGAGCTGGATTTCGTACAGGTCTCCAAAGGTTAGGAGCATTGCAGAGCTTGCGCTGCTCCGAGGGAATGCCTGCACATCCTTGCATCAAGATGTTCCGGGGCGGATATTGCCCTTTATGAAGCAGGCATCTCAGGCGTAACTTGTTCTTAAGATTTGCCCCGCGCCTCGGCCTGACAGTCGAAACAAGCGCGAGCAGTGATGAAGGATACCGCACATGGCCAAAAAAGAAGTTGCCAAGATTAAATTGCAGATTCCCGCAGGCGCAGCGAATCCCTCGCCGCCGGTTGGTCCGGCCCTGGGTCAGCACGGCCTGAACATCATGGGCTTCTGCAAGGAATTCAACGCCCGCACCCAGGATCAGAAAGGGATGATCATTCCCGTGGTCATCACGGTCTACGCCGACCGTTCCTTCAGTTTCATCACCAAAACGCCTCCCGCCGCGGTGCTGATCATGAAGGCGGCCAAGCTTGAAAAGGGGTCCGGCGAACCCAACCGCAACAAGGTGGGCACTCTCAGCATGGCTCAGGTGGAAGAGATCGCCAAAATCAAACTGCCGGATCTCAACGCGTCCACTCTTGAATCCGCTGTAAAGTCCATTGCGGGCACCGCCCGCAGCATGGGCATTGACATCAAGTAAGGGCAGCCTGTCGGAAAATTCCGGCGGATTTGTCACTTGCGGCGGCAAAAGCCGTTCGGCGAATTCTGCTGAATCTTGGTTTTTTCCGCCAGACTCGTTGAAATCAGTTGTACTGCCGTCTTTCACGCAGTATTGGAAGCGGCAGGAGATAAAACGATAAGGAAGATCGCATGCCCAGACATGGCAAAAATTTTCGCAAGGCTCTTGAAGCCTATAATCCGCAAGAACGTTTCAGCATTGAAGAAGCCGTGAGCAAATCCCTAGGCGCGGCCTTTGCCAAATTTGACGAAACCGTGGATGTGGCTATCCGCCTGGGTGTTGACCCCAAATATTCCGATCAGATGGTGCGCGGCGCCGTCACCCTGCCCAACGGCCTGGGCAAGACAGTACGCGTGGCCGTGTTCTGCAAGGGTGAAAAGCAGACCGAGGCCAAAGAGGCCGGCGCTGATGTTGTGGGCGCCGAGGATCTGGTGGCCAGGGTCAAGGAAGGCTGGCTGGAATTTGACGCCGCTGTGGCCACCCCTGACGCCATGGCTCTGGTGGGTCAGATCGGTCGTGTGCTTGGTCCCCGTGGTCTGATGCCCAATGCCAAGACCGGTTCCGTCACCTTTGACGTTGCCAAGGCTGTGAGCGAACTCAAGGCGGGGCGCGTTGACTTCAAGGTGGACAAGGCTGGCGTGCTGCACGCGCCCCTGGGCAAGGTTTCCTTTGGTCCGGAAAAAATTCTGGGCAACCTCAAGGCCCTTCTGGAAACCGTCAACCGGCTGAAGCCCTCGGCCGCCAAGGGCGCCTACATGCTGTCCATGGCGGTTTCCACCACCATGGGGCCGGGCTTCAAAATTGATATGACCCAGGTCAAAAAATTTCTTGAGAGCTAACGGACAGGGCCCGTGCGGCGCAGACGCGGTACGGGCCTTTTGTTCAGGCTTTCAAGCGGTTGTGTGACACAACCTCGGTTAAGGCAAGGAATTCGAGTCGAAGACGGCAGGCGGATCACACCCTTAATTTCCTGCCCAGACGCTTCATCTTTGGCTCGGCATTCCACCTGGCAACCCCGAACGTGAGAGGTATCACGTGAACAGGTCTGAAAAAGCCGCAATTATTGAAGCCATCAAGGCCAAGGCCGACAGCGCTTCCTTTGCGGTGCTGACGGACTTCAAGGGCATGACGGTGGAAGAGCTGACGAACCTCCGGGTGAGCCTGCGCAATGCGGGCGGCGAATATCATGTCGTCAAAAACACCCTGGCTCGTATCGCTCTGACCGGCGGCACGCACGACGCCATCAAGGACAAGTTCCATGAGAATTGCGGCGTGGCCCTTGGGTTCGACGACCCGGTGGCGGTGGCCAAGGCGCTCAGCGATTTTGTCAAGCAGAGCAAGCTCTTCAGCTTGCGTTGCGCCAGCCTGGACGGCAAGGAAATGACCCCCGACCAGGTGGACGCTCTGGCCAAACTGCCCGGCAGGGAACAGTTGCTCGGCCAGTTGCTTGGCACCATGAACGCCGTGCCCACCAATTTTGTCTCGCTGTTTGCCAATGTGCTGCGCGGTCTGCTCTACGCCCTCAAGGCTATTGAGGAACAGAAAGGCAAAGCCGCCGCCTAAGCGGATGTGGACAGCTCAAACATCAAGCCGAAGATCAGGAGAAATATCATGGCCGTGACCAAAGAAGAAGTCGTTGAATTCATCTCCAGCATGACCGTTCTGGAACTTTCCGAATTCATCAAGGAACTGGAAGACAAGTTCGGCGTTTCCGCCGCCGCGCCCGCTGCCGCTATGGTGATGGCCGCCCCGGCCGCCGGCGGCGACGCTGGCGCCGCCGCTGAGGAAAAGACCGAATTTGACGTTGTCCTCAAGGAAGCCGGCGCCAACAAGATCGGCGTCATCAAGGTGGTGCGCGCTCTGACCAGCCTGGGCCTCAAGGAAGCCAAGGAAAAGGTTGACGGCGCTCCCTCCACCCTGAAGGAAGGCGTTTCCAAGGAAGAAGCTGAAGAAGCCAAAAAGCAGCTCACCGAAGCCGGCGCCACTGTGGAAATCAAGTAGGCATTTCCCTGCCTTTGCTTCGCGACGGCGCGAAACGCAAGAACATGGCGAGGTCACTGACCTCGCCATTTCTGTTTGTTTTCCGCCCTGTTCCGGGTATGCGCGCTTGCGGGCTTCATCCAATGCGGTTTGCTGTTGCGCTGGCATGCAAGGCAAACGCGCGTAGGCTCTGCGCTTTGGCAGGCAGCGGCGTGTTTTCAAAATGAACGTCTTCTGTTCCGCAAAGAAAAATCTTGCAAAAAAAATGTTTTCCGCTTATCTATTTTTGTTCACTGAATGGCGCGGGAGGCATCCTTTCTGTTTTTTTCCAACTCACTGTATATGCACACTTTTTTGAAACAGGCTCGACAGCCCAGGCCCTGTTAACCCAGACAGGGGATGGGTTTTGTCGTCTTTGTTGCGCATAGTGAGCTCTTCCGTAACGCCCCGCGCCGTTCCTTACGCTTTCAGGGTGCAGTGACAGCAAGTTTTTTTGCCTCCGGCCGGCGCTTCTGTCCGCAGCCGGGGCGCAACCGCTACCTATCTTGAGGTACCCATGGGCCAGCTCACCAAACAGTTCGGCAAGATCAAGATTTCCCTCCCCATTCCTCATCTGCTGAATCTGCAGATCGACTCATATCAGAAATTCCTTCAGGAAGGTGTGCCCGAGGCCGACCGCAGACCGGACGAAGGTCTGGAAGGGGTCTTTCATACGGTATTTCCCATTGAGGATTTCAACAAGACCGCCAGCCTGGAATTTGTCAGCTACGAGATTCAGGAACCCAAGTATGATCAGGCCGAGTGCATTGCCAAGGGGTTGACCTATGAAGCGCCCATGCGCATCAAGGTGCGTCTTGTGGTCTATGACGCCGATGAGGCGTCGGGCAACCGGACCATCCGCGACATCAAGGAGCAGGATATCTATTTCGGCACCCTGCCCCTGATGACCGAAAAGGGCACCTTCATCATCAACGGTACCGAGCGCGTCATTGTCAACCAGTTGCAGCGCTCGCCCGGCATCATTTATGAGCACGACGGCGGCAAGACCCACACCAGCCGCAAGGTGCTCTACTCCTGCCGGGTGATCCCCATGCGCGGCTCATGGCTGGACTTTGACTTTGACCATAAAGACATTCTCTATGTGCGCATCGACCGCCGCCGCAAAATGCCAGCCACCATTCTGTTCAAGGCCATGGGCATGAACAAGGAGCAGATACTCGACTACTTCTACAGCCGGGAACACTATCTGCTGGAGGACGGCGGCCGTCTGCTCTGGGAAGTGCGCAAGGATCTCTACCGCAAGGACAATGCCTACGCGGACATTGTCGCGCCCGACGGCAACGTGATCGTGAAGGCGGGCAAGCCCATTACCAAGCGGAGCTGGCGTCTGATCTGCGATGCCGGCATTCAGGCCATTGAAGTCCGCCCGGATCTGCTGGACGGCATGTTCCTGGCCGAGGACGCTGTGGCGTCCCAGAGCGGAGAAGTGCTGGCCGAAGCGGCCGATGAAATCACCCCCGGCCTGCTGGAGCGCATGCGCGAGGCGGGCATCACGCGGCTTTCCGTGCTGCACACCAAGGGCACGGACACTTCTTCCTCCATCCGCGACACTCTTGTGCAGGATCGCATTCCGGATCAGCAAAAAGCCCAGGAGGAAATCTACCGCCGTCTGCGCCCCTCCTCGCCGCCCACCGCCGAAATCGCGGCCAGCTTTTTCGACAACCTGTTCCGCAACCCGGATTATTACGATCTTTCGCCTGTGGGCCGCTACAAGCTCAACCAGCGCTTGGGCATCGACGCGCCCGCCGATCTGCGCACCCTGAGCGATGAGGACATTCTCACGGCCATCAAGGTGCTGGTTCAGCTCAAGGACAGTCACGGCCCGGCCGACGACATCGACCACCTGGGCAACCGCCGCGTGCGCCTGGTGGGCGAACTGGTGGAAAACCAGTACCGCATTGGCCTGGTGCGCATGGAGCGCGCCATCAAGGA
This sequence comes from Desulfovibrionaceae bacterium, assembly GCA_910575755.1. Classification (GTDB taxonomy): domain Bacteria; phylum Desulfobacterota; class Desulfovibrionia; order Desulfovibrionales; family Desulfovibrionaceae; genus Desulfovibrio. Next base: position 506,934 of record CAJTFO010000002.1, on the reverse strand, counting down.
ACGCATGAGCCTTCAGGAAATCTCCACCCTCATGCCCCATGATCTGATCAATCCCAAGCCCGTGGCCGCGGTGCTCAAGGAATTTTTCGGCACGTCCCAGCTTTCGCAGTTCATGGACCAGACCAACTCCCTTTCCGAAGTCACCCACAAGCGCCGCCTCTCGGCCCTGGGTCCCGGCGGCCTGACCCGCGAACGCGCCGGTTTTGAGGTGCGCGACGTGCATACCTCGCACTATGGACGCATCTGCCCCATTGAAACGCCCGAAGGCCCGAACATTGGCCTGATCGTGTCGCTGACCACCTTTGCCAAGGTCAACGACTACGGTTTCATCGAAACCCCCTACAGGGTGGTGCGCAACGCCAAACTGACCAGTGAGGTGGTTCATCTGGACGCCTCGCGCGAAGGCGACCAGGTGGTGGCCCAGGCCGACGCCCGTATGGACGCCGAGGGTAATCTGCTTGACGAATACGTCACCGTGCGCGTCAGGGGCGAAGTGGAAATGCGCCATCGCGACGAAGTGACCCTCATGGACATTTCGCCCAGTCAGATGGTCTCCATCTCGGCGGCGCTCATTCCCTTCCTGGAGCATGACGACGCCAACCGCGCGCTGATGGGCTCCAACATGCAGCGGCAGGCCGTGCCGCTGCTGCGCTCTGAAAAGCCGCTGGTGGGCACGGGCATGGAAGTGGATGTGGCCCGTGACTCCGGCGCCTGTATTGTGGCCCCGGCTGACGGCAAGGTGCAGTATGCCGACGCCGACCGCATCGTGGTGGCCTATGAAGGCGACATCTACAAGGATCAGGGCGGCGTGCGGGCCTATGATCTGCTCAAGTTCCACAAGTCCAACCAGAATTCCTGCTTCGGCCAGAAGCCGACCTGTCACCCCGGCCAGATCGTCAAGAAAGGCCAGATTCTGGCCGACGGTCCGGGCATTGACGAGGGCCAGCTGGCGCTGGGCAAGAACCTGGTGGTAGCCTTCATGCCCTGGTGCGGCTACAATTATGAAGACTCCATCCTGATTTCCGAACGCACGGTCAAGGAGGATGTCTTCACCTCCATCCACATTGAGGAATTTGAAGTGGTGGCCCGCGACACCAAGCTGGGCCCCGAAGAAATCACCCGCGACATTCCCAACGTCAGCGAAGACATGCTGCGCAACCTGGACGAAAGCGGCATCATCCGCATTGGCGCGGCGGTCAAGCCTGACGATATTCTGGTGGGCAAAATCACCCCCAAGGGCGAAACCCAGCTCACCCCGGAGGAAAAACTTCTGCGGGCCATCTTCGGCGAAAAGGCCAGGGATGTGAAAAACACCTCCCTCAAGGTTCCGCCGGGAGTGGAAGGCACCATCATTGACGTGAAGGTGTTCAACCGCCGCTCGGGTGAAAAGGACGAGCGCACGCTGTCCATCGAGGCCCATGACACCGCGGTGCAGGATCAGAAGGAAGCCGACCACATGCGCGCCCTTGCCGAGCGCACGCGCGCTCTTCTCGCCCCGCATGTTCTGGGCAAGCAGACGGCTTCTTCCGTGCCGGGCAAGAAAAAGGGCGAAATGCTGGTGGAGGCCGGAGCGGCCCTCACCGAAGAGCAACTGGCCCAGCTGCCCGTCAAGAAGCTGGCCGGTCTGTTCAAGAGCAAGGAAGTCAACGACGAAGTGGCCGAACTGCTCAAGGCCTATGACCATCAGGTGGACTACCTCAAGGCCATCTACGACGCCAAACGCGAGAAAGTCACCGAAGGCGACGATCTGCCCCCCGGTGTGATCAAGATGGTCAAGGTGCACATCGCCATCAAGCGCAAACTCTCGGTGGGCGACAAGATGGCCGGTCGCCACGGCAACAAGGGCGTGGTTTCCTGCATTCTGCCGGAAGAGGACATGCCCTTCTTCGCCGACGGCCGGCCTGTGGATATCGTGCTCAATCCTCTGGGCGTGCCTTCGCGTATGAACATCGGCCAGATCATGGAAACGCATCTGGGCTGGGGCGCCAAGGAGCTGGGCCGCCAGCTGGCCGAACTGCTGGATTCCGGCGCGGCCATGCAGGTGCTGCGCAGGGAAGTCAAGGATGTCTTCGGCTCTGAAGAAGTCAGCGCTCTGGTGGACGGCATGGACGATGAGGAATTTGTGGCCTCGGTCAAAAAACTGCGCAACGGCATTGTGACCAAGACGCCGGTGTTCGACAGCGCCACGGAAGATGAGATCTGGGGCTGGATGGACAAGGCCGGCATGGAAAACGACGGCAAGACCACCCTGTATGACGGCCGCACAGGCGTGCCTTTCCGCAACCGGGTCACCACTGGCGTCATGTACATCCTCAAGCTGCACCATCTGGTGGATGAAAAAATCCACGCCCGCTCCACGGGCCCCTACTCCCTGGTCACGCAGCAGCCGCTGGGCGGCAAGGCCCAGTTTGGCGGCCAGCGACTGGGTGAAATGGAAGTCTGGGCCCTGGAGGCTTACGGCGCGGCCTACCTCCTTCAGGAATTCCTCACGGTCAAGTCAGACGATGTGGCCGGGCGCGTGAAGATGTATGAAAAAATCGTCAAGGGCGACAATTTCCTGGAGGCCGGTCTGCCCGAATCCTTCAACGTTCTGGTCAAGGAACTGATGAGCCTCGGTCTTGACGTGACCCTGCACCAGGAGGAGGGCAAAAAACGCCCCAAGCGCGTGGGCTATATGCGCGACCGCGACGAGGAAGCGGAATAGAGGTCATTGCCTGATTCGTATGAGGCGCATGCTCTCCCCGCTTCCGCCCAAGGGCTGAGGCAGGGAACAAGTTCCGGACGCCCGTCTCTGCACACGGATTGCAGTAACGATTCCAACGAGCTTTTTACAAAGCAGGGTACTGATATATGAGCCTGGACGATCTTTTCACCGCTCGCGGCACGTCGGCCAACGTGACCAACATCCGCAATCTGAAAGCCATCCAGATTTCCATTGCCTCGCCGGAGGCCATCCGCGAATGGTCCTACGGCGAGGTGAAAAAGCCGGAAACCATCAACTACCGCACCTTCAAGCCGGAGCGGGATGGCCTGTTCTGCGCCAAGATCTTCGGCCCGGTAAAGGACTACGAGTGCAACTGCGGCAAGTACAAGCGCATGAAGCACCGCGGCATTGTCTGTGAAAAATGCGGCGTGGAGGTCATCGCCTCCAAGGTACGGCGCGAGCGCATGGGCCATATCGAGCTGGCCGCGCCCGTGGCGCACATCTGGTTTTTGAAAACCCTGCCCTCCAAGATTGGCACCCTGCTGGACATGACCATGGCCGATCTGGAAAAGGTACTCTACTTTGATTCCTATATCGTGCTGGATCCCGGCCAGACCAATCTGCAGAAACGCCAGGTCATTTCCGAGGATCAGTACCTTCAGATTCTGGATCACTACGGCAGCGACGATGTGCTCACCGTGGGCATGGGCGCGGAAGCCGTGCGCAGCCTGCTGGAAGAGCTGGATATGGAAAAGCTGCGCCTGGAACTGCGAGAGGAAGGCGAAGCCACCAAGAGCCAGACCAAGAAGAAAAAGCTGACCAAGCGCCTGAAAATCGTTGAGGCTTTCCTGGAATCCCAGAACAAGCCCGAATGGATGATCATGGAAGTCATTCCGGTTATCCCGCCGGAGTTGCGCCCCCTGGTTCCCCTGGACGGCGGCCGCTTCGCCACCTCGGACCTCAACGACCTTTACCGCCGGGTGATCAACCGCAACAATCGCCTCAAACGGCTCATGGAACTGGGCGCGCCGGAAATCATCATCCGCAACGAAAAACGCATGCTCCAGGAAGCTGTGGATGCGCTTTTCGACAACGGTCGCCGTGGCCGGGCCATCGCCGGCACCAACGGCCGCCCGCTCAAATCCCTGTCGGACATGATCAAGGGCAAGCAGGGGCGCTTTCGCCAGAACCTGCTGGGCAAGCGCGTGGACTACTCGGGCCGTTCGGTCATTACCGTGGGCCCCTACCTCAAGCTGCACCAGTGCGGTCTGCCCAAGAAGATGGCCCTGGAGCTGTTCAAGCCCTTCATCTACTCGGAGCTGGAAAAACGCGGTCACGCCTCCACCATCAAGAGCGCCAAAAAAATGGTGGAGCGCGAGGAACTGGTGGTCTGGGACATTCTGTCGGAAGTGGTGCGCGAATATCCCATTCTGCTGAACCGCGCCCCCACGCTGCACCGTCTGGGCATTCAGGCCTTTGAACCGCTGCTGGTGGAAGGCAAGGCCATCCGCCTGCATCCCCTGGTCTGCTCCGCCTACAATGCGGACTTTGACGGCGACCAGATGGCCGTGCATATTCCGCTCTCCGTGGAGGCCCAGATTGAATGCCGCGTGCTGATGATGAGCACCAACAACATTCTGTCCCCGGCCAACGGCGGCCCGGTCATCGTGCCCTCGCAGGACATTGTGCTGGGCCTCTACTACATGACCGTGGAACGCAGCTTTGAAAAGGGCGAGGGCATGACCTTCTGCGCGCCCTGGGAAGTGGAAGCCGCCTACGACGCGGGCCAGGTCTCCCTGCATGCCCGCATCAGGGTGCGCATGAAAGAAGGTGAAGAACTGGTGCAGACCACGCCGGGCCGCGTGCTGGTCAGCGATATTCTGCCGCCGGAGCTTTCCTTTGAGCATGTCAACACCGTGCTGACCAAGAAAGCCATTGGCAGACTGGTGGGCGCCGCCTACCGTACCTGCGGCATCAAGTCCACGGTCATTCTCTGTGACCGGCTCAAGGACATGGGCTACGAGTTCGCCACCCGGGCCGGCGTGACCATCGGCGTGAAGGATCTGACCATTCCCGAAAGCAAAAAGCACATCCTGGCCAAATCCCAGGCCGAGGTGGACGACATCGAACGCCAGTACCGGGACGGCATCATCACCCGTACGGAAAAGTACAACAAGGTGGTGGACGTCTGGACCAAGGCCACGCAGGATGTTTCCACGGAAATGATCAAGGAGATCTCGCACGACGTGCTCACTGACCCGAAAACGGGCAGACAGGAGAAAAACCAGAGCTTCAACCCCATCTTCATGATGTCCAATTCCGGCGCGCGAGGCAACCAGGATCAGATGCGCCAGCTTGCCGGCATGCGCGGCCTGATGGCCAAACCCTCGGGCGAAATCATTGAAACGCCCATTACCTCTTCCTTCCGCGAGGGTCTTTCGGTTCTGCAGTACTTCACCTCCACCCACGGCGCGCGCAAGGGCCTGGCGGACACGGCCCTGAAAACGGCCAACTCCGGCTACCTGACCCGCCGTCTGGTGGACGTGGTGCAGGATGTGATTGTTTCCGAACACGACTGCGGCACGGTGGACGGCATTGAACTGACCCACCTCAAGGAGGGCGGCGACATCAAGACCCCGCTGGCCGAACGTATCGTGGGGCGCGTCCTGCTCTATCCCGTGCATGATCCGGACAATCCAGAGCAGATTCTGCTGCCAGAAAACACCCTCATTTCGGAAGCGGAAGCCAAGCTGATCAACGACAAGGGCATCTCCTCGGTCATGGTGCGCTCGCCCCTGACCTGTCAGGCCGAGCGCGGCATCTGCGCCCTCTGCTACGGACGCGATCTGGCGCGCGGTCATCTGGTCAACACCGGCGAAACCGTGGGCATTATTGCGGCCCAGTCCATCGGCGAACCGGGCACACAGCTCACCATGCGCACCTTCCATATCGGCGGCACGGCCTCAAGCACCATTGAAAAGAACAAGTTCGAGGCGCTCAACGCCGGCCGGGTGATACTCAGCCGCGTGCGGGCCGTGACCAACCGCGAGGGCGCGCAACTGGTGCTCGGCAAGAGCGGTCAGATGACCATCGTGGACCCGCAGGGCCGCGAACGGGAAAAATACATTCTGCCCAACGGTGCGCGGCTGATGGTGCATGACGGCCAGGAAGTGGCCAAGGGCGCCGTTCTGGCCGAGTGGGATCCTTTCAATGAACCCTTTGTGGCCGAAGAAGACGGCGTGACTCGCTTTGCGGACATCATCGACGGCAAAACCGTGCAGGAAAAGGTGGACGACGTTACCCGCCAGGCTTCCATGACCATCATGGAATACCGCACCACCAACTTCCGGCCCTCCATCTCCATCTGTGATGATGACGGCAACGTGAAAAAACGCGGCCACGGCGTGGCTGCGGCCATCTACAGCCTGCCTGTGGGCTCCATCATCATGGTCAAGGACGGCGAGAGCGTCCAGGCCGGCGACATCATTGCCCGCAAACCCCGCGAGACCTCCAAGACCAAGGATATCGTGGGCGGCCTCCCGCGCGTGGCCGAACTTTTTGAAGTGCGCAAACCCAAGGACATGGCCGTGGTTTCCGAAATATCGGGCACTGTCGCCTATGCCGGGGAATCCAAGGGCAAACGCAAGCTGGTGGTCACGCCGGAAATCGGTGAAGCCAGAGAATACCTGGTGCCCAAGGGCAAGCACATCACCGCGGCGGACGGCGACTTTGTGGAGGCGGGCGATGCCCTTACCGAGGGCTATCCGGAACTGCACGACATTCTGCGCACCCGGGGCGAGAAATACCTGGCCCGCTATCTGGTGGACGAAATTCAGGAAGTTTACCGCTTCCAGGGCGTGGGCATCGACGACAAGCATATCGAAGTGATTGTGCGTCAGATGCTCAAGAAAGTTACCATCCTCGACTCAGGCGGCACCAGCTTTCTGGTGGGCGAACAGGTGGACAAGAGCGAATTCAAGGCCGAAAATCAGAAGGTCGTGGACGAAGGGCGCGCCCCCGCCACAGCGGAACCGCTGGTGCTGGGCATCACCCAGGCCTCGCTGACCACTTCTTCCTTCATCTCGGCGGCTTCCTTCCAGGAAACGACCAAGGTTCTCACCGAAGCCTCGCTCAAGGGCAAAATGGACTACCTGCGCGGCCTCAAGGAAAACGTCATTGTGGGGCGCCTGATCCCTGCCGGTACAGGCTACCGCGAATATGTGAACGGCGACATCGAGGTGCCGGATCAGAAGGAACGCCCGGACAAGTTCCTGGAAGAACTGGAAGAAAATCCCGTGCTGGTGAATCTGGATCAGTAGCGTCCCCATTTCCCGGACAAAGAACAAACCCCGGAAGGCATGCCTTCCGGGGTTTGTCGTCTGCGCGGCTGTCATGCGCAGCCTCCCGCGAAACAAAGAAAATTTTTCCGCAGCAAAAATTTTTACTCTGCGCATATCAAAAATAATATACTAATTTCATTGAAAAAATAATTCATTCGAGATTACTTGGATTCCTTTGAATCGCGTCAGGAGCTTTGCATTTCTGCAAATTTCCGTTATCAAAAGGGACTTGCCGCGCACCTTGACTTTCTCATCTTTGTGGCCAATTCCTGATAAGACAGGTCACAAGCATGAGAGTGGGTGCGTGCGCGATTGAGGGTGAGGTTGAAAGGCAAGCAGGCGTATGCCGGGCTTGTTGCGGGACACCGGCCCGGGGCCGATGTCCCGGCAAACCCATGATGCAGCGGCATCTTGACTTACGGGAGAAAACGCATGACCACTCTGTTCTACATTTTGGGCTATCTGGCGGTAGCCGGCTTCATTTGCCTGGCCTACTTGAAAATCAAGTCGTACATGGCGGCCAGCCCCCTGCATGTGCGCTGGGAACTCTACCCCGTGCCCCATGAAGGCGCCAAAAAAGCCGCATACGGCGGCAGCTTTATGGAAGAAAAGGACTGGTGGACCAGACCCCGCCACATTTCGCACTGGGGCGACATCAAGGGAATTCTGGTGGAAGTGCTTTGCCTGCACGCCACGCTTGAGCACAACCCCAAGCTCTGGTTGCGCACCTACCCCTTCCATGTGGGCATGTACATGCTCATGGGCGGCACCATCATCGTGATTCTGGCCGTTCTCGCCCAGATGTTCGGTATGGACCCGCAAGGCGGCTTCATGATTTTCGTGAGCAATGTGATCAGCGCCGTGGTGCTGCTGGGCGCGTTCTGCATCGTGGGCGGCGGCATAGCCCTGATTCAGCGCCGCCGCAGCGACGCGGGCCTGAAAAAGTACACCACCCCGGAACATTACCTCAATCTGGGCGCTTTCGTGCTCTTCGGCCTGCTGACGCTGGCGGCCTGGGCCTTCAATCCCTCCTACTTTGAACTGGCCCGCACCTTCATCCACAACCTGTTCACCTTCACCTTCCAGCCCCTGCCCAGCCTTTTCTTCACGCTGAATCTGCTGGTGGGCTTCTTCCTGCTGATCTGGATTCCCGTGACCAACATGGGGCACCTGATCATGAAATATTTCATGTACCACGACATCCGCTGGGGTGATGAACCCACCAACTACAACGACAAGAACAAGGAAAAAATCGGCGAGATGCTCAAGTACAACGTCACCTGGTCCGCGGACCATATCGCCGGCGACGGCAGCCCCAAGACCTGGGTGGATGTGGCCACCACCAATCCCGCAGCCCCCAAGAAAGAAGACTAGGGAGTTCCGACATGAAAGATAATTTGCGTTTGAGCGATGTTTCCACTGTCGAAGGACAGATGGTCAGCATTGATCCCAATACTCTGCCCGAGCTGAGCCTGGACGTGAAGGCCATGCCCTGGAAGCCCTTCACTGAAGAGCAGAAGGAAAACACGGCCTGTATTCTGGACGACGTGTGCGTGCTGAACATTCCCAAGCCCAAGAACAAGCAGGAAGAAGAGGAACTGGTCAACAAGTTCCTCAATGGCATGCGCAAGCTCTTCTCCAAGGAGAACAACTGGACCTTTCTGCCCATGCTGGAAACCAGCATGGACAACTGTGTGCAGTGCAATTCCTGCTCCGCCGCCTGTCATCTCTTTGAGATGTCCGGCGAGCACGAGATGTACCGGCCCAATTACCGTTCGGAAATCTTCCGCCGCATCTACAAGCAGTATGTGAAAAAAGAGCCCCTGGCCAAATGGCGTTACGGCGACATGGGCCTGAACTGGAAAACAGTGGCGCGCCTGGGCGAACTGGCCTATCGCTGCAACCTCTGCCGCCGCTGCGCCCAGACCTGTCCCATCGGTGTGGATAACGGCCTCATCGCCCGTGAAATCCGCAAGCTGTTCAGCCAGGAATTGGGCATCTACCCCCGCGAACTGCACGAAAAGGGCACTCTCAATCAGATGAAGGTGGGGTCTTCCACCGGCATGACCCCTGAAGTGGTCAAGGAAAACGTGGAGTTCATCGACGAGGATTATTCTGAAATCACCGGTGTGGGCATTCACACGCCCTTCGACGTGAAGGGCGCGGATATCATGCTGCTGCACAATGCCGGCGAAATCATGGCCTGGCCTGAAAACATCGCCGCTTTCTCCCTGATTTTCCAGGAGGCCGGCCTGTCCTGGACGCTGTCCAGCAAGGCTGTGGCCTATGACGGCGTGAACTACGGCGTGTTCTACGACGACGCCCAGACCGCGCGCATCGCCCTTCAGCACATGATGGCCGCCAAGGAACTGGGCGTCAAAAAAATCGTCATCGGCGAATGCGGCCATGCCCACAAGGCGCTCACCGTCATCGCCGACCGCGTGATCCCCTTTGAATACCAGGTGCCGCGCGAATCCTGCTATGTAACCCTGCGTGACATTGTCATGTCCGGTCGCCTCAAGCTTGATCCCTCGCGCAATAACTTCCCGGTTACGCTGCACGACCCGTGCAATGCGGTGCGCCTGATGGGCATTGTGCAGCCGCAGCGTGAGATTCTGCACAAGATCGCGCCCCAGTTCCGCGAAATGCCCTGCCACGGCGTGGATAACTACTGCTGCGGCGGCGGTTCCGGCTTCGCCATCATGACCCGCAACAATATCGACGAATGGCGCGGCAACATCTCCGGACGCAAAAAGATGTGGCAGATCGGCGAAGCCTTCAAGGACTGCCTCGGGCCCGAAACCAAGAAGTACATCTGCGCCCCCTGCTCCAACTGCAAGGGCCAGATCCGCGAACTGCTTGAGCACAATGACCTGTACTCCAAAAACAGCTTCGCCTACGGCGGGTTGGTGGAACTGATCGTCAACGCCATGTCCAACACCAATCCCGGCTTTATCAAATGGGAAGGCGACGAAGAGTAGCCCGCGCGGCCGGCTCACAAACCAACATCAAGGGGGGCGCAAGCCCCCCTTTTTTTGTATGCTCTCGTCCGCGCCCTCGCTTCCGCTCCCCCGCATTTCCCAAGGTCGCGGTCAGACCTGCGGCGGCTCAGCTTTCCATTTCCCGGCCGCGCGCGTCGGCGGCCAGCACGGCATCCACCAGAAGTCCCGGCAAGCCCGCGCGATCCAGTTGGTTGACGCCGGCAATGGTCAGGCCGCCGGGTGAGCAAACCTCGTCGCGCAATTGCATCAGCGGCGCGGGATTCAGCTCGGCCATGCGCGCCGAACCGGCAAAGAGCGCCGCCACCATGCGGCGGGCTTCCTTATGCTGAAAGCCCAGGGTTACGCCGGCCTGCACCAGCCCTTGCATCATCTCGAACACATAGGCCGGCCCCGCGCCGATCAGGGCGGAAAAAGCGGTGAAGCGGGCTTCGGGCAGCTCAAGACAGAGGCCCAGCGCTCCGAAGAGTTCCATCAGCTCGGTTTTGCTCTGCGGCGACACGCCTTCTTCAAAAGAAAACGCAAAAACGCCCTTGCCCACCAGGGCCGGGGTATTGGGCATGCAGCGCACAACCATACACTGGTCGCCGGCGGCCTGACGCAGGCTTTTCAGACTGACGCCCGCCGCCACAGACACCAGCACCTTGTCAGCGCCCAGCTTCGGGCGCATCTTTGCCAGTACGGCAGCCGCCGCATAGGGTTTGACCGCCAGAATGACCACCTGGGAATCTTCCGCCACGGCGCTGGCCTCGGCTCTGGCCGTCACGCCCTTTTCCAGAAGGGGCCTCATGCGCTCCGCCGTGCGGTTACAGCCGCAGAAGGCATAGCCATCGCGCAGGCTGTCAGCCAGACCGGCAAGAATGGCCCCGCCCATATTGCCGCAGCCCACGCAGCCTATTGTGCTGATCTTCACGGTATCACTCCACTTGTTCACGTTGATTGAAAAAATCCAGTTCCACAGCGGCGTCCGGTGTGCCGGAAGCATGCGCGGCTACTGGCCTCAAGGCTCCTCACTCGTCTGGCGCTGTGCCAGATGCCAGATCAGGCGACGCAATGGAATAACAGCCGTACCGGCCTTGTCCCGCCAGCGGCGCAAGGCGCTGAGGGTTTCCGGGTACGGATGCCCAATGGCCACGGCAAAGCCGCCGGAACGGGCCCTGGCCGCCGCCGCATCCAAGGCGGCAAGAATAGCGTCCGTTTTCCGCTGCGTATCCAGAAAAACAGCCCGCGTCACGCTGACCAGCCCGGCGGCGCGGGCCGCCTCCGCCAGTCGGGAATGGGGACTGGTCAGGCTGTCCAGCACAGCAAAGCCGCGCCCCGCCAGTTGCGCGCAAAGCTGCCGGCTGGCAGAGGCGCTGCCCGTGAATCGGGAGCCCATATGATTATTCAGGCCCAGCGCCGTTGGCACGGCGCTCAGGGCGGGTTCCAGAGCGGCGGCCAGAGCCTGCGGACTCATATCCGTAAACAGAGCGCCCGCTCCGGGCTTGGGGCGGGAGCCGTCGGCGCGCGGCAAGGGTTCCATGGGCATATGCACCAGACAATCCAGCCCCCTCTGTCCGGCCAGGTTTGCTGCCGCGCCGGTTCCAGACGCCCGCGGCCAAAGGGCCAGGGTCACGGGAAAAGGCAGAGCGGCCAGCGCTTCGGCGGCTTCCAGGCTCTGCCCCAGATCATCTATGACCAGAACCAGCGCGGCTGCGGGCAAGGGGCGGGCCAGATCGGCCAGCTCCCGCTCCCGTCCGGGAAAATGAAAACTGTGGCTCAGGCGTCCGTTGAGACGCAGTTCCAGCACGCCCTCGTCTGTCCAGGCCAGACGCGGAAGCAGGGAAGAATCCGCAGCCGCAGCGGCACGCAGCTTTTCCAGCAGGGCCACGGCCAGACGCAATGGCGCGCAGGGCCCGGCAATCCGGTATCGACGCGCGTCCGTCTCCGCAACGCCCGACGGCGGCTCCTCTTCACGCCGCCAGTGCGCCAAAGGCAGGGCGCGCGGCAAGGTCTGGATGACCAGCGCTTCCACCCGGTCCAGCGTGAACCGGGCTTCCCGCTCATGCACGGACGGCGTGGGCTGTTGGCCAGCGGCATCAATCTCGACGGCGGAAACAGCAGCAAGGCTGTTCTCTTCCGCGGTATCCGGCGCGGTCAGCTCTTCGCCCCACCAGAGAGAAAAGGCCAGCGCGCAGACCAGCCAGGCCAGGCCGCCCAGACCCAGCCAATCGGAAGCGCACAACCCCCCGCCGGCGCCAGAGGCGCTGGTCGGGGGGCTGTTATTTCCTTTTGTGCCGTACACGCGGATTATGGCAGGTCTCTTCTGCGGCGCGGAGACAAAGCCAGCACCGCCTAATGCTGAATCTCCCGCAGCCTGGGCAGACTCTTTACCACCTGAAGAGCCATGCGCAGCTGATTATCGCGGGCCAGTTGTTCCTTGCCCTCATCTTTTTTGGCCTTGCTCTGGCTGCCCTTCTTGTCCTTGCCGTTTTCCAGATGCCGGTTGAGGTCCTGCTCACGCAGCAGGAAGCGCGGATTGTCCTTGTCCTCGTTGCGCGGCGGCTCAAAGACCACTTCCAGGTCGGGCACAATACCCTCGGCCTGAATGGAACTGCCGTTGGGCGTATAGTACAGGGCCACCGTCAGCTTGAGGCCGGAACCGTCTGACAAAGGAATAATGTTTTGCACCGAGCCCTTGCCAAAAGAGCGCTCTCCCAGAATCAGGGCGCGCTTTTGGTCGCGCAGCGCGCCGGCCACGATTTCCGAAGCCGAGGCGGAACCGGCGTTGATCAGCACAACCATGGGCACACGCACATCGTCGGACTGCTTTTTGGCTTCATAAACACGATCCGTATTGTCGCGGCGGCCCTTGATGGAAACAATGACGCCCTTTTGCAGGAAAATATCGGAAACGCTGACCGCCTGATCCAGCAGGCCGCCGGGATTGTTGCGCAAGTCCAGCACAATGCCCTTGAGACCGCCTGTGGCCTTGCTTTCCTTTTCCGCATCCTTGAGCGCGTCCTTGAGTTCCTCGGTGGTGCGTTCAGAAAAACGGGTCAGACGCACCCAGTAACAGCCGTCCTCCAGCTTTTTGGACTTGACGCTGATCAGGGGTATGGCGTCGCGCACAATACGCACGGTCTGCGGGGTTTTGGCGTCGCTGTGCAGGATGGTCAGTTCCACTTCCGTGCCCTTGGCCCCCCGGATACGCGAGACAACTTCCTGCAGCGAAAGTTCCTGCGTGGGCTGGCCGTTGATGGACAGAATCACGTCGCCGGGCTGGAGCCCCGCGCGGAAAGCCGGCGTATCCTCAATGGGCGTCACCACCACAACCTGGCCGTTTTCCATGGAAATTTCAATGCCCACCCCGAAAAATTCGCCGGAGGTGGTTTCCTGCATTTCCTTGTATTCTTCCGCATTCATGAAGGTGGAGTGCGGGTCAAGCCCCTGCAGCATGCCCTTGACGGCGCCGTTAATCAGATCTGTCTGGGTCGCATCCTTCACATAGTAGCGTTCCACCAGGTCAAGCACCTGGCTGAAGCGCTTCAGGGCTTCAAACTTGTTGGGGACTTCCTTGGCGGGTTCTTTTTTGGCCGCCGCGTCGGCGGTCTGAACCGCGCTCAGGCCGCACAGAACCAGAAGAAGCGCAAAAATGCAGGAGCGGACAACAATACGCATACGAAAGCCTCCACAGCGATATACATAAACCCGCCCTCCGGACGAAACCGGAAAGCGGGAAAGCGGACCAGAGCCCACCGCCATTTTTTATTGATAACAAACGTCCCGCATTGAAACATGCGCGCCGCCAAACATCAGGTGATACTGACTCTTTTCAGCCCAAAATGCAATGCCGAAGGTGTTGCGAGACATTCACCTTTATCAATGATTTTCTGAAAAATTCATTTTGAATTTCAGATAGTTGAAATGCGGCTTTCATTGCAAAAGTGAAAGTCTCGGCGTTGCCGCCGCCCGGGATGCGGCCCGCGACAAAGAAAGGGGTCGCCTTGCGGCGACCCCTTCTGCCAGAACAATGAATCCCGCGTTCATGCCGCCTGAAGGCGGCATGAACGCGGAGTGCGGCTCAGACTACTGGCAGCACTCTTCCACCTTGAAGAAAGAGGCAGCGCCCGCGCCGCACACGGGACAGGCGTCGCAGGGGCCTTCGTGGGTGTAACCGCAGATCTTGCAGACATAGTAATCCACATTGGCAAGGCCGGAAGGATTGGCAATGGCCTTCTTGTACAGATTGGCGTGCACTTCCTCCACCTTGTTCACAAAATCAAAATACTTGGCCACGGCGGTCTGGCCTTCTTCCTGAGCGTCCTTGATCATTTCGGGATACATCTTGGTAAACTCATAGGTCTCGCCTTCCAGGGCGGCCTTGAGGTTCGCGGCGGTGTCGCCGATCTTGCCGGCGTTGCGCAGATGCGCATGGGCATGGATGGTCTCGGCGGCGGCGGCGGCGCGGAACAGCTTGGCGACCTGCGGCAGACCTTCCTTGTCGGCGGCCTGGGCGAAAGCGAGATATTTGCGATTGGCCTGGGACTCGCCGGCGAAGGCGGCCATCAGATTTTCCTGGGTCTTGCTCATTGTTCTCTCCTTTAACGTATGCAAAAAATTTTGTTTGGCTTCCATTAGCAGGAACAATTCCTGTTTATAGAAAGCCGTTTCGCTTGTAAAGCCTTTTTTTATGCCTTTACCGCGAGCAACTCCGCAAAATCCTTATAACATAATGTAATCATTAATTATATTAATACTGGCGCGAGCCAGATGCCGAATTCGCGCGGCATTATGCAGGGCCGCCATAACGCCGCTTACTATGTATCCCCAAGTATACCCTGAAAAAAATATTTCATTGGTTGTATTATGATAAAATTGATAAACCTTACTGCGTATGTAAACAAGACGCCTTCAATAAACAGAATAGCGCAAAAATGGCAAAGTATTCTGACATCCTCCACGGACGGCCAGTTTCCAATCTGACCTAATGCGGGCACTATGGTTGCGTCAGGAGGAGTGTGCAGCTTTGTTGCCATGACCGCCAAGCCACATAATCCAGATACAAGCAGTATGTACCGTACCCCCGTAAAACGCAATAAAAACATAATCTGTAGCCAAAAAAAACTCCCCATGAACAATCCTATGACATCATTTTCAAAATGCAAAGAATACCATTCAATATTATATATTGTGGTTATTGAAAATAATAAATTATATGCAGCAGTGATTACAAATAAAAACAGAATTATATTGATTGAAACAGATAGTATTTTCATTAAATTTCCTATTACATTTATATAACATTTTTTCATCAATATGCAATTTTAATCTTGTTTCACCTTCATTCTGGATCAGAATTGTTATCCTCATCATAGGCCCGCAACCAATTTCTGAGGGGATTGGAATGAATCCCATACATTACAGCCACTTGCTGTTGGACGCCAAGTTTGGATTTATAGGCTTGGATCGCCCTCATCCTGACTTCTGAAGTTGCTATGCGCATAGCCAAGATATTTAAAAATATTTTAAATATTTTCAAGTGTTAGTCGCTATAGTATTCAGAGATGATGAATGCCGGGCAAGAGAAAAGAATACTGCCGGCAATTTTGTCACGCTCAGGCATAGGACAGTGAATATGTTGAAAAACTTGCCCGGGAAAAAGAGCATGCGGGTACGCCGCAAACTGGCCGGCTGGGATGATGACTTCTTATGCCAGGCGGTAATGGGCAAACCGGCGGCCTGAACTTCATGCCATTGCCCCGGTCTCGCGCGTATAGCGCTTGACACGTTTCATGGTTTGGCGTATTGAATCGACCTTTGCAGTGATCCTGCCGCCACCCCGTTAGACGGCGCGACGCTGGACGAATTTTTCTCAGCCTGACGGCTGCCGTATATTTTTTGCTGCTCATCCCAGCAGATGTGAGGAGTTTTTTCTGATGAAGACGTTCAGCCCTACCCCCAAAGACATCAACCGCCAGTGGTTTGTGGTTGACGCCCAGGATCAGGTTCTCGGTCGTCTGGCCAGCCAGATTGCCCATCGCCTGCGCGGCAAGCACAAGCCTGAGTTCGCCCCGCATATGGATAATGGGGATTTTATCGTGGTCGTCAACTGCGAAAAGCTCAAAGTAACCGGCGCGAAAATGACTGACAAAAAATATTACCGGCACTCCGGCTGGGTGGGTGGCCTCAAGACCACGACCCTCGGCGATGTGCTGGCCGACAAGCCTTCGCGCGTTCTGATGTCCGCCGTGCGTGGTATGCTGCCCAAGAACCGCCTGGGCCGCGCCATGTTGAAGAAACTCAAGATTTATGCCGGGCCTGAGCATCCGCACACGGCCCAGAATCCTCAGCCGCTGACCCTGCCTTACTAAGGAGTGCACGCCATGAGCGAAAAATTTGAATACGGCACCGGTCGTCGCAAAACCGCCACGGCCCGTACCCGCATTTACGCCGGTTCGGGCGGCATTACGGTTAACGGACGCTCCTTTGAGGAGTATTTTCCCCGTAAGACCCTCCAGATGATCATCCGTCAGCCTCTGGTGCTGGCCAAGCTGGCCGAGAAGCTGGATGTGCGCGTCAATGTGGCCGGCGGCGGCGTGAGCGGCCAGGCCGAAGCCGTGCGGCACGGCATTTCCCGCGCGCTGCTGCTGGTGGATCCGGCTCTGCGCCCGGTGCTGAAAAAAGCGGGCTTTCTGACCCGCGATGCCCGCAAGAAGGAACGTAAAAAATACGGTCTGCGCGCGGCCCGCGCCCGCTACCAGTATTCCAAGCGTTAATCCGCCTTTTGTATCCGGGGAATCCCTCAGGGATTCCCCGGTTGCTTCTGCATCATGTGCGGGCCTCACGGCCCGCTTTTTGTTTACAGCCTTTGCTAGCGCGAGGAACCATGTCATCCGGCCATTCCCGATCCTCGGATTGTTCTTCGGCAACGCCCGCCGTGCCGCATGTGGATTACGCGTATGCCCACGCTGAAACCCTGGCCACCACAGGCTATTTTTCCTGTGAGCCGCCGCCCTCCCTCAGTCTGGACGATGCTCTGGCGCAACTGGAGGACGCGCCGCTGGATGACTTTCTGCATCAGCATCTGCTGCGAGCATTAAGCAAGAAGCGACCGGAGGAACTGCGTGACCTGGCCGCGACCTGCTATGATGCCGAGGCCGATGTTTTTACGCGCCCGGCCCTGGCCGGCCTGCTGCTGGAATGCGCACTGCTGCTGCCCGCATGGCGGCAGATGTATGACGCCTCTGCTCCCTTTGCGACTGACGCCATGCTGCGCTTGGCCCCGGCCAGCCCGGCCGTCTATCTGCGTGCCGCGCTTGAGCCAGATCACAAGGCCGCCGCTGCCTGGAGCGCGGCGTTTCGCGCCAATATCTGCGGGCATCATGCCCTGCCCCGGCCTGACGAGACGGATATGCCCCCGTTGTTCAGCCGCGAGGCGCTGGAAAAAACAGCGGAGGAAATGACTGAGCGCGCCGGTATTCTGGCCCGTGAGCACGCCCGCATGGCGGCTGAAAACTGGACGCCGCGTGAGCGCCCCCCGGCCGGGGAGACGTTTTTGCGCGCCGTGGATGCCCTGATGGAAGCGGGCTTTATTGACGGGCCGGAAATGCGGCACGAGGCTTCGCTTTCGCCCATTGCCCTGCTGCGCTCCTGGCGGGTGGACGTGAGCGTGCGCAACGGCCGCCTGTCGCATACTCTGCGCGGCCAGGCCACGGCCTACGGGCGGGGGCTTTCGCTGGCCCAGGCGCGCGCTTCTTACGCCATGGAAATTGTGGAGCGGGCCAGCGCGTATGTCAGCGTGGGGCCGGGCGAAGAGGGCCGCGGCGGGCTGGTGCTGGACCGCAAGCTGCCCCTGCCGCTGGTCAAAGCCCGTTATGGGGAGCTGACGGCGCGGGGCAGGGCGGCGCTCGATCCTGACCTCTTGCCGCTGGAAGCGCCCTGTCCGGACGCGCCCTTGTACTGGCTGGCGGCTCGCTCCGTGGACGGCGGGGAAGTGCTGGTCCCGGCTCAGGCTGTCTTTCTGTTCTGCAATCTGGACGAACCGGGGCTTTTTCTGGCCGGCGGCTCCACGGGGCTGGCATCGGGCAACAGTCTGGATGAAGCAAGGGTGGCGGCCCTTACGGAAATTCTGGAACGCGACGCCGAGGCCACCACGCCCTTCAGCCGGGCGCGCTGCTTCACCCTTAGAAGTCGCGACCCGCGCATTCAGAGTCTGCTGGAAGACTACGCGGCGCGCGGCATCCGCGTTCAGTTTCAGGATATTACCACTGAGCTGGGTCTGCCTGTGTACCAGTGTTTTGTCACCGCCCATGACGGCAGTGTGGCGCGGGCCACCGGGGCCAATCTGAATGGCGCGCGCGCCGCCCTGGCGGCGCTGACCGAAACGCCCTGGCCCTATGTCTGGGCGCAGCCGGCCCCCTTCGGCAAGGCTTCCGGCCCCGGTCTGGCCGGGCTGCCCGAACGTGTGCTGGAGGACCTGCCGGATTACAGCCTGCCGTCGGCAGAGGCCAACCGCCGCCTTCTGGAATGCGTGCTGGCCGCGCACGGCAGAAGCCCGCTCTATGTGGAGCTGACCCGTGCGGATCTGAATCTGCCTGTGGTCCGCGCTCTGGTTCCGGGTCTGGAGCTCAATGCCGAATGGGATGGTTTTTCGCGGCCCAGTCTCCGCCTTTTTGCGCGCTACGCGGGCATGTTCGGACAGTCTGGTCCGGAATAAGAGAGTAGTAATGAATTGAACACTCCGCCGGCTAAAGCCGGTGGAGTGTTCAATTCATTCTGTTATCGCAGCTCATGCTATTGCCCTGGCTCTTCCTCCTCCCGCTTTGACAAGAGGACAGCAAGCACATATTCTGTTTTGCCTTTTTGCTTCACTCCCCGCGAGGGAAATTTCCTCACTGTCTGACCGGACTATTATGGACAGGTTGCTGCTCACACTTGGGATCATTTTTGTCAGTCTGACTGCGGGCTATGCTTTTCGGCATGCCGTCGCGGCCGGGCGCATCCGCCTTTCCGGAGAAGCTGTGATTCTTGCGCGCCAGAGCCTCCAGACAACGGCGGTTTTTGTGCTTATTCCCGTATCCGCCATGCTGTCCCTCTGGGGTCTGCCCTCGCCGGACACGCGCCTGCTGGCCCTGCCGCTGCTGGGCCTGGTCGCCTGGGTCTGGGGCGGCGCGCTTGCCCTGCTTTTCGCCCGCCTGCTCAAGCTGGACCGCGCCCAGACCGGCAGCCTGTACTGCTGCGGCACATTCACCAACATCGGCGCGGTGGGCTCACTGGTCTGCGTGCTTTTTCTGGGGGAAAGCGCCATTGCCCTGGTGGCCCTGTACCGCCTTTGCGAAGAGCTGTTCTATTTCAGCGTTTCCTTTCCCATTGCCCGCTGGTACAGCCAGGAAAATGACGGGCAGCGGCTCTCCTTCCGCAATCTGCGCTTTGATCCCATTTTGAAAGTTGTGCTCAGCGCCCTGCTGCTCGGCATTGCGCTCAACCTGCTGCATGTGCCCCGCCCGGATTTCTGCGGGCCCCTTGCCTCCGGCTTCATGATTCTGGCCACAGTGCTTTTTCTGTTCGCCATCGGCCTGAGTCTGAAACTGGCAAGCCTGGGTCGTTACACGCGCCAGAGTCTGGCCGTGTGCCTTATAAAATTCGTCGGCGTGCCGCTGCTGGTTATCGGCCTCGCCAAAGGCATCGGCTATGGAAACGTGGACAACGGCCTGCCCCTGAAGGTGGTGGCCGTGCTCTCGGCCATGCCTGTAGCCATGACCGCCCTGGTGCCGCCGTCCCTGTTCCGCCTGGATCTGGACCTGGCCAATGCCTGCTGGATTTTCAGCACCCTGGCTCTCGCGGCGGTGCTGCCTGTGCTGATTGTCATCCTGCCGCGGCTCTGACATGCCGACGCGCCTGCAAACCGGGGTCAGACAATGCAAAAACATCATCACTGAGGAGGTTCTGACGATGAAACGCTTTTTATACTGGAGCGCCCTGGCGCTCTGCGCCTGCCTGCTGACCGCGCCCCTGCCGGCTGCGGCCGCCCCCTACAAAGCCGAATACAAGCTGAGCGTGGTGCCCGGCGCCACCTCCGGCTGGGGCATGACCGCCGCGTATTTCGCCGATCTGGTGCGAGACCGTTCGCAGGGGCGCATCAACATCAAGGTTTACCCCTCCAGCCAGTTGCTGGCGGGCAAGCAGACCTCCGAATTTCTGATGCTGCGCAACGGGGCCATTGACTTCGCGCTGGCTTCGACCATCAACTGGTCCCCCCAGATCAAGGAGCTGAACCTCACGGCCCTGCCCTTTCTGCTGGCCGTCCAGCCGGACCGTTACAAGGCTATGGACGCCATCATGGCAGGCAAATCCGGCCAGATGATGGTGGACGCCATTGAAAAAAAGGGCGTGAAGATTATTGGCTGGGCCGAGAACGGCTTCCGCGAAATGACCACCAGCAAAGGCCCCATCACCACCCCCGCGGATATGAACGGACTCAAGATCCGGGTGGTGGGCAGCCCCATTTTCATTGAAACCTTCCGCGCTCTGGGCGCCAACCCCGTGAACATGAACTGGAGCGAAGCCACCACCGGATTCCAGCAGGGCGTGGTGGACGGGCAGGAAAATCCCACCAACGGCATCAACATTCCTCTGAAAATCTGGGATTTTCACAAGTATCACTGCGACTGGCACTACATCATTGACCCGCTGCTCATGGGCGTGAACCCCGCTGTCTGGCGCAACTTCAGCCCCGAGGACCAGAAGCTGCTCAGCCAATGCGCCGCGCAGGCCGAAAAATACGGCAAGGCCCTTTCCCGTCTGGGCATGGATGACGGGGCTTCCCTGGCCTATCTCAAGAGCATTGACAAGCTGCCCGCCGTGACCGCCCCCTATGCCTGCATGGAACAGCAGGGCATGACCGTCACCCGGCTGACCCCGGAACAGATTGCCGCATTTTCCGAAGCCACCCGAAAGGTGCGCGAGGACTGGACCGCCAAGATCGGCCCGGATCTGGTCAAGGCCGCTGAAGCGGACATGGCCGCCGTCAAATAGATTCTGAAGATGATGGCGCGGGGGCCGGAGAAAACCCGCTCACGGCGGGCCCCGGCTTCCGCGCCGGCATGTGGAGATCGGCATGTGGCGTTTTCTGGATACGCGCTTTGAGGAAATTCTGGGGTCGCTGTTGCTGGCGGTCATGGTAAGCATCGCCTTCATCAACGTGATCGTGCGCTACTGCACGTCTTTTTCTTTTGCCTGGACCGAGGAACTGACCATCAATTTCTTTGTCTGGATAGTATTGCTGGGCACGGCGCGCTCCTTCCGGACAGGCGGTCATCTGGGCATGACCCTGCTGTACGACGCGCTGCCGCGCAACGCGCGCCTTCTCTGCTACGGGCTGAGCATGCTGCTCTGCATCGCCTTTTTCGGGGCGCTGTGCTGGACAGGCGCGCTGGAAGTGCTGGACGAGTACGATCTGGAATCCATTTCCGAATCTCTGGGCGTTCCGGTCTGGTGGTACACCATCGCCACGCCGCTTTTCTCCCTGCTGATCATTTTCCGCATGCTGCAACGCGCATACGCTGACCTGCGCTCAGGCAAATACTAGGGACGCCCATGGAAACGACGCTGTTTCACGACCCCGCCTTCTGGCTGCTCACGCTCTTTCTGATCCCCCTGCTGCTGCGGACGCCCATCGCCCTTTCCCTGGGTTTCGCGGCCCTGGTGGTCGTCTGGAAATGGGACATGGGCTTCAGCATGCTTTCCTACAACTTTTTCGCGGGCATCGCCAAATTTCCCCTTCTGGCCATCCCCTTCTTCATCCTGGCTGGCTATATCATGGAGCGCGCGGGCATCGCGGCGCGCATCGTGGCCCTGATGGAAGCGCTGACCGGCTCCATGACCGGCGGCATGGCTGTGGCCACTGTGGCCGTGGCCACCTTCTGGGGCGCGGTGAGCGGTTCGGGCCCGGCCACTGTGGCCGCTCTGGGGCTGATTCTGATTCCGGGCATGGCTCTGGCCGGTTACGACAAGAGCTTTGCCGCGGCCACGGTGTCCGTCTCTTCAGGCCTGGCCATCGTCATTCCGCCAAGCATCGCCTTTATTGTTTATGGCGGCGTGGCCAATGTTTCGGTTCCCGCCCTGTTTGCGGCGGGCTTCATTCCCGGCGTCATTGTGGCCCTGTTCATCATGGGAGCGGTGCTGATCATTTCGCACAAAAAGGACTATCGCGGCGCAAGGCGCGGCCAGCCCCTGGGCAAGGCCTTTCGCGAGGCGTTCTGGGGCGTCATGACGCCGGTGGTCATTCTCGGCGGCATTTACGGCGGCGTGTTCACCCCCACCGAGGCCGCGGCGGTGGCCGTGTTTTACGGCCTTTTCGTGGGCGTGTTCATTTACAAGACCATCAACAGCTTCAGCAAGCTGTTTGACATTTTCTCCGCCAGCATGCGCGCCACAGCCGTGGTGATGATTGTAGTGACCTGCGCCGGCCTCTATTCCTGGGTGGCGTCCACTGTGGGCCTGCTGGAAAAAGGCTCGGCGGCGATGCTTTCCGTGTCGGACAATCAGTGGATCATACTGCTGATGATCAACATCATGCTGCTGCTGGCCGGCATGCTGCTGGACGCCATTTCCATTTACTATGTCTTTCTGCCCTTCCTGCTGCCCATCATGGCCCACTTCCAGTGGGATCCCATCTGGTTCGGCATCATGATGACGGTCAATCTGGCCGTGGGCCAGGTGACGCCGCCCGTGGCGGTCAATCTGTATGTGGGCGCCAACATCAGCGGACTGAGCATGGAACAGATCAGCAAAGCCGCCCTGCCTCTGATTTTCGCCTCCCTGCTGGCCCTGGTCATTATTATACTCTTTCCCCAGCTTTCCACCTTTCTGCCGCGCCTGCTGGGCCTGGCGTGACGCGGGCATGCGCTGACGCACAGCCATGCCGCGCGCTTTGCCTTGCGGAACGGATTTTGCTATCATGTTCTGACAGTCAACAGTTTGTTCCACGGGAAGATTTGATGACACATACTCTTCTGGTTACGGGCGGCGCGGGCTTCATCGGTTCGGCCGTGGTTCGTGAAGTGCTTGCGGCCAGCGCCTGGCGCGTGGTCAATGTGGATAAGCTCACCTACTCCGGCAATCCCGCCTCTCTGACCGATGTGGCGGACAGCCCGCGCTATCATTTCATCCAGGCCGATATTGCGGATGCCGCGGCCATGCGCGCGGCCTTTGAAATTTTTGAACCGGACGCGGTCATGCACCTGGCTGCGGAAAGCCATGTGGATCGTTCCATCGACAGTCCGGCGGCTTTTCTTGAAACCAATGTGCGCGGCACGTTCATTCTGCTGGAAGAGGCCCGCCGCTACTGGAAAAGCCTCCTCGCCACAGCCCCGGCCAAAGCCAGGGATTTTCGCTTCCATCACATCTCCACCGATGAGGTTTTCGGCGATCTGAGCGGCGGCGAGGATTTCTTCACTGAAAAAACGCCCTACGCACCCAGTTCGCCCTATTCGGCCAGCAAGGCGGCTTCGGACCATCTGGTACGGGCCTGGCAGCGCACTTACGGCCTGCCCACGCTGGTGACGAATTGTTCCAACAATTACGGTCCACGCCAGTTTCCGGAAAAACTCATTCCCCTGACCATTCTCAACGCCCTGGCCGGACGGGAACTGCCCGTCTATGGCGACGGCGGCCAGATTCGCGACTGGCTTCATGTGGAAGATCATGTGCGGGCCCTGCTGCTGGTTCTGGCGCATGGACGCGTGGGCGAAACCTACGCCGTGGGCGGACATTGCGAACGGCGCAACATCGATGTGGTGCGCGCCATTTGCGACATATTGGAAGAAATGGCCCCGCAAAAACCGCAAGGCGTCAGCCGCTATGAAGAGCTGATCCGCTTTGTGCGCGACCGGCCGGGCCATGACGGACGCTATGCCATAGACGCCTCCAAAATTGCCACGGAACTGGGCTGGCGACCACGGGAAACATTTGCCACCGGCCTGCGCAAGACCGTACGCTGGTATCTGGACAATGAGGCGTGGTGGCGGGCCATACTGGACGGCAGCTACCGCTGCGAGCGCCTGGGAACACAGGTCTGAGGGAAACAAGCATGAACTACAAAGGCATTGTTCTGGCCGGCGGCACAGGCACGCGCCTGCACCCCATCACCCTGGGCGTGTCCAAACAGCTCCTGCCTGTCTATGACAAGCCCATGATTTATTACCCCATGTCCGTGCTCATGCTGGCGGGCATCCGGGACATATTGCTCATATCCACGCCACTGGATCTGCCGCAGTACCAGCGCCTGCTGGGTGATGGTTCCCGTTTCGGCCTGAACCTGAGCTATGCCGTGCAGCCGGAGCCGGCGGGCATTGCCCAGGCTTTTCTTATCGGGGAAGAGTTTCTGGCCTCCTCGCCGGTCTGTCTGATTCTGGGAGACAACATTTTTCATGGTCAGCACTTTACGGAAAAACTGCTGCGTGCCGCTTCCCGACAGCAGGGAGCCACCATTTTCGGTTATATGGTCAAAGACCCGGAACGGTTCGGCGTGGTGAGCTTCGACGATGCCGGCAACGCCATCTCCATTGAGGAAAAGCCGGCCAAACCGCAGTCGCCCTTTGCCGTCACCGGACTGTATTTCTATGACCACAGCGTAGTGGACGTGGCCAGGGCCATCAAACCCTCGGCACGCAATGAGCTGGAAATCACCAGCGTCAACCAGGCGTATCTTGAACGCGGGCAACTGCGCGTGGAAAAGCTGGGGCGCGGTTTCGCCTGGCTGGACACAGGCACGCACGGCAGCCTGCTGGAAGCCTCGGCCTATGTGCAGACCATTGAGGAACGCCAGGGGCTCAAGGTGGCCTGCCTGGAGGAAATAGCCTGGCGGCAGGGCTGGATAGACGACGCGACCATGGAACAGGCCGGACGGTATTTCGCTAAAACCGGTTACGGACAATACCTCTTGCGCCTGCTGCAAACACGCTGAGCGGAGAACGTATGGAATTCAAACCTCTGACCCCCAACGGCCCCGTGCTGATGATTCCCGCTGTGCATGGCGATGAACGCGGTTTTTTTATGGAAACTTTCCGCCAGAATGAATTTGAAGCTCAGTGCGGCCATCATGTCTTTGTGCAGGACAACCACAGCAAATCCCGCCAAAATGTCCTGCGCGGCCTGCATTATCAGCTTGAGCATCCCCAGGGAAAACTGGTGCGGGTGATTCGGGGACAAGTGTACGATGTGGCCGTGGACCTGCGGGCCTCTTCCCCCACATTCGGCCAGAGCTTCTCGGCGCTGCTGGATGATGCAAACCGGCATATGCTCTGGGTTCCGCCCGGTTTTGCCCACGGTTTTCTGGTATTGAGCCCGGAAGCGGAATTCGTCTACAAATGCACAACATACTATGCGCCTGAAGATGAGCACTGCCTGCTCTGGGACGAGCCGGCTCTGGACATCAGATGGCCCTTGTCCGCCCAGGGCCCGATCATCTCATCCAAAGACCGGGAAGGCCTTTCTTTCACCGCTTGTCCCAAATACCGCTGAACAAAACGGATATGGCACATCAATCGCCGCTCGTTTCGGTCGTCATTCCCTGTTACAATTACGCCCGTTTTTTGCCTGAGGCCGTACACAGCGTGCTGCGCCAGCAAAAAGACGGCCCGGCAGCAGAAATCATTGTCGTGGACGACGGATCCACAGACGACACCGCCGCCGTTGCCCGGGGGCTGGGGGCGTCCATTCACTATATTCATCAGGAAAACCAGGGCCTGTCCGCGGCGCGCAACACCGGCATGCGCGCCGCGCAGGGAGATTTTCTGGTTTTTCTTGACGCCGACGACCTCCTGACCGCCCACACCCTGCGCAGCCATCTGGCCAATTTCGCCGCCCATCCCGAACTGGATGTCAGCGTCTGTCTGAGTCTTCAGGTCTTTGAAAAGCAGGAGGAGCAGAACGCAAATTATTTATGGCCCCTCAAATGCGCCCATCTGGATATGCACTTGTGTCACAGCAACATCTCGCCGGTACACACCTTTATGCTGCGCGCCCGTGCCGCGCGCGAGGTGGGCTTTTTTGATCCCGAACTCAGGGCCTGCGAAGACCAGGACTACTGGCTGCGTTGCGCTGCCTCAGGCAAGCGTTTCAGCGGCAATACCGACGGTCTGGTCATTTACCGGCAGCATGGACAAAGCATGACCAGCCAGATGTCCCGCCAGTTGGCCCATGACGGCGCTCTGCGCTTCAAAATCAGCATGCTGCTGGAAAGCAGGCCGGATTTCCCGCGGGCCGGCAAGTTTTATGGCTGGCTGGCGCACGCCGCGGGAACCATCGGCAGCGCCTGCAACCTGTTGCGGAACACGCCGCGTTTTGCGCTGAAGCTGCTGGAAGAATCGGCCCGCGCCATGCTCAAGGCCGCCGCCCTGGCCGCGTCCTCGGCGACACAAGACACTCATTTGATTCTGGCGGAGCGCTATTTTGCCTTACAGTATCTGCTGCTTGCCAAAAGTGTTGCGGTTCCGTGCCGCTCACTGGAAAAAGCCACAGGCTTTCTTGCGCGGCGTTATCCGCAGCTCGTCAGTTTGAAAGATCCGGTTGCGGATCAGAAGCGACTCTTCCACAAGCTCTGTTGCCAATACCGGATGCAGGCGACGGTCAAAAAAACTTTTGCGGAATAGATGTGCAAATTTGTGCAGCAGTATCGTGATGGGAGGAACAAGATACTGCTGCCGCCACCAGCATTCGTTCTTCTGCTATTTGATATCTCCACCGCGCCAAAAGCGTGCCAGACCATTCCGCGCTCGTACTCCATCATTCAATGCCCCATCGGGTGCTGAAAAACGCTGAGAATTGCGCGTAATCAGCAATCTTGTGGCAGGCAATACAGTTTCGAGAGCAGTTCCCTCGCAGGGTCATTTTGCGGCCAAAATTCAAGCTCCGCTTTCAGCAGTTCCATGGCCGTCGCGGTATCGCCTTCAGCCAGGCTCTGCTTTGCAGAGGCAAAATTCAGACCCATGAGCCGCTCAGGAGCCAGATGCCGACAATACGGCAGGATACTCTCTCTCGCGTCATCAGGCCCATAAGCAGCAAGCTCTATAATTTTTTGTTGTATTTCAAATGGGATAGTCTGAGCATCCGACGTCTGCAGAATTCGAACCAGGCTGTCGCCCGGTATGGCCCCTATACGGAGATGACGATGTACACAGTTCATGAAGGCTTCAGCGCGCAATCGCAAATTATAGCGGGTGATACAGGCCCTTTGCCCCGCCTGGGCAATATCCTGGCGTTCTTTTTCATGATTCAGGTAAAAAAGCGTCTTTTCTTTGAGCTCATTGTAATCAGCAAAGGTTTCCACTTCCTTGCCCGGCTCAAAGAAGGCCGCGAGATTGGGAGAGGCTTGCGTCAGAAGAAGCGCTCCCGAACCCGTGGTTTCCATTTGGCGCATATTCGGGCTGATATTTTGCGGCCCGTTGTCAAGATCCGTATAGGCGTTCAGCACAATCTTGCTGGCGGAAAGAGCCCTGAACATGGCCTTGCCCCAAATTGAACCCCGGTTTATTTCAAGAATTTCGGGTGGATACTCTGGCGCGTCAGGCATGAAGGAAAGATAGTATGCAAGATTATATTTTGTATGCTTAAAATCTAATAAAAGATTGCGTAGGATGTTGTTTCTATAAACATGCGTTCCTGTCCAATATCCTGAAAATGCAACATCATTATAATATGATTTTGAATTATAATTATCATTAAACTCTTCAGGAAATCCAGGATAAAAATATTCACAACATTTTGCACCAAGTTTTATTGAAGCATCCATACAGAACGGATGACTTGACAGCATTATGTCATATTCTGTCCAACTTTTATCATGGGCAGTAAGAGAGGCATTCCAGCCAATAACAAGGCGAGGTCGCTTGGGAAGAAGAGTCAGAACTCTGTCATCTATGATTTGAGGAATGGTAACATACAACACATCCGGCTGAAACAGTGAAATTTGATATACGATAACCTCAAGAGCGAAAGAGGGGCCCGGCCTGGTCTCAATGCCAACATCCCGGCACCATACGGCCTGGCTGTGATTATCCACAGGGATTGCCAGAAAAGTTTCATGCCCCAATTTTTCAAGTTCAGGGGTGAGAATATGCCCAGCCCAATAATAATCCCGTAAAAAATTATCAATGCATTGCTTGTGAGTCACTGCATTTCTGTTTTTTTTATGCAATAATTTTAAATAGTCGGGATGAGCCGTAGTAAGTTGCATTATTCTCATGATATATCGCTCTACTTATATGTTTTAGGAGGATATCCCACATGCAATCTGATTGAATAAGCTTTCTCCAGACAATTGCAGAGAATCCCGGCAAGAATTGTTCGCGTCTGCCGGGGCCGGCTCGCGCTGCCGGCAGAGCATTTTCACTGAAAATTCTTTAATGGAAACTGTGCCCGCTTTTTTTCTCCAGCCATTGAAGATACTCAGGATAATGTCGTCGCAGCAGCTTCAGGGCATTTGATTCGGCCAGAGCGTAGCGCCGGGCACTCTTGTTGCCTGTGCCCACCCAGTGTTTCAGATAGCTTTGAAGCTCAAAATGCCTGGCGCGCAGGCCCAGAGCGTGCATGTCCCGGAACCAGGGCACGGCGGTATCCAGGTGTGTAGCGCCGCATTGCTGGAATGCCCCGGGCGGCAGCGAAGGACCGAACGGAGCGCAGTGCGGACGGGTCTTTTCCAGATCCAGCAGACAGGCCCACTCATTGATCCGGCATTCCGGCAGGGGCCAGGGACGCCGCGCAAAGATATCCGCAAAACCCTCGTCATACGGTCGGACAAAAATACCGCGTTGACGCGCCAGGGCATACAGGCGGCACAAGGCCGCGTAATCCGGCTGAAATTCAGCATACGACAAGGGCCCGCATGCGGCGCGGCCCATGACTTCGCGCGTCAGTTCCTCCCGATGGGCCGGGCAGTTCCAGCATTGGCCAAGCAGGCCCACAGCGAAGGCGTCGCCCATTTCCCGCAGCATGGCGCCCAGAATATCGCGGAACACCAGCACATCATTGTGCATCAAAAACAGCTTGCGGCTCTGGCTGTGCTCAAAGGCGTACTGGTAACGGATACTGAAGCGGTAAGCCGCATCGTCAAGCCGCGTCGGGTCAACGGCTTCGCGCGCCAGCCAGAACTCAGGCTGAAACACCCGGCAGCGCTCGCCCAGACGCTCCCGCAGATAATGGGCGATGTAATAGGGCGTAATCGTATCGTAGCGTGAGCCATATGGCTCGAATTGCAGCCAGATCACCCCCACATGTTCGCCACTGTGCCTGAGCAGCGACAACAGGGACAAAGCGGTCTGAAAAGGCTTGGCAAAAATATTGACCGCCACGTCCACGGTTTCGGGCGTCATGCGTCTTGCAGCAGGCCCGGAGGCGGCCGCGGGGGACATCAAAGATCCGACCATGACCGTCTGCCCCCTCCCGCCGCCTGGTTGTTGCGGAATGTCAACACCTTGCTCACCCTCCAGAGGCTTTGGCGGCAGGAAGCTGTCTTGCCGCCAAAAGCCATGCGGAAACAAAGGCAGGGAGGGGTTAAAACAAACCCGTGACCTTGCCCGTGTTCACATCCACGTCAATATTGCGGAACGAAGGATGCGAACCCGTGCCGGGCATCAGGCTGATGTCGCCGGAAACCGGGCAGACCAGGCCCGCCCCGCCGAACAGCAGCACGTCGCGCACATGCAGCCGCCAGGAGGTGGGCACGCCCCTGCGTGTCGGATCGTCGGACAGGGAATACTGGGTCTTGACCATGCACACGCCCAGCTCATCGGCATCGGGGCGCTCCTGCAAATCTTTCAGACGTTGCGCAGCCAGGGGATCAAAATCCACGCCGTCGGCCCCGTAAACCTCGCGGGCAATGCAGGCAATACGTTCGGTCAGCGGCAGGCTCCAGTCATACAGAGGCTTGAAATTCCGTTGATCGGAATTGCAGGCGTCCATGACCGCATCAGCCAGTTCCAGCGCGCCGTCGCCGCCCTTTTCCCAGTGTTCGGACACGGCCACACGGGCTCCGGCCGTTTCGCAAATGCGGCGGATGGCCGCAATTTCCGCCGCACTGTCGGTATGAAATTTATTGATGCAGACCACGGAAGGCACACCGGAACGGCGTACAATGCCGATGTGGTGCAGCAGGTTGACGCAGCCCGCTTCCACCAGGCCCACATCCTCATGGGTATAGGCTTCGGGCAGGGGACGACCGGGCCGGGGCTGGGGCGCGCCGCCGTGGCTCTTGAGCGCGCGCACTGTGGCCACAATGACCGCCGCATCCGGCGTAAGGCCGCTGTAACGGCATTTCAGGTTCCAGAACTTCTCATAGCCCATTTCAGCGGCAAAGCCGGACTCCGTCACATGTATGTCGCTGAGTTTGAGGCCCACACGATCGGCGATGACCGAACTCTGGCCCAGAGCGATATTGCCGAAAGGCCCGGTATGCACCAGCACGGGCTGCCCCTCAATGGTCTGAATCAGATTGGGTTTGACGGCTTCCACCAGCCAGGCTGTCATGGCCCCGGCCACTTCCAGATCAGCCGTGGTCACGGGCTTGCCGTCGCGATCCAGAGCGACAACTATCCGGCCCATGCGTTCGCGCAGGTCACGCAGGTCGCGCGACACGGAGAGAATGGACATGACTTCCGAAGCCACGGTGATGTCGAAATGCGAGCGCATCATAAAGCCGTCGTTGCGCCGGCCGTCCCCCTCAATGCCGATAATCACGTTGCGCAGGGCCTGAGCGCAGAAATCCATGACCCAGCCCATGCCCACCCGCGTGGGGTCCACGTTCAGGCGGCGCATGCCCGAAAGGCGCGCCAGGGTGGCGTCATCGTAATTGCGTTCGTGCTGCATGCGCGCGGTCAGGGCGGTCATGGCCAGATTGTGGGCCGCCCCCACGGCATGAATATCGCCGGTGAAATTGAGAGAATACGGCGTCAGAGGAATGCACTGCGACAGGCCGCCGCCCGCGGCCGACCCCTTCATGCCCATAGTGGGCCCGCCCGAAGGCTGCCGGATGGCCGCCGAAGATCGCGCCCCCCGCCGGGCCAGGCCCTGAACCAGGCCGATGGTGGTGGTGGACTTGCCCTCGCCCAGAGGCGTGGGGGTGATGGCCGTCACATCCACATATTTGCCGTCAGGCCGCCCGGCCAGACGCTCCAGCACCGCCTGCTGCTCCACTTTGCCCATATGGCGTCCGTAAGGCAGCAGTTCCTGGGGTTCCAGGCCCATTTCAGCGGCCAGGCTTTCCACGGTCTTCATGCGCGATTCGGCATCCTGCGCGATTTTCCAATCGGGATTTTTGGTGGGGTCAAGCGTCATGGCAACTCCTTGCAATATGAACTAGCCGGAATGTACGGTTCGCAACCGCAGCCGTCAAGGCGGAAAGAAGGACAGCGCGCCCGGCTCATACCGCTGAACATGGTCGGACAGATCCGACACGGCCCGGCGGCGGGCGGACACCGAAGGCATGCCGCTCCGAATCCGCAGACGGGCCGGTCATCCGGGCAACGATTCGGAAATTAAAATTTTTTCTTTTTTATCATGGCAACACACTGAATTTTTTACAAAAATATTTTTGATAAAAAAAGAACACGGAATGATGCTAATATCAGGCCAGATATTGCCGATAAATTAATTGGCGGTCATCCTGCACAGCCTTGCATGACTGCGATCGTTCCGATGCCGCATACCACGATGTGTCTGAAGCGGAACGGCGGACCGGACGACGGCGAGACGCGCGCCGTTCCGGGCTCTCTTTGGGTTCTGGCTCCTTAAAACGCTCATCACTGAAAGTTGCATCTTTGACAGGCAATGCGAAAAAAATGGGAACAGGCCGCCTTTGCCCGCCGCCGCGCGAACGGCCGCGGATAAAGCGCCAGGCCACGGCAAAGGCCGTCTGGAAGCGCCACGGCGGCTGGTCATTACGGGACTGTTTTTTGCGCCGCGCCGGGAAAAAGCCAGCTTTGACGCAGGCATTTGATAAATACTGAACGTAATCACAAAGAGGACGCGTAGGAGGCTTGACGTGACCGTAGGAAAAAAAATCGGCGGAGGATTCAGCATCATTCTGTTGCTGACGTTGGTGCTGGGCTATCTTGCCATTGCCGACATGCAGGAAGGCGTGCAGACATCAAAGCAAATCAGCGAGGATCGGATTCCGCGTTTCCTGGTGACTTCCGCGCTGGAAAGCAATGTTCTGGAATACGCGCATCTGTATTTCATTTTTGAAAATTCAAAGAACGATGCCGATATCAAGTCCCTTGAAAGGCATACTGAAACTGTCAAAGGCAATATCGCGAAACTGCAAGCCCTGCAGAATAAAAATCCGTACAAGAACACGGGCGCGTTTCTGCAGAACTTCCCCAAATCTCTGGACACCTATCTGGAACGTATGCGCACCTGCATTGCCCTGCTTCGCAAGACGCAGCAGAACAATATGGCCGGCCTGCAAGCCGGCAAGGCCGCCGAAGGAAGTCTGGAAGCGCTTATCAACGCTCTGGGCAAAGAATCGCGCCAGCTCATGGAAGCGGGTCAGGCCACTCTGGCCGCCACATATGCGCAGCATCTGGCTTCGGCTTCCGCCGACCTCACGCATGTGGGCAATCTCATCAAGAAAGTGCTGATTGCCCAGAATAACAACGATGAGAAGATGCTTGGCGAAATCACGGGGGATTTCAAGAGCATTCTTGCCAGCCTGGAACAGTTGCAGGGCAAATTTGAAAATCAGGAATACCGCGATCTGCTGAAAAACGCCATCGCCGCCACAGAGAACCTGGGCAGGCAGATCTATCAGCTGCTGGAAATTCATGAACAGTTTGTGGAAACCTCAAAAGTCAGAGTCGAGGCGTACAACAGCCTCAAGCAGCAGACCCGCAAGCTGAGCGACGCCGTCGCCGTCGACACCACGAAGCAGGCCAACGGAGCTGATGACACGCTGAGCGACGCCACGACGCGAACGATCATGATTCTGGCCGGCGTCATCCTTCTCGGCATCGGCATTTCCCTGTTTACCACCCGGATGATCGTCAAGCCTCTGGTGACCACGCAGATATTCGCCCAGGCTGTTGCCGGCGGCGACCTGGAAAGAACCCTGGATGTGCACAGCACCGACGAACTCGGCATGCTGGCGGATGATCTGCGTCAGATGGTGACCAGTCTGAAGGAAAATATCAGCGCCGCCCAGCGCAAATCACAGGAAGCCCAGAAAGCCACGGAAGAGGCCCAGGAAGCCATGAGCCGGGCCGAAGAGGCGGCCCGCAGGGCCGAAAGCGCCAAGCGGGAAGGCATGCTGGCCGCGGCCGGACAACTGGAAGGCATGGTGGATATCATCTCCTCCGCCTCCACCCAGCTTTCCTCCCAGATTGAGCAGTCGGACAGAACCGCTTCCGAATCCGCGCAGCATCTTTCCGAAGCGGCCACGGCCATGAACGAAATGAACGCCACGGTGCAGGAAGTGGCCAGGAACGCCAGCAATGCTTCCGGCGCTTCCAACGACACCAAGCAGCGTGCCGAAGCCGGCTCGCAGGTTGTGCATGAAGTGGTGCAGAGCATCGGCGAGGTTCAGGAAGTTTCCATGCATCTGAAAAAGGAGATGGAACAACTGGGGGCCCATGCGCAGGCCATTACCCAGATCATGAGCGTCATTTCCGATATCGCGGATCAGACCAATCTGCTGGCCCTCAATGCGGCCATTGAGGCGGCGCGGGCCGGCGAGGCCGGACGCGGCTTCGCCGTGGTGGCGGACGAAGTGCGCAAGCTGGCCGAAAAAACCATGTCCTCCACCCAGGATGTGAGCAACGCCATCCAGGCCATTCAGGAAAGCACGGCCAAAAGCATGGCGGCCGTGGACAACGCCGTGTCGCGCATCGCCGACGCCACGGAACTGGCCAATCAGTCCGGCGCGGCCCTGCGGGAAATTGTCAGCACGGCGGACGGCACCTTTGACCAGATTCAGGCCATCGCCACCGCCAGCGAAGAACAGTCCGCCGCCAGCGAGGAAATCAACCGTTCCATCATCACGGTCAACGACATGTCCAGGCAAACCGCCAACGCCATGTCCGAAGCCGCCAAGGCGGTGGCGGATCTGGCGGCTCAGGCGCAGTCCCTTACCGACCTGATTCAGGAAATGAAAAAATCATAACCTTCTCACCCCTTCTGACCGTCAAAGGGCGCGCTCTCTTTTCAGAGAGCGCGCCCTTTCATCATGCGGGAGCCTTATGGTTACTGCTCAGGCCAGGGAGGCCAGCGGCGCGCCGTAGTAGGCCTTGCGGTACAGCTCCTTCAATTCCGCAATGAGCGGATAGCGCGGATTGGCAACCGTGCACTGGTCGTCAAAGGCCTGTTCGGCCATTTCATCCAGCTTTTGCAGAAAATCAGCTTCGGCGATCCCGGCTTCACGCAGCGAGGCCGGGATGCCCAGGTCACGCTTCAGCGCCTCAATAGCCCGCACCAGGCGAGCCATCTTTTCCGCACGGGCCTCGGGCCCGTCGCCTTCCACATCGTCAGCCAGGTGCAGCATGTCCGCCATGCGGGCATAACGCCCCTTGACCCAGGGATATTTGTACTGGGGCAGCATGCCCTGCTTGGTGGGCGTGTCCGTGGCGTTGTATTCGATGACATAGGACAGCATGATGGCATTGGCCAGCCCATGCGGCACATGGAAATACGATCCCAGCGTATGCGCCAGGGAGTGACAGACGCCCAGAAAGGCGTTGGCAAAGGCCATTCCCGCTATGGTGGCCGCGTAGTGCATTTTTTCGCGCGGGATCAGCCGGTCCTCGCCCCCGGCATAAGAGCGCCTCAGATACTTGAATACCAGGCGCACGGCCTCCATGGCCTGACCGTCGGCAAAATTGTTGGCCAGCGTGGAGGTATACGCCTCAATGGCGTGGGTCAGCACATCCAGCCCCGCGTTGGCGATGAGTGAGGGCGGCAGATCCATGACAAATTCCGGGTCCACAATGGCCATATCCGGGGTCAGGGCGTAGTCGGCCACCGGGTATTTGACGCCGGTGCGGCTGTCCGTAATGACGGCGAAGGGCGTCACCTCCGATCCCGTGCCCGATGTTGTGGGAATGGCCGCCATCACGGCCTTTTTACCCAGATCCGGAAAAGAGACCACCCGTTTGCGAATATCCATGAAGCGCAGGGCAATATCCTCAAACCTGATGTCCGGCACCTCATAGAGCAGCCAGATGATCTTGGCCGCATCCATGGGCGAGCCGCCGCCCAGCGCGATGAACATATCCGGCTGAAAGGCATTGACCATGTCCAGCGCCTTTCGGGCCGTGGCTATGTCCGGGTCAGGCTGGACGCCGGAAAAAACCCGCACTTCCATGCCCATATTTTCCAGCACTTCGCTGACCTTGCGCACATGCCCCAGTTCTTCCATGGTCGTGTCCGTAATGATGCAGGCCCGGCGGCGGTCCCTGTATTCCTCCAGGGCCGGACGCAGGGCGCCAAGCTTGAAGTAGATCCTGGGCGGCACGCGGAACCAGAGCATATTCTCACGGCGGCAGGCCACGGTTTTGACGTTCATAAGATGCTTCACCCCGATGTTTTCGCTGACGGAATTGCCGCCCCAGCTGCCGCACCCCAACGTCAGGGACGGCGCCACACGGAAGTTGTAAACATCGCCGATGGCCCCCTGTGAAGCCGGCATGTTGACCAGCACCCGCCCGGTGGTCATGGCATCCTCAAAGGCCCGGATATGTTCCGCATTGCTTTCGCGGGTATAGAGCACCGAGGTGTGTCCGGCCCCGCCCAGCAGCACCAGGCTCTGGGCCGTGTCCACAGCGCTGGGGAAATCCGGCACGCGATAAAAACCCAGCACGGGCGAGAGTTTTTCATGCGCAAAGGGATCGTCGGGCCTGACCGCCGCACGCTCGGCAATGAGCACCTTGGTCGTCTCCGGCACGCTGATCCCGGCCATGGCCGCAATGCTCGAGGCGGACTGGCCCACAATGGCGCTGTTCAGCGCGCCGTCCACAAAGAGCGTCTTGGCCAGCGCCTCGCTCTGCGCGTCGTCAGCAAACCAGGCTCCCCGCTTGATGAACTCCTCGCGCACGGCGTCGGCAACACCGGCCTCAGCCACCACAGTCTGTTCCGAAGCGCAGATCATGCCGTTGTCAAAGGTTTTGCTGAGCAGAATGGAATTGACCGCCATCCTTACATCCGCCGTGGCGTCGATGACCACCGGCGTATTGCCCGCGCCCACGCCGATGGCCGGCGTGCCGGAGCTGTAAGCCGCGCGCACCATGCCCGGTCCGCCGGTGGCCAGAATCAGGTTGACGCCGCGATGGCTCATAAGATGCTGGGTCAGTTCCGCCGAAGGCTCTTCCAGGCAGTCAATGATGTTTTCCGGGGCCCCGGCTTCCACGGCGGCCCGCAGGATGACCATAGCCGCCGCCCTGGTGCTGTTCCTGGCGCGCGGATGCGGAGAAAGAATAATCCCGTTGCGGGTTTTGAGGCAGAGCAAGGCCTTGAAAATGGCTGTGGAAGTGGGGTTGGTCGTGGGCACGATGCCCGCCACCAGCCCCAGGGGCGCGGCTATTTCACGATAGCCGGAAACCGGGTCATCCTCAATGATCCCGCAGGTTTTGCTGTCTTTGTATTTATTATAGACGTACTCCGAGGCAAAGTGATTCTTGATCACCTTGTCCTCAAGAATGCCCATGCCGGTTTCCTCCACGGCCATTTTGGCCAGCGCGATACGCTTGGCCGTGGCCGCGGCCGCCGCATGGTGGAAGATGGCGTCCACCTGTTTCTGATCATAACGGGCGAAGACGGCCTGCGCCGCGCGAACACGCGTAATCATTTCATCCAGTTGCCGGATAGCTGGGTTCATATATGCCTCAATTCTTGTGGTTCAGGGATACGGGGGGGCGCTTGCCAGACATTTGCAGAACGAAAACGCCCTACATCTTGAACTCATTTCATAATCAAGACAAGATACAGAATTATATTGAAAATATCAACTTGAAACAATCTTGTGATTGCACCATATCGCCTTGTTACGTCTGTTCATCATTTACCTCTTGAGGTTTGCCGTGTTTATATAGATGAACATGCTATAGAATTTTTCGATTG
The DNA here is from genome assembly GCA_910575755.1 of Desulfovibrionaceae bacterium. Classification (GTDB taxonomy): domain Bacteria; phylum Desulfobacterota; class Desulfovibrionia; order Desulfovibrionales; family Desulfovibrionaceae; genus Desulfovibrio. The sequence goes on along the minus strand of CAJTFO010000002.1, from coordinate 469,810 downwards.
AAATTTATATTTCAATCGAAAAATTCTATAGTGTTTCGTCCCTGGAACTGATCAATAATAAAAATACTATGAATACTTTTGTGCATAGCAGTGCAAATACTTATTTCGAGGACGCAACACCCGTGCCTAATTGCAAAAATTCTTCACATGAGTAAACAAAGAATTTTGACAGGGTCTTTCGTGAAAAAACGAACAGCGGAAAGCGCGGCTTCTCAGACCAGGCCGTGCTTTCCGGCCCAGATCAGCAGGGCCAGGGTTCCCAGGCTGCCGATCAGCACCAAATAGGTACGACGCGTGCGCAGCGAAAGCACCGCCCCCATCAGGGCCGCCGCATAAAGCATGGACCAGCTCAGCAACAAAAGTTGCGGCAGGAGTTGGCGCGCCGTCAGCACGGCGAGCAGGCAGAACAAGAGAGCGTAGCACAGGGCATACAACAAAAGTTGCAGGACAGCCCGAAGCAGCGCAACACGCGCTACAGCGGCAGCAGGCGCAAGACCGTCGCCGGCGCACCAGGATGCAACCCTGTCTGTCAGACAGTTTTCATGAATGCGCAGCCTGCGCTCCAAAAAAGCGCCCAGATACGCAGCCAGCATGGCCAGAATCAGGGGCAGCAACAACTCTCCCGGCTGTCTCAGGCCAAAATGCGTGGCCACGGGAAAAAGCAGCAGAAAGCTCAAACTGCCGAACGGAGGCACGACGCTGCCCAGCTCCAGCACATCCAGCCAGAGCAATTCAAGAATAATGCCGAGGGACAGGGCCAGAGACCAATCAGACGTGCAGGCGCCCGTGATCAGCGCCAGGCAAAGGGGTCTGTCCAGCAGGCCGACAATACAGGATGAGCGCGCCGCGCCTGCCAGGACAAAAAAAAAGCGTACGGAAGCCCTGTCTGCATCAGCTCAGAGAAGTTGATCATAAGAGCCTCGCACGTTTTCAGTCGGCACGCAGCGAAAGTCCAGTTGCACGAGATGTTGCCTGATAATGCGCAAATCTTCCCTGTCCTGCACGGAAAGCGCCACATGTGGCAGCACCTGCAATTTGTCCGGCCCGTAATGCAGATTGCCCATATTCAACACCGACATTTCAATGCCGTCATCACAGGCCCGGCGGGCGTCCTGACAATTGGCGAACAGCACAAAACTGTCGTCGCCGCACCTGTCCAGCGTGGCCGCCAGATCGCGCACAGGGACAAAATGGGTGGTTATGCGCTGGGGAACGGCCAGTTCCACAATCTGCTGACGCAGCATGTCCCCCGCCAGTTCGTCATTGGCCACAATCAGATGTTTGCTCCCGGTATACGGCAGCCAGGCCTCAATCACCTGACCATGCACCAGGCGGTTGTCTACGCGAAACCACATACTCTCAGTCGCCCGCTTTATCCCGTGCTTTGTTCCGCAGCATGCTGCCGGCGACAACTATGCCCTTGGCTCCGGCCTCGCCGGCAATCCGGGCCAGCTCAGCCAGCGGTTTGTCGCGTGATGTAAATACTTTCAGCAGCATGGGCAGATTGACGCCTGTAACAACCTCCACCTTATGGCTGCCCAGCAGCGAAAGCGCCAGATTGGTGGGCGTGCCGCCAAACATATCCGTTAGGATGATGACGCCCGCGCCCTTGTCCAGACGCTGGGCCGCATCGTCCAGGCGGCGTACAGTCTCGGAAACTTCATGCGCCACATCAACGCTGATGGAGCTGCAATCGCTCAACGGCCCTAAAATAAACTCGGCCGTGCGCAGCATGGCTGAACCGTAGTCCGCATGAGAAACAACAATTATTCCGACTTGTGTCGTCTTGCTTTCATCCGTCATGGCATTCCTCGCGCTTACAGCCTGCCAGCTTTTTCAGCCAAGTTCAAGATGCCGGTGCTCCAGAGAAGCCGGATAGTCCGCCTGGCGCAGCGCTTGTGACAATTCCTCCGCCATGGCCACGGAACGGTGCCGCCCTCCGGTGCAGCCCACGGCAACGGTAACGCGGTAGCGGCCTTCGGCCTCCATCAAGGGCAGTATGAAAAAGAGCAGATCCAGCAGTTTCTTGCGAAATTCCACAGCGCTGGCCGAGGCAAAAACATAGTCGGACACGGGCTTGTCCTTGCCGCAAAGAGCGCGCAGACCGTCCACAAAATATGGATTGGGCAGAAAGCGCAGATCAAAAACCATATCCGCTTCGCGGGGAACCCCGTATTTGAAACCAAAGGAAATCACATTGACGCGGATGGCGCGCAAGGTATCCCTGTTGCCGCTCCAGCGCTTCTGGATGGAGCGCCGCAGATCATGGATGGAAAAACGTGAGGTGTCGATGACCAGATCAGCCATTTCCCGCAAGATGCGCAGACGGTTGCGCTCGGCGGCAAGGGCGGCCTCAAGGCCCATACCCTCGCGCTCCAGAGGATGCGGCCGACGGGTAGTGGCGTAGCGCCGCATCAGTTCCTGCGCGTCGGCTTCCAGAAAAAGCAAAAGCGGGCGGATGCCCCTGGCGGCCATGACGCTCAGAGCATCGTTGATTTCATCCAGAAAATTGCTCTGGCGCATATCCATGCCCAAAGCAATGCCCTGGAAGTGGCTCATGGAAGGTCGTTCCATCATGTCGGCCATTTCCGGCGCCAGGCTTGCGGGCAGGCCGTCCACGGCAAAATAGCGCAGATCCTCAAAGACTTGCAGCGCAGTGCTTTTGCCCGCGCCGGAAAGGCCGGTCACAATACAAACCTGCACGGCGCGCGCGGATGTTCTGGGGCCGGCCCCGGACGCGTCCGCGGCGGGATGGTTGCGACAGGGGGCTTGTGGCGTGCTCATGGCGTTGTTTCGCAGAGAACCGCCGGGCCGGGACATGAGAGAGAACCGGCCCGGCGGACAAGAATATGGCTCAACTACAACACGGGGTCGATGAGGGCGTAGCCGCTGGAACGACGCCGGTAAACCACATTGACGCGATTGCTTTCGGCATTAAGAAATACCAGAAATTCGCTGCCAATGGAATCCAGCTGCATCAGCGCTTCATCCAGATGCAGCGGCTTGGGTGCGAAACGGTCTGTCCCCACCACGGTCTGCTTTTCTTCGGGCTGAGCTTCCAGGTTATAGGTAAAGACATCCACCTCGGCGTTGCGGGCCTTGCGGCGCTGCTCCTTGACACGCGAAACCTGCCGCTTGATCTGGGCTTCCACCTTGTCAACCACAAGATCAATGGCTGCATACATGTCGGAGGTCTGCTCCGTGGCATTGATATGCAAGCCTTCGCCGCTGACAGTCACCTCGCAGCGATGACGGAATTTATCCACCGTAAGCACCACATTCACTTCCAGACCGGCGGACTTGCCGTAAAAACGCCCCAGCTTTTCCATGCGGCGGCGGGCATACTTCTTCAGGTGATCGGAGGCCTCGAAGTTCTTGAAAGCGAAAGAGATATTCATGTTTCCTCCTTGGGATTGCAAAACGCCACCACGAGATCAGAAGTGCTCCTTGCGCCGTGATGACGAGGGAATATCCAGCGCCGTGCGGTACTTGGCCACCGTACGACGGGCTATATTCACTTTCAGGCGATCCTTGAGCATCTCGCCAATGCGTTCATCGCTCAGGGGCGCCTTGGGGTCCTCCTCGGCGATGAATTTTTTGATCAGGGCCTTGACGCTTTCCGAACCGACCTGACTGCCGTCATCCAGTTCCAGACCACTGTTGAAGAAAAACTTCAGTTCAAAAATCCCATGTGGCGTGGCTACATATTTATTGCTGGTAATCCGGCTGACTGTGGATTCATGCATGCCGATGTCGTCGGCGATGTCCTTCAGGATCAGCGGCGCCAGCTTGCTTACGCCGTTCTCGAAAAAAGGCTGCTGATGGCGCACAATGCTTTCCACCACCTTGTAGAGCGTGCGCTGACGCTGGTACAGGCTTTTGATCAACCAGGTGGCTGAACGCATTTTTTCCGCGCAGTATTCCTTTTCCTTATCCGAGGAAGGCGTCATGTCCATCTGACAGAGCGAGGAAAGCTGCAACTGCGGCAGTCCGTCCTCATTGAGCAGAATGATAAATTCGTCGCCCATCTTGTAGACAAAGACATCCGGACTCACATAGGTGGGCTCGCCGCCGCCGAAACTTGCGCCGGGCAGCGGGTCAAGGCCCTGAATAATATCCAGATATTCCTTGAGTTCCTCCATATTCAGCTTGAACTTGCGCAGCAGCGGCTTGTAACGCCTGGCCTCCAGATCTTCCAGGTGGGACTCGACCAGTTCAAGCAAAATGGGGTCACGATCATAATTCAGGCTTTTCAGCTGAATCAGCAGACACTCCCGCGCGTCACGCGCGGCCACGCCGACAGGATCGCACAACTGCACGCGCTCCAGCACGATCCGCACTTCGTCGGGGCTGACGCCGGCCATCTGCGCGATTTCTTCCAGCGAAGCCTGCAAGTAGCCGGAAGGAGCCAGATTGCCGATGATGACCTCGCCGATTTCTTTCTGCGCGTCGCTCAGTGTGGAAAGACGCAACTGCCAGAGCAGGTGTCCTTCCAGAGTGGGCTTGGCGGCGTAGCGGGCTTCCAGAGGAGAAATTTCTTCCGCCGCTTCAAACTCGCGTTGCTGAGTCAGCCGGGGAGTGCTGGCAAATTCGCCAAGGTAGTCCTCCCACGAGGCGTCCTTGGCCAACTCCCTGTCATAGACTTCCTCTTCCACACCGTCCCGGCGCTCGCTCTGGGCGGCCAGATCAACAGCCTCATCACTGGAGGACTCTTCAAGAAAAGGATTGTCCAGCATCTCCTGCTGCACGGTTTCCAGCAGTTCCAGACGCGAAAGCTGAAGCAGTTTGATGGCCTGCTGCAGTTGCGGCGTCATGACCAGTTGCTGGGCCAATTTCAGTTGCTGACGAAGTTCCAGTGCCATGCTTGCTCTTTTACGCTGACGAGATGAAACATGAAAAATTCTTAACTTACAAAAATTGTGCCATATGCTGAAAAATTATGCAATAGCCGAAGTCTGCGGGTACAGGCGGGGAAAACACGCCGGCGGCTTCATGCACCTCGGCAAGACGCCGCCCCGCGCATACGAAAAAAGGAGGCCCACTGCCTCCCTTTTTCATGCTCCAGGTTCGGTACAGTCCCACGTTCAGGCCTTGGACTGCTTTTTGGCCGCCTTAATGAAGTCGCGGAACAGGGGGTGCGCCGCCATGGGGCGGGATTTGAACTCGGGATGGAACTGGCAGCCCAAAAACCAGGGATGGTCAGGCAGCTCCATGATTTCCACCAGGGAGTCGTCCGGCGCCGTGCCGCTGAAGATCATGCCCTTCTGTCCCAGAATTTCCTTGAAGGCGTTATTGAATTCGTAGCGGTGGCGGTGACGCTCGTCCACCATGTCCTTTTTGTAGGCTTCATGAGCCTTGGTGCCCGGCTGCACCTTGCAGGGATAGGAACCCAGACGCATGGTGCCGCCCTTGTCGCTGCTGGCATCGCGCTTTTCCACATTCTTGGTGCGGAAGTCGAACCACTCGGTCATCAGATAAATGACCTTGTGGTCAGCCAGGGGGTTGAATTCCTCGGAGTTGGCATCCTCCAGACCGGCCACATGCCGGGCGAACTCAATGACCGCGCACTGCATGCCCAGGCAGATGCCAAAAAACGGCACACGCTTTTCGCGAGCATAGCGGATAGCCGCTATCTTGCCTTCCACGCCGCGATACCCGAAGCCGCCGGGCACCAGAATGCCGTCGCAGCCCTTGAACACCGCGGCCGCGTTCTGCTCTGTCACATTTTCGGAATTGACATAGCGCAGTTCCACGGCCACACGGTTGGCCACGCCGCCGTGAACGAGGGCCTCGTGCAGACTCTTGTAGGCTTCTTTCAGATCCACATATTTGCCCACAATGGCGACAGTTACCCTGCCCTGCGGGTTGGCGCAGTCGTGAACCAGCTTTTCCCAGGATTCCAGATGAGCGTTGCGCGCAGGCAGGCGCAACATGATGGCCACTTTCTGATCAAAGCCCTCCTCATAAAACCTGAGGGGCACTTCATAAATATTGTTTACATCCACGGAGGAAAAGACAGCATCCTGATCCACATTGCAGAACAAAGCGATCTTCCTGCGCATTTCCTGGGGAATGCTCTGTTCGCAACGGCAGAGGATAATATCCGGCTGAATGCCGATGGAAAGCAGTTCCTTGACGCTGTGCTGGGTGGGCTTGGTCTTGTGCTCGCCGGCACAGCGCAGATAGGGAACCAGAGTCAGATGAATGTTCAGGCAGGTGTCGCGCCCCAGCTCCGAGCGCAATTGACGGATGGCCTCCAGAAAAGGCAGCCCCTCAATGTCGCCCACAGTGCCGCCAATTTCAATGATGGCCACATCCGGCGCGCTCTCCCCCTCGGCCAGGGAAAGCACGGTATGCTTGATCTCGTCGGTAATGTGCGGAATGACCTGCACAGTGGCGCCCAGATAGTCTCCGTGGCGCTCCCTGGCGATGACATGATTATAGATGGCGCCCGAGGTGGTGTTGTTCTTGCGCGACATGGGCACGTTGAGGTAGCGTTCGTAGTGGCCCAGATCAAGGTCTGTTTCAGCGCCGTCGTCGGTCACGAACACTTCGCCATGCTGGAAAGGGTTCATGGTGCCGGGATCCACGTTGATATAGGGATCCAGCTTCTGGATGGTCACAGAAAGGCCGCGCGTCTGCAGCAGCGCGCCCAGCGAAGAGGCCGCCAGGCCTTTGCCCAGTGAAGACAGCACGCCGCCCGTCACAAAGATAAATTTGGTTTTCATGGCCTCCCACCTGTTTTGCTTGAAAGCGCGATTCCCTGTATCCGGCTGTTGATACGCCAAATTGATTTTTTTGGCTAGCATTGACTAAGTCTGACAAGGCACGTAGTGTATTTTTCCCTTTTCCGGCATATGTTCCGGCCTGTGGCGCTCGTTCAGACCGGGTGCCTGGCAGGCTGCTCCAAGGAGGCTCCTCCCGCATGGCTATGGTCAACACACTGGTCATCACCGGCTACGGCACAAATTCGCATCTGGAAACCGCGCACACGGCCCGTCTGGCCGGTTCCGACAGAGCCGACATAGTGCACTTCTCCGATCTGGTGGCGGGTGAGACGCGCCTTGCGGACTACCATTTTCTGGTCTTCCCGGGCGGTTTTCTGGACGGCGACGACCTGGGCGCGGCGCAGACGGCGGCCATGCGCTGGCGCTATCTGAAAGACAAGACAGGCGCGCCGCTGCTGCAAAGTCTGCGGGCATTTCTGGATCAGGGCGGGCTGATTCTCGGCATATGCAACGGCTTTCAGCTGCTGGTCAAGCTGGGCGTGCTGCCTTCGCTGGGCGGAGTCCGCTTTGAGCGTCAGGCGTCTCTGGGGCACAATGACTCCGCGCGTTTTGAAGACCGCTGGGTGCACCTGCTGCCCAATCCCGACAGCCCCTGCGTTTTCACCAAGGATCTGCCCCTGCTGGCCATGCCCGTGCGCCACGGCGAGGGCAAGCTCATTCCCCGCGACGCGGAATGCCTGCGCCGCATTGAGGCCGAAAAGCTCATCGCCCTGCAGTACGCCGATCCGGAAAGCGGCGCGCCCACACAGGAATACCCCCTCAACCCCAATGGCTCGCCGCTGGCCATTGCCGGTCTTACGGATCCCACGGGCCGCGTGCTGGGTCTTATGCCCCATCCCGAAGCCTTCCACCATGTGACCAATCACCCCGCCTGGACCAGGGGCGAACTGGATCCCCCGGGAACGCTGCTCTTTGTCAATGCCGTGCGCTATCTGCGCGGCCAGTGAAAAAAAGTTCACACAAGCGCCGGTTCCTGATGTCCGCGCCGGGACGGTGGTACCGGGCTGAAATCAAGGAGCGAACCACTTTCTTGACAGAAGCCTTTTTGCCGGCTAGATTGCTGCGATTAAGCCTAGTAACGTGAGAATGGCATTGCAGCCGCGCGGGTGTTGAGCCGCGCGCATCAGAGAAGGTGTGTACAAACTTGTCGCACAGTTTGCCTGCTTTTTTTACGCCAGATGATTTTTTAAGGCGCTTTCTTTGCCTCCCTGCAAGAAAGTGCCTTTTTTATTGAGGCCACCACCAATGCAACTCACTGAAATATTTAGCGCCATTGAAAAAATTGCGCCTCTGGAGGCCGCCGCGCCCTGGGATATGTCCGGGCTGCAGGTAGCGGCGCGCAGAAGCGATGCCGTCATTCTGGCGGTCTGTCTGGATCCCACGCCCGCCTCAGTGCGTCAGGCCCTGGAGCTGGGAGCGCAGTGCATTCTGAGCCATCATCCTCTGGCGCTCAAGCCCGCCCTGCCCCGGCGTCTGGACGCCTATCACGAGGTTTTGCGCCTGCTGTTGGCCGCTGACGTGCCGCTCTACAGCGCCCATACCTCGCTGGACATCAATGCCGACGGCCCTGCCGGCTGGCTGGCTGGCGAACTTGAGCTGCGCAATCTGGAGGTGCTGGATCCCACGGCTCCACCGCTGAGCGGCGCCGCGTTGCCATTGGGTTTCGGCCTGGCCGGCGATCTGCCGACGCCCCGGAGCCTGGCGCAGATCATGTCTGCTCTGACCCGTCATATCGCATTGTCCACGGCAACGGTCTGCGGTCCCATGCCGGAAAGGATTTCGCGCCTGGCCTATTGTACCGGTTCCGGCTCTTCCCTGCTGCGGGAGGCCGGCGCGTCCGGCGCACAGCTTTTCATTACCGGCGACGTGAAGTACCACACGGCGCTGGAGGCCGAAATATGCCTGCTGGATGTGGGGCACCACAGCCTGGAGGAAGAAATGATGCGACGCATGAGCGAGCTGCTTGCCCGCCGGCTTGCGGGCCTGAACGTCGTTTTCGTGCCTTCGGCTTCGCCGTTGCGCCCCGCCCTTTTGTCATGACTCCCAGGAGGATTATATGAGCAATGCCGTTTACTTGGATCAGATAAAGCAGCTGGTGGAACTGCAAAAGGTGGATGACGCCATCTTTACGGTCAAGCAGGAACTGGAGAGCGCGCCCCGCGACCTTGAGGAGCTGGAACAGCGCTTTGAAGCTGTCGACGCCCAGCGAAATCGCGTTCTGGACAAGCTGACGCATCTTCAGGAGCAGCAGAAACGCCTTTCTCTGGAGATTGATGACGATTCCGCCAAAATCAAGAAAAGCAAAAACAAGCTCATGCAAGTGGGCAATACTCGTGAATACCACGCCATGATGCGTGAGATGGACAGCATGGAAAAAGTCAACCGCTCCCGTGAGGAAGAAAAAATGACCCTCATGGAAGAGTTGCAGTTGCAGACGGACACGCTGGCTGAAATTGACCGGAACCACTGCGCCCTCAAGGCTGAACTGGAAGTCAGGCGTGAAGGACTGGAAGGAAAAATCCAGAACGCCAGGGTTCGTCTGGAAAGTCTGAACCAGAAGCGCGCTCAGGTCAGCAAAGCCATTCCCCAGCCTGTGTTCATGCGTTACGAATTCATCCGCGTGCGCCTGGAGCATCCTGTCATCGTGGCTGTCAAAGACGGCGTCTGCTCCCGCTGCAACATCGCAGTGCCGCCGCAGACCTTCATTGAGTTGCAGCGCGGCCAGCAGATCCTGAGCTGCCCCAACTGCCAGCGCCTGATCTTCTGGTGTGAGCATTTCAGCCTGCCGGAAGAAGCCGCGGCGACTCCCAGGCCGACGCCGCTGACGGACTGAAACCGCTTGCCTGTACGAACTGAAGCAATGCAAAACTGAACGACGCATAGTTGCGCAAGCTCCTCCCGGTGCGGTGGAGCTTGCGCCGGTCAACACGCGGGAGCCGGACAGACCGTCGCTGCGGGCCTCTTGGCCCGGAGAGGAAAGTCCGGGCTCCACAGGGCAGGACGCTGGGTAACACCCAGGGGGGGCGACCCTCGGAAAGCGCCACAGAAAGCAAACCGCCGCGCATGGCGCGGTAAGGGTGAAACGGTGGGGCAAGAGCCCACCAGATGCCGCGGTGACGCGGCATGCTCGGCATACCCCGTCTGGAGCAAGACCAAATAGGGAAGGCGGTCGGCCCGACCCATGCCTTCCGGGTAGGTTGCTTGAGGGCGCGGGCAACCGCGCTCCTAGAGGAATGACGGTCATGTGCGGCTTGCCGCATGACAGAACCCGGCTTATCGTCCGGCTCCCGCTTGTTGTCAGAGGCTTGCCATGCCTGAAAATTCCCGGCCGGAAAAAATCTGGGCCCTGATTCTGGCCGCCGGACGCGGCAGGCGTCTGGCGGTCGCCACCGGCGGCCTGTCCAAACAGTTTTTGCGCTGGCGAGGCTTTCCGCTGTACTGGCACGCGGCGCGCGTCATGAGCCGCAGCGCCGTGGTGGACGGCATCGTTTTTGTTTTTCCCCCGGAGCGTTGCGCCGCGGAAGAGGAAATGTTGCGCGCGTTACAGGCCAAAGAGGATCTGGGCCTGCCCTGGCGTGCAGCGGCGGGCGGCGCGTTGCGGCAGGATTCCGTGCGTCTGGGTCTGGCGGTTCTGCCGCGTGAAGCGCGCCATGTTCTGGTCCACGACGCCGCCCGGCCCTTTCTGAGCCCTGCCCTGACGCGCCGCGTCTGCGAGTCTCTGCGCCAGGGCGCTGCCGCCGCCATCCCCGGCCTGCCCGTCACGGACACCATCAAACAGGTGAAGAACGGGCTTGTCACGGCCACCCTGCCCCGCGCGCAGTTGACGGCGGTGCAGACGCCGCAGGGCTTTGACCTGAGCCTCTTGCGCCAGGCGCATCGGCATGCGCTGGAGGCGGGATTGACAGTTACTGATGACGCGGCCCTGATGGAAGCTCAGGGGCATGGCGTTCATATTGTACCCGGCGAGGCTGCCAACGTGAAAATCACCAATCCCGAAGATCTCGCCCTGCTGGCCGGGGGGCAAGCCATGCCGCGTCCCTGTTCGGGCATGGGTTACGACGTGCACCGGTATGGATCGGGGCGTCCCCTGAAACTGGGCGGCGTGCCCATTCCGGACGCTCCGGAGGTCGTGGCCCATTCCGATGGGGACGTGCTGCTGCATGCGCTTATGGACGCCCTGCTGGGCTGCGCCGGGCTGGGCGACATCGGCCGGCATTTTCCCGACAACCAGGCTCGCTTTGAGGGCATTTCTTCAGCCATCCTGCTGGATCAGGTGCTGGAGATGCTGCGCGACGCCGGGGTCACGCTTTGCCATGTCGATCTGACCATTGTGGCCCAGAAGCCGCGCCTGTCGCCTTTTCATGAGGAAATACGCAAAAATGTGGCCCGCTTGCTGGGGCTGGACAAAAAGCATGTCAACTTCAAAGCCACCACCGAAGAGGGCCTGGGCTTTACCGGCCGGGCCGAAGGCATCAAGGCCTATGCGGTGGTCAGCGCTCTGACCGGCGCCGGGCCGTCCTTTTCCTTTTCCGCCCCTTCTCCGTATCTTTGATCTTCATAAGGATGCGCCATGAACACTGAGTTATACCGGCCCTGGTTCGCCCATTATGACGATTTTGTGCCCCGTACCGCGGAGATCTGGGAGAAACCCCTTTACACCATGCTGGACATGGCTGCCGAAGCCTATCCGAACCGTAACGCCTTGATTTTCCAGAACACCCGCATCACATACAAGGGCCTGCGCGATCGGGCGGAGTTCTTTGCCGGGGCGTTGAGGCGCATGGGGGTGGAGCCGGGCCACCGCGTGGCTGTCATGCTGCCCAACCTGCCCCAGACCGTCATCGCCTTCTGGGGCGTCATCAAGGCCGGGGCCGTGGTGGTGATGACCAATCCGCTCTACATGGAAAAAGAGCTGCTGGAAAACATGCATGATTCCGGCGCGGAGCACATGATCCTGCTTGATCTGCTCTGGCCGCGTGTGGCCGCGTTGCGCGACCGCCTGCCCCTGCGCAACTTTATTATCACCAACGCGGGCGACGGCCTTTCCTTTCCCCTGAACTGGCTGTACCGCTTCAAGCAGTCCCGGCAATCCAGACCCGCCATTCCCTACGACAACAAACATATTTTTGAGTGGAAAACATTCTGCAAGGGCGCGCAACGCCATACGGAACCCATTGCGGAGCCGTCGCATGCCCCGGTCATGCTTCAGTATACCGGCGGCACCACCGGCCAGCCCAAGGGCGTTATTCTGACCCACGCCAATCTGGGCACCAACTGCCGGCAGGTGCTGGACATCATCAACGTCACGGCCGAAACGCACCACACCTTTATTTCTCTGCTGCCCTTCTTTCATGTGTACGGTCTGACCACAGGCCTGATCATCCCCATGGCTCTGGCCGCCACCACCCTGCCTTTGCCGCGCTATGTGCCGCAGGATGTACTGCGCGTGATCACCCGTCACAAAGCCACGGTCTTTCCGGGCGCTCCTTCCGTCTATATCTCGCTTTTGCAGCAGAAGGACCTGGCGCGTTATGACCTGAAAAGCATCAAGATCTGCGTCTCCGGATCGGCGCCGCTGCCGCGCGAAATTTTCCGCCGCTTCCAGGAGGTCACGGGCGCGGCCATTCTGGAAGGATACGGCCTTACTGAAGCCTCGCCCATCACGCACATCAATCCCCTGGGCCGCCAGGGCCAGAAGGAAAATTCCATAGGCATGCCCCTGCCCGGCACCAATGCCCGCATTGTGGACATGGAAGGCGGCTCCCTGACCCTGCCCCCCGGCAAGATGGGAGAACTGGTCATCCAGGGACCACAGGTAATGGAAGGCTACTGGCGGCGGCCTGACGAGACGGCCAGCGCCCTGCGCAACGGCTGGCTGTATACCGGCGATCTGGCCACCATGGACGAGGACGGCTATTTTTATATTGTGGATCGCAAAAAAGACATGGTTCTTGTAGGCGGCTACAATGTTTACCCGCGCGAAGTGGATGAGGTGCTGCTGGAGCATCCCAAAATCGTGGAGGCCGTCACTGTGGGCATCAACGACGATGTGCGCGGAGAGGTGCTCAAGGCCTATGTGGTGCCCGGCCCCGGCGAAAGCCTGAGCAAGGCCGATATAATCGCCTGGTGCCGCAGCAAGCTGGCCGCCTACAAGGTGCCGCGCCTGGTGGAGTTTCGCGAGGAGTTGCCCAAGACCATCGTGGGCAAGGTGCTGCGCCGGGCACTGCGCGAAGAGGAAGAGCGCAAGGCTGGCCGCCGGAAAAACCGGCAGACACGGCAGAAAAACGCCTCCCCGGCCACCGGCGTCGAACCGGACCAGCAGGGCTGAGCGACACTGCGGGAGTGGATGTGATGCGCATTCTGGCACAGCGGGTTCATGAGGCCTCGGTCAGCGTGGATGGCCGCGTTGTGGCCGCCATCGGCACTGGTCTGCTCGCCCTGGTGGGCTTCGGGCGCGAGGACGGGCCGGATTTTCACCATAGCCCGGCCTTTGCGGGTATGGCCCGCAAGCTGCTGGATCTGCGCATTTTTCCTGGTCAGGGCGACGCGGCCCATAAATTTCACTGTTCCCTTCAGGACTTCGGCGGGCGCATGCTGCTTGTGCCGCAATTCACCCTTTACGCCGATTGCCGCAAAGGCCGCCGGCCTTCCTTCAGCAACGCCGGTGATCCCGCCTGGGCGTCCGTGATGTTTGAGCGCTTTGTGCGCCTTGTTGACGGGGCTTGCCATACCGGCGTATCTTCGGGCATATTCGGAGCTGAGATGGAAGTCCGCCTCTGCAACTGGGGCCCGGTGACCATCTGGCTGGATTCTGCCAGGCTTTTTTCGTAACACCACACTACTTTTTGCTGTGAGGAGGCTCGGCCATGTTTGAGCTTCAAGCGGAGTCTCGTAATAATATCAACATCCTCCGCCTGACCGGCGCTGTGCTGCTGCCCGAGGTGGTCGCGTTCTACCAGCGGGTAGAGGACTATCTGGCCACGTCCAACGTCCCCCAGGTGGTGCTTGATCTCAGCCAGACGGGCCAAATGGACAAGGCCGGACTGGGCGTTCTGATCAACTTCTGCTTTCAGCTTCAGAGGCGGGGGCGCAGGCTGGTTCTGCTCAATCCCGCGCCGCATGTGGCACAGCTCTTGAAAGATACGGAGATAGACGGTTTTTTCCCCATCTGCGAAAGAGAGGAAGAAATTAAAGGCTATATGCCGGACATGGCGGGATAGCGTCCGCATATGCCCCGCCCGCCTGCCATGCGGCAATTTTTTCAGCTCAGCCAGAGGTCATGATGCAATACTACTTGCGACATTATTTCAATCCGGATTTTGACTATCTGAATCTGAAGCCTGGCGACAGCGCTGACGGCAAGCAGGGGCTTTACACTTTCGGTTATGCGCAGAATGTCATCACGGGACAGCTTCTGGCCGAAATCATCCCTCTGGAACAACTGGAGGGCAAGCCGGACCCGCGTTTTGTGCTCGACAAACCGGAACTGCCCGTCGGGCCCAATACCCGTGTGGACCCGGCCTATCCCAATTACCTGCTGTCGGACGCCAATGGCTATGTTTTTTACTACAAGGACAAAATTACGGTCAAAGGCCTGCTGAATGTGCGGCAGGATGTCGCTTTCCACACCGGCAACATCTTTTTTGTCGGCGATCTGGCTGTCCACGGTTCGGTGCGCGCCGGTTTTTCCGTACAGGCCAACAATATCCAGATCAAGGATATTGTGGAGGGCGGTCTGGTGCGCGCCCGACGCGATCTGATGGTGAAGGGCGGCGCGCGCGGCGGCGCGGGACGGCACTGCCTGCTGGACGCCGGCGGCAAACTGCTTACACAGTTCCTGGAAAAAATCGAGGCCCGGGCCCGCGACAACATGGTCGTCAATAAATACTGCCTGTACAGCACTGTCTACGCCGGGGCCAATCTTGTGGTGCTTGACCAGTTATACGGCAGCACCATCAACGCATACGGCAATGTGTATGTGGGCAAGCAACTGGGCAACAAGGCCGCGATTCCCACACAGATATATCTGGGCTATGACACCCTGACTATCCGCAATCTGGAAAAGGTTGAAAGGCTGATCACCGAGCTTTCCCAGACCATAACCCACCTCAAGGCCGTGGCCGGTCATCTGCCGCCCGACGCCAATGAGATCACCCGCAAGCTGGCCCGGCTTGTCAAACAGCGTGATGTGGCCATACAGCGCCGTGTTGAACTGGCCGCCAGGATCAGCCTGGATGAAAAAAATGTGCAGAACTGCCGCCTGATAGCGCCGGGCAAGGTTTTTCCCGGTGTGGAAATCTCTGTGGGCCGGGCCTTCATGCTTGTGGAACGGCCTTATGAAAATGTTCTTTTCCGGCTTGAGCAGGATGACATCGTGGTGGAGCCCCTGCCCGCCGACAAGGCCCGCCCCCAATGACCCCACACGACGGCCCGCGTTTTGAAGCGCTTTTTCCCGCGGGGCATGGCAACGGCGACCCGCCGGCGGATGTTCTGGCGCATGTGGCCGGTCGCTCTTTTGCCATGCTCGGCCCCGGCGGCCCGGAGCGGGAAAAAGCTGTGGTCAGGGCCGTTCCGCCGGAACAGCGCAGGAACGCGCTCCCGGTTTTGCTTGGCGCGGGCCTGGGGCATGCCCTCCGTCTCTTGCTTGAAGAAGAGCCCGGCCCCGTCGCGGTGGTGGAAAAGGAGCGCGCCCTGCGGGAGCTGACCGGGGTGCTGGATGCGCTGCCTGAATCCTCCCGGCGGCGCGTGCATCTGGTGGAGGCGCAAGACGCGCATACGGCGCTCACAGAATTGACGCACTGGCAAAGCCGTCATGGCGGCAAGCGCCTGCTGCCCCTGCCGCTGCCCTTCTATCTGCGCCTGGACCGGGCCTATTACGGCGAACTGCGCGAAAAACTCGCCGCAAGCGCCCGCTTTGACTTCTGGAACCGCGCCGTGCAGCCCCGCTTCAGGGATGCCGCGCCGCGCGTGCTTCTGCTGACCAGCAAATATTTTCTGATGGGCGAACTGGAAGGAGCCTGCCGCAAACTGGGCATTGCCTACAAGCTCGTTACCCTCGGCAACGACGCTTTGGCCTGCGAGGATTTCATTCAGCAATTGCTTGAGGCGGTGCTCTCTTTTCGACCGGATTGCTGCATCACGCTCAATCATATGGGCGTGGATGTGGAAGGCGTGCTCATGGAGCTGCTGGCCCGTCTGCAACTGCCTCTGGCCTCCTGGTTCGTGGACAATCCGCATCTGATCATCCACCTCTACACGCGCTGCGTCAGCCCCTGGACGGCCCTGTTCACCTGGGACGCGGACAATATTGACAGCCTGCGGCAAACCGGTTTCGAGCATGTCTTTTATCTGCCTCTGGGCACGGACACGGAGCGCTTCAGCCCGCGCCGCGCCGCGGCTCCGGACGCATGGAAGGCCGACATTTCCTTTGTGGGCAACTCCATGCTCTACAAGGTGGGCGGTCGCCTGAAAAACGGACGCTTTCCACGCGAATTGCTGCTGCCCTTCCGCAAGATCGCCACGGCCTTTATGAACAGCGAGCAGCGTTCAGTGGCGGATTTTCTGCGCCGCTCCTTTCCCGATGTATATGCCAGCTACGCAGCCCTGCCCGACAATGAGGCGCGCCTGGCCTACGAAACGGCCATCACCTGGCAGGCCACCCGCTTGTACCGCAACGGCTGCGTGCGCCGCCTGCTGCCCTTCCATCCCCTGATCGTGGGCGACCGGGGCTGGCGGGTTGAATTCCGGCACGAACCCCGCCAGCCGCGCTATCTGGACGCCCTCAGCTATTATGCGGAACTGCCGGCTTTCTACGGGCATTCCGCCATCAATTTCAATTGCACCAGCAAGCAGATGAAGGGCGCGGTCAACCAGCGCGTTTTCGACGTGCCGGCCGCCGGGGCCTTTGTGCTTACGGACTGGCGGCCGCAGATGGAACAACTGTTCGAGCCTGAAGAAATGGCCTGCTACCACGACCCGGAAGAAATTCCGGATCTGACGCGCTACTATCTGGCCCATCCCCTGGAACGCCGCAAAATGGCCGCTGCCGGGCGCAGGCGCGTGCTGGCCTGCCATACCTGGGAACACAGGCTTCAGGTTTTGCTTGAACAAATGCGCAGCATTTACGGAACGCCGGCAACGGGCAAGATGTCCGCATGAGCGCAGATCCTCTGCTGGTTTTGCAATTGCAGCGCATGGGGGATCTGATTCTGACCTTTCCCCTGCTGCTGGCCCTCAAAAAACGCTGGCCGGGCCATCCCCTCTGGGTGGCGGCCGAGCCGCAGTTTTTTCAGGAATTGATGCCCCTGGCGCCGGAGGTGGTCTTTTTTCCGCCTTCCCATTGCGCCGCCCTGGCGCGCGGCAGATACGCGGCGGTCATCAATCTGAGCGGCCGGCCCAGCGCGGCCGCCTGTCTGTCCGCGGCCACAGCCCCGCTCAAGCTGGGGCCGGCGGCCTCGCCGGACGGATTGCGCGTCCACGGCTACTGGCAACTCTATCGCACAGCCCTTACGCAGAATAATCACCACAATGCATTTCACTGGTCGGATTTGTACCGGCTGGATCTGGACCCCGCGGTGCGCCCCGGCCAGACGGCGCACATGCTGCCCGCGCCCGCGGGCAGCGGACGCGTGGGGCTGGTTGTGGGCGCCAGCGAAGCCGCCAAACATCCGGACGCCATGTTCTGGGCCCGGCTGGCCCGCCGACTGACCGCCGCCGGGTTCATGCCCATCTTTCTGGGCGGCCGGGCTGAAAGCGCTCTGGGGCAGGAGGCGGCCCGCCTGGCGCGCTTGCCGCAGGCCAACCTTTGCGGCCGCCTGCCGCTCAGGGAAGTTGCCGCCGTGCTGCGCGGCCTGGATCTCTGCATTACCCCGGATACCGGCCCCATGCACCTGGCCGACTGGCTGGGCGTGCCGGTGCTCAATCTTTCCATGGGGCCGGTACATGCGCGTGAAACCGGCCCTGTCGCGCCCGGTCAGTGGGTTTTGCGCGCCGCCATGAGCTGCGTGGGCTGCTGGCAGTGCCGACGCTCCACACTGCACTGCAAGCTGGCCTTCACTCCGGCGGCCGTGGCCCGCGCGGCGCTGTCCATTCTGGAAAACCCCCGGAGCGCCCGCCCGACAGCCCGCTCCGGCCCGTTTCCCGGCCTGTCCCTCTACCGCACGGGCCGTGATGCCCTGGGTTTGTACCGGCTGGAGGCGGTGGAATGCCGCGAAGGCAGCGCTTCGGCTTCCTGCCGCTTTTTGCTGGAGGATTTCTGGCAGGCCGCTTTTTTATTTTTATATGACCCCGCGTTGCGTCCGCTGGCTCGGCAGCGCCTTGCGGCCCTGCAAAAGGCCTTTCCACCGCTGGCTCAGCGCCTGGACGCGGGCCTGACCCGTCTTTGCGCGCACTGCGCCGCCGCTTTCAGGCGTCACGGCCAAACCATGCCCGCCGACTTCTGGCGCGCGGAAGCGCCGCTGCTGCGCCTTTTCGCCGGGCATACGCACATGTTCCTGCAAAATGCCGACTTTTCTGCCCAGGGCTGGCAGACAGCCCTGAATCGCTTGACCACCCTGCGCGATCTCTGCTCTTCCGCCGCGGAATAAGCCGGCCCGTATGCCGCCCAGCGTTCGCCTGTTGCGGCAGAACTTGCCGCTTCATCGTGCGTTTTATCTTTTATTCATTTGAAATTAATTACTTTTTATTTTTGGAACACTCCTTGAATACTTCCAGGCGCAAGGAGTGTGACAATGCAAATTCTTCCCGCTGATCCGACTGGTTTCGGTCTGAACTTTCTGAGCAGCATGGACGCCTCTTCCGGTGCGGATGCTTCCTCCGATTTTGTGCAAGCCATGCAGGACGCCATAGGTTCCGTGGAAAGCGGGCAGAACGTTTCTGTAAACAGCGCCCTGCAGGAAGATTCCGGGCAGTCCCGCCCGCTGGTGGAAGGCCCTTACAGCCGCAATTCCACGGACGGCGTCACCTATACCCTGGATGAGGTCTGCTTTACCAAGCAGGAATTGCAGGAACTGCGGGAACAGCTCATCAAGGCCGGCGTGTCCGCGGAAAGCCTGCAACAGTTTGATGTGCTGGCCGGTCAGCCCGATGGCGCGCTGCTGGCCCAGGTCATGGCCAGCCTGCTGGGCAAGGGCGCTGCGGCCAGTATCAGCGACGAGGACGCGCAGACCATCACCGCCCTGCTGGGCAAGATTGATCCCACGGGCGACCTTTCCATGGCGGCGCTGCAAAAGATGGGCGAAGGCAAGGGCGAGGAAGCCCTGGCCCTGATCTCCAGCGCATTTGCCCGGCTGGAACCCGGCGAAAGCATCGAGATCAGCCGTGATGAGGCTCTTGCCCTGGGCAGGGGCCTGGGGCTGAACCCCAAAAGCCTGCAAAGCCTGTCCGACAGTTTCGGCGGTTTTAGCGCCCTGCACGTCAACAGTGAACAGTTCGGCAATCTCATGGGCCCGGCCTCCGCGCAATTCACCCTGGCCAGGGCTGACCGCCAGAAGCTGGATGCCGCGCTGGAGCAGACGCTCAAGCCCATCATCAGCAAGGCCCGCGAGCGCATGGAGCAGGAAAAGGCGGCCAGCGCGCTGCAAGACCGCAAGGCTCAGCAAAGCCGCGTGATGATCGACAATACCGTGCAGGAAAACAGCCGCGGCATCCTCAATGACGCCTTGCATTCCGGCCAGCGGACCGACAGCGGCATGGACGCGCAAACTGACCTCGCCGGCCTTGAAAAGCGCGCCAAGTCGAACCTCGCCGCCGACAAGGCCGGCAACGCTGAAACTCACGACGGCCTGAGCGGCAAGCTGCCGCGCGCCGCTGCCGAATCGGCGCACACCGGCGCTGAAGAAGGCGGACAAAGCAAGGGCAAGGCCTGGAGCGAATTGCTGGGCAAGGTGGAAACACGGCCCACGCCGCCCCAGAGCGCGACCTCCAATTCCATCATCTATTCCATGCTTCAGGGCGAGCAGAACATATCCGACGCTTCGTTCGCGCAGGGCAATGCCGCCCAGAACCGGGCCTTGTCCGCCCATGTGGCGCGGCAGGTGGAAAGCGGCCTGCTCTCCGCCCTCAGGGACGGCGGCAGCCGTCTGGATTTGCAGCTTCACCCGCAGGAACTGGGGGCCATTACGCTCACGCTTACGGCCCGCAACGGCGAGGTGAGCGCGCGCATTCGTTCCGAGAGAAGCGAAACCGCTGAAATGGTCACCCGCCAGATGGACAGCATACGCGCCAATCTGGAGCAACAGGGCATCAAGGTGGACAAGATTGAAGTGCAGGTTCAGAACCAGCGCGACGACGGCCGCCAGTGGCAAAATCTGGATCAGCACAATTCCTGGCAGGAACAGGACGCCCGCCGGGAAGAACTTGCCCGCCTCAAAAATCTTGCAACCATGCGTAATTCAAAAGACAATTCAGACTCTGCCATTTTGGCACAGCCTGTGCAGTCTTTAGGGCAAACGGCAAGATATGCCACCCAGTCTTTGCATGTGGTGGCCTGAGCAGACAAAGCGGAGTAAGCCATGTCCAGCGTTTCGCAAGCCCTGAAGCAGACCAATAACGAGTTCAATGCCGCCCTTTCCAAGCAGAAGGGCAGCAATCTGGACAAAGAATCCTTCATGCTGCTGCTTGTTACCCAGTTCAAGTATCAGGATCCGCTCAATCCCATGGAGGATAAGGAATTTATCGCCCAACTGGCGTCATTCTCCAGCCTGGAACAGCTCATGAACCTGAACACGAGCATGGAAGGCCTGACCGAAGCCACCAACAACCAGCAGATGATCAACGCCACTTCCTATATCGGCAAGCAGGTGACTGTTACCGGCAACAGCATCGGCAAAAACACCAACAGCGCCGGCGAAACCACGGTGAGCACCTTCCGCTACGCTTTTGGCGACACCGTGGCCAAGGGCGTGCTGACTGTGAGGGACGCCAACGGCAATACGGTCTACACCGAAGACATCAGCGGCAAGGCTGCCGGCCCCACCTTCGAATTCACCTGGGACGGCAAGACCACTGCCGGCGCCGTAGCCCCTGACGGCGTGTATACTGTCTCGCTGGCCGCTTACAATGCCGACGGCGAAGCCGTGATCTCCGATCAGGTGGTGGACGCCACGGTGACAGGCGTGGTCAATCAAAACGGCGTAGTCTATCTGGGCCTGGACGGCGGGCAGTTGATGCCGCTTGCCAATGTGCGCCAGGTTTCCGAACCCAAGGTGGTCAACAAGGATGACGGCGCTGAAACGCCGCCTGACGAGAATACGCCCGGCGGGGGCGAAGGCGGCGAAGGAAACACGGAAACTGCCGGCGGTGAAAATACGGAACAAACCCCGTCACCAACCGCCTGAGTACAACCAATAAACTATCCCGACGGCGCAACCGCCGTACAACAAGCTATTCCAAGCACACACGGAGGAAGTTATGGGCCTTTCAGCCAGCATGTGGACCAGCGTTTCCGGTCTGATCGCTCACGGCAACAAGATGAACGTGGTGGGCAACAATCTCGCCAACGTGAGCACCATCGGCTTCAAGAGCCAGCGCATGGACTTCAATGACTATCTGTATCTGGGCGCGGGCAGCGCCAGCGGGCCCACCCAGATCGGCGCCGGCGTGAACACCTATGCCGTGCTGGGCGATTTTTCCCAGGGTTCGTTTGAAAGCACCAACAGCGGTTCCGATCTGGCCATCGACGGCAACGGCTACTTCAAGGTGCGCAAGCCCAACTCTGACGAAATGTATTACACCCGCGCCGGCGATTTCTATTTCGACAAGGACCGCCAGCTCATCAACCCCCAGGGTCTGCGCGTGCAGGGCTGGCGTGTGGACAATTCCACAAACCTGACCTTCAACCGCGGCGCCACCAGCCTGGGCAGCCTGTCTTCGGCGGAATCCTCCTATGTGGGCAGCGGCACGCCCACGGATATTGTGCTGGACATGTGGAATCTGCCGCCCAAACAGACCCACAGCGTTTCCTTTACCATGGGCCTGAGCACCGACGCGGGCAACGACAGAACCACCAACTCCGAAGATCCCATGGCCGCCCTGTGGAGCCAGTGGGACGGAAAATCTGACACGCCGCTGGCCAGCACCGCCTATACGGGCAAATCCGACATTGACATCTACGACCAGGGCGGCACCAAGCACACCTTGTCCGTCTATTACGATCAGGTGGCTCTGAAGAGCGACGACTATGAAATCAAGGGTCTC
Organism: Desulfovibrionaceae bacterium; assembly: GCA_910575755.1. Classification (GTDB taxonomy): domain Bacteria; phylum Desulfobacterota; class Desulfovibrionia; order Desulfovibrionales; family Desulfovibrionaceae; genus Desulfovibrio. The sequence goes on along the minus strand of CAJTFO010000002.1, from coordinate 447,827 downwards.
CCCTCGGGCTATACGGTGTACGAATATCTGGTGACCATTCCCCCGTCCGAGGACAACCGCACTTTCGGAGGCAACATTACCGGCTACGATAAGGACGGCAACCCCCTGATAGAAAACGCAACCTCTTTTGCCGGCACCGAGAAAGCCGGCGTGCTGATGACAGGGCATCTGATCTTCAATGAAAGCGGTCAGTTGGTCAACCAGACGGCCTACACCTATGGCGCCACCGCCAACCAGGCGGATGGCGATCCTTGCGCTCTGGATCCTAACGATATGACCTCCTGGCAGCCCACCAAGATGTCCAGCAATGGTCTGCCCGTGTTCACGGCCAACTTCGACGGCAAGCCTCTGGCCAACAGCGTGTCTGAAAAGGCGGCCAACGGCGACAGCATCGCGGAAGACTACATCATTGAGCTTGATCTGGGCCTCAGAAACACTGCCAACAGCTGGGAGCCCGCCACCGCCACATCCCTAGCGGATCTGACGGCCAAGGGGCAGACCGGCACGCCTCCAGCTATTGATTTCTCCACCAAGGGCGCCGTTATGTCGTCCCCCAACCGGGAGACCAACGCCAGCTTCCTCAAGCAGGGCAAGTCAGTGGTGCAGGATTCGGACGCGGACGGCTATTCCGCCGGCATTCTGAGCACCTATCAGATTGATGAAAACGGCATCGTTTATGGTTCCTATGACAATGGCGAAACCATGGCCCTGTGGCAATTGCTGCTCTGCGATTTTGACAGCCCCCAGGGACTGTACCGGGAAGGCGGCAATCTTTTCTCCGAAACCAAAAAATCCGGCAAGGCGCGTCAGGGCGTGCCCAATGACGCCGGTTTCGGATCAACCACCGCGTATAATATAGAGCAGTCCAACGTGGACATGACCCGTGAGTTCGTGCAGATGATCACGACCCAGCGCGGTTTCCAGGCCAACTCCAAGGGCATCACCACTGTGGATACCATGCTTGAAACGGTTATCAGCATGAAACGGTAGTCCGAGACTGCCGCCCGGATCAGGGAACGCCCGCCTGGCGCGGGCGTTCCACAGCGAAGGGATAGCGCTGCAATCCGGCTTTCTCCGTGCAAAGCGCCGGCCTCCATGGCCGGCGCTTTTGCGTATGCGCGCGCCGCGAAAGAAAAAATTTCCTGCGTCCTTCCGGGAAACAAGGCGGGGGACGAATTGTGCCGGGCGGGCCATTATTGCCTGTCCGCGCCAGGCAGGCGCGCATCACTCCCCCGCCCCGGCGGCAGAGATGCGGGCCAAGTCTGCCGCCCTGGCGTAACGCGCCAAAAATTCAACATAAACAGGCAGAAAAAATTTTCCCCCATCTTTTTGCATCCCACATAACACATTTAAATATATTATAAAATTAACACTGGCACACGCATTGCATAAATATGGGCACAACTTAGTCAAGTCAACCACCCAGGAGGTGTTCCATGTCTTTGGTCATTAACCACAATATGATGGCCGCCAACACGGCCCGGCATTTGAACGCGCACTACAGCAGGCTGGCTACTTCGACGCAACGCCTGTCCACTGGTCTGCGCGTCAACAGCGCGGCGGACGATGCCGCCGGCCTGGCCATCCGCGAGTTGCAGCGCGCGGACATCGCCACCCTGCAACAGGGCGCGCGCAACGCCAATGACGCTATTTCCATGATTCAGACCGCTGACGGCGCTCTGGGCGTCATCGACGAAAAATTGACCCGCATGAAAGAGCTGGCCGAACAGGCCGCCACCGGCACATATGACTCCACCCAGCGTCTGATGATCGAATCCGAATATCAGGCCATGGCCTCGGAAATTACCCGTATCGCCAATGCCACGGACTTCAACGGCATCAAACTGCTGGACGGCAACCTGTCAAGCAGCGTGCATGACGGCAGCAAGATGACCTCCACCGGCAAGCTGAAGATCCACTTCGGCACCGGCAACGATTCCGCCGAGGACTATTACTACATCACCATCGGCAACTGCACGGCTTCGGCCCTGGGCGTGGGCAATCAGGCCATCGACGGGGACACGGGGCAGCTGCGCGACGGCGGCACCGTCTCCACCCAGGAGGCGGCCCAGAAGTCGCTGGTGGCCCTGAACAACGCCATCGTGTCCAAGGACAAGATCCGCGCGCATCTGGGCGCCGTGCAGAACCGCCTGGAAAACACCATCACCAACCTGAACACGCAGGCTGAAAATCTTCAGGCCGCGGAATCCCGCATTTCCGATGTGGACGTGGCCACGGAAATGACGCAGTTTGTCAGGAACCAGATTTTGAGTCAGAGCGCGGTGGCCATGCTCTCGCAAGCCAACTCGCTGCCCCAGATGGCCATGCAGCTCATCGGCGGTTAGGTCATCTTCATATAGGCTATGGCAGACCAAAGACGGGAGGTCCGGGGGCTGTGCCCCCGGACCGGCCAGGCCAGACTTTCCGGCCCGGCGTCTCCCCTGTGAGATGTCACGCTATGGTGTGGATGATGGACACATGCTTGAATGCTTCCCTGCCGCTTCCAGCGCGAGCAAGGCCAGACGGGCGGCTTCCTGTTCGGCTTTCTTGCAGCTTGTGCCGCTGGCCATGAACTCTCTGCCGTCCGGCAGATGCAGAGAAACCTCAAAAATTTTGGCGTGTTCGGGCCCGTGGCTTGCCAGCAGGGCATAAACCGGTCGATCCTTGAACAACTGTTGCGCCATTTCCTGCAAGCGCGTCTTGCAATCCTTTTTTTGCGTCTGGCCGGCAGTCTGCGGCCAATGCTGTTCAAAAATGCGGGCCACCGCCTTTTGCGCGGCGGCAAATCCTCCATCTTCGTAAACGGCGGCAAGCACCGCCTCCAGCACATCGCTGAGAACTGAATCCCGCTCACGCCCGCCCTGGCGCTCCTCCCCCCTGCCCAATTTCAGCAGGCCGTCCAGGCCCAGCTGCCGCGCCCGTTCGGCCAGGCTCACGGTGCTCACCAGCCGCGCGCGCAGTTTGGTCAGCTCCCCTTCACGGGCTTTGGGAAAACGGCGGAACAATTCCCAGGAAACGCAGAGCTCCAGCACCGCGTCGCCCAGAAACTCCTGCCGCTCATTGTGCCGCTGGCCGCCGCACTCATTGGCCCAGGAACTGTGGGTCAGGGCCAGATCAAGCAGTTCCGGGCGGGCAAAGACATGATCCAGCCGTTCTTCCAGAACAGCGCGCTCCCGCGGAAGCGCCGCGCGGGGGGAAAAATCAACAGTGTTCATGCCCGCAATGTATCCGTTTTGCGGCTGATGGCAACAGAAAATCCCTTGACATGCGCCCGCCCAATGCCTACCTAAATGCAACTTACTTATGAGGAGCAAAGCATGGCTTATGATATCCGCTTGATGAAGCTGGTGACGGGCGAACTGGTCATCGGCAAATATGATCAGGAAAAAGACTGCCTCAACGATGTGGCCGCCATCCAGAGCATTCCCACCCAGCAGGGCGTGCAGATGATGATGCTGCCCTATGGTTATCCCTTTGAACCCAACTTCAGCGGCACACTGGAGGGCAAGACCTTCCTCTACCGCTATGCCGATACCCCCAAGGAACTTCAGGATAAATACATTGAAGCCAGCACCAACCTCACGGTGGCGGGCGGTCTGGGCAAGATGCAGTTCGGGTCCGGCCCCGTGCCCGGCGGCAGCGGCCTGATCAAGTAGAACAAACTGTTCCGGATATCTCGGTTTTTCAACAGCGGCGGTGCGCCGCTGGCGGCGCAAACCGCGTGGAGCGGGGTTTGCCATCAGTCTGGAGGCGGCGTTGAGCGCCGCCTTTTTTATACTCCCGGCCCGAATGAGGATAGTATGCGCGAGCTTCTGCCCCTGCTGCCCAAACCCAGCCGCTATGCCGGCATAGAGGACGGCGCCTGCCGCAAAGACCCCGCGCGGACGCGTCTGCGTCTGGCCCTGGCTTTTCCCGATACCTATGAAGTGGGCATGTCCTACCTGGGGCAGAAAATTCTTTATGGCATTGTCAACGCCCGCGAGGGCTGGTGGGCCGAACGGGTCATGGCCCCGGATCGCGAGGCCGCAGCCGTTCTCAAGGCTCACAGCGCCCCGCTCTGCACGCTTGAATCAGACACGCCGCTGGCCCGCCTGCATTGCGTGGCCTTTTCCATCACCCATGAGCTTTGTTACACCAATGTGCTCTATATGCTGGATCTGGCCGGCATTCCCCTGCGCTCGGCCCGGCGCAGCCAGGATCTGACGGTCTGCCCGCTGGTCATTGCCGGCGGGGGCGCGCTGCTGAGCGCCGAACCCTTGACGCCCTTCATGGATCTGATGATTCTGGGCGACGGAGAGGAGAGCCTGCCCGATGTGCTGCGCTTGCTGGAACGCGCTCTGGATCAGGGCTGGAGCCGTGATCAACTGCTGCGCGAGGCCCGGCTGATTCCCGGCGTGTATGTGCCCTCGCTTTTTTCCGCCGGGGAGGGCGGCGCGCCTGTCCCGCTGCTGCCCGACTATACCCGCCCGGCGCGCCGCATCGTGGCGGATCTGAATACGGCGGTCTACCCCACCCGGCAGGTGGTTCCCGTGGGCGCGGTGCACAACCGTCTTTCCCTGGAAATCGCGCGCGGCTGCACGCGCGGCTGTCGCTTCTGCCACGCGGGCATGGTGTACCGGCCCGTGCGCGAACGCTCCCTGGCCACTATCGCCAGCCTGCTGGATGACTGTCTGCGCGAAACAGGCTTCGACGAAATTTCCTTCCTTTCCCTGAGCACCGGCGACTTTTCCGCCCTCAAGACCCTCTGCCACGACGTGCTGGACCGCTGCGCGCGCGAGCAGATCAGCCTTTCCCTGCCGTCCCTGCGCGTGGGTTCCATTGATGACGAGATCATTGAACGCATGGCCGATCTGCGCCGCACCGGCTGCACTCTGGCCCCGGAGGCGGGCAGCCAGCGCCTGCGCGACGTCATCAACAAGGGCGTCAGCGAGGAGGATTTGCTGCTGCACGCCCAGAAACTGCTGGAACACGGCTGGCGGCAGGTCAAGCTTTACTTCATGATCGGCCTGCCCACGGAAACGGACGAAGATCTGGCCGCCATAGCCGAACTCTGCCGCAAGGTGCGCGACGCCGCCGGACGCGGCGGCCCGCGCCTCCAGGTGACGGCGGCCCTGTCGCCCTTTGTGCCCAAGCCTTTCACGCCCTTCCAGTGGGAAGCCCAGATCAGCCGGGAAGAAATCAGCCGCCGGGTGCGCCTGGTGCGAGAGCTGTTCAAGGGCCAGAAATGCCTGAAGCTCCGCTGGCATGAGCCGGACATGAGCCATCTTGAAGGAATCTTGTCCCGCGCGGACCGCCGCATGGCCGATGTGGTGGAAAAGGCATACCGCAAGGGAGCCATTTTTTGCAGCTGGATGGAAGGCTTTGACCTCGCGCCCTGGCTGGAAGCTCTGGAAGAATGCGGCATCAGCGCGCAAGCCTGCACAGGCGCGCGCCAGCCGGGCGCGTCCCTGCCCTGGAGCCACCTGGAAGCCGGGGTGTCCGAGTCCTTTCTGCTGCGCGAGCGCGAGCGCGCTCTGGCCGGAACAAGCACCGGGGATTGCCGCTACGGGGCCTGCCGCCAATGCGGCGCGTGCGACACCGGGGCCGCGCCCTCACTGCTGCCGCACGCCGCCGGCACGGCCAGCGCGGATATTCCCCTGCACCGCAATCGCCTGATTTTCACGCAGCGCGATCAGAAGGCGCACGAGCCGCATCGTGACGAGGAGGGCCGGCTGATCTGCCGCGCCCAGTCCAGCCAACCGCCCCGCATCGCTGCGCAACTCACCCGCAAGGCGGCCCAGTATCGCATCTGGCACAGCAAAACGGGCGGCAGTTCCTGCCTGAGTCAACTGGAACTGCAAGCCGTGCTGGAGCGCGCGCTGCGCCGGGCGGCCCTGCCCCTGGCCTTTTCTCAGGGCTTCCATCCGCTGCCTCTGCTTTCTTTTGGCCGCGCCCTTCCAGTGGGTGTGGAAAGCAACGCCGAATGGTTCGCCCTGACGCTGCACAGCGTGCTTGCGCCGCGTGACGTGGCGGCTCGTCTGGCCCCTCTGCTGCCGCCGGGCATGTCTGTACTGCGTGTGGATCTGGTGGACAAAAGTCGCCGTACAGAGCAGGCCGAGGCCGAGAGATTTTCCCTGCGCCTGCCCACGCACGGGGAAAACGCCGCCGCGGCGCGCTGCTTCGCTGATTTCGCCGCGCTGTCCGCCTTTCCCCTCGCACGGGAAACAAAAAAAGGGCCGCGCAACACGGATATCCGTCCTCTTCTCCTGCGCTGGGAGGCGGATCCGGGCCGCCCTGACGCGCCCGTGACATTTGTGGCTGACTGGCGTAACCAGTATCTGTCGCCTCTGCTTTTCTGTCTGGCTGTTCTTGCGCCGCTGGGGTCTGAAGAACATCTGCGGCCCCGTCTGCGTCTGCTCAAAACGGCACAGATATTCGCGGACTCGCGCACATATCCATAGGCTGACCTGGCGCTGGCGCAAACGCCCGTGCGCGATTTTTCGCGTACAGGCATGGATGAAGAGGAAAAAGTGAAATGGGCTCGTTCATTCCTTTCAGCGACGAAGAACCCTTTGTGAAACGTGTAAAAAGTCTGGCGGACGACGAGCTGCTGGAGATATGGGAAGAAACGCAACAAATTGAGAGCCTGCTCTGCACGGAATTTCAGACAGATCTCTCCTTTGCCCCGGATTATGAAAAGGTCATTGTGCAGGAATTGCGCCTGCGCTCCTGCCGCAAGCTGCGCGCGCCGGAGCCGGGAGAATGAACATCGGCCCGGATGCAAGCCCTATTCGCCACGCAGGCTTTTTTTCAGACAAATCATGTCTGTCAGTCGCACACCGGCTTCCACGATAGGTTCACGGTAATTCTCCGTGAAAAAATTTTTCAAGCAATGGGAAAAAACAAAGCCCTGTCGTTCATAAAATGCCAGTGTTCGCGGATTCTCGCCTGTTCCCACCAGCATGCTTGAATATTTGCCCTGACAGTGACGAAAAACATGCTCCAGCAGGCGCGTGGCATAGCCCTGCCCCTGATACTCCACATATGTAGCCAGATTCTTCAGTTCGCACACGCCCCCGCCTTCGTCGGTCAGTACGCAGAGGCTCTTCAAGTCCGGATCAAATAACGCGAACATTTCGCCCCTCTCCAGGTAGCGGTCCAGCATGTCTTCCTGCTCGTCAGCCAACAGCAGCAGGTCGAGAAAGCGCTTTTTACGCTCTGTGATTTTTTCAATACGCATAGGCATTCCCTGAAAACGCTCGCGCCAACGCGCGGCAGGCGGACAAACACGAAGTCTGCCCGCCTGCCGCATCATGAGCGCACTGCAAAAAAACAGCGCACGACAAACATTGCTACATGTTGTTCAGCAAATCCATGTCCTCACTGGAAAGCAGCTTGTCCAGATCCAGCATGATCAGCAGCCTGTCCTGCAATTTGCCGACGCCGCTGATATAGTCGGAATCCACTCCGGCCACAACCGGCGGCGGCGGTTCCACCGTGCTGGCGGGTATGCGCAGAACCTCCGAAACGGCATCCACCACAAAGCCCACAATAATATTGTTGATCTCGATCACGATGATGCGGGTGTTTTTATCGTGAGCCTTGGGCACAAGACCGAAACGACGCCGCAGATCAATAATCGGGATCACCTTGCCGCGCAGGTTGATGACGCCTTCCACAAATTCCGGCGCGCGGGGAACCTTGGCAATCTCCATGGTGCGGATAATTTCCTGCACCTTCAGGATATTTACCCCGAACTCCTCTTCACCGATGCTGAACGTCACCAGTTGCAGGAGTTCATCATCCTGTTTTTTCCGACTTGGATCCATATCCGCTCCCTTGTCACAAGTATCGTCAAGCTGGTTCATACCCAGCGGAACAGCGCGGCGTCCCCACCCTGACGCCCGCTCTCAGGCCCGGTAAGGGCGCAAGCATGCCGCACGGCCTGGAGTCACGCCCGGAGCGTCGAAAATCATTTCATGGGAAATATGAAATGACTTCTAAGCCATATTATGGCTTATCGTCACTTCCGTAAAGCGCACTAGGTCTGAATGCAAAAAAATGCGGCACGGCCATCCGGTTCACGCCTGGCCTTTCTTGCCCGTGTGCCCCTACCCCCCCGAAAAAGCCTCATTCATGGCTTTTGTCAGGCTCTGCACGCCGTAGACATCACGCAGCACCAGGGGCGAGGACGCATTGTCGCCCGCCGGGAAAAGCGCCGTCAACGGAATGCTTTTACTGCCCAGGGCCGACAGCAGACGCACGGCATAGGCATTGGCCGTGCTCAGATCAACGCGCACAATATCCATGCCATAGCGGGCCTGCCAGGCGCGCAGGCGTTCATCGGTAAGTACTGTGGCTTCCATGAACTTGCAGTTGGGGCACCAGTCGGCGGTGAATTCCAGCAACATGGGTTTCTTGCCAAGCTGGGAGGTGAAATATTCCGGGCTGAAGTCGCGCCACTGCGGCAAGGGAGCCACCGGACGCAATACCCAGATAATGGCCGCCAGCAACAGCGCGCACCCCGCGACGCCAGCCGCCCTGCGCCGCAGCGGCGGAGCGGAGATACCACAGAACCGCCCCCAGAGCCAGGCGCACAGCGAGACCAGCAGCAGAACGCTGAGGACATTCATGTGCTTTTCCGCCGGCAGAATGGAAAGCAGATAGAGCGCCGTGCCCAGCAAGAAGAAACCCGCCACGCGCTCAAAGACAGACATCCAGGGACCGGGGCGGGGCAAAATCCGCGTCATGTGGGGCCAGATGCAGAACAGCACATACGGCAGCGCCATGCCCAGTCCCACGGCCCAGAACACCACCATGAGCATCAGCAGAGGCTGGGTGAATGCCCAGCCCAGCACGCCACCCAGCAGGGGGCCGCTGCATGGCGTGGCCAGAAAGGTGGAAACAAGACCGGTAAGGTAGGACTGCAAACAGGGATTCTTTGTGTTCTCGCCGGTCTTGAGGTTGATCACCGGCAAGGTGAACACCCCCAGCATGGACAGGCCCATAAGAAAAACAAGCAGCAGCATGACCAGCAAAACGCCCTGATTCTGATAGAGCTGCCCCCACATCAGGTCCGCCAGACCCAGCACAAGGGCAAGACCGGTAAACAGGGTCATAACGCCGCCCGCGAAACAGAGATTGTGTTCACGGAAACGCCGGAGCTTCTCCTTGTCGTCGCTGCCCCCCATCAGCAGCAGGCCGCTGATCTTGAAGGTCAGCACCGGCAGCACGCAGGGCATGACGTTCAGCAGCAGCCCGGCCAGCATGCCCACCAGCAGCGCTTTGCCCAGACTGGCAATTTCCAGTGACGCATCGGCATAGCGCGGAGTAAGTTGTACCTCAAATTCCTCCGGCGGCGGCAGAACTCCACTCTGCCCGTGACCGGCCAGCCGCGCGCCGGAGCCGGACACGCCCAAGGGCAGACCCAGCCCACCCTGCTCCCCGGAGGACGCGAGAGGAGAGGCCGCGGGGGAGTCCTGCATGTCGGCCAGCGCGGGCTGCGTTCGTTGCAGCGCGCGCCACTGCTCCATCCAGGGGGCTTGTTCCACCGGCGGAGGCGCTTCCGGCACCACGCCGGTAAAGCTCTGATTGACAGGCAGACAATTGCGGCTGGAACACAGCAGCAGGCTGAGAGCCGCGGTAAAGGGTTTGCCCGCCGCCTGCCCCGGCAAGGCCGTGAACAGCGGCACCTCGCCCTCGTAGACAAATACCGTGGCCTCCGGGTCATAAAAATCCCGTTGCATGGCTCCGGCGGGATACCAGACCGGCAGCATCTGTCCCCCCTCCAGGGCAAAATCCAGCACTGTGGGACGACCGGCCCCCCCCGCCTCATGCGCGTAGGCATGATAGTTCGCGGGGATATGCAGGCGTACAGCCGCCACGATAGTATCGCCGTCACGGGCGAACTCAAGCCGCACAGGCACATCCTCAGCCCAGGCCCCAACGGCGAACAGGGGAAAGCCCCCCGCCATGACAAGCAGGCACAGCATGCAGATCAATCTGATTTTTTTACATAACATCTTGATGTCTTTATATATCAGTTTATTATGAAAAATCGGCAGCCGATTTTTTCAAAAATCCGCCAAAAGTGTTTGACAAAGGGGACGCATGCGCGTAAATCCTTTTTCACGCCACGGGTCATTAGCTCAATTGGTAGAGCAGCTGACTCTTAATCAGTTGGTTCGGGGTTCGAGTCCCTGATGGCCCACCAATGAAAAGACGGGTTTGCGGTTCATGCCGCAAACCCTTTTTTCTTTTCCCGTGCTTGGCTGCCCTGAAGACAAGAGCGCATGCAGCGCCATGCACCAGGTGTTTGCCGATGCCAAATCCAGACCCCGCCAGTTCCGAAACAGACTCTTGCGCCATGAAATTGCCACGCGACATGATGAATCTGCATCCTGTTTTTCAGAACAGTTTCACTTTGAAAATGCTCCGCTGGCGGCGGAGCTGACAGCCGCTACAAAATATACTGACTCAGATCCTGATCATTGCGTACATCCTGCAAATGCTCGCAGACATACTCCCTGTTGACGACGATCTGCGCGCCGGGCATGTCCGGCGCATCAAAGGAAATGTCAGCCAGAATCTTTTCCATGATGGTATACAGACGACGCGCGCCGATGTTTTCAGTGCGGGAATTGGTATCCTCGGCAAAAGCCGCCACTTCCTCCAGGCCGTCTCTGGTGAAGCTCAAACGAATCTGCTCCGTGCCCAGCAGCGCTTCATACTGTTTGGTCAGGGCATTGTCCGGCTCGGTAAGGATACGCAGAAATTCCTCCTTGCCCAGGGGCTGCAGTTCCACCCGCAAGGGAAAGCGGCCCTGCAATTCAGGAATCATATCCGAGGGCTTGCTGAAGTGAAACGCGCCCGCGGCAATAAACAGAATGTGGTCTGTACGCACCATGCCGTACTTGGTATTCACCGAGCTGCCTTCCACAATGGGCAGCAGATCCCGCTGCACGCCTTCGCGTGAAATATCCGAGGTGCGGTTCTGCGAACTGCTGGCAACCTTGTCAATCTCGTCAATAAAGATGATGCCGCTCTGCTCCACCCGTTCCTTGGCCCGCTCATTGAGGGCCTCCTGATCCACCAGTTTGCCCGACTCCTCCTGCACCAGCACAGTGAAGGCGTCACGGATTTTCATCTTGCGGCGGGTGCGGCGCGGCGGAAAGGCCTTGCTGAACATGTCCCTGACCTGCCCGCCCATCTGCTCCATGCCTGGAATGGCAAAAATGTCGATGCTCTGGCCGCCCTGCTCGGTCACTTCCATTTCCACTTCCCGCTGGTCAAGAAAACCAAGACGAAACTGCTGAAGCAGCTTTTCGCGCGTGGAGTTACGCTCTTCCTGACCAAAGGAGCTGGGCAACAGCAAATCCATCAGGCGAGACTCGGCCGCGGCCTCGGCGGCCTTGCGCACACGGGCGTTTTCTTCCTCCCGCACCAGAGTGATGCCTATTTCCATGAGATCGCGCACCATGGATTCCACATCGCGCCCCACATAGCCCACTTCCGTGAACTTGGTGGCCTCCACCTTGATGAAGGGCGCGCCGGACAACTTGGCCAGACGACGGGCGATTTCTGTTTTGCCCACGCCGGTGGGCCCCATCATGATAATATTTTTGGGAGCCACTTCGTCACGCAGTTCCGGCGCAAGGTGCTGTCGCCGCCAGCGGTTGCGCACGGCCACGGCCACCATGCGCTTGGCCTGCTCCTGCCCCACCACAAATTTATCCAGTTCCGCCACAATCTCACGGGGTGTCAAGGTGCTCATCAGGTGCTCCTGCTGAAAATATGCGTATTGCCAAGATATAGGCATTCCCCTCCATCTGACAATGGCTCTGCAAACAATTGCCCGGACAAAATTTTGCGGGTAAACTGCCACAATGGATGCCACTCCCATAACGCGCATGGCGCATACCGTGCAGGACGCGGCTCAGTCCGCCGGGCCGGCACGGGAGGAAATCAGCCGCGCGGCAACGATTCTGCTGACCGATCCGCTGCCGCTCTGGCTCTTTCCCACGCTTTTTCTGGGGGGCCTGCTGTTGCAGGCGGCGGCGCTTTTTCTGCATCGCCGTCTGTGGCTGACGGCGGGCGTCGGCCTTGTGCTGGCCGCGGCCGCGGTGGACAGCGACCTGACCCTGGCCACAGGGCAGGCACTGGCGTTTATTGGGCTGTGCGGCTGCGCCAGGCAAAAATCCTGAGTCCTTGCCCGGACTTCCAGCATCAGAACGCAAAAACCCCGGTCGTACCGGGGTTTTTGCGTTTTCAACAGAAGGACAGTTTATTTGAAGGCTTTTTCAAAGTTGGGCACAACCTGCTTTTTGCGGCTCATGACGCCGGGCAACCATACAGAGCTGCCTTCGGCCTTCACGCCAAAGGCTTTTTCCACCACACCGGGGTCGTCGGAAACGATCAGCATTTCCGAACCTTCCTTCATGATGTCCGTGAGCAGCAGGAACACACTGTGGCGGCCTTCGCCTTTCACCTTGGCGATTTCATCCTGCAGACCGGCCTTGACCGCGTCCAGAATGGAAAGATCCACCACTTCCAGCTGACCGATGCCCACCTTGTTGCCGTTCATGTCGAAATCTTTGTAGTCGCGGAAGACCAGATCATGCATGGAAGCGCCTTCCACGGCGCTCTTGACCTTGAACATTTCCATGCCCAGAGCCATCACGTCACTCACACCGGCGATTTTCGCCAGGGCTTCCACGGCTTTCTTGTCAGCTTCGGTACAGGTGGGGGATTTGAAGATGACCGTGTCGGAAAGAATGGCGCAGAGCAGGCCGCCGGCAATATTCTGGGGAATTTCCACACCATAGAAATCATACATATTCTTGATCACGGTGCCAGTGCAGCCCACCGGCCAGATCCAGGCTTCCAGCGGCGAGGAGGTCGTCACGTCGCCCAGCTTGTGATGGTCAACGATGCCCAGCACCGTGGCGGAATCCATGCCCTGAGGGGCCTGAGCCAGATCGGAGTAGTCCACCAGATACAGCTTTTTTCCGGCCACGTCGCTGACGACCTGAGGCGCGGTGAGACCGAACTTTTTCAGCACAAATTCGGTTTCAGGGGTGGGCGCGCCCTGGGCGGCCGGGGTAACGTCAAAACCGCGCTTGCTGTACAGGTCTGCGGCGGCAATGGCGGCGACAATGCTGTCGGTATCAGGATTCATGTGACCAAGAACTAATGCGGACATGACATTTTCTCCTTCCGATAGGTTCTTTTATGTTATGATGCGGCCCCACATGCACCGCTTTGTACTCTTTAGCACAAAGTACGGGGCATGCCAAGGTCTTTACCGTAAAATTCCCGACTCCGCCAGAGGCCAAAGCCGTACCTGATGTGTCATGCCCCCCGGCAAAGCCGGGCGCCTGAATTGTGATTCGCTCAAAGCGGCTGAATATTCGGGCCGCCTTAAGGCGGCTATGCAACAGGCTGAGTTGATCCAAAGCCCTGACTTCGGCTTCCTGGTCTCAAATATGTTCGTGAATTATTTATTTATCTCGGCCAACAGTGAAAACATATTGCGTTCAGCGTTCATATCCATAAGCATTTTTCGATTGAAAATGTAAATTTTCAATCTGTTCGCCGCCGTCATTTCGCGGAAAAAGCGTGGTTTTTCCGCTCATTCGGCGCGGGCGAAAAATTGCGGCGTCCACTCGCAAAAGTAGGTGCCAGAACCTTGTAAAACCAGACCTTACAGTTTCCTGCCCAGCAATTCATTGACCAGGGCAGGATTGGCTTTGCCCCTGGTGGCGCGCATGACCTGGCCCACAAAAAAGCTGAGCAGCTTGGTCTTGCCGCCCCTGTAGGCCTCCACCTCCGCAGGATTGGCGGCAATCACCGCATCCACGGCGGCTTCCAGAGCGGAAGAGTCTGAAATCTGGCCCAGGCCTTTTTCTTTCACATAGGCTTCGGGCATGGCCCCGGTGCTGAACAGCTCACCGAAAATATCGTTGGCGATTTTGGCGCTGATCAGCCCCTGATCCACAATACGCGCCAATTCCGCCAGGGCCTCGGGCTTCATGGCCCATTGGGAGGGATCTTCTGTAGCAAGGCCGCGCGCGTTGCATTCGCGCAGCAGCGGACCCAACATATAATTGGCCACCTTGCGGGGGTCGGCCTTTTGCGCGGCTGTCTCAAAAAAGTCGGCCAGCGCGCGGCTCTGCACCAGAACTTCCACTTCCGCTTCGGGCAGGCCGGTGAGCTCCATGAAGCGACGGGCGCGGGGGCGGGGCAATTCCGGCAGTTCGGCCCGCCAGCTTTCCAGCTCGTCCGCGCTGATCTCCACAGGCAGCAGATCCGGGTCTGGAAAGTAACGGTAATCGTGCGCCTCTTCCTTGCTGCGCATGGAAGCGGTGCTGTTCTTCACCGCGTCATAGAGGCGCGTTTCCTGCACCACAGCGTCGCCGTCATCCAGCACGTCCTGCTGACGGGCGATCTCAAATTCAATGGCTCTCTGGACATTGCGGAAGGAATTGAGATTCTTGAGTTCGGTACGCGTGCCGAAGGTCGTCGCGCCCACGGGCCGGAGGGAAACGTTGGCGTCACAACGAAAACTGCCCTCCTCCATATTGCCGTCGCAGACGCCCAGGTAGGTTACAATGCCGTACAAGGCCTTGAGATAGGCCACAGCTTCGGCGGCGGAGCGCATGTCCGGTTCGGAAACAATCTCCACCAGGGGCGTGCCGGCGCGGTTCAGATCCACATAGCTGACGTTTTCGCCCTGGGCGTGAATGTTCTTTCCCGCGTCGTTTTCCATGTGAATGCGGGTGATGCCGATACGCTTGCTTACTCCATCCGCCTCGATATCCAGATGACCGCGCTCGCAGATGGGCAGGTCGAACTGGGAAATCTGGTAGCCTGAGGGCAGGTCTGGATAAAAATAGTTTTTGCGGGCAAAAATGGAGCGGCGATTGATGGCGCAATTGGTGGCCAGACCCACCAGGGCGGCATAATGCACAGCCTGGCGGTTGGGCACAGGCAACGCGCCGGGCATGCCCGCGCAGATTTCGCACACATTGGTGTTCGGCGGCTGGCCGAATCTGGTGGAACAGGAACAGAACAGCTTGGAGGCCGTTGCCAGTTGCACATGCACTTCCAGGCCGATAACGGCTTCATAGGCGGCCATGATCTCAATCCACTCCCTGCGGCGGCGCAAGCCCGCCCTGTTTTCGCTGCCGCCGCGCTCAGCGCTCCGTGCGGCGACTGATGCTGGCGTCAAAATATTTGCCCACCCCGTATTCGCCCCGGCGGAAAAAGAGCCGCGGCTCAGGCCCGATGATCTGCATTTCGCGGTTTCTGCACTGCATATCCAGAGCAATGCGCATTTCCTTGGTGCAGCCCGTGGAATAGGTGGAATCCTTGCCGGACCAGGCCGGCGGCACCCTGCGCCCCAGCAGGGCAAAGCTTTCCTCAATATCCTCCACCGTCTGGAAGCGCCACACGTCAATAAGGCCACTGCGTTGCACCCTTTCCCACATGAACATCAGGTCGTCCCCGTCCATGCCCTCCACAAAATGCTCCGCCGGATTGATAATCAGGATATTATCCATTTTTTTTCGCAGATTGTCCACAAAGGTCCGCGCCAGCGATATGGCGACGCCTGTCTGACCGGGGATACTGCCGATGACGCAACTGTAAAACATGACGGAACGGCCCTGCCTGTGGGCCTCACGCATTTTTTTGATGATGGCGTCGGCCTGAGCGGCGATGGCTTCTTCGCAGAACTTGCGCGCCTCCGGCGCATGCCGGCGCAGTTCTATACGAAAACCGCTTTCGCTGTGCCAGTAGCAGACAATATCGCGCGTGAACTGATGGCTGGAGCCCAAAAAGATATCCGCCGCGCGCCAGCCCTTGCACAACACCACATCGGCCTCTTTCCAGGCGCGGGAAAAGGTCACGGAAACCCGGTAGAGGTTCAGGCGTTCGCGCGTGCCGTCATCAATGACCACCATGCGATGCTCGCGCAAATGCCGCAGCAGGTCATTCTTGCCAATCCGCGCTTCACGCAGAACAATACCGCCGCGCAGCCAGCCTTCCAGCACGGGATCGCTTTCCATGTCGTCCAGAGTGGGCGCAAAGAAATAAAAGCCGGCCTTCACCGCGCAAATGACTTTGTGCCCCATGCGGATAAGACTGTGCAGCATGGCCAGATCAAAAAGAATGCCCCCATCGGCGTCACAGAGAAAAAGTATGGTGGAAGGGTGCAGGGAATCCTGAAAATATTCGCGCAAGGGCGCGGCCGCCTGCTCGGCCTGGCGCATGGCCTGGCGGATTTCCGGGCCCGAGGGCAACCGCTCCTGCCAGTCTTTGGCCATAGCCGACAGGCAGAAAAAGCGGGCCAGTTCCAGACTGTCGAGCAGACGCCGCGCGCCGCGCATGTCCCGGGGCAGCTCACAGTCCGGCATGGCTTGCAGATTCTCCCGGATCAGGGGCAGTTCCAGCATTTCCTGCTGACGCAGGGTGGAGGCGCGACGGCGTTCGCGCCAGGGGTCGCCCAGGCTGAAACTCTGCGCCAGCACCAGATCGGTCATCCGCTTGACCAGACGCGACGGAATCAGCGTGCCCTGAGCCACATACTGTGAAAAACGATAGCGGCAGAAATGCAGTATGCGGCAGCGCTCCGCGCGATCCCGCACCATGGAGCGGATCAGCCGCATGATAATGCGCCAGGCGCGGTTGTACTGCGCCTGCAGTCTTGGGGACCGGCCGACCACGCGCAGCATGGCGAAAGTGGCGTCGGAACAGGGCAGATAAACCTGATCATCGTCCAGCTGCACCATGAAGGCCAGCTGTTCCGGACTGGCAATGATGTCCGGATTCATCCGGTAGGCCAGGTTATTGTCCATCAGCATGCTGTACAGCCAGGCGTCGAAGCGCACATCCCCGCCCAGGCGGATGTCACACACGCGTGAGGGTACTTGGCATTCCTGCATGGCTTACTCTGCATCCGCGCCGGAAGCCCGCTCAAGCACAAAGCCGCGCGTGCGCAGGCGCTCAAAAAAGGAAATTTCATCCCCCATGAAGCGCACCGCCGCGGGCACGCCGGTGACTTCCACCAGATCGCCTATCTCCAGTTGCTGCCCTTCCTGCCCGTCCACAGTGATGTAGCAGTCAGTGGACCCGGGTTCGATGCGCAGCTGGCAAACCGTCGCGCCCGGAAAAACCATGGGAGAAATAGTATTCAGAAAAGGACAGATGGGCGTCATGGCCACGGCATTCATGCCTGGATGGAGCAGGGGCCCACCGGCTGAAACGCTGTAGCCCGAGCTGCCCACCGGCGTGGAAAGAATAAGACCGTCGCTGCGCAAAAGCCCCATGCGCTGCCCATCCACAGTAATGTGGACGCAGACCAGGCGTGAAAGCGAACCCCGGCTCAAGACAACATCGTTGACAGCGGCGCCGCCGGCTTCCAGCCTGCCGTCGCGCGTGAGCTTCCAGCGCAGGGCCAGGCAGGCGCGCAAGGGCGGGTCATCCCTGAGGCAGACTTTGAGGCGCTCCTCCCAATGATCGGGCTGCGCGTCGGTCAAAAAGCCCACCCGGCCGAAATTGATGCCGAACAGGGGCACTGCACGTCCTACCAGGCGGCGGGCCACCCCCAGCATGGTGCCGTCGCCGCCGAGCACGATCACGAAATCAAGTTCTTCATCATAGGCCGCCTCATCCTTTCCGGCCTCGATCAGCGTCGCCATATGCCCGTGTATGCGCAGCCATTGCAGGATCTCGCAACCGAGCTCCCGGGCGCGTTCATGATGGGCCTTGCAGACCAGAAGCACATGTCGACAGACTCTGTTTTGCATGAACGGCAGGTTACGTTATCAGGGCCGTGACCGCAAGCCCGCAGGCCGGGCCGCTTGTCAGGCGCGCCGCTTTGGCATAAGTATGGGCATTCCGAATCAGAACGGCGTTCGCCCGCCTTCATTAAGGTCAAACAGCATGAAAGACTCTGCCCTGGAGATCATAGCCCGGCATGCACGGGACGGCGCGCGTCTGCGTGAGGAATTTTTTCGCGCGCAGGCTTCCCGCCTGCGTGACGCCGCCCTGCGCGCCGCCCTCTGCCTGGCCGGGGGAGGCAAGATTCTGCTCTGCGGCAACGGCGGCAGCGCCGCCGACGCGCAACATCTGGCCGCCGAATTCGTGAACCGTTTTCTCATGGATCGCCCGGCCTTGCCGGCCATTGCCCTGAGTACGGATACTTCAGCCCTGACCGCCATCAGCAATGACCTGAACTTCAGCCAGGTTTTCGCCCGTCAGGTGGAAGCGCTGGGGCGCAAAGGCGATCTGCTGCTGGGCATTTCCACTTCCGGCAACAGCGCCAACGTGCTGGCGGCCCTGCGCGCCGCCCGGTCGGCAGGTCTGTTCACCGTGGGCTTCACGGGCCAGGGCGGCGGCGAGATGGCCGCGCTCTGCCATATCCTGCTGGAAGCGCCCTCCGGGCATACCCCGCTCGTTCAGGAGCTGCATGGCGCCGCCGGGCATCTTTTCTGTCAGCTCACTGATTACTATCTGTTTGAAAATGTTACGGCGCTCACGCCGTATCTGCAATCTGACCCGGAACACAAGGATTGACCATGCCAATTTACGAGTACATCTGTAAAAAATGCGCCCATGAATTTGAAGAGCTGGTTTTTGACGACGCCGCGCCCGTCTGCCCCTATTGCGGCTCGCGCGAGACGCACAAGCTCATGTCCCGTTGCGCTCACTGCACGGGCGGCGAGGGCGGCGAATATGCCGCGCCGTCCTCCGGCGGAGGCGGGTGCGCCGGCTGTTCCGGCGGCAATTGCGCCAGTTGCGGGCGCTAGCGTCCACCATCATTCCCCGGCAGGCCGCTGACCGCCTCCCTGGTCGCACAGGCCGGACGCGGACTTGTTGCCACTTTCCACAGAACAAAGGAAGCCATGCGCAAGCATCTTGTCATTGCCACTCGCGGCAGCCGTCTGGCTCTCTGGCAGGCCGAGCACATCAAAAGCCGCCTGGAAGCTCTGGCCCCTGATCTCACGGTTTCGCTCAACGTCATCAAGACCAGGGGCGACATCATTCTGGACGTGCCCCTGTCCAGGGTGGGCGGCAAAGGTCTGTTTGTTAAGGAAATTGAAGAGGCCCTGCTGGACGGGCGGGCGGATCTGGCCGTGCACAGCATCAAGGATGTGCCCATGACCCTGCCCCAGGGGCTGATTCTGGGCTGTGTGCCGCCGCGCGAGACGTGCACCGACTGCTTCCTTTCCTGTGCGCACGCCGATGTGGATTCCCTGCCGCAAGGCGCGCATGTGGGCACCAGCAGCCTGCGGCGTCAGGCCCAGCTGCTGGCCCTGCGGCCTGATCTTCGCATTTCCAGCCTGCGCGGCAATGTGGACACAAGACTGCGCAAATTGCAGGATGGCGACTATGACGCCATCATCCTGGCCTCAGCCGGGCTCAACAGACTGGGGCTCAGCGCCCCCCGCATGACGCCTCTGGCCCCGGAACGCTTTCTGCCCGCCGTGGGGCAGGGCGCGCTGGGCATTGAATGCCGCGAGGACAATTATGATCTGCTCGTCCTGCTGGCCAGCCTGGAAGACCGCGCCGCCCGCGTCTGCGTGGATGCCGAGCGCGGCTTTCTGGCCGGGCTGGAGGGCGGCTGTCAGGCGCCCATTGCCGGGCACGCGCGCCTTGTGGATGAGGAAAATATCCGCCTTGAGGGCCTGGTGGCAGAGGCGGACGGCAGCCAGGTTCTGCGCGGCGTAAAGACCGGCAACGCCGTGGATGCCCGCGTTCTGGGCCAGGAGCTGGCCCATGAACTGCTGGACAGGGGCGGTCGTTCCATTCTGGCAAAAATTTATCAACAACAGTAAAAATTCAAATAGTTATGCCAAGTATCGCACCGCTGGACACATCCCGGCTGCACGCCACCTTTGATCCGGCCCGTATTCCCTGGGAAGACAGCCGGGCGATCCCCCTGCCGCGCAACGGCAACGGTCGCAGGAATCCCTTTCAGCCACGGGCCATGCAGGCTCTGAATCTGGCCCTGCACATTCGCGCGGCCGGCTACAACGTCTATCTCTCCGGCGAGGCGGATCTTGGTCGCAGCTACATGCTTCTGTCCTATCTGCGGCCACAGGCGCGCAAAGCCGCCACACCGCCGGATCTGGTCTATGTGCAGAACTTCGCCGACCCGGACCGCCCGAGCCTGCTGGCCCTGCCCGCCGGTCAGGGCAAAAGGTTCAAGCAGGCCCTGAAGGAAACTCTGGAGAACATCGGCAAGGAGCTGGCCCGGCGCTTTGAGGCCGCCGCCTATGTGAAGCAGCGAGCCAGGCTTGTGGATCAGTTTCATAACATCCGCATGGGCCTCTTGCACAAGATGAATTCCGTGGCCGTGGACAAGGGCTTCAATCTGGACATGGATGAAAACGGCGGCCTGACGCTTTACCCGCTGGTGGAAGGCAAACGCCTGAGTGAAGAGGAATTTGAACGCCTGGATAATACGGTGCGCCTCAACCTCAAGCGGCGCGGCGACAGTCTGGTGCAGTCCATGGCGGGCTTCATGCGCCAGTTGAACAAGGCCGAGGAATCCTTCCATGATGACGAGCGCGATCTGGAGCGCCAGGCCATGGGCCAGGTGCTGGACGCCCTGCTCACTCCGGCGCGGCAGCGCATCCTGAAGGCCTGCCCCGTGCCGGGCCTGCCCGAATATTTCACGGCACTGCGCGAGGATATCCTGAAAAACACGGAGTCCTTCCTGCCGCGCGACGGCGGCATGCAGGGCGCGCCCGCCGCCGACGGGCACCCCCCTCAGCCCACGGAAAATATTTTTTACCGCTACGAGGTCAATCTGCTGGTGGACAACAGCGGGCTGAACGGCGCGCCCATTATAGTGGAAGACCACCCCACAGCGGTCAATCTGCTGGGCTGCGTGGAGCGCGAATCGGAAATGGGCGCGCTGGTCACGGATTTCACCCTGATCAAGGCCGGCAGCCTGCATAAGGCCAATGGCGGTTTTCTGGTGCTGCACATTGAAGACCTGCTTCAGCATTCCACTGCCTGGGAAGGTCTGCTGCGAGCCCTGCGCTCCAACCAGGCGCGCATCGAAGACGTGGGCGACACTCCGGATACGGCCATCCGCACCAAGGGCATCACGCCCGAACCCTTGGCCCTGGATCTCAAGGTGGTTCTGATCGGCGGTGAAGAACTGTACGAAACGCTGCTGGTCAACGATGACCGCTTTGCCAAGCTTTTCCGCATCAAGGCCCATATGGCCGATGTGGCGGAGCGCACCGCTGAGAACATACGCATCTATCTGAGCCATATCGCCAGAATCATTGACGAAAACGGGCTGTGTCCCTTTGACCGCACGGCCCTGGCCTGGCTTGTGGACCTTGGGTCGCATCTCTGCGAGGACCAGCGCCGTCTTTCGCTCAAGTTTCCCTTGCTGCGCGAACTGATGCTCGAAGCCGCGGCCCTGGCCGAAATGCGCCAATTGCCGCTGCTCAGCGCCGCCATTCTGGAAGAAGCCTATGCCGCGCGCACTTACCGCGCCAATCTGGTGGAAGAAATCTTCATGGAGGAATACGACCGCGAGATGATCAAGGTGCGCACCTCCGGTTCCGCCGTGGGACAGGTGAACGGCCTTTCCGTCACCTGGCACGGAAATTTCGAGTTCGGTCTGCCGCACCGCATTTCCTGCACTGTGGGCGTGGGTCATGAAGGCATCATCGACCTGGAACGCGAAGCGGAACTGGGCGGTCCCATTCACACCAAGGCCATGATGATCCTGAAAAGCTATCTCACGGATCTGTTTGCGCGCAAAAAACCCCTGGTGCTCTCCGGTTCGCTCTATTTTGAGCAGAGCTACGCCGGCATTGAAGGCGATTCAGCCTCGGGCGCGGAGCTGGCGGCCCTGCTTTCGGCCCTGGCGGATGTGCCGGTGCGCCTGGATCTGGCCTTTACCGGCGCGGTGAGCCATTCCGGTCAGATCATGGCCGTGGGCGGCGTGACCCGCAAGATTGAAGGCTTTTACAAGGTCTGCGCCCGGCACGGGCTCACTGGCTCGCAAGGCGTCATCATTCCCCGCGACAATGTGGATCACCTGATGCTGGCGCCGGATGTGCTGGCGGCAGTGGAAAAAAAACAGTTTGCCATTTACCCTGTGCGCTGCATTGAGGAGGCCCTGAGCCTGCTTACCGGTCTGCCCGCCGGACGGCGGCACAAGAACGGCGGCTTCACCACCGGCAGTCTGTATGACCTGGTGGACAGACGCCTGGAACGCCTGGGAGACTACGCCCAGAACGCCTTCCGGCGTCCCAGGAAAGGCTGAAATCCGTTCCTTTATTGACTCTGCCCTTTCCCCGGCGGTAAGGCAGGTTCGCCTTATCCATATACTCCAGCCCGGTCTTTTTCCGGCGCCAGTAAAAAGAATTATGACGAAGACCAAAAAAGAAGCCTTGCTCCAGGCGGCCAAAGAACTTTTCGGCGAATGCGGTTATGTGGAAACCACGTTCAAAAAGATTTCCGACCGGGCCGGCGTAGCGCTGGGGCTCCTGACCCATCACTATGGCAACAAGGAGAAACTCTTTCTGGCCTCGGGTCTGGATGTGCTGGAACACTTTCTGATCAAGCTGCGTGAAGCCACCGCAGACGCCGATTCCGGCTTTGATGCGGTGATGCGCTACTGCAAGGCATATCTTGATTTCTCCATTGACAAGGATTCCAACTGGCTGGTGCTGGTACGCTGCTCTCCGTACAGTGACATGAAAACCAAGACAGACCGCGACCTGATGGATTCCATGTTTGCGCAGGTTCATCAGTTGCTGGAAACACTCATTGCGCGCGGGGTCAGTGACGGCAGCCTGGCCAAGGTGGACAACAAGGCCACGGCACAGATACTTATTTCGCTGATGGTCGGGGCCAACCGTACCCGGGTGCTGACCCCCTATGCCCTGCCCACGCTGTACAGCGATGTGCTGGATTTTGTGGCCCGCGCCATCAAGGCCTGAGTGTTTCGCGGCCATCAGGCATTGACAGCCCGACCGACGGCAGTTATGAGTGGCTCATGAACGCAACCCTGATTTTCCTTTTTTTTCGATATGATGTCGCCAGAGTCAGCCACTAACCCAGGTTCGGTTGTGTCGTCGTTGACCGCATGTGCTAACGCCATATGCCGCCGATCACAGGGATCGGCGGTTTTTTTATGCCTGAAGGAGGCCCTATGGATATTTTCTCCACTCTCTTGCTGGCCGACACAGCCGTGCGCATAGCCATATTGTCCCTGGGCGGGGCGTTGCTGCTGTCACTGATCTCCCTGGGCCGTCAGGCTCGTCGCCGGAGCTGACCATGCTGCTCGACGCTCTGATCTGGGTTGCCTACATTGCCGTTTTTGTCTGGCTGGCCCGCAAGGGGCAGGGGCATGACGTCCTGAGCACGGGCCGTGTGAGTTTCAGCATCCAGGCTTTCGCCTACGTTGCAACCTATATTTCAGCCGTGGCCCTGGTGGGCTTCGGCGGTCTGGCTTATGTCTACGGGCTGCAAATGCTTCTGGTGGCAGCCGGCAATGTCTGGCTGGGAACCTGGATCGTCTATCGTTTTCTGGCCTGGCCCACCCGGCGCTGTCAGCGCAACCTTCAGGCCCGCACGCCTGCACAGTTGCTGGCCAAGGGGCATAAAAGCCCCCTTCTCGGCAAGGCCCTGGCCCTGCTCTTTGCGGTATTTCTGGGGGTCTATGCTTCGGCGGTGGTCAAGGGCGCGGCTTTGCTGCTGGCGCAGATTCTTCCTCTGCCGGTCTGGTCGCTGATCTGGCTGGTGACCCTGCTGGTGGGCTTTGCCGTGTTTGTGGGCGGCCTGCGCGGCGTGCTCTACACCGAGGCCATGCAGGGCTTCGTCATGCTGGTGGGCATATGTATGCTGGTCTGGGCCGTATTCAGCAGAGTGGGCGGGCCCATCCAGGGCATTGCCGATCTGGCCGCGCTGGCGCCTACGGCCAAGGCCAACGAAGGCTTCCTTGCGCTCTCCAGCGGCGAACAGGGCTGGTTCATCATTTCTCTGGTCGTAGTGACCTCCATTGCGGTATGGGCCCAGCCGCAAATGATTCAGCGCCATTTTGCCCTGAACTCGGCCAAGCAGGTCAACCGGATCACCCCTCTGGCCATGCTGGTGCTCACTGTGCTGGTGGGCGGCGCTTACTTTGTAGCGTCGCTTTCTCGCTTGATCCTGCCGGAAGTGGCGTCGCCGGACGACGTGATGCCCACGCTGGTCAAAATGCTGCTGCCCAATGTAGGCCTGCAAATCTTTGTTCTGGCCATTGTGTCTGCCTCTCTGTCCACAGCCACGGCCATTTTCCATATCGCTGTCTCGGCCATTGCCGAGGATCTGCCGGGGCGCAAGACTTCACGCCCCATGTGGCTGCTGGGCATCGTCTTCTGCGTGCTGCTCTCCGGCGGTTGCGCCCAGATCAAGGGACAGCTTATTGCCCTGCTCTGCACCACAAGCTGGAGCATAGTGGGGGCAACTGTGCTGGTGGCCTATGTGGCGCTTGTGCGTTTTGGCCAGCGCAGTTCCCTGGCCGCGTGGACAAGCTGCTGTGCTGGCTTTGCAAGCTGCATGCTCTGGTATCTGCTGGCACACAAGACTTTCGCCGTCACGCCCCTGCTCTGGGAGCAGGCCGCGCTGATTCCGCCTTTTTTTGTCGGCTTCGCTTTCTCTCTGGCGGGCTGGCTGCTGGGCTGGGCTCTGGACACGAAAGGTCGCAGAACTTCCTCTTTCTGGCCCAAGACCGCCAACTGATCTTCATGGCATAAAAACGGGCAGCAAGCTCCCCGACCGGGGGCTTCTTGCATACAAAAGGGCGGGACGCTGATGCGCCCCGCCCTTTTCAGAGTCATCACGGCAGTTTTACCAAAAAACGGCAGCGCAACGCAGCTTACTGCCGTCTGAGCCCTGGCCCCTCCTTGAATACTTTCTGCAGTATACAGACCGCCGCCATCAGGCTGAGGCCAATGATGTCCGTCACCAGTCCGGGCGTAATCAGGGTAATGGCCGCACCCACCAGCAGCAGACGCTCCCAGAGGAAAAGGTTGCGCAACCAGTACCCCACGCTGGCGAAAGAAAGCGAGATGATGCCCACGGCCGCGGTGCAGACAATGAACACGATCTCAAGGTTGCTGGCCCCGATCATCAGCAGGCCCGGATTGTAGCAGAATATATAGGGAATCAGAAAACCCGCCAGGGCCAGCTTGACGGCCATAAAACCCGTGGCATTGGGCTCCGACCTGGCAATGCCCGCCGCCGCATAGGCGGCCAGGGCCACCGGCGGAGTCAGGTCAGCCAGGATGCCGAAGTACATGATGAAAAGATGAGCGGCCAGCATGGGCACGCCGAAGGTCTGGATAGCCGGGGCCGCAATGGTGGCCAGCACGATATATTTGGCCGTGGTTGGCAGCCCCATGCCCAGCACGATGGACGCAAGCATGGTAAAAAACAGTGTCAGGGCAAAGCTGCCGGCGGAGAGGGTCAGGATGGCGTTGGCCAGCTTGAGCCCCACGCCGGTCAGGGTTACGACGCCGATAACAAAGCCGGTGCAGGCGCAGGCTGCGGCGACGCCCAAGGCCAGGCGACCACCGTTTTCCATGGCTTGAAGAATATCCTTAAAGGCCAAACGATTACATTGGGCAAGCGCATGCCCGACGGTCATGCCGCTGGAGCTGGCTCCGGCCCAGGCCTTCCAGTTGTTGGCCACCAGCGAAATTATGACCGTGGCCAGAATGCAGTAATAGGCGGACTTGAGCGGCGTATAGCCCTGAATAAGCAGATAAATGAGCACAAAAATGGGCAGGAGCAGATAACCGCCCTGGCGCAGCACAAACCAGGTGCGCGGCAGACGTTCCCTGGGAATGCCCTTGAGCCCCAGCCGCTTGGCTTCCATATGAACCATGAAGCCCACGGCCAGGTAATACAGCAGGGCCGGAATCAGCGCGGCCTTGGCGATTTCCACATAGCCCACGCCCAGAAACTGCGCCATGATGAAGGCGGCCGCGCCCATGATGGGGGGCATGATCTGGCCGCCCGTGGACGAGGCGGCTTCCACCGCGCCGGCAAAAGCTCCCCGGTAGCCCACGCTTTTCATCAGCGGGATGGTAAATGTGCCTGTGGATACGGTATTGGCCACGGAAGAACCGGAAATGGTGCCGAAAAAGCCGCTGGCCAGCACGGCCACCTTGGCCGGGCCGCCCACAAAGCGGCCGGCAGCGGCCAGGGCAAGGTCAATGAAAAACTTGCCCAGTCCCGTGCTGTGCAAAAACGCGCCGAACAGAATGAACAGAAAAACAAAGGAGGCCGAAACGCCCAGCGGCATTCCGAACAGGCCTTCCGTTGTCAGATACATATGCCCCACGATGCGCTGAAGCGAAAAGCCGGGGTGTCCCATCATGCCCGGAATCAGGTTGCCGAATTTTGCATAAAGCAGAAAACAGACAGCCACCAGGGTAATGGGCAGGCCCACGATGCGGCGCGTCGCCTCCAGCACCAGCAGAATGGCGGCGCAACCGAAGAAGAAATCCATTTCAGTGGGCGGCCCGGCATCCAGCACGATGACGTCGTAATTCCAGATAATATACCCGCAGACAGCCGCTCCGGCGGCGGCCAGCAGCACGTCGTACCAGGCCAGCCTGTGCTTGCTGCCCGTGGCATGCGCCGGATAAAGCAGATACACCAGCACCAGCACAAAGCCCAGATGCACGGCCCGCTGGATTTGCGGCGGATATGCGCCTGTGGCCGCCGTAAAAAGATGAAAGCCCGAAAAGGCTATGCAGATGAAACGGATGAAAATGTCCAGCCAGCCCTTGAATGATCGGTAGGACGATTCCTTATCGTACTTGGCCACTATTTCTGAAACATCAACGGCGCCCTGCACCTTTTCCACCGTCGAGGAATCCAGCTTTTCCACCTTTTCCAGGGCAAAACCGCCGGCCCCCTCCTGTTCAATAATTTTCATCCGCTCTTTGTGGCTCATCCCTACCTGCCTCAAAACTAAACGTTGTCATAGGAGCGGCGCGCTTTGCTCCGCCCGCTCAACGGGCCGCCTCATCCCCGCGGACACGCGACGCCAGCGTAAAGGTGACGGCGCTGCCCGGCGGCGCCAGCGTGACCAGGGGAATTTCACACGCGCCTTCCCGCGCCGTTTCCCCGTCCGCCGCGCCCTCGCGCGGCACAAGCAGCGTATGCCGCGCGAAGCGCCCCACACGCACATCAAAAGAAGGCAGCGCCTTATGATAACCGCTGATCACAATGCGCCCATCACCGGTGGACATGGTCTGCCCCGGTCCGGGATTGTGCGGCAGGCCCGCCCCGAAATCCTGATAAATCGTTTTTTCCAGAAAAATCATGCCCTGACTGACGCGAAACCAGTCTTCCACCGGACTCTGGGCCACGGAATGGATATATCGAATGCCAAAGGCCAGGCCATCAGGGGCCAGACAAGAAAACAGCTCCGCGCCGTCAGCATTTTTCAGCACCAGCCGGTCGTCCGGCGCTTGGGGAGAAGCAGCGCGCGCCGCGCCCGCCCAGACCAATGTGCAGAAACACAGCAAAACCGCCGGCATATACATGAAATTTTTCCGCATGCCCACTTCCGCCCGCAGGCCGCGCCGGGCGGAGCCTGCCCCGCCCCGAACCATACGGCCTGAAACGAAACAGGGCGGGGAAGTGTTCCCCCGCCCACCATACATTATTTCAACGCGCCTTTTTCCTTGAGGTATTTGGCCGCACCGGGATGGAAGGGAATAGTCACGCCGTCGACAGCGTGCTGGAGCGAAATTTCCGCCCCCTTGTTGTGCGCTTTGGCCACGTCATCAAGATTTTCAAACAGGGTCTTGGTCAGGGCATAGGCCACGTCGTCGGGCATATTCTTGTTGGCCACCAGAATGGCCTGCACTGAAAGTGTGGGCACGTCCTTTTCCTGACCCTTGTAGGTTTTGGCCGGGATGGCGTCCTTCACCAGATAGGGGAACTTTGCCACAATTTCATCGGCTTTGGCGCCGTCCAGGGGCACAAAAACCACTTCCTGCGCCGTGGTGATATCCTGAATGGCGGGGTTCGGCGTTCCGATGGTGAATACAAAGCCGTCCAACTGGCGATCCTTGAACTGATCAGCGGTTTCGCCGTACGGCAGGAAGATGGGTTCAAGATTCTTGTAATCCAGGCCGTAGAAGCCGAAGAGCTGACGGCAGTTCACTTCATTGCCGCTGCCGCGCGCGCCCACGGAAACCTTCTTGCCCTTGAAATCCTCCAGTTTGGTCACGCCGCTGTCCTTGCTGGCCACCACATGCAGGTATTCGGGATACAGGCGGGCGATGGCGCGCACATTCTCCAGCTTGGAGCGGAAGGGGGCCTTGCCGTTGAAGGCCGCGTCGGCCACATCGTTCTGCACAATGGCAAAATCCACATCTCCGGCTTCCACCAGACGCATGTTTTCGCCGGAAGCGCCCGTGGCCTGGGCGGTGATGGACAGCGCGCCGTTGCTTTTGGCGCTGAGTACCTGGCCAATGGCGCCGCCCAGGGGGAAGTAAACTCCGGAGGTGCCGCCGGTGGCCAGAGTGAGACGTTTAGCGTCGGCAAAAGCCGTCGCCGCGGCCAGAACCAAGGCTCCGGCCAGCATAAGGCTGAAAAATTTTTTCATCTGGGGATACTCCTTGAACAGGTTGGCCCGTCAGACGGACAGAACGCACCTGATGCGTCCGCCGTGCGCCGCGGGCATAAAACCACTGGAAACTCTTCTTCTTGTAGCGCATGGAAACGCTAAACGCAAATCCGGGCGCTCCGTCTGACGCACGCCACCCGCGGCCCTGGAACAGGACAACGCTGTCCGGCGGCGGATTGCCGCTTGCCGTTTGCCATCGCTTTGCTCTAAAATGAAAAAAGTATACGGGCATTTCGCAACCGCATCCGAGGAGGCAGTTCCATGCGGCATCGTATTTTTCTTCCGGGCCTGGCGCTGCTTCTGGCGGTCAGCCTGCTGTCCGGCGGCTGCGCCAGCAAATATGGCGCGCAGAAAACCAGGGTCAATCACTACCCGCAGTGTTATCAGCCTGTGGCCCAACTGCGGCAGGACGAAAACAGCGCCGGCGCCGGCACGGCCGTGGGCGCTGCGGGCGGCGCCCTGCTCGGCGCGCTGATCGGCGGTCTTGCCACCGGCAAGGTGGAAGGCGCGCTGGCCGGCGCGGCCGTGGGGGGCGTCTCCGGCGCTGTGGCCGGCAATATCTACGGCAAGTCCCAGGCGCGGGATCGTGACGCCGCCTACCTGCAGGCCTATTCGCGCCAGTTGGGTTCCGAAGCGGCCAGCATGAACCGGGCCACAGCCGCGGCCAGAGTGGCGGCCAAATGCTATGACGAACAGTTTCAACTGGCGGCCAACCAGTTCAAGGCAGGGCAGATCTCCCGCCTGGATTTCCAGAATCGGTACAATGAAATCCGCAGCGGCCTGGAGGAAACATCCTTCATTCTGAACAGCACGGCCACGACCATGGCTCAGAAGGACAGCGAATACCAGCAGGCTCTGGCCGAGCAGTACGCCGCCGCCCAGCCGGCTTCCGCCAGGCGTGCCCCGGCAACCCCAAAAAACAGACGCGCCGCCGCCAGGCCGGCCCCAACCTCAAGCCGGAGCACGATCACGGCACAGGCCGAACAGTGGAAAACCTCTCGCGAGGAGCTGGAAAGCACCCGCCAGGATGTGGATTCGCGTCTGAATGCCTATCAGCAGACTGTGGACAATCTTTTGATCTGAATGCTCTGAACCGCGCGCCCGCCCCGCGTTGCTTTCCGTTTGCGGCGCGGGCCGCGTTCTGCCCCCTCCGGGCCTGTGAAAGCGGAGCTTGCGCATGACAGACGGCGAAAAAAACACTCCCGGTTCCCCCTCTGGCGCAGGAAGCGTCGCACCGCACTCGCCGCCAGTGGCGGTTCCCTGGTATCAAAATCCCTGGTTCTGGGCCCTGCCGCTCTTCATCGGCCTGCTCCTGCTGGCGGGCTGGCTGCTCTGGAAGGAATGGCAGGCGGCGGAATCACGTCGCGCCGCTCTTGAACGTCAGACGGCCGAAGCACGGCAAAACAACCAGGCGCGTGAGGCTTTTCTGCAACGCTTGCGCCTGTTGCTGGAAAAGCAGCCTTGCGACATCCAGCGGGAACTGGACACAATACCCCCGCCTGACGGCGCGCTCTGGCCGGTGCTGCCCGAAACTCCCGCCCTGTCCCCCGCTGATGCGGCGGAAGCGCCAGCCGTCCAGACTCCTCTTTCTCCGCAACGCGCGGCCACGGCCCCGCCGGCCAGCGTGGCCGAGCTTCTGGAACAGGCAACCGTGCTGATTCTGGCCCAGAGAAAAGAAGGTATTTCCATGGGATCGGGCTTTTTTGCGGCGCCGGGCTATATCGTCACCAACGCTCATGTGGTGGGCGACGCCAGCCAGGCCACTGTGGTCAACAAGGCCACCGGAGGGCCGCTGGCCGCCACGGTTCTGCACACAACCCGGTCCGGCGGGCGGGACTTCGCCGTCCTGCGGGTGCGGGACGCGCCGCCCATCACGCCGCTCAGGCTGGCCGCCGGCGTCAAGCGCACCGAACGGGTCAGCGCCTGGGGGTTCCCCGGCGCGGTCACGACTGACGACCCCAAATTCGCGGCCATGCTTCAGGGCAGCGCCAGCGCCGCGCCGGAAGTGGTCTATACCGACGGCGCGGTGAGCGTGATTCTGCAACGCACGCCGCCGATCATCGTGCATACGGCCACAGTATCCCAGGGCAACAGCGGCGGGCCGCTGGTCAATGACAAGGGCGATGTGGTGGGCATCAATACTTTCATCAAGCTGGATGACGAATCCTACCGCCAGTCCAGCCTGGCCATTGTCAGCGCCAGTCTGGCCGACTATCTGCGCTCCGTGGGCATTCCGTTCGGGCAGGCTGTCCCGGCCGCCCAGACTCCGGCGGTTCAGCCCGCCAGGGGAGGCAAGTCATGAGCGTGCGGATTGCCGTCAGCCTGCGCGGCCAGATGCGGGCCCTGGCCAGTCAGGGCATTTTCGCCACGGACTGCTACGTCCAGATACGGGCCATTTTGCTGCAAAAACTGGGGCCGGAGCACGCGGCCCTGCTGGCAGAGCCGCAACATGACGCGGAAGGCCGCAATGTGGACTGGTATGCCGAGGGGCACAGCGAAGCGCGACCCCTCAGGGAATTGCCCGAAGCCGAAGCGCAGGCCCTGCGAGCCAAAGCTGGCGGTCTGGCCCGGGACATTCTGGCGCTTTCCCGCTCCCTGACCGCTGACGCCCAGGCCCGGCAGGCTCTTTCAGGATTTTTGCTGCAACTGGCCTTGCAGCATCCCCATGACGACGACCTCTGGTCCCTTGACGGCAGACCCGTGCTGATCAACTGGGGCTTTGCGCCCGGCACGGTGGGCGCGCAACCCCAGGATCTTTCGCGTCTGGGAGCAGCGCCGCCGCCCCCCGCGCCTGTGGCCGCCCCTGTTCCTCCGCCGCCTCCGGCCCGCACCGGCTGTCTGCCCTGGCTGCTGCCCCTGCTTCTGCTGCTGTTGCTGCTCTGGCTGCTGCTGGCGTCTCTGGGCATGCTGCCCTCACCTCTGCCGTCCGCCTGCTTCAGGTCGGACGACGCGGCACTGAATGCCGAAAAAAGCCGTGCCGCCCAACTGGATGACGAGTTGGCCCGCCTCAGACGACAACTGATGGAACGCGCGGCCCTGTGCAAGCCGGAGACCCCGCCGCCGGCCAGGGAACCTGATCAGCCGCTCAAAGAACCAGCCAAGGAACCGGAAGTGGTGGAACCCTTTCTGGGGGAAACGCCGCCGGAGCCGGAAAAGCCCAGGGTTGAAAAACCCAGGCCGGAAAAGCCAAAAGTGGAGCAGCCCAGACCCGCACCCCGGAAAAACGAGGATCTGAACATCCCCGGCGACGCTGCCAAAAAAAATGATCTGACCTTCTTGGAAGGCTGCTGGACCAGTGAGACGGGTCTGTACTCGCATCCCTCCAAAGAACCGATCATCGCCGAATACTGCTTTGACAAGAACGGCAAGGGCCGCCGTTTCGTTCGCGAGCGCAACGGCCAGGTTTGCAGCGGTTCGGCCAGCGCGCGCTTTCAGGGCAACCGCCTGCTTTTTGATTCCAATCCCGCCCGCTGCCCGCGCGGCGGCACCTATGTGCCCCAGAAGGTGGAGTGCACGGGCAGCGAACGCAGTACCCAGTGCAAAGGCAATGAGCTGGGCGGCTCCCGCCACAAGTGGGACGCCCGCTTCAGAAGGAAATAAGCATGGACGCCATTCCCCGTTATCTTTCGCCGGTCAGCATCATCCCCGGCGGCTGCCCGCAGTTTCTGGATTTTTCCCTCTCTGAGGAGGCCATCCGTCGCCTGCGCCGCTATTTTCGTGAGGAAAAAAAACAGGAGGGGGAGGCCCAGGGACGCTATACCCACTACCTGCGCTGCCTGGTGGAAACGGAAAATGGCTTTGTGGACCAGTTGACCGGCCAGCCCTGCGACTATGACTATGACATGGACGCCCGCCGCGCTCTGGATGTCTGGGAAGGACACTGGCTGCCCGTCCCCTTTTTGCGCACTCTGGACAACCTGTGGCCCGATGGCGGCAGACGTTTTGAATGCGGCCCCTCCAACTGGGCGCGGGCCAGGGTCATGCGGTCAGAGCGGCAGCCGGGCCAGTTGCATGTTGTTCTGGCCTTTGACGCCAATGTGGAGCCCCGCCCCGCAGAGGGCGAACAATATCACGCTCTTTCACCGCAGGATGTGGCGGCCCACGGGCACTTCATGCTGGCCCACCAGGTGCGCGACAACTCCTGGTTTCTCAACGCCGCATGGGTGGACGAATGGCTTTCCGGCATCTACAGCGCCTGGCGGCAGGCCAGACACCACGGGCGCGGCTCCTGGCAGGAAGAAAGCCCCTATGTGCTGGAACACCTGGCCAGCTATCTTGCCTGGCTGGAGGCGGTACGCCTGGCGCTTGACGATCTGGCCGCTCAGGTCATCAATCCCGACCGCGACACTCCTGTGGATGTGGACCTGATTCTGGATATCGGCAATTCCCGAACCACGGGCATTCTGGTTGAAACATTGCCCCAGCGCGTCACCAACCTCAATGACAGTTATCTGCTGGAACTGCGCGACCTCAGCCGGCCCGACCGGGTTTATGCCGAACCCTTTGAAACCCGTGTCGAATTTGTGGATGCGGTTTTCGGCAATGACGCCCTTTCCCGCCGCTCTGGTCGCCAAAGCCCGGCCTTCGCCTGGCCCTCGGCCGTGCGCATCGGGCCCGAAGCCGCGCGGCTGGCCACGCAGGCCGTCTGCGCCGAAGGCGCCACGGGCATGTCCAGCCCCAAGCGCTACCTGTGGGATGAGCGCCCCTGGCAGCAGAGCTGGCGCTACAATACCGGCGGCAACGCTGAACCCATGGTCAGCCGGGGGCTCTTCGCCCGGCAGCTCAATCCCCAGGGCACGCCCCTGGCCTGCTTTGATGATCCGCTGTTCAAAAAGAGTCCGGCCCTGCAAAAACAGCAGGCCGAACCCATTTTTGAATCCCTGTTTACCCGCTCGTCCCTGATGCTCTTCATGATGGGCGAAATTCTGACCCAGGCGCTGGTGACCATCAATTCCCCGGCCACTCGCCTCCGGCGGGAGTTGCCCAATCTGCCCCGGCGGCTGCGGCGACTGATATTTACCGTGCCCACGGCCATGCCTGTGGCGGAAAAGCGTATTTTCCGGCGCTGGGTACTCTGGGCCGTGCGTGTAATCTGGGACGCGCTGGGCTGGGGCCAGTGGTACCTGCCCCGGCAGCAGAACAAGGGCCAGGGCGGAGATTACCGTCTCAGTCCGCAGGTGCGCTGCGACTGGGACGAAGCCAGTTGCTCGCAACTGGTCCTGCTTTATAATGAACTGGCCGTCAAACAGCACGGCGACGCCCACCACCTCTTTCGTCTGATGGGCAAGCCACGCGCCTCCTGCGGCAATCATCCCTGTGTGCGGGTGGCTTCCATCGACATAGGCGGCGGCACCACGGACCTTTCCATCACCACCTATGAGCTGGCCAGCGGCGAGGGAGATACAGCCCGCATTGTGCCGCACACTGAGTTTCGCGACGGATTCAACATCGCCGGCGATGAAGTCTTGCGCGAAGTGGTGGCCAATCATGTGATTCCGGCCATTGGCGATGCTCTGGCCAGGCAGGGCTTGCGCGAACCGCGCGGCCTGCTGGGGCAGTTGTTCGGACGCGACGCCATCGGCATGTCCCAGGAGGAACGCAACACCCGGGTGCGTCTGGCGCGCCAGATCGCCGTGCCCGTGGCTCTGGGCCTGCTGGCCGTCTGCGAGAATCCGGATATGCGGGATGCGGGCTATAGCTGTGTTCTGGGTGATTTTTTCGAGCCTGATCCCCTTGCCCTGGCGCAAGAACATACTGTTCCGGCACTGGACGACGACAGCACGCCGACCGCTTTCAGACCTTCAGTGCGCGCCCCCCGCCCGCAGGCCGCCATTTTGCGCGCCGTGACAGCCCTGGTGCGCCGCGCGGCGCCCTTCATCCAGGACTTTGACATCCTGAATGTGCCCATCCAGGTGCGCCCGCGCGCCGTGGACGCGACCATCCGGGCCACGCTGGGTCCCACCCTCTCCGCCCTCTGCGAAATGACGCATCTGTATGACAGCGATGTGCTGTTGCTTACGGGCCGCCCCAGCGCCTGGCAGGGCGTCATCGCGTCTGTGCTGGCCAAGCTGCCCGTGCCGCCCGACCGGATCATCCCCATGCGCCAGTACCATGTGGGCGGCTGGTATCCCTTTGCCGACGCTCTGGGCAGGATCACCGACCCCAAGACCACAGTGGTGGTAGGGGCCATTCTCTGCGCCCTGGCCGACGGGCATCTGGAAGGATTCTCCTTTGATTCCGGCGCGCTGCGCCTCACCTCCACAGCGCGCTATATCGGCGAGATGGATATCAACAGCCAGCTCAGACGCCCCAAAATCTGGTTCAGCGTGGACGTGGAAAGCAAGGAAGGCACGGAGCAGAGCCGCCAGGTGGCCTTCAGCGGTCCGCTGTCCATCGGCTATCGCCAGTTGGACGCCGAGCGCTGGCCCACCACACGCTACCACTTGCTGACCTTTACGGACGAGGAGGCCCGCGCCCGCGCTTCTGGTCGCCTGCCCTATACTGTGGAAGTGCGCCTGCGCGTGGAGGACGTCTGGGACGACGCCCCGCGTGCGGATGAGGAAAAGGAACGCCGCAGCGAAGGCGAATTCAGCATTGACGCCATTACGGACAGCCAGGGCCGCAGCGTGGACCGCCGCGACCTGGAAATACGTCTGCAAACCCTGAAACTGGACGAAGGCTACTGGCTGGATACCGGTATTGTGACCGACGCCGGCTAGGCGCTGTCCCTGAATCCTTGCCGCGAAACGCGGAGTGTTGAATGCGCTACATTGAGGATGGCTATGCAGCAGGATACTGATCTGGCCCGGCTTTGCCGGCATTTGACCGAGCAATCCCGCCAGGCCGAGGACTGGCTTCAGGACAATTGCGAACTTGTGGGCAGTGAATGCGCGGCCCTGCAAAAAGATATGCGCCAGGCTGCCCGTTTCTTTCACAAATGCGAACAGGCCGCGCGGCGCAAGATGTGCGTTGGCGTCTTCGGACCCAGCCAGTCCGGCAAATCCTATCTTATCTCGGCTTTGGCCCGCGACGCCAATGGTTCCCTGTCCGCGGATTTCGGCAACACGAGCTATGATTTCATCACCCAGATCAATCCTGAAGGCGGCAAGGAATCCACAGGGCTGGTGACCCGTTTTACCACCACCCCGCCCCAGGGGCTGCCCGCAGGCTTTCCCATCCGCCTGCGCCTGCTCTCTGAAACCGATGTGGTTCGTGTGCTGGCCAATACCTATTATGCCGACTGTGACCATAGGGAAGCCCCCCAGCCTGAGGCCATGACGGCGGCTCTGGACGCTCTGGAGGCCATCGCCTCCCCCACTGCCCCGGCCGGGGACGCCCTGAGCGGCGACGACATTGACGACATACGGGAATACATTACTGAAAAGTTCAGTTCCCGACCGCGCGTACAGATGCTGCACAAGGGCTACTGGCTGCGGGCCGCGGAACTGGCTCCGCGTCTGGACCTGGAAGGCAGGGCCCGACTGCTGGGCCTGATCTGGAACAATGTGCCGCAATTTCAAGCCCTTTACCTGCAACTCTGCGGCGCGTTGCGCGACCTGGGCCACCCGGCCGAGGCGGCCTGCCCCATCGAGGCCCTGATCCCGCGCGCGACCAGCATTATTGACGTGGCCCTGCTGCGGGGCCTCAGCGAGCCCTCCGCGGACATGCTGCCCATTCTCGGAGCCGGGGGACGCAAGGCGGCGCTGCCGCGCGCCGTGATCACGGCCCTGACCGCCGAAATCACCGTCTACATGCGCGAGAAGCCGGACGACTTCTTTGATCACACCGATCTGCTGGATTTTCCCGGCTACCGTTCACGTCTGAAACTCGAAAACCTCAGCCAGGAACTGGAACGCCCCGGCACACTGGAAAACCTTTTTCTGCGCGGCAAGGTGGCCTATCTGTTCGAGCGTTACTGCGAGGAAAAAGAACTTACCAGCATGCTGCTCTGCATCGGCCCCGGCAATCAGGAAGTGCAGGATCTGCCGCGCGCCGTGCATGACTGGATTCGCTCCACCCACGGCGAGAACCCGACCCACCGCGCGGGCAAGGCCCCGGCGCTCTTTTTTGTGCTGACCAAGATGGATATGGAGTTTGAGAAGAAAAAGGGCACGCCCTCTGTGGAAACACGCTGGACCACCCGCCTCCAGTCCTCCTTGCTGGACTTTTTCGGCAAGCAGCACGACTGGCCGGAAAACTGGGACGGCAGTCATCCTTTTCGCAATGTCTTTCTGCTGCGCAACCCCAATTTCCGCAGTGAGGCCATTTTCAGCTTTGACGGCGACAGGGAAAGCGGCATCCGGCCGGAGCAGACTGCCTATGTGGAAGAAGTGCGCCAGGCATTTTTGCAATCGCCGCTGGTGCAACGCCACGTCGCCGAACCTGAAATCGTCTGGCAGGCGGCTATGGCTCTCAACGACGGCGGCGTGGCCCTGCTGCGTGAAAAGCTGCGCCCGCTCTGCAATCCCGAGCTGAAACGCCGCCAGATCACAGTGAGCCTGGACGAAAAACGCGAACAGGCACTGACCAGACTCACGCCCTTTTACAAGAGCGATGACCGCGAGGAACAGCGCCGCCAGCAGGAGCAGCTTGCCCGCGCGCTGGTGGCCCGGCTCGCCCGCCTGGCTGAAAAACAGCTCTTCGGAGAATTTCTGCGCTGTCTGCAAGTGAACGACTTCGATCTCTACGAGCTCTGCTCCCGCGCCGGGCAGAACCAGAATCAGGCCGACGCGCCGCCTGCGCCCGCGCCTGTGGTGGGAACGCGGGTTTCCGCCGATGACATTCTGGGTGATATCTTCGGCGACAGTCAGGCCGCTCCCGGCATGCCCGAAAGCGGAGAGGAACACCGCGCCCGCGACACAGCCGCCGTTTTCGCCGGTCTGGCGCTTGAGCACTGGATCGGGCGTTTGCGCGATCTGGCCGGAGATGCGGAAGCCCGCAACTATTTCGGCCTGCCCGCCAAGGAGCTGGACCAGTTCTGCCATGAGCTGATCACCGCCGCCGCGCGCTGCAAGCTGCGCGAAAATCTGGAGGACCAATTGCGGCGCGGTTCAGCCTACAGCAATATGGCCCGTGAGCGTCTGATCTGGAAGCAGGTCAGCCTGGCGGCTGACGCGGTCAATGCCTTTGTGGACTGGCTGGGTTTCGACCCCCGCGTCAAGGACCAGGCGGCGCGTACAATCCTGTTCGGCGGCAAAAGCGTCAGCCTGTTCAATCCGCCCCCGCTGGTCACGGGTGAACCGCCTATAGCGGAGGAAGAATCACCCTATGACCGCCTCTGGTATACGGACTGGCTGCGGGCCCTGGCCTACAGCGTGAGCGCCAATGTGGATTTTGACGGCAGCCAGACCGTCAATCCGGAACAAAACAACCGCCTGCGCGACATCCTGCGGGCTTTCAAGGAATAGTATGCGCGCCACCATCACAGCAGACCCCTCCCGCGGGCCCGGTTACGGCATTATCGAAATCCATGACGCCGGCACAGTCATTGATCCTGTTTTTGTGCTCCGGCGGGGTTCGGACGGCAAAATCCTTTCCAGCGGCGGCTGGCAGGAAAGTGAAAAAGCGCTCACGCCTGACGCCTGGGACAATGACGGCGGCAGCCTGCGCCTGGCCGTGGGGCCGGCTGTGGTGGACGAAATGGACACTCTGGACGCCTACCGCCTCAGCCTGCCCGGCGTCGGCGTCTGCGTGCTGGTTCCGCGGGATCTTGTCTATTCGCATATCAGCGGCGGTCAGGGCGTCGGCGGCTATGCGCCCCCCCAAAAACAAGCTGAAAAGCCTGTGGAAAGCGTGACAGAGCCTGAACCAGCGGCGGAAGAAGAAATGCCCCCGGAACCGGATATGCCTTCCGTAGCGGCCTCCCCCCTGGAGTTGCCTGAAGAGAGGCGTAAAAAAAAGATCGGCACAGGCGGTCTGCTGGCCGGCGCGCTGCTGCTTCTGCTGCTGGTTGGCGGCGCTGTGTGGTGGTTTGCATTGCGAACGCCGGAAAAGCAGCCCCTGCCGCCCGCGCCAGCAGTGAACCAGGGCCGGACGCCCCCCCCTGCATCCGCCAGCAAGTCCCCTCTGGCCGCCGCGCGTGAACAGTTGCGCGGCGAGGCTCGACCCGAAATGAGCCTTGCCCTGGCCAAACCTCTGCGCAAGAGAGACGCGGGGGCGGAAGAAAGTGACGCGGCCTTTCTGCTGCTGGAAGACGCGGCCCAGAAGGGTCATGCGGAGGCAATGCTGCTGGTGGGGCAATTTTACGATCCGCTCAGTGCCCTGCCGCGCGGCAGCATTCCTGTGGACATAAGCCAGGCAAAACACTGGTACGATCAGGCCGCGCAAAAAGGCCAGACCCAAGCCGCCAAAGCTCTGGACGCCCTGCGCGCTCATGTGCGGGACAAAGCGGCGCAGGGCGACGCCGAGGCCCAAAATCTGCTGCAAAACTGGAAATAAGCGCTGGCGTACCGTTTGTGCGCGGCAGAGCCGCACGACCTGTTCCGCGCAAGGAGAAAAAAATGCATCAGAGCGTCCGTTTATGGCTGCCCCTGTTTGCGGCCCTGTGTTTGTGTCTGGCCGCCGTGGCTGCCCAGGCCGAACCGGCTTCCGCACCGCCCCCCTCTTCCGGCCCTTTGCTCCAGCAGGGCAAAAAAAGTCTTTTCCAGCGGGTGGTCAGCCATCCGGGGGCCAGCCTGCGGGCCGAACCCAGAGCTGACGCCGCGGTACTGCACAAAACTGTGGTTCCCTTTACCGTACTCTATGTTTATGCCCGGCAGGACGGCTGGCTGCAAGTGGGTTCTTCCGCCAGCCAGCCCGCGGGCTGGCTGGAAGCTGCCCATGCCACGGACTGGAACCAGTCCCTGACCCTGCTGTTCGCCCCGCGCACAGGCCGCGATCCGGTTCTGTTCTTCAAGACAGAACATGATCTCAACGCGCTCTGCTCCGCTCAGGATATGGAAAAACAACTGGATGTCCTGCTCAACGCGGCCGCGGCTGCCGCCAAACCGGGCAAAAAGGGCGCGGCAGCCGCTCTGCCCGCGACCTTGCCCATCATCGCCAGCGAACCCGGCGGCGCGCAGGGGGCCGTATCTGAAAAACGCTTTTATCTCATGCCTATTCTGGACATGCAGGATCCCTTTGACGGGGTGAAGTTTCTTCGCGTGGCCTCCATTGATCCCGGCGACCATGCAAAAAATAAAGACGGGCAGGCCCAGAATGGCCCGCCCAAAACCGGCATTGCGCTGGTCATTGACACATCCATTTCCATGAAGCCCTATATTGAACAGAGTCTCAACGTGATCCGGCAGATTTACGACAAGATTGAGCGGGACAAGATGACCGATAACGTGGGTTTTGCTGTGGTGGCCTTCCGCAGCAGCACCACAGCCACGCAGGGCCTGGAGTATGTCTCCAGAGTGGTCAGCGATTTCGCCACAGCCAGAAACCGCAAAAATCTGGAAGACAAACTGGCCCAGGCGCGTGAAGCCACGGTTTCCAGCCACGATTTTAACGAGGACTCTCTGTCTGGCGTGTACAAGGCCGTGGAAGAGCTGAGCTGGAGCGCATATTCCTCGCGCCTGATTCTGCTCATCACCGACGCTGGTCCTCTCAAAAGCAGCGACAAGTATGCTTCGGTCAAGATGGGCGTCAACGAACTCAATGACTTCGCCAGACAAAAGGGCATCTGGATCACGGCGCTGCACGTCAAAAGCCCCGGCGGGGCCAGGAACCACAGCTACGCCGAACAGAGCTACCGCGCCCTGAGCAGGCTTTCCGGCAATCGTTCCAACTATCAGGCTGTGGCCGCGCCCACCCCGGCGGAAGGCGCGCGCCAGTTCGCGGCTGTGGCCAGAACTCTGGCCGCCGGCATGGTGGATATGGTGAAAAACACGGCCAGCGGAAAAATCATGACCCGCCCCAGGGACGAAAGGCCGCAGCAGGCCACGCCCGAACAGCAGGCGGCCCAACTGGCCGCAACTCTGGGCTATGCCATGCAACTGGAATATCTGGGCCGGACGCGCGAAAATCAGGCTCCCGCCGTGGTCAGCTCCTGGATTGCGGATATGGATCTCAAGCGCCTCGCCAGGCATGAGCAAAGCCCCAGCGTGGAAGTGGCCGTGCTGCTGACCAAGAATCAGCTCAATGACCTCAGCGCGCAGCTCAGGGCCATCATCGACAATGCCGAGCGCACCAAAAAGACCGACTCGCGCGATTTCTTTCAGGGCATTCTTTCGGCCTCCACACGCATGACGCGCGATCCCAATCTGCCTGCTCGGGGCAAAAATCTGGCGGAACTGGGCGTATTGTCCGAATTTCTGGACGGCCTGCCCTACAAGAGCGACATCATGCTGCTGCGCGAAGAGGACTGGTATCGCATGAGCATCGGCGAGCAGACGGCCTTCATCAACCGGCTCAAGTCACGGCTGGCCCGTTATGAGGAATA
The DNA here is from genome assembly GCA_910575755.1 of Desulfovibrionaceae bacterium. Classification (GTDB taxonomy): domain Bacteria; phylum Desulfobacterota; class Desulfovibrionia; order Desulfovibrionales; family Desulfovibrionaceae; genus Desulfovibrio. Next base: position 406,755 of record CAJTFO010000002.1, on the reverse strand, counting down.
CGACCGCGACCGCGCCAACTGGGAAAGCTTTGGTCAGGCCAACGCCGGCGACTGGGTCTATCGCGTGCCCCTGAACATGCTGCCCTAGCCGCCGGACCACACGCATGGCTGCCATGGAATATAACGGCGATCTGGTCTTTTCCCTGCGTGGCGTGGGCAAACGTCGTCCCGGCGGGGAGAGGTTTCACCTGCGCCTCGCGGCCTTTGACGTGCCGCGCGGTCAGTTGCTTGCCCTGATCGGCCCCAGCGGCTGCGGTAAAAGCACGGCCCTTGACCTGCTGGCCTGCGCGCTGAAACCCGATTTCCAGGAGGCGGACGGACGCGGACCCGCTGCCCGTTTTTGCTTTGCGCCCACGCCCGAACGGCGCGAAGATGTCCTGGCCGCCTGGCGGCGCGGCGGCACGGACGCCCTGGCGGCCCTGCGACTGCGCCACCTGGGCTATGTTCTGCAAACCGGCGGGCTGCTGCCCTTTTTGTCCGCCAGAGAGAATATCCTGCTGCACTGCCGCGGTCTGGACATGGTCAAGCAGCGCCGGGAAGCTGTGAGCGCCCTGGTGGAGCGTCTGGGTATCGGACATCTGCTCAAACAGTATCCCGCCACGCTTTCCGTGGGCGAACGCCAGCGGGTGGCCATTGCCCGCGCCCTGGCCCACGGCCCCGGCGTGGTGCTGGCCGACGAGCCTACCGCCGCCCTGGACCCCTGGCATGCCCGCCATGTGTTGCGACTGTTCACGGATCTGGCGCGGGAACTGGGCATTACCATAATTATGGTTACGCACGCTGCGGACATGGCCGCGGAGGCAGGCTTCAGTCTGGTCCGCTTTATGGTGGCTTCCGGGCCGGACGGCGTTTTCGCCGAAGTGCGCCATACGGCCGGAGGGGATTGAACCCATGCGGATCATGACGCGCGCCTGCCTGCTGGCGCTTGAGGATTACGCCCATGAGGGCCTGCTCTCGGCCTGCGCCGTGCTGGGGCTGGCCGCCGTGCTCACGCCCCTGCTGGTGCTTTACGGGGTCAAGTTCGGCGTGGTGCAGACCCTTACCGACCGCCTGCGCGAAGATCCCCGCAATCTGGAAATCTCGCCCGTCACCAGCGGACGTTATACAGGCGAGTACCTGGCCCAGCTGGCCGCGCATCCAGACGTAAGCTTTGTACTGCCGCGCACCCGCTCCATTGCCGCCACCATGAGCCTCAGCCGCGGCGAGGGAACCACGCGCAAGACTCTTGTCGTCTCTCTGGAGCCGACAGGGCCGGGCGACCCCCTGCTGGCCCGCTATCACGCCACTGTTCCGGCCATGCCGAGCGGAATGAACAGCGCGGATGCAGGCGGCGCGTCGTCACCCTGGCCCATCGGCGTGACGCTTTCCGCCACAGCCGCCGAAAAACTGAATGTGCGCCAGGGCGAGATGTTGCAGGGGCGGGTGGAACGCCGCTATCAGGGCCAGGTGCAGAGCGCGCGCCTGCACCTGCGGGTAGCCGCCGTTCTGCCTCTGGCCGCCCGGCAGAAGGATGTGGCCTATGTCCCCCTGCCCCTGCTGGAAGCAACTGAAGACTATCGCGACGGACGCGCCGTGCCTGAGATGGACGCGCTGAACGGCCACCCCGGCGAATGGACCGGAGAGCCACGGCCCGAAGGCCAGCGCGTCTATCCCGGCTTCCGCCTCTATGCCCGGAATCTGGAAGCGGTCGGCACGCTGCGCCAGGCTTTTGCCCGGCAACATCTGGATGTCTATACCCATGCCGAAGAAATTGAACAGGTCGCCACGCTGGCTCACGCCCTCAATCTGATCTTTGGCCTGATCTGCGCCGCGGCGGCGGCCGGTTTTCTGGCCTCCACAGCCAGCAGCGTGCTGGCCGGCGTCAAACGCAAGGAACGCATCCTTGGCCTGTTGCGGCTGACGGGCTTCGGCACCGGCGCGCTGATGCTCTTTCCTCTGGTTCAGGCCCTGCTCACCGCCCTTCTGGGCACGGTCGCGGCCACCGCCGTTTACGCCGTGGCCGCCCTAGTCATCAACAATCTTTTTTCCGCCAGCCTCAGCGGTATGGAACAGGTCTGCCGCCTGCCGACCGCACATTTTCTGCTGGCTTTCGCCCTGGTGGCCTGTCTTTCCCTGCTGGCCGCCCTGGGGCCCGCCCTGCGCGCCGCGCGCGTGGAACCTTCGGAGGTCATCCGTGATGTCTGAGCTGAAACCCCGCCTGTGCCTGTTCTGCCTGTGCATCCTGACGCTGGCTGTGCTTTTTTGCGGCCTTCGCCCCGCCGGGGCGGCCCTGGCCCGCAAGGACAGCGTGACGCCCGCTGACGCCTGCAACCCCCAGCCCGCGGACGACGACATCACGCTGCCCATGCCCTGCGGTCTGCATATGGTTTTCAAGCTGGTGGCGGTTCCGGCCAGGGGTTTTCTCTGGGACATGCCCGTGCGCCCCGGTCTGGACGACAGCGCCAATGCGGACAGGGCATTCTACGACCGGCGCTATAACGCGGCCCTGTCCGGCCCCTTCGCGCTGGACGACCTGCCCGCCGCCTGGCGCAAGGCGGCGCCGCAGGGGCAGAATTATTATTATCTCATAGCCAAATATGAGGTCACAAACCTGCAATGGCGGGCCGTCATGGACGCTTCCTGCCCGGACAGCAACAACCTTGCTGCCGAGGCGGCCCGGCCCGTGACTGACGTGAGCTGGTACGAGGCTGTGGACTTTACCCGCCGCTATACGGCCTGGCTGCTGAAAAACGCGCCCCATGCCCTGCCCCGCTTCGCCGGCGACAGCCGCAACGTGGGTTTTGTGCGCCTGCCCACTGAAACGGAATGGGAATATGCCGCGCGCGGCGGCCAGACTGCGGGCAGCCAGCAATTATTGCAGGAAGATTTCTTTGCCGTGCCGCAGGGGGCAAGCAAAAGCGACTACGCCGTATACCGCCCCGAAGGCGCGGCCCACATCCCGGAAAATGCCGCCCGCATCGGCTCACGCAAGCCGAACCCGCTGGGTCTTTATGACACGGCCGGCAATGCGGCGGAAATGGTGCTGGACAGCTTTCGCTTTTCTCTGGCCGGGCGTCTGCACGGTTCCGCCGGCGGCTTTGTGCGCAAGGGCGGCTCCTTTCTCTCCGGCGATGCGGAAATTCTGCCCGGTCGCCGCGAAGAAACGCCTTTTTTTCTGTCCGACGGCCCGGCCCATGCCCGTGATCTGGGTTTCAGGCCGGTGATTTCCGGCATCAACACGCCCGGCGGCGGTCGCCCTGGACAATTGACGGCGGAATGGAACAGGGCCGGCGAAAACATGGCCCCCCATATGCAGGCCGCCCGCAATCCCCTGGAAGAGCTGGACCGCATGCTGGTCATGGCCCGTGATCCGGCGGTCAAAGCCAACCTGCAAAAGCTGCGCGACACCATCAAGAACAACAACATCATGCTGGAGCGGCAAAAGCAGCTGGAGGCCCAATCCCTGCTGCGCACCGGCGTTTACATGATTGAAACCATCCGCAATTACGCCAGCCGCCGCAACAGCCTGCAAAGCCAGTTGCAGAGCATGGAGCGCGACAGTAAGGCCGCCGGGGGACAGACCCTTGAAAAACTGCGCCGGATCATGGATACTGCCCGCAGGGGACTTGTCATGCTGGATACCAGTCTGGACAAATCCCTGACCTTCTACCGCAGCAAGGTGGACGAGGGCACGCAGCTTGCGCGGGAGGCCCTGACCGCCGCCGAGGAATCACTCGGCAAGGATTTCAGCGGCCATGACCCCTTCAACGAGAACATGCGTCGCAACCTGGCGCTGTTCCTTCGTCATGCGGATATGTCCCGCAAAAACAAGCCGCTGCCGCGTGAGGCCATGCAAAAAGAAATTCTGGAGCGGCGCTTCCAGTAGCAAAGGAGTCTGACAATGGCGGAAAAACTGCGTATCGGCTGGATCGGCACTGGCGTCATGGGGTCTTCCATGGCCGGGCATCTGCTGACGGCGGGCTGGCCGCTGACCGTCTACAGCCGCACCAAAGCCAAGGCTGACGCCCTGGTGGCCAAAGGCGCGCAATGGGCCGACAGCCCGCGCGCCGTGGCCGCCGCATCTGATATCGTCTTTTCCATAGTGGGTTTTCCCAGTGATGTGGAAGAAGTTATGCTGGGCGAGGACGGCGCTTTGCGCGGGCTGGCCAGGGGCGGCATTGTCTGCGACATGACCACCTCCAGCCCCGCTCTGGCCCGACGCATCGCTGAAGCAGCGTCCGCCCGGGGCTGCGCCGCGCTGGACGCGCCCGTGACCGGCGGCGACGTGGGCGCGCGCGAAGCCCGGCTTTCCATTTTCGTGGGCGGCGACAAGGCGGCCTTTGAGCGCGCCGAACCCTGCTTTGCCAAAATGGGTCAGCGCCTGCTGCACTGCGGGCCGGCCGGTTCGGGCCAGCAGGCCAAACTGGCCAATCAGGCGGCTGTGGCCGGGGTTATGTTCAGCGTGTGCGAATCTCTGCTTTTCGCGCAGGAGGCGGGCCTGGACGTGGCCCAGTGGCTGGAGCTGGTGGTGCCTGGCGCGGCGGGCAGTACGGCCATGGGCACATTGGGCCGTCGTCTGCTCAAGACTGACTACGCGCCCGGCTTCTTTATTGATCACTTCATCAAGGACCTGGGCCTCTGCCTGGAGGAATGCCGCCGCCTGGGGCTGGTGCTGCCGGGCGTGACCCTGGCCGATGAATTCTACCGCATGATGCAGGCCCAGGGCAGCGGCCGCCAGGGCACGCAGGCGCTGATCCAGTGTCTGGCCACGCTTTCCGGCAAGGAATGGCGCAAACACGACTGACAGTATTCCGCGCCCGGCCGGCGGCTGCTCCATTTGCAACCGGCGGTCGGGAAAGCATGCCGCGCCTGGGCCCTGCTGCTGTCGGGCTGTAACAACGCAGACAGACATTCTGTGAGGCCCTCATGTCCTTTTTTCCACCTCGGAATCCGCTGGAAGATCCCTCCCTGGAACCCTACCGGGATTTCCTGCTGCGCCGCAGCCGCCGCTTTGAGGAAGAAATGCGGCGCATCACCGCGCAATACGGCTCATTGCGCGCCTATGCCAATCTGCATGCCTGCCTGGGGCCGCACCGCGTCAAGAACGGCAGCGGCGTGGAGTGCTGGCGTTGGCGCGAATACATGCCCCAGGCCGGCGAAGTCTGGCTGACCACGGACAGGCTGAACTTCCAGCGCCATGCCAGTCACCGTTTCCAGCGCAAGGCAAACGGCATTTTTGAACTGATTCTGCCGCCGGATGCCCTGGCGCACGGCGACTATGTGGAGCTGCGCGTTCAACTCCCCGTGAAGGCGGATGCTCCGGGCCAGAGAGAATGCCTGGGCGCGCCGCCCTTGCGTCGTGTTCCCGCCTTCGCCCAATGGGTGGAGCAGGACAAGACCGTGCCCACGCAGTGGTGCGCGCGGCTCTGGGCCCCGGGGCAACCCTACCGCTTTCGCCACCGCCGTCCCGGCGCGCCGGTATTCCCTCGCATTTATGAGGCCCATGTGGGCATGGCCCAGTCCTCCCTGGGCCATCACGGCGAAAGTGTGGGCACATATGAGGAATTCAGTCGCTCCATCCTGCCCCGGATCAAGGCGGGCGGCTACACCGCCGTGCAGCTCATGGGCATTCTGGAGCACCCCCTGTACCGCTCCTTCGGCTATCAGGTCAGCAGTTATTTCGCGCCCAGTTCGCGCTATGGCACGCCGGACCAGTTCAAGGCGCTGGTGGATGCCGCCCACGGTCTGGGCTTGTCCGTGATTCTGGATATAACCCACGGCCACGCCTGCCCCAATACGGAGCAGGGCCTGGCCCGCTACGACGGCAGCCTTTACTTTTTCAGCGAAAAGTTCAATCAGTGGGGCACCCCCTCCTTTGACTACAGCCAGGAAATGGCGCGCCGCTTTCTCCTCTCCAACTGCCGCTACTGGCTGGAAGAGTTTCACGTGGACGGCTTCCGCTTTGACGCGGTGGGCAACATGCTCTACCACGATCACGGCGTGGACGATGATTTTTCGCATGTGGGGCGTTGCTTTTACGGCAAAAACGGAGAAGCGCGCGCGGATGAACACGGTGAACTCTATCTCTGCCTGGCCAACGCCCTGACCCATGAGCTGCGGCCTCAGGCCATAACCATTGCCGAAGAGTTTTCCGGCATGCCCGGCCTGACCTGCCCGCCGCATGAGGGCGGTCTGGGCTTTGACTACCGTTTTGCCATGGGCATTCCCGACTACTGGGAAAAATGCATCAAGGCCCCGCATGACATGGGCAGCCTGTGGCATGAGATGACCAACCACCGGCCCTATGACCGCACCGTCAGCTATGTGGAGTGCCACGATCAGTGCATCAACGGCGACGACGCCATGATCTGGCGGCTGGTGGGCGACGACATGTATCATTATATGTCTGTGGGCAGGGAAAACTGGAATGTCTCGCGCAGCCTGGCTTTTTACCGTCTGATGCGGCTGATCACCCTGGCCACGGCGGACGCGGGCTATCTCAATTTCATGGGCAATGAGTTCGGGCATCCGGAATGGCTGGATGCCGAGGCTTACGCCCACCGCCAGTGGCATCTGGCGGAGCAGCCTGACCTCAAGTACGCCGGCCTGGCCGCCTGGGACAAAGCCCAGCTGTGCGGCCTGGCGGCCGCGTATGTGGAAGATTTTCAACAGGCCCCACTGTTCCGCTTTATCCATGAGGAACAGCGCCTGCTGGCCTTTGAGCGGGGACGGCTGCTCCTGGCCTTCAACTTCCATGAACTGGAGGCCAGGCATCTGATCTTTGCCGTGACGCCGGGCAAATATGTGGAACTACTCTCCTCCGATGAAATATGCTTTGCGGGGCACGGCAACCTGAGCGTGACACGCCCGCCGCTGGAGCATTTCACCAGCCCCTTGCCGGATCGTTATGAACAGGATGTGACCCTCTATCTGCCCCCCCTGGTGGCCCTGGTGCTGCGGCGCGCAGATTAAAAAAATTGAAACACTCCGTGTTTCCATGGGAAAATGCTCTAAAAAGTGGGAAAATTTCTTGACAGAAATACCCATGCCGTGTAGTTATTCCTCTCGTGTCGGGATGTAGCGCAGTCTGGGAGCGCACTTGAATGGGGTTCAAGGGGTCGAAGGTTCAAATCCTTTCATCCCGACCAGAAATTACAAGGGGTTACGATGAAAGCCGTAACCCCTTTCTCGTATAAAGGCATCCACCCGTGGCCGCGCAAGCGGACAACCGCGCCCAATGAGCGGAAAAACCACGCTTTTTCCGCCAAATGTGGCGAGCAGATTGAAAATGTACATTTTCAATCGCAAAATGCCATAGGATCAGAGATGGTCATGGGCTTGCGCACCAGTATGACAATTCTCTGTTTCTGAATGGAAAATGTGAGAAAGGCGGGAAAGTTTTCTCGTCCCGCAGGCCGTCTCCGTAAAGGGAAACGACCTGCGGGATGCAGTATTACTTCTTCTCGGAGGGTTCGGTCTGTTCCCCGCCTGTGCGGACATCATCAAGTGCAGCCTGCAGCCTGGCTTCATTTTCATGTGAAAGCGAAGACTGCAACACCGTGCCGCCGGTTCCACGCAGCTCATCCAGCACCTTGTCCGTCAGGTCGGCATCGACCAGCACAAACAGGGCGGAGGTTCCCGGAGTCAGTTTTTCGGCGAGCTGCTTCATGAAATCATCGTTGATGCCCACATCGCTCAGCGCGCCGGCCACAGCGCCGGCCCCGGCGCCGACCACAAAGCCAAGGAGTGGGTTCATGAAGATCAGACCGATAAGCACACCCCAGAAGCCGCCGCCCACAGCGCCATGCGCCGTCAGGTTGTACATCTGGTGCAACTTTACCTTGCCGTCCTGTTTCTTTTCAACAACCACGGCATCCTCAAGCGCAACCAGATAGGATTTCTGCATTTTGAGGAAGTCAAGACGGATTTCCTGAGCTTTGAATTCAGAGTCGTATGCAACGACGATAAGTTTGCGCATGGTAATCTCCTCTATATAGTATATGGCTATGGGCTTCGGGTGACGCCGGCAGGTTGTCTTGCGGGGGATGTCAGGAAGGCGCATCAGCACCATTGGAAGCTGTTCGCTTCAGCGCCTGACGGGGTGGAAAGTGCGTTTGCCCCACGGTACCGTCCGGTCATGAACGGCTCAACAGCCATGTTGTTTTTCTTGAGTCGCAATCCCAAAAGGGATTGCGCGCCGCCAGCGGCGGCGTAAGCGAAGCAAAAAACACGTTTTTTGCTTCGCGATCTTCAGGCTTTTACGGCAGTAAAAGCCTGACGGTCCACTAGTCGCACACGCCGGTATGCTCCAGTCCCTCGGGAACCTGGCAGGCATTCTGGCGCTTGCCGCTGCCGCCGCACTCATTGCAGGCGCTGCCGTCGTCACTTGCGCCGCTGCCGCTGCATGCCGGGCAGGTGGTATATTCGTCGTTATGTTTTTCCATCATGAGTCATGCCTCTTTATATATGTATTCGCTGTTGATCCAGCGTTTTTAAAAGGATAGCAGGTCCCATAAAAAAAGCCAGTCCTGATTCAGCCTCTCCCCGACGGCATTGCGCGTGCTCCGCGTCTTGCTTCTTTTTCATCCCCGCCGCCGGGGCAGGAGGAGGTTGAGCAGCACGCCGGTCACGGAGGCCAGCCCTATGCCGCCCAGCTTGAAGGAACCGATGCTGAATTGCATGCCGCCCACGCCGAAAATGACGATCAGGGCTACAATGACCATGTTGCGCGCTTCCATCAGATCTTCGCGGGCCCGCACCAGCGTGTTCAGACCCACTACCATGATGGCGCCGAAGAGAAGAATCATGATCCCGCCCATGACCGGCGTGGGAATGGAACTTAGAAAAGCTCCCAGCTTGGAAAGGAAGGACAGCAGAATGGCGCAGAGCGCGGCCCAGGTCATCACGGCGGGATTGAAAGCGCGGGTCAGCGTTACCGCGCCGGTGACTTCGGAATATGTGGTGTTGGGCGGGCCGCCCACGGCGCAGGCGGCCATGGTGGCCATGCCGTCGCCAAGCATGGTGTTTTTGATGCCCGGATCCTTGAGATAGTCCTTGCCGGTGACTGAACTGATGGCGATGATGTCGCCAAAATGTTCAATGGCCGGGGCCAGGGTGATGGGAATGATAAAAAGGATGGGTTCGAGGGCAAATTCCGGAAAGGTGAAGGAGGGGACGGCCAGCCAGGGCGCGGCCAGCACCTTTTCCCAGCCGCCCACGCCCAGGGCAAGGGAGGCGGCGAAGCCCGCGATAATGCCGCAGAGAATGGGCATCAGCCGGAGAAAGCCCCGTCCCAGCAGGGAAACCAGCACCGTGGCCGCCAGGGATATCATGGAAATGATCATGGCCGCATGTTCCGGCACAAGCTGCTGCGCGCCGTCGCCGCTCTTGCCCAGAGCCATGTTTACAGCCACGGGCGCGAGCACCAGGCCGATGACCACAATGACCGGGCCGGTGACAATGGGCGGCAGCAGGCGCAGGATCATTCCCATGCCCCGCCAGCGGATCAGCAGACTCAGAAGCATATAGACCAGGCCGGAACAGAACAGCCCGCCCAGCGTTTGGGCCATGCCCCAGGTCTGCGCGCCGTAGATGACGGGCGCTATGAAAGCGAAGGAGGAGGCCAGAAACACGGGCACCTTGCCGCGGGTGCATATCTGGAAGATCAGGGTGCCCACGCCTGCGGTGAACAGAGCCACATTGCTGTTCAGGCCGGTGAGCAGGGGCACCAGCACCAGGGAGCCAAAGGCCACGAAAAGCATTTGCGCGCCCGGCAGACAGTCCCTGAAGCGAAAGATATACCTGACGCCTGTGCCGTCGTGTTGCCCGCTGTCCACATGCATGCGTCCGCCCCCTGCGTGCCTGATTATGCTATTTGGTGCCGAAAATGCGGTCCCCGGCGTCGCCCAGGCCCGGAATGATGTAGCCCTTCTCGTTGAGATGGCTGTCAATGGCCGCGGTGTAAATATCCACATCTGGATGTTCGGCCTCAACTCTGGCGACGCCCTCGGGCGCGCAGACCAGATTGAGACTGCATATGCGGCGGCAGCCGCGCTTTTTCAGCAGTTCGATGGCGGCGGTCAGAGAACCGCCGGTGGCCAGCATGGGGTCCAGAATGATGGCCAGACGCTGCTCCAGATCCTTGGCCAGTTTCACATAATATTCCACCGGCTCCAGCGTGGCCTCATTGCGGTAGAGCCCCACCACGCTGATTTTTGCGCCGGGAATCATGTCCAGTACGCCGTCCATAAGGCCAAGGCCCGCCCGCAGGATGGGGACCACCGTCACCTTTTTGCCTGAAATGGCGTCCACTTCCACCGGCCCGGCCCAACCCTGCACGCTGTGCTTTTCTGTGCGGAAGTTCTTGGTGGCCTCATAGATCAGCAGGCGGGCCACCTCATTGGCCACAATACGAAATTCACGCGTGGAAGTGGACGCCATGCGCAGAATGCCCAGTTTATGGCGCACAAGAGGATGATCCACCACATAGACAGCCATGACGCCCTCCCGGAAAAACGGTGTAGAGAATATAATGGATTGTTTTTACTGCAATTCTCACCTTACTAGCCTAAGCCGCCGGGACAGACGTGTCAAGATGGGAGTCTGCCAGGAGACATTCACCTTTTCGATGATTTTCTAAAAAATCTATTTTGAATTTCAGACCGTTGAAATGCGGCTTTCATTGCAAAAGCGCATGTCTTCTTCTCAACCTGGCCGCGGGAGTGGGCAATATCTCCAAAGCCTGTCGTATCATGGACTTTTCCAGAGATACCTTTTACCGCTGTCAGGCTGCACGGGATGCGGATGGGGTGGAAGCTGTTTTGAGGTCAGCCGTGGATACATACTCGAAGTGGGCGGCCAAACTCTATACCACCAGGACGCCCATGCAAACCCTGCCTGAGGGCAAAAAGCTCTGGAGCGAAAAGGTCGGACAGCATAACTAAGCGGACAGGCAGAACCATAAAGGCCGCCCTTGCGGACGGCCTTGTGCAAACGAAACGGCAGATGCCGCGTCTAGTGGGCAATCACGCGGAAGTCGTCGCGGCGGTTCTTGGCCCACACGGCGTCGCCAGTACCCTGAACGGCCGGATTTTCCTTGCCGTAGCTGATCATTTCAAGCTGGCTGGGGCTCACGCCCAGAGTGACCAGATATTCATAGGCGGCGCGGGCGCGGCGTTCGCCAAGAGCCAGGTTGTATTCCTGGGTGCCGCGTTCGTCGCAGTTGCCTTCAATGCGCACACGAATGCTGGGATATTGCTTCATCAGGTCGGCCTTGGCCTTCAGCATGTCCTTGTATTCGGGCTGGATGTCGAATTTGTCAAAAGTGAAGTACACGCGGGCGTCGGTGATCTGCTGAATGGCGGCCCTCATTTCAGGGGTCAGGCCATCATCATAACCGGGTTCGACGGTGTTTTTCTTCGCGCAGCCGAAACCGGCGGCAAGGGCCATGACCAGGGCAAGAACAAGAGCGTAGCGTTTCATTGTGTGTCCTCCTGAACAGCTTACTCCAAAAAGATACCTTTCCTTTCTGCACAATGCGCAATCTCTGTGATCACGCGAGACGGATGGTATCTGCCCCTCTATTTTTGTCAAGATATGGAAGGCATATTCGTAAAACTTTTTTTACCCGGTCGTCTGAATTCTGCCGCGACCGGGTAAAAAAGAATTGTGGGCGCAAAACCTACTTTTGCGTTACAGCCATGCCCCAGCGCGGAAATGAAGCCGCGCCGCCGCCGGTGGGCACCTGCTTGGCGTCGCCGCCGTGGCGGGTGGTAAGATAGATGCCGCGCCCGCCCTTGCGGGTGGAGGCAAAGGCGATAAAGTAACTGTCCGCGCAGAAGGAGGGTTGTTCGTCACTGCCGGGGCCAAAGGAGATCTGGCGTTCCATGCCGGTCAGCATATCCTGCACGAAGATGCGATGGCCGTAATCGGTCATGCGGCTGTAGACCACCAGGGTGCCGTCGGGCGAAAGGTTGGCCTCGGTGTTGTAGGAGCCGTTTTTGCTCACGCGGGTGACGCTGCCGGTGTTCAGGTCTTTGAGGAATATCTGCGGCCCGCCCATCCGGGAGGAGGTAAAGGCCATTTTGGTTCCCGTGCTGTCAAACGTGGGCGACACGTTGATGGCGTTGCTCTGCTCCAGCACGCGTTCCTTCTGAAAAACGTGGTTGAGCAGGAAGATGACCGGATATTTGCCGTTGGACAGCGCCACAGCCACCTTGTTGTCGGGCATGAAGGCCGGGCCAATGACCACGTTGCCGGGGAAGCGGATGCGCTGCACCTTGCCGGTGGAACGGTCCCAGACGCCCAGCGCGTGGGATTTGGGGTCGATGTGGGTGAACACCACAAAGCGTCCGTCCGGGGACCACGCCGGGGACATGGCCTCGCCCGGCATATTGGTGATCTGGCGCAGATCGCGACCGGTGGGCTTGACCAGCCAGACATTGGCGCTCAGTTTGCCGGCCTTCTTCACAAAGGCGAGAGTGGAGCGAAAAAAGGCGCCGTTGCCGGTCAGGGCTTCCAGCAGGTCAGCGCAGAAGCGGTCTGCCACTTCGGGCAGGTCACGGCTGCTGACCTTGGAGTATTCCTTGCCGAACAGGCGTCCGCCGGTATGGGTTTCAAAAGCGCGGATCTGGACAGGCCGGGTTCCGCTGTCCCCATCAGGCCAGAAGGTCGTGATCACGATGTCCGAACCGGCCAGTTGAAAGCGCTTGAAGTCCAGCGCGGGCGGTTCGTAGCCGGGCAGGAGCACGCCGCCCAGCACGGCCTTGGGATCGGTGAGGCGCATAAAGGGAAGAAAGCTCAGGTTTTGTTCCACCAGTTTCTGCAGTTCCCCACCCATGCCCGCGGCCTGGGTCTGAGGCCCCTTGAGGGGCGCGGCCAGCGCCAGATTGACGATATTCTGGCCGGGATTCATGATATCCACGCGCATGGCCGCCTGGGCGGCGGAACCGGAAAACGCCCCCAGCGCCACAGACAGGGCCAGGGCCAGAAGAAGGATTTTTTTCATGGCTTGGTGTTCCTCATTGGGACGGCGCGTCAGCGGCGCACCAGTGTAAAAGTGATGTCCAGCGTGTTGCCAAGACCAGCGGGCGGCGGCAGCACGCTGCCTGCCCGGCGTATGCCCTGAAGCACGAATTTGTCCAGCCTTTTGTCCCCACTGCCTTGCAGCAGGGCATATTTTTTGATGACGCCCGCGGCGTCCACGTTCAGTCGCACTGTGGCGTAATAGGTTCCCGGCGCGGTTTCCGCGGGAATGAACATGGCGTTGCGCAAATTGTAGGTGATGGTGGAAAAATATTTGCGGTAGCGCGCGTCGTACTGATCCTGCGCCTTGACCACGTTGCCCGCGGGCTTGTCTTTTGCCGGCCCGGATGCGCCCGAAGCGTCGAGATTCAGCCGCATTTCATCCTCGGTAAGCCCCGTGGCCCTGGCGGGGGGGGCAGTCTGGGCGGTCGCCGCCGACTGTGCGGCGCTTTGGGCAATGGCCTCGGCGCGTTCACGAGCCCGCTGCTCGACGGAGACTGTCTGCTGCCGGCCCGCGGAGGCTTCGCCGGAGAGAGGGGCAGCCTGGGTTTTGCCTTTGGGGACGCCGGTCCAGAAGGCCATATGCACATCCAGAGGCATGCCGTAGGGCGGGGTTCCGAAAGGCGCCGCCTGACGCACCGCACCGCAGGCGGAGCTGGCCAGCGCGTCCATGCCCGAGGCTTTCACAGGCCCGCAGCCCAGCACCCTGCCCTGACCGTCCAGAGAGACTTTCAGCCTGACGCTGAAATTGCCCCTGAGAGCCGGCGGCGTCCAGACCGCAAGAACCTTGTCCAGTACCCTGGCGGAATAGCCGTCGTTCTGATCCGCCGCCGCGATGCTTGCGCCGGAGGCCGGAACAGCCGCCATAAGCTGTGTCGCCAACAGGGCCGCGAGGCCCGCGCGAAAGGGGGGTGTCATGTCTCCTCCCGGATTGATCCGGATCAGCGCCCTGCCGTTCCTCCAGCGCAAACAGCCGACCCGATGTGCATGCCGGAGCATATTCACGCTGAAATGCTCCACGCTCTGTGGTTGCAGCCCTCTCCGGAGCGCTCAGCGCCCCATGAGTTCGTTATAGCTGAAAACCAGCTCCAGATCCGTGTACTGAGCCGAGGGCGGCGGCGGGAACTGCCCGGCCTGACCGGTGCGCACCACGGCATTGACCGCCGAAGCGTCGTACTGGGCGTTGCCCGAGCTCTGACTGAGTTCCGCCAGCAGGATCTTGCCCTGCATGTCCACCCTGACTCTGACCGAACAGGCCAGATTGGCGCGCGCCGCCGAGGCGAAACCCCAGTTGGGGCGCACGGCCAGCATGACCTGTCCCATATAAACATCGCCCAGACCGCCCCCGCCGGGGCCGTCGCCTTCGCCGCCTCCCCCGCCGCGATTGCCGCCGGCCCTGCGCTGGGCCTGGGCCAGGGCCTGCTCAATGGCATTGCCGCGGTCGCCCGATTCGGCGCGGGAGGTGGCCTTGCGGGCCTTTTGCAGCGCGGCGGCCACGGGATCTTCCCTGGGGGGCCGCTTCTGGGGCTGTTCCTGTCTGGTTTTCTTGGGTTCTTCCTTTTTTTCCTGCTTCCTGGCTTCGTCCCTGGGTGGTTCCTTTTTCTTGGGCGGGTCTTGCTTTTTTTCGGCTACAGGAGTGGCCGCCGGCCTGGGTTCGGGTTTTGGCGCCGGCTTTGGCTCCGGTTTGAGTTCGGGCTTTTTGACGGGGGCTGCTTCCCTGGGCGACGCCGGCACAGGCGCGGGCTGGCGCGCCTCTTCCCGCGCGGGCGCGGCAATTTCATTTTTGGGCGCGGGCGGCGTGGGCGCTTTGGGGCCTTCGGCCGGTTCGCCCATGTGCCCCAGAATGGGCGAGGGGGTACGGTTGCCGCCGGGCGCGCCTTCCACCAGACTGATCATTACCGGCGGCGTGTCCAGCCGCACCGGCGGCTGGCTGGGCCAGAACCAGATCAGCAGAAAGGCCGCCAGATGCAGGCACAAAGAAAGGACATAGGAGGCAGGCCGCATGCGGAACCTACTTTCGGGAGCCGGCTTTCGCGCCGCCGGGGGCCGCGCCCTCGGACTGCTCGGCCATCACGCCCAGCTTTTCAATGCCCACAGCCTTGATATGCCCCATGACATCCACCACAATGCCGTAGGGAACTTCTTTGTCGGCCTGCAAAAAGAGGCTTTTGTTCTTTTCCTTGACCAGGCGCTGAAGATAGCCCTCCAGATCCTCCATGGAGTTCACGGCGTATTCGTCAAGAAATATCTTGCCGTCCTTGCGCACCGTAAGGATCATGTGATCCGCCTCGGTGGGCAGCACTTCCACCTGTTTGGTCTGGGGCAGATCCACATCCAGCCCCTGACTCATCATGGGGGTGGCCACCATGAAAATGATCAGGAGCACCAGCATCACGTCCACAAAGGGCGTGACGTTGATTTCGGAGACAAATTTGCCGTTGCCGAGGCTCGCGCCCATGATTACAGCTCCGTGGCGCCCGTGCGCTGCACGGGGCGGTGGGCGTTGAGCTCGCGCTGGACGCGGTTCAGGAAAAAGCCCGCGAAATTGACCAGCAGGGTGTCCACCTGGGAAAGCCTGCCCATGAAGATGTTGAAGCCCACCGTGGCGGGCACGGCCACGCCCAGACCTATGGCCGTGGCCACCAGCGCTTCGGAAATGCCCGGCGCGACGGTGGCCAGGGAGGCGGATTTAAGCATGCCGATGGAGTGGAACGAATTCATGATGCCCCAGACCGTGCCGAACAGACCGATGAAGGGCGCGGTATTGGCCGTGGTGGCCAGCACAGACAGAGAACTTTGCAGGCGGGCCAGCTCGCTGGCGACACCCTGGCGCAGAGCCCGGCGCACATTATCCACCACGACTTCGCTGGAATTGCCCAGCTCCTTGGAGCGGTTGAACTCCAGAACGCCCTGATGGGCGATATAGTAGAGGGGCGAAGCCGGGTCAGAGCCCAGAGACTGCACGGCCTCGCGCAGACTGGGGGCTTTCTCGAAGCGTTCGGTGCCGCTCAAGGCCTTGCGGCTGGCGGCGTTGAGCGCGATGAATTTCTGGATCATCATCCCCCAGCTGCCGATGGACATGAGCACCAGAAGCGCCAGCACGGCCTTGGCCACCAGACTGGCCTGGGCGATCATTGAAAAAAAACTGAATTCCATGTGGTTCTCCGTAACAGCGCACGATCAAAGCCGTCTGCGCGGGGCGCGTCGTGGCGGGATGCGCCAGGGCCGTCCCTTTTTTCCCGCACGGTCGTACAACAACGCCGGACAACGGACGCAAAAAAAACGTCCGCCGCAAGGGGGCGGAACCGCCAGGCCCGCGGCAGGGCTTCGCGGCGAAGCATGCAACGAGTAAGCTCTTTTTTCAAGATTTTTTTTAGAGCATGCCCGTAGTGAAACAGCCCGCCGGCGACGGGAGCTGACAGCCGCCGGCAAGCGCTCCTGGCCAGTCGCTCCGGGAATCAATTCATGCGCATGCCGCAATGGCTTCCCAGGCCGGACGAGAGTCCGGCGCGGCGCTCAGCGCGGGCCGGCCTTCATTTTGCGCCAGAGGGTATTGGCGCTGATGCCCAGATTTCTGGCGGCCCGGCCGCGGTTGTGTTCGCACTTTTCCAGCTCGGCGCGGATGATATCCCGCTCCAGGCTTTCCAGGCGTTCTTTGAGACTGCCCCGACCTTCGGGAAGGGAGGCGACTTTTTCCACCGGCTGTTCCGCCGGGGCGAGCAGGCCCTGGGTGGCGCGCAGGTCGTCAAGCAGTTTTTCCAGCAGGGCCTTATCGCAGTGCTGGCCGTCTGAAAGCAGGCAGTAGCGGCGCAGCAGGGCGTCCAGCTCGCGCACGTTGCCGGGCCAGGCGTAGTCTTTCAGCAGGCCCAGGGCAGCGGGTGAAAGTTCTTTGTGCGCCATGTTCATTCTTGCCAGAATGTGCCGCGCCAGCAGGGGGATGTCCTCCGGCCTCTCGCGCAGGGGCGGAGTGTACAGACGCAGCAGGGAAAGGCGGTAGTACAGATCAGCCCGAAAGCGCCCGCAGCGCACCTCCTCCACCAGGTCTTTCCAGGAGGAGCTGATCACGCGGGCGTTGACGGCAATGGGCCTGTCGCCGCCCAGGCGGAATATCTCGCCGGTTTCCAGCACGCGCAGCAGGCGTATCTGCACGGCCGGGCTGATGTCCGCGATTTCGTCCAGAAAGATGCTGCCGTCCTGGGCCATTTCAAACAGGCCCTCCTTGCCGCCGCGCCGGGCGCCGGTGAACGCGCCCTCGTCGTAGCCGAAGAGTTCGCTTTCCAGCAGGCTGTCGGGCAGCGCGCCGCAGTTCAGGGCCACAAAGGGGCCGTTCCTGCGCGGCCCGGCCTGATGCAGGGCATGGGCCAGCAGCTCCTTGCCGGTGCCGCTTTCGCCGTGGATGTGCAGGGCGGCGTCCGCGTCCGCGAAGCGGGCGGCCCGGAGGCGCAGCTCACGCATGGCCGGGCTTGCGCCCAGCAGGCTGTCCAGACTGTGGCGGGCGATGAAGCCGCGTCGGCCGCTGTTTTTGAGCTTGCGGGTCAGATCGCGCAGTCGGGCGGCCGGAGCAAGGGCGGCCAGCGCGCCGCGCGGCTTGCCGTCCACCAGGATGGGGCGGGTGTTGATGACCAGCTCCTGCCCGTTGATCCGGCGGATGATACCTTCCTCGCCGCAGCCGGTTTGCAGGGCTTTGGTCAGCCCCAGGCTTTGCGTCAGACCGGAGCCGCCAGTGGCGGCGCGATCAAGAAGGCCTTCCAGCAGCACTTCCGCGGCGCGGTTGCTGGTGGCTGGGCGTCCCTCGGTGTCCACGCCCACAATGCCTTCATGCAGAGATTCCAGCACGCCGCGCAGCCAGGCGGTCTGCTCCCGGTCCTGCTGCTGCGAGCGGGCGATGTTCAGCGCTTCGTCCAGGGCCCGTTCCAAAGCCTCCGCGCCCGGCGTGACCACCTCGCCCCGGCAGCCCTGAGCCTGGGCTATCTCCGCGCAGATGCCGCCTCCCACCACGCAGCCCACGCCCTGGTCCACGGCCTGGCTGATGCCCGCCGTCAGTTCCTGTGTGGTGGTAAACGCGACGGGCAGCAGGCGGATGTTCAGCAACTCGGCGAACAGGGCTGGCCAGGACGGCAGCGCCCCGTAGCAGGTGCAGGCGATGTAGTCCGTGTGCTCGCGGGCCCTGAGCAGCGCGTTGAGGATGTCCAGATGGCTGCGGGCGATAGTCACCACCGGGCGTTGCAGGTGACGGCGCAGCAGCTTGCCGGTGCCGCCTCCGCCCAGGATCACGTCCGTGCCTTCGGCCAGCAGGGCGCGGGCCACGGGCAGGGCCTCCTCCATGCTGGCCAGGCGGATTTCCACGGGCAGGCGGCGGGTCGCCGCATAGTCATGCACGATATGGGCTACGGGCAGGGAGTTGGAAACAAAGGCGAAATGGAAGGCAGTCTGGTTCATGGCGCGTCCTGTGGCGGATTTGCCGCAATGCGTTATCCGCGCCCGACCCGAGGGCGGACGCGGAGACGGAGGATGCCCGGCTGGCTTGACCGGAAAGCCCGGCGGGCGGGGAGGAACGCGGGCGCTTACGCTGGCGGCAGAATGTAGAAATCCAGTTTCAGTATTGCCACTGCCAGCCAGAAATAGAGAATGGTGATGGCCACTGAAATCGCCGCGGCCGCCAGACCCCAGAGAAACATGGTGCGCAGGTTGGCCCCGTAACCGGCCACAATGCCCTGTGCGCCGGTGGCCGAAGCCACGGCGTAACTCCAGCTGATGGCCGCGCCGGTGATCCAGACCCAGGGCACAGCGCCGAATTGCAGGCCGTTCCAGTGGTTCATGGCTTCAATGGCCAGCGGCACCATGACGCCGGCGGCCGCCGTGTCGCTTGTAACCTGGGACAGAGCGTTGGCCGCCACACTCCAGGCCACGATGGAAAAACCGTCGCTGATGCCCACAAAGGGCGTGAGCCACTGGCCGAAGACGGCGGAGGCCCCGGTGGCTCCCAGTATCTTGCTCAACGCCACGGCCGCGGGCCACATGAATAAAATAGTCACGGGGAAGTGATCCCGCAAGGTCTGGGGCGAAAGAATGCTTTCGCCCCTGGCGCTGCGCGAAGGCCAGAAGAGCAGGAGCAGGGGAATAATGCAGAAAAGCTGGGTCGGCTGAAGCCAGGCCCACTGCGGCCCCTTGGCGTAAGGGGCATAGAGCGGCTGAAGCACGGCCAGGGCAATGGCCAGGGCAAAGCCGTAGAAAGAGACCTTTTCCTCATAGCTCATGGGGCCGAGCCTGGCCAGCTCCTGGCGGTAAAATTCCTTGCTGCCGCCGAAATTTTCGCGATCCGTGCGCATGAAGTACATCATGACGCCCACGCCCAGAACCACCAGGATGGAAACGGGCAGCATGCGCAGGGTCCAGTCAAGGAAATAGATGTTGTGGCCCAGATACTTGTTGAGCAGCCCGTACGTCACCACTGACTGGCCGCCTCCCAGAGGTGTGGCCATGCCGCCCACGCTGGCGCCCCAGGCCACGGCTATGAGGATATTGGACGCGGCCCTGGAGTTCCAGCGTTCCTCATTGTTGCTGTAACCGGCATACATCAGCGAGGCCACGGCCACGGGCGCGAACATGGCCGCCACCGTGGTGTTGCCCACCACAAAGGAGGTCACGCCGCAGAGGATGAACCAGCCGGCTGTCTGCGCGCGCACGTTGCCGCTGACGCGCATCAGAAAATTGAGGGCAAGACGCTTGGCGAACCCCCAGCGCACCCAGGCGGCAGTGATGGCCGTGGCGCCGAAAATAAGCGCGGCCTCCTTGTGCACATAGGCTTCCAGCACCTTGCCCAGAGGCATGTAGCTGTATACGCAGACCACGAAAATGGGCACGAGACAGGTCAGTTTGATGTCCACGGCGGTGGTGATCCACCACCAGACCATCCAGAACAGGATGCCGAAGCCGAAACGGGCGTTGAACGGGCCGAAGCAGGGCAGGCAGAGAGCCAGCAGCAGAAGCGCCGGGCCGCTCAGAATAAGCAGAATGCGACGCGTTGAAGCGTTGGTATGGGGCATGAGCTTTCTCCGGAGCTGTTCCGGCGGGCCGGGCCCGGCCCGCCGGGGAGCATTGTTTCCATGCGGTTCACACGGACGGAATGCGAAAAGGGCCGCTACAGCACCACGTCGCCCACATAGCGCCGCTTGATGGAAAAATGTTTTTTCCAGCGTGCGGAGGCGCGCAGGCCCATAATGTATTCTTCGTCGGGGTCTCCGGCGGGGAAGACCACAGGCGCGTCGGCGGCATTCCAGATGCCCTTTTTGCGGCGCTCCTCGCGCTGGTCCACAAGCCAGTCGTTGTAGCTCTCAAAGACAATGTGACCTTCAAAGCCGTCCAGCGTGGCGGCGCGGATGCGACCGTCAAATTCCAGATATTTGTCGATCATCCGCTGATCGGGCATTTCCGCTTCCACATCATTTTTGTAGCCGGCTTCTTCCAGCTCCCTGCCGGCCACGGCGGCGAAGATGCGCTGGTCGCGCGGGGAAAGCAGATCCTTGTAAATGCCCACATATTTGTCGCTGATGGGCTTGCCCAGCGGGGCATGGTCGCGCGAAGCGCCACGCGCCTGGCAGAGGTCGGTTTTGTAGAAGTCGAACATGCCTTCCTCAAAATCCTCGCCCAGAAATTCGCATACGCCGCGCATGACCCTTTGCGGTTCGCGCACCAGTTCCTCGTATTTGACGTCCAGCCAGAGTCCCTTTTCCCGCAGCGGTTCGCGCCATTCCTTGACAGCATTCCAGCAGCGCTTCCAGGAGTGGGCCGCGCAATAGATATTGGTGGGCCCGAAGGAGGACTCCATATAGTCCACGCAGGAGTCGCGGCCGTCGCGCGTGATATAGATAAATTGCGCATCCGGAAAGTCATGATGCATGGGGCCCACAAAGTAGAGATTATGCGGCGTTTTTTCGCCCCAGCGCGCTTTGTTCACATATTGGGCGAAACGCATGTGCATGCCCGCGTAAAGGCCGGCAAAGCTGCGTTCCGGGGCCAGTTCCAGCACTTCGTCCACGATGGTGCGGGGGTTGACCCGCATGCCCCAGAAGGGCGTCTTCAGACCAAAGACCATTTCTTCGGCCAGAACACGGAAGTTTTTTTCCTGCGAGAGATCGCCGTAAGTGTGCAGGTAGGGATAAAAGCGCGGGTAGTACCAGACCACTTCGGGCACGGCGATGCGCGAATGGCAGCCCAGCAGGGCCATGACCAGCGTGGTGCCGGAGCGTTCGGCGCCGATCATGAAGATGGGGCGTTCGTTAAGACGGATGGGCATGAGGTTTCCTCCTTCTTGCCGGTAAAAAGGTTAGATGCAGGCGCGCAGAATGATGAACGCGCCCACCGCGATACAGACCACGGCAACCACCTTCTTGAGCGCCGCCTGGGAAATGCTGTGGGCCAGGCGCGCGCCCGCCGTGACCCCGACCAGTTCGGCCAGGGTGATCCAGACGGCCACGCCGGCGTCGATGAAGCCGTGGGCCAGATTGCCCGCGCTGCCGGACAGGGCGGCGGTGATCTGGATGACCTGGCTGGTGGCGATGGCCGTGAGGGGTGAAAAGCCAAGAATGACCATGAGCGGCACGGAAAGCACAGGGCCGCCCACGCCGGTCAGGCCGGAGCCGAAGCCCACAGCGCCGCCTATGACCAGCAGAAACAGCTTTTGCCTGAGGTCGCCGGGGCGGTATTGCAGGTTGCCGCCTTTGGCCGGAAAGAGGGCGTACACGCCCGCGAAGATGATGACGGCCCCCAGCAGCAGATCCAGCAGCCGGGCCGGGGCCAACGCGTTGACCAGCGCGCCGGGATAGCCGCAGAGCAGGCCGCCCAGACAGACCGGAATGGTGATGCGCCAGTCGATGCTGCCGTGCCGCTGAAAAAGCCAGGTTCCCAGCAGGCCGGTGAAGATGAAGCTGAACAGCGCCGTAGCCATGGCCGTGTGGGTGGAAAGACCGGCCAGAAGGCTGAGGGCGGGGATCAGCAGAATGCCGCCCACGCCCACGGTTCCGATGAGTCCTCCCACAAAAACGGCCACCAATAACAAAAGAAAAAACATGGCATGCTCCAGGCTTGTGATGCTCCGGAACAGCAATCAGCATGCCATGCTGATAGAACAATGTAATATATTTTAATCATTGATTATTATTTTTTGGACAATCTGCTTCCGCATACGAGATTTGCAATGCTGGAATATATGCTTTCAGGCGTGAGAGAGCGGCGCGGGCCTTCATTGTACATTGCGCGGGATAAGGCTATGCTTGTTCCTTCGTAATTTTTATCCCCGGGAAAAACATGAGCGTATCGTTTGAAGATCTGTGCCTGTCCAGAGAACTTCTGGACGCCGTCAAGGATATGGGCTTTGAGGAGCCGTCGCCCATTCAGATTCTGGCTGTTCCGCCCCTGCTGGCCGGGCGGGACGCGCTGGGGCAGGCGCAGACGGGAACCGGCAAGACGGCGGCCTTTGGCCTGCCTGTTCTGGAAAAAGTCATTGCCGGCCAGGGCGTGCAGGCCCTGGTGCTCTGCCCCACGCGCGAACTGGCCATTCAGGTGGCTGAAGAGCTGAACAGGCTGGCCGCGCGCAAGCGGGGCGTCGTCATTCTGCCCATTTACGGCGGGCAGTTCATCGAGCGGCAGATCCGGGCACTGGACAAGGGCGCGCAGGTGGTGGTGGGCACGCCGGGCCGGGTCATGGATCATCTGCGGCGCGGCACGTTGCGCCCGGACGGCCTGACCTGTCTTGTGCTGGACGAGGCGGATGAAATGCTGGATATGGGCTTTCGCGAAGATATTGAAGCCATTCTTGAGCAGTGCCCGGCTGACTGTCAGCGGGTGCTCTTCTCGGCCACCATGCCGGCCCCCATCCTCGAACTGGCCAAACGCTTTCTGCGCGAACCGGAGATGCTGAGCATAGCCCGCAAAATGCTCACCGTCCCGGCCATTGAGCAGACCTACTACGAAGTGCGGCCCTACCAGAAAATGGATGCGCTGTGCCGCGTGCTGGATTCGCAGGGTTTTCGCAAGGCGCTGGTTTTCTGTTCCACCAAGCGCGGCGTGGATGAAGTGTGCATACATTTGCAGCAGCGCGGGTATCAGGCCGACGGCCTGCACGGCGACCTGGCCCAGCCGCAGCGCGACAGGGTCATGCAGCGCTTCCGCGCCGAAGGCGTCGACATTCTGGTGGCCACGGACGTGGCGGCCCGCGGCATTGACGTGGACGATGTGGATGCGGTCATCAATTACGACATGCCGCACGACGTGGAAAAATATGTGCACCGCATCGGGCGCACCGGACGGGCGGGACGCCCGGGCAGCGCCTTTACCTTTGTCACTCTGCGCGAACACTATAAATTGCGCGACATCATCCGCTGCACCAGGGCGCATATCAAACAGGGCCGTCTGCCCACTCTGAGGGATGTGGACAATATCCGCACCACGCGTCTGCTGGATGAAGTGCGCCGCACCGTCGAGGAAGGTTCGCTGGACCGCTGGCTGCTGCTGGTGGAGGATTTTCTGGCGGAGCGCTTTCAGGAAGGCGGCGTCACCGGGCGGGATATGTCCGCCGCTTTGCTGAAATTGCTGATGCAGCGGGATTTCGGCAAGCAGGACAGCGCGGACGCGCCTGACGTGTTCGCCGTGGAAGCCCGGCGGCCGGCCGCGGCGCAAGAGGGCGGGCTGTCGCGCGGGGGGCAAGGCGCAGCCGGCCGGCGCAGAGAGCGCAGAAACGACGCGCCCATGCGTGCGTTGCGGCTCAGCGTGGGGCACGCCCACAAGGTTTCCCCCCGTGAACTGGTGGGGGCCATTGCCGGAGAGTGCGGCATCTCCAGCCGGCACATAGGGGCCATCGACATCCGCAAACAGTTCAGCGTGGTGGAAGTGGCCGAAGAACTGGCCGAGGACGTGCTGGCCGTGTTCAGCAGGGGGGTGTTCATCTGCGGGGTGCGGGTGAGCGCGCAGCCGGACGAAGGCGGGGCGGAGGGTCATTTTCCGCGCAAGGCCGGGAAATTCGGCCCCCGGCGTCCGCGCTCCGGCTTTTATGCCAAAAAGACGCGCGGTTCCGCCGCAGGCCGCCGGGAGGAAGAGCCGTCAGCCGGGCGGGACAGGCCGCGCTCATGACGCCTCGGCGGCGTAGCGGGGATGGTTCGCGAAACAGCATGTTTTTTCGCGAACCATCCTGCAAAAATTCTTCTCAACACTGTCTCAATGGGCGACATCCAAACTCTGTACAACCAGGACGCCATTACCGGAGCCGACCTTCTCAACGAGCGTGTTTTGCCCTTTTTTTGCCTCTGCCCTCAGAGGATTTTTGGGGGAAAGCCCCACAGCCGGCCCCTTGCATACCGGAGCCGGCCTGTGGGGGAGCATGCCAAAGCGCCGGATCATAGTATTTTCAGGACATCCGACGCGGCAGGCGGGCAAAAAGAGCCTGCGGACAGACCCTACTGCCGCCATTTGAAGGTAAAGACCTGTTCCACATCCGGGTGCAGGCTCAAATGCACGGGGCAGGTGTGGGCGGCGCGTTCCATGACTTTTTTTTCCTTTTCGCTGTAAGGCCGGTCGGGCATGGTGAAAACTACTTCCACCTTGCCGATGCGGCGCGGGTCCGCGCTCATGCTCTTGGTGATTTCCATTTCCGCGCCGGTCACGTCAACGCCGTGATTCCGGGCGTACAGGCCGATGATGGTCATGGCGCAGGCGCCCACCGCCGTGGCACAGAGATCGGTAGGCGAAAAAGCCTGACCTTTGCCGTGATTGTCCACCGGGGCGTCTGTAATGATTTTTGTACCGCTTTGCGTATGCGTGCATTCCACGCGCAGATCGCCCAGATACCTGGCGCTTATGGTAGCCATTATGTTTCTCCTGTATTGAGGTTGCTTCGTTATTGATACTCTACAATATTTAATGCCGCGTATTCAGTCGCGGCGGCTGCGCGCCGCGCCAGAAGTTACTTTATACGAAGCACGAAATGACTTTTAGTCAAAAACATGATGTTCCCGCAATATATTGCAGGCAATGAGCAGCAAGGTCAAGCCGCCGAGCAGTTCGGCCCGGCCGTTCAGAGCGCAGACCACGCCTGTAAGCGCGGCCGGCCCCCATATGGGCGTCTGCAGCAAGGCGAGGGACAGGCCCACGGCCAGCGCGTCAAGGCTGGTGGCCACTCCCAGAACCCACATCCTGTGCCCGGCGGCAGGGTCTGTGGCGGGGCGGCCGCATTCGCTGTTTTTCATGGACTTCAGGGCGGAACAGAGCATGCTGCCGCCCACCCAGGCCAGCAGGGCAAAGGCGATCCAGTGATCCCAGGCCTCCATACAATCGCGCACGGACAGGCCCAGATGCCAGCCCAGCACCGGCATGAGAAATTGAAAAAAGCCGAAGCAGGCGGACAGACGGGCATAGTGACGAAAATGCGGCGCGCGCAGGGCGCAACCTGAAGCCACGGCCACGGCGAAAGCGT
Organism: Desulfovibrionaceae bacterium; assembly: GCA_910575755.1. Classification (GTDB taxonomy): domain Bacteria; phylum Desulfobacterota; class Desulfovibrionia; order Desulfovibrionales; family Desulfovibrionaceae; genus Desulfovibrio. The sequence goes on along the minus strand of CAJTFO010000002.1, from coordinate 381,287 downwards.
CCATGGACAAGGCCACGGCCAGCAGCAAAACAGTGGACAATGGCATATTTCATCCCCACGGCGCGGCGCATTCCTGCCAGTATGCAGGTATGCCGCCATAAATAAAGCTCTTGCCGGGAGCAAGAGCGCCACTTGCGGATGCTCCCGCCGCAAGATACAAAACAGCCCATGCAAGACCTTTCACTCTGGACCATCCTTTCGCTATGGTGCAACAGCCTTCTGGGCATCGGCATGAACGCCGCGGCGGCCCTGCCCCTGATAATCGCGCTGACGCTGCTCATCGGGCGGCGCGGCCAGGCCCGTTTCTGCGCCTATGGCGCGGCCCGGCTGGCCGAACTGGCCTTCGGCCTGTCCTGGCTCGGCCTGCCGGTCATGCTGGATTCCCTGTATGGCCTGCTGTCCGGCCTGCGCGCCGCCGGCCGCGCCATGGCCGACATTTCCCTGGTCAGTCCGCCCCTGCTGGCTTACAGCCTTCCCCTCCTGCTCTGGCTGATGGGCATCATTGGCGCCGGCCTGCTGCGCCGCGCCTGCACCGGCGCCGCCCTGCCCCCGCGTCGCCATCCAGAGGAGGACCGCTACGCTACAGACGCCGTCACGGGACGGCTGTGGCTCTGCGGCCTGACGGGTCTGTGTTTTTTCTCCACCTATGTCCTCCGCCACTGGCCCTTCATCGCCCTGCCGCCGGGCATGGATCTCAGCCGCGTGGCAACGGCGGTATTCAGCAACGCTCTGCACAAGTATTTCATGGCCTTCACCCCGGCCGGAGCCCTGGCCCTGCTCTTTCTGCTGCGCGCGCGGCGAGGCGCGGCTCAGGCCGGTTTCGACGAGGTTCAAACGGCTCTGGCCGCGCGCTGGTGCGCCCTCTGGGCCACAGCAGGCTATATTCCCTTCTGTCTGGACCGCTGGGGGATAGCGCTGGGCTATCTGCTGCGGGGTACGCTGCCGGACTGGCTCCTGCCGCAGCTCTATGCCCTGATTCCTTTTACGGCGGCCGTGGCCTGCTGGGGCACGCTGCTGGGCATGGGCAAGCCCCTGCGCCGCTCCTGGCTCATGGGGCTGGGCGTCGCGCTGCTGGCCCTTGGGGAAAGCCTGCCCTCTCTGCTGATGTTGTCGGCATGGTTCGCGCAATCCGCATTCTGAGGCTCTGCCTGGTCGTCAGCCTGTTTTGCGGCCAGCCCGCGCCTTGCCCGGCGACGCCTGAGGGCTTATCCTGACGCAAAATCTTCCATCTTACGCCACGGAGGGACCACATGGCGCGTCTTCTTTGTCTGCTTCTGCTTCTGCTTTGCTGCGCAACCCCGGCCCAGGCCGAAAGACACGGCTTTACCCAGTTCAGCGCGGATCTGCCCGAAGGCTGGGACGGACAGGAACGCACGGCCTTCAGCACCGGCAGCCAGGACGAATACATGCTGGTGCTGGGCAAACAGGATCAGCAGCAGGAGCGCTTTCTGGCCCAGATCAGCATTTATCTGCTGCCCAACACGCCCAAGGCCACTGCCGAGGACTTCGCCCGCAAAATGACCGGATTGCAGGGCGACGCCTCGGAACCCCGTCAGGAAGGCCACTTCTGGATGTTCAGCGGCGTGCCGCGCAACCAGACTGTCAAAGGTCAGGCCGTCACCAGAGTGGCCGCCACAACTGAATGGATTCTGATCATCATCGCCCAGGATCCGGACCAGATCGGCGCGGACAAAATTGTGGACAGCCTCAGGGGCGTGACGCCCGAGGCCAGGGCCATACTGGGAAGATAAAAGACAGCGCGGCAACCTGCCGCAACGGGTGAAAAGCAGACATGCGGGGCAAGAAAGCGCCCTTCCGGCACGTTCTCGCCCCGCATGCCTATGCGTTGTGCCAGCCCAGAAACATTCTGTAGGCCGGATTGTCCGACTCATCCACATGCGGGTAGCCCATGCGCTCCACCCGCGTCAGAAATTCCTCAAAAGCCTCCCGCTGTTCGCCCGGCACGTCAAAGCCCATGAGTACCCGGCCGAAATCAGCCCCGTGATAGCGGTACTGGAAAAGGGTGATGTTGAATTCCACGCGCATGGCGTCCATGAGGTCCAGCAAGGCCCCGGGCCGCTCCGGAAAAGAGAAGCGCAGCAAGCGCTCGTTGACCACCTGCGGCGCATTGCCGCCCACCATGTGCCGCAGATGCAGCTTGGCAAGCTCGTTGTCGCCCAGATCAATGACCGTGAAGCCCTGTTCGCGCAGATCAGCCAGCACCTCGGCCGCATCTCCGCGCCCCTTGATCTTGATGCCCACCAGCACCCGCGCCTTTTCCGGGTCCGCGAAGCGGGTGCACAATTCGGTGATGCTGCGCTTGCCGATGGCCGAGCAGAGATGGCGGAAGCTGCCCGCCTTTTCCGGAATGGTCACGGCCAGCAGGGCTTCGCGTTCCGCGCCTATTTCCGAGCGGTCCACCACATGGCTGAGGCGGTCGAAATTCATGTTGGCGCCGCTGACAATGGCAACCAGGGTGGCGTCCCTGACGCCGCTGGCGGCGACATAGGCCCGCAGGCCGGCCAGGGACAGGGCTCCGGCGGGTTCGGCCACCACGCGGGTGTCCTCGAAAATATCCTTGATGGCCCCGCAGATGGCGTCGGTGTCCACAGTGATGATATCATCCAGCAGGTCGCGGCAGAGGGCAAAGGTTTCCTCGCCCACCAGCTTCACGGCCACGCCGTCGGCAAACAGGCCCACCTCGCTCAGCTCCACCGGATAACCGGCCATGATGGAACGGCGCATGGCGTCGGAATCCACAGGTTCCACGCCGATGAGCCGGATGTCCGGACGCAGATGCCTGATGTAGGCGGCCACCCCCGCAGCCAGACCGCCGCCGCCGATGGGCACGAAGACCGCGTGGACGGCGTCCGGGTGCTGGCGCAGGATTTCCATGCCGATGGTGCCCTGCCCGGCGATCACGTCCGGGTCTTCAAAAGGAGGGATGAACACCGCGCCGCTCTGGCGGATGAGATCCTGGGTATGCCGCCAGGCGTCGCTGAAGGACTCGCCGGAAAGCACCACCTGCCCGCCCAGCCGGCGCACCGCCGAAATCTTGATGGCCGGGGTGGTCACGGGCATGACAATGGTGGCTTCGCAGCCCAGCCGCCGGGCGGACAGGGCCACGCCCTGGGCATGGTTGCCCGCCGAGGCGGCGATGACGCCGCGCCGCAGCTCCTCTGGCGAAAGACGGGCCATCTTGTTGTACGCGCCGCGCAGTTTGAAGGAGAATACCGGCTGCAAGTCCTCGCGCTTGAGCAACACCCTGTTGCCCAGCCGTCGCGACAGGCTTACGGCCTCGTCCAGGGGCGTTTCCACCGCCACGTCGTAGACGCGGCTCAAAAGAATGCGGTTCAGATACTCGCTGTGATCGTGCATGGCTGTTGTCCTCGACTGGGTAAAAAACGCGCCCAGGGGCCGGAATCCCGCGCCGCCCTTGTGCGTGCTCTTTTCTGTCTACACCCGGCAGGCGCGCTTCTCAAGCCTCAATCACGCCCCGCTTTTTCCGGCACGCCAAAAAACGGAGCAGCGGCGCAGTGTCAGCCCTTACGCCATCCGCAAACCGGGGCTGCCGGAAAAAAAGTGGATTTCCTGTTGAAAAAATGTATGCTCTGCGCAGATGCAATGGGCGCGAAAACCGCGCCTGCACATATTTTCCGGACAGCCGCGGCAGCGGCTCTGATCCGTCGAAACAACCAGGGGGGCGTTGCACGCGCCCCTTTTTCTTTCGCATATGGAGCAACCATGAACGAAAACCATATTTCCACCGCGCCCATCTTCTCTTTCCGTCGCATGGGCGGGCTGGATCAGGTGCTGCTGCGCACGGACGAGGAATGGCGGCATCTGGGGCAACTGGACCCCAAAGTCTGGATGGCGCTGAGCTGCCCCACGCACGGGCTGGAATTTGACGCCCGCACCCTGGGCCTGCTGGATGCGGACCAGGACGGGCGCATCCGCTCGGCGGACATTCTGAACGCCGTGGCCTGGGTCTGCGAGCGGGTCAGGCATCCGTCCCGGCTCACGGAGACCAGCGCCGGTCTGCCCCTGGACAACCTGCGCGACGACACGCCACAGGGCGCGGAGCTGCTGGCCGCCGCCCGGCTGGTGCAGGAAAGGAGCGGACAGCCCGACAGCGGGGAGATTTCTCCGCAGCAGGCTGGCGCGGCTCTGGCCGCCGCCACGGACTATACCTTCAACGGCGACGGCGTGGTGCCCCCCACTTCCGTGGACAAGGCGCACGAACAGACCGCCCGCTTCATTCGTCTGGGTCTGAGCGTGGTGGGCGGCAAACGCGACGATTCGGGGCAGCCCGGTCTGGACTCGGCCCTGGCCGGACTCTTTCTGGAGCGGCTGCGCTCGGCCCGCGCCTGGCGGCAAAGCGTGCATGAGGCGGATCTGCCGCTGGAGCAGGAAACCTCCGCCGCCTGGAGCCTGCTGCAACGGCTGGGCCCCAAAATTGACGACTATTTCAACCGCTGCCGCATGGCGGCCTTTGCCCCGCAGGCTCTGGCGGCCCTCAATGAAGATGCGCAGCTCACCCCCACGGACGAGGGCGGGCGGGCCATGTTCTCCCTGGAGGCCCTGGCCCGCCTGCCCCTGGCCAGAGTGAGTCCGGGCCAGGCTCTGCCGCTGTCGCGCGGCGTCAACCCGGCCTGGAGCGATGATCTGGATGCTTTTCGCCGCCTGCTGGCGCCGCTGATTCATGAAGGCGGAGAACATGACCACGGCCGGCGGGACGGGACCGACGCCCCGGCGGAAAGTCTGAGCGAAACAAACTGGCGGGACATTCAGCAAAGCTTTGCGCCCTATGTCGAGCTGCTGGCCCGCAAGCCCGGCTACGAGCGCCCGTCTGACGACGCCAGGCGCGTGGACTTTCCCGGCCTGCCGCCTCTGGCCCTGGCCGCGGAGGACGACCCCCTGCAACGCGCCTTTTTGCCCGTGGCTCCGGAAGAAACCCTGGACAGCCTTTCCACAGCCCAGCTCGACGCCCTGCTGGACGGCGGCGCGGAACAGGCCTTTGCCGACTATGTGCGCCGCGATCTGGCCGCGCCGCGCATGGCCGCCGTGCGCGATCTGGAAAAGCTGACTCTGCTGCATGTGCATCTCTATACCCTGCTGATGAACTTTGTTTCCTTCGCGGATTTTTACGATCCGGAGCGGCGGGCCATATTCCTGGCGGGAACCCTCTATCTGGACAGCCGGGCCTGCTTTCTCTGCGTGCCGGTCACGGATCTGGACACGCATATGCGCCTGGCCGCGCAAAGCCACCTCTGCCTGGTCTATTGCGAATGCCGCCGCGCCAGCGGCAACGGCGAGGAAAAAACCAGTCTTATCGCCGCGGCCCTGACCGCGGGCGGCACCGAGGCCCTGCTTGAAGGCCGCCACGGCATTTTTGTGGACAACGCGGGGCGGGACTGGGATACCAGCATGCTGCGTCTGGTGCGCAATCCCATCAGCCTGCGCGAAGCCATGTGGGCCCCGTATCTGCGTTTCGGCGCCATGGTGGGCGAACAACTGCGCAAACTGGTGGCCGCCAAGGACGACGCCATCAGCAAGGCTTCCAGCAAGGCCGTCAGCGCCCTGGGCAAGAACTTCAAGGCTGACGTCACGCCCGCGGCCACCGGCGCTTCGCCCAAGAGCGGCTTTGATTTCGCCAAAGGCGCGGGCATCTTCGCGGCCTTCAGCGTGGGCATCAGCGTGGTCAGCGCGTCCTTCGCCTATATCGCCAATTCCATCTTTTCCCTCGGCTGGTGGTGGCCCGTGGCTCTGCTGACGCTCTTTATCTGCATTTCCGGCCCTTCCATGCTGCTGGCCTGGTTCAAGCTGCGCCGCCGCAGTCTGGGCCCCCTGCTGGACGCATCGGGCTGGGCCGTGAACAATGGCGCGCCCATCAACATGGCCATGGGCGCGGCTCTCACGGCCGTGGGACAATTGCCGCCCGGCGCGCACTATTCCCTGGACGATCCCTACAGCCTGCATGCGCAACTGCGCCGAAAAAAATATCCGGCCTGGCTGCCGGCGGCGGGGCTGGCCGTCCTTCTGCTGCTGGCGGGGGGACTGGCATTCTGGTTCTGGCGGGAAGGCGCGCCGGTCTGGCTGCAACACTGGCTGCCGGCGGTAAAGCAATGAGCATGCGCAACGCGATCCGCGTTTATGCGGCAACACCAGGGCACAGGTTTGATGTATAACGCTCCAGAGCAGAACATACTGATTCTTGGCTCGGCCCTGCCCTCTGTTGCGGAAGCCGCTCTGCGCTCCCTGTGCCGGAGCTGGGAAGCCCTGCTGGCCCCCTGGCTTACGCCGCAGCAACTATGCCATATCCGCCACTTTGCCCCGGAAGGCGCGGCCCTGTCCGCGCGCGCCTCCCGCCTGCTGGCACGGCTGCTGCTGCTGCGCGGGCTTCAGATTCTTCAAGGCCCGTCACGAACCGGCCTGCGGCTGGACAGAGACGCATGGGGCCGTCCTCTGCTTCCTGGCTGGCGCGTGGGCTTCAGCCACAGCGGGCAGGCCGCCTTCTGCGCTCTGTGGGCTGAGCGGGGGCGGAGCAAGCTTCATGAAAGGAAAAAAGAAAGAACTGGATCCGGACACCATGTCTGTTCAGACGCAGTCTGGCACACGGGCCTGGGACTGGACGCCGAGACTCTGGATACTCCCCCGCCGGCGGCGCGGGCCTTTGCCGAGGAGAGGGGCGGGGCCGTATCCGCCCGTGACGCATTGCGCCGCTGGACTGTCAAGGAAGCCGCGCTCAAAGCGCTGGGCGCGGGCCTGACGCTTGATCCGGCCCTGGTTCAGAGCGGCCGCGACGGGCAGCGCGCGGGCCTGCTGCGCATCCGGGGCCAGAGCCTGCGCTGGCGGGTTCTGGCCTGCCCCGCGCACTGGCTTTGTCTGGCATATGGCGAGGCGGAAGCGCATCCGGCAATCAGCCTGCGCTGGCTGACTGCCGCCGGCGCGGGGGGTCTGCCCTGAAAGCGGGAGTTCTTTCGCTTGCCTTTAGCTCTCAAGGGCTATAGTATTTTTGTGCGTAAGCGGACAACTCCCTGATAGTTTTCCGGGAGCAACCGTAACATATTAAACAGACATCCGGCATTCTGTATGGCTTTTCAGCAGCCGCAACCGCTGCCTCCACGGGGTCAGCGCTTCGGTTGAATGCAGGATGCCGCGCCTACCTGAATCAATACAGAGAGAGGAGGTTCCGGCGGCAGGGGGCTGCTGTCGGAGCAAGGCTTGCAATGGGGGGCACTGTGCCGCGCGGCGCAGTGGTCTCTGTGTTTGCGTCCGGTGAACGGCGGCCTGCCCTTGCGCCTGGACTCTGCAAAAGGGCAAAGGCGATTTGCTCTATATAATAGTGGAATGTAACTCGGTATTGAGGTGGAATACATATGGCACATCTTGAAACAACCGCGGAAATGCTGCGCAATCGCGGCATCAGCCGCAGGGATTTTCTGAAATTCTGCGCAATCACCAGCGTGGCGCTGGGCCTCGGCCCCGGTTCGGATATGGTCATGGCCCAGGCCCTGTCCACCAAGCCGCGTCTGCCCGTGCTCTGGATCAACGGACTTTCCTGCTCCTGTTGCACGGAATCCTTTTTGCGCACGGCCCACCCCCTGGCCACGGACATCATTCTTTCCATGATCGCCCTGGACTACCAGGACACCATCATGGCCGCCGCCGGCGAACAGGCCACGGCCGCCTATGACGAGGCCATCAGCAAATACAAGGGGCAGTATATTCTGGCCGTGGAGGGCAACACGCCCATGAACGGCCAGGGCATGTACTGCATTGACGGCGGCAGGCCTTTTCTGGACAAGCTCACGCGCGGGGTGGAGAACGCCAGGGCTGTGGTGGCCTGGGGAACCTGCGCCTCCTGGGGCTGCGTGCAGGCGGCCAATCCCAACCCCACGGGGGCCACGCCGCTGCACAAGCTCTTTCCCAACAAGCCTCAGCTCAAGGTTCCCGGCTGTCCGGCCATTCCGGAAGTCATGAGCGCCATTCTGGCCTATATCATCACCTATGACCGGCTGCCCGCCCTGGATTCACAGGGCCGGCCGGCCATGTTCTACGGCAAGCGCGTGCATGACCAGTGCTACCGCCGGGCCCATTTTGACGCCGGTGAATTTGTGGAATGCTGGGACGACGAAGGCGCGCGCTCCGGCCTCTGCCTGTACAAGATGGGCTGCAAAGGGCCCACCACCTACAATGCCTGCCCGTCCACGCGCTGGAATAACGGCGTTTCCTTTCCCATTCAGTCCGGGCACGGCTGCATAGGCTGCGCGGAACAGAATTTCTGGGATCAGGGCTCCTTCTACGACCGGATCACCACCATTCCACATTTCGGAACCAACGCCACGGCCGAAACCGTGGGCGTGGCCGCCGTGGCAGCCGTGGCCGCCGGCGTGGCCGTGCACGGTGTGGCCAGCATGGTTCGTCATGCCCGCGGCTCCGCCCCGGAGACCGGCGCAGCCTCCGCCGCCGACAACAACGACTCAAACAACTGAGGAATATATTCATGGCCTACGAATATACCACACAAGGATATACCGTCATTGACGCGGGCCGCCGCGTCGTGGTGGACCCGGTCACCCGCATTGAAGGGCATCTGCGCTGCGAGGTGAACCTGAACGAACAGAACGTCATCACCAACGCGGTGTCCTGCGGCACCATCTTCCGCGGCATCGAAATCATCCTGAAAGGGCGCGACCCCCGCGACGCCTGGGCCTTTGTGGAACGCATCTGCGGCGTCTGCACCGGCACTCACGCCGTGGCCTCCGTGCAGGCGGTGGAAGACGCCCTGGGCATCGAGATTCCGGACAACGCCAACATCATCCGCAACATGATGCAGCTCTGCCTGATGTACCATGACCATCTGGTGCACACATATCATCTGGCGGGCCTGGACTGGGTGGATGTGGTTTCGGCCTCCAGGGGCGACCCGGAAGCGGCCTCGGCTCTGGCCCGCAAGCTCTCGCCCTGGCCCAATTCCTCGCCGGGCTATTTCAAATCAGTCAGGGACCGGCTGCTCAAGGTCATCGAATCCGGCAACCTGGGCATCTTCACCAACGGCTACTGGGGGCATCCGGCCTACAAACTGCCGCCCGAAGCCAATCTGATGGTTGTGGCCCACTATCTGGAAGCCCTGGACTTCCAGAAGGACGTCATCCACATCCACACCATCTTCGGCGGCAAGAATCCCCACCCCAACTGGCTGGTGGGCGGCGTGCCCTGCTCCCTGAATCTGGACGCTTACGGCGCGGCCGACGTCATTAATCAGGAGCGCCTGGAATACATCCTTCAGGTCATCGAGCGCTGCCGGGTCTTCGCGCAACAGGTGGTGCTTCCCGACACTCTGGCCCTGGCCGGTTTTTACAGGGACTGGCTCGGCATCGGCGGCGGCCTGTCCAGACTCTCGGTGCTGGCCTACGGGGGCATTCCGGATATGGCCAACGATTTTTCGGACAAAAGCCTGCTGCTGCCGCGCGGGGCCGTCATCAACGGCAACTTTGAAGAAGTCCTGCCCGTCAATCTTACGAACCTGGATGAAATTCAGGAAAGCGTCAACCACTCCTGGTATGACTATCCCCAGGGCAAGGTGGGTCTGCATCCCTTTGACGGCGTCACCGCCCCCAACTACCAGCCCGGTTCCGGCATCAAGGGAACGCCCACGGATCTGAAGCAGGTGGACGAACAGGCCCGCTATTCCTGGCTGAAAACCCCGCTCTGGCGCGGCCATCAGATGGAAGTGGGGCCCCTGGCCCGCATGCTGGTGGGCTATGCCAGAAAAGACGACGTCATCAAGGGCATGGTGGATGATTTCTGCGGTCGTCTGAATGCGCCCTTCACGGTGCTCCAGTCCACCCTGGGCCGTATTGCGGCCCGTTCGCTGGAACTGGCCTGGGCCGCCGAAAAACTGCGCTATTTTTATGACCGCCTGGTGATCAATCTGAAAAACGGCAACACCTCCACGGCCAATACCCAAAACTGGAACCCCGACTCCTGGCCGGAAGGCGAGGTGCGGGGCGTGGGCTTTACCGAGGCTCCGCGCGGGGCGCTGGGGCACTGGACAGTCATCAGAAACAGAAAGATAGAGCGCTATCAGTGCATTGTGCCCACCACCTGGAACGCCGCCCCGCGCGCGCCCGATGGTCAGTTGGGCGCGTATGAGGCCGCCTTGATGGGAACCCGCATGGACATTCCCGAACAACCCCTGGAAATTCTGCGCACACTGCACAGCTTTGATCCCTGTCTGGCCTGCGCCACGCATATCATCGGCCCCGACGGCTCGGACCTGCTGACCGTGCGCGTGGACCGGGGATTTTAGACAGTATTTGCAGTGCGGTACAATACAGACAGAGCAAGACGCCTTTCCCATGCGGAAGCGCTCTGAACCTCCGCCGCGTCAAAACGGCATGGAGTTGTGGAGAATACGTCATGAACGACAACGACGCCACGGTGCTGGAACCTGTGGGCAAGTCGGTGTATGTCTACCAGTTGCCCATCCGCATCTGGCACTGGATCATGGTGGTCTGTGTCAGCGTGCTGATCGTCACAGGCTACATCATCGGCAAACCCTGGCATTCCGTCACCGGACAACCCTATGACACCTTTTACATGGGGTATACCCGCATGGCCCACTTCATCGCGGGTTTCATCCTGATCATCAGCACAGTGCTGCGCTATCTGTACGCCCTGATCGGCAACAGATACTCGCGGGAGCTGCTCATCCTGCCGGTCTGGCGCATGTCCTGGTGGAAAGGCCTGTGGAGCGACGTGCGCTGGTATCTCTTTCTGGACAGGGAGCCGCGCGCCTATGTGGGGCATAATCCACTGGCCCAGGCGGGCATGGCCCTGGGCATGTTTTTCATGCTGGTCATCATGCTCAGCGGTCTGGGCATGTATGCCGAAAGTTCGCAGTCGGCCCTCTTCAGGCCCTTTCTCTTCATGCTGGACCTGATGTACGCCGTGGGCGGCAACGGGCAGGAACTGCGCAGCCTGCACCGGCTGGGCATGCTTTTGCTGGTGACCTTTGTCACCGTGCATATCTACATGGTGATCCGCGAGGAAATCATGGGCAAGACCACCCTGGTTTCCGCCATGTTCAGCGGCTTTCGGGAGCGCCGCCGGCGCTGATCCCACCCCCGCGGCACTGGCCCGCCCGGCCGGTTCCATGCGGTTGTACGCGGGAACCGGCCGGCAACGCGACAAGGAAAGAAATATGGAAAAAACAGTCATTCTCGGACTCGGCAATCTGCTCTACGGCGATGAGGGCTTTGGCGTGCGTCTGGCACAGCATATGTATGCCCATTGGGATTTCCCTCCCGACGTCAGCGTGGTGGACGGCGGCACGCAGGGGCAGACCCTGCTCACTTTTGTGGAGCAGGCGGACAACCTGCTGGTGCTGGACGCCGTGGATTTTGGCCTTGAGCAAGGAGAACTGACCCTGCGCGAGGAAGTGCCGGCCTATCTCACAGCCCAGAAGGTCGGCCCGCACCAGAACAGCTTTTCCGAAGTGCTGGGCCTGGCGACCCTGCGCGGCGCTCTGCCACGCCGTTGCGCCCTGCTGGGCGTGCAGCCGGCGCTGATGACCCTGGGCGCGCGCTGCTCGCCCGCGGTGGAGCGGGCCTTGCCAAGGGCGGCGGATCAGGCGCTGGCTCTGCTCCGCCGCTGGGGCATTGCGCCCGTGCCCCGCACTCGGCCCCGGCATCTTTCAGCGCCTGTACTGGCCCGGCTCTGAAGCGGCTTCGGACCAGCCGCACGACAATACGCGGCATCAAGCAGCCAACACGGTCCATCTTCTCATAACAGGCGCAACTGCGCATATAACTCAAACATACACAGGCAGTAAAAATTTTATGAAATATTGTGCTGTTTGCTTAATTGCAAAAGATGAAGAATACTATCTCAAAGAATGGTGTGAATATCATTTGCGCATTGGATTTGATTCCATCATAATATATGACAATGGCAGCAAAATACCCATAAAGAAATTTTTAAAAATTTATATTGATATGGGCAGAGTTATTGTTCACGAAGCGCCCGGAAAATTTGAACAGGAAAAAGTTTATACATCGTGCATTCATACATATAAAAAAAGATATAAATGGATAGCATTTATAGATAGCGACGAATTTTTATTCCCAAAGCAAACAGATAATATAAAAATATTTCTTGCTGAATATGAATGTTATGGCGGCGTGGTTGCCAACTGGGTCAATTTTGGCACAAGCGGCCTTCTCAAGAGAAAAGACAACTCCCAGATTTTCAATTTTATCCTCACAGACGGGGCGGAGTCCAGCACCATAAAATCTATTGTCCAACCCGCAAGAGTTGAACAATACGGTGTACATGGCGCCATATTTTCAGACGGCCATTATGCCGTTTCAACGGATCATGTTCCTTTGCACGATGATTGCTATTCATCACCATTCATCAATGATAAGATTCAAATAAATCATTATTTTTTCAGAAGTTGGGAGGACTATGAGCGCAAAGCCCGCAGATGGATTGATTTGGGCATTATAAAAAATGCAACAACATTTGAGGAAGAACAGAAAAAATATACAAAGCCGTCATTTGAACTCATGAAATTTTATGTTTCCATAAAGAACAAACAAATTCAATGTACTGTTGAAAATCAGGAACAGATGAACATCTCATCCGTCAAAAATTTTGCGGAGATGGAAGCCCAGATGCTGAAAGAGAAAAAACTCATTGATGCTGAACTGTTATGCTGTAATGCAGCGCTCATTCTTGAGGATATGTCCATGATTTATTATTTTCGCGCCATTATCTCCCGCATCACAAACAATACGCAAAGAGCATTGCATTATATATATGAAGCCTTGAAATTGAGCGGATCATCAACAATATATTATGAATATTCTCGGATACTTGAGACGATTGGCAAGCATGACAAATCAAAAATTGTCAAAAAGCATGCTGATTATAAAAAATATATTGAAGATACAACGTGCGCCTGAGAAGTCAGATCACATCTGAATACAGTTTTATTATGCACATATTGAAAATATAAAATTTTATTTTGTCCATCATGCCATATTCAGAATAAGCGGCGCGCCGCCTGAATATTTTGACAAAAAACAGACTCTTGGTATGCTGCGCCTGTAGCGCGGCATATAAACCCAATAACCTTGAACGGCAGGAGAGCCATGTCTTTCACATCCTGGATGCAGCGTATTTTCAGCCCGCCCACCACCTCCGGCGGTGATGCCGACCTGGAGGACGAAACCTCCGGCTTTGAATGGAATCAGAACGTACGCATAGTTCTGGCGCTTCTGGTGGTTTTTCTCTCGGCCCTGGCGCTCTGGTGGATAGTTGCATGAGCGCGCGGCACTGCTGGCGACTCAGCGTGCGCGACGAATTTTCGGCCGGGCACGCTCTGCGTCATTATCAGGGCAAGTGCGAACGCCTGCACGGCCATAACTTTGCTGTGGAGCTTTGCGTGGAAGGGTGCGAGCTCACGCCGGACACTGAGCTGCTGCTGGATTTCAAAGTATTGAAAAGCGCGCTCAGGGATGTGCTGCGCGATCTGGATCACCGCCTGCTCAACGAAACGCCGCCCTTTGATCGCATCAATCCCTCTTCGGAAAATCTCTCCCGCCACATCTGGCGCGGTGTGGCCGACCGGCTGGCCGCCAGCCCTGACCAGCAGGCCCGCGCCGTGCGGGTGGTCAGCGTGACCGTGTCGGAAAAAGGCAGCCAGAGCGCCACATATCTGGAACTGGCGTAACGCATGCCCCAGGCTCTCTGCCTTCTTCACGCCAACTGCCAGGGCGATGCCCTGCGTCCCCTGCTGGAAAACACGCCCGCCTTTGCCCGGCGCTTCCGCATCCGGCAGTATGTGAACTACACCCGCCAGAGCATTGCCGAGGCGGATCTGGAGCGTTGCGCGCTCTTTCTTTACCAGCGCCTGGCCCCGCGCTGGGGCGCGCTGTCTACGGAGCAGATGTTGCCGCGCCTGCCGGCATCCTGCCAACGCATTGAAATTCCAAATCTTTTCTTCAAGGGATACTGGCCGTTCTGGACCAATGCCGTCCGGAATATCGACTTTGCCGACAGCCTGCTGGAACGCCTGCTGGCCCAGGGGCTTGCCCCGGAAGAAGTGCTGAATCTCTATCTGCGCGGCGACCCGGCTCTGTTGGGGGACGTGGGCGCGGTGGCTGAAGCCTCGCTGGCGCGGGAGGAAGAAAAACAGGCGGATTGCCCCATCCGTTGCGCGCCGCTGTTGCGTGAGCGCTGGCGGGAAGAGCAGTTGTTCATCACGGTGAATCATCCGGGCAGAACCCTGCTCTTTCATCTGGCGGACAGCCTGCTGCGCCTGCTGAACCTGGGCGGCCTGCCGGAAGAGGCGCGCCGCGCCTACGCCCACCCGCAGGAGGATTTCTGGCTGCCCCTCCATCCCGCTCTGGGGTCATTGCTGGGCCTGCCCTTTGCAGAGCGGGAGCGGCGTTACCCGGTGTTCGCCGCCCGGCTCACCCATCGTGAATACATCTCCTGTTATCTGGCCTGCCGCGGGCACGGCGTGGGCGATCTGCTGACCCTGCTGCGCAATCTGCCGCCCAGCGGAGCGGGCGCGGCATATTGAAGCCGCGCCCGCTCCTTGCCCGCCACCTCGCCATTCCGTACACTGAGGCCGGAATCCATATCCGGTTCTGCGACATTGAAGGAGGATTTTTATGAACGTGCTGTTACTCAACGGAAGTCCCCATCCCAAGGGCTGTACATATACAGCCCTGCGCACCGTGGCGGACCAGCTGGAAAAAAACGGCCTGGACACGCACATTCTGCAAATGGGCAGCAAGGCCGTGCATGGCTGTATAGCCTGCCGTAAATGTGCCGACAGCGGGCGCTGCGTGTTTGCGGACGATCCGGTCAACGAAGCCATTGATCTGCTGCGCGCAGCCGACGCCCTGGTGGTGGGCTCGCCAGTCTATTATGCCGGGCCTAACGGTTCCATCTGCGCCTTTCTGGACCGGCTGTTCTATATGAAAGCCGCACCCTACGCCTTCAAACCGGCCGCCGCCGTGGTCAGTTGCCGCCGGGGCGGGGCCAGCGCCTCTTTCGACCGGCTGAACAAATACTTTACCATCGCGCGCATGCCCGTGGTGGCCTCACAGTACTGGAACTCCGTGCACGGCAATACGCCCGAGGAAGTGCTTCAGGACAAGGAAGGCCTCCAGACCATGCGCACCCTGGCCGACAACATGGCGTGGCTGCTCAAATGCATTGCCGCGGGCAAGGCCGCCGGGGTGGCGTATCCCACGCCCGAACCCCCGGAGCGCACCAATTTCATCCGCTGAGCGGCGTAGCGTGCGGGGGGAGAGGGCTTCCCCACGGCGTTCCCTCTGCCCTGTCCCGCCGCAAATGAAGCCTCCTCCCCTCCTCCACGGGAGAAAACAGCAAGAGGCAAGGCCGTTCAGAAGGCCCTGACCGCCTTGCCTGCGCCGGCTCCGGCCCCATGTGGGCCGGAGCCCTCGCCTGGGGCGGCATGCGCCGCAAAAGCCCTCTGGTCTAAACGCACAAATCAAGATAGACTGATTGGAGTTCTGCCCTTTCTCCCGCCGCGTTGCCGGCGGAAAGCAAAACGGACTGGCGATTTTTCCAGCGTATGGCGCTCCTGCCCCGAACGCGGCTGCGAGCGCGTTGCTCCTGCCCATGAAACAAGCGTATGGCGCATGGCGTTTTTTGCCTGAAGGACGGACGAGGAATGAAAAAATCATTTTGGCTTCTCCTGCTTGCCGCTTGCATGACAGCCCTGACCGCCGCGCCGCTCCAGGCGGACGGCGTTCACAGCGGCGGCGTTGCCGCTGACATGAGCGAACCGGAAAGGATGGCGCGCCCCGTGGCGACGCCGCCTGACGAGGCGGAGTTTGCCCAGCCAGACGACCAGTATGACAGCCTGTATGACGACGCCGGGGATATTACGCCCGCCTTCAAACGCCAGGAGGCCCTTTACAAGGCGGGCGACATCCGTGGGGCCTACGCCGGGTGGCTGCAACTGGCCTGGAAGGGGGACATGTTCGCCATGGGCGCTCTGGCGGCCATCAGCCGCGCGCATGCCGGGCAGGCTTGGCCGGTGCCGCCGGAATTCTGGGAAAACTGGCTGCTTGCCCTGCTGGGCAAGGGCGAAGGCGGCTATGTGCTGGGCGTGCAGTATGCCATGCTGACCGGGCAGCGTGAGCCCACCGCCAAAAGCGGAGAATTTTTTCTGAAAAGCGCCCGGACCGGACATTGGGCCGGCATGTACGGAGCTTTCGCCACCGCCCGGGAGCGGGAGAACGCCTCGTTTGCACGCCCGGCCGCGCCATCGGCGGAGCCTGTTCCGGCCCGTTTCATGGATGACCGCAATGACGAAGCGCGCTACTGGCTGACCAGAGCGGCGGACGCGGGCTACTGGAAGGCCGCAGGGCTTCTGTCGGCATACTGCGCCAAACCCCGAAAAGGGGCGGCGGATTACGCCCTGGCAGAGCATTACGCCGTCATCGCCGCCGAAAACGGCTCTGTGGAAAGCGCGCTGGCTCTGGGGTCCGGCTATGCGGAAGGCATTTTCCAAAGCCGCGCCCGTTGCGACGGCTATTATACATATATGCTCCTGGCGGAGAGGATCAGACATCACAGCGAGCCGGGCATCGGTCGTGTCAGCAGTCTGATCCGGCATATAAAATCCAATCCCGAATGTCAGGAATCGGATACGATTGCCTCTGCCCTGGCTGAAAGCAAGCGGCTCTATGAGTTGTGGAAAAGCCGCCGCGCCGAACAAGAGCGGGAGAAAGCCGCGCTGTATGCCAGGGCGGCAAGGCGGCTGCCAGAAGTCATGGCCGCGTATAAAAAAGAAGCCCTGCACAAGGGCGTTTCGCGGCCTTGATCCCGCGACTTCAGCCGTTTTTTCAGGCACTCTTTTCTCCCGGCGCGTTGCCGTATCCCGCGCCCAGGATGCGCCCGGCACCCCTGACAGGCAGGCTGACGCATGCTTTTTCTGACTGCTTCGGAAGCTCATTGCAACCCATGCCCGGAATTCAGCGGGCTTTGCGCCCTCTGGGAGAGGCTTGCCCTCACTTCGGAACAGGCCGACCCTTTCTGCTGCTCGCCCCCCTGGCATCTGGCTTACCATCAGGCTTTCAATCCCGCGCGCCGTCTCTGTTTCAGGGCAGCGCCCGACGCATGCCTTATTTTTGCCGAAGAGCTTTTGTCTCCTGAAAAAATGTATCTGACGCCCATAGAGGCAAGCTGGCTTTTCGGCTGCCCCCTGCTGGGAAAAGACGCCCCGGAACTGCTGGCTGACGCCCTGGACGACATTGCCGGGGAATACGCCCCGACCTTTCCGGGCATCGTCATCAGCGGCATCCGCCCGGAAGGCAGGCTTGCCCCTGAGCTGCTGCGTCGTTTCGGACGGTTCTTCACATTTTACCGGCATGCCTCTTCGGTTCAGTGCGCGGCTTCTCTCCAGGGAGGGCTGGACGGCTTTCTTTCACGCCGTTCGGCCAACCACCGCGCAAAACTCAGAAAAGCCGCCCGACAGGCCAGAGAACACGGCGTCTGCTTTGAACGGCACTCCCCCGCATCAGCCGAGGAAGCCGCACAAATCTACCGGCGCATGCTGCGGGTGGAGAAACTGAGCTGGAAAGGCATAGGACAGTGCGGCATGGCCGAATCTCCCGCCAAGGAATTCTATGCCGCCCTGATCTGCCGGCTTGCGGCAAGCGGAGCGGCGCGGATCATCTTTGCCAGCCATGAAGGCAGGGATATGGGCTTCATCTTTGGCGGCATGGCCGGGAGCATCTATCGCGGGCAGCAATTCAGCTATGACGCGACATGGAAAGATTGGTCCATCGGCAATCTTCTGCAACTGGAAAAAGTGACCTGGCTGTGCGAAGAGGCTGCCCAACGCTATGACATGGGCCCCATAGTGGGGCCGCGCATGTCATACAAACAGCACTGGACGGAACAAAACATGGAAATCCAGACCTGGCTGCTCCGCCCGAACAGGGCGGGCCGGAGCGCCTGAGCTGTCAGTTCCCGCTGGCGGCAGAGCATTTCACAGTGAAAACGCTCTCATTGATCCGACCGCAAAAAGCCATATTCCCCTGAACCGGTCTCAGCGGCAAAACGTGGCGGGGCTACAGGGCAATCAGCTCGTACTGATCGCTGCCCATGCCCATTTCTTTCATGTAGGAAAGCTGGCGCAGGCCGCTGCGGCTTTCAATGCGTTCCACCAGATCGCGCCGCTGGTCTTGGGGCAGGGCGTAAACCATGTCCACCGAGGCCTTGTCCACGGCCAGAATGTCCGTGGAGGCCAGGATGCCGATGTCCGGCGTTGTGGGCCGGGCGGCGCGGGTTCCGGCGCAGTCGCAGTCCACTGACATATTGCGCAGCACATTGATATAGGCAATGCGCGGCCCGAAGTGCATGGCAACGGCCTTGCCGCCTTCCACCATGCGTTCCATGAAGTTGGGGCCGCCGGCCCAGAGCGTATCGCCTTCACGATGCAGTTGCGCCTTGCCCACCTTGCCCGAAGCGCACCCAATGGCGATATTTTTCAGCGATCCGCCAAAACCGCCCATAGTGTGCCCCTTGAAATGGGTGAGCACCAGCATGGAATCATACTTCAACAGATTTTTGCCCACGGCCGCTTCCTTGAACCATTTGCCGCCGGGCACGGGCAAAACGGCGTCGCCCTCGGCATCCATGATGTCCACGGGGCAGAAGGTCCAGCCATTTTTTTCCAGGGTTGCCCTGTGCCCGGCCGTGGTCTGGCGCGGACTGTTGTAAAGCACGTTGCACTCCACAATGGCGCTTCCGGGAATGGCGGCCTGAATCCGCCGCACCCAGGGGCGGGGCAGAATATTGGGGCCTTCGGGCTCGCCGGTATGCAGCTTGAGGGCCACCTTGCCGGTCAGGCCGGCATTGACTTTGGCAAAGATATTGAGCAGCCCCTCAGCGCTGAGATCTCTGGTGAAAAAAACCCGCGCCTTTTCCGGGGCAGCGCCCAGAACCGGAGCGCTGTTCAGAAAAACGCCCGTGGCCAGGGCCCCGGCGGCCAGTGCGCCGCCTTTCAGAAAGTCGCGTCGAGAGTATCCGTTCATATCATCTCCCCTGGAGGTTTTTCCCGTTGATCCCGCAGAACCCTGGCCGGATGGACATCAATAAAACGCCAATACCCTAACAGCGACCGTAGGTGTCTTCAAAGCGGACAATGTCATCTTCGCCCAGGTAGGAGCCGCTCTGAATTTCGATGATTTCCAGCGGCTGCGGCCCGGCATTGGCCAGGCGATGCCTGACGCCCAGCGGAATATATGTGGACTGGTCCGCATGCAGTTCCAGCAGCTTTTCGCCCACGGTGATCCGGCCCACGCCGCTGACCACCACCCAGTGTTCGGCCCGCTGATGGTGCAGTTGCAGCGACAGGGAAGCGCCGCTTCTGACCATGATGCGCTTGACCTGAAAGCGTTCGCCCAGGGCCAGGGTTTCATACCAGCCCCAGGGCCGGAACACGCGCAAATGGGTGTCTTTTTCAGGCCGATCCTGGCGGCTGAGCCTGGCCACCAGATTTTTCACCTCCTGTGAGCGCTCTTTGTCGGCCACCAGCACAGCGTCGCCCGTCTCCACCACCACCAGGTTCCTGACGCCCAGCGCGGCCACCAGACGACCGCTGGAGTGCAGATAGCTGCCCGATGCGTCCTCGGCCAGCACATCGCCCACCAGTACATTGGCGGCGGCATCCCTGGCAGCCGCTTCATACACGGAACGCCAGGAGCCAAGGTCGTTCCAGCCCGCGTCCAGCGGCACTACAGCCGCCAGAGAGGTTTTTTCCATCACCGCATAGTCGATGGAGTCTGCCGGACAGGCGGCAAAAGCCTTGCCCAGCCAGGTGAAATCCCGCTCTTCAGCCCGCTCTTCCCACGCGGCGGCGGCTCCCTGGGCCATGTCCGGCGCGCAGGCTCGCAATTCATGCAAAAAGAGCGACGCGCGGAACAGAAACATGCCGCTGTTCCAGTAGTGGCCGCCCTCGGCCAGCATGGCCTCGGCCGCGTCACGACGGGGCTTTTCCACAAAGCGGCGCACCGCGAAGCCCGTGGCCAGAGCCTCCCCCCGCTGAATATAGCCGTAGCCGGTTTCCGGCCCGTCCGGTTCAATGCCGAAAGTCACCAGCCGGCCCTGGTCAGCGCAGGCGGCGGCCTGGGCCACGGCGCGGGCAAAGACCCCGGCCTCCCGGATCACATGGTCAGAAGGCAGCACCAGCAAAAGCACATCCTCGCCCCGGTTTCGCGCCTGCGCCGCCAGGGCCGCCACAGCAATGGCGGGCGCGGTGTTGCGGCCCTCCGGCTCCAGAATCACGCAACCTGTGGGGTTCAGCCCCTGCTCCTGCATCTGGGCGGCGGCCAGAAAGCGCTGCTCCTTGTTGCAGACCACCAGGGGCGGCGTCAGGTCCGGCAGAATGCCGATGCGCTTCAGGGTATCGCCGAACAGCGTATGCCCGCCCATATCCATGAATTGTTTGGGATACAGGCGACGCGACAGCGGCCAGAGCCTGGTGCCGACGCCGCCGCACAAAATCACGGGGCAAAGTTTCATTGAGGCTCCCACAGAACGACATTACAGAAAGAGTATCCAGAAAATCAGCGTATGCAGTCTATCCTGACTTGTCCGTTTCGACAATGCGCCCCGCCAGAGGGGCCTTGCCCGGTCTCCCGCGCTGTCGGGGCCTTGCGTCACAAGCGGACAGCCGCAATCCCGCGCCTTTTTCAGAGGCAGTCCGTTCTATATATAGCATTTCTCGATTGAAAAGGCAGGTGATATCCAGCGCGGCAGGCGGACAAAAAAGCAGAGTGTGAACAGGCCCTAATCCAGCTCGCGGCCTACCCACACCGCCCGCCCGATAATCCGCACCAGATCCGCCAGTTGCCCGCCGGTCTCGGCCTCAATGGGCGCGTAATCGGGGTTGACGCTGCTCAGAATCAAACGACCGGGCATGGCGTTGACGATTTTCAGGTAAACCATGTCCTCCACGCCCACCGCATAAATGCGCCCCGGCACGGGTTCGCTCTGAGACTGGTCAATGAGCACCACATCGTTGTGCAGAATGCGCGGCTGCATGCTGTCGCCGGACACGCGCAGCAGCGCCATCCGGGCGGGATTGCCCTTGCGGTGCAGAAAGTCCCAGCGGAAGGCATAGTGGCGCAGGATTTCGCCGCCGGTTTCAAAGCTGCCCGTGCCGGCCGAAAGGCGCGCCTCCACCATGGGAACCATGACCAGCCGCGCCTCTGAGGTGTCCAGAATGCCGCCGTCGGCGTCTCCCTTGCCGGCCAGCAGCCAGTCCAGAGAGCAGCGCAACGCCTCGGAAAGACGTATGGCATACTCCCCCTTGGGCATTTGCCCGTTTTCATACTGCTGAATGGTAGTCAGACTCACGCCCACCCGGGCCGCCAGCTCCTGCTTGCGCAGATCAAGCTGCAGGCGACGCCGCCGCAGCCGTGCGGAAAAACCATCGTGCCCACCGGGGACAGAAAGGGCTGTCGTGCTCATGGCGCTTCCTTTTTTACGTCAATAACATAAGGGAGTTAGATGGAACATGCAGGAAAAATTATAAATTTTTCTTTTGAAAAAAATAGGGAAAACATGCAAAACTGACATCGTTCTTGGAACGAAATAGACAATTTTCGCGCATAAAGCAAGATTTCCCTTGAAACAATGCCCAGGTTACGCCTCTCAGCAAGCGCATAACCGGTCGGTTTTTTCCGCTGCCGTGTGAATTCGGGGCATGACAAGGCAAAGACTTCAAATTAAATGTTTTCTTTTTATTATATAATTTTTCTTGCTAAATAAGGTAAAAACAGATAGCCAGATGACAAACAGGTTTTTTGTTATGAAAACCTTGATACGGGAGCATAGCATGTCCGAACTGCATGATGAAATCCAAAACCTGAGCGCTGTGCTGGAACTTCTGCAAATCGAGGCGCGCGGCGTCCAGCGGCCCGTGCTGCGCCTGGCCAGCAGTCACCTTCGCCTGCTGGCCAGAACTCTGGCGCTCCACGGCGAACACGCCCTGGCCGTTCCAGCGGCGCGCGGCGGCGCGGCCCTGCCCCCTGCCGTCACAAGCGAGGTCTGCGAGGTCTGCCATGTACGCCAGTAAGACGACATCCGGTTCCGGCCGGGCGGGCCGCAAGGGGCGTCCTCCGCTGCCGCGCGGGCGCGATTCCTGGGGGCATGCCCTGCGTCTGGCGCAGGAAGAACGGGACTGGGAGGACATTTTGCACCATCTGCCGGACAATGTGCGCCAGCTCTGGGACGCCCTGCGTGATACGCGCCAGCTCTGGCGCGTGTTGCAGGCATATGGCGGTCACAATGTGCGCGTGCCCCGGCAGGAGCCGGACGCCAAAAATCCCCTGCGCCGCCGTCTGGGCCTGCGCTGCGTGCGCAAACTCATGGCGGCCTTTGGCGGCACTTTTGTCTATGTGCCGCGCTGCACCGCCCTGCGCGAAAAGCTGCGCCAGCGCGAAATCATCGAAGCCTTCGGCAGGCATACGGCCCACGGCCTGAGCAGCACCGCCGCCGTGGCGGCCCTGGCCCTGCGGCATGATCTTTCCGACCGGCGCATCTGGCAGATACTCAAAAAAGAGGCTTCAGCCCCGGCCCAGGCCCGTGTGCTCCGCCGCCTGAGTGATTCCGCGGCCTTGAGCGGGCGGGGCAAACCTTGTAAACACTCATCCAACATAGTGTAATTATTTCTGATTTCAAAAACAAACAAGCCTGAAAATTTTTAAGCCCGCCAAATGGCGGGCTTTTTTTTGGTTTTTTGAGGAAACAGGCCCCCCGAAAACGCGCTGACCCGCTCCGTTCAAGGCTTTCAGCTTGCTGAAGTCTTTCAGTCTTACGCGCGCCGGACTTTTTGGCATGTTCTACCCACGCCGCCGGTTTTCGCGGCAACAACCCCATCCGCCAAGGAGCGCATCATGTCCGACGCCTTTCAACTGGCCCATGCCTTCACCGCCCGGTGGGAGGGCGGCCTTTCCGACCACCCGTCCGATCCCGGCGGCCTCACCAAGCACGGCGTTTCCCTGCGCTGGGTGCAGGACCTGGCCCGGCAGGCCCGTGAGGAATGCCGCCGCCTGCTCCGCAGTTGCGACGGCTGCACAGAACGCTCCACGCCCCAATGCGGCTGGTACAGCCTGGATCTGGACATGGACGGCGATGTGGACGCCGACGACATCCGGGCATGCACCAGGGCGCAGGCCGCGGCGCTGTTCAAGGCCCGTTTCTGGGACAGGCTGCACTGCAAGGCTCTGCCCCTGCCGCTGGCCGTGACCCTCTATGACGGCGCGGTGAACATGGGGCCGGCGCGGGCCGCGCGCCAGTTGCAGCGGGCCATGAACGTCACGGGTGAAGCCCAGCTTGACCACTACAGCCCCATTGCCGAGGACGGCATCATGGGCCCACGCACACAGGAACTGGCCGAAGCCCTGGCCGCGGCCCATCTGGATTTTTACGCTGCCCGCCTGAGCCTGCGCCTGCGTGAAACCTTTTATCGCGATCTGGCTGCCCGGCGGCCTTCCATGCGGGTTTTTCTGGCGGGCTGGCGCAACCGCGTGCGCTCCCTGGCGCAATACCTGGCCGAGCTGGAACGGGGGGCCGCCTGATGTGGCCCCTGCTGGGAAAACTGCTGGACGGAGCGGCAGGAAGGCTGGCCAGGGTTCTGCCGGACCGCGGCCGCCAGAACGAGGCCCAGAGCCGGGTCAACGAAGTGGAGGCAGGCGGCGCGCCCGCCAGCCGTCTGCGGCTCTGGCGCTCCTTTCTGGGCTGGATTCTGAGTCTGCTCTTCGCCTGGGAAGTGGTGGGCAGGCTGATTGTGATTCCCCTGTTCTTCGCCGGCTGGGAGCGCAGTCTGCCGCCCTCGGCGCTGGACCAGATCATGACGCTGCTGCTGGGCATGCTCGGCCTGGGATTTTAGGGCATTTGCCTGATGAAATCAGCTAAATGCTCTGTTGGCCGCGCAAGCGGACAACCGCGCCCCATGAGCGGAAAGACCACGCTTTTCCGCCAAATGACGGCGGCGAACAGATTGAAAATTTATATTTTCAATCAAGAAACACTATAAAGGCAAGGAGATTTCATGCTTACCGACATCTTCACCTCTCCGGGCGCATCGTTGCTGATTCTCGTCATCCAGGGCCTGTTCGCCTGGGCGCTCTGGAGCCTGCGCCGCGTCTTTGTGCGCGGCGACGACTACCAGATGCACCTCCAGCGCGAGGCCCGGCGCGAGGCGGCCACGGCCCGCCGTCTGAACGCTCTGGAGGAACATCTGCGGCAAATGCCCGCAGGCGAGGACATGGCCGGTCTGCACGGCGAACTGGCGGCCCTGCGCGGTGAAATTCAGGCCCTGAACGTGCGCATCTCCGGTCTGGACCGCCTGCTGGAGCGTCTGGAACACGGTCTGGACCGCCAGGAGGATCGCCTGCGTCTGCTGCCCGGCCCGCACTGCGCCGCCGGCGCACAACTGAACGGGGGGGCGCGCTGATGGCCCGGACGGAGCGCCTGCCCTCCACGCCGCCCGCCAAACTTCTGGACAGCCTGGAAAAACGTCTTGACCTGCTCAGCCGCACCCTGGATGACGCTGACATAGCGGAAAAGAGTATTGATATCGTCAGGGAAATCAAGGAACTGCATACGATCCTGCGTTCCCTGCGGGAAGCCGCCGCTCCGGCGGAGCAGGCCCCCCGGCGTCTGGTGGTGGTCTGGGGAGGCCCAGCGCGCCTGGGCGCATCCTCCGACGGGCCGGGCATGACCTCCGCGGCCCGCCGCAAGAACAACACAAGCTACACGGACAGGTGAAAGCATGCCCTGCGTGATTCCCTATTGCCCGCGCCCGCTGCAATGGCGTTTTCATGAAGAGCGCACCCGCTTCTGCGTGCTGCTCTGCCACCGCCGCTTCGGCAAAACCGTGGCCGCGGTCAATGACCTGATCCGCGAGGCCCTGCGCCGTGGCGGCGCGGACTGGCGGGCCGCCTATGCCGCGCCCTTTCTGGGCCAGGCCAAGGCCGTGGCCTGGGATTACTGCAAGCATTTTGCCGGGGCCGTGCCGGGCACGCGCTTTCTGGAAAGCGAGCTGACCTGCATTCTGCCCCACGGCGCGCGTATCCGCCTGCTGGGCACGGACAATGCCGCTGCTCTGCGCGGCCTGTACCTGGATGATCTGGTGCTGGACGAGCCGGCGGACATGCCGCGCCGGGTCTGGAGCCAGGTGTTGCGGCCCATGCTGGCCGACCGCCAGGGACGCGCCCTGTTCTGCGGCACGCCCCACGGCACGGACAATCTGCTCTACGACGTCTGGCAGCAGGCCGGAGCCGACGCTGACGGCCTGTGGTCGCGCTTCCGCTTCCCGGCCTCCCGCACCGGCTATCTGCCGGAAGCGGAACTGGCCGCCGCCCGGCGCGGCATGGACGAAGCCGAATACCGGCAGGAATTTGAATGCTCCTTCGCGGCGGCCGTGCGCGGGGCCTATTACGCCTCTCTGCTGGACCAGGCCGAAAGCGAGGGCCGCATCGTGAACCTTGCTCCCGCGCCTGACCTGCCGGTGCATACTGCCTGGGATCTGGGCATGGACGACGCCACGGCCATCTGGTTTTTCCAGGTGGAACCGTCCGGCCAGTGGCGCATGCTGGACTATTACGAGGCCAGCGGCGAGGGCCTGCCCCATTACGCCCATGTGCTGCGGCAGAAAGCCCTGCCGCCCGGTCAGGGCGAGGCCGGACCTGACGGGACAGCGCCCGGACGGGGCTTCTGCTACGGCCGCCACCTGGCCCCGCGCGACATCCGCGTGCGCGAACTGGGCACGGGCCAGAGCCGCCTGGAAAGCGCGGCGCGCCTGGGCATCAGCTTCAGCCTGGCGCCCTCCCTGCCCCTGGCCGACGGCATTGACGCCACGCGACGCCTGTTGCCCCGGCTCTGGTTCGACGCCGCGCACTGCGCCCACGGCATCAAGGCCCTGCGCTCCTACCGGCGGCTCTGGCGGCCACGGCAGGAAAATCCGGCCTCCGGCCCCCTGCACGACTGGGCCAGCCACGCGGCCGATGCCCTGCGCTACGCGGTCACGGGCTTTCGGCCCCTGCCGGATACAGGCGGCGCGGCGCGACGCGCGCGCACGGAATACGATTTTTTTGGCGACACAGCGGGAAAAATCCACTGAAAAAGGACGACTGATGAAGCTCCGTTACCGTCCATGTACGGGCAGGCGCATGCGCGCGGCCCTTTTTCGCCAGATGGAAGAGGAAGGTCTGCTGCCCTTTGCCATGAGCGCCTGGGCAAAGCCTACGCTCAGGGACTGGCTGGCGCTGACGGCTGACCACAGGGGCGCATCGGTATTGCTGCGCTGCGAGGACGCGGCCGGGCGGATTCTGGGCTGCGGCCTGTTCACACGCCAGCCCTACCGCGTCTGGCATTTTGATTTCACGGCCTTCCGGGCGGGCTTTTCCGCAGCCGTGCAACAGGCGCGCGGCGGTCTGGCCTGGATGTTCGGGCGTCAGGACTGCACGTCGATCATGGGCGTCTGCCCGCTCCCCAACCGGCATGCCTGGCGACTGGCCGAAGCCTGCGGCTTCCGCATTCTGACGCGTCTGCCCAGGGCATGTTTTTACGCCCGCAAGGGCACATATGTGGACGGCGTTCTGGTGCTCTGCACCAGAGAGGCTGCTGACAAAGGTCAGCAGCCCCGAAAATCAGGAGCAGGTTGCGGCTTCGCCGCGCCGTAAGCGAGTGATTTTCGTGTCTTTCAAGCCCCAGAGCGGCTTAAAAGGCGCAAACGCCGCAAAGCGAGCTTTGTCATCAATCTGGCTGGTGCTCTGCACCAGAGAAAATCTGAACACGGTCATGCAGCCAAGGGAGGTCAGCATGGGATTTGGAGGAGGCGTCAGCACGCCCAGCATTCCCGAACCCGCGCCCGCGCCCAAGCAGGAAGTGCAGAAACCCGTCACCGAGGCGGCCACGGCGGCCCGGCAGAACCAGCGGGACAAGGCGGCCAAGGCCGCGGGCATTGGCGGCTCCATCTACACCAGCCCCCTGAACCGCGCGGACGGCAACACGCGCAAAACCCTGCTGGGGCAGTAAGCCATGAACGCAAGCCCCATCAGGGCGGACGTGCGCGAGCTGGCCCGCCGCCACCGCGCGCTGTTGCGCCGACGCGCGCCCTGGGACGCGGCCTGGCAAAGCCTGGCGGATCACTTTCTGCCCACGCGCTGCCGCCTGCGTCCCGCGGACGACGAAACCGAACAGGGCCCCCTGCTCAACAGCCGCCTGGTGGACGCCACGGGCATTCTGGCCATGCGCACGCTGGCCGCCGGCCTGCAGGGCGGTCTGACCAGTCCGGCCCGGCCCTGGTTCCGCCTTTCCCTGGACGACGCGGAACTGGCCAGAAGCCGCGCCGGACAGGTCTGGCTGGACGAAGTGGCCGCGCGCATGCGCGTGGTCTTTCAGCGGTCCAACTTCTACAACGCCATGCACACCCTCTATGCGGAACTGGGCACTTTCGGCACGGCCTTTGCCTTTGAGCTGGCCGACCCGCGCTGGGGCTTCCGCTTTGTGCCGCTCTGCGCCGGGGAATACGCGCTGGACTGCGACGCCCACGGCCGGGTGGACACGGTTTTCCGCCGCGCCTCCATGAGTCTGCGCCAGATGGCGGAGGCCTTCGGCGCGGCCGCCCTGCCCGAATCGTTGCGCGAGGCCCTGCGTCGCAATCAGGAGGAAAGGCATACGGTGGTTCAGGCGGTCTTTCCCCGCCGCGGGCGCACGCCGGGGCGGCTGGCGGCCGCGGACATGCCCGTGGCCTCGGTGCACTGGCTGGAAGGCCGCGAAGGCGGCGCGCATGCCCTGCGGGAATCGGGCTTTACGTCCTTTCCCGGTTTCGGCCCGCGCTGGGAGGCGGCCGGGAGCGACATGTACGGCCGTTCCCCGGCCATGGACGCCCTGCCCGACTGCCGCATGCTGCAACAGATGGGCATCACCACGCTCAAGGCCATCCACAAGGCCGTGGACCCGCCCATGAGCGTGGCCGCCGGGCTTAAATCCGTGGGGCTGGATCTGACCCCCGGCGGCATCAACTATGTGGACAGCCTGCCCGGCCAGAGCCCGCAGGCGGCCACGCCGCTGCTTCAGGTCAAACCGGACCTGGCCACGGCCCGCAAGGCCATGGAAGCCGTGCAGAACCAGATCCGCGCCGGGCTGTACAATGATCTCTTCAAGCTGATCCTGGAAGGGCGCGCCCAGGTCACGGCCAGTGAAATCGCGGCCAGGGAGGAGGAAAAACTGGTGCTCATCGGGCCGGTGCTGGAACGCCTGCACGACGAACTGTTCATCCCGCTCATTGACCGCACCTTTGAGCTGATGCGCGGCCTGGACATGCTGCCGCCCTGCCCGCCCGAACTGGCGGGCCGCCGTCTCAGGGTGGAATTTGTCTCCCTGCTGGCCCAGGCCCAGAAGCTGGTGGGCGTCAGCGCGGCGGACCAGTACCTGGCCCTGACCCTCAGGGCTTCCACGGCCTGGCCCGAAGCGCTGGACAGCCTGCATGTGGACAATCTGCTGGACAATTACGCCGAAAGCCTGGGCCTGCCCGTGAGCCTGACCCGCCCGCCCGAGGAACGCCGCCGGCTGCGCCAGGCGCGGGCCGAGGCCGCCCGCAACGACGAGCTTGGCAGACAACTGGGGGAAGCGGCGGCCCTGCTCAAAACTCTGGCCCAAAGCCCGCTGGCCGGGGCGGGAACGGACGGCGGGGACGGCAGCGTGCTGGACGGCCTGCTCGGCCTGCTGCGGCACAGCGCGAGCCAGGCGCAGACCCCGGCTTCTTCCGGAGGGGCGCTCTGATGGATGTTTTCGCCCCCTATGAACGCGCCCCGCAGGACGAGGCCCTGGCCCGGCGCGAGGCGAAACGGCAGGAACAGCGACTGCGCGCCGCCGTGGACGCGCTCATGGACGACCCGGACGGCCGCTGCCTGCTGCGCTGGCTGCTCCAGCTCTGCCAGTGCTTTCAGGCCCTGGCCCCCACCGAAAACGCCCATCTGGACACCCATCGGCTGATTTTCGCCGAAGGCCGCCGCTTTGTGGGCATGCGCCTGCTGCGGCTCATGCAGGACGCTGATGCCGGCCATCTGCCCCGGCTTCTGCAAACCAAGGAGGACGATCATGGCATCTGAAACGGCATCTGAAACGGCATTTCCCCTGCCCGGCTTCATCCCCGGCGACGACGCCGGAAGCGACGGCCCGGCCAGTGCGCCCCATCAGGACAGTCCGGCCCCGGACGCGCCCCCATCTGGGACGCGGGCGGACGACATGGACGACGAGGCAGCCTTCAACACGCGCTTTACGGCCCGTCTGCGTGAGCATGAAAACGAACAACGCATGCGCTGGCAGGCGCAGGTGGAGCAATGGCGGCGGGAGGTGGCCCGCGATCCCGATCTGGGCGGCGACAATCTGTCCGCCTCTGTGGCGCGCGCGCAACTGGCCCTGGATCACTTCGACCAGGACAGAAGCATAGGCCGCCTGCTGGAACAGTCCGGCTACGGCAACCATCCGGCGGTGATCCGCTTTTTCAACCGCATGGCCGACGCGCTCATGGAGGACAGCCCGGCTCCGGGACGGCCTGAACATGATCTGCCACCGCTGGAGGAACGCATGTACGCGGGCTGGAGCTCCGGCAATTAAGCCTTTCTGCAATGTGAAACCACTCTGAAACATGGCGGCAACGTCAATCACGCGAGGTGCGTATGTCCAATACTCTGGGCTTTGTGGTCTCTCTGGCTGAAATGGAACAATTCTACCGCGGCGGCAAGGCCGGGCAGATCATCGAACTGATGAACAAAACCAACGACATCATGGACGATGTGCTCTGGATGGAGGCCAACCAGTCCGACGGGCATCTGACCCGCATCCGCACGGGCCTGCCCGAAGTCTACTGGCGCAGGCTGTACCAGGGCACGCCGCCTTCCAAGTCGCAATGGAGCCAGGTCAAGGAAGGCTGCGGCATTCTGGAGGCCATCATGGAGCTGGATGTGGAGGAACTGCGCCTCTACGGCAGTCGGGACAAATCCTTCCGCATGAGCGAGGGCGTGGCCTTTGCCGAAGCCATGCGCCAGAAGGTGGCCGCCACCCTTTTTTACGGCGACAGCAATCTGAACCCCGACGAGTTCAACGGCCTGGCCATGCGCTATCCGGCCCGCGACGCCAACAATGTGCTGGACGCGGGCGGTCGCGACGAGGGGGGCTGCACCTCGCTCTGGCTGATATCCTGGGGGGCGCAGGCCGTGCACGGCATCTACCCCAGGGGCAGCAGCGGCGGCCTTTCCCATGAGGATCTCCACACCTACATGACCCAGGACCCGGACGGCCGCAAGTATCAGGTGGTGGGCGACAAGTACAACTGGCGTTGCGGCCTGGCCGTGCGCGACTGGCGCGGCGTGGTGCGCGTGGCCAACCTGCCTGTGGGCGATCTGGACAAGCGCAAGGGCCAGAACGGCTTCATCGACCTGCAAAAACTGACCATCGAAGCCAAGAACCGCATGCCCCAGCATCTGCGCCAGAAGGCCGTCTGGTACGCCAATGCCGATGTGCTCACGGCTCTGGAACTTCAGAATTCCGACGCGGGCAACGTGCAGTTGCAGTACGGCGAATTTTTCGACGCCAGGGCCGTGCCCGTGCTGCACGGGCGGCCCGTGCGCCAGTGTGACGCCGTGCTTTCCTGCGAAAACGCCATATAGGGCCTTGACCACGCATTCTTCAGTCACGCCAACGCAAGGAGCATTCATGGCCATCATCGACCGCAACGCCGTTTTTTTTGAAGGCCCGCTCACCGCCGACGCCCAAAGCGCCACGGTGGCCCTCACCGCCCTCAAACTGCCTGGCCGCATGGAGCCCATGCCCATGCGCGTGTCCGTCACCCAGGCCTTCATGCCAGAGGAGGTGCAAAGCCTGTCCTTCACTCTGGAAGAGGCCGACGCCCCCGACGCGGCCAGCGACGCCTGGCGCGCCGTGCCCGGCGCGGTCTGGAGCTTCACGGGCGAGCAGCTTGGCCCGGGCGCCCGCCTGGGCTCCCGCTTTCTGCCGCAGGGCGTGCGCAAGCCCTGGCTGCGCCTCAGTTTCACGCTCACCCCGCAGAGCGGCAAAAGCGTCAGCGCGGGCCGCATCTTCGCGGCCCTGCTGCGGGAAGAGGATCTGCCCTATGAGGCGGCGCTTCAGGTGAAATGACGGCAGAGCCGCTTTTGAAATGGGACAGTTTCAAAAGCAAAACAATTTGAAACATCTACCTGAAGGACTCGCATGACCATCAGTCAGATTTCCATCTGGAACCGCGCCCTGGGCTTTCTGGGCACGCGCAACGTGGCTTCGGAGCGGGAAAACACGCCCGAAGCCCTGCAATGCCGTTTGTACTGGGATTCGGCGCGGCGGCAGGTATTGCGCGACTTTCCCTGGAGCTTCGCCCAGCGCCGGGTCTGGCTCGCGCGCCTGCCTCTGCCCGAAGGTTTCGAGCGCGAATTCCGCTTTGCCTATGCCCTGCCGGACGACTGCCTCAAGGTTCATGAAGTGCGGCATGAGGGCATTGCCCCCCGGCCCTTCAGTCTGGCCCGGAATATGGCGGACGCGGCCGGGTCCGGGGCATTTCTGGCCACTGATGCGGCACGCGCCCTGCTGCTCTACACCGGCGACGTGAGAAACAGCCGCCTGTTCGACGACCTTTTTGCCCACATGCTGTCCCGCAAGCTGGCGGCCCTCATTGCCGTGCCCCTGCTCAAAAACAACAGCCAGAAGGTGGGCGAGCTGGAAAAACTCTATACCGAAAGCCTGCCCCAGGCCCGCCAGGCCACAGCCTCCGAACGGCGCGAATCCGCCCCGGACGACGCATGGCTGACGGCGCGACAGGGGGCGCTATGACCATGCCGTACAGCGCGAGCCGCGCGCTTTTTGAGGGCAATGGCGCGGCCACGCAATTTCCCTTTTCCTTCCGTGTCTGGGAGGAAAGCCAGCTTGTGGTCAGCCTGACCTCGCCACAGGGCGAAACCACGCAGGCCACGGGCTGGACGGCCACCCTCAGCGACAGCGGCGGCACGGTCAGCTATCTGCACCAGGGCGCGGCCCTGCCCGCCGGCTGGAAGCTGGCCATTGTGCGCAACATGCCCTTCAGTCAGGAAATTGATCTGGTCAGCGGCGCGCGTTTTGATCCGCAGGTCATGGAAGATGGTCTGGATCAGGCCGCCGCCGAACGCCAGCAACTGCTGGAACAGCTCTCGCGCGCCGTGATTCTGCCGCCCACCAGCGAGCAGAGCCCGCAAGAGGTGGTGGAGGGCATCAGGGCGGACAGGGAACGGGCCGAGCGGGCCGCCGGCAATGCGGCGGCTTCGGCTCAGGCCACGGCCCAAAACACGGAGGAAGCGAAGCGGCAGGCCGCCACGGCCGCGCGCGAGGCCGACAGGGCCAGGGCCGAAGCCGACAGAGCAACGGAAATAGCCAGCGTGGGCCCGGCCACGCCGCACAGGCTGGGTCTGGTGCGGATCGGCGCGGGGGTGGAGGTGGATGAAGAGGGCGTCATTGCCGTGAACATCCCGGAAATTCCCCTGGCCTCGGCGCAGCGGGCGGGCCTTGTCCGTCCGGACGGCGTCACCCTGACAGCAACCACGGACGGCACGCTGTCGGTTATCGGCGTTTCGGTAGCCATGACCGGCTACCCCACCGAATTCCGCGACTTCTTCGAGCAGCATCCGCCAGCGGGCTGGGCCGTGCGCAACGGGGCCGTGCTGGAAAACGCCGATACGGCCTTTCCCGCCCTGTGGGCGGCCCTGCATGCGGCGGAAAACGCCTGGAAATGCAAGACACCCGAAGAATGGACCGCCCTTTCCGCCACAGCCGGAGGCGTGGGCGGCGCGCCTTTCTTTGTGGTGGATGATGAGGCCGGAACCATCAAACTTCCGGACACGCGCGGCGACTATACGCGCGGCGCGGGGCATACCCTGCTGCCCAATGTGGGCCAGTGGATTCCGGACACGGTCAAGCGTCACCAGCATACCCTGTCGCCCTTCAACTCCAACGGCTGGGGCGAGGGACAGGACGGCAGCAAGCGCTGGATGTCCAGCCAGGGCGGAACAATTGCAACCGGATGGGCGGGCGAGGCCGAGTCCCGCCCGCGCACCTTCGGCATGCTGCCCTGCGTGTACACAGGAGGGAAGCACTGATGACCATTGTCTGGCAATACGATGCCGCGGGTCGCTTTCTCGGCCCGTGCGACGATCACGGCGGCCCCCTGCCCCACAACTGCACGCGCCAGGCCCCGCCCGCGCGCCCCTGGCATGGCGTCTGGCCGCGCTGGAACGGCGGGGCCTGGACGCTGGTCGAGGACCATCGCGCCCGGCGCGCGGAAGAGGGCTTCGCGCCCGAACTATTCCAGGAAGCCACGGCCTACTGGCTACCGGCGGAAGGCGACCACTGGCAAAGCCCGCCGCGGTACATGGAGGCCCCTGGTCCGCTGCCGCCAGGGGCCGTGACGGAACGGCCGGAAAAACCCGCGCCGACAAAAGCGCAATTATTCGCCTCGCTGCGCGCGGAACGCGACCGGCGCATGGCCGCCACGGACTACCTGCTCATGCCGGACTATCCGCTGGCCTCTGACGCCAGGGCCGCCGTAAGCGCCTGGCGTCAGGCCCTGCGCGACCTGCCCGCGCGGGAGGGCGCGCCCTGGGACGGCGGCGGGGAGGCAACGCCGTGGCCGACGCCATCTGACGAATCCCTCAATACCACAACTGAATGACGCCATTGCCGGGGGCTGTTGTCAGGGACGTTCCGCCTCAATATAAACAAATTGCACTTCATGCGGAATGTCATAGTAGGATTTGATACAGCCCTCGGCATTCTTCACTTCATACGGCATGCAAAGTCCATATCGATCATCATGCAGCTTTTTCAACACGATATACGAATCTCCGGAATGCCATTCAGAAAGCGACCTGTCATTTTGCAGCATGATGGGATGATTTTGCCGATATCCCTGAAGGATTGTCCAATAGTTCCATAAGGGGAAAAAACAAACCATTGCCAGAAGGGCAAAAAATACTTTTTTTCGTTCAAACCTGCTGACAAGCCAGCATATAAATGGAGCCGCAACAATGGGAAAAAGCAGCAAAAGAGGCAAGACGACGCGTGAATAGCGTGCTGCGGGCAAAATAAAGATGGCCCCCGCGCCGGCAATGCCCGCAAGCAGGGGGAACACGCGCAGCCACTGCTTTTCACGCAACACCAGCAGCCTGTGGAAATAAAACCATACGGCGCAGCACACCAGAAACAGGAGGCCCCAGTCATAGTCGCCCTTTACGGTGAGCCTTTTCACCAGCGCCAGCAAGCCGTCCATAACCTCTTGCGGCAGGCTTTCCAGCAACCGGTCTCCAGCCCTGCGGAAGTTGCCGGGCGCAAGACCTACTGTAGCCAGCCCCAGAACAGCGGCGCCGAGGCAGGGCAGAATATTGCGCAAGCCCGAATGATTCTTTTGCAACAGAAACAGCAGGCAGAAAGCGCCAAGAACGCTCGCCGCAAGAAGGCCGTACACCTCGGCCGAAACCGCCGCCACAAAACAGCACAGGACAGAGCACACGCGCCCTGGCGCTTCTTTTACAGAGGCATATCGGTACATCCACAGGCATGCCGGCAGAAAAAATAGCATGGGCCAAAGGTAAAGGCATGCGGCTACGGCCCAGTACACGCTTTCACGCATAACCGTAATGCCTATACCCATGTAACTTGTGCAGACAATAACACAATTCAGGTAAAAATACCTTTCTTCCGTTACTACCGTTGCCACGCGCGCGCTCAACAGCAGAATTACGGCAGTAATTACTGATTGAAAGATGTAGAATACATATGGACCAAAGTGCATTACTGGAATAGCAATCCCGAATGAGAACACACGTCCGCCCCAGCCCATGTAATGTTTATATAAAAAATTGATAAAATTATACATTGTAAATCTTTCATCATACAATCCAGGAGTAGCATAAAAATATGTCAGACCAGCATAGGCATAATCATCATAATAAAAATGGACATAATACTGAACAGAATATGACAACACAAACAATATGCAGAATACAATAATATTCTGTATTATACTTTTATTACATTGAGAGAGAGAGAGAGAGAGAGAGAGAGAGAGAGAGCATTATACCATCTCGCAACAGTGTTTTAATGATACGAAGTATTCAACATTATATAGTGCTAGCGCCTGCTTGCAAAAGCGGACGCTACAAAACCCGTAAGGATTTTGCGGCGGCGTGGCCGGGATCGTTCGCGAAAAACCGCGTTTTTTCGCAAATGATCCCGCAAAAATTCTTCGCATAACTCTGCAAATAATTCTTGCAATCAGACACTGGGAGCAAATCATGCGCATAGCCCTGCAAAACTTCACCGGCGGCGAGGTGGCGTCGACGCTTTCCGCCCGCTATGATCTGGCCCGCTACCGCAATTGCGTGGCCTGCATGGAAAACATGCTGCCCGGCCTGCACGGCGATGTGGCCCGGCGGCCCGGAACCCGCTTTCTGGCGGATCTGGGCGGCGGCGCGGTGCTGATTCCCTTCAGTTTCAGCGCCGAGGCCGGGCAGAATTTCGCCCTGGTTTTCGGCGAAAAAAGCCTGCGCATCGCTGACGCCCACGGGCTTGTGGAAAACGTGCCGCCCATCGCCACGCCCTATGCGGCGGACGACCTGCTGGAGCTTTCCCACGCCCAGGCCGGCGACGTGATCTACCTGGCCCACCGCCGCTACCCCCTGCACAAGGTGGTGCGCCGCGACGCCGCGGACGCGTCCGGCGGCTACGCCTGGAGCCTGGAAGAAGTGGTTCTGAACACCTCCCTGCCCGCTCCGCCCGCGCCGTCGGTGGCCTTTGCCGGCAGCGGCGGCTCCTACACGCTGCGCTACAAGGTGGCCGCCGTGGACGACAGGGGCCGGCAGTCCCTGCCGTCGCCCGCGGGGCAGAACGCCGGCGCGCGTCATCCCTCGGACTGGGTGCAGGGCAACAGCGCCGCCATCTCCTGGCAGGCCGTGCCGGGGGCCACGGAATACAACATCTACCGGGAAGAAGCCGGCTATTTCGGCTTTATCGGCATCTCGCGCGGCCTCACGTTCAGCGACCAGAACTACCAGGCCGACACCGCCGACACCCCGCGCGAGGACTGGAACCCCTTTGCCGACGGCAACAATCCCGGCGTGGTGGCCTTTCACCAGCAGCGCATGGTTCTGGCCGCCACGCCCGCCGCGCCCCAGGCCTTTTATATGTCACGAACCGGAGATTTTGAAAACTTCCGCAAGTCCCGCCCCCTTCAGGACGACGACCCTGTGGAATACCTCATCGCCTCCGGCGCCATCGACGCCATCACCTGGGCCGCCAGCTTCGGCGATCTGCTGCTGGGCACATCGGGCAGCGAGTACAAGGCCGGGGGCGGCGACGGCGCGGCCATCACCCCCAACAGCGTGAGCATCACGGCCCAGTCCTACTGGGGCAGCGCCGGGCTGCCGCCCATCATCATTGGCAATTCCGTCCTGCATGTCCAGCGTCACGGGGCGCGTGTGCGCGATCTTTTTTACTCGCTGGAAA
Source organism: Desulfovibrionaceae bacterium (assembly GCA_910575755.1). Taxonomy (GTDB): domain Bacteria; phylum Desulfobacterota; class Desulfovibrionia; order Desulfovibrionales; family Desulfovibrionaceae; genus Desulfovibrio. Next base: position 344,669 of record CAJTFO010000002.1, on the reverse strand, counting down.
AAGACGGCTACGCGGGCAACGACCTTTCCATTCTGGCCCCGCACCTCTTTGAAGGCCACAGCCTGAAGCAATGGGCCTATCAGCAGACGCCGGGCTCCACCATCTGGATAGTGCGGGACGACGGCCTCTTGCTGGCCCTCACCTATATGAAGGAACACGACATCTGGGGCTGGTCGCGCCAGATCACGGACGGCCGCGTGCGCTCCGTGGCCGCGCTTTCGGGCCGGGACAGCGATGTGCTGCTTCTGGTGGTGGAACGCGAGATACAGGGCGAAACCCGCTTTTTTCTGGAACGCCTGGCCGACCAGTGGCAGGACGGCGCGCCCGTGGAGGAAGCCTTTTTTGTGGACTGCGGTCTGACCTTCCGGCGCGACCCCCCGTGCACGCGGGTCACTGGCCTGGAGCATCTGGAAGGGCGCGAACTTTCGGTGCTGGCCGACGGCAGCCCGGTGGAAGGCTGCGTGGTGCGTGAGGGCGGCATCAGCCTGCCCTATGCGGCGGGCGTGGTTCAGGCCGGGCTGGGCTTTGTTTCGGCCCTCTCGCCCCTGCCGGTGGAAAGCGACACCGGGTCCGGCTCCACCCTGGGGCGCGGGCGCTCCCACGGGCGCTGCACCCTGCGCCTGCACCGCAGCGTGGGCGGCAAATACGGCCCCGGGCGGGACGAGCTGTACGACCTGCCCTTTCTGCCCGAACGCTGGGGCACGGCCGTGGCCCCTTTTTCCGGAGATGTGGACTGCATCCCCGGCGGCGGCCAGAGCAGCGCGGCCACGGTCTGGCTGGTGCAGGACAGGCCGCTGCCCTTCCGGCTGGTGGCGCTGGTGCTGGATGTGGACTTTGGCGAACATTGACGGAGGAAGGCCATGCTCGGTTTTCAGGAGGAAAGCTTCAATGGGTTGCGGGACGAGGTTCAGGCTCTGGCCCAGGCCCATTGGGATGAGGTGGAAGCCGCCCTGCACGGCGCGCGGGTCTATGAGCTGGACGCGACGCGATACGCCACGCTGGAGAGGCTGAACATGCTGATTGTGATCACCGCCAGGCGCAATGACGGACGCCTGGCCGGCTATGCCGCCTTTGCGGCGCTGCCCTGTCCGCACCGGCCCGGCGTCACGCTGGCGGTTCTGGACGGCCTGTATCTCGCGCCGGAGGCACGGCGCGGGCTGGCCGCCCTGAATCTGCTGCGGCACGCGGAAGGCTGCCTCGCGGCGCGCGGCGTGGGGCTTATCCAGTACAGTTCGCCGGCGTCGCGCCCCTGCGACGCGCTCTATCGCCGCCTCGGCGCGCGGCATACCGAAACAGTCTGGCATAAAAACATCACAGCGGAGGAGGTAGGCTAAATGGCCATTGCAAGCGGCGCGGCCGCTGTCATCGGCGCGGCCGTGGCCCTGGCCGGAGCGGCGGCGGGCACTGTCAACGCCGTCCAGCAGGCGCAGAACCAGAAACAGCAGGCCCGCTACCAGGCCAGGCTGGCGGAACGCAATGCCGCCATAGCGGAACAGAACGCCAGCCTGGCCGACGAGGAGGCCCGCGCGGCCCGCCGTGAAGGCGCGGAGGACGCGGCCCGCAAACGACAGGAGGCGGCCCGGATCATCGGCGCGCAACGGGCCCAGGCCGGAGCATCTGGCGCGCAGACCGACGCCGGCGGCACGCTGGACCGCGTGCTGGACACGGCGGAAAAAGGCGAGCTGGACGCCCTCTCCCTGCAACAGCGGGCCGCGGACACGGCCCACAATCAGCAGGTGCGGGCCTGGGGCCTGCGCAATCAGGCCCAGAGCGCCGGCCTTGAAGCCCAATACCTGCGCCAGCGCGGCAATACCGATTATCTGGGCCTCACCTCCACCCTGCTCAACGGCGCGAGCCGGACAGGGCGCAATTTCTTTACCCTGGGCGCGCAGGGGCCGCGCCTGCGGTAGACTTCTGCCGGCCCGCGGCTTACTACAAGCCAGCCTCAGGCACAGCAAAATCAAGATATTTCCAATAATTGTATCAATATACAGATATATAAAACACGTTATCCCGCAGGGCCTCCGCCCCGTCAGGGCTGACGTCGCCCCGCCCTCTGAGGAAGCAACGCTTTTCCTCAGGGGGCGGGGCTTTGCATATATCCCCCTCCACCTCTTGCACAGGAGAAAACCGCATGACCCGGCCTCATCGCCAACACGCCGCCACAGCCCGCCAGGACGACATCCTGGAGCTTGACGCCTTTGTGGACGCCGTCTATCTGCCGCACGTCAAAATGCGCAAACGGAGCTGGCGCGTGGATGAGCGCATCACCCGCAAGCGTCTTTCCCCGGTGTTCGGGGACAGACGGCTGGACGGCATCCTCAGGGGCGAGGTGGAAAACTGGCTGCACGATCTGGCGGCCCAGGGCCTGAGCCCGTCCACCTGCAACCGCAATCTGGCTGTTTTCAAGAGCGTCTGTTCCCTGGCCATGCTGCACGGCGTGCTGCCCGCCGGGCAATCGCCCTGCGCGGGCGTGCGCGCCTTCAAAATCCACTGGCAGCGGGAGCGCTGCCTCAACATTGCGGAAGCCCGGCGGCTCATGCGGGCGCTGGAGCGTTCGCCATGCGCCGCGGCGGCGGCCATCCGGCTGCTGCTGCTCACCGGCGCGCGCAAAAGCGAAATTCTCAAGGCCCGCTGGGAAAATGTGCGTCTGGATCAGCGCCTGCTCACCGTGCCCCTGTCCAAATCCGGCAGGCCGCGTCACATTCTGCTGTCCGACGAGGCCGTGGCCGTCCTGCGCGCCCTGCCGCGCAGGCCGGAATGTCCGTGGCTTTTTCCCGGCCATGCGCCGGGCAAACCGCTCAGCGACATCTTTCTTTTCTGGAGGGATCTGCGGCGCACGCTGGGTCTCAACGACATACGCATTCACGACCTGCGCCACACTTTTGCCAGTTTTCTGGTCAATGCCGGGCATTCGCTCTATGAGGTGCAGAAACTTCTGGGACACAGCGATCCCAGAACCACCATGCGTTACGCCCACCTGGGGCAGGCCTCCCTGCTGTCGGCGGCGCAGAACATCGGCGGCTTTCTGAGCGGAGAGGCCAGGGAGCAGGACGACGCGCCCCGCGTAGCGCGACCCGCCGGAAGCCAAAGGCGTGCGCGCGCCTGCGCCGCGTCATGCCGCCGCAAAACGCAGGGCCCAAAAGGCGGGGAGTAAACGAAAAAAACGGGAACCGGCAGAAAAAAGGCCCATTGCATTTTCCGTCCCCGGACGGATGACGCAATGGGCGCTTCTGCCTTTCGCATATGATGTGTTCATCGACAGACGCACTGTCGGCGAAGTTTTAATTTTTAATATATTGAAGCACTCAAATTGGCAATATCATATTCAGACAAAAGACGCCGTTCTTTTCTCTATTTCTTAAAAATCTTTTTTTCTCAATTACTTAATTCAGTACCCGGCATACTTGCAGTATGGAGTATCGACAGTGCGTCTGTCAGCGCGCGGACAGCACGGCGTGTTCCGTTACGAACTCTACCACGCCGTTTCTGAGGCGTCGTCCGCCGCAATGCGCTTCCCCGACGGACGTCCGGGCAGGCCCGCGCTCTTGTTCCCTTCCTGTAAGGAGCGGCGAAGACGCGCCGACGTACGACCGCCGCTGTTTGAGGCTGGCACAGGATTTGTCCTGAGGAGGGATTCAAAAGCATGATTTCGATAAACAACAATCGCCTGGCCTTGAATGTGGCCAATACGCTCACAAGCCATTATGGACGTTTGTGCACATCCATGGAAAGGCTTGCATCCGGCCTGCGCGTCAACAGCGCGGCCGACGACGCCGCCGGTCTCGCCATCCGCGAGATGCTGCGCGCCGACTTCGCGGCCCTCAATCAGGGCATACGCAATGCCAACGACGCCATCTCGATGCTCCAGACCTTTGACGGCGCGCTTTCCGTCATTGATGAAAAGCTTATCCGGATGAAGGAGCTTGCCGAACAGGCGGCCACCGGCACCTACACTTCCGCCCAGCGCCTGATGATCGACAGCGAGTTCAAGGCCATGGGCGATGAAATCAACAGGATTGCCCGGTCAACTGACTTTAATGGAATCAAGCTCATTGACGGGAAGTTTGAAGCAAGACCGGTGCAGATAGTAGGGCCGGATGGGAAGACATATGATACAAATCTTGTTGATAACGGCACGAAAGTAGTATGGCCTGGCGCGTCGGCTCAAAATGCCGACAGGGATACTCGTGCAAATAACCCTCATATTGTTGGCGGCTGGGATATTTCTGGCATTACCAATCCAGGAGCCATTACAGGCGATCTTGATATAAAAATTACCAATAATAATATCCCAAAAATTGGTGACAATTATTTATTAGTTACCCCGACTACCGATGTGTCTAACATTCCACCAGGTACAAAACTTAAAATCCGGTTTGATCATATAATAACTGATCCTGTCTCTGGACAAGTATTCGGAAATTGGTATGTCCAGTTAAATAATGATCCTGAAGTAATGGCTGCTGTTGGGAATGCAAATGGATTTAATTGGGATGACCCAAACGGTAGTGGAGTACGGATAAGAACTACTCTCGTCGATGAGAATGGAAATCAGACCCAAATTACACAAAATGCAGATACCACATGGACATCGCCAAATATTGTTCCGTCTTTTTCAACTGATACAGGGCATAAAGTCACATCTGTATTAGATAAGGATGAGCTTACGTTGACTATTGATTTGGGAGGGGGAAATTCTGTTAGTAAAAAGTGGAATCTTACATACGGCGCCAACGTCTATGAGCCGTCCACTGTTGTAGCTTCAACTTCGTTCAGCCTAAAAGTCGTTGATACCTCTGCCAATACAGCCCGCCCAACAAACCCTGACGACCCCATGAAGCCCAACTATGAAATCCCTGACGACGTTGTGCGCGTTCATTTCGGGCCGGGGGCCGAGCAGAAGGAAGATTTTTACGACATCAAGAAGCATGACGCCACGTTGAAGGGGCTCGGCCTTGAGGGCGTGAAAATCGACACTCAGGACAAGGCGCAAAACGCCCTTGTGCAGGTAAACGACGCCATTATCAAAAAAGACAGAATCCGCGCCGAACTGGGTTCCACCCAGAACAGACTGGAGAACACGATCATCAATCTGACTGTGCAGTCGGAGAATTTGCAGGCCGCCGAATCCCAGATTTCGGACTCTGACATTACCCGCGAAATGGCCGAATTTGTCCGCAACCAGGTGCTTACGAACAGCGCCGTCGCCATGCTGGCCCAGGCCAATTCCGTGCCGCAAATGGTGATGCGCCTGATTGAAGCGTAGATAATGTCCCGGACGACGCGCTTCCCCGGCAGGCGGCCGGCAGGCCCGCGTTCTTGTTCCCTTCCTGCGAGGCGCGGACACAAAAAGGCCCTTGCATCCGTCACGGAATGCAAGGGCCCTACCGTGTCGGTCACACCAGCGCGCTATGCCAGGAAGGCCTCGTACAGCTCAATGCCGGTCCAGCACTCGTAGAGCACCAGAATAATCAGAACGGTGTTGCCCACGCCGTGAAGCAGGGGCAGCCAGAAGCGTTTCTTCTTGTATTTGTTCATGATTCCGCCGGTGATCAGGCCCAGAACGGACAAAGCCATGATCGGCCAGGCCATGAAGGCGTGGCCGCCCGTGATGTGCGTGGCCCCGAACAGGCTGTGCGTGGCGTAAAAGCCGAAGGCCCCGGCCGTCCAGAGCAAAAGGCCCAGCGTGCCCATGCGCACATGAGTCCGCCAGGGAAAGATGACCTTGCGGCCCAGCAGCATCTGAACGCGCTTCCAGCCCTGCCACATGGCCAGCAGGCCGATGAGCGCGGCCACGCTCTGCATGACGGGGTGAACCCAGAGAACCAGTGTATCCCACATAATATATCTCCGAAGCGTCATGACGACGCCCGGCGCGCCATACAAAAAACCCGCGCACGCCTTCCGAAAACGGGACGCAACGCGGGTTCTGCATCAGCGGGCCGGATTAAAAGGTATAATTCAGTTCCTCAAAATAGGCCTTGGGATGATCGCAGGCGGGGCAGGTCTCCGGCGCGCTGGCGCCCTCCACCAGGCAACCGCAATTGAGGCAGCGCCAGACCGTGGGCTTGGAGCGCATGAACATGCGTCCTTCCCTGATGTCGTCGGCCAGCTTCAGAAAACGCTTTTCGTGGTAGGCCTCGGCCACGGCGATATTGCGCATGACGGCGGCGATTTCGGAAAAGCCCTCCTTGTCGGCCACAGCGGCGAAAGCGGGATACATTTCGGTGTGCTCATGGTTCTCGCCGGCGGCGGCGGCCATCAGGTTGGCCGCGCTGTCCGCGATGACGCCGGCGGGATAGGCGGCCTGAATTTCCACATCGCCGCCTTCCAGGAATTTGAACAGGCGCTTGGCGTGTTCTTTCTCCTGCAGGGCCGTTTCCGTAAAGATGTCGCGCACCAGCACATAGCCGTCAGACTTGGCTTTGGCGGCGAAATAATCATAACGGTTGCGGGCCTGGGATTCGCCGGCGAAGGCGGTCAGAATATTTTTTTCAGTCTGGGTGCCTTTCAGGGATTTCATACTGTACCTCAGCCCGCGCAATGCCGGGCATGGTCAAATGTTTGCAGAGGGTAAAAACAAGGGGATAGCCCCGCTATCCCCTTTGCTTTTTGTACCTGCTGCCGGTTTATCTGTCAAGGCGCTCAACGCACGCGCGGGCTTGCGGCCTCAGGCCTGCTGCGCGGCGTTCAACTGCGCCTCCAGCGCGCCGATCTGGGCTTGCAGGGCGCTTATCTTGCCGTTGACGCCCGCGTCAGCCGCACCGCCGCTGAGCTGTGAGGCCAGCGCCATCAACTGGCTCTTGAGCGACTCAATCTGCTTTTTGATGCTTTCTATGTTGCTGGAATCCGAAGCGGACGAACCGCCCGCTCCGCCACCGGAACCGCCGCCCTGTCCCTCGCCCTCGGTCGTGGACGTGGAGCTGCCGCCGTCATACTGATGGATCTTTTCCGAAAAAAGCTTTCTGGCCTCGTCGGAAATGCTCACCGTATCGCCGGAAGCGTCGTTCCGGCTGGCGGAGGCGGCTTTCTGCGCGGACGAATCAACGGCAGAGACGGCGTTAAGATCCCAAAGGCTGCTGGCATTGTATGCGGTTCCGACTTCCATGATTTTTCTCCTGTGCTGACCGGGAAATTTTTTCTCCCGCTGAGTATTCCCCGCAAAGAAAGCAACTTTCAGGCCAAAAGACGCGCACGCCGCAACCGGCCGCTTTACAGCCCCTCAGGCCTGTGGCAGCCTGCCGGCATGTCTGCAAAAACTGCCGCCTCCCCGCCGCCGCATGCCTCGCCCCCCGCAGCGGACTTCATGCTTGCCGACGGCACGCGGCTCACGGCGCGCGTGCGGCGCTCGTCCCGCGCCCGTCAGGCCCGCCTGCATCTGGCCCCGGACGGCGGCCTGCTGCTGACAGTGCCCGACAGCTGGCCCGCCGCCGCCATTGAGCAGGCCTTGCCCCGCTTTCTGCCCTGGCTGGAGCAAGCCTGGCGGCGACACCAGCGGCACGCCCCGCAAGCCGCCCTGCCGCCCCGTATTGTTCTGCCCCTGCCGGGCCTGGAATTTCAGGTGGAATCGGGCGGCGCTCTGGCCGAGGGCCGCCGGTGCAGCCAGGCCTGTACGCGCTCTCTGCTGGTCAGCCAGGGGGCGCGCCGCCTTCTGCTGCTGGAAACGCCGGGCCGTCTGCGGCTGTTCGGCCCGCCGGATGACGCGGCCCTGGGCGCTCTGGCCCTGCGCCGCTGGTGCCGGGGCCAGGCCGCCCGCCTGCTGCCGCCCTATCTTCTGCAACTGGCCGCCGGGGCGGATTTTTGCCTGAGCGGCGTGAGCGTGCGCGACCAGCGCGGGCGCTGGGGCAGTTGCTCGCGCGGCGGGGGCAAAGCCGCGGCCCCGCCGCGCGAGGTCAGCGGCTTGCGAGGCCTTCTGGACAGGCTGACGGGAAGGAAAGGCCAAAATGGCGGGGACGACGCGGGCCATGCCGACGCGCGCGCCGTGACGGGCCGCATCAGCCTGAACTGGCGGGCGCTGCTCCTGCCCCTGCCCCTGCTGGAGCACCTCTGCTGGCATGAACTCTGCCATCTGCGCCAGATGAACCACTCCCCGGCGTTCCGGGCCGAGCTGGCCCGCTTTTCCCCACACTGGCAGGACATGGAAAAAGCCCTCGGCCGCTCCTGGCGGGAGCTGCCCTGGTGGGCGCTGCCCGTCTCAGCCCCGGACGCGCCCTAGACGAGCCTTCACGAAAACAGGCCAATCCTTATGCCGCATGTTCACACCATGCCCCGCAGTGTGATTTGATCCGCTCCAGAGGTTCAGGGCCGCAGTTCGTGCATGGCGTCGGCCCGTCCGGCCACCACCAGGGTGTCGCCGCTGCGCAGCACCGTGCGGGCCGGGGGCACGAAGATGAAAGCCCGCTCCCCCGCCGGGCGGATGCCCATAACCATCACGTTGAAGCGCTGCATCAGGTTGAGGTCCACCAGGGTTTTGCCGTCCCACTGGTCCACGCGCAGTTCCTGAATGGCAATGCCGCCGTACTTGGGAATCAAGTCCAGCATGCCGGGATGGACGAGCTGATGGGCGGCCATGATGGCGGCATCGGTTTCCGGCACCAGGACGCGATCCACGCCCAGACGCCGGAGGATCTTGCGGTGCTCTTCATTGGAGGCCTTGACCAGAATTCTGGGGCCGCCCAGTTCCTGCACATTGAGGGTGACGTTCAAAGACTGCTCCACGCTCTCTCCCACGCTGATGACCACCCAGTCCATATCCTGCATGTGCAGGGAACGCAGCACGCTGATATTGGTGGCGTCGGCCTTGTAGACCGTATCAAGCATTTCCTCGGCCAGTTGCACGCGGGCTTCGGACATGTCCACACCCACCACGGTATATCCCAGAGAAACCAGGGTGGCGGCCATGCGCAGGCCGAACTTGCCCAGTCCGATAATGCCGATCTCCAGTTTCTTTTCCGGCATGTCTTTTTCCTCTTTCTTCTGAAACACTGCTCTTGTGATATGCGTTCACGCCATAACAGAGCTGAGAAGATATTTTTCTGCCTCCTTTCAGCATCTGACATACAACAAGCGGAGGCAATACCGCCACCTTAGAGTATTCATCTGATGAAATCAGGCAAATGCCCTGTGGGCCGCGCAAGCGGACAACAGAGCCCAATGAGCGGAAAAACCACGCTTTTTCCGCGAAATGACGACGGCGGACAGATTGAAAATTTACATTTTCCATCAAGAAATACCATAGGCTCTGGCGCGGCATCGGGCAAGTTCCGCCCACGCGGCAAAACGCCCCGCAAGCCTCCCATCCGGCAGGCATCACTGTCGCTTGCGCATCCTGCCCTTGACACTCTCTGAGCAACAGGAATATTCTTGCACCCCACGATCCGAGATACCATCACATCCATGCAGCGCAAACGTTTGTTCAGTCCCCTTACCTGGCCCGTCTATTCCTTTCTGGGGGCCATTGCCGCAGGCACAGCGCTGCTCTGCCTGCCGGCCAGTCTGAATCCCGGCCAAGAGCTCCATGCGCTGGACGCCTGCTTTCTGGCCACCTCGGCGGTGTGCGTCACCGGTCTTGCGCCTGTGGACATCAGCTCCGTGCTCAGCCCCTTCGGCCAGGGGGTGATGCTTTTTCTGATTCAGTTGGGCGGCCTTGGCGTCATGACCTACACGAGCATCATCTTCCTGCTCTGGCGCAACTATGTTCCCTTCACCAGCCGTGAAGCCGTCAGCCAGGCGTTGCTGGGCGGGGGCTTCAATCTGGCGGCCTTTCTGCGCCAGGTGCTGGCCCTGGTGTTCGGCATCGAGGCCCTGACCGCCGTGCTGCTCTATCTGCACGATCCCCGTTTTTTCCACCCTTTCAGCGCCATATTCCACGCGGTTTCGTCTTTCTGCAACGCCGGCTTTGCCCTGAGCCCCGACAACCTGATGGCCTTTCGCGACGATCCGGTGGTTAATCTGGTCATTGCGGGCAGCGTCATTCTGGGCGGCATCGGTTTTGCCGTGCTGAGGGAATTTCTGGGCCTGCTCAGCGGCGGCAGACTGGGCGAACCTGTGCGCCGCCTGAGCCGCTTCAGCCGCCTTGTGGTCAAGACCAGCATCTTTCTGATTGCGGTGGGCACAGTGCTGATTTTCTGCATTGAATTTTTCCGCGCGGGCAACGAGCAGAGCGTGGGCGACGGCTTCGACCTGGTCATCACCTCCTTTTTCCAGTCCGTGATCGCCCGCACAGCGGGCTTCAACAGCGTGGACATGGCCGCCCTGAGCGAGGCGAGCCTTATGGCGCTCATGGCCCTGATGTTCATTGGCGCGGGGCCGGGTTCCTGCGCGGGCGGCATCAAGGTAGTGACCTTCCGGGTGCTGGCCGGCTATGTGGCCGCCCAGTTTCGGGGCGACCGTCAGATAGTGCTGGAACAGCGCGGCGTGCCCAGGGAAATTGTGACCCGCGCCCTGACGCTCTTTTTTCTCTATGCCATGCTCATTGCCGTTTCCACTTTTTTGCTGAGCATCACGGAAAACGGCATTCTGCACCGCACCGGGCGCGAAGGCGTGAGCATGCTGCGCCTGCTTTTTGAAACCGTGTCCGCTCTGGGCACGGTGGGCCTGTCCGTAAACCTGACGCCCCATTTGAGCGCGGAAGGCAAGGTCATCATTATCTTCAACATGTTCGCCGGGCGCGTGGGTCTGCTCAGCCTGCTCATGGCCGTGCAGAGCCTCCAGCCCCGCAAGGCGTATGCCGTGGCCGAATCCCAGCTTCCCATTGGCTAGTTGTCTGCTTGTCAAAGCAGGCGGGAGGAGACATGAAGGATATTCACGCGCGGAGCATCACCGACGCCATCGCGGCTCTGGCTGTGCGGGCCTGCTGCAAACTGCCCCGCGGTGTGCGGCGGAGCTTTGAAACGGCCCTGCACAGGGAGCCTTCGCCAGTGGGGCGCAACATTCTGGGGCAATTGCTGGAAAATGCGGCCATTGCCGCCGAGGAAAACATTCCCATCTGTCAGGATACGGGCCTGGCTGTGGTTTTTGCCGATCTGGGGCAGGATGTGCATATCGTGGGCGGCGACTTTGAGGACGCCGTCAACGAAGGCGTGCGCCGCGGCTATGTGGATGGCTGCCTGCGCAAATCCTGCGTGGCCGAACCGCTGTTCGAGCGCAGGAACACCAGGGACAACACGCCCGCGGTCATTCACACCCGCATTGTGCCCGGCGACAGCCTGCGCCTGCGTCTGGCCCCCAAGGGCGCGGGTTCGGAAAACAAGAGCGTGCTGAAAATGCTGACGCCCGCCGACGGCATTGAAGGCGTGCGCAAGGTTGTGCTGGACGCGGTGCTGGCCGCCGGGCCCAACTCCTGCCCGCCCATGGTGGTGGGCGTGGGGCTGGGCGGCAACATGGAGGTGGCGGCGCTGTGCGCCAAGCGGGCCGCCGCCAGGGATATGGGCAGCGTGAATGCCGATCCCCGCTATGCCGCGTTTGAAGCCGAACTGCTGGAGCTGGTCAACAGAACGGGCGTGGGGCCGCAGGGGCTGGGCGGCCGAACCACGGCCCTGGCCGTGCATGTGGAATGGGCGCCCACGCATATTGCCTCTCTGCCTGTCGCGGTGAACATCAACTGTCACGCGGCCCGCCACGCTGAAACAGTTTTATAGGGGGAGCCATGTCAGAAAGCCAGGTCAGGCGCATTCGCGCTCCATTTGACGACGCCACGGCACGCTCTCTCAGGGCCGGCGACCATGTGCTGATTTCCGGGCTTATCCTGGCCGCGCGCGATGCGGCCCACAAACGCCTGGTGGAGACGTTGGATCGCGGCGAGCCTTTGCCCGTGGATCTGCGCGGCGCGGTGGTCTACTATGTGGGGCCTTCACCGGCCAAACCGGGCCAGGTCATCGGCGCGGCCGGGCCCACCACATCGGGCCGCATGGACGCCTATGCCCCGCGGCTGCTGGACGAGGGTCTCAAGGGCATGATCGGCAAGGGCTATCGCAAGCCGGAAGTGGTGGAGGCCATGAAGAAGCACGGCGTGCCCTATCTGGCGGCCGTGGGCGGCGCGGGCGCGCTCATTGCCCGCAGCATCAAAAAGTATACGGTGCTGGCCTACGAGGATCTCGGCCCTGAGGCCGTGGCCGCCATGGAAGTGCAAGATTTTCCGGCCATCGTGGTCATCGACTGTCTGGGCGACAATTATTACGAAACGGGTCAGGCGCCTTACCGGAATCTGTAAGCGTGGCTGACGCGCCGCTGAACCCGTGCGCGGCATCCTGCCGGGATTTGCGCGAAACCATTGCAAGAAAGAAGGGCTTGCGCGAAGATGTTCTGCGCAAGCCCTTCTGTTGTATGGAGCCGCCTGTCAGATTTGAACTGACGATCTGCTGATTACGAATCAGCTGCTCTACCAGCTGAGCCAAGGCGGCAAATCCCTGTAAATGCTAAACCATGTCACTGTCAGACGGCAGTGGCTGGTGAGGCGGCTGCTCCGCCGGCCCTGCGCGCGTGTCAGCACGCTTCTATTGCCAAAAAAGCGGCGTCCTGTCAAGACAGGCGTCAGGCCCGTTCCAGCACCAGGGGAATGGCATGCAGTTCAGGGCTGATTTCTTCCGTGGGCTCCAGTTTCCAGGGCGTATTTTCGGGCCAGCCCAGGCGTTGCGCCACCTCCCTGGCCACGCCTGCCACGTCAAGCACGGGATGGCGCTGAAAAACCTGCGGCAAGCCATAGGTCAGGTTACAGACCAGACATTTGCCGGGCCGCCGGCGCAGTTCAAAGGCCAGTTGCGCCCTGGCGGACGTCACGTTGCGGCAGACCAGCCGGATGTCATAGGCCCCTTCCTCGGCGCCGCCGAACAGGGCGTCAAAAAAATCATCAGTGCGTTGCGCCGGAAAAATCCCATCCAGAAAGATCTGATCAAGCGTTGCCACGGTTCTGTACACTCCTGCTGAAAGATACGCGCCTGTTACGGCGCAAGCTGACGCAAATCCCGCTCCGTCACGCGCTGATCCGCGCCGGGCAGGCGTTCCAGAGAAAAATCCGGCAGCAGTTCCGCCGGACTCACGGGCAGGCCGCGCGGGTTGAGCCCGGCCAGGCGGGACAGCAATCCCACAATGCGCCGCGCGCTTGCGCCCCGTTCCCGCAGGGCCCTCAGGGCCAGACTCTGATGGCGTTTGGCCAGGCGCTGGCCCTCGCCGTCCAGCAGCAGGGGAATATGCGCATACGCGGGCGCATCATGGCCAAGCAGCCGCAACAGCGCGATCTGGCGCGGCGTGGAAGGCAATATGTCGCGCCCGCGCACCACCTGATTCACCCCCATGAGCGCGTCATCCACAGCCACGGCGAGCTGATAGGCCACCACGCCGTCAGAACGCCGCAAGGCGAAGTCGCCGCCGCATTCCGCCAACCGGAAAGATTGCGGCCCCAGCAGGGCATCCTCAAACGCGACAGACGCATCGGGACAGCGCAGTCGCACGGCGGCCTTGCGCCCGCTCCTGAACAGGGCCTCTCGCTGCATGGCGCTCAACTGGCGGCACGTGCCGGGATAGGGCGCGCCCGCATCGTCCACATGGGGGGCCGCGGCCAGCAGGCGCAATTCCTTGCGGGTACAGAAACAGGGATAGGTCAGACCGGCGGCCTCCAGCCGGGCCAGGGCTTGCGCATATGCGCTTGCGCGCCGGCTCTGCTCATATGGCCCCAGCGGCCCGCCCACATCCGGCCCCTGATCCCAGTCCAGCCCCAGCCAGCGCAGGTCTTGCAGAAGCGCCGCGGCAAATTCCGGCCGGGAACGCTGGGGGTCAATATCCTCCAGCCGCAGAACCAGAACGCCCTTGCGCGCCCGCGCCGCCAGCCACGCCAGCAGAAAAGCCCAGGCATTGCCCAGATGGACGTAGCCCGTGGGGCTTGGCGCCAGCCGCCCGCAGATCCGGGCTGTCCCCTCCTCTCCGCGCGGCGGCATGAAATTATTTTTTGTTCCAGGGCATGGCTGAAAGCAGCAACCCCAGGCCACAGAAGCCGCTCACCCCGGCAAACGCCAGCCCCGCGCCCACAAAGGCGGACAGCCAGATCATGGGCGGCCAGACGAGCGCGCCCGCCAGACCCAGCAAGACCAGCGCGCCCGCGCCGATCTGAATCTGGCGGAACAGAGAGATGCGCTCCGGCCCGCGCTCCACGGGCAGCCCTTCCCTGGCCCAGGCGCTGACGCCGCCTTCCATCTGCCAGGCGGGGCCGCCGGCCAGTTCTTCCAGCAGGTCGCTCTGCCTGCTGGTGCGGTTGCCCGAATTGCAGGTGAAGACAATGGGCTGTTCCGCGGCGGACGGGGCCAGATGCGCCCACTGAATGACTGAAAGCGGCGCGACTTCCGCGCCGGGCACGCGCAACGCGTTTACTTCATCCGGTTCGCGAATATCCACAAGACGGATTTTTCCGTCCCGGAGTTTTTGCAGGGTTTCAACGGGGCTGATGACAGGAAGCATGTAATCCCCTATGATTTCTTGCGGTTCCTGGCGCTGGAGGCGTTTTTCGTTTTCTGATGGGAAGAGGAAAGCGCCTTGCCGGAGGATTTTTTCTCCGCGGTTCTGCGCACCGCGCTTTTGCCTTTGGGGGCGGCCTGCCTCACCTTGCCTTTCTGCGCCCTGGAGGTCTTGGCGGCCACGGTCTTGCGCTCGGCGGAAGCCCTGGCCTGACGGCTCTTGCCGCTGCTGGCCGTCTGCACGGCCTTGTCCCGGGAAGCTCGGCGAGTTTTCACACTGCGGCGGGATTTGGCCGGACTTTTTTTCGACACGGCAAGTTCGCGCACGGCCTTTTCCTCGGCGTAGTCGCTGAGGCGGCTTTCCGCCTGGGCAATCAGATCTTCATTGCCTTCAAGACTCACGCGGCGCGCGCCGAGAAAGGTGCTGCTGAAATAGGGATCGCTGAGGGAGTTGATCCGAACGGTGGTGCGGCGGCGGGGGCTGTGAATGAACTTGCCGTCTCCCACATAAATGCCCGTATGATAGCCGCGACGGGGATGACGGAAGGCCACAATGTCGCCGGCGCGCATATCTTCCTGTTTTCTGATGCGTTCGCCCACCATGGACTGTTCCCGCGCGGTGCGCGGCAACTTCACGCCCACGCTCTTGTAGGCCCAGCTGACAAAACCCGAACAGTCAAAACCGCTTGGACCGGAACCGCCCCGCACATAGGGAACACCGATGGCCGAGTGGGCCTTGCTCAGCAACTGCCGGCTGGCCTGGGCCTGTTCCTCATTCAAAGCCGCCTCATAGGAACGGCGGAAGCGCTCCACGCGCATTTGTTCCTCATTGGCGCTGTCCTGCCTGGCCGCGCAACCGAATGCCAGGCCGCACCCTATAATCAGCACGCATATTTTCAGATACTTGCCCATCAAAACTCCATTCCCGCTTGTGACCGCCCCGCCCGCGGACGACAGACACACGAACATGCGGACAAGCGGGGACAAAAAAACAGGCAGGTCCGTCCCGCCCATTTTGGCATATGCCTTGTCAGCCCTTCATATCCAGCAGTATCCCCAGCATGTCGTCAGCGCTGCGGACGGTCCGGGCATTGGCCTCATAGCTCCGCTGCGTGGAGATCATCCGCGTCATTTCACGTCCCAGATCAGTGCCGCTGGGGTTCACGAACTCCGGCGGCATGGAGGGATCACTGTTCATGGCGGCATCGGATGGTTCGGGGGCGTCGGCGTCCCGCAGCACGGCATCCAGACGCACGCCGCGGGCGCCGGGTCCGGTGGCGTACGCCGCCCGTTGCGGCGCAAAGCCCGCCGTGTTCACATTGGCCACATTATGCGCCGTGACGGCCATGCCCCAGGAATGGGCATTCATGGCCGACGCGCCCGTATACATGCTTTCAATAATGCCGCTCATACAGCTCACACCTGTTTACGACCTTTTAGCATAAAAGCCCGGCGCTGCAAAATGCTTTTTCCAGCGTCGGCCCGCAGCCTTCCAGGCCGGCATTCATGCGCCTTTCCGGGCTTCCGGGCCGGGTTCAGTTCCGCTCCGCATGCGGAAGGCCGCGCTCAATGCGGGCAAAGGCATTGTGATTGTGAATGGATTCCATGCTCTCCACCTCCACGCTGAACCACTGCACATGCGCGTGGCGGGAAAGGCGCTGGGCCACATGGCGCACCACGTCTTCCACAAAGGCCGGGCGGGCGAAGGCGTGCTCGGTAACAAATTTTTCATCCTCGCGCTTGAGCAGGGTATAGACCGCCGAGGAGCCCGACTCCTCTGCCATATCAATAAATTCCTCCAGCCAGGAAAAACCGTTCATGCGCACGCTCATGCGCACAATGGCGCGCTGGCTGTGCGCGCCTTCGCTGCTGATGGCCTTGGAGCAGGGACAGACGGTCATGACCGGCACGTCCAGGTCCAGCAGAAAGGACTGCCCCCTCTCGTCCAGTTCGCCGGTGAGGCGGCATTCATACGCCACGGTGCCGGGGCTGCCCGAAGCCGGGGCCGTCTTGTGGATGAAATAGGGAAAGCTGAAGCGCGCCCAGGCCCGCCGCGCCCCCAGGCGCTCCTTGATGGTTTCCAGCAGGCGGCGCACCGACTGATAGCCGATTTCCTCGTTCCATCCTTCCAGGGCTTCCACAAAGCGGCTCATGTGAGTGCCCTTGAAGGCCGAAGGCAGATCCACGCCCAGATCCACACTGGCCACGGTCTGCTGGCTGCCCCTGGCGCGGTCGCGCACCAGCAGGGGCAGCCTGAGTTCACGCACCCCCACGCGGTCAATGTTCAGGGGCACCGCGGGGGCATGGCTTTGTACGTCTTCCATCAGGCCAGATCCTGTCCGGTTGTGGTCACGCTGAACGTGCCGTGCTTGACGCCGCGGCAGGAGATCAGCCGGTTGGCCAGAGTCCGCACCCGCGCGGCCTCGCCCTTGAGCACCAGCACCTCCAGGCAGTTGTAATGATCAAGATGCACATGCAGGGTGGTCACGATAATGTCGTGATCGTCATGCTGTATCTTCATCAGCCGCCGGGCCAGATCATTTTTATGGTGATCGTAGACCAGGGTCAGCGTGCCCGCGCCCTGGCCGCCGGCATCCCGCCAGGCATCCTCCACCAGGGCTTTGCGGATCAGATCCCTGATGGCCTCCGAGCGATTGGAATAGCCTTTGCCCGCGCAGAGCGCGTCAAAAGGTCCCAGCAAAGCCTCATCCAGCGAGACGCCGAAACGCACGAGCTTTCCCATATATGCCGCCTGCCGTCTGTATGGCGCTCCGGCGCGCTTCGCCGGGCCTGAGCCTGTTCATGGTTCAGGGGTTTCGCGCCGGATTTCCCATACCTGCACAGTCACCGGCACAGGCTGGGCGTACAGGGGCTCCACCCGCGCCGAATAAACGCGCCGCCCCTGCCAGCTGCCATTGTGCAGGGCGCGCAGAAAAGCCTCATACACAGAACGCCCCGGCTCGGCAATCCAGACCGCGCCGTCCGGCGTCAGGGCATGTTCCAGAAAGCGCAGCACCGGCGCCACAAAGCGCTTTTCATACATGATGTCCCCGCCCCAGATGCGCGCCATGCTCCGGGCGCGCACCGCCGGACGCCGCCAGTCCATGACCGTCCAGCAGGGCTGCGCCACCGCGTTGCGATCCGCGTTCAGACGCGCGAAGCGCAGGGCCTCCTCCTCATAATCCACGCCCATGACCCGCGCGCCCAGCCACTGGCCCACCAGGGCGGCAAGGCCCAGGCCGCAGCCCAGATCCAGACAGGCGCGGCCAGCGATTTCCTCCCGCCGCTGCGCCAGCCAGCCGGCCAGGGCCACGCTGGACGGCCAGAGCTCGGTCCAGTAAGGCAGACGCTCATCCTCGAAATTGCGGGGATCATCGGTCATGGCCTGCCAGAGCTGCTCCAGATCGGCGGCGCGCGTCAGACGCCACAGCCGCCCGGCCGCGTTGACGGCGATTTCCGGCGCGTAGGCCTCCAGGGGCGTCTGCTTCGCGGGTTTTGGTTCGGCCGCAGCTGATGACATGGCGGACATGCTTTTCACGTCCGGCACTATAGCTCAATGGCCGGGGCCTGTACAGCGGGCCGCATTGTCTCGCGCCGGCGCTTCTGCTATGGTGCGCCACGGAGGCTGACGGGAAAGCATATGGAGCAAGATATTTTTGATCTGATTATTGTCCTGGCTCTGGTTTTTTTCGCCGGGCGGGGTTTTGTGCACGGCTTTGTGGGCGAAGTGGCCGGCGTGGTCTCGCTGGTGGGCGGCTTCTGGGCCGCGCATGCCTATCACCCCCTGCTGGCCCCGCGCCTCACGTTTATCGCTGATCCGGCCTGGCGGACCATCGCCGCCTATGTGCTGATTTTTCTGGCCGTGATTCTGGGCGTGGCCGTGCTGGCCCGCATTCTGCAAAAGATTCTTTCCTTCGCCTTTGTTTCCTGGGCGGACAGGCTGGCCGGTCTGCTGCTGGGACTGGCCAAGGGCGTGCTGCTCTGCGCGCTGTTTCTGCTGGTGCTGCAAAAATTCTTTCATGATGCGCCCTTCATGCGGAATTCGCGCGTTCTGCCCTATTTCAACGCCCTCATGGAGCAGATGCGCGCATGGTTGCCGCCCGATCTTCTTTCCCGGCTGGGAATCTGAACCCTTAGCATAAAGGATGCGCCGCGTCATGGAAAAAAACGCCCTGAAAGAATTGCAAAACACCATCGAACGCCTGATCGGCCCGGACGGCTGCCCCTGGGACAAGGAGCAGACCCCGGAAAGTCTGGCTGATTACGTCATTGAGGAAAGCCACGAGCTTGTCAGCGCCATCCGCTCGGGCAATGTGGGCGATGTTCGCGAAGAGCTGGGCGATGTGGCCTTTTTGCTGCTTTTCGTGGCCCGTCTGTACGAGAAGCGGGGCCAGTTCAACTTCGACGACGCCCTGAACGCCAGCCGGGCCAAGATGATCCGCCGGCATCCGCACGTTTTCGGCGACACGGTTTTTGAAAATCCGGACGAACAGCTCAAAACCTGGGAGGCAATCAAGCGCGCCGAACACGCCGATGCAGACGGCAAGCCCCAGGGAATTTTCGCCAGTCTGCCCGCCAGCCTGCCGCCCCTGGTCAAGGCCTACCGCATCCACTCCAAGGCCGCGCGCGCGGGTTTCACCTGGCCCGATGACGAAGAGGTGGAACAGCAGGTGGAGGCCGAATGGCTGGAGTGGCTCGACGCCTCGGCCAGCGGCGACGCGGAAGCCCAGAAACATGAGCTGGGCGACCTGCTCTTCAGCATCACGGAGCTGGGCCGCCGCAAGGGCATCAAGGCCAGCGAGGCCCTGGATCTGGCCACCCTGCGCTTTCTGCGCCGCTTTGCCCGCATGGAGGAACTGGCGCGGGAACAGGGAGGCGATTTCACACAGCTTTCCCTGGATGACAAGGACGAACTCTGGAACGCGGCCAAGGCGGAGGAGGCAGCCGCATCCGCCGGAAAAGCCTGACGGAGCCCCCATGTCCCTGCCGCGCGGCACGTCCCGCTTTCCGATTGTTCTGCTGGCCGCTCTGCTGGTCTGCTGCCTGGCGACGGCCTGTACTCCCAAAAAACGCGTGGCGCGTCCCGCAGGCGGCCCCCCGGCGGCCTCTGCTCCACATAACGCCCTGCCCAGAGCCGACCCCGGCTATTTGCAATGGCTTGAAAAGCAATCCATGCTGGGGGCCGCGCCGGAGCTTACGGCTCGGGTTTCAGGCACGGAGCTCATCTGGCGCAACAGCAGCACGGCCCGGCGGCTGCGCGTCCTGCTGGAGGCCGCGCCCAACTGGCTGTCTCTCAATCCGTATACCGTCAGCGCCGGTCAGCCCCTCTTCCGGGCGCTGTCCGGCGGGGGCGGCTTGCCGGATATTCTGCCTCAGGCCGGCCTCAACGGCCTGTTCATTGCCCCCACCGGCGAACGCGCCGACATCTGGAACAAGCGCAATCAGTCCTCGCCCGGCGGAGAAAATGCGGCGTCCCTGCATTTTGATCCGGCTCTGGGCACGGATGCGGATTTTGAAAAACTGGCCCAAGCTCTGGAGCAGCTTCAGATCCAGACGGGCGGCGAGCTCCCCCCGGCCAACACGGGCCTGGGGCCGGATTTCATGCTTCAGGCCCGGCGGGCCGCGCGTTTCAACGGCCTGTACGCCATGATCGCCGTGCCGCAAAAGGATTGGGAGCTGCTGCCCCGCCTGCCGGACGAATGGGAGTGCCTGCCCCTGCGGCCGGAAGCCGTGGCGCAACTGGCCGGGCGCGGGCTTTTGCCCGAAGCGCTGGCGCGCGACAGCCTGCCCTGGGCCACGCCCGGCGGCTGGGCCGCCACCGGCGAAGTGCGCGGCGCTGACGGCCAGATACGGCGCTGGGTCTATCGCTACAGCGGCGACCCGCTGCGCCCCACCCTGCTCTGGCAGGACCCCTCTGGCCGGGCCCGGCGCATTTTTTCCGCCGCCATCATCCGGCATACCGGCCTTCAGCGGCAGACCCTCGCCGGTCTGCGCCTGGAAGCGCTCATGGGCCTGGACGCGTTCTCCAGCGCGCCGGCGGGCGCTGCGGAAGACGCGGCCAGCCCTCTGCTGACGCCCGGTCTGGAAGCCCTGAACGAGACCGCGCAGGAAGTGCGCCGCTACGGCGGCTGGGCCATGCAGGATGACGTGCTGCCCCCTTCGCTCACAGCCACGGTGCTGGACGGAGCCGTGGATTTCACCCGTGACGCCGTCACCCCGGCGGCGGCAGCCTATGCCCTGCTCAGCGGCGACGCGGCCCCGCTGGCCGCCCTGCTGCGCGCCGCGCAGGCCGCCGGCGTGGACCAGAGCCGTCTGGCGCGCGGGCTGCATGACTGGCAGGCTGTGGACTGGCGGCCCCTGCTGGACCTGCCGCAAGGGCGGGAACTGATCCGCATGGCGCAGCACAAGGCCGGCGGCCCGCCCACAGCCCTGCGGCTCTGGACCACCCCCGCCTCTCTGGCCGCGCGCGCCCTGGGTCTGAAGCCCTCTGACGCGGCCCTCTCCAGCGCCGCCGCCATTGCGGACAAGAATGCGACCCTGCGCCAGGCCTGTCTTCTGCTGCTGAGCTGGCGCGTCGGACTGCCGGGCCTGAGCTTTGTAAGCCCGCAGGATCTGACCGGGACGCTGGATCTGACGCAGACCACGCCTGATCTGCCCGCCAGTCTGGGACTGACGCCTCTCTGGCAGGAAAACGCCGCAGGCCCCACGCCGCCCGCGCCGCTGGCCTTCGGCCCCCTGAACCGGCAATGGGCGGACAAGCAAAGCTTTTTACATACAGTCAGCCGCCTGTTGCGTGCCCGCAAGGAGACGGGACTGGCCCGGGGCAGACTGCTGGCTGTGTTCAGCGGCCCGCCCGGCTGCGTGGCCGCGCTCAGCGCTCTGCCAGACGGCGGGCACTGGCTGCTGGCGACCAATTTTTCCGCGGAAAAGCGAACCTTTTCCCTGACCCTGCCCGACGGCGTTACAGCGGGCGCGCTTCGCGACATTCTCAACCCGCAAGCCCCGGCGCTGACGCAAAACGGACGCAGTCTCAAACTTGATCTTGACGCCCGCCAGGCCCGCCATCTGCTGCTTGGCGACCCGGCGGCGAATGTGTTCCCTTCACGCCAACCAGGAGCGACGCCATGACCTCAGACAAAGCCCCCCATCCTTCCCAGGACGCCACGCCGGAAAGCGGGCCTGATGCCGCTCCGGAATCTCCGGCCAACGCGACTTCCACTCTGGAGCAGAGCATGACCGCGCCCGACGAACGGGATGCCGGCCACGGACAGCCCATGCAGGCGCGTCAGGAGGACGACATGGGCGCGCCTGCGCCCGAACCCGCGCCGCTGCCGGGCCAGGCGGACAAGTTCTTTCAGGCGCTCTGCCGCCTGGGCCCCCTGGTTCTGCTGCTGGCGCTGGCGGCTCAGGCCTGGCCGGACTTCTGGCAGGCATGGCGCGGCGACGCCCTGTATTGCCCGGCTGAAAGTCAGAATATCCGCATTTTCCTGCACACGTCGCAGAACGGGCCGTGGCTCGCCCCCACGGCGGGTTCCGCGCCCGAACCGGCGGCCCCGATGCCGAGCGAGACGGCGGGCGGGATGACCAGCCTGAGCGCGCAGTGGCCGGGCTTCACCTGGTTCATGGCGCTCCTCTGGCCCCTGCTGCCGCAGGCCGCCTCCGCCCTGCTCTTTCCCCTGGCCGGGGCCCTGGCGGCCGCGCTGGCCCTGCTGGGCGTCTGGGGCCTGAGCCGCGCGGCGGGCTTCGGCCCCGGGGCCGCTCTGGCCTCCGGGCTGATTCTGCTCTGCGCGCCTCTTTTCGCGCCCCTGATCCACTTCACCGGCTCGCCGGCTTTATCCGCCGCGCTGCTGCTTTTCTCCCTGCTCTGTTTCTGCCGCGGCTGGCAGGCCCGGCGCGCCTGGTTCTGCCTGCCGGCGGGCTTTGTGCTGGCGGGTCTGGCCGGTTTGAGCGGCGGGCTTTTTCACCTGCTGCTGCCCCTGCTGACCAGCGCCGTCTTTCTGCTCTGGCGCGGCGCTTTTCGTCGGGCTCAGGCCCCGGACGCCCTGAGCGGTTTTGTTCTTCTGCTGCTGCTTCTGGCCGGCTGGCTGGGCGGCGTCATTCTCTGGACCCACGCCGAAGGCGACATGCAGAACCTTTACAGCACACTGGCGCAGCGCCCCTGGCCCCTGCCGGATTGCTGGTGGCGGCCCCTGGCCGGGGCCGCTCTGGGCCTCGCGCCCTGGCTTGCCCTGGTGCTCTGCGTGTCCTGGGGGCGGGTGCTGCGATCGGCCTGGGGCGATCTCAAAGCCTCCCGCGCGGAGCGCGCCGGTTCGGCCTTTGTGTGGATCAGCCTGGCCCTGGGCTGCCTGCTCAGCCCGCTGACGCCCCTTGTGCGGATGCCGGGCGTGGCCGTGGCCCTGGCCTGTCTGGCGGCCCCGCTGCTGGGCAAGGCCCTGCTGCGCCTGTCGCCTCTGGGCAGCCGTCTGTTCTACCTCATTACGGCGCTTTGCCTGCTGCATGCCGGTCTGGCTCTGACGGCGGCGGGTTTCGGCTTTTCCCTGGAGTGGATGGCGCGCTTTTTCTCGTATCCGCTCAGCCCGGAACAGCGTGACATGATTCTGGGCCTCACGGCACTGCCCGTACTCGGCGCGTTGTGCCTGCTGGCCGCCGTGGCCATGACCCGCTTTATCCGGCGGGATCATCCGGGCGGCGCGCTGCTGTTCTGCACCCTGGCGGCCGTGATTCTTGCCCAGCCGGCGTCCCTGATGCTCGCGCCGGAGCTGGCCGCCCTGCCGCAGGCGGGTCTGAGCCGCCTTCAGGATATACAGGCCGCGCCTGAGCATGACGTGACGCCCGCCGTTCCGCCCACGGAAGCAATGCCGGAAATTCCGGCCGCGCCGCAAGCTGCTCCCGCCGCGCGTCCGGATCAGACGCCCGCGCAAGACCCCGCCGGGGCCGAGAATGCCCCCCTGCCGTCACAGGAAGCCGCGCCCGCTGTGCCGCCGGAAGGCGACACGCCGCCACAGCCTCAGCCGGAAACGGGCGAAGCGGTAGATGAGGCCCCCACCGCGCCCCCGACAGAGACGGAGGATGCGCCCGCCGCGCTGCCCGTTCCCGCCGGCCAGTAAATGCCATCCCTGACAGCAACGGGCCGCCCCGGAACGCTTATGCTCCGGAGCGGCCCGCGCGCTGCCAGCCTGGCAGTATAAACACCTGTTATCCTGTCATTCCACAACGCTGTAAAAAGTCAAAGCTCATTTGCTCTCATATGAGCATGCTCCAGCCCAGAACATTTTCATACCGGCAATGTTTCGCAACGCCTATGCCGCGGGCGCGTTGACGTCTTCGCAGACAACGGTGTTCCGCCCCGCGTTTTTGGCCTGGTAGAGGCAATCGTCCGCACGCTTCACGGCCGAATCAAGCGCCTCCATGACTTCCTTTCTGCTCTGAGGCTGCGGCACGGCAAGACTGCTCACGCCGAAACTGGCGGTAATGCGAAGGTCCAGCCCCTCGCAGTGCAGCGTCATGCCCTGCGCGCCCCGGCAGAGCCTTTGCGCCACCACCGCGCCCACCTCAAGCGCCGCGCCCGGCAACAGAATGACAAATTCCTCACCGCCGTAACGACAGAGCAGGTCATGGGAGCGCAACAACGAGGACATTTTTTGGGCAAAAGCGCGCAACACCACATCGCCGCAGGCATGGCCATAGGTGTCGTTGACTTTTTTAAAATGGTCGATGTCCGCCATGATGATAGTTGACGGCAGTTCACTCTGCCCGCCCCCTCCCAAGGCATCCACCACCAGATTCTGGAAAGCGCGGCGGTTGTACATGCCAGTCAGCGAATCCCTGGAGGACAGGCGCTTGTACTTCTGGGACAGGCGCATCAATTCGGCGACATTTTTATCCAGTTCCGCAACCATTTGATTGAAGGCCGTGGAAAAATCGCCCATGAAGCTTACCCTGTGCTGATATTCGCCCTTGGCGATGCACTGCGCCTGCCAGGTCAGATGACACAGGTTGGACTGGAGGGTCTTGAGCGCGCCGATAACGTAGCCTTTGCCCTTGCAGACATATTTGAGATCTCCCTTGCCCAGCGCGTATGTCAGATGGCGGATATCCCAGAGCAGCGCGTGCAGCTCTTCAATGCCCTTGAGGCCGCGCAGACTTTCGGGCATATCCCCTTCACGGGCTGAATTCTGCACAAGCACATTCATGACGAAGCCAAGAAGCTCTTGCGGGAGGTCGGCGGCGCTGCTGAGCTGGGCGGAGGGATTGCACATATGCGGCACACTTATAGTTTATGCGCGCATCCGTCAGGAGGCGCTTTTGGGTTTGACCTCAAAGCGGCAGGTTCGGTCTCCCGTGCTCCAGCAGTCTATTTCCTTCACGTCAAAATCACGGCCGGCGAATACCTTGAACATGCCGGCGATAAAGCCCTCGTCATAGGTGCAGACCGCATGCCCCATGTCGGGCAGGCCCGAGCAGTCAAGATCCTCCGCCATGGTCAGGGTAAACCGGGCATTTTCGCGGTCCTCGCTTTCCATGCGCAAAAGCCCGATCTTGAGATCCAGCAGGGCGCGCTGCACGCCGTCCACGAAGTCGTTGAACGATTCGCGCCGGCCCACAAACCTTTCACAAAAATTTTTCCCGGCCAGAAAGCCCGCCTCATAGAAAATACGATCCGCTTCCTCCGTGCCGTAGCGCGCTTCCAGGACATCGCGCAAGGTATATTGAAACAGGCGGTAGACGACAATGCTCGTGCTGTTGCCGAGATTGGGCCTGCCGTCCTCAATATCGCCGATAAAATCCCATGAAAAGCGGTAAAAGCGAGAGTTCACAGACACACTCCAGTATAGCCATGTTACAAACCAGGAATCTGCGCGCTTCAGTGCCTGATGGGCGGCGCGTCGCCGCCGGCTTTGAGCATTGTGCCCAGATGCCGGCGCGCCAGCGCCAGTTCCTCTTCCGTGACGCCGGGCATGTCGCGCGGGCGGGTGCCGCGCATGTCATTGCCTTCTTCCACAATGACCAGGGCCGCGGCCATGCGCCCCATGACGCAGAAAAAGCGCACCGGCTCCCAGCCCTGGGCGCGCACCCATTCCGCCGCCCGTGGCGAATAGACAAAATCCGCCTTGCCATTGCGCAGCACAGGGTGGGCCTCTTCCCCGCTTTCCCTGGCCCAGGCCCGGAAACGGGGAAGAATTTCAAGAAAACCAACCAGTTCCTTGTCTGTTACCGGCGGCTGTCTGTCATAGACAGTGGCGGCCTGAGGGGCCTTTTTCTGGGCGACGCGCGCCGCCAGAACATTGGGGGCCGGAACAGCCAGCAGGCTCAGGGCCGCAACGAGTACCGCCGCCAGGACAGGGCCGGACAGGAAAAACCCGCGCCACCGCGCCAGCGACACAAAAGAAACAGTATTCATTCAATACCGAACCGCACTGATTTTAGAAAGTCTGTCCATATTGTGATAGGACTCCACATACCGCAGTGTGCCGGTTTTGCCGCGCAGAACCAGTGAATGCGTCACCGCGTGCCGGGCGCTGTACCTCACGCCGCGCAAAAAGTCGCCGCCGGAAATGCCCGTGGCCGCGAAGAAGCAATCGTCGCTGCGCACCAGATCGTTGACGGTGAGCACTTCCCGCAGGTCAATGCCCGCCTCGTTGATAGCCTCTTTCTCCACATAGGACTGCGGGTCCAGCCGGGCCAGAATCTGCCCGCCCATGCCCTTGACGGCGCAGGCCGCCAGCACGCCTTCCGGAGTGCCGCCCGTGCCCATCATCACATCCACTTCGGAGCGCGGGTCCACGGCCATCAGGGCGCCGGCCACATCGCCGTCGGTCTGCAACTGGATGCGCGCGCCGGTGGCGCGGATTTCCTCGATCAGACGCTGGTGGCGCGGCTTGTCCAGCACAAAGACCACCAGATCCTGCACGCTTTTGCCCATAGCCTTGGCCACGTTGACCAGATTGACACTGACCGGGGCATCCAGGTCAATGACCTCGCGGGCCTCGCGCGAAACCACCAGCTTTTGCATGTAATAGCTGGGGCCGGGATTGAACATGTTGCCCCTGGGGGCCACGCCCACCACAGAAATGGCGTTGGGCCGCCCGTAAGCCAGCAGATTGGTGCCTTCCACCGGGTCCACGGCCACATCCAGCGCGGGGCCGTCGCCCCTGCCCACACTTTCGCCATTGTACAGCATGGGCGCGTGGTCCTTTTCGCCTTCGCCGATGACCACCATGCCGTCGATGTGCAGACTGGCAAAACTGATGCGCATGGCATCCACCGCCGCGCCGTCCCCGGCCTCCTTGTCGCCCCGCCCGAGCCAACGGGCCGACGCCAGGGCCGCGGCCTCGGTGATGCGCACAATATCAAGGGCCAGATTTTTCTCCGGTGCTTCCGCCATGACATCCTCCACTCATGGTACTGCGTTGTTTACTGTCTTTACGCTACTGCGCGCCGGGCTTCAAGGGAAAAGCCGGGCAAGGCCGCAAGACGCGCGCCACCGCCCCTTACGGCAGCCGGTAACGCCCGGCCACAGGCGCCCGCCAGCCCGCGCCAAAGGGGGTTCGGCTCACATGCAGGGCCGGCGGCTCCTGACGGCGCTTGAATTCCGCCCGGAAAAGCTTGTGGCGCACCTCCAGGCACAAATCGTCAAGGGGCTTGTCCTGGCGCTCCGCCGACGGTTCCAGCAGCGCTTCCAGCACGGGGTCCAGCTCCTCGTAAGGCGGGAGGCTGTCCGTATCTTTCTGGCCGGGGCGCAATTCGGCGGAAGGGGCCTTGTCAAAAACATTGCGGGGAATAATTTCCGCGCCCCGGTATGTATTGTACCAGCGGGCCACGGCATAGACCCGGGTTTTGGTCAGATCCGCGATGACCCCCAGCGCGCCCACGGCGTCGCCGTAAAGGGTGCTGTAGCCCACGGCCCCCTCGCTTTTGTTGCCGGTGTTCAGCACCAGGGCCTGGGCCCGGTTGGCCAGGGAGGTCAGCAGCGTGCCCCGGATGCGGGCCTGCACGTTTTCAAATGTCACGTCGCCGTCACAGGCCGGAAAAAGATCCAGCCCCGGCTTGAGGGTGGCCTCAAAGGCGCGCATCAAAGGTTCGATGGGCAGCGTCACGGTGGTCACGCCCAGATTGTCCGCCAGTTGAAGGGCGTCCGTCAGCGATTCTTCGCTGCTGTAGGGCGAGGGCATCAGCACGCCGGTGACGTTGTCCGCGCCCAGAGCCTCCGCCGCGATGCAGCAGACCAGGGCCGAATCCATGCCGCCGGACAATCCCACAACAACCCGCCGCGCGCCGCATTTGCGCACAAAGTCGCGCGTGCCCAGGGTCAGGGCGCGCCACTCGGCTTCCTCAACGCTTTGGCACAGCTCTTCCACCATGTCCGCATCGTGGCTGTTGGTATCCACCACCAGCACATCCTCGGCAAAGGCCTTGCCCCGCGCCATCAACTGGCCTGTAGGGTCAAAGGCCAGGCTCTGGCCGTTGTAGATGCGGCTGTCGTTGCCGCCCACCAGATTGACCGAAAAAAGATGCACATGGTGCCGGGCAGCCACGTGGGAGAGCATGTGCTCGCCCGCCTCCTGCGCCCCCACCCAGAACGGCGCGGCCGCCATGTGCACCACGGCGTCCACGCCGCGCTGGATCAGCTCCATGAGAGGATTGTGCCCGCTGGCGTACCTGGTCTGCCAGAACGCGCCCTCCCCGGCCACGGCGTCCTCGCAAAGCGCCACGCCCAGCCGCCAGCCGTGCAGCGTCAGAATGCCGCAGGACACGCCGCGGTCAAAATAACGCACATCGCCGCCCTGATCGCCGTTCTGGTTCATATTCTGGTAAACCTTGCGCGAAACCACCTGCCACTTGCCCTTGTCCACCAGCACGGCGGCATTGGAGAGCATGCCCGCCACATAGACGCTGGGCACCGGCGCGCCCACCAGAAGCGGCGGGCCGTCCCTGAGGGCCTCGGCCAGATTGCGCAGGGCCGCGCGGCAGCCCTGGGCGAAATCCGCGGCGCGCAGATACTGACCGGGGGCCACCCCGCAAAGGGCCAGCTCCGGCGTGACGCAAAGATCCGCCCCGGCCTGGGCGGCCCGGCGCGCGGCCTCCAGAATGCGGGCCTGATTGCCGGCCACGTCGCCGGTGACGCTGTTGCACTGCAATAGGGCGATTTTCATGAAGCGGCCTCCCCCGAATTAAAAGTATCCATGCAGGGGCCCGCCGGGCGCCGCAAGCGCCTCCACCCGGCGCGTGACGGCCGGGTCCTCTTCCAGCGGGGGGGCATGAAAAGGCTTGAGCCGCGCGTCCAGAATCAGGGGCGCGGCGCAGGACCAGTGCTTGGCGCACATCCCGGCATGCGCGCCGTAACTGTCCGCAGCCGGGTCCGAACGGGTGAACGTCACCCAGAGAAAATTGTCCAGAGCCGCGGCGCAGAAGGCGGGATCATCCGCCACCACCACCAGCGGAAAGCCCTCGGCATGAGGCCAGACCGCCAGTCGGCGGGCCAGCTCTTCCAGAAGCGGATCCGCCTGGCCGCGCTCCAGGCCATGCGCCGGGCCGCGCAGAACCAGCATGCCCGGCCCGGCCACGCGCGCTTCGCCAAAGCCATCGGGCAGATCAGGCAGGGCGCGCGCTTCCAGGGCCAGGTCGCGCCGCTTTTCACCGGCCGAGGCCCAGATCAGCTTGGAGCCTTCATGCAGGCCGCTGCCCGTATAATCCAGGGTATCGCTGGTGCTGCGGGTCAGAAAATGCAGATCGCGGCTGAAGTCGGCGCGCTCCAGCATATGCCGCAGAAAGGCGGGCACGTCGCGGGCGCTCAGGCCGGGCGCGTCCTCATGGGCGGCCAGAAGCACATATTTGGCCAGGGCGGTCTGGGTGGTTCCCAGCAGGTGCAGGGCCGCGGTAAGCAGTTCGCGCGGCTTGCGCCGCGCCTCATAGGGCGTGTAACGCTCGCTGCCCAGCGCCAGCAGAAGGGGATGCACCCCGGCGGCGTCCACGGCATGCACCTCGCGCACGCCCTGAAAAACCTGCGGAACCAGGGGCGCGGTGAGCTCGTGGATGAAATCGCCGAAAACCGTATCCTCCTGCGGGGGCCGGCCCACAGCGGTGAAGGGCCAGACCGCGTTGCGCCGGTGATGCACGGCGTCCACCCTGAGCACAGGAAAATCATGCCGCAGGCTGTAATAGCCCACATGATCCCCAAAGGGGCCCTCGGGCTTGAGCCCGGGCACAAGACGCCCGCTGATGCAGAAATCCGCCTCGGCCAGCACGGGCAGGGGCAGGCCCGCGCAGCGCGCCAGACTCACGCGGCGACCGCCCAGCAGACCCGCAAAGCGCAGTTCGGACAAGCCTTCGGGCAGGGGCATCACCGCCGCCACACTGAGCGCGGGCGGCCCGCCCACATAGACATGCACCGGCAGGTCCCGGCCCTGCGCCAGGGCATGGGCATGATGCACGCCCATGCCCCGGTGAATCTGATAGTGCATGCCCGCTTCGTCGGGCGCGTACCCATTGCCCGCCAGCTGC
Organism: Desulfovibrionaceae bacterium; assembly: GCA_910575755.1. Classification (GTDB taxonomy): domain Bacteria; phylum Desulfobacterota; class Desulfovibrionia; order Desulfovibrionales; family Desulfovibrionaceae; genus Desulfovibrio. The sequence continues at coordinate 314,721 of CAJTFO010000002.1, read as the reverse complement.
ACCCGGTACATGCCCAGATTGGAGGCGTTCAGGCCGGGGCGGTCGGGGTCCTCGCTGTAAACCAGGGGCAGGGTAATGAAGGGGCCGCCGTCCCGCGGCCAGCAGGTCAGGCGCGGCAGATCGGCAAGAGCGCAGCGGCATTCCAGCACAGGGGCCGCGTTGCCCTTCTCGCCGCCCTGAACGCGCCTGACGCGCGGCAGCATCCGGAGCAGACCGGGCAGGGCGGGCAGCGCACGCCAGGGCCGCCGCAGGGCCGTCATGGGATCGGCCCTGGCCGCCAGCACGGCGTCCACGGCCCGCAGGCTGTCCCGAAAAATATAACGCAGGCGTTCTCGCGTGCCGAAAAGATTGGCCAGCATGGGAAAGCGCGTGCCTCTGACCCTGGTGAACAACAGGGCCGGGGCCTTGGCCCGGAAGGCCCGGCGCTGCACGGCGGCCAGTTCCAGGTACGGATCCAGTTCCACATCCACGCGCCTGAGCTGGCCCTGGGCCTCCAGATCCGTCAGGCACTGACTCAGATTGGCATAGCCCATCATCAACTCCTTTTCCGCGCCAAGGGCTCCACCGCGCCCAGCGTCCGCCGCCCGGCCAGAACCTCGCGAAAGTCGGCCAGAATGCGGGCGTGGTCAAAGACCAGAGGTTCCGGCAAAGCGTCCGGGGGATAAAAAGCGGCTGCGGCCGCGTCGTCGCCGGCGCGCAGGGCCAGAGGGTCACGCGGCCTGCCGGTGAACGCCACGCTCAGGGTATGCCGGCGCGGGTCGCGATCCGGACGGGAATATACGCCCAGCAAGCCGGTCAGCTCCACATCCAGGCCGGTTTCCTCGCGCATTTCGCGCACGGCCGCGGCCTCGGCCTGTTCGCCCTCGTCGATGAAGCCGCCCGGCAGCGCGTAGCCCAGCGGGAGATTGGCCCGCGCGATGAGCACCACCCCGCGCGCGGGCTCGTAAATAACCACATCCGTGGTGGGCGCGGGATTGCGATAGCAACTGTAGGCTTTGCCGCAGTGCGGACAGAGTACGTCTTTTTTCATGCGCTTCCCTGAGCAATGAGGTGCGCGCTCATGGTAAGCCAGTCCGGCCCGCGCCGCAAGGTGAGGGCGCAAAATTCAGTTCACGAGGACGCAACCGGCTTGCTCCAGAGTCTGCGCGTTGACGGCCCCGGCTCGCAGCAGGCGCAGACGCGGCCTGCCGTCCCTGCCGGACGGCAGGGGTTCAACCAGGGTGGAGGGCGCGCCGCCGCGGGGCTGCTCCGCCTGGCTGGCGGCGGGCAGCAGACCGCCCAGATCGCCCAGCGCCGCCAATGCGGCCAGCAGTTCCCGGTCCAGTTCCTCCAGACGCCGGGCCGGGGCTCGCCCGCTCAGATTGGCGCTGCTGGCGGTGAGCGCGCCGCCGGCCAGACGCGCCAGGCGGGCGGCCAGAGGATGCGGCGACACGCGCAACGCCGCCTTGCCCGCCGTTGCCCCTTCTCCGTCGCCGGCGCTGACCAGAGAGGCAGGCAGGCCGGGCCGGGCCGGGAGCAGCAAGCTCAGCGGACCGGGCCAGAAACGCTCTGTCAGGTGCGACGGCGCGGCCTCCAGACAGACCACGGCTCCGGCCTGATCCGCGTCAGCGGCCAGCAGGGGCAAGGGCCGCTGGACGGGCCGCCGCTTGAGCTGGTAAATACGGGCCACGGCTTGCGCGCGGGCGGCCAGACAGCCCAGACCGTAAAAGGTTTCGGTGGGAAAAATCACCACGCCGCCACGGCGCAGACATCGGGCCGCGGCGGCGCAATCAAGCACGCGACAGGGGGAATGGAGCATGACAGGCAAACCTTTGCGGCTGGTCAGCGTGGGCCGGCTGAAAACGCCCTTCTGGAAAGACGCCGCCGCCCACTATCTGACGAGAATCACACGCTGGCGGCGGCTGCAATGCACGGAGGTGCGGGACGGCGACGCGGCCCTGCCGCCGGACAGGCGCAACGCGCTGGAAGGACGCCGCATCCTGGACGCCCTGGAAGCGCAGGACGTGCCTCTGGTGCTGGACGAGCGCGGCGCGGCCCTGACCTCGCCGCAACTGGCGAACCTGCTGCGGCAGCTGGACCACGAGGCGCGCGGGCGCGCCTGCTTCATCGTGGGCGGCGCCTACGGCCTGGACGAGACCGTGCGCGGTCGCGCCTTTCGCCTGCTCAGCCTTTCGCCCATGACCTTTCCGCACGAAATGGCCCGCGTGGTCCTGCTGGAGCAACTCTACCGGGCCGAATGCATCTTGCGCGGGACGCCGTACCACCACTAGCGACAGATCCCCTGAAAGACAGTTTCACAGAACTTCATAAATTCTGGCAAAAACATTGTCGTAAACCAGCTTGAAATAAGGCGAAAAACGCGCATCCCGCGGATCGCCCACCAGCAACTGGACCATCAGGGAATTGTACAGGCTCTCGTTCACGGCCAGTTTTTCGTCCGTGACCCGGTTGAAGAGAAAGTTCACGTTTCGCCGCCCGGCCAGAAAGGCCCGCTGCTCCTCTACCGTTGCCATGGGATGGGCGTCAAACCATTCCTGCACATAATTGCGGCGGGTCACGCCGGTTTCCTCAAACACGCTGATGGACGAGGCGTAAATGGTGCTGGGGCTGTCCGCCAGACGCACTTCGCCGGTATCCAGGCGGTAGGCCAGGGCCTGCGGCACAATGGACAGCGCGCCGCCCTCGCCCCGGCGGGTCACAAAATTCCAGTTGCCGAAATTGCTGATCCAGAAGCCCAGGCGCAGCATCTCAAAGCTGACCACCACAAAAAGCCGCCCTCTGGCCTCCACCAGCGGGGTTTCCGGCGAGCGCAGCCTGTCCATGAGGGCCTGCGCCGCCTGGCCGTCCAGCCCTTCAAACACGCGCCCCGGCTCATTGCCCACGCTGGCCGTGTAGCGGATCAGCTGCCGGGCGAAGCGCGCGTTGTCCGTGGCAAAGACCGCCGCCGGCAGATAAAGCGAGGGCCCGGCGTGCTGCGCGCCGTCCGCAATGGTCGAGCGCCGCGCGAAGTGGTGGGCCGCGTACCCCCAGTCCCACCAGAGCCAGAGCATGGCGTCCTCCGGGGTCATGGTGCGCGCGCGGGTCAGGGCTTCGGCATGGCGACGATTGATGATGGGCCCCTGGGAGATGTCCTGGATCATGTCCGCAAAGGGAAGCACCAGCAGAACCAGCAGAATGCAGGAGGTGGCCGCCCCGGCCACGGCGCCGCGCAGGTTCGCGCGCAGCAGGCGCTGCAACAGCCAGTACAGGGGCAGGGTCAGGCCCACGGCCGCCACCGGCGCGCCGAACATGACCATGCGCCCCCCCAGCCTGGTGCTGAGCAGGCCCAGGGCCGCCAGAGGCAGCAGAAAAAGCGCGCCGGGCCGCCGGAAGAGCACCAGGACAAAGCCCGCCAGGCCCGCAATGGACGCTTCCATCCAGGGATGGAAGTAGGAGAGGAGCGCCGCGAAGCTGAGATCCTGCACTTCAATGATGGATTGGGCCACCGAGGGATACGCCAGGCTGAGCCCCTCGCCCGTGCTGCGCACATCGCCGCTGTGCTTGAGGTAGGCATTGGCGTGGTTGACCAGGGTGGTCAGAATTTCACCCCGCAGCAGCAGCGCCGCCACGCCCAGCCAGAGCAGGGCCAGCACCGGCGGACGGCAGAGGATATGGCGCAGCCCGCGGCCCGCCCGGCTGCCCGCCAGCAGCAGAAACAGGCTGAAGACGAAACCCGCCGGGCCGACCAGCGTGGGCAGGGCGTAGGCCAGCCCGCCCAGCAGCAACAGGCCCCGCCGCCCGCGCGGCGCCATGACCAGCCCCATCAGACCCAGCAGCAGCACATTATACCGGATCAGATAGGGAAAGACCGAATGCCATTCCTGGGTCCACCAGGAAATGACCCCCGACGCGCCCAGCAGCAGCACCCACGGCCAGTGCAAAGGATTGCCCAGACGCTCCAGATGCGCGGCGTCCGCGCCGCGCGCGCCCCAAAGACGCTGCGCCGCCTTCAGGCCGGAACCCAGCGCCAGCCGCCGCAATACCATCTGGGGCAGCAGCATGTGGCGCATGGCCCAGCAGGCCGGCGCCAGGGTCATCAGCAGGGGAAAGAAAAGCGTCACCAGATCGGTGTCGTAATAGCCCAGCAGGGTGCGGGCCAGAAAACCCGGCGCCAGAGAGGCGAGCAGCCCGGCGGCCAGGCCCGCTTCCATGCTGCCCAGAGCCCAGACCCAGGCAAAGACGATCACCGCCACCAGACTGGCCAGCACGGCCGGGAACCAGAAGGCCACGGCCGCCGGATAGGTGTGCAGAAGCCGGGCCATGAGCCGCAGCATCTCGGCCATGGGATGGCCCACGTCCAGACCGAAGCCCTCGGCGGCGGCCACCCAGTGGTAGGCGTCGTGGGTGGCCAGCAGCCATTCGCCGCCCAGCCGGTATTCCGGATTCTGCCAGCAGGGCCATTCCAGCATGCGCAGACCAAAGGCCAGTCCCAGCGTCAGCAGCCCCCAGCACAGGCCCCGCAGCCAGTAACGCGGCTCCGGGCTTACCCCGGGCATGGCCCGTCATCCCCGGCAGGGCCGTTCTGTGCGGTTTTGGCGGCTCTCGCGACCGCACCGCCTGAGGGGCGCAGCGCCCAGAACCAGCGCCCGCCGCCTGCCGCCACATAGGAACGCGCGCCGGCCAGACGCCAGGGCGCGGGCAGACGCTCCGGCGGGGGGGTCAGCGCCAGAACCGCCAGAACGCCGCAGGGCCGCAGATGGGGCAGGGTCAGCTCAAGCAGATCGGGCCAGGGCATGAAGGCCCGGCTCACGATGCAGTCCGCCGGGCAGTGCTGGCCCTGAAAAAAATGCTCCACCGAGCCGCGAAAAACATGGGTGGAGGGCAGGCGCAGACGAGCCAGAACGCTGGACAGAAAGAGGGCGCGCTTTTGGCGCACTTCCACCAGATAATAGCTCCCCCTGGTCCAGACCATGCGCAGCGGAATGCCGGGCAGGCCCGCGCCGGAACCGAGATCCCAGGTCAGGGGCTGTTCCGGCAGGGGCAGTTCCTCCAGAAAGGCGGCAAGATGGAAGCTGTCGGCCGCCAGGCGGGTCAGTATATCCCGCCAGGAACGCGCGCCCACCAGATTCATGACCGCGTTCCACTGGCACAGCATTTCCAGATAGACAGCCAGCGGCTCCACAGCCCCCGGGGGCACGTCAATGCCCGAGGCCGCCGCCAGCGTGGCCAAATCCTTTCTGTCCACCGCCTGTTGCTCCTGCATGCTCGCTGTCTCCGCATTTTCCCGGCGGATGCGCCGGGCCTCCTGTCATATCCCCCGCAAGCGGGACTTGCAAGCCCCGCGCCGATAACGTAAAAAAGGCAGTTCGACAGTTGTTGCACGTTCACCCTCCTTCCGGAGATGCCGCATATGATCCAACCTGTTCTGCTTTTTCCCGGCCAGGGCTCACAGGAGCCAGGCATGGGCCGCGATCTGGCCGAAGCCGCGCCGGAGGCCATGAACCTCTGGAAACTGGCCGAGCGCGTCAGCGGCCTGCCCCTGCGCGAAATTTACTGGGACGGTGACGAAGCCGCCATGAGCGACACCCGCGCCCTGCAACCGGCCCTGACAGTGGTCAACTGCAATCTGTGGAGGGAAATGGCCGGGCGCGTCAGCCCGCGCGGCGCGGCCGGGCACAGCCTGGGCGAATTCAGCGCCCTGGCGGCGGCGGGCGTGCTCACGCCGGAAAGCGCGCTGGAAATCACCGCCCTGCGCGGTCGCCTGATGGCCGAAGCCGACCCCCAGGGCAAGGGGGGCATGGCCGCCCTGCTCAAGCTGGACGAAGCCGGCGTGGCGGAAATTGTGGCCGAGGCCGCCGCCGAGAGCGGCGAAATGCTGCTCGCCGCCAATTACAATACGCCGACCCAACTGGTGGTCAGCGGCGCGAAAAACGCCGTGGCCCTGGCCTGCCGCAAAGCCAGAGAGCGCAAGGGCCGCGGCATGGAGCTCAAGGTCAGCGGCGCGTTTCACAGCCCCATGATGGAAGAGGCCAACCGCGAGCTGGCCCCTCTGCTGCGCAAGGCCGTCTGGCGGAAGCCGCGCTTTGCGGTCTACTGCAATCTGCACGGCAGGGCGGTTCATGACGGCGAAAGCGCCAGGGAAAGCCTGCTGCAACAGATGGTTTCGCCGGTGCGCTGGATTGAAACCGTGCGCAACCAGTATGCGGACGGCGCGCGCTTCTGGCTGGAACTGGGCCCCAAGGCGGTGCTGGGCAAGATGGTCGCCCCCTGCCTGAACGGCATTGCCGACGCGGACACACGCGTGGAGCAGGTCAGCAGCCTGGAAAGCGTCCGGGCCTTCAGTCTGTAAATTTTTCCGCACCATTCTCCAAAGGATACGAAAAAGCTATGCGCGCCACCGAAACACTGCGCACGGCCCTGGCGGCCATTCTGGAAGAAGAAGGTCTGGCCTGGCCGGCCAAAACCGTCATTGAGCCCGCGCGTGATCCCAAACATGGGGATTTCTCCACCAACGCGGCCATGCTGCTGGCCAGGGAAGCCAGGTGCAATCCCCGCGAGCTGGCCCAGAAATTTGCCGCCCGGCTGCTGGAACGCTGCCCTGACCTGGAAAGGGCCGAGGCCGCCGGGCCGGGCTTCTGCAACGTGACGTTCAGCCAGGCCTTCTGGCGACGCACAGTGCTGGATGTGGAGGCCGCCGCCGCGGCCTATGGTTCAAGCAGCGCGGGCGCGGGCCGCAGGGTGCTGCTGGAATACGTTTCCGCCAACCCCACAGGCCCCCTGCATGTGGGCCACGGTCGTGGCGCGGCCGTGGGCGACAGCCTGGCCCGCCTGCTGCGCAAGGCCGGCTATGCCGTGGATACGGAATATTACATCAATGACGCGGGCCGTCAGATGCGCCTGCTGGGTCTTTCCGTCTGGCTGCGCGTGCTGGAACTGGCCGGGCGGTCGGTGGACTGGCCCGAGGATTACTACCGGGGCGAGTACATCATCGACATCGCGCGCGAGATGCTGAACGCCGATCCCCGCCTGCCTGATCTGCCCGACGCCGAAGGACAGGAGCGCTGCTACCAGCGGGCCATGAACGAGATTCTGACCGGCATCAGGGCGGACCTCCGGGAGTTCCGGGTGGAGCACCAGCGCTGGTTTTCGGAAAAGACTCTGGTGGAGGGCGGCGCGGTGGACGCGGCCTTCAAGGCCCTGGGCCGCTCCGGCTACACCTATGAGAAAGAAAACGCCTTCTGGTTCGCCACGGAACGGCTGGGCGACGACAAGGACCGCGTGCTGAAAAAATCCGACGGCAGCCTGACCTACTTCGCCACGGACATCGCCTATCACCACGACAAGTTCGAGCGTGGCTATGACCGTCTCATCGACATCTGGGGCGCGGATCATCACGGCTATGTGCCGCGCATGCGCGCGGCCATTACGGCTATGGGCCGGCCGCGCGACAGTTTTGAGGTGGTTCTGATCCAGTTGGTCAATCTGCTGCGGGACGGCAAGCCCGTGAGCATGTCCACCCGCGCGGGCACGTTTGAAACCCTGGCAGACGTGCTGCATGAGGTGGGCGTGGACGCGGCGCGCTTCATGTTTCTCTCGCGCAAGAGCGACAGCCCTCTGGATTTCGATCTGGAACTGGCCAAACAGCGCAGCCTGGACAATCCGGTATACTATGTGCAGTACGCTCACGCCCGCATCTGCGCCGTGCTGCGCCGCGCGGCCGAGCGCGGCGTCAGCCTGCCGGATGCGGCGAGCGAAGCCATGCTGGCGGGCCTGGACACGCCCGAGGATATGGCCCTGCTGCGCAAGGTCGCCGTCTTTGAGGACATGCTGACAGCGGCCGCCCAGGCCCTGGCCGTGCATCATGTGAGCCATTACCTGAGCGAACTGGCGGGCCTGCTGCACAGCTATTACGCCAGGCATCAGGTGCTGCTGCCCGAAGATCCGCCGCGCACCCTGGCCCGGCTGGCCCTGCTGCGCTCCGTGGCCCAGGTGCTGCGCAACGGCCTGGATGTTCTGGGCGTCAGCGCGCCGGAGAGCATGTAAGAGATGCCCCGCCCATTACGGAAAAGTTTTCAGAAAGCGGCCGCCGGCGAAGCGCGCGGCCTGACCGTCAGGCTGTCCCGCGCGACTGTGGCCGCCCTGGGACTGGTGCTGGTCGCCGTGGTGGGCTGGGCCTTTTTCATGGGTTTCATGGTGGGGCGCGGGCAGAATCCTGAAAAGCATGTGGAGCAGATGACCGGCATGGCGCATAAGGAGCAGCCCGCGCAGGCTCCCGCCGAACCGTCAGCGGAGAATGCCGCCGGGCAGACGCCGCAGACCGGACAGCCCGTTGCGGACGCCGCCTCCGGAGCGGAGCAGGCCGCGTCATCCGCTCTATCCGCTCCACTCGGGCAAACGCCGCAGGCTGTTCCGCAGAATGCGCCCGCCGCTCCATTCAGCCGCCCGCAGGGCGAGGGCCTGGCCGCCTGGGGCATCCGCCAGGACGCCACGGGCACGCCCGTACCGGCAACGAACGCCGCGCCGCCGCCACAGCAGGCGCAACGCGCGCCGGGCCCCGCGGGCCGGCCCAGAACGCAAGAGCAAGCGCCGCGGGCCGAAACCCTGTTTGATTTTACCTATCAGGTGGCCGCCTTCAGGGGCAAGGCCGACGCGGACAAGCTGCGCGCCCGGCTGGAGGGCAGGGGCCTGCGCACCTTTCAGCAAAAGAGCGGCAAGGTGCTGCTGGTGCTTGTGAACCTGCGCGGCGCCGAACCGGATGCCGCCAATCTGCGCGAGGAGCTGCAACGCATGAAACTGGGCAAACCCGTTCTGGTTTCCAAAAAGGCCGTTTCCGGCAAACCCCGGAAAACCGGACGCTGAGATGGCCGTGGACCAACGCAACTCCGGGCCGGGTTTCCTGCGTCTTCTGGGCCGCCCCTGCCTGCGCGGCATTGACGCTGTGGGCAACATGACCCTGTTCCTGCTGGAGGGCCTGCGCCAGATATTCACCAGCGCCAGAATTTTTCCGCGCACCCTGCAACAGATGTATGTGATCGGCTACAAATCCCTGTTCGTGATTCTGCTGATCGGCATTTTCTGCGGCATGGTGCTGGGCCTTCAGGGCTATTACACCCTGGTCCAGTTCGGCTCCGTGGGCATGCTGGGTTCGGCCGTGTCCCTGACGCTGATCCGCGAACTGGGGCCGGTGCTCACGGCCATCATGCTCACCGGGCGGGCGGGTTCGTCCATGGCCGCTGAAATCGGAGTCATGCGCATCACGGACCAGATTGACGCCCTGGACGTCATGGACATCAACTCCATGGCCTATCTGGTCAGCCCGCGTCTGCTGGCCGCGCTGATCTCCTTTCCCCTGCTCACGGCCATTTTCGACGTTATCGGCATCATTGGCGGCTACCTCACCGGCGTGCTCATGCTGGGCATCAACGAGGGGGCCTATTTTTACCGTATCGCCAGCTCCGTAACCATGACCGACGTGGCGGGCGGCTTTGTGAAGTCCGTGGTTTTCGGTCTGCTGGTCACTGCGGTCTGCTGCCGCCAGGGCTATTACACCCATCTGCGCCGCGACAGCGTGGGGCCCGAGGCCGTGGGCAACGCCACCACCTCGGCGGTGGTCATTTCCTGTGTGCTGATTCTGGCGGCGGACTATGTGCTGACTTCCTTTTTACTGTAGGCGGAGCTATATGCGGGCCTGGGACATTGAATTTCGCGCCCTGAGCGCGGGTTACGGCGAGCATGTCGTGCTGCGCGACATCAATGCCGTTCTGCCGGGAGGCAAGGTTTCCGTCATTCTGGGCGGTTCGGGCTGCGGCAAGTCCACCCTGCTGCGGCATATCATCGGTCTTTCGCGGCCTCTGTCCGGCGGCGTGTTCATCGGCGACAGGGATCTTTTCACGCTGAACCGCGCTGAATTTCGCCGCGTGCGCCGCCGCATGGGCGTGCTTTTTCAGGATGGCGCGCTGCTGGGCGCCCTTTCTCTGGCCCAGAATGTGGCGCTGCCCCTGAGCGAACATCTGCGCCTGCCCAGGCCCCTGATCCGCGAAGCGGCCCTGCGCGTGCTGCGCATGGTGGGGCTGGAGGACTTTGCCGATTTTTACCCCAACCAGTTGTCCGGCGGCATGCGCAAGCGCGCGGGCCTGGCCAGGGCCATCATCGCCGAACCGCGCGTGCTGCTCTGCGATGAGCCCACCTCCGGCCTGGATCCCATCACCGCCGCCCGCATGGATGAACTGCTCTGCTCCATGCACGAGCAGTACCCTGACATGACGCTGGTGGTGGTCAGCCATGATCTGGCGAGCCTGCGCGCCATTGCCGACTATGTGCTGGTGCTGCGCGACGGCGGAGCGGCGTTCGCCGGCAGCCTGACCGAGCTGGAGGCCAGCCCGGATCCCTATCTGCGGCAATTCCTCCGGCGCGAGGCCGCAGACCAGCGCCTGACCCTGCACCAGCCGCCCAATCCGACCGTGCGCGCTGCCCTGGACAGGTGGCTGGCTTCCTGACAGGTCACTCCCGGGGCTTGAAACTTTGCGCCCGGCCAGATATACTGAGAAACCTACTGTTCCGCCAATGGCGGTCTGGAGTCTGAAAAACGCATGAACAGCATCCGTGAAACCGCTGTGGGCATCTTCGTGCTGCTGGGTCTGATCTGTGTGGCCTACATGACCATCAAGCTGGGCCGCATGGAATTTTTTTCGGACCAGGGCTTTGAGCTTTCCGCCCGTTTTGATTCCGCCTCGGGGCTGCGTGTGGGCGCGGATGTGGAACTGGCGGGCGTGCCCGTGGGCCGGGTGGTTGGCATCAGCCTTGACCCTGATCCCCTGCGCACCCAGGCCGTGGTGCGTTTGCGTCTGGACACGAATCTGCACCTTTCAGACGACAGCATGGCCTCCATCAAGACCAGCGGCCTGATCGGGGACAAGTATGTCAGCCTCTCCAGGGGTGGTTCGGAAACAATACTCGCGCCCGGCGGCGTCATCACGGAGACGGAATCTTCAGTGGATCTGGGATCGCTGCTCGGCAAATACGCTTTCGGAGGTGTATAGCATGCCCCGTCTTTTCGCACGCGCTGTCTCGCTTGCCATGTACTGCGCCCTGGCGCTGGGCCTGACCGTCTTTTCCGCTCCGGCGCAGGCCGCCCCGCCCTCTTCCTCGCCCGCCCGGCAGGCTCTGGAAACCGCCACCAACCGCATTCTTGCCTGCATCAAAAATCCTGACTACGTCAATCCGGCCACGCGCGGTCCCCTGCGCCAGCAGATTGAGGATGAAGTGCTGCATATTTTTGATTTCAGCGAATTTTCCTCCCGCACGGTGGGGCCGCGCTGGCGCAGCTTCACGCCGCAGCAGAAGAAGCAGTTCAGCGACGCTTTCGCGGATCTGCTGATCACCACCTATGTGAACAAGATTGACGGCTACAACGGCGAACAGGTGGTCTATGCCGGCGAAGTCTCCTCCAACGCGGGCGACCGTACCGAAGTGCGCACCGTCATCACCATGAAGGACGGCAAGAAAGTGCCCGTGGCCTACCGCATGCTGCCCAAGGACGGCATATGGCGCGTGTATGACGTGCTGATCGAAAATATCAGCCTGGTCAAGAACTATCGCACCCAGTTTCAAGACATTCTGAACAGCGCAAGCCCGGATCAGCTCATTGAGCGCGTGCGCGCCAAAGCCCAGGAAGTACGTCAGCAAAATGGCAAGTAGCACGCCCCCTCTCCGCCCCGGCTCCCCGGCCCGTTCCGCGGGCAGCCGGAATCTGGCCCTGGCCTGCTGCCTGCTGCTCCTTCTGGCGTGGGGCCTGCCCGCTGTGGCTCCGGCGGCCCCGGCAAACCCGCCCCACGCGCCTTCCAGCGTTTACGGAGCCGCTCCGACGCTCAAGCCGGGGGCCATTACCGTGCACCCTTACGGCCAGATGCAGCAGTCCGACAGCCTGGACGACTATGACACCGCCCCGGCGGCCAGCATAGCGGACCCGCTGGAGCCCTGGAATCGCTTCTGGTTTCACTTCAACGACATTTTCTATCTCTATATCGCCAAACCCGCGTATAACGCCTGGGTTTTCATCACGCCCCGCCAGATTCGCAGCGGTCTCAAAAACTTCTTCTCCAACGCGCTCTTTCCCATGCGCTTTGTAAACAATATTCTCCAGTTCCGCTTTATGGAGGCAGGGGTGGAGTTCGGGCGCTTTTTCATCAACACAACCACCTCGCTGGGCTTTGCGGATGTGGCCAGGGGCAAGAAAACCATTGTGCCCGTTGACCCCTCGGGCGAGGATTTCGGCCAGACCCTCGGACGCTGGGGCATAGGCCACGGCTTTTATGTGGTCTGGCCCTTTATCGGCCCCAGTTCCGCGCGCGACACCATAGGCCGGGTGGGCGACTGCTTTACCGATCCTTTTTTCTACGTCTACCCCTGGGAGCTGGCCACCAGCTCGGAACTGGCCCTGCGCTTCAATGCGCTGGGCGATGTTCTGCCCCTGTACGAAGACCTGAACAGCGCCGCGGTGGACCCCTATATCGCCATGCGCGAGGCCTATATCAACTTCCGCAACTCTCAGGTGCGGCACTGATACCCGAATTTCTCCGTGGGGAGCAGCGGGCTTTGCGGCGCATCCCGGCCATAGCGGGCGTGTTCCCTTCAGCCCGCCCGTGTTCCCTGCCTGGGGCATTTATCTGATGAAATCAGGTAAATGTTCTGTTGGCCGCGCAAGTGGACAAGCGCGCCCAATGAGCGGAAAAACCACACTTTTTCCGCGAAATGACGGCGGCGAACAGATTGAAAATGTATATTTTCAATCGAAAAATGCTAGAGGGGAAAGCGATGAGTACAAAAGCCCTGACGCGCGACACCTTCTCCGCCTCCCCTGACGCCGCCCCTCTGCTCCGTCTGGAAAAGCTTTCCGTGCTCTTCCCCCTGGCGGGCCGTCTGTTGCCGGCCGTACAGAATGTCAGTCTTGACCTGCCGCCGGCTGCCGTAACCTGTCTGGTGGGCGAATCGGGCTGCGGCAAAAGCCTCACGGCCAGGGCCATTCTGCGCCTCACGCCGGAACATGCCGTGCTTGACGGCCGGGCGTTGCTGAACGGCCAAGACCTGCTCTCCCTGCCGGAAAAAGAGCTGCGCCGCGTCAGGGGGCGTCGCGTCGGCATGATCTTTCAGGAGCCCATGACCTCACTCAACCCAGTCTTGCGCGTGGGGCAGCAGGCAGCCGAGCCCCTGCGGCTGCATCTGGGCATGGGGCGCGCCGAGGCCCGCCGGGAAGTGGAGCGCCTTTTCACGGACGTGGGCATCCCCTCGCCCCACAGCCGCTATGAGGACTATCCCCATCAGCTTTCCGGCGGCATGCGCCAGCGCGTGATGATTGCCATGGCCCTGGCCTGCCGGCCCCAACTGCTGCTGGCCGACGAACCCACCACCGCCCTGGACGCCACCATCCAGGGCCAGATCCTGCGCCTGATTCTGGACAGGAGCCGGGCGCAGGGCATGGCCGTGCTGCTCATCACCCACGATCTGGGCGTGGTGGCCCAGGTGGCGGACATGGTGGGCGTCATGTATGCCGGTCATCTGGTGGAATACGCCCCGGCACGCGAGCTCTTCGCCGAGGCGCGCCATCCCTACACCAGGGGCCTGATGCATTCCGCGCCCAGCCGGCGCTCCACGGGGCTGACGCGCCTGCCTGCCATTCCGGGCAGTGTGCCTTCCCTCCAGAACATGCCCGCGGGCTGCCCCTTTCAGCCCCGTTGTTCCCAGGCCCTGCCCCGCTGCCTGGAGGAGATGCCGCCCACTCTTGTTCAGGGCGCGCATGCCGTGGCCTGCTGGCTGCTCTGAACGCCGGGCCTGAGCAACAGAGCATTTCAATCAGGTAAATGCTCTAAAGTGCCAGCCCTTTTGGACGATATAAAATACGACAGGGTTGATTTTTATTTCACTGCGCCGCTGTGCCAACAGACGGATGCAGAGCATGCCCACATTGAAAATTCTCTCTGCGCAACGCCTCATTGCAGAAATTCTTCGCATAATAATGATAATATCAGTGAAAAAGACGCCTTAAACAAAGAGGGGGATGAAGGAAGTCATGAAGCTGCAGACAAAACTGATGCTGGGTTTTTCATTGATTCTTGTTATGACGCTGTCGCTGGGAGGGGCTTCCTACTACCTGACTGGAACAATGAACCGGCTTTCCACCGAGGCCGCGTATATTGAAAGCAGCAAAACAGCCCTGCTGAATACACAGACCGCCTACCTGCGTTTTATCGTTTATGGGGACAACAGCCAGGCCAAGCAGGCTGCTGCGCAGTTGGCCGAGGCCAAGAGGCAGCTTGAACTGTGCCTTCCCCTGGTGACAAGCCCTGAAAACAGGCAGAAGATATCGGGCTGCATCAAGGATCTGGAAGCCAGCCTGCCGCTGCTGCAAAAATGTATTGACGACCAGCAGACCAGCGCCCGCCTTCTGGCCCGGGCCGATGAGGCCCGCATGGGATTGAGCAGAGCCTTTGATTCCATGGAAACCGTGATTCACAGCGTCATGCTCGCTCATGGGGTTGACCAGACCAGAGTCAACAACCAGAAAAGAGTGGGGGAACTGCGCCTTGAGTTCAACAGACTGCGGGCTGTGCTCCGCAGCCTGGCCCTGAGCTCCACGCCGGAGCAACTTGATGCCGCTTCGCAGGCCCTGAAACAAATGCAGGCGGCCATGATTGAGCAGGAAAAACGCTTCCGCGCGCCCGACAACAGGGCCGCCATGGGCGTTGTTGTGAAGGAGGCGGCCAACTACGTCCCCATGGCCCAGACATACATGGATTTTATACGCCAGAGAGGCGCGGACATGCGCATTCTGGGCGAGCAGTTCCGCAAGGTTGAGGCCAACAGCACGGAACTGTCCTCTTTCGGCGTACAGCAGGTGCAGCAAAGCAATCACAACGCCAACTATGTCATCATCGGTTTCTGTGCGGTGGCCATGCTTTGCGGCATTTTCATAACCTCCTTCATTTCCCGCAATGTGATGCAGCAGTTGGGCAAAGACCCCGGAGAACTGAATGCCATTGCCCTCCGCGTGGTGAACGGCGACTATAATGTGGACGACGGCGGCAGGAAGCAGGGCGTGTATGCCGCCATTGTGGAAATGGTGGGCGCACTGGAAAATCACATCAAGAAGGCCGAGCAGGAATCCCAAAACGCGCTGGCAGCCACGGACGAGGCCCGGCAAGCCATGCGCAAAGCCGAGGCGGCCGGACAGGAAGCCCAGACCAAGGCACAGGCGCTGCTGACCGTGGCCAACAGGCTGGAGGAAATGGGCAATGTGCTTTCCTCTGCCTCCACCGAGCTTGCGTCCCAGATTGAGCAGTCCGATCAGGGCGCGGCCGAGGCCGCCCAGCGCCTTGCCGAAGCCGCCACGGCCATGAACGAGATGAATGCCACCGTGCAGGAAGTGGCCCAGAACGCATCCTCAGCATCCTCCGCCTCAGCCGAAACCAAAGAAAAGGCCGAAGCGGGCGCCCAGGTGGTGGAACGCTCCCTGCGGCGTATCCAATCCGTGCATCAGGTTTCGCTGGAACTCAAGGACGACATGAGCCAGCTCAATGAACACGCCCGCTCCATTGACCAGATCATGGGCGTCATCTCGGACATTGCGGACCAGACCAATCTGCTGGCCCTCAATGCCGCCATTGAGGCCGCCCGCGCGGGTGAAGCCGGACGCGGCTTTGCCGTGGTGGCTGACGAGGTGCGCAAGCTGGCCGAAAAAACCATGGCCTCCACCAATGATGTGGGCAATGCCATCAGGGCCATCCAGGAAAGCACCGCCAAAAGCACTGCGTCGGTGGACAATGCCGTGGTTCGGATTGAGGAAGCCACACAGTTCGCCAATGAGTCCGGCCGCGCCCTGGAAGAAATCGTGGCCAGGGCCGAAGTCACGGCTGATCAGGTCAACGCCATTGCCACAGCCAGCGAGGAGCAGTCCGCCGCCAGCGAGCAGATCAACCGCTCCATTCTCGAATGCAACGCTATGAGCAGGCAGATCGCCCAGGCCATGACCGAAGCGGCCAGGGCGGTATCCGATCTGGCCGGCCAGACGCAGGAACTTACGGAACTGATTCATGAAATGAAAACAGCCTGATCAGACCCTGGAACACGTTTGCCACGGGGAACCGGCTCACACGGCCGGTTCTTTTTTTTTCATGAGGCAATCCCCGCCAGCGGAGACCGGATTTCCTTCAAACAAAAAAAGGAGCGCCGAAGCGCTCCTGGAGCAAAACAGCACGGGATGTGATGCCTGCGCTCAGTCTTTCTTGTCCTTCTTCAGCCAGGACATCATGCCGCGCAGATTTTTGCCCACCTGCTCAATCTGGTGTTCGGATTCGTTGCGGCGCGTGGTCAGGAACATGGGGTACTTGGCGCGGGCTTCCAGAATGAAGTCGCGGGCGAATTTGCCGCTCTGGATATCCTTGAGCACGCCCTTCATTTCCTTTTTCACGTTCTCGTTGATCAGACGCGGGCCGGAAACATAGTCGCCGTATTCCGCCGTATTGCTGATGGAATAACGCATGCGCGAGAGGCCGCCCTCGTACATCAGATCCACGATCAGTTTCATTTCGTGCATGCACTCAAAATAGGCCATTTCCGGCTGGTAGCCGGCTTCCACCAGGGTTTCAAAACCGGCCTTGATCAGAGCGGAAACACCGCCGCAGAGCACGGCCTGTTCGCCGAAAAGGTCGGTTTCCGTCTCTTCGCGGAAGGTGGTTTCAATGACGCCGGAGCGCGTGCCGCCGATGCCCTTGGCATAGGCCAGGGCCACCTTGAGGGCCTCGCCCGTGGCGTCCTGCTCAATGGCCACCAGGCAGGGCACGCCGCCGCCCTCGGTGAAGGTGCGGCGCACCAGATGGCCGGGGCCCTTGGGCGCGATGAGGAATACATCCACATCCTTGGGCGGCTGAATCTGGCTGAAATGGATGTTGAAGCCGTGGGCGAACAGCAGGGCCTTGCCCTTGGTCAAATGGGGCCTGATGTCGTTTTCATAGACCGCCGCCTGCACTTCGTCGGGCAGCAGAATCATGATCAGATCGGCCTGCTCCGCGGCTTCGGCGGCGGACACCGGCGTGAAGCCGTGTTCCCTGGCCAGCTCGTAGTTGGCGCCGCCGGGGCGCTGGCCCACCACCACCCTGACGCCGGAATCACGCAGGTTCTGGGCATGGGCATGGCCCTGACTGCCGTAACCGATGATGGCCACGGTCTTGTTTTTCAACACATTGAGATCGGCATCCTGATCATAATACACTTTCATCTGAACATCCTCTGTAATCGCTCACGGTTAAACACAACGCCTCCCGGCCGCACATGCGGAGGGAAAATACGGCAAGGAGAAATGGCTCGGCGCGCCGCGCTCCCTTCTCCCTTGCCCTTGCATGCACCTTTGCGGGCGGCGCGTCAATCCGCCTTCTTGGAGCGGCGCATGGCCACTGAGCCCGTGCGCGCCAGTTCCTTGATGCCAAAACGTTGCAGCAGGCTGATGATGGCCTCCAGCTTGTCATGGTCGCCCGTGGCCTCAATGGTCATTTCATTGCTGCTCACGTCCACAACCTTGCAGCGAAAAATCTCCACCGTGCGCAGAATTTCACCGCGCATGGGCCCTTCGGCCTGTACCTTGACGAACATCATCTCCCGCTCCACGGCGAGGGTGTCCGCAAAATCCGTCACCTTGATGACGGAAACGATTTTGTGCAGATGCTTCATGATCTGCTCAAGAATCATACTGTCGCCATAGGTGGTGATGGTCATGTGCGAAACGCCCTCTTCAAGGGCCGGGGCCACATTGAGCGAATCAATATTGAAGCCGCGCCCGCTGAACAGGCCCACCACGCGGGAAAGCACGCCGGGTTCGTTTTCCACCAGCACGGAAAGCACGTGTCGTTGCATAGCCATCTCCTACACCAGCAGCATTTCATCCAGCGCCGCGCCGGCGGGCACAATGGGATAGACGTTTTCCTCCCGCTCCACCACCACGTCGATGAAAGCGGGCTTGGGCGTGGCCAGGGCCTTTTCCAGCTCGGGCAGAAGATCCGCGGGCTTTTCAATGCGATAGCCTTCGGCCCCGTAGGCCTCGGCCAGCTTCACAAAGTCGGGCTGGGCCTCCATATTGGTGGAGCTGTAATTGTGATTGTAGAAAAGCTCCTGCCACTGGCGCACCATGCCAAGATGACGATTGTTCAGAATGACCACCTTGACAGGAAGATTATAGGCCACGGCCGTGGCCAGTTCCTGAATGTTCATCTGCAGCGAGGCGTCGCCGGCCACGGTGATGACCATCTTGTCCGGCAGGGCGAACTGCGCGCCAATGGCCGCGGGAAAACCATAGCCCATAGTGCCCAGGCCGCCGCTGGTCAGCAGGGTGCGCGGCTTGGTGAAGCTGTAGAACTGCGCCGCCCACATCTGGTGCTGCCCCACTTCCGTGGCGATGATGGCGTCGCCGCGGGTGAGTTCGCGCAGGGCTTCCACCACCTGTTGGGGTTTGATGCTGTTTTCGCTTTTCTGGTAGCCGAGGGGCTTGCTTCGCTTCCATTCGGTCACGGCCCTGACCCATTCCGCATGTTCGGCGGCCCAGTCCCTGCCGGCCAGCCTGGCCTCGCAGATTTCCATAATGCCCGCCAGGGCCAGCTTGCAGTCGCCCACCACCGGCACATGCACTTCCACATTCTTGCGGATGGACGTGGGATCAATGTCAATGTGCACGATGCGCGCCTTGGGCGCAAAGGCCGCCAGTTTGCCGGTAACGCGGTCATCAAAGCGCGCGCCCGCGCAGACCAGCAGATCCGCGTTGTTGATGGCGAGATTGGCGGCGTAGGCGCCGTGCATGCCCACCATGCCCAGCGAAAGGGGGTCCGTGGCCGGAAAGCCGCCCAGCCCCATGAGCGTGCAGGCCACAGGGATGTGCAGGCGGCGCGCCAGCGCGGCCACCTCGTCGGCGGCATTGGACATGATCACGCCGCCGCCGGAGAGCAGCACCGGCCGTCTGGCCTGGGTCAGCTCCTCCACCGTGCGCCGCAACTGGTTGAGATTGGGCTTGTAGGTGGGATTGTAGCTGCGCATGTAGATGTCTTCGGGCCAGACAAATTCCGCCCTGGCCTGCACCACGTCCTTGGGCAGGTCCACCAGCACCGGGCCGGGCCGCCCGGAGCGGGCCAGATAAAAGGCCTGACGGATGGTCAGGGCCAGCTTGCTTACGTCCTTGACAAGAAAGTTGTGTTTGGTGCAGGGGCGGGTAATGCCCACAATGTCCACTTCCTGAAAGGCGTCATTGCCGATGAGTCTGGTGGGAACCTGACCCGTGACGACAACCAGAGGAATGGAGTCGGAATATGCTGTGGCTATGCCCGTCACCGTATTGGTGGCGCCCGGCCCGGAGGTCACGAGGCATATCCCCACCTTGCCGGAGGCGCGGGCATAGCCGTCAGCCGCGTGCACAGCTCCCTGCTCATGGCGGACCAGCACATGACGGATCTCGGGATGTCGCGGCAGCTCGTCATAAATATCGATCACCGCGCCGCCCGGATAGCCGAACAGCACGTCCACGCCCTCACGCTTCAGGGATTCAAGAAGAATCTGCGCACCTGTGCATTCCATAAAACCGGCTCCTCAACCCTGTTATTAGTCTTGCTTTTTCAGACGATCCAGAATGTCCATCAGTCTGGTTTTGCCTTCCAGCTTCTGCTTCTTCAGTTGCTTCAGGGTCTGCTCCTCGGTGGGCGTGCGGTAGCTTTTGCCTTCCAGCTTTTCCACCTGCTTTTCATAGAGAACATGGTCTTCCCAAAGGGATTTCAGCTCCGGATCAGTGGGCGCGTACTTTTCCAGCAGATCAATTTCATGCTGATCCATAAGAAATCTCCAGCGTTAGATGTTGAAGTGCGGACGAACCGCGCAAAACGCCCTTCTGGGCATTCCGGCCTTGAGACATGAAAACTGCAACGCGGCGCTGCCCGTTTTCCCTGTGCGGCCTTTGCTCCCGGCAGGGCAAAACTCCGGCGCGACCGGCAAGGCAAGAAAACGTTCCAGAAAACGCCCTTAATGCAGGGCAACGGCATACTGGGCCAGCGAGGCGATCACAATGCGGTTGATCAGCTCAATGCCCAGCAACACCACCACAGGCGAGAAATCCAGGCCGCTCGTGTAGGTGAAAGGCAGCCATTTGCGCACCCGGTAAAAGACCGGCTCTGTCAGGAGACGCAGGGTCCGCACTATGGGATTGTAAGGATCGGGCCGCACCCAGGTCAGCACGACTGCAATGATGACAATCCAGAAATAAATGTTCAGCAGCGAACCCAGCACCAGTGCTATGGCGCTCAGCGTATTGGCAAGCACAATCATCTCATCTCCGACCTAAGCTTAAGGGGTGAATTCATGGCCGCGCGCCAGGAACGGAGCCAGGGCGCGGCCCAGAACGGCGAAATCCGGCGCGACGATTTGGCCTTGCAGGGCGCCGCCGTTGAAGGCGGCGAACGTCGCCCCCGCCGCTTCGGCGGCCTGCCTGTCATGAACGCTGTCGCCCACAAAGAGCACATCCTCAGGGTGCGCGCCCCAAGCCGCGCAGATGCGCAACACGCCCTCGGGCGAGGGCTTGGGCGCGGCGTTGCTCGCCGTAACCACAGGATCAAAATAGGAGGGCAAGGCGAAAAAGTCCAGAACCCTTTGCATGCCCTGCCCCGTGCGGTTGGTGGCAATGGCCGTGCGCACGCCGCTGGCGTGCAGCGCCTCCGCGAACTGGCGGAAACCGGGCATGAGGCGCAGCAGGGGCAGAATGTCGCGCTGGTAGTTGATCTCGTCCCTGGTCACGCGGTCGATCTCGCCGTGCAGACGCTCGGGCAGAATGTGCCGCAGGGCCTGCCCCGCCGTGGCCATGAAGGAATAGGCCTCCTGCTCCGGCGTCATGGGCGGCAGGTCGAAATAGGCCAGCACGCGGTTGTAGAATTGCTCATTGGCCGCGCGGGAATTGATCATCACGCCGTCGCAGTCGAAAATCACGCCGCCCAGACCGCGCGGGAAAAGCGTTTTGCTCATGCGCGCCTCCAGGTCAGCCAGACGCGCTCCACGCTCAGGGGGCCGTCCGCGTCCCGTCCCGGCGCACGCGAATGCCCCAGCGCCCGCCAGAGCGGAGCGCGGGCCCGCACAATCTCGCCGGCCCGCTCCTCCGGGCAGCCCAGCAATGCCGCATAGTGCGGCGCGGGGCTGAAGTCGAGCCGCTCCAGCAAATCGGCGCGCATGGGGCCTTCCGCCGCCACGACCGCGTCCCCGGGCAGAAAATGCGCGGCATTGACCGCCGCCAGCCGCCACGGAGGAACCAGCGCCGGGTCCAGAGCTATGGATGCGCCCCCAAAAGGCAACAGGCGCGGACTCTCGTCCTCCTCCACGCCCAGGGCGGCGGTCAGGCGGCCCGCGTTGTCCGCGTAACGCCGGGCCAGATCGGCCAGTTCAGCCAGGCGTTCTTCCTGAAGCCAGAGCCAGAGCAGGGCCTTTTGGGCCTGTTCACGCGCCAGCCGCTCCCGGCGGGCGCTTTCCGCCGCCGCGGGGGCCGGGCCGTTGCGTCCGTCCAGCTCTTGCAGCGCGGCCAGCTCGGCCAGTTGCCGCGCGTTGCGGGCGTTGCCCGCCACGGCGGCGCCCAGAGGCAGGCCGGAAAGGGCCGCCGCGTCCATCTGGCGCAGATCCGCCAGACAGGCCGCGGCCTCGCGCTGGCTGAAGGGGTAGTCGACCGGACGATAGCGCGCGGGATTCGGGCCAGCGGCGGCATCCGCGGGGGCGTCACCAATACAAAGCGCATCCGGCAGGCCGGGCCAGAGGCGCAGGGCTCCCGGCCAGGCCGGGGCGGAGGACGCGTCCGGGTCCAGCCCCCGGGGCAGCGGCCCGCGCAGAAAGGGCAGTCTGAGGCACAATGTGGCTTCCATAATTTTCCTTGGGGTTGATCAGCATAGCCGTTGCCGTGCCCGAGCGCAAGCCGCCGGCGTTTGCCGCGGATGTATTGTCAGTCGGTGGATTATCGCATATATACACGCCTGCACCGCCGCTGGCACGAGCGGCGATCCGCCAAAATCATCCGCCGGGGCTTCCCCGGCATAGAAGGAGTACAGCTATGGAACAGGGCACCATCCGCCTCAAGACCGGCCTTGCCGAAATGCTCAAGGGCGGCGTGATCATGGATGTCACCACCCCCGAACAGGCCAAAATCGCCGAGGAAGCGGGCGCCTGCGCCGTTATGGCCCTGGAGCGCGTGCCCGCCGACATCCGCGCCGCCGGCGGCGTGGCCCGCATGGCCGATCCCACCATCGTCAAAAAGATCATGGAAGTGGTCAGCATACCGGTCATGGCCAAGGCGCGCATTGGCCACTTTGTGGAAGCGCGCGTTCTGGAAGCCCTGGGCGTGGACTATATTGACGAAAGCGAAGTGCTGACCCCCGCCGACGACCGTTACCACATCGACAAGCGCGACTTCACCGTGCCCTTTGTCTGCGGTTGCCGCAATCTGGGCGAGGCCCTGCGCCGCATCGCCGAAGGCGCGGCCATGATCCGCACCAAGGGCGAGCCCGGCACCGGCAACGTGGTGGAAGCCGTGCGCCACTGCCGCCAGGTCATGGACGAAATCCGCATGCTCTGCGCCCTGCCCGACGCCGAAGTGCCCAATTTCGCCAAGGAGTGCGGCGCGCCTCTGGAAATATGCCTGGCTGTGCGCAATGAAGGCCGCCTGCCCGTGGTCAATTTCGCCGCCGGCGGCATCGCCACCCCGGCCGATGCGGCCCTGATGATGCATCTGGGCTGCGACGGCGTGTTTGTTGGTTCGGGCATCTTCAAATCCGGCGATCCGGCCAAGCGGGCCAAGGCCATTGTGCAGGCCGTGACCAACTACAAGGATTACGCCTTGCTGGCCGAAATCTCCCGCGATCTGGGCGAACCCATGGTGGGCATTGAGATTTCCTCCATCCCGGACGCCGAACGCATGCAGGAACGGGGCTGGTAAGATGGTCAGACCCTGCGTGGGTGTTCTGGCGCTGCAAGGGGCCTTTCGCGAGCATGCGGCTGCGGTGACGCGCCTGGGCGCCGAGGCCCGCGAGGTGCGCCAGCTTGGGCATATGGACGGCATCGACGCCATGATCATTCCCGGCGGCGAAAGCACCACCATGGGCAAACTGCTGGTGGAGCTGGGCATGCTTGATCCCCTGCGGCAGCGCATTGAAAACGGCATGCCGGTCTATGGCAGTTGCGCGGGGCTGATCCTGCTGTGCCGCGAGATTGAAAACTCCACCCAGCCCCGTCTGGGCGTGCTGGACGCCACGGTGCGCCGCAACGCCTTCGGCCGACAGGTGGACAGCTTTGAAACCGAGCTGGATCTGCCGGAACTGGGCCTGCCCCCGTTTCCGGCGGTATTCATCCGCGCGCCCGTGCTGACCGGCGTGGGGTCGCGCGTGCGCGTGCTGGCCGAGGTCAGGGGGCAGGCCGTGGCCGTGCGCCAGGACAATGTGCTGGCCACATCCTTTCACCCCGAACTGACGCCTGATACCCGGCTGCACCGCTATTTTCTTGACATGTGCGGGAACTGAGCCGCCCTCCCCGTCCAAATGAAACGCCCTCGCGCCACAAGCGCGGGGGCGTTGTCTTTCTGCGCGCATGCACGGCGGTCGTCACCGTCTGGCCGCTGAAAATGTAAATTTTCAATCTGTTCGCCGCCGTCATTTTGCGGAAAAACAGGGCATTTACCCGATTTCATCAGATGCCTGCTCTGAAAACGCCAGGCGCCCGAATCCGTATCCGGGCGCCTGGGTAATGAAAATTTCCAGGAAATGCGGCGGCTTACTGCCTGATCATATTCTTGATATAGGGCAGATAGGTGGGGTCTGTGCCCGCGATATGGTTGATGAGCCAATCCTTGAGAAAACTCAGCAGATCCATGCTCACCGTGGCTGTGCCGTTTTCGAGCTGCTGCTCAAATTCGTCCAGCTTGGCCACAAACTTGCGGTGAATGGCCTTGTGCTCGGCCGTGCCGGGATAGTGCGAAGCCGCAAAAATCTTTTCCTCGTCGCTGAAATGCGAGGCCGTGTAGTCCCGCAATTTCTTCACAATGGCCTGAAGCTCCTCGCCGGTGCGGTTATTCTTCATGGCCCGGTAAAGATCATTGATGTATGCGCAGAGCTGGCGGTGCTGCCCGTCGATGGCCGGCACATGCAGATCCAGCCTGGGCGTCCATTGCACGAATTTGTCCGTGGCGGCGGCCTGGTCGTAATCGCCCGTCACCAGCGCGTTGACGATCATGTCCAGTTCTTCCATGCCGCTTTTGAACGAAAGCAGGGCCGCCATAAAGGTTTCCATATTGGTCGCCGTGCTTTCGGCCACATGCAGAATTTCCTCCAGGGCGCTGTTGGTCTGCGTGCTGCTTTCGGACTGTTTAACCGCGCCCTGGGCAATGATTTTCAGATGTTCGGCGGTTTCTTCCATGCCGCCCACGATATTGCCCATAAACTGCCCGGCGCGGGAGGCCCGCTCGGCGCTTTCCACGGTCAGCCGCGCGGCCTCGTCCACATTTTCCACATTGCGTTGCGTTTCTTCCTGGATCGCGCGGACGGCTTCCTCCACTTCCTTGGTGGCGCCCATGGTCTTTTCAGCCAGTTTGCGCACCTCGTCGGCCACCACGGCGAAACCGCGCCCGGCCTCGCCCGCGCGCGCCGCCTCAATGGCCGCATTGAGCGCCAGCAGATTGGTCTGATCCGCCACTTCATTAATGACGTTCATGACCTGACCGATGTTGCTGGCCTTTTCGCCCAGGCCGGCCATGGCTTCCTTGAGATGCAGAATGGTGCTCTTGACCGTTTCGATGGAAGTCACCGCGCCGCGCACTTCCGCTTCGCCGGTAACAGCCTGCCCGCGTGAAGTCTCGGCATTGTCCGACACTTCGCGCACGCGTATGGAGGACTCCTGCGCGGCCTCGGCCACGCGCTCCATGGCTCCGCCGGTTTCACCCAGACGCACGCGCTGCACTTCCACACCCTTGTCCACATCCGCGACCAGTTGAGACAAATGGCGCACATCCGTGGACAGCTTGTGGCAGACCTTGCGGGCCTTGTCCAGCACGGGCGCGCTCTGCGCCAGTTTGTCGGTCATTTCCCGCGCATGCTCGCGCGCCTCGTCCAGCTGGCTGCGCAGACTCTCGACCGCGCCGCGCAGGTCGCGCGCTTCGGCTTGCGCAGCCTCAGCGGCCTGTTTGCGCGCGGCCTGCATGTCCGCCAGGCTGCGGCGCACGCGCTCCAGAACATCGCCTTGCGGCGCGGGGCCGCCCGCGTCGCGCAGGCTGTGGGCAAAGGCCGCCAGCTCCGCCTGCTTTCGCCGGAGCAACAGCCACAGATACAGGTCAGCCACGGCGCAGACGGCCAGACCCGCCAGCACTATCCAGAATACAACACTGGCCGGCCCCATGACGGCCAGCCCCCCCATCAGCAGCAAACTCACGCCTTGCAGCACAATACCCATATGTAGCCTCGTCAAGTTTACCTTGCTTATCGACTGCCTTGAAAATAGGCTTAGCCTTGTTTGCCATAAATGGCAACAATTCTCAACAATGCGGGAGGCACTACGACTCTGCTGGATTGCCGCGGGCTGGCCTGTCCGCCGCCGGTTATGCGCTGCCGGGACAGCCTGACTGAAGGCGCAACCGCACTGGAAATTCTGAATGTGACCCGCTTTCTGCGCGGTCGTGGTTTTGAGGTGACGTGGGCTGCGGAAGCCGGCGACCTCTGACGGCTGGCGCGCTCAACGGCGGAATGAAGCTGGCGGCCCGACCGGGGACTGCGCGGGACGCGCTGCACAACAAAAAACGGCATGGCCCGCAAGCCATGCCGTTTTTTGTTGTCACCGGGACGCGCTCTACAGGGCCGCCTTGTAGATGGCGGCCACGGCGGCGTCGGTCATGATGCGCGGGTTGGTCAGGCCGCAGGCGTCTTTCTGGGCATTGGCGGTCATGATCGGGATATCTTCCTCCCGCACTTCCTTGCCGTACTTCTTGCCCAGGGCGATGAGTCCGGCAGGAATGCCCACATCCTTGGACAGAATGCTGATGGCGGTGATGGCTTTCTGTGAAGCGTCAGTGGGGCTGAGGCCCTCGGTGCGTTCGCCCAGCAGGCGGGCAATGCGCCCGAAGCGGCGACGGCTGGAAATCAGATTGTACTGGCTCACATGGGGCAGCAGAATGGCGTTGCATTCGCCGTGCGGCAGGTCATAGAAGCCGCCGAGCTGGTGGGCCATGGCATGCACATGGCCCAGACTGGCGTTATTGAAAGCCATGCCGGCCAGGTACTGGGCATAGCACATGCCTTCGCGGGCTTCCTTGTCCCGACCGTTGGCCACGGCGCGCCGCAGATAGCGGTTAATGTATTCCATGGCCTTTTCAGCGCAGGCGTCGGTCATGGGGGTGGCCGCTGTGGAAACATAGGCTTCCACGGCGTGGGTCAGGGCGTCCATGCCGGTGGCGGCGGTCAGGGCCGGGGGCATGCCCATCATCAGCAGGGGATCGTCAATGGCCACGCTGGGCGTGCAGCGCCAGTCCACAATGGCCATCTTCACCTTGCGGGACGTGTCGGTGATGATGCAAAAGCGCGTCATTTCCGAAGCCGTGCCGGCGGTGGTGTTGACGGCCACATAGGGCGGGAAGGGCCTGGAGGACTTGTCCACCCCTTCATAATCATGGATCTTGCCGCCATTGCCGGCCAGAAAGCCCACGCCCTTGCCGCAGTCGTGCGAGCTGCCGCCGCCCAGGGTGATCAGGCTGTCGCATTTTTCCCTGTTGTAGACATCAAAAGCGGCTTCCACATTTTTATCCGTGGGGTTGGGCACGGTCTGATCAAAAATGGCGTACTGCATGCCCGCGCCGTCGAGAATATCGGTAATCTGCTTCAGAATGCCGACGGCGACAATGCCCTGGTCTGTGACGATCAGGGGTTTGGCGCCGCCAATGCTTTTCAGACGGGCAGGGATATCTCTGGAACAGCCTTCGCCCACCAGCGTGACGTTGGGGATGAAGAAGGAAGTAACCTGCCCCATATGCATGCTTTTGACATCGGTACTCATGTATGACTCCTTAAAGGTACGCGGCCTTCCCGGCATGGGAACGCCATAACTCATATGAAAAAATATCTTTTGAATACTGTATCTCACAGACTGTACCGTTGCAAGGCATATTCAGAAAAAAACGTCGTGTTCTTTTTTGTACAAGTATGGACTGAACAAACAACCAATAAAATATACCAATAAAGCTGAACTGTTGTCACAAACCCATGGGAAAAGCTTTTTTGCGCAAACAGTACAGGGCGGCGACATTTCTGCCGCCGCCCTGTACTGTTTGTGTATTCAAACTTCGTGAACCGACCGCCGGCGGGCGCGCCTTTGGCCGCTGACCTTGTGCAAAGTCAATGTGTATGCGCTCTACTGAAGACACCCCGGCTCACGCAGCCTGCCCGGACGGCAAAGACGGGTCAGCCCCCGCAGGTATTGCTTGCGCTTGTCCAGAAAAAAGGCCAGGGGCCGCGAAAAATTGCGCCCCAGCAGACCATCCACCAGCATCTGGCTGATCTCGCGCTCACGGGTAAGCACCAGCTGGGCGCGGGCCAGCACATAGCGGTCAGCCCCGGGCATGCCGCGCACCATCTGCCGGAAGGCCTCCTGCGCGCGCGGCTGGTAAAACCAGAAGTACATGAGATCCAGGGCATTGACAATGAAGGCCCGTTCCAGCTCGCGCCCCCGCGCTCCGCCGCGGCCGCCGAGACCGCCGGGCCGGGCCAGGTTGATCAGGGCGTCTTCCTGAGGGAAAAGCAATTCCAGCCGGGTATAGCAGGCGAAAAGATTGTTGACCTTGCTTTTGTAATCCCAGCGGCGCATGCGCAGGTTGACCTGACTGTCGGCGTAGCCTTCGATCAGGGCCGCCACCGTATCCGAGGCCATTTTGGAAACCACGGCCGCGCTGGGCACCAGGTAGATTTCGGGATTTGCCACGCCCAGGCCCAGCAGCGCCTCAAACAGCGCGAAATCATAGAACGAGGATACCGGAATGGCCAGAGCGCTGCGGAAAAGGTTGCCTATGGCCGCTTCCTTGGGGAAGCCCCGGTAGAGATTGTGGGCGAAGATGTAAAAGCCGTTGACGATGTTCAGCACGGTGAACACCAGGGTGGGATTGCCGTCCACGGTCACGCCCAGACCGTCCTCCAGCAGCCAGACGCGCACCATGACTTCCAGCAGCAGCACGGAAATGCCGGTGTACATCAGCGAATCGCACAAGCGGCTGATGCTGACCTGCTCTTTCCAGTGAATGAGCGTATCGCGCGTGGCCCCCTTGGCCGCCAGAACCATCTGCACCACATTGCGCACCCCGGTGATGCCGAACCAGATGAAGGTGCCGAACCAGGCCAGAAACCACCAGTCCTGGGTATACAGAAAGGAGAAAAAGGCCGGGATGAACCCCAGCAGCACTTTAAGCCAGTTGCTTACCGCGCTGTTCAGGTAGGGAAATCCCGGCCGAACCTCGCCGCAGACCCCGCCCTTGCCCAGCAGATTGTTGCCCGTGACCAGATTCAGCCCCCCCAGATTGGCCACATTGCCGTTGGCGCAGATCCGGCAATCCTCACTGGCGGTTTTCCATTCGCGCCGTCGCTCCATGCCCAGATGGCGGCAGCCCGGCAGCCTGCGCAGCCGCGCGCCCAGGCGCTGCCAGAAGGAGGGGTTTTCCGGGCTGCGGAAAGTCAGGCGCTCTTCCACCGGCGAGAAGATGGGGATGGGCCGGGTATGCCGCTGCTTGCGCCGCAGCTCGGCCAGCGAACGCCGGGGCAGGGTTTCCTTGAGCACCAGGCCCATGCCGAAGGAACGGCGGCTGGCCGAACTGGTGCCCAGGCGGGACTTGAGCGGATTATGCCGGTAATGCTCCCACAGTTTGGGCACATTGTGCAGAATGTCGCGGAACTTGGCCGCGCGCTCGGTGTCGCCCCGCTGCTCCATATGCCGCATCATCTGGCGCACTATCTGCTTGACGCGCGGTCCCAGTCCCAGATTCAGGGCGCGCTGCAATTCGCCGATGGAACCGATTTCGGCCATTTTGCCTTCCATCCAGCCCTTCATGTTGAAGATTTCCAGATGGGTGACGGCGCCGCGGCAATCCCAGAGCAGTTCGGCCACATCCTCGACACTGAGGCCGGCGGCGCCCAGCACCAGACGGTAGCCGGGGTTGAGATCCTGAAGTTCGCGCACCAGTTCATAGGGCGAAAGGCGCAGCAGCGCGGGCATTTCCTCCGGCGGCGCGGGGCGGTTCAGGTCCGGCAGTTCCGGATGCCTTTCGGCTGAAAGCCAGTTGTCGTTAATGACGTCCGGCCCCAGGTTTTCCAGGCTCTCCAGCTCGGCGCGGGCGGCTTCGTCCTCCCGTTCGGCCAGTTTGGCGGCGCGGGCCTTGGCCGCGGGCAGCACATGCCTGTGCAGACACTCGGCCAGATGCAGGTTGGAGGGCTGCCCGCGTCCCACGAAACGCAAAAAGGCCTCGGCAGTCAGCTCCGGCACGGGCACGCCCCAGGCCTCGGCCAGTTGCGGGCGTTGAACGTCGTTCCAGGCGGCCAGCACCCGCAACGCGCGCTCGCGCCGCCAGCTCAGCACGTCCCGCCCCCGCTGCATCATGCCGGCCAGCTTGGGGCTGTGCAGAAATTCCAGAAAATCCTCGTTGGAGCTGAAACCGCGCGGAATCCAGAACAGGCTGGCGAAGCGGTCGTAAAACGGCACCTGAAATTCCAGGCCGATGCGCACGGCAATGCCGGTGATTTCGGCGGCGCGCAGAATTTCCCTGGCCGCCTCCGGGTCCACCCAGTACTCATAGGCCACGGTCAGACTGCGCAGGCCCTTGATCCAAGCGTCCATGATCAGATGGGTAGGCGTTTTGCGGCCCTTGGTATTGGCGTCGTACACATGGTCGTCAAAGGCAAGCTGATTCCAGTCCTCGGGCATTTCCGGCAGATGGTAGCGGGCCAGCATGCGCCGCACCACCCGGGGCGTGCCCTGAACCACGCGGCGAAAATCATGCGCCAGCTTGAGCTGGGCCAGCCGCTGGCCGTGTGTGCGCACCATGCTTTTCATAATCTGCATGAGCACCCGGGCCGTGTTGCGACGCAGGGCCGAATGCGCGCTGTTGAGCACTTCGTCATAGAGGGTCTGCAAGGCCAGCAGACGGTCCCTGGACTGCGCGCCGCCGGCCTCCAGGTTGCGCAGCAGGTTAATGACCGCGTAGGCCATGCGCGCCACCGGCGTGGCCACCATTTCCTTGATGCCGTGCGGGTGCAG
This sequence comes from Desulfovibrionaceae bacterium, assembly GCA_910575755.1. Taxonomy (GTDB): domain Bacteria; phylum Desulfobacterota; class Desulfovibrionia; order Desulfovibrionales; family Desulfovibrionaceae; genus Desulfovibrio. Next base: position 284,424 of record CAJTFO010000002.1, on the reverse strand, counting down.
ATTGGGATCAAAGAGGGGATCCTCGGAAGGCCCGCAATGGGATTCCAGAATGCGGTTGACCAGGGCCAGGATGTCTTTGTCCTGCTTGTCGAAATAGATATCGCTCCAACGTTCCGCCACGCTTCGCTCCTTCGCCGCGCCGTCGTTCCGGGCCTGCGCGTTGTTCTGGGAGTTACCCTGTAGACGACCCGGCGTCAAATCTTCCGGCCCTTCCGGCACAGCCGCCGCTGTCCCGGAAAAAAACAGCCCGGAACGGCGGCGGCTTTTGCCGTCAGCAGACAGACGAGAATCTGGCAATGAATTTTATACGGTATAGCGCGAACCGGCCCTGGAGCATTTTGCTTTTGAAATTTTCCCGTTTCAAAAGCGGCGCTGCAATGAGCCTGAAAAGCGCGGTTTTCAGGTTCATTGCAGCGCCGACGTCCACTCTCGCGTCGCCGCAGCCAACGCCTTTTTCAAAGGCAATTCGCCCTAGTGCATTTGTCTCATGAAAGTAGGCAAATGCTCCAGGGTCAGCCCTAAATGAATTCGTCCATGCGTCCGGACCGCACCTTTTGCAGCAGGCGCTCGGCCGCGCCCCGCTCGGCCCCGGGCAGCCCTTCCAGCTTTTCGGCAATGAGCTTTTCCCCCAGTTGCCGGGTATAGGGCGTGGCGTAATTGAGCAGAAACTCCATAAACGAGGCTATGGAATTGGGGCCGCACTGGCTCTTCATGCCGCATTCCTGCACCATGGAGAGAAATTCCGGGCCGCTGCGGCCCAGACGCGGGCAGGCCGTGCAGAAGGACGGCAGGTGCCGGGCCTCCTCCAGCAGGAAGCGCACCACCTCGTCCACATGGCAATCCTCGCCGATGGGAAAGGGAACCTTTTCGCCCGGAGCCTCGTGCCAGCTCTCATAGGGGTTGGCCACGCTGCCCGTGAGCAGTTGTGAACAGCCCGCGTTGCAGCCGTTGCGCCAGAGTCCCGCGGGTTCCCTGGTGGTCAGCACAATGCCGGTATAGGGTATGGCCAGCCGGGCGATGGCCACGCAACGCAGGTACTCGCCGTCGCTCAGGGGATGGGGCGTCTCAAAGCCGCTGCCGGGCACGGGGCGCAGGCGATGCATGCTCAGGGTGCGGCTGCCCGCATCATACACGCGCGCCAGATGCGCGGTGTGCAGCATGAGGGCCAGCAGGTCATAGCGCCAGGGCCCCAGCCCCAGCAGCAGGCCCAGGCCCACGTCCTGCACTCCTGCCTCTACAGCCGTGTCCGTGGCGTGCAGGCGGGCCAGATAATCGCTCTTGGGCCCGCTCACATGCGCGGCGCGGTAACAGGCCTCGTGATAGGTGTCCTGATAAATCAGCACGGTGCCCACACCGGCGGCCTGGAGCACGGCATACTCCTCGGCGTTCAACGGCCCCACATTCACGTTGACCCGGCGGATCTCGCCCATGCCGTCAAAAGCGGTATAAAGTATGCTGACGGCTTCTTCCAGATATTCCACATCCGCGTTGGGCAACTGGCCGCTGACCAGAACAACCCGCTTGTGACCCTGGCGGATCAGCTTGCGGGCGGCTTCGCGCATTTCCGGCGGGGTCATGTATTGGCGCGCCACCTGCGTGTTGCCGCGACGGTTGGCGCAGTACAGGCATTCGCTGCCGCAGTGGTTGGAAATATGCAGCGGCGCGGAAAGCACGATACGGTCGCCGTAGACCTTCTGCTTGACCTGATCCGCGGTGCGCATCAGCAGGGCCAGCTGCTCAGGCTCGCTGACCAGCATCAGCGCGGCGGCCTCCTGAATGCTCAGCGCCTCCAGAGCCAGCGATTTGTCCAGAATATCCCGCAATTCTGCGCCGTCCGGCGCGTTTTCGCGGCTCAGGGCCTTATTGATTGCTTGGCAATCCAACCAGAGGGGCAATGTATCCGTAGGCATGCTGACCATCCTCGCAGACAGAAATGAAAAAAGACGGCGCGGCGGACAGCCGGCCTTCCTCATGTGCGCAGACACCATAGCATGCAACGGGGGAAAATGCTAGTTATTTATTTCACAGCGCATGGCAAGGTCTTGCCGCAGACAGGGCGCGGTTCTACACTGCGGAACGAAAGGCGGATCTGTAATTTTCAGCGCTGTCAAGGAGTAAAGCCCATGTTCCCTCTGTACCGCCGCCGGCCTGCCGCCGGTTTGTCGTGGCTGCTGTTCGTCGCCCTTGTGTTTGCCCCTCTGGCCGCGCCGGCGGCCTCGGACGCCGCGCCGCCCGCGCCGGCTCGGCATGCCCAGGACGCGGCGGCCAGCCCCCTGCGCGTGACCCTGCTGCTGGAGCACAACGCCGCCACAGCCTGGACCGACCTGCTGCGCGCCGGTCTGGCCCGGGCGGAGCAGGAATTGCCCATTCAGGCCGCCGTGCGCGTTCTCCCGCCGGACAGCGACCAGCAAGCGGCCTTTCGCCAGGCCGCGCGCGAGTCTGATCTGGTGCTGGCGGCCTCCGACCGGCTGCATGAGGTTCTGCGCAACAATGCCGCCAACTTCCGCAAGACCATGTTCGGCTGCATTGACGCGGGGGTGCGCGCGCCCAACATCATGTCCGTCACCTTTGCCGACGAGCAGGCGGCCTATCTGGCCGGAGCGGCGGCGGCCATGCTCACCCGGCGCGCCGCCCTGCCCGGCATCAACGAAGCGAACGTCATCGGCTGGATTTCCGGGGAGGACACGCCCGCCCTGCGCTCCCAGTTCAACGGCTTCAGCGAGGGCGCGCGCCTCATAGACCCGCAGATCCGGATTCTCAACGCCGTGGCCGGTTCCTTCACCGACGCCCGGGCCGCCCGGCGGGAGGCCCGCCGCCTGCTGGAACAGGGCGCGGACGTTCTGGCTCTGGCCGCCGGCGCGGGGAACGAGGGCGCGCTGGCGGAAGCGCGGGAACGCAACATCTATATAATAGGCCTTGATGCGGATCAGGCCGCGACCCTGCCCGGCCATGTGCTGACTTCCATCCTCAAGCGGGCGGACAAGGCCGTTTATGAAATCGTGGCTTCCGCGGCCGAAGGAAACTTTCAGGGCAAAACAATCCTCACCTATGATCTGAGCAACGACGGGGTTGACATCGCCAGCCTGGCCCCTTTTCTGAGCGCGGCGGGCAAAAACGCGCCGCCAGATCTGGAACGCCGTCTCAGAGAGCTGCGCGCGGAGCTGCTGAACGGCGCCATACGCCTCAAGTCCCTGCGGGCTCGTACCCTCTGTGACTGCCTGTAGACCGGGCCTCCCGGCGCGACAGACTGCGCACACAGCAAGAACAAGTCGATTACGCATCATAAGTCAATATTAACTTGCCGTATGCCAAGAGGTTGAACGATATCAAGTCAAGATTGACTCGATATCAGACAAGAGCCCATGCGCGGGATGCCGGCCCGGCATAAGAACCCGCGCCATTGCAGGCCATCCGGGACCTGTTCAATCTGGCACAAGGATTGCTTGCAGACCAACAACACAGTGTCCCTCCCTGGTTCTCATGCCGCGCGCAGCCGCTTGCACGGAGGCCGCCATGACGGCGGGCGCTGCCAAAGAAAACAAGACCATCGGCTGCCGCACCGGCTCTGTTCCGGTCGGCTTCAGGGGTCTTTTCAGTCCCGGACGGCCCTGCTGACCGCGGCCGGCATCGCCAGCCGCCGCGCGCCGCCGGACTGTTGAAGCAACCGTCTCCTCCCCCGCCGCTTCGCCGGAGGGGAAGGCAACCATTTCGCAAACCTTTTCTTTGGAGGAAGTCATGGCCCAGCCCCTTGATGCCGCTCAACTGATCGCGGACGACAAACAGTACGTCTGGCATCACCTCACCCAGCACAAGGTCTTTGAAAAATCCGACCCCACCATCTTTGTGGAAGGCAAGGGCATGCGGATCAAGGACATCCACGGCAAGGAATATCTGGACGCCGTTTCCGGCGGCGTCTGGACGGTCAACCTCGGCTATGCCAACGAAACCCTGGCCAAGGCCGTGAGCGACCAGCTCATGCAGCTCTGCTACTTTGCCAACGGCTACGGCAACATTCCCACCATTCAGTTTTCCAAGAAACTGATTGAAAAAATGCCCGGCATGAGCCGCGTGTACCTGTCCAACTCCGGTTCCGAAGCCAACGAAAAGGCCTTCAAGATCGTCCGTCAGATTTCCCAGCTCAAGCACGGCGGCAAGAAATACAAGGTCGTCTTCCGCAATCGCGACTACCACGGCACCACCATCACCACCCTGAGCGCCTGCGGTCAGGAAGAACGCAAAAACCAGTACGGCCCCTTCACCCCCGGCTTTGTGGAATTTCCGGCCTGCTCCGCCTACCGTTCGCCCTATCCCGCCGGCACAGCCAATCTGGGCGAAAAATTCGCTCGCGAGCTTGAAACCGTGGTGCAGAAGGAAGATCCGGACACCGTGGGCGCGGTGATCATTGAACCCATCACCGCCGGCGGCGGCGTCATCGTGCCGCCCGAAGGCTACTACGAAACCCTGACCGAAATCTGCAAAAAATACGGCCTGCTGCTGATCATTGACGAAGTGGTCTGCGGCCTGGGCAGAACCGGCAAATGGTTCGGCTACCAGCACTTCAACGTCAAGCCCGACATCGTGACCATGGCCAAGGGCGTGGCCGCCGGCTACGCGCCCATCTCCTGCACCGTGACCACCGAAGAGGTCTTCCAGGACTTCATCGCCGATCCTGCCGACCGCGACAGCTACTTCCGCGACATCAGCACCTTCGGCGGCTGCACCGCCGGCCCCGCCGCCGGCTACGCCACCCTCAATTACATTGAGGAGCACAATGTCCTCGATAACGTCGTCAAGATGGGCGAGTATCTCATGGACGGCCTCAAGGCTCTGGAAAAGAAGTACGAGATCATCGGCGACGTGCGCGGCAAGGGCCTGTTCTGCGGCCTTGAGCTGGTCAAGAGCCGCACCACCAAGGAACCCGTTTCCGAAGCCGTGGCCGGCGCCATTGTGGGCGAATGCATGAAGCAGGGCGTGATCATCGGCAAGACCAGCCGCTGCTTCCGCGAACTCAACAATACCCTCTGCCTGGCCCCGGCGCTGATCGCCACCACGGCCGAGATAGACGAAATTCTCAAGGCCCTGGACAATGCCTTCCAGGCGGTCAAGGCCTAGAGTTGCGACAAATCCGCCGCGCTCCTCATGGAGCGCGGCCCGGCAGCAAGCGCCGTTTCCGCCATAAGGCGTATGACGGTAGAAAAACGGGGACATGCCGAGACTTTCACCCCACCCGGCATGTCCCCGCACAAGGCCGGCGTCTGTCGGCAGTTTTATGCCGCCCCGCACCGGGGCAGCCAGAGGGAAGCTCCAAAACCCGGCACCTTCAACGCAGCAAGGAGTAAAATCCATGAAATTTCAGGGCATGATCATCGGTGTTCCCAAAGAAATTATGCCTGGCGAGGGCCGCGTCTCCTCCACCCCCGAGACCGTGAAAAAAATGATCGCCGAAGGCGCCACCGTGCTGGTGCAGAAAACCGCCGGCGAAGGCTCGTTCTTCTCCGACGCGGAATATGTGGCCGCGGGCGCGACCCTGGTGGATGGCGCGGAGGAAGTCTTTGCCAAGGCCGATGTCATCCTCAAGGTGAAAGAGCCCCTGTTCAACAAGGACGTGAACAAGCACGAAAGCGACATGCTGCGCGACGGACAGTACCTGATCACCTTCCTGCACCCCGCCGCCCCGGTGAACCGCGAACCCATGAAAAAACTGCGCGACACCGGCTGCATCAGCCTCACCCTGGACGGCATTCCGCGTATTTCCCGCGCCCAGAGCATGGACGCCCTGACCTCCATGAGCACCGTGGCCGGCTACAAGAGCGTGCTCATGGCCGCCAACTACATGAGCAAGTTCATGCCCATGGTCGGCACCGCCGTGGGCGTGATCAAGCCCGCCAACGTCGTGGTCATCGGCACGGGCGTGGCCGGCCTCCAGGCCGTCGCCACCGCCAAACGCCTGGGCGCCGTGGTCACCGCCATCGACATCCGCCCCGACGCTTCCGAACAGGCCAGGTCTCTGGGCGCCAAGGCCTTTGACACCGGCGTGCCGGCCGAGGTGGCCGTGGGCGAGGGCGGTTACGCCCAGCGCCTGCCCGAAGAGTGGCTGGCCAAGGAAATCGAGGCCATCAAGCCCGTCATCAAAGAAGCCGACATGGTGATTCTCACCGCGCTGATTCCCGGCAAGCTCGCTCCGGTGCTGATCACTGAGGAAATGGTCAAATCCATGGCCCCCGGCTCCGTTATTGTGGACGTGGCCATCGACCAGGGCGGCAACTGCGCGCTGACCAAGGCCGGCGAAGAAATTGTGGCCCACGGCGTGACCATCAGCGGCATCAAGAACATTCCCGGCATGATGCCCAACAGCTCCACCTGGATGTTCGCCCACAACATCTACAACCTGCTTGCCTACCTGGCCAAGGACGGCAAGATCGTGCTGGATCGCAATGATCCCATCGTGGCTTCCTCGCTGACCACGATCAACAAGGAAATTGTCCACGCCGGCGCCAAAGAGGCCGGCCTGTAGATATGGCAGGGGAGCGCGCCTCTGAGGGGCGCGCTCCCCCACCCGCATTCCTGCGGGCATTCTAACCTGCGGAGGCTGTCCTTGTGAGCACGATCATCCTTTTACTGGTCTTTGTGGCCGCTCTGGTCATCGGCTATAAAGTGCTCAGCCATATTCCCAGTCTTTTGCATACGCCGCTGATGTCCAGCATGAACGCGCTCGACGGGGTCATCATTCTGGGCGCGCTGACGGCCGCCCACCTGGCCGCCACCCCCCTGGGCGCGTTTCTGGGCGGCTGCGGCATCGCGCTGGCCGTCACCAATGTTTTCGGCGGCTTCGACATCACCCACAAGATGTTGAAAATGATCGCGGGGAAAAAGCGTTAGCGCGCTCCTTTCGCGTCGTTCCGAACGGCACTGAAAAATCAAGAGAGTTGTCTGCGAAATGAGCACACTACTGTATAACGTCATCGCCGTGATACTGGCCCTGGCCATCCTGTACGGCCTGAACCTGATGAGCAACGTCAAAACGGCCGTGCGCGGCAATATTCTTTCCGCCGTCGCCATGGCCTGCGCCATTCTCATCACCATGTACAAGGATGATTCGCTCGGCTCGCCCACGCTGTGGACAGCCATAGCGCTGGGCACGGCCTTCGGCCTCTTCCTGTCCAACAAGGTCAAGATGATCCAGATGCCCCAGCTCGTGGCCTTTCTGCACGGCTTTGGCGGCGGCGCGGCGGCGCTGGTCGGCATCATCATGCTCACGGATGTGGGCGTCCCCTCGCTTTTTCACCGCATTGACGCCTGTCTGGCGCTCTGCTCCGGCATGACGACCATCGCCGGTTCCTTTGTGGCCGCGGGCAAGCTGCACCAACTGCTGCCGCAACGGCCCATCGTGCTCCCCAACCACAGCAGAATCATCAATATCCTGCTGGGCGTCATGCTGGTGGCCCTGTGCATTTACAATATTGCGCCCAATTTCCTGCCCTCGCTGTTCATCTTCATCATGTTCGCCACCGGCGCGCTGTTCGGCATCGTCTTTACCATCCGTGTGGGCGGCGCGGACATGCCCATCACCATTTCGCTGCTTAACTCCATGGGCGGCATTTCCTGCGCCATCGCGGGCTTCGCCGTGTCTGACCCCCTGCTCATCGCGGTGGGCGGCATTGTGGGGTCCGCCGGTCTGATGCTCACGCGCGTCATGTGCAAGGCCATGAACCGCACGCTGACGCCCATCCTGCTGGGTCAGTCCTCGGTGTCCGGTGCGGGCTGCCCGGCGTCCAAGGCGTCCGCGCCCCAGGCGGCGCAGCCCGTACAGCCCGCGCAGGCCGCGGCGCAAAAGGATGCGGACGTGGCCCGGCTGCTGACCACCGCCCAGAGGGTGATCATCGTGCCCGGCTACGGCATGGCTCTGGCCCAGGCCCAGCACAAGGTCAAGCAGCTGGCCGACGCGCTGGAGGCCAGAGGGGCCCGCGTTGATTACGCCATTCATCCCGTGGCCGGACGCATGCCCGGACACATGAACGTGCTGCTGGCCGAAGCAAATGTGGATTACGAACACATGCTGGAAATGGATGTGGTCAATCCCATGTTTGCCGATGCCGATCTGGTCATTGTTGTGGGCGCCAACGACGTGCTCAATCCGGCGGCCAACACCGCCGAGGGCACGCCCATTTATGGCATGCCCATTCTCGAAGCGGACAAGGCCAAAGCCGTCATCATCTGCAACTATGACGAAAAACCCGGTTACGCGGGCGTGCCCAACCCCCTGTACACCAGGCCCGGCGTCATCATGATGCTGGGCGACGCGGCCCAGACCGTGGGTTCGCTGGTCGCCTGCGCCAACGGGCAGGCCCCTGCCGCATCCACCGAGACCAAGGCCGGACGCGACGACGACGCCGAGGCCGCCCGGCTGCTGACCAGCGCCCAGCGTGTGATCATCGTGCCCGGTTACGGCATGGCTCTGGCCCAGGCCCAGCACAAGGTCAAGCAACTGGCCGACGCCCTGGAGGCCAGAGGGGCCAAGGTTGACTACGCCATTCATCCTGTGGCCGGACGCATGCCCGGACACATGAATGTGCTGCTGGCCGAAGCAAATGTGGATTACGAACACATGCTGGAAATGGATGTGGTCAATCCCATGTTTGCAGAGGCCGATCTGGTCATTGTCGTGGGCGCCAACGACGTGGTGAACCCCGCGGCCAACACCGCCGAAGGCACGCCCATTTACGGCATGCCCATTCTTGAAGCGGACAAGGCCAAAGCCGTCATCATCTGCAATTATGACCAGAAACCCGGTTACGCGGGCGTGGACAATCCCCTGTATGCCAGACCCGGCGTCATCATGATGCTGGGCGACGCGGCCCAGACCGTGGGCAAGCTCGTCAGCCTCGCTTCCGGAGCGGCCCCGGCCGCCCAGACCGAAGCCCCGAAACAGGAAAGCGCGCCAGACGGGCTGCAGGCCCTCAAGACCGCCCGCAGGGTGATCATCGTGCCCGGTTACGGCATGGCTCTGGCCCAGGCCCAGCACAAGGTCAAGCAACTGGCCGACGCTCTGGAGGCCAGAGGGGCCAAGGTTGATTACGCCATTCATCCCGTGGCCGGACGCATGCCCGGACACATGAACGTGCTGCTGGCCGAAGCAAATGTGGACTATGAGCACATGCTGGAAATGGATGTGGTCAATCCCATGTTTGCCGATGCCGATCTGGTCATTGTTGTGGGCGCCAACGACGTGGTGAACCCCGCGGCCAACACCGCCGAGGGCACGCCCATTTACGGCATGCCCATTCTTGAAGCGGACAAGGCCAAAGCCGTCATCATCTGCAATTATGACCAGAAACCCGGTTACGCGGGCGTGGACAATCCCCTGTATGCCAGACCCGGCGTGACCCTGCTGCTGGGCGATGCCAGCGCCAGCCTGGACAGACTGCTGGCCGAGGCGCGCGCATAGACCAGGCGGACGCGTTCCGAAAATATTTAACCTCCTTTTAGCCCGTTTTTTGTCTTGTCAGTGACAATCAGTAATGTTTTACTGAAGTCGTTGGATGTGAAAAAAAACACTTTCAAAAACCAGGAGGGTTCCATGTCTTTCAAAAAACTGCTCACCTTTACGTTAGCCTGCCTGCTGCTCAGCGCCTCCGCCTTTGCGGCGGAAAACTTCAAGGTGGCCGTGGGCGACCCTGAAGATTCCGAACAGGGCGTGGCCGCCAAGGCCTTCAAGCAGTATGTGGAAGAAAAGAGCAATGGCGCCGTCAAGGTGGATCTTTTCTTTGCCGGCGCGCTCGGTGACGAGAGCGAGGCTTTCCGCAACGTGCAGAAAGGCACCCTGCCCTTCGCCGTGGGCGGCATCGCCAACCTGGTCCCCTTTGAGAAAAAGCTGGGTCTGCTGACCCTGCCCTACCTCTTCGACAATCTTGACGAAGTGGTGGCCGGCACCAACGGCAAGCCCGCCGAACTGCTCAACAGCTACGCCATCAAGGCCGGTTTCCGCGTGCTGACCTGGACGTACACCGACTTCCGCTACATCTCCAACTCCAAGCGGCCCATCAAAAAGCTGGCCGACATCCAGGGCCTGAAATTCCGCGTGCCCCAGAGCGCCGTGCTGATCGCCTCCTACAAGGCTTTTGGCGGCAGCCCCACCCCCATTTCCTGGGCTGAGACCTTCACCGCTCTGCAGCAGGGCGTGGTGGACGGCCAGTGCTACGGCTACATCGGCTTCAAGTCCATGAAGTTCAATGAAGCCAACCAGAAGTACCTGACCGAAGTTCACTACACCTATCAGCTCCAGCCGCTGGTCATGAGCGAACGCGTGTACCGCAAGATGAAGCCTGAAATGCAGAAGCTCATGGTGGACGCCGGCAAGTATGCTCAGGAAGTGGTGCTCAAGTTCCAGAAGGAAAATGCCGAATCCGCCAAAAATGAACTGATTGCGGCCGGTCTGGTGGTTGACCAGCTGGAAGACGAGGATCTCTGGAAGAAAGCCGCCATGGAAAAGGTCTGGCCCGAAATGGCCGACTTTGTGGGCGGCAAGGACGCCATCAACGCGTACCTCAAGGCCTGCGGCAAGGCCCCGTGGAATAACTAATCCCACCTGACATGTGGCCGGAACCGGGCAACGGTTCCGGCCATCTTGTTTTCAGGATGCTTTGCCGTTGTCTCGCACGGGGCGTCCGTGTTGACGACATACCGGAGGAAAAAGTGTGAAGAAGTTCATTCTTGCCTTTCTGGATCACTTTGAAAGCTATCTCTGCCAATGCCTGCTGGTCTTTTTTGTGGTGATTATCTTTGTGCAGATCATCCTGCGCGCCCTGGACTGTTCCCTGCCCTGGACCGAGGAGATCGCGCGTTTTGCCTTTATCTGGTTCATCCTGTTCGGCGCCTGCTACGCCACGCGTCTGTGCGCGCTCAACCGCGTGACCCTGCAACTGACCAAACTGCCCCAGTGGCTGCGCAATCTGCTGCTTTTCATCAGCGACATGATCTGGCTGGCCTTCAGCCTGATCATGGCCTATCAGGGCTATGTGGCGGTTATGGATCTGAGGGAATTTCCCTACGCCACGCCCGCCCTGGACTGGGATCTGGGCATGGTGTACCTGGTGTTCCCCCTCAGCTTCACCCTCATGGCCATCCGCATCGTGCAGGTAAACTACATCAAGTTTGTCCTCAGAGAGGAAATCGCCGACCCTGACCAGGAAGCCATCAAGGAAAGCCAGAGCGCCCTGATGGGCGACGAAGGCAAGCAAGGAGGGACGGCCTGATGGAAGCGTTAACCCCCATGGGCATCGGAGGGATGCTCTTTGCCATATTCTTCCTGCTGCTTCTGATCGGCTGCCCCATCATGGTGGCCCTGGGCGTGGGCACCATGGCCTGTTTTCTCATTCTGGGCATTGACCTGAGCCTGATGATTGAACGGGCCTTCGCCTCGCTGACGGCCTTTCCGCTCATGGCCCTGCCCGCCTTTGTGCTGGCCGGGGCGCTGATGGAGGCGTCAGGCATATCACGCAGGCTGGTGGCCGTGGCCGAGGCCTTTGTGGGCCCCATCCCCGGCGGCCTGTCCATTTCCACAGTGCTTTCCTGCGTGTTCTTCGGGGCCATTTCCGGTTCCGGCCCGGCCACCACGGCGGCCGTGGGCATGCTGATGATCCCGGCCATGACCAAACGCGGCTACAATACCGCCTACGCGGCGGCCACCACGGCCACGGCGGGCGGCATCGGCATCATTATTCCGCCCTCCATTCCCATGGTCATTTACGGCGTTACCGGCCAGGTGAGCATTTCCAAAATGTTCATGGCCGGTTTCATCCCTGGTTTCATCATTGCGGCGGCCCTGTGCCTGCTGCACTACATCAAGTGCCGCAGCCAGTCGCTGGGCGGCGCGCCGTGGAATCTGCGGCATCTGCTCTTCACGCTGAAGGACGGCTTCTGGTCCATTCTGGCGCCCCTGATTATTCTGGGCGGCATTTACGCGGGCCTGTTCACGCCCACAGAGGCGGCCATCGTGGCCATCTTCTATACTCTGCTGGTGGGCGTGTTCATTCACCGCGAGCTCAAGTTCAAGAGCTTCATGGCCTCGCTCAACACCACCTCCTGGCTGACGGGCCGCGTGCTGGTGCTGGTGTTCACGGCCACGGCCTTCGGTTATCTGCTGACCTCCTACCGCATCCCGGTGGAGATCGCCAACTGGATTCTGAGCTTCACCAACAATGTGTATCTGGTCTGGACCTTTGTGGTCATTCTGCTCCTCTTTCTGGGGATGTTCATGGAAACGCTGGCCATCATCATGCTCGTGACGCCGGTGCTTCTGCCCATCATGACCGCCTATGGCGTGGACCCCATTCACTTCGGCCTGATTCTCATCTGCTGCTGCGGCATCGGTTTCTCCACGCCGCCGCTGGGCGAGAACATGTTTATAGCATCGGGCATTTCCAACCAGTCGCTGGAAGCCATCTCCCTCAAGGCGCTGCCCATGGTGGCGGCCAACATTCTTGCCATTGTGGTGCTGGTGCTCTTCCCCGATCTGGTCATGTTCCTGCCCAATATGATGGACGCGACCGCGCCATAACCGTACCTGACGCCGCGCGGCGGAGCCGTAATTCCGCCGCGCGGCGTCACGCCAATTCATGAGGTGGACATGCTGCACAAAACATTGCTGCTGATGCTGACCTTGTGCCTGCTGGCTGTTCCGGCCCAGGCCGCCGACAAGGACATCAGCCTTGAACTGACCCTCGGCGATCCGGAAAGCTCCGAAATGGGCTTTCTGGGCAATGCCTTCAAAAAATTTGTGGAAGAAAAAAGCAAGGGTGCCGTACAGATCCGCATTGCCTACAGCGGCGGCCTGGGCGAGGACGAGAGCTATCAGTTCCGCCGGGTGCAGACCGGCAAGCTGGATATGGCCCTGGGCGGCATAGGCAACCTGGTTCCCATGGTCAAGCGCCTGGGCGTGGTTACTCTGCCCTATCTCTTCCCGGATACGGAAGCCGTGGTGCGCGGCACCACGGGCAAACCCGCGGAACTGCTGGACAGCTATGCCCAGAAGGCGGGCCTGCGCATTCTGGCCTGGACCTATTGCGGCTTTCGCTACATCTCCAACTCCAAGCACCCTATCACCAGGCCCGAGGACATGCGCGGCCTGCGCTTCCGCGTGCCGCAGAGCCTTGTGATGATTACAACCTACCGGGCCTTTGGCGGCATTCCCTCACCCCTGGCCTGGCCCATGACCTTCAATGCCCTCAAGCACGATCTGGTGGACGGCCAATGTTACGATTACGCCGGCTTCAAGGCCATGAAATTCCACGAGGCCGGGCAGCGGTACATTACCGAAATACGCTATCTGTACAATTTGCAGCCCCTGGTCATGAGCGAGCGGGTATTCGGCAAGCTCACGCCTGAAGTGCGGCAACTGCTGGTGGAGGCTGGCCGCCATGCGCAGGCTTTGTCCCTGCAATACCAGACGGATATGAGCGAGAAGGCCAAGCAGGAATTGCAGCAGGCTGGCGTGAAAATCGCCACACTGCCGGACGAGAGCGTCTGGCGGCAACTGGCCATGCAAAAGGTCTGGCCCGCTGTGGCGGATGACATGGGCGGAGCGGACAGCGTCAACGCCTATCTCAAGGTCTGCGGCCTGCCCCTCTGGCAACCGGAAACAGACGAAAAAAAGTAGAGGCCGCTTTTGGGTTGCCCTGATTCTCTAATATACTGGAATATTTTATGAAGATATATTCATAAATATTTCTGTCAACCAGAATGCCAGTAGTCTGGCTTTCGGAGGGCTGCGTCAGCCTTCCCCAGCCAGCCTCATGCCGGGCAGGTCTTTGACCTGCCCGGCATTTTCATTTCGCAACAAAAAAAGTCCATTGCATTTTCCGCCCCGGGCGGATGACGCAATGGACGCTGATGCCTTGGATAGCAAGGGTTCATCGACAGACACACTGTCGATGAACTTAGGGACAGTTTAAAACATAGTTTTTATAACTAGATGATTTAAAATTATATTTTTGGACACTCCACCGGCTAAAGCCAGTGGATTCACCCTGGCGACTAAAGTCGCGTTCCGGCTAAAGCCGGTATGGCTCCTGCTGAAGCAGGTTTAATCATTCGAGATTTTTCACGCATAGATTGATAATATTTTCATAACTATTTGAAATATATTTATAAATTATCTCAAGCGTCATTAAGATGGGCCTTTCAGCATTTATCAATATATTTCATCTAGTTAAATTTGATGAGCTTATCTTTGTGGCAACACTCTCAAATTTTCCCTCAGTGGAGGCTTGCCAAAAAACGCCTTGCTGTATATAGACAAATCAATATTCATTAACAGTGTGTCTGTCAACTCTTCCTTGAATCTGGATGAGTCGCCGACAGTGTGTCTGTCAATGAACTCATAACGATCCCTCTATTGCTCAGGAAGATTTATGCAGGCTCCTTGCCCATGTTTTCGTGACTTTTCCGGCGCGGAGACGAAGAACCGCCCCATGTCGTCGAGGTCGCGGACGGATGCGGCAAGCTGCCGGGAGGAATGCGCGCCGCCCTGGCGTTGCGGCGTGGTCATCCTCAACTACAACGGCAGCCAGGATACCATTGCCTGCCTGGAATCACTGCTGCGCGGCAGCACGCTCCCGTCCTGGGTCGTCATTGTGGACAACGCCTCCACCGACGGCTCGCCGGAGCATTTGCAGCAGTGGGCCGCAAGCGCCACGGGGCAACGCATGCCCGAAGTGGGCGAGGCGGCCCCCGCGCCGCCCCCCGGCAGTCTTGTGCTGCTGCGCGCCCGGCAAAACAGGGGGTACGCGGCGGGCAACAATCTGGCCTTGCGCCTGCTCATGGCCTGGGGCGCTGACGCCGTATGGCTGCTGAACAACGATGTGGTGGTGGACGCCAACGCGCTGGGGGCCATGCTGCGCCGCCTTTTCGCCAAGCCCAGGCCAGGGCTGTGCGGCGCGCGCGTCTACTACATGGGCACAGACAGGGTGCAATGCCGCGCCGGCGGCAGCGTCAGTCAGTGGACGGCCCTTGCAACACTGGACGGCTACGGCTTCAGCACGCGCCGCGCCCTGGACGAAAGCGCGGAAGTCGTGGAAGCGCGCCTGGATTTCATTTACGGGGCCAGCGTCATGGCCAGCAGAAATTTTGTGCAGACCGTGGGCCTGATGGACGAACGCTATTTTCTCTACTGCGAAGAGCAGGACTGGGCCTACAGCGCCAGGGGCAGATTTGACCTGGCCTACGCGGCGGATGCGGTGGTCTGGCACAAGGAGGGCGGCTCCACCGGCCATTCCTGGCGCCAGGTCAACGCCAGAGCGCTGCTGCTGCTTGCCAGAAGCCGGATTCTGCTGACGTGGAAGCACAAACCGCAAGCCCTGCCCACAGTCTGTCTGAGCATTGTTTTTGCCGCCGCGCGCATGGCCTGGCGGCGGCTGGTCAGCAGACCCGTGCGTTTTTGACAGGGCCGGAGGGGACACATGGAGAACGCCACAGAGAAAAGTCTTGAAACTCTGTTGTCCGGTCTGGAAGCCACGGCTCTGGCCCAGCCCTTTCTTTTTGACCGCATCTGCGGACAGGCCCCTGTCATCCTGTACGGGGCCGGGCATACGGGTCAGGAGCTGGCGTTGCGCATGCGCGCGGATTATGGCGACAGGCTGTTCTTCACAGACCGGCGGCGGGATTTGTGGGGCGGGCAGGTGCGCGGCATCCCTGTGCTCAGCCCTGCCGAGGCCGCGCGGCGGCATGGCGGGGACGGCATTTTTGTCATCACGGTATTCAACCGCGAAGCCGACTGCGCCTATGCCGCCATTGCCGGGGAGCTGCGCGGGCTTGGGGCCGCGCGCTGCGTGCCCTGGGCCCTGCCGGCCTGGAAATACGCGGATGCGCTCCTGCCGCGCTACTTTATGGGCAACGCCAAAGACCTTTTGCCCTTTCGCGAAGAAATACGCCGGGTTTTCGCCGCCCTTGCGGAGGAACGCTCGCGCGCCATCTTTCTGGAACTGTTGGAAGCCTCGCTGACCGCGCCCTTTGACACGCTTTCGGCGTGGGAAACAGGGCCGCAGTATTTCATTCCCGAAGTGCTGCAACGCCTGCCCGAGCGGGTCTGCATGGCGGATTGCGGGGCCTATGACGGGGATACCCTGCGCGCCGCGCTGGCCTGTCTCGGCGCGGAGCGCATTGAGGCATACCACGCCTTTGAGCCGGACAGGGAGAACTTTGCCCGCCTGCAAGCCTTTGTGGCGGGCCTGCCCGTGGACGTGCGCGCACGCGTGACCTGTTATCAGGCCGCCGTGGGCGAAAAAGAGGGGTTTGTTGCCATGACAGCGGAGGGAACCGAAGCTTCCTTTGTGGCGGCCGGCGTCGCTGGCGACATCCCCTGCATGACGCTGGATTCCGTGCTGGCGGGCAGGCATTGCGATTTTTTGAAAATGGACGTCGAAGGCTATGAAAAGGAAGCCCTGCGCGGCGCAAAGCGCATATTGGCAGAGAGAGAGAGAGAGAGAGAGAGAGAGAGAGAGAGAGAGAGAGAGAGAGAGAGACTATATTGGCTATCTCAGCCTATCACAGGCCGGATGATTTTTTCGCCATCCCCTTGTGCATAGAAAATCTGCGCAACGGCTATGGCTTTTTCAGAAAACACTACGCCAATCTTTTTGATACAGTGTACTACCATTTTCAGGCGGGAATCTGATGAGCATGCTACAGGGCAACGAACTGTTCAAAGACCTTTTTGTGCTTGAGCTGGCCAACAATCATTGGGGCAAGGTGGAACGGGGCCTGAAAATCATTCAGGACCACGGTTCCGTGGTGCGCCACAATGGCGTCAAGGCGGCCATCAAGCTCCAGTTCCGGGATGTGGACGGCTTTATTCACCCTGACTACAAGGGCGACAAGGCCAACCGCTACATCGCCAAAACAGAAGCCACCCGCATGAGCCGCGAGGATTATGCGACGCTGGTCAAGGCCATACGCAATGTGTCCTGCATTCCTATGGCCACGCCCTTTGACGAGCCGTCCGTGGACCTTTGTGTGGCCTTTGACATGCCCATCATCAAGATTGCCAGTTCCGACCTCAATGACTGGCCGCTTATTGAAAAAATCGCCTCCACCCGCCTGCCGGTGATTGTTTCCACCGGGGGCGCGGGCGAAAAAGACCTTGACGACCTGGTGCTGTACTTTGAAAAGCGCAACATCCCGCTGGCCATCAACCATTGCGTTTCTCTTTATCCCAGCGAGCCGCACCAGCTGGAACTCAACCAGATTGACTACCTCATGGCCCGCTACCCCGGCCATGTCATCGGCCTTTCCACCCACGAACACCTGGACTGGCAAGCCTCCATGCACATTTCCTACGCCAAGGGGGCGCGCACCTGGGAACGTCATATTGATATCGACATGGACGGCGTGGCGGTTTCGCCCTACTGCTCCCTGCCGGAACAGGTCGATTGCTGGTTCAAGGCCTGGCATGCGGCGCGCACCATGTGCGGCGGCAGCAAGGACAGCAAGCGCGTCAATTCCCGGGAGGAGGTTTGCTACCTGGACGCTCTGGTGCGCGGCGTATACGCCAGACGCGATCTGCCAGAGGGCTACGTTTTTTCCAACGAAACCTTCGCGCGGGACTTTTATCTCGCCATTCCGCTGCGCAAGGGCCAGCTCTCCTGCCGCGAGGTCATCAACGGCGAAACGCTGGTCAGGGGTATCCGGGCCGACGAGGCGCTTGGCGTGGCGCATGTGAGCGGCCCGTACAACGCTTCCGACAGCCTGCGCCGCTTCATCCTGGAGCGGGGCCTGTAATCCGCCCGCGCGGCACAAGCGGGACAGGGAGATTTTCTATGCATCTTCAGGCCATGCTGAAAGAGTTTTACCACGGCAGGCGCGTGCTCGTCACCGGGCATACGGGCTTCAAGGGAAGCTGGCTCTCCATGTGGCTGCACATGCTGGGGGCGGAGGTCATGGGCGTTGCCCTGGACCCGCCGGGCACGCCGTCCATGTTCGGCAGCCTGCGCCTGCACGAACTGATGGACAGCCGGCATACGGACATCAACGACTACCCCGCCCTTGAAAAAACGCTGCGCCAGTTCGCGCCCGAGGTGGTCATCCATATGGCGGCCCTTTCTCTGGTGCGTCCTTCGTACAAGAATCCGCTGGCAACCCTCAACACCAACATTCTGGGCACGGCCAGGGTGCTTGAGGCCTGCCGCCATTGCCCCGCCACGCGCGCCGTCATCATCGTCACCAGCGACAAATGCTATCGCAATAATGAATGGGTCTGGGGCTATCGCGAAAATGACCCCATGGGCGGGCATGATCCCTACAGCGCCAGCAAGGGCTGCGCCGAGCTTGTGACGGCCTCGTACATCAAATCCTTTTTTCCGCCTGGGGAATACGGCCAAAGCCATCAGACCGCCGTGGCGTCCGCCCGCGCGGGCAACGCCATTGGCGGCGGCGACTGGGGACTGGACAGGCTGATTCCCGACTGCTTCCGCGCTCTGCATCAGGGCGAGGCCATTCATATCCGCTACCCCTCGGCGGTGCGCCCCTGGCAGCATGTGCTGGAATGCCTTTCGGGCTATCTCATGCTGGGGGCCAGACTCTGCCAGGAAGGCCCCCGCTATGGCTGCGGCTGGAATTTCGCGCCCATGGACATGGGCGACATCTGGCCTGTGGGCAGGGTTGTGGAGCATATCTGCCGGCTGTGGGGCAATGGCCGCGTGGTGACGGATCAGGGCGCGCAGCCCCATGAGGCGCACATGCTCTGCCTTGACTGCACCAAGGCCCGCATAGACCTGGGCTGGCTGCCGCGTTACCGCGTGGCCCGCGCCCTGCGCGAAACCGTGGCCTGGTACAAGGCATGGTCTGAAGACCCCTCGCCGCAGCGCATGCGCGCCGTGACCCTGGGGCAGATTCAGACCTATATGGATGCCGTCAAGACGGAGGAGGACTGACATGCTCCACCTGGGCAGCATGCTTGCGCTGGCCGACCGCGCGCCAGGCCTGGGCGTCATCATGGGTGCGCCGGACGCCGCGGGCGCATACCCCGTACTCGTGCTGAAAAAGGCCGATGCCCATACCCCGGTCGAAGAAAGCCTGACCCCGCAGGACGGCCTGCCCGGTCAGGATCACATGCGCGTGGACGCCTATGCCTGCTGTCGCCTGAGCGCCGCCGAGGCAGAAGACGCAGCCAGGGAGGGCAAGGGCGTTCTGCCCGCGCAGGCCATGGACAAGATTTTCCGCATCCTGGGCAGAAGCGCGGCGCGCGGCGCATTTGAGGCCGTACACCGGCCGCGCCCCTTTGTGCCGGGCGTCTCGCCCGTGCCGGTTTCGGGCAAGTGCTGGGGCCCGGAAGAAATGGAAAGCCTTACGGACGCGGCCCTTGACTTCTGGCTGACCACGGGGCGTTTCAACGAGGCTTTTGAAAGCGCCTTCGCGCGTGTGCTGGGGCGCAAACATGCGCTTACCGTCAATTCCGGCTCCTCGGCCAACCTGGTCGCCATGACGGCCCTGTGTTCGCCCAGGCTGGGGCAGCGCCGCCTGCGTCCGGGGGATGAGGTCATTACCGTGGCGGCGGGCTTTCCCACCACCGTGGCCCCCATTGTGCAGAACGGCCTTGTGCCTGTCTTTGTGGACGTGACGCCGCCCACCTACAACGCCCTGCCCGAACGCGTCAGCGAGGCTGTGGGGCCGCGCACGCGCGCCATCTTCATGGCCCATACCCTGGGCAATCCCTTTGACATCGACGCCGTGCAGGCCATTGCCCGCGCTCATGACCTCTGGTTCATCGAGGACGCCTGCGACGCCCTGGGCTCCCGCTATACGCCGCGGGGCGGCGCGTCCCGCATGTGCGGCAGTTTCGGCCATCTGGCGACGTTTTCCTTTTATCCCGCGCACCATATCACCATGGGCGAGGGGGGCGCGGTGGTCTGCGACGATCCGCAACTCTACCGCATTGCCCTGTCCCTGCGGGACTGGGGACGCGACTGCTGGTGCGCGCCGGGCCGCGACGATTCCTGCAAGCGGCGCTATGAGTGGAACTTCCCGCTTTTGCCGCAGGGCTATGACCACAAATATGTTTACTCCCATCTGGGCTATAATCTGAAGATTACGGACATGCAGGCGGCCGTGGGCCTGCGCCAGCTTGAGCGGCTTGACGGGTTCGTACGGGCGCGGCAGCGCAATTTCGCCTGTCTGCATGCGGCTCTCAGCCCCCTGGACGGTCAGGAGCTGACCCTGCCCCAGGCCACGCCGGGCGGCGATCCGGCCTGGTTCGGCTTTTTGCTCACCCTTGCGCCGCAGGTGGACAGAACAGCCCTGCTGCGCCGCCTCAACGCCAAAAACATCGGCACACGCCTGCTGTTTGCGGGCAATATGCTGCGCCAGCCCTGCTTTGAGGGGGTGCGCTGCCGCCAGGCGGGGGATTTGACCGGGACGGACCTGATTTTGCGGCAGACCTTCTGGCTGGGCTGTTATCCCGGTCTGGGACAGGCCCAGATGGAATACATGGCTGACGTTCTTCTGAAATATTTTCACAAAGGCTGAGCCGCCACGGCGCGGCGCGGTCACGCAAGAGCATGAACAGCAAAAGTTCGCATACGCCCAGGGTTTCGGTCTGCATGGTTTGTTACAACCATGCCGCCTTTGTGGGCGCGGCCATATCTTCCGTGCTGCGCCAGACCTTTGCGGACTTTGAATTTCTGATTCTTGACAACGGCTCCCGCGACCGCTCCCTTGACGTCATGCGCAGCTTTGACGACGCGCGCATCAGTGTGGAGGCGCTGCCCGAAAACATTCACTCCACCTGCGCGGCCAATCGTCTGCTGACCAGGGCCAGGGGGCGGTATGTGGCCCTGATCTGCTCTGACGACGCCTGGTTGCCGGACAAGCTCGCGCGACAGGTGGAGTGGCTTGACGCGCACGAGCGTTGCGCCGTGGCGTTCAGCCGGGTGCAGGTCATGGACGCGCGCGACAGGCCGTACCGTCTGCCCACAGCCTATGACTGTCAGTTCAATGTGCGGCCCAACAGGCCGGCTTATGCCTGGCTGCGTCTGCTCTACGGTTTTGACAATCCCTTTTGCTGCTCGTCGGCCATGCTGCGCCGTTCGGTGCTGCAAGAGTGCGGGCCGTATGACGAGCGCTCGCGCAATGTGCAGGATTTGCTGCTCTGGACGCGCATTCTCTTCCGCCATGAGGCGCATATTCTCGACGGCAAACTGGTCAGGATGCGCTATTACCCGCGCCTGACCAACATTTCCGCAGCCAATGCGGCCAATATGGTGCTGGCGGCCAATGAGGCCCAGCTTTTTTACAGCGACTTTTTCGCGCATGTGACCTCTCAGGAGATCTTCAACACTATCTTTCCCCATGCCGCGGCCCGGCATCAGGCTATGGCGGAACGAGACCCGCAACTGGCCCTGGCCCTGCATACCCTTGCCCAGCCGCCCACGGTCATGGCCGGGGCCTGGGCCGTGCATCGCCTGTACGGGCTGATGGAGACGGCGGCGCAACGGCGCGTGTATCAGGAGCGCTACGGCTTTGATATTCTGGAGCTGTACGCCCTGGCCCAGAGCATGGATGTCTACGGACAGCGGCGCTCCCCCCTGCGCGCCGCCTGCCGCGCGGCGGCAAAAGCCCTGTTGCGGCGGCTGCATGTGCTGATGCCGCTGAAGTATTGCCAGATGGTATTAGCGCAAAAGAAAACATAAAACTGGATAAGGAGCATATCATGCTTGATTACCTTTATATTGACATAGTAGACGCCTGCAATCTTCGTTGTCAAAGTTGTCCGAGAGGGCTCGGGATAATGAAGAATACAAATAATATCATATCTTCTGATTTATTTGAAAAGATCATCGACAAGACATATTCTCTGGGAATGTTTAAAAGGATAGGTCTGTATAACTGGACAGAACCATATCTGCATCCTGAAATTGATGTTTTTCTGCAATATTGTAAAAAATATAATTTTGAAACATGGGTATCATCAAATCTGAGTCTTAAAAATATACCAGCACTAAAAAATTCGTTGAAATATATAGACTATTTATATGTATCAACTTCTGGATTCAGCCAGGAAGTGCACTCCATAAATCATAAAGGCGGCAATATTGAAAATGTCAAAAACAACCTTGTTGGAATTTCAGAAGAAAAGCGCCTGAATAATTTGCCGGTGAATATTCATGTCAGATATCTGAATTTTGGGTATAACAGCAGTGAATCAGAACTGATGCGCGATTTTATCAAAAATCTGGGTTTGAATTATCAATTTGATGGCACAATGGGAGACCCCACTGAGCAAAGAAGTCTGGATGATTTTGTAACTTATGAAATGGACATAACCGAGAGAGAGAGAGAGAGAGAGAGAGAGAGAGAGAGAGAGAGAGAGAGAGAGCAGATTCCGTGCGGCGCTATTTCTGATCATCTGCCGATGGATCATGAGGGTAACGTCTTTTTATGCTGTCATACCCGCAATTGTGAAGAAACAAAAATAGGAAATTTCCTTGATATGTCATTCAATAATATACAAAAAAGGAGAATGGAACACTATCTATGCAGAAGATGTTCGTTTTATTACAGAAAAAACAATAATATTGCAATATCAAGTTTTATCAGCAAAATGCAGAGCAAAAATACATTGACACAAAAAATACGCAATATGTTTTTTATCATCACAAAAAATCAAGAAGAGTTTATTCGTCAATCAAATCTGTTTGATCCAATATTCTATATTAAACACAATTATGACGCTGCCATAGATAATACGGATCCACTGCACCATTATATGACAATTGGAGCAAAACGTGGAAGCAATCCAAATGAATGGTTTGATTCAAACAGATACCTTGCCAGGAATCCAGATGTTCAGGATTATTGCATGAATCCATTTTATCATTATCTGAGATATGGAATCAAGGAAAACAGGGATTTATAGCATGTATTCCATTGTAATATGAATACAAAGAATAAAAATCTGGAGTTACGGTGACGAAAGCATGAGCGCCGCCCGATACAGCATAGCGCCTAAAGAATTGCGGCATATCTGCGAGCAGGCCCGCGGCGATTGCCTGCGGCTGCGCAAGGCCCGCATTTTTCTCACGGGCTGCACGGGCTTTCTGGGCAAATGGATTGTGGAAGCCCTGCTCTGGGCCGGCGAAGAGCTGGGGCTGGACCTGCGGCTTTTTGCGCTCACGCGCTCGGTTGCGGCCCTGCGTGAGGCCATGCCCCACTGGGCCGGCCATGCCGCGTTGCGTCTGCTTGAGGGAGATGTTCTCTCCTGGCGACCCCCTGCGGCGCTGGGCGTAACGCATATGATTCACGGGGCCAACTATTGCCAGACCGGTCAGGAGGACTGGGCGTTGCGCCATATGGAGACCGCTGTATATGGCACACGCCGCATGCTGGACCTGGCCGCTGCCGAGGGCTGCAAAAGCGTTCTGCTGCTCTCCTCGGGAGCCGTGTACGGCCTGCGCCGCCAGGGGGGCGACCCGCCTTACAGGGAACAGGAAAACGGGCCGCAGGACTATCTGCGTGAGCCCAATGTCTATGCCGTGTGCAAGTATTTTGCGGAAATGCAGGCCGCCGCCCTGGGCCTGCAGCACGGCATGCGCATTCCCATAGCCCGCCTGTTCACCTTTGCCGGGCAGCACATGCCCCTGCACAGGCGGCAGGCCCTGAGCAGCTTTCTGCTTGATGCCCGCCAGGGAAAGGACATCGCGGTGGCGGGCGACGGCACGGCCGTGCGCAGCTACATGCACGCGGCGGATATGGTCATTTGCCTGCTGGCCCTGCTGCTGCGCGGCAAGCACGGCACGCCGTACAATGTCGGCTCGGCTGAAGCCGTGAGCATCAGAACGCTGGCGCACAAGGTCGCCGCGGCCTCTGGCGGCAATATGGCCGTGACTGTGCTGGGCCAGCCCGCGCCAGGCAATGCTCCTGAAACATATGTGCCTGACGTGAGCGCCCTGCGGGCGCTGATGGGCAAACCCACAGGCAGGGATATTGACGCCATCTTGCAAGATGAGGAACTGGCAGGATCAACCCCGGGATATGTAAAGGAGACACCATGAACGAAGAATTTTCCCCTGATGACAACGTGCTTTCCTGTGAATTTATTGAACGCGGCTTGTCATTTCAGCTTGAAGGCATCACCGCATGCTGTGAAAGCACCATGCAAAGTCCGCCATTGCTTACGCCAGAGGAAATCAATGCCGGGAAAATAAGTTATGAACTTATTGTAGAGCGCAGAAAAAAATTGTTTTACGCCATAAATGGCAAAGGAGATTTTGATCCAGGCATGTGCAAAACATGCTCACGAAAATATACGGCAAAATTCAAGGATCTCTCTTTTGAGTTTATCGGGAAAATACCTGTAATGAATATACAGCATTACACCACATGCAATATGAGGTGTAAATATTGCTGTTATGCCCAAAGCGGGCGTCTTATCCCGGAAAAATATTCCACAAACAGTATTATTAAATCCATAGAAGCATTTCGGGAAAAGGGAAAATGTTTGAATGATATCTGGTGCACCTTTAGCGGCGGCGAACCAACTCTATTAGCAGATTCCGACAAATTTATTGAATACTTTTTTCAGAACAATCTTGGCGGAATGTCCCTGTTTTCCAATGCTCTGAAGCATAGCCCCGCCGTTGCGAAAAGGCTTGATTCAAATCAGATATTCCTGACGACATCACTGGATGCGGGCATACCCTCAACATTTACAAAAATGCGCGGGGTCAATGCTTTGCAAAAGGTGGTTGACAACCTCATTCTGTACAGAAAAACGAATACAAAGAATATCTGGCTCAAATATATTGTCACAGAAAATAACTGTGGTGAAGACGACATGTTCAGCTTTATATTTTTAATGCTGGCATTGCAGCCTGATAAAATCTATATAGCGGTTGATTTTCCCTATGGAGACAAGGAAATAGATGATTCCCTTGCCGTATTTGCCGGAAAGCTCTGGTATAATCTGAAAAAATACGGAGACTTCAACCTCCAGTACTATTCTGATGTAAATTCCGCTGATCCAAAATTTAAAAGATTTTACGATCAGATGATGGATCAATTCCATGCGCTTTGCGAGGAAGCTCCCCTTTCAAAGAAATTCCTTCTGAATCGAAACAACAGCAATATACAAAATATCCAGGCGTTGTATGATAAAATCATGAGTCAATTCATGTCTACAGAGAGTACAACTGTTTCTGGAAAGTTTGTCGCATCAAAACGAGAATATGAAGAGTTCATAGATATTGATATCTATCCTGAAGAGAGAGAGAGAGAGAGAGAGAGAGAGAGAGAGAGAGACATGTATTCCTCAAGACATAGTAAAGAGATTTGTCAACCTGCAACAGTATTTTATACCTAAAATAGTTGACAAAATATATTGCAGGCTTTCACATGCGAGTTTTATCCGCTATGTCATTGCCCGTTCATTGTTGTTTGATACGGAGTACTATTTATCACAATTCGAGAACGTAATTATCAGCGATCCAATAAAGCATTATTGTGAAATTGGATTCAAGCTTGGAAAGAATCCGAACCAGTGGTTCAATGGCGATATATATGTAAAAAATAATCCTGATGTGGAAGGTAAAAATCCATTTTACCACTTTCTGAGATATGGAATATATGAAGGAAGAGTGATTACATAGCGTATAATACCGTTAACATTCATAAGCAATGGAGCATTTTCAATGCGAAAATGCTCCAAAACAAGACGCCCTGCTTCAATCCGAGCGGGCTGAACCTGAAGGCATAAGGCGCAACGGGAAAGCCGGAGCAAAATATATGGAAAAACACAAGACGGACATTTCAGATCTGCTTGAGATTGTCATCATAACCTACAACCGCAAAAAAGAGATTGCTCAGACGCTGGACAGTCTGATGGCGAGCCACAGCCCCGTGCGGCAGTGCCCCATAACCATTCTTGACAACTGCTCCACGGACGGCGCCTCAGAAGTCTGCGCGGGCCATGCAAGGCAATACGCCAATATCAGGCATGTGCGGCATGCGCAGAATATCGGCGGCAATGCCAATATTTGCCGCGCCTATGAAATTGCACAAAAAGAATATGTCTGGTGTCTCTCTGACGACGACGGTCTGGACTGGTCCGGCTGGCAGGAAGTTGAAGAGGCCATGCGCCAGGGCTATGACGGCATTTTTACCACGCAGACCAACCTGAAGCGCGCCCGGGGTCTTGGCGGCATGCTGATGGAATGCACCTTTTGCCCCGGCTGCATTTACAAGCGCTCTCTTATTGACAGCGATGTGCTGCAAGGCATGTATGACAATATTCATAATTTCCTGCCTCACATAACCATCGCCCTGGCTATCGCCAGAAACGAGGGACGTTTTTATATCCCCCGGCATGAGATTGTTTATCAGCCGCCCAAGTTTGAAGAAATCCCCGAACTTGCCACCATCAATAACACACGCGGCAAGAATGTCCCCTGGTCAGCCCTGACCACAGACAAGGTATGGGAAATCGGCTTTATCAACATGATCAGCCTGCTGGATGAAGCCAAAAGAAATCTCGTATATGCCGACCTTGCTGTCCTTTATGGAAGCCAATACAACTATATTCGATATATTATTGAATATTACGTTACAAAAAACTGTTCTGCACGAAATCTGTTTGATATCTACCAGAACATATCTGATGAGTATAAGAAAATATTTCTTGAGACCATTTTCAGATATTTTGAAATGAAACAATTCGATAAAATTCCTCTTACACTTTCAGACTGGAATACCCTCTTTATTGACAGCGTTGCAAAAAGAAAAACAGGAAGGATAAAAACAATTATAAGAAACAGAGTCAGAAAGTTTTTAATGTTTCTTTTAAAAAGAATATAGTTACAAATAAAATAAAGGAGAAATACATGTCAAACAATTATCTGCCAGACGACACTGTAATGACATGCCCGTATATAGAAGGAGGACTTTCATTTGACTATAACGGTGCATATGCGTGCAATGCCAATACTGCCATGAGCCCTAAGCTCTTCTCTGTAACAGAAATACAGTCCGGTTTAGTTACTCATGAATCTATTCAGGATAAGCGGCGTAAACTGTTTCATTATTTAAATACTGGCGACAAAAGAGCTGGCGACTGCTTGACATGCTCCGCGGTATATAAAACATCCTATAAAAATGTATCTTTTGATTCGCTTGGCGGTACGGGGGTTTATCTCTGTACTCGTAACTTTACCAAATGCAACCTGAGATGCAAATATTGTGTACTCGCACAAGAAAACAGCATGGTGCCGCCACAATATTCAACTGACGCAATGTTACAGGCTTTTCAGGAATTTGCCGACAAAGACAAGGTGATTGGACGCCCATGGTTTGCCATTAATGGTGGAGAACCCTCCATTATCAAAGGATATATGGATTTTTGCGATGCGGTGCGCAAAATAGGCGACGTCTGCGTTTTCAGCAACTGCGTAAAGTATGATGCAAAGGCGGCTGAGCTTCTGAGAGATGATAAAATATTTATTACCGTGTCGCTGGATGCGGGCACGCCTACCACATTTGCAGAAGTGCGGGGCGCGCCTGCCATGTGGAAAGTTGCAGATACCCTCGTGCGATATCGCAAAACAGGCACGCACAGGCTTTGGCTTAAATATATCATTACGGAAGACAACTGCAATGAAGACGACCTCTTTGGCTTCGTGTTCTTTATGACGGCCCTGAGGCCCGACAAGGTATATATTTGCCCGGAATTTCCCTATGGAGATCGCGAAACGCCATATAAATTTGTCACTTTTGGCGCAAGGATGTGGTATTTGCTCAAAAAATATGCCGATATGAGTATCCATATCCAGACTGACGACAATACCTCTGACCCCAAATTTAAAAAGTATTCTGATGACATCAGAAAAGAATTTGCAAAGCTCAATCAGTCCAAAGCACTGGATGACGCCTATACGCTGATAGAATCAGATGAAAAGATAAACAGCAGGATAAACTCCGCATTACATGAAGCGCAGAATCGTATAATTGCCAGATTCAAAAACGCCAAGAGAGAGAGAGAGAGAGAGAGAGAGAGAGAGAGAGAGAGAGCTATCTCTATAATATCTATGAAAAAATTACGGAAAAAATCGGCTCTTTCCTGTTTCCTCAAAAGTATATGCAGCAGTATATCAGAAACTCACTGCTGTTTGATAATCAATTTTATCAATCGCAACTTGACAGCGGCATGTGCAATGACGCGGTTGACGGCATTGAACATTATTGCCTTTCTGGCTGGAAGGAAGGCAAAAATCCCAACAACTGGTTTGATACAAATGCCTATCTGAAAGCGCACCCTGACGTAACTATAAACCCGTTTTTCCATTATTTGCGTTATGGCATCCTTGAGGGGAGGAATTTGCAATGAATGCCCTTGCAACTGGCGACAAGCGCGGCATAAGTTCTGAAATATCAAGAGATTGCCCTGTCTGCGGGTGTACGGAAAAACAAAGCTTATGCCAGATATATTTGGCCCCTGTCGCGGACGAAAACTTGCCGCCAGATTTTCATGTGGCGTCCTGTACACGGTGCGGATTTTGTTTTGACGATATGGCGGCCTGCCAGGAGGACTTTGACGCCTATTATGCCAATACCATCAAATATCAGCATCCGGGCACATGTGGAAGCGGCAGTCTGTCAGAAGCTGAGTGTGAACGCTACAACCGCGTTTTTTCCGCATGCAGACAGCATATTCGGGACACGTCTTATTTATTGGATATAGGAGCTGGCAAGGGGGGACTCCTCCGCCATATCGCCAATGAGAGAGAGAGAGAGAGAGAGAGAGAGAGAGAGAGAGAGAGAGAGATTATATGCTGTTGAACCGTCCATGCGTCTTATTAAAGAACAGGATGGCATACAATTTTTTGGCGCTGTTGATGACCTTATTGAAAGAAAAATCAGATTTGATTTTGTTTTCTGCACTCATGTTATGGAACATATATATGATTTGCATTCATTCATTGAAAAAATGAATTGCGTACTGAGAGAGAAAGCCATGTGCTATATTGAAGTTCCCAATGCCGCCGCATATATCAAAGGTCATAAAGCGCCATTCTACTATTTTGACAGGGAGCATATTAACCACTTTACACCTGCCGCATTAAAAAATGTATTTCTTTTACATGGATTTGAGGATGTCTGGCATGAATATTCCAACAATATAGCCTTCGTATTTAAAAAGTGCGCGCCGGCAAGCCTGTCGGCATTGTCCTGTGACCATACATACGCGCAGGACATTGCGGCCTATATCGAACAGTCCAAAAGCCTTGAGGCCAGAATGTCGTATGCCGGCCTCACGCCTCCCATTATCCTGTGGGGATTTGGCGCGTATCTGCGAAGAATAGTCTTAAAACCAGATTTTCCTGAACCCATTGCCGCCATTATTGACAGAGACCGGGGCGGAAAAGGCCAGACATGGAACGGCATTCCTTTTGTTACAGCGGATATTCTTGCGAAAAAGGAATTTTCCAGGGCTACAGTCCTGATAACATCCGTACTGTATGCAGAGGAAATCAAACGCGAGATTGCGCAAAGCGGATTTCAGGGCGCCGTACTCACGGCATTTTAGGCGTTTTCACATGGAAAGGGGCTATATGCGCACATACCTGGCAAACATCATCCTGTTCATGGCTCTGGCAGCGCTTGTGAGCGCGTGCGGCGGGCAGGCCCCCCGGCCGCTGCCGGACCTGCCGCGCAAGGACTGGCTGGCCGAGGACAGGCAGGCCCCCGCACCGGCGGCGGGGAGCCTCTATGCCGCTGACAAAAAGTTCAGCTTCCGCGACCTGGTGTATCTTGCCGTGCAGCAATCCCCCGCGCTGGCGCGCAGCGCCATCAACCTTGACATTCAGCAGACCACCCTGAGCAGCGCCCGCTGGAAGGCCCTGCCCGAAGTGCACCTGATGGCCATCGTCACCAGCAACCTCACGCAGTACAACCGTAACCTGCCTCATCAGGAAGATTACGGAAATACAAAATATCAGATTTCCTACAGCGGTTTTTTCAATAATCCCGTGGCCACCTATTTTGACGTTCAGGCTCAAAAGGAGCTGATGTCCATTGCCATTGCCACGCACAAGCAGGTCATGGGCAAGTGCATTATGCAGATTGCCAGCCTGCTTGTTCAGATTGAGGCCAGGCGGGAAAGTCTGGACGCGCTTGAACACAGCCTGGACATTGCCAGAAAACAGAAAAATTACGCAGTCACGTCCGGACAATACAAGACGGACATCTGGTCCGGGCCGGACATACGCGAGGATATGGCGCGCGACCTGGCCTTGCAGGCGGACGCGGCCCGCATGGAGCTGACGCACCTGCGCAACCAGTTGAAAAGCCTTGTGGGCCTGGACAGAACCCAGCAACTGCATGTGGATACGGCCAGCATAGCCAGGGAGATTCAGGACTTTGACCCCGCCGCCCTGTCCTGGGAGCGCTGCTGGGAAGAAAGTACGGAGCGTTATCTGCTTGCCCAGCAGGTACGCCTGCACGATGCCGGCATCATGCTGGCCTGGGCCCAGTATGTGCCCAATATCTCCTTTGTGGTCAACGAAAGCCCGCCCAACGGACAGGCGCAGGCGGCCAACGCGCAGACGGACCAGTTTCTTCATGTCACCCTGAACTTCCCCGTGCTGGATTGGGGGCGACGCTACCGCGACGCGCAGCAGGCCCGGGCGCGCAAACGCCAAAGCAGGCTGGATGAAGTCATCCGCCGGCAGGAATACCAGCAGCGCTGGTTTGCGGCGCAGGAACAGCTCAGCCTGAGCAGGGCGCGCCTGCGCCAGCGCCAACACGCGGAGCAAAGCGCGGCCAGACGCCTTCAGGCTGTGACGATTTTTTACGAAAGGGGCGGCCTGGGGCTGCCGGAGTTTGCCCAGGCGCAGCAGGCCATGCAGGAGGCGCGCATGGCCCGCGTCAATGCGCAGGCCGCCGTCAGGCAGAATGTGCTGGCCTGTATGGACCTGACCCAGACCTTGCAGAACCGTTTTCTTGAATCCGCCCCTGTGCAGGAGAAATAAATGCCGAAATATCTTGTCTGCCTGCTGTGGCTTGCCCTGCTCTGGCCGGCGATTTCGCGCGGGGCCGCTGCGGCCTCCGGGCAGTTGAGCTTTCAGGGCAAGGCTCTGGCCCAGATTACGCGCGCGGTCAGTGTGCCCTTTGGCATGGTGGTGGAAGAAACCCTGGTTTCCGTGGGCACAGTGGTGGAAAAAAACACTCCCCTGCTGCGCTACTCTCTGCTGCCGCAGGATGCCCGCGCCTGCCAGTCACAACTTTCCGGCAAGCAGGGCGCCTTGCTTGCGGCGCGGCAGCAGCTCGCCGCCCTTGAGCAGGAAAGTCTCAACGCCCGCAACGCCTGGCAGCGTGACCGGCAACTGACCGCGCAGGGCCTTGCCCCGCAGGTGGAGAGCCAGCGCAGCGCCTCCGCCCTCAGAACCCTTGCGGCCCGTAAAACCCAGTTGCAGGCGCAGCTCAAAGCCCATGAGCGGGAATATGACCTTTTGCTGGCGGAGCTGAACAGCTATTTCGGCAGCGCCCTCAAACGCGGCGACCCGCTGCCCGCCCGGTTTGTGCTGCCCGCGCCCATGCCCGGCACAGTCATCTGGCTGGCCGGCGCGGCGCGGCCCGGCGGCTTTCTGGGCCCGCACGCGGCGGCTCTGACCATTGCCGCCCTGAACCCCATTCAGGCCGAAGTGCAGGTACATGAGTCAGAAGTGGGCAGGCTGCGCAAGGGGGACACTATCAGCGTTGAAGTGCCCAATCTGGACAACCGCCGCTTTACCGGACGCATTGTTTCCCTGTCCTGGGCGGCCAATGACATGGCCATAGCCATGCCATCCTTTTACACCATCACCATTGATATTGAAAATACGGATAATGTTATCCGACCGGGCTACAAGGTTCAGGCCCATATAACGGTTCAATAAGCCCAGCATCGCCCGATGGTTGCTGCAACAATGGCATCCGCATGATTGAAGCCGGTGATATAGCGCGCATCAGTTTACGCCAGGTGGTGCGCACCAGACCGTGGGCCGTCACGCTGTCCATTGCGTTCGGCATTGCGGCCTTCATCGCGCTGGGCGTGCTGGGTCAGGAAATCCGCCACAAGCTGAATCAGGATTTTCTGCTCATGGGGGGCGTCAATATCATCCGGGTGGTCATGGATGATCTGCGCTACCCCGGCAGCGAGCGCCACTATTTTACAGAAGATTCCGTGCGCGCGCTGCGCAAGCTTGAAAACGTCAGGCTGGTCAGCGCCAGCGCCAGCTGGTCGCCCACCTATAATCAGACCGTGGGCAAATACCAGTATCCCCTGCGCCTTGTGGGTATTGATGAATACTACGCGGCCGTGAACTATCTGGATATTGTGGCCGGCCGCAACATCACGGCGGAGGAAGTGCGCAGCCACGCCAGAGTGGCGCTGCTCGGCTATCAGGCGGCGGTGGAAATCTTCGGCTCGCCGCAAAAGGCTCTGGGCCGGCAGATATACATGAGCCGCAACGACACCGCCCCGGTGGTGGGCGTGCTCAACGGCGTGCTGATGGGCGACGCCACGGGCTACGCCTTTGCGCCCTATACCACCACCCTGCAACGCATGCTCAATGACCAGCCCGCCCTGGACCGCATCTATGTGCTGGCCGCCTCCTGGGGAAAAATCCCGCAACTGGCCGCGGACATAACCGCCTGCATCCGCAGCAGGCAGACCGCGCCCCATGTGGTGGCCCGCTTTGCGGAACAGCAGTTTCAGCGCATCGCAGACACCTTTTTCTGGCTGTCCGCCCTTCTCTGGCTGTCCATCGGCCTTTCCCTGCTGCTGGGGGGCTTTGGCATCTGGTCGGGCACGTTTTCGGCCG
Organism: Desulfovibrionaceae bacterium; assembly: GCA_910575755.1. GTDB lineage: Bacteria > Desulfobacterota > Desulfovibrionia > Desulfovibrionales > Desulfovibrionaceae > Desulfovibrio. The sequence goes on along the minus strand of CAJTFO010000002.1, from coordinate 251,587 downwards.
TGCGGGGGCGCACCCACGAGATAGGACTGGAAAAAACCATGGGCGCGACCAACCGCGACATCATGGCCCAGTTTCTGGCCGAGGCTCTGTTCAAGGCCCTGCTGGGCGGGATAGCCGGGCTGCTGCTGGGCCTGCTGGCGGTACTGGTGGGCGTGTTCTTTCTGGGCTGTCCCTTCCCTGTGGGGCAGATGCTCATGTGTTCAGCGGCAAGCCTGCTGTTTTCGGCCTGCCTGGGCGTTGCCGGCGGCCTGTACCCCGCGTCCCGCGCCAGCAAAATGGATGTGGTGGATGCCCTGCGCTTTGAATGACGGACTACAGCTATGAAGCATGTCATCACAGCCCGACAGCTCAAAAAATCCTATGCCGGCATGGGCCAGGTGCTCAAAGGCGTGGATCTGACCGTGACGCCAGGGGAATTTGTGGCCGTCATGGGCCCTTCGGGCTGCGGCAAGTCCACCCTGCTGCATCTGCTGGGCCTGCTGCACTCTCCTGACAGCGGCAGCCTGCGCATGCTCGGCACGGATGTGCTGGCCCTCGCGGCGGACGAAGCCACCATGTTTCGCCGCGACCATGTGGGCTTTATCCTGCAAAGCAACAATATTTTCTCGCACACCACTGTATATGAAAACATCGAATTTCCCCTGGCCTGCCGCGCCGTGCCCCGCCCGCAGCGCCGGGGGCTTGTGGAGGCAGCTCTTGCCGCGGTGGGTCTTGGTCACAAAATGTCCGCCTGGGGCAACAGCCTTTCAGGCGGGGAGCAGCAGCGCGTGGCCATTGCCAGGGCGCTGGTCAACAAACCGCGCATTGTACTGGCCGACGAGCCCACAGGCGCTCTGGACAACGCCAACAGCCGCGCCCTCATGGAAAGTTTCCGCCACATCTGCCAGCGGGATAATGTGGCTATTGTCATGGTAACGCATGATTCGGGCATGGCGCGTTACTGCCACACCGTTTACACGCTTGAAGACGGCGTATTTGTCTGAGGTGTTCGCCCTGTGCGCATCAACATGCTGATCCTCTTTGCCGAGCTTTTCCGCGTCATGCGCCTGCTTGACGCGCGCCTGCGCATCCGCTCCGCCCTGGTGTTCCTGCTTTTGCTGGCGCAAAGCCTGCTGGAACTGGGCTTTATTCTCACCCTGACCAGCATGGCAATGGCCCTCTCCGACAGCGTGGGCCTGCGCGCAAGCCCCTTTTATCAGGGCCTGTTCTGGCTGTTTCCCGCTCTTGGGGGCTGGGCGCAGAATACATACAACCTGCTGTTGCTGGCAGGCATGGTGCTCATTGCCGTCTGTGTGGCGAAAAATCTGGTCAATTATCTTGCGGCGCGCGGCATTGCCCTGCTGGGTGAGGATATCTCCCTCTTTGTGGGCATGGAAATCATGCAGCGCTATCTGTACCAGAATTATGCCTGGCATCTCTCCGCGGCCAGCGACAGCATGTATCAGCGCATGATGTGGCGCGGCAATCTTGCGCTCATGCTGACGCATATGCTGAATATTTACGCCTGCGCCTTTACCATCCTCATCCTCTTTCTGAGCCTGGTGGGGCAGGAGCCGGCGCTGACCACCCTGGTGCTGGGCGTCACCGGCGTCATTGGGGCCATATTGTATGCCTCGGTGCGCAGAAATGTGGATAAAAGCGCCAAAACCCTGGCCGGAAGCGAACACAGGGAAAGCACAACCCTGCTCTGCGCCGCCAAGGGCATACGCGAGGTGCTGCTGTACGGACAGCAGCGGGCCTTTTTGCAGGGCCTGTCGCATGCCGCCCTGCAAGGCCGTCAGGCCAGGGTCTACAGCAACATTGTTTCCACCATGCCCACCTGGGTGCTGGAAGCCACGGGCTTTGTGGTGGTGGTGGGGGCCATCGCCTTCATGGTTCATGTGCAGCGCGCGGATGTCCAGCGCATCACCGCGGCCCTGACCCTGCTGCTGCTCACGGCCTGGCGCGTGTTGCCCTTCTGCAATCGCATCGTCAGCCTGTACATCAGCGTGCGCACCTTGCGCCCCAAGGCCGAGGCCGTGCTGAGCCTGCTTGAAAGCCTGCGAAGCGGCAGCCGCAGCCTGCCGCCGCCCCCGGCCGCGGATTTCGCCTTTACACGCCAGATTGAGCTGCGGGGCGTGTCGTACCGCTATGCGGGAGCCCCAAAAGACAGCCTGAGCGATATTACGCTGACCCTGCGCAAAGGGCGGAAAGTCGGCCTTATCGGGCTTTCCGGAGCGGGCAAAAGCACACTGGCGGGCATTCTGAGCGGCCTTCTGCCCGTCAGCGCGGGGCAGCTTCTGGTGGATGGACGCCCGCTTGCGCCGGCCCAGGCGGCGGCTTTTACCCGAAGCATAGGATATGTGCCGCAAAATCCCTTTCTGTTCGCCGGCACTCTGGCGGAAAACATCGCCTTCAGCCAGTGGGGCAAACCCTGGGATGAACAACGCGTGCGCGAGGCCTGCGCTCTGGCGGCCATTGATTTTGCGCATACCCACCCCGCCGGGCTGCGCCGGCCTGTGGGCGAAAACGGCGTGCTGCTTTCCGGCGGGCAGGCCCAGCGCGTGGCCATTGCGCGCGCCCTGTACGCGCGACCGCAACTGCTCATTTTTGACGAGGCCACCAGCTCTCTGGACCAGAGCAATGAGGACAGCATCCAGCAGACCATTGACAAGCTGTCCAGCCAGATAACCTGCGTGATCATTGCCCATCGTCTGAGCACTGTCAGAAAGTGCGACAGCATTGTCTGGCTGCATCAAGGCCGCATTGTCATGCAGGGAACAGCGGAAACCGTTCTGGCGGCATATGAAAAGAGTCTGCATCAAAGCGATAAACATAGTCATGGACAATATTCGCAAACAAGGGAGAGATCTGAATGAAGCCTCAATTATATATCCATATCGGTTTTCCCAAAACAGGCACATCCACAATACAGAAATTTTTTTGCGCCCATAAAGCCGAGCTTGAAAAAGCAGGCATATTCTACCCCACGCCTCTTCTGGGACCCATGCTGGCAGGCCATCAGGGGCACTGCAGCCTTGGCGAAAATGATTCGCCATTACGCCATGACATAGTCCCCTGGACCGCATATCAAAAAGCCTATCTTGACCAATTGCTGGCCGCGAAATGCAAGATACATATATTGAGCGCGGAAGTGCTGCCTTATGACGCGCCGGCCAATTTATCCACTTTCCGCAATGATTTTCAGATAAAAATCATCTGCTTTTTCAGAAATATTTTCGATTTTATCGTGTCCGGAAATAAGCAGGTAATTAAGGAAGGATTACGCCAGGATATATTTACATATTATCTCTATAGAAACTTCCATATACTGGCGCGTGTTGAAGAATATATTAACTTTTTCGGCCTGGAAAACTGCATTTTCCTGAATTTTGATAAAATCAAAAAGGATGGCAATATAATCGACGCATTTTTCAAGACTATCCATGCGGATTTTGATTATTCCAGATACCGCGTGGAAAATGACAATGTAACGCCGCCAGACGCGGCCAACATGTTTTTATATCAGCTTTCCTTCCTGCCTTTCAGTTTCGCGGAATGGGCGGTTGTGCGCAATGAAATTCTGGCTATGGATTTGTCCGCGTGGAGGGACTTCCGCTGCACTCTGCTGCCCGCGTGGGTTTTCAATCTGGATGACGAAGCCAGGCAAGCCATTGGCAGGCAAGGCCAATTGCTGCAAGACCCGCACTGGTATGACGCAACCCTGAAGCGCGGCGAGGAGTTGGCGGCCATTCCCAACCACGACCTGCCGCCGCGGATACAGCATGATATTTTCAACCGCCTGTCGGAAAAAGCGCGCGCCATTCTTGCGCGGCACTGGCCCGGGGCGGCGCAGGTCAACCCCGCGAAACCGCTGCTGCCGTCCATGGAGCACATGGGGCAGGACGCATTTGAACTTCTGAAAAAACTGCATCAAGGCTATACTATAAGTATTGGAAATGTACTTCATCTGCAAAATAAACTTAACAAAGAAGCAGAGAGAGAGAGAGAGAGAGAGAGAGAGAGAGAGAGAGCCTGCATGGCCGCAACGCCTGCGGGCGCTGGCGTCATACTTTCCCAACTGCGGGCCTGCTGCGCCTCGCTCTTTTCGGCGCACGCGCGACAGGCATACGCCATACGACAGTCCGGCCTGTTCAATATTCCCTGGTATCTTGAGCGCAATGCCGACGTGGCGCGGGCGGCCATTGACCCGGTATGGCACTATGTGCGCTACGGCGCGCGCGAAGGCCGCGACCCGGCCCCGTGGTTTTCCACTCGCGCCTATGGGCGCGCCAATCCCGATGTGCTCAAGGACGGCCTGAATCCCTTTTATCACTATATCTGCCACGGCAAAGCAGAAGGCAGACAACTGGCATGAAAAAAGCCTGCATCAAAGCGATAAACATAGCCATAGACAATATTCGCAAACAAGGGAGATATCTGAATGAAGCCTCAATTATATATCCATATCGGTTTTCCCAAGACAGGGACAACAGCATTACAAGATTTTTTCTATACCCATAAAGCCGAGCTTGAAAAATCAGGCATATTCTACCCCGCGCCTCTTCTGGGGCCCATGCTGGCAGGCCATCAGGGGCATCTCAGCCTGAGCGCGACGGATTCACTGTTACGTCATGACGCAATACCCTGGACCGCATATCAAAAAGCCTATCTTGACCAACTGCTGGCCGCGAAATGCAAGATAAATATATTGAGCGCGGAAAGTCTGCCTTATGACCCGCCGGCCAATTTATCCATTTTCCGCAATCACTTTCAGATAAAAATCATCTGCTTTTTCAGAAATATTTTCGATTTTTTCGTTTCCTTAAAGAAACAAGTCATCAAGGAGGGATTGCGCCAAGGCATATTTATACTTCATCTGCATAGAAACTTTCAGATACTTGCGCGAGTTGAAGAATATATTAACTTTTTCGGACAGGAAAACTGCATTTTTGTGAATTATGATAAAATCAAAAAAGATGGCAATATAATCGACGTATTTTTGAAAACCATCCATGCGGATTTTGATTATTCCAGAGCCAGTGTGAAAAATAGCAATATTACGCCGCCAGACGCGGCCAGCATGTTTTTATATCAGCTTTCCTTCCTGCCTTTCAGCTTTGCGGAATGGGCGGTTGTGCGCAATGAAATTCTGGCTATGGACTTGTCCGCATGGAGGGATTTCCGCTGCACTCTGCTGCCCCCGTGTTTTTTCAATCTGGATGACGAAGCCAGACAAGCCATTGGCAGGCAGGGCCAGTTACTGCAAGACCCGCACTGGTATGACGCAAGCCTGGCGCGCGGCAAGGAACTGGCGGCTATTCCCAACCACGACCTGCCGCCGCGGATACAGCACGATATTTTCAACCGCCTGTCGGAAAAAGCGCACGCCATTCTTGCGCGGCACTGGCCCGGAGCGGCGCAGGCCAGCCCCGCGAAACCACTGCTGCCGTCCATGGAGCATATGGAGCAGGAATCATTTGAACTTCTGAAGCAACTGCATCAAGGCTATACAATAAGTATTGCAACTACAGTACGTATGCAAAACAAACTTAACAAAGAAGCGGAGAGAGAGAGAGAGAGAGAGAGAGAGAGAGAGCCTGCATGGCCGCAACGCCCGCGGGCGCGGGCGTCATACTTTCCCAACTGCGGGCCTGCTGCGCCTCGCTCTTTTCGGCGCACGCGCGACAGGCATACGCCATACGACAGTCCGGCCTGTTCAATATTCCCTGGTATCTTGAGCGCAATGCCGACGTGGCGCGGGCAGGGGTTGATCCAATACTGCACTATGTGCGCTGCGGCGCGCGCGAAGGCCGCGACCCGGCCCCGTGGTTTTCCACTCGCGCCTATGGGCGCGCCAATCCCGATGTGCTCAAGGACGGCATGAATCCCTTTTACCACTATATCTGCCACGGCAGGACAGAAGGAAGACAACTGGCATGAAACGTGTTGCTGACATTCTGGTGGACGAGCTTGTACGACATGGCCTTGAGCAGGTTTTTCTGGTGACTGGCGGCGGCGCCATGCACCTCAACGACGCCTTTGGCCGCCGCCGCGACCGGCTGCGCATCTGCCACAATCACCATGAGCAGGCCTGCGCCATGGCCGCCGAGGGCTATGCCCGCCTTGCGGGCAAGCCCGCCATCGTCAACGTGACCACCGGGCCGGGGGGCATCAATGCGCTCAACGGCGTTTACGGGGCCTATGTGGACTCCATCCCCATGATTGTCGTTTCCGGCCAGATCAAGCGCGACACCATGCTGCGCAATTTTGCCCCGCCCCTGCGCCAGTTGGGGGACCAGGAGGCCGACATTCTGCCTATGGCCCGCGCAGTGACCAAGTACGCGGTGGAATTGCAAAACCCGCGCCGCGTGCGGGAAGTGGCGGCCAAGGCCGTGCATGTGGCATGCAGCGGCAGGCCCGGCCCGGTCTGGATTGACGTGCCCATGGACATACAGGGCGCGCAGGTGGACGCAGAGCGCCTGTATGACTGGAATGCCGCCAACCCGCAGGATCTGCTTGAACTGCGGGGCGACCCTGATCTTGCCCGCAACAGTCTGGCGGACTTTACCCTGGCCGGCAGGGATGTCATACGCCGTGCGGCGGCCGCCATTCTGGAGCGCCTGCGCGCAAGCCGACGGCCGGTAATCATGGGCGGCACAGGCCTGCACATCTGCGGCCTGGAGGAAGAATTCCGCGCCCTGGGCGAACGGCTGGGCGTTCCCCTGGTGGGCGGCTGGAACGCCTATGACCTGGTGCCTGACGACCACCCCTGCTATGCGGGCCGCCCCGGCACAGTGGGCGACCGGGCGGGCAACTTCACGGTGCAGAATGCGGACTTTCTGCTCATTCTCGGCTGCCGCTGCAACATCCGCCAGATCAGCTACAACTGGGAAGCCTTTGCGCCCCGCGCCTGGAAAGCGCATGTGGATGCGGACAGCGCCGAGCTTGCCAAGCCCACCCTGCGCAATGACCTGGCCTTGCAGGCTGATCTGCGGGATTTCCTGCCCCTGCTGCATGAAGCCGCCGCCGGCTGGCGGCCCCTGCCGGAGCACAGGGAATGGCTGGCCTGGTGCGGCCAAAGGGTGGCCCGCTATCCTGCGCTGCAAAAAAACCAGATGACCTCGCCCCTGGTCAATCCCTACTACTTTATGGACCGCCTTTTCCGCCAATTGCGCCAGGGCGACGCCGTAGTGGCGGCCAACGCCACCGCCGCCGTGGTCAGCGCCCAGGCGGGGCGCATGCGGCAGGGGGTGCGCCTTTTCTCCAATTCAGGCGACGCCTCCATGGGCTATGACCTGCCCGCCGCCATTGGCGCGGCCCTCAGCGGCAAGGCGCGGCGGCTCGTCTGTCTGGCCGGCGACGGCAGCATCATGATGAACTTGCAGGAATTGCAGACCATCATCGGCCAGCGCCTGCCCATTGTCATCTTTTTGCTCAACAACCAGGGCTATCTGTCCATCCGCATGACCCAATCCGCCTATTTTGCGGACAATATGTTCGGCACGGGACCGGAAAATGGCGTGCCTCTGCCCGATTTCATGAAGCTGGCCGAAGCCCTGGGCTTTGCGGGCAGGCGCATTGCCTCCCATGCGGAACTGGACCGCCTGCTGCCCGGCTGCCTCGACCAGGGCGGACCGGCCTTTTATGAAATCATGCTGGACCCGGCGCAGCAATTCACGCCCAAGCTGGCCTCCCGCGCGTTGCCGGACGGAACCATGGTCTCTCCGGCGCTGGACGACATGGCCCCCTTTCTGGATGCGGCGGAACTGGCCGAAAACCGCCTTGCCTGAGCAAAGACCGCTCCGACCTCGGGCCTTGTATGAACCACGAAAGACCGCGCATAGACATTCTGCTGCCCACATGGAACGGGGAGCGCTTTTTGCAGGCGCAGCTGGCTTCGCTCCTGACCCAGCATGGCGTGAGCGTGCGCATCCTTGTCCATGATGACGCTTCTGACGACGGCACCTGGCGTCTGGCCCAGACCTGCGCGGCCCGGCATCGCAACATTGTCCTGCATACGGGCCCGCATGTTGGCGTTGTGGGCAATGTGAGCCGCCTGCTGGAGCTGAGCGAGCATGAAAACAGGGCCGGCTATTTTGCCCTCTGCGATCAGGATGACATCTGGTATCCGCACAAGCTGGCCAGATCCATGCAGGCCATGCGCCAGCTGGAACGCCGCTGCGGCACGGGCAGGCCCCTCCTGGTCTGTGCCGACGCGCGCTGTGTGGACGCCCAGGGCCGCCCGCTGTGCGCCTCCTTCCTGCGCGGCCTTGGTCTGTCGCCCGGCTGGGGCCATGACTTGCGGCAAGCGCTGGTCATGTCCCACGCGCTGGGCTGTTCCTGCCTGGGCAATGCCGCCCTGCGGCGGCTGGCGCTGCCTCTGCCGCCCGCGGACGCTATTTTCATGCATGACTGGTGGCTGCTGCTGGTGGCCGTCTGCTTTGGCGCTACGCACTGCATAAGCGAGCCTTTGCTGGATTACCGGCAGCATGAAGGCAATACGCTGGGAGTCAGGAAGCCGAAAGCCGGAATCTTGCAGCGTCTGGCGACGTCACGAGAATGCGCCCGTCGCTCGCAGCGTCAGGCGCGCACTTTTTTGCGGCGCTACGAAAACCAGATGGATGCCGCCGCCCTGCGCATCACGCGGGCGTGGACGGAAATGCCCGAAACCCCGTGGTGGCTGCGCCAATGGCTGTGCCGCAAGCACGGCTTTGGCAAGCCCGGATGGGCGCGCCTGTGGACCTGAAGCTTCCGGCCATGCAAAAACAGGTTACTCCGCCGGGCTGCCGTCGGCGCGGCGCTCGAAAGCCGCTTTTTCCTCCTCGCCGCCCGCCGGGACAAAGCTCATGGACAGGGAATTGACGCAATGCCGGGTGTTTTTGGCCGTAAAGCCCTCGCCCTCAAACACATGGCCCAGATGCCCGCCGCAATGCGCGCAGAGGATTTCCACCCGCTGTCCGTCCGCATCGGGCACGCGACGCACCGCGCCGGGCACGGCGTCGTCAAAGCTGGGCCAGCCGCAGCCGGATTCAAACTTGTCCGCGGAACGGTAGAGCGGCATGCCGCACTGGCGGCAGAGGTAGGAGCCCGCCGCGTGATGGTTGAAATAACGACCCGTGTACGGGGCCTCTGTGGCTTTGCGCAGTATAACGTCAGCCTCCCGCTCATTGAGCGGAGGCATGGGATTCTTTGTATTCATGATCACCTCGTGGGGCGCGGCCAGGGCCGTCATTACCGGCATGACCGGAACAAGCAGCCAGAACAGCGAAAAAACCGCCGACACGCGCCGGAATATACATATATAAAATGTGGCGGAAAACATGGATTTTTCAAAGGCTGAAGCCCCTGGGATGCGTGCGGTGCCACTCCCAGGCCGAAGCGATGATGCCTTCAATGCCCACCTTCGGTTCCCAGCCCAGCACTTGCCGCGCGCGCTCCGCCGAGGCCACCAGCCGGGCGGGGTCTCCGGCCCGGCGCGGGCCGACGCGCAGGGGCACGGCGTGGCCCGTAACCCGCCGCGCCGCCTCGATCATGGCCCGGACGGAAAAGCCCTGTCCGTTGCCCAGATTGCAGATCACGCTCCCGCGACCGTTGCGCAGGTGATCCAGAGCGCGCATATGGGCGTCGGCCAGATCCATGACATCCAGATAATCCCGAATGCAGGTTCCATCAGGCGTGGGATAATCCTCGCCGAAAACGGTGATATGCGGACGCAGCCCCAGCGGAACCTGAAGAATCAGAGGAATGAGATGGCTTTCAGGCCTGTGGTCCTCGCCGATCTCGCCGCCGGGCAATGCTCCGGCCACGTTGAAATAGCGCAGAATCACGGAGCGCATGCCATAAGCCCGACCGGCCCAGTCCATGATGCGCTCCATCATCAGTTTGCTCTCGCCATACGGGTTGGCGGGTCTGGTGGGGGCGTCCTCGCTGATGGGCACGCTCTCCGGTTCGCCATAGACGGCGGCCGTGGAGGAAAAAACAATCTTGTCCACATTGTGGCGCAGCATGGCTTCCAGCAGCGTCTGCATGCCGTGAACATTGTTGTTGAAATAGGGCAGCGGCTTTTCCATGCTTTCGCCCACCAGGGAGCTGGCCGCGAAATGGAGCACAGCCTCAATGCGGTTCTCGGCAAAAATCCGGTCCAGCGCCGCGGAATCGCGGATGTCGCCCTGGTACAGGCGCACCCCGTCGGGCACTGCCTGACGGTGGCCGGTCAGAAAGTTGTCGATGACGACAGGCTCTTCTCCGCGCGCCAACAGGGCGCGCACATTATGGGAGCCGATATACCCTGCTCCGCCACAGACCAGAATGGACATGACGCTTTTCTCCCTTGCTCGTTCCGCATGCGGTCGCCGCTCGCCACCGCATATGACAAAAAGCATAGCGGCAAAGCGGCCAAAAGGGAAGCCGCCGGAATAAAGGCCATGTGGCAACAACGCATATGGCAAGCTCCACATTGTGAATCAGGCGGAGGGGAAGCGGCCCCCTCCTTGCTCCCTTTCATTCAAGCCCGCATCCGTCAAGATTTTCTTGGCAGAAAGGCCGTTGGCCTCCGTATGACGGGGAACGGCAGCAACCAGTTTCCCGTTCATCAAGACTCTTGCATGGTTGTCGCCCTCCTCACACTGGAGGCCAGCCGCTTTGAGCCTGCACAGAAGGTCTTTGCGCCTCATGCGTTTCCTCCTGTGAGTGGACACCTGGCCCGGAAATGGTTATCTCCAAATTGTACAGGAGGCCAAGCATGACCACCACGACATTTGATACCCTTGGATACGCCAAGAAGCTTGAAGCCGCGGGCTTTACCCGCCCCCAAGCCGAAGCGCAGGCCGAGATAATCCGGGACCAAACCGAAGCCCAGAACGCCGCATTGCAAAAGGCATTGGAAAACAGGAACAGAGAGCTTGCCACGAGGGACGATATGCAGGGTGTGCGCCTTGAAATTGAAAGGGTGAAAGCTGAAATCAGGGCAACGGAGCTCCGCCTGCTCAAGTGGCAGTTCGGTATTGCCCTCGCCCTCGCGGCCATCATGGCAAAAGGCTTTGGCTGGCTTGGCTTCTGACCCCTTCTCCCATTGGGTCCATTTCCAGCCGCCTTCGGGCGGCTTTTCTCTTGCGCCTGCCTTCCTGTGGCATGGCAAAACTCAAGGCGGAATTATACATAAACTGATCTGCTCGCGCTGGCTGTGGTCATGATTATGGGGGCAGGGAATATATCGAAAAATGCGGCACTCGATTGTATTATTTGCCTCCCTGCAGTCCAGATTGAAACCCCATAGAAAGTATGTGGAGCAAAGTAAAACAAGTGCCGCGAGAAATGGAAATAAGGGAATGGGAGCTTCTTGAGAAAGGCATGGCAACCGCGCTTGATCAGGCAAGCGCAAGCGATGCGCAAGGCTGGTTCAAGAATTGTGGTTATATATAATTTCAAATCTTCATTGCCATAGCGGGAGGTTTTCTTGCATACAAAAAAGGGAGCCCTGGGGGCCCCCTTCACAAAAACCAGTAATCTTTCAAATGGTTTGCAGCACCAGACGAGAGTCTGACCGGCGCGAAAACACGTTGATGATCGCCGTCATCCAGCTCAAGGCTGAAGGATGAATGCGATATCTATGCGGCGTTCTCTTCCTGCTTGGCTTCTTCAGCTTTGGGCTTGTCAGAAGCCTTTTCAACCACGCGGGACAGTTCAATAATCGCCATGGGCGCATTGTCGCCCTTGCGCGGCATGGCCAGTTTGAGCACACGGGTGTAACCGCCAGGCACACCGGCAAACAAGGGACCGATTTCATCAAACAGGCGCTTGACCAGGGCGTGATCATTCAGCACACGGTAGGCCAGACGACGGGAATGCAAATCGTTACGCTTGGCCAGAGTGATCAGGGGTTCCACCACCCGGCGCAATTCCTTGGCCTTCATCTCCGTGGTGCGGATTTTGCCGTGGATCAGCAGCGCCTTGGCGAGATTGTGCAACAGGGCCTTACGGTGCGCGGGCGTGCGCGAGAGTTTCCTGCCGGAATTGCTATGCCTCATTTTGCTGCTTCCTTTTCCATTCCTGATATTTCTTGTCAAAGGCATCGACTTTCATACCGAAGTCAAGGCCCATGTCCAACAGAACGCTTTTGATTTCATCCAGCGACTTGCGACCAAAATTCTTGGTTTTGAGCATTTCGCCCTCGGAACGCTGAACCAGCTCGCCCACAAGGGCAATATTGGCGCTGCGCAGGCAGTTGGTGGCGCGCACCGAAAGTTCAAGATCGTCAATGCTCTTGAAGAGATGCTCATTCACCTCGCCGCCGTCGCTACTGCCCAGACGCATATCGCCGGAAACGCGCTCATCAAAATTGATGAATACCGAAATCTGGTCCTTGATGATCTTGGCGCTGTAGGCAATGGCGTCTTCAGGCGTGAGAGAACCGTCAGTCCAGACTTCCAGCAGCAGGCGGTCATAGTTGGTCATCTGCCCCACACGGGCCTGCTCCACCGTATAGGCAACCTTGCGCACCGGCGAAAAACTGGAGTCCAGCTTGATCAGGCCGATTTCCTCGGACAGCCCCTCATGCATGTCGGCGGGCACATAGCCCTTGCCCATGCGGGCTTCCAGCTCCATTTCCAGCTCAATATCCTCGGTGAGGGTGGCGATGTGCAACTCGGGGTTAAGCACCTCCACATGCTGGTTGGTCTGAATCTGGGCGGCGGTTACGGGGCCTTTGCAGTCCACGCGCAGGGTCAGCCGCTGGGGTTCGTCCGTATCCATGCGCAGGCGAACCTGCTTGAGGTTGAGGATGACGTCAGTCACATCCTCCAAAACGCCGTGAATGGTTGTGAACTCATGCTGCACGCCGGTGATGTTCACCGAGACAAAGGCCGCCCCTTGCAGGGAGGCCAGAAGAACGCGCCGCATGGCGTTACCAATGGTGGTGCCGTAACCCCGCTCCAAAGGTTCGCAAATAAACTTGCCGTGCGTGCCGCTGGCCGTCTCTTCCTCACGCAAAATCTGGTCGGGCTTCACGAGCTCCGACCAGTTGCGCGCATTAATAAGGCGTTCGCCTTGTTTAATAAGCATGCGCCCCCCGCTTATTTCGAGTAAAGTTCGACAATCAACTGCTCATTGACGGGGAACTGAATATCATCGCGTTGCGGCAAGGCTTTTACGGTACCCTTGAAAGCGGCGCCGTCGGCTTCAAGCCAACCGGGACAACCGCGACGGGCGATCACTGCCTGGGCTTCAGCCAGGACAGGAATTTTGCGATTTTTTTCGGGCACTTCCAGAGTGTCACCCACGCGCACTTGCAGCGAGGGAATGGTGACTTTGTGTCCGTTCAGCGTAAAGATGCCATGACGCACCAGCTGGCGGGCCTGATTGCGGGAGTTGGCAAAACCCAGACGGTAGACAACATTATCCAGCCGCCGCTCCAGAATAACCAGCAGATTGGTGCCGGTGACGCCTTTCTGCATATCAGCCTTTTCAAAGTAGCCGCGGAACTGGTGCTCCAGCACGCCGTAAGCGCGGCGGGTCTTTTGCTTCTCCCGCAACTGCACCGCGTATTCGCTGACCTTTTTGCGCGCGCGACCGTGCTGACCAGGCGCATAAGGACGGCGATCATAAGCGCACTTATCGGTAAAGCAACGGTCCCCCTTCAGAAAGAGCTTGCAGCCCTCACGACGACACATGCGGCATTTGGCTTCGGTATATTTGGCCATGAATGAGTCCTCTTCGTTTGTACGGCGCTGCTCGCGGCAGCCTGAAACTAAACGCGGCGGCGCTTGGGCGGCCGACAGCCGTTGTGCGGAATGGGCGTCACATCACGAATGAAAGCCACCCGGAAGCCCACGGCGGCAATGGCGCGCATGGCGGCCTCACGACCGGAACCGGGACCCTTTACATACACGCCCACGGTCCGCATGCCATTGTCCTGCGCCTTGCGGGCGGCAGTTTCCGCGGCCACCTGAGCGGCAAAGGGCGTAGACTTGCGCGACCCCTTGAAACCGCTCTGGCCCGAAGAAGCCCAGGAGATGGCATTGCCGCGCGTATCTGTAAAGGTGATGATGGTATTGTTGAACGAGGCCTGAATATGGGCAATACCCACAGGCACGTTCTTCTTTTCCTTTTTCTTGACCGCTTTTTTGGGTCTGGCCATGATTATCCCTCAATCTGGCTAAAAAACGACTGAATGAGCGTGCCTACTTTTTCTTGCCCACAGCGCCGCGACGCGGCCCCTTGCGGGTGCGCGCGTTGGTATGGGTGCGCTGACCACGCACGGGCAGGCCGCGACGATGGCGCAACCCGCGGAAGCAGCCAATATCCATAAGCCGCTTGATATTGCTCGAAACTTCGCGGCGCAGATCGCCTTCCACCTTGTAATTCTGTTCGAGTTCCTTGCGAATCTCGTTCACTTCGTCAGCGGAGAGATCGTCAATATTACGCTCCCAGTTGACGCCGGTGGAGTCAAGGATCTTCAGGGCCGTGGTGCGGCCAATGCCGTAAATGTAGGTAAGCGCAATGTCCACCCGTTTGCCGCGCGGCAAATCAACACCTGCTATTCTCGCCACAATATATCTCCTGCCCTAGCCCTGGCGCTGCTTGTGCCGGGGGTTTTCGCAGATAACTCGAAGCACTCCCTTGCGCCGGATCACTTTGCACTTGGGGCATATTTTCTTGACGGAAGGTCTGACTTTCATTGCATCTCTCCACTGATAGCCGTTTGGCCGTTATGACGGCCCGTCCTGACGGCCCGGGCTATTTCGGGGCAGGAACAGGCATGTTTATCTGTCTTTTCCTCTTCTGTCAACCATCAATTGTGTGCCGATTCAGGCCGCGATCCGAAACACTCAGGATTCTCGGCCCCTCCGGGGTAATTGCCACACTGTGCTCAAAGTGCGCGGCCCATTGGCCGTCACGGGTCACAGCGGTCCATTTGTCATCCAGAATGTCCACTTCATAGGTTCCGACCGTCACCATGGGTTCAATGGCGATGACCATCCCGTTCTGCAGAGTCAAGCCATGCATGCCGGGTCTGAAGTTGGGCACTTCCGGCTTTTCGTGCATCTTTGCGCCCACGCCGTGGCCCACGAAGCGACGCACCACATTGAAACCGGCAGCCTCCACATACTCCTGCACAGCGCCGCCGATAGCGTAAACATCGTTGCCGGCCCGCGCCTGCTCGATGCCCACATAAAGACTTTCCTCAGTCACCCGCATCAGGCGGCGGGCCTCGTCGCTCACCTGTCCCACAGGATAGGTGCGAGCGGCGTCACCCACAAAACCTTCGTAAACCACCCCCATGTCAATGCTGACGATATCCCCCTCCTGAAGCAGCCGCGCGGAGGGAAAACCGTGCACCACCTGCTCGTTGACCGAGCAGCAGATGGCGAAGGGATAGCCGCAATAACCGAGAAAAGCCGGTTTCACCTTGTAATCTGCGCACATGTCGCGCGCCAGTTCTTCCAGGCGCATGGTGGGCAGACCGGGCGTCACCATATCGCCCACGGCGTCCAGAATGTTGGCCACCATGCGGTTGGCTTCCCGCAGGCAGCCCACCTCCCGCTCATTTTTGATGAATGCGCCGTGATATTTTTTCATGCCACTGTCCCGTGCCCCGCGCTATGCCTTGCCACTCTTGCGCGTTTTCTGCATCAGCCCCTGGTACTGGCTTGAGATCATGTGCGATTCCACCTGATTCATGAAATCCATGGCCACGCCCACAAGAATCAGCAGACTGGTGCCGCCGAAGTAAAACGGCACGTTGAAGTTGCTGATCAGCAGCATGGGCAGCAGGCAGACAATGGAAATATACACCGCACCTGAAAGGGTCAGCCGCGAGAGCACCGTATCAATATATTCCTGCGTCTTTTCGCCAGGGCGAATGCCGGGAATGAAGCCCCCCGCCTTCTTCAGATTTTCGGACATGTCTTTGGGATCAAAGATGATGGCCGTATAGAAATAACAGAAGAAGAACATAAGAGCCACATAGATGACATTATACAAAAGGCCGTGAGGCGAAAAGAGATCCGCCGCCTGCTTCACATACTCATTGGTCGAAAACTGCCCGATGGTGGCCGGAAAAAACAGCAGCGAAGAGGCAAAAATGGGAGGAATGACGCCAGCCGTGTTCAGCCGCAGGGGCAGATGCGAGTTCTGCCCGCCGAACATCTTCCGCCCCACCTGGCGCTTGGCGTAACTGATGGGAATACGCCGCTGCGCCCGTTCCACAAAAACAATGCAGACCGTCACCGCGGCCATGAAAGCCAAAATGACGACCGCCATGAAAATGCTCATGTCCCCGGCTTCAATCAGGGCCACGGACTGAATGATGCCGCGCGGAATGCCCACCACGATACCGCAGAAAATGATCAGCGAAATGCCGTTGCCGATGCCGCGCTCGGTGATCTGCTCGCCCAGCCACATGACCAGCACGGAACCGGCGGTGAAGGTTGCCATAGTCACCAGACGGAAGTGCCAGCCGGCATTGAGCACAACGGGCGTGCCCGCCGGGCTGGTCATGTTTTCAAGGCCGATGGCGATGCCCAGGCCCTGCACCAGCGTAATCAGGACAGTGAGGTAGCGCGTGTACTGGGTAATCTTGCGGCGGCCCGCCTGCCCTTCTTCCTTGGCCATGCGCTTGATGTCCGGGCTGACCACCTGCAAAAGCTGCATGATGATGGAGGCCGAGATGTACGGCATGACGCCCAGGGCGAACACAGAGACATTGCTCAGACCACCGCCCGAGAACATGTCAAAAAGGCTGAACAGCGTGCCGGACATGCTTTCAAAAAAAGAAGCCAGGGCCGCGGCGTCCACGCCGGGCACAGGCACATGCACGCCGATCCGGTAGCAGCACAAAATCAGGAAGGTCCAGCCCAGACGCTTGGCCAGAGCGGGCTGCCCCGCCGCATTGTTTGCCGATCCTACTGCCATGAGAAACTCGTTGCGTTTGCGCGCCCGGGGGCGCTGTATGCGCGTAAACGTCATAGCCCGCCGCGCGGCGGGCTATGACGCCGCAATATTCCGTTCCGACCGCCGGGACGGTCAGAGACTATTCAGCCGCCGGGGCCGCTTGCAGTTCGTTCACCTCGCCGCCGGCCTGACGGATCTTCTCCGCCGCGGCCTGGCTGAACTTGTGAGCCTCCACCTTGAGGGCGGCCTTCAGCTCGCCGCGGGAAAGAATTTTCACCGGCGCGCCCATACGGGCCAGACCACGGGCATAGATGTCGTCCAGAGTGATGCTGTCCTTGCCTTCAAAGGCCTGAATCAGCATGTCCAGATTAATGACATCATACGTCACCTTGAAAAGCGCGTTTTTAAAGCCGTGCTTGGGCAGACGGCGCTGCAAAGGCATCTGGCCGCCCTCAAAACCGGGGCGCACGCCGCCGCCGGAACGGGCGTTCTGGCCCTTGTGTCCCTTGCCGGACGTGCCGCCCAGCCCGGAACCGCCGCCTCGACCCACCCTGCGGCGGGCCTTGCGCTCTTCCGGAAAAGGAAAGAGATTGTGCAGTTGCATAGTATACTCCTCGCGCGGCCGCTAGTCCACGACGGCCACAAGGTGCGAAACTTTGGCGATGATGCCCCGGATGGCCGGGGTGTCCTTGAACGTCTTGACCATCTCGCGACGCTTGAGGCCAAGGGAGTCCAGCAGTTTGCGCTGGGCCGGCGTGGTGCCGATGCGCGAACGCATGAGTTTGACCTTGATTTCCGTCATGGCTACTTCCTCGGGGCTTCCAGCTTCTTGCCGCGCAGGGCCGAAACATCTTCGGCGCTGCGCAGGGAAACAAGGCCCTGCATGGTGGCGCGAAGCACGTTATGCGGATTGTTGGTGCCGATGGCCTTGGCCAGCACGTCGCGCACGCCCACAGCCTCCATCACGGCGCGCACTGCGCCGCCGGCGATGATGCCGGTACCCTCGGAAGCGGGCTTGAGCATGACGCGCCCGGCGCCGAAGCGTCCCAGCACCTCATAAGGCAGAGTCCCTTCAACCAGAGGCACCCGCACGCGATTTTTGCGCGCGCGCTCAGTAGCCTTGCGCAGAGCTTCGGGCACTTCCTGAGCCTTGCCCAGGCCAAAGCCCACGCCGCCCTTGCCGTCGCCCACCACCACCAGAGCGCTGAAGCTGAAGCGGCGACCGCCCTTGACCACTTTGGCCACGCGGTTGAGAGAGACGATCTTTTCGATTTCGCCCAGTTCGTTCTGCTGGGTTTCGCTATTGTTCGAGCTATCCTGACGCATATTAGAACTCCAGGCCGCCTTCGCGGGCGCCGTCGGCTACGGCTTTGACACGACCGTGATAAATATACCCGTTGCGATCGAATACCACTTTGCTGATATTCTTTTCCTTGGCCAAGCGGGCGATTTCCTTGCCCACGCGTTCGGCGCCGCTCTTGTTGCAGTGCAGGCCGGGTTCGGTTTTGGACAGGCTCAGGGTGGAGACGGACACCATGGTCGCGCCTTCCAGATCATTCACGATCTGGGCGTAAATATGCAGGTTGGATCTGTAGACCACAAGACGCGGACGTTCAGCCGTGCCGTTGACCTTTTTGCGGATGCGGATCTTGCGGCGCTGACGGGATTCATTCTTGCTGTAACTCATGACGCAGCCCCTACTTCTTGCCGCCGGACTTGCCCACCTTGCGGCGGATGGTCTCGGTCACATACTTGATGCCCTTGCCCTTGTAAGGTTCGGGCTTGCGGATACGGCGAATTCTGGCGGCCATTTCGCCCACCAGTTCCTTGTCCAGACCGCTGATGGTCAACACCTGGCCTTCCACGGCGGCCTTGATGCCGGCGGGCAGTTCAACCACAACGGGGTGGGAATAGCCAACGGCCAGCTCAATGAGATTGCCTTTCACGGCCACGCGGTAGCCCACGCCGATAACTTCCAGGGCCTTGGAAAAGCCTTTGGTCACGCCGTCAATGCAGTTGGCCAGCAACGTGCGACGCAGACCGTGCTGCGAGCGGCTTTCACGGCTTTCTTCGAGGCGGGTCAATGTCACATGCCCGTCAGCCAGCTCATACTTGAGCAGAGAGCAGACAGGCGTACTCAGCGAGCCTTTGGGGCCTTTCACTTCCACAACATCCGTTCCGATCCTGACTTCAACGCCACTGGGAACGGGAATGGGCAGTTTACCTATGCGAGACATAACGCACCGCCTACCAGATTTCACACAGAAGTTCGCCGCCCACTTTCTTCTCATGGGCGGTCATGCCGTCCAGCACGCCGCTGGACGTGGACAGAATGCAAATGCCGAGGCCGTTCTGCACCTTGGGAATCTGACGCGAATTCACATACACCCGGCGGCCCGGGGTGCTCACGCGCTTCAGTCCCGAAATGACGGGCTTGCCCTTCAGATACTTGAGGGTAATGGTGATGATATTGTCGGCCACGGCCACGTCTTCGACGTAACCTTCCTGCTTGAGGATGGCGGCTAACGATTCCTTCATCTTCGAGCGCGGCACATTCACTTCCTTGTGCAGGGCCAAATGTGCGTTGCGGATGCGGGTCAGCATATCCGCAATGGGATCTGTCAACATCGAAAGCTCCTGAGAGGTTAGAGACGGGGTTGACGGCCCCATGCCGTCACTTCCCGCAGGCGCGCAGAAGCGCGCCGTCCGGACGCGCACACGTCCGGAAAAGCGTTACCAGCTCGACTTGCGCACGCCGGGCAGCTCGCCGCGCAGGGCCATGTTGCGGAAACAGATACGGCAGATGCCGAACTGACGCAAAAAGGCCCGGGAACGTCCACAGAGCGGACAACGGTTGTATGCGCGCGCACTGAACTTGGGCTTACGTTTGGCCTTCACTTCCAGCGAAGTACGGGACATACGACAAACTCCTATTTACGGAACGGCATGCCCAGCTGGTTCAGAAGGAACTTGCCTTCCTTGTCTGTGGCCGCCGAAGTGACAATGGTAATGTTCATGCCCTTGGGATTTTCCACACGATCAATTTCCAGTTCGGGGAAGATGGTGTGTTCCTTGATGCCCAGAGTGAAATTGCCGCGACCGTCAAAACCACGATCCGGAATGCCGCGAAAGTCGCGCACCCGGGGCAGGGCAAAGTTCATGAGCTTGTCCAGGAAGTCCCACATGCGATCCTTGCGCAGGGTCACGCGGGCGCCGATGGGCATGCCTTCGCGCAGCTTGAAAGCGGCAATGGATTTCTTGGCGCGGGTCACCACAGCTTTCTGGCCGGCAATGGCGCTCAGTTCCGCCACCGCTTCTTCCATGATCTTGTTGTTCTGGGTGGCGGCGCCAAGGCCGATGTTCAGAGAGATTTTTTCAATCCCGGGCAGCTGCATGGAGGAGGTGTAATTAAACTCCTTCTGCAACACCGGAACCACTTTCTCCCTATATATCTTTTCAAGGCGTGTCATCGTATCACCTTATTCCATGACTTCGTTGCACTTTTTGCAGAAGCGCACTTTCTTTTGCTTGCCTTCGGACTCAATGTACTTGTAGCCCACCTTGGTGGCTTTGCCGCACGCCGAGCAGACCACCATGACGTTGGAGACATGGATGGGCATTTCCTTTTCCACGATGCCGCCGGGCTGCTGGGCATAGGGGTTGGAACGCAAGTGGCGCTTGACCATATTGGCCTGCTCCACCAGCACGCGATCCTTCTTGCGCAGGATTTTGAGCACCTTGCCGATCTTGCCCGCGTCCTTGCCGGTGATCACCATCACCTTGTCGTCCTTGCGGATGCGATACGTTTTCATGACGATCTCCTAAAGCACTTCCGGGGCAAGGGAAATAATTTTCATGAAGTTCTGGGCGCGCAGCTCACGGGCCACAGGGCCGAAAATGCGCGTGCCCACCGGTTCGCCCTGGTTGGAGAGCAGCACGGCGGCATTGCCGTCGAACTTGATGTAGCTGCCGTCCATACGCCGCACTTCCTTGGCGGTGCGCACGATAACGGCTTTCATCACGTCGCCCTTCTTCACCTTGCTGTGAGGCATGGCCTCCTTGACGGAAACCATGATGATGTCGCCCACCGAGGCGTAACGACGATGCGAACCGCCCAGCACCTTGATGCAGGCCACCTTTTTGGCGCCGGAATTGTCGGCCACCTGAAGCGTTGATTCTACCTGGATCATGGCGCTACCCTACACGGCTTTTTCAATGATGGAGACCAGATGCCAGCGCTTGTTGCGCGACATGGGGCGGAACTCCACAATTTTGACCTTGTCGCCCATACCGCATTCGTTCATGGGATCATGAGCCGTGAACTTCTTGCGGCGCCTCACATACTTTTTAAGCAGAGGGTGCTTGACCAGGGTCTCAACGCGCACGACAATGGTTTTGTCGTTCTTGTCGCTCACCACAATGCCGGTCAGCGTTCTGCCCTTGCGTTCTTCCAGAGCTTGCATTTTCAGGCCCTCTGTTCCTTTTCGTTCAACACGGTCTCAATGCGCGCCACCTGCTTCCGCATAGCTTTCAACTCGGAAGTTTTCTCAAGCTGCGCCGTGGCGTACTTGAAGCGGGCGCTCATCAGTTCCTGCCGCTGTTCGACCAGCTTGGCGCGCAACTCTTCCGCGCTCATCTCGCGCAGAACCTTGGCGGCGTCGCGGGCGGCCTTGTCGCTTTTTTTCCTGGCAGCCATCAGAAGCCCTCCCTCACCACGATCACGGTCTTGACGGGCAGCTTGTGCGCGGCGCGGGTCAGAGCCTCGCGGGCCAGTTCAAGGCTGACGCCCTTGATTTCATAGAGCACGCGGCCGGGTTTGACCGGAGCGCACCAGCCCACCGGAGCGCCCTTGCCCGAACCCTGACGGGTTTCCAAAGGCTTGGCGGTGACCGGACGATCCGGAAAAACACGAATCCAGACTTTGCCGCCGCGCTTGATATGACGCATCATGGCGATACGGGCGGCCTCAATCTGCTGGCTGGACAACTGTCCGTGCTGCACGGCCTTCAGGCCGATATCGCCGAAGGCAATGGAAGCGCCGCGCGTAGCCAGCCCGCGCAGACGGCCCTTCTGCCATTTGCGGAATTTAACTTTCTTGGGCGCAAGCATTATTGTTCAACCTCTTTGTCAAGGATTTCACCCTTGTAGATCCACACCTTGACACCAATGATGCCATAGGTGGTACGCGCTTCGGCAAAGCCGTAGTCAATGTCGGCGCGCAGGGTCTGCAAGGGCACGCGGCCGTCGCGATACCATTCGGTACGGGCGATTTCGGCCCCGGCCAGGCGACCGGCGCAGGTCACCTTGATGCCCTCGCCGCCGAACTTGCGCGCCATGGACACGGTGCGCTTCATGGCGCGCCGGAAAGCCACGCGGCGCTCCAACTGCTGGGCGATGTTCTCGGCCACAAGCTGGGCGTCCACTTCGGGGCGGCGGATTTCATTTACTTCCAGGGAGAACTCGCGTCCGAACTTCTGGCGCAGGTCTCCACGCAGTTTTTCAATTTCCACGCCCTTGCGACCGATGACGATGCCGGGCCGGGCCGTGGAAAGAATCAGGCGCACTTTGCCGCCGGCGCGTTCAATTTCAATCTTGGCAAGCCCCGCATGATAGAGGAGCTTTTTGACGAACGCGCGGATCTTGCTGTCCTCGTAGACAAAGGCGGGGTATTCCTTTTTGCTGAACCAGCGGGATTGCCAGTTCTTGTTATACCCAAGCCGGAAGCCGAACGGATGTACTTTCTGACCCATAGCCTATTCCTGCCCTTCTGCGAGTATGACGGTGATGTGGCTGGTGCGCTTGTGAATTTTGCTGGCCCGGCCCTGGGCACGGGGCATGAAACGCTTCCAGGAAGGGCCTTCGTTGACCACAATTTCCTTCACCACCATGGCGTCCACGTCCACGCCGCCCAACTGCGAGGCATTGGCCAGCGCGCTTTTGAGCACGCCGAAGAGCACGCCCGCGGGCTTGTTGGGAGTGAAGCGCAGAAGATTCATGGCCTCCTCAACCCCAAGGCCCTGCACGTTCTTGGCCACAAGCCGGGTCTTGCGCGGCGAAACGCGCTGGAACTTCGCGATTGCTTTCGATTCCATAGTATTACCCTACTTCTTGCCGGCCTTGGCCTTTTTGTCGGCGGCGTGCCCATGAAAGGTGCGGGTGGGCGAAAATTCGCCCAGCTTGTGACCCACCATATTTTCGGTGACAAACACCGGCACGAACTTCTTGCCATTGTGCACCGCAAAGGTCAGGCCCACCATTTCCGGCAGGATGGTCGAGCGGCGCGACCAGGTCTTGAGCACGCGACGGTCGCTGTTGGCCACCGCGTTGTCGACCTTTTTCATCAAATGACCGTCCACGAACGGCCCTTTTTTCAATGATCTCGGCATGAGCTACTCCTACTTCTGGCCGCGGCGTTTGATGATCAGCCGGGAAGAGGCCTTCTTCTTGTCGCGGGTCTTGTACCCCTTGGCGGGCATGCCCCACGGCGACACAGGATGACGACCGCCGGAGCTTCTGCCTTCGCCGCCGCCCAACGGATGGTCAATGGGGTTCATGGCCACGCCGCGCACCTGGGGACGACGCCCCAGCCAGCGGTTGCGACCGGCTTTGCCCAGCGAGATGTTTTCGTGGTGGATGTTGCCCACCTGGCCCACAGTGGCCACGCAGGAGGCCAGCACCTTGCGCACTTCGCCGGAAGGCAGGCGCAACAGGGCATATTTGCCCTCCTTGGCCACAAGCTGGGCATAAGTTCCGGCGGCGCGACACAACTGACCGCCCTTGCCGGGATAAAGCTCCACATTGTGGATCACGGTGCCCACGGGAATGCGGGCCATTTCCAGGGCGTTGCCGGGTTTGATGTCGGCGCATTCGCCACTGCGCGCGTTGACGCCGCTCATCACCACATCGCCCTGCTTCAGCCCCACGGGCGCGAGGATGTAGCGCTTTTCGCCGTCCGCATAGTGCAGCAGCGCGATACGGGCCGTGCGGTTGGGATCATATTCAATGTGCGCCACGGTGGCTTCAATGCCGGTCTTGTTCCGTTTGAAATCAATAATGCGGTAAAGACGCTTGACGCCGCCGCCGCGACGACGACTGGTGACGCGGCCCCGGTTGTTGCGGCCGGCCTTCTTGGGCAGACCTTCGGTGAGCGACTTCTCAGGGCGCGTCCGGGTGATTTCCTCAAAGTCGGAAACCGTCTGGAAACGACGCCCCGCGGAGGTCGGTTTCAGCTTGCGGACAGCCATGATTACACTCCCTCGAAGAACTCGATTTTATCGCCCTGGCGCAGCGTCACATACGCTTTCTTCCAGCCGGGCTTGCGGCCCACCACGCGCCCCTGGCGCTCCCTCACGGAGGGGGCGCGGCGCACCACGTTGACCGCTTCCACTTTCACGTCAAAAGCCTTTTCCACCGCCTGCTTGATCTCAATCTTATTGGCTTTGGGGTGGACATAAAAGGCCACCTGCTGCGCCTCATCCTTGAGCAGGGTCGTTTTTTCCGTCAGCAGGGGCTTGAGCAGAACACTGGTTGATTCCATCTTAGGCTCCCTTTTTTCCGGCAAAACGCGCCTGAACAGGCTCCACGGCTCCTTCCAGAAGCACAAGCTGCTTGTGCTTGAGCACTTCCAGCACACTCAGACGGTCGGGCGTGGTCAGGGTCAGGCCGGGAATGTTGCGGGCCGAACGGCTCAGGGTTTCGTTGTTCTCGGGCGTCACGATGAGCGCCTTGCTGAGCCCCAGCGCCCCGGCCACCCTGGCGAAATGTTTGGTTTTGGCTTCGGGCAGGTCGATACCCTTGACCACCAGCAGGCTTTCGCCGGCCAGACGGCTCGACAGAGCCATCCTGAGGGCCAGAGCGCGCACCTTGCTGTTGACCTTGAAGCCGTAATCGCGCGGGCTGGGGCCGAAGATGATGGCGCCGCCGCGCCACACGGGTGAACGGTTGGAGCCGGAACGGGCCCGGCCGGTGCCCTTCTGCTTCCAGGGCTTGACGCCGCCGCCGGAGACGAAGGCGCGTGTTTTGGCATTGTGCGTGCCCGCGCGTTTGGCCGCCATCTGGGCGCGCACCACGAGGTTGAGGATTTCGGGCCTCACCTCGACTTCGAACACGTCGGAAGCCAGCGTCACTTCGCCGCTTTCCTGCCTGTTCTGGTCATATACTTTCACGGTAGCCATGTTGCTTCCCCTACTGCTTGCGGATCAGCACCAGCCCGTTCTTGGGGCCGGGCACGGAACCTTTGACCAGAATGACGTTGTCCTCGGGACGCACGCCCACGATCAGAAGGCCCATTTCCGTCACGGTTTCATTGCCCCAATGGCCCGCCATCTTACGCCCCTTGAAGACGTGACCGGGGAAGGTGTTGTTACCTATCGAACCATTGTTGCGGTGCACCTTTTCGCAGCCGTGCGTATCTTTGGAGCCGGCGAAATTCCAGCGGCGCATACGCCCCTGATAGCCTTTGCCCACGCTCTTGCCGGTCACCTTGACCACTTCGCCGGCGGAGAAGATGTCCACAGTGAGCTGCTGGCCGGGCTGCTGCTCGGGCGCGCCCGAAAGGCGGATTTCGCGCGTGTGGCGAAAAAGCCCGACGCCGGCCTTGGCGAAGTGGCCGCGCATGGCTTTGCTCACGTGCTTTTCCTTGGCTTCGGTCAGCGCGATCTGCAGGGCGTTGTAGCCGTCCTTTTCCACGGTCTTGACCTGGGTGACAGGGCAAGGCCCGGCCTCAATGACCGTCACGGCCACAGCGGCGCCGTCACCGGCGAAGATGCGGGTCATACCAAGCTTGCGACCCAAAATTCCCAATTTCTCAGCCATGACTGCCTCTCGCTAGAGCTTGATTTCCACGTCCACACCGGCGGGCAAGGAGAGCTTGCCCAGCGCGTCGACGGTCTGCTGCGTGGGTTCCAGAATATCCATAAGCCGCTTGTGGATGCGCATTTCAAACTGCTCACGGGACTTCTTGTCCACATGCACGGAGCGCTGAACGGTGTACTTGTGAATATTGGTGGGCAGGGGAATGGGCCCCGCCACACCGGCACCGGTATTGCGCGCCGTATCCACGATTTCCGCAACGGCCTTATCCAGAATGCGGTAATCGTAGGCTTTGAGCTTGATCCGAATGCGATCGCTGCTAACAGTTGTCATTGTGCCTACTCCGTTTGCAAAAACACCCCGCACAGCCACATGCCCGACGCGGGCTCCCTCGCAGCATGCGCGGACCATGAAGCACGACCCGAAGGCCACCACACCCTGGCGACTGACGGAACAAGGCGACATACGGGGCTGCGCAAAACGCGCGCATCACACCTGAAAAACAGGAATTCGGAAGATGATGGACGCCTGGGCGATCCGGCATCATCCGTGTGACGCTCCCCGGCGCAGCCCAGGCCTGGCCGCCAACAAAAAGGCGGCGCGGCGGTTCCGCAGGGTCACCAAATGGGGGACCAACCCCCAACACCTTACAGCCCCGGGTCACATCGGCCTCTGGCCCATGTGGGGTCCGTACTCGGGCTGGAACGGCTCGACATCGTCCGGCATTTGGCAACGCCTGCGAATGTCAAAGCCCGTTGCGAAAAGGAGCCGTCGCGGCATCCGGTCGCTTCCGGGCGCAGCAGGACAGGCTCAACCTGTCCTTCCCTGCCGTCCAGGGATTCTTCATCTAAACAATACTTTGGTAAAGCGGTGTTGTTCTATCCGAAAGACAGCTCGTCGTCAAGATTTTTTCAAAGTTTTTCGTCAGGCCCGCTGGCCGGCTCACCCAGCAATGCGCGGGCGTAATCCGCGCCGTTGAAGGGACGCAGATCCTCCATTTTTTCGCCCAGGCCCACAAAGGTAATGGGCAGATGGTGCTGCATGGCCACGGCTATGGCCACGCCGCCCTTGGCCGTGCCGTCCAGTTTGGTCAGAATCAGTTCGTCCACCCCGGCGGCCTCTTTGAACAGCTTGGCCTGAGAAAGGGCGTTCTGGCCGGTGGTGGCGTCCAGCACCAGAATGCTGCGGTGCGGCGCGCCGGAATGCTTCTTGCCCAGCACATGGCGGATCTTGCTCAGCTCTTCCATCAGGTTGACCTTGGTCTGCAAGCGTCCGGCCGTGTCCACAAAAAGCACGTCCACGCCTTCCTTCACCGCCCGGTCCATGGCCTCAAAGGCCACGGAGGCCGGATCCGAACCCGCGGGACGGGCATGAAACAGCGCGCCCACCCGCTCGGCCCAGACCTGCAACTGTTCAATGGCCGCCGCACGGAAGGTGTCCGCCGCCGCTATCATCACCTTTTTGCCCTGCATGCGCGCGCGGTGGGCCAGTTTGGCGATGGTGGTGGTCTTGCCCACGCCGTTGACGCCGATCATCAGCACCACTTCCGGCGGATTGACGGCCGAAATACGGCGCGGAGCGCGGAAAATTTCTTCCAGTTCGGCCAGCAGCAACTGGCGGGCCTGCTCCGCACGGGCGACTTTTTCCCGCCGGGCGCGCGTCTTGAGGCGTTCCACCAGTTCCAGCGAGGGTTCATAGCCCAGATCGGCCATGATGAAGAGTTCCTCCAGCTCCTCCCAGAAGGCGTCGTCCAGTTCGCCATGACTGGCGAAAAGCGTATCCAGACGGCGGGCGAACTGCTCACGGGTCCGCGAGAGGCCCTCGCTGATCTTCAGGAAGAGACGGCTGCGCTCGTCCTCCTCATCTTCCAGATCCAGAGCCAGAGCCAGCCGGTATTGCAGCTCGGAACGAAATTCCTCCACATGATGATATTCCATGCGCTCAAGCCAGGCCCGAAAGTCGTCCACAAAACTCCGGATCTCATCCTGGGGCGCGTCCAGGGCGCGCAGCAAAAAGGCCAGCCGTTGCCAGAGCAGGTCGCCGGCGCTGTCCACCCCCTCCAGAATAATGCCCAGCCAGACCGAAAGACGGGGTTCTGCCTCGCGCAGCCGTACGGTCAGCGCCTCATCCTCCGGGGAACTCTCAGCGGAAACCACAGCCCCGGCAGGGGCGGACGCCGCCCCCGGCGCGGCAGCTTCCGCAGCAGGCTTGACCGGACTACCGGACGCGCCCTCCTGTTCCGCGAGTCTGGCCCCGGCTTCGGCCTCCTGTGTCGCCGCGGCTTCGGCCAGCGGCGCGGCGTCATCCTGCCGCGATCCGCCAAATATTTTTTTAACGGCTGAAAAAAAGCCCATAGCAAACTCCTTGCGCAAAAAGGCCTAGATTGATGACAAACCCCGCTTTGCGGCGTTTGCGCCGCCTGAGCCGCTTGCGCGACTTGACGGAAAGACACGAAAAGTCAGTCGCTTACGGCGCGGTGGAGCCGAGACCTGCTCCTGACTTCCGGGGCTGCTGACCTTTGTCGGCAGCCTCTGCGCAAAAACGCCTATTTTTCTCCGCCCAGCGCCGCCAGCACGTCTTCAAGAGCATGCGCGCAGGCTTCCACGGTCAGCGCGGCGGTTTCACACTGCGGATCATTGAGGGCGGCCTGCATGTCCCGGGCCGCCTCCTCCAGCCTGGCCGCCCCCAGGCAGGGCGCGGCCACTTCCAGCAGGCGTCCCAGATGACAGAGGCCCGCCACCTGGCCGTCCGCATACAGACGGCTCAAAAGCTCAGGCGCATGGGCGAAGCTCTGACGGAACAGTCCGGCGGTGATCCGCCAGGCGGCGACATGCTTGCGCTGGAAGCGCCGGCCCAGGGCCGCATTGACCGGAGCAGGGGCGGCGGATGCGTCCACGGCGGCGGCCTCGTCGCTGTCCGCCACCGGCGCGCTCAGGCCCAGCATGATCCTGTCCGGCGCGGCTTCGGCGCTTCCGGTGAGGGTCTCGTCCGTCTTGCGGGCCAGCAAACGCCGCAGGCGGGCCAGATCTCCCCAGTACCAGAGCAGCAGAAGCAGCACGCCGGTACAGAACAAGGCCGCCAGAACAAAGCGCCAGAACTCGCGCCGGGCCATCAGTCCCTGCTCTTCCACGCTCAGCCGCGGAGAAAGATACACTTCCACCGAGCCGATGGTCCGGCCTTCCATTTTGAGCGGGTTCATGCCCTGCACGGTGTCTTCCGCAATTTCGTCATCCCAGGGCACAGGCTCCCACTGGTAATTGCGGCGCTGCCCCTCCAGCATGCCCTGTCGGGTCTGAACCTTGACGGCATAAATCCTTTCGTCTTCCATGGCGGCCATGACTATGGTGCGGGCCGTCAGTTCGTCCAGCTCCCAGGCGGGCAGCGACAGCAGGCCCGCCAGTTGCGAAGCCATGTGCCCGGCCTCGCTGATGAGCCGGTTTTCCGCATCCCGGCGGCTGCTGTTCAGATTCCAGAGACCGAGCAGCAGAAAAAGCAGAAGTCCCGCCGCCCAGGCGGTCAAAGCCAGCCAGCGGCGCGTGCCGTGTGTGATGTGAGGCATATGCGTTATGCGCGCAAAAGCCGATGGCCCCGCGCCCTCCTTTTCATTTCATTCCGCCCAGGCGAACCGTCAGGGCAGCCTGAGAGCGTTGACAAAGCCAACGCGGCCAAAAATCAGGAGCAGGTCGCGGCTGTGCCGCGCCGCAACCAACTGATTCTTGTGTCTTTCCGTCAAGCCGCTTTGCGGCCTGGACGGCGCAAACGCCGCAAAGCGGGGGTTGCCGTCTGTCTGAGGCGGCCCCTCAGGGCAGCCAGCTCCTCATTGCCCAGGGCGGTCAGGCAAAGCAGCCAGGCTGCCAGCCCTGCTGCAACAGCCAGGGCCAGAGCGCTCCACACGTCGCCCCACCAGCCTGCGGGAAACACAAAAGCCCGCACGGCCAGCGCAGCCCAGGCGGCCAGACCGGCCGCCAGCGCGGCCAGCGCCTGCTGCAACAGCGTCCGCCAGGGCACGGCCCGCGAGGCTTGTCCGCAAGCCCGCAGCTCCCGGCACAGCGCGGACCAGAGCAGGCAGGTCTGAAGCCAGAGCCCCAGACTTACGGCCAGGGCGGGCCCCAAAGCCGACCAGGCGGTGGGAATACTATGGCCCAGCACGGCCCCGGCTGCAAGTGTGACCGCCACGGCCCAGCACGCGCTCGCCGCTGTGCGGCGCGTGGCGCCCAGCGCGTTGCAGCCCGCCAGCAGACTGCGATTGAGCGCAAATGCGGGCAGCCCCGGCAAATAGGCCCAAAGGGCCAGTGTGGTTTCACGCGCGGCCAAAGCGTCAAAGGCCCCGTGCCGCAGCAGGGCCGCCACCAGATCCGGGCCCACGGCCCAAAGCCCCGTGGCGGCGGGCAGGCTGAACAGCGTGGTCCAGCGCAGGGCCGCGCTCAACTGCTCGCCAAAAGCCGAAAAATTTCCTGCCGCGGCCAGACGGCTCAGGGACGGCAGACTGGCCATGCCCAGACAGACGCCCACCAGCCCCAGGGGCAATTCCAGCAGGCGTTCGGCATAATACAGCGCCGCCACATGCCCCTGCCCCAGACCCGAAGCCAGGCTCATGGCCGCCAGCATGGCCAGCTGCGGCGCGGCTGTCCCCAGCAGACCGGCCGGCACATGGGCCAGGCAGCGCCAGGCGATCCGGCCCATGTGCCGCCTTTCAGCTTCCACGACAGCGGGACAGACTGCATCAGCCGCCCGGGTCGCTGCGGGCAGCAGACGCCGCAGGGCCAGCCATTGCGCCAGCCACTGAACCAGACCGCCGCAGCACATGCCCAGAGCCAGAGTCTGCGCGGGCGGCCAGCCCCCCAGCGCGGTCGCGACCGTGAACAGCAGCATGGTCAGATTGAACAGCGCCGGCGACAGGGCGGGCAGCCAGAACACATCCATACTGTGCAAAAAGGCCATGCCCAGAGCGGCCATGCCCGCCGTCAGCAGATAGGGCAGGCAGATCCGCAGCAGTTCCGCCACGCGCGCCGCTTCCGGGCCGGAAAAACCGGGGGCCAGCAAGGCCGCCAGCAAGGGCGCGGCCAGCAGGCCCAGCAGGGTCAGGGCCGCCAGGATCAGTCCCAGACGCACCCCCAGAGCCGAGGCCAGAGGGCGCAGCATGCGTCCGCAAGACGCCGCCGCTTCGTCCGCGCTTTTTTCCGCCGGCCCGTGGGCGCGGCGCACCAGGGCGGCGGTAAGCGTCATGGACAGGGAGCCTTCGCCCAGAAGACGGCGCAGCACATGCGGCAGCCGCATGGCCGCCACCAGGGCGTCAGCCGCCGCCCCGCCGCCCAGCAGCCAGGCCATGCCCATATCCCTGGCCAGGCCCAGCAGGCGTGAAAAAAGCGTGAAACCGCCCAGCAGGGCCGTCGTGCGCAGCACGCGCCCCGGCTCCGTCGCCCGCGCCTTCCGGCGGTTGCTGCTCTCCGGCATGCCCAGACCACTTATCCGGCCACGATCGCTCAGGGCCGGTGCGGGTCAGCTTCCGCCCGCCAGGCCCGCACGGCCTCGCGCACGCGCTGGTTCTGCTCATCGGGCATTTCCTTGAACTCTTCGGCAAAAACATGGATGCGCGTGCCGCCGCGCGGCGCAAACAGCCCCTTGACCCGGCACCAGCAGGGCGCGAGCAGTTCGCGCATATCCTCCAGCACCTTGTTGGTGATGGTTTCCATAAAGGACTGGTGGTTGCGGAACGCGAACATATACAACTTGAAGCTCTTGGATTCCACACAGAGCTTGTCCGGCACGTATTCCATGCTGATGGTTCCGAAATCCGGCTGTCCCGTCACCGGGCAGAGGGAGGTGAATTCGGGAAAGCTGATGCTGATCACATAGGGCCGCTGCGGGTAACAGTTGGGAAAGGATTCCAGCAGACCGATGCCGGGGCCGCCCTCAAGGTTCGGAAGACGGCCCGTGCCGAGGATATGCAGGTTCCGGGTTTCGTCCTGACTACGGGTGGACATGCGCAACTCCTTGAGACTCTCTGGAACATTTCAGGGTGAAAATGCTCTCGTAAAGCGCCGGAGCGGCCGGCGCGTACCGGACTTGTAACCCATTGCGCTTACGGCTACAATATCCCATTCAAATGCCGTCCAGGACGGCCGATTATTCTTGGGAGCGCGCACACCATGCACCTTTGCCTGCAATTACGGCCCTGCCGCGCCGGGGATTGTCTGTCCCTGCTTCCCGCCGGGAGGCCGGGGGAGGGCGTCTGGCCCGCGCACTGCCTCGCGGAACCCGTTCCGCGTCCCCTGCCCCCTCTGCCTGTGGGCAGTTGCCTGCACGATGCGGAGGGAAAGGCATGGCTCAAGGTCGTCGGGCGCGCCTGGCTGCCCTCGGCTGCCGGCCCCGCTGACGCGCACGCCTGTGACTGTCCGCTGGTCACGGCCCTGACGGACATCGCGCCCGACGCGACCCCGGAGCGGGGCGCGCTTGAGCTGAAAATCCGCAAGCAGGGGCATGCTCTGGCCTGGATCACGCTTTCGGACAAAGGCTTCCAGGGGTTGCGCGAGGATCTGAGCGGCCCGGCCATCAGGGAGCTGACAGCCGCGCGCCTGCCCCTCTGCCACAGCCAGGGTTTTCTGCTGCCGGACGAGCCCGCGCAGCTCCGCGCCCTGCTGACGGATCTGGCTCTGCATCAGGGCTATGACCTGATCTGCACCACCGGCGGCACGGGGCTTTCGCCGCGCGACACAACGCCTCAGGTCACGGCCGCCCTGCTGGACACGCCTCTGCCCGGCTTCAGCCAGGCCATGATGGCCGCAAGCCTGGCCCAAACGCCGCACGCCGCCATTTCCCGCGCCGTGGCCGGCGTGCTGGGCCAAAGCATCATTATCAATCTGCCGGGCAGCCGCAAGGGCGCGCTGGAAAATCTGGCCGCCGTGCTGCCCGCCCTGCCCCACGCTCTGGACAAACTGCACGGCGACCCCGCCGACTGTGGAGGATAACAACATGCGCACACCCTTCGGCCAATTTGCCGACATCTGCCGGATGATCAGGATCGAGCATTCCATCTTCGCCCTGCCCTATGCCTGGGCCGGGGCTTTTCTGGCCGCGCGGGGCCTGCCGCCCTTGCGCAGCCTGATTTTTCTGACCATCGGCATGGTGACCGCGCGTTCCTTCTCCATGGCTTTCAACCGCCTGGTGGATCTGCCCTTTGACCGCGACAATCCACGCACCTGCGACCGCCCGCTGGTCACAGGCGTCATCAGCAAAGCGCAGACCTGGGCCTTTTGCGGCGTCATGGCCCTGGTTTTCATTCTGGCCTGCGCCTGCCTGAACAGCCTCTGCCTCTGGCTGGCCGTGCCGGCCCTGCTGTTTGCGGCCACCTACAGCCTGCTCAAACGCGTCACCGCTCTTTGTCATTTCTGGCTGGGCGCCACCCTGGGTCTGGCCCCCCTGGCGGGCTGGCTCAGCGTGAACCCGGCGGGCATGGACCTCTCGCCCGTGCTGCTCTTTCTGGCCGTCACCTTCTGGGTGGCCGCCTTTGACATCTATTACGCCTTTCAGGATCTGGATTTTGACCTGGCTTTTGACCTGCGCTCCATCCCCTCGGTCTACGGGCCGGACACCTCCCTGGCCCTGGCGGCCTTTTCCCATGTGATGACCGCCATTTTCCTGCTGCTGACGGGCCTGGCGGCCGGGCTTTCCTGGTTGTGGTATGTTATCTGCCTGGGCATCGCCGCCCTGCTTCTGCTGGAGCACCGCCTGATGCGTCCACAGGATCTGCGCCATGTGAACACCGCCTTTTTCACGCTCAACGGCATCATTTCCCCGGTGGTGCTGGCGGGCGTGATTCTGGGCATATATCTTTAAGGTCGGCGCAAGCATGCCGCGTAAAAAAAGCTATCAGTGGCAGGCGGACGGAGAGGCGGAACGTGAGGCCACGCCCAGCCGTTCGGCCAGAAAACGCCAGAGCCTGGCGCTTCAGAAACTGGGGGAGGAGCTGAGCCGGCTGGCCCCGGCGGAACTGCGCGATTTTGACCTGCCGCCGGAACTGGCCGAAGCCCTGGCCATGTACGCCCGCATCCGCGATCATGAGGGCCGCCGCCGGCAGATGCAGTATATCGGCCGCCTCATGCGCGAAACCGACGCCGAACCCCTGCGCGCGGCTCTGGCGGCCCGTCGGGAAACGGCGGCGGCTGATGCTGCCCGTTTCCATCTGGTGGAGCAATGGCGCGAACGCCTGCTGACCGCGCCCGATGCGGATGTGGAAAGCCTGCTGCTGACTGTTCTGAAGGCCATGCCTGCCCGGCATGATGAACGCCACACGGCGGACCAGCCCTCTGCCGAAGCACTGCGCCGTCTTGTGCGTGAAGCACGCGCCGCCAGGACAAAGGGCAGCGCCGCGCCCCACGCCTCCCGCGCGCTGTTCCGGGCTTTGGCCCGCGCGCTGGCCGGGGCCACGGCAGCGGCGGAACGGGCCTGACTCCGGTCGCTGCCGCCGGCAGACCGGCCAGCAAGGGATTGAGCGCGCCCGTGCCGCCGCATCCATTGTCCCTGCGCCGCCTGCAAAAAAACTTCCTCGCAAGGCTTGACGACATGACGCCGATAGGATAGAAGCCTATTTCGTCAACAGCGCCCTTGTAGCTCAGTCGGTAGAGTGCATCCTTGGTAAGGATGAGGTCACCAGTTCAATCCTGGTCAAGGGCTCCAGAAACACCACGCCTATGTTCCCATAGGCGTTTTTTTTCGTCCGGGGCATTGGCCATGCAGCTTCCCGTTCCTCTCGTCACCGTGGGCCTGCTCACGCTCTCCAACATCTTCATGACCTTCGCCTGGTACGGCCATCTGCGCTACAAGAGCCTGGCCCTGCCGCTGGTCATACTTTCGAGCTGGGGCATCGCCTTTTTTGAATATATGCTCCAGGTTCCGGCCAACCGCATCGGGTACGGCCATTTTTCCGCCGCGGAGCTGAAAACCATTCAGGAAGTCATCTCCCTGACTGTGTTCATGCTCTTTTCAACCCTCTGGCTGCATGAATCCCTGCGCTGGAATCACATTCTCGGCTTCGCGCTGATTGTGCTGGCGTCCTGGATCATCTTCAAGGAATGGTGAGGCCGCGTGTTCACTCTCAGCCTGAGCGCCGTCCTGATCTGCACCGGCGCCGCCCTGCTGGGCGGCTTCATTGACGCCATCGCCGGGGGCGGCGGGCTGATCACCATGCCCGCCCTGCTGCTGACCGGCGTGCCGCCCCATCTGGCCCTGGGCACCAACAAGATCAGCGCCTGCGCAGGCACCGGCGTAGCCCTGGGCAACTTCGCCCGCAGTCATCTGGTGCTCTGGCGTCTTGCCCTGGCCGGTCTGGCTTTTTCCCTGCTGGGGGCTTACGCGGGCTCCATGCTGGCGCTGTATGTGAACGGGGAAATCCTGGGCAAGATTCTGGTGGCTCTGCTGCCCGTGGGCATGTGCGCCACCCTGCTGCCCAGAAAGGAAAGGGAGTGTGCGCCGCGCCCCCTGGAAGGCGCGCGCTTCCGGATCCTGGCGCCCCTGGTCTGCCTGCTGATCGGCGCGTATGACGGCTTTTTCGGGCCGGGCACAGGCAGCTTCCTGATCCTGGCCTTTCACTGGATATTGCGCGTGGGGCTCATCGAGGCTTCGGCCACCTCCAAGGTGCTCAACCTGGCCTCCAATTTTGGCGCGGTGGTGGCCTTTGTCTGGCACGGCAAGGTGCTCTGGCCCCTGGCGCTGGCCATGACCGCCGGTTCCGTGGCGGGCAACTGGCTGGGCAGCCGCACGGCCATCAGGGTGGGGGCCAGGGCCGTGCGCCGCTTTCTGACCATCTCCCTCTTCCTTTTGCTGCTCACCCTGATCTGGGAATACTTTCTGGCCCCGGCCCGTTAGAGCAATTTTTCATAAAAAATTGCTCTGGCGGACGCGTACAAGCGGACGCCCGCGCCGTAATGAGCTTGAAAACCGCGCTTTTCAAGCGAAATGAAGGCAGCGAAGCGTTTAAATTTTGAAAAAATTTAAACGCAAAATGCTCTAGAATATCCTGATTTTGAAATGTTCCCGTTTCAAAAGCAAAATGCTCCAGAGCTTCCCAGCGTCCGGCGAACAAAGGCCAAGGGCCTTTCTCAGTTTTTCAGGCTGTGAATGGGCGCGGGTATGCGCCCGCCCAGACCGATAAAACCCGAAGCATCGCCCTGGGGCACCGGAATGACGGCGGCCTTGCCCAGCAGGCCGCCAAAAGAGACCTCATCGCCCACGCCCTTGCCGGGCACGGGAATCACGCGCACCGCGGTGGTTTTGTGATTGATCATGCCAATGGCCATTTCATCGGCGATCAGGCCGGCAATGGTGGTCGCCGGGGTGTCGCCGGGAATGGCTATCATATCCAGCCCCACGGAACAGACGCTGGTCATGGCCTCCAGCTTTTCAATGCTCAGCCGGCCGGACATGGCGGCGGCCTCGATGCTGGAATCTTCGGACACGGGAATGAAAGCCCCGGAAAGGCCGCCCACCGAGGAGGACGCGAAGGCCCCGCCCTTTTTCACCGCATCGTTGAGCATGGCCAGCACCGCTGTGCTGCCGGGCGCGCCGATGCTGGAGAGCCCCATACTCTGGAAAATTTCGCCCACCGAGTCGCCCACGGCCGGAGTGGGCGCCAGGGAGAGGTCGGCCACGCCAAAGGGAATGCCCAGCCGCCGGGCCACCTCGGAGCCGATCATTTCGCCCACGCGCGTCACCTTGTAGGCCGTGCGCTTGATGACCTCGGCCATGTCCAGAAGGGTCAGCCGGCCGCCCTGCGCGTTCTGTCCGGCGGCCAGAGCACGGTCGATGGCCTTCTTGACCACGCCAGGGCCGGAAACGCCCACATTGATGACCACATCCGGCTCGCCCACGCCCAGATACGCCCCGGCCATAAAGGGCACATCCTGCGGGATGTTGGCAAAAATCACCAGCTTGGCGCAACCTATGCCGCCGCGCTCCGCCGTGGCCCCGGCTGTTCTGAGAATCTGCTCGCCCATCAGGGCCACGGCGTCCATATTGATGCCGCTGCGGGAGGAAGCCACATTGATGGAAGAGCAGATGCGGTCTGTCTGGGCCAGCGCATCTGGCAAGGCTTCGATAAGGGCGCGGTCGCCCCTGGCGAAACCTTTTTCCACCAGGGCTGAGAAACCGCCCAGAAAATCCACTCCGGCTTCCTTGGCGGCTTCATCCAGGGCGCGGCAGATGCGCAGCATGCCGTCCGGGCCAAAGGGCGCGCCCACCACGGCTATGGGACTGACGCTGATGCGCTTGTTGACCACCGGAATACCGTACTTGTCGCCCACCTCGTCGCAGACGACCACAAGCTGCGAGGCGTAGCGGCGCAGCTTGGCCCGCACATTGGCGGTGAAAAGATCCAGATCATGGCTCACGCAGTCAAACAGGCTGACGCCCAGTGTGACGGTGCGCACATCCAGATGCTCATTGCGGAGCATATTCAGGGTGCTGGTGACTTCGCGTTCTGAAAGCATGGCATATCCTGTGCGGCATGCGCGGTCTGCCGTCTCCGGATACCGGACAGGGCCGCCGCAAGGCGCTTACGGTTTTTTATAGCGTCTACTTTTGCAGGTGGACGCGAGGCGAGCCGTTCTTAAAAGGAACTCACCCGGTGCACGGCCTCAAAAATATCACGGTGCTGCACGCTCACGCGCAGATGACTGGCATGTCCCTCGCAGGCCAGTTCACGGCGCAGACGACCCAGATCCACGCTTTCGGGCACCATGACTTCAAACACAAAAAGCGCATGATCCGCTCCGCCTTCGCCCAGAATGGCCTTGAGACTCTCGATGTTTACCCCGTGGCGGGCGAACACCCGGCTCATGGCCGCGATAAGGCCCGGCTTGTCCGGGCCGTCGGCGGTAACCACAAAGGGATCGCAGTTGAACTCCTGCCCCCACTGTCCCTCAATGGCCGGGCGCACCAGAACGGAAAGATCCACCCCGGCTTCGGCCAGACCGGCGGTGAGCTGCTCGCGCAGTTTCTCGGCGCTGTGGCCCTGCGGGGCCTGAACCACGAAAATGGCCGCGAATTCGCCGGAAAGGATGGTCTGGGTCACTTCCATGATGTTGCAGCCCGTTTCCCCCAGGATGCGGCTCACTGAAGCCACCACGCCGGGGCAGTCGCGGCCAAGAAAGGAAGCGGTATATTTCTGCATGGCACAGTCCTTGGGAAAAAGGCCGACCGCCTGAACATGCACGAACGGCGGAACTCATTTGTATATACGCAAAAGCGGGCGCAATTCAAGCCCGTAAAACGCGCCCGGCACAGTGCGCGTCCCTCCCGACTGCAACGGAAATATTGACGCTCGCCACTGAATGGAATACCATAACACTCCTTTCTCAAACGGGGATGACACGATGGCGCGGGAATGCTCCCGCA
The DNA here is from genome assembly GCA_910575755.1 of Desulfovibrionaceae bacterium. Taxonomy (GTDB): domain Bacteria; phylum Desulfobacterota; class Desulfovibrionia; order Desulfovibrionales; family Desulfovibrionaceae; genus Desulfovibrio. Next base: position 213,514 of record CAJTFO010000002.1, on the reverse strand, counting down.
AGCCGCCAGGGCAGGGTCAGCGCGGGAGAATTCTGTGGAACAACGGGAAAAGAACAAAAAGCCTGTGGTCAAGCTGGGCTCCAAGTCCTCGCATGCGGCGTATTTCATGCCTATGCTGGAAAGTTTCGCCGCGCGGGACGACCTCAATGAGGTCATCAAAAACCGGGTCAGCAAAGCCTGCGACATACTGGACGCGGGCGTGCCCCTCTTCCCCAATGACTTCCGCAAAGAACACGCTGTTTCCTGGGTGCTGGAGAAATTCGGCGAATTGGGGGACGACGCCCTGGAAAGGCAGCAGGATGTATTTGCCCTTGCAGGGCGCATTGTCTCCCTGCGCTCTTTCGGCAAGGTGGCCTTTTTTCACCTCATGGATCAGAGCGGGCGCATTCAATGCTACGCCTCGCGCGAGCATCTGGACGAAGGCGTCTACAAGATTGTCAAAAAGCTGGATGTGGGCGACATTGTCGGCGTTTCCGGCCATCTGTTCCGCACCAAGACCGGCGAACTGACCATCGCCTGCCGCAACCTCAAGCTGATCACGCGCTCCATGCGGCCCCTGCCCGAAAAATACCACGGTCTCAAAGACATGGAGACGCGCTACCGCCAGCGCTATGTGGATCTCATCGTCACGCCGCGCGCGAGAGAAATTTTCGTCAAGCGCAGCCTGATTGTGCGCGAGTTTCGCCGCTTCATGGAAGATCACGGCTTCATGGAGGTGGAAACGCCCATCATGCAGCCCCTGGCCGGCGGGGCCACGGCCAAGCCCTTCAAGACGCATCACAACGCCCTGGATCTGGATCTTTTTCTGCGCATCGCGCCGGAACTGTATCTCAAGCGCCTGCTGGTGGGCGGTTTTGAAAAAGTGTTTGAGCTGAACCGCAGCTTCCGCAACGAAGGCATTGATACCCGCCATAATCCGGAATTTACCATGTGTGAATTCTACTGGGCCTATGCCACCTTTGAAGATCTCATGAACTTCACGGAACAGCTTTTCGCCCATCTGGCCCTGGCGGCCTGCGGCTCCACGGTAGTGCCCTATCAGGGTCAGGAAATCGACCTTACGCCGGGGCATTGGAAGCGCCTCAGTTTTTATGACTCCCTGACGGAGATAGGCGGACATTCTCCTGACTTTTATAATAATTACAATAAAGTGCGTAACTACATCCGCGAACGCGGCGAAAAAGCCGCCGACAGCGAAAGCCTGCAAAAACTTCAGGCCAAGCTGTTTGATCTGGATGTGGAAGCCAAGCTGATCCAGCCGCACTTCATTTACCATTATCCCACTGAAATTTCACCACTTTCCCGCCGTAATGACCAGCGGCCGGAGATTACTGACCGTTTCGAGCTGTTCATCACCGGACGCGAACTGTCCAACGCCTTTTCCGAGCTCAATGACCCCGTGGACCAGCGCCTGCGCTTTGAGGAGCAGGTGCGCGAACGGGAGGCCGGCGACGACGAGGCCCACAGCATGGATGAAGACTATCTGCGCGCCCTGGAATACGGCATGCCCCCGGCCGCCGGGCAGGGTGTGGGCATTGACCGCCTGGTCATGCTGCTCACGGATTCGGCTTCCATCCGCGAGGTGATTCTTTTCCCGCTGCTGCGGCCGGAGTTTTAAAACCCGCCGCCATGTCCTGACAACAAACAGGGGCGTCCTTCAGCGGGCGCCCCTGTTTTTCTATAATATTTCTCGATTGAAAATGTAAATTTTCACTCTGCCCGCCGCCATCATTTCGCGGAAAAAGCGTGGTTTTTCCATTCATTGGGCGCGGTTGTCCGCTGGCGCGGCCAGCCGGCGCTGAACGTCATTTCATGGAAATTATGGAACAGCTTCTAAAAAAAGTCTTGAATCTCAAGCCAAGCTGCGCCAGAATGCCGCAAATGTCTTTTGAACTCTTTGTGGCTCTGCGCTATCTTTTTTCGCGGCGCAAGCAGACCTTTATCTATATCATATCCCTGATGTCCATTCTGGGGGTAGCCATCGGCGTAGGCGCTCTGGTGGTGGTGCTGGGCGTTTACAACGGCCTGACCACCGACATGCGCGACAAGATTCTGGGGGCCAACGCCCACGGCATCGTCATGGCGCATGTGCCCTCGGCCTTTGAGCACAACCCGGACCTGACGCAACAGGTGCGCGCGGTGAAGGGCGTCACCGGCGCCACCCCTTTCATCTATACGGAAGTGATGCTTTCCGCGGGCGGCGGAGTCAAGGGCGTGGTGCTGCGCGGCATTGACCCCGGCAGCGCGCCCGATGTTCTCTCTCTCTTGCACCAGATGCGTTCCGGCTCGGTTCAGGCCCTGCAAAGGGACGGCACTCCGGGCATCATCATCGGCGAAGAACTGGCCCGCCGCCTGGGGCTTGCGGCAGGCAGCCGGGTCAATCTGCTCTCGCCATCGGGGCAGAAAACCGCATCGGGTTATTCCCCCCGCATCCGGCCTTTCGAGGTGGTGGGCATATTCAAAAGCGGCATGTTTGAATATGATTCTTCCCTGGCCTTCGTCACTCTGGCGGCCGCGCGCGACGTGCTGAGCCTGCCCGCGGGCTTCCTGTCCGGCATTGAAATCACGGTCAGGGATGTTTTCAGGGCTGACGAGGTCGCCGCGCGTCTGGACGCCGAGCTGGGTTCGCCTTTTTATGTGCGCACCTGGATGGAGATGAACGCCAATCTGTTCGCGGCCCTCAAACTGGAAAAGGTGGGCATGTTCATTCTTCTGGCTATGGTGGTGCTGATCGGCTCCTTCTCCATTGTCGCCACGCTGGTCATGCTGGTCATGGAAAAAACCCGCGACATCGCCATCATGATGTCCATGGGAGCCACGCGGGGCATGATTCGCCGCATCTTCATGCTCCAGGGCACTATCATCGGTTTCATCGGAACCCTGCTGGGTTACGTCCTCGGCCTCAGTCTGGGCTGGCTGCTCAAACGCTACCAGTTCATCAAGCTGCCGGAGAACGTCTATACGCTTGACCATCTGCCCATCATCATCACGCTTTCCGACGTGCTCATCATTGGGGCCAGCGCCATGCTGCTCTGCTTTCTGGCCACTCTTTATCCGGCGCGCCAGGCCGCCCGTCTGGAGCCGGCCGAAGCCCTGCGCTACGAATGACTATGTCCGAACTCTACAAATTTTCTGACGTGGGAAAAAAGTTTTCCGGGCCTGGAGAAAATCTTGAAATTTTCAAGAATATCAATCTGATTGTGGAGGAGGGAGAAGCCCTGGCCATTGTGGGCGCTTCCGGTTCCGGCAAGTCCACCCTCTTGCATCTTATGGGTGCTCTTGATACTCCAAGCACTGGCGTTGTGGCCTTTGACGGCCAGGATATGGCTCTGATGAGCCCGGATCAGAAAGCCGCTTTCCGCAACAAAACCCTGGGCTTTGTTTTTCAGTTCCACCATCTTCTGCCGGAATTTTCGGCGCTGGAAAACGTGGTCATGCCGGCCGTCATCGGCGGCGCGCGCCGTGCCGCCGCGCTGCCCGAGGCGCGCGCCATGCTGGAACGCGTGGGCCTGGCTGACCGTGCGGACAGCAAAACAGCCACCCTGTCCGGCGGCGAACGCCAGCGGGTGGCCATAGCTCGCGCGGTTCTGCTGCGACCGCGCGTTCTTCTGGCCGACGAACCCACCGGCAATCTGGACGAAACCACCGGCGCACAGGTGGGGGAAATGCTCAGGGAACTCAACCGTGAGCTGGGCATGACCCTGGTGGTGGTGACGCATAATTCTGATCTGGCCGCCAGCATGGATCGCGGCCTGGAACTTAGAGCGGGGGCTCTGTATGAGAAGTCTTTTGCATAGTATGCTGCTCAGGGTCGTGTGCCTGGTGCTCCTGGCCTGCGCGGCCCAGGCGCTGGCCGCCCGGAACGTCATGGCGGCCGAGCGGCCGCTGGTGCTGGTGCTGCCTTTTCAGGTCAATGCCGGGCCGGACATGCCCAACGCCTCCCGCGATGTGCCGCAGCTCATTGCCGGCCAGCTGGAACAGCACGGACTCAGGGCCCTGCCCATGAACCGGGCCCGCGCCCTGTTCGAGCGCAGCGGCAGCAATGTCATCGACCTGGCCACGGCCCGCCGTCTGGGCCGTCAGGCCGGGGCCAGTCTGGTCATCTACGGCAGCTTCAATCAACTGGGCGACGGTTTCAGCATGGACAGCCGCCTGGTGCCTGTGGAACAGGGCGAGGCCGTGCCCGCCGGTTTTGAGCGCAACTCTCTGGTGGCGCTGAGCGAATGCGCCGCGGCCCTGGCCGGACGCGCCTCAAGCATGCTGGGAGCCGCCGCGCAGCCTTCCGCCGCTCAGGCCGACAATGGTCCCGCTTTCGTGCCCATGCACTCGCCGGCGGCCGCCGGCGACGGTCTGACCGATGTGCAAGTGCGCGGCATGAAAATCATGGACCCGGATACCGTGCTGATGCGCCTGACCATTCACAAGGGCGACAAACCCGACGCCAACGCCATCAACGAGGAAGTGAAACGCATCTGGGACATGGGCTATTTCAGCGACGTGCAGGCCTCGCTGGAGGGCGGCATTCTGGTCTTTACCGTGAAAGAAAAACCGCGCATCGACAATATCGTGGTGGAAGGATCCAGGGATATTGACCAGGAAGATGTGCTGGCCGCCATGGGCACCAAGTCCGGCAGCGTGCTGAACGAGCAGATGCTTTCCGATGACCTGCAGAAAGTCACCGAGCTTTACCGCAAGGAAGGCTATTATCTGGCCAGGGTCGATTATCGCCTGGACGACCGCCAGAGCGGCCGAGGCGCGGTGCTGGTCATTTCCGTGGACGAGGGCAACAAGCTCTATATCAAGGAAGTGAAGATAGAAGGCCTGAAAGAGCTGAACCAGGGCGACATGGACAAGTACATGGCGCTCAAGCCTCGCAATATTTTCTCCTGGTTCACGGGCAGCGGCGTGCTCAAGGACGAATACCTGGAGCGCGACACCAACGCCATCGCCGCCTTTGGCCTGAACGAAGGCTTTGTGGACATCCAGGTTTCAGCGCCCCAGGTGGACTACAAGCCTGACGGCATCTACATCACCTTCACGGTGCATGAGGGGCCGCGCTATGCCGTGCGCGATGTGAAATTCGCCGGCGACGTCATCGACAGCGAAGAAAACATGCTTCAGGTCGTGCAGATGGACGACTGGAAGAAGTCCAACAAATACTTTTCCCTGACTGTCATGCAGGAAGACAGCAAACGCATGACGGATTTTTATGCCGACTATGGCTACGCCTTTGCCGAAGTTGACACCAAGCTGATGAAGGCCGACGACGGCAGCGCCCAGGTGGATGTGGGCTATCTGATCAACAAAAAGCAGAAGATCTTCATCCGCCGCCTCACTGTGGACGGCAACACCAAAACCCGCGATAACGTCATCCTGCGCGAAATGCGCCTGGGCGACGGCGATATGTACGAGGGCGCGAAACTGCGCCGTTCCAGCGAACGCCTGAACCGCCTGCGCTACTTCTCTGCCGTGGACACAGAGCTGATCCCCACCGGCAACGAAGATGAGGTGGATCTCAAGGTGAAGGTCAAGGAAGCCAATACCGGCGCCATAATGGGCGGCATCGGCTACTCCACCTATTATGATGTGGGCGTCACGGCCTCCATCATGGAACGCAATCTCTTCGGCCGTGGCTACTGGCTCCAGTTGCAGGGCTTCTTCTCCTGGCGGCGCACTACCGGCATGCTTTCGTTTACCAATCCCCGCGTTTATGACACGGATCTTTCCATAGGCAACGATCTTTATTACACCCACGACTATTGGGACGACTTTACCAAGGATACCATCGGCGACACCATCCGCGCCTCCTATCCCATCGGGGAATATACCTCCGTGGGTCTGGCCTACCGCCTGGAGCGCTACGAGCTTTATGACGTGGAGTACAACGCCTCGCCCTATATCAGCGACTACAAGGGCGTGAACTGGACCAGCGCCGTTTCCGCCCGCATCCTGCGCGACACCACGGACGCCAAGGACCGTCCCACCAAGGGCACCATCAGTCGCCTCTGGGCGGAATACGGCGGCGGCGGCCTGGGCGGCACAGACAACTTCTTCAAGGCCGTGGCCGACTGGCAGGGCTTCTGGTCCATTAATCCCCAGAACACTTTCCATGTGCGCACCCGCCTGGGCGGCGTATTCCAGAACTCCAATGATCCCGTGCCCATCTTTGAACGTTTCTGGCTGGGCGGCATGGACACCATCAGAGGCTATTCCTACTCCGACCTTTCGCCCCGCGATTACAAGTATGCGGGCGAGCAGATTGGCGGCGACCGCATGGGCGTACTCAACGTGGAATACATCTGGACCTTCCAGAAAGACATGGGTCTGGCTCTGGTGCCCTTCTTCGACGGCGGCTTCAATATCGACCACAAGACCATGGGCAATGATCTGGAAAAATACCTGGTGGCCTCCGCCGGTCTGGAACTGCGCTGGCGTTCGCCCATGGGCGATCTGCGCATTGCCTACGGCGTCCCCCTGGTGCAGGACTATGACAAGGAAATGGAATCCGGAAGGCTGGAATTCAGCATGGGCCAGTTCTTTTAGCGTGGTTCGCACGTCACCATGCTCTGGAACAGGCGTGTAACAACGCCGTTCAGTCCTGGAGCGCCGGTCGCGGGTTCTGATGAACAACGGCCGGCGCTTTCGCGTTGCCGGTCAGCCCTCACTGCAAAACCTTACGGGTTTTCCGCGTCTGCTTTTGCAGGCAGACACTACAGCATGTCTCGATTGAAAATATACATTTTTATTCTGTTCGCCGCCGTCATTTCGCGGAAAAAGCGTGCTTTTTCCGTTCATTGGACGCGCTTGTCCGCTTGCGCGGCCAACAGGGCATGTACCTGATTTCATCAGGTACATGCCCTGGCAAGGCTTCTGGGCCCGCGCGACATTCCTTCAAACTCTCTTAAAAAAGTCTACAAATCTTCCCCGATTGCACAATGGGATTTTTTATGGCATACAATCAGTGAAACCTTGTGGGCAGACGATGCGGCATAGTTTATCCGTGCCGCGCATACTCTGCCCCTTAAGAGTCACGTCGGGCAGCCGATATCATATATATTGGGGCTGAGCTGGCGGCAGAAAGCTGAAGAACGCCGGATAGCAACAGGAAAGCGCCGTGGCCGGAAAAAACAAGCAACAGAAACAAACGGAGAAAGCCGTTCTCAAGCGCCTCGCCCCGCCGCTGGCTTTTTTGCTGGCGCTCTGCCTGCTGATCATCTGCTGCTATGACGCCGGCTACAGCGCGCTGCCGCCCACGGAAAAACGCTATGCCGCCGCCAAGGCGGACATCACCAGCCTCAAACTGGACGCCAAGAAAGGCAATCTGCGCGAATCCTGGGAAAAACTGGCCACAGAATTCCGAGCCATTTACGAAACCGACCCTTCCTGGCCCAATCGTCCGGCGGCCTTGTTCCGCGCCGCCGAAAGCCTGGAGGAACTGGCCAGGCGCTCCTTTGCCAAGGCGGACGCCCGCAAGGCCATAGAATGCTATGAATCATTGGCTCTGCGCCATGCGGACAGCCGTCTGGCCGATGACGCCCTGTTCCGCGCGGCAAAGATGCGCGCGGCCTGGCTCAAGGACGACAAGGGCGCGCTGGCCCTGCTGGTTCGGATCAAAAGCCAGTATGCCAAAGGCGATATGCTGCCCCAGGCTCTTGCCCTGGAAAAGGCTCTCAAGGCTTCGGTCAGCGGCCGCACCGCGCCAGAAGCCCGTCAGGTGGCGGCGGCGGACAAAAAAGATGTGGTAGAGGATCAACCCGCTGCCCCAGCCAGGTCGGCGGCGTCCGCAGCGCGTGGCGGCCAGGTTGCGCCCCGCGCTGTTTCGGAAGCCCAGCTGCACTCCCGCTATCGCGCGGCCAAGGCCCGCATGGATGCCCTCAGGGCGGACAAGGTCAGAACCTGCTGGCGGCAACCGTGGGAGGAATTGCAGGCTGAATTCCAGCGTATCTATGAAAGCCGCAGGAACTGGGCTCTGGCTCCGGGCGCGCTGTTCCGCTCCGCCGCAAGCCAGGAGGCCCTGGCCGACTGCTCCCACGCAGCGGGCGACTACCGGCGCGCTCTGAAACTCTACCTGACGCTGCCCCGCGAATTTCCCCACAGCGCCCTGGCCGACGACGCCCTGCTGCGCGCGGCCCGCATTCAGGCCGGGCATCTGGGCAAGCCGGGCGAGGGTTTGGCCCTGCTGGATAAAATCACCGCCGACTATCCGCGCGGCGACATGGTCGCCGAGGCCCGCGCCCTGCGGGCGCAGTGGAGCGGCGCTTCGGGCGGTGGACGGGCGCCCGCGGCGGCCAAGGCCACGGCCCGCCTGGAAAAGCCGGAACTTCAGGTGCTCTCCTGGGATTCTCTGAACAAGAACAGTGTGGAAATTGTGCTGGAAATGAGCGGACCCGCCCGTTATGCCACCCGGCTGGTCAAGGCCCAGCAAGGCGCGCCCGCCCGCCTGTACGTGGACCTGGAAGATGCCGCCGTGGTCAGTGACGTGCGCAAGGGCGTGACAGTGCGCGGCAGTCTCCTGCAGGCCGTGCGCGTGCGTGACCGCAAAGAAGGCGGGGCCAGCCTGCAATTCGATTTCCGCGACGTGCGGCGCTTCGACGCGCGTGCCGAGGACGACCCCTGCCGCATCATACTCAGTGTGGCCGCGGGCAAGGCGCCCCTGCCGCGCAAGGCCGGGGCCGCGGCGGCCTTCGCTTCCGCCGGGCGGAACGAGGCGGCTCCCCGCACCGCCAAGGCCAACCTCAAGAGCCGTCAGGTCAGCAATATGGCCAGCCAGCTCGGCCTGACCGTGCACACGGTGTTCATTGACGCCGGGCACGGCGGCCGCGATCCGGGCACGAGCCACAACAACATACTGGAGCGTCAGATCACGCAGGATGTGGCCATGCGTCTGGGCCGCCTTCTGGAGGCCACCGGTCTGGAGGTCGTCTACAGCCGCACGCGCGATATGACTGTTTCGCTGAGCGAACGCACCCGCAAGGCCAACGCGGCGCGCGCCGACCTCTTTATTTCGGTGCATGTCAACGCCAGCGCGGACACGCGCGTCAGCGGCCTGGAAACCTATTATCTTGATCTGGCCAGCAACCCGCAGGCCGCCCGCGTGGCCGCGCTGGAAAATACCGGCAGCGATCACCGCCTGGGCGACATGCAGAACATGCTGGCGGACGTCATGCTCAACGCGCGGGTGGAGGAATCGCGCCGCCTGGCCGCCGATATCCAGCGCCTGTCCATGTTCCGCCTCAAGCGGCGGGAATTCACGGTTCGAAACAATGGCGTCAAGTCCGCGCCCTTCCATGTGCTGATCGGCGCGCAGATGCCCGCGGTGCTGGTGGAGATCGGCTACTGCACCAACCAGGCTGAGGCCCGCAACCTCAGCAATCCCAAATACCGTCACGCCCTGGCCGAAGGTCTGGCCGAAGGCATTCTGGCCTACAAAGATCGCCTCCTCAAACGCCAGACCGCGCAGAACTCCTTGACGCCCACCGGCCCCGGTGCTATGTGAAGTCGGGTATTTCACTGTTGCGCCACACCTTTTGAGCCACCGCGCGCAACAAGCAGACCGGGCTTTTTTGCGCTGCTTTCATGCCAGCGGCGTTCCTGTCCGGAGCTTTTTTTGCAGACGAGCTTTTTACGGCGCGTGGAGCGCCTGTTCCGCAAAGGCGACATAAAATTCCAGCAAGTTGGGGAAGGAGAATGTTCATGCGTACAGTTGTGTTGATGACCCTTGCGGCATGCCTTCTCATGGCCGGCGCAGCGTTTGCCGCCGATGAAAACGCCGCGCCTGCCGTCAAAATCGGCGTGGTGGACATGCAGACCGTGGCGACCCAGAGCGAACCCGCCCAGGCCGCCAAGAAGCAGATGGAATCCAAATACGGCAAGGAGCGCCAGAGTCTGGAAAAGCAGGGGGAGGCGCTGAAGAAAAAAGCCGAGGATCTGAAGAACCCCAAAGCCAGCGAAGAAAAAAAGCTGGCCTTCATCCGCGCCAAGCAGGAGCTGGATCAGAAAACCCGCAATTTTCTGCGCAAGGTGGAGCAGGACGAAGTCAAGCTGCGTCAGGACATGGTTACGCTGGTGTTCAGCGCCACCTATGAGGTGGCCCGCGCCAAGGGCTTCAACTTTGTGGTGGACGTTACGGCCGGCGGTGTGCTGTATGCCGATCAGTCCATGGATCTGACCCAGGATGTTCTGGCTGAAGTGAACAAGCTGTACAAGGCCGGCGGCGCCAAGAAGGACGCCAAAAAGGACGCCAAGAAATAAAACCGGTTCTTTTCATCGCAAACAAAAAGCCTCTCGACCCTGGACGGGGCGAGGGGTTTTTTTCTCTCCTTTCACAGGCGCGGACGCGCCAGGGGGAAACATATGCAGAATAGCGCGCCACCGAGCCAGGGCATGGACATCCAGCGCATTTTGAACATTCTGCCCCACCGCTATCCTTTTCTGCTGGTGGACAGGGTGGTGGAGTGCGTGCCAGGATCACATATCCGGGCATATAAAAACGTCAGCATGAACGAACCCTTTTTTCAAGGGCACTTTCCCGGCGTGCCCATCATGCCCGGCGTACTGATTCTGGAGGCCCTGGCCCAGACCGGCGGTCTGCTGGCCGCCGCGGGCATGGGCGACCTCACGGACAAGCTCTTTCTGTTCACCGGCCTGGACGGCGTAAAATTCCGCCGCCAGGTGGTTCCGGGCGACCGGCTGGATCTGGAATGCTCCAACATGCGCATGAAGCTCAAGCTGTGCAAGATGGAAGCCCGCGCCTTCGTGGACGGCACGCTGGCCGCCGAGGCCCGGATCACCGCGGCCATCGGCGACAAGCCAGGAGCCTGACATGCGCGTGGCCCTTGTCCATTACTGGCTTGTCGGCATGGCCGGCGGAGAACGCGTGCTGGAGGCCCTCTGCCGCATGTATCCTCAGGCTGACATTTTCACGCATGTTCTGGACAAGGCGGCCATCTCCCCTGTCATTGCCGCGCACCATATTGAAACCACGTTTATTCACCGCCTGCCGGGCAGCAGAAAATACTACCAGCGCTACCTGCCGCTTATGCCGCTGGCGCTGGAACAGCTAGACCTCACGGGCTATGATCTGGTCATTTCCAGCGAGTCCGGCCCGGCCAAGGGCGTGATTACCCGTGCGGACAGTCTGCATCTCTGCTACTGCCATACGCCCATGCGCTATCTCTGGGACAGTTGGCCCGACTATATGGCTTCTGCCGGGCCGCTGACCCGCCTGGGCATGCGCCTGCTGCTGCCGGGTCTGCGGCGCTGGGATCTGGCCAGCTCCTTCCGCGTGGATCATTTTGTGGCCAATTCGGACTTTGTGGCCCGGCGTATCCGCAAGCACTGGCGACGCCAGGCCGCCGTGGTCTACCCGCCGGTGAACATCGCAGCCTTCACGGCGCGCCAGCGGACAGGCGGCGATTTTTACCTCTGCCTTGGCCGGCTGACGCATTACAAGCGCGTGGATCTGGCGGTCAGGGCCTGTTCCCGCCTGAACCGGCCGCTGGTGGTCGTTGGCGAGGGCGAAGCCTTGAAAGCCCTGAAGGCTCAGGCCGCGCCCTGCGTCCGTTTTGCAGGCCGGCAGGACGACGTGACAGTGGCGAACCTGCTGACGCGCAGTCGCGCTCTGCTTTTCCCCGGCGAAGAGGATTTCGGGATAGTTCCGCTGGAAGCGGCGGCTTCGGGTGTTCCCGTACTGGCCTATGGTCGGGGCGGGGCCGTGGAAACCGTGCAAGACGGCATTACCGGCCTGTTTTTCGCGCACCAGCGTGTGGAGGCGATGGAAGCCGCAATTCTGGAGTTTGAGAAACGGGAGCGGGAGTTTGATCCGCTGGTGCTGCGCCGCCATGCCGAAAACTTCAGTGAAGAGCGCTTCAGACAGGAATTCGCGCGCCAGGTGGCAACGGCGCGGACGGCGCAAAGCCGTATGCCGGAAATTCAGTAGGCCCCGTAACCGGAAAGCACCACCGGCACGGTTCTGCCCAGAATCCACAAATCCATCCAGACCGACCAGTTATTGATGTAATAGTGGTCGTAGGCCACCCGCTCCTCATAACTGGTGTCATTGCGCCCTGAAATCTGCCACAGCCCGGTGATGCCGGGCTTGACGCGGCAGTATTCGTCGTAGACTTCGCCGTATTTCTCCATTTCTCCGGCCACAATGGGGCGCGGCCCCACCAGGCTCATGCCGCCCATGACCACATTGATGAGCTGGGGCAGCTCGTCCAGGCTGGTCTTGCGCAAAAAGGCCCCCATACGCGTGACCCGCGGATCATGCCTGAGCTTGTGGTCACGTTCCCACTCTTCGCGCAGGGCCGCATCACGCGCCAGCCAGTCGTCAAGCACGGCATCGGCGTCAGCCGCCATTGTCCTGAACTTATAAATGGACAGCGGCCGACCGCCCTGGCCGATACGCCGCTGCCGGTACAGAACCGAACCCGGACTGTCCAGACGGATCAGCAGCCCCAGAACAAGCCCCAGCGGCAACAGCAACGGCAGAATCAACAGACAGAGAAGGAGATCAATGCAGCGCTTCATCCACAAACGGCGCTTGTCGTGCAGATTCTGGCGCAGCAGCAGGCCCATTACAGCGCCAAGATCACACGGCGTCAGCCAGTGCGCCTTGAAATCTTCGTTGAAGCAGGGAACCAGCAGCACCGTGCGGAAATAGCGGCTGACTTCCGTAACATAATCCAGACGCTGCCCCTGTCCCACCCCTTGCAGAATCAGGGCCAGGGCGTGGGGCCAGCGGCCTGCCGCGGTGGCCAGCAGAGTGCGCACGCGCGCTTCATCCTCAGGCAGATCAAAAATTTCCACCGGCGTCAGGCCGCGCTCTGGATGACGGCGGAGATAATGCCAGAGGTCGCGCCCCCTGTCGCTGCGGTCCAGAATGATCAGGGGCATGCACCACCAGCGTTTGCGGGAAAAATGACGGCGACAGACGCCGCGCAGCGCGGGCAGGGTGAACACCGTGGCGGCCCAGCTGCCCAGAATGACCAGACGCGAATACATATCCCCGCTTTTCGCCAGAAAAAGCACCGCCAGAATCAGGCCATACATCAGACTGGTCATGAAAAAAAGGGCCTTCACTTCGCGTTGGGGCGGCAGGCTGATGCTCTGGTACAGGCCCAGACTCGCGCCGAGTACCGGCCCCAGCAATAAAAGAGGCATGCCCCAGCGGTAAAGAACGGGGTCAAGATCGCCAAAAGCCGCGCGCAACAGAAAAACCGCAATGACTGTCCCCAGCAGGGCCAGAAGATCGCACAGCACAAGCACGGCTTTCTGCGGCGACAGACCAAGCCGGCGCAACAGGCGGATGGCGGAAGAATACTGAAACATGGCAGAGCTACTACGCACAGAGGCTGTTGCAAACCACAAGGAAGGCCCACTGTTCTTCAGGCAATAAAGGACGCGTCAACCCGGCTCCTGATTTTTTTCTTTTACCATAGCCCTGCCCACTGAGAAGCGCAAGCGTCTGTCCACCCAAGGCAGTCGAACCGACGGCTTGACCTCCATGCGACTGCCCTCCCTGGCATGAGAGTAGCCTCCTGAGCTGCAGGCCGCAGTTTCGATTCCTGCCGGGCGCGCCAAATTTCAGGCGGTCAGCTTTACAAAGCCGGCCGCCTTGCTTTTTCGCCTTTTGACAAACGTCTGCGAGGAATGAAAGACGTGAAGCGGCCTACAAAAGACAGTCGTTCAGCTCCGGTCGGCCCGGCATGTCCTTCAGGGGCAATTCCTGGCGAACCTGCCGCCAGTTTCGGCTTTCCGACAGGCTCTTCCCGGCCAGATCACACAGGGCCGCATAACTTTCCGACAGGCTCAGGCGATCCGTATCAATGATAATATCCGCCCGCGCTGGCTCGTCGAAAGAATCGGAAACGCCGGTCAGCAACTCCATCTCGCCGCGCGCGGCACTGGCGTAAAGGCCTTTGGTATCGCGCTCCACCAGCGCAGGCAGGGAGCAGCGCACCCATACCTCGCGGTACAGGGGAAGCTGGTCGCGGTTTTTCTGACGCATGCACTCATAGGGGGTAATGGCCGCCACGATGCAGACCTTGCCTTGCGCATGGGCTTGCAGCACATGCTCGCGCATGGCGTCGATATTGCGCAGACGGTCTTGGGGCCGGAAGCCGCTGAAGCCGAACTGCCGGCGGAAACGATCGCCATCGACAAATTCCACGTTATGCCCCTGCGCCTCCAGATACAGACGCAGAAGAGATCCCAAAGTGGTTTTGCCACTGCCGGAAAGCCCCAGCAGCCAGAAAACAGGCATCATGCAAACCTCGCTTTACCATGGTGGCCCTGTTGACAGCCGTATGCCTTTGTGAACACAAGTCCTGTTTCCCTACAATGCAAAAAGAAGGCCAGGGCTTGATTTTCATGGAGCTGATTTATTCGCAAAATAGATCAGCGGTTCCTTAACGCGGTTCAATAACCTCCGTCCCGTTCATATAGGGCGCCAGCGCTTTCGGCAGAACCACGCTGCCGTCCTTCTGCTGGCCGTTTTCCAGAATGGCGGCAATGGTGCGGCCCGTGGGCAGCCCCGAACCATTCAGGGTGTGGACAAAGGCCGTCTTGCCCCCTCTGGGCCTGAAGCGGATGTCCGCGCGCCGGGCCTGAAAGTCGACGCAGTTGGAGCAGGAGGAAATTTCGCGGTAGGTATTTTGCGCGGGCAGCCAGACTTCCACATCATAGGTCTTGGCCGAGCCAAAGCCCATATCGCCGGTGCAGAGCGTGATGACCCGGTAGGGCAGCTCCAGCAGTTCCAGCAAGTGCCGGGCATGACCGCACATGATCTCCAGCTGGTTGAAACTGTCGTCCGGATGCGCAAAGCGAACCATCTCGACCTTGGTGAACTGGTGCATGCGGATGATGCCCCGCGTGTCCTTGCCCGCGCTGCCCGCTTCGGAGCGGAAGCAGGGCGTGGCCGCGCAGTAGGCGCGCGGCAGGTCGGCCTCGTCCAGCACCTCGCCCGCGTGCAGATTGGTCAGCGGCACCTCGGCGGTGGGAATCAGATAATATTCCCAGTCGCGCAGCTTGAAGAGATCTTCCTCAAACTTGGGCAACTGGCCCGTGCCGGTCATGGCGGCCCTGTTGACCATATAGGGCGGGCTGACCTCAATGTAGTCCTCATGCCTGGTGTGCCGGTCGAGGAAAAAATTGACCAGAGCCCGCTCCAGGCGCGCGGCCCAGCCCAGGGAAACCACAAAACGGCTGCCAGTCAGGCGCGCGGCGCGCTCGAAATCCAGACCACCCAAAGCCATGCCCAGCTCGCCGTGTTCCCGCGCCGGAAAATCGAAAGCGCGCGGGGTTCCCCAGCGGGCCACTTCCACATTTTCAGTTTCGTCCCGCCCCACGGGCACGGAAGCGTCCGGAATGTTGGGCACGCGCATGAGCCAGGCTTCCACATCGGCCCTGGCCTGAGCGGTCTGGCCGTCCAGTTCCCTGATGCGGTCCGAAAGGTCGCCCAGCTCGGCCAGCAGGGGGGCGGCGTCCTTGCCTTCGCGCTTCAGGGCCGCCACCTGGCCGGAGGCGGCGTTGCGCCGGCTCTTGAGACCTTCCACTTCCGCAAGCAGCGCGCGGCGGCGGGCGTCCAGGCTCAGGAATTCATTGACATCCAGTTCCGAATGCCGGTCGGCCAGGGCTCTGGCCAGCACTTCCGGCTGTTTCTGCACCAGCTTGAGATCAATCATAACCGCTCCCGCGCCGCGTCCCTGGGACGCGTCAAATCAGAAAGCCCGGCAAAAGCGCCGCGTGAGATAATTCGACAAAATCTGTAGCATGGGGAGCATTGCCTTGCAAGACGCCCGTTTTCCGGATATATTTAAAAAATATCATAAAAATCTTGAAACTTTTCCGAACCTCGCGAGGCCGTCATGAAACATTCACGCCGTCACGTCACCTTCGCTCTGCTGTCCGGCCTGCTGGCAGCGCTGCTGCTTGCCGCCTGCGGACCCAGCAATAATGTGCGCCTGCTGCCGCCGCCGCTGGATGCTTCCGTGCTGCCGGCGCCCAACGCGCCGCGCGTCAGTGTGGTGACTTTTGCAGATCAGCGGCAGGACCAGTCCGCCCTGGGCGTGCGCCGGGACAAGAGCGCCTTTGTGACCGGCGATGACGTGCCCCAGTGGATAAGCCGGGCGCTGGCCGACGAGCTGGCCCGCAACGGCATGCAGGTCACTTTTGCCCTTAATGTGAACCAGGCGCGCAGCGGCAACCCCGACTATCTGGTGACAGGCCAGGTGGACGAAGTCTGGCTGCGTGAAGCCTCTGCCACAGACATATCCAGCACCCTGCGGGTCAGTTATGTGCTGGCCAACCGCCAGGGCCGCCTGCTGCGCGAATCGCTCAACGCCAGCCAGAGCCGCAGCGGCCTGCCTTCGGGGGCCGCCGCGGACAACCTCATGCTGGAAACCCTGCGGGATCTCGTGAAGCCTATGGCCCAAAAGATCGTGCAGGCTGTCCAGGCCCAGAAATAAGCTGTCATGAGGGCCCCGCGTTTCGACATGGCGGGCCTTGCTCTGGCTCTGTGCCTCTGGACTGCGCCCTGCGCATGGAGCGGGCCTGTCACCGCCCCTTCCGCCGCATCCGCGCCAACGCTGGCGCTGAGGACAGTCACCGAGGTGGAGATGCGGCGCGTGCTCCCGCCCATGTCGGGCAAGGCGGCCTGGGCGCATGCCCGATCCACGGCCTGGCTTAAGGCCCTGCGCCGCGCCGCGGCCGCCTTGCCTGGGCGGCGGGATATCCGCATGGGCGTGCCTGCGGCGCAGCGTCCGGCCCTGGCCGCGCAGCTCTACCGCGCCGCCGCGCCGCCCGCCACTGCTGTGCATAGCGAAGACAGCGAAAAAACGTCCCTGCATGTGCCCCTCAGCCTGACGCCGCGGCCCCGGGCCGAGGAAGAGCTGATCCGGGCTCTGCGCAATCCCCAATTACTGGCCCTGCGTCACGCGCTTATCAGCGAGACGCGGGAGGTTCTGGCACGCATGGACCGCCACTGGCCCGGCGGGCTTGAGAAGGACGCCGCCAGCGCCCCCGCGACCGCGACGAAAACAGGAACGGACGCCCCTCCCCGCCAGAAAGGGGAGGTCTGGCGCGCCGACGACTGGGAGCGTATGGGCGCGCGTCTGGATGGACTCTGGCGGGCCCAGGCCGCCCTTGATCTCACAGCAGGGGGCTGGCTGACCGAGGCTGACGCCCTGAGTACGCTGGAGCAGGCGGCCGCGCGGGCTCCGCACAGCGCCACGGTTCGGCTGCTTCTGGCCGAAGCCCAGTTGCAGCGCGACCTGCCCCAGCAGAGCCTGGAATCCTGTACCGAGGCCCTGCGTCTGTGCCCCGCACTGAGCAGAGCCCGCTATATTCGCGCTCTGGCCCATTGGCGGCTGCAACAACTGGCCCTGGCCGAGGACGATCTTAACGCGGCGCTCAACGTCCGGTCCGGTCCGGCCCCCCAGGGGGCGGAGCTGGCCCGGCGGCTGCGGGCGCGCGGCGCGGTGCGCATGCTGCGCCGCGACTATGCGGGCATGTGCGCGGACTTTGCCAATGCCTGCGGCCTGGGCGACTGCGAAGGTCTGGCCGTGGCCCGCGCGCAGAACTACTGCCGCACCGGCGCCGCGGCGGCCCCGGCGCGGCCCGCGCCCGCCACCCTGCCGCCCTCCTTTCTTGCCGCGCCCGACGGCGCGGCCCCCGACGCCTCCAAAGACGGCGCTTTGCGCGAAACCGGCGCATCCAGGGAGTCCGCGCCGTGAACCGCGCGCCACTGCTCAAGGTCTACGGACATGTCTACCCTGTGTCAGACGCATTGCATGCCGCTCTGGAAGCGGCCTGCGCCGGGGCCATGCCCGACGACGCGGACGAAGCCGTGCTCTGCCGCGAGGGGGATATGAGCCGCATTTCCTTTGAAGGGGTATATTTTCCCGTGGAGGAAACGCTGGAGGCCCTGAAGCGCCATCTGCAACCGGAGCATCAGGGCAAGCTGGATGTTCTGGACCTGGAAAACTGGCGACTTGTCCGCCATGTCTTTGTGCAGGGGCATATCCGCAGCACTTCGGCGCCCCTGAATAACGTGCTGGACTATTCCGGGCATTGAGCCGCCTGCCGGAGCAAAAGAGCCGCCCGCGCTCACTGCCGGCGCTTGAAGAGTTTTTCCAGAGCCGCCGCGTCCCAGCGCAGAACACAGGGGCGACCGTGCGGGCAATATTCCCGCTCCGCAACGGTCAGCCACTGGCTCAGCAGCCCGACGGCCTCATCGTCCGTGAGGCGTTGACCGGCCTTGATGGCCCCCTTGCAGGACATGGAAATGAACATGCCCGCCAGATCATCCTTGCGCCCGGCCAGGGCCTCGCGCAGAAAATCGCGGGCCTCGGCGCGCGACAGCAGGGGCGGCATGGCCCGCACCAGCAGGGCCTCGCCCGCGCATTCCAGGGAGAAGCCCAGACTTTCGAGACGCCGGCGCAACTCCTGAAAGCGTTCCCGTTCCGCGGGATGCAGCGTGAGCTCCAGCGGCAGAGCCAGGCACTGCCCCGTGCCCGCAAATCCGCCCTGGCGCAGGCGCGCATACAATACCCGCTCATGCGCGGCGTGCTGATCCAGCAGAAGCAGGGCCCCCTCGTTGTCGCGCAGAATCAGATAGGTGTCGGCCACCTGCCCCAGATAGGCAAAGGGACCGATGCGCAAGGGGGCGCGTTCAGGGGCGGCCTGGGGCGTGGCCGTGCCGCCCCCCATGACCTCCGGTTCCGGCGCGGATGCGGACCAGTCCACACCCGGCGGGGAAGCAGCTTCTTCCCTTTCCCTGTCGGGGGGGAAGCAGGGCGGCGCGCTGGCCCCATACGGCGCAGCCTCTTCCGCGGCCGGGGCGAAAACGCGCGGGGCCGCGCCCAGGCCGGCGGGCGCGCCCACTTGCCAGCTTTCCGCCGGCATGTCCGGCACATGCGGGATTTTGGGGCGGGTCAGCAAGGGCGGGTCGTCCAGGCTGCCCCAGAAGCCCCGCGGCCGGGACGCGCTCTGTCCGGCGGCAGGCTGCGCTGTTGCCGCGTCATGGCCGGAGTCAGACGCGGTTTCCGCCAGGGCGGCGGTGAAAGACGTGGTCAGCGCGCTTTGCACGGCATGCAGACAGGCGGAAAAGACCGCCGATTCATCCCGGAAACGCACTTCGGACTTGGCCGGATGCACGTTGACATCCACCTCGCGCGGGTCCATATCCACAAAAAGCGCTACCTGCGGATAGTCGCGGCTGGTCAGACGGCCCTTGTAGGCTTCGCGCACTGCGGCCAGCAGGCGTTTGTCCGTCACCGGGCGGCTGTTGACAAAAAGCAGGATGCGGTCCGCGCGCGGCTGGCTCACTGTGGGCAGCGCCGCCAGGCCGTGCGCGCGGATGCCGTGACGCTCTTGCTCAAAGGGACGCAGGGCCTCCGCAATCAGGCGGGGCCAGAGCAGGGCCAGACGGTCGCGCAGGGTCTGCCCCGGCAGAAAGCGCAGCGCCTCGCGTTCGCCGGAATGCAGGCTGAAGCCCACATCCGCGCGGGCCAGGGCCAGGCGCGCCAGCCAGTCCTGGGCGCGCTTGAACTCCGTGGCCGGGGTCTTTAAAAATTTGAGGCGGGCGGGTATATTGGAAAAAAGATCGCGCACCTCCACAATGGTTCCCTTGTGCAGCGCCGCCGGACTTGACGTCAGCAGACGGCCGTGCTCCACTTCCACACAGTGGGCCGCGTCTGCGCAGGCCGAAACAATGCGAAAGCGGGAAACAGAGGCTATGCTGGGCAGGGCCTCGCCCCGGAAGCCATAAGAACGGATGCTCTCCAGATCGTCCACGCTGGCGATCTTGCTGGTGGCATGGCGCGTGACGGAAAGCTCCAGCTCTTCGGCGGCGATGCCGCAGCCGTCGTCCTGCACGCGGATCAGGCTCTGGCCGCCGTTGTCCAGGCGCACGTCCACGCGAGTAGCGTCGGCGTCCAGACTGTTTTCCACCAGCTCCTTGAGCACGCTGGCCGGGCGTTCCACCACTTCACCGGCCGCGATCTGATTGCGCAACTCAGGCGGTAACAAACGGATATGACGCATATTTTCAGACATGAAGCCAGTGTAGTCGGCTCATCCCCGCAACGCAAGCCGTCACCGCGCGCTTGCCTTTCGGCGCGGCGTGCTTATTTTGAAAGAGGCAGGCGGAAATTGCGCCAGGCCATGCGCGCGCGGGCCGCCTGCCGGGAGAACAGCATGCACACGACAAGCACAGTCATTGCGAATGCCGAAGCCGGCTTCTTCGCACCCAGGGGCTATGACCCCGAACTGCTCTATGTGGAGTGCGGCCGCTGCGGCGCGCCGGTCATGTGGGAACAGGGCCGGGCCACGCGCCTTCTGGAACAGGCGGGCATTGATCCCCTGGAACTGGACGCCTCCTGCCTGCTGGTCACGGACGGCTGCCCCCTGTGCGGCGGCAAGGGCCAGTACACGGTTCAGATTTTCCGGGTCAGCGCCGCGGCGGAAACACGCCGCCCCCCTTACTACGGCACGGCCTGAACCCATGCTCCTCCATGCAGAAGGCCTCCAGAGAGCCGTTCTCCGGAGGCCTTTCATCGCCACACCCGCGTTTTGCGTTCAGGCGTATTTTTTGCTGATCTCTTCGCCGGCCTTTTCCACATCGGCGCGCATTTTGGCGCGGGCCGCCTCAATTTTTTCCCGCAAGACGGGATCGGCCACAGCCAGAATCTGGGCGGCCAGCCAGGCCGCGTTGCGCGCCCCGGCCTTGTCCAGAGCCACTGTGGCCACCGGGAAGCCGGGAGGCATCTGCACGGTGGAGAACAGCGCGTCCATACCGGCCAGCCCGCCGCCGGACACCGGGATGCCGATAACCGGCCTGCTGGTGCGCGCGGCCACGGCCCCGGCCAGATGCGCGGCCATGCCGGCGGCGCAGATGAACACCCCCGCGCCCCTGGCCTCCTCATCGCGCACCAGGGCTTCTGTGCGTTCCGGCGTGCGATGGGCCGAACTCACGGTAAAGACATACTCAATGCCCAGACTTTTCAGAACATCCACACAGGGGCTGACCTTTTCCTCATCGGATTTGGACCCCATCAAAATAACGACATGCGCCATGAGCTTTCCCTGTTTGCTTCGGTATTTTCCCTGAACGGGACTTACTTGCCGGCGTCCGCTGACGTCCGGGACTGCTCCGCCAGACGGCGGATGCCCTTGTCGCCTATATCCGTGCGGTAAAAGGCTTCCGGCATGTGGATTTTTTCCAGAGCGGCGTAAGCGGCCTTTTGGGCCGCGGGCAGATCGTCGCCCAAAGCCGTGACGCAGAGCACGCGCCCGCCGCTGGAAACCAGCGTCTGATCCCTGACGGTCGTGCCGCTGTGAAATACCTTGACGCCAGGCACAGCTTCAGCCTCTTCAATGCCCGTGATGGTCAGCCCCCTGGGGTATGCGCCAGGGTAGCCCCTGGCGGTGAGCACCACCCCCAGCGCGGTGCGCGGGCCGTAGCCGAAGCGGGCCGGATTCAGTCCGCCGTTGACGCAGTCCAGCATGACCTGCGCCAGATCGCCATCCAGCCGCGCCAGCAGGGGCTGGCATTCCGGATCGCCGAAACGGACGTTGTACTCCAGCACCCTGGGGCCGTCGGCGGTGAGCATCAGGCCGGCGTACAGCACGCCCACAAAGGGATGGCCATCCCTGGCCAGTTCCCTGAGAACGGGCCGTATGGTCAGATCGGCCATTTTCTCCAACTGGTCGTAGGGCAGCACCGGAGCGGGGCTGTAGGCCCCCATGCCGCCGGTGTTAGGCCCCTTGTCGCCGTCCCAGGCGGCCTTGTGGTCCTGGGCCGAAGGCAGAGGCACGGCCCGTTCGCCGTCGCAGAAGCAGAGGAGGGAGACCTCCTCGCCCACCAGGCATTCCTCCAGCACCACGCGCTCGCCCGCCGCGCCGAAGGCCCGGCTGTCCATTATTTCGTTCACAGCCTGAAGGGCTTCCCGCGAAGTTTCGGCGACCACCACCCCCTTGCCGGCGGCCAGACCGTCAGCCTTGACCACCAGGGGCGCGCCCGCCTTGAGAATATGATTTCTGGCCGCTTCCGCATCGCTGAACACGGCGCAACGGGCTGTGGGCACGCCGGCCCGGGTCATGATTTCCTTGGCAAAGGCCTTGCTGCCCTCCAGGCGCGCGCCATAGGCGTCCGGGCCGAAACAGGCTATGCCGGCTTCGCGCATGCGGTCCGCAATGCCCAGCGTCAGCGGTAATTCGGGGCCGGGAACCACCAGATCAATCTTTTCCCGACGGGCCAGGGCCACAAGCCCGTCCAGGTCGTCAGCGGCCACCGGCACATTGGTCGCGCCCTCGCCGCATGTGCCGCCGTTGCCGGGCGCCGCGAAAATTTCACTGACCTGCGGGCTCTGGCGCAATTTCCAGACCAGGGCGTGTTCACGTCCGCCGGAACCGATCACAAGGATGCGCACCTTGCCCTCCTTTTGTGCTGATGATGGATGAAAAAAGGCCCCCCGCCCGGCAGGCGGAGGGCCGGATTGCCATACGATCCAGAACTGTTTCACACAGCGCCGTGCCGGCGGACGCTAGTTGGGGTTCACCTCAAAATCGCTCAGATCCGCGGGCACGTTCGGGTCGGTCTGGGACACGTCCAGCGGATAGGCGGTGATCATGCTCTGACGGCTGCCGATACCCAGATCAGGCGAGGTGTTCAGCCCCACCACCAGGTCCAGAATGCCGTCATTGTTCACGTCGGCCAGGTCGATTTCAGCAACGGAACCGCGGATGCGCCGGGTTTTCCACTTCAGGCCCAGGCCCACGCCGTCCCAGTACAGGGCATGGATTTCGCCCTGGGGGAAGAAGCGGTAGCGGTCAAAGAGCTGCGAAGCCGTGGAAATGGGCTTGTTGAGCAGCAGCGCATATTCGCCGGTGCGGCCCAGGTCTGCCGCGACCATGCGCATGGGCGCGTAATACTTGCTGGGCAACTGGTAGTTGCGGTCAACGCCCAGGCCCGGCATGCCCTTGTAATGATCCATGCCCGTGGCGGAACCGGAAAAACGCTCCATAGTGGTATGGATCAGGGTATTGCCGTTACCCTGGAAAACCTTGATGCGCTCGTCGTCCGTGAGCATGACCAGCTGGGCGCCCTTGCCGTCCTTGCCGCCGGGCAGCCAGGCCACATTGAATACCGTGGCGCCGGCGGGCAGATTCAGACGGGAACCCAGGGAGAACTTGTTGCCGCTCTTGACCATCACATGCACGCCGGGAGAGAAGAGCTTGAGCGAATCCCAGCCCTGGCCCACCAGGGTGGGCGTGAAGGTGGGCGGAGTTCTGATGACGCTGGCGAAATAGGGAATGCGTTCGGCGTACTGGGCCAGCTTGTTGCCCTTGAAGGAATAAAAATAAGAGTAGGGGCGGTTGTCCTCTTCTTCAAAGGTGGCCACCACCAGTTCCATGGCGCCGTCGCGGTTGAGATCAATGGCCCGCATGGAAAAATTGAGATTGGACTGCGAAACCACGGCGGAACCCAGTTCCCTGAGCCTTCCGTCAGGCTGCCAGACATAGATGGTCAGCCTGTGATCGCCAAGCACCGCGACTTCGTTTTTGCCGTCGCCGTTGAAATCGCCCACGGCCATGTCCACCATGTTGTCCTTGAGGCGCTGGCTGCGCAGGCGCGAACCGTCGCCCGCCCCGGCCCCCTGATAGCGGAATTGAGGATTCAGGTAGACCTGCCGCTGTCCCGTTTCATTGACCAGAATATCCGAGTTCATCTGATTGACCGGCTGGCCCTTGCCCGGCGTCATAAAACCGGGCCGCGCCGCCACAGCCGCGCCGAAAGCCTCGCTGCCCAGCGCGGCGCTCAATTGCTGCACCGTGGCGGTCAGGCCGCTCAGCGGCCCCTGGGCGGTTTTGCTCCAGGTCTTGCCGGCCTTGTCCACGCTGTGCACTTCAACGGTGCACTCATTGCCCATGACGCTCACCGCGCCCCACACCGCGTAATCCGCGCCGTTCATGGCCTTGCGGGCTTCAGCGGCGGAAGTTGCCCTGGCCTGCCCGCTGCGTCCCTCCAGCACGCCTGGCCGGTTGAGCCGGGCCTGCATGGCGGCAGGCACGGCTTTGGACAGATAGGCGTAGCTCTGCGGCGCATGCACCGTAAAGGGCAGCAGCACAAAACTTTTCGGCGCGGCCGAAACGCTCTGGGCCAGTCCCAGAACAAGCGTCAGCAGGCAGGCCGTAAAGGACAATCGCATGGCAAATTTCATCCCGTACTCCTTGGAGTATTTTTCAGCGGCGCGGCGAAGCGCCAACCCCGCCATATCAGCGTACTATACGCATACTTGTTGCGCCGCGCAATACGAAAAGCCGGCCCTCAACAGGGCTGCGCATCCAAAAAACTCTTTATTTATTGGAAGATACGCCAGTACCCGAACCTTGCTCCGCCGCAGCGCAGCGCAGACGGACGGCTAACGGCGCAGGCTGGCGGGCAGGGCAAAATACACCCGCGCCGCCAGGTCAAAAAGAGAGCCGGGCAGAAAACTGGCCCACCAGAACAGGCGGTACTTGCGCGACACCCCGCGCCAGGGCTCCATGACGGCGCGCGCTTCGGCATTGCGGCCCTCGCGCCAGAGGGCCACGGCCTTCTGAAAGGCCGCGCGTCGCGTCAGCAGGGCCGCCAGGTCGGCGTGCTCCGCGTCATAGCCGGGGTAGAGGCGGCGGTGCTTGTCCAGAATGCGCAGGGTTTCATCCGCGAACTGGCCGAATTTGCGGAATGTGGTATTGGTTCCATGCACCCGCCAGAGGGTCAGGGGCTCGTCCACATAGTCCAGCTCCCAGTCATGGGCGATGCGGTAAAAAACATCGGCCTCCTCGCAGACATTGAGGCTTTCGTCAAACCAGCCGCCCGTCTGCGCCCCGGCCTCCGCCGCCAGCCCGTCCAGGGCCTCACGCCGGATCATGGCCGAGGACATGGAAATCCACTGCCGTTCCATGAGCGCGCCGAAAACCATGCCGCGCGCGGGCCGGGCCTCGGCAAAAAGGCGTCTGAGCGTGCGCCTGCCGTCAAAAATTTCCGTATCGGTGCAGACCAGACCCACCCGCGCATGGGCTTCAAACAGGGCCACCTGTTTTTCCAGCTTTTGCGGTCGCCAGAGATCATCGCAGTCCAGAAAAGCCAGATAGCGGCCGCGCGCCTGCGCCAGGGCCAGATTGCGCGCCGCGCCCAGGGGCACGGTTGTTTCTCCGCGGAAATAACGCAGCCTGGGGCCATAACTGCGGGCGATGGCCGGACTGTCGTCCGTGGAGCCGTTGTCCCAGAAGATGATTTCAAAATCCTCAAGGCTCTGGGCCATGAGGCTGTCCAGAGCCGCGCGCAGATCCCGCGCGCTGTTCAGGCAGTTCATGATGACGGAAACAGCGGGAGCGCTCATGCCTTCACGTCCTCCGGAGCATTGCCGGAAGCGTTCAGGCCGCGCGTCCGACGAAAGACCCAGTATTTGCAGAGCAGATAGACAAAAACCGGCACAAGCGCCACGGCCACGGGCATGGCCAGCTCATAGCCCAGGCCGAAACGAACCAGCAGCCAGACAATGCAGGAGTTCAGCCCCAGGCCCACAGCCTGGGTGGCGGCGAAGCGCGGCAGCATGGCCCGGTGGCCGCCTCCGGCCTGGAAGGTCCAGAAACTTTGACCAAGATAGGAAACGGCAAAGCTGATCAGATAGGCCAGACCGTTGCCCGCCAGCAGGGGCATGGCCCAGGCGTTCACAAAAAGCAGGCCCAGAAGGGCATAGCACAGGGTGGCCGCGCCGCCCACCAGGCCAAAACGTATCCAGCGCCGGGCCAGCAGGCTGCGCACGAAATGCCGCAGATCCTCCAGGGTGGAAACAGCGCCGGTCATAGGGTCTTTTCCACAATATAGCGGGGCCGACGCCGCACTTCAGTGAAAATCTTGGCAATGTACTCGCCCATGACCGAGAGGCAGAACAATTGCACCGAACCCAGCAGCAGCGCCACGATCATCAGGGAGGTCCAGCCCTGGATGACTTCGCCCTCCAGATATCTGAAAAACGAAAACACGCAGCAGACCAGGGCCGCAAGCATGCAGAGCAGGCTCATAAAGCCCGCCAGGCGCAGGGGAGCCGCGCTGCAGGAGGTGATGCCCTTCCAGGCGAAGGACAGCATTTTCAGCAGGGGGTATTTGCTTTCTCCGGCCTGCCGCGAGAGCCGGGAATAATAGACCCTGTCGGTTTTGAAGCCCAGCGAGGGGAAAAGCCCGCGCAGAAAAAGCGTCTGCTCATCAAAGCCCCGCAGGGCCTCCAGCACGGGCCGGGACACCAGGCGGTAGTCCGCGTGGTCCGGTATCAGGCGCACATTCAGCCAGCCCATGAGCCGATAAAAAAAGTGCGCCGTGCCCCGCTTGAAAGCGGTATCCGTGCTGCGGTCGTTGCGCACGCCGTAAACAATGTCGCAGCCTTCCGCATAGCGGGCCAGCATGTCCGGAATAACGCCGATGTCGTCCTGAAGATCGGCGTCCAGGCTGATAATGCAGTCCGCCCCCCATTGGCGGGCCGTGTCCATGCCGGCCCAGACCGCGTTCTGATGCCCGGCATTGGCCGCGAAGCTGACGCCCCGGCAGAAAGGGTCCTGGCGGTGACGAGCTTCAAGCAACTGCCAGGTTCGGTCGCGGCTGCCGTCATCCACATACAGGGCGTAGCTTTCAGGCCGGATCAGGCCCTGAGCCTTGCAACGCTCCAGCAGCGCCGCCAGGGCGGTCAAGGTGCGCGGCAGGGTTTCCTCTTCGTTGTAGCAGGGGACGACCAGAGCCAGCAATGGGGCGGGACGGGCGGGCATGACGACTCCTTCAGGCAAAAACAGCGGAACGGCCTGCGCGCAAAGCCCCTATGCCGATAGGGCGCGGGCCAGAGCGGAGCGGATTTTTTCCACATCCTCCCGGTTCAGGCCGGGGTGCAGGGGCAGGGTCAGCAGCTCCGCATAAAGCCGCTCAGTGACCGGCAGAGGCAGGGCGCCGCCGCCAAAGAAACTCAGCAGATGGTTGGGCTTGTAGTGTACGCCCGTGGGTATGCCCTCCCCGTTCAGGGCCTCCCTGACCGCATCCTTGCGCCCGTTGAGAATGCGTACGGGCAGGATGTGCGGCACGATGAAGTCCGCCGGGTCGGCGTGCAGCAGGGCCACGCCCGGCAGATGGGCCAGGCCTTCGGCGTAGGCGGCGGCCAGAGCGCGCCGGGCCGGGATGAATTCGCTCTCCAGCCGGGAGAGCTGCACCCTGCCGATGGCGGCCATGATATTGCTCATATGATAGCGCCAGCCCTGCCGTCTGACGTCCGGATCCCAGGAGCGCGCGCCGGCGAAACGCTGCCGCGCGTCATTTTCCACCGAGAGCAGGCGCGCGTCCGAGGCCAGGCGGGCGGCCTCGGCGTCAAAGGCCACCAGGCAGCCGCCCTCGCCGGAAGTGATGTTCTTGATGCCGTCGAAACTGAAGCAGACCATATCCCCGAAGCTGCCGATTTTGCGCCCGTGATGGCGGCAGCCGAAGGCGTGGGCCGCGTCCTCCACCACGCGCAGCCCCTTGCGCCGGGCAAAGTCGTATACCTCGTCCAGATGCCAGGGGTTGCTGGCATAGTCCACAGGCATGACCGCGATGGTGCGTGGGGTGAGGCGCTTTTCCGCGTCCCTGATGTCCAGAGTGCCGGTTTCAGGCAGCGCGTCGCAGGCCACGGGCACACAGCCCGCCGCCGTCACCGCCTGAAAGGAGGCCACAAAGGTCAGCGACGGAACCAGCACTTCGGCCGGGCCGTCCGTGACGCGGCTTTGGGCGGCCACCGCGTCCACAGCCAGATGCAGGGCCGCTGTGCCTGTATTGGTGGTAATGATCTGCTGCGGCGTCACGCCGAGATATGCGGCCAGTTCCTCTTCAAACAGACGGGTTTCATTGCCCATGCCCAGATAGCCGTCTTCCAGGATCACCCGGCTGACGGCGCGGGCTTCGGCTTCACCCACGATGGAACGCGAAAGACGCAAGGCCATGTCGGCCACCCCCGCACAGTGCAAAAATTCTCCGGAAGCGGCATGCCCCGGAGAACTTTTACAGTATCCTCTATCGCCGTCCGGAGCAAGCGCCGAACCGGCAGGCGACAAAGACCTGAAAACCAGTCGCCGCGCCGCGTTCCGTTCTGCGCTACACGCCGCTCAAATCAATATCGCAGAGCAGGTTGTCCAGTTCCAGCAGGATCAGCAGCCGGTCGTTCAGCTTGCCAATGCCGCGGATGTATTCGGAACCGATGCCGGCCACCACCGGCGGCGGATCCTCCACAGTGCCGGCCGGAATGCGCAGCACCTCGGAAACGCCGTCCACCAGAAAGCCCACAATTTTCTGTTCCAGCTCCATGACCACAATGCGGGTGTTGCTGTCATGCTCCCGCGCGGGCATATTGAAGCGGGCCCGCATATTGATGACCGGAATCACCTTGCCGCGCAGGTTGATGACCCCTTCAATGAAGACCGGCGCATGCGGCACCATGGTAATCTGCATCAGCCGGATGATTTCCTGCACAGCCAGGATATCCACGCCAAACTCTTCCTCGCCGATGTGGAAGGTGACCAGTTGGATCAGATCGCCGTCGTGCTCGTCATGTTCCCGGCCTTTCACATCGTCCATAGCCTGACTCATGGCAAAACCTCCTCAAATGCGGCCCGGGCATGCCGCGTGTACTCTCTCTATCGACCGCAACGCAAAAGACTTGAGAGGCGTTCAGCCCCAGCTTTCCGCCAGGGCGCGTTCATGCGGCTCCAGAAAGTCCAGCCAGACCCGGCGCATGGCCTCGAAATGGTTGATGCGCAGGTCTCTGGCCCAGGCGCTCTTCATGTCCCAGGGCTTGGGGCCGTGGAAATGCACAATATGCGCCGTGTCCAGACAATCGGCCTGATACGGGGGCCGGTTCCAGCGGCCCTCCAGCCGGGTGATGCGCTTGCCGAAAAAATAATTCAGCAGGGACTGATCCAGATTGCCGATGCGTCCCACATTCTGGAGGGAAAAGGCCAGAAAATGGTCGATCAGGCCGCGCCGCCGCAGCCGGGCCAGATTGAACAGCGCCACACCGCTGGAAAATGTCCAGATGGGAAAAGGCATGGGCACGGTGTAGCGCCGCTCCCGAAACAGATAGGAGAGCGTCTCGTATTCATGATAGAAAGGGGCCGTATGTTCACGCGCCATGCCCATATAGGACGGCGGGGGGCCGCTGAAAAGCTCGTCCAGGGGGCGGTAGAAGAGCACGTCCGAATCACAGTAGAGCACGGCCTCATCCTCGGCCAGCTCCGGCACCAGGGCCAGCTCAAGCTTCAGAAAGCAGCCTATATTGGCATGGGTTTCGGGCGGCAGCACCTGGCGGCTGAGCCGGGGGCGGTAGCGGGCCAGAGGCACGTTTTCACGCGCCAGCCCCTCCAGCACCTCGGCTTTGTCCCCCGCGTACACGCACAGACAGGGAACGTCGGGCCCGTGCAGGGCGCGCAGAGAGCGCACGGCCGCCTTGAGCAGCAGCAGATAACGCGGATTGTCGTCAATGCAGAAAACGATCTTCATCCGCGGCCCCGTCCGGATGACGACGCAACGGCGCAACGGCCCGGCGCGTCAGGCCGCGCCAGGCTGGACGTTGTGATAGCGGTTCGCATCAGCATACAGTTCTCCCCGCCGCCATGACGTGTTCCCGGCGGTATTCTTGATGTCTTTGACCGAGTACCATAGGTTGTCGGAAAAATCATCTTCCAACCCATCGCCGGGAACGGCCATGACGCCCCGGCCCGCGCCGGGCAGGCCGCGGCCTGCACCAAGCTGATCCCGGTGTTTACGCCGCTGTTCGGGGTGAGCCTGCTGCATGAGGTCTTTCTGCCTTCGCAGTATCTGGCTTCGGCCCTGATCATCGCCGGAGTGCTGCTCAGCCAGTGGCGGGCCGCTCCCGCGCGGCGGGAAGGAGCACGCGGGTAGGCGTTTGGCCAAAAGCCGGCGCGCTTGCAGTCTGTGGCGGCGCACAGTATTGATACAGCCACAGAACGGCACGGCCTTTCCGGCGGCCGCGGTCCCTGTCTGTTTTCCCCGTCCGGAACCCGGTCCCATCCGCACCGGCTACAAGGAGGCGCGTCATGCCCCGTTTTGCGGCCAATCTTACCATGATGTTCACGGAACTGCCCTTCCCCGACCGCTTCAGCGCGGCGGCGGATCAGGGCTTCCAGTGGGTGGAATGCCTTTTCCCCTATGACTTTGCGCCCGAGGATCTGGCCCGCGCCCTGGAACGCAACAACCTCGGGCAGGCCCTGTTCAATCTTCCGCCCGGCGACTGGCAGGCCGGAGAACGTGGCATGGCCTGTCTGCCCGGTCGGGAAAAGGAACTGGACGCCGCGCTGGAGCGGGCCGTGCTTTACGCAAAGGCCCTGCGCTGCCTGCGCGTGCACCTCATGGCGGGCAATCGGCCTCCTGATGCTGACGGCGCGCTCCTGGAACAAACCTATCTGCACAATGTCCGGCGGGCCGCCCAGCGCCTGGCCGATGAAGGGCTGGAACTCTGCCTGGAACCCATCAGCAGCTACAGCATGCCGCAGTATTTCCTGCGCACCCAGGAACAGGCCGCCGCGTATATTGAGATGCTGAACCTGCCCAACCTGCGCCTGCAATTCGACTTTTTTCACTGCCAGATGGAACAGGGCAACGTATCAGGGCGGCTGCGGCGCTTTTTCCCGCTCATCGGGCACTGCCAGCTGGCGGGCGTGCCGAACCGGCACGAGCCGGACCAGGGTGAACTCAATTATCCGCATCTGCTGGCGCTGCTGGATGAACTCGGCTATCGGGGCGTGGTGGGCTGCGAGTACACCCCGGCGGGCAACACTGTGGACGGGCTGGGCTGGATGCGCGCCTGCGGCGTGCTTCCCGGTCGTTGCTGAACGGGCGTTTTTTCCCGGATACAAAGGAGGATACTATGCCGCAACGCACATACGCGGTGGTGGGCCTGGGGGCTATCGGCCTGGGCATGGCGCAATCCCTGCTGCGCGCGGGCCTGAAAACCATAGGCTGCAATCGCGGCTCCAGACCTCTGCAAGCGTTCGCCGCCCACGGCGGACAGACCACCCATGCGCCGGCGGAAGCCGCGGCCCGGGCGGATGTGCTCTTTCTGGCCGTGGTCAACGCCGCTCAGGCGGAAGATGTGCTCTTCGGCCAGGGGGGGGCGGCCAGGGCCATGCGGGCGGGGGGCGTGGTGATCAACTGCGTCACGGTCAGGCCCGCCTTTGCCGTGGACATGGAGCGGCGTCTGGCCGCACTGGGCCTGCTCTATCTGGATGCTCCCGTTTCCGGCGGCCCGGCCCAGTCCGCCGCCGGCAGGCTGAGCGTCATGGCCTCCGGCTCGCCCGAGGCCTTCGCCGGGGCTGAAATCGGCCTCAGCGCCGTGGCGGCTGTGGTTCACCGCCTTGGAAACGAAGCGGGCAAGGGCTCAGCCATGAAGGTGGTCAACCAGCTGCTGGCGGGCACGCATATTGCCGTGGCCGCCGAGGCCATGGCCCTGGGCCTGCGCATGGGCCTGGACGCCGGGGACATCTACAAGGTCATCACCAGCGCGGCGGCCAATTCCTGGATGTTTGAAACCCGCATGAAGCATGTGGTCAGCGGCGACTATACGCCCCTGAGCGCCGTGGATATCTTCGTCAAGGATCTGGGCATCGTCAGCGAAACCACACGCGAGCAGGGCATGCCCGCTCCTCTGGCCGCCGCTGCTCTCCAGCAGTTCGTGGCCGCGCAGGCGCGGGGTCTGGGGCGCGAGGCCGACGCCGCGGTGATCAAGACCTTTCCCGGCATTGAGCTGCCGCAGAAGAACAAGCCGGAGTAAATGAACCCTGGCTTTGTGCAAAGTCAGGGTTCATTTACTCCGGACGGACGTCAATACCTGTACATGGCGGACTTGTACGGGCCTTCCACCTTCACGCCGATATAGTCGGCCTGTTCCTGGGTGAGTCTGGTCAGCCTGGCGCCCAGACGGCCCAGGTGCAGGCGGGCCACTTCCTCATCCAGTTCCTTGGGCAGGGTGTAGACCCTGTTTTCCAGCTTCTCGGCGGCCAGCTTGATCTGGGCCAGAGTCTGGTTGGTGAAGCTGTTGGACATGACAAAGCTGGCGTGGCCCGTGGCGCAGCCCAGGTTGACCAGGCGGCCTTCGGCCAGCACCAGAATGCTGCGGCCGGACTTGAGGGTCCACTTGTCCACCTGGGGCTTGATGTTCAGCTTGCTCACGCCGGGCGTGCTCTCCAGGTAGTTCATGTCGATTTCATTATCGAAATGGCCGATATTGCAGACAATGGCCTCATCCTTCATGCCTTCCATGTGCGCGCCGGTGATCACATGATAATTGCCGGTGCAGGTCACATAGATGTCGCCCAGCGGCAGGGCCTCCTCCACGGTGGTCACTTCATAGCCTTCCATGGCGGCCTGAAGCGCGCAGATGGGGTCGATCTCGGTCACCAGCACGCGCGCGCCGAAGCCGCGCATGGACTGGGCGCAGCCCTTGCCCACGTCGCCGTAACCGCAGACCACCACCACCTTGCCCGCCACCATGATGTCCGTGGCGCGCTTGATGCCGTCAGCCAGCGACTCGCGGCAGCCGTAAAGATTGTCAAACTTGGACTTGGTCACCGAATCATTGACGTTGATGGCCGGGAAGAGCAGCTTGCCTTCCTTTTCAAGCTGATAGAGACGGTGCACGCCGGTGGTGGTTTCTTCAGAAACGCCCTTCATGCCGGCCGCCACCTTGTGCCAGTGCCGCGGGTCTTCCTTGAGGCGCAGGGCCAGGCGGTCCAGCACGCACTGAAATTCCTTGTTGTCGGTCTTTTGCGAGAGAATGGAAGGATCGTTTTCAGCTTCCACGCCCTTGTGGATGAGCAGGGTGGCGTCGCCGCCGTCGTCCACGATAAGATCCGGGCCGGAGCCGTCGGGCCAGGTCAGGGCCATTTCCGTGCACCACCAGTAGTCCTCAAGGGTTTCGCCCTTCCAGGCGAACACCTTGGCCAGCCCCTGTTCGGCAATGGCCGCCGCCGCATGATCCTGGGTGGAGAAGATGTTGCACGAGGCCCAGCGGATGTCCGCGCCCAGGGCGTGCAGGGTTTTGATCAGCATGGCCGTCTGGATGGTCATGTGCAGAGAGCCCATGACCTTGAGGCCCTGGAGGGGTTTCTGCGGCCCGTACTTTCTGATGCATTCCATGAGACCGGGCATTTCCCGCTCGGAAAGCTGCATTTCCTTCTTGCCGAAATCGGCCAGGCTCATGTCCGCCACTTTATGGGGCAGGCTCAAATCCAGTGCTTTGGTCATCTTGATGCTTCTCCTTGAGAATTTTTGGCAAATGGTCAATGCGGGGCGTCAGCGGGCGGCGGCCTCCATCAGCAGCAGTTCAAGCCCCCGACCCACGGACTGCCGGGCGCTGCGCACAAGGGCAAAGCCGGCCCGCTCCAGGCCGGCTGCCAGCTCGCTTTCCTCAAAGCCCAGCCAGCGGTCGCCATAGCGGCTGCGCATGGTTTCGTCGTTGTGGCGCAGAAAATCGGCCACAAACAAGCGTCCGTGCGGGGCCATGATCCGGCGGATCTCGCGCAGGCCCTCCTCCGGCGCGGACAAATGGTGCAGCACGAGATTGATGCAGGCAAAGTCCGCCTCATGATCGCGCAAGGGCAAATGGCTGAGTTCGCCGATGCGCAGGGAAACCCGGCCATCGCCCAGCTCTTCCTGGCTGAAGCGGCGGCGGCAGAGCTCAAGCATGCGGGCCGAACCGTCCACGCCGATGACCCCGCGCGCCAGGGGCAGCAGGCGGCCGAGCACCGCGCCCGTGCCGCAGCCCAGATCCACAGCCGTGCCGCAGCCGTCAGGCACGGCGGCGCAAACCGTCTCTGCCAGGTCAAACGCGCCAAGCACTTCACGGTTGAGCTCGTCCCAGTCCTCGGCGATGGCATTGAAAAACTGGCGGGTCTTGCGGGCGCGCTCTTCCAGAATCTGCGCGGCCATGCCCAGATCAGCGCGCATGACCGCATCGGCGGGCACAAAGGGCATGACAGCGCGCAGAAAATCGCGCTCCTTGCCGGCGCGGGGCGCGGCGTAAAACACCCACAGCCCGTCCCGGCGCGAGGTCAGCAAGCCGGCCTCGGTCAGAATTTTCAGATGCCGGGAAACCCGCGACTGGCCCATGCCCAGAATGCGCACCAGTTCGTTGACCGAAAGCTCATAATGCAGCAGAATGTGCACAAGCCGCAGCCGGGTTTCATCAGAAAGAGCTTTAAAGTGCAGCAATGCCATGAACGGCCTTTTTTTCACGAATAAATCAACTTAATTTGATGTTAATATCAGTCTATCCAGATATGGTCAAGCGGACAGTGGCGTCCACAGGCTGAACCGAAATGAAACAGCAGCCCCCAGCACATCCCTCCATACGGCGCGCGGCGCGTCAACGGCGCAAAGGCGGCGGCCCGGCACTGGCCGGAGAGCTGCTGTCCGCGCTGCTGGCCGCCCTGGGCGGCAGCCCGGAGCACGCCCGGCTGAGTCTGCTCTGGCAAAACTGGGAACAGGTCATGGGCCCGGAGCTGGCCCCTCTGGCCCTGCCCCTGGGACATCACAAGAATATGCTGCTGCTTGGCGTTGAAGACGCCATGCTCATGCAGGAATTGCATCTGATGAGCGGGGAAATTCTGGAGCGGGTCAACGCCTTCATGGAAAAACCCTTTTTCAGCAGCGTGAAAGTAAGGCTGGTGCTGGGCAAAAATGTATTGAACGCCACTGCCTCCGCTTGTCAGACAGAAAAAATGTCGCCTGCGGAGCAATCCCCCCCCCGGCCCGGCCCCGGCCCTGTCCGGCCCAGCGGCTCCTTTCTGGCGGGCATGGACCCGGCCTCGCCCGTGACCCGCTGCTACGCGCGCTTCGCGGGCAGACAGACCGGCGGCGCGTCCCAGGGCCCGTCCCGTGAAACGCGATAGTTGGTTGCTGCAATTGTTGACAAGGCTTCGTCTGCAATGCTAGCTTGCACTGCAACAGTGCCCGCACAGTGTCCCGGCCATATCGGGCAAGAGTCGTGGAAGAAGGAGTGAACGTGCAGAAGAATATGGAAGAAATCAGTCTGAAACACGACAACGGCAGCGACGTCCAGTTTCGCGGTCGGCTTTTTTCAGAGTGCTCCTGGTATGACGAGGAGCACGGCATGCTCACTCGCCAGAAACTTTATGTGACGGACAAGAACGAACAGGTATATTATATCGTGCGTTCCAGCGGTCAGGAACGCAGCCGCCACGCCTACCGTCTTTCGGTGCGCGGTGATTATTGCGTCATTGACAACGGCGTGACCGAAATGGTTCTCCAGTTTGACATGCTCATGCTGGCCGTGCGCGGTCTTTGCGGTCTGGACGCCGGCGCTACCCCCACCCTGTCCATGCTGGAAGAAATGCTCAAGGCCGCCAACGCCTAGCGCTGTCACTTTTCCGTACATTTTCCGCAGCTCCCCGGCCAAAGGCCGGGGAGCCTTTTTGTGTCGTTCCGGGATGCGGGACGCGCGGCTGGCGCAGCGTCAAAAGCGCCGTGGATTCTGATGCCGTTCAGTT
Organism: Desulfovibrionaceae bacterium; assembly: GCA_910575755.1. Taxonomy (GTDB): domain Bacteria; phylum Desulfobacterota; class Desulfovibrionia; order Desulfovibrionales; family Desulfovibrionaceae; genus Desulfovibrio. The sequence goes on along the minus strand of CAJTFO010000002.1, from coordinate 177,934 downwards.
GGCCTTGCTTTTTCTCTCCGGCTCCAGATGAGGGCTGAAGAAGTTGGTTCCCCAGGTCAGCGCCAGGACGAAGAGCGCGGCGAACAGACCGATGAGCGGGCTCCAGAGCGGCGGGGCCGACAGCGAAAGCCGCATGAGCAGCGTGCCGATGACAAAGCCCGAATTGCGGAATACCGCGTGATAAGAGGGCATATAGCGCTGGGCGATGAGCACCATGGCGATATCCGCGAAAATCAGCACGGTATAGATGGTTTCAAAAAAATGCTGTTCCTTGCCGGTGTGCAGGTGCATGGTCAGATCGTACACGCCGAAGCTGAAAAAAATCACGAACAGGCTCAGAGCCAGCAGTTTTTTGCTCATGACATAGCGCATGCGCATGTCCGGGCTCTGGATGAAGCGCTGCCGCCGCGCGATACGCCGGTACAGGCCCAGGCACAGAAAAACGCACAATGCCCCGGCCGCGGACACGCCGATTTCCACCACGGACTGAATATTGTCAAAGCCGATGTGTACGGGCTCCTGCAGGGCGGCCAGCTCCTTGAAGGCATTGCGCAGCAGAATCAGGGTCAGAATCTCGAACTGCTTGCCCATGGACTGGGACAGGGATGAGGGAATCACGAAAATCAGGCTGATCACCTCCATGGCCAGAATCAGAGTGAAGGCCATGTGGATGGCGTAAAAGTGGCTGTCCGGAGGTTGTGGCAGCCAGAGCGGATACAGGCCCAGACGCTTCAGCTCCACGCCTGCCAGAACAAGCAGGTAAAACCACAGCAAAAACAGGGCAATGCTGCGCTGAGTGGACGAGCGTTCCCAGAAATGGTGCAGCCAGTCGAGCATATCGGTGAACGGCTGGAGTTTGTGAATCATCATAAAATCTCTTTGCGCGCCGTGCGCGGCGCTGTTGTTCAGGGGTACAGACAGACACGAAGATAGCCGCACGGGCGCAAATGTCAAAGCCGACGCGCCGCCCGGCGGCAGCCGCACTCCGCAGCCGCGCAAACGCCCGGGGCAAGGGCATGAAAGTGAACCGGCGTCTGCCTGAAAAAGCGGATGCTGCAAAAATCCGCACAAGAGGCGTCCGCCCTGCGCGGCCGGGCAATCCCCTCGGGAGCAGGCTGAAGGGCGGGCCCGCCGGCCCATTTGCCCGTCCGGCGGGAGACGTGTATGCTTGCCGCCGGAGAATTTGTCCGCAATGCAGCAAGAAGGTTGAAAAGCGCTTATGAAGCAGGTCGTTATTCACACTGATGGTTCCTGTCTGGGCAATCCCGGCCCCGGCGGCTGGGCCGCCGTGCTGCGTCTGGAAGGCACGGAACATCGCAAGGAACTGTCGGGCGGCTTCCGCCTGACCACCAACAACCGCATGGAGATCACCGGCGTGCTGGAGGCCCTGGCTACCCTCAAAGAACCCTGCGCGGTGGAACTGTATACAGATTCGCAATACGTCCGCAATGCGGTTGAAAAAGGCTGGCTCACGTCCTGGCAGAAGAAAAACTGGGTCAAGGCCGATAAAAAACCGGTCAAGAATGTGGACCTGTGGCAAAAGCTGCTGCCTGAGCTGAAGCGCCACGCGGTGCGTCTGCACTGGCTGCGCGGGCACGCGGGTCATGCGGAAAACGAGCGTTGCGACGTTCTGGCGCGCGCTTTTGCCGGGCGGCGGGATTTGCCGCCGGATCCCGGCTTCCGGTCTGAGGAGGCCTGACGCCGCCGCGCCATGCTGTCGAACCCCGACGCCCCCCTTTCTCTGGCCGCCCTCTGGCATGCCCTGTTCTGGCCCATGCTGCGCCTCTTGCTGGGGCTGGCCGTGGGCCTGCTTGTGGCCAACCTGCTGGAGGCCCTGCGCTGGACGCGCCATCTGGCCCGTCTGGCCGCGCCCCTGGCCCGCGCGGCCCATCTGCGCGACGTGGCCGGGGCCTCCTTTTCCTTGGCTTTTGTTTCGCCGGCGGCGGCCAACGGCCTTTTATCCGACAGCCATGCGGCGGGGGAAATATCGAACCGCGAGCTGATGCTGGCCAATCTTTTCAACAGCCTGCCCGCCTATCTGGTGCACACGCCCACTATTTTTCTGCTGACCTGGCCGGTGCTGGGCGCGCCCGCCGTGGCGTATGTGGGCCTCACTCTGCTGGCCGCCGCCGGGCGCACGGGCCTTACCGTGCTGCTGGCGCGCCGCCTGCTGCCGCCGCCCGCGCCGGGCTGCCTGGTCTGCAAGGTGGACGATGCGACGCCGACGGACTGGGGCGCGGCCCTGCGCAAGGCCTGGAGGCGCTTTCTCCGCCGCCTGCCCAGGCTCGTGTATTTCACGGCGCCGGTCTATGTGCTGATGTACCTTTTGCAGCGCTACGGCTTTTTCAGTCTGGCCGAAGCGTGGCTCACCGCGCATATGGGCTGGCTTTCCTTTCTCAAGCCGCAGGCTATGGGCATTATTGCGCTGCATCTGGCCGCCGAACTGGGCGCGGCCCTGGGCGCGGCGGGCAGCGTGCTGCAGACCGGGGGGCTTGCGCCGCGCGACGTGGTTCTGGCCCTGCTGGTGGGCAACATATTGTCCACGCCCATGCGGGCCATCCGGCACCAGTTGCCGTCCTATGCGGGCTTTTTCCGCCCCGGTCTGGCCCTGCGCCTGGTTCTGGCCAACCAGGGATTGCGCGCCGTCAGCATGGCGCTGGTAACGCTGCTGTATTATTTTCTGTCATGAGGAAAAGGCGCATTGTCTGAAACGCAAAACCGCGCGAAATCGCGCACCGCCCCCGCGCGCAATGGAGAAAAGCGTATGCCGATACTGGAAGCCGAAAAGCACATGCGTATTGTCAGACCGGAGCACACAGGCGCGCGCGTGACCGTGCTCGTGCAGCCTGAGGAAAGTCGCCTTTCCCTGCCGCGGCCCAAAACCGCCCGGCAATTGCTGGAGGCTCTGGGTCTGGCCGAGGAAAGCGCCCTGGTGGCGCGGGAGGGCCAATTGCTCACGCCTGACCGTCGTATCTGGCCCAATGATGATCTGCTCGTGCGCAAGGTTGCTTCGTCAGGGTAGAATATTTTTTCTCTTGAAAATATCTATGGCATTTTTCGATTGAAAATGTAAATTTTCAATCTGTTCGCCGCCGTCACTGCGCGGAAAAGGCGTGGTTTTTCCGCTCATTGGGCGTGCTTGCCCGCTTGCGCGGCCAACAGGGCATTTACCTGATTTCATCAGATGAAGGCTCTGAAATCCACCCTGCTGCGCAGGCCAGGGCAATGGCATGAATAATGCCCAAAAATATCTTTACGGAAGCGTGTCATGCTTGAAGAGAACTATACCGGCAACGGAAAGGTGCTGCTGCTCGCGGGCGGCGGCAGAATATACACGGATCTGGCGGCGCGCTTCGTGCGCAGCGAACGCCAGCTGGAGGACATCGCGGCCTCGCCCTATTCCCGCCAGATTGTGAAGAACATTCTCTCCAGCGGGCACCGCGCCGCTCTGGAGTTCGATTTTTTCCTTTTCGGCGTGGAGGGCTACTCGCGCGTGACCGAAACCCAACTGGTGCGCAAGCGTCTGGCCTCCTACCTGATCAAGTCCGGCCGGGCGGAGCTGAACGGCAAGCGGCGTTTTTCCGTGGTCTATCCACGCGAGGTGGCGGAATTTTCCGCCTCTGTAACCCTGCCCGACGGCGGCACGGCCACGCTCAGCGGCCGGCAGCTGGCCGACCTGACCCGCCAGTGGTACGCGGCCGGCCTGGAAGCCGGACTGCCTGAAGAAAATCTGCGCTATCTGAAGCCTCAGGCCACGGAGTTCAAGGCCATCATCGGCATGAACGCCCACGCCCTGCTGGACTGGTTCGCCATCCGCTGCTGTCGCAACGCCCAGCATGAAATCCGCGATCTGGCCTGGAAGATGCTGCGCCTCTGCCGACAGGCCGCGCCCGACCTGTTCGAGGGTGCGGGGCCCAACTGCGTGCAACTGGGCTATTGCCCGGAAAATGGTTTGCAAAACGCGCGCTGCAAGGGCCGGATCATCACCAAGGACGAGGCCCTGACCGTACTGCGGCAGAGCGGACAGCTCAAAAACCCGCCGCGCGAGAACGAATTCGAGCAGGAATAATCAGGGCCTTGCCCGGCGATGTCAGTCCCCCGCTTTCAGGCGAGACCATGCGGACAGCTTCAGCCCTGCTCTTCCCCCTTGGCGGCGCACGGCGGCCAGACCGGCTTCTGATCCGCGCCATTGACCACCGCGCCTATCATTACGCCCAGATGACTCATGGCCAGGGCGAGCCACCAGATGCGGTAAAAGTCATGTCCGAAGATGCCGTTGACGAGCCAGCCCGCAAAGCCGATCCAGAACCAGGCCGTCAGACGCCAGTAGGGAGTCGGACGCTTTTCCGCATATTCTTCCGCCAGGCGCGGCCTGATGCGCTTGTAACCCCACCACAGGAAGCCCAGCAGAAAAATCATGCCCAGGCAGAAGCCCACCAGGCCGTGGGCATAAAGCATATCCAGATAAAGGTTGTGCGGGTGGCTGATGGTGATTGCATCCCTGACCGGCGCAAGCCCCAGAGCGCGGAAGGCCGCATTGTACTGTCCGGCCCCGGCCCCGAACCAGGGATGTTCCAGAAAAACGCGCCAGCCCAGACCCCAGAGACTCCAGCGACCGTCGTCGATCACATATGCCGGCGTCAGGCGTTGCCCCTGGCAGAGAACGAACAGCCCAAGAGCCGGCAGCGGCCAGAGCAGAAGACTCCACTGCCAGCGCTGTCGGCGCAGCAGGGCCCAGAAGCCGAGAGAGGCGGCCAGGGCCAGCGCGCCGCTTCGGCTGGCCGCCCCCTGCAACAGAAAAAACGCCGGCCAGAATACGGCCAGACAGAGAAAGGCGGAACTCACGGCATCCAGACCGCGCCGCAGAATAAACCAGAGGCCGAAGGCGGGAATCAGGGCCAGGGCAATGTAGTTGCCCACCGTATAGTCGCCCAGACTGCCGGTCAACCGCCCGGCATTACAGGCATACCCCATGATGAAATCCCGGCCCGTGATCGTCTGCCACACGCCGTCCAGCCCCTGCCAGAAGCAGGCCAGCGCGCAGGCCCAGACCAGGCGGCGCAGATCCCTCACGTCACGCACGCATTCCATGGCGATGAAAGGAAGAATGAAAGCCTTGTTGACGCCCGTGCCCGCGTGCAGCAGGGAGGCCACGGGGTCTGTGGAAAAACAGACGCCAATGCCGATCATGAGCCAGAGGCACAGGAACAGCCAGCGCGCATCAAGGCGGCGCAACACGCTGTTGCGCCACTGGTGGCGGTAATAGAGCAGCAGAAAAATAAAGCCGAGCACCGGCATGACCTCACGCATGCCGTAGCCGATGGGGAAGGAGGCCAGCGAAAGCCAGAATGACCAGAACAGGCAGGCGAACCAGAATTCGCCCGGCTGTTCCCGCCGCATGGCGCGCCAGGACGCCAGAACAGACACAAGCCAAGGGCCGGCCCCAAAAATTTTCCGCATCCTACCTCCCGCCTCGCGCGGCCGCGGCCCGTCCCGGCCCGCGGCGTCGCCGGCTTCAGCATACCCGTCCGGGCGGGCAAATTCAAGCGACACGCTCTTGTCTTGCCTGGCCTAAGGCACTATAGTAACGCGTTTCACTATTCACTTTATGACGTATTTTGAGGAGCATATGGCACGATTTACCGGTTTTGACGAAGTTTTCAGCGCCTTGTATGTGGACTTTGACAATATCTATACCCGTTTTCTGGAAGCGGACCCGGAAGCCGCCAAGGCATTCGGCCTGGCGCCCTATCGCTGGGTGCGCTGGATCGAAAACCATGCCCTGCGCATTCTGTACGGGGAGGGGGTGCGCCGCCGCATTCTCAAGCGCACCTGCTATCTGAATCCGCAGCGCTATCAGGAGTTCCGCAATTCCTTCATCCGCAGCGCCTTTCAGGTGGTGGACTGCCCGCCGCTGACCTCGCGCGGCAAAACCAGCACCGACATCCATCTGGTCATGGACTGCATGGACGACCTGTCCCACTCCACCCACTTTGACGAATTCATCATCCTGTCCGGCGACGCGGATTTCACGCCCCTGCTGATCCGTCTGCAGGAACATGCCCGCCGCACCCTGGTTCTTTCCGTGGGCTATTCCTCGCCCGCCTATACCGCCGCGGCCTCCTGGCGCATTCGCGAAGACTGGTTTCTGCAGCAGGCCCTCAGGGACGAACGCAACGATGAGTACGACAATGACCTGCCCTCCGGCGGGCATGCGCCGCGCGCCGTTGCGGCCATGCCCCGTGAGGAGGACGACGACGAGGACGGTCCCTCCGGAAATCGTTGAGCGCCCTTGACGACGGCCGCGCCCACAGCTAAAGATGGGCAGGTTCCGGCCCGTGGCCGGCGGAGTGTTCCGGCGCGACCGGCATGCCCTTTGACCATACGCAATCTTAAGGAGGCCCTATGTTTCGCGGAGTTACCCTTGCCCTGCTTGCTCTGCTCATGCTGACGCTCTTCGGCTGCCAGGCCATAGCGGCGGAAAAGTACACCGTGGCCAGCGACTGCACCTGGCCGCCCATGGAAATGCTCAACGCCCAGAAACAGCCTGAAGGCTATTCCACGGATTACATCCGCGCGGTGGCCAAGGCCGCCGGTTTTGAGGTGGACGTGCGCAACATCGCCTGGGACGGCATTTTCGGCGGCGTGGCCACGGGCAAATACGACATCGTGGCTTCTTCCACCACCATCACCCCCGAACGGCAGAAGCAGTTCGACTTCTCCGACCCCTACTATGAAGTGGTTCAGGCCGTGGTGCTGCCCGCGGGCACGAACATCAAGAGCCTGGCTGACCTCAAGGGCAAGAAAGTGGGCGGCCAGATCGGCACCACGGGCATCTTCGTGATGCGCAAAGCCGATGTGGGCGCGGACCTCAAGGAATACGACGACGTGGGTCTGGCCATTCAGGACATGGTGGGCGGCCGTCTTGACGCGGTGATCTGCGACAGCCCCGTGGCCATGTTCTATGTGAACAAAAAGGCCGACTATGCCGGCAAGCTGAACCTCTCCTTCAAAACCGACGACAAGGAATACTACGGCTTCACCGTGCGCAAGGGCCGCCAGGATCTGGTGGACAAGCTGAACAAGGGCATCAGGCAGGTCAAGGAATCCGGCCTGGAAGCCCAGCTGATCGAAAAGTGGATGGGCCCTAGCAAGTAAGCGAATCTGCTCCTGTTGCGACGCGCGGGCGGGCGGCTCCGTCCCCGCCCGCGTCCACCACTAACTGCAAAGGCGGCGCGCATGCCCGAACCCAACGACACTCACAGCAAGGGCAATATCGTCATGGTCACGGACGGGGGCTCCATTCCAGACCCGCGTGAATGGCGGCTGATCAACGCCTGGTCCATTGCCCTGGTGGGCGCGGTGTGCGCCCTGTTCGCGCTCTGCCTGCTCTGGCCGGAGCCCTATCTGCGCATCCTGCTCTATCTGCCGGACGGCGTGCTGATCACCTTCAAAATCACGGTCATGTCCATCTGCTGCGCCGTGCCTCTGGGGCTGCTGACCGGCCTGGGGCGCATTTCGCGCAACCGCGTCATCAATCTCATGGCCTCCACCTATGTGGAGGTGGTGCGCGGCATACCGCTGCTGGTGCAGTTGTTTTACATTTATTACGCCCTGTCCCGCTTCTTTCAGGTCAGCGGCATCACCTCGGCGGTCATTGCCATCAGCGTCTGTTACGGCGCGTACATGGGCGAAGTGTTCCGCGCGGGCATCATGGCCATTTCCAAGGGGCAGAGCGAAGCCGCGCGCTCCCTGGGCCTCAACCGCTTCCAGACCATGTTCTATGTGGTGCTGCCCCAGGCCTGGCGAACCATCCTGCCGCCCGTGGGCAACGAGTGCATCGCCATGCTCAAGGATACCTCCCTTGTTTCCATCATGGCCGTGCCCGACATCATGCAGCGCGCCCGCAGCTTTGTGGGCACCACATATCTGTACTTCGAGACGTACACGGTCATCGCGCTGATCTATCTGATCATCACCCTCGTACTCTCCAAATGCGTGAGCATCATGGAATCCAGGCTGAACTACTATGACGGAAAGTAACGAACGCGTCCCCATCATCACCATCAGTCATGTATGGAAGTATTTCGGCCACTTGCCCGCCTTGCAGGATGTGAGCCTGGAAGTCTCGGCCGGCGAGCGGGTGGTCATCATCGGCCCTTCCGGTTCGGGCAAGTCCACCCTGCTGCGTTCCATCAACCGCCTGGAAGAAATCGACAAGGGCGAGATCACAGTGCAGGGCCAGGACATCATGAGCCGCGAGAACGACATCAATCTTATCCGGCGCAATCTGGGCATGGTCTTTCAGCAGTTCAATCTTTTTCCGCACAAGACCGTGTTGCAGAATCTGATCCTGGCCCCCATCAAGCTGCACCGGCTCTCCCGCGAGGAGGCTGAGGAGCGTGCTCTGGGCCTGCTCAAAAAGGTGGGCATCAGCGACAAGGCCAACGTCTACCCGGCCATGCTCTCCGGCGGTCAGCAGCAGCGCGTGGCCATCGCCAGGGCGCTGGCCATGCAGCCGGCCATCATGCTCTTTGACGAACCCACTTCAGCCCTGGACCCGGAAATGGTGGGCGAAGTGCTGGATGTCATGGTCAATCTGGCCGAGGAAGGCATGACCATGATTTGTGTCACGCATGAAATGGGCTTTGCCCGTACCGTGGCCGACCGCCTGATTTTCATGGATCAGGGGCAGATTGTGGAGGCGGGCAAGCCGGACACCCTGTTCACCGCGCCGCGCCACCCGCGTTTGCGGCAGTTCCTGAACCAGATTCTGTAAGCGAACAGCCCCATGAAGCGCGCCAGGGTGGCCGTTGCCGTCAGCGGCGGCGTGGACAGCCTTTGCGCCCTGCTGCTGTTGCGCCGGGCGGGTTACGACCTTCTGGCCCTGCACGGTCGTTTTCTGCCGGCGCGCTCCGCCCCCCGCCCCGGCGAGGCCGCCGACCCTCTGCCTGGTCTGGAGGCCGCCTGCGGCATGCTGGGCATCCCCCTGCACACAGTGGATCTGCGCGCCGTCTTTCAGCGTGAAGTCATGGATCCCTTTGCCCGCGCCTATGCGCAGGGACGCACGCCCAATCCCTGCGCGCTCTGCAACCGGGCCGTGAAGTTCGGAGCCTTGCTGGACGCGGCCCTGGCTCTGGGCGCGGACAGGCTGGCCACAGGCCATTACGCCCGTCTGCTGCCGCCCGGCCGGGAGAACGCCGCCGCCCCGCCGCTGCTGGCCGCCGCGCGCGACAGCGCCAAGGACCAGAGCTATTTTCTCAGTCTGACGCCCCCGGAGCGCCTGCAACGCGCTCTTTTTCCCCTGGCGGATCAGGACAAGGCCAGGAGCATGGCCCTGGTGGCCGAGGCGGGGCTGAGCGTGCCGCTGCCGCGTGAAAGCCAGGACATCTGCTTTGTGCCGGACGGTGAAGCCGCCTATCAGGCCTTTCTGGCGGCCCGCTGGCGCGCCCGCGGCATGGAAGCGCCGGGGGCCGGACCGGTGCTGCTGGCCGAAAAAGCGGGGGGCCAAGCGGACCGATTGCATGAAATAGGGCGGCATCAGGGTCTTTGGCGTTATACCGAAGGCCAGCGCAGGGGACTGGGCATCGCCCACAGTGAGGCGCTCTATGTGCTGCGCAAGGACAGGGCCGCCAACGCCCTGATTGTGGGGCCGCGCGCCCTGCTGGGCATGACGGCCTGCCGCACCGGGGCGGCCAATATTCTTGTGCCGCCGGAGGACTGGCCGGAACAGGTTCTGGCGCGTCTGCGCCACCGTCAGCGGGCTGTTCCCGCCCGCGCCAGCCTCAAGGGCGGTTGCCTGCGCATCACTCTGGCCGAGCCGCAGTTTCCCAGCGCGCCGGGTCAGGTGGCGGCCCTTTATGACGCCGACGGCAGAGTGCTGGCCGGCGGCATTGTGGAACGGCTGGAATGAAGGCGCGCCCGCATGGGCGCGTAACGCGCTGCCAGGGATGCCTGGCTTCAGGGGCGGGTCTGTACAGGCGCCGCCCTGAAGATGTGCGCCTCGTTTTCCCTGTCTGGTCTTTTTCTTGCATGTCCAATGTTCAACTGTTCAGCGGCAGAAATTTCCGAACGCATTTCATGAAGCAACGTGGCTTTCCACACCTAACCCGCCGGGCGGCGCACCGCAGGAGGCTGCCATGTCCATCACCATCTCAACCCCGCTTTCCTCTGCTCTTTTTGCAGAACCCGCGCGCTCCGCACGGCGCGGCGTCGCAGGTGATGCTGAAGCCGGAGCGACTCACGGAGAGCAGGTCAGTTTTTCCCGTGAGGCCGTGGCGCTGGCCAAACAGGCTCTTTACCAGCGACAGACCGCCGGTCTGGGGCTTGCCGTTCAGGATCAGGAGCAGACCGCTGCCGACAGTGCGGACAAGAGGCAAAAACTGTTGCAGCAATTCCGCTCCCATGTGCACAGAAGCGGCATGCATTTCCCCGGCATGAGCGCCGCCGGAGCGGCAGAAAGCTCTCAACCGGAAGCTGTCTCAGAGTCCCGGCGGACTGAAGAAGCCAGCGGGAAAGCGGCAAAAAAAGCTTCCGACATTGAACGGCAGATCAAGGAGCTGGCAAGCCAGTTGGAACAGGTGCTGACCTCGAATATGCCCGACGTCGCCAAAGAGGAAAGGGCCTCGGGCATCAAAAAAAAGATGGACGAGCTGCTGGGCCAGCTACAGGCGCTGAAAGCCGGGGAAGAGGCCGCGCAGCAGGCGCAGGCCGACGCATCCGGAAAATGACGGCCAGTTTTTTTTACCACGGGCGGGCAAAAAGGCAGCGTGGCAACAGCCCCTAACTGGCTTGAATCATGCCCAGCAGCCAGACCACAGGGGGCGCGAAGGCGACAGTGAGCAGGCCCGCCAGAATCATGGCCAGACCTGCCATGGCGCCGGCCTCTTCATTTTCCTGAAGCGCCGCCGCCGTGCCCTGAGCATGGGAAATAGTGCCCAGCGTCAGCCCGCGCGCGAAAGGCGACGCGACACGCGTCAGCGTCAGCGCCCAGGCCCCCAGCAAGGAACCCAATGTCCCTGTGGCCACCACAAAAGCCGCGGCCAACAGCGCAATAATCCCCAGAACATTGCCGGGAATGGGCAGATCCAGTGCTCTGGCCGCAACGTCGGCCAGCCAGGCGACGGCGGCGAGTACAGCCGTCTGCCAGAGCAAGCGCCAGGTTTGTCGCATACCGTCCCCCCCCAGAAAAAATTGCAGTCTCAGTGTTCAGGCCAGTCCGTCGTTTATGAGCAAAGGCCATGTCCAGATGGATTTCATAGCGCAAACCCGGCCCGAAAGCCATCCAGCGCCGGCCCGGCCGCCGCTTGCAGGCGCAAGCCCCTATTCCACCACCTCATACCGCTGCAAGGCCCTGGGCACCCACCACTTGTCGAAATTGTACATGATGCCGGCCAGCGCCGGCCGGATGCCCATGAAGCGGCGCTGCACCACAGGCAGGGCATAAGGCACGAACAAAAAGCAGTAGGGCTGGTCCTCGGCCAGAATTTCCTGAACCCTGGCGTACAGGCGCGTGCGCACGGCCTGATCCGGCGTGGCGCGCGCCTCTTCCAGCAGGCGGTCCAGCTCCGGATTTTTGTAGCGGGTGAAGTTCAGACCGTTGTCATGGGCCTGGGAGGAATGCCAGACCTGAAAAATGTCCGGATCCTGAGTGATGGTCCAGCCCAGAATCACGGCGTCAAAACGGCCCTTGTTGACAAATTCGCGGATAAAGGCCGCCCACTCCACCGTGCGGATGCGCACATCAATGCCCACGGCCCGCAGTTGTGACTGAATTACCGTGGCAGTGAGAATGCGCTGTTCGTTGCCCTGATTGGTCAGAATGGTAAAGGCCAGGGGTCTGCCGTCCTTTTCCAGCACGCCGTCGCCGTCCGTATCCCTGAAGCCGGCCTCGGCCAGCAGGGCGCGGGCCGCCGCCACATCGCGGGCCACAGGTCTGAGCGTGGGGTGATAGGCCCAGGACCCGGGCTTGAACGGCCCGAAAGCCGGCACGCCCTGCCCCAGCAGCACGCCCTTGACGATCTCATCCCGGTCGATGGCCGAGGATACGGCCCGGCGCACCCGGATATCCCTGAAAAAGGGATGCTCCAGATTGAAGCCCAGAAACACATACACCGAAGCCAGATAGCGGTATTTGTGAAAACCCTCCTGCCAGAGCGGGCCGGAGGTCTGCCGCAGATACTGCAGCGGGCTCAGGTTCATGACATCCAGACGCCCGGCGCGGGTTTCCATGAACATGGTGGCGCTGTCCGGAATAATCCTGTACACCACTTCGCTGATATGGGGCTTGCCCTCGAAATAGGTGGGCGAAGCCGCAAGCGTGATGCGGCTGCCGGGCTCCCAGGACTTCAGGCGATAGGGCCCCGCGCCCACGGGCTTGCGGGCGAAAGGCGTGGTGCGGATGTTCTGCCCTTCCAGAACATGTTTGGGCAGGATGGGGCTCATCCAGGAGGACACGGCCCTGGCGAAGAACTGTTCGTAGCGCGCTTCAAAGCTATAGCGATCCAGCACGCGCAGTTCCTTGATGCGTAAAAAATCCTCGGCATACGGGCTGCCCGTGGCCGGATCAATGATCAACCTGTAGGTAAAGGCCACATCCTCGGCCGTGAGTTCGCGCCCGTCCTCCCAGAGAATGCCCTTGCGCAGGGTAAAGCGCATCAGCCGCCCCCCTTCCTCCATGCTCCAGGCTTCGGCGGCCCACGGTTCCGGCTGCAAATCCTTGTTGTAGCGCAGCGGGGCCACATACAGCATGTCGGCCACCTCATGCGAGGCTGAATCCGAAGTCAGATAAGGAATCAGATTGGAAGCCTCGCCGATGCTGCCGAAAAGAATGCGGTCGCCGTAGCTCTCCGCGGCTGCACTGCCGTTTGCGGCGGCGCGGGGCGCGTCCTGCGCTGGCCTGTCCCGCGAAGCATCCCGCGCCGCGAGGGCCTGAGGCGCTGCCGGCAGACAGCAGACCGCCAGCCAGAAAAAAAACACGACGAGACGGAACGGAAATATTTTTTTCATAATTTGCGCGCTTGCGGTTGCTTTCATCCTGTAACCTGTGCTAAATTTCAAAAATGTCAAAACAGCGCTTTGCGTCCGGCCATTCCGGGGGGGATTGTCTGACGCGCATGACTTTGAGGGATGCATGAGCCGATCAGAACAAAGCGTCGTCCGGGAAATGTGCCAGACCTTTTTGCATGACAGCGTGCCGGAGTATATCCGCGACGCCGCCTACTATATCCTGTCCGAGGACGGGGTGCAAAAAATAAATATCCAGGAAGGCGAGACCTGGGACGTGCAGGGCGTGATTCAGGGCGAGGATCTTCAGGTCTACACGCCGAGCCTGAGTTTCACCATCACGGACCGCAGCACGCGCCACCAGTGCAACTGTTCGGACGCCTTTTCCGGCATCTGCCGGCATGTGGGGGCCCTGGCCCTGCGCCTTATTGAAGAACTGCGCAAGGAACAGGGCGATCCGGAGGAAATCCCCTCCCCGGTCACTGACTGGAAGCAGAGCTTCCGGAACTTCTTCTCCACGGATATGGAGCCGGAGCCCGGCCGCCACTACCTGATCTTCCGCTTCGCGCCGGAACAGGGGCGGCTGCTGGTCTCCTTTTTCCGGGGCAGGCAGAACAAGTCCGGCCTGTCCAGCGTGCACAACGAAGTGACGCTGGAACAGATCATCCACAATCCGGCCTGGTCCGAATTTTCGCCCCAACTGCCGCATGTGGCCCGTCAGATCGGCCAGCATCTTGATTATTACGGCCACCGGGTGGAAATTCCCGACGGGCTGACCTCCTGGTTTTTCTGGTCCGTGCGCAAGGAATATTACCTGCTCTGGATGGATACGGACAAGCCCTGCCGCATCGAGAGCACGCCCTTTGCCCTCAAGCTCAAGCCCAATCTGGATGACGCGGGCTTCAGTTTTGATGTGCTGCTGAAGCGTGAGGGCCGCCCGCCCCTGCCCATACGCACGGGCCCCGCCGCCCCCCAGAGCGGCCATGCCAATCTGGAGGAAGCGCCCGTCACCTTCCACGGTCAGATGCCGCTCTGGGTCTGCTACCAGCACAATTTTTACCCGGTGCAGACCGGCCTTTATCCCTCCCTTGTGCGCAACCTGATTTACGAACGCCCGGTGGTGCCGCACGAGGAAATTTCGGAATTTCTGGACCGGGTCTGGACGCGCCTGCCCGCCTCGGAACTCTATGAGCCGCAGGAATTCCTCAAGCTCATGGAGCCGGCCTTCCAGCCCGCCACCTACAATCCCAAACTCTTTCTGGACGAGGAAGGCAGCCTGCTGACGCTGGAGATCGACAATATCTACGAAACCAAGCACGGCGAATTCACGCTCAACGGACCTAATCCGGACTTCCAGACCGGCAGCTACTCCTATGAGGGCCAGACCTATCTGGTGCGCCGCCATCAGGATGAAGAAGCCCAGCTCATGAACGAGCTGACCGGCATGGACTTTCAGGCGCGCTCCAGCAAACTCTGGTTTCTGGAGCCGGAAGAGGCCATTGCCTTTCTGCTCGACTTCTATCCCAAACTGGTGGAAAACTATCGGGTATACGGCGAGCGCGCCCTCTCCCGCTACAAGATGCGCACGGCCAGGCCCGCCATCACGGCCCAGGTGACCAGCAACGAAAAAGAAAAATGGTTTTCCCTGGACATCAGCGTGGAGTACGAGGGCCAGTCCCTGCCTCTGGAAAAAATCTGGAAGGCCTGGGCGCGCGGCAAGCGCTATGTGCAGCTCAAAGACGGGTCCTACACCAGCCTGCCCGAAGCCTGGCTGGAAAAACTCTCGCACAAGCTTACGGCCCTGGGTCTGGATCCCGGCAAGCCCCCGCAGCAGAAGTTCAAGCAGTTTGAGGCCCCGGTGCTGGACAGCCTGCTGGAAGACCTGCCCGGCGCGGCCACGGACTCTTTCTGGAACAATCTGCGCGAGAAAATCCGCTCCTTCCGCGAAGTGCGGCCCATTGCGCCGCCCAGGGGGCTCAACGCCAGCCTGCGCGCCTACCAGGCGCAGGGCCTTTCCTACCTGAATTTTCTCTCGGAATACGGCTTTGGCGGCATTCTGGCCGATGAAATGGGCCTGGGCAAGACTGTGCAGACCCTGGCCTTCATTCAGTATATGGTGGAAAACCACTATGACGGTCCCAACCTCATTGTGGTGCCCACTTCTGTGCTGCCCAACTGGGAACGCGAGGCGCAAAAATTCGTGCCCGGCCTCAAGCAGCTGATCATCTACGGCACGCGGCGCGAGGGCATGTTCAAGCATATCGCGGGCTCGGATCTGATCATCACCACCTACGCGCTCCTGCGGCGCGACCTGGAGGAGATGGAAAAATACGAGTTCAACACCGTGATTCTGGACGAAGCCCAGAACATCAAAAATCCCAACACCATCACGGCCCGCGCCGTGCGCCGGATCAACGCCCGCATGCGTCTCTGCCTCTCGGGCACGCCCATTGAAAACAATCTCTTTGAACTCTGGTCGCTGTTCGAGTTCCTGATGCCCGGCTTTCTGGGCTCGCAGCACGCCTTCCAGCGCGGCATCGTCAAGCCCATCAAGGACGGCGACGCCGAAACCCTGGAATACCTGCGCACCCGCGTGCGGCCTTTCATCCTGCGCCGCACCAAGGCGGAAGTGGCCAAGGATCTGCCGCCCAAGGTGGAAAGCGTCACCTGCTGCGCTCTGGAAGAAGCCCAGGCCGAGCTGTATGCCGCCCTGGCCCGCAAGCTGCGCGCCCAGGTGCTGGCCGATGTGGATCAGAAAGGCATGGCCAAAAGCCAGATGTCCATCCTCGACGCCCTGCTCAAGCTGCGCCAGATATGCTGCCACCCGCGCCTGCTCAAGATGGACCTGCCCGGCTTTTCCACCAACCTGCCCTCCGGCAAGTTTGACGCCTTCAAGGATATGGTCATGGAAATTGTGGAGGGCGGGCACAAGGTGCTGGTCTTCTCCCAGTTCGTGCAGATGCTTCAGATCATCAGGCAATGGCTGGAGTTCTCGCAGGTGCCCTTCTGCTATCTGGACGGCGCCAGCAAGGACCGCTTCGAGCAGGTGGACCGCTTCAACAACAGCCCGGACATCCCCATCTTCCTCATCTCGCTCAAGGCCGGCGGCACGGGCCTGAACCTGACCTCGGCCGACTATGTGATCCACTACGACCCCTGGTGGAACCCGGCTGTGGAGAGCCAGGCCACAGACCGCACCCACCGCATCGGCCAGACCCGCCAGGTCTTTTCCTACAAGCTGATCTGCCAGAATACGGTGGAGGAAAAAATCCTCAAGCTTCAGGAAGCCAAGCGCGGCGTGGCCGAAGCCATCATTCCGGGCCAGGAAACCTGGAAATCCCTGACCAGGGAAGATCTGGAAATGCTTTTCGACGTGTAAAAAAACGTTGCGGCAGCATGCCGCCGCGCTCAGGCCAGCAGTGCGCGCGCCTCGGCCACGCGGGCTTCTTCTTCACGTTCAAGCGCGCGCAGGGCGCGGCCCAGCGTCTGCCAGGCCTCGGGCCGGTCGTGCAGCCCCACGCTCTTGCGGGCCAGCAGTTCGGCCATGGCCGGGTCCTCATTGCCGTCCAGGTAGATTTTCGCCAGCAGCAGCATGGCCGCCGCATCATTGGGGTTGCGCAACAGGGCCTCGTGCAGCAGCTCCCGCGCCTCGCCGCCCCGCCGCTGGCGCGCGGCCACACGGGCCAGATGCCGCCGGGCCAGACTGGGCGCGTCCGGCCTGTCGTCCTCAATGGCCGCGGCCTGCTCGTAGAAACGCCGCGCCTCGCCGCGTCGGCCCCCCTGCTCACAGAGCTGGCCCAGACGGATATGGGCAAAAAGATGGTCCGGCGCTATTTTCACACACTGGCGGTAATAGCGGGCCGCGGCCCGACGCTCGCCCAGATTCTGGCAGACCGTGCCCAGATTGTAGCAGAGCTGCGCGGCCCGCGTTTCGTCCGGCTTCTGCCTGAGAGCCTCCAGAAAATGGCGGCGCGCCTCGTGCTGGCGGCCCAGGGCCGCCATGCACACGCCCAGGGAATTCCAGGCCATGACATTGGTCTGATCCGCCAGGAGGGCCAGTTTGTACTCTTCCACCGCGCCAAAGACGTCGCCAAGACTGTAGCGCCGGTCCGCGCTGATGTTCAGCGCCAGGGAATTGCAGACGCCCGCCCTGGGTTCGGGCAGAAGCAGCGCGTATTCCAGAGCCTTGAGCGCACAGTCCTGCATTTCCGCCTTGCGGAACTGGAGGAAAGGATAGCCCGCCAGACCGGCGGCGGCCTCCAGACCGTATTTTTTCAATCCGGCGCAAAGTTGCGCATATACGGGCAACAGATGCTCGGCCGTTTGGCCGGCATGGAAAAAAATCAGGCTGTTGCTGCCATAATATCCGCCGAAAGCTTCCGGCTGCCCGGTTTCAGGCTGTGCGGAGGGGCTCGCGCCAGGCGCAAGCAGCGCCCGCCAGAGTTCCAGAGCCTTGCGCATGCCCTGTTCCGCTTCGCGCGCGGCGCTCCCGCCGTCCTCGCCGCTGTGCGCCAGACGCACAATGGCCAGCGTAAAACGCGCGCATTGCTCCCGCTCACGGCTGAAACGGTTTAAAAAGTCGCCGTGCCCGTACAGACCAGCATGCGTCCCGCTGTTGGCGGGTTCCTCCGCCGCGGCCGGGGACGGCATCCGCGCCGTAGCCTCCTGCGGCGTGTCGTGCTCCGCCGCATGCGGCACGCCGCCCAGGGCATCGGGTTCGCCCGGAGCCAAAGCGCCCG
The DNA here is from genome assembly GCA_910575755.1 of Desulfovibrionaceae bacterium. Taxonomy (GTDB): domain Bacteria; phylum Desulfobacterota; class Desulfovibrionia; order Desulfovibrionales; family Desulfovibrionaceae; genus Desulfovibrio. Next base: position 160,190 of record CAJTFO010000002.1, on the reverse strand, counting down.
GCGTGGTTTCCAGAGCGCTTTCCATATCCGGGGGGCTCAGGACGGGCAGACCGTCCAGCAAGGCCAGACTGTCGCCCGGCGCCGGAATACGGGCCGCGTCCTCCAGATGCAGTATTTCGGCCACGGCATCCAGCTCACGCACCTGCAAGAGCACCACTTCGCCCCTGGCCGCGCCCTCCACGCCTCTGACCGCGAAGCGCAGCCCCTCGCGGGCCTTGGTCTGACGGCCCAGGCTGACCCGCAGGCGGCCCAGCGGCAGATTTTCCAGCACAACGCCGCCATCCTGAAGAATGCGGGCAAAGGGCATGATGCGGCTTGCGCCGTTCACGCTCACCCCGGACTGCCCCTGTGCCGCCACATCGGCGGCCAGCCGGGCGCGATCCATGAGCAGACGGGCCTGCTCAAACATGGGCAGCGCCAGTTCCGGCCCCTGCATGTCCTGGGGATAGAGCGCGTGTCCGGCACAGAGCAGAGGGCGTACGGGCTGCCGGGTCAGCGGGCCGGGCAGACTCACGGCTTCCATGCGGTCCAGAACCGCGCGGGCCAGCTTGTGGCAGGCGCCGCGCCCGCTGGCGGAAAGCAGCAGGGCCAGCTCATGGCGTCCCACGCGGGCGGCCAGCACATCCGAGGGCAGAGCGGCGCGGCAGGCGTCAGCCACGCGGCGCAGAAAAGTCTCGCCAAAGGCAAAGCCAGCCTGTCGGGTCAGTTCCTCGCCATTTCGCAGACGCAAGGCCACAAGCCCCATGCACAAACGGTGCAGCGGAGCGGGCCTGCCGTCGGGCTGGGCAGGATCGTCCAGATGGGCGCGCACCCACGCGGCCTCGTCCTCCATACGCGCAAACAGGACGTCTTCCGTGGCCAGACCGGTGACCGCGTCCGTGCGCGCGGCCCTGACGCGGGCCAGATTTTCCAGGCAGAGCGCCACTACAGCCGGCAGGACAGGCAGCAAAGGTCGCACTTCACGCGCGCGCACGCCGTGGAGCATGAGCACGCCCAGCGTCTTTTCCTGCCAGACCAGCGGCAGCAAAAGACGCCGCTCACGCGGCAAAAACTCCGGCGCGTCCGGCGCATCGCGCGTGGGGAAATACAGGGCGTGCCCGCTGAACGAAAAAAAGGCGGCCAGACCGCCGCACAGCAGGCTTTCCATATCCATCAGATCGCCGCGCGCGAGATCCAGATTTTGCTGCATTTGCTTCATCTATACAGTGTAGATGCGGGAAGACCTCTTGTCTAGAAAATATCTTGAAATTCTCGCGCAAGGCCCGGCGCGGCGGCCCCTTGCCCGTGCCGCCCCACTGGTATAGCATGCGGCCATATATTCACATTATCCCGCAGAGGACATCACATGCCTGTAGCCACCTTCCCTCTGGGCCCCTTGCAGACCAACAGCTATCTTATCCACAACGCCGGGCAGGCCGTGGCCGTGGATGTGGGCGGCGAACCGGCCTCCATGCTTGCCTACCTCACGGAACACAAGCTCACGCTGGCCGCCATCTGCATCACCCACCGGCACTTTGATCATCTCTACGGCGTGGCCGAACTGGCCGGAGCCGCCAAAGCCGCGGTCTACGTCTCCACGGGCGACGACAGCCTGGCCGAAACCGAATCCGGCAAGGGCGGCATCTGGGGCTTCCCGCCGGTGCCGCCTTTTGACAGCCTGCCCATGCCAACGGGTCAGACCGACTTCGGCGGCATGGAATGCCGGGTGCTGGAGACGCCGGGGCACACGCCGGGCGGCGTGTCCCTGTACTTTCCGGCGGAAAAGCTGGTCTTCACCGGCGACGCGCTCTTTTACCGCTCCATGGGCCGCACGGACTTTCCTGGCGGCGATCAGGCCACCCTGCTGCATTCCATCGCGGAGAAGCTTTTCAAACTGCCGGACGATACGACGGTCTATCCCGGTCACGGCCCGGCCACCAGCATTGGCGACGAACGCAGAAACAACCCCTTCTGCGGCGAGTTCAACGCGTGACGCGGATTCTGGCTCTTTTGTGCAGCCCCCGGCCCGACGGCGTTTCCGACAGTGTGGCGCGTCTTTTCGCCGAGGGCGCGGCCGGGGCCGGGGCCGGGGTGCGTCTTGAGCCGCTGCGCCGCTATGCTATCGCTCCCTGTACCGGCTGCGGAGCCTGTTCCCGTCCCCCGCACCACTGCGTGCTGGCCAGGGGCGACGATCAGGCCGAAGAGCTGTTTGCCCTGCTTCGGGCCGCGCCTCTGGCGCTGCTGGCCGCGCCTGTGTATTTTTACGCGCTGCCCGCCCGGTTCAAAGCCTTCATCGACCGGGGGCAACGCTTCTGGGCCGCGCGGAACGGTCGCTCCCCCCTCTCGCCCAAGCCGGTGCTGGCGGCTCTGGTCGCCGGAAGGCCGCGCGGCGGCCAGTTGTTCAACGGCGCTCTGCTGACCCTCAACTACTTTCTGGCCCCGCACAATGCCCGGATTCGGGACACACGCCTGCTGCGCGGCCTGGACAGACCGGAGGATCTGTGGGCGCGCCCGGAGGTCTGCGACGCCTTGCGCGCCTGGGGGCGGCATTGGGGTGAAAGGCTTGCGGCCCTGGCGCAAGGCGGACGCATGCAATGACTTTCGGTTTTCTGCGGCGCTGGGGCCATATCCTGGGCCTGAGCCAGACGCGTTGCGTACACTGCCTGCGCCCTTTTCCGCCCGCCGTAAAGAGCTGTGACGCCGCCGCGGACAACGACCTTGCCGGAGCGGCCGCGCCGCTGTGCCCGGAATGCCGGGCGCTGTTTGCCCCCTATCGCGGACCACGCTGCCCGCGTTGCGGCCTGCCCACGGCGGAAGCGCGCGCGTCGGGTCAGGAGGTCGCGTTCTCCCGGCCCGATCCGGGCAGCCGGTGCGGCCGCTGCCTGAATGAGGATCCGCCCTGGGACGGTCTGGCCTGCCACGGCCTGTATTGCGGCGCGTTGCGTGACGCCTTGCTGCGACTCAAATTCGATGGAGAACTCTCCCTGGCGCCCCTGCTCGGCGCCTGCCTGCTGGAAGCTTCCCGCTGCCTGCCGCGTCCCGACGCGCTGCTGGCCATGCCGCAATACCCGGCCCACCTGCGCCGCCGGGGTTTCAATCAGGCCCACGAGCTGGCCAAGGCGCTGCATTGGCTGACGGGCCTGCCCCTGCGTCCCGAGCTGCTGCGGCGCGTCAGACCAGGCCCGCCCCAGGCCGGATTGTCCGCCGCTCTGCGCCGCCGCAATGTAAGGGACTCTTTTCAGGGCGCACGCCAGGCCAGCGGCCTGCGTCTCTGGCTGATTGACGACGTGGTGACCACAGGCAGCACCCTGGCGGCGGCCTGCCTGGCCCTGCGCGCAGCCGGAGCGCGGGAAGTGCGCGCTCTCGCCGTCGCGCGCACGCCGAAGCATGACTGAAGCCCCTTGCCGGCATGACAACGCCCGCCCCTTTTGCTATGGTGGGCGCGGCGCGGCGCTCCTGACCGCAAACGCCGCGTCCGTGCCCGCATCTTCGCGCGGCGCGGGCTTGTAACGCCTTCGGGAGATTCCCCATGCCGCGTGTTTTTTTCTCCGTTCGCCGCCTGTTATCCGCGCCGCTTGTCCCGTGTCTGCTTCTGGCTGCATTGCTGTGCGGCCTTGCGTGCGCGGACGCCGCTTCAGCCCGGATGACCCTGCTGGTGCCCAGCCAGCCCGGCATTGAAGCCCCTGCCAGGATCAGGGAAGAACAGAAAAAAACCGCTGCGCAACAAAACACGATCCAGGCCGCCGCCAAAGCCGCGCCCGAAGCCGTACAGACCCCAAAGCCGCAGACCGCCGGACACATGCCGGACACTCCCCCAGCCAAGGCTGCGGAAGCCGGCGGGCACAACGCCACAAATTCTGTCTCCGCCGACGCGGTCAGAGATGAAGAAGCGCTCCGCCCCCCTCCCATCAACGAGGAAGTGGATGTGCTCATCAGCATGATGCGTCCTTTCCGGCATGAAGGCCTGCCCATGGACATGCCGCAGCTTTTCGCGGTGCTGCGTTATGACGAGCATACCCCGCTCAGGGACGGCGCGCTCCAGCCCGAGCGGCATGATCTGCTGGGTGATGTGGAGGAAATCCGCTATCTGGATCAGAAAGCATGGGGAGCCAATGTGGCGCTGAGCCGCCCCGGCCTCTACCAGTTCATCATTGAGGCCCGCCCCTGGTGGGATGCCGCCCGCGACCGCTTTGTGCAGCATTACGTCAAGACCACCCTGCCCGTGTACGGCGTGGAACGCGGCTGGGAACTGCCCGTGGGGCAGCGCTTTGAAATCCAGCCCCTGACCCGTCCCTTTGGCCTGACCGCCCCGGCGCTCTTTTCCGGTCGTGTGCTGTTCAACGGCACACCTCTGGATAACGCGCCGGTGCGCATGGCCCGGATCAACACGGACAAGCAGAACGCCCCCACCCCCTGGCATGAGGAACTGGCGGCCCGCACCGACAGCGAAGGCCGCTTCGCCTTTGTGCTCAATCAGCCGGGCTGGTGGTGCTGTGCGGCCACTGCCGCCGGTGATCCGCTCAAGGGGCAGGACGGTCAGCCCAAACCCCTGGAACTGGGCGCGCTGTTCTGGCTGTATGTGGACGGCGCCGCCGAAGCCCGCAAACGCTGAAGCGCCCCCAGCTCACGGCGCGGGCGCTTCGCTGGCCGGGCTGGAGCATGCCGGCGCTCTCATATTGTCAGCACTCTCGGATAAAGATGTTTTGCATGCGTCAGCCTGATGCCGCGGGGCCGCCGTCTTGACTCCCGGCCCCGACCCGCGTAGGAAAACGCTTATGCGTACATGCCGTGAAATTTTTCGCGACCTTCACCTGGTAAGGCCCTGCGCCGCGCCTGTCTGGCGCGCGGCGGACGGCATGCGCGCGCGTACCGGCGTCACCTGACCGGCCGTTGGGTGGGGCTGGATGTCTCCCTTCATTCCTTAGCGGCCGGGCTTCCTTAACATATGACGGCCGCGCCAGGCATGACGACGGCTCCTTCTCCACCGGCAAGGCCGCGGCGGCGTCTTGTTTTTTTGCGGCGTCCGGGCGCGGAAAATGCTCCCGGCGTCCGTTCCTGCACACCACAACACAGGAGAAGTCACATGCAACGTTTTCTCATGGCGCTGGCCTGCCTCGCTTTCAGCGCGTCCGCGGCTCTGGCCGCCGATTCCCTTGACGCCTTCAAGGGGCAGAAGGGCACGCTCGACATTGCGGGCGGCACGGCCCACATTCCGGTCATGAAAGAAGCCGCCCGGCGCATCATGGCGGCCAATCCCGACATCCGCATCACCGTGGCCGGGGGCGGCTCTGGCGTGGGCGTGCAGAAGGCGGGCGAGGGGCTGGTTCAGATCGGCAATACCGGTCGCGCGCTCAAGGAAACCGAAATTCAGAAATACGGCCTGGTCAGCTTTCCTTTCGCCATTGACGGCGTGGCTGTGGCCGTCAACCCCGGCAATCCGGTTTCCGGCCTGAGCAAGGCGCAGCTCAAGGATATTTTCGCCGGAAAAATCACCAACTGGAAAGACGTGGGCGGCGCGGACGCGGCCATCTCTCTCTATGTGCGCGAGGACGGCAGCGGCACGCGCGAAACCTTTGAGGAACGGGCGCTGAACAAGGGAAGCTCCGCCGCCGGGGCCAATGTGGTCAATTCCAACGGGGCCATGAAGACGGCCATTGCCCAGGACCCCAATGCCGTGGGCTATGTGGGCATCGGGCATCTGGACAAGAGCATCCGCGGCCTGAGCGTGGACGGCATGGCCCCTTCGCAGGAAAACGCGGCCAATGGCTCGTATACCGTGACCCGCCTGCTGTACATGAACACCAAGGGCGAACCCCAGGGCCTGACCAGAGCCTTTGTGGACTACATCTATTCGCCGGACGGCAAGGAGATTGTGGCCGGGGCCGGTTATATCCCCTATGAGAAGAAATAGGGAACATACGGGCCGGGCGGTCGGAGAGGCCACGGCATTTCCGGCCGCTCCGGCTTCCCTTGCCGCCCGCTCTCCGGAGGCCGCCTGCGGCTGTCCGGCGCGTGAACCGGGCGAGGGCGCGGGCTGGGGCACGCGTCTGGCCGCCCTGCTGGCCGTATGCGGGGTGGGGCTGTTGTTTGTCATGGTTGTGGCGGCGGCCCTGCCCGTTCTGCTTCGACCCGGCCCCGGCTGGCCTCTGGAATGGCTCTGGCAGCCCTATGAGGGGCATTTCGGCATTCTGCCCATGTGCCTGGGCTCGCTGGCGCTGGCGACTTTCGCCCTGTGCGCGGGCTGGCCCCTGGCTCTGGGCCTGTGCTGCTGGCTGCTCACCGAAGAGGCCCGCGCCGCGCGACCTCTGGCGCGCCTGACAGGGGGACTGATCCGTTTTATGACCACTATCCCCACTGTGGTTTACGGCTTTGCGGCCGTCTTTCTGCTTACGCCGCTTGTGCGCACGGCGCTGGGCGGCACGGGCATGTGCCTGTTCGCCGCCGGGGTCATGCTCACCCTGCTGATCCTGCCCACCATGGTTCTGGTGCTGGAGGCTGGCCTTGCCCCGCGCCTGGAGCGGCTCTGCCCCTGGGGACAGGCCCTGGGTTTTTCCCGCCTGGACCTGCTGCGTCTTTTTGTGCTGCCCAAAGCCGGGCGCAATCTGGCCGCCGCGGCCGTGCTGGGTTTCGGTCGGGCCGTGGGCGATACGCTCATTCCGCTCATGCTGGCCGGCAACGCCACCCATGTGCCCGGCGGGCTCACGGAAAGCCTGCGCACACTCACCGCGCACATGGCCCTGGTCACAGCCAATGAAGTGGGCGGCGCGGCCTATAATTCCCTTTTTGTGGCCGGGCTTGTTCTGCTGCTGGTCAATGCCGGCGCAAGCCTGGCCCTGCGCCGTCTGGGCGCGCGTTCCGGAACGCGCGGAGGGGCCGGCTCGTGAAGGCGCGTCGCTTCTCCGCCGTTTCCGGCCACAGTTTTTTGCGCTGGCTGCTGCGCGGCTGCGCCCTGATCCTTTGCCTGAGCGTGGGCGGCCTGCTGGCCTTTCTGCTGTTCAGGGGCCTGCCGGCGCTGGGCACGCGCCTCTTTTTCGGCGATGTTCCGGCCCTGGAGGCGCTGCTGGGCCGTCAGGCCGTCTGGGACGGGCTCTGGCCCGCCTGCGCGGGCACGGCCTGTCTGGTGGGGCTGACCGTGCTGCTGGCGGTCTTTCCCGGCGTGGGCTGCGGCCTGTACCTGGCCGAATTCGCGCCCCCGCGCCGGGCCGCGCGCATCCGTCTGGCCATGGACATTCTGGCCGGAACGCCGTCCATCGTCATGGGCCTGTTCGGTTTTACCCTGATTCTTTTTCTGCGCCACACCTTCTGGCCCGGCGTCAATACCTCCCTGCTGCTGGCCGCCGCCTGTCTGGCGCTGCTGGTGCTGCCCGTGCTGGTAACAGCCACTTGCGAGGCTCTGGAGGCCGTGCCGCCGGGCCTGCGGACCACGGCCCTGGCGCTGGGCTTCACCCGCCGGCAGGCCGCCCGGCATATTCTGCTGCCCGCCGCCGCGCCCGGCATCCGTGGCGGGGTGATTCTGGCTCTGGGCCGCGCCGCCGAGGACACGGCGGTGATAATGCTCACCGGCGTGGTGGCCAACGCGGGCCTGCCCGCCGGGCTGGGGGCCAAGTTCGAGGCCCTGTCCTTTTCCATCTTTTACACGGCGGCCCAGTATCAGAGTCAGGAAGAGCTGCTCCGTGGCTTCGGCGCAGCGCTGGTGCTGCTGTTGCTGGCATCGGGACTGCTGGCCTGCGCCCGCCTGCTGGAAGCCCGTTTTCGCCGCCGCTGGCAGGGGGAAGCATGAACATTGCCGCGCGCGTCTGCGGTTTGCACGTTTCTTTCGGGGCGCGGCATGTGCTGCGTGAGGTGGATTTCTGCGCGCCCGCCGTGGGCGTCACGGTACTGGCCGGGCGTTCCGGCTCGGGCAAGACCACCTTGCTGCGCGCCCTGAACCGTCTGAATGAAACCCTGCCCCAGTGTCGCACCACAGGCCGGGTTGAGCTGGATCTGGGTCAGGGTCTGGAGTCTGTCTATGCCGGTCCGGACGCGCGCCCCCGGCCTCTGAACGAGATACGCCGTCTGGTGGGTATGGTTTTTCAGACGCCCGACGTGCTGCCGGTCAGCGTGGCCCGCAATATCGCGCTGCCGCTGAAGGTGGTGGCCGGCGTGCCCGCCGCGGAAACAGAGGAGCGTGTGCGCCGGGCCCTTATGGACGTGGGCCTCTGGGATGAGGTGGCCGACCGTCTGGACCTGCCGGCCGAACGGCTTTCCGGCGGCCAGCAGCAGCGGCTCTGCCTGGCCAGGGCGCTGGCCCTGGATCCCGCCGTCCTCCTGCTGGACGAACCCACGGCTTCGCTGGACGTGCGCGCCGCCGCGGGCATTGAGGAACTTCTGTTGCGCCTGGCCGCGCGCTATCCGCTGATTGTGGTTTCGCACAGCCCGGAACAGGCCGTGCGTCTGGCCGCGCGTCTGGTGGTGCTGAGCCGGGGGCGGGTGCGGCATGTGCTGGAAAAGGGCTCGGTGGACGCGGCGGCGCTGGCCGCTCTGCTGGGGGAGGACGAATAGGCTTCACCTCCGCAAAACCGACCACGCCGCGGCATTTTCCGACCCCCTTGGGGACGATTCTCAGACGACTTTCAGAGGTTCATATGTATTCCCTGGTGTTTTCTTCACTTGATCCCGCCTTGAATCTGGCCCTTGAGGAGCAGCTTTTTCTTTCCCTGCCGCCGGAGCATCCCGGATATTTTCTGCTCTGGCAGAACGGCCCTTCCATCATCGTGGGCCGCCATCAATGCACCGCAGAAGAAATCAACGCCGAATTTGTGCGGCGCGAAAATCTGCCCGTGGTGCGGCGCATCACCGGCGGCGGCGCGGTATATCACGATACGGGCAACCTCAATTTTTCCTTTATCGAAAACGCTCGCGGGCGGGAAAAGGTTGATTTCAGACGCTATCTGGAACCGGTGCAAGCGGCCCTGCGCCATGTGGGCGTGCGGGCTGAAATTTCCGGCCGCAACGATCTGGAGGTGGAGGGGCGCAAGGTTTCGGGCAGCGGCCAGAGGCTGCACAGGGGCAAGGCGCTGCACCACGGCACCTTGCTGGTGCAGGCGGATTTCGAGCGCCTGAGCGAAGCCCTGAATGTGGACCCGGAAAAGATCCTCTCCAAGGGCGTGACCTCGGTGCGGGCCAGGGTGCGCAATATTTCCGAGTGCTGGACGCCCGGCACGGATATGGACAGCCTCAAGGACTGCCTGTTGCGCCACTGCGCCGACGGCGAGGCCCGCCTGGATATGGGGGACTACGCCGCGGCCCAGGCCCTGGCTGAAAGCAAGTACCGGCAGTGGAGCTGGAATTACGGCGAGTCCCCGCCCTTCAGCGAGGAAAAACGCCGCCGTTTCCCGTGGGGAAGCGTGAACCTGCGGCTGAGCGTGCGCAAGGGGCATATTGCGGCTTGCCGGATTTACGGCGACTTTTTCGCCAGCGCCGAGATCGGCGAACTGGAAAATACATTCGTCGGGCTCAGGCATGAACCCGCGTCCCTGGCCAGGGCCCTGGAAGGCGTGCCCCTGGAAATGTATTTCAGCGGGTGCGACCCTGAGGAAACGCGACGCTTTTTTGTGGAATAGGCCGGCGCGCCTGCTGCATCGGGAGCGTCGGCTTCTTGTGCCCCGTTGCCGGACATGCTACTGTACATGCGCCTATCACAGGCTGCCGCGACGGGCCGCGCCCGCTTCGGCCGCGTTCAAGATCACATAAGGAGAACCCATGTCGGAACTGCGTACGCCGCTCACCGCGTGGCATGAGGCGCACGGGGCCAAAATGGCTCCCTTCGCCGGCTGGCTCATGCCCATCCAGTATGAAGGCATTCTGATCGAGCACCAGCACACCCGTCAGCATGCCGGTCTTTTCGATATCTGTCATATGGGCGAATTCCGCATTGAGGGGCCGGGCGCGGATGCCGCCCTGTCCCGCGCGGTGAGTCATAATCTGGCCACCCTTGCGCCGGGCAGATGCCGTTACGGTTTTCTGCTCAACGCCGAAGGCGGCGTGCTGGATGACTGCATTGTCTACCGTTTTGGCCCGGACGCCTTCATGATTGTCGTCAACGCGGCCTGCGCCGCCGGGGACTTCGCGGCCCTGCGCGAGCGCCTGCCCCAAGGCGTGGCCCTGACCGACCTTTCCGCCGCCACGGCCAAGATAGACCTGCAGGGGCCGGAATCCGTGGATGTGCTGGAAGCCCTGCTCAAAGAGAATTTTCATGACCTGCCCTATTTCGGCTTCCGGGAAACGAGCTTTGACGGCAGTTCCCTGCTGGTCAGCCGCACGGGCTACACCGGCGAACTGGGCTTTGAACTGTACCTGCCCTGGGACAGGGCCGAGGCATTCTGGACGGCCCTGCTCAAGGATGAAAGGGTCAAGCCCGTGGGCCTGGGCGCGCGCGACACCCTGCGCCTGGAGGCCGGGCTGCCCCTGTACGGGCATGACCTGGATGACAAGCACTCCCCGGCCGAGGCGGGCATGGGCCGCATGCTGACCAGCACGGCGGACTATGTGGGCAAGGAGGGCGCGCAGCGCGTGCGCGAGATGCTGGTGGCCCTGCGCATTGAAGGCCGCCGCGCCGCGCGCCACGGCGATGTTCTGGCCCTGCCCGGCGGCCCTGAGGTAGGCAGGGTGACAAGCGGCTCTTTTGCGCCCTCGCTGGGCTGCGTCATAGCCTTTGCCTGGGTGGACGCGGCGCAGGCCGGGCATGAGGATTTTGTGGTGCGCACGGCCCGCAGCGAACTGGCGGCCCGCCGTGTGGAGCTGCCCTTCTACAAGGACGGCACGGCCCGCAAAAAATTGCAGTAACGCGCGGGCGTTGCGCCCGCGCTGGCCTTTTGACCCGAAAACAACCATTTTTCATTCAGACATAAAGGGGAAACATCATGTCCAACGCTCCCGCTGGCATTCTTTACAGCAAAAGCCATGAATGGGCCCGCCTGGAAGGCGATCAGGCCGTCATCGGCATCACCGCTTTCGCTCAGGAATCCCTCGGCGACATTACCTATGTGGAACTGCCCCAGGCCGGCGACACTCTGGCCGCGGACAAGGAATTCGGCTCCGTGGAGTCGGTCAAGGCCGCCAGCGATCTGATTTCGCCGGTGGACGGCGAAGTGCTGGAAGTCAACACCGCCCTGGAGGACGCCCCGGAAAAATGCAACAGCGACCCCTACGGCGAAGGCTGGCTGGTGCGCGTCAAGCTGTCCGGCAAGCCGGAAGGGCTGATGGACGCGGCGGCGTATGAGGCCTTCTGCGCCACTGAAGCCCACTAGGGTCTGGCCCTGGGCCCCGTCCACACTCTGCCCTTTGTCGCCTGCCGGTGAGATTGCGTCTGTTTTTTGTTGCGCCATCCTCTCCGGCGGGCGTTGTTATCCCTTGTTTTTAAAGAGGCAGCCTTTGGGCGGATTGCCGCAGGCGCGCCCAAAGTCGAGGAGTAGTTATGCCCTACATTCCCCACACGCCGGACGACCTTCAGGAAATGCTCTCCGTGGTCGGCGTGCGCACTCTGGATGATCTTTTTGCCGACATCCCGCCGGATATGCGGCCCCAAAGCTTCAATCTGCCCAAAGGACAGGGCGAGGCCGCGGTCTGCGCCTATTTTGAGGATCTGGCCGCCAAAAACAGCCCGGACATGATTTCTTTTCTGGGCGCGGGCTACTACGCCCACCAGATTCCCAGGGCCGTGGACGCCCTGGCAGGACGCAGCGAATTTTATACCGCCTACACGCCCTATCAGGCCGAGTGTTCCCAGGGCACCTTGCAGGCCATTTTTGAGTTTCAGACCGCCGTCAGTCGCCTGATGGACATGGACTGCGCCAACGCCTCGGTCTACGACGGCGGCACGGCCCTGTTTGAAGCGGCCATGATGGCCGTGCGCGCCACCCGGCGGCGCGTGCTGGTGGTGGACGAGGCCGTGAATCCCGTCTGGCGGGTCATGCTGGGAACCTACATCTCCAGCCTGGATCTGGAGCTGAAAACCGTGCGCCAGCGCGACGGCGTGAGCGACCTGGCCGGGCTGGTGGCCGCCGTGGACGACAGTTGCGCGGCGGTTCTGGTGCAGAACCCCAACTTCTTCGGCGCGGTGGCGGACTATACCGAGCTTTTTGCCGCTGCCCGCGCGCACAAGGCTTTCGGCGTCATTTCCGTGTATCCGGTCATGCAGGCCGTGCTCAGAACCCCCGGCGAAATGGGGGCCGACGTGGCCGTGGCCGAAGCCCAGAGCCTGGGCCAGCCCCTTTCTTTCGGCGGCCCCTATCTGGGCGTCATGGCCTGCCGCAAGGAGCACATCCGCCAGTTCCCCGGCCGCATCGCGGGCCGCACCACGGATCTGGACGGTAAAACCGGCTATGTGCTGACCCTCCAGGCCCGCGAGCAGCACATCCGCCGCGCCAAGGCCACCTCCAATATCTGTTCCAATCAGGCTCTCTGCGCCTTGCGCGCCCTGATCCACATGAGTTTGCTGGGGCCGACCGGGCTGACCCGTGTGGCGGAAAACAACATGGCGCTGGCCCGCTATGCGGTGGAGCGGCTCACGGCCCTCAAGGGCGTGGAGCTGCTCAACGACGCGCCCTTCGGCAATGAAGTGGCCCTGCGCCTGCCCATACCCGCCGAACCTCTGGTGGACATGCTCACCAGTCACGGCTGCGTGCCGGGCTATCCCGTGGGCCGCTACTATCCCGGCATGGAAAATGTGCTGCTGCTGGCCTGCACCGAGCTCAACAGCCGCCGCCAGATCGGCTTTCTGGCCGAAACAGTGGGAGGTCTGCTGTGAAAACCATCTTCGCCAAATCCGTACCCGGCCGTTGCGCCTGGGAGATAGAATCCGACGCGCCCGGGGCCGCGGACATGCTGCCCGCCGGCCTGCTGCGCAAGGCCCCGCCGCGCCTGCCCGAATGTTCGGAACTGGACGTGGTGCGCCACTTCACCGGGCTTTCCAGGCTCAACTACAGTGTGGACGCCAATTTTTATCCCCTTGGCTCCTGCACCATGAAGTACAATCCCAAGTTCACCGAATATGTGGCCGCGCTGCCCGGCTTCAGCCGCCTGCACCCCATGCTGGCCCAGCTTTCGCGCGGGGCGGCCTGCACGCAGGGTGCGCTGCAATGCCTCCATGAGACCGAGCGCTGGCTGTGCGAGCTCACGGGCATGAAGGCTTTTACCTTCCAGCCCATGGCCGGGGCCAACGGCGAATTTACGGGCGTCAAGCTCATTGCCGCCTACCACAAGGCCAGGGGCCGCACGCGCAAAAAGATGCTCATCCCGGACGCGGCGCACGGCACCAATCCCGCCTCCGCCGCTCTGGCCGGTTTTGAGACCGTGAACATCGAATCCCGCGACGGCATGGTGGACCCGGAAGCCCTGATGGCGGCCCTTGCCGCGCATGGCGAGGATGTGGCCGGCCTGATGATGACCTGCCCCAACACGCTGGGCCTCATGGAGGTGCATCTGCCGCGCATTGTGGAAGAACTGCGCAAGGTGGACGCGCTGCTTTATTATGACGGCGCCAACATGAACGCCATCATGGGCAAGATGCGCGTGGGCGATGTGGGCTTTGACGTGGTACATCTCAATGTACACAAGACTCTGGGAACCCCTCATGGCGGCGGCGGCCCCGGCGCCGGCCCGGTGGGCGTGGGCGAGCGCCTGCTGCCCTTCCTGCCCGCGCCGCGCGTGGCCATGCGTGAAGATGGCAGCTACCGTCTTGAGTACAATCTGCCGCAGTCCATCGGCTACATGGGCCCCTTCTACGGCAGCTTCGGCGTTGTGGTCAAAGCCCTGGCCTACATGCTGCGGCTGGGCGGCGAAGGCCTGACCCGCGCTTCCGAATATGCGGCGCTCAATGCCAATTATCTCAAAAAACGCCTGGAAGACGTGCTGGACGTGCCCTTTGCCCGGCGTTTCTGCGCCCATGAGTTCGTGGCCTCCGCGCCCGAAGGCATGCGCGCCCTTGATATTGCCAAGGCCCTGCTGGATCGCGGCTTCCACGCGCCGACCATCTATTTCCCGCTGATCGTCAAGGAATGTCTGATGGCCGAACCCACGGAAACCGAGAGCAAGGAAACCCTGGACGCCTATGTGGACGCCCTGCGCGAGATAGTGGCCCAGGGCAAGGCTGATCCGCAAAGCCTGACCGATGCGCCTGTCAGTCTGCCGGTGCGCCGCATGGATGAAACCGCGGCCGCGCGCCAGATGGTGCTCACCGAAGATATGGCATAATCCGGTTCGCGCCGCAGATGGAATGTGCAAGGAGGCCGGGGCATTGCCCCGGCCTCCCGCAAGGCTTTTTCAGATGCGTCGGTCATTGGGTCATGCCGCGTCCAGTCTGAAAAAACGCCGCGCGTTTTCCCCGCAGGTCAGCCAGAGTTCCTCCGGCGGAACGCCGCGCGCCGCAGCCACGGTGCGGACGGTGAACACGGTCAGGGCCGGTTCGTTGCGTCTGCCGCGCCAGGGCACGGGTGCAAGATAGGGGGCATCGGTCTCCAGCAGCAGGCGATCCGCCGGAATCAGGGGCAGAGCCTCGCGCAGCGCGGCATTGGCCGGGTATGTCACCGGGCCGGGCACGGAGATATGCCAGCCATTGTTCAGAATGCGCCGGGCCACGGCCGGGCCGCCGCCAAAGCAGTGCCAGAGCAGCGGATAGCCCGCGAAGCCGCGCGCTTCCAGGGTCATCAGGCAGTCATCCTCCGCCTCGCGACAGTGGATGACCACGGGCGCGTCCAGTTGGCGGGCCATGTCCAGTTGCGCGGCAAAGGCCTTGAACTGCAATTCCCTGGGGCAGTCCTGCCAGTGAAAATCCAGGCCTATCTCGCCCACGGCCCGCAGGCGCGGCTCCGCGGCAAAGGCCGCGCGCATGGCCTCCAGGCTTTCCGGCGTGCAGCGCTGCCCGTCGCAGGGGTGGATGCCCAGCAGAAAAAAGACTTCCGAATGCCGGTCAAACACAGCCCGGCGCGCGGTGAAATCCTCCGGTCCCAGAAAGACGTTGCCCACGCCGGACAAGCCGGCGGCGCGGGCGCGGGCCAGAACTTCCTCCCGATCCGGGTCAAATTCAGGCCCGTCCAGATGGGCGTGACTGTCCACCCCGCCCGGCGGCAGCGCCAGGGTCAGGGGATCAATGCGCTCCGTTTTTTTATGTCCCATGCGTACCTCGCGCGAAAACATAGCAACGGCACGCGGCAGAGGCAAGTACGGCATTGCCAGCGGCGGTCGTTTGGACTAGAATCCGTCCGTTTGAAAACAGATGGCCGTTGTGCGGCGTCGGGCGGCCTTCCGCCACAGCTTCTTCCGGGGGGAACATGCATCTGCGTAAACGGGTTCTTGTCACCGGCGGTTCGGGCTTTCTGGGATCGCATCTCTGCGAACGCCTGCTGGATCAGGGGCATGAAGTGCTCTGCGTGGACAACTTTTTTTCCAGCGCGCGGGCCAATGTGGAAACGCTCATGGACAACCGGCGCTTTGAACTCATCCGTCATGACGTGACCTTTCCGCTTTATGTGGAAGTGGACGAGATATACAATCTGGCCTGCCCGGCCTCGCCCGTGCACTACCAGCACGACCCGGTGCAGACCATCAAGACCTGCGTGCACGGGGCCATCAACATGCTGGGCCTGGCCAAGCGGCTGGGCGCGCGCATTTACCAGGCTTCCACCAGCGAAGTGTACGGCGACCCCGAAGTGCATCCGCAGACCGAGGACTACTGGGGCCATGTGAACCCCAACGGCATCCGCTCCTGCTACGACGAAGGCAAGCGCTGCGCCGAAGCCCTCTTTTTCGCCTATCTGCGCCAGGGGGGCCTGCCCATCAAGGTGGGACGCATCTTCAATACCTACGGTCCCAAGATGCACCCCAATGATGGCCGGGTGGTCTCCAACTTCATCATTCAGGCCCTGAAAAACGAGCCCATCACCATTTACGGCGACGGCAGCCAGACCCGCTCCTTCTGCTATGTGGACGATCTGGTGGAGTGCATGCTGCGCTTCATGGCCTCGCCCGACGACTTCACCGGCCCCATGAACATGGGCAACCCCGGCGAATTCACCATCAGGGAACTGGCGGAAAAAGTGGTGGCCCTCACCGGCAGCCGTTCGGTCATCAGCCACGAACCCCTGCCCGGCGACGACCCCAGACAGCGCCGGCCCGATATTTCTCTGGCCCGCGAGATGCTGGGCTGGGAACCCGTGACGCCGCTGGAAGACGGCCTCAAGAAAACCATAGCCTACTTTGAAGGCCAACTGAAGCAGGGTCTGGCCTGAGCCGCCAGCCACGGAAAAACGCATGGAACTGTTTCTCACGGCCATTCTGATACTGGCGGCGGCCGCGCTGGTCACGGCGCTGCTGGCGGCTCTGGCCTCCTTTTGTCCGCCCAGCGCCGCCAACTGTCGCACGGCCAACTGCCTGGGTTCATGCTGCGCGGCCCTGGGCTGCCTCACGGGCCTTTGCGCCGTGGCGGCCGGCCCCTGGGACGCGACCCTGATTCTGGAACTGCCCTGGGGCCTGCCCGCCGGCGCTCTGGTTCTGGGCCTTGACCCGCTGAGCCGCATCTTTCTGCTGCCGGTCTTTGGTCTGGGCATGGTCTGCGCCGTTTCCGGCGGTCTGTCCCTGCGCCATACCTCGCCGCGGGAGCACAATCTGGGCGCGCACTGGTTCTTTTATCTCCTGCTCCTGCTGGGCATGGTGGTGGTCATGAGCGCGCGCGACGCCGTGCTCTTTCTGCTGGCCTGGGAAATCATGTCCCTGGCGCCCTTTTTTCTTATTGATTTCAACGATGGCGACAGCAAGGTGCGCGACGCATCCTGGGTCTATCTGGTGGCCGCGCATCTGGGGGCCGTGGCCCTGATCGCCTTTTTCGGTCTGCTCTGGCAGAGCGCCGGCACAACCTCCCTGGCCGCCCTGCAGGGCGGCCAGGCCCTGCGCGAAGCCGGCCCCGGCGTACTGGCCGCGCTGTTCATTCTGGCCGTGCTGGGCTTTGGCGCCAAGGCGGGCCTCGCGCCCCTGCACGTCTGGCTGCCCGAGGCGCACCCCGCCGCTCCCAGCCATGTGTCGGCCCTGCTCTCCGGGGCCATGATCAATGCCGGGCTCTACGGGCTGATGCGCAGCCTGAATGTGCTGTCGGCCCTGTGGATCGCGCCCGAATGGTGGGGCTGGAGCCTGCTGCTGCTGGGCCTGGCCACGGGCCTCATGGGCATTCTGAAAGCGCTGGCCCAGAGCAATCTCAAACGCCTGCTGGCCTATTCCAGCGTGGAAAACATGGGCCTCATGTTCATGGGCGTGGGGGCCGGGCTCATCGGCCAGAGTTCCGGCAACGCCTGGATAGCCCTGCTGGGCTTCACGGGCGCGCTGCTGCACATGCTCAACCACGCGGGTTTCAAGGGCCTGCTTTTTCTCTGCGCGGGCGAAGTGCTGCACGCCACGGGCACGGTGCATATGGAACTGCTGGGGGGCCTGCAAAAACGCCTGCCCCTGCTGGGTGCGGCCTTTGCCCTGGGCGCGGCGGCCATTGCCTGCCTGCCGCCCTTGAGCGGCTTTGCCGGCGAGTTTGTGCTGGCCCTGGCCATGCTGGACGGCCCCTCGCTGCCCGGCGTGGAACGACAGATGGGCCTTTTGCTGGCCCTGACGGGTCTGGCCCTGATCAGCGGCCTGGCCGCCGCCCTCTACGCCAAGGCCTACGGCATCACCTTTCTGGGCGAGGCGCGCACGGGCTTTGCGGCCAACGCCCATGCCGCGTCCTGGCGCACGCTCTGGCCTCTGGGCCTGCCCGCCCTGGCCTGCGTGGCGGGCGGTCTGCTGGCGCCGCTCTTTTTCGGCCTGGCCTCATTCACGGCTTTGAACGCGGCGCCTCTGCCCGACGGGCTGATGGCCGGCGCACTGGAGGCCAGGGCACAGGTACGGGGCAGCCTGGGCATGGTTTCCCTGCTGGGCGCGGCGGGTCTGTGCCTGGCTCTGGCCCTGCTGCTGGCGCGTCGCCTCCTGCTGCGGCGGCGCGGCGCGCCGGTCGCGCGGACGGCGCAATCTGTACAAACATGGGGGTGCGGCTTCCAGGCGGGCACGCCGCGCATTCAGTATACGGACGCCTCCTTTTCAGAGCCTCTGGCCAGGGTTTTCGCCCCGGTCATGGGCCTCAGGGTTCGCCGCCGCCAGGTAAGCGGCCTTTTCCCCGACCGCGCGGCCCTGAACGTGACCGCGCCGGACAGGCTGCGCAGCGGCCTGTTTACGCCCCTCTTCGAGGCTGTGGAACGCCTGTGCAATGCCTGCAAGATCATCCAGCACGGCAAAATCCACCTCTATATCCTCTATATTCTGGCCACGGTGGTGGGCCTGCTGGTCTGGGGGCTGCACACATGAATCAGGGCACGGTCTTTTACCTCATCCAGCTTTTCCTGGCGCTGATCCTGGCCCCGCTGCTGCCCGGCATCATTAACCGGGTCAAGGCCAGATTCGCGGGTCGCCAAGGCAAACCCCTGCTCCAGACCTACTATGATCTGGCCCGCCTGCTGCGCAAAGGCGAAGTGATCGGCCGCACGGCCACCTGGACTTTTAGCGCCGGTCCCGGTGTGGCCCTGGCCGCCACGCTCTGCGCCCTGGCCCTGCTGCCCCTGGGCGGCGCGCCCTCGCCGCTGGGCTTTGGCGGGGATTTTCTGCTGGCGGCCTACCTGCTGGGCATGGGCCGCTTTGCCCTGATCCTGGCGGCTCTGGATACCGGCTCATCCTTTGAGGGCATGGGGGCCAGCCGTGAAGCCGCCTTTTCGGCCCTGGCCGAACCCGTGCTCTTCCTGGTCTTTCTGATGCTGACCAGCCTGAGTCTTGATCTCGTCCGGCATACGGGCCAGAGTGCGGAGCTGGTCGCCGCCCTTTCCCTTTCGGCCATGTTCGGCGGCCAGGCCACTGAAGCCTGGCTGGCGGGGCGCGCGGAACTGCTGCTGGCCCCGGCGGTGTTCTTTGTGCTGCTGCTGGTGGAGAACTGCCGCATTCCGGTGGATGATCCCAACACCCACCTGGAACTGACCATGATCCATGAAGTCATGGTGCTGGATCATTCCGGTCCCAATCTGGCCATGATTGTTTACGGCGCGGCCCTCAAGCTGTGGTTTTTCGCCGCGCTCACGGCAGGGCTGCTGACGCCGCCGCTGCCGCTCTGGCAGCAGGCCGGGCTGTGTCTGCTGATAATTCTGGCCCTGGCCGCGGCTGTGGGCGTGGTGGAATCAGTCATGGCCCGTTTGCGGCTGACGCGCATCCCTCACTTGCTGGGCGGGGCCGCGGCGCTGGCCTCCCTGGCCCTGATTCTGACCCAGGTGCGATAGACAGGCGGAAAGGACAATGACGACACTTCTGCCCACCATTCTTTTTCTGCTTCTGCTCAACAATCTTGTGTTGCTGGGCATGTCGCGCCTGCGTGGACTTATCCGGCTCACGGCCTTTCAGGGCATATTGCTGACGGCGCTGCTGCTTTGCCTGGATCACGCCCTGCTGGCCGGGGCCGTGCTGCTGATCAAGGGTCTGCTGCTTCCCGGCCTGCTCATGCGCACTCGAAAGGGCCTGCACGCCGCCACAAGTCTCAAACCCCGGCTGCACCGGGGGCTGGGCATTCTGGCGGGCATGGCCGGGCTGGTGTTCTCCCTCTGGCTGGAGGCCCGACTGCTCATCCTGCCGGACCTTTTTCCGCCGCTTCTGCTGCCCACAGCCCTGACCACCCTGTTCTGCGGGCTGATTCTGGTGGTGGGACGCACCACGGCCCTCTCCCAGGTCATCGGCTATCTGGTGGCGGAAAACGGCATTTTTCTGCTGGGCGTGCCGCTGATGACCGCCGGCGCGGTCTGGTTTGAACTGGCTCTGTTGCTGGACGTTTTTGTGGCGGTCTTTGTCATGGGCATTGCCATCCACCACATTGGCGAAACCTTTGAATCCATTGACGTGGGGCGCTTTCGCAGCCTCAGGGACTAGACGCGCATGCTGGAAGCCCTGCTTTTTCTCCCGCTCTGCGCGGGTCTGCTCATGCTGGCCGTGGGCAACGCCGCCCTGTGCCGGGGCCTTCTGCCCCTCACGGGCCTGGCCCACGCCGCCCTTTCCCTGCTGACAGCCGCGCGCGTGGCTCATGGGGAAACACCCACGGCCCTGGGCGGCCTGCTGGCTCCCGATCCGCTGGGCGCGCTCTTTCTGACGCTGGCCAGCCTGCTCTTTCTGGCGGCCTCAATCTACGCCCTGGCCTATCTGCGCGAGGAAGAAAGCATTGAGGAACGCACCTGCATTCAGGACGGCCGTTCCTTCACCAACGCGCCCGAGCGCCGCTTCACGGCCTGTCTCTGCTTTTTTCTCGCGGCCATGAGCCTTGTGACCACCACGCCGCATCTGGGGGCGCTCTGGGTGGGCATTGAAGCCACCACGCTGTCCAGCGCGCCGCTGATCTATTTTCACCGTCACCAGCGTTCTCTGGAAGCCACCTGGAAATACCTGATCATCTGTTCCGTGGGCATCGCTCTGGCGCTGCTGGGCAACATTCTGCTTTCCGTCGCCTTTTACGCGCCCGCCGGCGGCGGAGGAAGCGAAATGCCCGCCGGAGACATGAACCAGATGGGCTGGTTCATCCAGCACGCGCATACGGCCGCTCAACCCTGGCTCAAGGCGGCGTTCATCTTTCTGCTGGTGGGCTACGGCACCAAAATGGGCCTGGCCCCGCTGCACAACTGGCTGCCAGACGCCCACAGCCAGGCCCCCTCCCTGGTGTCGGCCCTGCTGTCCGGCGCGCTGCTCAACTGCGCCCTGCTGGGCATACTGCGCGGGCATCAGATCACACTGGCGGCGGGTCTGGGCGGCTTCAGCGGCGGCCTGCTGGTCTTTTTCGGCCTGCTCTCCCTGATCACCGCCGCCATTTTCATTGTGGGGCAGGGACATTACAAACGCCTGCTGGCCTATTCCAGCGTGGAGCACATGGGCATTCTGGCCCTGGGCACGGGCTTGGGCGGGCTGGCGGCCCAGGGCGCTCTGCTGCACGCCGTCTGCCATTCCCTGACCAAGTGCATGCTCTTTCTGCTGGCGGGCAACATTCTGGCCCGTTACCATACTTTTTCCAGCTATGACGTGCGCGGCCTGCGCTGGATCATGCCCGTCACCGGCGCGCTCTGGACGGCGGGCTTTCTGGCCATAGCCGGTTCGCCGCCCTTCGGTGTCTTCGTCAGCGAATTTCTGATCCTCAAGGGCATGCTGGCGGGCGGCTCCTATGGCGTGGCCGTGGTGTACCTGACGACTCTGGCCATAATTTTCGTCGGCATGTCCGTGGCGGTGCTGCGCATGGTGCAGGGCAACCGGCCCGCGGACATGCCGCAGAACCAGCGTGAAGCCCTGCTGAACGTGCTGCCGCCCCTGGTTCTGGGTCTGGCCGTGCTGACCCTGGGCCTCTGTGTGCCTGACTGGCTGTGGCATTTTCTGCAGCGCGGCGCTGCGCTCATCGGGGGGTAGGAAACATGGACATGTTTTCTTTTGACTACCGGCAGCCCGCGGACATGGACAGTCTGCCCCTTCTGGACGCGGCGGAACTGCGCAGGCGCGTCATCCGGGCCGTGGACGGCGGCTGGCGCATGCTGGCCTTTTTCGGCCTGCCCGAAACGGCGCGTCCCGGCGCGCCCGCGGGACTGTGCTGCGTTCTGGCGCATGACGCCACGCGCACGCTGGCGGCCCTGCGCACGCCCCCGCTGGAACAGTTTCCCTCCCTCACGCCGGACTGCCCCCAGGCACATTATTTTGAGCGTGAAATGTATGAACAATGGGGCCTGGAACCTGTGGGCCATCCCTGGCTCAAGCCCGTGCGGCGCGCGCCCGACGCGGAAGGAGACGGGGAAAGCGCGGCATATCCCTTTTACCGGGCGGACGGCGACGAAGTGCATGAGGTGGCCGTGGGGCCGGTGCATGCCGGCATTATCGAGCCAGGGCATTTCCGCTTCCAGTGTTACGGCGAAAACGTGCTGCATCTGGAAATCGCTCTGGGCTACCAGCACCGCGGTCTGGAAGCCATGCTCGCCGCCGCTTCCGCGTATGGGCCGGCGCAGACAACCGCCCGCCGTCTGCTGCTTCTGGAATGCGCCGCCGGGGATTCCAGCGTGGCTCACGCCACAGCCCATTGCGTGCTGTGGGAACGCCTGACCGGCCAGGACGTACCCGAACGTGCCTGGCTTCTGCGCCGTGTGGGACTGGAACTGGAGCGCCTGGCCAATCACTGCGGCGATCTGGGCGCCATTGCCGGGGATACGGGCTTTCTGCCCACTTCTTCGTGGAACGGCCGCATCCGTGGCGACTTTCTGAACATGACCGCCAGTGTCTGCGGCAACCGCTTCGGACGCGGCCTGCTGCGTTACGGCGGCACGGCCCATGACCTGTGCCCGGAAGAGTGCGAAGATCTGACGACGCGGCTGCGCGCCGCCGGAAGAGACGCGCGCGGGGCCGTGGACATCATGCTGGATGCGGCCAGCGTGCGCGACCGCCTGAACGGAACCGGCGCTCTGAACAGGGCGGACGCCCGCGCCCTGGGCCTGGTGGGCGTGGCCGCGCGGGCCTGCGGCCTGCCTCTGGACGCCCGCTTTCACGCGCCTGTGTCGGATCTGCCCGGCACTGAGCCCTGTCTGGAACAAAGCGGCGACGTGCTGGCCCGCGCCCTGGTGCGCAGCCGTGAAATGGACGATTCCCTGGCGCTGGTGGAGGCGGATCTGAGCCGTCTGGCCGCCCGCACGGGGGCGCGAACCGCCGCAACGCCGCCCGCGCCTCCCTCCCGCCTTCCCGCCCGCAAACTGGCTGTGGCCCAGGTGGAGGGCTGGCGCGGCGAAATCTGTCATCTGGCCGTCACTGACGCTGAAGGGGAGCTGCTGGCCTGCAAAATCGTGGACCCGTCCTTCCACAACTGGCCCGGTCTGGCTCTGGCCATGCGCAACGGCCAGATTTCGGACTTTCCCCTCTGCAACAAGAGCTTCAATCTTTCATACTGCGGCCACGATTTGTGAGGCATGCCCATGTTGCGCATCATCAAGGAACGCCTGCACCAGAAATACCGTACCCTGGACTACCCCCGGCAGAAGCCCGCGCTTTCGCCGCGCTATCTGGGGCGTCCCACGCTCGCGAACGTGGAATGCGGCGACTGCCGGGCCTGTTTCGAGGCCTGTCCCACGGGCGCGCTGCTGCCAGACCCCGCCGGGCCCGACGGGCGGGCGCGCACGCCGGTTCTGGACATGGGCCGCTGCATTTTTTGCGGGGCCTGCCGCGCCGCTTGCCCCAAGGGGGCCTTCCGTTTCAGCGGCGAACACCGCATGGCGGTTTTCCGGCGCGAGGACCTGCTCGTTTCAGCCGCCCCTGATCCGCAAGCCGACGCTCCGGCCCCTGCCTATGAGCCGCCGTTCCCCCCGCGGGACTACAGCCTGTTCCGCCGTTCCCTCAAATTGCGCCAGGTCAGCGCCGGGGGCTGCGGCGCCTGCGAAGCGGATTGCAATGTGCTGGGCACACTGGCCTATGATCTGGGCCGCTTCGGCATCGAATTCGTTGCGTCGCCGCGCCATGCCGACGGCCTGCTGCTCACCGGGCCGGTCAGCGAAAACATGCGCCGGGCCCTGCTGGACACCTGGGCCGCCACGCCCAAACCGCGCCTGCTGGCGGTTGTGGGAGCCTGCGCCATTTCCGGCGGCCTGTTCCGGGACAGCCCGCAATGTCGCAACGGCATGGACGGCCTGAAAGGAACGCAGGGAACAGACGACTTGCATGTGGATCTCTTTGTGCCCGGCTGTCCGCCCAATCCCTGGAGCATTCTGGACGGTCTGCTTTCCCTGCGCCGCAAGAACTGATCCGCTCCCTGCGCGCGGCTGTTGGTAGAATGGCCAAACGCTACCTCAATTCCGTGGGTCGAGGCGATTACCAAGCCTTTGAGGGTATCTATGGTCCCAACGCGGGCGCCCTGGGCATGAACCCCCTGTACATGACCACCAATGACAGCGCCCTGGAAATCGGCCTGAGCAACGAATACAAGATGTACGAAAACTTCATCGTGTATCTGGACGCCGCCTACCTGGCCACCTGGATGGATCAGTCCAAGTCCGTCTGGGGTCACAGCAAGATGAACGGCAAGGACGACGAAGTGCGCGACCCCTGGAACGTCAACCTGAGCTTCGTGTACTCCTTCTAATCCCGTCTTCATTCAGGTTTCTGCAAAGGGAGCCGCAAGGCTCCCTTTTTTGCGGCCGGCGTCGGAAAAAACGCCAGGCGGGGCCAGCCCTTCAGTGGCGCCGGGGCTTGGCAGGTCCGCGCCCCTTGGGTATAAACAGGATGTGCAAAAACCCGACCCCGCCACCATACCGCTCACGCCCGGCGTATATCTGTACAAGGACAGCCGGGGCCGCATCATCTATGTGGGCAAGGCCCGCATTCTGCGGCGGCGCGTGCTCTCCTACTTCCGGCCTGACGGCCTGCCCGCCAAGACCAGGGCCATGCTGGCCCATGCTGTCAGCCTGGACTATCTGACCACCACCACGGAAAAAGAGGCCCTGCTGCTGGAAGCGAGCCTGATCAAGAAGCATCGGCCGCACTATAATATCGTGCTGCGCGACGACAAGCAGTACGTTCTCTTCCGGCTCAACCTCAAGCATCCTTTCCCGCGTCTGGAAATCGTGCGCCGGGCACGACGCGACGGCGCGCGCTATTTCGGGCCGTTCACTTCGGCGCTTGACGCGCGGGAAACCTGGAAGCTGATCCACCGCGCCTTTGCCCTGCGCCGCTGCTCGGACCGGGCCATGAAAAACCGCGTGCGCCCCTGCCTGTACCACCACATGGGCCAGTGTCCCGCCCCCTGCATGGAGCTGATCACGCCCACGGCCTATCATGAGGCGGTACACAAGGTCTGCGAGTTGTTGCAGGGTCGCTCCGGCCCCCTGCTGCGTGGCCTGCGCGAGGCAATGGAACGGGCCGCCGAAGAGCTGGAATTTGAGAAGGCGGCGTTGCTGCGGGATCAGATTCGCGCCGTGGAGCGCACCGTGGAGCGACAGGCCGCCGTTCTGCCCGGCGGCGGCGACATGGACGCGGTGGGCCTGTTTCCGGCGGACAAGGGCCTGGCCCTGGGCATTGTTTTTGTGCGCGGCGGGGCTGTGACCGATGGCCGGGCCTTTTACTGGCCGGGTCTGACCTTTGAGGACGCCCCGGAACTCCTGAGTTCTTTTGTAAGCCAGTACTACGCCCAGGCCGCGCCGCCGCCGCGGGTGCTGCTGCCCTGGCTGCCGGCGGATGCGGAATGGGAAGAGGACGGCACGGAAACAGCCGGGCCTCCCGCGCCGGATGGAGGGGTCGCCCCCGAAAGCGCATCAGGCGGCAAGGCCCTGCTGGAACAGGCTCTGGCGGACCGCCGGGGCGGGCCGGTGCGTATTGTGGCCCCGCGGAACGCGGCGGATAATCAGCTTGTGGACCTGGCCCAGTCCAATGCCCGCGAAGAAGCCCGCCGCCGTCAGAATCAGGACGAACAGCCCATTCTGGAGCGGCTGGCAAAAGCCCTGCATCTGGCCGCGCCGCCGCAACGCATTGAATGCGTGGACGTTTCCCATACAGGAGGCCGCCAGACCAGGGTGGGGCTGGTGGTCTTTGCGGACGGCCAGCCCAGCCGCCCCGACTACCGCGCCTACGCCATGCCGGACAGCGGCGACGATTACGCCACCCTGCACGCCTGGGTGGCGCGGCGGCTGGAAAGCGGCCCGCCCTGGCCCGACCTGCTGCTGATCGACGGAGGACGGGGACAGTTGGCCGTTGTGGAACGCGCCCTGGCCGACGCGGGGCAAAGCGGCCTGTTCAGCCTGGCGGCCATTGCCAAGGCCCGTGACGAGCGCGGCCAGGCCGACCGCCGGGCGGGCAATGTGGCGGACAGGATTTTTGTGCCGGGCCGGGCCAATCCCCTGCCCTTGCGCGAGGGTGGGCCGGAACTGCTCTTTCTGCAGAATGTGCGCGACGCCACCCACCGTTTTGCCATTGGCCGCCACCGCAGGGCGCGGCAGGGGGCCGCGCTTTCCGGCGAGCTCATGCGCCTGCCGGGCATCGGCCCGGCCACGGCGCGGCTGCTCTGGGAAGCCTTCGGCAGTGTGGAGGCCATGCGCGCGGCCGGTGTGGAAAAACTTCGCGCCCTGCCCGGCATCGGTCCGGCCAGGGCGGCGCTGTTGAAAGAAAAGCTGGACAAGTTACGCTGAAGGGCTTGCCGTCTCCCTCAACGCATGACCAGCCGAGGATTCATAGCCCGCAAAAAAGACCGCCATTTTGCCTGCGAGGACGCCATGACTCACGATCTTTCCTGTTTCAAAGCCTACGACATCCGGGGCCGCGTGCCCGCCGCTCTCAATCCTGATCTGGCCCGCGCCCTGGGCCGGGCCGTGGCTGAAGTTCTGGGCGCGCGCAACGTGGTCGTGGGACGCGACGCGCGACTGAGCGGGCCTTCCTTGCGCGACGCCCTGGCCGGAGGCCTGCTGGCCGCCGGCGCGCGGGTCACGGATCTGGGCCTCTGCGGCACGGAAGAAATCTACTACGCCGCCGCCCATCGGCCCTTTGACGCCGGCATCATGATCACCGGCAGTCACAATCCGGCGGACGAAAACGGCTTCAAGCTGGTTCGCGCCGGGGCCGTGCCGGTGAGCGGCGATTCCGGCCTGCATGAACTCAGGGATTGCGTGGCCCGCCTGCTTGACGAAAACCCCGCGCGGGGCGCGGCCCCCACCAGCGCGCCGGAGGGCGTGCGCCGGGCCTGCTTCAGACCCGACTATCTGAACTGGCTGCTGGACTACAGCGGCATGCGGGCCGCGGGAGTCCGGTCCGCCACGGGCCGCCCCCTGAAAATCGTGGCTGACGCGGGCAATGGCTGCGCCGGGCTGGCGCTGCGTGAACTGGCCCCGGCTCTGCCCTTTGAATTTGTCTGCCGCCAGATGGAGCCGGACGGGCATTTTCCCAACGGCGTGCCCAATCCCCTGTTGCCGGAGAAACGCCAGGCCACGGCCCAGGCCGTGCGTCAGGCCGGGGCGGATCTGGGCATCGCCTGGGACGGGGATTTTGACCGCTGTTTCTTTTACGACAGCGAAGGCCGTTTCATCGAGGGCTATTACCTGATCGGCCTGCTGGCCGGGGAGTTGCTGCGCCGCTTCCCCGGCGGCAAGATCATCCATGACACGCGGGTCTACTGGAACACGCGCGAAATGGTTCTGGCCGCCGGGGGCACGCCGGTCATGGGCAAGACCGGGCACGCCTTCATGAAGGAAAGGATGCGCGCCGAGGACGCCGTTTACGGCGGCGAGATGAGCGCCCACCACTACTTCCGTGATTTCGCCTACTGCGATTCGGGCATGCTGCCCTGGCTGCTCATCACCGCGTTGCTTGGACGCACGGGCGCGCCCCTGGCCGAGCTGGTGAGCGCGCGCATGGCCGCCTATCCGTGCAGCGGCGAAATCAACCGCCGCGTGGCCGACGCGCCCGGCCTGATGCGAAAGCTGCGCGACCGCTACGCGGGCGCGGCCCGGCACGAAGATCATCTGGACGGCCTGAATCTGGAATTTGCCGACTGGCGCTTTAATCTGCGCATGTCCAACACCGAACCCCTGCTGCGCCTGAATGTGGAAAGCCGCGCCAATGCCGCCCTGCTGGAGGACAAGACCGGCGAACTGCTGCGCCTGATCGACGCCGAGGAGGGCACGAGCCCGGCCTGAGGCGCGTGGGCTGCCGTTACGCCTCCCGCGCCAGAATATACGCACAGGCGGCCGCCAGATCCGGCAGCACTGGGGTGTGGGGCAACTGTTTCCGCGCCTCCGCCGCTTCCCGCTCTCCCCAGCCCGAACGCAACAGCACGGCCCGGCAACCGGCGGCCAGCCCGGCGCGCGCGTCGCGCATCCGGTCGCCGATCATCCAGGAGGCGGCCAGGTCAATATTCATGGCTTCGGCGGCGCGCAGCAGCATGCCGGGCGCGGGCTTGCGGCACTGGCACGGGCCGGTGACTTCCGGAAGATGCGGACAATGATACCAGGCGTCCGGGGCAGCGCCCAGCGGGGCCAGTTGGGCGTCCACCCAGCGTTCCAGGGCGTGCAGTTGCGCCGGGTCGAACATGCCCCGCGCGATGCCCGACTGATTGCTGACCACCACCAGCAGCCAGCCCGCGGCCCTGAAGCGGGCCAGGGCCTCTGGCACGCCGGGCAGCCAGCGCCAGTCCTCCGCGCGGTGCACATAACCCGTATCCACATTAAGAGTGCCGTCACGATCCAGAAAAATCGCGCGGCGCGTTGTCTTGCTCATGTTCCCATACTACCCGGCCGGCCCGTGCGGGTAAAGGTCGAACAGCGTCAGGGCGGTTCACGCGCGTTGCGCGAACCGCCCTATTTTTTATACCGGAGGAAGCTCAGTCGTCAGATGCGGATGCTGTCCCGCACGTCTTCCAGACGGGACTTGGCAAACAGCAGATAGGAAAGGATCAGCTCCCCGGAGTTGAAGGACGAGGTGATGTACAGCGGATCATAGGTGCAGATGCGGTTCAGGCTGTCCATAGCGGCGGCCATGTTCTCCTCATTGTTCTTGGCGCTGATCTCCGGGTAGAGGACATAGAGCGTGTTGATGAAATCCCGCAGCACCAGCGCGATGCCCTGTACCTCGTAGATGCGGTTGTCCAGCTCATAGAAGGGCATGCTCTGGGCCTTTTCCAGCAGGCCGATGGCGTAGCCCAGCATGTTCTCGCCGGTCACAGTGACAAAGGAGGCGTACAGATCGTCGGTGCGGCAGTTGTAAACGCCCGTGCCGTTGTCCAGAGACTGCTTGTACTGTTCCAGCAGGCGGAGGCCCTTTTTGTAGGAGCCTTCAGCCGAGGGGAACATAAAGCTGCGCGGGTCCATGGCAAAGCTGTTGATGCGCGCCTTGTACAGGAATTCGCTCTCCCGGTCGCTGCTCCCCAGCTTGGCGATCTGGCTGGAATACAGATCCAGCAGGAACTTGGTGGCGTGGTAGACGCCGTACTGGCGGTAGGCGCGGTTGTCCAGCACAAAGCGGTTGAAGATGATGTCGTTGAAGCTCCAGCCAAAGGTGGAGTCCAGCTCGTAACGCATCTGATGGGTGATGGCGTCCAGCAGTATTTTGCCTTTTTCATTGTCGGACAGTTGCGCGGCGTCGGCGGGCAAGGCCATGGGCTCAGGGAAGGTGGTGGCGTCCGCCACGGCGTACACGCGCTGCAGGCCCCAGGCCACAACCAGAATGCCCAGCAGCAGGCAGACCTGCACGGCCAGGGTTTTCAGCACGACGCGTAATTTCAGGATGGTGGGCAATTCAGGAAGCTTCATGAAAAATCCTCGCTTGAAAGACAGGGATAGACGCCGCTCCGGACGGAACGGCATTTTTTGTAACATAGTGCCTTTCGGCCAATATGGAAGGGGGAAAAATAAAAAAAATCTGTACTCGGCCGCCGCGCCGGGCTAGCCCCAGATGAAATGCAGCAGCTTGTAAGAAATAAAACCCACGGCGGCCGCGGCGGGCAGGGTCAGAATCCAGGCCGTGACCAGATTTCCCGCCACATTCCAGCGCACGGCCGAGAGCCGCTTGGTGGACCCCACACCGAAAATGCAGGCTGAAATGGTGTGCGTGGTGCTCACCGGCGCGCCCAGCATGGAGGCTCCGGTAATCACCAGAGCCGCCGAACTTTCGGCGGCAAAGCCATGCACCGGCTCCAGCTTGAAGATGCGGTGTCCCATGGTCCTGACGATCTTCCAGCCGCCCACGGCGGTTCCCAGAGCCATGGCCCCGGCGCAGGCCAGCTTGACCCAGAGGGGCACTTCCGCGCTGTCAATCTCTCCAAAAATCATCAGAGCCAGGGTGACGATGCCCATAGTTTTCTGGGCGTCGTTGAGGCCGTGGCTGGTGGCCATGAAACCGGCGGACAGCAGTTGCAGACGCCGGAAGGCCCCATTGACCCTGCGCCGGTGCACATGCCCGAAAATCCAGTAAATCAGCCACATGATCAGAAAACCGGCGGCATAGCCCGCCAGGGGGGAGCCCACCAGGGGAATCAGCACCTTGTCCACAATGCCGCTGACATTGAGCGCGTCAAAACCCTGGGCGGCCACGGCCGCGCCCACCAGCCCGCCGATCAGGGCATGCGAGGACGAGGAAGGAATGCCGTAATACCAGGTGATGCAGTTCCAGGCGATGGCCCCCACCAGCGCGGCCAGCACCAGCACATGACTGCCCTCCACCACCTGCGGCAGCACAATGCCGCCGCCCAGCGTCCTGGCAACCTCCGTGCCCAGCAGCGCCCCGCCCAGATTGAGCAGGGCCGCCATGCCCACGGCGAAACGCGGCGTGACAACCTTGGTGGACACCACTGTGGCTATGGCGTTGGCACAGTCATGCGCGCCGTTGGTGAAGTCGAAAACCAGAGCCACCAGCACAATGAGCGCCAGAAGAAGAGGCACTTCAAACATTTTTCAGCACCGCTTCCTCAATGGTTTCAGCCAGGGTGTTGACCTGCTCCAGCAGCATGCTCATGCGCTCGTAGGCCTGGCTCCATTTCAGAATCTGCATGATCAGGGCGGGCGTGATTTCCTGCTGCTCGTCCATCAGTTCGGCCAGGCCCACGGCCAGCAGCATGTCGCTCTCGCCGCGCAGGGTGCGGAATGCGCGGGTTTTGTGGCAGTCGCGCCGGTGGGCGAGGCCTTCCAGCATCTGCCGGGTGAGATCCAGCATGGCACAGAGGGTGCGGGCCAGCTGAAGAGCCGGAAAGCGCACCCGCGTGAATTCAAAGATGTGCAGGCGCGTGCTCAGGCTCTGCAAACAGTCCATTGCCTCTTCCTGCTCCTGATTGATGCGCAGGATGTCCTCCCGGTCAATGGGCGTGATGAAGGTCTGGGACAGGGCCCGCACGATGCGGCTGTGCAGAAGGTCGGCCTCTTCTTCCAGAAAGGCGATTTCCTTGTGCACGTCATCCATTCTGGACGTGTCCTCAAGCATTTCGACCAGCAGCCCGGCCATGCGGCGCAACAGGCTGTTCTGCTCATCCAGCATGGCAAAAAAAGGCGCGGACTTGGGCAGCAAGGCGGCAAACATGTATTCTCCTGAATGTGGCGGCAAAGCCGGATGAGGATATTCGTTACCCCATTATGGCGTGTCCAGACCGGCGTGACCACGCCCCACTATAGCGCATTGAGGCGGGCTTTCAAGCCATTCTCTGACCGCTCCGGCCTGAGTCGCCGGCAACGGCCAGGATGGCGGCAGCACACAGGCCGCGCCGGGCAGCAGCAAGGCCCCGTGGTGCAGAAAAAACGGCGTGGCGGGCGCTGTCGTCTCCGGCGGCGATGCCGCCGCGGCGGCCCCGTACAGGCTGTCCCCCCAGAGGGGATGCCCCAGCGCCGCCGCATGCGCCCGGATCTGATGGCGCGCGCCGAGGCGGATGCGACAGGCGGCCAGCGTCAGCCCAGCCTCGCCGGACAACCGGGCCTGGTCATTGCCCGCCCCTGAAGCCGCCGCCAGTTCCGGCGGCAGACCTGCCGCGTTTTCCCATACATGCAGGGGCAAAAATTCCGTCCAGCGCAGGCTGTCGTCCGTGGACGCCAGCGGGCGGCTCTGCCGACGCTTTGCCGTATCCAGAGCCGCCCGCGCGATGACCGGCGCGGCCAGAATGCCGCGCAGCAGGGCCAGATAGCGTTTTTCGCAGCGCCCTTCCCGCTCCGCGCGGCGAAAAGCCAGAGCCGCCTGCCGCGTCAGGGCCGCGCAGACAATGCCGGACGTGCCGTAATCCAGCCGTTGCAGCAGTTGCGCCGCTCCTGCGCCCGGCAGGGAGGCCAGCAGCGCGGGCAGGGCGCGCTCCAGACTGAAGCCGCCCCCCCCGGCCAGAGCCGTACTGTGCAGGCCGGCGGGCTTGTACAGAAAGCAGTACTCCCCCTGGCGGGCCAACAGACGCGGCGTCTCCGCCAGGCGGGGAACGGCGGCTGGCTCCGCCGTCGCTTCGCGCAGGCTGACAAGTTCGCCGACCCGCAGGCGATGGGCGGCGGGCATGGCCCGCCCGCTGACCAGAACAGCACGGCGGGCGATGAGACGGCGGCGGCCGCGCAATCCCAGTTCCGGCGTCAGCGCGGCCAGGGCCTGATCCAGCCTTTGCCCGGCCAGAGCGGCGTCAACTCGCAGTTCACGCACGGCCACTAGCGTTCCGCCTGCGCGCCGGGCAGCAGATCCAGCAAGGCCCGTGCCGTCAGTTCCGGCTCATGGCGCTGCGGGTCGTCCTCACGCACCATGTCCCGTTCCACCAGAGTCACGCCCATATCCGCCAGGGCCGTGCGGACATCAGGCCCCAGACCGCCCTCATAGCGGCCATGCCGACTGTCCACCAGGATCCAGTGCAAAAGTTCATGGGTGCGTGCCTCGGGCGCGTCCTCGCGCAGATGACGCAGCAGCATGGCCACCTGTCCGGCCAGGGAGAGGCCGCGCAGTTCCGCGTCGCGGCCCGAATTGGGAATGAAAATCTTGGGGCAGGACGCCGCGGCCACGGTGCGGCCCACCCCCTGCGGCAGCAGATTGGCCAGTACGCTGGTGTAAAAACTGCCCATAGGGTAGCAGACGGCTCCGGCCGAGCGCAGATAGTCCGCCGCCGTTGAGGCCAGAGGCGGCCGGCAGGGAGTCTGGGGGGCGGCGGCCTCTCCCTGACGCTCCGGCTCGTGCACGGTAAGAAAAAGCCGGCGCACGGGCCGCGTCAATTCCTTGAAGCGGTGCTGACCCACCAGACGCGAACCATCGTCCAGTTCAGCCGCCAGATGCAGGCTTTCGCCCACAATGGGCAGCACCACGCCGCGCACTTGCAGCAGGCGGCTGAAAAAGGCCAGCACAGGCCCGAAATTGCGTTTGTGGTGCAGATAGCCCCCGGCCAGAAGCAGATTGCCCAGGCTGGCCAGATGAGGATCAAAATCCCGCGGCATACGCTCCAGAAAAAAGCGCAGATGCAGGCGCAGGGCCCCGCTGAAAATCTCCGGCATGGCGGCCCAGAGCGGATGTTCCCGCGCGCCCAGGGCCCGCAGGTCTGCGCGCAGGGCCTCCGCGTTCCCCCGGGCGGGCAGACGGCGGGCACAGAATTCCAGCACGCTTTGCGGCACAAGCTCGCTGTCGGCCAGGGCCAGCAGACGGTTGCGGATGTCGCCCACCGCGGGCATGGCAAAGGCCCGACGCAGGGCGGCGGAGCTGCCTCCGGAATCAAAGGGCGTGATCAGATGGACGGAATTGTGGGTGTAGCGGGTCAGTTGCCGGCTCAGGTCGCGCAGAGCCGTGCCGCCGGTGAAAAAAACGAGACGCGGCCCCAGGGCGGGAATCTGGCCGGAAACGGGAACAGACGCACAGGCCGCCCCGGCCCTCTGGCCCGCGTTGCTCATGCGCCGCTCTCCGGCTTGCGCCTGGCGGGAGAGGGCAGCGGGCTCCGCGTATGCTGGGGGACGGGAACAAGACCCAGCTCGCGCATGCGCAGAAAAATCAGACGTCCGATCCAGGCGTCGGTGGCGGCATAGGCGATCTGGCGCTGACTCAGTTCCATCAGACTCCAGTTGGAACACTGCGACCCCTTGGAAATGCGCCAGCCGAAAAAATTGGCCGCCAGTGTGCGCAAACCCTGGCTGGAAAGCTTGTGGGCGCGGGCCACATTGCCCAGATCCACCAGCCCGGCCGGCTCAAAGGCGTGCACTTTGGCCAGCTCGCGCATGTCGTCGCGGATGCCCACCCCGACCTTGATGACGCCCGGGTCTGCAAGCAGTTCGGCCAGATGCGGGCCAAAAGGCAGCCAGGACAACTGAACCAGATAGACCGCCCGCTCCGTGGCCAGCTGGATCAAGGACGGCGCGTTGACCTTGCCCTTGCGGAAGGTGGGCCGGGTTTCGGTGTCGAATCCCAGCACGCCGTCCGCGCGCAGGTCGGGCAGGGCTTGCGTCCACTCCTCCAGCATGCGGATCATGTGCACCGGCCCCTCATAGTGCCGGAGGGGCATGGCGTTGATTTCATCGCCGCTCAGGCGGCGGCGCAACATGGTCAGATCCATAGACATTTATTTGCCGATGCAGAATTGGGCAAACACCCTGTCCAGCACTTCCGCCGGGCTGGAAAGACCCGTCACCTCGCCCAGCCGCGCCGCCGCCGTATCCAGACGCACGGCGCAACAGTCATAGGGGCGGCCCGCGCTGACATCCGCCTCCAGCTCCTCCAGTTCGGCCAGGGCCTCTTCCAGAGCCAGGGCCTGGCGCGCATTGGGCGCAAGACCATCAGACGGCGGATTGTCGCAGCCGTCAGCCAGCAGATGCCGGCGCAGGCTTTGGGCCAGAAAATCCACATTGTCGCCCGAACGCGCGCTGACCATACAGCAAAAACGACCGCCAGACCAGCGCGGCGGGAACACGACCGGGGCGCAGAGGTCGCTCTTGTTCCAGACCAGCAGCACAGGCGTGTTTCCGGCCAGGTCCAGCACCTGACGGGCCGCCTCGTCCGGGCAGGTTTCGGCGGCGGCTCCGGCTTCGCCCAGGCGCGCGCCGTCAAGCAGCAAGAGAATGCAGTCCGCCTGAACCAGTTTTTCCCGGCTCAGGGCCATACCCAGAGCCTCCACGGCGTCCGGCCCGCCCCTGACGCCGCCGGTCTGGCGCAAACCCGCCGTGTCCGTAAGCCGCACGGGCAGACCGTCCAGATTACAGGCCTCTTCCAGAAAATCGCGGGTGGTGCCGGGAATATCCGTAACCAGCGCCCGGTTGCGCCCCAGCAGGGCATTGAGCAGGCTGGACTTGCCCGCATTCACCGCCCCGGCCAGCACCACCACGGCCCCCTGCTGCATGACTTTCGCCCTCTTCTGCCCGGCCAGCAGGCTCCGCACGGAATGCGCAACCTGGCCCACAGCCCGGCCGAAATCCTCCGGCGCGAGGCACTCCACCTCTTCATCGGGAAAGTCCACAGCCAGACAGAGCTGGACGCGCAGGGCCTCCAGCTCTTCCCGCAGGGCCAGCACCCTGCGGCCCAGCAGGCCGTCCAGACGGTTCAGACTGTAGCGCAGGGCCTCGCGCGAAGGCGCGGCGATGAGTTCGGCCACAGCCTCGGCCTGGCTCAGATCCATGCGCCCGTTGACAAAGGCCCGGCGTGAAAATTCGCCCCGCTCCGCCTGGCGCGCGCCCAGACGCAGGAGGCTTTCCAGCACGGACTGCACGATGAGCGGCCCGCCGTGGCAGTGAATTTCAGCCATGTCTTCGCCGGTGAATGTGCGCGGCCCCGGCATGAACACCGCCAGAACATCGTCCAGGGCTTCGCCGTGCTGATCCAGCACCCGGCCCCGGTGCATGAACCAGGGGCGGAAATTTTCAAAGCGCGGCGACAGAGGCAGGAATATGTGCGCCAGCAATGCTTTGCTCTGCGGACCGGAGAGACGTACGATGCCGATGCCCCCGGCTCCCGGCGGCGTCGCTATGGCGGCGATGGTGGGCATGGACGGCACGAACTCCTTGTGCTGCGGACAGCCGGTCGCGCAGTACATGCGCCGCCGGCGGGAAAGAAAGCCTGTCTGGAACCTGCGCGTTTCCAGTCACACGGCCTGCGGCTTCGCGAAAAAACGCTGTTTTTCCGCGGCGGAACGCCCCCGGGCCTGCTGGATGCTATGCTTTCCGCCGCATAATCACCACCCGCTTCATGGGCCCTTCGCCGGTGCTGCGGGTCTGCACGTCGGCAATTTCCTGAAGACAGACATGAACAATACGCCGATGATAGGAGGAAAGGGGCCGCGTGGAATAGGAACGCCCGCTGTGCCGCGCCTTGTCGGCCAGGGCAAGCGCCATTTCACGCAATTTCTCATCCTGACGCCGGCGATACTCCCCGACGTCCAGCTGCACGCGCACGGCGGCATTCATGCCGCGCGAAACCACGCGCGACGCAAGATACTGCAAGGCGGCCAGGGTCTGGCCCTCGCGCCCGATGAGCAGACCGGAATCCTCGTCGCAGTCCACACAGACCTGAACCCGGCCGCCGCCTACCGCAGCAGCAAGGCGTACCTCCCCGCCCACAATGGGCCGCACCAGTTCGCGCACGGCTTCCTGGGCCAGGGCTTGCAGACGGGCGGGGTCCAACTGTTCCACAGGCGTTACGGGCAACCCCTCCCCGGCCTCCTCCAGCTCCTCGCCGCTCTCCAGACCATCAGGTGCGCTGTTCTGCTCAGGGGCAAGGCGCTCCTCGCGCCGGGGCCGGCCCCTGCCGGAGGCGCGGCACGGCTCGGGCCGTCCGCCGCAACGGACTTCCTCCCGTGCCGGAGGTTCGGAAAGGTCGGGGGCTTCCGCGCGCGGCGCGGCAGCTGCGCCGGACATTGCGCAGGAAGTGTCGGCGGCAGGGGGCGCATATGCGTCCCTGGCGGACGCTTGCGCCGCAACGCGGACGCAACCTGCCGCCTCAGCCTCCACAGGCGTGACAGCGGCGCTTTTGCGCCCGCGTTCGTGATGGCGTTCGCTTCCACCACTGGGCTGGGCCTGGCGGGCAGGCTTGTCTGTGGCGTCCGGGGCGGACGCAGCGGCCGCACGGGTCGGACTCTCTTCCCCATCACGGGCCAGCGCGCAGCTCTTTTTGCCCAGAATGCTTTCCACAGCCTCGCGCAAATGAGCCCGACGGGCGCGCACCTTGGCCTTGCGCGCGCCCACAATGCCGAAGATGCCGGACTTGGCGTCCTGCAGGATTTCGATCTCCAGCTTTTCACGCGCCGTATTGAAGTAGCCGCAGGCCTCCTCAATGGCGCCATCCAGGTCTTTGCCCTGGAATTCCTTAAACCCTTCCATACAAACCTCACTCAGGCAACGACACAACGGGGCCGGCGCGGAACCGGCGCGGCCAGCGAATCCGCCTAGCCCGCGGCGCGCGCTTTGCCCTTGTTTTTACGCATCATCAGCCACTGCTGGAAAATGGAAAGAATGTTGTTGACCAGCCAGTAGATGACGAGACCCGCGGGAAAGCCCAGAAAGAGCACCGTAAAGATCAGCGGCAAAAACATCATGATCTTCTGCTGGGTGGGGTCCGTGGCGGGCGGGCTCATGCGCTGCTGCAAAAACATGGTCAGGCCCATGATGATGGGCGTGATGTAAAAGGGATCCTTGGCCGAAAGGTCAGCCAGCCAGAGCGTATCCGTAAAAGGCAGATAGGTGATGAAAGGCGCATGCCTGAGCTCAATGGAGGTAAGCAAAGCCTGGTACAGACCGAAAAAGACCGGCAGCTGAATGAGAATGGGCACGCAGCCGCTGGCCGGATTGACGCCGTAAGTCCTGTACAGGGCCATGACTTCCTTGTTCATGAGCTCCTTGTTGTCCTTGTACTTTTCCCGCAGGGCCATCATCATGGGCTGAAGCTTCTTCATCTGCTCCATGGAGGCGTAGCTCTTGGCCGTCAGGGGCCAGAACACGGCCTTGATGACCACGGTCAGCAGAATGATGGCCACACCCCAGTTATGCACATAGGAGTGGAAGAATTCCAGCAGCCAGAGCAACCCCTTGGCAATGACGCTGAACATGCCCAGATCAATGCTCCTGGCCAGCTGATCGGATACGGCCGCCAGCTGCTCGCGTTCCTTGGGGCCCAGCCAGTAGGAAACCGTCAGCACCTTCTCCTGCCCCGGCGCGAGCATGCTTTCAGGCTCTTCCACGGCGGCGCGGTAGACGGTTTTCTGCAACAGGCCCTTGACCGTGACGTTATTGACATCGCCGGGCAGCACAGCGGCCAGAAAATACGTGCTCATGGCGCCCGCCCAGTAGATTTTGCCCGTCACCTGCACGCCCGTGCTTTCCAGGGTTTTGCCCGAGGATTCCTCGGAAAGACTGCCGTCATTGTCCCAGGCCACGCGCATGGAATCGTACTGCCCGCCGGACGCGTTGCCCGCGTCGGAAGCCACGGTATAGCTCACACGCGCGCTGCGCGGCTGCTCGCCGGTATTGATGAGGCGGATCTTTTCCCTGATGAGATAGGAATCCGCTCTGAAGGTCAGTTCGCGGACCACGCGCAGATTGTCCACCATACCCACGAGGCGCAGGGAGGCTTCCTGCCCGGCGCTCAGCCTCAGCCCCCGCTGGTCGCCGTCAAGCGACCACTGGCCTGTGCTCCAGGAGGGCTGGCTGTTGATCACCAGCCCCAGCGGGGCCACGGCGGCGGTGCGCTCGTCCACCATGTTGACCAGGGGCGAATCGGGCGCGAGGCCGCTGTGAAATTTCTTGAGCTTGAAGGAACGCAACGGGCCGCCGCCGGTATA
The DNA here is from genome assembly GCA_910575755.1 of Desulfovibrionaceae bacterium. Lineage (GTDB taxonomy): Bacteria > Desulfobacterota > Desulfovibrionia > Desulfovibrionales > Desulfovibrionaceae > Desulfovibrio. The sequence goes on along the minus strand of CAJTFO010000002.1, from coordinate 121,966 downwards.
AAAAACCGCTTCATACAGCGGGGAATCCACAGTCAGATCGCGTCCCGGAGCCGGAGTGAAGGCGGGCAGCGTGGCTGCCTGAGCGGCCTCCTGCCTGCGCTGTTCCGCCCTGGCCGCCTCCTGGCGGGCGGCCTCCTGCTGCTGCGCCACCACCGCCGGATCAGGCTGCTGCACCCAACCCATGTATTGGGCAAGGTAGCCCCAGCCGAAAAGAATCCCTAAACACAACACAATGGCCAGAATCAGATTTTTGCTATCTTGCATGGGGACGCTCACTCCTGAGACAGAGGCGGGACGCCGCGGCGACGCCGTGGTGGTGGAACTGGATCATAGCCCGAACCGCCCCAGGGGTGGCAGCGGGCCAGACGTCGCAACGTCAGCCAGCCGCCGCGCAGTATGCCGTGGCGCAAAATGGCCTCCACGGCATAGGCGGAACAGGTGGGATAAAAACGGCAGGCAGGGGGCAGCACGGGCGAAATGCAGCGCTGATAGACGCGTATGGGAACAACGCAAAGACAGCGCAGCAGCATTTTCATCACACCCCACCCTGAACCGTCACACGCGGCAAGGCCCCGGCGTCGCCCGGCAGGACGCCCGCCCATAAACCCGCCGTCTCAGCGCCGACGCTACTCATGGGACGTTTTCGGTTCAATCGCATGCCGCAGCCGTCCGCCGGGGTCGAACCATACGCCGCAGCAGCGGCAAAAACTCGGCGCTCACCCGGTGGAGATCCAGCGCATCTCCGCCGGCATGCCGTTTGGCCACAGCCACCAGATCGGCATGGACTGGCAGGAGATCGGAATGCAGGCGAAAAAATTCACGCAGCAGACGTTTTATGCGATTACGAACCACCGCATTGCCCACTTTGCGGGAAACAGCCATGCCCGTGCGCGTCAACTCGCCGGCGCTCTCTCGCGGAAGCACAAAAAGGAGGAAATGCTCTGTATGGTAACGCCTGCCGTGCTCATAGCAGGCGGCAAATTCCGCCCTGCGACGAACACGGACATGCCGTGGAAAGCTCAGACGCGACACCAAAACCCCCGGCGTGCGGCAAGGACGCTCACGCCCCGACTCAGGCGCTCAGACGCTTGCGCCCCTTGGCGCGACGCCGGCGCAGAATGGCGCGACCGCTGGGCGTGGCCATACGGGCGCGGAAACCGTGGGTGCGGGCTCTTCTGATTTTGCTGGGCTGATATGTTCTTTTCATGTTCTGCTCCCTTTTCTTTTTATGCGTCACACTCGCCGTTGCGGCGCGCCGAACGCCCCTGACCGTCGGTCCGGAACAGGGGCGGACGTTGTGGGCTTGCCCGTTTTGCCTCTGTTGCGCGGCCATGCGCCACAGCGGCAAAACAGCCTCGCCCTGAATGTAAAATAGATGGAAGAAGCTACATACACGGCTGCCGCCGCCCCGTCAAGCGCGACGCGCGGGACGGCTGCGGGCTTTCGCGGCTGACTGCGCGCTGTCCAGGCAAAAATGCCGGATTACCGGGGCGTCACCGGGGCTTTGGGGGAGGTCGGGGCCATCGGCAGGGGCGGCAGGGGTATGGGCGGAGGCGCTGTGGAAACGGTTCCGCCATAGGGGGCGGACTGTTGCGCCGCAGCCTTGTCGCCCGCGCGGGATGTCTCCGGCGCGGCCCTGTCACGCCCCGCCCCGGACTGATTTGCGGCGGCAGCGGCCACAGGCGGCCTGAGCGCGGTGGAGGCGGCTCCGGCAGGCGGCGTTCGCGGCAGGTTTTTCTGTTTTTCCGCAGGGGCGACAACTCTGCTCCGGCTGTATCTGCGCGCGGGCCGGGCCCTCTTCTCATCCTGCGGAAGCAGCTGCGGCACAGCCGCCGGATCCGCAAAGCGCGCGCCGCCCATGCGAATCTGACGCGGGATCACCAGTGTGTTCCAGTACAGACGCGCTCCGCCGTCCCGAACCCAGGCTTCATCAAGATTGACCCCGCCCGAAGGAGTCAGCACGGGCAAATGCGGCGGCAGAGGCGCGGCGGGAGCGCCCATCATGGGCGCGCTCACCAGCGGCGCCGCCGCTCCGGCGGCATGCCCCTGTGCGCCGGCAAGCGGAAGAGAACGTGATTCCGCGGCGTGAACCGGCGCGGCCAGACACAGAAAAACAAACGGTATGATAAACATGCGCATGAAGTACACCTCTACCGAACTTATCGGCCGGCGCATGCGCGACTTTAGGGCAGGCTGCTCCCGAGCCGTTTTTACAATAACAATGCTCTGATTCTCCAGGAAAACCATGCCGCTTTCAGCGACTGCGCCCTCTGCCCCTTCTTGACAGTCACGCCCGGCTTGGGCAAGCTCTCGGACGCTCATGCTCATGGAAGTGATTTCATTCAGCCGTGAGCCTGACGCGGCTCGACAAACTCTTTAACCGCGCCGGGAGCCGTTTTCGGCCAGTGAGCCACAGAGTGCGGCCCGGCTGAAAATGAATCGCAGTCAAGGAGGAGATATGCCCTCGCCCGATCTTGTCGCGGCCCCGGCGCGGCCGGCCCCCTGCATCATCCTCATTGGCATGGCCGGAGCGGGCAAATCCACTGTGGGAAGCGCGCTGGCGCGTGAACTGGGCTGGGCCTTTCTGGACAGTGATCACCTGATTGAAGCCCTCTACGGCGCGCGCCTTCAGAATCTGACCGACGCGCTGGGCAAGGAAGCCTTTCTGGACACGGAGTGCGGCGTGATCCGCGCCATCAAGGCCAACCGCACCGTTATCGGCACCGGCGGCAGCGTGGTTTACCGCGAGGAGGCCATGCGCCATCTGGCCGCCCTGGGTCCAATCGTCCATCTGGACGTTCCGCTGGCTGTGATCGAAGAACGCGTTGCCCGCAATCCTCAGCGCGGGCTGGCCATTGCGCCGGGGCAGACCCTGGCCGACATCTTCCATGAACGGGAGGCGCTGTACGCAGCCTGGGCCGGCCTGCGCTGCCATGCCCAGAATAAAAGTCCGCGTGAATGCGCCCAATGGATTGTCAGGCATCTGCCCCAGGATCTGCGCGCCGCTGACGCCTGAACTCCTCCTCGCCGTGTTCACGCCGGATATGGGAAAAGCGGGGCAAAACCCCGCTTTTCAGAATGCCGCCGCAAAAGCCGCGCGCTCCGTGAATCAGGAGCAGGCTGCGGCTTTGCCGACGTGCAGACGCAAACGCAGACGGCTTGCAGCTAAAACTGCCAGGCCTTGCCGTCGTAGCGGATCAGCTCATTGAGGCGACGCGCGCGCACCTGTTCGCAGGGAGCGGAAAGGGCTGCCTTTTTGCTGGCGCCGCGACATTCATACACTTTTTCCTGGTAGCGGATAAAGCCCACATATTGCCCCTTGGCGCCGGGCCGCAGCTCCGTGGTCAGGTTTGTGGCGTCCACTTCCACATACGTCGCCACATAGCCCTTGCCGTCCTTGCGCACTTCCTTGCTGGCTTTGGAAGGCATGACAGTGCGCGCGGCCTGAGCCGCCAGCTTGTGGCCCACAGTATTCAGCTCGGCACTGATTTCAGCTTCAGATTTGGGGCCCTTGGAAGCTTTGCCGCGCTTCTGGGACGCTGCCTTTTCAGCCTTGGCCGTGGACTTGCCCTTGGCGGGGGTCGTCTTGGCCGGGGCCGGCTCAGGCGCTGCAGCGGCGGCAGCGGCCTGATCTTCCGGCTGCGCGGCAGGCATTTGCGTGTCGGAACTGTCGTCGCCGCTGAACCAGGCGCAGCCGCCGGTCGCAAGCCCCAGGGTCAGAATAAGAGCCAGAAAAATTCGCATGGAAACATACCTCACAATCAAAGCCGGGCGGCAAACGCCGCCCGGCTTTTTTTCTGCGATTACGCCACAGGATTCCCGTTAGTCGAAGGAGATCTCGGTGCGACGGTTCATGTAACGGCCTTCTTCGGTCTTGTTGTCATACTTGTAGGACTTGCCGCGGCCAATGGCGGTCATCCGGCTGGCCGGGACGCCCTGCTTGGTCAGGTAGTTCTTCACGGCGTTGGCGCGGTTCTGCGACAGAACCTTGTTGTAGGCGTCGGAACCGATATAGTCGGTCCAGCCGTTGAAGATAACGCGCTTGTTGGGATTGGCCTTGATCAGGCCGGCGGCTTCGTTCAGGATGCCCATGGCCTTGCCGTCAAGAGCATAGGAATCAAAGGCGAAATGCACGCCGCGCAGCACGATCACGTCCTCATCCTGACAGAACACGGCCAGCACGAAGCGCTCAACGGCGGCATCGCTGGTAGCCAGCTCTTCGCCGCGCACCACAACGGAACCGGGGTTCATGCCGGCGATCTGCTTGACAACGGCTTCACCATGAGGGGTGTCGGCAAAAGAGATGATGTGAATGACCAGATTGCGCTGGCTGGCATACAGCTGACGGGCAACTTCCACCACATCGGAACCGCGGTTGTTGTCGCCGTCGGTCACCAGAATGACAGCGGCGTCGCGCTTCATGCTGGAGAGGAAGGGTTCATAGGTCTGCAGGCCGTTGCCCATGCTGGTCATGCGACCGAAGATCTGGAAGCCGGAACGCAGCTTGTTGATGCCGGCGCTCATGGCGGCGCGATCCCACGGACCCTGGGCGAGAATGACGCCGTTGGGCGAAATGGTGTGCAGACCGCCATTGTAATCCAGGGCCGGAATGGCCGCGTTCACGCGCTGCAGCACATTTTTGGCCACAATGATTTTATCCTGCTGAAGCTGCTTGTTCTGCATCATCATCGACCCGGAATAGTCCACAACAAAATCGAAGCTTTCGATTTTTTTGTTGCAGGCCGGCGCGGCGGCCACGGCCGCCACGGCATAACTCAGCACCAGAGCGGCTGAGAGAACAAGAAGACGAATTGATTTCATGATGCCTCCCATAAAGACGTTGTTTTTGTGTTGCTGGATCACCGTCAACACAGTAAGTCACGGTTTGCCCGCCAATATTGCCGGCCAGCCGCCGCACGGGCGGGGAGACGGCAACTGTTTTTTCAATAACCATGTTCGGAAAAAACCGCAAGCTATAATTGGGCAATTCCGCGCCCTTCCGGGCGCGCGGCAGTCCAAAAGACGCGACAACCACAGGCCGGACGTTACAAACACCCGTCATGCTGGACAGTAACGCGAGGCTCAGGCATACTTTTTCAGGCAGCCAAAGGATACACCCATGCCCGCATTGACCTTTTCCAAATGGAGCCCCGGCGGCAACACCACGCTTTTCTTCCCGCTGGAGGGCAGAAGCGCCGCCGAACAGGCGCGCCTGGCGCGTCTGACTCTGGATCCCCAGCATCTGGGCGGCGAACAGGCCGGCTTTGTGGATCCGCAGCAACGCCGCCTGCGCATGGCCGGGGGCGAATTCTGCGTTAACGCCAGCCGTGCTTTCGGCGCGCTGTTGGCCTTCAGCGAAAACGCGCGCGGCCCGCGCCAGGCTGCCCTGGAGGGCCTGGCCGTGAGCGCGTGCGGCGCCGGCCCTGCAAAAGAATACCACTATGAGGTGCGGGTCTCCGGCTGGCAGAGTCCGGTACGCCTGAGCGTACGCGGCGATTCTCCCCACTGGCGGGTGGAAGCCGCGCTGCGTCTGCCGGCCTGCCCCGTGCAGTCTCTGGACGAGGGCATGACTCTGGCGCGCCTGCCGGGAATCACTCATGTCTTGCTCAACGCCGCGCTGCACCCCTTCCCCGAAGACTTCGAAACGGCGGCGGCCCTGCTGCGCCAGCAATTGGGCCTTGACGGGGAAGCGGCCGTGGGGGTCATCTGGTGGCGCGAATGTCAGGGGCAGTTGGACATGCTGCCGCTGGTGCATGTGCGCGACGCGCAGACCACCTGCCTGGAAAGCGCCTGCGGTTCCGGCGCGCTGGCCCTGGCCCTCAGCCTGTCCCGCGCGGGCGGGCGGCGTGATTTTTCCATTCTGCAACCCGGCGGTTCGGCGCTGGATGTGCGCCTGTTCAGCGAGGGCGGGGAAGCTCTGGCCGCTGTGGACGGCCCGGTTTCCCTGGTGGCGCGGGGGCAGGTCTGGCTGCCTGACGACGCGACGTGAGCCGGGTCGCGACGCCACCCCTGCGCGAAGGCTTCACCACAGGCACGGCCGCCGCGGGCGCGGCCCTGGCCGCCCTGATCCTGCTGCGCACAGGCCACGCGCCCCAAAGCGTGCATGTGCCTTTGCCGCCTTTCATGCCCGCGGGCGGAGAAGACGCCTTTTCCGGTCGTTGCGCCAGGGACTGGCGCGTACTGTCCGTGGCGCATTGCGCTGCGGGCCTTGCCCCGGAACTGCTGGAAAAGCCGCTCCCGGAACTTGAGGCGCACTTGAGGCTGAACCGCGCGCCCGGCCCCGATGAACGCGGCGCGTTCAGGGCGGCGCATGCCTCCATACTCAAGGACGGCGGCGACGATCCGGACGCCACCTCAGGCGCGCTGATCACGGCCAGCGTCGTGCTGCGCAACAGCCCGACGCATCCCCTGCCGCCGGAAGATGAGGATTTCACGCGCATTGAGGGCGGCCCCGGCGTGGGCCGCGTCACCCTGCCCGGCCTGCCTCTGCCCGTGGGCGCGGCGGCCATCAATCCCGTACCGCAAGAGCAGATCCGTTTCGCCCTGGGGCGCGAGGCGGCGCGGCAGGCCGCCCTTGGCGCGCCCTGCCCGCCCCTGACCGTCATCATCAGCGTGCCGCGCGGCGCGGACATGGCCAGGCGCACGTTCAATCCGCGTCTGGGCATTGTGGGCGGCATCTCCATTCTGGGCACCCAGGGCACGGTGCGCCCGTACAGTCACGCGGCCTGGCGGGCCACCATCGCACAGGGGCTCAACGTGGCCCTGGCCACAGGCTGCCGGGCGGTCTGCCTCTCCACCGGGCGGCGCTCGGAAAGACTGCTCATGGCCCGCTATCCCGAGCTTGCGCCCCAGGCTTTCGTGCAGGTCGCCGATTTTGCGCGGTTCTCGTTGCGTGAAGCCGGGTCATTACCGTTTGACAGGCTGATCTGGGGATGTTTTTTCGGCAAACTCGTCAAGCTGGCCCAGGGGCACGCGTATACCCATGCCCGCGACGCCGAGCTGGATATGGCCGCCCTGGCGCAACTCTGTCAAAATGCGGGCGTGGCCCGCGCGCCAGCCGTAGCCGCCTGCGTGACCGCCGCGCACGCGCTGGAACTGCTGCTGGCCGATCCCGCCGGCCAGGACGCGCTGACCGCCGTGGCCCGGCAGGCAGCCCGCACGGCGCGAAAATTTGCGGGCCGCCGCGTGGTTCTGCATCTCTTTCACACTGACGGCAGGGAATTGCTGACGCTATGAACAAACAGAATGCGCTTGCCGGCATTGCATTCACGGCAAGGCCGGAATCCGTGGACGCGGAACTTACGGCATCTGTGCCCGAACCGACCATGCCGGCCCCCGCGCCCATCACGGTGCTGGGCCTCAATTGCGGCGGCGCGCGCGGACCAGCGGCCCTCACCGCCGAACAGCGCGTCCTGCTTGAGGAGGCCGACGTGCTGTGCGGCGGCGGGGAACTGCTGGCGGCCTTTGAAAATACGGAGGGCCTCAAGGCCCGCCCGCTGCCGCTGACCCTGCCGCTGGAACCCCTGCTCAACAGTCTGAACCAGATGCGCGCGGCCGGGGAACATGTTCTGCTGCTGGCTGACGGCGATCCGCTCTTTTTCGGCATAGGGGCCACACTGGCGCGCCATCTGGGCGCGGCGGCCGTGCGCCTCATCCCGGCGGTCAGTTCTTTGCAGCAGGCCTGCGCGCGGCTGGCCCTGCCTTGGCATCAGGTCGTCTGCCTTTCCCTGCACGGGCGCGACGATCCGGGGCCGCTGAACGCGGCCGCAGGCAAAGGCGCGCCGCTCTGCATCCTCACCGACGCCCGCATGACCCCGGATGTGCTGGCGCGTCATCTGCTGGACCGGGGTGTGGACTGGTTCACTGTCCGTATTTTTGAACGCATGGGCGCGCCCGACGAAGCGCTGCACCAACTGAGCCTGGACGAAACGGCCCACCGCGCCTTCGGCCCGGCCTGCACCGTGCTGCTGATTCCCCACAGGCCGCCCCGCCAGGCGCATCTGGGCCTGGACGCGCAGGAACTGGCCGTGGAGGGCGCGTTGATCACCAAAAAGCCTGTGCGCGCCGCGGCCTTGTCGCTCCTGCGCGTGGGGCCGCGCCATGTGGTCTGGGATATCGGCTCCGGTTCCGGGGCCGTGGCGCTGGAGGCGACCGTGCTGGCCCATGAGGGCCGGGTGGTGGCTGTGGAACGCAGCGCCGGGCGCGCCATGAGCATCCAGGAAAACCGCCGCCGCTTCGGCGCCGCCATTCTGGATGTCTGTCTGGGCCAGGCGCCGCAATGCCTGGCGTCCTTGCCCGATCCGCAGCGCGTGTTCATCGGCGGGGGCCTGTCCGGGGGGCAGGCCGAAGACATTCTGGAGCACGTCTGTCGCCGCCTGCCGCCCGGCGGGCGTCTGGCGGCCAGCTGCGTGCTGCTGGAAAGCTTCTGCCTCTGCCGCCGTTTTCTGGAAGATCTGGGCTGGCCGCTGGAAATCATGCAGATCCAGGCTTCCGAAGCCCGCGAACTGGCCGGGGATCGGCATCTCACGGCCCTGAACCCGGTCTTTCTGCTGGCCGCGCAAAAACCCGCATCCGCCGGCATGTAAAGGAACTTCCATGCAAGACACGCAAACAACGCCGCCTCATGCGGCCACGGGTCTGGTTTCTTTTGTGGGGGCCGGGCCGGGCGATCCTGAACTGCTGACCATCAAGGGGCGCAAGGCCATTGAGGACGCCGGACTGGTGCTGTACGCCGGCTCTCTGGTGCCGCCTGGGGTGGTGGCCTGCGCGCGGCCGGACGCCCTGGTGGCGGATTCCGCTCCGCTGACTCTGGAGCAGTGTCATGCCCTGGTGCGCGACGCGGCTCTGGCGGGCAGAAACGTGGCCCGCGTGCATACGGGCGACCCCTCGCTGTACGGGGCCTTGCGTGAACAGGCCCAACTGCTGGACCGCGACGGCATTCCCTGGCGGGTGATCCCCGGCGTCACCGCGGCCTGCGCGGCGGCCGCCGCGGCGGGTGTGACCTTTACCGTGCCGGAAGCGACCCAGAGCCTGATAATCAGCCGGCTGGAAGGCCGCACCCCGGTACCGGAGCAGGAGCGTCTGGCCGCCCTGGCAGCCCACAAGACCTCGCTGGCCGTCTATCTTTCCGCCCAGTCAGCCCCGCTCCTCCAGGCCGAACTGGCCCGCAGTCTGCCTCCGGAAACGCCGGTGCTCTGCGCCCACCGGGCGGGCTGGCCGAACCAGCAACTCCACTGGACCAGCCTGGGCAATCTGGCCCGCTGCGTGGAAGAGCACGGCATCACCAGCCAGACCGTATTTCTGATTCTGCCCGGCCAATTGAAAAAGGGCGCGGCCTCGCGCCTGTACGCGGCAAACTTCAGCCACGGTCGCCGCAAGGGCGGACAGGAAAGCTGAGCCGGGAGCCGCCCTGCGCGCGCTGTTTTGCTCCGCGTTCCCCTGCAATGCTCTCTGCGGGCAAGGGGCAAAAAGGCGGAGCGCCAGCAGACTCCATGCGCAAAAGAGGGGAGGAGCCCACGGCCCCTCCCCTTCCAAGCGGAGATATACTGGAAACACGGATCAGCAGTCCAACCCCGTCATGTCACGGAAAGGTGATACGTTCCGGTTATGCCGTCCGGCGGGATACGCTCGCTACGGCGTGATGCCAGCCGCGCGTGATGCGGGGCATGGCTGGGTTCCGCGTGTTATTGCGTGGGCGCGTCAGGGCAGGTCTGTACCAGAGACAGAGCCAGCCGCGCCAGGGAGCTCCCCGGCGCGGCGCGCCCGCCGCACAGCCGGTTACGTACGAAACCGGCCATATCCAGAGCCAGAGCCGCGTCGTCAGGGACAAAACGGCTGGCCTTCTTATTGTCTTCCAGAATGGCAAGATAACGCGTGATCCGGGCCAGATCCTCTCTGGCTTCGGGATCGGCATCGTCCTGCGCGTTTTTTGTCGTTAGGGATACGTCAGTAGATAATAGCGACATGTCCATTCCTCCCTGAATGGATCACTGCTTCCCTGCAACTGGGGCGATCTGATCCGTCTCCTTGCAGCATATTGTTATATCTCCCCTTTCCCCGCTCAACATAAGTCCTTATCGGGCTCTCGGCAAGCCTCTTTAAAAAAAGTCAAAAATTTTTTCCTTTTGACTGAATATTCAAACAAACCGGGCTCTGGCGTCGATCAGAGGCATGTGAAACAAGTTGTCTGGACGGCAGACAAGCTTGCCACACTGCTCATTCGCGGCTACGGTGGTATCAACAGTTTTGCCGGAGCGCGTTTTTTCTGCTCGCTCCTCCGCCTGGGGCGGCGCGTTGCCCTCCAGGGGCTGTTACCGCTACAGAACAGAATTTTTGTTTGCCTGCAAGGCGGATGATCCTGCTTTGAGGGAGTGCGCTCTTCTGGCGCTCGACCGAAAAAGCAGGTCAAATCCAACGCGGCAGGCGGGCAAAAAGGCAGCGTGTTAACCCCCCTGGAGCAATGCTTCACATTGCGTCGCTGCCCCCTTGCCGTGGGGACGCAAGGCCAGTCTGCCGCCAAAGGCCAATTGCAGCACAGGAGAGCATATGCCAACACCCATTCTGCACAAGGAAAGCCTGATCCCGGGCAAAACCAGCAAGCTGGTTCTGCACGCGCCGCACATTGCCCAGAAGGCGCGTCCGGGCCACTTTGTCATGCTGCGCATGACCCCCACGGGCGAGCGCATTCCCCTGACCATTGCCGACACGGACGCGGCCAACGGCACTATCACCATTGTCTATCTGGTTCTGGGCAAAAGCACGGCCCTGCTGGAAGAACTCAGGCAAGGCGACGCCATTCCGGATGTCTGCGGCCCGCTGGGGCGCCCCACCCACATTGAAAAAAAGGGCACGGTCATCTGTGTGGGCGGCGGCACGGGCATTGCCGCCATGCACCACATCGCCAAGGGGCATTCCCGCGCGGGCAATCGCGTGGTGGGCATTATCGGCGCGCGCAGCAAGGATTTGCTGCTTTTTGAAAAGGAACTCTCCTCCTTTGCCGACGAACTGCTGATCTCCACTGACGACGGCAGCTACGGACACAAGGGGTTGGTCACCGACCTGCTGCGCGACCGGCTGGAAAAGGACAAGACCGTCTTTGAGGTGGTGGCCGTGGGCCCCGTGCCCATGATGGCCGCCGTGGCCGACACCACCCGCCCCTTCGGCGTCAGAACCACGGTGAGCCTCAACCCCATCATGGTGGACGGCATCGGCATGTGCGGCGCCTGTCGCGTGAGCGTGGGCGGCAAAACCAAGTTCGCCTGCGTGGACGGGCCGGAATTCGACGGGCATGAAGTGGATTTTCCCGAACTGCGCCGCCGCCTCTCCGCCTACCGCGATCAGGAACGAATCTCTTTTGACTCCTACAGCAGGTGCGCTCATGGAAACTAAAAAATCCAGAAAACCGCTGGCCCCCAGGGTGGATATGCCCTGTCAGCCCGCCGAAGCGCGGCGCTCCAATTTTGAGGAAGTGGCCCTGGGCTACACCAGAGAAATGGCCATGCAGGAAGCCTCGCGCTGCCTCCAGTGCAAAAGGCCGCTCTGCGTCTCGGGCTGCCCGGTGGAAGTGCCCATCCGCGACTTCATCGGCGAAGTGGCCAGGGGCAATATGGACGCGGCCTACCGGATCATCAAGTCCACCAACAGCCTGCCCGCCGTTTGCGGCCGCGTCTGCCCGCAGGAAAATCAGTGCGAAGGCAAATGTATTCTGAAGGCCAAGGGCCAGCCCATCGCCATCGGCCGCCTGGAACGCTTTGTGGCCGATACCTACATCGCCACCACGGCCTGTGAGCAGGTCACGGGCTCCAACGCCTGCGCCGTGCGCCGCTGCGACAAAAAGGTGGCCTGCATCGGCTCCGGCCCCTCCTCCCTGACCTGCGCGGGCGTCTGCGCCGCCGCGGGCCTCAAGGTGGATGTTTTTGAAGCCCTGCACGAGCCGGGCGGCGTGCTGATTTACGGCATTCCGGCCTTCCGTCTGCCCAAGAGCGTGGTGGCCACTGAAATCAACGGTCTGAGCCAGGCCGGCGTGGATTTTCACATGAACTATGTGGGCGGTCGCACCCTGGATGTGGCCGAGCTGCGCAAGGAATATGACGCCGTGTTCATCGGCGTGGGCGCGGGCCTGCCGGTTTTTCTGGGCGTGCCCGGCGAAAACATGGTGGGCGTGTTCTCGGCCAATGAATACCTGACCCGTGTGAATCTGGGCCGGGCCTATGACTTCCCCACGCAGGACACCCCCGCCTTTCCCGGCAGAAACGTCACTGTCTTCGGCGCGGGCAACGTGGCCATGGACGCGGCGCGCACGGCCCTGCGCATGGGCGCGGAAAACGTGTACATCGTCTACCGCCGCACCAAGGCTGAAATGCCCGCCCGCCGCGAGGAAATCGAACACGCGGAGGAAGAGGGCGTGCAGTTCGCCATGCTGGCCGCGCCCCTGCGCTTCAATGGCGACGCCGAAATGCGCCTGCAATCCGTAACCCTGCAAAAAATGGAGCTGGGCGAGCCTGACGCCTCAGGCCGCCGCCGGCCCGTGCCCGTGGAAGGCGAAACATACGACCTGCCCACGGATCTGGCCATCGTGGCCCTGGGCACCCGCTCCAACCCCATTCTGCTGGACGCCACGCCCGATCTGGAGCAGAATAAATGGGGCTATATCCAGACCAATGAGGAAACCGGCGAGACCTCCATACCCAACGTCTTTGCCGGGGGCGACATCGTCACCGGCGCGGCCACGGTCATTCTGGCCATGGGCGCGGGGCGCAAGGCCGGTCAGGAAATCGTCAAAAGACTGCTTGCCTGACGCCGTGCCGCCTTGTCCCGGCGCAACGCGTCGACGGGCACAAGGATTCTGATGTCATGGCGGGAGAGGAGCCGGCCTCCTCTCCCATACATTTTTGCTCTTTTCCACCAGCCGCAGCCTGGACAGCCGGCCATGATAACAAGCGATCTGCACATCCATACCAGATACTCCCACGGGGCCGCCACGCCGGCGGCCATGTACGCCGCCGCCCTGGCCAAGGGCCTGACCCTGCTGGGCTTTTCCGAACATTCGCCGCGCCCGCGGGGTTTTGACTACCGGCACGAGTACCGCGAGCAGCTCAGCCGCCATCTGCCGGACTACGCCCGCGAGGTGCTGGCCCTCAAGGCCGCCCCGCGCGCAGGGACGCGCGGCCCCTGCCGGGTGCTTTTCGGCATGGAAATGGACTGGCTGGACGGAGAGGAGGACTTTACCCGCGCCGCCTGCAGGGCCTATGACTTTGATTACCTGCTGGGCAGCGTGCATTTTCTCGGGCGCTGGGGCTTTGACGATGGCGCGGAACCCTGGAAAGACGCCTCCCAGGAGGAATGCGAAAGCCGCTATACGGCCTATTTCACGGCCTGGGAGGCCATGATCCGCTCCGGCCTGTTCCACATCGCGGCCCACCCGGATCTGATCAAGATTTTCTCTGTGGAGCAGTTTCACATCTGGCTGGCCAGGCCGGAAAGCCAGGAACAGATCCGCCGCTGCCTCACGGCTCTGCGCGACGCGGGCATGGCCATGGAAATCTCCTCGGCCGGGCTGCGCAAGGCCTGCCGCGAAATCTACCCGGCGCCGCCCATCATGGCCCTGGCCGCCGGGCTGGGTCTGTCCGTCAGCTTCGCCTCGGACGCCCACGGCACGGACGATGTGGCTTACGGTTTCGCGCGGCTGGCCTCCTACGCCAGGGCCTTTGGTTTCAGGGAATATGTGTTTTTCGACAAGGGCCGCAGGACGAGCCTGCCCCTGTAAAGGAAGGCCGCCAGATGTCCGCGCTCCACGCCGCCATGACCCCGCCCCCGCCTCTGGTCACGCTGGACGACGTCAGCCTGTTTCTGCCCGGCGATCCCCGTCAGGAAACGGTTCTGCACCATATCAACTGGCGGGTGGAACGCGGTCGCCACTGCGCCCTGCTGGGCCCCAACGGATCGGGCAAATCCACCCTGCTGCGCCTGCTGGCCGGCGAACTCTGGCCCGCGCGGGGGCATATTTACTGGCATACGCCGGAAGGAGCGGAAGAATCCCCCCTGGCCGGTCGGGCCATGAGCGCGCTGGTTTCTCCGGCGCAGCAGGAAAATCTTCAACGCCAGGCCTGGGACATCACGGGCCGCGACCTGCTGCTCGCCGGTTCGGAGAGCGCGTCCCTGCTCTGCAACCGGCCCGGCGCAAGGGGAGACGCCGAGCGCGAAGCCGCCGTGGAAGCCCTGGCCGCCCGTCTGGGGGTGGAGGGCCTGCTGGAACGCGACCTGCCCACGCTTTCGCAAGGCCAATTGCGTCTGCTGCTGCTGGGCAGAGCCCTGCTGCGCGCGCCAGCGCTGCTGTTGCTGGACGAATGCGTCGACGGCCTGGACGCGCCCCATCAGAAACGCTTTTTCAACCTGCTGGAAGAATACGCCGAGCGCTGCACCGTGATCCTCACCGCGCACCGCAACGACAGCCTGCCGCCCTGGTGTGCGGAACGCCGCCATGTCAGGTCGGGCCGTCTGCTGGACGCGCCGCCCCCGGTTCCGTCGATTCCGTCCGCTCCCGCCGCGGCCGCCAGCCCGAAGCGTCCGGCGCACAGCGCCGCGGGCCGCGTTCTGCTTGCGCTGGAAAATGTCTCGGTATTCATCAACCGCCGCAAAGTGCTGCACGATGTGGTCTGGAGTCTGCACGAGGGCGAACACTGGCATATCGCCGGGGCCAACGGATCGGGCAAGTCCACCCTGCTGCGCCTGCTGGCCGGGGACGAATTCGCGGCCGCCGGGGGAAGCGTCAACCGCTGGCTGCCGGGCCAGGGCGGCCCTGTGGAAATGCTGGCCGACGTGCGCAAGGGCGTGCGCCTGGTGTCCGACCTGTCCCAGGCCCTTTACGGCTTCACGCTCAGTGGTCTGGAGCTGGTCTGCTCCGGCTTTGACAACAGCATGGGCCTGTACCGGGATTTTACGGAAGCGGAGCGGGACGAGGCCCGGCGGGTCATGGCCTGGCTTTTCCCGGAAGGGGGCGCGGCCCGCGTGGCGGCAACATCCATCCGCCGGCTCTCCAGCGGCCAGTTGCGCCGTCTGTTTCTGGCCCGCGCTCTGGTGGGGCGTCCGGATATTCTGCTGCTGGACGAGCCCTGCTCCGGCCTGGACGCGGAAAGCCGCGCCCGCTACCTGGCCCTGCTGGACAGCCTTGCCGCCCCGGCGGAAAGCGCGGGGCTGAGCGTACATCTGGTCTTTGTTTCACACCACGAAGAAGACGCCCCCCTCTGCATCAACCGCGAGGCGCGCATGGAAAACGGGCGTCTGACCATCCTGCGCTGAGCCGCAGCCCCGCCCTCTCAGGCCCGTCCGTCCTTCTTCCCGCCGCTCCATTTGGCCCGAATCAGTTCAATGGCCACCGGCAACACGGAAATAAAAATTATAAGATACACAATACTGCTGAAATTTTCGCGCACCCAGGCAAGATTGCCCAGAAAAAAGCCCGCGGACACAAGCCCGCCCACCCAGAGCATGCAGCCGGTAATATTAAAGAAAAAGAACGTGCCGGGATGCATCAGGGCGATGCCGGCCACAAAGGGCGCAAAGGTGCGCACAATGGGCACGAAGCGCGCCAGCACAATGGCCTTGCCGCCATGCCGCTCGTAAAAATGGTGGGCCTTGAGCAGATGCTCCTTTTTGATGAAGCGGTTTTCACGGGCGAAGATGGCCGGTCCCACATGCCGCCCGATGCAGTAGTTCACGGCGTCGCCCAGAATGCCGGCGGCCAGCAGCACCAGCATGATTTCGACGTAGCCCATGAGCCCCGCGCCCGCCACCACGCCGGAAGCGAAAAGCAGGGAATCCCCCGGCAGAAAAGGAGTGACCACCAGGCCGGTTTCGCAGAAAACAATAATAAACAGAATGCCATAGATCCAGAGCCCGTACTGCTCCACCAGTTCAAACAGGTGAACGTCGATGTGCAGCACAAAATCCAGAAAATAACTGATCATTTCCATCCAGGCTTTCTCCTTGCGCGCCGGATTTCACAGCGGGCGGTCGCGTTGCGGCCCGACTCTTGTACCGCAAGCCGGCTTGTGGCACAACAACGGCCATGCCCATACGCTTCATCGTTTTCGCTCTGCTGCTTTTGTTCCAGCTTTTTGTTCCGGCGCGCGCCGCCGTGGCGGCCGACTCCTATCAGGTGGGTTTCCGCACGCTGGGGCAATGGTCGGCGGACGCCAATCTGCGTCTGGATGTGAATATCTGGTACCCCAGCGTCCGTCCCCCGCGCACGCTCAATTACGCGCCCTGGACTGTTTCAGCGGCGCGCAACGGCAAAGCCGTGGAAGGACGCTTTCCGCTCCTGCTGCTGTCCCACGCTTCGCCGGGCACGCGTTTTTCCTACCATGACACCGCTGCCAGGATGGCTTCTTACGGATTTGTGGTCGCCGCGCCCACACATGCCCGGGACTGCATGGACGACATGAGCCTGCTCTTCACCTGGCGGCAGTTGGAAAGCAGGGTCAGAGAACTTTCAGGCGTCATTGACCTCCTGCTGAATGATGCGGAGCTTGCCGCCAGTATTGACAAAAACCGCATCGGCCTGCTGGGTTTCGGCACAGGCGGCGCCGCCGCGCTGCTGCTGGGCGGGGCCTTGCCCGATTGCCTCTCCTGGCCGGACTACTGCGCCAGGGCCGGGCAGCAGGACATCTATTGCAACCGCTGGGCTCGCGACAGGATGGACGGCATCTGCCACAGCCTGCCGCTGACCAAAAGCCTGGCCGATCCCCGCATCAAGGCGGTGGCCGCCGTGGCCCCGGGCTTCGGCATGCTGTTCAGCTCCGCTTCGTTCCGCTATTTTCATCCCCCGCTGCTGCTGATCGCCGCCGAGAACGACGCCATGAACCGCTCTGAACTGCACGTTGGTTCCATAGCCCGACTGATGAACGGCAAGGCCCCCTATGTCAGCCTGCCGCGGGCAGACACCGGCGCGCTGATGGCTCCCTGTCCGGAATCCCTGGCCGCTGAACTGCCCGAGCTGTGCCGTTCCGTCAGTGCGGAGGAACGCAACGTCATCCATCAGCAGATGGATGACGCGCTGAGCGACTTTTTTCTGCATTTTCTGGGCAATGACAAAAATCTGCCCACAATTCCGCCACCGCCGGATCTCACGCCGCCGCAACCGCGGGCGCAGCCCGCCGCGCCCGCGCCGGTCGCACGGCAACGCCGCCCCCGCTGAACACCCTGTGCAGCCCAAAACGGACAACTTGACAAGGCTACTGCGAATTACTAGCCTCATATTTCACAGAGAAGTTTTCCGAATCTGTTTCACGCTGGAATCAGCTTGTGAGCATATCCCTTGTCCCGGCCTGAACCGGACCGGACATGGAAAAGATGCGCAACAAAGCCGGATGTGATTTTACAGAATCGCATGAAAAAATTAAACATTCACATGCTATGTCTGCTGGCTCTCCTGTGCCCGAGCTTATGCGCGGCAGGCCCGGTTGCCGGGATGGAAGCCGATGAAGGATGGGTGACCATGCCCGCCGGAGCGCGTCCCGCCTATATGGGCATTCACGGCGGCACCATGCCTGTCAGTTTGCTGGTCTCCGACGACGGTTCCTCCCTGCTGACCTTCGTGGGGCGCACGGGCAATGATTTTCTGGAAGTACTGCGGCGCACCGATGTACGCATGCCCAGCCTGCTCAACGCCACTGCGGCGCGGAACAGCCCGGGCGGCAGGCCCTCGGGTACGGTACTGATGGCGGGCAGCGCGGCAAGCAGCATGCCGGTGATCTATCTTACCGGAGAAGGTTTTGCGCGGGCGGCGCTCTCGCCGGATCAACTCCAGCCCTTCGGCCTCTCTGACAAACCACTCTCCATTGAAGGGCAAGTGGCCAAACCGACTCATCCTTCCCCGGTCAAGCGATACCGTCTGTTTTTTCAACCGCAGTATCTGCAACCTCGTCGCGGGCTACAGTAGCGGCATAGCTGGCTCCCACAGGTTTTTTGCCATATCAAAATGATAACCATTTGATTTTTAAACTATATCGTGTTACGCATAAAAAAACGTGGATTTTTATAAAAGTTTCCATATACTCATGAGAAATGAGCTGCACAGGAGCGAAAATATGCCCCTTTCCACATACCGGGACAATATGGCGCAATTGTATTCGGCACGCGTGGCGCATGCTTCGTCGGAGCCTATCCATCTGCTGTTCTGCCAGGGCTTGAAATTTCTCATGGAATACAGCGCGGATTTCGACAGATGCGTGCCTGAGGAAAATCCTTTTTATCAGGAGTTTATCAAACTTCTGGAAACGGGTATTGTCAGCGATGAGGATTGCTTCAGCCTTTTTGAATGTCTGGCCATCTTTTTCCGGCTCAGACAGCAGAAATCGCCAGAACGCGCCCCGAGCGACATCGAAAGACAGATTCTGCACCATTTTGAGCATTGCGGCGAATGGCAGCCCCAGGACAACACGCTGGTCAGCCTCTGGTACTGGTGGCGCATTCCCTCCCTGGCCGGACATTAGAAGCGGCCAGCGCATCCGCGCAACACCACAGCAATCTACAGTAACGCGGAACAGGCCAGCTTGCGAAATGCCGTTCCGCGTTTTTCCTTGTCAGCCCTCCGCGTGGGGCGCGGTCAGACAGTCGGTCTGAAACGTCACGCGCTTTGCCCGTTTTCACGCAGGGAGGCGGCTTTGCCCCCGGCGTCGGCCAAGGCCCACGGGCAAAAGCAGGCTCTAACGCCACGCGCTCCAGCCCTGCCGGATCAGGGAGAATGTTCCCATCCCCAGAAACGTCATAAGCAAAGAGCCGCAGACATGCAGCGCCACGGCGCCGCCGGCCCAGAGCAGCCGGCCCTGCTGAATCAGGGCCGCCACTTCCGCCGAAAATGTGGAAAAGGTGGTCAGCGCGCCCAAGAAACCGGTCACCACCGGCAGACGCCATTCCGCGCCCAGGGCGGGAAAAAAGGCGAACAGGCTGAGAGCCAGGCCAATAATATACCCGCCCAGCCAGTTGGCAGCCAGGGTGCCCAAGGGCACGATCGGAAAAAAAGAATTCAGGGCCAGACCGAGCAGCCAGCGCAGCACGGCCCCGGCTGACGCGCCCGCGCAGAGGGCAAGCAGAGAAGAAAGCATGGCAGATGTCGAGGCGTCCGACCCCTCCGGGGTCGGACGCCTGCGGATCAGAACCTAGAACGCATTGGGATTGGCGGCGATGAGCGCCCAGCAGAGGATGCCCACCACAACGCCGTACAGCACGAAGGGCCAGAAGGTGCGCTTGAGCACCTCGCCTTCACGACCGGAAAGCCCCACCACGGCGCAGGCGGCCACGATGTTATGCACGCAGACCATGTTGCCCATGGCGCCGCCCACGCCCTGGGCGGCCACGATGATCTGGCGGGGCAGTTCCAGAGTGGCGGCCATGCCCCACTGGAATTCGGCGAACATCAGGTCAGAAACAGTGCAGGAACCGGTGATGAACGCGCCAAGACCGCCCACGAAAGCGGCCAGTATGGGCCAGACGCTGCCGGCGGCGGCGGCCACGGCCTCGGCCAGGGCCAGGGGCATGGAAGGCACGCCCGCCGGATTGGCGCCGGAACCGCGGAAAATGGAGACCAGAGCCACGGCGAAGATCAGGGCGATGGTCGGGGCCTTCATTTTGCGCAGGCTTTCGCCCCAGGCGGCCTTGACGGCGGAGGCGGGCATCTTGTGCAGCAGAATGGTCAGCAGGGACACCACGATGAAGAAGGTGCCCGGCAGATACAGATAGTCAATGCTGGCGCTGACTCCCTGAAAACCAAGAATATTGTTGAAGCTCAGCTTCTGAGCGGTCAGAATGCCCTTGAGGCCCAGCTGGGGCACGCGGGAGATCACCAGCAGGGCGCAGATGAGCACATAGGGCAGCCAGGCCTGAAACTGGCTCATGTGCGCCTGGAATTCGGTCTTGGTGCTCACCGGCGTGGTGCCGGACCAGGAGGGATCCCATTCATTGGAGGGCGCAAAGCCCCAGACGTCCCTGGGCACGCAGATGCCCTTCTTGGTGGCCCAGACCACCACGCCCAGGCCGATGAGACCGCCGAGCATGGCCGGGAACTCGGGGCCGAGCAGCCAGGCGCAGAGCAGATAGGGAATCAGGAAGCAGACAGCGGCGAACACGCAGAACTTCCAGGCCCGGAAGCCGATGCTCCAGGATTGTTCCTTGCCGAAAAAGCGGGTCAGAAAACCAAGCATGAATATGGTCAGAATAATGGCCATGGGGGCATGCATAAGCGTGGCCCACTCGCTCACCACCTTGCAGAAACCGTCATAGGAAGTGAAGGGCAAACCGGGATTGGCGGCCACGGCTTCAGCCACCGGCTTTTTCAGAAAGCCGAAACCCACGATAACCGGCGTGCCAACCGCACCGAAGGTTACAGGCACGGAGTTGAACACCAGGCAGACCACGGCGGCGGCCATGGCCGGAAAACCCAGACCCAGCAGCAGGGGAGCGGCCAGGGCCGCCGGCGTGCCGAAGCCTGCCGCGCCTTCAATGAAAGCGGCGAAAAGGAAACCGATGATGATGGTCTGAATACGTCTGTCGCGGCTTACGTTCTGCATGCCGTACTGGATGGTCTCCATGCCGCCGCTTTGCTCAAGGGTATACAGAACGAGAATAGCGCCGAAAACAATGATGAGCACGCCCACGGCAACCACCACGCCCTGAAGGGAAAGAGCCGCCAGGTACATGACATCCAGTTTCCAGCCCACCAGGCCGCAGATCACGCAGGCCAGCCATGCCACGGGCATGGCCCTTGTGGCGGGCCAGCGCATGCCTACCATCAGGACAAGGGCCACCACAATGGGGATGACCGCCAGTAACGCCAGCATTCCAACAGACATGAAGACCTCCCTACTTGGTTAACCGGATCCGCGGGACAAACCGTTCAGCAGATTGAAAACGCCCGGCGTTTTCCGGCCGATCCCGCTCTCTCCGCGCCGGCACGCGGAGCAAATACCTTTCCTGCCAGATATATTTGCATAACGTAAAAAGCTATAACAACGCAAGAGCGCGTCCTTTTTTCTTGCTAAGCGCCTGCCCTCCCCGGATATTTTTTATAGTGAGGGGAAGGACGGCCGGGCCGCCCTTCCCGAGTCTGCTGGCGGCTTGCTGTTTCCAGCTTGAGGCGTGGAACAGCGCAGCCCTGGCAAACAGGCTCTATAGCATTTCTCGATTGAAAATGTACATTTTCAATCTGCTCGCCGCCGTCATTTCGCGGAAAAAGCGTGGCTTTTTCCGCTCATTGGGCCGCTTGTCCGCTTGCGCGGCCAACAGAACATGTACCTGATTTCATCAGGTACATGTTCTAATGCTTGAGGTTTTCAGCCAGCAATTCGGCGATGTGCTGCACCTTGACGTTCAGGCCGGTCTTTTCCGCGCCGCCGCGCAACTGCATGACGCAGCCGGGGCAGTCCACCACCAGGCGGTCGGCGCGCGCCTCACGGATGTTCTTCAGCTTGTTTTCCAGCAGGCGGGCCGAGATTTCCGGGAATTTCATGGAATAGGTGCCGCCAAAGCCGCAGCAGACCTCTTCCTCCTCGCAGGGCACATACTTGGCCGCGTCCGCGATGAGTTCGCGCGGGGCTTCCTTGACGCCCAGGCCGCGGCAGAGGTGGCAGGAGGCGTGATAGGTGACTCTTTCGCCGGAATTGGTGAAATCCTCAGCCTTGAGCCCCAGCCTGTCATGCACAAAGGAGCTGAAGTCAATGACCTTATCCGCGAAGAGCCTGGCCTGGGGCAGAATGTCCGCTTCCTCGGCCAGAATTTTGGGATAAACATGCTTCAGGTGCGAGGCGCAGCTGGCGCAAAGGGTGATGATGGCATCGTACTTGCCCACGGCGAAAGCCTGGACGTTCTGTCTGGCCACGTCAATGGAGGTTTTGCGCTGGCCCATCATTTCCAGGGGCAGGCCGCAGCAGGTCTGCTCCAGAGGAAATTCCACGGCCACATTCTTGGCCGCCAGAATCTTCACGCAGGCTTCAAGCTGCTCGGGATAGACAAAATCCTGGGCGCAGCCGCTGAAAATGGCCACCCGCATGGTCGGGTTCTGAGACTTGGGCGCGATTTCCGGCCAGCGGTCGCGGAAGGACTTGCTGGCAATGGCCGGCAGCGCCTTGAAGCCGTGCTTGCCCAGGAACATGGCCGGCAGATGCCGCTGGAACTGTGTGCCGCCGGTAAAGGGCTTCTGGGCGTACTTGGCGAATTTGAGCAGGCTGTGGAAGAGCTTGCGGTTTTTCATCACCGAACCCAGCAGGGCCGCCGGGGCGCCGCCGCCCTGCTCTTCCGTGACGCGGCTGCGGATCTCGCGGATCAGGCGCGGCAGCTCAATGCCGCCGGCACAGATATTGGCGCAGGATTCACAGCCCACACAGTTCTGGCAAAGCACCTTGGCCTTGTCCTTGCCGTGGAAGAAATAGGTCAGGATCAGACCAATGGCGCCAATGTAGATATAGCCCATCTTGTGGCCGCCCACCAGGCGGAACACAGGGCAGACGTTGGCGCAGGCGCCGCAGCGCACGCAGCGGAAAATCTGCGAGAAGAGCGGGTCCTTGGCAATCTCGGTACGACCGTTGTCCAGAAAGACCACATGCATGATCTTTTTATTGTCCGGCGCGGAAGCGCAGGGTCCGGCCCCGCACATCCAGGTGACATACGCGGTGAGGCGCTGGGCCGTGGCGTTGCGCGGCAGAACCAGCAGGGCCGTGAGGGCCTGGTCCAGAGTGGGAATCAGCTTGTCCAGACCCGCGATGGCCACATGCACGCGCGGCAGGGTGGTGACCATGCGGGCATTGCCCTCGTTGGTCACGGTGGACACGGCCCCGGTTTCGGCCACGGCGAAGTTGCAGCCGCTGATGCCCATATCCGCGGCGATGAACTTGCGGCGCAACTGCACGCGGGCCACCTTGACCAGCTTCTGAACGTCGGAATCCTGCTTTTCGCCCGTGGCCTTGGTGAAGTCGTCGGCCACCTGATAGCGCGAAAGGTGAATGGCGGGCATGACCATATGCGACGGGCCTTCATGGCGCAGCTGGATGATCCATTCGCCCAGGTCCGTTTCATCCACAATCATGCCCTCGGCCTCCAGCGCGGGATTGAGCTGGATTTCCTCGGCGGTCATGGACTTGGATTTGACCACCCGCTTGACATTGTTTTCTTTGGCGATGCGGGCAATGATCTCGTTGGCTTCCCTGGCCGTGGCCGCGCGGTGCACATGCACGCCGCGCTTTTCCGCCTGCTCCTTGAACTGCTGGTAGAGTTCCTCCATGTGCTGGCAGGCGTAGTCCTTGGCTTCGGCTATCTTGGCAATGAGGCCGCGCTCGTCCACGTCCTTGAACACGGCCTCGCGGTTGGCCCGGTAGGATACGGCAAAGGTGTCCAGAGTGCGCCGCAGGAAGTCGTCCTGCAAAGCCTCGTCCATTTGCTTGCGGTAGTCGGAAAGAGATTTGGGCGCTTCATGCATGGTCTCTAGTCCTCCAGAAGAATAATGTGCAGTTCCAGCGGGCCGTGCACGCCCACGGCGCCCACCCTTTCAATATCCGCGGTGCGGCTTGGGCCGGTAATCAGCGTTGTATAGCTGGCGGACCCGGCATTCATGCGCTCGCGCAGCAGGGGGGCGATGGAAGGCAGGTCAGGGTAAATATCGGATTTGCGCAGCAGGATGATGTGAATTTCAGAGATCATCCCGGCCAGCCGCACGTCTTCGTTGTCAGTGTTCATCAGGCAGGTGCCGCTGCCGGCCACGCCCGCCAGGGAGCGGGACAACCCCACATCTATGCCGGCCAGACGGTTGCGCAGACCTTCGCGCAGGCAGGCAAAGCCTTTTTCCTCACAGGCTTTGGCCAGCACGGCGAAATCTTCTTCGCCGAGGTCGGGCGCGGCCACGACGCGCTGTACACGAGTAGGCACCTTGTTGGGACCGAGCGGGCCTTGCTCCACGCCCGGCTCGTCGGCCAGCAGTTCGGCCGGAGCCTTGCTTTCACAGACGTCCACCACATACTGCAGGGCCGCCGCCATTGACGGCACTTCCTGCACCACGGCGTTGACGATGGCGGCTTTGGCGCTGAAGGCCTCTACCAGTTCCAGGTTCACAGGGGGCATACGTTAACTCCTTTGAACGGCTTTGGTGCAGAGCGCGGACAGATCCGCGCGCGCCTACTTCAGGCTTTCTGCGTAGATTTCCACCGGATGCTTGACGCGCACGGCATCATTATTGTGCGAAAGCACATCCTCAAGCTGCATCATGCAGGCCGGGCAGCCCGCCGCCACCACCCGCGCGCCCGTGGCCGCCACGTTGTCGCGCTTGCGCTGGCCGATCCGGCGGGAATAGTCGTAATGGAAAAGATTGAAGGAGCCGCCGCAGCCGCAACAGCGGTCGGCCTCGGCCATTTCCGTCAACGCGTAGCCGGGGTTGGCCGCGATGACCGTGCGGGGCTGCGCGCTCACACCCAGCGCCTTTTTGAGATGGCAGGAATCATGATAAGTGACGGGCACGGCGTCGGCCGCGGGCGTCGCCGCTTCCACCTTGAGCACATCCACCAGAAAGGCGTTGATGTCCATAGTCTTTTCCGCCAGCTTTTCGGCCTGCCTGCTCTCCAGGCCGCCCAGACGGCCGGCATAGCGCGGCCACAGCTCCTTGATGGTGGAGGTGCAGGAGCCGCAGGGACTCAGCAGATAATCAAAATCGCCCCTGGCGAGCACATCAAGGTTGACCTTCATCTGTCTGAGCATGCCCTCGGCATCGCCGGAGGAAAGCGCGGGAATGCCGCAGCAGGCCAGGCCCGCGGGCATGAATACCGCCACGTTATGATGGCGCAGCACCTTGAGGCAGGCCTCGGCCATCTCGGTATACATCTTGTCGCCCAGACAGCCGGGATAGAAGGCCACCTTCAGCCCGCCGGCCCGCCTCGGTTCGTCCAGCGCGCCGTGTACGGCGTGCAGGGGCTTTTGCGCCAGGGGGCGGATATGCCTGTCGCCCAGCATGAAATTGAGCATGGGCGCGCAGACCGTGCCCTGCGCATCGCCGGTTTTGCGGAAGACCAGGCCCTGCATGGGCGCGCCCACGCGCATGGCGAAATTGAACAGGCCCGGCCTGGCCAGCAGGGTGCGGAACACCATCTTCTTTACCGGGTGCAGGCCCAAGTAGGCGTTGACCAGTTCGCGCGCCTCCATGAAAACTTCCATGATTTTCACGCCCGGAGGGCAGGCGGCCTGGCACGAGCCGCAGAGCAGGCAACGACCGAGCTTGTCGGCCAGGGCCTCAGGGTCTTTCAACAGCTCATGCGCCATGTTGTTGATCAGAAAAAGCTTGCCGCGCGCCACATCGGCTTCCTTGCCGGAAGCCCCGAACATGGGGCAGACCGACTGGCACATGCCGCATTTCATGCAGGCGGTGATCCTGTCGTCCAGCGCCATGAGGCGCTGGGCCAGTTCATGCAGAGTGTCCATACGCTAAATCCCCACTAATTTAGTGGAATTGAGCAGCCCCTTGGGGTCCAGGGCGCGGCGCAGCCGCTGCGAGAACAATATGGTGCCGCGCGAGGTTTCCTTTTCCATCCACTTGGCTTTGGCCGTGCCGATGCCGTGCTCGCCCGAAAGCGTGCCCTGAAGCTTGATGGCCGTGTCGAACATTTCATCAATGGCCGCTTCCACCCGCTTGAACTCCTCCACGTCACGCTTGTCGCAGAGGAAGGTGGGATGCAGGTTGCCGTCGCCGGCATGGCCGAAGGTGCCCACCTCCACCCTGTATTTGGCGGCAATATCGTTGACGGCCTTCATCATGGCCGGAATCTGCGAGCGGGGCACGGTGGCGTCCTCCAGCACCGTGGTGGGCCGGCAGCGGGCCAGCACCGGCAGGGCCATGCGCCGCGCTTCCCAAAGTTTGAACTTTTCCGCCGCATCCTTGGGCACATGCACGGCCACGGCCTTGTTTTCCTTGAGCACGCGCTCCACGGCCTCGGCGTCGTCCGCCACCTGGGCGGGATGGCCGTCCACCTCGATGAGCAGGATGGCCGCCGCGTCACGGGGCAGGCCCGCCTTGGTGAAGTCGTCCACGCGCACAATGGTGTTATGATCCAGAAATTCCAGGGTGCAGGGCAGCACATGGGCCGCGATGATGCCGGCCACGGCCTCGGCGGCGTTCTGCATGTCGTCGAAGACCGCCATCAGGGCCTTGGATGCCCTCGGCGGCGGCACCAGCTTGAGGATGGCCTGGGAAATGACGCCCAAAGTGCCCTCGGACTGGATCAGCATGCCCGCCAGGTTGTAGCCGGTGACGCACTTCACCGTGCGCGAGCCTGTTTTGACGGTTTCGCCCGTGGCGTCGAAAAATTCGACGCCCATGAGGTAATCCTTGGTCACGCCGTACTTGAGGCCGCGCAGGCCGCCCGCGTTCTCGGCGATGTTGCCGCCTATGGTGGACACGGCCTGTGAGCCGGGATCCGGCGGATAGAACAGATTTTTTCTGGCCACGGCGGCGGCGAAGTCGGCGGTGATCACGCCCGGTTCCACCACGGCGTAAAGGTCGTTGGAATTGATCTCAAGAATGCGGTTCAGACCGGTGGTCAGCACCACCGCGGTATCACTGTGATCCGGAATGGTGCCGCCGGAAAGGTTGGTGCCCGATCCGCGCACTGTCATGGGTATGCCGTTGTCGTAGAGCTTTTTGACGCAAAGCCCCAACTGCTCGGTGGAGGTGGGCCGCAGCACCAGCGCCGGCACCACGGGTTCAAGCACCGCAGAGTCAAATGAATAACTCTGAAGATCGGCTTCGGACGTGAAGACATTCTCCTTGCCGATCAGCTCTTCAAAATCTTTGATCAACGCCTGGCTTGCCATGAAACCTCCTTGCACGCTCTCGCATCATCTGGATTATGCCGAACTATGGCCTGGGCCACCCGGCCCGGAATACCCCCGCTGGCGCGCGCCAGCGCGCCAACATCCGGGATTTTTTGCAGAATGTGCCTGTATAGCCTGCTTTGTCATTTTTGCAAAGAGGACTTCCCGAAAAAGTATGGTGGTATCACAATCAGCATAGCAGCAGATATCAACAATCGAGCCGCATAACCGGCCTTTCCGGAACAGTCAGGGGCGCTCAATGCCGGCCAGACCGCAAATGAAGGCAAAGGCTCCGGCCTCCACGGGCTGCACGGAAAGGCGGCTGCCGCGCTTCAGCAGCTCCATGCCGGCCAGCTCAGGCCAGCCGGCCAGTTCCTTGCGGCTCAGCGGACGCGGCAGAGCGCGCCTCAGGCGCACATCCACCATTTCCCAGATGGGTTTTTCCGGCGTGGCTTTGGGGTCAAAATGCTGATTTTCCGGGTCCTGAGCCGTAAAGTCCGGGTAGGCCGCCCGCACCACTTCCACTATGCCCACAATGGATGGCTGCTGCCCGCTGTGATAGAAAAAGCCCAGATCCCCTTCCCGCATGGCGCGCATGAAGTTGCGGGCCTGATAATTGCGAACCCCGTCCCAGGATGTGGTCTGCCGGGGCGCATTCTCCAGATCCTGCCAGGAAAAGCAGCCCGGTTCCGTCTTGAACAGCCAGTACCGCATACTATGCCCTTTTTGTTAAAAAAAATCATTCCTGTTCTACTATGGAGCCGCCGTCCCCTTTCGTCAATGTCGGCCGCGACAAACCGCCCCGGAAGGGCAGCCCGGCAGAGCGAGGTGTCTGAAGCGGAAAACAGAGTGCCGCCGGCATCGCAACCCGGCACAGCGGGCCGCGACGCCGGCGGCAATGAAACGCCGGAGAAAAAAGCTCTGGACCATTTGCACAGTAAAAAATGATCCGCCGGCAGCCAGAGCTGACCGCGCCCATGCGGGCGCGCCTGGCGCTAGTGGCAGCGAATGCCGCTGAGCAGATGCGCCATCTTTTCTTTCTTGGTGCGCAGGTAGGCTTCGTTTTCCGAACAGGCTTCGATTTCAATGGGCACGCGCTCCACAATCTCGATGCCATAGCCCGAAAGACCCACGATTTTCTTGGGATTGTTGGTCAGCAGGCGAATTTTGCGAATGCCCAGATCAACCAGAATCTGCGCGCCAGTGCCGTAATCGCGCAAATCATCGGGGAAGCCCAGCATGCGGTTGGCCTCCACCGTGTCATAGCCCTGATCTTGCAGGGCATAGGCGCGTATCTTGTTGGCCAGGCCAATGCCGCGCCCTTCCTGCCGCATGTAGAGCAGCGCGCCGCGCCCTTCCTTCTCTATCTGGCGCAAGGCCGCGCCAAGCTGGCCCCGGCAGTCGCAGCGCAGGGAGCCCAGCGCGTCGCCGGTCAGGCACTGGCTGTGCACGCGCACCAGCACCGGCTCCGGCCCGCTGATGTCGCCCTTGACCAGCGCCAGATGCGTGCCCGGCTCCATTTCGCTTTCGTAGGCGTATACCGTGAAGTCGCCGTAAAGGCTGGGCAGATGGGCATGCGCGTCGCAGCGCACCGACACCTGGCCGCGCTCCAGCCGGTAGCGGATGATGTCGTGCACCGCCGCGATCTTGATATGATGCTCGGCGGCGAATTTCTCCAGATCTGGCATACGGGCCATACTGCCGTCATCGCGCATGATTTCGCAGATGACGGCCGCCGGCTTGAGCCCGGCCAGGCGGGCCAGATCCACGCTGCCTTCGGTCTGCCCCGTGCGCGCGAGCACGCCCCCCGCCCTGGCCCGGAGCGGAAAGACATGACCGGGCGACACAAGGTCGTCAGGCCGGGCGTTGTCCGCCACGGCGGCCCTGATGGTGGCGGCGCGGTCCGCCGCCGAAATGCCTGTGGAAATGCCCTCGCGGGCCTCGATGGACACCGTGAAGTTGGTGCCGAAACGCGAACCGTTGCGCTGGGTCATCAAGGGCAGTTGCAGGCGATCGGTCAGTTCCGGCGCAAGGGGCAGGCAGATCAGGCCGCGCCCGAACCGGGCCATGAAATTGATGGCTTCCGGCGTGACGTGCTCGGCGGCCATGGTCAGGTCGCCTTCGTTTTCGCGGTCCTCGTCGTCCACCAGAATGACCATTTTTCCTTGCCGGATGTCGGCAATGGCTTCTTCAACGCTGCACAAGGGCATGGCTATATCCTTTACAGTTGTTGTGTGGCCGGAATGCGGCTGCGGCAAAGGTAGGGCGGGCGCGGCCTTCTGTCAACCGGCGCGGCGGGCGGCGGGCTTGACGCATCAGCCCGCCCTTGCGCGCAGGCCCACCTCCGCCAGCAGGACAGTGAGCGGTCTGCCCAGCAGAAAGGGCAGCGCTGAGGCGGGCACACCCCCGCGCGTAACGCACAGCTCGCGAAAGGCCGCATCATAACGCGCCATCCCGGCCAGTTCGGCCCGCACGGCCTCATGCCCGCCGTCAGGCAGCGGGCCGGTCGCCCCTGTCGCCCCGACGCCGCGAGGGCGAAAGCCCAGCGCCGCGGCCAGCGCCAGCGCACGGCCCGCCGGGCAGGCTTCGTCATGGGCGCTGATCAGCTCCAGACAGAGAGCCGGGGCCACGGAGGGCGGCGACTGCTCCGCCAGGGCTTCCACGGCGGCGCGGCGATCCAGACTTGCGCCGTGAGCCAGCATCGTCTCCAGGGGCGCGGTGTCCGCGCAGAACAGCGTCCGGCATTGCGCGGGGCGACGGTGGTAGATGCCGCAGGCCGCGCCCTCCGCGCCGTCCCTGTAATACAGGCAACGCCAGGGGTGAGCGGGCTGGCCCGTGCCCGCGATCTTGAGCAGCTCCGCTTCCAGAGGGCGCAGCGCGGCCCGCGCGTCGTCGCGCGCCCATTCTCCGGCCCGCAGACAGACCAGAGCCTCAGGCGGCAGCGTCCCCCCGGCCAGCAGGGGCGCGTCCTCGCGCATCAGGGTCGGGCCGCCGCGCAGGCAGCATTGCCCGCAGCGGCGGCAGGAAGGGGCTCCGGCCCGCGGCCGCTCACTCGGCATTGTCATGGAACCTCCCGCCATAGCGCCTGTTCAGCCGCCGGGAAAACTTCTCCATATAATAGTAATACACCGGCGTGATGTAGAGCGTCACAATCTGCGAAAAGCACAGGCCGCCCACCACGGCCAGCCCCAGAGGCCGCCGGGCCTCGGCCCCGGCCCCTATGCCGATGGCGATGGGCAGCGCGCCCATGAGCGCGGCCAGGGTGGTCATCATGATGGGCCGGAAACGCACATGACAGCCCTCGGTGATGGCGGCCAGGGGCGTGACGGCAGGGTCGCGGCGCTGGGCCTCCAGCGCGAAGTCCAGCATCATGATGGCGTTTTTCTTGACAATGCCCAGCAGCATGATGACGCCCACAAAACCGTACAGGTCCAGCTCCAGCCCGAACAGCCAGAGCGTGGCCAGCGCGCCGAAGCCCGCCGAGGGCAGACCGGAAAGGATGGTCAGGGGATGGATAAAGCTCTCGTACAAAATGCCCAGCACCAGATAAATGACCACAATGGCCAGAACAAGCAGCCAGCCCATGCCCTTGAGGGATTTCTGAAAGGCCTGGGCCGTGCCCTGGGATTCGGCGCTCACCGAGTCGGGCAGCAGAGGGCGGGCCGCCGCCTCCACGGCCGCCACGCCCTCGCTCAGGGCCACGCCGGGCCGCAGATTGTAGGAAATGGTCACGGCCGGGAACTGGCCGTTGTGGTTCACCGCGATGGGGCCCACGCCGGGCGAAAGGCTGGCCAGCGTGTCCAGCGGCGCCAGATCGCCGTTTCTGGAGCGCACATAAAGGCGGGACAGGGCCGAGCTGTCCTGCTGGAAGCGCTTCTGCAATTCCACAAACACCTTGTAGTCATTGGTAGGGGCATAGATAGTGGAAATTTCGCGCGAGCCGTAGGCCGATTGCAGGGCCAGTTCAATCTGCCGCGGACTCACGCCCAGCGCCGCCGCGCGGTTGCGGTCAATGGTCACGCGCAGTTCGGGGTTCTTGAGTTGCAGGTCGCTGTTCACGTCCTGAATTTCGGGCAGTCTGCGCAGGGCCTCCTCCACCTTCTGGGCGCTGTCGTAAAGCGCCGCCATGTCCGGCCCGGACAGGGTATACTGGTAGAGCGCCTTGGAGGAACGCCCGCCGATATTGATGGCCGGCGGCACGCGCACGAATATGCGCAGCGCCGGGGAGGCGTTCAGTTCGCGCCGCAGGCGCTGGGCCACGCTCTCAATGCCCGGCCGCTGGCCGTGGGGCTTGAGGCGCATGAGCAGGTTGCCGTTGTTCATGCTCTGGCTGGAACCCACAATGCCCACCACGGAATTGTACATGGCCACATGCGGCTGTTTTTCCAGCAGGGGGTCCAGGGCGTGCTGGGCCGCCACCATGCCCTGAAAGGAAACGCCCTGCTCCGCCTCGGTGCTGGCCACCAGAAAGCCCATGTCCTCGGCGGGCAGAAAACCCTTGGGCATGACCACGCCCAGCCAGAGGGTCAGGCCCAGCAGGCCCAGAGAGCAGTACAGCGCGGCCAGGCGGTGGCGCAGCACATACTCCAGAGAGCGGGCATAGGCCGCCGCCAGTCGGTCGAACATGCGCTCCAGAGCGCCGTACACGCCTTCATGGCCGGGCTTGTGCTTCTGCCCGGCTTTCAGAAAATAGGCGCAGAGCATGGGCGTCAGCGTCAGCGAAACCACGCCGGAACAGAGAATGGCCGTGATGATGACCACCGCGAACTCGCGGAACAGACGGCCCACAATGCCGCCCATGAACAGCACGGGGATGAACACGGCGGCCAGGGAAATGGTCATGGAAACAATGGTGAAGCCGATTTCCGCCGAGCCGTCATAGGCCGCCGTGAGCGGGTCCTTGCCCATCTCCTGATGACGGACGATGTTTTCCAGCATGACAATGGCGTCATCCACCACAAAGCCCACGGCCAGGGTCAGAGCCATGAGAGAAAGATTGTCCAGGCTGTAGCCCAGCACGGCCATGAGCGCGAAGGTGGAGATGACCGACATGGGCAGAGCCAGGCTGGGAATGACCGTGGCGGGCAGATTGCGCAGAAAGATGAATATGACCAGCACCACCAGAAAAACCGTGAGAATCAGGGTGAACTTCACATCAGCCACGGACTCGCGAATGGATTCCGAACGGTCGTAAAAAACGTCCACTTTGACCGAGGGCGGCAACTGGCGTTCCAGGCCTGGCAGCAGCGCCCTGATGGCGTCCACCACCTGCACGGTATTGGTGCCGGGCTGGCGCTCCACGGCCAGGGTGATGCTGGGCGCGCCGCCGTTGCTCCAGGAAATCTGCTTGTCCTGCTGTTCGCTGTCCACCACCGTGCCCAGGTCGCGCAGGCGTACGGGCGCGCCGTTGCGGTAGGCCACCACCGTATCCCGGAAGGCCCGCGCGTTGAGCAACTGGCCCGATGATTTGATGGAACTGGCCCGCTGCGCGCCTTCCAGAGAACCGGTGGGCAGCATGGAATTGGCGGCGGCCACGGCGTCGGCCACCTCGTCAATGCCCAGGCCGCGCGAGGCCAGCTCGTCCGGGTCCAGTTGCACGCGCACGGCGTATTTTTTCTGGCCGTAGATGACCACCTGGGCCACGCCCTCCACCATGGACAGGCGCTGGCCGATAAGCGTATCCGCGTATTCGTTGAGCTGGTACAGGGGCAGGGTGGGCGAGGAAACCCGCAGATAGAGAATGGGCATATCCGCCGGATTGACCTTGCGGAAGCTGGGCGGCGTGGTCATGCTGGCGGGCATGCGCCGCTGGGCCAGGCCGATGGCCGACTGCACGTCCAGAGCCGCCGCGTCTATGTCCCTGTCCAGCGCGAACTGAATGGTTATGCGGGTGCGGCCCGCGGCATTGACCGAAGAAATGGAGTCAATGCCGGCGATGGTGAAAAATTCCTTTTCCAGCGGCGTGGCCACGGAGGCGGCCATGGTCTCCGGGTCCGCACCTGACAGGTCGGCCATGACCTGAATGGTGGGAAAGTCCACATTGGGCAGTTGATTGACCGGCAGGGACATATAGCCCGTGACGCCGAAAAAGAGCATGCCCAGCATGATCAGGGCGGTGGCGACCGGGCGTCGGATGAAGACGGCGGCGATATTCATGGCCTGAGTATGCTAAGACATGAGCTCACGCACAAGCAAAAAAAACGCCCAGGCCGCCGAAAAAGCCCGCCACTTCCATAAGGCAGAGCATGGGCGGCTGGGCCAGCGCCGTGCCCATGGTCGTATGGCGTCAAGCCCGCTCAGCAGAATCAGGGCCGGGGGAATCAGAATGCCGCCCACGCCCGTGACGCCGCCAGAAAACCCACGATCAGGCAGGTGATGTACAATCCTTCATAAGCTCTATCCAAGACCAGTAATATGTATAATACTTTGATATATAATGATATTTATAAAATATTCTGTCCAATACGATTTATTTGGACGCATGGAAATACCCCAAAATATGGGGTATGTTTCGGGGTAAGTTGAAACCAACAAGGAGACATAACCCATGCTGACAGATACCACAATCAGGGCGGCAAAAGCCAGCGAAAAGGCAAGAAAACTGTTTGATGCCAACGGCCTTTATCTGCACATCACCGAAAAGGGCACAAAAATCTGGAGATTGAAATACCCCTTCCAGGGCAAGGAAAAGCTGATTTCACTTGGGCGCTATCCGACTGTGTCTCTCAAGGAAACCAGGGAAAAGGCGATGGAGGCCAGAAAGACGCTTGAAACTGGCTCCGACCCGTCAACGGAGCGCAAGCTCAAAAAGCAGGCGGCAGGAAACACCTTTGAGCTTGTGGCGAGGGAATGGCATGAATTGCAGTCCGCGAAATGGACTGACAAATATTCCGCAAGGGTAATGAATCTGCTGACCAGGAATTTTTCCCCTTTATCGGCGCAAAGCCAATAGGCGAAATCACCGCGCCCGAAATCCTGGCCCTGCTGCGCAAGGTGGAAGCGAGAGGAGTTATTGGAACCGCCCACGCTCAATTCTGGACGTTACCGCAATCCCTGGCTTGCCGATATTTGGCGCTTGCGGCGACTTTTGAAGCCAGGCATGAAATACGGCCACTTTGAGGAAGGGCAGTTTCCTAAAATCGGAAAACTGCAAAATCCGCTCATTCCCTACCGCGAAATGGTCATACGCCGCTATGCGGATATGAAGCTGCCGCAATCAAGGATTAACGCGGGCACAGCACTGCACTTGCGTTGCGCTGGCTATCTCCGCAAAGAGGTGGAAGAAGAAATGCAGAGACACAGCCCCCCGTCCCCTGCCCATCAAGACGACCTTTCGCCAAAAATCGGCTATTTGCAACGCATTCTGGACTACGCATTTGGAGCGCAAGGCGACATTTCCGTGATTGAACAAAGGCTTGGCAAGTCGGAAGTTGAGAAGTTCAATAAGGAAGCGGAAATTATTGATTATTATATTAAAAAGCAGGAGCAGACGGCACGCCCGCAGCAATACAGTCATCATAAATTCAGAAGCCACTGATTTGCCAATTATCACAAGCGAAAATGAGAAGCCGACATTATTATTCCCGCTATATTTAGCCTATATTTAGATTGTGCTATAATAATCATGCAGCTTCCTCAATTATATCATTGTCATGGAATGATATTAATGGAACGACAGACAATAAGGAAATTATTGCCATAATGATATATACTGTATTTATATTCCATAATGATGCTATATATCCAAATAATATAGGTGTAATCATGTTTATTATCCCACGAATAAAAGAATTTATAGAAAATATCTCATCATATTGTCCGATTTTTTGGAATGGAATAGTTATGATTGCCTGTATTACTGGAACTGTGCCTTTCGTTAGCACTCCTATCAAAAAAGATATTGCAACAATAAAGTAAAGATCGTTTGTAATAATAATAAATATTAAAAAAAATGATAGTAATATTTCCGCAGTTATAAATACTGATTTAGGCCCAAACATATCTAACAAACGTCCACATGCTAGTTTGCCCAGAAATGAGCCTACTGTAAACCCAACGGCAAAGGTCCCAATTATTTTGGGATCTAATCCCTTAAAAATTAGAAGTAATGGTAAAAAAGTAAAAATTTTTTCATTACTAAATGCATTTAATGCACTAGATAGAACAGTTAGAAATACTGGTTTCGATTTTAAAATGGAAAATGATGGTAGTGTAGATGATTTTTGTTTAGCATTTTTAGCTGCTTTTGTTTCTTGTTGGAAAAATATAAATATTATTGATATAATTCCCAATATGCTAAATATAAAACATACTATTTTCCAACCAGATATAGAAAATAATGTAAGGGCAGCTATATATCCAGCAATTGCAATAAAAGGTATTCTTCCAATATCGCCAATCGCAGTAAAATCACTTAATATTTTACCTAACTTTTGCCGTGGAGTATTAAGCGTAAGATAGGAAAAACAAATATTATGAAATATAGCATAACCAATCATGGATATAATAAAAAACAAGGAAATTATTATAAAATTTGAGAAAAATGAAGCTAACAAGAAACATATACTATAGATAAATATAATCAAACCAATAATTTTAAAAGGGCTTAATATTTTAGCTACATACATAGTACCTAGGCTGGCTATAGTACCCAATGCAGCGCCTAGTGATATAATAATACCTATTTCTTTCTCCCCATAGCCATAAAGCAAAACAATAAATGATAGGATGACAGGAATCGAATCAAAAAAGCCATCATTCATACTATGATAGAAATTGAGCAAAAAATATCTCTTTTTATCAAGCATTATTTTTTCTACCAACTATTAAACTTGGCTACCATAGCTAATCCGGAAACGCCAAAAGCCGAAAAATAAATTTTTTCGGCTACATATAATTATTCTCACCAAATAGAAAAAGCTGGGCTTAAGCTGTGCTATGTATTGCAAAAATTGTGCAAAATCGGGAAAAGGCTGCTTTTCCACGCCATTGGGCACACTTTTTTGCAGAAACTATACATAATGAACATATATTTCTTTGGCAAGTTTTTAAATCCGGATAGACGAGTATGTTCGACTCATCGCTCTAAAGACCCCCAATGTTCACAGCAATTTTTGCATTCTTCATAGGGTCCCGGACTTTAAATTTCAACCGCATGGGGGTGCGCATTGCGGGGACTGGTTGCCAAGTTTCAATCGACCGGAAATCAGCACCGCCCTTAGGGTTTCTATTAACTTTGTACCGTTGATCGTAGGGTAAAAGCAAATTTTGTGCAAGAAAGATTTTCCCACTCACCAATCCCGTCCAGTATTATCCAACAAAATATTTTTGTTTGTGGGGGTATGTCTTGGGGTAAGCAAATTTTGTTTATTGTCTCACTCAGGGAGGGGTAAAAGCCGCCACCTTTAGGTGGCGGCTTTAGCGTTTCTTTTGTAGTCTGTGGGCATGAGCAATTATCACAAAGGCTCCCACAGTGTTTTTTCAATTCACCTGCACCTGGTCTGGATAACCAGGTACCGGAAAAAGATTTTGTCTGGCGACATCGCCCAGAAAGCCAGGTCGCTGATACGCAGTATCTGTGAGAAACACCAGGTGGAAATCCTCAAAGGACATATAGCGCCTGACCATATCCATCTTTTCGTTTCGATTCCGCCAAATCTTGCTGTAAGCAAGTTGATGCAACAACTGAAAGGCCGGATCTCCCATGCCATGATAAACGAATTTCCATTGTTGCGCCGCCAGTATTGGGGACGTCACATGTGGGCGCGTGGCTATTTCGGTTGCAGCAGTGGCAATGTGACCGATGAGGTTATCAAGCAATACATTGCGCAACAGGAAGATGCTGATGAGACCTTCCGGATTGAAGGTGAATAACTTAAGCCTGCTTCAGCAGGAGCCATACCGGCTTTAGCCGGAACGCGACTTTAGTCGCCAAGGTGAATCCACCGGCTTTAGCCGGTGGAGTGTTCAAAGTATTTATCAAATTATTTCAATATATTATCTCTATAGAAATCCTTGTGATGTACAAGGCCGCCAGAACCATGAAACACCTCTCAGCGCAGCAGGCCAGGCACAAGACAGACCAGCCAGAGAAGCAGCCCGCCGCATGCGGCGCTATGGCGCATAAGCGCGCACAAGGCCAGCAGGCGGGCTTTGTCCCAGGGCGCGGCCTCATCCTCCGGCGGTCCCAGCCGGGGCTTGTCCACCAGCTCGCCGAAATAGACCGAAGGCCCGGCCATGCGCGCCCGGCAAAGCCAGGCGCAGGCTGTCATGGACCAGCCGGAATTGGGACTGGGCATGCCCGCCGCCTGGCGGGCCACGGTATGGAAGCCCGGCCAGCGACCGTCCCAGAGCCGCGCGGCGGGCCGCAACCGCCGGACCAGCGCATCCGTCAGCCACAAGACCGCCACGGACAGGCGCGCCGGAATAAGGGCCAGACAGTCGTCCCCCCGCGCCCCGGCCCAGCCCAGCCAGCGCCAGCGCGGGGTCAGATAGCCCCACATGGAATCCGTGGTGCTCACCGCCTTGTACATCCACAGGCCCACGGGCCCGGCCAGCAGCAGCCAGAACAGGGGGGCCAGCAGAGCGTCGGTAAAATTCTCCGACAGGGTGTCGGCCAGGGTTTTGCGCAACAGCGGGCGGTCCATACGGCTGGTGTCCCGGCTGACCAGCCGGGACAGGGCCTTGCGCGCCTGAACTTCGGGCCGCGTTTCCACCTCGCGCAGCACCTCCCCGCCCGTTTCCAGCAGGCTGCCCATAGCCAGACCGGCCCAGGCCAGATACACGACCGCCAAAAGCCCAAGCACCGGCAGGCAACACAGCAGCCAGACCGTCAGCCCCGTCACGCCGGTCAGCAGCAGCAGGCAGGCCAGACCCGCCAGACGGCCGCGCCATTTTTCGTTGGCCGGGCCGCCATGCCGCATCCAACGCCGGGCCGGGTCTTCCAGCCGGGACAGCAGACGGCCCGCGAAACAGACCGGATGCGGCCAGGGCAGCGCGGGGTCGCCCAGCCAGAGATCCAGCAGCAGGGCCAGAGGGGCCAGCCACCAGCAATCCCATACCGAATACGGGAAGAGAGATGCCGCAAAACTCAGGTCCATTGTTCCAGCAGGCCGCAGGAAGACAGGGCCATATACAGCACAATGCCCGCCGAGGTGGAAAGGTTCAGGCTGCGCGCCCCGCCTTCGCGCATGGGAATGCGCACATGATGCGGCGAGGCGTCCAGCATGGCCGGCGGCAGGCCGCGCGTTTCCGGCCCGAAAATCAGGCAGTCCTCCGGCCGGAAGGAAAAATGCTGCAAAGGCGTGCTGCCGCGATGGCCCCTGGCCGAAGTCATGACCCAGCGCTCGGCGGCGGGCCTGCCAGGCCGCCCGGCAAAAGCGGACCAGCCCGGCCAGGTGAACAGGCGCACATTGGGCCAGTAATCGAGGCCCGCGCGCTTGAGGTAGCGATTTTCCAGCTTGAAACCCAGGGGTTCGATGAGGTGCAACTCCGTGCCTGTGGCCGCGCAGAGCCGGGCCACATTGCCGGTGTTGGGCGGAATTTCGGGCTCAAAAAGAACCATGCGCATGAAATTTCCTTTATGCCGGGGCCACGCGTCCCGCAATGCCCGGAACCACCTGGCAGGCCACGCGGATGTCTCTGGAACCATAACCGCCGTCGTCCAGCGTGGCGAAAAGATCCGCCTCCACCACTTCCACAGCCGCGTCCGGCACGCCCTCGGCGGCCAGGTGCGCGGCCAGCAGTTCCCTGGCCCGGCGCTCGGCGGCATCCAGGGTATAGCCCTTGCCGATGCGCTCTTCCAAATCCAGAGCGGGCGCGCGCAACAGGCCGCGCCCCGTATCCGCGTAGATTTCCAGCCCGGCCGTGGGCAGGGTCAGGGCCGCGCCCACGGCATTGGCCACGGCGGCATGCGGCGGGCTGGCCACCGGCAGACCCAGGGCCGCGCCCAGACGCTGACGAATGCAGTCCGCCGGGCCGCCCACCAGCCAGACGCGCTGGGGCCGGGCCTCACGCGCGGCCTTGAGCGCGGCCAGGGTATAAATGGGCCGGGCATTCACGGCCTCCACAAGTTCGCGCGCGGCCTGAACCACCCGCGCCAGCGCGTCGTCCACGGCCTTTTGGGCCAGCAGGCGCGCCTCCAGGCCGTGGGCGGCGGCCAGCGCCGCCATTCCCTCGCGGGAGGCGGCCAGATTGCCCCTGTCAGCGGAAACGCCAGAGGCGGCCTCGCCGTCCAGCGCGTTCAGGGCGTCCAGCAGGGTGGCCTGCGCGCCGCCAAAGGCCAGGGCCGGGCCCTGACGCAAGGGGCCGGTGCGCACGCGCGCCTCCCGCCCCACGCCCTCCACTGTCAGCAGGGAATCCCCGCCCACGCCTATGGATGTGGAAGCCAGGGCGCGCACCAGCGTACGCCGGCCCCGCAGCAGCATGCCTTCACGGTCGATGACCGGCGAACCGTCAGAGAAGAGGGCCATGTCCGTGGTGGTTCCGCCCATGTCCAGCAGCAGGGAGCAGCCCCGCTCCGTTTCCGGACAAAGGGCCATGACGCCCATGACGCTGGCCGCCGGACCGGACAGAATGGACTGCACCGGCTCGCGCCGCGAAAGGGATGTGGGCGTTGCGCCGCCGTCGGCCTTGAGCAGACGGGTGACGGCGTGGATGCCGGCCCCGGTCAGGGCCGCCTCCACGGCGTCCAGAAATTCGTTGTGCAGGCGCTGCACAGCAGCATTATAATAGGCTGTGGCCACGCGGCGGGGAAAATTGAGCTGGCCCGACAGCCGGTGTCCCAGAGTGACGGGCAGGCCCGACGCCTTGACGGCCGCCGCGCCCATAGCCCGCTCGTGGGCCGGGTTGCGCGGCGAAAATTTGCCCACGCAGGCCACGGCGGCCACGCCTTCATCCCGCCAGCGGGCAGCCCGCCGGGCCAGTTCCTCCGTTTGCAGGGGGCTGACTTCCACGCCCCGGTGGTCCAGGCCGCCGGGAACCACGCAGACATGTTCCCCCAGGCCGGAGCGCGCGGGGTCCAGACCGGGCCCGGCGGAAAGCGCCAGGGCCACCCTGTCGGCCCGCCCCTGCACCAGCGCGTTGACCGCCAGGGTAGTCCCCAGGGTCACGCGTTCCACGCCGGTCAGAAGCGCCGCGTCCGTGGGGCCCAGCTCTCCGGCCAGGGCCGCCAGCACTTCCCGCACCGAGGCGGGCAGGTCGTCATGCCGGGTTTTGACCTTGGCCCATGCCGCCAGACGCGGACGGCCCCCCTTGCCCGTGATCAGCACCGCATCGGTATGGGTGCCGCCGGCGTCAATGCCCAGCACTGTGCTTTCTTTCATGCCTGCTCCGCCTTGAGCGAAAAAGTTGAATGTTGCGGGGTGGAGCATACGCCATGAGGCTCCGCCGGGCCAGGGCTTTCTGGCCCCAGCGTCCACTTGCAGATATTCCTTGCATAACTATGCAAGGAATATCTGCGGGATCGTTGGCGAAAAAACGTGATTTTCAGGCGCATTTGTCG
This sequence comes from Desulfovibrionaceae bacterium, assembly GCA_910575755.1. GTDB lineage: Bacteria > Desulfobacterota > Desulfovibrionia > Desulfovibrionales > Desulfovibrionaceae > Desulfovibrio. The sequence goes on along the minus strand of CAJTFO010000002.1, from coordinate 81,627 downwards.
CGGCCATCCGCTCTCGCGCCGGCCAAAGCCAATGCCTTTTTCAAAGGCAATTCACTTTAAAATAAGGCTGCCTTAAGTTGGTCAGCCCTGGCCTCTACGGTCGCGCGCAGCGCACCTGATTCAGCACTGTCAGCCGGGACAGCATGGCGTCAAGGGCACGGCGCAGTCTGCGTTCCGCATCATCCGCCAGGCTGGCCTGAACCTCGGCAAAGGCCTTGCCCAGCGCCGCTTCAATATAGGCCTTGTTTTTCTGCACAATTTTTCGCCTGTTGCTTTCCGTGAGGAAAAAACCGGGCAGCCTGCGCTTCCACAAAAAGCCCTTGGCCACTTTTCCCAGGCCCCAGACGCCCGCAAAGGCCGCGCCGCCGCCCAGCACGGCGGAAACAGGCTCGCCCGTGTGCGCTATGGCCCCGGCCACGGCATAGGCGGCAATGGCCGGCAACACCGCCGAAGCCATGAAATCCATGATGTTCAGAAAAGCCAGACGTGATACCTTGACGCTGACGGCGTCGAAAAAGTCCTTGCTGAGCGCCCGCGCGGGAAATTCAAAGCGCGGCGCCAGGGGAACGCCGTTCTGGCGCAGCCAGGCCCTGAAACGCTGCTGCAATTCATACTGGATTTCTTCGCGCAGGGCTTCGGTCTTTTCCCTGATGACGGCCATCAGCCCGGTATCGTTGCGGATGTTTTCCACAAAGGCCCGCTCCACTTCCTCCACGGTTTTCCGCGCTTTCTGGGCCTCTTCCAGCACGGGCATGATATCCCGGTCCACAATGCGCTCCGTGCACAGACGCACGGCAAAGGCGGCGTGCTTGGCCACGATGTTGCGCGCCACCTCGCAGGCCTGAGCCGCAAAGGCCTCGATTTTCTCACCCAGAAGGGCCCGCGCCGCGGCATGCGACTCGGCAAGGACAGGATAGAGGGCCAGGCCGTAGGCGATGTCTTCATAGGTGCGGCGGCTCATGGCCAACCGGGCGGCGGGAAAAAGCTCGCCGACCATATCCTGAACGAAAAACCAGCGGCTGCTGCCGCCCGTGAGAATGACTTTCGCCATATCCCGGCGACCGTCAATGCCGGCCAGAATGCTTTTGAACCAGGAGAGCAGGCCGATGCGCCTGCCCTGCAGCAGATCCCTGGCCTGCGGGCTCAGGCCTCCCCTGTCCGCATACTGGCTGAGCATGGCGCGCAGACTGTCCGTGGCGACGTAATTTTCCGCATCCCTGATGAAATCCTCGCGCGTATAGTTGTGCACATAGGCGTCCCGTCTGTTGCCGCGGGCGTCATGCCATACGGCGTGCAGGCTCACCCCGTCCGCCCCGTCCAGGCCCACGGCGTCCGAAAAGCGCTCCTTTTCGGCCTTGCACTGAATCCAGTGCAGGTAATATTCATAGCCGCAACCGGGCGCGTCCCGCCGGAAGAGTTCATCGCCGCGGCAGAACACCTGAAACAGCAGGTCATCGAACAGACGCCCGCCCAACAGGGGGTCCCCGCCGTTCTGAAGCACATCCATGCTTTCCAGGCTGGTGAAATCACAGGTTCCGCCGCCGAAATCCAGAATGAGCGCCCTGTTTTCCAGATCGTCAATGTCCAGAACCCCGGACTGAAGGCAGGAAATCATGGCCGCGTCCGACTCTCTGACAAAGGCGGGGCGGGGCCAGCCGGCCTGCGTGAAGCACCGGGACAGATTGAGGCTGAAATCCTCCCTGGTTCCGGAGGGCATGCCTACATAAATGCGGCTTTCAGGTTCCAGCACGCCCTGGGGCAGCGCCGCGCGCAACTGGCGCAGAAAATCGGTCATCCACAGTATGGCCCCGGAGTCGGCATGGGCGATTTCGGGCTTGAACTGGCTGCGCAGCGTGCGCGCGGGCATGGCGGCGCGGTTGGCATAGTATTCGCTTTCCGCGATGTTGCCGATGAGCAGGGGCTTGCTGTCCTCATACAACACCACTGTGGCTATGCAGCCCTTTTCATCGCTGATGCGCGGCAGGATCAGCGGCAGCGGTTCAGCCGAAGCGCTGTCGCGTCCATAAAGGTAGGTATTGGCGGTGCCGAGATCAATGCCGATAGTTTTCATGGGCGCTCCCGTGAAGGCTCCTGTTCCCCGGCGTCCCGCTGCACATAGCCCCGGACGATCCTTCCGCCCGCCTGGTAGTGCCGCCTGAGAACGCGGCAGCGGTCCCCCTCCCTGACCAGGCCCACCATATCGTACAGTTTTTCGTGCTCCGCGCCGTTCCAGATCAGAAAATCATCCCGGACGGAATCCGTTTCATAGCCCACGGCGGCCAGCTTTTCGGCCAGAAAGGCCCTGGCGTCCGCGTCAAAGCTATCCAGCATGCCGATGACATCCCGCGCAAGAAGGCAATCCTTTTTGGGGCATTTCATGGAATCCGCGCCAGAACCGGAGCTGTTTTTCAGCTCGGCCAGTTCGGCGTCGCGGCGGTTCAGCTCCTCAAAAAAGACGAGCAGCCAGCGTATGCGCGCCGCCGCCTGCCGGCGCAACGCATGTCTGAAGGCCGTTACATCCAGGGCTGTGACCTTTTTGGACAGAAAAACAAAAAGAAAGGCGGCCCCCAGCAGCAGATAGCAGCGTTTCAGCAGGCCCGGCGCGGCTTGTCCGCTGCCGAACACCGCCCGCTTGAAGCCGGCCCAGGAGGTCAGACGCAGCATGCCCGACATGAGGCCCGCGGCGAATCCCGCCAGGGTTCCGAGCCCCAGAAAGGCCAGCACCCGCAAACGCGCTCCGGGATTAGCCGAAAGATATTCCGAAACATAAAACATGGCCCAGACCGCGACCACCCGGATGATGTCCCCGCCCATGCCCAGCCAGCCCAGCACTGTGGACAAAAGGCCGCCCAGCAGATAGCCGAAGAAGACAATGCCGCCCATAGCCCAGAGGGAAGAGCGCTTCTGGTACAGGGTTTCGGTGGAGAAGTCCGGCATGTCGCCGGCCAGCCGCCATCTGAGCTCGTCGGGCAGGGCAGCGCCGCGCGTCGACGCGCCCAGATCCGCCAACTCTGTCTTCAGGTCATACAAAATCCGCTGGTGCTGCGCGTACTCTCCGGGAAAGGAAGCTATTTTCTCCACAGCGGCGTCGGCCAGCCGCGCGGCGTTTTCTTCAAGCTCACGTCTTTTTTCCTGTATCTCCATGAAAGCTCCCGTGCCGAAAGTGTGAAACGAGGACATCCCTTTTGCGCGGGCGAACCGCCAGATGCCGTATATATACTAATTCCGGCCAGATGCTCAGGCAAGACCCGGGATCTGTGGCAAGCCCCGAAAGCGCTCTTTCTGATGCCGCGCCTTCGCAAAAACGGGATTTGACTGGCTGCAACAGCGTACAGCCAGTCAAATCCCGTTTCGCGCCATGTGGTCTGAATGCCTCAGTTTTACACGGCGATAAGGCTTGTCTTTTGCTAGCCCTGAACCAGTTTGGCGATTTCCTCACGCAGAATCCGCGCCGCCGCGGCAGCGGCGGCTTTGTCCACCTGCTGGTTGAAGTGGGGTTCCAACGTGTCCAGCCGGCTTTCCAGAGCGTCCAGACGCGCTGAGACGCTTTTGTTCATGAGGCTGAGATTGTGCAGACGTTCCTCCAGCGCCTGATCCGGGCCGGGAGCGCCCAGGCCCTTCAGGGCCTGGCCCACCGAGGAGGCGATCAGCGCCACAAAACGGTCATGCAGAGAGGAACCCTCGCGCAGCAGATCTTCCAGAGAAGCCGCGGGGGTTGCCACGGCCTTTTCCAGAGTCGAAATGCGGGCTTTGGCCTCGGCCAGTTCGTTTTCGCAACGCTGAAGATGCTCACTCAGGCGAGCATTGTGTTCAGCCAGTTCAGTCAATTGCGCCGATTCCGCCGCTGCGGGGGCGGGTTCGCCAGCGGGCGCGGCCGCCGGGGGTACGGGTAATTCCGCCGCAACAGCCTCCTCTGACCCAGCAGGCGCCGCTTCGGGATTCTCCCCGGAAAGAGCAGGTTCACTTTCTTCAAGGTCGGGGGCTGCGTCCCGCTCTGCGTCGGCGGGCGCGCTTTCCTCCTCGCCGGACAGGAGCAAAGGATCTTCCACCGGGGGTACGGGCAATTCCGCCGCAACAGCCTCCTCTGACCCAGCAGGCGCCGCTTCGGGATTCTCCCCGGAAAGAGCAGGTTCACTTTCTTCAAGGTCGGGGGCTGCGTCCATAACTGCCGCCTCGCTCTGATCCGTCGTATCCGCCACATCCGGTTGCACATCCGGGGCGGGCTCTTCCTGCATGGCGCTTTCCAGCAGCTCGGCCAGATCCGCCTCAATCTCAGCAGCGTTCTCCTCCGGGACGACCGGTGTCTCAGGTTCCGTTTGCGGCGCGCTGACAGGCGCGGACGGCGGGTTCAGATCAAGATCGCCCAGCAGCGCGTCCAGATCATCGCCCACGCCATCTCCCAGATCCGGGGCCGGAGCGGCAACGGGCGCGGCGGCCGGAGCGGGCTGCGTCCGGGGACTGGCCTGCGGAGCAGCCTTGGCGGCGCTTGCCGTTTGCGGCGCGCTGGCAGGCGCGGACGGCGGGTTCAGATCAAGATCGCCCAGCAGCGCGTCCAGATCGTCGACCACGCCATCTCCCATATCCGGAGCCGAAGCGGCGGCGGGCGCGGCAGCCGCAGCGGGCTGCGTCCGGGGTCTGGCCTGCGGAGCAGCCTTGGCGGCGCTTGCCGTTTGCGGCGCGCTGGCAGGCGCGGACGGCGGGTTCAGATCAAGATCGCCCAGCAGCGCGTCCAGATCATCGCCCACGCCATCTCCCAGATCCGGAGCCGAAGCGGCGGCGGGCGCGGCAGCCGCAGCGGGCTGCGTCCGGGGACTGGCCTGCGGAGCAGCCTTGGCGGCGCTTGCCGTTTGCGGCGCGCTGGCAGGCGCGGACGGCGGGTTCAGATCAAGATCGTCCAGCAGCGCGTCCAGATCATCGCCCACGTCATCTCCCAGATCCGGAGCCGGAGCGGCGGACGCGGCGGCCGGAGCGGACTGCGCCGCGGGCGCATCAAGATCGGAGGCCAGCAGGGCGTCCAGATCGTCAGTAAAAGTCTGTTCCCCAGGCTGCGGTGCGGCGGTCGGCAGATCATGCGCATCCGGCATGGTTTCGGATTGCGGCCTGGGCGCGGAACCGCTTCTGGCGTTGAGCAGATCGTCCACAGCGCTGTCCAGATCCGCGGAAGCGGCCTTTTGCGCGGCCTCCACATGCCGCTCACGCGGCTGCGGCGGAATATCCAGCGTGCTGAGCAGTTTGTCCACATCCCCCATGCCCGACATGTCGAGTTTCTCATTGGGGTCAACCTTGTGGCTCGGCGCGGCGGCCTGCTCTGGAGACAGAAGTTCCTCCGGATCGTCGTCATGGGCTTCCATCTGGGCCAGCAAGGCGTCGATTTCCTTCTCGTCCTGCCTGGCCGGATCCTCATCAAGGCTTTGCATGGGGGAACTCGCTTCCTCTTTGACCTCTTCAGGCGCGGGAGCGGCCGCGACCGCGCCGCTTTGGTCTATCAGCTCGGTGAGGTCGATGACTTCTTCATCAATCTCGGTGAGATCGATGATCTCTTCATCAGTCTCGGCAATCTTCTCGGCAACCATGCGAACCTCATGGGATTGACAGAGCGCGTGAGCGCTTCATGCGGAGTACGAAATAACTTCTCTCGAAACGACAAGAGACATATCAGCTTATAGGCAAAGACGCAAATTTGCGTGGAAAAGCTTCCGGCGGGGGACGCAACGCAGGGCGACAGGGAAAAGAGACGCAAAAAGCGCTGCCCGCGGGGACAGCGCCTGACAAAAAACGGCCACACCGATCTACGGGTGGCACCTGGACTTGGCGCAGCCGGTGAGATCCTTTTTCAGATCGGGCTTTTCAGCCACGATCTTGGTGTGACATTCCAGACAGGTCTGCTGCTTGAGGCCGGTCTTGGCGTGTACCACATAGAAAAGGCTTTTTTCTCCCTTTTTGGCGGTCAGGTCGTCATGGCAGCCCGCGGTGGCGCATTTCTGGAAGTTCTCCTTGCCCTGTACCAGGTGGTGACAGGTCACGCACTCCACTTTTGCGTGAGGGGCATGGGGAAACATGACGGTTTTTCTGGAACCCTTGAATTCCAGCGGCGTGCCGGGCACGGGCGGCTGGGCCGCCAGAACGGGCAGAGCCAGGGCCAGAGACAGAATGACGGCGAGAAACATAAATTTCTTCATGGCGGACTCCTCCTTCACAAGGCGACACATGAGAACTGGGCGCAGTTTACGTCGCCGGGCATAGGGTGTCAATGCAACGCGCCGAACAGGCTGGGCACGCTTCTTGCTATCTCTCCGCTGACAGCCAAAATCGCAACAGCGAAAAGCCCCGCGGGATCCCCTTATGTTCGGCAAGCAGCAAGACCCCAGCAGAACGGAAGAAGCCACCCCCAAGCGCAGGAACAAGCAGCGTCAGGAAGGCAATGTTCCCAAATCCCAGGAGCTGGGCAAAGCCGTGAGCCTCACAGGCGGGCTCATCGCCCTCTATCTCTGGCTGGGCCCCATGTCCGAGGGCATCAAGGACATTTTCCGGCGCTTTCTGAGCCAGTCGTGGAAATTCGACCCCAACCCCCAGGACGTCTACAGCCTGAGCATCGACCTGACCCTGGAGCTGTGCAGGCTCATCCTGCCCATCCTGCTTTTTCTGGGCTTTCTGGCCCTGCTGGCCCAGCGCATCCAGGTGGGCAAGCTCTGGACAACAAAAATATTCAAGCCCAAGTGGCAACGCTTCAATGTCCTCAAGGGCCTGAAACAGATGATGTTTTCGCCGCAGACGGTTCTGCGCACCATCAAAAGCCTGCTGTTTTCCGTTATCCTTTCCCTGATTCCCGGTTATCTCATCTACCAGGAATATCAGAATTTTCTGCCCATGTATTATGCCACGCCCGAAGGCGTGGCCGCCTACATGCTCCAGATGGGCCTCAAGCTGGCCTACTATGCCCTGCTGCCCATCCTGGCCATTACGGCGTTTGACGTCTGGCAATCGCGCTATGCCTACAACGAAGGCATGAAGATGACCAAGGACGAAGTCAAGGACGAGCGCAAGCAGGCTGAAGGCGATCCGGTCATCAAGGGGCAGCAGCGCCGCAAGATGATGGAAGTGATGACGAAACGCATGATACAGGACGTGCCCAAGGCCGACGTGGTGGTGACCAACCCCACCCATATAGCCGTGGCCCTGCGCTACAACGCCCAGGAAGCCGCGGCCCCGGTGGTGCTGGCCAAGGGCGCGGATCATCTGGCTGAAAAAATCAAGGCCGTGGCCCGCGAACACAATGTGCCCATCCGCGAAAACGTGCCCTTGGCACGCGCTTTGTATAAGGCTGTGGACGTGGGCGACATGATTCCTGAAGAGCTGTACAAGGCTGTGGCCACATTGCTGGCCAGCATCTGGAAGCTCAAGCCCAGCGTGCGGCAGTACTAGGTTTTTCCCCCTGGCGGCCCCGGCCGCAGCACAGAACAATGAGGTGTCAGAAAAATGGCGACGACCGGACTTCCGCAAATAGACTACAGCCGTTTCTCCAAAAACGGCGAAATCATGCTGGCGGCAGGCGTGGTAGTGATCCTGTTCGTCATGCTGGTGCCGCTGCCCACCTTCTTTCTGGATATCATGCTCTGCGTGAGCATTTCCATCTCGCTGCTGGTGCTGGTCACCACCATGTTCATGACTTCGCCCCTGGAGTTCACCATCTTTCCTTCCCTGCTGCTGGTGACGACCCTGTTGCGTCTGGCCCTGAACGTGGCGTCAACCCGTCTGATTCTTCTCAACGGCGACATGGGCGCGGAAGCCGCGGGCAGCGTCATCCGCTCGTTCGGCGAATTTGTGGTGGGCGGCAGCTATGTGGTGGGCGGCGTCATCTTTATGATCATGTTCATCCTGAACAAGACCGTCATCACCGCGGGCACCACGCGCATCGCCGAGGTGGCCGCGCGCTTCACCCTGGACGCCATGCCCGGCAAGCAGATGGCCATTGAGGCCGACCTCAACGCCGGGCTCATTGACGAACAGGAAGCCAATGACCGCCGCCACGCCCTGCGCAAGGAGGCCGACTTTTACGGCGCCATGGACGGCGCGTGCAAATTCGTGTCAGGCGACGTGAACGCCGGCATGCTGATCACCTTGGTCAACCTTATCGGCGGCATCATCATCGGCGTGGTTCAGAAAGACATGGACTGGAACTCCGCCCTGACCACCTATTCCCTGCTGACCATAGGCGATGGTCTGGTGTCCACCATTCCGTCCATCATCGTTTCCACGGGCACGGGCCTGCTGGTTTCGCGCGCCGCCTCCGAAGCCAAAATGGGCGAGGAATTTCTGGCCCAGCTCACCTTCAACAGCCATGCCCTGAAGATGGTTTCCGCCGTGCTGCTGGTCTTTGCCCTGGTGCCCGGCCTGCCAGGCATTCCTTTTCTGGTGCTTTCCATCCTGCTCTTCCTGGTGTCGCGCCTGAGCGCCAAAAACGAGGAAGAGGACGAAAAGAGCGGCAAAAAGAACGCCAAGGGCAAGAGCGCGGGCAAGTCCACGGCCACGGCGGACACGCCCGAAGAGGTGCAGGCCCTGCTGCCCCTGGATACCCTGGAACTGGAAGTGGGCTATGGCCTGATCCCCCTGGTGGACGAGGAACAGAGCGGCAACCTGCTGGCGCGCATCCGCTCCATCCGGCGGCAGTTCGCTCTGGATATGGGCGTGGTCATCCCCTCCCTGCACCTGCGTGACAACCTGCAACTGAAGCCCGGCCAGTATTCCCTGCTGATCAAGGGCAATCAGGTGGCCTCGGCGGAAATTCTGGTGGATCACTTCCTGGCTATGGACCCCGGCAATGTGACCACGCGCATCAACGGCATCGAAACCCGCGAGCCCGCCTTCAACCTGCCTGCCCTCTGGATTCCGGACAGCCAGCGCGAAGAGGCCATGCTGGCCGGTTATACGGTGGTGGACCCGGCCACGGTCATTGCCACCCACCTGACGGAAGTGTTCAAGCGCCATCTGGCCGATTTTCTGGACCGCCAGGCCGTCCAGGGCCTGCTGGACACCCTGGCCAGGCATTCGCCCAAGGCCGTGGAGGATCTGGTGCCCGGCACGCTCTCCCTGGGCAGCGTGCAGAAGGTCTTGCAGCTTCTGGTGCGGGAAAACGTCAGCATCCGCGACATGCTGACCATTGTGGAAACCCTGGGCGACTTTGGCGGCAGCGTCAAGAATCCGGACATGCTGGCCGAATATGTGCGCGAAAAACTCTCCCGCTCCATTGTGCGGCCCTATCTGGACAGTCAGGGCGTGCTGCCCGTGCTGACCCTCAACGGCAACGCCGAACGCATGGTGCAGGAAGGCATTCGTCAGACCGACAACGGCGCGAGCTTCCTCTCCCTCAATCCGGCGGCGGCCCAGCGCCTGATGCAGAACATCAACGCCGCCGTGGAAAATGCCGTGAACACCGACGGGCAGCCCGTAATTCTGGCCAGCCCCGTTGTGCGACCGCATCTGGCGCAGTTGATCACCCGCTTTCTGCCTACGGTGCCCGTGATTTCGCAGGCGGAAATTCCCTCGGACATCCGCCTTCAGTCCGTGGGCACGGTAAACGCGGAATAACATCCCCCGCCGCCACAAGCATAAGGCCCGTTCATCCGCTTGCGCGGACGGACGGGCCTTATGCTTGTGGCGGCGGGGATCAGGGAGGTTTGCAATGCCGTTTCCGGCACGCAAAAAACGCCTGCCCGCGCCTTTCGGCATATTGGACTTCGCGCCGCTGCCGGCCCTACAGGCCCAGCAGACGCCGCCAACGCGGCAGGGCCGGGTTCAGCTCCAGATAGTCGGGCGGCAGATTGAGCGGCGCGGCCGTGGCCAGGGCCAGGCGCACATCTTCCAGATTGCCGGTGCGCGGCAGCTCCGGCACATCCTGCAAGGGGCAGAGGTCAAAATCGTCGCCGGGCCGCATGACCATGACCGGCAGCCCCCTGAGCGCCGCTTCCAGAGCCGCGGTGGTGGAATTGGAAGCCCAGACCAGCACGCCGGGCCGCAGTTCATCGGCAATGGGTCCATCCGCCAGGCGCACGCCCTTCATGCGACGGCCCAGAAGCGCGCTCAGCCGGTCGGCCACCGGCAGATAGGGATGCGGCTTGACCGCCAGTTCCCACCCCTCCAGCAGCCCGGCATGCACGGCGCGCGCCAGCAAGGCCAGATGGGCCTCGGTTTCGTCACTGAAAAAGCTGGTCAGAACCAGCAGCCGTCTGGCGGTCGCGGGGGCCGGGCCTGCGACCCGCAACGGAGCGCCGGCCAGATAAAGATACCGCAGGGCTTCCACTGCGTCCAGGCGTTGGGGCGGCATGCCCGCCGCCCGCCACTGCCGACAGGCGGAGCGACCGTTTGCGCGCACGGCGTCAGGCTGGAAAAGCGCGCAATCCGGCGCGCTGAAGGTGCGCGGATCGTCAAAATAACGGAAATCCGTGGGCCGGATGGTGGAATGCTGCGCGCCGATCACCGGCCCGCCTTCCTGGCCGTGGGCCTCGTGCATGGCCTGGGTCAGCATACGCTCCCAGGGGCAGTTCTCCAGCGGGAACAAGGTCCAGCGTTGCGGCCCGGCCCAACGCGCATAGCGCCGGAAAGCCCGGTCCTGGAGGCAGCGCTCCAGACCGCGCCAGCCCCGGAAGGATTCGGCCCAGTCGGCTTTGGCGTAGGCCCAGAAATTGAGCCGGGAACCGGCGAAGTGAAAGGCCGGCCGCACATGCTTTTCCAGACGCAGGCTGCTCCAGCAAAGACGCAGATGCCGCCACAGGGCCGCCCAGAGATCGCCGTGATGCAGAAATTCTTCCAGATAATGAAAGGAAAGGCCGTCCCGGCCTTCCTGACGGAAGCGGTCACGCAGCTCGCGGCAGCGGGCAAAACTGAACTGGGGCGCGGGAAAGCGGATGAACAGCCAGCGCACGAACTGCCCGCCTTCACCTTGCGCCCGCTCATTCAGGGCGTCGTGCAGCGTTTCCCAGTAACGGGAGCGGAAACGGCCTTCAGCGGCGGCCTGCATGTCCACATTGGGAAAATAGGTGGCAATGGTGGCGGCCTGCCGGCCCGTGGCCGGCGCGGGCAGGCTGTCCGCACGCCTGCGCAGGCCGGGCAGTCTGCGCCGCACGCTCCACCACCAGTGCGCATAACGAAGCGCCGCGCGCAGGGGCGCGGGGCAGGCGTTGTACACACGCCGCAACGGACTTTGCGCGCGCGCCATGCGCAGCCCCGGCTCGTGAAACTCCACAAACAGGCGGCCCGAAGCGGCGCAGAAATCCGCCAGGGTATGGCGCAGAACGCCGTCCCCGCCGCAAAGGCGCAGGGCCGTGAAGCCCCGCTCGTCCATGAGGCGTTCCAGAGCGCGCAATTTGTAGATGGTGTGAAGGCTGGGCGTCATCTTGGGGTGGCGCTCGTACAGCAGGGAGCACCACCACATGGAAAGGTTTGCGCCGGCCTTGAGCCTGGCCTGCGTTTCCTTGCGGCCCACGGGCAGTCGGCCCAGTTCATAGGCCCAGGCCATGTGCTCGGCGCGGATGGAGAGGAGATCGGCATGCAGACGCGCGGGCAGGGAAATGCGGCCTTCCGCCACGTCCCAGGCGCTCCAGTGGACGATGACCTGTTCCGGCGAAGGAGCGGACGGCTCCCGGAACGGCTCCACCAGCAGGACAAGCTCCCTCATGGGCGGGACTCAGCCAGGGCGGCCCTGATGGCCGGGCCGTACGGCGACCGCAGCACGCCCGCCTCGGTGACAATGCCGCTGATCAGCGCCGCCGGGGTCACGTCAAAGGCAAAGTTGTATACCGGCACATCTGGAGGCGTCACGCGCCGCTGGCCCATGTGGGTCACTTCCCCGGCCGGGCGCTCCTCGATGGGAATGGCCGCGCCGTCAACGGTCTGGGGGTCGATGGTCGAAAGCGGCGCGGCCACATAGAAGGGAATGCCGAAATGCCGCGCCAGCAGGGCCACGCCGAAGGTGCCGATCTTGTTGGCCGCGTCGCCGTTGGCCGCGATACGGTCCGCGCCCACTACCACGCGCTGGACAAGGCCTTTCTGCATCAGCAGGGCGCAGGCATTGTCGCAGGCCACGCTGACGGGAATGCCGTCCCGTTGCAGTTCCCAGGCCGTGAGGCGCGCGCCCTGTAAAAAGGGCCGGGTTTCGTCGGCAATGACCCGGATGCGCTTGCCCTGCTCCACCGCGGCGCGAATCACGCCCAGGGCTGTGCCATAGCCCGCCGTGGCCAGCGCGCCGGCATTGCAGTGGGTAAGCACCGTATCCCCGTCCTCCAGACAGGCCGCGCCGAAGCGGCCCAGGGCCTTGCAGGCGGCCACATCTTCGTCCTGCATGGCCTGGGCCTCGCGCAGAAAACGTTCCAGCAGGGCCGCGCGGCTCAGTTCCCCGGCGGCGCGCCAGCAAGCGCGCATGCGCTCCACGGCCCAACGCAGGTTGACGGCCGTGGGTCTGGCCCGCGCAATATGCTCCAGCGCGGCGCTCAGACGCTCTTGCCAGCCCGCGTCTTCATCGGCCACGGCCACGGCCAGGACGCAGCCCCAGGCGGCGGTGACGCCGATGGCTGGCGCGCCGCGCACCACCATGTCTTGCAGGGCCGTTATCACCTCCGCGGGCGTGCGGCAGACAAAGTCCGCCTCTTCTGCGGGCAGCAGGCGCTGATCCAGCAGGTGCAGCTCCAGAGCGTCGCGGTCAAAACGGATGTGCGCGTTCATGCTCCCTCCTCGCCTTCTGCCGTACACGGCACTACTGCGCCTTGGGCGGCCAAGGGCCGCGCCGTTCAAGCCTGCTGCGGCTCCGCGTTGTTCATCTCATTGGCCTGCGCCAACAGTTCGCGCGCTTCAGCGAAATCGGGCCTGAGCTCCAGGGCGATTTCCAGGCAGCGCACCGCCTTGGCCTGCGCATAGCCCTTAATGAACACCTGGGCCATATTATAGGCTATGGTCGCTGAAGAATTGGGCAAAGCGGCATTGAGCGAAAATGCCTTGAGCATCATGTGATTGGCTGTCTTGAAATCGCCCCCTTCGGCATAGGCCATGGCGATATTGTAATGCAGCACATCGGAATTGGGCGCGAGGCTGAAGGCGCGCTTGTATTCCTTGACCGCATCCAGCCAGCGCCCCTGCTTGCGCAACGATATGCCGAGCTGGTTGAATGTGCTGAGGTCGTCGGGGCCCAGGTCGTCCTCTTTAAGGGCCAGGGCCTTGCGCAGATACTTTTCAGCCTGAACGGGATCCACGTCTTGCAGCGTGGTGGCGATTTTTTCCGACATGGCCGCCACCTGCCGCACGGCATCCTTGTATGTGCGGCTGAGGGCGGTATCAAACAGTTCTTTGGCCGCGTCCATGTCGCCCATGGACATCTTGAGTTCGGCCATTTCCATCTTGCGCTGGCAGTTCAGGGGCGAAAGAGCGTCCAGACGCTTGAGGTATTCCAGCTGCCGCCCGGCATCCCCCTGCTCCTTGGCCAGGTCGGCCATTTTCTGCAAGGGCTCCATATAGCTTTCATTGTATCTGGAGGCGCGCTCATAGGCCATCTGCGCCTTGTCGTCGTCGCCGGATCGTCTGAGCGCGTCGCCCATGACCACATAGCCCGAGGCGCTGTCAGGTTTAACCTGCAAGACCTTCTGGGTTATTTTCAGGGCTTCGGAATCGCTGTTTCTGGTAAGAAGACTGCGCGCCGTGTCCAGCAACTGACGGATCGCGCTCGGCGGCTTGAGCGTGACCGAGGCCTTTTCCACAAGATCAACGCCGCTGATGGGCTTGAGCAGGCAATTGTCCACGCCCGCCTCATAGGCCAGCATGATGCGCCCCTTGTCCGCCGAGGAAATCATCAGAAAAATCTTGAGCGACGGAAAGGCGTCACGAAACTGCCTGATAAGAAAGCTGGTCTCGCCCGTACCACTCAGCACATTCTCAATAAAAAGCGCCGGCGTTCTTTTTTGCGAGAAAGAATCGCTTATCATTTTCAAGGCTTTGGTGGGCGACGGAATAGTTACAATGTTGTCAGCGCCCTTGACGGCAAGCTCCTTGATCATGGCGCGCAGAAGAGACATGAATGTCTGATCTTCCGAAAGGCAGAGGAACTGTCCGTTTCTCTTGGTAAAGAACTCGTGCAAAACGCCTTTTTGCTTGTTTTGTTTTTGCTTTTCCTGAAACTTGGCGAAAGACATACCTTCTCCAATTCAAAATATGGTCATGACGCGCGGAAGCACTGTACGAAAAGCCCTTGCCTGCACAGGCCACGCCCCAAGACATGCCGCAAGCGGCATATCACTGAAGGAAAACGCGAACCTTACGGAATCTGTTCCAGAACAAAAGCCCGCCGTCCATCCGTCAACTTCAGCAAACGGTAGTGCGGCGGGAATACGAGCACCCGTCCTGTGCCGGGCAGGGTGGTCACATACAGCCCGCCCGTCTGCGCGAACATTTCATTGCGCGCAGCCTTGTAGGCCTCAAGCTCCGCGCGCAGAACCCGTTTTTCCGCGCGGATTTCAGCCGTCGTCCATGTCAGCCCGCCCCAGATAAGAAGGGCAATGACCAGCGCCGCAGTGAACACGGAAACCATGCCGATGACCACAATACGCCTGGTTTCGCGTCTGACGCTCTGTGTGGCTTCATTGATTTGTGCGGGAAGATCGGCAAGAACCCGACGTGCGGCCACCTGAAATTCGGCAGCCGTAGTTTGTGCTTCCCCGGCCGCTGCAAGCAACGCGCTCAATTGTTCAGCAGTCTGCATGCCGCTACCTTTATGAACTGGGAAACCCAATAAAAACGGGCAGAGAAATTGAATACAGATCCCTGCCCGTTTTTCATAACGAAGAAATCATATCATATATGGATATTCAAAGATGAGTGGACATTCATTTGTCCTATGCTTTTACCATATTTTGAATACTGCGCCGCCGCGCTGGCCTGATTATTAAAAAAGCTTATCTCCTGATCTGAGAGATACGAAAGAGATTCTTTACTGAACAGCTTCTCGTCCTGAACAGAAAAGTCAGGATTCGCCGCCGCGCTGGTCGCCATATTGTTCTGTTTGAAACCTGCAAAAGCGGCGCCCGACGTGCGTTTAAGGCTTATCTCCTCCAAGCGCTGCCCATACCCACCAGCAATATTACCTATCTCCATTTTCCTCTCCCGACAGCCTTTGTCTTTCGCCTTCCTTGGCTAGATTGTCATGAATTTCTAAGTGCGTTTTATGCCCACTTTTTAAACTTTGCAAGGGGTAAAATGCGCACGACCCGCCCAATGTCTAGAAAAAATCTATAACGATTCAAATAATTTTTTCAGTAAGCATCTAATTTATTTTCAGAAAAAAAAATTTATTTTGAAATGTCCAAAAATTTGAATCTTTTTCTTTATATCAGAAAAGTTTGACAAATATTTTATATACAAGTATACTATAGTTTTTTGTATAAATCATACAAAAGAAATATGCACCATAGCCTGCTTTTCAGAATCGCGCCGCTCGTGTGCTGTTCAGAAACAGCGTTGGGGCAAGTCCCGCCCGGAAAAAATATTTCTGTCTTGGCCTCCATTTTGCATAGCCCCATTCGCCGTCAGACAAACGACATGCCCGGCGGCGCGCACAGGCGACAACCGGCGGCCCACGCGTCGCAAGGCAAAGGAACGGACCATGCAGGTAAAAACATTCACCGGCGCCACATCGCAAGAGGTTCTTGCCCAGGTCAAAATTGAAATGGGGCCAGAGGCCGTCATTCTGGGCAACCGCACCTACCGCAAGAACGGCGTGGTCCAGCATGAAATCACGGCCGGACTTGAGCGGCAGGCTCCGGAGGAAAACGCATCGGGCGTGCCCAGCGGCTGGGGCGAATGGCACAAGGAGTGGATGCAGATCAAGGATCAGCTTTTCGCTCTGATGAAGCCCGCCATTCAGATGGAACGCCTTACTCCCCGGCAGCGCGTGGCTCTGGAGTATTTGCAGCGGGAGGGCGTTTCCGACGCCGTGGCCGTGGATCTGTACAAGCGTCTGCTGGCCGCGCCCGGCGCTTCGGTGCTGGAATGTCTTTGCAGCATGGTGCCGGTCAAGGCCTGGGGTTCGGCGCACTGGAGCCAGCGCGTGCATCTGCTGGTGGGGCCTTTCGGTTTCGGCAAGACCACCACGGCGCTTCGCTTCGCCCTGCACCTGCGCAAGAGCGAGCCGGAAGCGCGCATCGTCTTCATCAACGCCGATTGCCTGCGCGGCAACGGTCGTCTGACCCTGCGCCACTGGGCCGAGCTTTCCAATTTCACGTATCTGGAAGCCTCCGACAAGGAAAGCATGGGATACGCCCTGGCGGCAGCCAGCGACGCGCGCGCGGTATTTGTGGATGTGCCCGGCCTGGCGCGCGGGCAGACGCTCGCCCAATGGCGAACCGAGATGGGGCTGGATCAGCCGGGCATGGAGGAGGCCGCCACCCATCTGGTGCTTTCGCCTTTTTGCAGCGCCCTTCAGACACAGGAATTTTTACAGCGCTATCAGTGCGAGGGGTCGGGCAGTCTGGTCTGGACCAAACTGGACGAGGCGGTGAGTTTCGGCAGCATCGTCAACGTGGCCTGCGCGGCCGGCCTGCCGGTTTCGGCGCTGTCCTTCGGCGCGGAACTCAAGGAAAGCCTTGCCCCGGCCACGGAATCACTGATCTGGCGGCTTATCTTCAAACGCCAAATTCCCGGCCAGGCGGCCTGACAGGAACGCCGGTTCCGAAATATGCAACAGACACGGAGCAGACAGATGGGCAGCACATTCCCACTGGTATTTTCCATCACTTCCGGCAAGGGCGGCGTCGGCAAGACCAATCTTTCGGTCAACCTGGCGTTCTGCCTGGCCCAGCTCAACAAGCGGGTGACTCTGATCGACGCCGACCTGGGTCTTGCCAATGTGGACGTGCTGCTGGGCCTGACCCCGCGGAAAAACCTGTTTCACCTGTTCCACGAGGGCGCGCTCCTGCGGGAAATTCTCTTTCCCACGCCCTACGGTTTTGACATTCTTCCGGCCTCGTCGGGCATGAGCGAAATGCTCACCCTCTCCACCGGCCAAAAGCTGGAACTGCTGGAAGCCGTGGGCGAACTGGAGGACGAGCTGGACTACCTTATTGTGGATACCGGCGCGGGCATCAACGACAATGTGCTCTATTTCAACATGGCTGTTCAGGAACGCCTGGTGCTGCTCACCCCCGAACCCACCTCGCTGACCGACGCCTACGCCCTGATCAAGGTGCTCAAGCTCACCCACGGGGTGGAGCATTTCAAGGTCTGCGTCAATATGGCGCCGGATCACAAGACCGCCAGGGACATGTTCATTCGCCTGCACCAGGCCTGCGACACCTTCCTCAGCGGCGTTTCGCTGGATCTGGTGGGCGTGATTCCGCGCGACACGGGCGTGCGCAAGGCCGTGGTGCAGCAAAAGCCCTTCTGCATGAGCGATCCCCAGAGTCCGGCCGCCAAGGCCACGCTGCAACTGGCCAGAGACATCGCCGCCTGGGACGCTCCGGAAAATCTGGACGGCAATATCAAATTTTTCTGGAAGAAACTGCTGTTCCGCGGATAGAATGTGACTTGCATTAATTTCAAACAGGGTTATCTCTCTGTCGTCCGGCCGGGCGGACGAAGAACGGCGGCAACAGTTCAGGCATACGGGCATGCCTGAAAAAGAGGAATGAATCGGAAAGGAACGACACATGAAAACCGGCACAGCGCAGGCACAAGAGGCAAGCCCCTGGGAAGCGCTTGAAACCGGCGCCACAGTCTGGGAAGATTTCTCCCCGGCTGAACAGGAAGATGTGGTCCGCCATTATGCGCCCAAGATCCGTTTTCTGGCATTACGGCTCAAGGCCAAACTGCCCCGCAGCGTGGAGCTGAGCGAAATGATCAGCTCCGGCACGCTCGGACTGATGGAAGCTCTCGGCAAATTCCGGCCACAGCTGGGCATCCGCTTTGAAACCTACGCGGAAAACCGCATCCGCGGGGCCATGCTGGACGAACTGCGGCGGCTGGACTGGTTCCCCCGTTCCCTGCGCCAGCGCGTGCGCGTGCTGGACGAGGCCATGCGCAAGGTGGAGCACGAACAGGGCCGCCAGGCCACTGAAGAAGAACTCCAGGATATCACCGGGCTGGAGCTGCGCGACGTGCGTCAGGGGCTGGAAGCCCTCCAGAACCAGCTGTGGCTTTCTCTGGACGCCATTCAGGACACCCTGGCCGGCGAGGGACCGGAAAGCGGCGGCGAACCATACAGCAATACGGCCATGCGCGAGCTTGTGGAACGCGTGGCGCCGCTGATTGAACGCTTGACGCCCAGAGAAAAGCTGGTACTCTCCCTATACTACACAGACGAATTGAACATGCGTGAAACGGCTGAAATTATGGGCATTACCGAAGGCCGCGTTTCACAGTTGCATTCACAGGCCCTGAGCCGTCTGCGCAAAGAGTTCGTCAGCCTGTACGGCGACTCTGCGGAAATGTAGCGAAAACGCACAGACAAATTTTGCGAAGCGGCATGAGCGCGCCCGTGCTCCGCCGCTTCGCCCGGACTACACGAAGGAGTATTCATCATGCCTTACAATCCCGATATGCGCGTTCTCATTGTAGACGACTTTTCCACCATGCGCCGCATTGTGCGCAACATTCTGCGCCAGCTCGGCTTTACCAACGTGATAGAGGCCGACGACGGCACCACGGCCTGGGAAATACTCAACCGTGAAAAAATAGAATTCATCGTTTCGGACTGGAATATGCCCCAGATGACCGGCATTGAGCTGCTGCGCAAGGTGCGCGACAGCGAACAGTTTGCCGAGATTCCGTTTCTGATGGTCACGGCCGAGGCCCAGCAGGAAAACATCATCGAAGCGGTGCAGGCCAAGGTGTCCAATTACATCGTCAAGCCGTTCACCGCCGACACCATGAAGCAGAAAATCGACAAGATTTTTCCGTAACGCGGCACGGGCCGTATTTATCTCAAGGGGCCGCCGGCACTTTCTCCGGCCCGCGCAACTTCCACGGCCCACGCCCCGCGGCGCGTTGCCTGACAGCGTTCAGAGCAGCGGCGTTGCGGCGGCAGAGGGTGTTTTTGCGCGGCAATGCGGGAAGTCCCGCAGCTTTTCGGGCTATCCGGGAGTATACTCGTGGCAGATGAAACCGATCTCAAAGCTCCCCCCAAGGAAGACGTGCAGGTTCGCCAGGGAGCCGACCCCGTCCAGACCAAGGTAGAGCTGGATCTGGACGACGCTCCCTTTCTGCAGGCGCCGAAAGAGGAAACGCCTGCCGTGCAGGAGAGCGACGTTCCCACCCTGCCCGACAGTGACCCATCCGCCCGGAACAGCAACAAGAAAAAAAAGCTGATCATCATGGCCGGCACGGCGCTGCTGCTGGTTCTGGGCGTGGCGGCCTGGTGGCTTCTGCGCACGCCGCCGCCCCCCCCGCCCGAAGCTCCCGCGCCTGAGGTCGTCGTGGTGCCTTCCAAGCCCGCCACACAGCCTGAGACCGAGCACATCAAGGAGTTTGCGCCCTTTGTGGTGCCCAGCACCGACGCCCGGGGGGAAAGCCGCTTCCTGATCTGCAAATTTTCCACCCTGAGCAAACACAATGGCCTGGGCAAGGAAATGGACCACAAGATGATTTCCCTGCGTGACGCCATCTATTACTATCTGCGCAGCAAAAGCAGCGCGTACCTCACGGACGCCAGGAACGCCACGGCCATCAAGCAGGATCTGACCGCCGTGCTCAACGACTATCTGACCCAGGGCAAGATTGAAGATATTCTGTTTGAGAGTTATCTGAATGAGTAAGGAACAGTTGTCACCCAAATGAGGACGTTCCGGAGAACGTCCGGGGAATCGCCATGAGCATTGACGCCACCATGGCCGTGCTCTACGCTCAGACGGGTCTGGCCGCGCCCCTGGCCAATGCCGCAGTGGTGGCCCCGCAGGCCTCGCTGGCCATGTCGCGCGTGCTGGCCGCCGAAATGGCCCGGCAGGAACAGCAACAGATTGAAAAAACGGAAAAAACCGAAGGCCCCAATATCTCACCCGACGGGCGCGGCAACAGCGCGAATTTCGGCAGCCGCCGCCGCAAGCGACCTCCGTTGCGCGAAGCCGAAAACGATGAACCGCCCTCTTGCTCGCCACTGGTGGGTAATCTGCTGAACGTCAAGGTATGAACGACACTCTTTTTTTCACGCTGATTATTGCCTTGTCCCTGCTGGAACTGATTATTCTGGGCGGGGTGCTCTTCTTTTACCTGCGCCTGCGCCGCTCTGAAGGGCTGCTCAGCACCTTGCAGGACAATCAGGAAAATCTGCTGGCCCGCATTGAGATGAACGCCCGTCTGGAGCGGGAAATTGTGGCCACCTTCGCCCAGCGTCAGGCCGAGTTGCGCAGCCTGGACGAAAAGCTGGAAGAACGCGCTCAGGAACTGCGCCGCCTGTTGGGACAGGCCGAGGGCATCTGCCGCTCGCCGCAGTTTTTGCGTGAACTCATCCTCAACGGTCGCCGCAAGGGCCTCTCCAGCCGCCAGATCGCCCGCAATGCCGGGCTGAGCGTGGATGAAGTGGAGCTGATTCTGGCCCAGAATCCCTGAGGGCAGTCCCTGCAGGAAGGGCGCAAATACGAGATACGGAACAAGCGAAGCGCATGCGTCACGCCAAGGCTCCGGCAAGAGAGACTGCTGAAAATGTAAATTTTCAATCTGTTTGCCACCGTCATTTCGTGGAAAAACGTGGTTTTTCCGCTCACCCGGCGCGCTTGTCCGCTTGCGCGGCCAACAGGCATTCTTTATCTGATTTCATCAGATAAATGCCCTAGAAATCAAATTTGAACTGCATGCCAAGCCCCAGGGCCGAATCCGGCTGATTGTTGCCGGCGTTGCGCTCCCGGTTCTGTTCCTCTTTCAGAATCAGCTCCGGCCCCACGCTGATGCTCAGATCATCGCCGGCTTCCACATCCGCGAAAGCCCGCACTACATGACGTTTTTCCAGAGGCGGGCACTCGTCGGGCCGCGCGCCCTCCGCCGGCAGACGCTCCCGCCAGGTGGAAACTTCATTCTCCACCCTGAAGCCCAGGCCGTTCCTTGACTTCTTGTTGTTTCTGCTCGCCGCGCTAAGGGCATTGTCAATGCCCGGCGTGGTATTCATGGCCTTCTTCCCGCCCACGGCCCTTGCTTGCAGATTCCGCACCGACGCGCCTTGCCGCCAGATGGCCGAATCACGGTCGCAGGACTGGCCAAAGGCCCAGGCCGAACCACGCAGCCCCTTCTTTTTTCGGGCAGGCGTCTTGTCCCCCTTTCCGGCGGCCACTACCTGCTGTTCGCTTTTCCGTTCCGCCGCCAGGATGTCCGGCCGCATGCCGCAGGTCAGAAGCGCAAGCACAGCATACGCCAGTAGTATTTTCCGCTTGAGCATGACTGTTTCTACTTCAGCCGGTGCGCATCTGTAAAGGCCGACTGCGGGAACGCGCGCATTGCATCGTCACAGAGGGGCACACAGCACGCCGGGGACGGTTCAGGATGCAAAAACGCCCCGCCGGCATCCGACAGGGCGTTATCCTGCGTTCCGGCAGCGCGTCCCGCAAAAGGACAGCCGCCGTGCGCCCGACGGGCGCTCAGGCCTTGTTCTTGGCGGCCTTGCCCGCCATCTGATAGCGCCGCAGGGAGGACAGCTCAGCCTTTCGCAGGCGGATGGACTGGGGCGTCACTTCCACCAGCTCATCCTCGCGCACGAAATGCAGGGCGTGCTCCAGAGTCATCTTTTTCACCGGCGTGAGGATGACGTTCTCATCCTTGCCCGCGGCGCGCAGATTGGTGAGTTTCTTTTCCTTGGTGGCGTTAACGTCAATATCGTTATCACGGTTGTGCTCACCCACAATCATGCCTTCGTACACCGGGTCGCCAGGCTCCACAAAGAGCGTGCCGCGCGGCTCCAGATTGAAGAGGGCGTAGGCTACGCCCACACCGGCGCGGTCAGCCACGATGGAGCCGGAAAAACGCGTGGGAAAGTCACCGCGCCATTCCTCATAGCCTTCCAGATAGGAATTCATGATGCCCGTGCCCTTGGTATCCGTGAGAAATTCGTCACGATAGCCGATCAGCCCGCGCGACGGCACGGAAAATTCCAGGCGCACCCGGCCCGTACCGTTATTGATGCAGTTGAGCATGCGGCCCTTGCGCTGGGCCAGCTTGTCCGTGACTACCCCCATGAAAACCTCGTCGCAGTCCACATACAGGCGCTCAATGGGCTCAAGGGTTTTGCCGGCGGCGTCCTTTTTCAGGATGACTTCGGGCCGTCCCACGGACAGTTCAAAGCCCTCCCGGCGCATGGTCTCAATGAGGATGGCCATCTGAAATTCGCCTCGGCCCTTGACCAGAAAGGCGTCGCGGTCCGCGGTTTCCTCCACGCGTATGGCCACATTGCGCAGGCTTTCCTTGACCAGACGGTCCTGAATGGCGCGGCTCTGCACAATTTTGCCCTCGCGCCCGGCCAGGGGCGAGGTGTTGATGCCGAAACGCATGGCCACGGTGGGTTCGTCCACGCGAATGCGCGGCAGAGCGCGCGGGCTTTCGCGGGTGCAGATGGTGTCTCCTATGGTCACATCCTCAATGCCCGCCAGAACCACAATGTCGCCGGGCTGAGCCTCATCCACCTCGGCAAGCTGCAAGCCGTCGTAGACCTGAAGCCGGGTGGCGCGCAGGGGCCGGGCCGCGCCGTTCTCGCCCATGCAGGCCAGGGCTTCCTTGGCGAAAACCCTGCCGTGCATGATGCGGCCCACGGCCAGCCGCCCCAGATAGTCCGAATAATCCAGATCGGCCACCAGCATCTGAAAAGGCTGCTCGGGGTCATGGCACGGGCCGGGCAGGCTGCCCAGAATGGTTTCAAACAGCGGGGAAAGGTCTTCCTGCGGGTCGTCGAGATTGCGCATGGCCACGCCCGCGCGTCCGATGGCATAGAGCACGGGAAATTCCAGTTGCTCCTCGCTGGCCCCCAGGTCGATGAACAGGTCGTAGATTTCGTTGAGCACTTCCTGGGGACGGGCGTCCTTGCGGTCGATCTTGTTGATGACCACCACCACGGGCAGACCCGCCTCCAGAGTTTTGCGCAACACAAAACGGGTCTGCGGCAAAGGCCCTTCCGAAGAATCCACCAGCAGAATGGCCCCGCTGGCCATGGACAGGGAGCGTTCCACCTCGCCGCCGAAGTCCGCGTGACCCGGCGTGTCAATAATGTTGATCTTTACGCCTTTCCAGCGCACGGCGCAGTTTTTGGCGGCAATGGTGATGCCGCGCTCGCGTTCCAGATCCATTTTGTCCATAACGCGGTCATCCACGCGCTGGTCGGCGCGAAATACGCCGCTCTGCCTGAAAAGAGCGTCCACCAGCGTGGTCTTGCCGTGATCAACATGAGCAATGATGGCCACATTGCGGAGAGAATCATTCTGCTGCATGGAAAAACCTTACATTAGAAGAAAATGACAACGGCGGACAAAATGATCCGCCGTGGGGGCCGCGCACGCGCCTTTGCGCCGACGCTCCGGAACGTTATGCGCTGAAAGAACGTTGCCTTGTACGCATTTTTCAGAGTTTTGTCACCAAGGCCCGCAACAGCCGGGCCAGATTTTCACCGGCGCGGGCGGCCACGGCAATAACCTCGGCCAGGGGCACGGGCGTCATGCAGTCCGGCAGATTTTTGTTGGAAAGACAGGAAAGGCCCAGCGCCCGCAGGCCCAGATGCCGCGCCGCGATGACCTCCAGCACGGTGCTCATGCCCACGGCGTCGGCCCCCCACTGGCGGTACATGCGCGTTTCCGCCGGGCTTTCCATTTCCGGCCCGTGCACGCCTATATAGACCCCGCGTTCCAGGCGCACGCCCAGCTCCCCCGCCGTTTCCAGGGCCAGCGCCTGCAGGGCCGGATCAAAGGGCGCGCTCATGTCCGGAAAGCGCTCCCCCCAGGCCGCGCAATTGGGGCCGGTCAGCGGCGAGACGCCGGTATGATTGATCTGGTCGGCCATGCACATCAGGGTTCCGGCCTCAAAGCGCGGGTTCAGAGCTCCGGCGGCATTGGTAATAATGAGGGTTTTTACGCCCATACCGGCCATGACCCGCACGCCCATACAGACCTCGGCCGGGCTTCTGCCCTCGTAAAGATGGCAGCGGCCCTGCTGGGCCAGCACCGGCACGCCGTGCAACCGGCCCAGCACAAAGGCCCCCTGGTGCGAATCCACGCCAGGCAGGGGAAAGCCGGGCAGACTGGCGAAGGCCACGCGCGCGCCAGGCGCTTCGCTGGCCGCCGGGCCGGTCAGCAGTTCGGCGGCCAGACCGGAAAGCCCGGTGCCCAAAATCAGCCCCAGCAGGGGCTTCTCCCCGGACGTTGCGGCGGGCAGGGCGGCCCGCAAGGCGTCAACGGCAAGCTGGACTTCTTGTGGATTTTGCATAAGAGTATTCCCCGGCTTCTGATAATTTTCGGGTTCGCCATGCGACCCGTCCACTATAGCCCGTGCGTTGCCCGCCCACAAGGGCGGAACGGAGCGGCGCGAAGGGTGGGATATGCCGGGGGGAAAGGCTTGAACAAGGCTCAGGACAGCAAAAGGAAGGCCGCCAGGAGCGCGGCTGCGGAAATTACGTTGAGCGATCACAAGGTTCTGGTGGCCAACCGGGGTGAAATCGCCATGCGCATCATGCAGGCCTGCCGCAAGCTGGGCGTGGCCTTTACGGCCATCTATACCGCCGAGGACGCGGCCTCCGGCCATGTGCGCCTGGCCCGCGAGGAAGGCGGAGAAAAAAGCCTCTTCCGCGTCTCTTCCTACCACGACGCCAACGAACTGATGGCCGTGGCCGACGAGGCAGGCTGCACCGCCGTGCATCCGGGCTACGGTTTTTTTGCCGAGGATTTCCGCTTTGCCCGGCGCGTCGCCAAGCGCGACCGCAAACTGATTTTCATCGGGCCTTCCTGGAAGATTATCCGCGAACTGGGCGACAAGATCAACACCAAGCGTCTGGCGCGCAGCCTGGGCGTGCCCACGGTGCCCGGCTCGGATCGGCCCATCTACGACGAAATGGAAGCCGAACGCATTGCCAAGTCGGTCTTTGAATTTCAGGAGCAGCAGGGCATCCAGCGGCCCCTGGTGCTGGTCAAGGCCTCGGCTGGCGGCGGCGGCATGGGCATTGAGGAGGTGTACGATCCGGACCAGTTCCGTTCGGTGTACCGGCGCATCCGCAATTACGCCATGCGCCAGTTCAAGGATGAAGGCGTGCTCATCGAGCAGCGCATCACCGATTTCAACCACCTGGAAGTGCAGATCGTTTCTGACCGTTCGGGCACAAATCCCGTGCACTTCGGCACGCGCAACTGTTCCATCCAGTCCACGGGCCTGCAAAAACGCATCGAGGTCGCGCCCGGTTTCGCGCCGGACGAGCTGGAATATACCTTCAACGCCGGTCGCGTGCTCACGGACATTGTGGACTACTCGCTGGCCATGGCCCGCAAGGTGGGCTACGACAATGTGGGCACCTGGGAATGGATCGTCACCCGCAAGGGGGAACCCTTCCTCATGGAGGTCAATACCCGCATCCAGGTGGAAAACGGCGTTTCGGCCCGCATCTCGCATGTGCACGGCAAGCCGGGCGTGGATCTTATCGCCGAGCAGGTTCGCATCGGCCTGGGTCAGCCGTTGGGCTACAGCCAGGCGGACATCGCCACCGAAGGCGTGGGCATGGAATACCGCATTATCGCCGAAGACCCGGACAACAATTTCACGCCCTGGGTGGGCCGCATTGAACGCTTCCAGTGGAAAGACCAGCCCTGGCTGACCATGCTGACCCATGTGCCCCGTGACGAAGCGTATGAAATTCCCACAGAATTCGACCCCAATCTGGCCCTGGCCATCATCTGGGGCAAGGATCTGGACGAGGTCAAGGCGCGCGGGCTGGACTTTCTGAACAATCTGCGTCTGGAAGGCCGCAACGGCGCGGGCGAGCCCCTCAAGTCCAACGTGGAATTTCTGAAGGCCAATACCGGGCGCATTCTGCTTTTTTAACCGTTGAAGGCCCCGGCCACGCTGCTGGCCGTCACGGACCGCGGGGCCATAATTGCTTGGCCGCTGTCCAGTGCGGTGACAGGCGTTTCAACCCTCTCAAGACACCGACGTAAGCGGCGCACCCCACACTATGGACAACACTATCGAAAAACGCATCCAGAGCCTGCGCGACAGACTGACCTACATGCAGGACATCTTTGCGGGCAAGCACAAGGACAGCGCGGACCTGCTGGAAGAACGGCTCTCGGCCTTCGCCGAGCGCGCCCGTTCCGGTTCGCTCAACGACCCCCATGCTGAGCTCTCCACTGTCGAGGATCTGTTCGCCTATGTGGAGCGACGGCTGGAAAGCGGCGTCACGCCCATGGACAGGGTGCGCATTGTGCGCCATCCCCAGCGTATCTGCCTGCGGGACATTCTGGAAAACGTCTACGACAATTTCACGGAAGTGGGCGGCCAGGACGAGCACAGTCTGGACCCCAGCATGATCATCGCCCGCGCGGTGATCACCCGCCGCCGGGGCAAAAAAAGCTATACCCAGTCGGTCATGGTCATCGGGCAGGAAAAGGGCCACGGCGCGGAATTCCGCAACGGCGGTTCGGTCAAGCCCTGGGGCAACGCCAAGGCCCTCCAGTACATGCGCGTGGCCGAAACCGAGGGCATTCCCATCCACGCCTATATTTTCACGCCCGGTTCCTTTCCCCTGGAGGACTACCCGGGCGCGGCCCAGCAGATCGCCCGCAACATCTACGGCATGGCGGGCCTGCGCGTGCCCATTGTGGCCGTGATTTCCGAGGGCGGTTCCGGCGGGGCCGAGGCCATCGGTCTGGCAGACAAGCGCCTGATGCTCTCGCACGGCTATTATTCCGTCATCTCGCCGGAGGGGGCGGCGGCCATCGAAGGACGGATCAAGGCCGGGCAGCGCGCCACGCCCGAACTCATCGAGCACTGCGCCGAAAACCTGCACATCACGGCTCAGGACAATCTGCGCTTCGGCTATATCGACCACATTGTGCAGGAGCCGCCTCTGGGCGCGCGGCCCTGGCATTTCGACTTTTTCCGTCATCTGCGCCAGGAGGTCATCAGGGCCACTGACGAGGTGGTCATCTCCACCCGCAGGCTGCCCGTATTTCGCGGCCTGGCGCTTTCGCGTCATCGCAATCCGGAAGCCAATCTGGATGAACTGCACATTCGCTGGGGCCTGTCCGCGGCGGCCAAAAGCCGGCTGCGCGAACGCCGTCAGCAGAAATTCCTGCGTCTTTCGCGGCAGGCCGCGCGCGACCGCCGTCCCTTCCTGACCAAGACCGCCGCCGCCTTCTGGGACTGGCTCTCCAAGCCCTGGGTGAGCTTCAAATACGATTTCTACCGCAAGCATCAGCGGCAGATCCGCGGCTTTATGGAAGAGATGGACAATGAATGGGAAATGTTCAAGACCCGCCTGTTCGCCCCCTGGCGCAAGCTGACCCGCACCCTGCCCAGCCGGACGGAAAACAAGGTCAGGGAGCTGACCGCCCTTTCGGCCTGGTCCGACGATTCACGCCGCCGCAAGTGGAACTACCTTTCGCCGCGCTACAAGATCGACCGCACCCTGACCTGCCCCAACAGCGCCTCTTACGGCTGCCTGGATCTCTGGGGCCCGGATCTGTTTGCGGAATTCGCGGGCGTGTGCAGCCATTGCGGCTACCATTTTCCCATGGAACCCGAATGGTATGTGAAAAACGTCTTTGATCCGGGTTCGGTCTTTGAGTTCAACAGCGAAATTGAGGCGGGCAATCCCCTGGACTTTCCCGGTTTTGCCGAGCGCATCGCCGAAGCCCAGAAAAAAACCGGAGCCAAGAGCGGCTGCATGACCTTTGAAGCCCGCATTGACAATATCAAGATGGTTGTGGCCATGCTCATGGGCACCTTCCGGGGCGGCTCCGTGGGCGCGGCCGAGGGCTATAAGTTTGTGGAAGCCGCGCAACGCGCCGCCAAGAAACGCTACCCCTTCCTGGCCTATGTGCACGGCACGGCGGGCATCCGCATTCAGGAAGGCACCCACGGCGTCATCCAGATGCCGCGCTGCACCGTGGCCGTGCGGCGCTACATCGAATCCGGCGGCCTGTACATGGTGCTTTACGACACCAATTCCTTTGCCGGGCCGGTGGCCAGTTTCCTGGGGTGCTCGCCCTATCAGTTCGCGGTGCGTTCCTCCAATATCGGCTTTGCCGGCCCGGGCGTCATCAAGGAAACCACGGGCATGGACATTCCGCCCAAGTATCACCGCTCGTACCGCGCCCTGTCGCGCGGCCACATTCAAGGCATCTGGGATCGAAGGCAGATCAGGGCAAATCTCAAGCAGGCCCTGCTTACCATTGGCGGCAGAAACCTGTATTATCGCTAACGCGCACACTGGAAAGCCTGTGTTGCACAAGGTTGTGACTGAAACAATCACTGTCGCCATCCGTAAGGCGGCTGGGGCCGCCAACGGCTGCCGCATTCAAGGCATCCGGGAAATCATTCTCCCCGGACGGACTTTGGGCGCTACGCCCCCAAAAGAGAACCTAACGGACAGAAAATGATTGATATTTCCGCCTTGCTGGATGAAATCAAGGCCTCGCCCTACCGCGAGATAGTCATCGCCACGCCCCATACCGGACTGGTCAGCTTTGCCGGTCTGAAAACCGGCGACAAGGTGCTGGGCCCCCAGGGGCAATGGAAGGAAAAACCCGGCACGCAGATCGCCACTCTGGAACGCGAACGCAACCCCAAGCCCATCTGCGCGCCGGAAAAGGGCGAAATCAGCGTGCTGCACAGCGAGCTGGAAGGACGCTTTGTGGAGGCGGGCACCCCCCTGGCGGTACTGCGCCACATGCTCACCCGCGAGGAAGTGCAGCGGGCCATCCTGCAGAAGGCCCTGCACCTTTTCCGCGCGCCGGAGCGGGCCAAATACTATTTCACGCCCGAAGTGGACAAAAAAATACGCGCTTCGGACGCGCATTCCGTGGCGGTGCGGGACGGCATGGAACTGCTGATCATGTCGCGCATGAAACGCGAGGTGCCCCTGCACTACACGGGTCCGGACGGCGTTATCTACGCCGTCTATTTCAAGTACAACGAAAATATGGACACGGGCGCGCCGCTCATCGGCGTCTGCCCGCAAAATCAGCTTCCCGCCATTCAGGACGTGATCATGCGCGTACAGACCGAATGGAGGGAAAAAGAGTAGCGGCGGCCCCTGGCCGGCTGACGCGGCCCGGCGACATGCCGCTTTATCTTTGAAGAATAGGTATACTGATATGGGAAAAGCACTGCAAATCCGGGTCAGCGCCGTGACCTGGAATGAAGATCTGCTGGAAAAACTCTGGCCGCAACTGACCGAACTGGCTTTCAGCGTACCCATCAAGCACGAAAAACGCGGTGTTCTGGAAATGGTGCGCGCCCTGGACGAAGGCCTGACTTTCATGAAGTGGTCCAAAGCCCGCCAGGAAGCCCTGGGACCAGGCATCCGCGAGGCAGCGCGCCTGAAACAAAATCTGGAAAACGCCCTGGCCGACTGGCAGCCGCGTGAAGCCAACGCCCTGAGCGACCAACTGGAGGACGCGCTGGATCGGCTGGAACAGGCATTCGTAGCCTGAACCGGCGTTCACCGTCCTGTATTCGTATTCATCCGGGAGCACAGCAATGCTGAATAAAGTCATGATCATCGGCCGGTTGGGCCGCGACCCAGAACTGCGTTACACCCAGAGCGGTTCGCCGGTGGCCAGCCTGAATGTGGCCACCGACGAATCCTACACCGACCGCGACGGCAACAAGGTGGAGCGTACCGAATGGCATCGCGTGTCGGTATTCCAGCGTCAGGCCGAAAACTGCGCCAACTATCTCGCCAAGGGCAGCCTTGTCTATGTGGAAGGCAGTCTCCAGACCCGCAAATGGCAGGATCAGCAGGGGCAGGACCGTTACACCACGGAAATCAAGGCCCAGCGCGTCCAGTTTCTGGACCGCAAGGGCAGCGGGCAGGGCGGCTATGAAGATGAGTACGCGGGCGCTCCTGCCGGCGGCGCGCCGCGGCCGACGCCGCGCGGACAGAACGGGCCCGCCGGACAGGGCGGCGGACAGCGGGGCCAGGCGACGCAACGCCCTGCGCCGCGCCAGCAGCCCCAGGAGGACGATCTGGGTCCGGCCTTCCCGTCGGAAGCCTCCAATATGGACGAAGTGCCCTTCTAGAGCAAACTGCCTTTGAAAAAGGCATTCGCTCCGGCGGTCGCGAGAACGGCGCCCGCGCCAATGGGCCTGAAAACCGCTTTTTTTCAGGCTTACTGCAGCGCCGCTTTTGAAGTGGTCTTTCGCTCACTCACGGCGGCTGCCTGCTTTTCAGGCAGCCGCGTTTTTACTTGCGCGCATTGCAGCCGGCCTCCCGC
This sequence comes from Desulfovibrionaceae bacterium, assembly GCA_910575755.1. GTDB lineage: Bacteria > Desulfobacterota > Desulfovibrionia > Desulfovibrionales > Desulfovibrionaceae > Desulfovibrio. Next base: position 51,214 of record CAJTFO010000002.1, on the reverse strand, counting down.
GTAAAAAACTTCTGCCTGTCCGCTCGCCGCAGGCCGAAGAAGCCACAAAAAATTCTGAAATGTGGTTGACTTTTTGTTAGATTATTCACAAGATGATTGCCGGTACAGCCCCTTTCCGACCGGTTTGGGTTTTGTCCGGCTCGGTGAGGCTTCCATAACCAAAACACGGAGGATTTCGCGATGTCCAAACTGGTACCCCCGCATGGCGGCAAAGGCCTGGTGTGTTGCCTGCTGGAAGGCAAGGCCTTGGAAGATGAAAAGAAAAAGGCCGCTGGCCTGAAGCAGATCGAGATTTCTTCCCGCGCCAAGGGCGACCTGATCATGATGGGCATTGGCGGTTTTTCGCCCCTGACCGGCTTCATGGGCAAGGCTGACTGGAAGAGCGTGTGCGAAAAGATGCTGCTCGCCGACGGCACGTTCTGGCCCGTGCCGGTGACTCTTGATATCGCTGCCGACGAAGCCAAGGATCTGAAAGTCGGTCAGGAAGTGGCTCTCGTCCGCAAGGGCGAAGTCATGGCCACCATGAAGGTGGAAGAAATCTACGAGATGACCGAAGCCGACAAGAAATGGGAATGCGAACTGGTGTTCAAGGGCGAGGGCCCGGACTCCGAAAAGTTCTGGGAAGTGGCCCCCAATGACCACCCCGGCGTCAAGATGGTGATGGCCCAGAAGGAATACAACATCGCCGGTCCGGTGAAAGTGCTTTCGCAGGGCGAATTCCCCGAAAAGTTCCCCGGCGTGTACATGACCCCCGCCCAGCTGCGCGAAAAAATGGACGAGCGCGGCTGGCAGAAAGTGGCCGCCCTGCAGTTGCGCAACCCCATGCACCGTTCGCACGAATATCTGGCCAAGATCGGCGTTGAAGTCTGCGACGGCGTGGTCATCCACTCCCTGGTGGGTTCTCTGAAGCCCGGCGATATTCCGGCCGAAGTGCGCGTGAAGTGCATCGACACCCTGGTGGACAAATACTTTGTCAAAGACTTCGTGATCCAGGCCGGCTATCCGTTGGACATGCGCTATGCCGGTCCGCGTGAAGCCCTGCTGCACGCCACCTTCCGCCAGAACTACGGCATCAACAACCTGCTGGTGGGCCGCGACCATGCCGGCGTGGGCGACTTCTACGGCATGTTTGAAGCCCAGGAAATCTTCCGCAAGATGCCCGTGCCCGCCGAAGAAGGCAAACGCCTGCTCTGCGCGCCCCTGAACATCGACTGGACCTTCTACTGCAAGAAGTGCGACGGCATGGCCTCCATGCGCACCTGCCCGCACAGCAAGGAAGACCGCGTGATCCTGTCGGGCACCAAGCTGCGCAAGATGCTCTCCGAAGGCGCGGAAGTGCCGGATCACTTTGGCCGCGAGGAAGTGCTCGCCATTCTGCGCGAATACTATTCCGGTCTTACCGAAAAGGTGGAAATCAAGATGCAGCGCGCCGCCGCTGGCACCACCATGTAACAATCGCCTCAGCATGACATAACAAAGGACGCCCTTCGGGGCGTCCTTTTGTTATGTGCGCCAGGGCAATCGCAATTCATGGCGCAGAGCAGAAACGCGAGAGCCGCCAGCGGCATGACGTTTTTCCACATAATGGCGTGCCCCGTGTCATTGCGAAAAACAGGCGCTTTCGCGCCTCGGTCAGTCCTGGCTCCGAAATCTCCCATGCTTTACGAAAAGCAAAAAACAGCCTATGAATCTTGTACTGTTGCGGTCAGACGCTTCCCAGGGAGCGGCCTTTCCCCACGGATATGAAAAACGCGGCGCCTTTGCGCCCCACAGCCATCCACAGGTGTTTCATGAAGCAATCGCGCGAGATACTCACCGGCCCCTTGTGCATCGCGTTACTGGCAGCGGCTTTCTGCATCTGGAGCGCCTTCGGCAATGCCGTCAACTTCTGCGCGGCGACCGGCTGCTTGTTGTATCAAGACTTCACGGTGGGCGGCATTTCGCTCTGGTGGCTGGGCACAGGAAGCTTTGCGGCGCTGAGCCTGCTGGCCCTGCTGGGAGCCGCCGCGCCGGGACGCCTTCTGGCCGGCCTGACCCTGCTGGGCGATATCTGCCTCTTGCTGCTCATGGCCCTGACCGCGCCCTGTGTGAGCTGCCTGGTGGCGGCCGTGTTCTTTGCCCTGACGTATCTGACCTTCCGCCAGGCGGAACAACGCCAGGCGCGCGTACGCGGCATCCAGCCCCGGCGTTCGGTTCTGCTTCTGGTCTGGCTGCTGCTGTTCACGGTTAATGTGGGGGCCGTGGCCCGCGCCCAGACCACGGTCTGGCCCATCACAGAAGGCGCCGAAGACGCCACGGTGCGCATGTTCTTCTCCCCCTCCTGCCCAAGCTGCCGCGAGGGCGTCAACATCCTTTCCGGTCATGTGGATGTGGCCTTCTATCCCCTTGCCGAAAATGACAACGATGTATACCGGACGGCTCAGATGCGCCGCCTGCTGGATACGGGCATGAGTCTGGCCGACGCGCTGGCCCAGTCCCTGAATGTGGCCCCGCCGCGCGGCTTCGCGGCCCTGAGTCCCGATCTGCTCTGGCTGCGTTTCAGAATGCTGCGCAACAAGGCCCATGTCTTTTCCGCCGGCGCGCAGACCGTGCCCTTTTTTGAATACCACGGACTGCCCGGCATGCTGGTTCAGGCGCGGCAAGACCGTCAGCCGGCATCTTCCGCATCAAGCCGGACAGACAGCCGGGCGGACATGCCCGCATCGTCCGCGCGCGACGACCAGAACGGCGCACAGGCCGGGCAGGACGCCACGCTGCCTCTGGACCCGCAGGTGGCGGGCCAGTGCGGCGGGGCCAGCCCCTGTCCGTAAGCGACCTGTTCTGACAGAAGAAAGAAAGGGGCAGACTGTGCTTTCTGGCACAATCTGACGCAGAGCTTCGGCCCTGGTCGGCAAACTTTTTCCGCACTCTGCTCAGAGATATTCGGGAAAAGCTGATTAAAGCGTTTCCCGTGGTCTTGCGGAGTAAGACCGTCCGCAAGTCGTAAAGAAGGGCAATTTACTTTTCCCGTTAAATGAACGGCTTGGCATGCCCTGTCCAAAGGGGCAAAGGCCTCTTTGGACAGGGAGCTGATCTGTTCACAGAATAAATCAGCGATTCCTTGGCCCGGCTCGGGCCTGAGCGGGCCTTTTCTTTTTCCGATGCCAGGGGTGAAGAAAGCGCGTAAAATGCCCGAAAGGGCTTGACGCGCTTGACCCTTCCCGCTTATATGAGAAAACCGTACGCTTGGCCGTTTAGCTGGAACTCCATGAATATACAAGAAATATTCCGCAGCCAGAAAAACGATGTGGTCCGCCTCTGGACGGAGGCGGTATACTCTACGTATCCCTTTGAAACCACAGGTTTTCTGCGCACCAAACGAGACCCTTTCGGCAACCCCGTGGCCCATATGACCAGGGAGGCGGCGGGCACGCTGTATGACGCCGTGGCCGGGGAAGAGGTGGAAATCGACACAGTCAAGGCTGCACTGGAGCGGTTTGTAAAGCTGCGCGCCGTGCAGACGTTCACGCCCAGCCAGGGGCTGGGGGTTTTTTATCTGATGAAACCCCTGCTGCGGGAGCGCATCCTGCCGGCGCTGGCCGCGCAGGCTGAGCTTGACGCCTATCTCACGGCCGAATCCCGGCTGGACAGCCTGGCGCTGCTGGCATTTGACATCTACACCGCGGCCCGTGAAACACTGGCGGAGTCGCGCATCAAGGAAATCCGCAACCAGCACGCCCAACTGGCGCGCTGGGCGCAAAGGTTGGAGGAAGGCCCGTCCGGCGCGCGCTGACGCGCATGGGGAGGCGGCCTGCGCCGAAGCGCGGCGGACCCTGCGCCCGTAGCGGTTTTTTCGCGCGCCGCGGGGCGCGACGCAAGGACGCGGGGCGACCCCCCATGCCGGCCCCCCGGCGAAGTTTGGCCGGCATGGCTCACAGGCGTGTGGAGCGCAAAGACCTTCCCGAAGTCCGTCTGGATGATCGGGATAACTTGTAGTCAAGCGAGGTAGGGAATGTTCTCATCATTACTGCTGGTGCTGCTCATAGGAGCCATCGCCTGGGTGGGAGCGAGCGCGGGGCTCGCCTCTCTGTTCGGCGTGGCGCTGCCTTATGTGGCGGCAGTCGTATTCATCGTCGGCATGGTCTGGCGCATGGCGTACTGGGCCAAATCGCCCGTGCCCTTCTGCATCCCCACCACCGGTGGACAGGAGCAGTCGCTTGATTTCATCAAGCAGAACAAGATCGACTGTCCCAGCACCACCTGGGGCGTCGTCCAGCGCATGTTTCTGGAAGTCTTTTTCTTCCGTTCCCTTTTCCGCAACAGCCTGGCCGACGTGCGCGAAAGCGACCCCGTCAGCAACGGGCCGCGCAGCATCTACTATTCCTCCAAATGGCTGTGGGTTTTTGCCCTGCTTTTCCACTACTGCTTCCTGCTGGTCTTTATCCGGCACTTCCGCTTCTTCATGGAGCCTGTGCCGTCCTGTATCACCTTTCTGGAATCCATCGACGGCATCATGCAGATAGGCGCGCCGCGCTTTTTCTGGACCGGCGGCCTGGCGCTGGTCGCCCTGCTCTTTCTGCTGGCCCGGCGCATTTTCAATCAGCGCCTGCGCTACCTCTCCCTGCTTAACGACTATTTTCCGCTCTGGCTGCTCATCGCCATTGTGGGCACCGGCATCTGTCTGCGCTATTTTGATAAAACCGAAATCGCCCAGGTCAAGATTTTCGTGATGGGCCTCACCCACTTCGCCCCGGTGTCCGGCGCGGACATCAATGCCCTGTTCTTCGTGCATCTGACCCTGGTCAGCGTGCTGCTGCTCTACTTCCCCTTCTCCAAACTCGCGCACATGCCGGGCGTATTCTTCAGCCCCACGCGCAACCAGGCCAACAATTCACGCCGGGTGCGCCATATCAATCCCTGGAATCCGCCCAAGCAGTACTTTACCTACCCCGAGTACGAGGATACCTACCGCGACGCCATGGCCGAAGCCGGCCTGCCGCTGGAGAAGCAACCCGAAAAGGCCGCCGAGTAAGGAGTCGTCATCATGGCAAAATTACCTACGCCGCAAATGCTCGTCGCCAGCCGCCCGGCCTTTCCGGACAAAAGCTGGCTCGACACCAAGCCTGAATTCACGCCGGGCAGTTTCTGCTATCCGGCCAAAAAAGAAACCATGGAACTCCTGCACATGCCCAATCCCCATGATTGGGACCCGGCCGCCGAGGACTGGAACCTGCCGGAGAACTGGGAAAAAATTCTCTGCGACGCCTTTGCCGATCGCCTGGAGAAGCACCGCTCGCTGAAGCTCTTCATGGATATCTGCGTGCGTTGCGGCGCCTGTGCGGACAAGTGCCACTTCTTCCTGGGCACCAACGACCCCAAAAACATGCCCGTGCTGCGCGCCGAACTGCTGCGTTCGCTCTACCGGCGCGACTATACCATGCTGGGCAAGATTCTGGGCAAGAAGGCCGGCGCGCGCGGCTGGGACATGAGCGTGGTCAAGGAGCTTTTCTACTACGCCTACCAGTGCACGGAATGCCGCCGCTGTTCGCTGTTCTGCCCCTACGGCATCGACACGGCCGAAATCACGGCCATTGTGCGCGAACTGCTGCATGAAGTGGGCCTGGGCATCCACTGGATCATGGATCCGGTCAAGAACTGCAGCTTCACCGGCAACCACCTCGGCATCCAGCCCCATTCCTTTGTGGAAATCGTGGAAATGCTGGCCGACGACTGCGAAACCATCACCGGCATCCGGCCCAAGACCCCCTTTAACGAAAAGGGGCACGAGATTCTCTTCATCACCCCCTCGGGCGATGTGTTCGCTGATCCCGGCATCTATACCTTCATGGGCTATCTGATGCTCTTCCATGAGCTGGATCTCGACTACACCTTCTCCACCTACGCCTCGGAGGGCGGCAACTTCGGTTCCTTCACCTCCTTCAACATGGCCAAGAAGCTCAACGCCAAGATGTACGCCGAAGCCGAGCGCCTGGGCGTCAAGTGGATTCTGGGCGGCGAGTGCGGGCACATGTGGCGCGTGATCAACCAGTACATGGACACCTACAACGGCCCGTCGCCGGCCAATATGGAAGTTCCGGTTTCGCCCATCACCGGCACGGTGTTTTCCAACGCCGCCTCCACCAAGATGGTACACATTGCGGAATTCACGGCCGACCTGATCCGCCACAACAAGCTCAGGCTCGACCCCAGCCGCAACGACCATATCATCACCACGTTCCATGACTCCTGCAATCCGGCGCGCGCCATGGGCCTGCTGGACGAGCCGCGCTATGTGCTCAGGCACGTCTGCAACAACTTTGTGGAAATGCCCGAAAACACCATCCGCGAGCAGACCTTCTGCTGTGGCGCGGGTTCGGGCCTGAACACCGAGGAAATCATGGAACTGCGCATGCGTTCCGGCATGCCGCGCGGCAACGCCCTGCGCTATGTGCAGCAGAAAGACGGCGTCAATCACATGGCCTGCGTCTGCGCCATTGACCGCGCCACCCTGCCCCCGCTGGCCGACTACTGGGCGCCGGGCGTGACCGTGAGCGGCCTGCACGAGCTGGTGGGCAATGCGCTGATCATGAAGGGCGAAGGCAAGCGCACCATGGATATGCGTCAGGAAGACCTGCCCAATGTGGCGGAGGACGAGCCGGAGGAAAGCCCGGCTGATGCGCCTGAGGCGCAGGGGGAGGGCCAATAGATGTATAACGCCAAAGCTGTGATCACGGGCATTGTCATTTTTGTGGTGCTGTTCAGCTCCCCTTTCTGGGTGGGCTATCTGGGACAGAACTACACAAAAACCGACATAGTGCTGCCCAAGGATGAAAAGAACTGCATTGAAGATGTGGAATTCATGCGCGCCCAGCACATGCGCCTGCTCAACGAGTGGCGCGACGAGGCCCTGCGCAAGGAAAACCGCGTTTATGTGTCCAAAGACGGGAAAAAGTGGGCCATCAGTCTGCAGAACACCTGTCTGAAATGCCACAATAACTACAAGGAATTCTGCGAAAAGTGCCACGTGGCCAACAGCGTCTATCCCTATTGCTGGACTTGCCACATTATTCCCACGGAGGGCAAGTAATGAACACGAGCAGAAGAAGCTTTCTGAAAGTGGTGGGGCTTTCTGCCTTTGCCCTGAGCAGCGGGATGGCGAGCCTGGCCGGCACGGCCGGGGCGGCGGGGGCCCAGATTGCGCCCGGCCGTTACGAGCGGGGCGCAAAGGCCCTGACCGCCAAGCGCTGGGCCATGGTCATCGACACCCGTCAGTTCCACAGCCCCGAGGACTACGAGGCGCTGATAGAAGCCTGTCACAAGGTTCATAACGTGCCGCACATTCCCGGAAACCAGAACATCAAATGGTTCTGGCTGGACAAGTATGACCGCGTATTCCCGGACGACATGAACGCCCATATCAACACCAAAACGCGCCAGGCTGAATATCCGCTGCTGTGCAACCATTGCAGCAATCCGCCCTGTGTGCGCGTCTGCCCCACCCAGGCCACATACAAGATGGAAGACGGCATCGTGGCCATGGACTATCACCGCTGCATCGGCTGCCGCTTCTGCATGGCCGGCTGCCCTTACGGCGCGCGCTCTTTCAACTTTGTGGACCCGCGTAAATACCTTTCCGATCCCGTGCCCAACCCGGCCTTTCCCACCCGCATGATCGGCGTGGTGGAAAAGTGCACCTTCTGCGCCGAACGTCTGGCCGAGGGCAAAATGCCCGCCTGCGTGGAAGCCTCGGGCGGCAAGGTTCTCTTCGGCGATCTGGAAGACCCCAATTCAACGGTGCGTCAGGCCCTGGCCGCCAACTACAGTATCCGCCGCAAGCCCAATCTGGGCACGCAGCCCGGCGTCTACTACCTCATCTAGGGAGAACTGGCCATGCTTGAGAAATTGTTTACCGGTCCCAAGAGCTATTATGTGTGGCTGCTCTTTCTGCTCTGCGTCATCGCGGGCTGCGGCCTTGTCTACCTGGATCAGCTCCAGAACGGCCTCGGCATCACGGGTATGAACCGTGATGTGTCCTGGGGGCTGTATATCTCGCAATTCACCTATTTTGTGGGTGTGGCGGCCTCGGCCGTGATGCTGGTGCTGCCCGCCTACTTCCATCACTACAAGAAATTCAAGCGCATGATCATCTTCGGCGAATTCATGGCCGTGGCGGCCGTGGTCATGTGCGCCCTGTTCATCGTGGTGGATCTGGGGCAGCCCCAGCGCATGCTCAACGTCATGCTGCACCCCACGCCCAATTCGGTCATGTTCTATGACATGATCGTGCTTGTTGGCTATCTCTGCCTGAACATCATCATCGGCTGGGTCACGCTGGAAGCCGAGCGCCTGGATGTGGAGCCGCCCAAATGGGTCAAGCCCCTGATTTACCTTTCCGTGCTCTGGGCCTTCTCCATCCATACGGTCACGGCTTTCCTGTACGCGGGCATTCCTGGCCGCCATTACTGGCTGACCGCCATCATGGCCGCGCGCTTCCTGTCCTCTGCCTTCTGCTCCGGCCCCGCCATTCTGCTGCTTCTGCTCTTCCTGGTGCGGCGGCTTACGGGCTTTGATCCCGGCAGGGACGCCATCAGGACCCTGTCCACCATCATTGTCTACGCCATGTGCGTGAACGTCTTCTTCTATCTGCTGGAAATCTTCACGGCCTTCTACAGCCAGATTCCCGGGCATATGGAACCCATGCTCTTCCTCTTCTCCGGTCATGGCGGGCATCTGGCCTGGGTGAGCTACTGGATGTGGGCCGCCGTCATCATGGCCTTCGCCTCGCTGGCCATCCTGATTCCGCCGCAGTGGCGCACCGGTCCCCTGCTGCCGCTGGCCTTGATCATGCTGGTGGCCGCCAGCTGGATTGACAAGGGTCTGGGCCTGCTCATCGGCGGTTTCACGCCCAACATGTTTGAAGCCTTTACGCCCTATATGCCCACGGGCAAGGAAATCGCCGTGGCCTTGGGCGTTTACGCCGTGGGGGCCCTGGTGCTCTCCCTGCTCTGGAAAATCGCCCTGGGAGTCAAGCGGGAAGCCCGCCATTTCAGCGACTAGAATATAGCAATCTTATCGCGAAAGACTATAAAAACGCTTGCCCCTGATTTCAGCACAGTGAAACAACGCCCCACGCTGTAGACGGCGCGGGGCGTTGTCCATTTTCAGTCGTCACGCGGGCGCAAACGCTTTGCTGCGGCTGCCCTGCGTCTGTACAAAGCCCAGACTTGACTTTCAGGCCTCCTGCTGTACATAATCAAGCTATTAGGCCACTTCTGTCCTTTTCGTAGACGACGGCGTTTGTCGCCTTTCGCAAGGAGTCCGCCATGCACCAAGCGCTCAAAGAAGCCATCACCATCTGCAAAACCCTGCTGCGCAACGGCTATGACGCGCATGTGATCAACGCGCCCTTGCAGGAAGAACTGTTGCGCAGCGCCAGGCAGCCCGCCGTGGACATTGCCTGCGAACCGGATATGGACACTCTGGCCAAGCTTTTTCCCAAGGTCCGCATGGAGTCTGAAAAACGCGACATAGCGGAAATGGAGGAAAACGGCATTCTCTTCCGCTTCTATCCGCTGGAAGTGAAAGACGCGGGGCATCCCGAACTCTCCCTGCTGCGCATCACGCCCAGCATGGCCGCCATGATGGATCCCAGAGAGCGCCAGCAGCTCCGCCTGACCGGCTTCGGCAGCCCCGCGCCCAGCGGCGACGCCTACGAGGGTTTCGCGGACTTCAAGGAGGGCGGCAGCATCCGCTTTACCGGCCTGCCGGACGACACCCTGCGTCACAACTATCTGCTGGCCATACGGGCCTTACGCTTTGCGGCCAATTTTGATATTCCCATTGAACCCAACACCTGGCTGGCCATTGTGCGCTCCTCGGTGCGTGTGCTGGATTATGTTCCGGCCACGGACATCATGGACGAATGGCGCAAGGTGGCCGCCGAATCCATGCACCGCTTCGTGCGCCTGCTGCATGACGCCCATATCCTCCAGGGTCTGATTCCGGAGGTGGCGGCCCTGTCCTGCGTCTGCCAGGAGCAGGACAAGGACGGCGCGGTGGTCAATGTATTCGATCACACCCTGGAATGCATGAAGCATTATCCGGAAGAAGGCTTCCATTACGACTGGCTGGGCACCATGGCCATGCTGTTCCATGATGTGGGCAAGCTGTTCACGGGCGAATATTTCGACGGGCAGTGGACATTCTACCAGCATCACCGGGTAGGGGCCAAGGTCACGCGCAAAATTCTGCGCCGCCTGCACTTCGCCCCGGAGGATATTGACCTGCTCTGCCATCTGGTGAAGCACCACATGCGCTTCCACTTCATGATGACCGACAGGGGCATCCGCCGCTTCAAGGCGCTGGACGAATACCCCCGCCTCATCGCCATGGCCCGCGCCGACCTTCACGCCCGCGAGGGCAGCTACACGTCCTTCAATCACAATATGAAATATCTGGGCCGGGCCGAAACGCCGGAACAGATGCTGGAACCCCTGCTCAACGGCAATGAAATCATGAGCGAAACCCGCCTGAGCCCCGGCCCCCTGGTGGGCGTGATCCGCGACGCGCTGTTGCAGGCCCAGATCTCCGGCGAAGTGACGGATCTGGAATCCGCCGTGGCCTTTGTGCGGGACTACGCGCGCAAGTCCGTGGGGTAGCGAAACGCGCGCAAGCGGCTCTTCTGTCCGCGCGGCAGGGCAAGGCATGATAAATATCCTCAATCTCACCCTTCCCGAACTTACGGACTGGATGCAGACAGAACTGGGTGAACCCGGATTCAGGGCAGTGCAGGTCTGGCAATGGCTCTGGCAGAAAATGGCCCGTGATTTCGAGGCCATGAGCAATGTCTCCAAGGCCTGCCGGGCGCGCCTGGCCGAAAAGGCGCGCATTGTCTGGCCCGAAGTGGCCCAGGTGCGGGAAAGCGCCGACGGCACCACCAAGTTTCTGCTCCGCCTGGAAGACGGCGCGCTGGTTGAAACCGTGCTGATTCCCTCTGATTCCCGCGAGGGCGTGCGCCGCTGGACTCAATGCCTCTCCTCCCAGGTGGGCTGCGCCATGGCCTGCACCTTTTGCGCCACGGGCGGCATGGGCTTTGAGCGCAATATGACTATGGGCGAGATTCTGGGGCAGGTTCTGGTGGCCCGCGAACATCTGGGCGACAATCGGCCGGACTGGCCCGTGCTGCGCAATCTGGTGTTCATGGGCATGGGCGAACCCCTGCTCAACCTGCGCGAGGTCATGCGCGCCCTGCAAAGTCTGAACAACGACAAGGGACTCAATTTCTCGCCGCGCCGGATCACGGTCTCCACCTGCGGCATTGAGAAGGGCCTGGCTGAACTGGGCGAAAGCGGTCTGGCCTATCTGGCCGTGTCCCTGCACGCGCCCAACCAGGAATTGCGCGCCAGGATCATGCCCAGGGCCGCGCGCTGGCCCCTGGATCAACTGCTGGCCGCTCTCAAATCCTATCCGCTGAAAACGCGGGAACGCATCACCTTTGAATACCTGCTGCTGGGCGGGGTCAACGACGGGCAGGAACAGGCCGCGGAACTGACACGGCTGGTGGCCGACATCAAGGGCAAGCTCAACCTTATCATCTACAATCCCACAGAAGGCGCGCCCTACGCGGCCCCGGACGAAGCGCGCGTGCTGGCCTTTGAGCAATATCTCTGGAAGCGCCACATCACGGCCATCATCCGCAAAAGCAAGGGACAGGACATCAAGGCCGCCTGCGGCCAGCTCAAGGCCGCCACGCGGCATGTCCCCGCGCCGCCGGCAGAGGCCTGAGCCAACGCCCGCGCCCCAGAAGCCGCAGAATAGAATGAACCAGCAGCAACAGGGGCAGAAGCAGCGCGCAGAGCAGATGCCCCAGCTTGATGGCGGCGTAGGTCAGTCCGTAAACGGAAAAGCCCGGCAGATTGTGCAATGCCAGCAACAGACCCGTGACGGCCAGCGCCGCAAGCAGAGCCACGCGCAGGACGCCCCAGCGAGTCAGCGCATACCGCCGCCGCCCGACCGCCCGCCAGACCACCGTGGCGTATGTGCCCAGCAAAAGCAGGGCCGCCGCCGACCAGTAGTGCGCCACCGTGGGCGAAGCGCGCCAGGCGTGAACCAGCCCGTAACGAAAGGCAAAGGGCAGATGCGCCAGACCGCTGACAATGGCGGTCAGCATGGCGGCCCCCCAAAACAGTCTGAAAAAAACGGAAAACAGACAAGGCTCTTCTTTCATGACCGTCGCCTTTTCTGTTTCTCCCGCCAGAGGCGCACCCCGGCCAGGGCCGCGCCGGCCAGAGGAGCCAGCAGCACTGTGCTCAACAAACGGTTTTCCTTGTCCATACTGGCCCCGGCCGGGCGCAGGCTGGGACGGCCAAAACCGATCTCATCCTGGCGCAGCAATTCCGCCTCCACATCGCGGAAAGGCTGGGAAAACACATAGAGGCTGTTGGTGCCGCCGTTTTCATTGAGGCCAAAAATATCCCCGCCGCGCTCCGCGGCCAAGGCCCTGGCTCTGTGAACCATCTCTTCGCGCGGGCCAATGCTCTGCGCCTGACGGGGACAGGCCGCAATGCAGGCGGGCTGTTGCCCCTGATCCAGCAGGTCCTGGCAGTAATCGCACTTGAACATCTGGCCGTTGCCCACAAAGCGCGGCGCGAGATTGAGGTACAGCCCCACGCCGGACTGTCGGCGCGGGATCATCCAGGGGCAGGCGCGGTCGCACTGGCTGTCGCCCAGGCAGACGCCTTGATCAATATACACCGCCCCATTGCGCCGCTGGCGGGCCGCCCCCGTGGGGCAAAGGTTGACGCAGGGCGGGTTGATGCAGTGCATGCAGCGCCGGGGCAGAAAAATCCTGCGCGTTCCGCTGGCCGCGCGTACCGTGCAGGACTGGATATACAGCCAGTTGTACGGGGTGAGCCGGTCAGTGACCTCGCGTCTGTCGGACCAGTCCTGATTGCGCACCCAACTCGGAAAGGGCCGGGGCAGCGGGCGCGCGGGCAGGGGAACCCGCTCCAGATTCCGGGCCCGGCAGGCCCGGACGCAGGCCCCGCAGCCGTCGCAGGCGTCCACGTCAATCAGTGTGGTCCACGGATCCCCCCGGCCAGGAGCGGCGCAGGCCCGCGCGGGCTTCAGGAGACCGGGCAGCGTGCCGCCCAGCAGCAGACCCAGGGCGTTTCGCAAAAAACGACGGCGTTGAAAAAAACTTTTCTTTCCCACGGCTTGCACTCTCAGAATACGGCATATGACGTTTGCCGCAGCCCACACTCACGCCAAACAGGATGACCGCACAGCATCAGACCGCCGCTGCCGACGCGACATCGTTTTTTTCAAAAGGCGGCGGCGGCCGCCAGAACCAGAACAGGGCAAGCAAGGGCAGCAGGCCGGCCAGTTCCGCCAGCTCCCGCGGCAACACCAGCCCCACGCCCCACCACAGGCCCGCGCTGACGGCCGCGGCCCCCAGCATCAAAAGCCACTGGAGCAGGCTCATGGGCCTGGCCGTCCACTGAAAAAAGCTGACGGTCAGCACGGCCACCCAGACCTTGGTGATGGTCAGGGAAAGGGCCGCGCCTTCCAGGGGCATGGCCGGAATCAGAGTGAAACAGCAAATGAGATTGAGCGCCAGCCCGCTGAGATAAAAGCCCAGCAGAAGTTTATGACGGCGCATGCCGATCATGGCGTAAGCAGCCAGATTGTGCAGAAAAGCCGTGGCCAGGCAGGGCGTGAGCAAACGCTGGGCCGTTACCGCGCCGCTGTAGCTGGGGCCGTAGATCAGAGGCAGAAAACGGTCGCTCTCCACGCAGATCAGAAAAATCACCGGCAGGGAAGCCGCCCAGAGCGTGCGCGCGGTCTGCCCGGCCAGCCGCCTGAAGGCGGCGCGATCCTGCTGCCAGAGTTTGGCCAGCAGGGGAAAAATCACCTTGCCCAGCAACGCGCTGGACACCAGCACGGACAGACCTTCCACGGTTTCCCAGGCCACGCCGTAGCCGCCCACATCCGCGTCGCCGCCATATTGCTTGAGAAAGATCACATTGATCTTGTTGTAAAACATGGCGCAGGCCGCCATGCAGGTAAAAATCAGGCCGTTTTTCATCTGCCGGGCCAGATCCAGCATGCCTTGCATGCCCACGCCAGCCAGAGGGTTGCGGCCCAGCGCGCCCAGCGCCAGAAAAATGCAGAGCAGGGATTCCACGGGCTTGTACAGGGCGATGAGAATGGGCGGCGCGCCCAGAAGCACGCAGAGAATGCCATACCCGATGCCCACCAGGGCCGACGGCACGCGAATGCGCATTTCCACATCCTGCCGGCCCCGGGCCTGGCAGAGTGCGAAAAAGGAATCGCTGACGGCGTCCAGCCCCAGACCAGCGGCAATGCAGAGCACTATCAGCCGCAGCTCGGGCGTATATTGCTGCCAGCCGGTGATCAGCCAGGTCACGCCCAGCGCCGCCAGCAGCACCACAAGCTTGAGCCAGCTCACCTCGCCCAGCAGGGCGCGGGGCCGCCCCTCGCGCCGGGCGAAGGTGGAAAGCAGAAAATCGTTCAGGCCCACGTCGGCCACGGTTTTGACCAGATAGCCGAAGGTCAGGGCCAGCACAATCTGGCCCAGAAGATCCGGACTGCGGCGGGCCAGCAGAATGGTGAACAGCGTCCAGGAGAGATCGCGCGTCCATTGCGCGCCCAGAATATAGCCGAGCCGCCTGGGAATGCTCTTCAGCTTCATGGAAGCGTCTTACCTGCCCCCGCTGAAACGCACCACAGCCTTGAAACCGGGCTTCAGCTCAAGGTCGGGATTGGGGACGGTCAGTTCCACCGTGTAATAGGAGGGATTGGCAACATTCATGTCTGTGGAAACCCAGGAAATTTCATTGACCGTAGCCGTGAACTTCTTGTTGCCCAGCGAGGGAATTTCCACTTCGGCGGTATCGCCCTCCCTGATGCCGCTCACCTCGGCCTCATAAACCGGCACCTGAATCAGCACGGGATTGAGCTGTCCCACGCGTATGGGCATGGCGCCGGCGGCCAGCACCGTGCCGGGATTGAGCGTCGTATCCAGGGAAAGCACATAGCCCTTGATGGGCGAGGTCAGCACCAGCGTGGAGGGCAACTGCTCGCCCTCCTTGATGGGTACGCCGAAATAGCCCGCCAGTTGCTTGAGCCTGGCGGCAAAATTGCTTTCGGACTTGCGGATGGTCTGGCGCAACAGCTCAATGCGGCGTTTCAGGGAATTTACGTCGTCTTCCAGCCGGGCCAGAGCCTGGCGCGACCCCAGCCCGGAAGAGGCCAGCTGGCGCGCCTTGTTGCGCTGGGCCGTGGTTTCGGCCAGACGTCGTTCAAACTCCAGCACCTGCCCCCTGAGATCCTCGGTGCCCGCGCCGATGGTAACTTCGCGTTGCAGAACGCGTTCCGCCTCTTCCTGCAGATGATAGCGCAACAGGGGAGAGCCTTCCTCCACCGCGTCGCCGGGCTTGACCAGCACGTCATCCACAATGGCGTTAAACGGAATGGGCACGGCGCGGGTTACAGTGGTCACCACCTTGCCGGTCAGGATGGTGGCGGCCTCCGCGGCCAGGGAGGGAAGGGAAACAGCCAGCCACAGAAAGGCGCAACACAGCGCGGCTTTCGGCGTATGACGGAGAAAAGCCAGAGGGCAGGCAAAGGACAACATCAGATGAACTCCTTGGCGGGCAGCCCCAGGAAACGTTCCTGCAACAAATTGGCCACATACATCCATTCCAGATTGGCCAGCTTGTATTCCAGCTCCGCATTGATGTAGGCCATGCGGGCATTGACCATAGCCTCCTGGCGATTGGCCACCACAGGCAGTTGCTCTGTGCCCTCGTTGAAAGATATACGCGCTTCCTTGTACTGCAATTCCGCCGTGTCAAAGCGGGTCTTGGCCAGTTTGAGCTCGGTTCGGGCCAGAGCCACGCGCTGTTCGGCCTGCAGCCAGGTATTGGAATAATCCGTACGCTTGCGGGCCATCTCGTGGAAAGCCTGGGCCTTCTGCATGCGGGCGGTCTGCACGCCGCGGTAGCGGCGACCCCAGTCCAGCAGGGGGAAGTCAAAATTCAGGTGCAGAAACGTGTCTTCACTGCCGCTGGCGGGCTGATACTGACCGGCCGGCGGGTAGGAGTTGATATGAATGCTCATGTCCGGAATATACCGGGCCCAGGCCACCATGATGTTGTAGTCAGCCAGCTTGACCTGCGCGCGCAGCAGCAGATCATCCTCAGTGGCGGGCCAGCGATCTTCCCACTTCAGCTTGTATCCGTCAAAGCCGGCCAGGATATCCCCGGCGCTCTCGGTATCCACATTCAGACGCTGCTGCGGCTCCACCCCGGCCAGAATCTTGAGCTGGGTGCGCTGCATGACCTCTTCCATACGGGTTTTTTCAGCGGTCAGCTCCAGTTCGCGCTGATGCTGCACGGCCAGATTGAGCGACACGCCCTGCCGACCTTCCACAGACTCCACCTGCCGCCAGTACGCGATCAGCTCCTTGCCCACGGGCAGAAGCTCTTTCTGGGCGGCCACAATTTTGTTCTGGGCCTGAAGCTTCAGATAGGCCTGCGCAATTTTATAGACAGCCTCGCCAATGGCCTTGCGGTGCGTGGAAATGGCCAGGTTGACCATGATCTTCTGCACCTGATGCTCGAAATAGGTTGCCACGGGATTGGGGAAAGCCGCATAAAAACCGACCTGAAGCTTGGTCCGCCCGTAATCGCCGGGCGTGTCCCTGTTGTCCATATTCAGGCGGGTCAGGTTGTTGGAAACCTGAAACGTCATGCGCGGTTCGGGCAGATACTTCCAGATGGCGTCAGTAAGGGCCACGCGCTTTATTTCCAGATCCACGGCGCTGTTGACCAGCAGGGGCGACTGCTGGATGGTCAGAAAAACGCAGTCCTCAAAACTGAATACCTTGCCCGCGTCATACAGATTGGGCACGGCGGCTTCCAGCTTGGCCTTGTTTTCCACGGGAACGCCCGGCGTTTCCTCCAGCCAGTGCCTGGCCGGAAGCTCGGGCGATTTCAGCCCGGCCTTATTGGAGGCGCAGGCCGGAAAAAAGAAGGTCAGAACCAGAAGCAGCGGCAGAAAGATACGCGCTGACGGCATGGATGGTGTGAAATACGGCATCGGTGATCGCCCCTTTGCGGGCTTGCGCCGGAGAACCACGGCGCGCCATGTCAACAGGTTAACGGCGACCGGCGGTCATTCCGCAGACGACGCCGGTTCCAGCCGGTCAAATTCCAGATGATGGAGGGTCAGCAGCACGCGCTCCCGCGTGTCGGAAATCTGGGCGTCAAAACGCAACAGCCTCTCGTCAGCCCAGGAGCGCCGCAATTGCAGACGCCACGGGCCACGGGCGCCGCGCTCTCCGCCAAAACGGATAAAGCCCGCCGCGTTGAGCCGCCAGCGCCGCAGCTCGACCGCCATGCCAGCGCCGTCTGCACCGCCGCCCTGCCGGGCCAGCACCAGAGAGGCGGCCTGGAGTATGCCTTCCACCATATGCAGGCAATCAGTATAGCCCCAATTGCCTTCGGGGGCAATGGGCGCTTCCGGCGCGGCCAGAGTCGCCCGGTACATATCGTCGGGCAGGGCCGCGAAGCCGGACAGCATCCGCCAGGGCGCGGCCAGGCCCAGCGCAGCATAAAACACGGCCGCTTCCTCACTGTTGCCGCCCGTCGCCGCATCCTCGCGGCCGGCGGCGGGCCAGAGCGGCGGCACTTCGCCGGAGGCGGCGGCCAAGAGCGCCATGCCTTCGGCCACCGGGGCATAGCGATCCGTATGCCGGCCATTCTCCGTCAGTTCGCGAACCGCAAGATCCGCGCGACACATGCGGGTCATGACCCGGTCGTGCATCAGCCAGGGCCGGGCCTCCACGCTCAGGCGGCATTCGCGGGTGACTCCCGGCGGCAACAGGGGCAGTTCATGAAAGCGCACGTCTGACAGGCCGGTGACGGCCAGCCAGGGCAGCAGAAGGCGGGAACCTTCCAGCAGGGCCTGAAGAGCGCGGCTGGCGGGCAGCCAGGGCGTCACGGCCCCCACGGCATTGCCCGCCGCTCCGCCGTGAACGGCAAGAGCGGGGTCCGCAAAGCGGGAAAAATGACAGGCCCCCTGAAACAGGGTGGCCGTGGGCCGGAGGGGGGGGGCGGGGTCCGGAAAAACCAGAGGGAAAAACTCCGGCCTTTCCACCAGGTGCGGCCCACGCGGCGCGCCGCCGGGATACAGCGAGCTTTCGCGAGCCCAGACCACCCGTTCGCTGTCCCCCCGCAGCAGCTCGCGGGCCAGCATATCGCCCAGTTCATGGGGGCCGGTCCCCTGGCCGTCGTCCAGCAGGACAACGGCGCGGCAGGCGAAGCCGCCTTCGCGGGCCAGACCAGCCAGCCGGCCGGCCAGCGAGCCGCCGTCGGCCAGAGCCGTTTCCACAGCTCCGTCCGTCAGGGGCGAACGGCTGAAGCAACAGGCGTAACGCAGGCCGTGACTCAGGGCCGGGCGCAGACAATCCTCCAGCAGGGAACACGCGGCGGCCCGCTCTGGACCGGGCGCGAAAAATACCCCGTCCACCCGGCCTTCCTGCCCGGCCAGCCCGCACAAGGCCGCGCGCAGACTCTCGGCATCCGGCTTTCCGCCCTCTGCGGCGGCGGGCAGGGCCAGCGGCGTCAGGCGCGCGCCCGCTCTGGCCAGCGGCGCGCAGCTCTCCAGCAGCGCGGCGGGCAGGGCCAGCGTACAGCCCAGGGGCGCAAGCCCGCTCAAAAGCCCCGGCAGAAGGCCCGGATCAAAAATGCAGAGCGCCAGCACATCGCCGCGCCGCAAAGGCAGGCCCTGGCCGCAGGGGTCCAGCGCCAGGGGCGACAGGGCTGGCGAAGCGGCGGCGGGCGCGCCGTCTTCGAGGCCAGGGGCGAAGCGGCACAGGGGCGCGCGCCGGCGGCAGCGCGCACATGCGGGCGCGGCGGTTTCGGGCTTCCGCTCCATGCCGGCCTGCTCTTCCGTCCGCGTGCCGGTCAGCGCGCGCGCCAGATCGCCAATGGTGGCAACCTGGAGCAGCTCCTCAAAATTGACGCTCAGGCCCAGCCGCTGTTCGACCTCCTGAATAATCAGCGGAAAGCGGCTGGAGCGCAGGGCCAGATCATAGCGCAGATCCATTTCGGGCCGCAGTTCCCGCAAGGGCCTGCCGCTGGCCTTGGCCAGCACTTCCAGCACTATGCCCATCTGCCCGGAAGTGCCGGAGGCAGAGCCGGGAAACGAGGCGGCCGCCACCCGCGCCGTTTCCGCCTCTCCCGCAGAAGCGGAAGCGACGGGCTCCTCCTGCTGCGCACGCGCCGCCGCGGCGCAGATGACCGCGCGCGGCAGATGGCCCAGGGCATACAGCCTGGCGCAGGTCTGGCGCAGGCCCTCGGTTTCCCTGCCCTTGCGCCCGGCCGAAAGGCAAAGGGCGCGCGGCTCGATGTCGCCCGCCAGACCGCAGAGCGTATCCTGCGGGCCCAGCTCCAGAAAATGGCGGATGCCGTCCCGCTCCCACATGGCATGCACGCCTTCCACCCAGCGCACGGAATTTTCATCCAGATCCGTGATGTAACGGCAGATGGAGGACTGGTCATGAGGATAAAAGCCTGTGGTGATGCCGCTGAGCATGGGCAGGCGCGGGGCGCGCATTTCAAGGGCGTTCAGCCGCCGCAGGGAAAGATCGCGCAGCACGCGCATGCTCGGATGGTGAAAGGCCAGGCTGACGTTGAGCATGATGGCCGGGATGCGCCGCTTGCGCATGCTTTTGCGGGCTTCCAGCAGCACTTCGCGCGGCCCGCTGAGAATGAACTGCCGGGGCGTATTGTAGTTGGAAACATAGAGCGCGGGCCAGGTTTTGCGGGCCTCTTCAATAACGTCGGCCCCGGCATGCACGGCCATCATGCCGGTTTCGCGCGTGGCCTTGGCCTCCAGTTCGGCCATATGCGCGGCGCGGGTGTCCAGAATATACCAGGCCACTTCCGGTTCATAAATGCCGGCGAAACAGAGCGCGATGAGTTCGCCCAGGCTGTGGCCGCACATCAGGGCCGGCTTGAGCCCCAGCGAAACGAACTGGCTCCACTGGGCGTATTCCAGCAGAAAAAGATAGGGAATCTGCCAGCGGGTCAGGCTGATTTTTTCCACATCCGTTTCGTCCATGAGGGCCAGCACGTCCCAGTCGGCCACAGCCGCGATGCGCTCCATGGCCGCTCTGGCCGCCGGGAAACTGTCGTACAGCTCACGCCCCATGCCCGGCCAGACCGATCCCAGACCGCAGCACATCACCGCCAGCGGGGGCGCGGCCACCGCCGGCGCCAGCCACAGTCCGCGCGCCTCAAGCGCGCTGACGGCCGCGGCGTCAGGGCTTGCGCCCAGGGTCAGAAGCTCCTGCCGCCACAGCGGATTGACCCCGGCCAGCCGCCACTTCAGCCCGTTCTGGCATATGTCCGCATAGCGCACGCCGTCCAGAACCAGCTCATCCGGCGCGGCCTCCCGCCCGTCCCTTGCGCACAGCGCGCCCGTATTCCCGGAAAGCGCCGGAGCACGATCCGGACAGCTCGCGACCGACACGGCAGGAGCCGCCTCACCGGCCACAGGCAGGCGCAGCAGCAAGGGTTCGCAGTGCAGCCCCTCGTCAGCGGCGGCAGCGCGCGGCGCGGTACAAAGCAGCAGCGCCAGCAGCCCTTCATGCGTCGCCAGAAAAGCCCCGGCCTTTTCCAGCAGGGCCGGACTGAACTCCGCAACCAGCACATGCGGCACGTCCGCAAGGGCGGCCTCTCCGGTCAACATTTCTTTCAGTTTCTGGGCCACGGCGTCGGGGGCGGCAGCAAGGCGGCAGTCGGGCGCGGCGCAGAGCCAGAGGGTCGTTGGCGCGCCGCGCGCCACGCCCAGGCCCAGCAATTGCCGGCAGGGAGCCAGCAGCGCCAGGGCCAGGGCATCCGGCCCGGAAGCGCTGTCGGGCAGCGGAACACGCCGAAAGGTCTCCAGCATGAGCAAAGCGGAGGGCGTGGGAGCGGTGGAAGTGTTGTTCTGCATGGCCTCTGTGGCGCCGCCGCAAGGCCGCGCGGGGCATCCGGCGCCGGGTTTACGGATCGGGCGCAAAATGCTAGAATATATTGCATGCCTTGTCCAGCGCTCGCGCAGCATGTCCGCGTCGTGCAGGCGGTCGGGGAAATCCGCCCGAAATGCCCCCCTGTTTTCCGCGCACTGCGCGCTTGCGTTGTGTTGCCGCTTGGGCTATGCTGATATGAAATTGTCTGTATCAGAGAGCCACCATCACGCCGGTTCCATACTCCGGCAAAATCCGGACAATCACAAGGATAAGGCATGAAGAACAACCATTCCTGTCAGGCCGGTTCCACGGCGGATCAGCACGCTGTCGCGCAAGAAGGCGGCGCTTCCAGCTTTAACCGCATGCGTTCCAAGCTTTCCTTTGAACGCATGGTGGAAATGGCCAGCCACATGGGGATGGAAAATCCTCTTTTTGTTTCCCACGAACGGGCGGCCAAGGCTACCACGCTGATCAACGGCAAGGAATACATCAATTTTTCCACCTATGATTATCTGGATATCAACGCCCACCCCGAAATCACCGCGGCCGTGACCGAAACCGCCGCCCTTTTCGGCACCTCGGCGGGCGCCAGCCGCCTGGTGGGCGGCGAACGTCCGCCCCACCGCGAGCTGGAACGCGCCCTGGCCGAGCTGTATGAGGTGGAAGACTGCATCATCTATGTCAGCGGCCATGCGGCCAACGTCTCCACCCTGGGCTTCATGTTCGGCCAGCGCGACGCCATCTTTCACGACGGTCTGGCCCACAACTCGCTGGTTCAGGGCGCGCGCCTTTCCGGCGCGACGCGCTATTCCTACGCCCATAACGACTGCGACGCCCTGGAAGAGATGCTCAAGGCCCACCGGAGCAACCACAAATATGCGGTCATCGCCACCGAGGGCCTTTTCAGCATGGACGGCAACATCCCGGACCTGCCCCGGCTCATCGAACTCAAAAAACAGTATGACTGCATGCTGCTGGTGGATGAAGCCCACTCTCTGGGCGTGCTGGGCAGGACCGGCCGCGGCGCGCGCGAATATTACGGCATCGATCCCACGGATGTGGACATGTGGATGAGCACGCTCTCCAAGGCCATGTGCGGCTGCGGCGGCTTCATCGCCGGCCGTCACGATGTGGTGAAATTTCTCAAGTACGGTTCGCCGGGCTTTGTATTCAGCGTGGGCATGCCGCCGGTCATCGCCACGGCCTGCCGCAAGGCCCTGGAAATCATGCTGCGCGAACCCGAACGCGTGCACAAGCTCCAGAACATCAGCCGCTATTTTCTTGAATACGCCCAAAGCAAGGGGCTGGATACGGGCGCGGCCCAGGGCTATGCCGTTGTGCCCGTCATTGTTGGCGATTCCATGGTGTCCGGCTTTCTGTCCCAGGCCCTGTTCAAGCGCGGCATCTACGTCATGCCCGTGTCCTTCCCGGCGGTCAAGGAAGGCACGGCCCGTCTGCGCTTCTTCATTTCCGCCGCCCACACCGAGGAGCATGTGCGCACGGCTCTGGATGCCGTGGTGGAAGAACTTCCCACTGCCCAGGCCATTGTGGAAAAGTATCGCAGCGAACACCAGAACGAAGCGCAGGATATCTGAACACCGCGCTTTGCCCTGGCCGTCCCATTGGGCGTTGACAGCAGCCTTGGCCGGACCGGCAAAACCGGTTCGGCCTTTTGCAATTTCAATGGAGAAAGCCATGCCCCTGTCCGAGGCGGCCACCGCCACCCCCACCCCTTCTTCCCGCGCTGAAGCCGCGCCCCGCAGGGACGCCGCCACGCCGCCGCTCACGCTGGCCTATGTGCTGCTCTGGTTTCCCCTTTCCTCTGAAACCTTCATTTTCAGGGAAATCGTGCAGCTTATGGCTCTGGGTCTGCCTGTACGCGTCTACACCATGTACGGCAAAGCCCTGAAGGGATGCTCACGGGAAATGCGCGCATTTCCCGGCCCGGTGCGCCGTATGGGCGTACCGGCTTTCTTCCGGATCTGGGCTGCCTTTTTCCGCGCGTTGCGCCGCGAGCCGCGCAAGGTTCTGCAACTGCTGCGCGAGGGCTGCTTTCGCCGTATGCGCAATCTGGAATCCCTGGCGGAAAATCTCTGGTGTTTTATGGCTGGTTTCCTGCTGGCCGAACAATGCCGGGCCGACGGCGTCAGGCTGATTCATTCCGCCTGGGCCAACGGCCCGGCCACGGCGGCCTGGGTGGCCTCGCGTCTGACGGGCATCCCCTTTGCCTTTACCGGCAGGGCGGGCGACATCTACCCCCAGGACGGCCTGTTGCGCGAAAAGTCGCGCGATGCCCTGTTCATCCGCACCAACAATCTGGCCAATGTGAGCTGGCTGCAAAGCTTCTGTCCGCCGCGGCAGCGGGACAAAGTTCGCCTGATCTATAACAGCCTGACCTTTACCCAACGCGCGGCATGTGAGCTGCCCATGCGACCGCCCTACCGTCTGCTGGCCGTGGGCCGCTTCGCGCGCACCAAGGGTTTTCCCGAACTGCTCACGGCCATGGCCAGGCTGCGGCGCGAGGGCGTGCCCGTGCGCCTTACCCTGGTGGGCGACGGAAGCTGGCGGCGCAAACTCACCGCCCTGCGCCGTCGCCTGCGCCTGACCGACTGCGTGGACATGCCGGGCTTTGTGCCCCATGACCGGCTGCGGGAATTCATGCTCAGCCACGACATGCTGGTGGTGCCCAGCGTGGTGCATGCCAACGGCGACCGCGACGGCATCCCCAATGTGATCATGGAGGCTCTTTCCCACCGCATGCCGGTGGTGGCCACGGACGTTTGCGGCATAGCGGAAGTCATTCACGATGGAGAAACCGGCCTGCTGGCGCCCCAGCGCGATCCCCGCGCTCTGGCCCTGGCCGTGCGGCACATGCTGGAAGACCGGGAGCGCGCCCTGCGCATGGCCGAGGCCGGGCGCGCCCTGGTGGAACGCATGTTCGACAAGGAAACAAATATCGCGGCCCTGCATGCCCTGTACACTTCCGCCTGTCCGCCGCAACGGACGGAAGGGAGCTGAGAAGCCATGCGCCGCGATACCCTGTATCTGGCAGTCAGCCTGGATGTGGAGGAAGAAGGTCTGTTTGGAGGCCGCTACGCCATCCGCAAGCCCGGCGTTACCAACACCGCGCGGCTCTCCCGCCTGCGGCCCCTGCTGGAAAGGGGCGTGCGCCCCACGCTTTTCTGCGCCCACAGCGTGCTGACCGATGCGGCCTCATGCGCGATTCTGGCCCGTTTGCGGGACCAGCACGGCGCGGAAATCGGCGCGCATCTGCACCACTGGAACACGCCGCCCCTGAGTCTGGAAAGCAAAGGCGCGAACCTGCCCGACACAACGACCAGCGTGCCCGCGTCAGCCGTGCCCGCGCCGCTCATGGCCGCCAAGCTGGCCACATTGTTCCGGGCCGGGGCGGAATTTCAATCCGCGCCGCTGACCTCATTCCGCATGGGCCGATGGGATCTGCACCGCGCGCACTGGCCGTTGCTGGCGCGCGCCGGCGTGCTCTGCGACGCCTCGGTACGCCCTCTGCACTGCGCGCCTGATCCCGCCGCCGGGCCGGATCATTTCAGCGCGCCCGCCTCTCCCTACTGGGTTCCCGCGGAAGGCGGACATATCTTTGAAGTGCCGCTGACGGTGACGCCCCTGCTCCGCCCCTTGCCTGGCATATGCTCGGCCCTGCCCGGCAGGGGGGGCCACAGGGCGCGGACGGGGCTGAAAAAATGGGGGGCCCTGGCCCTGCTGCCCGTCTACCATCCCCTGTGGGCCATGCGGGCCATCACCAGACTGTTCGTCAAACGGGGGGGACGCGTGCTGTCGCTGACCTGGCATTCTTCGGAAATGCTGCCCGGCGGCGCGCCGCACATTCCCGATGCGGCCTCGGCGGAACGCCTGATGCGCAAAATTGAAGCCTACCTGGACTGGCTGCATCAGGGCTGGGAGGTCCGCAGCCTGACCATGAACGAATTGCGTTGCGCGCTGGGAACCTCCGCGCCCCGCCCTCGTCCGGCGGCGGCATGCGACTGGACAACGGGCCGGGAATAGGGGAGAACATGGACGGAAGGAAAACAGCGTCAAGGGAAGCCAGCAAAGAGAATCCGCATGACTGAACCGAACCTTTCATCACCGCCGCAAACGCCCACTCCCCTTCCCGCCGGTTTGCCGCATGTGGCCTGCGTGCTGCTGTGGTATCCGCTTTTCACCCAGCCTTTCATTTTTCGCGAAGTGGAGGGGCTTAAAAGGCATCTGCCGCTGAGCGTCTACAGTCTGTATGGCCCGAACCTGCGCCACTGCTCCACGGAAATGCTGGCGGCGGCGCACGGCGTGCGCACTTTCGGCGTCCGCGCCCTGTTCCGCTTCGGTCTGGCGACGCTGCGCCAGATGCTGACCCATCCCCTGCGCTTCTGCCGCCTGTTCCGGCGCAGTCTGTTCCATCGCTGGCGCAGTCTGGAAATGCTGGGCGAGAATCTCTGGGCTTTTGGCGCGGGCTGCTATCTGGGACGCCTCTTCCGTGAGGAGGGCATTGACCTGATTTACGCGCCGTGGCCGCGCGGTACGGCCACAGCGGCCTGGGTGGCGGCGGACATAGCGGGCATTCCCTTCGCCACCTCGGCGCGCGGCGACAATCTTGATCCTGCGGACCCGGACCTGGCCAGCAAGCTGGGCGCGGCGCTTTTTGTGCGCGCCAACAACGCGGCGGATCAGGCCCGCATCGAGGCTTTCGGTCAGGGTGAAGCCCAGGGCAGGACAGTTCTGGTCTACAACAGCCTGACCCTGCCGCCATGCCCAAATGGCGCGGACAGCGCGCATGAAGAACCGGGCGCGCGCCGCCTGGATCATACGCCCGTGCGTCTGCTGGCCCTGGGTCGTTTTGACGTGACCAAGGGATTTGACGTTCTGCTGAAGGCCTGCGCCATCCTGCGGGAACGCGGTCTGGATTTCAGCCTGACCCTGGCCGGAGGCGGCGGCAAGGTCATGGGTCTGGGTCATCTGGGCGCGGAACTGGTCAGAATGCGCAAGGAACTGAGCCTGGAAAAAGAGGTAGGCATGCCGGGGCTGATTTCGCATAACGAACTGCCGCGCATTCTGGGCGAACATGATATTTTCGTGGCCCCCTGCGTGGTGCACGCCTCGGGCCGCCGCGACGGCATCCCCAATACCGTCATCGAGGCACTGGCCTATGGGCTGCCGGTAGTCAGCACCACGGTCAACGCCCTGCCCGAAGTGGTGCGCGACCACGACACCGGTCTGGCCGTGGCCCCCGGCGATCCCGAAGCGCTGGCCACAGCCGTGCTCTGGCTGGTCGAGCATCCGGAGGAGGCACGGCGCATGGGCCGCAACGGCGCGCGCCTGGCGCGGAAAATGTTTGATCCCCACACCAATAATCTGCGGCTGGCCGAGCTGTTCATCAGCCGGCACGCCCTCTGGAAAAAAACATGTGCGGCATAGCCGGAATCTGCCGTCTGGACGGCGCGCCTCTCGCCCCGCGGGCGGCCATCAGGGTCAAGGCCATGACCGACTGTCTGGCCCACCGGGGGCCGGACGGCGAGGGACTCTGGCAAGACGGCCCGGTCTGTCTGGGCCACCGGCGGCTTTCCATCATTGACCTGTCGGGCGGCGGCCAGCCCATGCACAGCGTCGACGGACGCCTGAGCGTGGTCTTTAACGGCGAAATATACAATTTCGCCGAAATCAGGGACGAGCTGACGGCGGGCGGCGCGCGCTTTCAGACCCATTCGGATACGGAAGTCATTCTGGAGGGCTACCGCCGCTGGGGCGCGGACTGTCTGGCGCGCTTTGACGGCATGTTTGCCTTTGCCCTCTGGGACGCGGAACGCCGCCGTCTGTTCTGCGCCCGCGACCGTTTCGGCAAGAAGCCCTTTTTCTACACCATACAGCATAATATTCTGTATTTCGCCTCGGAGCTCACGGCCCTGACCAGCGTGCCCGAACTCTCGTTCACGCTGGAACCGAAGGCGGTCATGCGCTACCTGGCCTATGAATATGTACCCACGCCCCAGACCATGTATGCCGAGGCGCACAGCCTGCCGCCCGCCCATCTGCTGCTGCTGGAAAAGGGGCGCATCAGGCTGGAGCGTTACTGGGACATGCCAGTGCCAAACGAGGCCGACCCCAGGGACGAAAAGGAGCTCTGCCAGGAGCTGAACAACCTGCTTTCCCGAGCCGTGCGACGGCGCATGGTCAGCGACGTGCCGCTGGGCGTCTTTCTTTCCGGAGGCATTGATTCCTCCATTGTGGCCGGGCTCATGGCCCGGCAGTCGGCCACGCCGGTCAGGACATTTTCCATCGGCTTCACCGAGGCCAGCTACGACGAATCGCGCTACGCCCGCATCGTGGCCGGGGCCTTCGGCACAGACCATCACGAACGCGTGCTTTCGGCCGAAGAATGCGCCGACAGACTGCCCGGCATTATCAGTCGTATGGACGTGCCCCTGGCCGACGCCTCGGTGGCCCCCACCTGGCTGCTTTCGGGCGTCACGCGCCAAAAGGTCACCGTGGCCCTGGGCGGCGACGGGGCCGACGAACTCTGGGCCGGATATGAGCACTACATCGGCTTCAAGGTCGCGGAATGGTATACTGCCCTGCCCGCCCTTGTACGGCGCGGCCTTATTGAGCCTCTGGCCCGACATCTGCCCGCCTCGGCGGGATATATCAATCCGCGCCTGGCCGTGGCCACCTTTCTGCGCGGCGCGCACGCTCCGGCCTGGCAACGGGTGCAGACCATGCTCACGGCCTTTACGCCGGACATGCAGCACGAGATCCTGGCCGGCGACTGGCTGGAAGGCCACCATGACTTTCTGCGCCCGGACCGCCTTTTCGCCCCCACCCGGCAACAGTACGAGCACTGGCCGGAAAAGACGGCGGCCCCTCTGGCCCGCGCCTTTCACGTCTATGCCCGCCAGTTCATGCTGGACGACATTCTGGTCAAGGTGGACCGCTGTTCCATGCTGCACTCCCTGGAAGTGCGCGCGCCCTTTCTGGATCGTGATGTGGCCGAATTCGCGGCGCGCCTGCCCGTGCACCACAAGCTGCGCGGCTTCAGGCGCAAATATCTGCTCAAAAAAGCCTTTGCCGATCTGCTGCCGAAGGATATCCTGCACCGCAACAAGCGCGGCTTCCAGATTCCTGTGGCGGCCTGGCTGCGCGGGCGCATGCGCCCGCTCATGGAAGACCTGCTCAGTGAAGCGCGCCTGCGCGAACAGGGCATTTTCAATCCCGTGGCCGTGCGCGCGCTCATGGACGAACACGTCTCAGGCCGGGCGGATTTGCGCAAGCCGCTGTGGACCCTGCTGGTATTCCAGCTCTGGCAGCAGGCCAGACAAGGAAGGTCTGAGAGCCCGGCGGCGCTCTTGTCAGCATGAACCTGATTCTTATACTATAATGGCGCCGCGGCAGGGAAAAACCCGCGGCACAGCGTGAAAACAAGGAGAATATGTCTATGACCAGCCAGATAAAAACCGTTTTGCTGCTGGCCCTGCTTTCCGGCATCATCATCGTGCTGGGCGGCCTGCTGGGCGGCCGCACCGGCGTGATTATCGCCTTTGGCCTGGCCCTTGTGATGAATGTGGGCAGCTACTGGTATTCGGACAAGATCGTCCTGTCCATGTATCATGCGCGGGAACTGGCCCCTGAGGAAGCCCCCTACCTGCACCGCATCGTGGAAGAGCTGGCCGCCAACGCGGGCATTCCCAAGCCGCGCGTCTGCGTGGTGCCGGAAGAAGCTCCCAATGCCTTTGCCACGGGCCGCGACCCGCAACACGCGGTGGTGGCCGTGACCGAGGGCATCATGCGCCTGCTGCCGCCGGAGGAACTGCGTGGCGTGGTTGCCCATGAAGTGGGCCATATCGTCAATCGGGACATCCTCATCCAGACTGTGGCCGGGGTGCTGGCGTCGGCCATTGTGACCCTGGCCAATATCTTTCAGTTTACGGCCATTTTCGGCGGCAATCGCGACGGCGAAGGCGGCGGCAACCCCATCGGCGCGCTGGTTCTGGCCCTGCTTGCGCCCATTGCGGCCAGCCTGATTCAGATGGCCATTTCGCGTTCGCGCGAATATCTGGCCGACGACACGGGCGCGGCTCTCTGCGGCCAGCCGCTGGCACTGGCCGGGGCACTGACCAAGCTGGGCGCGGCCAGCGGAAGAATTCCGATGCGGGAGGGCAACCCCAGCACGGAACAGATGTTCATTGTGGCGCCGCTGTTCGGCAACGGAAGCATGGCAAACCTGTTCAGCACGCATCCTCCGCTGGAGGAACGCATTCAGCGCCTGCGGAACATGGCCGCCCGGCGCTGAACGCCTGCGCCGCCCGCTTACAACAAAGGTCGAGTTTATGAAATCACGCGCCCTTTCGGGAATCTTGCTGGCCTTGCTGCTGGCCGCCTGCGCCGGCAAAAACGCGCCGGAGGAGCGGCCTGCTCCCCAGCCCGCGCCCTGCCCTTTCGTCTATGTTTACGCGCCGGGCAACTACATTGTTGATATCGCCGGCGGCGCGGATGTGGTGCTGGACCCTTCGGCGCAGGACTTTCCGCTGTTCTGCGCGCCTGACGAGGCCCGTGAGGCCCTGAACAGCGCCGTGGCCGCCGGTCGTCTGCCCGCGGGCGACTGGCGCATCTACCGGGTGGAAGGCCAGCTCGACGACTTGGCCCAGAAATCCGCCACCGGCCAGTATACGCTCAAGCGCATGGCCCCCATTGTGGACTGGGTGACGGAAAATATTTAGCGCATATTTCACGCGAAAAGGCCCGCTCCTCTCTACGGAGCGGGCCTTTTTTATTGACAGTCGCCGTGATGCGCCTTGTCCTATCGCATTTTTCAGTCTGTTCGCCGCCGTCATTGAGCGGAAAAAACGTGGTTTTTCCGCTCATTGGGCGCGCTTGTCCGCTTGCCCGGCCAACAGGGCATTACCTGATTTCATCAGAGAAATGCTCTATGAGCGGTAGTCCGAGTTCAGCGTTACATATTCATGCCCCAGATCCGAGGCCTGAAAGCTGTAGCTGCCGGAGCCGCCGCCCAGATCAATCTCCACCTCCACATCCCTGGCCTTGAGCAACTGGGCCAGCTTTTCCTCCTGGTCGTCGTTGACAGGACGCCCCAGGCGAAAGCGCTCCACCCCGCAGAGGCGCAAGCCCACCCTGGCGGGGTCAAATTGCGCGCCGCTGTAGCCCACGGCCGTGACAATGCGGCCCCAGTTGGCGTCGCCGCCGTAGATGGCCGTCTTGACCAGTTGGGAATGACCCACGCTGCGGGCCGCCAGTTCGGCGTCCCTGTCGTCGCGCGCTCCGGTCACAGTGATATGGATGACCTTGCTTGCGCCTTCGCCGTCCATGACCAGCATGTGCGACACCGTGGCCAGAATGGCCGTCAGGGCCTCTTCCAGCAGAGCCAGATCCGCTTCGGAACGGGCAGCCACGCCGGACGCGCCGTTGGCCAGGCCCAGGATGGTGTCGTTGGTGGAGGTGTCGCCGTCCACGCTGACCCGGTTGAAGGTCTTGTCCACGGCCCGGCCAAACATGGCCTGCCAGGGCGCGCGCTCCACGTCGGCGTCCGTGAGGGCCACGCACAGCATGGTGGCCATGTTGGGGCAGATCATGCCCGCCCCCTTGGCCATGACCGTCAGGCGCACGCCGCCGCCGGAAAGCATGACCTCGCGGCTGGCGAATTTGGGAAAGGCGTCCGTGGTCATGAAGGCGCGGGTAAAGCCCTCGGCGTCGCGGCTGCCAAGACTTTGAATCAGCGCGGGCACAGCCGCGCGCCAGAGGTCCATCTTGAGGTGCGCCCCGATTACGCCTGTGGAAATGGGCAGAATGTCCCGCGCGTCAAGGCCCGCGGCCTCGGCCGCCATCTTCTGGGTGGCCCGGCAGTTGGCCAGCCCTTCCTCGCCGGTGCAGGCATTGGCCTGACCGGCATTGGCCAGCACCGCGCGCGCCGTGCCGCGACTGGCGAGAATTTCCTGACAGACCAGCACGGGCGCGGCCTTGAACAGATTCTGGGTAAACATGCCGGCCAGCATGCAGGGCCGGTCGGAAACAATCAGGCCCAGGTCGTCGCGGCCCGCTTTCTTGAAGTTGGCCGCCGCGGTCCCGGCCCGGAAGCCCTTGGGCAAGTCATTGGTCATATGCGCCTCACTGGAGCGGAGCTTTGTGGTCTTTTGCATGTAAATCGCGGGAATTCCGCACTATGGCAAAATTCCCGCGATATATGGCTATATTCCGTGCCCATGAGATTCTTGTTCACCGGCTGACGCAGCCAGCGGCAAAAAGGCTCACGTTTTTACGATTTGGCCTTCTGGATTTCCTCGGCCAGGGCCGCGGGCACGCGCTCGTAATGGTCGAACTGCATGGTGAAGGTGGCGCGGCCCTGGGTGCGCGAACGCAGGTCCGTGGCATAGCCGAACATGGAGGCCAGAGGCACCTGGGCACGCACGCTCTGCGCGCCGCCGGCGCGGGCTTCCATGCTCTGCACGCGACCGCGACGGCCGTTGAGGTCGCCCATGACATCGCCCAGATATTCCTCGGGCGTGACCACTTCCACATCCATGATGGGCTCCAGCAGCACCGGACCGGCCTTGTGCATGGCATCCTTGATGGCCATGGAACCGGCCACATAAAAGGCCTGTTCCGAGGAGTCCACTTCGTGATAGGAACCGAACACCAGATTCACCTTGAGGTCCACGCAGGGGAAGCCCGCCAGCACGCCGGACTTCATGGCGTCCTGAATGCCCTTGTCGATGGCCGGAATGTATTCCTTGGGAATCACGCCGCCGGTGATGGAGTTGATGAACTCGTAGCCCTTGCCCGGATTCGGCTCCACCTCAATGACGCAATGGCCGTACTGGCCGCGACCGCCGGACTGCTTGGCGTGCTTCATGTCCGACTTGGAGGGCTTGGAAATGGTTTCGCGGTAGGCCACCTGGGGCTTGCCCACATTGGCGTTGACGTTGAATTCACGGGTAAGGCGATCCACAATGATTTCCAGATGCAGTTCGCCCATGCCGGCGATCAGGGTCTGGTTGGTTTCCTCGTCGCCCTTGACGCGGAAGGAGGGGTCTTCCTTGGCCAGCTTGTTCAGGGCGGCGGAAAGGGCGTCGCGGTCGGCCTTGGTTTTGGGCTCGATGGCCACTTCAATGACCGGTTCGGGAATATTCAGGGATTCCAGAATCACTTCGCGTTTTTCGTCGCAGAGGGTGTCGCCGGTGGAGGCGTTTTTCAGGCCCACCAAGGCCACGATGTCGCCCGCGCCGGCCCATTTGATGTCCTCGCGCTTGTTGGCGTGCATCTTGAGAATGCGGCCGATGCGTTCCTTCTTGCCGGTGTTGGCGTTGTACACGCTGGTTCCCGATTCCAGACAGCCGGAATAGATGCGGAAGAAGGAGAGATGTCCGATGAAGGGATCGGAAAAGAGCTTGAATACCAGACCGGCCAGGGGTTCCTTGTCTTCGCAGCGGCATTCGATGACTTCATCTTCCTTGCCGGGCACATGGCCGGTCATGGGCGGAATGTCCACGGGCGAGGGCAGATAGTCCACCGTGGCGTCCAGCAGGGGCTGCACGCCCATGTTGCGGAAGGCCGAACCGCAGAGCACCGGCACGATATTGCGGGCAATGGTGGCCTTGCGGATGCAGGAGATGATTTCATCTTCGCTGAGGCTTTCGCCGCCCAGATACTTTTCAAGCAGGGCTTCGTCCTCTTCGGCCACGGCTTCCAGCAGTTCGTGATGCTTTTCGTCAAAGAGCTCCCGCATGTCGGCGGGCACGTCCTCCACAACAAATTCAGCGCCCTTGGTGCTCTTGTCAAAACGGATGGCCTTGCCGCGCACAAGATCCACCACGCCTTCAAACTTGTCCTCAGCGCCGATGGGCAGTTGCAGGGGCACGGCCTTGGCGCCCAGGCGGTCGTGGATCATTTCCACGCAACGGAAGAAGTTGGCGCCGATGCGATCCATCTTGTTCACAAAACAGATGCGCGGCACATGGTAACGGTCAGCCTGGCGCCAGACCGTTTCAGACTGCGGCTCCACGCCGGCCACGGCGTCGAACACGCAGACGGCCCCATCCAGCACGCGCAGGGAACGCTCCACCTCAATGGTGAAATCCACATGGCCGGGGGTGTCAATGATGTTGATGCGGCAGTCCTTCCAGAAACAGGTGGTGGCGGCGGAGGTAATGGTGATGCCGCGCTCCTGCTCCTGCTCCATCCAGTCCATGGTGGATTCGCCGTCGTGGGTTTCGCCGATTTTATGGGAAACGCCGGTGTAAAAAAGGATACGCTCGGTGGTGGTGGTCTTGCCGGCGTCAATATGGGCCATGATGCCGATATTGCGCTGTTTGTCTACGGGAACAGTGCGGGACACGGTATTTCCTCCATACTGCGGAAGGGGTGGAGCCAAGCCGACGCCGCTTCCGGCTGGAGGCGGCGTCGGCGGCATGCGATTCTGACGGTAGCGGCCTTACCAGCGGTAGTGGGAGAAGGCCTTGTTGGCGTCGGCCATGCGGTGGGTGTCTTCACGCTTTTTCACCGCGCCGCCGCGACCGTTATAGGCATCCAGCAGTTCGGCGGAAAGTTTGGCGGTCATCCCTTTTTCGCCGCGCGAGCGGGAATAGTTGATCAGCCAGCGGATGGACAGGGAAACCTGACGCTCGGGACGCACTTCCATGGGCACCTGATAGGTGGCGCCGCCCACGCGGCGGGCCTTGACTTCCATATGCGGCTTGACGTTGTCCAGGGCCTTTTCAAAGGCGCGCATGGGATCTTCGCCGGTCTTTTCAGCCAGGGTTTCCAGGGAGCTGTAAAAAATCTTTTCAGCCGCGCCTTTTTTGCCGTTATACATCAGCCGGTTCACGAATTTGGTGACCAGACGGCTGGAGTACAGCGGATCGGGCAGCACTTCCCTCTTGGGAACAGGACCTTTACGGGGCATGGGGTTTCTCCTTCATGCGTGTATTGCGGCGTCACCAACCCCGCGACGCGCCGGCGCCCAGCCTGAAAGCGGGCGGCCGTGGCGCGGCGCATGGCGCACGCCGGACGGATGGTCGGAAGTGAACGGAATCAAGAACCTACTTGGGCCGCTTGGCGCCGTACTTGGAACGGCTCTTGCGGCGGTCGGCCACACCGGAGGTATCCAGGGTGCCGCGCACAATGTGGTAACGGACGCCGGGAAGGTCTTTCACACGGCCGCCGCGGATGATCACCACAGAGTGCTCCTGCAGGTTGTGGCCTTCGCCGGGGATGTAGGCCGTCACTTCAATGCCGTTGGTCAGGCGCACGCGGGCCACCTTGCGCAAGGCGGAGTTCGGCTTTTTGGGGGTGGTGGTGTAAACGCGGGTACACACGCCGCGACGCTGCGGGCAGGCCTGCAGCGCCGGGGTTTTCTTGCGTTTCACCACGGCCTTCCGCTCAATGCGGATGAGCTGATTGATCGTGGGCATGATTCCTCCATAAGGAACAGTTACACAGGGAAAACTTCAAGTGGTTGGACATAGCCCAGGCGGGGGCGGCTGTCAAGAGGCGCGCCGGCGGGCCGCAGGACGGCGGCATAAAGGCGGCCCCGGCTTGCCGGGACGCCGCAGATGCGCTACACGGGCTCAAGCGAGGAAAGCCATGTCCCAGGATTTTTTTGTGGTCTTGTCCGTGGCGGAAGTAATCCGCCGCCTGAAAAGCTTTGCCCCTTTGCCCGCCGAAACGGCGGGGCTGGAAGATCCGCGCGGGCTGGAAGGCCGTGTGCTGGCGGCCGACGTGACAGCCAGGGAAGACGTGCCCCTGACCAGCCGCTCCGGCATGGACGGTTACGCCGTGCGGGCGGCGGACGTCTTTGGCGCGTCCGAGGGCAATCCGGCCTATCTGAACCGCGTGGGCCGCATCGCTGTGGACCGTCCGGCGGATTTCAGCGTGGAGCCGGGCCAGTGCGCGGCCATTGTCACCGGCGGCCCCCTGCCGGACGGCGCCGATGCCGTGGTTATGGTGGAATATACCCAGGAACTGACCGCCCACAACGATGGTCAAAGCGGCGGGCAAGAGGAAATTCTTGTGGAAATCCGGCGTCCTGTGGCTCCGGGCGCGCATGTGCTCCGGCGCGGCGACGACGCGCGCCGGGGCTGCCCGGCGCTGCGGGCCGGCACACCGCTCCGTCCTCAGGAGATCGGCCTGCTGGCCGCCTGCGGCGCGCAACAGGCCACAGTGCGCGCCCGGCCCAGGGTGGGCATTCTCTCCACCGGGGATGAGGTCATTCCCGTCAGCGCCGATCCACGGCCCGGTCAGGTGCGGGACGTGAACAGCCACGCCCTGGCGGCCATCTGTCGCGAGGCCGGGGCCGAACCGCGCCTGCTGGGCATTGTGCCCGACGATCTGGAGGCCATTGCCGCCGCCCTGCAGAAGCATCTTGCACAGGTGGATGTGCTGCTGCTCTCCGGCGGCAGTTCCGTGGGCGCGCGCGATTTCACCATCACCGCCCTGAAGCGCCTGCCCGGCGCGGAAATTTTCTGTCACGGCGTGGCTCTTTCGCCGGGCAAGCCGCTGATCCTGGCCCGCGTGGGCGGCAAGTGCGTCTGGGGCCTGCCGGGGCAGGTGGCCTCGGCCCAGGTGGTCATGTTCGTGCTGGGCGCGCCCTTTCTGCGTCACCTGGCCGGATGCGCCGACGCCTTTGACCAGAGCCGCCGCCCGGCCCGCAAGGCCGTGCTGTCGCGCAACATGGCTTCCAGACAGGGCCGCGAGGATTACCTGCGGGTGCGCCTGGAAGCTCCGGCGGCAGACGGGGGGCTGCCCCTGGCCGTGCCCGTGCCCGGCCTTTCCGGCCTGTTGCGCACCCTGCTGGACGCGCAGGGGCTGGTGCGCATTGACGCCGACCTTGAAGGACTGGAAAAGGGCAGCGTGGTGGACGTGCTCCTGCTGTAGGCCGCAGGGGCAGCCTGCCGCGTCAGCGACACGCCAGGCGCGCACGCGCTTTTCTTTTGCGCCGCAAGCGCGTATACGGAAAATTTCAGCCATCACAGCGAGGAGCGAGCCATGAACATCACCGATATATTCACTGCCCCCGCGCGGGAAACTCATATTCCCATGCCCTATGTCATCGCCGAAGCCGGCGTGAACCACGAGGGCAGCATGGACATCGCCCGCCGCCTTATTGACGAAGCCGCCGAAGGCGGAGCCGACGCCATCAAGTTTCAGACCTACAAGGCCGCCACCCTGGCCTCCAAGGATTCGCCCGCCTACTGGGATACCAGCAAGGAACCCACCAAAAGCCAGTATGAGCTTTTCAGACGGCACGACTCCTTCTGGAAAAACGAATTTGAAGCCCTGCGCAAACACTGCGACACTGCGGGCATTGCCTTTCTGTCCACGCCCTTTGACGTGGAATCCGCGTATTTTCTCAATGATCTCATGGACGTGTTCAAGATTTCCTCGTCCGACATCACCAACAGGCCCTTTATCCGCATTCTTTGCGATTTCAAAAAACCCATTCTGCTGTCCACGGGCGCGGCCCATCTGCATGAAATCGCCGAGGCCGTGGAATGGATTGAGGAAAAGGGCAACCCCCTGGCCCTGCTGCACTGCGTGCTGAATTATCCCACAGCCGACGAAAACGCGGCCCTGGGCATGATTCCGGCCCTCAGGCGGCACTTCCCCCGGCATGTCATCGGCTATTCCGATCACACCCTGCCCCAGGACATGCACATCCTTGAAACGGCCACCCTGCTGGGAGCGCGCGTGCTGGAAAAACATTTCAGTCACGACAAGACCCTGCCCGGCAACGACCATTACCACGCCATGGACAAAGAGGATCTGAAGCGTTTTTACGCCCGGCTGCGGCGTACGCTGGCCAGTGTGGGCGCGCTGGACGTGCGCGCCCTGCCCGAAGAGGAGCCGGCCCGCCGGCACGCCCGCCGTTCGCTGGTCACGGCCCGCGCCGTGCCCGCCGGTCAGGCCCTGACCCCGGCGGACCTGACCTGGAAGCGCCCGGCCCACGGCATTTCCCCGCGCAATTATGACGAAGTGCTTGGCCTGCGCGCCCGGCGCGACCTGCCGGAAGACACGGTGCTGCACTGGACGGATCTGGACAAAGCATGAACACGACTCCCCTGACGGACACGACAACAGGCGCGCTGGGCGGCGGCGTCACTCTGGCGCTGGGGGCCATGCCGCGCGGGGCCGCGCCGGAGACGCATTGGGCCGCCGGGCCGTGGTGCTTTGCCGGGATGGAGGACTTTTTTCCCGACTGGGAATACCGCTTCACCTTCGCGCCGGAACCTCTGCGCGATCTCAAGGTTCTGGAGCGCACAGCCAAAGAGGCGCAGGCTCTCTGCGTGGACAGCCTGCCCGCCCTGGCCGCGCGGCTTTGCCCGCACAGCGCGGATCTGCCCGCTTCCTACTGGGAAACCCTGCTCACGCCCTGGGCCATTGACGTGGCCAAACAGATCGTGGAACGCTGGCAACGGGTCAGGGCCATGACCGAGGCCTGGGGCCATCTGCCCCTGCGCGTGCCCCTGCTGCCTGAAAACTGCGCCTTCAGCTTTCGCGATGAGCACGATTTCACACTGCGCGGCGCGCTGGGCGCAAGCTTCAATCACTGGCTGCTTTCGCGCCTGCTGGAGGCCCGCTGGCCCGAAGCCTGGCGCAAGGAAATGCTGCCGCCGCTCAGCGAAGCCTGTGGCGACGAAAGGCCCATGACTCTCAAAGACCGCCTGCGACAATGGGCCCGGCGGGCGCAACTGCATTTGCCCTTTCCACGCCTCAAGGGCATGAGCATCCGGCAGGCGCTGCGCTTTTCCCTCGCGCTGCTGCATGCAAGCCACGGGCAGGACCATTCCCAATCTCTGGCCGCGACGTACGGCAGCCGGGCCACCGGCGCGGACGCCGCTCTGCCCCTGGACCCTCTGCCTCTTTTTCTGGCCGTCCTGCCGCATTCCCTGGCGCGTTTGCGCCACCCGCGGCGACTCGCAAAGGCCCTCTTTCCGCCCCGTCTGCGTGTGGCCAGCGTGGCCGCCTATGAAAACGCGGCCTACCGCCAGCGCCTGGCCGTCTGGCGCGCCCGCGGCAACCGGCTGATGTATGTGCAGCACGGCGGCAACTACGGCCAGGTACGCGTCACCTGCGACACGGCCCTGGTGGAATACAGTCAGCACGCCTTCGGAACCTGGGGCTGGAGCCAACACGCCGGCAGCCGGGGCAATTTCATCCCCCTGCCCTATCCGCAAATAGCCCGCATTGCCGGGCGCTGGCACGGCGAAAACGGTCGGCATCTGCTTTTTGTGGGCACGGAAATGCCCACCTGCGGCTACCGCCTGAACTCCTATCCCACACCGCTCCAACTGGTCCAGTACCGCGAGGACAAACAGTGGTTTTTCGAGGCTCTGGGCCGCGCCCTGCAATCCCGCACGTTTTACCGTCCCTATTTTGACCTGCCCGGCATGCTGCAGGACGCCACCTGGCTGCTGCCGCGCTTTCCCCATGTGCGCCTGAGCGTGGGGCCGCTCACCCCCCAGATGCTGGCCTGCCGCCTGCTGGTTCTGGACCACCACGGCACCACCATGCTGGAGGCCCTGGCCGCCAACGTGCCCACCATTCTTTTCTGGACGCGCGAGGTCTGGCCGCTCACGCCGGAAAGCGAAGCCCTGCTGGATCTGCTGGCCCGGGCGGGCATCTGGTGCGGTTCCGCCGAGGAGGCCGCCGCCAGGGTCAACCGGGTGTGGAAAGACCCGGTCGCCTGGTGGCGCAGCGCCGCCGTGCAGGACGCGCGCCGCGCGTATTGCGCCCTTCAGGCCATGATGGTCAAGGGCAGTGAAAATTCCTACTGGACTCAAACCCTGAAAAAACTATGAGCATGATTTTCCGTTGTTTTCTGTTGTTCCTGCTGTCCGCCGCGCCTCTGCCGCCGCCGGCCTGCGCGACCCCGACTGACGCCGCCGCCGGCCTGCGCGAAGCCCAGGTCGCCATTAGCGCGGCGGACTACGACAAAGCCGTGAACCTGCTCAGACCGCTGGCCGACGCCGGCAATGCCGAAGCCCTCTATGTGCTGGGGCGTCTGACCCTCGACGGCCAGGGCGTCAAAAAAAACGCGCAGCGCGCGGCTCAGCTCTTCCGCCAGGCGGCGGAGAAAGGCGACATCAGCGCCCAGAACGCCTGGGGCACGGCCCTGGCGTCGGGTCAGGGCGTGCGCCGCAATTACCGCGAGGCGGCGCGCTGGTTCCGCAAGGCCGCCGAACAGGGGCTGGCCATGGCCCAGTACAATCTGGGCTATCTGCACGCCTACGGTCGCGGCGTCGCCAAGGATGAAAACGCGGCCATAGACTGGTACAGCCGCGCCGCCAACCAGGGTCTGGCCGACGCCCAGTATTCCCTGGGCTGGACCTATCTGAACAGCAAGGGCGAAAGCCAGAGCGACACCAAGGCCGTACACTGGTTTGAAAAGGCCGCCGAACAGGATCACGTCAAGGCCCAGAACAACCTGGCCTTCATGTACGCCGAGGGGCGCGGCTACGCGCAGGACCCGTCCAGGGCCGTGCAGTGGTATACCCGCGCCGCCGAACGCGGCTACGCCGAAGCCCAGTACAATCTGGGCTTTATGTACGAACAGGGGCGGGGCGTGCCGCAGGATTACAACAAGGCTGTGGAATGGTACCGCAAGGCCGCCGAACAGGACGAGCCCGCCGCCCAGTACAGCCTGGGCCTGATGTACGATCAGGGCACCGGCGTGCCCCGCAATCTGAGCGAGGCCACCCGCTGGTATCGCCTGGCCGCCAAAAACGGCGATCCGGACGCCAGAGCCGTGCTTCGCGCTCAGGGCAAAGCGACCCCCCCGGCCAAACCCGCGCCCGCCGCCAAGCAGCCCCGCCAGAAAGCCAGGGATCGCTGAAATGCGCTCCCAGAGAGCGTGCAAACAGACACGAGAGCATCTTCCGTTTTTCGGGCTTTTCCCCTACCATGATTCCAGCGGAGGGGCATATGCAGAAGTTGTATGTAGCGATGGTGGGCCTGCCCGCGCGCGGCAAGTCCACGCTGGCGCGGCGCATCCGTCAGGGTTTGCAGGCCGAGGGCATTCGGGCGCAGATTTTTAACAATGGCGACATGCGCCGGGCCCTGATGGGCGCGGAATCCACAGAGCCGGATTTCTACAATCCGGACAACAGCTTCGGTCGCGAGGCCCGCGAACTGATTGCACGCCGCAATATGGAGCAGGCCCGCGCCTGGCTGGCCGGCGACGGCGATGTGGCCATTATGGACGCCACCAATGCCAGCGCGGCGCGACGGGCGCTGATGGAAAAAACGCTCAGCGACCATCCCGTGCTCTTTGTGGAATGCGTCAATGAGGACCCGCTGTTGCTCAACGCCTGCATCCGGCGCAAGACCGCCCTTCCGGAGTATGCGTCCTACAGCGAGGAAGCCGCTCTGGACAGCTTCATGAAGCGCATCGGCTATTATGAATCCATCTACAGCCCGTTGCGGGATGAAAAATTCTGGCTCTGCGTGGATTCCACGGCCAACCGCATTCTGGACGAACGGCCCTGCGAGGGGTCGCCCTATTATCCGGCCATCCGTGAGATAGTGGTCAGCGTCTGGGTGCACAGCCTCTATCTGGCCCGCCACGGCCAGACGGAATTCAACGTGCAGGGCCGCATAGGCGGCGACCCTCCGCTCACGGCCCTGGGGCGTTCCCAGGCCAAGGCCCTGGCCAGGCACCTGCATGACCACCGCATTGACTGGGTTTTCACTTCCACCCGCTTCCGCTCGCACGAAACAGCGGCCCCGCTGCTCAGCGAGCGCCCCGGCGCGCACGTCATGGCCCTCAAGGAATTTGACGAAATCTGGGCCGGCGACTGTGAAGGCATGCTCTATTCGGAAATACGCCGCAGCATGCCCGAGGTCACGGCGGGCCGCAATGCGGACAAATACGGCTACGCCTATCCCAATGGCGAAAGTTACGCCATCCTGCGTGAACGCGTGCAGCGCGGGCTCAGGCGCGCGCTCTTTCTGGCCGGGGACGCGCCCCTGCTCATTGTGGGCCACCAGGCCATCAACCGCGTGCTGCTTTCGCTCTTTCTGCGTCAGCGCAGCGAGGACGTGCCCTATATCTACATTCCCCAGAACCAGTATTACCACATTTCCCTGACCTCAAGCCGCAAGGTCTTTGAGCGCATCCCTTACGAACAGGCGGAGCAGAGCTGAGGCGGTCAGCCGCGCCGGGGCTTCCCGGCCGGGCCGGCCGGCGCCGCCCTGACGGCGCGCACCCCGTCAATGCGCTGGCGATCCATACTGGTTATTTCCAGTTCCCAGCCCTGAAGCAGCAGGCGTTCTCCCACAGCAGGGATGTGCCCCAGGCGCTCCAGAATCAACCCGGCCAGCGTGGCGCTGGTGGAGCGCGGCGGCAGGCTGACGCCCAGCCAGGCCGCAACCGCGTCCACGGACAGCCGCCCCGGCAGACGCCAACTGCCGTCCGGCTGGCGGCAGGACTCCGGTCCGGCGGGCATGTCGCCCACCTGTCCGGCCAGCACGCTGAGCAGCTCCGCTGGCGTAATCAGCCCCACCACGCTGCCGTATTCGTCGCGCACAAAGGAAAGCGGCGCGGGATGCCCGCGATAATCATCCAGAATGTCCGCCAGGGAAGTATGCTCAAAAATGGTGGGCGCGGGCCGGATATACTCCGTCAGGTTCCAGCGCCCGTCCGGCGAGGCGGCGGAAGAAGGCGGCGCGGACAGCAGCTCGCCCGTGCGCGCCACGCCCAGCACCTCGTCCGTCTCGCGCCGCAGTACCGGCAACCAGGGCAGTGAGGATGCCGCCGCGAAGCGATGCACCGTCTCGCGGTCGGCGCGGCTGTCCAGCCAGTTCACACGCTGACGCGGAATCATGATAAAGCGGGCCGTGCGCCCGCTGAGCCGGATGACGCGAGCCACCATGGCCCGTTCTTCAGGGGCGAAAAGCGCATGGCCCTCCTCTCCGGCCAGGGCCGCCGCGTCAAGCTGGGCTTCGCCGTGGGCGGAACGTCCGCCCAGCAGGCCCAACACCACACGCGCCGTGGATTCGCGCATGTCGCGCATGCTGATGCGTTTGCGCCGGTTGCGCAGGGCCCACTGATTGGCCGCCTCCACCAGAACGGCGAAAATAATGGCCGCGTACAGATAGCCCTTGGGAATGTGGTATCCCAGACCTTCGGTGAGCAGGCTCAGGCCGATCATCAGCAGAAAGCCCAGACAGAGCACGATGATTGAGGGATGCCGCTCCACAAAGTCCAGCAGCGGCGCGGCGGCCAGTCCCATGACCAGCATGGCCGTTGCCACGGCCAGCATCATGATGGACACATGCTCCACCATGCCCACGGAAGTAATGATGGAATCCAGGGAAAACACCGCGTCCAGGGCGATGATCTGCGCGATTACCCGCCAGAAGCCCGCATGCCGCCCCGCATCGGCGGGAGCGGCCGCATCCCCCTCCAGGCGCTCGTGCAACTCCAGTGTGCCCTTGAACAGCAGAAACACGCCGCCGCCCATGAGGATGAGATCACGCGCGGAAAAAGCGTGACCGCCCAGGCTGAACAGCGGCGCTGTCAGGCCGATGATCCAGGCTATGGCCGCCAGCAGAACCAGGCGCATGATCAGCGCCAGCCCCAGACCGGTGAAAAAGGCCCTGTGTTTCTGGTCGGCAGGCAGCCGCCCCACCAGAATGGAGATGAACACCAGATTGTCCACCCCCAGCACCACTTCCAGAAGCACCAGCGTGCCCAGACCGGCCCAGGCCGAAAAATCCATGATCCAAGAAAAATCCCACATAGTTCTTCCGCAGTTTGTGGCGGGCTCCCGCCGGAAAACAAAAAAAGGGGGCCGCAGCCCCCTTCAATAAAAACCGGTATACATCCGCTGTGCGCACGGCACAGCGCGCGGCACGCCTACTCGGCGGCCAGTTGAATGCGCGTAAAGCCCGTCACCGTGATGGCGTCGCCCACGGCCTTGCCCGCCTCGCGCACGATATCGCTGACGCTCTTCTTGTCGTCGCGAATATAGGGCTGCTCCAGCAGGCAGACTTCCTTCTGGAACTTCTTCACCGCGCCCTCGGCGATCTTGTCCACGATCTGAGCGGGCTTGCCTTCTTCCAGGGCCTTCTGGCGGTAGACTTCGCGCTCACGCTCCACGGCGGCCTGGTCAAGGCTGTCGGCATCCAGAGCCATGGGATTGGCGGCGGCCACCTGCATGGCCAGATTCTTGGCCAGCTCCCTGACTTCGGGCGCATTCACGCTTTCGGCCTTGCCGCAGGTCAGAAAAACCAGCACGCCAATCTTGCCGTTGGCATGGATATACTGGCCCACAACCTCGTTATCGGCCTGGCGGCTGTGCCGCGCAAATTTGCCCAGCTGCATGTTTTCGCCCACCGAGGCGATAAGCTGCTTGACCTCGTCGCCCACCACGCCTTCCAGGGCGGCGGCATCGGCCGGGCTGTGCTCCAGCACGGCCTGGGCCACGCGGGCGGCCATGGCCTGGAACTGATCGCCACGGGCCACAAAGTCTGTTTCGCACATCAGGGAGGCCATGGCCACATGCTTGCCGTCGGGGCTGGTCACAGCCGTGACCACACCCTCACAGGTGGCGCGACCGGACTTTTTGG
Source organism: Desulfovibrionaceae bacterium (assembly GCA_910575755.1). Taxonomy (GTDB): domain Bacteria; phylum Desulfobacterota; class Desulfovibrionia; order Desulfovibrionales; family Desulfovibrionaceae; genus Desulfovibrio. Next base: position 7,593 of record CAJTFO010000002.1, on the reverse strand, counting down.
CGGCCTTGGCCATGCCTTTCTGGCGCAGCCAGTCAACGGCCTTTTCCAGATCGCCGTCCACTTCCACCAGGGCCTTTTTGCAATCCATCATGCCCGCGCCGGTTTTTTCGCGCAGTTCTTTGACCATTTGAGCGCTGATTGCCATTGTCGTCTCCAGATGCGTCCGGCCAATGCGCCGGAGTTGCTGCGTAAAAATGTTCAAGAAGGGCAGCGCAAACCCCTGAGATCGCGCTGCCCCCAAACTTATGAAGTCGCGTGCCCAGCCTATTGGACGGGCGCGGCCTCCTGCGCGGGCGCGGCGGATTCCGGAGCGCTTTCAGCGGCGGCCTTCTGCATGGCCTCTTCGGCGTTGGCGACATTCTTGTGATCCTTGCTCATGGCCTCGCCCTCCTGGCAGGCTTCGGAGAAGGCGGCCACAAAGAGCTTGATAGCGCGGATGGCGTCGTCATTGCCGGGAATGATGTAGTCAATGAGGTCGGGATCGCAGTTGGTGTCCGTAACGGCCACGATGGGGATGCCCAGCTTGCGGCATTCCTTCACCGCGATGTCTTCACGGTTGGGGTCGATGATGAAGGCCAGCTGGGGCAGGCGATCCATATTCTTGATGCCGCCCAGGGTTTCCTCCAGCTTCTTCATTTCGCGTTCCAGCAGCAGAATTTCCTTTTTCTGATACCGGTTGATGCTGCCGTCGGCAAACATGGCTTCCAGCTTCTTGAGGCGTTCCACGCTTTTCTGAATGGTCACGAAATTGGTCAGGGTGCCGCCCATCCAGCGGTTGGTCACATGGAACTGGTTGGCGCGACCGGCCTCGGCGGCCACGGCCTCCTGGGCCTGACGCTTGGTGCCGATAAAGAGCACCTTGCCGCCCTTGGCCACAGTGTCCACCACCTTGTCGTAAGCCACGCGGAAGAGCTTCACGGTCTGTTGCAGGTCAATGATATGGATGCCGTTGCGCGCGCCGAAAATGTAGGGACGCATCTTGGGGTTCCAGCGCCGGGTCTGATGCCCGAAGTGCACGCCGGTTTCCAGCATCTGCTTCATGCTGACGTAAGCCATTGTGATCCTCCAATGGGTTTGTTTCCTCCACTCCGGTTTGCATGATTCTCTTTACCCGCCGAATGCCGGACGCCACGCGCGTCCGCGGAACGGGCACCCCGAGAACCGCCGGAATGTGCGTAATGGAACGGTTTTTATAGCCCAAAGCCATAAAGATAGCAAGCGTGCGCCGACGCGGAGACTTTCACCCTTTCGATGATTTTTAAAAAATCTATTTTGAATTTCAGATAGTTGCCATACAACTTTCATTGCAAAGGTCAATGTCTCCCGACGCGGCCAAGGGTTCGCCTGAACGCGCAGTGGCATTGTCTCCGGCAAAATGGCAAACTCTGGCATTGGTTTCCTGTGAAAATGTTTTCAATGTCTACTTGCAAAAACGGGCATCAGACCTTCTTACTGTTTTTATATGTCCTCTTTAAAATATTGCCAATGGGCTTCTCTATGCCATGATATACAAGGACAGCAATCCCATATGTAAATACAATATATAAAGCAAGGTGAAGCATAGGATATGCGGAAATACCTATATCTTTATTGTTCCAGACAATATTCATCAAAAATATGCCTGTGACATATGACATTACATATGCTGTATATCCATATCTTCCAAGAATGGAAAATAGTTTTCTATCAACAAAATTTGAAAAGTATCCTCTCTTCATAAGGAACAATATAAATAGGGAAATGAATAAAATCGGGTATGCCAATGTGGATGCCAGGGTTTGACGAATGACAAGTATTTTTACCACATACAAGAAAATCGCTGTCTCGGCTATGGAGATAATTATTTTAACCAAGAGAGAGAGAGAGAGAGAGAGAGAGAGAGAGAGAGAGAGAGTATTTCTCATATAAACAGGCGCAGAAGTATCCAATCCCCAATCCAGACAATGCTCTTAACATATAGGTAAAAAGTATTCCGTTGCAATATGGATTTTGTGGATACCAATTATTTGATGGGATTATAATCACATAAGAAAAATATATAATTAACGCAATGAATAAATTTATATATTTCGCATTAAAATTTCGTATCAGGTAAAAATAAAACACCATACCCCAGAACATGGCATCAATATACCACAGGTAAGGAAATGCTGCCGAAGGCGCTATTCCTGTATATGGCAAAAATATGCTTTGAATAATCGCATGATTTACACTGAATTTATACCATCCGATCTTTGAAAATACAAAATATATAATCAAGGAAAAGATGACCACAGGAGCAAGTCTTATCCATTTTGTTATAATAAAATCCAACAGGCTTGTTTCTTTTTTCAATGTGTAAAAAAATAGAAAACCAGATATTATAAAGAGCATTTCGCATGAAAGTCCAAACATTGTTGTAAAATATTTATTCAGCTCCATATATTCAGCACTATTTCCATAGTGTTTTAACAAAAAATGTTGTAAAATATGCCCATATATTATAATAAAGACAAAAATCATTCGCAAAAAATCAATTCTGTAGAAGTGATTTTCCCTTTTCATCAGCATTACTCCTCTTGATACTGACATTTTTTCATATATTTCAGCAAACAATATACTGAAACAGAAAAATATTTCATGGATAACAAATTGTAAAGAGATGCTGTATTGCATGACTGCCCTGGACCACGCGGCCTCTTGCGCACCCCGCGACAACCTGAGAGAAAAGCCGTATAATCAGCTTCACCTCAACCAGCGAGCAGGAGGCTCCCATGGGCGACAGCCACATCACCCTGGTTCCCGAACGCTTTGACATCGCCCCGGCGGAACAGGCTTTTATGGAAACGCGCATGGTCGGCTGGATGCAGAAAAACGGCTGGATTGAAAAGGAAAAAAGCGACTGCGTCTTATCCAGCGAGGGCGGATGGCGCTTTACGCCCTCCGGCTCCCTGCATATGACGGGTGAACCGGAGAAGCGCTTGCTCACCTATGGCTTCAGGGTAGAAAAGCATGCGGGCAAAGGAGTGTTCACCAACCTGGAAGGCGGGCTGGAAAGCGCGTGCTGCCCGGCCTGCGGCAAGGATGTGGAGCAGTATTTTTACGATATGGTGGGCGAGTGGTATGAAGCGGACGGTTTTCCGCCTGTGCAGTGCCCCTTGTGCGGCGTGGCCTCGGACATCCGTGCCTACAGGCTTGATCCATTGTGGGGCTTCAGCCAGATCGGCTTTGAGTTCTGGAACACAGGGCCGCTCAGGCCGGAATTTGTGGAAGAATTCACCGCCATGCTGGGCGAGCCCGTGCGCGTGGTCTGGGCGCATCTGTAACAGCATATGTCCAATTACGTTTTAATTGTAGTAGCTCAGACTTGATCTGACAATGCACTCCATTTTGATGGTTCTTCCTGTCCGATTAGAGCAATTTGACTTTTATTTTATTTAGAAATTGTTTATACTGCAGGGATGAAATTTGCATCTGAAGAAATCAGGACCAGGGCTGTTCATGCCTATCTTGAAGGAAAGGCAACAGCCAGGCAATTGGCAGATATTTTATTGAGCAGTATACACAAAAAGACGCTGAAGGATGGTTTAAATCCTGTGGCTATATAAAAAAATTAAAGTCAAAATACTCTAACCGCCTTGATTTTCTTGGTTGCGGGGTAAGGATTTGAACCTTGGGCCTTCGAGTTATAAGCACAGTAGGGAATATCTTTCGATTTCTTTCATATTTCTACTAACTATTACTTATTATTCAATTAATATGAAAGCAGACGTACGGTCAATTTCGCTGTTTTTCGACCTTTTTCGGCTTGATGTGGTGGGAATATGGTGGGAATAGAGAGAGGCGAAATCCATCGGGAGTCCTTGCCATGTCTTCACTTACGCGACATCAGACAGAAAAGGTCGGCGTGTTTTATGTGCTCGGAAAGCCTCGCGCCAAGTCCAGAGACGATACAACCACCGGCAAGCCGGACAAGATCTTCTATATCATGTACCGGCTGGACGGGAAAAAGATCGAGGAAAAGGTCGGCCGTGAATCCGAGCGCATGACCGCCGCCAAGATCCGCGAGCAGCGCGCACCGCGAAAAACCGCAAGGCAGGGCAATTCATGCTCATGGCCTATTATACCGGCATGCGGCGCGGCGAACTCTTTCGCCTCAAATGGACGCACATTGACTTCGAACGCGGCTTCATCACCATCAAGGGTGAGGAGCAGGAAGGGGCCAAGAGCAGCCGGGACGAGCGCATCCCGCTCACCCAGCCGGTACGCGAACTGCTGGCCGAAATCGGCGGCAACGGCAGCGCCTATGTCTTTCCCGGCAGGGACGGCGTGAGCCGCATGACTGACATCAACAAGCAGGTCAACGCCATCAAGCGCGTCGCAGACCTGCCAGCGGACTTCCGGCCCCTGCACGGCCTCAGGCACACCTTTGCCAGCGTGGCCGTTTCCAACGGCGTGCCGCTTTCCCATGTACAGAAGCTGCTGACGCACAAGGATCCCTCCCTGACGCAACGTTATGTCCACCTTGAGGACAGCGCACTGAAAAACTCGGCCAGCCTGGTGGGAGACTTTTTGGAGGACGTGCCGAGCGCTGCCGGAGAGAGTGGAAGGTAGAGTCTGCATTTTTATCTGGAAGACACTCTTGCCTCAATTCCTTCACAGTGCGCGAAGGGCAATCGCCTCTCCCGTGCTTTTCCCCTTGAGGACGCTTGGCGATAGCTCCACTTGACGCCGGATAAAACTGGAAATAAAATGCCTATTATTTCTAAATAACAAGTAAAATATTTCAAGTTTATCATGGCAAATTTCCATGTTTCCCGCTCCCTCAAAAAATTCGGCAGCGATCTCAGATCCGCGCGCCTGCGGCGCAGGCTCCCCATGTCCCTCGTGGCCGAGCGCGCCGGAATCTCCACCAAAACGCTGGCCAGTCTTGAGAAGGGCGAAACCGGCGTGAGCGTGGGGAACGTCGCGGCGGTAATCTACGCCCTGGGCATGGGCACGCCGTTCTCGGAGGTACTCGACCAGAAAAACGATGCCTTCGGCCTGATGCTGGACGAGGAGCGCCTGCCCAAGCGTGCCCGCCTGCCGAAAGTGGAGAGCTGACATGGGCGGCATCTGCAACGTGTATCTCCAGCGCACGACGCCTCAACGTGTGGGGACACTCAGGCTGAACCATATCAGGGACAAGCTGGCTTCCGTCTTTTCCTATGCGCCCGAGTGGCTTCAGGCTCCGCAGGCGTTTGCCCTGAGCCCGGATCTGCCGCTCCACCAGTATCCCAAGGCTTGCGAAGGGCTTTTCCTCTGTTTTCAGGATTGCTCGCCCGACCGCTGGGGCAAGGTGCTGCTGCGCCGTCAGGAAAGCGCCCAGGCCGAGGCGGAAAAACGCAAGCCTCGCACCTTGCTGGACTCGGATTTTTTGCTCCGGGTCAACGATGTTACCCGGCAAGGGGCCATTCGCCTTTCAGCGGATGAGGGTAAGAACTTTCTTGCAGAATCCGGGGTCGGTTCCGTGCCACCGCTTCTTTCTCTGCCCAAGCTCCTGAGCGCCGCGCAGAATATCGACGCCCGGACGGAAACGGATGCCGACCTGGAGGTGCTTGTCGCCCCCGGTTCCTCGCTTGGCGGCGCACGGCCCAAGGCCTCTGTGCTCGGGAAAAATGGCGAGCTGCTTATCGCCAAGTTCCCCAGCCGCAACGACGACCGCGATATCCCGCTCTGGGAATATGTGACTTTCAAGCTGGCGCGCCGGGCGGGCATCCGCACCCCGGAAGTCCAGCTCCACACCGTGGCAGGGAAGAATGTCCTGCTTGTGCAACGCTTCGACCGCCGGGGAGCGGAGCGTATTCCGTTCATCTCGGCCATGAGCCTGCTTGAGGCCAGGGATGGCGACCACATGAGTTATGTTGATATAGCCTCCGTCCTTCAGGCGGAAGGATCGGCTCCTGTGGAAGACCTGCATGAGCTATGGTCGCGCATGGTTTTCAATATGTGTGTGTACAATGTGGACGACCACTTGAGGAATCACGGCTTCCTAAGGGAGCCGCTGGGCTGGCGGCTTTCGCCCGTTTACGACCTTGAAACTTCCCATCCCACGGAAAAGGCGGCGTTTCTGCATACGGCGATCATGGAGGATAGAAGTGCTTTCAGCATGAATGATGCACTGGAAGCGGCAGAGTTTTTCCGATTCCGCAAGAGCGAGGCACAGAAGCGTCTTGCCGACATCCGTGAGGCGGTCGCGCATTGGCGGCACGAAGCCTCTCTTGTCAAAGCGACTCCCTCCGAAATTCGGTTTATGCGCGATGCGTTCGAGTATTTGTAGGATCTTCCTATGTGGGGCGGTTCATGTAAGAGCGATAGTGCATCTTGTCAGGGCGCGTCTCCTTTGCCATGATTTCCGTATGCCCCACGAGGAGCGCCCATGAATGAGAACTTCCGCTTCCTGATGTACCGTTCCGCTGAACAGGAGATTTCCGTCAACGCCGTCATTCGTGACGAGACCGTTTGGCTCACCCAGAAGGCTATGGCGGAACTGTTTGGCTGCACGCCGGACAATATCTCCCTGCACCTGAAAAATATCTTCGCCGACGGGGAGTTGGAGGAAGGGGCAACTGCCGAGGATTTCTCGGTAGTTCAAAGAGAAGGCGCGAGACAGGTTAAACGCAAGACGAAATTCTACAACCTCAACGCCATCATTTCCGTGGGCTACCGCGTCAATTCCCGCCGGGCGACCCACTTTCGCATCTGGGCCACCGGCATCCTCAAGGAGTACATGACCAAGGGCTTTGCCTTGGATGACGAGCGTCTCAAGCAGGGGCGCACGGCCTTCGGGCGCGATTATTTCCGCGAACTGCTGGAGCGCGTCCGCTCCATCCGCGCCAGCGAGCGCCGCATCTGGCAGCAGATAACCGACATTTTTGCCGAGTGCAGCCTAGACTATGACCGCGACGCGCCGCTCACGCATGAGTTTTACGCCATGGTACAGAACCGCTTCCACTATGCCATAACCGGGCAGACCGCAGCGGAAATCATCTATACCAGCGCGGATCGCCACAAGGAACACATGGGCCTGACCACCTGGAAGAACGCGCCGGACGGGCGCATCCTGAAATCGGATGTGGTTGTGGCCAAGAATTACCTGACCGAACCGCAAATTCGCCAGCTTGAGCGGGCGGTGACCGGCTATTTTGACTATATCGAAGACCTCATTGAGCGCGAAAACACCTTCACCATGCAGGAATTTTCCGCCAGCGTGAACGAGTTTCCCGCCTTCCGCCGCTATGACATCCTGCCGGACAAGGGAAAGGCTTCACGGCAGCGCGCCATTGAGAAGGCGGAGGCGGAATACGAGGTATTCAACAGGACGCAGCGCATCACCTCCGACTTTGACCGTAGCGTGCGCCGGATGCTGGCGAAATCCGATCTGGATGCAGATGGAGGCGCTGACCATTACTGATCTTCCAAATTTTTACTAAACAATATTTAGCAAAACTGGTACACTGCATGGCATGGAACTACCAAGCAGCAAAGCAAAAAACATTCGGGAGTACAGGCGATTGCGGGCAGTGGAACTTTTTGAAAGCGGTATGAAGCAGGCTGCCATCGCACGAGCGCTTA
>CAJTFO010000001.1 GCA_910575755.1 Desulfovibrionaceae bacterium | reverse complement strand
CGTATCGAAAGGAACAATTGCCGTCAGCGTCACTGGTTTGCCAGGTTTCGGCGAAAGTCAGTAGTTGTTTCTCGGAGTCTGCATATGGTTGATTTGACAATGGCTCTTTTTGCCAGGTTCCATGTAAATGGAAGACTGGAAGACATTAAAACATTATTTAGTTAACACTCTCAAAAATTTTTGTTGGCAGCATGTGTGATATTTTCCATGAAGAGGAACTGATATGAAGCTCACATACGCACAACTCCGCGCTCTGTGTACAGTGGAAGATGGCAAGGTAACATATTATGAACCACTTCGAATTAGCTCTACGGTAAAGCGTATCTTTGGATACCGTAAAGATGTTATAGAATTTCTGTCCATTGCAAAATTGATTACGCTTCCCAGTCACATAAAAAGTGGATGTCATGCAAAGTATACTCTGACCGATGCCGGGCTGAAGATAGGAGAAAAATCAATACAAAAAACATAGATAGCTTGGTAGGATTCATCATTTTTATACATACTTTGACGTATAATCATTCATAATTGGCGCGGGAATTTATGATGGAAACCGAACTTCTGACGGCAGATGAAATGTGCGAAAGGCTCAAGACCAATTTTGACACATTTCGCAGAACCTGGAAGCGCTGGAAGCACGAGCGCGTGGGGATGGGCAATACGCTCTGCTCTATGCGCTTTTACTGGTAATCCGGGCCTGTCAGGGCGGAGGCAAACGATGGCAGTCTCGAAGTACCAGACAAAGAACGGTCCGCGCTGGATACCGGACGTGTACCAGGACGGGGTACGAATCGGAAGGAAGGCAGGATTCCGAAGTCGTCGCGAAGCTCTGGCTTGGGAAGAAGAACAGAAGAGCTTGCGGACGCAGCCCGAAGATTTGGGCTTGCGTGACGTATGTACTGCACATCTGCTCTACTGTGAAAGCAGGCTAAAGCCAAACACAATTTCTTACAAAAAGACTGCATACCGAAGATTCATTGAATATGCAGGTGCAATGACTCCGTTCAGAAGAATAGACAAGACCACGATAGACGGCTTTGTGGAAACGGCGGCAAAGATGATAAGCAAGAAGACAGCGAACAAATACAAGACGGAGCTTTCCTCGCTCTGGGCTTGGGCAGGGAAAGAAGGCTATGTCACGGGCAATCCGCCACGTCAGATTGATGCCTATGCTGTCAAAAAGGCCGTGAAGTACGTCCCGCCGGCCGCGGATATAAAGAGTCTGCTCACCGTTGCAAAACCAGGCTTTGAGCACGATTTTCTGACTTGTCTGCTGCATACCGCGGCCCGGATTTCTGAAATCCGGGTTCTGGCCTGGGAAGACGTTGACCTTGGCCGGCGCATCGTCACGCTTTGGACTTCAAAAAGGCGCGGCGGGAACATGGAGGCGAGGAAAATCGCCATGTCCACAACGCTTCACGAGGTCTTGAGCCGTCTGTGGGCGGCCCGCTTCAGGGATGAGCGTTACGTCTTCAACGACCCGAATACGGGCACCGCCTACACTCGCACCAGTAACCGCATCAAATACCTCATGCGCGATTTGTGCTTGCGGGCTGGTGTAACCCACTTCGGCGCGCATAGCCTGCGGCACTTTCTTGCCACGGGCTTTCACGACCCCTACAAGGCTCAAAAAGTCCTGGGGCATCAGAACCTGAAAACCACGGAAATTTACCTTCATGATTTGGGCGTCGACCGTGAGGCGGCCGCCGTTTTTGAGGACATCACCAATCGCATCACCAATGAGAAAAATTTGTCCCCGGAAGTCGTTGTTCACAAGGGCAAAAATGCCCCTGAAAACGACCACGTTATAAATTCCACCAATGGAATCACCAATGGCGCAAATTCCACCAATGAAAAAAGGGGTTACTTTTTACAGTAACCCCTTGAAATCTGGCGGAGAGGGTGGGATGACAATGAATTATATACTATAGTGAAATATAATAATTTATTGTGTTATTTTTTTTATCTGTACCCCTTAGAATACCCCCAAATTTTTGCGATAATTTTGGCCTTTATCGCCTCTTACTGGTCAATCAGAAGCATTTGCTCGGCAGTGGAAATCAACTCATAATCAACCTGAGCAGTTACGCATTGCCAGAAAATTTCAGCATGAAATTCATATGGCACGCCAAGACGATGGAAGTTTTTTGCAGCCAAGCAAACAAGCCGCCTACTCGGCAATATGTGTTGACTTTTTAGTTTTTATCCTAATTAATTGATTCATGGGTATGGTATACTATTATATATACCATTCTCTTTTTAATATTGCATATATAAATGTATTTTCATAAATACATATCCCATTTATGTCCTTTGTGAAGCTTACAAAATCTAAAAGTAATCCTTCCTGTCTCATTCCTAACCGTTCACATAGTTTCTTTGAGCGTATATTGTTTTCTTCAACATAAGCATAAATTCTGCTTGCATTTTTATGTGCAAAAAGAAAATCTATATATGCCGTTGCTGCCTCAGTTGCATAGCCTTTTCCTTCATAGTTTTTGTTAAAATGCCATCCAACGCTATAAGTATCCGGGATTTCTTTTTGAGAAAACATATTCCCTATAAGAAGATCATTTCCTTTAGTGCAAACTGCAATATTTGTTTCTTCGGGAAAAGTATTTATCTGGTTTATATGCTCAATTGCCTGTTCGATACTGTCAATTTTTTCATCAAGAAAGCATGAGGAGCGTGGGTTAGCTAAATACTCAAAGAGTCCATGAGCATCCTTTTTTTGAAAATTTCTTAGAATAAGTCTGTTGGTGTTAATATTGATCATGGAATAATTCTCCTGAGAGTCTGATTTGTATCTATTACTATTAATTTGTCAGATGTTACGTTTTTATGTTTTCCTGTGGGAAAATATTCGCGTCACCAATACGAAAAAGAGAGGAGTATAGTAGATGCCAAGTCCCGTAGCAGTAAGCATTCCCGCCATTACCGCTGTTCCGAGCGCATTCTGCGCTCCTGATCCGGCTCCTGCGCTGATTGTGAGAGGCACGACGCCGAGAATGAAGCACAGGGATGTCATGAGGATGGGACGCAAACGAAGCCGCGCTGCCTCCACAGTGGCTGAAAGCACATCTTTTCCGCTTTCGTGGAGAGCTTTGGCAAACTCTACGATGAGGATGGCGTTTTTTGCGGAGAGGCCGATGATGGTCAATATTGCTATCTGAAAATAGAGGTCATTGTTCATCCCTCTCAGATATGCGCCGCCGAGGGCGCCTATGACGCCGGTAGGCACGGCAAGCAGGACTGCCAGTGGAATCGTCCAGCTTTCGTACAGCGCCGCGAGGCTGAGAAAAACGAAAACGATGGATATGACGTACAACATGGGGGCTTGATTGGAAGAGGTCTGTTCCTGATAAGATTGTCCTGTCCATGCAGTGTCAAAGCCGGGCGGCAGGCTGGAGGCGCATTGCTCCATTTCGCGCATGGCCTGTCCAGAGCTTTGGCCATGCGCGGCGGAGCCTTCGATTTTGACGGAAGGAATTCCCTGGTAGCGTGTCAGACTGGGAGACGCCACGCTGGATTGCGCTTTGACAACACTGGAGAGAGGAACCATTTCATCATTGGCATTCCTAAGATAATACTTTGAGAAGTCGTTGATGTTTGTGCGGAATTCGGGCTCAGCCTGAAAATAGACACTTTTGGTCCTGCCGTTGTCAGAGAAGTTGTTGATGTGTTCACCGGCCCAATAGGCGCTGATGGCTCCGTTAATATTGCCTCTGGTTAAACCGTACGCGCCAGCCTTGGCGGTATCTATGGAAAGATCATACTGCTCAGTGTCTTCCATGCCGGAATATCGGGCATATCCAATGGAGGCGGATTCTTTTGTCTTTTTCAGCAGCCTGTCCCTGGCGGCAAACAGAGCCCCATGACCTTTTCCTGCACGGTCCATCAGTTGCATTTCAAACCCGGAGGAAGTGCCCAGCTCCATCATTGCTGGAGGGGTCATGACAAAGACATTGGCGTCGGGAATGGAGGCGAAGTGGGCAGAGGCGCGTTCCATAATATCAAAAGAACTTTGTCCCTTGCCTCGTTCGCTCCAATCCTTGAGCAGGGGCATCACCATGGCCGAATTTTGTCCGGTTGAGCTGAATCCCCAGCCGATAACGGACATCACGCTTTGGATGGAGTCTTTTTCAACCGTGCGAAAATAGGCATCAATTTCTTCAACGACTTTCTTTGTTCGCTCTATTGTGGCACCTGAAGGTAATTGTACGTCAACATACAGAGTTCCCTGATCCTCATCGGGGAGAAAAGAGGAAGGCAGGCGCATGAAAAGAACGCCGCATACGACAACAAGCAGAGCAAAAGCCGCGCCCCATAAACCGATTTTTCCCAGAATGACGTTGAGCTGGGTGATGTAATATTTTGTCAGAGAATCAAAGCCTCTGTTGAATTTTCCAAAGAAACCTTCATGTGAGGTATGATGATTCGCAGGGCGCAGCATAGTGGCGCAAAGAACTGGGGTAAGGACGATGGCAATAATGACGGATAACGTCATTGAGGATACAAGAGTAATGGAAAATTGTCTGAAAATGGCTCCTGTGGAACCGGATATAAAAGCCATAGGGACAAATACGGCGGAGATGACAACTGCTACGCCGATGAGTGCTCCGGTTATCTGGCGCATGGACTTGAAGGCGGCTTCCCTGGGAGAAAGATTTTCATCCCTCATGAGGCGCTCCACGTTTTCCACCACGATAATGGCGTCGTCCACCAACAGGCCGATAGCCAGCACCATGCCGAACATGGTCAGAGTGTTAATGGAAAATCCCGTTGCATAAAGTATGGACAGGACACCGAGCAGAACAACAGGAACAGTAATGGCAGGAATAACGGTGGCCCGCAGACTTTGCATGAAGAGAAACATGATGATCACAACAAGCGCAATGGCCTCAAATAATGTGCGAGCCACGGAAGCAATGGATTTCTCCACGATAGGGGCGCGGTCGTCGGCAAAGGCATAGGTGAGTCCGGGCGGGAAAAAGCGGGCCAGAGAAGCCAGTTCAGCCTTGATGGCTTTTGTGGTATCCAGAACATTCGCTCCCGAAGCCAGCTTGAAGGCGACACCGGTTCCCATATGCCCGTTGAACCATGTACCTCCCATGAACTGCTCTTCATTCAGCTCAATGCGGGCCACATCCTTAAGGAAGAGAGAGGAACCGTCTTCCTTGACCTTCAGAATGATCTGCTCAAACTCTTCAACGGATTCCAGACTGGAAGAAGCATTGATTGTGATGCTGACTTCCTGGCCTGGAGGAGCGGGCGCTGCGCCTGTTTGTCCACCGGCAACCTGAGCGTTCTGCTCCTGGACAGCAGCAATGACATCCTGGGGATTGAGCTTGTACTGCAACATCTTATCAGGATAGCACCAGATACGCATGGCATTCTGATAACCATACAGCGTAACGGAGCCGACTCCCTGAATTCTGCTCAAGGCATCAATCAGGGAACTTGCCACATAATCGCTGATATCGTTTCCGCGCATGGTATCGCTTTCATCATAAAAAGCGACCATCATGAACGAATTTTCCGCAGCCTTGAAAGCCTGAACTCCCTGCCTTTGGACTACATCAGGCAGTTGCGACATGGCCTGCTGCAATTTATTCTGAACTTGTACCTGAGCAGTATCAATATCCGTTCCGGTCTTGAATGTAAGAATGATCTCCGATTCCCCGGAAGAACTGCTGGTTGAATTCATATACAGAAGATTGTCCAGGCCTTTGATTTGCTGTTCAATAATCTGAGTGACGCTTCGATCAATAATGGATGCGGAAGCTCCAGGATATTGTGTGGAAATGGATATCTGCGGCAAGGCAATATCAGGGTAATGCTCCACAGGAAGTTTATTCAGTGCAAGTATGCCCGCAAGCATGATAATGATGGCGATAACCCAGGAAAAAACCGGACGATTGATAAAAAAAGCAGCCATAATTTATTTCCCCTTCACACTAGGCGATGAGGGCGCGCCTTTGACCAGTGTCCCCGGCATGGCTTTCTGTAACCCTTCCACGACCAGCAGATCGCCCTCATTCAGGCCGTTCTTTATCAGCCAATGATTGCCGATAGCCCGATCAAGCGCGACATCACGACGTATCACCCGAAAAGTACCGTTGTCTTTTTCGTTTTTTTTCAGCAGGAAAACAGCGTGGCCTCCGGTATTGTTCGCCATAACGCTGCGCTGAGGAACCAGTATGGCATTATTGATGGTTCCCTCTTCGAGGATTGCCGTCACATACATGCCCGGCAACAGGAGGCCATCCGGATTATCAAATACAGCACGAAGTTTTACATTTCCTGTGCTTTGCTCGACGAAGACTTCCGAGAACAAGAGTTCTCCCTGTATCCAGTGAGGGAAATTTTCACCTTGTGTCTGTGTGATTGCGGTATAGGGAGAGCCGTCTTCGAGTTTGAGGCGAACTTTTGTTATGTCACTGCTGACAGACATCACGCGTTGGGCTATGGCACGGCGTAGGCGGATAATATCCACACTGGATTGTGTCATATCAACATATACGCGGTCGGTTTGCCGGATGACTGCGAGTGCGGAGGGTTGATTTGCCGTAACCAGCGCTCCGATGGTTACGGCGGAGGCTCCGATGCGTCCCGACACTGGAGCTTTTATTTCCGTATAGGAAAGGTTGATGGCGGCATTTTCCAGCTCCGCCTGTGCCTTGCTGACACGGGCGCGGGCCTGGCCGTGCTGGGAAATGGTGTTATCCAAATCCTGACGGCTGATGGACTGCCCCGGCAATAAGCCCCGTTGACGTTTTTCCAGCAGGGCCAGCGCGGTCGCGTGAGCTTTCGCTTCATCCAGAGACGCCCGGGCGGCAGCATATGCGGCCTGATACGGGGCAGGGTCAATGCGGTACAGCGTTTGCCCTTTTTGTACGGTCGAGCCTTCTTCAAACAGGCGTTCAGTAATAATACCGTCTACCTGCGGCCTGACTTCCGCCAGTACAAGTGAAGCTACCCTGCCGGGCAGGGCACTGGTCAGGGGCAATTTCTCCTGCCTAAGCGCCAGGTAGCGCACATGCGCGGTTTCTGCTTCTGACTCTTTCTTCCTTGGCGTATCACAGCCCGCAAGGAGAAGAACAAGACAGACGGGAAGGATGGTTCCCCATATTTTTTTATTTGTTTTCAACATGATATAGTGCTCACCCTCAACCGGGAATCAACAACCGGTTGCCATTTTTTGGATTCCTGGGCAGAATAAAGGATACAGTAACTTTAGGGTCAAGAGGAAAAATGAATACGAAGATGCTGACCAGCGGTGCTTTTGCGAAACTATGCGGAACCCAGAAAGGCACGCTCTTGTTTTATGACAAAGAAGGACTTCTGAAGCCTAAACATATATCTGAAAATGGTTATCGACGTTATGGAATAGAGCAGTTTTTTGAATTTGACCTTCTTTCTATGCTGAAAGATACTGGAAGTTCATTAAAAGAGATAAAAAAACATCTTCACCATATGGATGGTAAAGAATTTCTTGATTTTCTTGAAGAAAGACATAGTTCTGTAAAGAAGGAGCTCCATACTCTGAAACAGAGAAATTTAATGTTACAGGATATGATTAGCTGTTTACGCGAATCTGTACAATTTCAGTATGATATATTGACGATACAACATCATGATGAAGAACGCTTCGAGATTATGCCAACAGGATCGAAGCCATCCGAGTCCCAGGAAGAAGCCGTTCAGAGACTTATTAATTATAACAACTATATTATTAATCAGGAAGAAATGCCTCGATATCCATTTGGTGTTATCTTGGATTTAAAAGATGTAAAACAAGATAAGTATGTGGATACTTATTATTTTTATAAAAAAAGAAAGTGTACGCCATGTTCAAGTTTGCATATCAAGCGGGAAGGAATGTATGCTGTTATGGGACATAAGGGGACAGATGCGACACATAGAAAATCATTGCGTGATATGATAGGGCAAATAGAATCTTCAGGGATGACTATAAAGAGTGATATTTATGTTTATGATATGATGAGTTGTATCCTCCGCGAGGATGGCGATATATATGCGCAAAAGTATTGTATTGGTGTATAGAATAATATATCATATATTATATAAATATCAATAAAGAGCTGGACATTTACTATCCAGCTCTTTATTGATATGAAATGTTAAGCTGAATATGTTTGCGACTTCAGCTTTTCCGTTTCCTTCTTTAATTGTGCAACTTTTGCCTTTGCTTTTTGTAGTTCGGCTTGCTTTGAAGGATCGTCTTCTGCCTGCCGTTGTAGGTCGTCAAGTTGTTTCTGCTTTCTTTTGGTTTCTGATTTTTTTAGCTCCAAGTCTTTTTTTATGTCATCAACATTGATTTTTGTTTCGCCTTCACCTTTTGTATCTGCTGAGACAGTATCCTGGGAATCCCTGCCATCCATCTGTATCCGTTGTGATTTTGATTTCTGCCTGCCTTCTTCTGAAATGGTAACGGTGTCTTCCTGTATTATAGAGGAGGAAATCTCCTTTTCTTGAGTTGAGTTTTCTTTTGCCACCTTCTTCTGGGCAATTTCCATATCTGCCATGCTGCAGCTTCCAATGGCTCCGAAATTCATTGTATTCTCCTTTTGTTTTGGGTTGATGGAGATTATCACTATTCAATGTTCGCCATTCTAAGTGACAACCTATAAGGTTCCATAGAATTTATTGCCATTCTCTTTGTAGCATTGCATAAAGATAAATATTATCATAATCTGGAACATATTCCGTATTTTCTTCAAGGGGAGTGAATTCAATAAAGTGTCCCTCTTGACGCATTTTTATATTTTGACACAATTCCAGAGAATAAATATCTTTCTCAGAAATAAAAGTATATATTCTTCTTGCATTTTTTTCCTCAAAGAGAAATGAACAGAATTTCCTGAAGGCTTCTTCATGTTCATGCGGCGTATTTTCATTCCAGACATAACCTATATGCCATGTATCGGCATCTTCTTGGTGGGCAAAAAGCTCTCCAAGAATTTCTCTGCTCATTTTTTTGTAGATAAAAAATTTAACTGTCAGATAAACTGATATTTCTCGGAATGACCTGTCTGGATACTCAACGCCAGTCATGACAAAATTTTTCGTTTCTATATGGATCATTTTTGAAAGCCCTCCCGGCAGCCTCTGGTGCCTCCGGACGCCTTATTGCAAAAACCGCGTTCTATCTGACGCGAGAAAAAGGGGTTCAGGTTAGCCATTCTAAACTATGCAGTAACTGCATGGTCAAGAAAAAATATTCAGATCAACCCTTATTTTTTTGAAGGAAGTTTGCATGGCAAAAAAATACGATTTTTAATATACTTTTATATATATATTTTTTTTTGCTGATAGAGCAGGTAACTTGAACGCCGAAAAATCATCTCCCTTTTCTGTGCGGCGACGGTCGTGGTCAGGAAATTTTTGCTTCCAGCGAAAGCAAGTTTGTCCCTTCCTTCATCATCATGCGAAGCAAGGATGTAGTCCACCAGACCGCCGATCATGGTGGATTTGGATTTTTTGAAGTTGGTGCGTTTGAGCTTTTTGACGATCATTTTCTTCGCTCAGGGCTTCAATGGCTCGCCGGACTTCCCGTAAGGCGGCATCCAGTTCCGCGAGGGTGGCCGCGTTTCCCGTCTGCTTCACCACGTCAAAATGATGCTTGAGTACATCTCAATAAAGTTTGGCATGTAGTACATTGATATAATTTATAAAAAATAAAAAATTTCATATCATATTTTTATATTAATTATTAAATAAATATTCGATAGTAATATCGTATCTCGTTGTTTATCGTAGACGGACTTTGCACCGAGCAGATTCAATTTCTTTTTGTGCTATGGAATTTGCTTCCTTGTTGAACTTTAGAATATCCTCCTCCGTCGGCAGCACATTGGCAATATCAATATCTCCCGCCGTTCCAAAGGCGTACCAGACCACCCTGTGCCCGTACTCTATCCGTTCGTCACGGTTCTGTCCGTGGGGGCGGGCGGGGGTGTGTCTGAATAATTCGTTGGCTACCTCCTGCACCGTATATCCCGCACAGCGCATATACAGGGCAATGGCCGCGTCCAGCCGTGATTCGTCCATCTTTTCGGGAAAACGTTTTTTGACCATTTCCCGGTAGGCGGCATACGGGGAAGCCAGTGTGCCGACCCTGGGGAACTCGCGTTTCCTGACCTCTACGCCGGGAGCGATCCGTTTGCGGAAACGCCAGAGATTGCCAAGATGCGGACTGCGCTTGCCGAGCCAGTGCTTGAAGCGAGGGAGCCGCTCCGGTTTTTCTGCTTGAGACTGCCTGTTCTGTAAGGCCGCTTTTTCTTCCCGCTCCTGTTCCTTCAGGAAATGCCGGGCTATGTTCAGCACGGAAAGCCCGTGCGCGGCAAGACGCACTGTAGCCGCCTCACGTCGCTCTTTTTGCCGCCGTTCCAGCGCTTCCCGTTCTTCCTCCCGTTTTACCCTGGCGAGGCGTATTCCTTCTGCCAGCCTTTGCCGCTCCTTCTGATATTCCTCCCATTCCTCCCGGCAAATGTGACTGACCGGCTCCGGAGTGGGCTTGCTGAATGTCCGCTGGGAGTAGTAGCCAGGCTTGAACTCGCCGAGCCGCTTGCACAGCCTGGACATACTGAACTTCCTGTCCACGCTGGACGCCTTGACCGCCGTGTCGCCCACAAAAATCACCGCGCCGGAACCCTTGCGGGAAAAACGCAGACCGACTGCATCCAGCCCGGCGTGAAGCTCTTCCCAGCATGAGGCGTTCTGAATGATGACACGGCCGCGTTCCTGGGCAATGCGCTGTGCGGACTTTCCGCCCGTGGCACTTTCAAAGTCCTCGGCTTTGGACTTGGGCTTTACCTGTTCGCGCCGTTGAAGGTTTTTGACCACATGCCCCTGTTCATTGACGCGATAGCGGGCATTCATCTGCGATGCCCATCCCTGCCTGTGTTCGATTGCGGCAACAATCTTGTGCGCCGCCTCGATATCGAACCCCCTGTGCGGCTGGATGACTTTCTGCGTGTAAGGATGTGTCCGATTCACAACAATGTGCATGTGATAGTTGCCCGTGTTTTTGTGCAGGGCGTAAATTGTCTGGTGTTCGGCAAGGCCCATTCCCCGGAGAAAAAGACTGACCGCCTCGTCCACCTGTTCGCGGGTAGGCTGTTCGTTTTCCTGCCATGACAGAATCCAGTGTGTGACCGGCATTTTGCTCTGAATGGATTCTTCTGCAAGAGAAATCATTTCCCTTTTTTGTGCGGCGACCGTCGTGGTCAGGAAATTTCTGCTTCCGGCAAAAGCAAGTTTGTCCCTTCCTTCATCATCATGCGAAGCAAGGATGTAGTCTACCAGACCGCCGATCATGGTGGACTTGGATTTCTTGAAGCTGGTGCGCTTGAGCTTTTTGACAATCATTATTTTTCGCTCAGGGCTTCAATGGCTACCCGGATTTGCCGCAAAGCGGCGTCCAGTTCCGCGAGAGTGGCCGCGTTGCACGTCCGCTTCACCACGTCAAAATGATGCTTGAGCAGTCCCCCAAGCCGCCGCAATTCCCGGATGGTCTGGTCGTCCGTTCTGGCGATGATGGGCCTGCCGCCAAAGAACAGCCGCCGCATGTACTCGGAAACGGAGATTCCGGCGGTGTTGGCCTGTTGGGCTATTCTTTCATCTTCCTCGGCGGTAAGCCGGAGCGTCCGCCGCCTCTGAAATCTGTTTGCCGCCTTCCGTTTTTCCATCTGCCTTTCCTGCCTTTTTGCGAGCGTGAGAAGCGAAGCGCCGAACGCTCTTTGGAGTCCAGAGGCGAAGCCTTTGGCAGGATGCCAGCTGTTGTCAGACAGCTGCCATCCTGTAAAGAAGAACGCTCCTCAGTCTCTGGAACACTATCTTCACGCCTTGGCTGGCGCATCAGGTGCGCCATGCTTCCTCTTTTGGCGCAAGCATAGATGAAAAATGCGCTTGAAGGCCAGAGAAAAAGACAAAAAGACGGTATTGTTTTTCCTTGAACAATTCATTCATGCAGAAATATAAATTTGAAAATAGGATAGAGTGAAAATATTATTGTTCTTATTTGTGGAATAGCGTCCGTATTTATCCAGTTTTGTACGCATTTATCCGGCAAGAAAAGTTGTCAATAAAGTTTTCATCGTGGTATGGGAAAGGAAAAGGAATTTTTGACAAGGAAGGTGATGCTTATGGCAACAGCTCGACGCTATACGATGGAACAGATAGAGGCCGCCCGGAAAAAGCTCCGCAGTTTGCCGGTGAAAGAGGCGGGAAAAACACGCGGGGAAGTCGCGGAATTTCTGGTCAACGACATCAAAAAAGCCATGCGACAGGGCTACACGCTACGGGACATACGGGACTTCTTGGCGGAGGCCGGGGTATCGGTTCCGCTTGCCAGGCTGCAAGGACTGTTTGGGAAAGCTCCGAAACCGGAGGCGGTAATGGGCAAGGATAAGGCGAAAAAAGGCACAGACCAACATCCTGCCAAGGGTCCACTCGTTCCCGCTCAGGAGGCGTTTCCTCCCAAAGCCGCGCTCGACGATATGGCTCCATAAGAATGGCGGCGTGGTCAGAATGTATTCTGATCACGCCGCCGAACGGGTGTTTTATTTCAGCTCGAAGAGCAGCAAGGGGCTTCAGCTGTACCACGCCCGAATCATGTCCATGTCATCATAACCGGCCTGCCGCATGTGCTCCTTTTCCTCCTCGCTCCAGCCGGTATCTCTGATTGTTATCTGGGACTCTTCTTCGATTTTTCCAATGGAGACACAAATATCACGGTCATTCATGGCGTCCTCGTTCATGCTTCCTCAACTCGTTTTTTTCTGATTGACTGTATCGCGTAATCCTGTCAGATAGTCAGCCCATTCCTGCATCATCTTCCGCCTTTCCGGCAGATACTCGGCCCGGTTGTAAATACCGCGTATCTTTTCGCGCGGGTTATGGGCAAGCTGCTTTTCAATCACATCGGCGGAATAGCCTTGTTCATTGAGCAGGGTAGAGGCCATAGCCCGAAAGCCGTGAGCGCACATTTCTTCCTTGGGGTAGCCCATACGCCGTAAGGCCGCGATAAAGGCGGCATCACTGAGCGCTTTGTCCGGGGAACGCAACCCCGGAAACATCAGGCGACCGTCCCCGCTCATATCGTGAAGCGTATGCAGGATTGCCAGCGCTTGCGAGGAAAGGGGCACCAGATGGTCATGGCGCATCTTCATGCGTTTGGCCGGAATACGCCAAAGGTTTTCCTCAAAGTCAATTTCCGTCCACTCTCCAAGGCGAACTTCACTGGGGCGCAAGAACGTCAACGCCAAGAGTTGCAGGCCAGCCTTGACGGTATAGGTGCCGGTGAAATCGTCTATCGCCCGCAAGAGGCCGCCGATAGCCTCTGGATCGGTTATGGCCGCACGAGGCGTAACAATACGGCTTTTCAAGGCTCCGCGCAGGTCGGCAGCCGTGTCGCGTTCAGCGCGGCCTGTGGCAATGGCGTAACGAAAAATAAGGGAACAGATGCCCCGTACCCGATGGGCCTGGTCAACAGCGCCACGAATTTCAATTTTGCGAAGGACTGCCAGCAATTCAGGCGGGGTGATTTCCGCAATAGGACGATTGCCAAGATAAGGAAAGATATTTTTGGCAATCCGCTCCATCACGTCTTTGGCATAATTTTCCGTCCAGATGGCGGTCTGGTTGCTGTGCCACTCCCGTGCAACAGCCTCAAAGGTTGTTTGGAGGCTTTTCGCCCGGAGCTTTTTCTCGGCAGACGGATCCACGCCGCCACTCAATTGCTTTTTGGCGGCAATGCAGGCTTCCCGCGCCTCTTTCAAGGAAAGCTGGGGGTATGTGCCGAGGGTGAGGAGTTTTTCACGGCCCTGAAAATGATATTTGACACGCCAGCTTTTGGTGCCGCTTGGCGCAACAAAAAGAAAAAGGCCATTGCCGTCAAAGAGTTTTTGCGGCTTATCAAGGGGCTTAACCGCACGAATGGCGGTATCAGTGAGGGGCATAGGGGTATTCTCCTGGCAAGGGATTAATGTACCCCTTGAAATACCCCTAAAAATGGTGGATGTCTATGGCGATTAATCCTCTTGGTCGGACAGTCCGTTTTGCCTAATCCCTTGCCAGGAATGACTTTTTGGACTGTACCGAACCAAGGTGGATAAATATCTGGCGGAGAGGGGGAGATTCGAACTCCCGGTACGCTGTTAACGTACACACGATTTCCAATCGTGCTTTGATAAAAAACCCAAAAAGACGCCTCTCAATCCCTGCCTATCTTTCCTTGTCAGAAATCTGTTCAAAGAATCCACATAGCTGCATATAATTATTCACTATTTTTCATCAATTCATTCCTCAAATCCGCACAGAAAAGCCCTTCCTTCAATAGGGAAGAACAGGCAAAAACCGCTCACTGTTGGTTGAAATTCAGAGGTCATCACCAATGAAATCACCAATGAGATTGGTTGCTCCGTGGCAAATTGACACCTTTCCCACTATACGGCTATATAGACGTAAAAGGAGTTTTTTACCATGCAACGAAAAATGACCATTTCAATTGATGAGACGGTGTATAATGGTTTGATGTCCGTGATAGGACGCCGGAAGGTCAGCAAATTTCTTGAAGACCTTGCACGCCCCCATGTGGTCAAGGAATCCCTTGCCGCCGGCTATGCGGCCATGGCTGCGGATACCGAACGGGAACAGGAGGCCGTGGAATGGTGTGAAACCCTGGTGGGAGACGGATTCCATGAGGCGCGGTGAAGTCTGGTGGGTGGCGTTTGACCCGTCTGTGGGGTCTGAAATTCAGAAAACACGCCCTGCGGTTATTGTCAGCAATGATGAAGCCAATGCAGCCCTGGCGCGGGTTGTGGTGGTGCCTCTGACCAGCAACACGTCCAAAGTTTATCCAGGCGAAGCTGTCATTATGATAGGGGCTCAAAAGAGCAAGGCGATGGCTGACCAAATCATGGCGGCGGATAAAAAGCGGCTGAAGAACCTTTTGGGTACTATTTCGCGTATGGACATGCACAAAATTGATGCGGCGATCAGGCTGCATCTTGCTCTTGACTGAGTTATTCGCCGAACTTGTATTTTTCAGTGAACAGACCTTCACCATATCCAGGCGATCCATAATCAGGGCCATTCTGGGGCACCACAGGCTGTGGGGCGACATTGGTAGAATTGAGTTTTATCTGGGAAAGAGGATATTGCCCGAAGTCAATGCGTGATGCGCTCTCAAATATCGCCTTCGCCCGGCTGAAATCTCCGTTGAGCATGGCGTGCATGGCGTCTTCCGGGATGAAGATCGGGAGTGCATCATTCAGTGCCTTCATGGCATCAGCTACCGCAGATTTCAGGGCATTCGATTCTTGGACGGCTTTTTCACGCGCTGCCGCCGCCTCCTCGGCAATGCCCTTGAGTGCTCCCTGTTCCGCAGCCATTTCGGCGCCATTGGATTCAAGCCTGAAAAGCTCATTTTCAAGTTGGGCAATGCGGGCCTGATAGTCTCGCGTCCAGCCGCGCACATACTGTTCCGCTTTGGCATCATCCTTGAGCGTGGCGGCCACGCTTTCTAAAATCCCCTGGTCTGCCCCGTCCGCCGATTCAAGGACATAGCCTCGATTTGCGCTGAACCCAGGCGAAAGCACATAATCCATCCCCGCAAAGCCGGAGAGGTGCGTCACACCCTTCGAGCCGCAGTCAGTCCCAGGACACGCCCAAGAAAAGCCCCCCACGCGGGAATCGTGCAAACCTTTTACGATTTGTCCCGTCTCTGTTGAGAGTATTTCTTGCGTGTGGGTTACGGTGCCGTCCTCGGCAACGTCAAAAGCGATGGTGATGTTGGAGGGGATATTGGAAATGATGGCCGTACCGCCGTCCGGGAGAGTCACGGCCTCCACTTCGCCGATCTTCATGCGCCCGGCAAGGATGCGGCGCCCGTGCCCGTAATAGCCATAGGCTTCCCGCAGGGCAATGCGCTCCCGCGTGGGGGCGCTGTAGCAGATTTCACGCGCATTGGCGACCAGATATTTTCGGTGATTGCCCGTGTACTGCCGCCCTTCGTCAAGTAACGAGAACGAGCAGGAAATCTTATGAGGCGCGGCCATCTGGATCCCTCCTGGTCTTTTTGGCATAGTGGCCACTGGCACGATAGTTCAAGGCCTTTCGCTTCAAATACCGCATATCTGGAGGGATTCGATGCGGAGCTTGATGATCTGTATGGTGGCCGTGGCTTTGTGGGTTGCTGCCCCGCTTATCGCAAATGGGGCAGAGGATGCCCAAAAAATTCAAGCGCTGATCTCCTTGGCGCAAACTGTCCCCGCAAAAATTGAGGACAGCAGCGCCGGAAAGGCTTTCCCGATTTTCATGGAAGACAGGCAACAATTTGGGGCCTTGAACCAGCAGTTCGCCGCAGCGGTGGGGCCTGAAGTTGCGGCCTTTCAGAGAGACCCACAGGGTTTCTTGCTCTTGCAGGCCTTCTCACGCGCCATGCAGAAAATCGGGTATGATTACGATGCAACGATCTTCGTGACCTACGATGGGATAAGCCCGGATGCGTATTACTGGCTGGGCAACACCAGACGTTCAGAGTTTTTCCTTCCCGTAAGCATGGTTCTGAACAATGAGGAGTATTTGAAAAAAGCGTTGGCGGATGGGTTGATCTCCCGTGAATCCGCTCTCGCATATCTTCAAGGCACCGCTGATTTCATTTCAGCGCTTTCCAAGCAATAAAGAAGGGGGCCTTGCGGCCCCCTTTCAATACCCATCGTCTTCTTCTTTTTCCTGCGGCTGCTCCGCCTGTTTCCCTTCCGGGAAGACGAGTTTGAAACTCTCCTCGTCCTTTTTCAGAATGTGTGTCCACAGGAAGTTGAGAAATGCGCGCTTGTCAGTGGCGCTGAACTCCTGATCGAGCGTTGCAACAATCCCAGACAGGGAGGACGCGATATTCGCCCTGGATTCAAGATTTTCCTGCTCCTCGCGCTCAAGGGCCGTGGAGACAGAGTTGAATACGATGCGCCACGGCTGTTGCCCATCAAGAAAAATCTTGTTGTACTTGTAGGCTACATGGATTTCACAGAGCCTTTGAATGCCATTCTGGATGGCCAGCCGGAGCAGGTTTGCTTTCATGGCGGCCATGATGCTCACTCGGAAAAATCCACCGTCTCCGATCCCTCCGGAAAGGAAGTCACCGAAGCCAAGCATTGACGGGTCAACGCCCAGCGCGCCGCCAAGCCGTTTGACATGGAAAAGCACGTCTTCAAGACCGTTGATGTCCGGCGTTCCCTGGACAGTGTTGACATCCATCCGTCCTTTTTCCCCGAACATGGGGAAGATGCGATTTATCACGGTCTGGACGAAGCCGTTACGCAAGGAACGTGTGCTGACAGCCTTGTCAGTCTGGAGAATCTGGGAAGAAATCAGGTTGATGTACTTGGCCGCTTTCTCTGGATCGAGCCTTCCCGTACTGACGCCGATGAGGCGCTCCAGCCGGGCGGCATTTCGCCTGCTCGCGTTCAGTGAACAGATTGCATCCAGAAGGTCGAGCCACGGCTGGTATCCTGTCTCGATGAGGCTCGCCCCGTATTCCTGCGATTCCACCAATGCCTCGGCCTCGTAATCGTCCAGGGAGAGGTCAACCGGCCTGATTCCTACATTTGTGGGTTCAAGGTTGCTGACGCTTTTCCAGTGCGGAATTTCAAACCCCACGAATGTCCACGGGGGCATGAGCCGGATGATATTCTGTGTCCCGGATGTGCCTTGATAAGTGGTGGTGTACCCGGCAAGTTGTCCAGCTTTTTCAAATTTTTTTATGAAGCGCGGGTGCGTGTAGTAATCACTCCGAATGTTTGTGATACCCTTTCCCTTCGTTCCATACACGCGCACATAACTCGCGCCATAAATTGCAGCGCTGTAGGCCCATTCATTCAATTCCCGGTTGATACGCTTCTGCAATGTATCCCGAAGCTCATTCACGATGGGGTCTTTGTCGTCAGTGATGGATTCAATGCTGACGACCTGGTTGGTATCAGAGCGCGCGCTGAGGGCATGGGCCATGTGCAATTTCACGGCGCTATCAATGGTCGGGTCTTCGGCCATGATCTCCAGTGCGGCATACCTCGCCATGCGCTCTTGCGGCAGCCGGCGCACAAGCTTTGATTCCTCGCTCGCGTACACGCCGAGAGAATTTGCCCCGCCAGAGGTGGTTGTGTCCGCATCCGGCTGGACTGCCGGAAAGTAGGCCACAGCCCCTCCGGGAAGGTCAACCATTCCGGCTTCACGGACATCTACCACAGCATAGCCGGGGTAAAGGCCTTGAAAGGCCCCGTCACCTGCGGAATCCCGTCGCGCTCTTTTGGGCAGTGGCGGCACTATATTCCTCCAGTAATGCTCAGCGCTTCCATATCTTCATCGGCGAGGGTGTATACACGATCTTCTGGCTCGGCGCCTTCCGGCTCATCCGGCGTGACTACGATGGGGTGTCCATTCGCGTAAATCATACCGTTATTCAGGGCATGATCCTGATAGAGCCAGCCCGCCAGCAGATTCCAGACGGGATCGCCATAGTCCATGATTTCCAGCCATTCCCGGTCAAGGAAATCCCCGAACTGATTATATCCGGCATCCAGCAGTTCCTTTTTGACAATCCACCAGTACGGCCCGAAGGAGCGATACGAGCGCGGATCGCCATCAAGAACCTTTGCCATTGTTCCGCACATTTTTCGGAGCCAGTCGGCATCGGAAACTGTGCCGTCATGCGTCGCCTCTCTCTTGAGAGAGTGCAGGTCGTTTATGCCGGGTTTGTACACGTTCATTTTTCAGGCTCCTTTCACGAGAGGATAGCATACAGCGTCTCAAGTTCAACCTCTGCCGGGAGATGCCACCATCCACCGGAGCGTTCATCCCATGTTTTTGCCCAGGAAGCGCCATGCTCTTTGAGTTTTTCCTTGTTTTGGTACACAGGGCCGCCAAAAGCCTTGTCGTGGATAAACAGCCGTTCAAAGGCTTCGTAGCTTGTTTTTCTCCCCCGGAATGAGTTGTGATAGGGCTGCGTATTGTAGCATATTTCGATGTCCATTGCCTCAAAGAGTTCCTTCCATTTCTGAGGAACTTCTTTGAAGTTCGGATTCGCGCGCAGTGCCTCATCGGCCTCACGCGCGGCCTCGCGCCTGGCGTCTTCGGCCTTTCTGGCCATTTCAGCCCGCTTGCCCGCCACTATCTGCGTGGCGATTGTTATGGCGCCGCTGACGTTGTGGATGTTCTTTTTCCTGCACGTCTCTTTCACATAGTAGACAAAATCTCTCTCGGAGAACCTGGACGAATTCAAGTCCACAGCGCCGAATCTTTCCTCAAAGACTTTTTCGCACAGTTCCGTCAGTTCATCGTCCGATGCGATATTGGCGTATTGCACGGCCTCTTCGTAGAAGTTCTCTCCAAAAAGCGGCACCATGAGATTTTTCATGGGCAGGTGGTCTTTGTTGACACGATTCATGTCCACCTTGGAAAGCCATGACTGCATGGCCGCCTTGCGGAAGGCGGAATCTTGCGGTTCGGGCCAGACAAATTCATCACCTTCCTTTTTTTGATACTCGCCGTCGAGGATAACAATCTCTCCTGATTCGGCCCTGCGCACAAAGGCGGGAAATTCCATTTTCAGGGTCGGCAGGTTTTCAAGAAACTGCCGCTTTGTAACGCCGGAAGTTGCCAGATCGGCATATTTCATATTCCCGGACAACATCCTCTTTACCGCAAGTTCGCTCGCGGAGTAGGATACCTTTTGGGCCTTGTCCAATTCATGCTGGTTGAGCCCATAGGCGGGGTAGCTGTATTCCGGCGCCGAGATGGTTTCCAGCTTGGCGGACGGCTTGCCGCTGTAATCCTGCATGATGGACTCAATGAGATAGAGGCCTCCCTCGTATTCAATCGTGTCGCCCTCGGCGAACAGGCTTCCCTTGCTCGACAGAATCGCACGTTCGGGATGGTCAATGAGTTCCGCACTAAACGGCAGTTCACCGTTCTTGTTGGCCTGACGCAGAAGGCCAACAACTTGCCTGCGGCGTGATTCGTTTTTGGTCTTCTCCGCCTCAAACTTTTCATCCAGCCCTGCCAGTCGGGCCTTGGCCTTGGCTATTTTGGCTTCTGCCTTGGCGATGGCCTCGTTTCCATAGTGTTCGGGGTATTGCCGGTATTTTTGCAGATACTGTTCAGCCTTTTCAATCTCACGGTTGCATGTATCCCTGGCGCTGCTCAGCCGTGCATCATGACTGTTCAAGGCCTCCATGAGCGAGGCAAGCTGCTTCAGGCGATTGACAAGTTGTGCCTGGCTGCGGGCCGCCTTTTTGGCCTCTTCTTCAGCCCGCTTCTTGCGATACTCTTCCAATGTGCCGGTCATCGCGGCATACATTTCCTCGTCCGCTTCAAGGTCGGCATTGGCCGCTGTGGCTTCGTTCCCCATAAGCAGGGCGTTGATCCAGTTCGCCTTGCCCTTGAGCATCTGCTGCCGGTATTCGTCGAAGGTGCCCTTCCCGACGTAGTAAAAAATATCGACCGAATCCACCTTGTTGCCCTGCCGAACACCACGACCGTTGCGCTGATTGATGCTGGCAGGTGTCCAGGGCAGAGTGAGATGGTGAATGGCTGTTGTGCCTTTTTGCAGGTTCACGCCCACTTCCGCTTTCTTGTTGGCAATGACGATCTTGATGTCGCCGGCGTTGTATGCCTTGGAGATTTTATCCAGCTTGTCCCCGGAGGCATCTTCAGCATTGATAATCGCCACTTGGTTATCCGTTATGGGCAGATTATGAACCAGAATACGCTTGATTTTGGCGTGTTGCGTCTTTTCTTCGGTGAAGACGAGTTGCTTTCCGCCCGCGTCCAGGTGTTTTTTGAGGTTTTCAATCAGCTTGGCATACTTGGGCGAGAGAGGATGATTCACATCATTCAGGTTGATTCCGGCTCGCTGCATGGCTGCTATGACCACGCCTTCCAACTCTTCGGGTACGGACATGGACACGGAATCGCCGCCTTCGTCAATCACTCTGGCATTGACACTGATCGTTGAGGAAACAGCCTTGCCTTCCTCATCCTCCGTCTTGATCTTGTGCTCTCCCGATATGGCGTTGGCTACCTCTTCCAGCTTGTTTTTTTTGTCTCTGGCAATAGAATAGGTAATCCGGTGGTAATAGAGATCAAGGTCGGTTGTGCAGCGATCCATATCGCGCATGACCGAGAAGAGACCGCCATTTTTTGCCTCACTGACTTCCTGCTTCAATTGCTCATAAACTGCGGTCTGGTTGTCGGACATGGGAACTTCATCAATGACTTCCACGGCATCCGGCACATGAATCTCATCATCCACGTCTTCCACGGTCTTGATATTGACGTACTTTCTGAAAAGGTTCCTCAACCCGGAAAGGTTCTTGAAACCCACCAGAGTATCCTGTTCTTTCAGTTCACCGTCAACGCCGGCTCGTGTACGCAGCTCAATCTTGCCGAAAACACGGATGAAATCATCCACGGTGTAAATGCCACGCTCCTCAAAGTCATGCTTGTCCGCCACCAGATTGAGCATGTTGAATATCTCAATCGGAGAGTTGGTTACAGGCGTGGCCGTCAAGCCGTATACGCCGCGTCCGCCGTTCTTCTGCCGGATGTAGTGGCTCTTGAGGGACATATCCACGGCGATATTTGCCGGGTCAGCGTTCGGGATATAGGCGATGCCCTGAGTTGATTCGCCTCCGCCCAGAGAATTTTTGAAGAAGTGGGATTCATCGGTCACGATGCTGTCAAAGCCCATATCTTCCAGATAGGGCAATTCCCCTTTCTTTTTTGATCCCGTGTCGCTGTATCGCCCCCGCAGCCCCTCAATTTTTTTGGCGAGGTCGTAGCCCTTCGGCTTTTTTTTCCCCTTGCCTTTATCCTCACCCTGAGCGGCCTCGTCGCTCATCATGTGCCGGTTGACCATTTCATCGGTGTAGGCGTCCACGGATTCTGGCCGCATCGGGATTGAGGCGAACTTTTCCTTGGTCATCACAACCAGGGAACAATTAGACTGCGGGATGCGCCACATCTGCTCGAAAATGTCTTCCGGGGAATTGGTAAAGCGAATCACGTCCTGCATGAGCGGTTGGCCGCTTTTGCTCGTGCGGGGTTGCCCCTGTTCGTCCACAAGCGCCCGGCGTTCAACCACGCCTTCCCTGTTGGTCTTGGGTTCAAGCCCCACAAAAAGCACATTGGAACGGAAATACCCATCATTATAGAACATTCTGGCTTCGTGATACCAGTTTTCCAGCACGGACGAGGGGACAACCACACAGGTGCGTTTCGCCTTGTTGTGCTTGTGGTTGTATGCGGCCATGGCCAGAGCGGTGAAACTCTTGCCAAGCCCAACGCCAAAACCGCAGATACCCGATCCGATGTCTGAAAGACGGCGTACTTCGGCGGCCTGGTAATCATGGGGCACAATTTCGCCCGAAATATATTCATCAATGTCCAGAGCCGCCTTTGCATATTCCGGCTCAACATAGCTGTTGAAGCGCAAATTGTACTGTTCTGCCAGATCGTCAACGTCAATGTGTGTTTTCATGAAGTTATCGAACATGCTTTCCAGCTTGTCCGCTTCGTTCTTGTATGCTTCGGCGATTTCCCTCTTTGACGAGGTGATATTCCCTCCGTTCAAATACCTTTCAATCTGTTTGCTGAACTCTTTGGGCCTTCCGGCAGGGCCTTCAATAAAAAGCGTCCCATCTTTGGCATTAAAATCCTCGACAAAGGATTGCACAACTTCCTTTTTGCCGTCCGGCCCTTCGGTTTCAATGTTTTCCATTCTGCCGTATGTAGCGTGGGAATAACCGTTGTCGCGCAAAAATTCGATCAGATACTTTCTTGGGAACCATTGCGCTTGCATATTGAACGTGATGTCCTCAATTTTCGAACGGGGAATCCGCCGGTTCATCTCGTCAATCTGCTTGCGAAACTTGGTCTTGAGCCGTTCATCGTCGGTCTGCTCAATGGATTTTGCCATGGCCGCCATTTTGGGCAGCACACTCCCCGAACAGTAGCTTGCCATTGTTTCAATCATGCCGTCTTCGGTAATGGCAATACTGTCAATTTCCGCGATGTCCCCAAGACTGTTGATCTTGATTGCCCCCTTATAAAGAGCCTTCACGTCTTCGAGTTCTATGCCTTCTTGTGTGCGAGAGAGGTGGGCAACGATGTCGGCGATGTCATCCTCGCGGTAACCGCCGCCTGTGGACTTGTCCAACGTGCCGGCCAGCATGGCGGAAAATTCACCCTTGACATTGACACAGTTCACGAAAACGCCAAAAGCGCGGGCGTCCGGACCAGAGACGGAGAGCCTGGGGTTATTTGCCGGGTGCCCGTATTTTTCAATCTCAGCTACGACAAGCTCTTGCAGGGCCTTGCGGCGTTCGGAAACATCCTCGCCCTGGGCCTCGTCGCTTGCCATCCTGGCAAGCATGGCTCCGATCATGGACCCCCGATAGACCTGTAACCGCACTTCTTCGCGCGGCTGGCTCATGGCGAATTTCACGGCGTCTTTTTGCTGCTGGCCCATAAGGTGAGGGTAGGACACCAGTGCGGAAAAA
Source organism: Desulfovibrionaceae bacterium (assembly GCA_910575755.1). Lineage (GTDB taxonomy): Bacteria > Desulfobacterota > Desulfovibrionia > Desulfovibrionales > Desulfovibrionaceae > Desulfovibrio. The sequence continues at coordinate 563,341 of CAJTFO010000001.1, read as the reverse complement.
GCCGCGTCCAGAGGCATATTCATAGCTGTACGCGGGTCGGCAAGTACGGATTCAAGCTCCTGAACGGTACTTACCCCATAGGTTGCGGGGTCAATCTCCGTCTGCTCCAAGGCGGTTTCCAGCTTGTTCCATTGCCCGTTGCGGAGCTCGTAAGGTTCACCGTTTATGTACCGCTGATCGCCCTCGCTGTAAGCTCGGTCAATGGGTTCTTCCAGTTCCAGCATATCCCAGTCGATCCGGCTATGGAACTTGATCGCCAGCTTGCGCTTCATGGCTTCGCCGGTAATTGGGCCTTCGGCTTCCACGCGCTCGCGTGAAAAGCGGTCCTTGGCGTCCTTCGGGATGTATCGGCCCTGAATAAACCGTCTGCCTTCGCCCATCCAGTATTTGCCATCGATAAACTCATCCCAGAATACCTTGGACGCTTCCAGGGTTTGGGTTGAAATTTCGTCTTTCTTGAGCTTGTCCAGCAGGTCTTTGGGGTGTTTGCGGAAAACCACAAGGTCAACAACGGCATCCGTACCCTGCGCGGCGAATGTCCCGGAAGGCAGTTTGTGGGCGCCCAGAAATTCAGCTTTGCGGGACACGGCCTGTCGGAACTGCGTCCATTTGCCGCTGCGCGTACCCACGATATTCGTTGGTACAATCAGGCAGGCCAGCTTGCCGGGGCGTATTTTGTCCAGAATACGCAGAATGAAATAGCGTTCAATGTGTTTTTCGTTCTTGTACGCTTGGTCGATATGTTTGTAGGCCCCGCGCTGATCCCCGAACGGGACGTTGGTGATACAGCCGTCAAAGGTATCGTCGGGCGTATCCATGACCACCTGTTCAAAGGGCGCATTGATAATCTTGTCTTCCGGGTTGAGCAGCGCCGCTACCTTGGAACTCGTGGGATCAAGGTCATTACCGCTGACAACGACTCCGCCAGGCTTCGTACCGGACATAACGCCCGCACCACAGCACGGGTCCATGACGTTGCCGTTCTCAAAGCCGTTGGCCTTCATGGCCTCCCAAAGCCCTTCGGCTACGGGCGTGGGCGTATAGTATTCGTATTGGCTTCCTTCGGCGAGGCCGCCGCGTCCACTGTATTGGAGCAGCACGGCGCGGTCTTCGGCGGTCAATTCTTCCGGCGATGTAACGCGGGAAAGGATTTCCCGGCATTGGGCGTTGAGCTTTTCCCGCGCCTCCTTGCCGCGAACTTTCAGTCCGTAATCGGAGCCGGCGGCCTTGTAGGCGTCCGGATCGCCTGGCAATGCAACATTGAACAGACGGAAAAAGAGCTTCTCAATGTCTTTGAAAGACGTTGCCGCGAGAACCTCTTTCTCCACAATACCATCCAGCGGGGCGCGCTCAAAAATAGCGTTTCGCATTGTATCACCTCGCACTTTAGTCGATGAGGTTGCTTGGCACATCGCCATTCACGGCAAAATTCATTCCTTTGGAAGACAGAGCCTCATGGAGATGCCGCGGACTGAATCTCTGCATATCGAAAGCGTAGCCATACATGACATACGCTGTATTCAGGGTTCGCTTGAGCATGAGGACTGACATTTCATCGCCAATATATTCTGGCGGGGCGTTGACAATTTCGTCCCATGCGTCCGATTCAAGCGACACAGATACATAACTTTCACCTGCCTCTGCGGGAGAGACATTGACGCTGAAAATGAATTTGCTCATATCTGAAGCCTTGGAAGTCCCTTTTCGACATCAAACCATGTCGGAACTGCATCGGAGCAGACAAAGGAGAAAAAATCGGTCGTGGCATCGCTCGCAGTTTCATAATGAACCGGAAGCTCACGCCGGTCGTTCATTATATGCAGATAGGCAAGGCGTGTGACTGAAGGAAGGGTGGCTTTGTAAAGCCCTCTCCACCATCCGTCATCGTTGATTTGATACAAAGTCCACTGGCTTTTCTTGCGGACGTTCTGCAAGACAGCATATCCGGCAAACCCTTGCCGTGCTTTCAGAAGTTCGGAAAATCCATCCGGGATGGCATTGCGTAACGCCTTTTCCCATGGTCCACGCAATTCAGCGCGTTCACCCTTCGCCTTTTCCCTGTCAGCATATGCCTTTCTGGCCTCGCGTTCGACCTCTCGCATTTTTTGGGAAAGCTCTGGGCTTTGCCGCGCGCATACCCCCAGGAACAACTTGAAATGCTCCGGGTCTTTTTCGATAAAATTTGCGAGATGCGCCGGTGAAGACATGTGCTGCAAGGCCATGGAGAAGACTTCCGATGCTTCGCCCTGGTAGTCCTTCCCGACATAAGGGTTGATGAAAGAATCGGGAAAAGCTTTTTCCCCAGGCCCATACGCACCGCCTGTCATTGTTTTCAGCGACTTTGGTGCGCCTTGCGCCCTGCTCCTGATAAAGGAGAGGCTGGCTGCAAGCGCGGTGCGGTCCCAGCGCTCAACAAGGTGGCCGCACTCATGGAAGAGCGTTGTTTTGTTGAAGTCAGAATCAAGGCAAATTTGCGAACGTCCCCGCGCAAAGGCCCGTCGAGTGCCTTTTTGGAGGATAAACTCCACGGGGCCGAGTTTGCCCCCAAGATACTGATACACTTCGGCCATATCGTTAATAAACTGCTCCTTGGGATAGTTTATTTTTTTGAGCTTTCTGGCGACATTGGGGGCAATGTAAACATTTTCGTTTGCCCATTCCTGCGCCTCTTCTTTTGATATGGACGATATGGATTCGAGTGCTTTTTTTACACTTTCAAAAGTTTCCTTTTCTCGTGCTTCTATATCCTTTGCAAGGCTTTTCATACGGTTATACAATTCAGCGTATTCAGGATTATCCGCTCTTTCCTGCTCCATCAAGGCCGTTTTCATTTCAGAAATGCGCCTTATGAGTTCAGAAGCATTTTCTCCATATATCATATCTGATTTAGTAAACCGGTCTATACGTCCCTCAGTAATTTCAGAAATAACGTATCCCGGAACACGGAACATACCATCTTGACGTAATAAAGAAAAAATTCTTGCGTTTATTCTTTGTGTGACTTCTGCGAATTTTCCTGAATAAATATCCTTGTGCAGCTCATTCAAATTATTTTTGAGAGCCTTTGCTTCTTCCATCTTGGATATGATGTCAGAAAAATTATTTTGGATGATTGATGCACCCGATTCGATGATGACCTTTCTCACTTCATCCGGCGTCGAGGATTCGGCCATTTCCAAGAGTTGCGCGTTTTGGGGCGAAGCGTCTCTGACGGCTGCCAGGGCGGCATCATTCCGGGCGATTCTTGCCATTGCGGCGAACTCGTAGAGAACATCGGCGGCCGGGCTGGGCGATGACTGAATCCGTTCTATGTATCGTTCCAGGGAGGCAACCAGTTCGGGGGTCTCGGAAGAAATGATCTCTCCATGGCGCGAGAAAACACTGAAGATGGCAACGATGTCGCCAAAACTCTTCGCATCTCGCACGGCCTGCGTTGCCGATTCCAGCGTGCTATAAAATGCCACAGTGCTATCCCGCGTTGTTGGCTTGCGCTTCTGCACCTCGGCGTTCACGGATAGGCCTCCACTTCGGGAGACGGCTCTTGATGTCTTCCTCGCGTAGCCAAACCTCTTGGCCCTTGAGAACGTCCGCGATTTCCTCAGCAGTCAGAAAGCCGGAATACAGTTCATCGAACCACTTCCTGAAATGCTTTTCCAGGAACGTACTTTGGGCCTTCATGTCGCCGACCTTTCCCCACGAAAACCCCGAAGCATTGTGAATCATCATGGTACAGTGGGGAGTGGTCTGAATCTCATCGCAGGACATGGCCACGATGGAGCCGGAGGAATAGGCCGTGATGATGCGCGCGATGGTCTTGGCCTTGCATTCCATGAGGGCTGCATAGACGGCCTGAGCCGAATCGGTGCGGCCTCCGTGGGAATTGATTTTGAGGGTGACAGTATCCACTTCGCGCGCCTGTTCAATGGCGCGGATGATGCCCCGGAAGGTTTCGGGAGACTCAAAATCGGTGTCGATGTCTATGATGATGTTCTGCGGAGCGCCGTATTCGAGGCCTTTTGGCAAGGAGCGAACGGCTCCATTTGCCTGATTTTTTGCGTCAAAAGGACGCACCGGTAAAAAAGAAGATACATCGGCGCTCTCGAACACGCCTTCTTCGCTATGGTGCTCCGCGAGGTAGGCGATAACCGGGTCTTGAATCATCTGAATATTGCCGTTCACCTCGGCCAGAGCCTTCTTCAGAATCGCAAGGAAGCGGGCCGGAACTTCCTTGAGAAATTTTCCGGCAATAAGCTGCTCGAAGAGTGATTGGGAGTCACCCCCAGACACGCCTTTCAGCTTGTCCAGCGCTTCCTTTATCTGTCTTTGCGTGGCAAGCCGCTGCCGGATGTCTTTGATGCCTGACTTGAGCTTGTCGAGACCTTCCTTGACCGCCCGTTGAAGGGTCAGTTTTTCCTTGATATTCAACATCATGCGGCCTCCTTGGCCAGCAGATCGGTCAGGTGATTCGATGCGGCATCCAAGAGGGCTTGGAACTCTTCAAGCTTGCCGTCACTCTCCGCGGCCGTGATTGCCTGTTCGAGCAGGTCAAGCACCTTGCCGGAATCGGCATCGTATTTGCCGTCCAGAATGTCCCGAAGGTCGCGGGCATAGTGCGGTGTGCCACTACCATTGCCCGCAGTGTCACCCTTTTTACCTTTGCCATCGCCAGAGGTTCCGCCTGTTCCGCCGCCGGGCTTGGCCCTGCGCAGCGCGTCAATCTTCGCCTGCAATTCCGCGTTGATGGTCTTCTGTTTCTCCAGTAGGGAAAGCGTGTTGGAAAGCCGCGCTTCAATGGTTTCCGTCTCTTTGGCCTTGGCGGAAACCTGTTCCATCAGGGCGGACTGGCGTTCTTCCGCGTCCTTTACGGCCTCACGGGTTTCTTCAAGCTCTTTCCGCTCCGCTTGCGCCGCTTTCTGCTGGCGCTCAAACCTCGCCGAGTTCTTGACTACGAGTTGCGTGATACGCTTCGCAATGCTCTCCAGAGAGATTTCTTCCCCGTCTTCGGGGGCCACGACATGCGTAATGTCCCGCTTGTTGAGGAGCCAGCGGAAGGCAATAATGGCGTCACTTGGGCCGATGCGTTTTTTATCCCCTTCCGGCGAATGGAAGACGACATTCACCGTTTGTCCATCGGAGAAGGGAAGCTGCACGATAACATACGCAAAGGAACCGGATTTCTTCGGCTTCCCGACAACCGGAGGCAAGGCTTTGATTTCCGAATCGGAGAGGTGCCGGTTCAGTACCCGCACCACGGCGGCCATGCGGCGTTCCGTGCGCGAGAAGTGCTCAACGGTTATAGCCTCAAGAACATAGCCTTCCTCGACCTCATCCCTGCCGGGATTGTAGTAGTCCAGTTCGTCCAGGGAAGGCGATTCGAGCAAGAGACCAAGGTCGTGAACGTCATTGGCGAGGCTTGCATAGGTGGCATCAAGCTCGACTTGAGAAAAGCCCTTCGGAAAGAGATCGTCCCTGTCCACGACACGATGCCCTTGCCAATACGGGTTGGGGGCGCTTACGGGAGTGGCACCGTCTTCGGATGCAAGCGCAGGCTCAAAGAAATCAAAATCCCCGTTCATGCTTGTGCCCCCTCCAGTTCTGTCAGTATGCGCTCCAGTTCGACGGTTTTATTTTGTTCCGCCTTGAGGGCTGCCACAGCCTTGTCCAACTCAGCCTGCTTCATTTGAACTGTGGTTTCCGTTGCGGAAATTTGGGCCTGAAGGTCTTCGTTGCTTGCAGTGAGTTCTGCAAGCTGGCCCTTGGCACGCTCAATCTTCTCCCGGCGGTTTGTGACCACTGGCGGCGGGTCGATATGCAGCTTGCGTCGACGTTCCCGTTGGAGCTTCGCACGCTCATACGCCTTCGCGTTTTCCTGGACGTAATCCACCATCTCGATGATGGCCTTGTCCATGTCATCCACATGCCGGATAGGGACGACCTTCTTGTTCAGCTTGACCTGAAAGACGGTACCATCAGACTTCACGCGAACGAGCATCTTTTGGCCGTCCTCGAAGACGAAGGTCACGTCTTTGAGCAAGAAGCCACTTTCCCGGCGCGCGCGATTCGGCGCATCCACGGACGTGACCTCCAAACCCCATTTTTCCATTTTTTTGATGATCGGGCGGAGATTCTGTTCCGTGAGCTTGTCAAATGGGAGCCGAACTTGCTTTGATGGTGCTGCCATGCGTGGAACCTCGCAAAAGTATGGTTCCGCTCATGGTCGTAAAGCCATCAAGACCCGGCAAGAAGATTTTATGAATATGTGGCAGATATGCAGAGGTTCGATATTTTCACGCCATGCGTCCGCGTGGAGGGCGGACCAGGACAAGCTCGGAGAGAACGCTTTCCGTTGTTCTGGTGGCGTCACAGTGCTTCATCTGGCCGCAGAATGAAGCCACTCGCGGGCGGATGTAGTCCAAATCTATTTTCCCTTCGGCGTATTCTCGCGCAATCCTTCTGAAATCAAGCCTTGCCCGGCGTGTGTTGCGCTTTCTGGGCAAAGTATGTGTTGTCCAGTGTCTATATCCAGAAAAATCAATGCCGTGTGATATAGGAAAGATGGACGTTTTCGGATTTAGATTCAATTCAAGCTCTTCATTCAGAAAATTTTCAATAGATGCAAGAATTGATTTCAAAAATCGTTTATCTTCGCCAACGATTATAAAATCATCCATATATCTGACATAGAATTTGACCCCCAATTCATCTTTTACAAAATGGTCGAACTTATCCAGATAGACATTTGCAAAGAGTTGCGATGTCAATGCCCCGATGGGGAGCCCTGAATCGGTAAAGCCGTTTTTCAGGACGATTTTTCCGCAGAGATCAAGCACATTCACATCGCCCAGTGTCCTTGCAATCTGGCGTAACAGAATGCCGTGCCGGATGTTGGGGAAGTAGCTTTTGATGTCCGCCTTGAGCGCATAGGGATGGAACCAGTTCGCGCTTGCGGTTGTGATAAAACTGCGGAGTCGTTTGCTGGCCTCGTGCGGCCCTTTGTCTTTCCGGCAGGCAAAGCTGTCCGGGATAAACCGCCGTTCAAAGAACGGTTCGATGACTTTCACAAGGGAACGATGGACGATGCGGTCTGCGAAAGTGGGCGCCTGGACAAGGCGGAGTTTGGGTTCTCGAATAACGAACTCTCGACACGGAGAAGGGAACCACGTCCCGGCAATCAAGGCTCGTTGGATTTCAAGCAGGTTGTCTTCAAGGCGTCCGTAGAATCGGAGTACCTCATCATAGTACCGTTTTCCACAACGCGCTCCATGCCATGCGGCGTATAGGTTGCCGAAGTCCACGACCTGCGGCCATAAATTTTTTGCGGGTTTTGGCATAGGCTCCAAAAAAGGACCGGAACCGCGTTCAGGCATCTTACTTGCCGTTCCGGCCCCATTGTTGTTTCCCCGGCGCTGTTGGCCGAGGGGGACTACAACCCCAAATCACTCGCGCTGTCCACGCCCCCGGTAGGGACATGGCCTCTGGCGGGTGCTGATTTGCGAGACGGCCTCCAATGTTGATGTTTGCATTACTCGATGGATTATTGAAATTCAGGCAAAAAGGGCCACAGTGCGCCCCATTATTCCAATTGCCGCCCTTTTAGGTTGTAGCCCTGCTATCTTGTGTCCCAGGTTTTGGGTCACGAACATGTTTGAGCCATCCGCCAAGCATCCTTCCGACTTCGGAAACATGACCAGACCACACTTCATATTTATGGTCGTTGATGTAACCAAGGTTTCTGGACATACGAATCAGAACACGAAGGTATTCAAGCTCTATGTCCATATCCTGCAATGTTGTCTTTTTGTAATAGCGTTTGGCGGAAGTGATTGTGAGGTGAATCAGAGTGGCAAGGGTATTGCGTATATCCTGCGCGAGAACATGCCTTTCTGACTTTGGAAAGAGCATAACGGTCTGATGAGAATACTGATTCAGTTCCTCCAGTTTCGTCAGGATTTGCAAGCTATCCAATGCCACGAAAAAGCCCCCTTTGTCAGGGGGCAAGGTATCATTGGCCAAACAGACAGACAAGAGCTATTCGGGGCCGGCGCGAATATCAGGGGGCAAGTGCCGTCCCTCCCTCTCCGAAATGTACGATTCCCGGCAGTGGTTGATGTCACCCAGGCAGGCGGCCAGAAAATCCACAACGACACGAGGCCACCGCCGCACACCGCTTATTTCCCAGCGCCAGCAATGGGCGCTGATAGTTTCATCGGCCCACCAATAACCCGCGGCGCGGGGGAGAAGGTATAGCAGGCCAAGAAGGCCCAGAAACAGCCCCAGAGAGGCGTTTCCGAGCTGGTCTGCCGCAATGAGGCATTGCTTCGCATTATGGCGAAATGCGGCCTTTCTGGGGCCAAATCGCCAGTCCCACGTTTTCATGCCCCTGCTCCCGGAAGCGCATAGATGACTTCGATGGCCGCCACCTGTTCAGGAGTGGTACAGGCGTCCAGCATATCCTCAAACTTCTGCCTCTGGCCGATGATTGCACCGGACGCGGCAGAAAAGGCTGTAGCTTTGACGATGACGCGATTACACAGGTCTTGCAGTTCTATGCCACGCGCTTGGGCAAGCGGGGCCAGAAGCGGGCATGGTTTGCTCTGGTCGGAGAGATATGCTTCCGCCTCCGTCTTTTGCTGGTCGAAGGTGAGGAGTTCGGAACCGGGGTAGCTCTTGGTCAGAACGCCCAGCATCATATCACACTGGTCGTTGATCTCGGCCAGTTTTTGGGCCTTGGCGTGTTCCACGCCTGACAGCCAGGTTTCAGGATTCACCCCTTGGTTACTTCTGGGCATACTTCACCCCCTCCGCGAGATAGATTCTTTTGCAGGATTTGCCGTCCTGCGTCATTTCCAGGTGGGCAAGCATGAGTGTATCGCCGATGGCACAGGCAGGGATGGGTTCGATTTCCCCGTTGGCCCATGTTGCGAGGTACAGGCCGTCATCGCTGTAGTTTTCAGGTACTGCGTACAGCTTCACATGGCCGGAAAGCGGTACGGGCGTAGTGAACTCCTGTCCGCCATAAGAAAATTTGATTTCGGACATACGCTTTCTCCTTCAAAAATATTTTCGACCGCCTTCGGCGGTAAAGCACGGCCGCCTCTCGGCGGCCTTTTCAGAAAGGCAGTGAACAGGACACAGTAGCCTAAATCTTTGCGAGACGGCCTCCAAGGCTGAGGTACGCATCACTCGACGGATTACCGAAATTCAGGCAAAAAGGGCCACAGTGCGCCCCAAAATGCCAAGTGCCGCCCTGATAACAAACACCATTAGCAACTGGCCCCCAAAAGCCGTCCGCGTATGTTGCGCTGTTTTCCGCCCCGGTAACAACTTCCGGCAGAAAAACATCATCGAAGTTGTAACCGTCACCCTTGCCGGAACGCATGGAAACCGGCCAGCCAGTGAGACCGCTGGAGTATGGCGGCATGGCAAATCCCGTGGAAATCCACGCGCGTGTGCCGTCATTCTTGAAAATTTCCGTCTTCTTGTTGGAATCCGCCCGAACACCATCAAGCATCTTCCAGACGTTTCCGTAGAGGGCGTGGAAGCCGCGGTATGGGACATGGTTGACCAGGCTGTCGGTGTTGACGGCATAGCTCGTTTTCCCATCCCATGTCTTGTCCACATTGCCGCGACCCAACCTGGACTGAGCATCGGTCGTTGCAAGCTCAATGAGCATGAGCAGGGTCAAGGCCGACCACTGATAAACATCCCAGAGCATGAACCCCGACACACCGTTGACGTTTCTGTTGGCGCAGTAGGTCTTCATCGTATCAAAGTTCACATTGACGAAGGGGAGTTTGCCGGGCCGGGAACCGAGTTTCTTCGGGTTTCCGCCTTCATCCGTGGCTTCGTAGCAGCCAAGCAGGTAGTAGGGAATCTGGGCGTTATTGTGCATGAACGCCGGATGAATGCGGAATCCCTCTTTCTGGCCCGGAGAAATAAGCTTGCACGGCTTCCCCGCGAACATTCCTTCCGTGGGGGTGAAGTCCTTCATCCAGAACTGGGGAATCTTGCCCATGATTTGATCGTCCACAATCATGCGCCGGATGCCCCCGAAAACCGGATTATTGTCGAAGTAGGCGGTGTTGGGCGACACCGGATTCCCTTCTTCGTCAATGTTGAACCAGAGGCCGGCGCCGCCGCCTGTTGCCACACGGCAGATGCCGATAATGGGACTTGTATTGCCGACAAGGATATTCTCGAAGAGGGCGGCGTGGGCGGATTCGCTGGAATCGTGCGCGGAAACGGCAGCCTTCGCTTTTTTCTCCACAAACTCTGAAATGGAGGCCGTACCGCCATCTTCGGCCCCTCCCTCTTCACCAGGAAGAGAAAAGCCGGTGATGTCGTCCATCGTATGATGGTGAGGCTTCGGATCGCGCGCGTCCGAAAGCCGGTCATCATTATCCGCTACGGCTCCGATGTCCGCAGGGGTGAGGGCATCAGCGGCGCCTGCTGCATGTGTCTTGGCGTGTGCCACCAGATTGATTTGCCCGTCAGACTCACCGATTTTGTCATTGACGGCATTGGCAGCGGCGGCAGCAATCATCTGATACATGGCACTGTCGGGATTATCCAGACCATGCGCCAGGGGGCTTTCGTTATGGGCTGCAACAGCCTCGGCAATCTGGGAGGCGGATGCGCCGCCACCAATGGCCCCCCCGTGAGCGCTGGAATCGGCTTCGTGCTCCGCAAGTCGGGCAAGCGCCCTGGCTACATCGCCGCCAAGCTGTTCCTGGGCGGACGCAAGCGCATCTGCCCCCTTATCCAGTTTATCGGCGACATCCTGCATCGTGGGCTGCATGTCGGGGATTTCGTTTTCGGGCATTGTCATCCTCTGTTTGCCGGGCTTGCCGGGCTATAGGTGTCTTCATCCCCCGCCGCCGCGCTTCCGGTAAGGGCGAGGGTCGTAAGCCGACGGGAAAGATGTATCATCCGCGTGGTGGATTCGGCGTGCAGGATGAGCGTTCTCCGGGTATGCCTTTCAAGCTGCTCGGAGAGCGCTTCCATCTGTCTGACTGTGGCAATGTCGGCGTTGGCCTTGTCAATTTCATCCGAAGAAATCATGTCCTCGGTGATGACCACCGCCTCACCGGGAGCCGACGCTTCCCCGTCACCATCGTCGCCCTCATCTTCTCCGGGTTCCGTCAATGGCATACCGGCTCTGACCTTGCCCAGCACGACATGGTGCGGTTCCGGCTGTTCCCGAACCACAATGCGCTGGTACCCTTGCTGCGTGGGGGCGTAGAACGCCTCAAGGCAGACGAACCATGTTCCCGTGGCCGGGATACGCACAAGGCCGGGATCGTCCATAACTACCGTGAGGGAATAACCGTTCCGCTCAACCACGGCTACGCTACGCGGATAGTCCGATCCGTGATCTACGAGAACTGACATGGTGCCGCCGGGTTTGAGTACAAAGCCATGATAGACGCCAGGCTTGACGATTCCGGCCATCTTCATGTTCAGAGCGCGGGAAACATATTCTTCCCCCCAGCGGACACTCTGGCGCAACAAGGGGGCGTCATTCGTTGCCATCTGTGCGTTCCTCCTCACGCGGGAAGGTTATGGCCGGGAACGCCCGATAGACCTCGGCAGGCGTTACCCAGTCGGGAAGTGTGGAGCAAACGGCAATCAGATCCCCCTCATCATCGAAGATGCCGATAAGGTTGTGGCGTACCGGAGCGCCGACAGCGCCTTGCGGGATTTCGCATTTGCACAGAGCAATCCCGGCGCTGTAGGATACGTCTACAAATCCCCGGTAAAATTCTCCGGGGATTTCCTTCATATCTGGGGGAATGTCCTGCAATTCCAGCTCAGATGGGCTGTATTCATCCACCAGTCCAAAGCCGGCGCGGAACTCCACGAAACGGGGACAACGCCCAATGCCCGCAGCGGCCATGCCTACCTTGTCATAGTACCGATTGAGCAGCTTTGCTCGTTGCCATACTTTCGGAGTTTCAGGCATATGCACCTCCTACGGGCATATCCAGAGGGAATGTATCAGCGGGGATGTCATCGAAACGCGGATAGCGATCCAGACGGTCCAGACCTTGAAATTTTACGGACATGGACACGTTCTTTTCGCCTGCCGCATCTATTTCCGACACGAACGGCGTGGGGCACGAGGGAAGCGTCGTCTTCTCCACATGGATTTCCAGTTCCCCCAGACTTTGACGGAAGATGATAGAGCGTTTTTTCTCAATCAGGTACAGGCCAAGAGGAATACAAGGCTCTCCTTCGTGTCCGGCCATATACCAATCAAGGGGCAACCAGTCGGGGGGAAAACCCTCTGGAGCGTGCCAATCCATGTGCCAGAAGCGCTCTTTCGGTCTGATAAAGGGGATGGCAATGCAAGGCTGCTCACGCTCCCATCGGCAAGACATCTTTTGCACGTCAAGCGGACAGGCATCGGCATCCGTTGAATCGAAATACGTCCCCTGAACGGCAAAATTCATTTCAAAAATACCGCAGTCGCGTTCCCAGGAAGCAACAGGATTGCCTTCAAACGGGAAGTCAAAACGCGCATACCAGAGAGTACCGTCAAAGACGATATGCAGCGGTTTGGCGCGCAGAAGAAGCGGAAGGGCCTTGTCGAGGAAAGTCTGTTTTGTCAGGCCAAGGGAGAGAAGGTGCGCGTGGTCGGTTCCCAGAAGGCCCCGTGAGGTAAGGAACATTCCCTCCGGCGGGACGTTTTTCTTTTCTGGCCATGGGCCATCGGCGGGGATGAAGCGCGTCCCGTAGGGTTCATCAAGAGGGGCAAACAGCGGGAACCAGGTGACGGGAAGGTCGCTGTAATGCCTGCGGAAGACAGAAGTGATAATCAGTTCGAGGTCTTTGTACTCAAGTTCAAGACGCCTCCAGGCAACAGCAATGGGGCGGTCTTTCGACCGCGGCATGTCCGCCGCAAAATAGTCGCCCATTTCGCGCAGTTTGCGCGCCAGGTCGGCGTCATCAGCACTGAAATATGAGCGGAGAGCTTCAAGCCGTACAAGCTGCGGGTCAAAGTCCTGCTCCCAGATTGTCTGGGTGCTTTCGGCCAGCCCCAACCAGCGGTCTTCTTTTTGCTTGCGAGGCGTGAGCCTTTTGACGAGCCAATCTTTCATTTCGCGCCTGATTCCCGGCTTCAATGCACGGTGCGTACATTTTTCGCCAAGGATAGAGGGCGATTATTGGCCGCATCAACGAAAACCAGCGCATATCTGGCATATTTGCAGTTTGCATAAATATAGCCTTTTGGCTATATTTTCCGCATGGAATGGGAAGTGGAGTACATGAAGGATGGATTATTGGATGGCCAGGAATTTTAAACTGCTTGAAGCGAGAATGTCGCCGGAAGCCCTGGCGCGTTCAACGGCAAAGGCTGACGAAATGTTGAAAGAGATGCGGCTTTCCGAATTACGAAAAGCGCAAGGATTGACACAGAAAAACCTGGCGGAAATTCTTCATGTGCGCCAGCCGACTATCGCAAAGATGGAAAAAAAGACAGACATGTATATTTCCACGTTGAGAGAACATATTGAAGCGATGGGCGGCGAACTTTATGTCATTGCCAAATTTCCCACTGGAAGCGTAAAAATAACCAATTTTTACGATATGGAGGTTATGTGAGATACGCGATTTGAATTTGTGAATTATCAAGGTCGAGACTCACCATCTGGTAAATGAGGTTGGCCTCAAAATGCCCTTCCGGGACAGCCTCGAACCATGCTCCGGTTTCTTTTTCAAAGTGCCCTGTGGACTGGATGCACTCGTAGATTTCGGAGACAAGCACCTTGTCGCGCCGATACAGCGAATCGCGGCCATATGCCCGCATGAGGGCCGCGCGAACGTCTTCATCGACCTCCGAAAGCACCTTGTCCGACAAGACCCGTGCGGTAAGTCTCAGCGTGAAGGATACATGCTCCGGGTTGTACCATTGAAAGTTGCGGCATAGCATGGGAACATCCGCAATGGCGTTCATCACGTCCTGCACTATGCCTTCTCGCGGGGCGTAGGCGCATATCCAGATTTTATTGATGTGTTCGAGCTTTGGCCCCCAAAGGCGTTCCGCTTCTTCTTCACCCCATGCCCGCACAAAAACCACTTCCGGGAATCGGCGGCGAATGAAATATTCGTAGTCGTTGTCCCAGACAAGCCGCTCGTTGTACACGGACCAATAGTGCAGGTTTCGGCGCATTTCTTCTGTTGATTCCTGCGCCTGACCGTTTTGGATGGTTGTTTCCACCTCAATATTGAGAGATGCCGGGACACCGGCAACATCAACGATTTCTTCCAGGGGATAAAGGTATTGCCGCTCCAGAAGAAGCGTGTCCCCATCCGTGTACTTGATGTCAATCCGCACCTGTGCGCCCTGTGGCGGAATTTTACCAAAGGTGCCATTGCCGAACCTGATGCCTATCTGATCGCTCACATGATAGAACTCGTCCCAGACAAAAGAATCCCGATATGCGTTCGTCAAGAGGCGGCTGTACTCCCATTTCCGGAATCCATCTCCGCTATCAACCCAGACTTCGAGGGCCATTACTTTCGGGGTTAGAGCCTTGTCGATAAGAATCTCATAAAACGGCTTTTCTTCGCTTACGGTATGAAGAATTGAGGTTTTTCCGTACTGTGTGACAGGAGCGGCCACCTTGCTCTGCGCGGGGACAAGCAGCTTGAGACCCAACGTATAGGGAAGCTGCGCATCGGACACGAACTCGCGCCCTCTCTTGAGCAGGACAGGGCGCGGCCCCGCATTGGTGAAAAGAACCGTCCCTTCGCTGGGTTTGGGCTTGCGGGGAAGATATTCACGGTCTTCGGCGTGGGCGACAAGGCTTGAACGATTCAGAGCCGTTCCGATGAACGCTTCCTGGCGTGCGCGCTCGATTTTGAAGTTTGCATCTTCGACGGTCCACCCCATGAAAATGGCAAGATGCTGTACGAATTGCGAATTTGTAAGACTTTTCCACGAGGGGAGGGAAGACAGGAGCGTCTTCAGTTTATTTGCAACCTGTTCGTTCAGAATCATGATTTTCCCCTACAGGCGGATTTCCTCTGCCTGAAACCCGAATTGGTGCAGAATTTCAATACGGCACAAATCAATGTCCATCACAACGACATTCACGCCCTGCAAGATGATGCCCTCCACATCAATGGGCAATTTCCGCGCGATTGCCATTTCCATGAGTACATCAAGGTCGCCGCCCTTGCTGAGAGGGTCATGCCTGAACGGGGTGAGGTTATGCCCCCACGCCGGATAGTGCGCCATTGTCCCTTCCGGGGTATCAAGCCATTCCCTGATACGCTCGCTCATGGCATCGCCATCGGAAAATCGCTCAACATCGTCCCCTGGTGAGGATTTGAGCATTCGCTGTGCTTCAATCATGGTTATGCCCTATCGTGAGCGAGAGCCAGACAGAACGGATCGTCGTAGTCCATTGGAATATTCGGCGAACTCGCGTTTTCCGTATCTCGTTCCTTGCCTGTCGCATTTTGCCTGGTCACATCCACAAGCTGCGTGAGCAGCGCGATAACCTGCGAAAAATCAATTTGTTGCGGCGCGGCGAAAGGTTCAGGCCGAATCGGTTCCGGTTCTGGATAGCGTTGCGACGCCTGCGGCTGAACCTCTTGCACCGCCACAGTTTGCACTTCCTGCGGTGCGGCTGTGGCAGGAGAGGCGGAAGCAACAGAGGTCTGTTCCTTTTTCTCTGGGGACGCTTCGCGCGCTTCTGTGCCTGTTTGTCCCACGTCTGCAACGGTTGCACCTTCCGAGGGCTGAAATTGGCTTGCATCCGCAAGTTTTGTAATGTCTGTACCGTACAGATTGGCGCGTCCGTTCCACTTCTTGTACCATTCCTCATAATCTGTAACGGTGACACCCTTGCGACTGCTGGATTCCGAAACCATCATCCTTCCGGTTTCGGCGTCCCGGTAGGTCTGGACAATATGGTCTATGCCGCCAAAACGGCCTCGGTCCCATCCCTTGTCGCCCGTGTCCATGCCAATCATCATGCCCTCGCGCACCCTGTCCGGCGCAAGAGCATCGTTGGACAAAAGTTCGCCTGTCGCTTCACTGACTGTCTGAATCAGGCCGGCGGCGCCACCATTAGCCCCCTTTCGCAAGACGGCCTGCGCTTCTTTTCCGTAGATTGGCTTACCGCTTTCGGCGTTCACCGCCTCCATCATGTTTCGGGTGTTCTCTGTCACCCAGCCTGAGCAATCAATGCCGCCAGAGCCAGAGTTTTTACTGCCGAAACTGTAGCGCACCCCACGGTCGATGGCTTCTTGTGTCCCAAGCTGCAAGGCCTGTGATGTCGCCTCCACGGCTGTTTGGGGCATTTGGGCAGCACCACGCCGCTCCCTTTGCAGCATTGCCAGAGCGACCTGACGTTCGTCGGCAAAACGGTTGCGAGCGGATTTCTGAACTTGGACAGTTGAAGAACTGAATTGCGTTGCCCGATCCGCATACAGGGCATTGATAAACTCTTCATCGCTCATGCCCTGCTTGAAGTTTCGGTTGATCAATTTTGCTGCGCCGCCCGCCCCATGCTGGACGGACGTGGACCATAGAACGTCCTGCAACGCCTTGGACCCTTCGACACGCTTCCGTAGTTCTTCACTTTGAATACCGGCAAATGCGGGATCAAAGTGAGTCGCCTTGATGAAATCATGTTCCAGGGTTCCGAGCTTGCCTTCCCGCTCAAGGCTCCGCCATGTATCCACAGCCGCGCCTGATTTGCTTCCCGTGTTCAAGGGGCCGGAGGAGCGCATTCTGGCTGCGACTTCTTTTCCGTTTTCTCCACCATTTCGTTCGGCCCAGCGGAGAAAGGCATCCATTGTGCCGGTATTGGATGCAATTTGGTATTTTCCGTATGATGTACCGCCGGTACGATCATGGCCTATGGCGTCGCTGCCGTGGGCGCCACTCTCGTACTGTGCGGACAGCGCGCCAAGCTCCTTGCCCATGATGGCTTGCGCCCGTCTGGTTGCCCCCGTGTCCGAGCGTGTGCTCCGGTCGCCATCGCTGCTGCGGCTCCCGCTGTTGTCACCCCCGAAAAAGCGGGAGAAGAAGCCGCCCGCAGAAGCAATGATACCCGGCTTTTCTTTTTCCCTGATGTCATCATCAATCGTGTCTGTAAGTTCGGAAATGGCTTCGGTGAGCTTGCCGAAAAGCCCTTCCGAGCCTTCTTCATCGTCCGAAGAGAAGAGCGAGGTCACACCGCCCCACGCATCGGACAAGGTGGAGCCAATGGAATCGCCGAAGTCAAAAATACCCCTGGCAATATCAGACGTGGAAACCTCGAAGCCGAACAACCCCGCCGCCCCGGTGAGCAGACCTCCCATATCGAGGATATTTGCCGCCGCCGCGCTCGCCTTCTGCCCTGTGGAGGCCTCTTGCCCATCTTCAAGGCCGAACGCCTCCCGGTGCATGTCGGCATCATTCCAGCCGGATACGCCGTCATAAAGCGCCATACCCGCGGCAAGGACCTGTCCTGCAATGGGAATGGCTTTCGCGGCCCCCAAGGCTCCTTTTGCGCCAAGCCCCAGGGCTTTTCCTGCCGCGCCTGCGGCCTTCCCGGCGCCGGGCGCGGACAATGCCGCGCTGCCAATATCAATGGCGGAACTCACGGGATCGCCGTTGAAAACCGACGCGCCCCCCAACAGCGCCGCACCCGCTCCCGCAAGAAGCCCGAATTTTCCTCTCCGCCCCGGCATCCTGCCCGGTTTTGACGTTCCTGCTCCGCGCGCGCCACGCCTGCGGCCCATGCGGTCAACAAGACCGTCTTCCCCGAAGATGCCGCCTCCGCCATGCTTTGGCCCTTGCTTGACAGCCTCCACCAGTTCATCATGGCGCTTTTTACCTTCCCGCGCTTCCTGCGATGCCAGAGCCAGAGTTTTTTCCGCAATTTTGGATTCTTTGCCTGCCCCCTTGATGAAGCGGCCCTGTTTGTCGCGGTTGCCCCGTTTCGGAGCGTCAACTTTTCCCCCGGCCCATGTCACCACTTTTGCCCGTGCTGTCTCTGCGGCGCGGTCTATCCTTTCCCTTGCGGCAGTGACGCCCGTTTTTTGCGCGATGGTCTTTTTCAGGACGCCGGCAAGGCTGTCATCCTCCTTGTCGTTTTCCGGGATAACCTCTTTCAGTTCCTTGAGTGCCGACCAGAGCGGACCTCCAGCGGCCAGACCCGCCGCGTCCTGCATGTCGGATTTGTCGGAGGAGGCAACGGAACCGTCCCACGAAGCAAGGTTTTGCTTCAATGCCCCCAAAATGCCCTTGGATTGCTTCTGGGCAATCGCTTCTTCGCGTTTTTGCGCGAGGGCTTCCTGGCTTTTGGTGGGGAGAGGAAGCGGGGCGTCGGGTTCTTTTTGCTTCCGGGCCGCGTGCGGGCCAGTTCCACCCCCAAGACCGTCGTCTTGGTTTTTCCCTTTTCCGGCAGGGTGTGGAGCTTTGGTTGCGGAGCGCCCACCAAGAGGGCTGCTGGAAGCGGCTTTCTCCTGGTGAGCGGGCGGCGAGGGGATAATACTGCGGGATGGGCGACGTTCAGCGGGAGCCGTGCGGGCAGTCGTTCGCATTGCTGCATTGCTGTGGGCGGCACCTGGGCCGCCAGCCTGCTTCTTTCCCGCCTTCGCTTCTTCCTTCGGACGTGCGGGCGTGGCCACCGCTGCCGCTGACAATCCCCGGCCAGCGCCGCCACGGGTGTTGGCCTCGATTTGTTCAAGAAGTTCCGCGATATGCGCCCAGAATTGTTCCCCTTGGGCATCGTCCTGTTTTTGATTGAGTTCCGGCACGTCCTGGAAGGGCAGTCTTTTGTCTTCGTCCATCGTCACCTCCGGCCACCCTTGCGGTTCCTCGTGGCATTTTTGATGGCCTTGTGGCGCTTTATTGCGTTTTCGTGGAGTGCAAGCACCCGGCGAGCCGGACACGCAAGCAGACTGCCAAGGCTTTGGCTGTCATTCAGGCATAGATTGCTCAGAATCGTATCCCACGCACGGGGACTATACCCGCGGAATGTAGTCGAAAGCCCGAAAGGGAAACTGAAGCCGGATTCCCGGCCCCTCCTTGTCCCTGCCCTCCGGGCACCGCACCGGAGGAGTTTCGAGCAGGATTCGCCCGTCTTTGAAGACAGATTGCAACCCGTGTCGCATTTCGGCGAGGGCGTTCATCACCTTGCTGCTGAAACCTTGAAACTCGCTGGTGGACATGCTCAGAATGAATTTTTCGACCGGTTTTCGGCGTTCCTGCTCTGTTTTGCCTTCCATGGCCGGAATGTCGATGCAGGAAAGAATGCGGAGCAGGGCAAGCTGGCTGCGTTCCTTTCTGGCGATGGCGTTCTTTTCCTGCTCCAGGGCTATGATGCCCATGCGGGTTTTCTCGATGATTTCCGCGTCCACGCCCAACAGAGGATGAACGATGACGGCGTGTCCCTCATGCACCACGTCTCGTAGAGGCTTTCCGGCAATGGGGGTGTATTCTTCGGCCATGGCCGCCAGTTTGACGGATACGGTATGTGTCACTTCATGTCCCGCCGCCTCCGAACACGGCTGGCAGGCATAAGTAAGGGGAAGATCAGCGAACTGCGTTGTGTGCAGGTGGTACATGAAGAGCGCATAGCGTCTGTCCTCGACCGTCCACTGTCTGGGATCGGTGTATTTTTCCTTCGCCTGAAGACGCTCCAGAAAAAGGCTTGTGGCTTCCTCTTCGCAAAGCGGGTCAACCCCGGAAAAATCAATGGCGTCGGCCACTGTCGCTTCGGCGAGACGGACGCTCCTTGCGGGGTCGGATGGAAGGCAGAAATCTGGAAGAAACGACATGGATACCTCACAGGAATTGAGCGGGGCTTGTTGCCGTGCTGAACTGAACAAAGGCTACGGGAAATTCCTTGTAAGCGCCGTTCTCGCGGGAGCGGCTCGTTTCTCCCGGTGTGGTGGCGTACATTTCCCATTCACCGGCCAGGGTTTCCGAGCCGTCATCACGCTGCTCATAGACCCGAACCTTGCGGACATATCCATCGGCGCCGTAGGGCAGACCCACGGTTCCATCAGCATGGACGGCTTTCTCGCACCATTCACAGACGAATGCGCTTATCCTGCGGTCCGAGTTGTCCCGCATGGTGGCGGTGATTTTTACCGGCACACGTCCTGTTGGCCACGACATGGTGACCCCGCCATAGTTTTCTTCATCCGTTGTGATTTCGAGCGGGTTGTAGGCGATGTCCTTGACGTACAAATCAAGGTCGGCAGGTTCCCCCTCGACTTCGAGCCGAAAGAGCCAGTCCTTTTGAAAATCAGTGGCTACCAGCTTCCGGGCCAGCATCCGCAACTTGTTGAAATCCTCCGCCACGGCCCCTCCATCAGCAAATAACCAGGCTCACCGGCAAAATCGCGCGGCTTTCTTCCATCTGCTGTTCGAGTTCTGTCAGGCGCGCCCGCAATTCCTGCATCGAGGGCAGGTCTGGAATGGGACCGTCCATGCCGTGATAGGCGTCACGGGTGCGCGAAGTGTTCGGGATGTCGATGAGCGCTTCGAGGTAGTCGCCCACCAGGCCGACACAGCCGTAGGGAAGCGGACGGTCATCCGGCCAGTCACGAAGCCGTGCCAGCCAATAAAGCGTCAGGGGACCGGATGCGGCTTCCGGCGAAAACACAAGCTTCCCCTCTGCATCGTCCACAAACACCGGGACGTGCCGAAGCATTTCGTCCTGGCATTCCGCAATGGTGAGGTAGAGTTCCGGGAGTTCGGCCTCTGTCGTTCCCGCGGGGTATCTGGTCTGAAGAAGAACACCCGCCTTGTCCTGATATTTGCCAAGGGATTGCCGCAAAAGGCGTCGCAGTGCCGCATCATTATTGTGATACAGCACCACGAAACGCCCCTTCACTTCTTCGAGCAGTTCCAGAGGGGTCATAGGTGCCCGTCAATCAGAGGGAAAGGGTTCCGTCCTGGTCGTCGTCCAGCCAGCTAATCCAGTTGGCGTGGAGCGTACCCGCCGGTCGCACGAGGCTTGCGCCGTCCTCAACGGACAGGTCGGCGCCTTCAAGTTCCAGCCAGCAATCTTCCAGAACAACAGTGGTGTTCCTGTTGGACGTGGGGAAGGACTCCCCGGCCAGACCGATTTTGACGTTCAGGTACTTCTTGTTTTTCACCCAGTCCCGAACCGCCTTGTAGGCTTCTCCCGAAATCACCTCCTTGAAGGTGATGGGAACGTCCTGCGCGTTTTTATAGCGGCCCTGCTGGTTGAACTGCACCCCTTGCGGGCCGTAGCTTTCGATGTTTTCGCGCATGAGCGCCGGAAGCTGCGTGGACTGGCACAGATAGCGAAGGTTCGGGTAGCCTTCGATGGTCAGAATGAACTCATCGGAAGCCACACCTTCGCCCAGAGCGAGCAGCCTGCGGTATCCGGCGCGAATCTTGGGAATGTTCCCCGCCACATCCGATATGTTTGCCATGTTGTTTCCCCTTTAGAGCATTTTGCTTTTGAAATTGGACAATTTCAAAAGCGGCGCTGCCCTCATTTCGCCTGAAAAGCGTGGTTTTCAGGCTCATTCGGCGCGGGCGTCCGCTTTCGCGGCCGCCAGAGCGGCTGTCGTTTTCAACGGCAAACCGCTCTAGGCTTGTTGGCCGTAGCCTTTTCGCAGCATGTCCTTGCTTATCATGGTAAGCGTGGAAAGCTGGATATTCAGTGTCGCCCGGACAAATCTGCCCTGGGAGTCAATTTCCTTGTCGAAGGGCTGCGAAATGGAATCTATCACCATGTCGGTGAAAATATGGCGCGTCCCGATATTCACGCACACCCGGTCGGGGATTCGTCCCCCCGCCGGTTGCATGTCATTCACGTCCGGCGCGGCCATGAACTCAAGCGCACGAATGGGCTGCATAACCTCGGTTTCCGGGTCTTCAAGAGCATAGAGCTTCAATTCGATGTTGAAGGTTGTGGGCCTGTTCCCCTCCCATGTCTGGCGGGAGTTCAGCGTCGTCACGGTGGTCATGTCCGTGGCGGCCTGCGCCACTCCGCCCGCAAGGGGAATCTTGTTGCCTATGCTCTCTCCCTCAAACGGCGAAGTCCAGTTCGCCGTCAGTTCCTTGGATGTGCCTGTACCCCAGACACCGACAACCGTGGCCTCGCTCCCCTGTATCCAGCACTTGCGGAACAGGGAAATACGGGTATCACGGTTGCCGATGCCTTCCATGTCGCGGACCTACATGCCGCGCCGTGCGCGGAGACGCATGGATTTTTTGCGATGAAGCCGGGCCGCCGCCGTGTTGGCCTTGCGCCGGGCCTTGCGAAGCCCGGCCTTCTGTGCGGCGGAAAGGCGCACCTTGCCGGAAATGCGCTTGTTGATTTTCACCACCTTGCCGTCGCGGACGACCTTCTGCTTGCGATAGGTGGCTTCCAGAATCATGTGACGGCCTTCGGGGTCGTCGGAGGCATTCTCGAAAACGGCGTCTTCACCGAGCGCGAACCCGGCAATGATTTCGTCGTCATCAGCTTCCAGTTCATCAAGGCGTTCTTTCAGAGCCTTGCCGACGCGAGCGGCCGCATCGGCGCTGGCCTTGCCTTCGCCGTTCACGAAGTCGTTGGCATCGGCCTCGGTAGCGCCGAGGCTCAGAAGAGCGTCAGGAACTTCGGCCCAGACGGCGTTGTAGATAGCCTCTTCCTCGTCGCTGATTTCAAAATCGCCGTCGAGGTCGGCCATGCCGATGATGTACTCATCCAAGGCGTTGTAGTTGTACTCGCCATCCTCGACCCACGCGAGAACGGCGGACATGGCCTGTGTGCGCGTCTGCTGTCGGGCAAAGACCTGTACCGCGTCTGTGCCTGTTTTCGGTTTGTCCGCGGATTCCAGAACGCCGGAAAGAGCCTGCCCGCGCCGTGTGGCCGGAAAGGTGAAGTCATCGTCAAAGGTGAAGGATTGTTTATTCATTTCCGTTCCTTACCGCATGAGGCGGGGTTGCCCGGCAATGCGCCGCGCCGCGCCGGTGATGCAGACGGCCCATTCGCAGTGCCAGAGGTCGATTTCGACTTGTGTGATGGTGATGATGTACGGCTTCGTACCGTCCTTGTCCGGCTCTCGCGGCGAAACCAGCGCGCCGGAAGTGACAAGTTCATCCATGATGGTTTTGAGCAGGTCGTAGAGGATTTCGCGCGTCAGGCCATCCGGCTCGAACTTGGCGATCCGCGCCGCCTCCACGAAGCGCTGGTCGATGTAGTCCAGCACATCGTTTATCCAGCCGAAGCGGAGGTAGGATTCGCGGAAGAACTGCGTCAGGTCGTCATCGGCGCAGGCTCCGCCCGATGTCATGTCGATGATGGGGTTGAGCCGTGCGGTGTAGAAGGTATCCCGGTTGATGTTCTGCTCCGGGAACAGCGGGGCGACACCCGTGCGCGAAAGGTAGCCGCGTTTCTCTCCGGCGGGGGAGTAGTGTATGCCCGGCACGTTCTTCGTGAATATGGCGTTCCCGCGGGCCTTTGCGGCGGCCATGGCCCCGGAAACGCCCCACACTGTCTTGCCGCCGCGCCACGGGTCCGACGCCTCATAGGGAGCATAGTAGGCCCGCGAATGACGGGAGTTGAGGCCCAGTTCCTTGAGCCATTCAAGGGCGCTGTCCTGCGGGAGGTAGGAAGGCACGTCGAAGAAAAAGCCGATATGGCGGAAATCCGCGATTTCCGCCAGGCGGGCGATGATGTCCTGCTCCGCAATGCCTGCCGCAAAAATCATGTTCAGCGGCATGGATTCGCGGCGAAGGAGTTCCACGGCCTTGAACCAGTCATCATTTTCGGGCTGGCCGCCGGACGTGCCGCCTTCAAAGCCGAAGCTCCGCGGCATGGCCTTCTTGTCTTCAAGGGCAAGCAGAACCGATTCGAGGTCTTCCCACGCTGTTCCTTCAAGGAAGTCACACCGAAAGCGTTTGGACTGTGTTTCAAGAACGGTTTCGATGTAGGCCGGACGCCCCATATCGTCCTTGTCATCCTCGTTGATGCCGACAAGATGTGATTCGAGGGCGTATTCATAGCCGGTATCATCCACATCGTAGAACACCAGCCTGAAGCGGCGCCGCTCCTTGTCCACATCCTCGAAACGGAGCGTGCGCCGGATACTGGCATCGCCGTCAATGGGATATACCACGAGCCAGAAGCCGTCATCGCCAACAATGACGCTTTCATTGTGACGGTGCGCGTCCTTCTCAACGGGGCCGGTGTATTCCAGCCATTCCCCGGTTCCGGTTGCGGGGGGCGTCGCCGATGCGGCCACATCAGTCGCGGCAATGTACTTCCTGCCATCACAGGAAACGACATCGCCGGGCGCATAATCCGTTTTGGAATCCCATTCGCCGCATTCCCTGAACATGAGGAAGCCGAGGGACGGATAACGGTATTCCTGCTGGTTCACCACTCGCACAGCCTGAACCCAGTTGCATTCCCTGGCTGCTTCGGAGAGATGCCGCAGTCCTTCCATGCCGTAGGCTTTCTTCGGCAGGGGAGAGCCAAAGGTGTCTTCCTGGCTTGTGCCCACGCCGAATATTTCATGTACGGTGAAGGGGCGTCCCTTGCCGGCAAGGATGACGCATCCCCCGACACTGACCGGCCCGCCGCCTGTCTTGTAGGTGTTGTCGATTGGCTCAAGGACGGTGATTTCCGCCGCATTGGTGATGACGCTCTTCATGGCTATTCACCCGTGCCCTGGCCTTCGAGGTATTTGGCGTAGGCCATTTCAAGGGCGTTCACCTCGCTTTTGGCGGAACGCACCTTGATGTCCCTGATGCCTTCAACGGATACCGTCCACCACCCCGCTTCGCCCTCCGTCACCCTGGCGCGGGATGCGAAGTCTTCCGCGCTCATCGGTTCGGCGCCGTCTTCCGCCTCTCCGGCGAGGGAACCGGAGAGGGTGGCGGAAGCGGAAGACGCATTGGGGGTGTCATGGGCGCCGGAGGGTACGGCGACGACCGGAGGCTGGGCACTTTTCCTCTCCACGAGCACACGCATCGCGGGATACTCTCGCCGCAGGCGCTGGAGCATATTCGCGCTGCCGGGCGTATCGGGCAGTTCCACGTTCACGGTGGAGTGTGCGCCGATATGGAAGCTGTGGCGGCCCTTGATGGAAAGACTGGCGGAACCCTTGTTTTCAATGGTCACTTTCAGCATCGACGTTTCCTCCTATTCATCGGTTTTGCCGGAATCGGATGTATCGCCGCCCGCTGCATTGCTGCCGGACACCATCTTGAGCTTCATCAGGTAGTCACGCCCATCGAAGGGCTGAAGATCGCGGTAAGCCAGGTCCCACATCGTGGAACTGGTGATGAGGTCGCCCAGAACGGCATGACGGAACGTAAGGGCGGGCACGGCATCGCCGCAGACGTAGCCGGTCTGGCCGTGTTCCGAGCCGCGGGCGAAGGCGAGGCAGGTGTATTCTTCCTGATTGGGATCGCAGTAGAGGTCAAACTGGCCGAAGACGCGCCCCACATAATGGGGCTGCGGCACGCTGCGATAGCCCGGCGCGGCCTGGAAGAACGGGGCCGGAAGGTAGCGGAAGACATTGACGGCAAAATTGTCGCCCACAAGACCGACAAGACCGCTGATGCCGTTGCGCTTCATCAGGGCGGAATCGAGTTCCAGAAGCGCCGAGTTCAGGCTTTCGTAATGCTCGCGCAAAGTGAGGTTTTCGTTCGGGGTTCGATTCCACTCCACCACATCACGCGCGAAGAAGTACATATCCCGCAGTATCTTGCGGTCCTTGTCTGCCGCCAGAAGGTTACGCATCCCCGACATGGCGAGGTTGTCCGCATCAAGCCCGAACTCGCGGCGCAGTCCCCAGAGGGCTTGCAGGGTAACGCTGCCCGTAATGGCCGATTCGTGCGGAACGAGCACACGGGATTCCATCTGGTGGTCGATTTTGGGGATGAGCTTGTAGTCCTTCTCGATGTCCACATCATAGCCGATGTGGACTTCAATGCCCGCCGCCGGGGCGACAGTGAAGTCAGCCGTAACCTTGCCGCTCGCGTAGTCAACGGAACCGCTGACATTGATGGTCGCGCCATCAAGGGCGAATACGCCGAGGATGTGGCCGTTGTTGTCATCATGGGCCACCATGTTGCGGTCGTGGAGGATTTTCACCGAGCCGGGCTTGATGGGCATCAGTTTGCCGCCGTCCGTGGCGCTGTCGAAGACGAATTGCTTCCTGCTCGCATCGCCAATGTACGGCGCGGACATCTGATCCATGACGGCGTAACGCCCATTGTAGCGGAAGTCGATGCGGTCTCCGGCCTGAAGGTCTCCGAAGGTGCTCCCTGCCACGCGATGGACGCGGAACATCTCCGAGCGGTTGAACTGGCCGGGAATCAGGGTCGTCATCTGGGCGGTGACGGACTGCAAGAGAACCGGCAGAATGAGGGACACCATGCGGTCTCGCATCATGATGCCCTCGGTCGTGCTCATGTCGGCGGATTCAAAGACGCCGGGCAGGCCGTTGCCCGCCTTGCCGACAATCATGGCGTTTTCAATGGCCTGATGGGCGCTCGCCAGAAGCTCGTCGCCGGGGAGGCGTCCATACTGTTGACAGAACGCCTGAAGCGCCCGGCTGTGCGCGCCGAGAATCATGGGCGCGCTTTCGCCGGTGCTTTCATACACCGAATTGGACACCGCCCCTTTCAGGCGTTCGGCCCTGGCCTTGCTGTCCGAGATGAACTTGCCGCTGTCGTCAAGGATGGGATCAAGCAGGGCGGCGCGCATCTGGTGCGCGCGCGTTACGATGTTGGTAACCTGCTGCTTGTACCCGTCAAGATTTTTGCTCATTGCTGCACTCCGTTGTCAGGTTGGTTTGCTCGCCTCGCAGCGGAGGCTTCCCAAGTCTGGCAACAGGTCGGCACGCGAGTACACAACTTTTCGTGCAGATGTAGCGCATATAGATTTGTCGCCACAAAATTGGCTTTGGATTTGACTTTATATCAAAATTGACATATTTTGGTTTTGGGTGAGAGGTGATCGATGTCTGAAAAGCAACTGTTTTGGCTTGGCTCATCCTATAATGATTTGAAGGAGATGCCTGAACATATTCAGGATATTTTTGGCTATGCGCTTGATTTGGCGCAAAACGGCAAACGTCACCCCAAGGCCAAGCCCTTCAAAGTGAAGGGGGAATCAGGGATCATTGAGGTAGTGGGGGATTATGATGGCGATACGTTTCGGGCTATCTATACCGTCCGCTATGATGATGCCATCTATGTAATCCATTGTTTTCAAAAAAAATCAACTATCGGTATAAAAACACCACAAAAAGATGTGACGTTGGTCACTGAACGATTGAAAAGGCTCAAATCTATTTTGAAAAAGGAGATGTAGCATGGATGATTTTATCAAAAAAGGCTCAGGGAATGTCTATGAAGACTTGGGGTATAATGATGCTGAATCCATGAAGATAAAATCCGCCATTGTTTCACGCATCAGCGGTATTATTGAAGAAAGGAAAATGACACAGAAAGAAGTCTCCAAACTTACAGGGATTCCGCAAAGCAGGATTTCCAACATCCTGAATGGGCAGTTCCGTGGTGTCAGTGAGTTCCGCTTGCTGGCCTGTCTCTCCCTGCTCGGAAATGATTTGGAAATAAGGGTCAAGCCGACAGGCGGGCATCAGGGAAAGATTGTTTTTGCATAGCCGGAGAGAAAACCATTCCGAAGTCAATGCGAGTGGTGATTCGTATTCCCGCCCGCATCATTCACACAGCCGGCGACATTGGCATCGCCGCTTATACTTACATCCTTGTCAAAGCTGGCAGGCCCGGAGAAGGCAAGGCCGCCGGGGCCAGTCATCTTGCCTTCCTTTGCGGCGGAAAGATTCAGGCTTTCGGCGGAGCTTCCGAGGGTCATATTCCCCTGCGATTGAACGGTCCCTGCCCCCTGGGATAGCATATCCATTGCTCCGGCAACGAGCAGCTTGAAATCCCCCTTCACATCCACAAGGTAGTCCCCCTGTACGCTCTGATAGCAGTTTTTTTCACAGTGGATAATCACGTCGCCGTCAGGCGCGATTTCCGCCGCCGTTCCGCTTGCCAGATTGGTTATCCGAGCCGCGCCGGGCTTTGTGATCTGGACGAGAACGCCGTTCTGCTGAAACACGATGTCTTCATGGTACACGGGAGCCGCGGGCGTGGGTTCATTCGGGGTGCGCTTATGTTCGAATTGGCCCGGCCCGGCCCATGCTTCGGGCGGCATGTTCGGATTGCCTTCCGGCGCATGGTGGACGCCTCCGGTGATGCGCGGACGGCGGGTATCACCATTGAAAGGAAAATCCACCCAGACCAGATCGCCGACCTTTACCGGAACAAGGCCTCCGTCTGACGGGCGCACTCCAAGGGGGAGCCGGTAAGTGGCCCACGGCAGGTCAGCCACGGGAACATCGTCAAAAATATCGAAGACGCGCACCTGGACGCGCATCATCCGCTTTGGATCATCGAGATTCACCACTTGGGAGACATACTCCCCGCTGTATATCTTAGGCTGTTGGCTCAAAGGGAACCGCCCCCTTTACGCGGCAGTAATACTTTTGGGCCGAATAGTAGTGTGCCACGGAGCTTATCACCACCTTATCCGGCAGGGATTCATCCAGCGGCCTGTCCGGGGTTGCCATGTGCCACCACAACTTGAGCACCATCCCCGGTGTGAGAAAGCCGTTGCCGTGCGTCTGAAAATCAATGGCAATGCGGGAAGATGTCGGACGGTTCCCCAGAGTCCGCACGTTTTGCGATGCGTTCAGGCTTGGGGCGTACCTGTGAGCTTTGGAAAGCACCGGACCAGCAGAGGGCGCTCTGACGCGCCCCAGAACGTCATTCCACCCGGAAAAGCCTCTCACGGCCCGCTCCTGAATCTGCGACTGCTGGCTTGGCCGTGTAAAACTGATTATCTGAAAGTCGGCGCCGGGCTTCCCGTAGTGGTACTCGAACGCCGGTTCTTCGGCGAAGAGAGCGGCAAGCGTTTTGACGTGCCATCCCTCGCGCCCGAACCAGAGATGCCCGCCCTGCTCCCCCGCAATTTGGCGCAGCATGGCGCTTGGGCGTTCTCCCGCAATGCAGTGGTAGTCTTCCACCACGGGAAACTTCCCCGCGTCGATCCTGAAGCCCGCGGAAACCGCTCCGATAATCTCCGCCACCCCCCGTTGCCTGAAAATGCGTGTCTTGTCAGACAGCGTTTTGAGCTTGAACACTGGGGAAGCCATGAGATTGAGCTTGAGGAATCTGTCGGCGGACGGGTCGACCATAACCGTGAACTTCTGCTTTACGTTCATTCCGTCCATAGCCCAGTCATCCGAGAGGTGCGCCTCTATCTCGTCCTGCTCCCTGATTTGAAGTTCATCCTTGAGATAACGGTTGGGGTCATCCCAACTCATAATGAGCTTCGGACCGTCCAGACCGAGGGTTTCAATATAGTTCGATTCGCGCAGAAACCCGATGTCGAACTCCTTGCCGGAACGGACGTGGATGAATTTTTTGAACAGAGTGTCATCAGCCATGAATTTTGCCCTTCAAATCAGTCGCACCTGGCCGAGCGCCGTTATTTCGTCCACGGGCTGCACTTCGCGCCCATAGAGGACTTGCGTGTTTACCTCCACAAGCGCACGGGCGGCCCACAAGCGGCCTTCGGCCTGCTCTCCGCTCGCATTGTCCGCCTGGATTTCCCTCGGCACCGAGATGGAAGCCGGAATCTCTATTGGCTCGCTGCCGAGCCTGTAGGGGACGCTGAACCGGCTGTACTTGCGTCCACGGTGCGCCACATAGGCAAACCAGGCCAGGGTGATTTTATCCAGTGTGGGTTTGTCCCACGCGCACCAGAGAAGCGAATATGACAGCGTGACAGGGATTGAACTCAACCGCATGGCCCGCGGCGTATCATCAATGTGCCGTTCCACATCCAGTACGACAGGCTTTTCGTTCTGATTGCCGACGATGCCGGGGGAGCGGTAGTAGGCAACGACAGGGAGATCAGGCACCTTCTTTTTGCCGGGATTATGCCGGGCAATCCGCCGTATGAGCGAAGGAGGGTCTTCATTTTCCGCCCTGAAAATTTTGTCCCTGGCCGGGCGGTTCAGGAAGCGCCGGAAAGCCTCTGGCTTGTCGTCCCGAAGTCCGTCATACGCGCCGACAATGACGCCGCCCACGGCGAAATCAACAGCCTGGAGGTCACTGATCGCGTTTGCTTCGGCCATTACAGCACCCCCACGCAATCATCTTCGGGTGTATCCGGCTCCCTGTCTTCTGTTTCCTGTTCAGGCGTGTTCGGTACCTCCCCAAGCGCGGGTAATGGCGCACAGACATAGACAGTTCCCGCCCCGGACACCCGGCCAACAGCCTTGCTGTTCAAAACGTACACTGTGCGGATTTCCGGCTCATCGGCGTCAGGCGTGGCGTATTCGCTCCACTGGATGAGGGAGTAGTTATGCACGGGCATGGAGAGGAGGATATTCATTGGAGCGGTGGCGCCGAGAAAGCTGTTTGCCACTTCACCTGCCAGCACCTCAAATCCGAGGCCTTCCTCCGGCACAATCATGGCCCGGCCAAGCACAGGCTCCCCATACTTCTGCGCGCGCTCCCCGGCATCAAGGCTGCCCACAGGGTCGTCCGCAACGGCAACCGTTTCTTCGTCGCCCGGAATCGCCGGGAAGATGAGGCAGTCAAACGCCTTCGGGTCGTGTGTAAGCATGGTTTGCAGGTCTTCGGCCAGTATTCGGGCCGGCGCACGGAAATCCCGCGGATTCAGCTTCTCAATCATGCAATGCCTTCCTTTTGCATCATGCCCTTGAGGTCAGCCACCGAGACAGAAAACTCTTTGGCGAGGTTCTCCAGCCCGGTCTTGAGGTCGAACCCCGGAAGATTGAATTTTACAGCAACAGAGAGATTGTGGAGGCTTTCAACAATCTTTTTTCTTTGTACTTCGGTCATCGCTCCATGCAATTTTTTTTGTTTGTGCCTTGGCTTGAGCTTTCCCTGCATTTCCTTGACGCTCTTTTTCTTTTTCGCATCGGTAATGAACTCTTGCGCTTCACGGAGGAATTTTTGTTGCGCCTGTCTGGCCTCTGTCGGATTTCGCGCCACGCCGCGGGCAAGAGATACGCGCCGGAGTTCGTCAGCCTTGAGGAAGCGAGAACGAACGGTGTCCGCAAAGCCAATGGTGGCCGATTGGCGCTCAATTTCGCCCGCCAGCACAGTATGGATCGTATTGCTCTTGAGAACCCGGAGCACCTTGAGAACATGCTTGCAGCAGCAACCCTTGAGGCCGGGATTCCGTATCTTGGGGAAGTCCTGCTCTTTGGGCGGATTCACGTCAAAGCCGCCGATGGAAGTCAGGTAGCGATACCAGTATTGATGCCGCCCGCATGAGCAGTCGAAGGAGATGCGGCCCGTGGCAACGGTACGCGCCGAAACCAGAGGCATTGCCGTTGAATGGAGGGCCATATCCCAGTCTTCGAGCCGCACCCGCACCTGATAATGCGCCCTGGTGTTCCCGGTTACGCTGAAAAAGAGGAGGTTTTTGTTTACCTTGTAAAGCATGGCGGAGCGTACATTACGGCTGCGCTGAATGTCTGCGGGATCGGATGACTTCTCAAGCTGGATAAGAGGAACGCCCCGGACTTCACGCCGGAAATTCTTCTGCGCGCGTTCATTGGCGGCCACAAAGCGCTTGAGGTCGTCGATGGTGAACTCAACCGTGTGGCCCTTGCGTCCATAGGCAAGCACAAGACCGGTTCCTGCCCTGACATGTTTACGGAGCAACGCCGGAGTGAGAAGGCCTACCGCGTCTTCACGCAACTCGCGGGCCTCCCGCCTTTCGGCAGTGGCCTCTTTCTCAAACTCCTTGAGCTGGCGAAGGATGTCCTGCTTGTTTTCGGCCATATCGCCTACCTGCCGATGCGTTCAAACTCTTGATAGTGCTTGATGCGCTCTCGAATCCATGCTGTTGACGGCAAGAAAATCCTGTTTCCGGGGGCAAGCCTTTCTCTTGGATTGTCGAGCGCTGCGGCTACCATGACGACCCATTTCAGCGTGTCCAGTCTGTACACCTTGTAAGCTATGAGTTCCGGCATAAGTGCATCCGCAGGCTGAATTTCATACTCTGTCCAGTCCGCGCCGGGCCTTTCGGATTGGGCCTGTCGAATTTCACGGTACAACTCGACCCGCACAAGAGGATCTTCGATATTGAGAGGAGAAAGTCGGTCATTCATGACCGCCTCGCAATTCTCTGGCCCTGTCGGCGTCCCGCTGCATGGTGATGGCCTGCCAGGACGAGAAGGGCGAGGGTGAAACGGGATTTCTCTTTGCTACAGCGGCAAGCATGGTATCAACCCAGCGCCCGGACAGCGGCTCCTCAAGCATGGCGGCGGCCACGCACAACAGCATGGCCTTGTGCCCGCCGTGGAACTGCATCCAGTTCGGGTGATACACGATGCGGCCCTTTTCATCGTGCCTGATGTCGATGAGAGAGCCTTCTTCCCCTGCCTTCATGTCATACCGCGTGACAGATGCGTCCAGAAGCAAGTTACCGGAGTTCTTCAAGGAGAACCACCAGTCAAAAGACTGCTGGAGAAGTGTGCGCCCGTCCTCAACATCGTCAAAACAGACTGATGCCGCATGGGAGGAGAACGCCCCGGAGCGGTCTTCAACGGCAATAGCGAACCCGGCGGCGGCTTTCGTTTCCATGTCAGCAAGCATTTTGTTCCGCCACTGTGAGGGAGGGCCGGCAACAGGTACGCAGTGGGTGATGGCGAGCCGGTTCCCTTCAAAGAGGATAGCCGAGGCCATGTGCCGGTTTTCGCTGTCCAGGGACAGTGTGAAAATCTTCTTTTTCTCGTTATCCATGCGCTGCTTCTCCCAACTTTGGTATGAAATGAGGGCATGGCGGATAATTGGCAAGAAAAAAACGTATATATGTGATGAATATAGACAAGGCTTGTCTTTGGAGAAGTCTTCATAATAACTATGTAAATTAATTATAAAAAATAAATATTGCATAATTTGGTAAATTTGGTAAAAAATGTGCATTACATAATTTGGTCAACTTCAACCAGGAGATACATATGAGTAAACTCCCTTCGCTCCTCCCCAGTTTTTTAACCAACGTGGGTGCAGACCCTGAAGATTCGGTCGTCGTAGAATACCAGAAGGGCTTCGCCCAAGCGACAGTACGAAAACCGGACGGTCGAGTGCTGACACAACGAGTCTATTCTCGCGGTGGATTTCAAGCATTTACGGCATTCGATCCAAATTCTATGAGCCGAGATGAAATGAAGCACCTTGTCCGTGAAATGAGGGCTACGGAGCGTACCACGCAGGCAGAAATAGCGCGGAAACTCGGCATCTCCCAGTCCACAGTGTCAAATTACTTGCGGAGCAAAGACTAAAAAACGGCTTGGCCCGGTGCTACCAACACCGGAACCAAGCCTAACCACAACCGACCTTCACAGGAGGTACGATTATGACTGAGCTTATTATCAACCCATCCATTTCCTTGGTCAATGGTAAACCTACCGTAACCAGCCTTGATATTGCAGACCACTTTCAAAAGCGACATGCTGATGTTCTTGAAGCGATACGCCGTGTTTCTTCCGAATGTCCGCCGGAGTTCATTGAACGGAATTTTTCGTTGAATAAATATTCCGATGACATAGGTCGTGAACTCCCCATGTACCACCTCACCCGTGACGGTTTCTCGCTTCTGGCCATGGGGTTCGCAGGCAAAAAAGCTCTGGCTTGGAAAATTCGGTACATCCAGGCGTTCAACGCGATGGAGGCGGAACTGCTCAATAAGGCCAAACCCTCCCCCCGACAGAGGCGTTCCCGCAAGGCATTGCCCGCGTCGGAGCAGCTTGCCTTGCCCACATCTCCTACTGTTCTCGATGAACAGACGCAGAAAATTCAATCGCTTATGAATGAGGTGAAGCAGCGAGGGAACGAGTTCATGTCCTCCATGTTCATGCTGCAATCTGCCTTGCGCTTTCGCCCGATCAAGATGAACCCAGCCGTGCCTGACCTGCCCAAGGCCTTGGAACGCACTCTGCCGCAGTTCGTCACCGCCATCGGTATGAATGTATCCGCGTTGTCCGACCTGCTGGACGTGTACTCCACCACGCTGGCCGCCACGGAATAACCTTTTCACATTCATCGCCTCACCTCCGGCCCCCGCTCTACGCGGGGGCTTTTGGTTTCTTCACCGTCCCGCAAGCGGGAAAGCTCTCTTGCGAGGCGCAAGAGTTCGGCTTCTTCCCCAACTATGGTGGCATCCTGGTCGGCGGGGATGTAGTCAACGATGAAGGCGAAACAGCAGGTGTCGGATATGTCGGGGCTTTTTATGCCTTGCGCTTTCATCTGGTCCTTGGGGAGCATCTGGTAGCGCCCGCGTTCATCAATTTTGTAAGGGAGCCGGGAGGCCTGCTCGACAAATTTTTTGAGGTCCGGCCCCCTGAACCGCTCTTCAAAGATGGCTTCCCGCAGCTTGCAGTGGGCATACGACCGCAAGTTGAAATAGCGCCGCTGGTCTGCCGCCGCATGACAGGGCAAGCCCCAGTGGATGCGGGATACGGGGATGCCCATTTCTTCGAGTTCAAGGACAACGGTTCTCCCTGCACCGTCCGCGTCAACGGCTATCGTGAGCGCCGGCAGTTCGTGGTATTTTGCCGCAATACACCGTGCGAACCGCTTTTCATCCAGGTCGAGGTATTCATCGCATGAAACGGTTTCCACCATGCGCCGCGGGCCGCTCCCGGACACGCGACAAATGGTCATCACCGATGAATCCCTGTGGACACCTTCGGCAACGTCCGCGAGCAGAACCCAGCCCCACGCCTCTTCATGGACAATCTTGTTCGATACGCACTGGACGCACCAGCTTCGGGGTATGAGGTAGCCGGAAAGGTTGTCGGGAAGATTGCCCAGAACACGAATCTGGTACTCCGGGGAGTGATGTCCGCCGTACTCTATGAGCTTGTCCCGGATAAACTGCTTCGAGACGAGCGGGCTCAATTCCGAGTTCATGGTGATTGCGGTGTAAATGCCATTCCCGCCACCTTCCTTCACCGCGAGCTTGGTCATGGCCTCCGCGAAATGTCCTGTTGCTCTGGTCGGCTGTGAGGTCATGACGTACCGGTTCCGCTCATTGGTGAGCGCGCCCTTCAGGACATCGTGAATCACATCATCCACGCCGGAGGCCTCATCCACCACAACCAGGTAGTTGATGTTGTGCTGCCCCGCGAGGTTTTCCGGTTTGGCCTTGCTCGCCGTTTTCGGCATGACATACCATGAATCCTTGTGAAGCACCGAGAAATAGCGGCGGGTTTCCTTTACGAAATACCCGGCCTGCCACGGATACATGGCTTCCACGTCCGCAATCACGTCGTCGAGATACTTCCAGACCACAGAGCGGGCCTGTTCGATATTCGTGGCGGTGAGCATGGCATTGGAGAAATGGAAGACGCGGAGGTGCCAGTCCAGAATCCACGCGAGCATCGCGCTTTTGCCCGTGCCATGCCCTGATGAAACGGCCACGCGGCAACCGGGCTTGCTCACCGCTTCAAGAAATTCCATCTGCTGCCATGTCGGCTGGTAGCGGGAGTTGTCCAGCACATACGCAACCAGATTGTCGTAGTAGCGGTTTTGGAACTCGACATACCGCGGGTCGCGGAGGATTTCACGAACCTTTTTCGCCATCGCTGACGCGCTCCGGTTGGAATGAGCCTCCGCCCATTTCGTCTTTCATCTGTCGAACCTCTTCTGCCCTGGCCGGGACAAATCCTGTCCGTTGCGCTTCTGCCGCTTCCATTCGGGCCTTGGCCCTCTCTGCCATTTCTTCCGGGCTGATGGTTGCGTATGCCCCGTTGTCATCGGAGGGTGGCTCCGGTTCCGCCTTGGCGAGCAGCAGGCGCAGGGATTCGGGAAGGGGGTAGCCTTCGGCCTCAAGCGTAAGCGCCGCTTCTGTCGGGTCTATCTTCTTGTCCCGCACGTCGGTAAGGATTTGCCGTGTGAAATCGCTCTGGCGCGTCTGGCGCTGCCGATGCCGCTCGAACATTCCAAGGTGCCGGGCGAGCTTATCCAGCGCGGAAATCTTGTCATGCAACACCAGTTTTACATTTTTATCTTCGCCTTCCGTGAGCTCCTTTATCAAGGCGATTTTTTCGGGCGGAATTTCATCCATGTCGCGTAGCCTTACGCCGTTGTGGTCGAAATGCAGGTAGTCCCCGATGTTCGACTGAGCGATTTCCGCGAGTTTGAGAAGCACATAGTCCTGGGTGATATGCAGGCGCGCCACACGGTCTGCGATGCCTTTGTCTATGGCCTCCTGGATATGGGGCTTGGAAAGAAGCTCGCTCGCGGTGCAACGCGGATTCCTGGTCTGGTATCCGGCTGCACGGACGGCATCGGCGCCGTTCATGGAAATGAGGTAGTGCTCCACAAACAGCTTTTGCCGCCCCGTGGGTATGGGCTTGCGAGACTTGGGCGTCTTTTTCACGCGCATACCCCGGAGGCCCTGGCGGCCTCTGCCTCCGCTTCGCGTGTTATCCTGTTTGCAAAATTCAATACGCTCATGGAATCCACGCGCATTTCAATAGTTTCGTGGGTTTCTCCGCAGGTAAGACATACACGCCTGCGCGTAATGTGGTTATCAAACGACATCGTGTTGCGAACACATGTTGTCGGTTGTCCGCAACGTGGGCATTGATAGCTTCCATACTCTTTTTCTGTCATCCGTTCGCCTCTCTCTGTCGCAAAAGTTCAGCCTTTTGCTTTGAACACTCATTGAGTTGAAATTCCAGGAGTGACACGCGCTCCTTCAGAGCATCGTTTTCGCACAAAATGCAGAATCCGTTTTCAGGATTGATGAGGCGCACCCTTTTACAAGATTTGCATCTTGCCATTACCCCCATAGTTCGTGGCATCAACTATCCTCCCTTACGAAAACACATGCAGAAAATAGAGTAGAAAACCAGCTACAGCAGATAATGTCCATAAAAATGCAAAACAGCTACTTGATGCAGCCAAACCGCATTTCCCCCGCCGCAGCCCGGAAGGGGCGAGGCCAAGGCCACTGAAAAAACCCCATTTCCAGCAGGCGCAGCCTACGCCCAAGCACCGCGATGGATATGAGGCCTGCCCCTGGTCTTGTGAGCCAGGGGCGTAGATGACGACCCTGTTGAAGGCGCCACACTTCACGACTTCGAGGTGCGGCTTGTCTGAGCCTTGCTGAATGGAAATGCGCCCCATCGGACACCAGTAGTCCCCGGCCTCTATTTCTTTCACATACACCTCTTAATGCTGTGCGGTTATTTTGAGGAGAGACTTGATGTCCGCCCGGATTTCCGAGAAATCGTCTCGCAAGCCGCTCAAAACGGTTTCCAGATGCGTCAGTCTTCGCTCCTGGTCGTCTGTCCGTTGCGCGTTCTGGACGCTCGCGCCTTCCATGCGCTTCAGGTCTTCCTTGATGGTGGTTTCATGTCGGGCCACATCTCGCTCCAGCACGTCAAGCCGCCCCTCAATCCGAATCATCATTGTCCAGCCGGTGAGTGCCGCGCTGCCTATGCCCACCAAAACAGCAATGGCAATTCCAGCCACGACTTGCGCGGTAACAGTCTGAATCCCGCTTTTTGGGGTTTCATTGCTCATTGCTTTCTTCCTTCCGGCCTGGTGAGGCTCTGCTGGAGGGGGGTGGAATGGTAAAGCAGTGCTTCGCTGTTCTGGCTCGAACGGGATGCCCCAAACCAAAAAGCGATAATGATGCCCAAAAGTGTGCCCATTGAGCCAAGAAGGCGGTCAACCATTCCAGAGTCAATGTTGTCTCCGACACCCCAGAAGAATACCGCATAATGAAATGCGAAAATCACGGCCACAAGAAATATTGTGAGCCAGTAAAGGCGCGTCCTGTCCCCGCCATCAATGGATGCCTGCCGGGCGCTCACGCGGTCGGCAACTTCGGCTTCAATCTGGGCGGTTTTCCATTTCAGAATGTCCGCCCGGTGCTGCACTTCAAGCTCCTTGAGGCGAATCATTGCCTGTGGATCACTCTGGATTGCCTGCATGACAGCCGCAGGGTCATCTTCGCAACCGAAGAGAGAAGCAATGAGAGACGCCGCCCCGCCAGCGGCGGCGCCAATCGGGCCGCCCAGGATGGTGCCAAGGATGGGGGCCGCTTTGGAGATCGTCTTGCCAACGTCTTTCCAGTCCATCACGCCACCCCCTGTTGCTGCCCTGCTGCTGCGGTATCGGCAATGAGCTTGCGGCAATCGGCGGTGCGATTCAGCCACCCCTTGAGAAAGGCCGCGGACTGCGGCTTCGCTTTTGCCAGTCTGCGATACCATGCCTCGCGCCTGTCGAGGTAGGCGTACACGAGGTCTGCCTCGCGGCCCATGCTGGCGAGGTTGTTGCTGTAGGAGCGGGTAAGGGGGCCGACATTGGCCGCCAGCTTTTTGATGGCGTCGGGGCACAGTACGTTGATGGCTTCCTGCAAGACGATTGCGGCGCGTCCGGCTCCGGCGTTGACCGCAAAATCATAGAAAGCCATTGCCACCAGAGGCGGCAGTTGCGGCGCGCGCGGGATTTCCCAGAAGTGTTTGCGGAAGATCTGTTTGGCTGTGGCCTTGGTGATGGCAAGGACATCATCCCTGTCGATGTCGCCATCGCCGTCAATGTCCCCTTCAATCAGGCCAAGGGATTTCAAAAACATCAGGCTGACGCCGTACATGGTGACGCCGCCGGGGTCGTTTGGATGGTCGAAGTATCCTCCCTCCCATTTGGCAACATGGGCGTGAACGAGTTCAAAGGCCGTTTCATGGCAAAGGGCTGACATCGGAGCCTCCTTGTGCTGATTGTCGTTCTTTGCCAAAAAATCGCGGACGGAATCCTTGGGTGCAAGAAAAGCCCCCGCAAATGCGATATATTTAGCGCCTGAGAACATTTTTGTGGCCCTTGCACTCCAACCCGTGAGGGGAAAGATGATGTATGGTTTTGTATGGCTCTCGCACGACCCTTGTGTGAGAAGAACCGTGCGAGACACACGAATTACGGATTCATAGTTTCTTTCAGTGTCTTGCTCATGCTGAACACCACTTTCCGTGACGCGGGAAGCTCCATGGCCTCGCCTGTTCTGGGATTACGCCCCTGGCGGGCGGGTACCTCTTTGATTTTCAGCTTGCCGAGACCCGGCAACGAAATCTCCCCGCCATCCAGCAGTTCGGCAGAGGCCACATTGCACAGCGTATGAAGGGCTGTTTCCATGTCTGCTTGAGTCAGCGGTCGCCCGTATCCTTTTGTTTCCGCCGCAGCTTTTGCAATCAACTCCTGTTTTGTCATGGCATACTCCTTTCTTGTTTTTTGTATGGGTTGCGTTCAGTGGACACAATCATGCGTCTTCCCTCCATTTTTCCATGCCTGTTCCGGTATGCTTCACGCGATCCGCAACCTCGGCGCGCTTGGCGTTGTTGAAGCGCTCCATTGTGCCCACCAGGTAGCCGGTAATCCGGCGAATGCGCTCAAACCTGACGCCATCGCCGATTATGCCGTCAACAACAGGCAGCTGCAGATCAACCGGTGTTCACGATTCGTTCATATCGTTTCGCCCTCCATCATTTCGCGTATGCACACTTCCCAGCGGCCTGTTTCGCCATAGCGTTTTTCGCACGCCAGGCGGACCACCTGCCGGTCGTCATGCCAGAATTGCAGGCGCGTCATGGCGTCTTTCAACTGTTTCGTGAGGTTATCCAAGTCCGGCTTTTTCGTGTGCGGCTCGATTCCGCGCAGCATGGCCGCCCGCGCTTTTTTGCTCGCGCTCTTTGGCGGTGGAAACACGGCCCGAAACTCCAACACCACCGCCCCGGAAAACGGAGAGGCAGGCGCATAAGACGCCAGCAGAGCGTCCAGTGTTTGCTCGTTGGCCGCCTGCCGGTCGGACTTGAACGTCATGCTGTGGCCGTTGACCACGCCGTGCCGGGCGCGTGCCTGTGCTGTGGGGATGCAGGGCAGGGTAAAAGCAATCATGACACAAGCGCTCCTTGTTTTCCGGTTTCGCTCAGCGCCTTCAGCAGGCCATTGGGAAGGGCCGCGCCCACACGCACAAAACCGCCATGAGTTTGTGCAATAGCCCTCTGTACCTCCTCAGCCCCCAGAGCCAGCGCATCCGTTTTGCCATGCGCTTGCGTCCAGAGTTCGCAGAAATCCTTGTGCTTGAAATCAAGGCTTCGCGTCTCCCAATGACAAACCGCTTCCCAACCGCCCATGACACGCACAACATGCGCCGTGGTGGGGTGCATGTGGGGCTGCTTGTAAATGCCAAGGCGCGCAATGTTTTCCCGGAGCAGCACCCATTCGGCTTCTGCCTGCAAGGCCATTGCCTGCTCGCTTGTGCCCGAGAGGTTGTCCAGTTCGTGCTTCAACACGGCGAACGGCGGCAGGGTCTTGTATTCATAGCCCTCAATAACCGCTCGAACGGCGGCCTGAACGTGAGCAGCATCATACGGGGCAAGCAGATCAAGCCACAGTGACGCAAGCGCGGGCGAGAGTTCCTTGCCGAAGTTCTCGGCCAGGACGGTGATTGCGAGGGCCTTCTGGCCTTCCGTCGCGTCATACTCGTTCATTTCCAGCCCTCCCCTTTTGCCGTGCGGCGAGTACCGCCGCCATTGTCTGCGCGTTTTTGCCCATGAGCTGCCCCACGGCATGATCCGTCCGCATCGGGCCGTTCACCGGGAAGATCCCCTGCCAGCCGTTCATGGTCGATTGCTCGACGATGGCAACCTGCATCGCTTCATTGCCCGGCGCGAGCTCATGCAATTTGCCAAACAGGAGTTCCAGTCCCCGCCCGGTGAGAGGCTTTCGTATTCGCTCCCGCATGACCCGAAAGTCTTCCAGCGCCTTGCGCAAGGGTTCGTGTGCCGTGAATTTGGCTATGGTCTGCCGGAGTTCCGGCAAAGTGTTGCCGGTAGGGTCGCGTTTGCGACGTTCCGGTTTCGACGCGCCCTCCGGCACATCGGGCTGTTCCGGTATCGGCTGGGGGGGAATTTGCTCAGTCTCTCCCACAGCGTTTCCCCCCGTGGGGGGTAAGGGGGGTGTATTTATGCCTTTTGGATCAGGATCAGGAAGAGGAAGAGGGGCATTGCGTTGAGCATGGTCGAGCATTGCCGCTTCATGCTGCGGGCAATGCTGTTCGCATAAATCAGCATTGCTGTTGGCATGGGCTTCCGATGCTGCTCGCATACCATCAGCATTGCTCATCGCATCGTCCGGCATTGCCGATTGCACACCGCGCATCTTCTTCCAGCGTTTTTCAGCAGCGTCCCTTGCCTGCGCCTTGCGGAGCTCCTTCTTGCTGACGTATGCCTGCCGCTCTTCCCAGCCGTGCAGTGCGTATGTGCCGTCCTGAAGCTGTTCAAGCCAGTTCCCGGACAAAAGAAGCTCAACAAGAAGGCCAGGTTCACCCCGCCAGTCCGCCGCGATTTCGATGTCGTCAACGTCCATGCCGTCCAGAATGCCGGTTGTCCGCTCCTGGGCGCAAAAGCACCACAAGATTTGCAGGCTGCGCACGGCCTCAAGGCCGCCCTTGCGGGTCAGCTTGATCGTTTTCGGGTGCTGCCAGAAATTGACTGAAAAGCGTATATCGTCAGCCACGGCACGCCTCCCTTGCTTCGTCCCAGGAAATGCGATGAAAAGACGCCGCCCATACCCACGGATTGACGTTCCATGCGTGGGGGCCACTGTCATACAGTTGTTGCCAGATATGCTTGAAACCCAGGAAATACGTGCTTGTTGGACAGCGTTCACCCTTGATGAAATCAGCCGCATTCATCTCAAATTCCGGCATACTTCCTTCGGCCTGTGCTTCCGGCTCGGAAATGTCCTGAACCCGAATCAGCTTCACGTCTGTTACTCGGAGCAGCAGTCGGGCGCACTTCCTGGGCATGTGAATGCCGGGTCTCCACCGGACTTCGGACAAAGCCTCCTCTGTCCATTGGTTTCCAAGCATATCAATCCCATCAGCGCGATAAACAGGGGGGAATGCCGCGTTTTCCTGTGACCACGCCTCTCTCACCCAGATGACATCGCCAGGGCGCACCGGAGCACGAAAGATGTTGCCATCCACATCCTCCCACACCCATTCTCCTTTTCTTTTGGCCACGTCCTCCACTGGCTGTTTGCGTAACGGCCAGCGTGTGGCGGTTTTGTGGCCGGAAAGAACGGCGCGGACCATTTCTCCCGTCAAAAGTCGGGGATACCATTTGACCTTGTTGCTATTCTGGTTCATACTTACCTCGTTCTGGTTTCTTTCGGCTTTACGTCGAGCAAGCCCGGTTGCAGCCGGGCTTTTCTTTTATTTCCCGTACACCTTTGCCTTTGTTGCTTCGGTCTGGCATTGCTTCGAGCAATACTTTTGCGCGGACGCCTTCGGCGTGAAAGGCCGCTTGCACTGTTTGCACAGCTTGTCGCCCGGTTCCAGCACAAGCGGCGATTTTGTACCCGTGATGCGCTCACAGCCCTGGCATTCTCCGCGTTCCCCACAGGGCAGACGCCGCGCCCGCAGGTTCATCCGTCGGCAGAAATCCCAATCGCTCGTGTCGATGTTTACGGCAGTGGAAGGCGCGGGGCCTGTTACGGCAGAAGCGGGAGCCTTTTCTTCCGCCGGGGCGGGTTCGGCGGACGCCTGGCGCATCACCTCCAGTTCCGCCTTCAGCTTCTTCGTCTCCAGGGCATGTGCGGCGCACATAGCCATCGCAAGCGCTTCTGTTTCTCTGCGTCGGGCCTCATACCGGCAGTTGAGCCACTCCAGTTCGGCCCATGCTTCATCCAGCGATGTCAGCAGATCC
This sequence comes from Desulfovibrionaceae bacterium, assembly GCA_910575755.1. Lineage (GTDB taxonomy): Bacteria > Desulfobacterota > Desulfovibrionia > Desulfovibrionales > Desulfovibrionaceae > Desulfovibrio. The sequence goes on along the minus strand of CAJTFO010000001.1, from coordinate 520,555 downwards.
AGCAGATACTTTTTACGCCTGGCTCTGGTACGGGCTCCCGTCTGCCGCTTTTGCCCGCGTCTGCGTTCCGCCGCGCATTTTGCGGAGCAGGTAATGTGCGCTGGATGGCTGGCTTCAAAAGTCTGCCCACACTGAAGGCATTTCCGCTTTCCGTATGCTCGTTCAGGCATGGTTCCTCCCATTTCTTGCATTTTGTTCTTGTGCGGCCATGGCCCGCATTATCCTCTGACCTATCCAGTGCATGACGTTGACAGCCATGCTGTTTCCGATTGCCCGGTAGCGTGGCCCGTCAGCGCACTTGAGGAGGTCTGCCAAAGAGAGCGGTTCCTTGCATTGCCGCGCCATTCTGCGGAGATAGCGCCGATAGGAACGCAGTACGATTCGTTTGGGCAATTTGCGGGTTCGGTAAGGGATCACCGTGTAGTCGTCGGGAAATCCCTGGAGGCGTTCGCATTCACGCGGGGTGAGGCGACGTACCTGAAGCTGCGGCGTCATTATCTGCCGTGAATGAGTGCGTCCGCCGCTGCCGGGATTCGTCAGGCAGTAAGCCTGTTCTTCAAGGTATTCGAGCGTTCGGCCTTCCGTTCGACCACGCTCGGTAAATGCGAGGCATGGATTCTCAATGGCGACATAGGTCCGCTGCTTCATCCCCTCGTCGGCCCCAAGAGCGCCGCTTATCTGCCCATCGCCGCCTTGCAGCCGCACCTCATTGCGTGAGTTTTGGGTAAAGGCCATACAGCCCACCAGATTGTGATGTTCATCTCCGGCGGGGCCGCTTGTCCCCTTGCTCCATTTGCAGGATATGGCCTGGCTGACGATTTCCGGGGCGTAGCAGATACAGGTCTCCGCTCCGTTATTTCGCCCGCATGGGTGCGTGACTTCGCCGGAAACATCCGGGTCCTGTGAACCGTGAAAGGCAATGACCGCCTGCCCGTTCGCACGGTCGAGAGTATGGGAAACCTCTTGGGCAATGCCATTGCCGTTGGCGGAGGTTTGCGCGGTTCGCACGGCCAGGACTGTAGGGCCTCTGTCGGCGCATGGTGAAGCATCGGCGCCTTCTGCCGTCAATGACGCCGCTACAGCGCCATACTGTGAGCATGGAAGCATGTAGCCCGCAGCGGCCATCTCCACATTGTTCTTCCAGCTACCAGCCTTTTGGGGCGGGACGACTGCGTAAAACCCGGCCTGGGCCTTGTTGTCGTCTGGCCCACCGCCTCCAAAGCTTCCTGTCAGAGCTTGGCAGACATCGACACAGGCTCCGGGGGCAGTTCCCGCGCCACGACTTCTTGCAAGGCTCGCATCAAGGGTTCCGGCAATGTCCTCCGGCGTTTGTCGGCTCGGCGGAGTATCCCGGCGCAGGCCGTCGAACTCAAAAAGTATCGTTCGGGGATCGGGGCCGTTTCGAGGACATCCGACAACAAAGACACGGCGGCGGCGTTGGGCCAAGCCGAAATATTGGGCGTCAAGGATACGCCAGCAGATTGACCTTTTGGGTCCAAGCACATAACCAGCGTCCGCCCACCTTCCCCCTGGCGGGAGAAGCGGCGCGTCTTCACCGGCCAGTCCTCCAAGAATACATCCGAAAGCGTTTCCCCTGTCGGAGAGAACGCCCGGTACGTTTTCCCAAACAACGAAAGTTGGATCGCACTCATCGGCCAACCTCACAAATTCAAGGGCCAGATTGCCCCGTTCATCATCAAGCCCGCGCCGCAGCCCGGCCACGCTGAAACTTTGGCAAGGCGTGCCGCCTACCAGGACATCGACAATGCCGCGGTAGTTCGTGCCGTTGATTTTCGCCATGTCCCCAAGGTTCGGGACTTGCGGGTAGTGGTAAGCAAGGACGGCGCACGGGTATGGCTCAATCTCCGAAAAGGCCACTGGTTCCCATCCAAGGGGCGACCACGCCACGGACGCGGCCTCAATGCCGGAGCAGACGGACAGATAGCGCACGTTCATGCCGCACTCCGCCGGTATTCCGTCCACGGCACAGTTTTGAAGATGGCCTTGTGATTTACCCACCGCGCGAAGTCGCGTAGATGCTTTGCAGGTAGGGCCTTGGAACCAGGCTCGCGATATGGTTGAGCGAAAGGATCAACCTTCAGGGTGCGGAGAAACTCGACCCGCTCCAGGGCATCATCTACATCCTGCACCAAAACGTAGCACGAGAAATTGTATTGTTTGTTGCCGTGGCGGCGGATTGCTTTGACCGCCGCTTCAACAGCGGGCATCTGTGATTTGTGGTCGCAGGCAAGTCGAATGCTTTTCAGCCAGTGAACCCGCGAAAGTAAATGGGCAAGGGCGTCGTCAGCGGCAATGAGCCGGGCGTCCAGCCCTTGATTGCAATCAATGCGCAGGTTGCGGGTTATGGACCTCTCCAACTGCATGATCCCATGCTCATGCGCGAGGATGTTGTTATCCATGAGCACCACGTCACGGCAGTCAGGGCGCAAGAACTCTTCCAGTTCGGCATGGGCGTGGATTTTTCCTTCCTTGCCGGGTACGACGCACCATGGACAAGAACGGATGCAGCCCCGCGTGGTAAAGCCAAGGCTTGCTTTGAAACCGGGGTACAACGAGTAGTCCGGCATGATGTGTTCAATTTCATCAGGTAAATCTGAGTCAATTCCATACCCGGTGCCGCCCCGAATTACGCCGCGCGGAAGATTCGGCTCTTCTGCGGTAAAGGAGAAGACCTTGGAGGAATACACGCGGTCATAGCTGTCGTTCATCAAAGGGATGAATCGTTCAACGGTATCCTTCTGTGTTCGATGCCACGCCGAGAGCTTCATCAACGGCAAGTTCGGAAAACGTGTCCGGTCTGAATCATGGAGGGCGATTTTCATTCGCACAGCCCTCCCGCATAGGAAGTCGGCGGCGCTGTATACGCAAGCATGTCGAACTGATGACCGCCGCGCCTGGTCATGGACCAGCGCACGACTTCATCAATGTCTGCCGGTATATCGCTGCCTGTGGTGTCTTGGTGGAAAAACGTAGCCTGTCCCGAACGGCTGGAAGTCCGCACAATGCGTTCCCACTTGTGAATTTTGGCGATGTGTTCGGGGAACAACCTTGAAATGAGACGGATGTCCCGCTTGTTTGACTGGATGCAGGGCATACAGCCGACACGGGAAAAGCCCATGCCGTAAAGAGGATTGAGCTTGAGATCATGCCGCCAGTGTATGGAGTCCACATTCTCAAGCGACCACCCCATGAGTGGGCGGTAAATCGTCATGGATTCCGAATCGGGCGAAAGCTCCCACATAGGGTAACAGGAGCGTCGGCGGAATTCCTCCGCGCGGATGCCCTGCCAGGAAATGACGTGAAAGCCAGCATTGATCAGAGGCTCGTGAGCTTGCTCGTGCAAAACCAGGCGCTTCAGAAACCGAGAGCAGAATGCGTGGTTACGACGGGGGAAAAATCCCATCATCCGGCACAAATCAAGAAACGGAACCCCGGAAGGCGCAAGCCCAGCCGCAAGCACGTCTCGCACCCGCTCCTCTGTCCAGGGATTCACGGCTCTGGACGTGGCCTTCCCGTACTGCAAATACGCCCGCTTTCGTGCCAGTTCCCGCGAAAAATCGGCCTTCACTGTCTGTACTTTTGGGCCACCGGTACGCTCATGCAGCCGCGCGACATACTCATACGTTTCTTTATGTTCATTGCCGGTGTCCGCGAACACCGCGTCAAAGTCCCCTCCGGTTTTTTCCAGGGCTAGCAAATAGGTTGCCGTGCTGTCTTTGCCGCCGGAGACGGAGACGACATGCCGTATGGGGCGGCCTTTAGCTTGCTCAAGAATGCGCGAAGGCAGACAAATACTCATGCCGTTTCCTCCTCTCGGAAAGACGCCTGCTGCGGGCCGTGTGGCCGCGCATTGGCGATACGCCGTTCGGCCATGGCCACATATTCCGGGTTCAGTTCGATACCAAGGAAATTACGCCCTTCCTCAATGCAGACCTGCCCGACCGTGCCAGAGCCGAAAAACGGATCGAGGACGGCGCCGCCTTGTGGACACCCTGCCAAGATGCAGGGACGAATGAGATCGGGAGGGAACGTGGCGAAATGGGCATCAGGAAATCCCCGTGTAGCCACAGTCCAGACATCACGACGGGCGCGTGTCGGGCCGCAGGTCACACAGCAATGCACGGACTCGTCGGGCAGAGTGCGGAGCATGGACAGCGCGTCGCCGGTGAGAATGGTTCCGTTCATGCGCCCCTCCGCGCTTTCCAGTCCCACCACGATGGGGCCGCTGAAGCTATGTGCCGCATGTGCGGCGGCAGTTTCCAGTCCGGCACATACATGGCTTCAAACTGACGCGGGGACAGCCGTGTCATTTCGCCCGTCTCGCTGTCAAAAACTTCGTAATCCGACCTGGCGTTGCCACACTGCCGGTAATACGCAACGCGCGACGTGCGGAGAGAAACGGCTTTCTGGCATGCTTCGCTCATGTGACTCTTCTCACGGCTCAATTTTCTTTATCGCGGCGGGCCATCGCTGCGGTCTGCCGAAGATCAAGGAGTGCGCCCTCAAGTCGCGCCAGGACGGTTTCATACTTGACCGTTCCGCGCCGGAAGTCTTGGACGGCCTCATGGAAAGCCACGACTGCCGGGTAGTCCTGAAGCATTTCTGCTTCAATGGTAGGAGCGTCTGGCTCCACCGTTGAAAGTGCTGTCAGGCTGTAACCGAAAAAGGCGGCCATGAAGTGGAGAGCCTTGTAGTCCCCAGTAATGGACATGGCGTCCATCAGGTCTTTCACTTTGAGCTTGCCGGCGCTGGATGGGTTGGGGTTGAAGTCGCCATACAGCGCCGACTCAGAACGATGTGTATTACCGTCACGTTCCCGAAGTATGGAGAAAACAGCCCGCAAGCCTCCAGGGTATTGGGCACAGGCTTGACTGATAAGCCTTGTAACGGTCTGCGAAGGGTTTTCCATCTTATGATTCCTTGCCGGACTGCGACCGGGTATCTCTTTTTACATGAATATTTGCTGTGCATTTGCGCTTGTCACACTCCGAAGCACAGAAAAGGGGTTGTCGGCGCTCGTGCGGATTACAGCGCCGGGGCAAATCATTTGGCGACGATACCGCCTTGCAAGGCTACCGACGCCCGATGATTTGCAGGCCGTAGCGAGGACGGCGGCACGGCACCTTGCGCCGAACGGCGGGTGCGTTCGCCTGTGCCTGCAAGGCTCGCTTCTGGGTTACGGTACCGTACAGCAGAACGGTGAGCAGCAATGAGAGTACTTGTTTCCTTCTCATGCCACGCCTTCCTCAGCGGCTTTAAGCAAAAGAAGTTCTTTCATCCGTTCTGTCAGTTTCGCCCGACCGTTCCGAATATCCCGGTAGTACGAAATATTGATGGAGAGTGCCCGTGCTGCCGCCGAATGGCTGCCATGCTTCTTGCGAAGGGCTTCAAAGGCTTCACGGATGGTCATTTCATCAGGGGCCATGTCATCCTCCTGTTTGGTACAGAGAAAAGATAGCGCAAATTACGCTAAGAAAGCAAGCGTAATTTGCGCGGTTGAAGGTAGCGGATTTTCCGCTATTATCCTTAAGTGGAGGTGGGGATGTTTACGAGATGCCTGATTGAGACAATAGACGAAGCCGCCCTCGACAAATTCGGTGACTACTCCAAATTTTCACGGGCAGCATGGCCTGGCTACAAAAACCAGGCCGGAACATGGCGTGCAATTAGAAACCCACGGAAAAACGGAAAAGCACGGGCATTATATATTGAGGATTTGATTTGCATTTCAACTGCCTTGGAAATTCCACTATCAGAGCTTTTTTTTCGGGTTGAGCAACGCTTAAAGATGGGCTGGAAACCGTCCGGCGAAGTTAACGATATTGCCCCAGCGCGATCTGAGGTAATTAATGATGTGCCCCAGAAGCAAGAAAAGATCGCATAAAGTCGGAAGTTGAAACTGTAGTTCTTCCAAGCGGGTGTATATTACATCGATTGCCAAGAGTGCCTAAAAGGCGGCCTAGCCCCAGAAAGCATTAGATACAGGAGTAGCCATGCAGGAAAAGGCAAAAGAGCTGGAAGATCACCTTCGCGATGCGATCAAGAATTGCGACTATGGCTCGATTGAAGAACTTTCTCGCAATTCTGGCGTAGGTATCCCCACCATTCAAAAGTTTCTGGACGGTAGGGATATTCTTTTTTCCGATGCCGCACAGCTTATTGCGACAAGCGATGGCAGGATTGTCTTTGAAAATGAATGGCTTGATATGAGGAAACAACTGCTTGAGGAGATTGATTCCTATAATTGCCTGTATGTTTCCCTCGGTGAGAACAAGTATCCACAAGATGAAATATATTTTGATGAGATATATCCCAATATAGAAATAGAAATTGCCAATGGAAAAACAAGTGGGGCGTATTTGCTTACAGGGATTACAAACACTTCCATGAAAAAAATCAGAAACTATGTTGGTGCAGGCAAAACATTTGAAGTTACGGTAGCTTATGATAGTGTTTTTCATGTAAAAAAATGTCATTTTGTTGAGCCGAATATATACTCCAAGACGGTAGAGCTTTTTCTGGAAGAAATTTCTGATGAAAATGATGGAAAATGATGAGAGGTAATGTCCATGTTACTGAATTCTGAAATGTATACGCTGACTGTTATTATAGCCGGAAAGATTATCGGGATAAAATTTCAAATATGGATGGACGGTATTATCTGTGTACTTCTCCTGGGTATCCATCTCAGTCACCTCTTTAGCGGTTTACATTTGCCCACGTTACAGGAAAATTATTTCAGTAGGAGTTGATCCATTAAAGCAGATAGACGCCATAGCGGCACAGGTCGTCAAATTTCTAAAAAAAGGTGTTCCCATATTGTAAAAATGGGTTGACCGGATTGCTCCAAGTCAACCCGTGCATGTTTAGAAATTACACCTTCGGCGGCACATGGAAGCCAACCTGAATGCCAGTTGGCTTGTCGCTTATTTGTCCTTGCGCGGTCAAATGGATATGGCAGTCAATTCCGTCAGCGTCGCGTAATCCCCAAAGTGCCCCAGTTTCATTGCGTGGCATATCCTTGCCAATGGTAAGGGATGCTGCTTCCTGCATCATTTTTATAAATTCGATCACGCTCATTGTGCCGGATTTTTCTGTTTGGGCGTTGAAAGACCCTTTATTTATTATTGTTACACCATAAGCAACACACGCCTCATATTCGATCCTGCATCCCCGCGCCTTCTCCCATCCTTCCATGAAATAGACGGCATCTACACCGGCAATCGCTTGGAGCGCCTTGCCCAGATACCATAGAGCTTGGCTGCCATTCTCTGGCGGCGTATCAGTGAGCAGGGTATCCACCACCTCATGGCCGTCTGCTTCCAGCTTGGCGACAACTGCCACCCTCCGCTCCCGAATTTCCTCCGCCGATAGCCCCTTCATGGGCTGAGAAATCATCACTCGCATACGTTTTTCCTCCTTAAATTTTTTAGCGTAATTTACGCTATTTTATGCTTGACGTAATAGCGCAATTTACGCTAGTTTGTTTTTGCCAACGGAAAAGAGGGAACGAACTCCGCCGGAACTGGAGCGGAATAAACAAAGGAGACGGACATGGCTCAGATTTCATTGGACAACGGATTGACCTTTTATGGCCCCGAAGACGTGCAAGACCTCAATCCCAAATCCCTGTCTGACCTGTGGCCCCAAATAGTGGATCACATGCAGAGGGACATCCGCGAGTTCGTCCACGACGAAATCGCGCCCTGCACGGAAAAAGAGTTCCTGCGCCGCTATCTGAAGCGCGCGGGGATTGACATCATTATCGGCTGACAAGGCAGTTCTGTACGAACCTTCAAAAAAGCGAGTAGCTTCCATGACAATGACAAACCTGTCGCCTACCAAAGGCCAAGTTCGTGTGCGCTACATCGGGGCCGATTCGTGGGGCCGTCCTGTCTTCAGGGATGAAGAGGGAAACTATTACAAGTCCACGGAACTTGATCCCGATGGGGGCTTTCCGAGCGCATCACCGGAAGAAAAAGGGGGGATCTGGCTGAATCTCTGCACGTCAGAGCCCTGCGATGACCCGGAAGGCGAGCCCGGTTACATCGTGGCTTCCAGCATGTTTGTGCTGGTGGAATAGGTGGGCGACACCCGGAGTGTAGCGCAGCGGTAGCGCACCTGTTTTGGGAACAGGGGGAGGCGGGTTCGATTCCCGCCACTCCGACCAAACAAGGAATCTGTAAAAGGAAAACCAATGAAGCTGAAGCTCATGATCCGTTACAACGGCGCAGAGTATTTCGACTGCGGCCCATTCGACGAAGTGATGGCCCGGCTCCGCGTCGCCTGCCCGAACGGACGGATCGTGGAAGCTGTTCAACCGGCGGAGGAGAAGGCCATGAATCAGGTTGTCGGCGAATTGAAGCACGTTGTGCGCGACGCCACCAGGCATGGGCAGTTTCAACTGGCAGAAACGGCGCAAGCTCTCCTTCACCATATCCAGGAGAAGGGCTGCGTTTCCATGCAGGATGCGGACGCAGCGTCGTTTCTCGCAGAAGCTTTGGATTTGGTGGCCTGACATGGACACCATAATTGGAATACTCCGCCGAGAGATGACCATCCATCTTCGCGATGGAGTACGAAACGGCATTAGCGAGGCGCTGCGCATGGCGGCTACCATCATCGTTGTAGGCGCTACTATTCTGATTTGCGCCTGCATCAGCGTCCTGTTGAGGTAGTTTATGTGTTACAACGCCTGCCCCCATTTTGAACGATTCGCCGAGTTATGCCGCCTCCCGAAGGGAATGCCTTGTCCGCAGGCCTACGAATCAGAAAACGACTATCAAGAAGCCCTTGCGGAAGCGGAAGCTCTCCGTGAGGAAAGCGCGGCTTTTACCCACGATGCAAACCAATGGAGTTTGAGATGAGCGCACATCAGACCATGCCGGCCCCTCTCGCTGATCGGGCCAGGGATGCCTTTTCTCGTATGGCCGCGGCCTGCCCGGAGGACGGGAAGGTGCTGGGGCAGTACATGGCCGCCCTGCACAAGAAAAACGTCATCGCTCTGGGCGAGGGAGAAGCCTTTGCCCTCACCGATGCGGAAGGCAGAGCTATCAAAGCCACCAAGCGCATGGTGCGCCTGAGCGCGGAAAACGGCGGTCTGACGCAGCCGGTCTATAACGGTCCGTATGTCATATCCGCCCCCGGCTATGCCATGCTGGCCCATGCCGCCGGGGCCGTTGTGATGAACGCACCTACTGTCACCGTTGATGGTGTGGCGCAACAGAATCCGTATGTCCGTCGCGGGCCGGACGGAAGCATCATTGAAGTTCACTGCCGGGCCATGGCTTTCCGTTACAACGAGCACGGCCAGCCCATGGTGAGCGACCGAACTACCATTTTCGACACGGCCACCTACACCCTGGCTGATATGGTGGGCAAGGCGAAAAGGCAGAAAGACGCCTTCAAACTGCTCCCCGCCGGAATGCCCGCACCGAAACCTGCGGAAGAATGGGCCTGCTACCGGGTGGATGAGGCCGTCAACCTGTGGATGAAAATCACCCACGAGGAAGTCATCAATTTTCTGGGCCAGGTGCTCAACCGCAAGAAAAAGGCGCTGGAGTTCGCCCAAACCTTTGCCCAGAGAAACGCCTTGAAGCATCTTTTTGGCCTGGCCGTGGTGCCAGGGCAGGAAAAGAACCATTCCATCAGCGTGTGGGATGTGCCGGTCGTGTGCTGGGCGCCGAGTGACGGCGGATTCATCCGCTTCGACACCTCGCGCTATGCGGCCTCCACGCAGATCATCGAAGCACTGACCGAAGGCAAACCGGTCGCCCTGCCCGAAGCGCAGCAGCCCATTGTTATCTCTCGCGGCACAGAAGAGGTGCAGGGCAGTGATATGGACGATGAAGCCGATCCGCTCGAAAATCCCGACCGCTATGAAACGCCGCAGACAGCCGCCGTAATGCCCATGCCCGATCCCATGCCCGAAGAACAGCCCATGCCGACAGCGGAAGCGCGGCCTCTCCCGACGCCGACAGTTGCCGAACCGCCCCAGGAAGCCCGAACGCAAGCGGATCAGGTGGATCAGAACCAAAGGGATCACGACTGGACAGAGCGGGAACTGAAGGCGTGGAACAACCTGCGCGTCGCCCGTGAGGAGTTCCCGTCCGAATACGCCGACGCCCTGACGGAATGCGGCCTGCTCGACACGGAAGTGAATCCCGGCAACGCGGGCGAAGTGCTGCACACGCTCAACCGGATTCTTGATGGGGGAGAAGCATGATCACCCGTATCTACGCACGCGGCTTTAAAGGCATGGATTTTGACCAGTCCCTCGCGCTGCGCACCGTGATCACAGGGCGTATCGGGAGCGGCAAAAGTTCCCGCGCCCTCGCCCTGGCTCTGCTGGTAACGGGAAGCCTGCCGGGAACCGGTATCGCCAAATCCAACAGCGATATTCTCAACGCCGTGGGCAACGGCGACAGTCTGACTGTCGGGCTGGAATTTGATGACGGCGTGACGCTGGAACGCGCATACAAGCGCAAAAAAAACGGCGCGGTGGGCTGCGAATACCGCAACGCCGGAGAATCCGTCCCCAAAAACCTGTTTGAACTGGAATTGGATCGCCGGGGGGTGAGCATTGCCGATGTGTCCGCCTTTCTCGCTCTCTCTGACGCGAAAAAGGTGGACGAATTGTTCCGCCTGTTCCCTCCGGCAGGGGATGTGCGGGGACTTGGCGCGGCCATTACCCGCGCCAAGGAACGCATTTCAGAGCTTGAAAGTGCGATCAGGGGCAAGGAGCAATCCTGCCGGAGCATCACCGAATCCCTTGCGGACATGCAGGTACCGGCGGGCACTCTGCCGGAAGTGCAGGCGGCCATTGTGCGGACTGAACGCGAGTACCAGGCGGCCCGCGACGAACTGACGCGGGAACGCGCGCGACTGGAGCAGGCACAGGTGCGGCCGGAGAGGGAAAAGCCGAATACGGCACAGCAAAGCACGCTGTTTTCACAACCGCAAGGCGCAATTCAGACCCCGATCCAGAGCGAACAGGACAATACTCAGCCCGCTTTCGTCCACGGCCCCGGCATTGCCGTCGCCGCTCTGGAACGGGTGCTGTCAGCGCTTCGCCGGGCAGGCTGCGAGGGCTGCGCGGCGCAAATGGTGCTGCGACGCGAACTGAAACAACTTCGGACGGAGGCGACCAATGGATAACGTGGGTATCCTGGAGCAACGGGTTTCCGGCCTTCGGGCGCAACTGGACACGCTACGCGCCGACGAACGCCTTTTTCAGCGCGCGGCAGGGCTTGAGACCCAGAGAGAAAAAGATCACGCCACAAAGCTGGACCTGGAGGCGGAACTTGAAGCCGCCAAAAAAGCCCTGAACGACCTGCGAGACAAAAAGTCCGCGGCCATGCAGGGTACGGCAACGGCCATTGCCGAAAAAATGGGGCGAGTGCTCCCGTATGGGGAAGCCCGGTTCAGCGTGGATGATGATGGCACTGTTTTTCTTGGTTGGGACATCCCGCGGCACGGCGTCGTGTCCTACGGCGGCTTGTCCGGTGGACAGCGTGTGCTTTTTGAATCCGCATTGGCCTACGCGTTGACACAACAGGATCGCCCAAATGCGGTCATTCTGATTGAAGGCGCGGAACTTGGTCGGGAAATCGACCTGCTCCTGGAAAGCGTCGCCAGGGCGAACGTGGACACGCAAATCATCGCCTGCACCTGCCATGAAGTGACCGCCGTCAGCGATGGATGGACGGCTGTGCATGTTCGGGAGGTTGCGCAATGACATACTGCGAAACCTTGCCCGCTTTGCCCGGAGGCGTGGGCGCTCTCTCGGACAGACTTGCGGCTCTGTCCAGGCGCATCGCTGAAACGGGCGATCTGATCGCGGACTACCGCTTCACGCTGGCCCGTGCCCGGAAACTCGGTATCCCGCTGCCCCGACAGGCCCGGAGAGAAGCTCGGCGAGCCATGCGTCCCATAGAAAAGGCACACACTATGGCCCTCCTGCGACTGAAAATCATCATGATTGAACACGGGTGGAACTGATATGAGCTTTCATGAACTGAACGCGGAACAGCAGGCCGCCGTGCTGGCGGATGAAAAGCGCGTGCTGGTGCTCGCCGGAGCCGGAAGCGGCAAAACCCGCACTTTGGTGGAACGAGTGGCGCACCTCGTGAAAAACGGTGTCAGTGGCTATGAAATCGTCTGCACTACCTTCACCCGCGCCGCTGCCGGTGAAATGCGGGCACGGCTTGAGGCCCGCATCGGCAGGGAGGCCCGCAAGGTCACGGTGTCCACGTTCCACGGCCTTGGGCTTGGTCTGTTGAAACGCTACGGCCAGCACATCGGCCTGCGCTACGGCAACCTGACGGTGTACACGCCGCTGGAAACGGACATCATGCTCCGCCACCGCGGGGAAATGCTGGGTATGTACAAGGATGGCAAATGGGCAAAGCCGGGTAAACGCGCACTGGACGCTTTCATGGCGGCGGTCGAACGCGGCGAAGACGAAACGCTCAAGGATTCACCATTCGCGCCTCTGCGCACGACCTTTGAAGCCGCCTGCCGCCAGAACAACGCCCTGCCGTATTACGGACTGATCCACGGGCTTGTGCAACTGGCGGAAGCCGGGAAGGTGCGCGAGTTTACCAGTTGGAAATACCTGTTGGTCGATGAAGTGCAGGACCTTGACCGGATGCAGTGGCGCGCTCTGGACGCCATGCTTGAACACACGGAAGGCTCCGAACTGTACGCCGTGGGCGATATTTCCCAGTCCATTTACGGGTTTCGCGGCGCTGTGCCGGAGCATCTGCAATCCCTCATCAATGCGGGCGCATTGACCGTGTATGAACTGCGCTCCAACTATCGCAGTTCCCCGGCCATTGTGGCGGCCGCAAACGACCTGATCCGCCACAACACCAGCCACCGTGTACTGGAAATGCAGGCCATGCGAGAGACAGAAGGCATACTGCATTGCCTTGCAAAACTGGGTGAGGCGGATAGCGCCGTGCTGGCGAACATGATTGCGAAATGGCGCGGGCCAACGCCGCCCGTTGTCCTGTGCCGCAACAACCGGATGCTGGACAAGCTCAGCGAGGAACTGACGGCCCGCGACGTGTCGCACAAGCGCATTGGCAAGCGCACGTCGGCCCTGCATTCTCCCCTGTTTGTCAAGGCGCACGCGGTGCTGAAGTGCTTCGTCAATCCCCATGACGAAACGGCGTTTCTGCTGGCCCATGAGGGGCTGGGCGTGGATGCGGCGGAATACGCGCAACTCCGTGTGGCCGCGGTGGAACGGGGCAAGTCCGGCTTTGAGGTTTTCCGCGAAAATCTGCCCGTGGAACGTCTGGAAACCATGCCCTCGGAAGACGACGCCACGGCAAACGCTCTCGAATGGTTCGCATCCGGCGGATACCTCTTTGATCCGGCGGACGGGGACAGCCAGTCCTTTCTTGATTGGTTGGGCGACTACATTTCGGAACATCCTCTGGACACCATCGCCGACTATCTGGATTGGCTGGCGCTTGTCGACGTGCAGGACGAGATGCCCGGCAGGGACGAAGAGCCGGCTATCCTGCTTATGACCTGCCATGCTTCCAAGGGGCTGGAGTTCCCGTGTGTCATCATCGCGGGCTGCAATGAGAGCGTTCTGCCGGGCAAGCAGGCCGTCGCCGCCGAAAAGAAAGGCGACACCGCGGCCATCGAAGACGAACGCCGCCTCATGTATGTGGCCGTCACCCGCGCCAGAGATACCCTGATCCTCGCCGTCAGACCGGAAGACGATGAGCGTTCGTCCCGCTTCCTTGCCGAACTCGGCATGTAACCAGCTATTCCAAGGAGTTTTGCCATGCCTCACGACGATATGATCACCATCCATGCCGACATCCTGCAAGTCACTGACGCCGCTGTGCTGATTACTTGCGGAGGCGAGGAAGTCTGGCTGCCCCTCTCGCAAATCGACTTCGACGGAGAGCGTGGCGATATGAATGTATCTATTTCACTCCCCGAATGGCTGGCCGATGAAAAGGGCTTGTCCGATGGCGACGGCATGAAGCGGGCCGTTGTGACGACGCTTTCTCCCACACAGAACGTCTACCGTTCATGCCAGAAGTGCGTCCACTATAGTGACAATGAAAACTACATGCCTGATGTGTGCTATGGATGTTCTCAGGCCAACGGAGATGCGACGGAAGACCACTGGGAGGAGGCCCCCACGAACCCGGAGCAGCCTGAAACGGTGACACTGACCGGCTCCGTCATGAACTACAACGAAGTCAAAAACGGTGAGGCCAGGGAAGTCATCTTCGCCATAGGCCATGAGGACGAATACGGAAATTATGACGAAACGGAATACACCATTCCGCTGAACAAAGTGCTGTCCAAAGAACTCAACGAAGATGATGTAGACAAGATCACGCTTGCCCGTGCCTACGCTGTGGTGCTTGGCCTGGTGCAGTCAACCGAAGATGACGAAAGCGACCACGCTTTGCCCCGGCCTGCGGAAGCCTCTTTCCTGAAAACGGAGTTCATCACTGTCTCCGTACCTCTTGATCCTGCCGAGCGCGAGTCTGTCGGGGATCGCATGGCGAGCGCCTTGGAAAAAATCTCCGAACTGGAAGACGACCTCGACAGCTACCGCAAAAGCATCAACGCTCAGATCAAATCTCTCCAAAAGGACGCCGAAGCCGCCCGCAAGGAATGGCAGGAAGGCAAGACGGAGCAGGAAGTTTACTGCGATGTCATGGCCGACTACGGCCAGGAAGCGATTATCTGGCTCGATCATGATACCGGTGACGAGATGAAGCGTCGTCCCATGACAGCGGAAGAACGCCAGTACCGCCTGCCCATTCCCCGCCCCGGAGACAGTACCTCCACAACGTCTCCCGACCTCGACGACGGACAAACCGCCCCGCCCCCGATGGGTGAAACCATTGGCACACCTCACGCCACCAACCGTCATACCTGCCTTGATTGCGGCCACATGCTCGACAACGAAGACGGCAGGCAGGCCGAAGAGTGCGCGTCATGCAACCAGTCCGGCAGCGGTGAGGCGGACAACTGGACGCCCCGACGGGAATGCCGCACCTGCTCTCACAGCCACGCCACCATAGACCTGCCGCCCTGCAAGGGGTGCGCGCTCAACGTCATGCCGGAACATCGCGGCGACGAAGATCGTTGGGAATGGACGGACGCCACCAGGGAAAGCGCGGATATTTCCGGCCCCACTTGCGATGCTGGAAGCACCGACAACGCGCCGGGTGCGACGGAGCAGGAAGCCTATGCCTCCGTATGACGACCCGAACCGCCCGGAGTTTACTGGCAAACGCAAGCCCAAAAACTTCGCCCACATCTATGCAAGTTGCAAGGGCGAACGCCTGAGCGACGGCAAGCCCAACAGACAATGCGCCAAGTGTGGGATGGTCAGTAAAAAGAAAAAGTGCCCCGGCTGCGGATGCACTGTGTTCAACAAAGTGTAGGTGAATCCAATGAATAACCCGATAGGCTGGTGCGATATCACCATCAATCCGTTTGTGGGCTGCTCCAAGTGCTCGCCCGGCTGCGATAACTGCTATGCCGAGCGGTTCGCGGCCCGGATGGCAAAGAACCCGGCCACAACAAAGAAGTATGCCGGAGTGGTGAATGAAAGCGGGGAGTGGACGGGGTGGATATCAGAACTGGACATGACATGCTTTGATAAGCTGCCTAAAAAGCCCTGCCGTGTCTTTGTGGGCAGCATGACAGATTTTTTTCATAAAAACGCCGACTTTGACGACCAAGGGAAAGTCCTAAATCGGATAGCTCATACTGAGCAACACACATTTCTCCTGCTCACAAAGCGCCCGGAGAATGCCTGGAAACGCTATCATACCATGTTGCCGAATGTATGGCTTGGCGTGACGGTCTGCAACCAGGAAGAGGCGGATGCCAAGATTCCCGTGTTGCTTGATATCCCTGCCGCCAAACGGTTCGTGTCTATCGAACCGATGCTGGGGCCGGTGGATTTGACGCACCATTTCTTTTCAGAGCCAACCGGCAAATTCCGAACCAAAAACGGAAAGAGGCAAATGGAGTGCGTAACGCCGCCTGACGGTGCAATTTCATGGGTCATCTGCGGCGGCGAAACCGGCCTCGGAGCGCGTCCGATGCACCCGGATTGGGCGCGGAGCCTGCGCGACCAGTGTGCGGCGGCGGGCGTCCCGTTTTACTTCAAGGGGTGGGGCGGCAGCGGCAAAAAATCTGCACCTTTGCTGGACGGCAGGGAATGGCATCAGTTCCCGGAGGTATCCAATGCCTGATGAATCCTACGCCTTCGTAGATCGTAAATGTCCACGCTGTAACGGCGATGGCACGTTGAAACTCGCCCTACCTGTCACGCTGTGCCCCCTCTGTAGGGGTACGGGGATAGTGGGCAGCTATGAGCCGGTTCCTGACATGCCCAAGCTCAATTCTACGCTATTTTGTACGTGCCCGGTGCATGACAGCTGTTTTGAAAAATTTCGTGACGTTAAAGCTGTAAATAATCACCAATAATTGATCCGGGAAGTTATGATGGACACCGAACTCCTGACGGCTGATGAAATGTGCGAGAGGCTAAAAACCAACTTTGACACGTTTCGCAGGACTTGGAAGCGCTGGAAGCACGAGCGCGTGGGCGTTGGCAATACGCTCCGCTCCATGCGCTTCTACTGGCAGTCTGGGCCGGTCAGGGCGGAGGCGACGAACGATGGCGGTATCGAAGTATCAGACAAAGAACGGACCGCGCTGGATTGCCGACGTGTATCAGGACGGAATACGCATCGGAAGGAAGGCGGGGTTTCGGACAAGGCGCGACGCACTGGCGTGGGAAGAGGAGCAGAAAACTTGTCGGACGCAGCCCGAAGATTTGGGCTTGCGTGATGTGTGTACAGCACATCTGCTCTACTGTGAAAGCAGGCTGAAGCCAAACACAATTTCTTACAAAAAAACTGCATACCGACGATTCATTGAATATACAGGCGCGATGACTCTGTTTAGGGAAATAGACAAAGCCGCAATAGACAGCTTTGTGGAAGCGGTGGCGAAGATGATAAGCAAGAAGACAGCAAACAAATACAAGACAGAACTTTCCTCGCTCTGGGCTTGGGCAGGGAAAGAAGGGTATACCATTGGCAACCCCCCACGGCAGATTGATGCCTATGCTGTCAAAAAGGCCGTGAAATACATCCCACCAGCCGCGGATATAAAAAGTCTGCTCTCCGTTGCGAAGCCAGGCTTTGAGCACGACTTCCTGACCTGCCTGCTGCATACCGCAGCCCGTATTTCTGAAATACGGGTTCTGACATGGGAAGACGTTGACCTCGACCGGCGCATCATCACGCTTTGGACCTCAAAGAGGCGCGGCGGCAACATGGAGGCAAGAAAAATCGCCATGTCCGAGACGCTGGACTCGGTATTGAGCCGCTTGCGCTCAATCAGGGCCAGAGATGAGCGATACGTCTTCACTGACCCAAAGACAGGCACGGCTTACACACGCACCAGCAACCGCATCAAATATTTCATGCGCGATTTGTGTCTGCGAGCCGGGGTGCCTCATTTCGGGGCGCACAGCCTGCGACACTTCATCGCTACCGGTTTTCACGATCCATACCGGGCGCAGAAGGTGCTCGGACACCAGAATCTGAAAACCACGGAAATCTACCTCCACGACTTGGGCGTGGACAGAGAGGCGGCCACTATTTTTGAAGACATCACCAATCGCATCACCAATGAAAAAAAATCGGTGCCGGAAGTCGTCGTCCGCAAGGGGAAAAATGCCCCTGAAAACGACCCTTTTATAAATTCCACCAATGGAATCACCAATGAAATCACCAATGGCGCAAATTCCACCAATGAAAAAAGGGGCTACCTTTTACAGTAACCCCTTGAAATCTGGCGGAGAGGGGGAGATTCGAACTCCCGGTGCGCTGTTAACGCACACACGATTTCCAATCGTGCTCCTTAGACCAGCTCGGACACCTCTCCTGAGGCCGAATTTGTATATGCTAAAATCGTGTGGACCGCAAGCAAAAAATGCGGCCCGTATCACCACAAGTTGTCCGGCGGCTTGCCGCCGGGGGGCGTATCGCTTTTTTCCCTCCACCGGAGGTGTTCAACAGGCGGTGCTCACGGACTGTGATTCGCAAAGGGAGTGCCTTCGCGGCCTTTTTTGAGCAACCAGGCCAGGGCCAGCACAATCACGATTGCCAGAATGCTCCAGAACATGTTTTTTCCGTGCCGTCAGTCTTCGGGGTCAGTCTTTGGCATTCTTGTCCTCATCGGAGCGCGGCGGGCGTTTTTTGCCGCCCTGCGCGCCCCGCTGAAAGGCCCAGAGGCCGAAGGCGGCCAGCAGGGTAATGCCCAGAGCATTAAGAGTGATATAGTCCATGCCAGTCGCCGTCAGGCCGAAATGCCGATCTGGTTGAAGCCGCTGTCCACATAAATAACTTCGCCGGTGATGGCGTGGGAAAGCTCCGAAGCCAGGAATACCGCCGCGCCGCCCACATCCGCAGTGCTGACGTTGCGGTGCAGGGGGGCATGCGTCTCCACATGGTTGAAGATATCCTTGAGGCTGGACACGGCCGAGGCGGCCAGAGTTTTGATGGGGCCGGCGCTGAGGGCGTTGACGCGCACGCCCTTGGGGCCCAGGTCATACGCAAGGTAGCGTACCGAGGCTTCCAGAGCGGCCTTGGCCACGCCCATGACGTTGTAGCCGGGAATGATCTTGGTGGAGCCGTGGTAGGTCATGGTGATCACCGAGCTGCCGTCATGCAGCAAGGGCTCAAAGGCCCGGCAGAGTCCGGTGAGCGAGTAGGCGGAAACCTCCAGGGCCAGCCTGAAGCCGTCGCGCGATGTGTCCACGAAGCGGCCCGCCAGATCCTCGCGGTTGGCAAAGGCCACGGAATGCACAAGAATATCCAGATCGCCCCATTTATCGTTGACCAGATCGGCGGCGGCCTGAATCTGAGCGTCATCGCAGACATCACACTGGAAGGTGAACTCGCCGCCGAGTTCCTCGCTCAGGGGCATTACCCGCTTTTTGATAGCGTCGCCCACATAGTTGAAGGCCAACCGGGCCCCTTGGGCTTTGAGGCTTGAGGCTATGCCGTAGGCAATGCTTCTATTGTTGGCCAGCCCCATGATCAGGGCTTTTTTACCTTGCAGCAGCATGGTTTCTCCTTGAAAACAAGCCGGCGCGCCGACCTTGTGTTGGTGTTTATGCAAAGGGCGTCTGCCCGTTATCTTTCCCGCGTCAGGATTTCGTAGGCTTCCTTGTAGCGCTCCGCCGTGGCCTGGATGACTTCCTCGGGCAGGTGTGGCGGAGGCGGCTGCATGTTCCAGGGCTGCTTTTTGAGCCAGTCGCGCAGATACTGCTTGTCGAAACTGGGCTGGCCCTGACCGGCCTTGTACTGATCAGCGGGCCAGAAGCGCGAGGAGTCGGGCGTAAGCACTTCGTCGATGAGGTGCAGGCGACCGTCAATGAAGCCGAATTCAAACTTGGTGTCCGCCACAATGATGCCGCGTCCGGCGGCAAAGGCGCGCCCGGCCTCGTAAATGGCCAGGGATGTCTTTTCCGCCAGACGGGCCGTGTCGTCGCCCAGCAGGCGGGCGGCCTCGTCCACGCTGATATTTTCGTCGTGCTGGCCCAGTTCCGCCTTGGTGGAAGGCGTGAACAGGGCGGGTTCAAGCTTGTCCGATTCGCGCAGGCCCTTGGGCAGGGCGTAGCCGCACACCTGGCCGGTGGCCTGATAGTCCTTCCAGCCGGAGCCAGTGATATAGCCGCGCACAATGCATTCCACAGGCAGGGGCCTGGCCTTGCGCGCCAGCACGGCGCGGCCTTCCAGCTCGTCCTTCCAGGGATCCAGGGCGGTGGGGAAGCGGTTCACGTCGCTTTCCAGCAGATGGTTGGGAATGATGTCCCTGAATTTTTCCATCCAGAACAGGGTGATCTTGTTCAGGATTACGCCCTTGTAGGGGATGGGCTCGTTCATGATCACATCAAAGGCCGACATGCGGTCCGTGGTGACAATGAGCAGCGTTTTTTCATCCACGTCATAAATATCGCGCACTTTGCCGCGCGAAAGCAGGGGATAGGCGGTGATGTCCGTTTTGACGACGACTTTCATGATGGCTCCTGTTGTGCGCTATTTGTGCCGCCGGGCTTCCACGGAACGGGCGTGGGCTTCCAGACCTTCCAGGCGGGCCAGCGCGGCGATGGCCGGGGTGTTTTGCAGCAGAAAGGCCGGAGATGCGGCCACGATGCTGGTTTTTTTGCAGAAGGTCTGTACGGAAAGGGCCGAGGAAAAACGCGCCGTGCCCAGGGTGGGCAGGACATGATTGGGGCCGGCGTAATAATCGCCCACCGCCTCGGGGCTGTGCTGGCCCATGAAGACCGCGCCGGCGTGACGTATGTGCGGCAGCACGGCCCAGGGATCGCGGGTGCAGATTTCCAGATGTTCCGGGGCCACGCGGTTGGCCACGGCCACGGCCACGCTGAGGTTGGGCGCCACCACGATGGCCCCCCAGTCCAGCAGCGAGCGCCCGGCGGTCTGCGCCCTGGGCAGGCTCGCGCACTGGCTGTCCAGCTCCTGCTGGATGCTTTCGGCCAGGTGCGGGTCGTCCGTAATGCAGATGGCCGAGGCCAGGGGGTCGTGTTCGGCCTGGGAGAGCATGTCCGCCGCGATCCAGGCGGGATTGGCCGACGAGTCGGCCAGCACCAGCACCTCGCTGGGACCGGCAATCATGTCGATGCCCACAATGCCCTGAACCAGGCGTTTGGCCATGGTGACATAAATATTGCCCGGCCCGGCGATGACGTCCACAGACGCCAGGCCCGGCGTGCCATAGGCCAGGGCCGCAATGCTCCAGGCCCCGCCCACGCGGTAGACCTCGTCAATGTCCAGCAGATGGGCGGCGGCCAGAATATGAGGATTGACGCTGCCGTCCCTGCGGGGCGGCGTGCAGACCGCCAGGCGCGGCACGCCGGCCACCTGGGCGGGAATGGCGTTCATCAGCAGGCTGGAAACCAGAGGCGTGTTGCCGCCCTGGCCGCCGGGCACATACAGACCCACGGCGTCCACAGGCAGAACCCGCTGCCCCAGAATGCTGCCGTCCGGGCGGGTCAGAAACCAGGATTTCTCCAGCTGGGCTTCGTGAAAAGCGCGGATATTGGCCGCGGCTCCGCTGATCTGCTCCCGGCTTTCCACAGAAACCGAAGCGGCGGCGCGGGCGATTTCCTGTTCGCTCACGCGCAGGGGCGGCGCGAAATCGGGACAGTCAAAACGGCGGGTGAAATCAACAAGAGCGTCGTCGCCTTTCTCCCGCACGGCGTTGAGCATGTCCCGCACCGCGTTTTCAATACCGTCGCCGGGATTGCTGCGTCCCTTCAGCCACTGGGCGGCTTTGGGCCATTCCTGATCATTCTGCAGGCTCAAAATACGGCATGTCATAGGCAAGTCCTCTCCCTAACCAAGTAATATACAGGAGGGAGGTAAGAATGTCGAGGCGCGGGATGGCAATGAACTTCACCGGCGCGGCCACATCTTGACAGGGAAGCGCGGCGACCTTACTCAATATAAAGACATTTCATAATATGAAATGCCTTCCCAGGCCAGACGAGAATCTGGCGCGGCGCGAAAGACGCCGTGAATTCAGGAGATATGCGCGGCCCTCTGCATCCGCTGGATGACATTGCCGGGGCCGTTTCAGGAGGAAGCATGCGGCGTCATACGATGCGTTCATATATGCGGGCGGCTCAGGCCGGCGAAGAGTTGCAGGATGCCAACAGCGAAGCCCGGACGAATCAGGAGGGCCTGAACCCGGACGGCGAGGAAGCGCCGGTCGCGGCAGAGCCGGAGGCCGCGGCGGAACAGTCGCAGCTTGAGGCGCGGCTCAAGGCCGAAGTGGAAGAACTGCGCCTGCGCTCGGCTGCGGAAATGGACAATTTCAAAAAGCGCCTCAACCGCGAACATCAGGAGCAGATGCGCTATGCCGCAGAAAAGGTGCTCAGCGATCTGCTGCCTACGCTGGACAACCTGGATCTGGCCCTGCAATACGGAAGCAGACATGACGCCTGCAAGGACATGCTTCAGGGCGTGGCCATGACCCGCAAACTGCTGCTGGAAGCCGTGATCAAACACGGCCTGACGCCGCTGGGAGAAGAGGGCGAGGAATTCAGCCCGGAAGTGCATGAGGCTATGGGGTTTGAAGCCCGGCCAGATTTCGCTTCCGGTGTGGTGGCCCGCGTGCTCCAGCGGGGCTACAAGCTGGGCGACCGCCTGTTGCGCCCGGCCAAGGTGATGGTCAACCAGTAGGCTTGACCACTCCCAAGCCGCGCCTTGCGTTGAGGGTTGTTTCCCCGCCGGGCCGTCCCGGCGGGGTTGTGCCGGCGCACATGCCGGGATGGCTCCAGTACAGGCTTTCGGGGTTGTCCACTATCTGCCATCCGTCCCATGTGGGCGGGGTCGAAGCGGCTTACGGCTTTTTTCCGGCCATCAGCGGAGGCAGCTTTTCGGACAGGTACTGCGCCATGCGGCGTACCAGGCTGCTTTCCGCGTTCACCAGCACGTCATAGCTTTTGCCCCGCACCATTTCTTCGGCGGCATAGATGCCCCGGCCCAGAATGGTCTCGTCTCTGTTGCGCAATGACCAGTGCGCCTCCAGCACAGCCTTCTCGTCAAAATTGCCGTCCAGGCGCTGTATGTCCAGCAGAAGGGTGAAGTCGCCGCTGTCCTCGTCGCCGGAGGGCAGCACACTGACGCCTCCGGCCAGCAGCGGCGGGGTCAGCGTTTCCTGAAACACGCGGCGTATGCCGTGGCTCAGTGGTTCGGCCCAGGCGTGGAACTCGGCTATGATCAGGCGGCTTTTGCCGTCCACACGGCTGACAATGCCGCTGCGGTCCAGATATTCCGGCACATTGACCTGGGCCACGCGCAGGCTTTTGGCGGGCAGACCGTCGGCCTGCACCGGCCCCAATGCACTTTCCAGCAGATAATACCGTGTGGGCGCGCTGCGACCGCAGGCGGTCAGCATGGTCAGCAGCGCGGCCAGCAATACAAGATGGCGTGACATCAGCGTTTTCCTTTTTTACCCTTGAGCAGGGCTTCAGGGTTGCGTTCAAGCATGTCCGTGAGATCGCGCAGCGAACGGGCCGCGGCGATGGCTTCCTTGAGCAGACGGCGCAGGTCGTTCATGGTTGGCGAATCCCGCCCCAGCACACTCTCGGCCGATCCCGTGACCCTGCGCAACTGTTGGGCGGCCTGGGCCATGTTGCTCATGGCGTCGTGGAAGGCCGCCAGCGCGCCGGGCAGTTCCTGGCGCACGGCCCTGGCCGTGTGGTCAATCTGTTGCAGCGCGCTGTCCGCCGCATTGCGCAGGGGGCTGTCCCTGAGCATCCGCTGCGCTTCAACAAAGGTGCCGGCAAAAGCGGCAATGCCCTCCTTGAGCTTGTCGTCGGCCAGCGCCCGGGACAGGGTTTCCAGAATGGAATCCAGCGAATGAACCATATGTTCCAGCGGCAATTTGGCCAGCGTGCGCTGAAGGGTGTCGATGGGCGAGGGCACGGTGGGAATTTCCAGATCCGGCGTGGAGGAACGGAAATGGGCCGGGGCGTCCGGATAAAAATCCAGTTCCACGCGGTACTGGCCGGTGATCAGGCTCTGCAACTGCAAACGGGCGCGCAGACCGCGCTGAACCATGCGGCGGATGATTTCCTGCTGGAACGATTCGGAAATGCCCGTGCCGCTGGAGCGCACGAAGCTTTTTTCGTCAATGCGGATGAGCACCGGAATGGTCACGTTGGAGTCGCGCGGGTTGGCCACCAGGCTGATCTGGGTGACGCTGCCCATGGGAACGCCGCGAAACACCACTGGCGCGCCGATGGAAAGGCCGCTCACCGAGCCGTCGAAGTAAAGCACATATTCGACGTCGTTGCTGAACAGGCGTCCTCCGCCCAGCATGATGACGCCCAGGGCGAAGAGGGTGATGCCGCCCAGCACAAAAGCGCCCACCGTTGTCCTGTATGTTTGTGAAGTCATGCAATATCCTTGTGCGGCGGGCTCTCCCCGGCGTCGGCGCGGGCGGATTCTGCCGCCTCGCGCTCGTCGCCTCTGGTCAGGAAAAGCCGGGCGCGTTTTTCGGTATGGGGGTCGCGAACCAGTTGGGCGGGATTGCCCCTGGCCGTGACCGAGCGGGTGTGCGCGTCCAGAAAGACGCTGTTGCTGGCAATGGAAAAAATGCTGGCCAGCTCGTGGGAAACAATGACAAACGTGGCGCCCAGCGTGTCCCGCAGTTCCAGAATCAGATCATCCAGCAGGCGCGAACTGACCGGGTCCAGCCCGGCTGAGGGTTCGTCGAGAAAGAGTATGCGGGGATCCAGCGCCAGGGCGCGGGCCAGCCCGGCGCGCTTGCGCATGCCTCCGCTGATTTCAGAGGGGTAATAGTCTTCAAAGCCGGCCAGGCCGGCCAGGGCCAGCTTGAGGGAGGCCTGTTCTCGTATTTCCTCTTCGTCCAGATCCGTGTATTGCTGGAGGGGCAGGCCCACGTTTTCGGCCAGGGTCATGGAGCTCCACAGGGCGCCGCCCTGAAAAAGCACGCCAGCGTGGCGCATGACGCGGCGGCGCGTGTCCTCGCCGCCGCCCCAGAAGTCCGTGTCCCCATACAGCACCTGCCCCGCCTGGGGAGATTTGAGGCCCATGAGCACCCGCAGCAGGGTGCTTTTGCCGCAGCCCGACCCTCCCATAATGAAAAAAATATCGCCGGCGCGCACGTCAAAGCTGACATCGCGCATGAGCACAAAAGAACCATAGCCCACCTGAAGGCCGCGCACGCTGATCCGCAGCTCGCGGTCGTCCGTTCCGGCGGATTTCGTTGTCAGCGTGTTTTTCGCATCCGTGTCAGTGCTCATGTCACACGCCCAGCACGTTGCAGATGACGGTAATGACGGCTGTAGCCACGATGATGCCCACAATGGAATGGACCACAGCCGTGGTGGTGGCCTGCCCCACGGCCTGGGCGCTGCGGCCGCAGCGCATGCCCTGATAGCAGCCCGCCACGGCAATGATGACTCCGAACACCGTGCCGTAGACCAGGCCGATGAGCACATGCTTAAAGGGAACCATCTGCGTGGTGGCGTTGAAATATTCCATGGGATTGAGGCCCAGCATCATGACGCCCACCAGATAGCCGCCCAGCACTCCCATAAGGTCGGCATAGAGAGTCAGCAGCGGAACCATGAACGTGAGCGCCAGCACGCGCGGCAGCACCAGAAAGTCCACGGGGGGAATGCCCAGGGTGGAGAGGGCGTCCACCTCCTCATTGACCTGCATGGTGCCGATAAGCGCCGCATAGGCCGCGCCCACCCGGCCCGACATGACCACGCCCACCATGATGGCGCCCATGACCCGCAGCATGCCGATGCCCACCAGTCCCGCCACATATATCTGAGCGCCGAACTGGGTGAGCTGCACCGCGCCCACAAAGGCCAGTATCAGGCCGAAGAGCAGGCTGGTGAGGGAAATGATGGGCAAGGCCTGCACGCCGCATTCATGCATGGCGGCCACAAAATCCTGCGGGCGCATTTTGGCGCGGCCCAGAAAAAGCCGCCAGAGCGCAAGCGTGACGTCGCCGCAAAAGTTGAGAAAGTCCGCCACCCTGGGCGGCAGGGTGATGGCGCTGTCGCCCAGGCGGTACAAAAAGGACGTATTGGCCTTTTTGCGGGCCGCTCCATCCTGGGCGGGCACGGCGAAGGCCAGGTGCAGCAGGCGTTTCAGACCTTGCGGCAGATCCAGATCCACCGATAGTTGGCGGGCGCGCGCGGCCTTGACCAACTGGACCAGAAAGACCAGCAGACTGGTGTCCCACTGGCCCAGCGCCGAGGCCTCCAGGCGCAGCTGGCGCACGCGCTGATCCGCAAGGCCGGCCAGAGCCGCGTCGGCTTCTTCAGGCCGGGGCTCTTCCATGCGCCATCGGCCTCCAACGCTTACGATCCAGAGCGGCCCCCTGGCCGAAGCGGTCACTTGCGCACTTGTTTCCATCACTATATTATACCCGCAGCATCTCTTCTCCGCAAGCGGCGGCGTGAGCCGACCGCGCGTCAACCTCAACCCACTGCCGCCATGTCGCTGAAAGAACGTCTGGGCCTTGCCGCTGATCCCATTTTTCTGATGGACGGTTCCGCCTTTATTTACCGGGGATTTTTCGCCAACAAGAACATGCAGCGTTCCGACGGTTTTCCCACCAACGCCCTGGTGGTGGTGACTCGCGTGCTCTTGCGCATTCTGCGCGAGGAGCGGCCCAGACATTTCGTTTTTGTCAAGGACGGCAAGGGCAGGAACTTCAGGCATGAGATTTTTCCGCTCTACAAGGCCAACCGTGATGCCATGCCGGAAGACCTGGCCCGCCAGATCGATCCCATTTTGCGCATGGTGCGGGCGCTGGGCCTCAGGCTGGAGGTTTCCGAAGGCTGCGAGGCCGACGACTGCATAGCCTCCCTGGCGTCCCGTTTTTCCGCGGAGCATCCGGTCGTCATCGTCAGCGGCGACAAGGATCTGAAACAATGCCTTGGCCCCAACGTCTATATGTGGGATCCGGCGGCGCGCGAGGAAAAACTGCTCAGCGAGGCAGAATTCCGGGCCGAAAGCGGGGTAAGCCCGGCCCAGTGGCCCGATGTGCAGGCCCTGGTGGGCGACGCCAGTGACAATATCCCCGGCGTGCCGGGCATCGGCCCCAAGACCGCGCGCCAGATTTTTGAAATCTGCCCCAGCCTGGAGGACATTCGGGATCATTTTGCTCTGCTGCCGCCCAAGGTTCAGGACAAGATGCGCGATCATCTTGAGGACATGTTCATCTGGCGCAGGCTGACCACCCTTTCTCTTCATGCCTGCGCAGATCTGGAGCTGGCCGATCTGGCCGTGCAGCCGCTGGACGTGCCCCAATGCCGCTCCCTTTCCGAAGAATTTGAACTTTTTGCCCTGCGCCGCGAAATGGCCGCCCTGTTGCGCCGCCAGAGCGAGGATGAGCCAGCCGTTCCGCCGATGGAGCAGACCGCCCACGCAACTTCCGCGGAGGCCGCCACGCGGAAGAGCGGAGGAGAAAAAGCTTCAGCCGCCATCGTACCGTCTGACGGCGCGGCGCGGTCCCAGACCCGCGCGGGCGCGCAGATGAGCCTGCTGGAAGCGGTGGGTGAGCCCTTGGCCCCCGAACTGGCCGACGCGACCGCCCTGCCGGACTGCACGGGCCGCGCGGCAGCCCTGATCTGGCCGCGGGGCCCCAAACATCCGCCGTACCTGGCCGTGGGCGATGTCTTGTCCGGGGTGGAGGAATATTGCTGGACCGGTCGCATGGACGCCCTCTGCGCCTGGCTGCAAGCGGCCCGCCAACTGGTGGTGGCCGATCTCAAATCGCTGCTTGTGGCCGCGCCCTGCTGGCGCGATCTGCTTCTGGGCGAAGCGTCGCCGCGCTGTTTTGATCTTGGCCTGGCCGCCTATCTGCTTAATCCTGAAGAAAGCGACTACGGCTGGCCAAGGCTGGCCGCGCGCTGGGGAACCGCTCTGAACAACGAGGGTGGCGGTTCTGCGCGCCTGGCGCTGCTCATGGCCGAAGCGCTGGAAAGTCGCCTGGCCCGCGACAGCCTGCGCGACCTGTACAACGCTCTGGAACTGCCCCTCACGCCGGTGCTGGCCGAGATGGAAGGGCGCGGCGTGGCTATTGACGCCGCGGCGTTCCAGGCTTTTCTGTCCGACGTGCAGCACGAGCTGGACCGCCTCACCGCCGAGGTGCATGCGGCGGCAGGCACGACCTTCAACATCCGCTCGGCCCAGCAGCTGGGCGAGGTACTGTTCAATACGCTGAAGCTGCCCTCACCGCGCAAGACCAGGGGCGGGCAGGCCTCCACCAGCCAGCAGACCCTGGAAAAGCTGGCCGGACGCCACAGTGTGGTGGACAGCATCTTGCAGTTCCGCAAGCTGGAAAAAATGCGCTCCACCTATCTGGACCCGTTGCCGCGTCTGGTGGACGGGCAGGGCCGCATCCACACCACCTTCAACCAGAAGGCCACGGCCACCGGGCGGCTTTCCTCCAGCAATCCCAATCTCCAGAATATTCCGGTGCGCGGCCCGCTGGGCAAGCGCATGCGGGCCTGCTTCATCGCCGGACCGGGTCGCACGCTGGTTTCCGCCGACTACTCGCAGGTGGAACTGCGCGTGCTGGCCCATATGTCCCAGGATGCGGCCCTGCTGGACGCCTTTCGCCAGGGGGAGGACATTCACGCCCGCACCGCCGCCCTGGTTTATGATCTGCCCGCCGACGCCGTTAATCCGGATCAGCGCCGCAACGCCAAGACCATCAACTTTGGTCTGATCTATGGCATGGGCGCGCAGAAGCTGGGGCAGGAACTCAAGATCAGCAGCGCCGAGGCCAGGGAGTTCATTGCCCGCTATTTCGAGCGGCTCACGGGCCTCAAACATTTTTATGAAGAGGTGGAGGCCACGGCCAAGCGCCAGGGTTATGTGACCACCCTGGGCGGTCGCCGCCGTCTGCTGCCCGATATTCTTTCGGCCAATGGTCAGGCATTTGCCCTGGCCCGGCGGCAGGCCATCAATACGGTCATTCAGGGGTCGGCGGCCGACATCATCAAGCTGGCCATGCTGGCCGTGGCTCATGACGGGGAACTGCGGCGCATGGACGCCCGCCTGCTGTTGCAGGTGCATGACGAACTTTTGCTGGAAGCTCCGCAGGACGCCGCCCCTGAGGCCGGCGCACGGGTGGCCGCCCTGATGGCCGCGGTGGCCCCCGGTGGCGAGGCGCTTTCCGTGCCGCTGGTGGTGGACTGGGGGGTAGGGCATGATTGGGGCGCCGCGCATTAGAGAGACTTGCCTTTGAAAAAGGCATTCGCTCCGGCGGGCGCGAGAGCGCATGCCCGCGCCCAATGAGCCTGAAAACCGCGCTTTTCAGGCTCATTGACGGCAGCGCCGTTTTTGAAATGGCAGCATTTCAAAAGCAAAATGCTCTGGGGCCTGTCAACACTCTGCCTTTTTGCCCGCCCGCGGCGTGCTGCCGGGGTTGGCGAACGTGTAAGCCTTGTGCCGAAAACATTGGCAATTGTATGGAAACTGATTTTCTCGCTCAGATAAATACACTGGCCCGTGTGCCGGAGCATTCCCTGCCGCTGATGCGGGCCATGTCTCAGGGCGCGCCCTTCTGTGTGGGGCCGTATTTTTTTATGGCCGCCGCAGACTGGCTCATGGCCGTGGCTTACCCCCTGCGCGGTCGATACAGCCACGCGAACTTTGAGGCGGCTCTTGCCGAAGCGCTGAAAAAAAGCGGAGCCACAAACTGCTGGGCCGTGGGGCCGGATCTGCCGCCGCGTCTGCATGGCCATATTGTGGACCGTGACCGCTTTTACCTGCTGCCGGCAGGGGCCGCGCCTCCGGCCCGGTTGCGCGGCCCCTTGCGCCGCGCGGCGGCAGCCTTGCGGGTGGAGGAAAGCGGCGAATTTACGCCGAACCATCGGCGACTCTGGGCGGAGTTCATGGGCCGCGCGGACCGGAAGGAGGGCAGCCCCCTGGCCCCGCATGTGCGGGAACTGTATGCCCGCACGCCCGAAGCTCTGGCCGAGGCGGAGGGTCATCTGCGCCTGCTCAACGCCTGGGACGGGGAAGGCCGCCTGGTCGCTTGTCTGCTGCTGGATTACGCGCCTGAGAAATTCACTTCCTATGTGCTTGGCGCGCATTCGCGCGCGCACTACGCGCCCCACGCGGCGGATCTGCTGTTCGCCGTCATGCTGGAAAATGCCCGCACGGCGGGCAAGCGTTATATCCATCTGGGGCTGGGCGTCAATGAAGGCATTCTGCGCTTCAAGCGCAAATGGGGCGGCCGGCCCTACCTGCCTTACGTCATGGCCGCCTGGGAGGAAAAGCCGCAAGACGCGCATGAAGACACGGCCCGCGCCCTGACCCTGGCTCTGCTGCGGGCCGCCGCCGCGCCGTCGCCTTCCCTGGAGGATGCGCGGCCCCCCCAGCGGCCCTTTGCCATGCTCTGGGAGGTGGAGAAAAACGGCAGACAGTCCTGGATCGGCGGCACGGCCCATTTTTTCTGCTATTCGTTTGAGGCGTCCTTCACCCGTCTGTTCCGCAAGGTGGACAATGTGCTGTTTGAAGGCCCGCTGGACGAGGACTTTCTGGCCGCTGTGGATCGGTACGGCAAAACGCCGCCGCCGGATCACAAGCCCCTGCTGGATATGCTTGAGGAAAGGGACATCCGCCGCCTGGAACGGGTGGTGCGCGGGCCGGAAGGGACGCTGGTTCGCTGGCTGGGCATGGAGGCCGCGCGCAAGGCGGACGTGCGCTGGCTTTTAGGCCACGCGCGGCCCTGGTGCGCTTTTTTCTCCCTCTGGACGGCTTTTCTGGAGCGGCGCGGCTGGCGCGGCTCTGTGGATATGGAGGCCTGGCGCGTGGCGCACGACATGGGCAAGAATGTGATCGGCATGGAAAATCTTGAAGAGCAACTGGCTTCGCTGGATTCTGTGCCCGTGGAGCGGGTGCTGCAGTATCTGCGCGCCTGTCATGATTGGAATGCGCTGTCCCGCCGCAACATGCGGGCCTATCTGGCCGGGGATCTTGAGCGGATGATGGGTTCCAGCGCGGAATTTCCCACGCGCACGGGCCATGTGGTCACTATCCGCGATCAGCGCTTCCGGGAGCGCATGCGCCCGTATCTGGAGGAAGGCCGCTGTGCGGTTTTTGTGGGCGCGGCCCATATGGTCAATCTGCGCCATATGCTGGCCGAAGACGGTTTCAGCGTGCGACGTTGCCTGCCCGGCCTCTCGCACAAACTGCGCGCCCTCTGGCGGCGTGAGCGGGAGGTGCGCTGGTGACGCCGCGCGTCATGTCAGGAAGCGGGGGAGGGCTGTCGACCGCCGGGCTTGCCCGTATCACGGCTCAGGCCGTGACGCCGGAGCAGCTTTTGCCCTATGTGGGGGCCGTGTCCGGCCTGCGCCCCCGTCTGTTCGGAGAATGCGTGGGCCATCTGGGCGAAGGCGAAGTGGTGCTTGTCGGCTACCCTTCCAGCGACCCGCGCGACGCGCGTGCTGTGGACGCGGCCGTGGAAGAAGCCCTGGCCCTGCCCGGGCTTTCCCGCATCACGGTGCTGGCCGCCGCCCGGCCCCATGCCGCGCCGCCCGAAGCCCCAGGTAGCGAGGACGCCTTCTGGTCCCTGCCCCTGCCCCTGCCGCCCGCCGGGCAGAAATTGCGCAACATGCTGCGCCGCGCCGCGCGGGAGGTGGTCACAGAGCAGGGCGGCGCCGACGCCTGGACAGCGGAACACACGGCTCTGGTGGAGGATTTCTGCCGCGCCCGAGCCAATGCGCTGGAGCCGGGCAGCGTCCATATTTTCCGGCATCTGGCCGCCTATCTGGTCGCCGCGCCGCAGGCCCGCCTGTTTTCCGCCCGTCGGGCTGACGGTGTTCTGGTGGGGTGCGCCATCGGCGATTACAGTTCCTTTTCCACGGCTTTCTATATGTTCGCCTTTCGTCGTCCCGACGCGCCGCCGGGCACGGCGGACGCGCTGTTGGCCGCCCTGGCGGCCGAAGGGGTGAAGCGCGGCCACAGTCTGCTCAATCTGGGGCTGGGCATTCATCCTGGCGTGGCCTTTTTCAAGAAAAAATGGGGCGCCAGCGTCTTTCTGCCCTGCGTGGAAACTTCCTGGACCCTGCAAAAGAAGGGCTGGCTGGCGCGCCTGCTG
This sequence comes from Desulfovibrionaceae bacterium, assembly GCA_910575755.1. Taxonomy (GTDB): domain Bacteria; phylum Desulfobacterota; class Desulfovibrionia; order Desulfovibrionales; family Desulfovibrionaceae; genus Desulfovibrio. Next base: position 488,827 of record CAJTFO010000001.1, on the reverse strand, counting down.
GGGCGGTGAGCCGCGCCGCCCTGCTTGTGGAGATGGTCATGTCCGAAACTGATCCGTTACAGAATCCCGGCTTTCGCGCGCCCGGCCTGGGCGAGCGCCTGCGCGAGCTGTTTCTGGGCGAAAAACGCCCCCTGGACTGCGTACAGGTGGAAGTGACCTCGCACTGTGCCGGACGTTGCGTTTACTGCCCGCATACCACACAGGCCGCAAGCTGGCGTTCGCGCCATATGCCTGACGAGGTTTTCGCGGCGCTTTGGCCCTTGCTGCGTCGGTCAGGCCGGGCGCACCTTCAGGGCTGGGGGGAACCCCTGCTGCATCCCCGTTTTTTTGATTTCGTGGCTCTGGCCCGCAAGGCGGGCTGTGAGGTTTCCAGCACTTCCTGTGGTCTGCGCATGGACGCTGAGCTGGCCGCGCGTCTTGTGCAGAGCGGCATGGACATGCTGGCTTTTTCCCTTGCGGGCACGGATGCGGCCTCCAACGCGGCGCGGGCCGGCGTGCCCTTTGAGCGGGTTTGCGAGGCCATCCGCCTGGTTCGAGCCGCTCAACGAGAGGGGGCTGGGCGCGGCGCATCCGGGGAAAACACTCCGGAAGTTCATCTGGCCTATCTGCTGCTGGCCGACAGGGTTGAGGCTGCGGCCGGCCTGCCCCGACTTATGGAAAAACTGGATGTGCGCATGGCGGTGGTCAGCACGCTGGATTACATTGCCGCGCCGCAACAGGCGGTTCTGGCCTTTGCGCCGGAAGAGACGGACAAGATAGCCCGCGCCCGCGCGGTACTGGAGCGGGCCGCCGCCGAGGCGGCAACGGACGGGCGAGAGATTTATTACGCGCTTCCCGGCCCACAGGCCGTGGCGGACGCGGGCGGCTGCCGTGAAAACGTGACCCGCAGTCTGTATGTGGACGCCGACGGCGCGCTTTCGCCCTGTGTATATCTTAATGTGCCCGCCGAAGAAGACGGCGCGCGCCGCCGGACTTTCGGCAACGCGCGTGACGGCGACGCCTGGGAACTGTGGAATGGCGAGTCTTTCAGGGCATTTCGCGCCGCGCTGGCGAACAATGTGCCCGACGCCTGCTGTCTGGCCTGTCCCAAACGTTTTGAGGTGTGATCCGCCGCGCGGCTTCAGACGCCGCTGGGCGACTTTCGGCGCAGAATGATCCGCAAGGTGTCGGCTTCCGGGCCGGAACAGCCTTCAAGCGCCTGTTCGATGCGGGCCTGCACCGCGGCATGGCGTGGGGCCAGTTCATACAGTGATGCGGCCGCCGCCGCGCAGACCGGAAAAGCCTCCTCCCGCTGGCGACCCCGGGCGTTGAGGCGGGCGTAACGCAGGGCGGCATTGATGATGCTGTCCAGATAGGCCGTGTCGCCTGAGGCCAGAAACGCCGCCCAGTACATCTGCAGGACAGATTTTTCCGCATAAATGTCCCATTGGGCCAGCAAAGCGGGGCTGTTCCGAATCTGATTCGGCAGGGGGGCGTCCTCCGGGGTGAGCAGCCCGGCCAGCAGGCTTTCTTCATCGGGCAGCCCGGCCAGGTGGATCATCCAGGCCAGGGTGAACCTGCCGTTGCGGCTCAGTGTGTCCGGCGGCGGCAGAAGGCGGTGGCGCGCTGAAGGGTCACGCCGCAACGCCTCGGCCAGAAAGGCGGCCACCATCAGCCGTTTTTCTCCCTGAGCAAGTACGCCCTGGGCGTCAAATGTGCGCAGAATGCCGGGCAGCACTTCGGGGTGCGTGCGCTGATAATAAAACTCCATATCACGGGCATAGAGGGGCATGCTTTTGGAGACCGTCAGGGCCGTGGCCTGGCCCGGCCACAGCAGGCAGAGCGCGGCCAGCAGAAGTGCCGCCAGCGTGGGAAACAGGGTGGGGATGGTTTTGTTCATGGCTGGTATACCTTGCGCTTCCTGAAAGAGCATGTTAGGCGCGGCGTAGGCTTGGACGCCTTCAATCCTAAGAGCATTTTGTTTTTGAAAGGCCGCCCTTTCAAAAACGGCGCTGCATTGAGCCTGAAAAGCGCGCTTTTCAGCGCTCATTCGGCGTGGTTGTCCGCCTGCGCGGCCAACAGAGCATGCACCTGATTTCATCAGAGAAATGCTTTAATCGAAGTCGGCCAGCAAAGCGCCCAGTTGCAGACACTCCAGCGGGCTTTCGCAGAGTTTGGCCTTGAGCCGGGCCTGAGCTTCCTGCAGATGCGGTGAGGAAACCCCGTTGCGGATGGAGCTGTGCGCCTCCAGAAAGGCGGCCAGCCAGTCGCAGATTTTGAGCATCTGGCCGTCCTTGGGGTCCAGATCATCGCGGTTGGCGCTGCGCTGAAGCGCTTCAAAGCCCTCCACCCTGAAGACGCGGTCGCCCTCCCGCCGGCATTCCTGAAATTCCGAACCAACGCTCAGCCCCAGATAGTAGGAAATGCGCTCCACCAGGGGGCCGAAGCCCTGCCGGCGCAGAGGGCCGAAGATGCGCCGTTCCAGTTCCGCCTCCTCATACTCCTTGATGATCAGCGGCAGACTGGCCACGGACTGCTTGACCGGGGAAATGATGTCGCGGGTCAGCAGCTCCGGCAGGTCATGAAACAGGCCGCAGAAAAAGTTGTTGTTGGCTCTGGCCGTGCAGGCATTCACCGAAAGGCTGAAAAAATAGGCGAAGGCGGCCACAATGAACATATGCCCCAGCACCGAAGTGGCCGGGATGCGCGGGGCCTGGGTCCAGCGGATCTGGAAACGCAGCTGGCCGCACAGGTTGGCCAGTCTGGCCAGGGCCGTGCTGGGCGTGAGAATGGCCTCCATGCCCCTGAGGTCGCGGAATGTATCCAGCCGTTCCACAAAGGAAAGATCAATGTCGTCCATTTCATCGTCAAAACCGTTGAGCGGCTTGATGAGATGGAATTCCCACTGAGAGGCGTACAAATGGGCCGCCGTGAGAATGCGTCGATCCAGCCCGTTTTCGTCGCCGTGCAGATGCCAGGCCCGCATGCGCTTCCAGAAATCTCCCAGCGGGGCGAGCACCGGCTCCAGCCGGGTCAGAACATGCTCGGTAAGCTGGCGGTAGTGGGCGGGATTTTCCTTGATCTTGTAAAAGACCGGCGGCTTGATGTCCGTGATGATCAGGCGATAGAAATAATCGAACAAGCCGCCCTCAATGATGGCGCGGGCCAGGGCCAGACGTCGGTCTGCCGGCAGGTCGCGCGAATTTTCGTGCCAGAGCACGCAGGCCAGCAGCATTTTGTGGGCCTGCTTGTCAATTTCCAGCAGTTCCACAGGGCGCAGCTTGTCGTTCCAGCGCAACAGATACGCGCCGGAAAAGGTGAGTTGGAGCAGGCTCTTGCGAATAAGCGGCATAGTCTGTCCTTAGCAGAAACGAGGGCGTGTGACGAAGCGCGCCTGTGTTGTAAAATTTTTGGCGGCATAAGCATATCGCTGCGGGCCATAAAGTTCAAGCGCCGCAGCCCGGCCACAAATCCCTGCGTCCAGCGCCAGCGGCAATCGGTGGAAATTTCTGAATGCCAAACAACAGATAAGGCGTCATGGACGCTTTGAGACGCGCGTCTGTTCTCTTTTATAAGGATGTTCAGTTGCTGCCTCCGGGATGATGACTTTTTATGCGAGGCGTTAATGGACAAACCGGCGGCCTGACCTTCATGCGATTGCCCTGTGCGATTGCCCTGGCCGCATTGACGAAGGGCAGTGTTTTGACTACTTTTACACGACGGAAGCGCCCCTCGGGGCTTCATAGGGAATCCCGTTCAAATCGGGAGCGGACCCGCCGCCGTACGCCGAACTGATGCCGCTTTTCCCCGCGCGCCACTGGACTTGTGCCGGGAAGGCCGAAAAGTGAGCCGGCAAGCCGGAAGACCTGCTTTCGTTCTCTCGTTTTTCTGGATGGGCCATCGGCAACGGGGCTTTTGCCGACAGGTTCGACATTGAGGACAAGCGTCCTCCTCTTCCCGTTTTCTGGCGGGAGGTGTTTTTACCATGCCAGCCCCCATGCCCGGAGTGTTTCATGCCCGCCGCCATCACCAAACGGGACGGTACGTCCGCGCCCTTTGATTCCGTCAAGATTCTCAACGCCATCACCAAGGCCAATCAGGCCGTGGGCGGCGAGGACATGTCCCCCACGGATCTGCTCTTTGTCACGGAAAAAGTCTGCAAAAAGCTGGATGAGCGCCATCTTCGCCATGTGGAAGAAATTCAGGACGTGGTGGAGGAAAGCCTCATCCAGTACGATTACGCCAAAACCGCCAAGGCCTATATTCTCTACCGCGCCGAGCATGCCAAGATACGCAACGCGGAATCGTATCTCATGGATATTTACAAAAAGCTGACGTACTCCCCGGCCATCCGGGAGGACATCAAGCGGGAAAACGCCAATATCGACGGCGACACGGCCATGGGCACCATGCTCAAATACGGCTCCGAGGGTTCCAAGTTTTTTATCGACAACTACATTCTGCCCAAGGACGCCTCGGCCGCGCACGCCAACGGCGACATCCACATCCATGACAAAGATTTTTACATGCTCACGGAAACCTGCTGCCAGATTGACCTGATTCCGCTGTTCAGAAACGGCTTCTCCACCGGGCACGGCTATCTGCGCGAACCCAATTCCATTGAAAGTTATTCGGCTCTGGCCTGCATTGCCATTCAGGCCAACCAGAATGAAATGCACGGCGGCCAGAGCGTGCCGCACTTTGACTTTGCCATGGCGCCCGGCGTGACCAAAACCTACGCCAAGGAATATCGCAAGGCCTTCTGCGCCTGTCTGCGTATCGCGGGCGACCTGGATGCCGCCTCGGCCGGGACGCTGGCGGCGCAACTGCTGGATGCAGCCGGCCTGAGTCCGGCTGCCGCCACGGACGGGCCCGGGGCCGAGGCGCTGGCCCGCGCCCTGGCTGAGCACGCGCCCGCGGAGTGGCGGGAACTGGCCGGACGCGCCCACCGCTATGCCGTGGAGGAGGCCCTGGGCAATACGGATCGCCGCGTGTATCAGGCCATGGAAGCCCTGATCCACAACCTGAACACCATGAATTCCCGCGCCGGAGCCCAGGTGCCGTTCAGTTCCATCAATTATGGCACAGACACTTCCGCCGAGGGTCGCATGGTGGTGAAAAACCTGCTCCTTGCCACTCAGGCCGGACTGGGCAACGGCGAAACCTCCATTTTTCCGGTGCAGATTTTCAAGGTCAAGGAGGGGGTCAACTACAATCCTGGCGATCCCAACTACGATCTGTTCACGCTGGCCATGGAGACTTCGGCCAAACGCCTCTTCCCCAATTTCAGCTTCATCGACGCGCCCTTCAACCTGAAGTATTACAGGGAGGGCGACTATAACAGTGAAGTCGCCTATATGGGCTGCCGCACGCGCGTGCTGGGCAATGTGTACGACCCGCAACGCCAGGTGACCTGCGGGCGCGGAAACCTGAGCTTTACGTCCGTGAATCTGCCTCGTTTGGGCCTGGAGGCTCGCGGCGATGTGGACAAATTTCACGCCCTGCTGGATGAAAAGATTGATCTGGCATTCCGCCAGTTGCTGCACCGGCTCAAGATTCAGAGCGGCAAGAAGGTGCGCAATTATCCCTTCCTCATGGGCAACGGCATCTGGCTGGACTCCGGCAAGCTGGACTGGGATGACAGCATCGGCGAAGTGCTCAAGCACGGCACCCTGACTGTGGGTTTTATCGGGCTGGCCGAAACCCTCAAGGCCCTGCTGGGCGCGCACCACGGCGAAAGTGATGAGGCGCAGAAGCTGGGTCTTGAGATCGTCGGGCACATGCGCCGCCGCGCCGACGAAGAGGCGGAAAAGACCGGTCTGAATTTCTCGCTTATCGCCACTCCGGCGGAAAGCCTCAGCGGGCGCTTTGTGGCCCTGGATCGGGAGCGCTACGGCAGCATTCCCGGCGTCACGGACCGCGACTACTATACCAATTCCTTCCATGTGCCGGTTTACTATCCCATCAGGGCCTTTAAAAAGATTCAACTGGAAGCGCCCTATCATGCCCTGACCAATGCCGGGCACATAACCTATGTGGAACTGGACGGAGACACCTGCAAAAATCTTCAGGCCTTTGAGCGGATCATCCGTTACATGCATGATCAGGGCGTAGGCTATGGCTCCATTAACCATCCCCTGGATCGCGACCCCATCTGCGGCTATACGGGCGTCATCAATGATGTCTGCCCGCGTTGCGGTCGCCGCGAGGGCGAGGGCGTGAGCCTGGAAACGTTGCGCCAACTGCGCAGAAAATTTCCGCAGACCCCCAAATGGGAATAAGCGGACAAGGGCGTATGGCCCCGCCGAGGCATCCCGGTTCTTCGGAACCGGGCGAGAACATTATATAACGTTGGAGCGGGTTACTTTACACCGCTCTGCTTTGCTCTGAGAATAAAAAGGAGACTGCGGCAATGCTGATGGAATCGCGTTTGTTTGAAGAAACGAAAGCAAAACAGAAAATGGTGGGCCAGGGCGTGGGCTTTGAGCGCATCCGCCGAATTACCGGCTATCTGGTGGGTACCCTGGACCGCTTCAATAATGCCAAGCGAGCCGAGGAGCAGGACCGGGTTCGGCATGCCTGAGCACGGCGTCACTTCCACCATGCCGGGCCCGACGCCATTGCGTTTGTCCGGCATGGTGGAGGAATCCATTGTGGATGGTCCGGGCTTGCGCCTGGTGCTGTTCACCCAGGGCTGTCCGCACTCCTGCAAAGGCTGCCATAATCCGGAAACGCACGACCGCAAGGGCGGTTTTTTTTGTGATGTGAAAGAAATTCTCGCGCGCTACGACGAAAATCCGCTGCTGTCCGGCATCACATTTTCCGGCGGCGAACCCTTCCTCCAGGCCGGCGCGCTCTGCGCTGTGGCCGAAAAGATCCGCGCCAGGGGCGGCGATGTAGTCACCTATACCGGCTATACCTATGAAACATTGCTGGCGCGGACGGAACGCGGCCATGAGCCGGATATCGCCCGCCTGCTGGAATTGACTGATCTGCTTATCGACGGACCGTATGTGGAAGCTTTGCGGGATTTGGAATTGCCTTTTCGGGGCAGCTCCAATCAGCGATTGCTGGACAGAAAGCAAAGGCGCGCGCTGGCCGCCGGAAAAGGCCGGAACGTGGCCTGAAGCCGGCACGGGGCTGCGCGGAGCCGACTGTCCGCAACCGGTCGGACTGACGCAATGGCGGACTCGGGCAGGGCAGCGGGAAAGGCGTAAAAAACGCCGGAGGGCATATCCCTCCGGCATCGGCAAAGCGGGGCCGCTCAGTTCTTGAAGGGAGAAATGGCCCGCAGAGTTTCAATGACGCCTGGGAAATTTTCAATCACATACTCCACATCCTCTTCCGTGGTGTAGCGGGAGAGAGAAAGGCGCACCGAGCCGTGGGCGTAGTTGAAGGGCAGGCCCATGGCCCTGAGCACATGCGAAGGCTCCAGACTGCCCGAAGTACAGGCAGAACCGGAGCTGGCGCAGATGCCCAGACGGTCGAGCATCAGCAGGATGGCTTCACCCTCCACATTCTTGAATGCGATATTGCTGGTGTTGGGCAGGCGGTTTTCCACATCTCCGTTGACCATGCAGTCCGGAATGCGCTCCAGCAGGCCGTTTTCCAGCCTGTCGCGCAGTCGGGCCACGTTGACGCGCTCTTCCTGCATGTGATCGCTGGCCAGTTGAGCGGCCATGCCCAGACCCACGATGTAGGGCACGTTTTCCGTGCCTGCCCGCCGGCCCCGTTCCTGGTGGCCGCCGCGCAAAAAGGGGCGGAAGCGCACGCCCTTGCGCACATAGAGTACGCCGATGCCCTTGGGCGCATGAATCTTGTGCCCGGACAGGGACAGCATGTCCACCGGCAGATGGCGCAGGTCAATGGGCGTTTTGCCCACGGCCTGCACCGCGTCGGTGTGAAAGAGCACGCCGCGCTCCCTGGCCATTTCAGCCATACGCTGAATGGGGTAGATGTCTCCCACCTCATTGTTGGCGAACATGATAGACGCCAGGGCCGTGTCGTCGGACAGGGCGGCGGCGTATTCGTCCAGATCAAGGCGGCCTTTGCCGTCCACGCCGAGCAGGGTCACATGATAGCCCTGGCGCTCCCAGTACTGAACCACATTGAGCACCGCCGGGTGCTCCACGCGGGTGGTGATCAGGTGACGCTTTTCCGGTTGCGTCTGAAGGGCGGACCAGATGGCCGTATTGTCGCTTTCCGAACCGCAGGAGGTAAAAATGATCTCATCCGGATGCGCGCCCAGCAGGGCGGCCATGCGCTCGCGGGCCGTATCCACGGCTTCGCCCACCTGGCCGCCGAAGCTGTGCATGCTGGAGGGGTTGCCGTACAGTTCGCCAAGATAGGGCAGCATGGCCGCGAGCACTTCAGGGGCCACGGCTGTGGTGGCGTTGTTGTCGAGATAGATGGTCTTCATGGTTTATGCCTCCTCCACCACGATGTCGGGCTCCACATGCTCGCGCAACAGGCGCTCCACCAGATTGCGTATGGTCACCTCGCTGGAACGGCACTGCGAACAGCGCCCGCGCAGGGAAACCGTCACCCGCTTGCCGTCCACATCCACCAGTTCGATGTCGCCGCCGTCAGCCGCGAGCTGGGGCCGGATTTCCTCATCAATGGTCTTGAGCACCTGCTGCATGCGCTGCACATTGGTCATGCGCGGCCTGGGCTTGAGCTCGGTCAGCGGCTTCTGCTTGAGCTCGGCGGCGAGAATTTCGGCGATTTCATCCAGACAGTCGCCGCACGCGCCGCCGGCCTTGGTGTAATTGGTCACTTCCTCCACGGTTTTCAGATTATTCTCGCGGACGGCGCGGATAATCTGGGCGTCTGTGACGCCGAAGCATTTGCACACCAGCTTGCCCTCTTCGTGGGCGTGGGGCACGGGCGGTTCGCCTTTCCATTGACGGATGGCCGCCTCCAGAGCCTCCTGGCCCATGACGGAGCAGTGCATCTTCTGCTTGGGCAGGCCGCCCAGAGCATTGGCAATGTCCTTGTTGGTGAGCTTGAGCGCGTCGTCCACCTTCATGCCCTTGATCATGTCCGTGAGTACGGAGCTGGAGGCGATGGCGCTGGCACAGCCGAAGGTTTCAAAGCCGGCATTCTCAATAACGCCTTCACCGTTGATTTTCAGATAGAGCTTGAGGGCGTCGCCGCAGGCCAGGCTGCCCACCTCGCCCACGGCGTTGGCGTCAGCCAGGGGACCGGCGTTGTGCGGGTGCAGAAAATGATCATGCACGGCATCGCTATAATTCCACATAATTGCCTCCTGAAGCGGAACGCTTCTCAGATTCTATGATTTCCTGAAGGGTGTGTTGTTGTAAAAAACCGCGAATGTGGCTGTCCAGTTCTTTCCAGAAGCCGCGCGTGGAGCATTGTGTCTCACGCAGGCAACATCTCCCCTTGGTCAGACAGCGCACCGGCGCGATTTCGCCCTCCAGATGCAGGAATACATCTTCCATAGTGATTTGGGACGGGGCCTTGGCCAGAGCGTAGCCGCCGCCCGAGCCGCGTACAGCGCGCAAAATGCCCAGAGGCTTGAGAGCCCGGACGATCTGCTCCAGATAGCCTGAGGAGATGTTTTCCTCACGGGCTACCTGGCCCAGTTGCAGCAGGCTGCCCTTGGGTTGGGCCGCCAGTCGCAGTAAAAAACGCAAACCGTAGCGGGTTCTGGTGGAAAAACGCATAGGCAGCACCTCATGACGCCGGTCAGGAGTCCGGTCGATTATTCCTCCCCTGCCGCGCGGCTCCGGGAAATGGCCGTGAGACTGAAGGGGGTTTCCTGATACACATAATAGTTGAGCCAGTTGCTGTAGAACAGGTGGGCATGGGCCCGCCAGGTCATCAGCGGCATGGCCGAGGGATTGTCGCCGGGATAATAGTGCCTGGGCAGTCCGGGGTTCAGCCCCTTGCCCAGGTCTCGCCGATATTCGGCGTCCAGTGTGCCCCGGTCGTATTCCAGGTGTCCGGTCATGAACACCTGGCTGTGATCCAGGCTCTCCGCCAGGGCCAGTCCGGCCTCGCCGGATTGAGCCAGAACGCGCAGATTGGGCGCCTTGAGCACATCCTCGGCGCGCACTTCGGTATGGCGTGAGTGCGGCGCCAGAAATTCGTCGTCAAATCCCCGGAACAGGCGGCATTCCGGATGGAGAACCTCATGGCAGAATATGCCCGATATCTTGGCCGGCAGAATGTGCTTGGGCACCCCGTAGAAGTGGTACAGGGCCGCCTGGGCCGCCCAGCAGAGATAGAGCGTGGAATAGACATGCCCCTGGGCGTAGGTCATGATTTCCAGCAGTTCCTGCCAGTAGTCCACATCCTCAAAAGGCAGATGCTCCACCGGCGCGCCGGTGACGATCATGCCGTCGAAGCTGCGGTGGCGGATTTCGGCGAAAGTCTTGTAAAATCGCTCCAGATGGCGCAGCGGCGTGTTTTTGGATTCATGCGCCGCCGTGCGCAGCAGGGTGATGTTTACCTGAATGGGCGAATTGCCCAGCAGGCGCAGCAATTGCGTTTCCGTGGCGATCTTGGTGGGCATCAGATTGACAATCACGATTTCCAGAGGCCGGATGTCCTGCTGCCGGGCGCGGTCCTCGGTCATCACAAAAATGTTTTCGCCTTCCAGAGCGGTGCGGGCCGGGAGATCAGCGGGAATCTTGATGGGCATGGCCAAAATCCTTTGCAAAGCCTTGCAAAAGCGCAAAGACTGGTTATCTCAAGGTATCGCGTGGTCGTGTCGCGCCATGTTTAAACCATAGTTACCAGCTATGTTTTGTCAAGACGCATCACGAATTTTCCAGCGGTACACGGCTCTGGACAAATCAGCCCAGGGCGACCACACGGCTTTCCAGAGGCAGGTCGCGTCCGGCCCTGTTCAGGGCTTCGCGGGCCAGGCGCTCCAGTCCGCCGCAGCAGGGCACGCTCATGCGCAGCACAGTGAGCCCGGTTATGCGCCCGCCGCGCAGGATGTCGGTCAGCTTCTCCAGCAGCGGCGCATTGTCTTCCAGCTTGGGGCAGGCGATGAGCGGCACGCGTCCCGGCAGCCAGTCCTGATGCAGACGGGGCAGGGCGAAGCCCGCGCAATGAGCGGCCAGCAACAGATGCGCGCCGTCCATAAAAGGGGCCTGCGACGGCACCAGCCGCAACTGGATGGGCCAGGTGGGCAATTCCGCCCGCAATGTCGTGTTGGCGACCGCAACGGCTGGCGCGCCCAGAGGGCGCAGACTGCGCGCGGCGCTGCCGGGGCAGCCGCCGGCCGCGCTCTCCGAAGCTTCGCGCCGGGCCTTGGCCGCCAGGGCCGCTTTCTCGTCAAATTCCGCGGCTTCGCGCGTGGTCAGGGTCAGCGCGCCCTGCGGACAGTTCAGGCATGCGCCCAGGCCGTCGCAGAATACTTCGCTGATCAGCCGGGCCTTGCCGTCAATGACGGCCAGCGCGCCTTCGGCGCAGTCCAGCACACATTGGCCGCAGCCGTTGCATTTTGCTTCGTCGATTTCAATAATCGGCCGTTTCATGTGATTCCCTCACGTCAAACATCATATCAGTTCCGGCAACTGCGCCGGTGTGCTTAGCAGATGCCGCGCGCCCGCGGCGCGCACTTCCTCCGGGCCGCGAAATCCCCAGGCCACGCCCACGGAAACCATGCCCGCATTGCGTGCCGTGAGCATGTCCACATCGCTGTCGCCCACATAAAAGCATTGCCCGGCCTCCAGATTCAATTGGGAGAGCATGGCTCCGGGAGCGGTGGGATCGGGCTTGAGCGGCGTTTCGGGCCGTCCGCCGCGCACGTCCGCAAATGGAATCTGCGGGAAATAATGGCTGACCAGCGCCCGCGTGAAGTCATCGGGCTTGTTGGAGAGCACGGCAAGCGTCAGGCCGCGCCGGGCCAGTTCGGCCAGCGCCTCGGGCATGCCGTCATAGGGGCGGGTATGCTCGCGCATATGCTGTCCGTACCAGCGGCGGGCCTCATCCACCAGGGCGTCGAGCGCATCGGGCGCGAGATCGCGCAAGACTGCCGGGGGCAGGGCGCTGCGCACCAGGCGGCTGAAACCATTGCCCACCATGCGGCGGTAGGCCGTCAAGGGGTGGGTGGGGTGGCCGTGGGCGGCCAGAATCGCGTTGCAGGCCCGGCCGATGTCTGCAAGCGTATCCAGCAGGGTGCCGTCCAGATCAAAAATAAAAGCCTTCATATGTCCGCTCCGGAGCGGCGGGAGCCGCTCAAGGAAGTATTTTCACAGCATAGCTGAAAACCGGCATAAACCCAAGCCCGCATCCGGGGACGTCGCAGCTTTGCGGCGTCTGCTCCTTCTGGACAGGGCCGGAACCGCTTGCTACAGTTCGGCTGTGCCCGGTCGCGGCGTTTTGTCCGTGCCGGCCCGTCACGGAGGAAACAATGCCAAGACATGTATTGACCATCAGGGATCTGGGCGAAAGCGCCTGCTGGCTGCTGGTGCAGCAGGCCATAGGCATTCCAGACGCCAAATCGCGCAGCGACTTCATGACCGAACGGGTGGCGGTGCTGATTTTCGCCCAGCACTCCCTGCCTGAGCGGCTCTGTGTGACGGCGGCCGTACGCCAGATGGGCGGCTTTACGGTGTACGAGGGCGAGCAGCAGGGCGCGTGGCGCGTGGAGCTGAACGACTATCAGGAACATCTGATGCCGATTTTCGCCTATTATATGGACTGCCTGTATACCTACGGCCTGCCGGTGAGCACTTGGGACATGCGTGCGGCCAATGTGAATTTTCCGGTGATCAACGCGGGCAGCCCGGACGCGCATCCGGCCCATGCTCTGGCGGACATCGCCTGCATGCTGCGCGCGTCGCGCGAGTTGCAGGGCGTCACCGCCGGCTGGCTGGGCTGCGCCAATGGCACGCTTCATTCGATCATTGAAGCTACGGCCTGGTTTCCCTTCAGTCTGCGCGTGGCTCTGCCTCCGCATCTGGACCCGGCCCCGCTTCAGGCTATGGCGGACCGTCTGCAAAGCCCGGTGATCTTTGTGGACACACCCGAAGAGGCGGTAAAAGGCGCCCATTTTGTTCTGGCCGGCTGCCGGGGCGGCATGAGTAGTGAAGAGATTGGCCCCTGGCGGCTCGACGCCGAGCTGATGGGCAAGGCAGATCCTGAGGCGCGCCTTCTGCTCAGCGCCTCGCCGGTGGAGGCCATTCCTGTGGATCAGAAAGTGCTTTCCAGCCCGGCATCCCAACTGGTGCGCCAATCCGAGTTCCGTTTGCGCGTACACAAGCGGATTCTGCATTGGGTGTTCCAGGATGGCGAAAGTTTCGCGTAAGAGTTCCGCCGTGTCAGCATCTTTGCAGCAAAGCGCGACCCAGGCCGCGTTTTCACATGCGTCCAGCCGCAGTTCAGATGGACAGCCCGCAACGCAAACGGATCAGGCCCCCGGCGTGGCAGAGGTGAATGATTTTCTGCGGCTCTTCTGTGCCGCATTGCTGGGCCTGGGCGCGCAGACCGCGCGTGTGGACCGCAACGCCGCGCGCATTGCCGGGGCCTTTGGCTGTGCGGTGGATCTGGCGGTCTTTCCCAAACATCTCATGCTCTCTGTCACTTCGTTGGACGGGCGGGAACGCCGCACATCAGTGGGCTCCATTGATGCCGGCGTGCCGGATTTCCGGAAGGTGGCGGGGCTGAACGCGCTGGGGTGGAGTATTGTGGACGAGTGCCTGAGTCTGGAGGAAGCGCGGCGGCGTTTCCATGCCATTCTGTGCGGGCAGTCATACCATCCGGCCTGTGTGCGCCTTATGGCGGCCTGCGCCAACGCCGCTTTCTGCCGTTTGTTTGAGGGCGACGCCACGGCCATGGCGCTGGTGTTTGCGGCCACCCTGGGGGCTTTTTATCTGCGTCAGCTTCTGGTGCGCTGGCGGGTGGACGGCAAGATAGTGTTTTTCTGCTGCGCCTTCAGCGCTTCCATGCTGGCCGCGCCGGGCGTGCTGTTTCACTGGGGTTCAACGCCGCAGACCGCCCTGGCGACCAGCGTGCTCTTTCTGATCCCCGGCATTCCACTGATCAACGCCATGCTGGACATTATGGACGGGCATGTGCTCATGGGCTTCTCACGGATGGTGCAGACCAGTATTCTGATTGTCTGCATCGCTCTTGGTCTGGCCCTGACTATGGCCCTGCTGGGGGTGAACGCCTTGTGACGCTGCTGACGGCAGTAGCTGCCGATGGTTTTTTCGCGGCTGTGGCCGCTATGGGCTTCGCCGTCATTTCCAATCCGCCCAAAAAGGTGCTGTTCACGGCCGGGGCGCTTGCCGCCGTGGGGCACATGGTACGCTTTGCCTTGCTGCGGGAAGATGTGGGCATAGCCAGCGCTTCGCTCTGTGCTGCTTTGCTGATTTCGCTGTGCAGCATGCCCTGCGCCCGCCGCTGGCATATACCGGCGGAAATGTTTGTTTTTCCCGCGCTGCTGCCCATGATTCCGGGAATGTTCGCCTACAAGACCATACTGGCCATCATGCAGTTTTTGGGCGCGGCAGCCATATCCCTGCGTCAGGAATTGCTGGTGGATATTGTCTACAACGGCCTGACCGCCTTTTTCATCATGTGCGCTCTGGCCATCGGGGCTGTGCTGCCCCTGCTGGCCTTTCACCGGGAATCGTCCCTGGGCAGGGGCATCAGGAAGCTGTGGCGGAGGGAGAGCGGGAAGGGATAAAGGCGCTCCAAGGTCATATCCGTGGCACTGTTGCCATAAATCATTGATCTGCCCTGGATTCAGCCAGGATGCCGCGTCGGGCCATTTCCTCCACAGCCTTGCGGCAGAATTCCGGCAGCAGGGCCTGGGCCTGCTGGCTTAATCCCACCTGCATGGTCTGATAGTCAAAGGGGTGCAGGCCGATAACCACTGCCTCTGGTCTGTGCCCGGCCAGGTGGCAGGTGATCAGCGTGTCCAGCAGGTCCGTTTGATGCATGGAGTCGCGGAAACTCAGGCTTTTGCGGAGGTCTTCGCCTTCCAGCACATAGATTGTGCCCGGCGTTTCCGGCCCCAGCACCACATCCAGCACCACCAGAAAGTCACACTCCAGAAGCTCAGGCATCAGCATCAGCCCTTGGGTTCCGCCATCCATCAGGCGCACTCCTTCGGGCCAGCGATAGTGGGCTTTCAGATATTCCACAGCCCGCACGCCAAAGCCTTCATCCGTCAGCAGAATGTTGCCCACGCCCAGAATCAGTATTCTTTTGTCGTTCACGCGTCCTCCTGACGTCTGAGAAAAATGCAAAGGTTTGGTCACGCATGGCATGCGTGAACATGGGGCGGGACAGCAGATAAAAAATGAAGCGCTATTTTCAAAAAGGGCGGGGATGCCTCCCCGCCCTTGCATGCACTTCCATTTCAGCCGTTGCGCATTACAGCACCTTGAATTTGTGCACTTCGTTGGTTTCTCCGTCAATCACATGCACTGCGCAGGCGATGCAGGGATCAAAGGAGTGGATGACGCGCAGAATCTCCACCGGGCGCTTGGGATCGGCCACCGGCGTGCCCGCCAGGGCTTCCTCGGCCGCGCCGGGCACGTTTTTGGCGTCCCGCGGGCCCAGGTTCCAGGTGGTGGGCACCACCAACTGGAAGTTGGATATCTTGGCGTCCGCATCAGTACGCAACCAGTGGGAGAGTCCGCCGCGCGGCGCGTTGACGAAGCCCACGCCCTTGGCGTCCTTGGGCGCGTCATAGTTCTCCACGATCTGCTTGTCTTTGGCAATGTTGTCTTCGTATTCGTTCAGCCAGGTTTCGATCTGCTGGGCAATGGCCAGGGTTTCGATGCCGCGCGCGGCCGTGCGCCCCAGAGTGGAGAAGAGGGCTTCGGGCCCCATGTTCAGGGTCTTGAGCACATGATCCACCAGAGGCTTTACGGTCTTGTGGTTCTGGGTGTAGGCCACCAGCACCTGAGCCAGCGGGCCGGTTTCCATGGAGATGCCGTCGTAGCGCGGCGCCTTGAGCCAGGAGTAACGGTCCGTATCGCCCATTTTGGTGAAGGCGGGCTTGGTTTCGCCCTGATAGGGCGGCAGGGCCGCATCGCCCTCGTACCAGCTGTGGCGGACATGCTCTTCTATTTTGGACGCGTCGAAGCCCTGAATATTGCCGATTTTGCGATCCAGAATGATGCCCGGCTTGAGCCAGCGCTTCTGCAGATCGCGTTCTCCGCCCGCCGCCGGGAACTCGCCGAAGGCCATGAAGTTGCGCGTGCCGCCGTAGGTGGTGCATTCCTTGTAGTTGGCGGCCACGGCCAGCAGATCCGGGATGTAGTAATTTTCAATGAAGGCGCGGGTTTTTTTGTAGAGTTCCCTGAATTCCTTGATGCGTTCGGGGGTCAGGGCGTCGTAACAGGTCACGCCGCCGCCCACAGTGAACTGGGTGTGCGGGTTTTTGGCCCCGAAAACAGCCATAGCCCGCGCCGCCTCCACCTGCACGCGCAAGGCTTGCAGATAGTCGGCCGTGGCGATCAGGTTGACTTCCGGGCTCAGGGTGTAGGCCGGGTGCCCGCCCAGGAAATAGGCATTGGCAAAGGGGCCGAGCTGGCCGCTGTCCACAAAGGTTTTCAGTTTGGACTGCACCGCCCGGTAATCATCGGCCGTGACCTTGCGCGCGGAAATGGAGGTTGCCACGCTGGCCGCCTTGACCGGGTCCGCTTTCAGGGCGTTGGTCACATCCACAAAATCCAGAGCGTGCAGGGCATAGAAATGCACCAGATGGTCATGCAGGAACTGCATGCCCAGCACCAGGTTGCGCAGATAGGTGGCATTGGCCGGGATGGGTTTGTTGATGGCATCTTCCAGAGCACGGGTGGAGGCCAGGGCGTGCGTATAGGTGCAGACGCCGCAGGTGCGCTGGGTAAAATGCTGGGCGTCGCGCGGGTCACGGCCTTTGAGGATGAGTTCCAGACCGCGGAACAGGGTTCCGCAACTGCGCGCTTCCTTGATTTTACCCTTTTCCACTTCCACTTCAATGCGCAGATGCCCCTCAATACGGGTCAGCGGGTCCACCACCACCGGGCCGGTGTAATCGCTCTGGGGCGCTTTGATGACTTCACTCATAACTTCCCCCTAGTTCTGATAGAACGGCGTCATTTCGTCCCAGAAGCCGGGCTCGCTGCAACCGATGCAGGGATGCCCGGCGCCCACCGGCCAGTTGGTCTGATTGAACAGCGCCTTGGGACAGTTGTTGTATGTCTGCGGGCCTTTGCAGCCCACTTCATACAGACACCAGCCCTTGCGGGCTTCCTCGGAATTGAAGGAGGGCGCGAATTCGCCGGCGTCAAAATGTTTGCGGCGTTCGCACAGATCATGCACGCTCTGGCCGTAGAACATGGTTGGGCGTCCCAGTTCGTCCAACTCAATTTTCTGGCCTTTCAGGAAGGCCACGAGGGTGCCTACCAGATTGAGAGGATTGGGCGGGCAGCCGGCGATGTTGATGGCCTTGACGCCCAGATCAGCGTAAGCGTCGTTGACGCCCTTGGACCCTGTGGGATTGGGCCTGGCGGCCTGTACGCCGCCATAGCAGGCGCAGGTGCCCATGCTGACCACAACCTTGGCCTTGGGCAGAATGCCCTTGCAGATATCATACATGGTGTGGCCGCTGATATAGCCGTATTTGCCTTCCATAGCCGTGGGAATAGCCCCTTCCACCACGCAGATGAAGCCATCGGGACCGTTGACGGCCTGTTGCAGAGCCTCTTCAGCGGCTTCGCCGGCGGCGGCCATGATGGTTTCATGATAATCAAGAGAGATGGTGTCCAGGATCAGGCTGTCGATGAAGGGTTTATAGGTGCGCAGCAACGCTTCGGAACAGCCCGTGCATTCGGCGGCGTGCAGGTAGACCACCGAAGGGCGGCGGCCTGTCAGAGCGGCGGCCACATCCGAGGCGAAGGCCGGGCCCATGCCCATAGTTACCGCCACCGCCGTGCAGAATTTCATGAAATCGCGGCGGCTGATGCCCTGGCGTTCCAAACGCTCCTCTCCGCTTTGTTTGCCCAGACCCACGGCAATATGCATAATAGCCTCCTGGCAAAGGTGAGTAAAAGGCTGAAGGAAACTCCGCCACAGAGTCTCCGGTGCTGCGCACTGAGCAGATGCTCCGCCTCAGCGGGGCCGCGTCCTGAGTATGCCCCATGCGTCCACGGCGGCTGTTCGTGCGGGATGTCAGCAATTTTCAGTGCGGCGGCTCAGGAAACATTGCCGCGTTTCCACAGGGAGAAAGCCGCCATTTGCGCGCCACAGTATACCCTGAAAGATGAAGGGTCAATAGGAAGAATTGTTTTTGGCTGTCGTTGCGCGGGCCTTTGCAGTCAGGCGGCCAGCCTGTGCCCGTTTTCGGCCAAGGGCTTGCGCTCATGCCCTCTTGCGGGTATCAAGGCTGGAGCGAGGGACAGGGCCATGCATGATACGGTATACCATTTTTTGCGCGATGTCGGGCCGGTGCTCTGTCTGGATATAGGCAGCGGCACGCAGGACGCCCTGCTGGCCCGTCCTGGCCTGGAGTACGAAAACTGGCCCCGTTTTGTTCTGCCGTCCCCCGCGCGCATGGTGGCCCAGCGTATCCGTGAGCTGACCCTGCTGCGGCGCGGCCTCTGGCTGCACGGCGGCAATATGGGCGGCGGCTTCAGTCAGGCCTTGCGTGAACATCTGGCCGCGGGCCTGCCGGCGGCGGCCACGCCGGACGCCGCCAGAGCCATCCACGACAATGAGGCTGTGGTGCGCGACATGGGCGTGGAGCTGCGCACGGACTGTCCCTCCAGCAGCGTCCCTGTTTTTCTGACCGACTATGCGCCGGAATTCTGGACGGGACTGCTGCGCCTTTCCGGTTTGCCCCAGCCCCATCTGGTTCTGGCCGGGGCGCAGGACCACGGCTGTCACCCCCACGGCAACCGCCAGGGGCGCATGCAGGCCTGGCGCGATCTGCTGGCCGCTTCCGCCGATCCGTATTCCTGGATATATGCCGTGCCGCCGCCTTCGCTGACACGCCTTGGGGCCCTGCATGAGAAAACGGGCGGCCCGGTGGCGGATACCGGAGCCTGCGCCCTGCTGGGCGCGCTTTGTGAAGCGGAAGTGCTGGAGCGCAGCTTCCGGGAGGGCATTACCGTCATCAATGCCGGCAACAGCCATACGGTAGCGGCTCTTGTCTATCAGGGCAGGGTGCGCGGCATGTACGAGCATCACACCGGCATGCGTGATCCGGCTCTTTTGCTGGAGGATTTGAAGCAGTTCCGGCTGAGCTGGCTGCCTGCGGAAGAAGTGCAGGCCAGCGGCGGCCACGGCACGGCGTTCGGTCCCTACTGTGAGGAGGCGGGCGGCTATGCGCCCACCTACATTCTCGGACCGCGGCGCGCCATGCTCCGGGGGCAGGGGCGTTTCCTGGCGCCGCACGGCGACATGATGCTGGCTGGCTGTTTTGGTCTGCTCTGGGGCTGGGCGCGCGCCACCATGGGCGCGGCCATCAATTGAGGAGATGGGTATGGAAGTTTTTGACGCTGCGGAATTGTGGAGCAGCGAACATATCGCGGAAATCCAGTTGACGCGCCTGAAGGCCACGCTGGCCCAGTCGCGCAAATGCTCTTTTTACCGCGAGCGCCTGGACGAAGCGGGCATCGGCCCGGATTCCATCCGCAAGCTGGACGATGTGCGGCGCATACCCTTCACCACCAAGCAGGATCTGCGTTCCCAGTATCCTACGGGCCTGCTTTGTGTGCCGCCCTCTGAAATAGTGCGCATGCACTGTTCCAGCGGAACCACGGGCACGCCCGTGGCCATTTGCCATACGCAAAACGACATCAATGCCTGGGCTGACCTCATGGCCCGCTGCATGTACATGGTAGGGGTGCGCCGCGAGGATGTCTTTCAGAACATGTCGGGCTATGGCCTGTTCACTGGCGGGCTGGGCATTCATTTCGGCGCGGAGCGCCTGGGCTGCATGACCATCCCGGCCGGGCCGGGCAATTCGCGCCGCCAGATCAAGCTGGCCAGGGACTTCCGCACCACAGTGGCCCATATTCTTCCCTCCTATGCGCTGATTCTGGGTGAGCACCTGCGCAATATGGGTGAAGATCCGCGCGATTTTCCATTGCGCATCGCCCTGGTAGGCGCGGAGCCCTATACAGAAGAGTTCCGCAAGCGCATTGAGGAACTTTTTGATATGAAAGCCTATAATTCGTACGGCCTGTCGGAAATGAACGGGCCGGGCGTGGGCTTTGAATGCCTGGAGCAGAACGGTCTGCATATCTGGGAGGATGCCTACATCCCCGAAATCGTGAATCCGGACACCGGCGAACCCGTGCCGGACGGCGAAGTGGGCGAACTGGTCATGACCAGCCTTTGTCGGCAGGGCATGCCCATTCTGCGTTACCGCACGCGCGACCTGACCCGTTTTCTGCCGGGCCCATGCCCCTGCGGGCGCGCCCACCGGCGCATGGATCGTATTCTGGGTCGTGCTGACGACATGTTCATCATCAAGGGCGTCAATATCTATCCCATGCAGATTGAGCAGGTCATCATGACCTTCAGGGAAGTGGGGCAGAGCTATCTGATACTGCTGGAGAATGACGGTATAGGCGACGTGATGCGCGTGCAGGTGGAAATACGCGATGAATACTTTGTGGAAGACATGCGCGTGCTGCGTAACCTGCAAAAAGCCATAGCCCAGCGTCTGCGCGATGAAATTCTGATTACCCCCAGAGTGGAGCTGGTGGAGAGCAACAGCCTGCCCCGCACCGAGGGCAAGGCCGTGCGTGTGCAGGATCTGCGGGTCAGGAAATAGGGAATCTGTCGTTATGGACTTTCTGCCGTTCCCCATTGCCTATCTCCTGGCCGGCGCGTTCGTCACCCTGCTCGGTTTCGTGCTTCTGCTGAACGTGTTCGGCCTGCCTGCCAACTGGCTGGTACTGGGGTTGGCGGCCTTGTGGAAGCTGGCCTATCCCGGCGCGTCCGGTCTGGATATCTGGTTCTGGGTGATGATGGTGGGGCTGGCTCTCATCGGCGAAGCTCTGGAGCTGGGGATGCAGATACTCAAGGCCAGGCGGTACGGCTCAAGTTCATCAGGCACATTCGCGGGCATGATCGGGGCCATTGCGGGAGCCATTCTGCTGGCGCCGCTCTTTTTTGGGCTGGGCGCGTTGATTGGCGCGCTGGCCGGCGCCTGGATCGGCTGTTTTTTCATGGAACTTGTCAAGGGCAGGCCCATGCGGGAGGCGCTGGACGCTGCCTTTGGGGCCATGATGGGTCGCTTTCTGGGCACGGTCTGCAAATGTGGCGCGGGCGGCGCCATGCTGGCGTTGACCGCCCACCGTATCTGGCCGGAGCCGCCGACCGCGCCTGCTTCGCCGGACAGTCTGGACGGTGCGGTCAAACTGGTGCTGAGCGTGCTTCAGCATTGCTGCTGAGGCCCTCATGTTGCTCGACCGTGTGCAAATTGTTCTGGTCAAGACCCGTTTTCCGGAAAATATCGGTATGGCGGCGCGGGCCTGCGCCAATATGGGGTGTCCCGGCATTTGCCTGGTGGACCCTGAACGCTGGGAGCGAGAAAAAGCCGCCCCCCTGGCCACGCCTAAAGGGCAGAACCTGCTGGACAAGGTGCTGGTGAGTCCGACTTTGGCCAAAGCCGTGGGCTCAAGCAGCCTGGTGCTGGGGACCACAGCCCGCACCGGCGGCTGGCGAAAGGCGCTGCTCGCGCCCGGGCAGGCCGCGCGGGAAGTTGCGGCGGCTCTGGCGCGCGGCGAAAATGTCTCGCTGGTGTTCGGCCCGGAAGACCGGGGCCTGAACAATGAGGAAATTACGCACTGCCAGCGCCTTGTGACCATTCCCACCGATGCGGCGGCCAGCTCCCTGAATCTGGCTCAGGCCGTGCTGCTGATGCTCTATGAATGCGCCAACGCCGTGCGCGCCGCGGGGCTTGGCGATGCGGAAAAAGACGACGCGCCCGCCACAGGGCGCGCCGTCACCGCGGAAGAGCAGGAACGGCTGATGGGCGCGCTTAAAGAAATGCTGCTCAGCCTGGATTATCTGCACGGCGACAATCCCGACTATTTTCTGATGCCCTGGCGGCGCATGTTCAGCCGCGCCGCACTCAGGCGGCACGAATATGACGCCCTGATGGGCCTGTGCCGGCAGGTGCGCCACAAGCTCGGCGCAGCCGGCGACAGCGGCCGGAAGTGACGGCGGCCTCCGGTTCGCATGACGCGGCAACAGCGTGTGCGGCCTCCGCGGCAGGGCTGTTGCCGCGCCGGCATCAGACGTTAAACAGAAAGTGCATCACGTCGCCGTCCCGCACCACATAGTCCTTGCCTTCGACTCTCAGCACGCCATCAGCGCGGCAGGCGGCCTCGTTTTCATGGCTCATGTAATCTTCAAAGGAAATGACCTCGGCCCGGATGAAGCCGCGCTCAAAATCCGTATGGATCACGCCGGCGGCCTGCGGGGCCTTCCAGCCCAGGCGGATGGTCCAGGCGCGCACTTCATCCGGCCCGGCCGTAAAATAACTGCACAGGCCCAGCGTGGCGTATCCGGTACGGATGATGCGCACCAGGCCGCTTTCCTCAATGCCGTAGGAGGTCAGCATTTCGGCCTGTTCCTCTTCAGGCAGCCCTTGCAGTTCCTCTTCAAGCTTGGCGCAGATGCGGGCAAAGCCCGCCTTGCGTTCAGCGGCCAGAGCGCCGACCGCATCGGCAAAAGCGTTGCCCCGGGCCACGGCGGCTTCGTCCACATTGGCGCAGTAGATCACGGGTTTGGCCGTGATCAGCCCCAGCTCATGCCAGGAGGCCAGAAAGATTTCGTTATCGGGCAGGGTGAAAGCCGCGGCGGGCTTGCCGTCATTCAGATGCGCCAGCAGACCTTGCATCAGTTCGGCCGCGGCTTTGGCCTCCTTACTGCCTTTGGCCATCTTTTGCAGCTTTTCCAGGCGTTTTTCCACGCTTTGCAGGTCGGCCAGCAAAAGTTCCGTTTCAATGGTTTCCACATCGCGCAAGGGGCTTACACCGCCGTCCACATGGGTGATGTTTTCGTCCTCAAAGCAGCGCACCACCTGCACAATGGCCGCGCATTCCCGGATGGTGGCCAGAAACTGATTGCCCAGTCCCTCACCCCTGCTGGCGCCCCGCACCAGACCGGCAATGTCGATAAAGTCCACGCTGGCATGAATGGTCTTGCGCGGCTTTGCCTTGGCCGTGAGCGCTTCCACGCGCCTGTCCGGCACGGCGACGGTAGCCTTGTTGGGCTCAATGGTGCAGAAGGGATAATTGGCGGCCTGAGCGTTCTGGGCCTTGGTCAGGGCGTTGAAAAGGGTGGATTTGCCCACATTGGGCAGGCCCACAATGCCTATGCTGAGCGACATGGAAACTCCTTGCGTTGTACTGGGGCCGGCGTATGGCAAACCCCGCTTCCGGACGAACCGAAGGCGGGGTGTATATAGTCGCAAAGCGAGCCAGAAGCAAGCCGGCGCTTTTTTTACTGCAAACGGGTATAGACGGTGGGCACTTTGCCGCTGCCGAGGGGCTGATCCTCCAGCAGGGGCAAGAGGTCGTCGGTAATGGGCACGGTGGCCGTGCCCTTGGCCAGCACCTCGTTGCTGGTGGTGTGGATCAGGCTCATGCTGAAGCGCACCTGCTCGCCGCTGACCACATAGGTGCCCGCCAGAATGGCCTGGCCAGTGCCCCGCGTACTGGTCAGCTTGCGCACCTCGCGGGTCAGGATCAGCTCGCCGGTGCCCCTGTCAAAACGGATATAGGAGCCTTTGCGCAGTTCCTGATAACGATAGCCCGCGTTGACCAGCCAGCGCGAAATTTCCTCGGTCATCTGACGGGCCAGCGGCGAGGCTGCTTGCAGATTATTGATATTGGCCGGCGTGGTGCCCATGATCATGATCTGGGAGCGGGCCAAGGCCTGGCGCTGTTTTTTGCTCATGTCGGAATCGTCGCTTGCGTAGCGCATCATGAGCTGTTCGTCCAGTTGACGGGCAATTCTGTCGGCGGCGCTGGGCACGGTGCCCGCCGCCGCCGTCAGGGGAAAGAGCAGGGCCGCCAGCACCAGAATGATCACGAGAAAACGGCTCATGACAAACCTCAACGCATGGTGCGCAATAAAAGTTCAACACCGGCCAGTTCGCGTTGTATGACCTCCAGCACGGCGCTGTTCCGGCAGGTGGACAATGCCTGGACGTAGGACTGACGGGCCAGCTCATAGCGCCCCTGTTCCCGGTACTGCCTGGCTTCCTCAAGGTAGGTTTCGCTGATGTCCGGCCCCTGATCGACGGAAGCGATGGCCTGGAAAGGCGCGGCATGAGCCGCAAGCCCCTGCTGGTTCATGGCAGGGGAACAGAGCGCTAAGCAGCAGGCGAAGAAAAAAAGAGTTAGATGTCGCATGGCGGTTCCGGCATTATTTGCCCTGTTTGATGGAAATGCTGCCGCTGCTGATGGTATCGACCGGGGCATGCAGCGGGGGGTACAGGCCGCGTCGCTCATTGCGCGCCGTTGCCGCAGCGGGCCTGACCGCCGCCGGCGTCGCCGCAGTCTGCACCGCAGCGGCGGGATCGGTCTTGCCCAGGCGCGCCACAATGGGCGTATTGACCAGCACAAGCTGGCCAGTGCGCAGCACAAGACCATCGCTGGCCCGCACCAGACGGGCGTTGACGAAGGTGGCGTCCTTATCCACATAATATGTGCCCACCACCAGCGCGGCCCATTTCTGGCCCTTGGTGGGAACGATCTGATTGGCGACCAGAGCCAGATCGTCCCGGCCGCCCACCACGGAAATGCGACCGGTCAGGCGGTATTCGCGGGTGGGAAAACCGCGCTGGTTGAATTCGTAAAACAGGGATTCGGCCATGAGCCGGCCCAGCGGCGAGGAGCGCGACGTGTTGTTCTGATCCACAAAAGATGTGGGCATGGCCACAAAACCCTGCAAGGCGTCGTTGGGCATGGTGGCCAGAATCTGATCCGCCAGTTCGCGGCATTTGAGTTTTACCTCCACGGCATCCACATAGGCTGGGTCGTGAGACGTGCGCGTGGAGCTGCAACCCGGCAGAAAAGACAGCAAGAGGACACATAACAGGAAAAGGCGCGGCAGATTGGGCATGACAACCTCAGTAATCATTGTAACAGTACTTATCGTCAGCCCGGACGTAAACTTGAGTGCGATCCGGGAAAAAGTCCCCCAGGCATTTTGGGACTGAATCACGAGAAATATGCAAAATGCGTTCCAGTGATGGGCTTGGCTTGTGTCCGGAAATAGCATACAAGCATGTCTCAACATTAAAAGCATTTTCACTGTGAAATTTTTCTGCCGGCCGCGAAGGCTGGCAAATGTTCGCGGTGGAGGAGAGCATGCGCAACACAAAAACCCGCGCCATCAGGCTGGGCGGGCTGGTTGTCGGCGGCGGCGCGCCGGTCATGGTGCAGAGCATGACCAATACGGATACCCGCGATGTGGACGCCACCCTGGCCCAGATCAAGCGTCTGGCCGCCCGCGGTTGTGAGGCCGTGCGCCTGGCCGTGCCGGATGCGGCCGCCGCCGGCGCTCTGCGCGCCATCCGCGCGGGTACGGATCTGCCGCTGATAGCCGATATTCATTTTGACTACCGTCTGGCCATCGCGGCGCTGGAAGCAGGTCTGGAAGGGTTGCGCATCAACCCCGGCAATATCGGCCCCAGCCGGCATGTGGACAAGGTGGTGGATGCGGCCAAGGCCCACAGGGCCGTGATCCGCATTGGCGTCAACTCCGGTTCTCTGGAAAAAACGCTGCTGGGGCAATACGGGGGGCCATGTCCCGATGCTCTGGCGCAAAGCGCGCTGGGCCATGTCCGCCTGTTGGAGCGGCGCGGCTTTTACGACACAAAAATTTCTCTCAAGTCCTCGTCCGTGCTGGATACCATCGCCGCTTACCGCCTGCTCAGCGCGGCCTGCGACTATCCCTTGCACAT
The DNA here is from genome assembly GCA_910575755.1 of Desulfovibrionaceae bacterium. GTDB lineage: Bacteria > Desulfobacterota > Desulfovibrionia > Desulfovibrionales > Desulfovibrionaceae > Desulfovibrio. The sequence continues at coordinate 462,939 of CAJTFO010000001.1, read as the reverse complement.
CGGCGTCACCGAGGCGGGCGGCCTGCTGCGGGGCACGGTAAAGTCCTCCGTGGGGCTGGGCATTTTGCTGCATGAGGGCATCGGCGACACCCTGCGGGTTTCGCTCACCGCGGACCCGGTCGAGGAAGTCACCGTGGCCTGGGAAATTCTGCGCGCTCTCGGCCTGCGTTCGCGCGGGCCGGAAATTATTTCCTGCCCCACCTGCGGCCGCACGGAAATCGACCTCTTCGCTCTGGCCCGCGCCGTTGAGGATCGCCTGGCCCAGTCCACGGCGGCCATCAAGGTGGCGGTCATGGGCTGCGTGGTCAACGGCCCCGGCGAAGCCCGCGAGGCGGACCTGGGCCTGGCCGGCGGTCGGGACAAGGGCATAATTTTCCGCAAGGGCGAGGTGATTCGTTCGGTCAAGGGGCAGGACGCCCTGCTCGCGGCTTTTATGGAAGAACTGCAAACGCTGCTCAATGAAAAAGGGCAGCCCGCCTGACGCACGGCGCGGCGGCAAACCTCATAGCAAGGAAGCAAGATTCATGCGCTTCAGTTCCTGTTACATTCCTACCCTGAAAGAATCTCCGGCCGATGCCGAGGTGGTCAGCCACAAGCTTTTGCTGCGCGCGGGCATGGTGCGCAGGCTCACTTCCGGCTTGTACGTTTATTTGCCGCTGGGCCTGAGAGCCATTGACAAAATCGCCAACGTGGTGCGCGAAGAGGTCAATGCCTCCGGCTTTCAGGAGTTGCTCATGCCTATGGTTCAGCCCGCCGACTTGTGGAAGGAGACGGGCCGCTGGGAGCACTACGGCAAGGAATTGCTGCGTTTCAAGGATCGTAACGAGCGTGACTACTGTCTGGGTCCCACTCATGAGGAAGTCATCACCGACCTGGTGCGCGGCGAAGTGCGCTCCTACCGACAGCTGCCCGTGCGCCTCTATCAGATTCAGAGCAAGTTCCGTGATGAAATCCGTCCTCGCTTCGGTCTGATGCGCGGGCGCGAGTTCGTCATGAAGGACGCGTACTCCTTTGATGCGGACAGCGCCGGGGCCGAGCGCAGTTACAGGCTGATGTATGATGCCTATACCCGCATCTTCAGACGTCTGGGCCTCAGGTTCCGGGCCGTGGAGGCGGACACCGGCTCCATCGGCGGCAATTTTTCCCATGAATTCATGGTGCTGGCCGACACTGGAGAAGACACCATCGCGTTCTGTCATGACTGTGAGTACGCGGCCAATGTGGAGCGGGCCGAAGTGGCCTGGAAAGGAACACCCTGCGCGGATGCCTGTCCGGAACATGAAAAGGTCGCCACCCCCGGCGCGCACAGCGTGGAGGAAGTGGCGGCCATGCTGGGCGTGCCCGCCACGGCCATTGTCAAAACCATGCTCTTCAACGTGGACGGCAGCACCGTGGCCGTGCTGGTGCGCGGAGATCGCGAGGTCAACGACATCAAGCTCAAGAACCTGCTCAAGGCCCAGAATGTGGAATTGGCCGGGGCCGCCGCTGTGGAATCCCTGACCCGTGCGCCGGTGGGCTTTGCCGGACCCGTGGGGCTGGATGTGCCCGTCTATGCCGATCTGGAATTGCAGGGCGCCACGGATTACGTCACCGGAGCCAACGCGGCGGATGCGCATTTCAGGCATGTGGATTTGCGCCGCGACGCCGTTATCACGGCCTGGGCGGATCTGCGCGTCATCACGGCAGAGGACGCCTGCCCGCGTTGCGGCGGGCGCATGGAGCTGACCAGGGGCATTGAGGTGGGCCATATCTTCATGCTGGGCCTCAAGTACAGCGAAGCCATGCACGCGGCTTTTCTGGACGAAAACGGCAAGGAACAACTGATGATCATGGGCTGCTACGGCATCGGCGTGTCCCGCGTGGCTGCCGCGGCCATAGAGCAGAACCATGATGAAAACGGCATTGTTTTTCCGCCGCCTCTGGCGCCCTTTGAGTGCATTCTGCTCAATCTGGACCCGCGCAGCGACGAGGTTACGGCCAAGGCTGAAGAAATCTACGCCATGCTGCAAGGCATGGGCGTGGATGTGCTGCTGGACGACAGGGAAGAGCGGCCGGGCGTCAAGTTCAAGGATGCTGACCTCCTGGGCTCGCCCATGCAGCTGGTGGTGGGCGGCAAGGGCCTCGCGCGCGGCATTGTGGAATGCAAGGATCGCCGCAGCGGTGAAAAGGGCGAACTTGCCGTGGAGGACATTGCGCGGGCCTTCTCCCAATGGGCCGCGGGGGTGCGGCGCGGCTGGGAGGCGCGGCAGGCCTGATCCCGCGGGGATGGGCTGCTCCGGCGACCTATGCAGGACGGCATACTGACGGTCCGTGCTCTTACGGAGCACTTGCGCAGAAGTCTGGAGGGACGTTTCCCCTTTGTCTGGGTGCGGGGTGAGGTAAGCAACCTCTCGCGCCCCGGTTCCGGGCATATTTATTTCAGCCTCAAGGATCAGGACGCCCAATTGCAATGCGTCTGGTTCCGGGGCCAGCAGCGTCAGGCGGAGCAGGAACAGGCCTTTGATCCGCTCACCGGCGAGGTCTTTGACAGGCCTCGCCCTTCGCCGCTGGAACTCCTGCGCAACGGGCTGAACATGCTCTGTGCCGGAAGAATCAGCGTCTATGCGCCGCGCGGCCAGTATCAACTGCTGGTAGAACTGGTGCAGCCTGCCGGTCAGGGGCTGCTGGCCCAGGCTTTTGAGGAACGCAAGCGCAGGCTGGCCCAGGCCGGATATTTTGCGCAGGAACGCAAGCGCCTTGCGCCCTGGAATCCGCAACGTGTGGCCCTGATCACCTCGCCCAGCGGCGCGGCCATCCATGATTTTCTGGAACTGGCCCGCGACCGGGGCAGCGGAGCGCAGATCCGGCTTTTCCCGGCTTCGGTACAGGGGGAGGAGGCCGCGCCCGAGATCGTGCGGGCTCTGACTGCGGCCAATGCCCAGGACTGGGCGCAGGTCATCGTGCTGATTCGGGGCGGCGGTTCGCTGGAAGATCTCTGGGCCTTTAATGAAGAGAGCGTGGCCGAGGCCATATTTCATTCGCGTCTGCCTGTGGTGGCGGGCATCGGCCATGAGGTGGATGTGACTCTGGCGGATATGACCGCCGATCTGCGCGCGGCTACGCCTTCGCATGCGGCGCAATTGCTCTGGCCGCAACGCGCTGAGCTTAGGCAACGTCTGGATGAGAGCGCGGCGGCCCTGCGGCGGGCTTTTGCCATACGCCTTGAGCGGGAGGAACTGAGACTGCGGGAGCGGGAAAACGCCCTGCGCTGGTTTTCCCCCCAGCGTCATCAGATTCGGCTGGCTGAGCGTCTGGCGCGCCTGTCACTGGCGTTGCGGGGCGCGGCCCGGCAATGGCTCACGAACAAGAGCCGCGTTCTGGACGGACTGGAGCGCTCCCGGCGGGCAGCGCTGACCCCGGGGCGGCTGGACGCGCTTCAGGCGCGCCTGAGCCTGTTGCGGGCCGCCCTGGATGCGGCCCTGCCGCACCGTCTGAGCAATGCGGTACATTCGCTGACCCTGGCGCAAAACGCCTTGCGGGCAGCGGGCGTCGCCTGGCTGGAAACGCGCTTCCGCCGTCTGGAAAGTCTTGAAGCCGCATTGGCGGCCAATGACCCGCTGGCGCCGCTGCACCGGGGCTATGCCCTGGTGCGCACGGCGCGGGGCGGCATTCTGCGTTCGGTCGGACAGACGGCTCCGAACCGGGAAATTGAGGTGCGCCTGGCCGACGGTCGCCTGACCGCTGTGGTCAGCCGCGTCAGCCCGGATGCCGCGCAATCTGGGGAGAAAAACATATGACATGTCTGCTTGCTTGTATGGTGCGCCGCCTGGCCTTATGCGCGGCCTGTCTTGCGCTCAGTGTCCCGGTTCTGGCCGGCGTGCGGCTGGAAGCGCCGGAAAAGGCCGCCAGAGGCGACGCTTTTCTTGCCCTGGCGGTTTCCGATGAGCCGGTGGAGCGTTTTGTCTTTTTGTGGCGGGGCAAAACTTTTACGGCCAGGGCCGAGGCCCCCGGGGAAACTGGCGGTCAGAAGAGCGCCTCGTGGCGGGCGGTGATTCTGCTGCCTGTGCCTCTGGAGGAAAAGGCTCACAGCCTGGAACTGGGCGTGGCCGCCGCGGTCGCCGGACGCAGGACAAACAGTGTGGCGCCGCAGGCCCTGACCCGCCTGGCGCTGTATGACAAGGCGCGTCCTGTGCAGAAGCTCACGGTGGACAAAAAATACGTCAATCCTCCTGCTTCGCAGCAGGCGCGGATCAGGAAGGACCGTGAAAAGGTGCGCCAGGCGCTGGCGCAGTTCCTGCCGGAGCGCTGCTGGACCATGCCCCTGGCGCGTCCTGTGCCTGGCGGTATTTCCAGCCTGTTCGGCATGAAGCGGGTGTTCAACGGCCAGCCGCGCAGCGTGCACCGGGGGCTGGATATGCGCGGGGCGCTGGGCGCGCCCGTTCAGGCGTGCGCCGACGGGCAGGTGGCACTGGTGGACAATTTGTATTTTTCCGGCAATGTGGTGTACATCAACCACGGCGAGGGGGTTTTCAGCGCCTATCTGCATCTGTCCGAGGCGCAGGTGACGCCTGGCGAACGCGTGCGCAAGGGACAGATCATCGGTCTTGTGGGGGCTACGGGAAGGGTGACAGGGCCGCATCTGCACCTTTCGCTCATCGTGCAGGGCCAGTCGGTGGACCCGCAGCCTCTTCTTGCGGCGGAGTGCATTCCCGCCGTTTCTTCCGCCACATCCGCCCATGCAGGGGGTCTGAACCAATGAGCGCCGGAAAGGAAAATCTTTTTGAGAAAAAAATGATCCGGCTTCAGGAAATCGTTACCGCCCTGGAGTCCGGCGATCTGCCTCTGGAAGAGGGCATGGCCCTGTACAGGGAAGGCGCGGAGTGTTCGCGTTTTTGCCGTGAGCAACTGGAAAAGGCCCGCCATGAGCTTTCTCTCTGGCAGGACGGCGAACTGAAAGCCCTGACTCCGGACGAGATCGGGGGCGCAGCGCGCGGCCGTGAGCCGCAGGAGGCGGAATAAGCCATGATGCCCGTGGAAGAAATGAAAAGTCTGCTCAAACGCCGGGGCCGGGAGGTGGAAGCCTATCTGGCCACATGCCTGGACGGTCGGGACATGCCGCCGCGTCTCAAGGAATCCATGCTCTACAGCCTTCAGGCCGGGGGCAAGCGGCTGCGCCCGACGCTCTGCCTGAGCTGCGCGGCTCTCTGCGGTCTGGAGTCGCACAAGGCCCTGCCCTTTGCCTCGGCCATTGAGATGATCCACACCTATTCCCTGATCCATGACGATCTGCCCGCTATGGACGATGACGATCTGCGGCGCGGCAAGCCTTCCAATCACAAGGCTTTCGACGAGGCCACGGCCATTCTGGCCGGAGATGGCCTGCTGACTGACGCCTTTCTGATCATGTGCCGCGCGCCCCTGGCGTCGGACGTGCTGCTGCGCGCCGTGGCGGAACTGGCCCTGGCCGCTGGCGCGTCCGGCATGGTGGGCGGACAGGAATGGGATATGATTTACACCGGTCGCTCCCAAATCAGCCTTGAGGAACTGCGGGGCATGCACGCCATGAAAACCGGGGCGCTGCTGCGGGCCTCCTGCGTGTGCGGCGGCCTGCTGGCCGGGGCGGACCAAACCGCGTTGCGCGCTCTCGGCGATTTTGGTTCGGCTCTGGGCGTGGCATTTCAGATTGCCGACGACATTCTGGATGTGGTGGCGGACACGGCCACCCTGGGCAAACCCGCCGGCAGCGATGCGGCACAGGGCAAGAATACCTATCCGTCCCTGCTGGGGATTGAGAAAAGCCGTGAACTGGCGCGCGCCCAGGCGGAGGCCGCCCAGGCCGCCCTGGCGGATTTTTCCGGAAGGGAAGCCGATTTCCTCCGCGCCCTGGCCGAGTACACCGTGACCAGGGCGGCCTGAGATGGAGCATGAGGCAACTATGTCCATTCTGGACGGCATCACTGACCCGGCGCAGGTGGCGGCCCTTTCCGAGTCGGAACTGGAGCGGCTGGCGGATGAGGTGCGCCGGCGCATCATTGACGTGGTGGCGCATAACGGCGGCCATCTGGCGCCCTCGCTGGGCGTGGTTGAGCTGACGCTGGCCCTGTTCTCCACCTTTGATCTGAACAGGGACAAGCTGATCTGGGACGTGGGGCATCAGGCTTATGCCCATAAGCTGCTCACGGGCCGCGCCGACCGTTTCCATACCCTGCGCCTTCTGGACGGGCTGTCCGGCTTTCCGCGCATGGCTGAAAGTCCTTATGACCATTTTGGCGTGGGCCATTCCTCCACCTCCATTTCAGCGGCGCTGGGCATGGCGCTGGCGCGGGATCTTTCCGGCCTGCGTCATCATGTGCTGGCCATTATCGGGGATGGTTCGCTGACCGCCGGCGAGGCCTTTGAAGGGCTGAATCTGGCCGGGCATATGGGGCGGCGGCTTATTGTCGTGCTCAATGACAATGAAATGTCCATTTCTCCCAATGTGGGCGCGCTGTCCCTGTTTCTGAGCCGTACACTGTCGCGGCGCTGGGTGCGTCAGACGCGGCGGGAGGTGCTCAAGTTTCTGCGCTCCATTCCGCGCATCGGGCAAAAGCTGGCTCTGTACGCCATGCGCGGCGAATGGAGCTTCAAGTCCTTCTTCACGCCGGGCATGCTTTTCGAGGCATTCCGCTTCACCTATATAGGGCCGGTGGACGGGCATGATCTTCCGGCGTTGCGGCGGCATTTGCAGATGGCCGCCGCCGTGGAGGACGGCCCCGTGCTGCTGCATGTGCGCACCCGCAAGGGCAAGGGCTACTCTCCGGCGGAAAAAAATCCCACCCAGTATCACGGCGTGGGGCTGTTCACGCCTGAAACCGGCCTGCCCGTGGCCTCGGCCTCCCTGCCCACCTTCACCCGCGTTTTCAGCAATACCCTGGTGGAGCTGGCTGAAAAGGACAAGAGAATCATTGCCATCACGGCGGCCATGCCCGAGGGCACGGGCACCAACCGCTTTCGGGAGCGCTTTCCGGAGCGCTTTGTGGATACGGGCATCTGCGAGCAGCATGCCGTGACCTTTGCCGCCGGTCTGGCCAGCCAGGGCTACCGGCCCGCTCTGGCCATCTATTCCACCTTTTTGCAGCGCGGCTATGACCAGGTGGTTCACGATGTCTGCATTCAGAATCTGCCGGTGACATTTTGCGTGGATCGTGCCGGTCTGGTGGGCGAGGACGGCGCCACCCATCATGGCGCCTTTGACATTGCCTTTCTGCGGCATATCCCGCAGATACGCATGCTGGCGCCGCGCGATGAGGACATGTTGCGCCACTGCCTGAAAACCGCCCTGAACGGCGACGGCCCGTATGCGTTGCGCTATCCGCGCGGCGCTGGCTTCGGCGTGCCCCTGGCAGGGGAGCCGCGCCTGCTTGCGCCGGGCGTGGGCGACATGTTGCGTCAGGGTGAGCATATTGCCGTCATTGCCGTGGGCAACCGGGCGCATCCGGCCCTGGAGGCGGCAGCGCTGGCGGAAAGGGAACTGGGCTTCAGCCCGCTGGTGTTTGATCCTGTCTGGCTCAAGCCCTTGCCGGAAGCGCAACTGGCTGATCTGGCCCGGCGCTTTGACCGCCTGCTGATTGTGGAGGAAGGCTCGCTGGCCGGGGGCTTTTCGTCGGCTGTGCTGGAGTTTCTTAATGATCAGGGCTTGCTGCGTGGGCAGCGTATCCGGCGCCTGGGCCTGCCGGATTATTTCGTGGAGCATGGCAAGCAATTGCAGTTGCGCGAGATACTGGGCTTGCGCAGTCAGGGCATCGCCCGCGCCATTCTTGAACTGGCGCGTGAAGGCGGTGGGCAGAAGTTTTCGCGCATTGCGCAGGCGGCGCGGCCACGAGATTGAAGCTCAGAGAATGCGCCCTGGGGCAGACCTCAATAAAAAACGCCGTCCGTGAAAAGCTGAATTTTTCGGACGGCGTTTTTTACTGAGGTTTGACTTGAGATCGGCTTGATCTGACAACAGGCTTTTGGGAAACGTGCGCGCTGACCACAGGGAATGGACGAAAAAAACAAGGCGCACATTCCGCAGGAAGGCAACCAAGCACAAAGTTGTATTCGGACATATCCAGATTGCTCATCAACAGACGCACTGTCAATGACTTGTTGAAAAACAATATATTAAAACGCGTTTGTTGGCAATATCCGCTTTTAGAGAAAACTTTCCTCTGTCCTGTCTGCTAAAAAATTCCTGTCAACTCATCAGGTTACATACTCCCATCTCTCTCCTTGTCCGCAAAAAATCGACAGTGCGTCTGTCAGCGTTTGTCAGCCATGTCCGCAGGTCTTCAGAGTCGGCGGCATGAGCTGTCGTGGGCTGTTTTACCGCCGCCATGAAAGGGGAGTCCGGCATGGGTGAACAGAACGTGGCCACGCCCCGCAGCGGGCGCGGGCCGGAGGCAACGGCACAGCCGCGTATCGGTGTTGTCATCCTCAATTACAAGGGCTGGCAGGACACCATTGCCTGTGCGGAATCCGTGCTGACCGGCGTTGTGCCGCCCGCCTGGCTGGTTGTGGTGGACAACGCCTCGCCTGACGACAGTGTGCGCTGGCTGCGCCACTGGGCCGCCGGTCGCATGGATTTCGCCCTGCCGGAACTGGGCGCGCCCAGGCCATGCCCCAAACCCCTGCCCCTGCGGGAACTGGACGAAGATGCGGCCCGCCATGCCGCTCCCGCGCCGCTGACGCTGCTGCGCCGTCACAGCAATGCCGGCTACGCGGCGGGCAACAACGCGGGCATACGTCTGCTTATGGCCTGGGGAGCGGACGCCGTGTGGATTCTCAACAATGACACCATAGTGGACGCAAACGCCCTGGAAGCCATGAGTCGGCGGCTTTTTGCCAAGCAGCGCCCCGGTCTGTGCGGCTCGCTGGTCTGCTATCGGGACAGCGGCCTTGTACAGTGCCGCGCGGGCGGACACACCAACAGATGGACCGGCCTCTCTGTACTGGACGGAGGCAGGGAAAGTGTGGCTCAGGCCAGGCGCGCGGACGCGGCCCAGGTGGAGAACCGCCTCAATTTCATCTACGGGGCCAGCGTCATGGTCAGCCGCAGCTTCATTGAGCAGGTGGGCCTCATGGACGAACGCTATTTTCTTTACTGCGAAGAACAGGACTGGGCCTACAGCGCCAAGGGCCGCTTTGACTTCGCCTACGCGCCGGACGCCCTCGTCTGGCACAAGGAAGGGGCCAGCACGGGCTTTTCCCACGCCGGCTTCAATGCGCGCCGCCTGCTCACGCTGACCCGAAGCCGCCTGCGGCTCACGGCCAAGCATCTGCCCCTGGCCCTGCCCTCGGTCTGCCTGAGCATTGTTTTTGCCGCCGCGCGCATGGCCTGGCGACGGCTGGGACGCGGGCGGGTTATGTCGCCAACGACGGCCATGAGCGCCACAAGGCAGGGCTGATATGAAAATTCTGATTCTGGGCGCTTCCGGCATGCTGGGTCATATGCTCTTTGCGGAGCTGTTGCGGCGCGGCATGGATGTTTATGGCAGCGTGCGGCGGATGTTTGCCTGCAACGTCGCGTGGCGCGCGCGGCTGCTGCCCGGGCTGGACGGGCGGGACATGGACACGGTCCGCCGGGCCCTGGATGCGGTCCGGCCCGATGTGTGCGTCAATGCAGTGGGCTTGATCCGCCAGATTCCGGAAGGCCGGCAAACGCTGCCCTGCCTGTTCATCAATGCGGTTCTGCCCTGGCAATTGCTGGAGCTGTGCCGGGAGCGCCGCATCCGTCTTGTGCACTACAGTACCGACTGCGTTTTTGATGGTTGCAAGGGCAGTCCGTATCTGGAGGAGGATATCCCCACCGCGACTGATATCTATGGCCGCACCAAGGCCCTCGGAGAGCTTTGCGGCGAAAACGCGCTGACCCTGCGCACCTCCCTGCTGGGTCCGGAGCTGCGCGGCAAACATTCGCTGCTGGAATGGTTTTTGGCGCAGCGAGGCCCCATTAACGGCTATACAGACGCCATTTACTCGGGACTGCCCACATCCGAGCATGCCAGAGTGCTGGCCGAGCATATTCTGCCCCATGCGGATCTGAATGGTCTGTATCAGGTCAGCGCGCGGCCCATTTCAAAATATGACCTGCTTTGTCTGCTCAATGCCGTCTATGAAAAAGGGATACATATTACGCCATATGCCGGCAGGGGAGAGGACAAGCGCCTCTCCGGCGCGGCATTTTGCCGTGCCACGGGGTATGAAGCGCCCGCCTGGCCTGATCTGCTCAACGCAATGCGCGTCGCGCATGAAAAAAACAACATTGATTTTGCCTGACAGGATGACTGAAAGCATGAAAACAGTATTTCAGGATAAAAGCATACTTGTGACCGGGGGCACCGGCTCCCTGGGCAAAACGCTGACGCGTCAATTGCTGGCCGGCAACTACGGGCTGCCGCGCAAGATAGTGATTTTTTCTCGTGACGAAGCCAAGCAGCATTTTATGCGCGTGGCCTATTCCACGCTGAAAAATCCCACGGACGAGGTTATTTACGATAATTTTCGCCGTCTGCTCTCATTCCGCATTGGTGATGTGCGCAATTATGAATCTGTTTGCGGGGCATTGCACGATGTTGACATTGTTATCAATGCCGCCGCGCTCAAGCAGGTGCCGTCATGCGAGTATTTTGTCCACGAAGCCTGCAAGACCAACATCACAGGCGCGGCCAATATTGTGCGCGCCATCGAGGAACACCGTTTCCCCATAGAAACCGTGGTGGGCGTCACCACTGACAAAGCCTGCCTGCCGGTCAACGCCATGGGCATGACCAAGGCCCTGCAGGAGCGCATGTTCATTGCGGGCAATATCGCCTGCCCGCAAACGCGTTTTATCTGCGCGCGTTACGGCAATGTGCTGGCCTCGCGCGGCTCGGTTATCCCTCTGTTTCACGAACAGATTCAGTGTGGCGGCCCCGTGACCATCACCACGCCGGACATGACCCGCTTTCTGCTGCCCTTGTCCTATGCGGTGACAACCATCGCCACAGCCGTCAGGCGGGCCTATCCCGGAGAAACCTATATTCCCAAAATCCCGGCCGCCCGCATTGTGGATGTGGCGGCGGCCCTCATAGGCGGCAGGAATATTGAAACGCGGATTATCGGCATCCGTCCCGGCGAAAAAATCCATGAACTCATGATTTCGCCTGAAGAGGGCGCGCGGGCCTATGACCGGGGGGACTTTTTCGCTGTCGCGCCCATGTTGCCGGAACTGCGCCGCGAGGAGGCCCATGCGCCGCGCAACCAGGCTTACGGCTCCAACGACAGCGTGATGAGCTATGATGAAACCGTGGCCCTGCTGCAAAAATACAAGCTCATGCCTGGCGACGACCGCAGCGGCGTGGACGAGGAAATGCTGGCATGAAAATCATGACGGTACTGGGCACCAGACCGGAAATTATCCGTCTGTCGCGGATTATCGCCCTGCTGGATACGCTCTGCGAACATGTGCTGGTCTTTACCGGGCAGAATTATGACCCCAGCCTTTCCAGCCAGTTTTTTGAGCAGTTGGAGGTGCGTCCGCCAGACTACAGCCTGCATACCAGGGCCGACAGCGCCTGGGCGCAGATTGGCAATATTCTGGCGCAAACGGATGCCCTGCTGGCCAGGGAACGTCCGCGGCGTTTTCTTGTGCTGGGCGATACCAATTCGGCCCTGACCGCCCAGTGCGCCAAACGGCGCGGCATTGCGGTCTATCATATGGAGGCGGGCAATCGCTGCTTTGATGACCGCGTTCCGGAAGAAGTCAATCGCCGCGTTATCGACCACGCCTCTGACGTGCTCTTGCCCTATACCAATCGCAGCCGGGACCATCTGCTGCGCGAGGGTTTTCACCCCAGCCGTATTTATGTGACGGGCAATCCCATCAGGGAAGTCATGAATTTTTACGCTCCGCGGACAGACGCCAGCGACATATTGCAACGGCTTGGCGTGGCGCGCGACAAGTACTTTCTGGTCACGCTGCACCGCGCGGAAAATGTGGATGTGCCCGAGCGCCTGCATTCCTTCATGCGGGCTTTTGCCGCCATGAGCCAACAATACGGACTACCCGTGCTGCTCTCCCTGCATCCGCGCACCCGCATCCGGCTGGAAGAGGGGAGCGTTTCAGTGGATTCGGGGGTGCGCTTCATTGATCCGCCAGGCTTTTTCGACTTTGTGCACCTGGAAAAACATGCCGCCGCTCTGCTCTCGGACAGCGGCACCGTGCAGGAAGAAGGCTGCATCCTCGGCAAGCCCACAGTCACCCTGCGCGATGTGACGGAGCGACCGGAGACGCTGGAATGCGGCAGCAATATTCTGAGCGGCTGCGAAGAGACGGAGATTCTGCGCTGCCTGAAACTGGTTTTGGAGCGAGAACAAAACTGGAACGTCCCTGCTGAGTATCAGGAGAAGCACGTTAGCCATATCGTTGGCAATATCCTGACCGGGTACAGGAGATAAAATATGAAAAAATGGACCAACAGAGGGCATGAGTTCGATGCCTTGGGAAAAAGATTCAAAAAGAAACCGGAAATACTACTCATAGGGGACAAGAGTGAGTGTGAACGTATTCGTGAAAAACTTTTATTTCTTGGAGTCAAAATAGACATTTCTCCTATAGAGCAGTTCAAAACAATAGGTAACATACAAAAATTTATATTGGGATATCGCTTTAAATCAAAGACAATACTCGTTGTCGATTCTAATCCCTATGAATCAGGGCTATTTATCAGTGGTATTGAGAAAAATTTTTCCTTAAAACGTAATGAGGATATATTCTGGATTAATGATTTTCTGGATTATTATCTGAGCATATTTGCAGTATATGTTGCTGAAAAAATATACTTTTCAAGCAATTGCTTCATATGCACAACTGTTTGTAATTTAAATTGCAAAAATTGTCTTAATTTTAAGCCGTATGATAGAAACTTGCAACATTATAATATAGATTCTCTTAAAAAATCTGTTGATCTTTATTTTTCAGTCATTGATCGTGTTGGCCTGTTTCATATAAGTGGAGGAGAACCGTTTTTATATCCACATCTTAATGAATTACTTACATATATTGGAGAAAAATATAGAGATAAAATAGATATTCTGGGCACAGTCACAAATACAACTGTCATTCCTGACGATACGCTTTGCGAAATATTGAAAAAATATAATATTCGTGTTGAAGTTGATGACTACACAAAAACAATTCCTCAACTAAAAAATAACTATAATAATCTTGTAAAAAAACTTAAAGAATTTTGTATATGGACACAGATAAATGTTGCTGGCGTTAATTGGAAATGGTTTTCTGTTTTACCATCGAAGAAAGACTGGACAAATGCTACAGAAGAAATGTTGATCAAAAAATTTAATGATTGCAATAATCCATTTATGGAATTTAAGAAAGATAAAATACATCTATGTTGTTATTCAGAATTTGCAGCACAAGCTGGCCTAATAACACAAAATTCCACAGAACTTTATGATATTTCAAAATTCAATAATAAAAATAAAAAAGAACTTATTGAGTTCAGATTAGGTTATTCTGAAAAAGGTTATGCAGAATTTTGCAAATATTGCAATGGATTGCCTGTAATCAATCCTACAGCTGAAGTCCCAGCCGAGCAGGCTTCAGGAAAGCTCTCTTGGGACAAAAATACGCCATGCCAGTTGGGGTAAAATATGATGGATCTGCATAAAAAAATTATAAATTACTTCAAACCAACACCACAAAATGAAGAAATATTGCCTGAAATTCTATTGAATTTTCCTGGATGGGAACAGCACTATACAGCTGTATCTACTGTTTTTGAGCAATATGTAGAGCTTGGGTACATTTCAAATTCAGAAATAGCACACTCTCTGTGCATGGATTTTGGCGGCTCTCATGGGCAACTCGCATATTGGCTGCTGACAAAAGACGCATCTGGCGCGACCGTTATTGATTTAAGGATTCCCAAAAAATTATTTACAGAGCTACAAAAATACCATCAAAAATTTGATTTCTCTTCAGAGAGCATTGAGAATTTTTCAAAAATCAATTCAGAGCGATATGATATTGTTTTTGCATTTACAGTAACAGAACATATATGCAATATGCCATCAGTTTTGTCCGCTATCTACAATGTATTAAGACCAGGGGGCACTTTCTTTTTTGTGCATGACAATTATTTTCATCCCTCAGGCGCACACGATAACAACATTCTGCAATGCGGTCAAAATGGAATTTATAAATACAAAGGCATCAAATGTTGGGAGTCTAAAATCAAATGTAAAGAGACTGAAGATATAAGATTACATATGCAAAATATGCCATTTCCATTATGGGGGGGGGTATCTGAAGGCACATGTAATCCGGAAAATTGTGCTCAGTGTAATTTTTATAAAAGAACTCATCCTTGGGCACATCTTCTATATAGAAGAGAATTCAAAAAAGTTTTTCCTGAGATGGCCTTCAGTTTTACAAATTTAAATAAAATAACCCCTTTTCAGCTTAAGCAACATATTTTAGAGGCTGGGTTCACTATAAATTTATGGAAAAGGACTTATGTGAAGAACGATCTACCGAATGAGCTTCTTGACATAGGCGTAAGCCAAAAAGATATGATGACAGTAAATGTCATAGGAAAAGCAATAAAATAAAAGAATCATATTCTAGAAAAAACATAAATCAATAATCATGAAAAAAATTACAATACTCATCCCAACATACAACCGGGCAAACTTTATATGTTCGACCATAGAATCAATCTTGGCGCAGTCATTTTCTGACTTTGAGTGTCTCATACTTGATGATGGATCTACGGATAACACAAGAGAAGCCATACAATCCTTCTTAACTGACTCACGCATTCAATATTTTTACCATGAGAATAGAGGTGAAGCCGAGACAGTCAACCGTGGCTGGCAAATGGCCACGGGCGAATACTTTACACAAGTTAATTCCGATGGTCTGGTTTATCCAGATTTTCTTGAAGCAATGATACATGCTCTTGATGCAAACCCAGACAAAATTCTGGCATATCCGGACTTTGATTTTATTGATGAACAGGGAAAGGTTCTTCAGACAACACATGGAAGGGCGTGGGACTTTTTGCGCAATTTGGCGGCATACAGCTGTGAGGCCGCATGCCCTGGCACAATGTTCCGGCGTTCGGCGCTATCAGATATTACGCAGCTAAAGCGCAAAGGGTTTTTGCATATCAATGATACTGAAATGTATTGGAATCTCGCCTTGCGGGGAGATTTTCTCCATGTTCCTAAAGTCCTGACCACTTGGCGGCAACACCAGCAGCAAATTTCTGCAAAACGCTATAAATGTATATCTGAATGTGAGCAATGGTTTCGCACATATTTTTCACAGAAAAGCCTTCCTGCTGCTGTGAAGGATATCGAACAGCAAACCCGCAAAAGCTTATGCAGATATTTTATCTCACTGCTTGAGCAAGCAGACTTGCTGCCAGCGGAAAAGCGGCAGCTACTCCGACCGTATCAGCAAGAACTGGGACAGCCAACCTACGAGTTTTCATGCTTGCAAGTGGGCGACCAAGACCTTATAGGCGGAAAGTTCAATGGTCATATGCTACACATTGGCTTGCGAGAAAAAAATATTGATGCGTATCATTATGTATGCAAAAAAGAGTCAGAAGATGAATATACATTCTTACTAAACAATTCAGATCAAAAGTCTCTTTTTGATTCTCTCGTTTTTAATAAAATTTTTGCCGCTTCGGATATCATTCACCTACACTTGATACATAATACGCAGTTTGACCTCTCACATCTTCCTTTTCTGTCAAGACTTAAGCCTGTTATCTGGACATTGCATGATCCCTTTGCCTTAAATGGGCATTGTATCTACCACGGAACATGCGACAAATGGAAATCCCAGTGCATGGATTGCAGTCATCTTGAGACCCCTTTCCTCAGGCAAGAGGACACATCATGCCTGGAGTTCGCACTTAAAAAAAATGCCATAGCCCAGTCGAATATGCAGGCCATTGTGGCTTCCAAATGGATGTATGACAAAGTCAAGGCTTCTTCAATCTGGCAGAACAAACCAGTGCACCTTGTTCCATTTGGTGTTGACCATAATATTTTTGCTCCAGGCGATACGCAAAGCGCACGCAGGGAAATGGGCCTTCCCGCTGATGCCATTGTACTGTTTGCACGAACACAGCGTTATTTTAAAGGATTGGACATTCTGAAAGAATCACTTGATAGATTGGCCACTCACAATAATATAGTTTTGCTTACTGTGGGTCAGAATGGGCTTTTGCCAAACTTGCCTCCATCAATTTTCCATAAGGAGTATGGCTGGGTCACAGACGACAAAAAATTAGCAATGCTTTACCAAGCATGTGATATATTCCTCATGCCGTCAGAGCAAGAAGCCTTTGGCATGATGGCTATTGAGGCAATGAGTTGCGGCAAGATGGTTCTTGCGTTGGATGTGGCCACATCGGCATTGCCTTCAGTTATCAATGCGCCACATTGCGGCTTGGCGGTAGACAGAACAACATATCCTCATGAGCTTCTCCGCCTTATCGCCCATCCCCAGGAAATTTTGCAGCGTGGAACGGACTCTCTGGAATATGCCAGAAAAAATTACAACTTTATAGTTTACCTAAATAATCTGATTGAAGTTTATAAAAATACAATCGAAACATTTACATACTCGGAAGAATCAAAAAAAGTCTTATTTCAAATTCAGAAATATGCGCCTTACTCTCCACATAAACCTGAAGCATCTAAAGCCTCTATGTCAAACTATAGCTATAGAAAGCTTATAAATTTTTACCAAAAACATGGCGCTCTTCAGACTAGTCTAAAAATCAAAGAAAAAATCAAGCAAGTATTGATCTCTCATTTCAGCTAAATTTTTTCTGGTGGGAATATGACTTGTCCCCTCGTCTCCATCCTTATCCCCGTCTATAACGGGGCTAACTATCTGCGCGAGGCAATCGACTCGGCCCTCGCCCAGACCTGGCCGCAGCGCGAGGTGCTGGTTATCAATGACGGATCTACAGACAATGGCGCAACAGAGGCCGTAGCCCTCTCCTATGGGGAGCGCATCCGCTATTTCAGCAAGCCAAACGGCGGCGTTGCCTCGGCGCTCAATCTTGGCATACGGGAAATGCGCGGCGAGTTCTTTTCCTGGCTCTCGCACGATGATGTGTATCTGCCGCATAAGCTGGCCGCCCAAATGCGGCAGGTCGAAACGCTGTCGGCGCGCCAACGCAATAATCTGTTTCTGTTTTCGGCATACAGGGCGGTTACTGCCCAATGCAAGCCCTTGTATACATTTCATGCGGACAGAGCGCTTTTGCAGCGCGCGCCGCTTTATGCGGTGTTTCGGCACATGATCAACGGCTGCACAACACTTGTCAGCAGGGATTTGCTGGAACGGGCCGGCGGCTTTCATAATCTGCCCACAACGCAGGATTATGATCTCTGGTTCAGGCTGATCAGGCTGACGCTCCCCATTTATCTTGATGAAGTCGTTCTGTTGTCCCGCCTGCATCAGGCCCAGGGGTTCAGAACCCGTGTTGCACGCGCGGAAGCGGCGCAGACGTTCATTCGGCTCATGGATGAGTTGACGGATGAGGAAATCCTTTCCTGCGAACAGGACAGGCAAACCTTTTTCGCCAATATAGGCAAAGGCTTGTGCGAAATAGACCTCAAGGCCGCGCATGACCACGCCTGGAATCAGGCTTCTGTTGCAGCTCGCTTGCGGCACAGGCTTTCTCCCAAGCACAATCTCAAGTTGCTTTTGCATCATATGGGTCTCCTGTCGCAGTGGCGCGCGTGGCGGCAGCGCCTGGGGGCCTCGTGATGTCCCGTGTTTCCATCATCATCCCGTGCCATGATGACGGGAAATATTTGGGAGCGGCCCTTGCCTCGGCCCGGACGCAGACGCACGGAGATTGCGAAATCATTATTGTGGATGACCACAGTTCGGAGTCGGCAACGCTGAAGCAGCTTGCACGGCTGGAGGCATCCGGCCAGCGCGTTCTGCATCTGCCGGCAGGCAGGCATGGGGCCGCGGCGGCGCGTAACCTGGGGATTTCTGGCTCCAGTGGCAAATATATCCTGCCTTTGGACGCGGATGACATCATTGCGCCCAGCTATGTCGCCAAGGCTGCGGCCGTGTTGGATGCACGCCCGGAAATCGGCATTTGCTATTGCCAGGCGAGATTCTTCGGCCTGAAGCGCGGGGTCTGGAAGTTGCCGCCCTATTCCTTCTCCGAGCTTTTGCTGCACAACATGATCTTTATTTCCTCCGTGTTCCGCAAGGCTGACTGGTCGCGGGCAGGCGGCTTTGATGAGAGCGCGGAATTCGGCAGGGAAGATCACATCTTCTGGCTGACTCTCGCGGCATCGGGTGCGTCCGTCCACCAGATACCGGAAATACTGTTCCACTACCGCATCAAGCCACATTCGCGCGCGGCAAGGATTGCGCGCCGCTTGGGCGAAAGGGGCGTCGCCCTCAAGACGTTTGAAGGCCGTGAAAACATCTATCGGGAACATCTGCGGGATCTGTATGAGCATTGCATTGATCTGGACATTGAGAAGCGCGCGAGGGAGCGGCTCTGTCTGTGGAAATTTTGCCGGTCGCTCCTGGCTGCCGAGCGATGGACGCGGGATATGGGCAAGCGTCTGTTTGGCCGCTAGACGGCATGTGCGAGGTGGAGGAAATGCTGACCTGTCTCCGGAATCTTGCCCGTGACTTTCTGCGTATCTTCGGCATGCTCCAGCGGCCGTTGCGCCTGCGGGCCGTGGCGCTGTTCGGGATCATGTTCATGCAGAGTCTTGCGGAGCTGTTCTTCATCCTCGTGCTCACCTATATGACGCTGGCCGTTTCCAACGGCGACGCGCTGCGCGCCACGCCGCTGTTCCGCGGCATATTCTGGGCGGCGCCGCCGTTGCGGTTGTGGAGTGAGGATCCCCGCCATCTGCTCTTGCTGTCCGGGGCCGTTCTGGTGCTGGTCTGCGGGGTCAAAAACCTTATCAATTTCCTCACGGCGCGCGGCATCGCCCTGCTTGGCGAGGATATCTCGCTCTTTTTCGGCACGGAGATCATGGAACGCTTTCTGCATCGCGATTATGCCTGGCACCTTTCGCCGGAAAGCGCGTCCATGTTCCAGCGCATGCTCTGGCGCGGCAATGTGGGCATCATACTCACCCACCTGCTCACGCTGTATGCCTGCATCCTGACCCTGCTCGTCCTTTTTTTCAGTCTGCTTGGGCAGGAACCGGTGCTGACGACGCTGGTCATCATCACCACCGGGCTGCTGGGCATCGCGCTTTATGCGGTGTTGCGCCGGGGCGTGGACGCCAGCGCCATTGAGGCGGCGGAGAGCGCACAGGAGGAGACCCGCACCCTCATGTGCGCCAGCAAGGGCATCCGCGAAGTGCTTATCTATCGTCGTCAGCCAGCATTTCTTGCCGCGCTGAGAAATGCGGCCCTTCGCGGGCGCAAGCCCCGCACCTTCATGAGTATTGCCCCCACCCTGCCCACCTGGGTTCTGGAGGGCACAGGGTTCGCTGTCGTCATCATCTGCATCATCTATCTTGTCTATGTGCAGAATGCCTCCATAAGCCGCATCACGGAAGCGCTTGCCCTGTTGCTGCTGACGGCGTGGCGCGTACTCCCGTATTGCAATCGCGTGGTCAGCCTCCAGATCAGCATCCGTTCCCTGCGGCCCATGGCCTACGCCGTGCTTGACCTGCTGGCGGATCTCCGCGCTTCGGCTCCCGCCTCGGCCATTGAGCCTGCTGCCGATTTTTCCTTTGCTGACAGGATAACGCTGAAAAATGTAAGCTTTCAGTATGCTGCCGCCACGACGCCAAGCCTGCGGCATATCACGCTCACCGTTAAAAAAGGCGAAAAAGTCGCGCTTATCGGCCCCTCAGGTTCAGGCAAGAGCACACTCGCGGGCATTCTGAGCGGCCTTTTGCCGCCTGCCGGCGGCAGTATCACTGTTGACGGAATTCCTCTGACCCCCGAACGGGCGGCCGCCTTCGCCATGCGTATCGGCTATGTTGCCCAGATGCCGTTTCTGTTTGCCGGCACACTTGCCGAAAATGTCGCTTTCAGCCATTGGGGCGAGCCGTGGGATGAAACTGCCGTGCGCGCGGCCTGCCGACAGGCGGCCATTGATTTTGTGGATGACCGGCCGGAGGGCCTGCGCCAAGCCATTGGCGAAAATGGCTCCGGACTTTCCGGGGGCCAGGCGCAGCGCGTCTGCATTGCACGGGCGCTCTATCCTGAGCCGGATGTGATCATCTTTGACGAGGCCACCTCCGCCCTGGACCAGGCCAACGAAAACGCCATCCGCCATACCATTGAGCATCTGTCTCGTAACGTGACCTGCATCCTCATCGCCCATCGCCTCAGCACTGTGGAACAGTGCGACAGGATCATCTGGCTGGAGCACGGGCGTATTGTTATGGAAGGCCCGCCGGATACTGTGCTGTCACACTACAGGCGTTCCTCAGTCCTTCCATGAGCATTTTGGGGAATATTCGTACTAACTCATTTTCACATGACAAAGGGGCTGATGCCGGGCAAGAGTCTGGCGCGGCGCGAAAACGGCGTGAGTTCCAGAATACTCTGCCATTGAAAGCAGGCAGAATACTCCGGTTGGCGGAAGGAAATTCAGTCGGGACAGGCTTGTCATGCTGAAAGGCTATCCCGGACTTCTTCTTACGATGGTTCGTCCAGGCTTTTGTCCATGTTCACGAAGCGACCGAAGCCTTCGGTAACAAAGACCGCCATGAGTCGTTTGGCTATGTCCAGATCATAGCGTTGCGAATCAGCCGCCAGCTCCTTCGCGGCCTGCACCGGCTCCTTGAGCTCGCCATAAGGCTTTTCGCAGATCATGGCCGAAAAGGAATCGACAATGGCCGTAATCCGGCCCACACGGCTGATTTGGGCGCCTTTTATCTTTTGCGGATAACCTGAGCCGTCCATGCGTTCATGATGCTCAAAACAGGCCCGCAGCAATTCCTCAAAGGCCATGTCCAGCTTTTGCATCAGTTTGACGCCCACCAGGGGGTGCACAACCACCTTTTCCCTTTCTTCGGCCTTCAGTGGCCCCTGCTTGTTGAACAGGAAGCTTGGCACCTTGCTCATGCCCACGTCGTGCAGCAGCAGGGCCAGAGCCATGCGGTCCAGATCCTTGCGGCGATATTCCGAAACGAGTTGCAGCCAGAGCCACAGCCCCACTGTCATGCTGTTGATGGCGTGGCGGGCCGGGTCATGGCGGCGAAAGAGGCGGCGCACAAAGGCATTGATGTGATGCTTGTCCTGCCAGATGTACTCAGTGACCACCATGACATCGCGATAAAGCGGCTCGAACGTCGCCTTGACCGGCTGCGCGCTGAACTCCGTATAGCGCATGACCAGCGCGCGAATGCAGATATCCGCGATTTCGGATTCCTTGAGATTGTTGTCCTGGAGTACAAGGTCAAGCTGCCTGACGATGTGACGGGAGTAAATGGGGTGATCCGAACGTGACACGAAGAGATCGCCTTCGGCGCAAAGCCGGGCCGCTTCCTCCACCTGCTCGTTGCTCAGGCGCATGCCCTTTTTGCAATAAGGCGCCAGAACCCCGATATCTTCACGAAAGATGAAAAGATCCACCGGCGGGCGATACTTGGGAAAACTCGCCAGAATCTCGGCGCTGATCTGATAGTATTCCTCGTTGATATTCTGAGGAATCTCGCGGTTTTGCCGATTTTTGCCAGCCATGTTCACTTCCAGTAGATCTTGACGAGATTGGTGCCGCGGGGCGTGGCCGAGGAACCCTTGAGCTGGCCGGCGGTAATCACAGCGCAGTCATTGGCCTTGAAGTCCGGGCAGTCGTGGATGAATTCTTCGGCCCGGATGAGGTGGCTGGGCTCGGTTTCCGGTTTATCCACGAACACAGGCGTAATGCCCCAGACGAAGTTGAGGGCCTTGATGGTCGCCGGGTCTGGCGTCAGGGCGTAAATGCGCTGCGGCGGGCGGCGCGCGGAAACCTGACGGGCCGAACCGCCGGAAAGGCTGTGGGAGACAATGGCCTGAGCGTGGGCCTTGTCGGCCAGCAGACAGGCGGAGAAAGCCAGAAATTCGGGAATGCCCTTATCGCCGTCCGGCTCTTCCAGTTTGCGCTTGTCCAGCAGCAGTTTTTCGGCTTCATTGGTGATTTTGCGCATATAATGCACGGTTTCCACCGGAAAGTTGCCCATAGCCGTCTCTTCGGAAAGCATCACGCAGTCGGCCCCGTCCAGTACGGCGTTGGCCACGTCCGTGGTTTCGGCGCGGGTGGGCGCGGGGCTGTTGACCATGGAAAGCAGCATCTGGGTGGCCACAATGACAGGTTTGGAAGCCTTGTTGCAGGCGCTGATGATCCTTTTTTGCAGGGCGGGCAGTTGGGGCAGGGGGCATTCCACGCCCAGATCGCCGCGCGCCACCATGACGATATCCGTCTCCTGAAGAATTTCAGCCAGATTATCCACAGCGCTCTGGCGCTCCAGTTTGACCACCACAGGCACATGACGTCCCGCGGAGGCGATGAGCGCCTTGGCCTCGCGCACGTCATCGGCGGTCTGCACATAGGAAATGGCCACCGCGTCCACGCCCAGTTGCAGGCCGTCGGCCAGGTCTTTTTTGTCCTTATCGGTGAGGGCGCGCACCTTGGTGGCCTTGCCGGGCAGGGCCAGGCCCTTGCGCGAAGTCACCAGGCCGGCGTTGTCGGCCTCCAGCAGAACCAAACCATCGGAACGACGCTCCCGCACAACAAATTGCAGGCCGCCGTCAGCCAGCACCATGCGGTCGCCCGGTTCCAAACTTTCCAGAATGACTTCGTGATCAAAGGGCAGATAGGGCAACTCGTCCACACGCCGGGCGCTGGGGCCCAGCAAAAGCTGCATGCCCTTGTCGACCTGGATGGTGTTTTCCGGCACGACGCCCAGACGGATTTTGGGGCCGGAAAGATCCTGCATGATGGTGATGGGCCGTCCCAGTTCCTTTTCAACTTCGCGGATATGGTTAATGATATTCACGAAATCTGATGCGCCGCCGTGGGAAAAATTGAGCCGGAACACGCTGACGCCGGCCTCAGCCAGCGCTTTGAGTTTTTCTTTGCTGTTGGAAGCCGGACCAATGGTGGCGACAATTTTTGTTCTCATGGTGTTCCTTCCCGGTCATCCCGGCAATGGCTTTCAAAAAAAGGGCGCAACAATGCCCAACGCATTTTTTCAAAAACTTTCCGTGTTTTTCGTGGGATTGTCAAGAGGGGATTATCAGGGAGACATTCACTTTTGCAATGAAAGCCGTATTTTAACTATCTGAAATTCAAAATGAATTTTTTATAAAATCATCGAAAAGGCGAATCTTTCTTGCAGGCGGGCATTTTCTTCGCCAGAGAGGCATTTTTCGCGCTTCCGGCGCGCCGGAACAAGGAGTGGCCGGCGCGCGGCCTTGCTTGACACTGGCATAGCCTTGGGGCATAAGTGGGAAAAAGTGGTAAAGCTAGGTAAAAAAGTGGTAAATTGTGCAAAAACTCTTCACCAAAAGCCTCTCCCGCAGCCTGGACCCCAAGGGACGGCTGATGCTGCCTCCGGAATATCGTGAGGCGCTCTGTGCGGGCGCGGTGGCCGGTGAAGACGGCGGAAGCGCAGGCACATTCTGGTTGACAGCCTTTTACGGCCGCCTGGTGGCCTACCTGCCCGCCGACTGGAATACCGTCATCGAACAGTTGAGCCGCATTCGTATTCCCTCGCCAAGGCTGTCCCACTTCAAAACCAAGGTGATGGGGCTGGCTCAGGAGCTCACCCCGGATTCCCAGGGCAGGGTGCGCATTCCCCAGCCTCTGATGCGTGAAGCCGGGTTGCAGAAGGATGTCATGCTGGTGGGCATGCTCAACAAATTTGAAATCTGGGATCAGAACCGCTTTGACGCGTTGCAGCTTGAGGATGTGTCTGAAGAGTTGGCGGCCAGCGGCGTGGATATTTCCTTGTGAGCCGCGAGGGCGGAATAATGTCGCATCTGGATACGGAAGAACATGCGCCGGCGCGCCATGTGCCGGTGCTTCCCGCTGAAACGCTGGAGGCTCTGGCCCCCCGCGCGGGCGGTCGCTATCTGGACGGCACGCTGGGGCTGGGCGGGCATGCCGCCTCCATACTGTCCGCCGCGCCAGGCAGCAAGCTCTGCGGCCTGGACAGGGACGGGCAGGCTCTGGCCCTGGCCCGCCAACGCCTGGCCGCTTTTGACGGACGGACGCATTTTTTTCACTGCCGTTACAGCCGCTTTGCCGAGGCCCTGAAGGCACTTCGGTGGGACAATGTGGACGGCGCGCTGCTGGATATCGGCGTGTCCTCCCTTCAACTGGACGAAAGCGGGCGCGGTTTCAGCTTTTATGGCGACGGTCCGCTGGATATGCGCATGGATCAGCATTCCGGCGAGCTGTCGGCCTGGCACTGGGTCAACCGCGAGAGCTTCGCCAGGCTCAAGGAATGCATCGCCACTCTGGGCGAGGAGCCGCAGGCCGGACGTATTGCCCGTCTTATCGTGGAGTCCCGCCAGAAAGCGCCTATCGACAGCACGGCGGAGCTGGCCGCGCTGGTGGAGAAAGCCTATCCGCCGGCCTGGCGGGCCAAGGCGCGCCGGCATCCGGCCACCCGCACCTTTCAGGCTCTGCGCATGGCCGTCAATGACGAGCTGGGTGAACTGCGGCGCTTTCTGGATGAAATTCTGGCCTGGCTGCCCGTGGGCGGGCGTCTGGCTGTGATCACCTTTCATTCTCTGGAAGATCGTATGGTCAAGCAGGCCATGCGGCGCTGGGCCGAGGGGTGCCGATGTCCACGGCATGTGCCGGTCTGCGTCTGCCATCATCAGCCGGAAGTGCGCATCCTGCACAGAAAGCCGGTACAGGCCGGAGCGGATGAACTGGCCGTTAACTCTCGTGCCGGCAGCGCCAAGCTGCGCGCTGTGGAAAAAATCGCCGAGGCCGCGGCCTGATGCTGAAAAAAAATGCTGCCGCCAACCAGCAAAGGGGCGGACGGGGCTGGCTTCTTGCGCTGGCCCTGGGCCTGCTGTCCTGCATGGTCATGGGGCTTGTGCTGGTCTGGAGCAACATAGAGCGCATGGACACCACATATTTTATCAATATCGCGCAGAACGAGCTGCGCGAGCGCCACACCCTGCGCGCCAAGCTGGAAGTGGAGCGCGAACGCCTGCTTTCTCCTTACGAGCTGCGCCGCCGCGCCGACGAATTCGGCATGCGCGAACCCAGACCGGGGCAGGTGCGCCGCATGGAGATTCGCTGACAGCGTGGCGGCTGTGAAAGCGCATACGCTTTCCAGGCGGATATGCCGGCGAATTCTGTCTTTTTCCTGTCTTGCTTCACAGTTTGTGTCATTTTGGGGACGCCATGTTCAAGTTCACGTCACGCAAACGCAATCGCAATCGGCCGGCCTATACGCCCCGGCGCGAGAAGGCGTCGCGCATCACCCGCAACCCCAGGGCCGGGAAGGGGTCGGGCGCCCGTGCGGCAGCCTGGCTTGGAAAGGTGGACTGGGGGCGTCTGCGCATTAACGTGGTGGTCTGTATTTTCTGTCTGTTATGGGTCGGGCTCTGGGGCCGGGCCTGGTATCTGCAGATGGTGGAGGGCCCGCGCCTGGCTGACCGGGCCCGTCGTCAGCACATGGCTTCCGAGCTGGTCAGCGGTCGCCGGGGCATGATTTACGACCGCAACGGTCAGGTGCTGGCCCGCAGCGTCGAGGCCCGTTCGGTTTACGCCAAGCCGCAGGATGTGGAAGATTTTCTGGTCATGGCCAATACTCTGGGGCCCATTCTCGGCATTGCTCCCCAGAAGCTCTATGACGAGCTTTCCAAGAGCAAGCGCCGTTTTGTCTGGCTCAGGCGCAAGGTGGATGATTATACCGCCGAGGCCGTGCGCAAGGCCAATCTCCCTGGTATCGGCCTGTCCAAGGAATATGACAGGGTTTATCCCTTCAAGCATATGGCCGGGCAATTGCTGGGTTTTGTGGGGCTGGACGACAAGGGGCTGGAAGGTATTGAACGCTCGCTGGAGGCCCGGCTGGGCTGCATCCCCACCCGCCAGATTGTACAGCGCGACGCCATGGGCCGCCGCTTTTACCTGCATGAGGAAGGGCAGACCGAGCCACGCGGCCAGGATGTGACCCTGACCATCGACGTGCAGATGCAGTTCATCGCCGAAGAGGCGGTGGCCCGCGCCGCGCGCGATTACGACGCCCGCTGGAGCGGCGCGCTGGTCGTGGACGTGCCCACGGGCGACATTCTCGCCTGGGCCCAGTATCCCTTCTTCAATCCCAATACCTACCGGGAATCTTCGCCGCTGATCTACCGCAACCGTCTGGCCGCCGACGCGCTGGAACCCGGCTCCACCTTCAAGCCCTTTGTAATGGCCGCCGCTCTGCAGGAGCGCAAAATCACCCCCAATACACTTATTGACTGCGAGCGCGGCAAGTGGGTCAGCAAAACTTTCACCATCCGCGACACCTCTATTCAGGGCATACTGCCCGCCAGCAAGGTGCTGCGCTATTCCTCCAATATCGGCATGGCCAAGATCGGCCTGGCGCTGGGCGCTCCTGTGTTCCACAGGTATCTCCATTCGCTGGGCTTTGGCGAGCGCACCAGCGTGCCTGTGGCCGAAAGCCGGGGCATTTTGCGCATTCCCCGCGACTGGAGCGAAGTGGATCTGATGTCCACCGCATTCGGGCAGAGCATTTCCGTCACGGGTCTGCAAATGGCGCAGGGCTATCTGACGCTGCTGAATCACGGCGTTTACAAGCCTTTGCGCCTGATTCGGGAAGAGAGCCATGTGGAAGAGCGGCATAAACGCATATTCAGCGAAAAAACCACACGCGAAGTCATGGATATGATGCGTGATGTGGTGGAGGAACGCGACGGCACAGGCCGACGCGCGCGCATCGCGGGCGTGGAGGTGGCCGGCAAGACCGGCACGGCCCAGAAGGCCGACCACCGCGCGGGCACCTATGGCAACAAGCATCTGGCCTCCTTTGTGGGCTTTTTACCGGCTGACGAGCCTCGCTACCTGATTTTTGTCATGGTGGACGAACCTTCGCGAAACCAGTTCGGCGGCGTGGTGGCCGCACCCGTATTCAAGGAGATCGCAGGGCGCGCCCTGACCTATACCGGCATTCTTTCCGAGACCATGGTGACCAGGGCCGCAGGCGGATCGAACGCCGGTCAGGCGGCAGGGCGGCAGCGCGGGCTCAAGCTTGCGGGTCTGGACGTGCCCTACCTGGCTAAAACAGCGGATGCTCCGCGCCGCGCGCCGGCCATGCAGCTTCCCGGCCATCTTGCCAGGGCGAGCAGCCGTGTGCCCGACGTCATGGGCAAATCCGTGCGCAACGCGGTGGAGCTGTTCGCCCGCGCGGGCGTGGTGCCGGAGCTCAAGGGTTCGGGCACGCGGGTGGTGCGGCAAAGCCCGCCCGCCGGAACAGCCTGGCCCGAGGACGGCACGAGTGTGCATTATATTCTTTGGCTGTCGGAGAGGTAAACATGCAGCGGGATTTTGCGGCTCTGCTGGAGACATGCCGTCGTGGCGGCGTGGAAGTGCGTTCGGATTCGCGCGCCGTGGCGCGAGGCGACATTTTTGTGGCCGTGCCCGGCGTCAATGAGGACGGAGCGCGTTTCATCCCTGCCGCCGTACAGGCAGGAGCTTCCGTGGTGGTCTGCCGTCCCGGCGGAGCGGAGGAGGGCGCCGTCCGCAATGCCGCGCGGGCCGAAGATTGCCGGGTGGTGTATCATGACGATCCGCGCGAGGCCCTCTGGCGTCTGGCCGAGGCGCGCTGGCGCACGGATGTCCTGAACATCACGGTTTTGGGCGTCACAGGCACCAACGGCAAGACCACCAGCACCTATCTGCTGGAACGCCTGCTCACCGAAGCCGGACACAAGGTAGGCGTGCTGGGCACGGTGAACTATCGCTGGCCGGGCCATTGCGAAACCGCGCCCCTGACCACGCCGGATCCTTTGAAAGTGCATTCCATGCTGGCTCAGATGGACGCGAAAGGGGTGGATGTGGCCGTGATGGAGGTTTCATCCCATGCCATCGACCAGCAGCGGGTCTGCGGCGTGCCTTTCGCGGGCGCGGCCTTTACCAATCTGACGCAGGATCACCTTGATTTCCACAACGATATGGAGAGTTATTTCAAAACCAAGGCACGACTCTTTCTGGAACTGCCCAGGGCTGAAAAGGCTATGGCCGTCAATGCCGACGATCCCTGGGGGCGTCGCCTGCTGGAGCTCTGCCCGCGCGCGCTGTCCTTTGGTCTGCAACAGGGGCCGCCCCGGCGGCGGCATCTGTGGGGCGAGCTGCTTTCCGCCGGAACCGGCGGCTGTCATCTGCGCATGCACCTGAAGGGTCGGATCTGGGAACTGCGTTCCCCTCTGGTGGGCGCGTTCAACGCCTCCAATCTGCTGACCGTGCAGGCTCTGGCGCTGGAAATGGGTCTGGAGCCTGAACAGTTCGCGGCGCTGGAGGGTTTTACAGGCGTCTGCGGCAGGCTGGAGCGGGTGAACAACCCTCAAGGCTTGAATGTTTTTGTGGATTACGCCCACACGCCGGATGCTCTGGTTAATGTGCTCAAAGCCTTGCGCGGCGCGGGTTTCAAGCGCATCATCACTGTTTTCGGCTGCGGCGGCAATCGTGATCGGAGCAAGCGCCCGCTCATGGGCGAGGCCGTGGCCCGCTATGCGGACGTTGCCGTGCTGACCTCGGACAATCCGCGTTTTGAAGAGCCGCAGGCCATTTTACAGGATGTGCTGCCGGGCCTCAGGGAGGCGCGTGAAGTGCTGGTGGAAGTGGATCGCCGCACGGCCACGGCCAGGGCGCTGGATATGCTGGACAAGGACGGGGCGCTGCTGATCGCCGGCAAGGGGCATGAGGACTATCAGATCATTCAGGGCGTCAGGCATCACTACAGCGATCAGGAAGTGGTGCGGGAGTTACTGCATTGCGCCTGAGCACTATGGAAATGGCGGCCTGTCTGGGGCTGACGGGAGGGGCGGCTCCGGTCGGTGAAGCGGTGGTTTCCTGCGTGGTCACAGACAGCCGCGAGGCGCGCCCCGGCGCGCTCTTTGTCTGCGTGCCGGGCGAGCGGGTGGACGGCCACGACTTCGCGGCCAGTGCCGTGGCGCGGGGCGCGGCGGCCGTGCTGGCCTCGCGTCCTTTGCCGGAGATGGGCGTGCCGGCGCTTCTGGTGGAAGACACGGTTCGCGCTCTGGGCCGATTGGCGTCGCTCTGGCGCGGCAAAACCAGGGCCAAGGTGGTGTGCGTCACAGGTACGGCGGGAAAGACGACGCTCAAGGAAGCCCTGGCCCAGGTACTGGCCGTGCGCGGCAAAACCGCACGCAACGCCATGAACCACAATAATCAGATAGGCATGCCCTGCGCCGTGCTGAATACCGACGGGGATGAGGATTTCTGGGTCATGGAGGCCGGCATCAGTCATGCGGGCGACATGGACGAACTGGCCTCGGTGCTGCGACCGGATCTGGGCCTGATTCTCAATGTGGGCCCCGGCCATACCGAGGGGCTGGGCCACATGGGCGTGGCCTGGCACAAGGCGCGTTTGCTGGCCTACCTGGCTGAGGGCGGCTGTGGTCTGGTCAGCGCCGACTATCCGGATCTCACGCGCGAGGCCGCGGCCTGGGGTGCAAAACTGCATTTTTTCAGCGCCGTCGATCAGCGGGCGGCCTATCGCGCCGCATGGCTGGAAGATGAGACAGTTGGAGCGCATGCGGACGAGAGCGCGTCCACAGGCGGTCGCTACCGGCTCTGGCTGCATGGCGAGACATGTGATGTGCTCACGCCTTTTCAGGGCGCTTATGGCGCGGAAAACAGCATCGCCGCCGCCGCCGCCGCCCATCTGCTGGGCCTGAGCGCGGCGGAGATAGCCGAAGGGCTGGCCAGGGCCCGCTTGCCGCTCCAGCGCTTTAACCGCTGCCGTCTGGGCGTGTGGGACGTCATTGACGATACCTACAACGCCAACCCGCTGTCCATGCGGCGCATGCTGGACGCCGCGGCCAGGCAAGCGCGCGGCCGGGCCTTTGTGCCCGTGCTGGGCGAGATGGGCGAACTTGGGGCCGTGGCCGGCCACATGCACGAAGAACTGGGACGACATCTGGCCGAACTCAACCCTGCGGCCATATTCTGGAAGGGCGGGCACGCGGATGCCGTGCTCGCCGGACTGGCCAGAGGAGGCTATGCCGGCCCCTGGCTGCCTGTGGAGGAAGCTGAATCCTTCATGATGGCATGGAAGGAACTTGCGCATGGCAGCGCACTGGAGGAAAAGCGCGGCGGCCTGCTGCTTTTCAAGGGGTCGCGCTTCAACCGTCTGGAAAACCTGCTGACGGCTTTTCGGGAAGGAAATGCGGATATGAAGGCCACAGGGGCGCGGGAAGGCGCGGAAGGGGAGAGCGGGCATGTTTTATAATTTTCTGGCCCCGCTCGCATCGGAATGGACGCTGTTCAACGTCTTTCGCTATATTTCGTTCCGCTCCATGGCGGCCCTGATTACGGCTCTGGTGCTTTCCATCCTTGTCGGACCGCGTTTCATCGCCTGGCTGCGCCGTCTGAAATGCGGGCAGTACATTCACGAGGATGTGGCGGCGCATGCGGCCAAGGCCGGCACTCCCACTATGGGCGGTCTGCTGATGCTCTTCACGCTGGGCGTCAGCCTGCTGCTCTGGGCCGACCTGACCAATCCCCATATCTGGCAGACATTTTTCGTTTTTGTGGGCTTCGGGGCCGTGGGACTCTGGGACGATCTTTCCAAACTGCGTCACCACAAAAACAAGGGCATTTCCGCCAGGGCCAAATTCGGCGGACAGATTCTGGTGGCTTTCATGGCCATGTGGCTGCTGGTTGACAATCCGTCATACAGCAGCAGACTGATCATCCCCTTCATCAAGGAGTGGACCCCGGACCTGGGCTGGTTATACGTTCCCTTCGGCATGTTCGTCATGGTGGCGGCATCCAATGCCGTGAACCTCACCGACGGTCTGGATGGTCTGGCCATCGGGCCTTCCATTGTGGCTTGCCTGGTCTTTTCCATTTTCATCTACATTACGGGCAACGCGCGTTTTGCCGGTTACCTGCTGGTGCCCTACATGCCCGGCGTGGGCGAGGTGACGGTTTTCTGCGCGGCATTGGTGGGCGCGGGCCTGGGCTTTCTGTGGTTCAACGCCTATCCGGCCCAGGTTTTCATGGGCGACGTGGGTTCGCTCTCCATCGGCGGAGTGCTGGGGTATCTGGCGCTGCTCTGCAAGCAGGAGCTGGTTCTGGCCGTGGTGGGCGGCCTGTTCGTGGCCGAAACTCTGTCCGTGATCCTGCAAGTGGGCTATTTTCGCTGGACGGGCGGCAAGCGCATCTTCCGCATGGCGCCGCTGCACCATCATTTTGAACTCAAGGGCGTACCGGAATCCAAGATCATCATCCGTTTCTGGATTACGTCCATTTTGCTGGGGCTGGTGGCATTATCGGTCCTGAAACTGCGCTAGCATAGTGAGGGAGCTGTCATGGCGCTGGAAAAAATGCGCGGCAGGCGCATACAGATCGGTGAACTGGCGGTGGTCGTGGGGGCCGGGCGTTCCGGCAGGGCCGCCGCCCGGCTGCTGAGCCGGGAGGGCGCGCGTGTGCGCCTGCTGGATCGCAATGCCGCCGCGCTGTCGCCGGAGCAGACGGCGGCCCTGCGAAAACTGGGCGTGGATGTGCGGCTGGGCGAGCACAGCCCGGAACAGTTCGAGCACGCGGCTTTTGTCGTGCCCAGCCCCGGCATGCCCGCGGCGAAGTTGCGTCAGTATCTGGGCCACGGCCAGGGCGCTCCGGAAGTGCTGGCCGAAATGGAACTGGCCTGGCGCTACCTCAACGACGAACCCGTGCTGGCCGTCACCGGCACCAGCGGCAAGACCACCACGGCCTCCCTGGCCGCCGCCATGCTTCAGGCGCAGGGCTATACGGTCTTTCTGGGCGGCAATATCGGCACGCCGCTTTCGGAATATGTGCTTTCGGAGCGCAAGGCCGATGTGCTGGTGCTGGAGATTTCCAGCTTTCAGTTGCAGACCTGCTCCACCTTCTGCCCGCGCGCGGGCGTGCTGTTGAACATCACGCCCAATCATCTGGATTATCACAAGGACATGGCCGAATATCAGGAAGCCAAATTCCGCCTGTTCCGTTGTCAGGATGAAGGCGATCTGGCCATTCTGGGCGAGGATCTGAAGGATCTGGCGCGCGGCTTCAACCTCAGGGCACGTCAGGTATGGGTAAGGGAAAGCGGGCGTTTTGCCAAAGGCCGTCTTTTGGGCGCGCACAACAAGTTTAATGAGGAGGCGGCCTGGCAGGCCTGCCGCTTTTTCGGCGTCAGCGAGGCCAATGCCGCCCGCGCGGTGGCTCGCTTCGCGCCGCTGCCGCATCGTCTGGAACTGGTGCGGGAGCATGGGGGCGTGCTCTACGTCAATGATTCCAAATGCACCACGGTTTCTTCTCTTGAAGTGGCCTTGCGGGCCTTTGACCGCCCTCTGCGGCTGCTTTGCGGCGGCAAGTTCAAGGGCGGCGATCTGGCGGCGCTGGGCGGTCTGCTGCGTGAGCGGGTCAGGGAAGTGGCATTGTTCGGCGCAAGCCGGGAGCATTTTGAAACGGCCTGGCAGGGCCTTGTGCCGCTGCACTGGCATGCGACGCTGGAAGAAGCCGTGCGCGCACTGCATGCGTCCGCCACGGCAGGGGATGTGGTGCTGCTGGCCCCGGCCACATCCAGTTTTGATCTTTATGACAATTATATGGCCCGTGGCGACGATTTCAAACGTATTGTGAGCGAACTGGCATGAGAAATTCCTTTGCCGAAAAACAAACAGGCAAAAGCCGCAGCCCCTTTGCCAGAGCCATTGACAAGACCCCGTCCGCGCCGTTTGACTGGTGGCTGTTCACCATTATGCTGGTCATCCTGGCCGTGGGCCTGGTCATGGTGCTCTCGGCCAGCGGCATTGTGGCTGAACGGGTCAATGGCGACAAATATTATTTTTTCAAGCGCCAGCTGCTCTTTGCCTTGGCCGGCGGCGCGGCCCTCTGGGCGGCGGCTCTGCTGCCGCGGCACTGGCTGTACAGGTTGCAGTATCCGGCTCTGTTTCTTTCCCTGTTGCTGCTGCTGATCACCCTGTCGCCCTTTGCCCCGGCCATCAACGGCGCCAAACGCTGGATTCCGCTGGGGCCCGTTTCCATTCAGCCCATGGAGTTCGTGAAAATCGCTCTGGCTCTGTATCTGGCCTATTTCATGAGTTCCAAGCAGGATCTGATCAAAACCTTCAGCCGGGGCGTCATCCCGCCTTTCGCAGTGACCGGCCTTTTCTGCTTTCTGCTCCTCTTGCAGCCGGATTTCGGCAGCGCCGTGGTGCTGGCGGGCATTCTTTTTTTCATGTGCGTGGCCGGGGGCACCCGCTTTATATATCTTTTCTTTTCCCTGGCTCTGGCCTGCGCGGGAGCCATGGCCCTGGCCATTGCCTCCCCCTATCGCCTGCGTCGTCTGCTGGCTTTTCTGGATCCCTTCCAGGACGCCCACAATACGGGCTATCAATTGGTGCAGTCCCTGCTGGCCATCGGTTCGGGCAGCTTTTTCGGCGTGGGCGTGGGCGCCAGCAGGCAGAAGATGTTTTACCTGCCCGAAGCGCACAACGACTTTATCATGGCCGTATTGGCCGAAGAAATGGGCTTTGTGGGCATGACCGTGGTCATGGGCCTCTTTGCCCTGCTGTTCTGGCGCTGCTACAGAATCATCATGGGGCAGCGCAATCTGCGTGACCGCTTCACAGCCTTTGGCATCACCGCCATCCTGGCCATGGGCGCGGTGATGAATCTGGCCGTGGTCATGGGTGTGGCCCCGCCCAAGGGCGTGCCCATGCCGCTGATGAGTTACGGCGGCAGTAATCTGCTGGCCACCATGATTTGTGTGGGCCTGCTCCTGAACTTTTCAAGAACGGCGGATTCATGGATAAAATCCTCCTGACCACCGGCGGCACCGGCGGCCATATCTTTCCGGCCCTGGCCGTGGCCGAGGAACTCCGGCGGCGGAATCCGGACATCCAGCTCTTGTTCGCGGGTTCACTGTATGGACCGGAGCAGCGTCTTGCCGCGCGGGCGGGCATTCCCTTCGTTGGGCTGCCGGTGCGCGGTTTTCTGGGGCGGGGGCTGCGGGCTGTGGGTGCGGGCGCGCGCATGAGTCTGGCTGTGTGCAAGGCGCTGGGCATTGTCCGCCGCTTCAGACCTGACGTCGTGGCCGGTTTTGGCGGTTACGCGGCCTTTGCTCCCATGCTGGCGGCGCGTTTGCTGGGCGTGCCGGGCATCCTGCATGAGCAGAATGCCGTCGCCGGAACCAGCAATCGCCTGTTGGCCCGGCTGGCGCGGAAGGTTTGCCTGTCCCTGCCTGATACGCGGGGCTTTGCGCCGGCAAAATGCGTACTTACCGGCAATCCGGTGCGTCGGGCGGTGAGTGATGCGGGTCGCCTGCCCCGGCGGCGGGAGACGCGGCGGCTGCTGGTACTCGGCGGATCGCAGGGCGCGCGGGCGCTGAATGTTTTTTTGCCGGAAATTCTGCCCGCCCTGCGGGAAGCCGGGGTGGAAATACGCCACCAGAGCGGTTTCAGGGATGAGGAAAGCACGCGCGCGGCCTACGAACGTGCCGGCTACTCCCTGGAATGCGTGACGGCCTTCATTGACGATATGGCCGGGGCCTATGCCTGGGCGGATCTGGCGCTCTGCCGCGCCGGGGCCAGTACCGTGGCCGAGCTTTGCGCCGCCGGTCTGCCCGCCGTACTGGTGCCTTTTCCCCATGCTGTTCATGATCATCAGACCCGCAACGCGCAGGTTCTGGAAAAGGCGGGCGCGGCTTTGCTGGTGCCGGAAAAGCGTCTGCGGGAGCGCGATCTTGGCCGTATGCTGCCTGATCTGCTGAACGACAGCGACGTTCGCGCGCGCATGTCCGCCGCCGCTCTGGCGGCGGCCCGACCGGACGCCGCCGCACGAGTGGCCGGAGTGCTGGCCGAAGTGGCGGACGGGCGGGGGCGGCGCGCTTTTCCGCGTTAAAATTGTGTGAGGCTGAGTCATCTTAGCGAAATATCTAGATATTTTTAAAGGCTTGGGGCATGAACAATAAAATTCGGCACATTCACATGGTGGGTATCGGCGGCGCGGGCATGAGCGGCATTGCCGAGGTGCTGCTTAATCAGGGCTATGACATTTCCGGCTCAGACCTCAGTGATTCCGCGGTGGTCCGCCATCTGCGAAGCCTGGGCGCGCGCGTGGCCGTGGGCCATGCCGCTGAAAATGTGGGCGATGTGCAGGTACTGGTCAAATCCACGGCCATCGGCGACGACAATCCCGAGCTGGTGGAGGCCCGCCGCAGGAACATCGCCATCATCCCCCGTGCTGAAATGCTGGCTGAACTCATGCGCCTGCGCCAAGGCATCGCCATTGCCGGCACCCACGGCAAAACCACCACCACGTCACTGACCGCTACCATTTTCGACGCCGCCGGGCTTGACCCCACGGTCATCATCGGCGGCCGTCTCAATGTTTACGGCGCCAACGCTCATCTGGGGCACGGCAAGTATCTCATTGCCGAAGCCGACGAATCTGACGGTTCCTTCCTTTGTCTTTTGCCCATCATCAATGTGGTTACGAATGTGGATGAGGACCACCTGGATTATTACAGGAATCGTGAAGGCATTGACGCGGCTTTTGTGCAGTTCATGAACAATATTCCCTTTTACGGCATCAATGTGGTTTGTGGTGATGATCCCGGAGTGCGGGCCCTTTTGCCTCGCGTCAAGCGGCCGGTGCTGACCTACGGTTTCGCGGCGGACTGTCATTTGCGCGCCGTGCCGCTGGAAAGCGGCCCACGCAGCCGCTTCGAGGTCTGGCGCGGGAATGCGAAACTGGGTGAAGTAAGCCTGCCCCAACCGGGACGCCACAATATTCTTAACGCGTTGGCCGCCATCGGCGCGGCCATGGCAGCCGACATCAGCTTTGAGCGTTGCGCCGAAGGCCTGAGCGGCTTTGGCGGAGTGGGGCGGCGCTTTGAGTTCAAGGGCGAAAAGGACGGCGTGACCGTGGTGGACGACTATGGCCACCACCCGGCTGAAATCGCCGCCACCCTGACCACGGCCCGCCAGGTTTTTCCCGGCAGACGCATTGTGGCGGCGTTTCAGCCGCACCGCTTCAGCCGCACTCAGGCCCATTTCGGCGAATTCTGCAAGGTCTTTGATCAGGTGGATATGGTGTTGCTGACAGAGATTTACGCCGCGTCCGAGAAACCCATTCCCGGTATTTCGGGGCAGAGCCTGGCGCAGGGCGTGCGGCAGATTTCCGCCACGCCGGTCTATTATTATCAGACTCTGGAGGCCATGACGCAGGCCTTGCCGAAGCTGTTGCGGGCAGGCGACGTGCTGCTGACTCTGGGGGCGGGCTCCATCACCCGCCTGGGCCCGGCCTGGCTGGAGGGACGCGGTCATGCGTGAAATTCCGCGCCCCAGCCTGGCGGAGCGGACCACCCTGCGTCTGGGCGGAACAGCCATTGCCGAACTGATTCTGGAGGATGAGACGGATCTTGAGGCGCTGCCCGAACGGCTGCGCGCCCTGGGCGGCAACCCCTTGATTCTTGGCGCGGGCAGCAACATCCTGGCCCGAGACGGTGATCTGCCCCTGGTGCTTGTGCGCCCGCGTTTCATGCAGGGGCCGGAGATAGTTGGCCAAAGGAACGGCAAAATTCTGGTGCGGGTTGGCGCGGGCGTGCCCTTGCCGCGTCTTTTGCGATTTTGTGTCTCGCAGGGTCTGGGCGGCCTGGAGGGTTTGGTGGGCATACCCGGCAGCGTGGGCGGAGCCGTGGCCATGAACGCCGGTTCATTTGGTACGGAAACGTGCGACTATATTGAATCAATACAGATCGTTAATGGACAAACAGTAAGAAGTATCACTGTTGAAGCACTGCAATATGGCTATCGGACGCTTTCAATCCCGGAAGTGGAAAAAGGGTTCATGATCGTTGAAGTCACTTTGGGCTTGACCGCAAGCGCGAGGGATGGCATCTCTAAGTGCATGCGTCACAACTTTTTTGAGAAAAAGTCTAAACAACCTGTGACGGCCTGGAGCGCGGGATGTGTGTTCAAAAATCCCGCGCCGAACATGCCCGCCGGAAAACTTCTGGAGCTGGCAGGATATAAGGGAAAGAAGCTGGGCGGCATGGCCTTTTCAAGCCTGCACGCTAATTTTTTGATCAATGAAGGCAGGGGCAGCGCGAATGCGGCTCTGGCCCTGCTGCACGAAGCCCGAGAGGCCGTGCGGCAACGGTTTGGCCTGGCGCTGCAACCGGAGGTCAGGATAGTGCCGTGCCCCTCTCGCTGAAAAAAAATAACCGCAAGGGGCGCAACTCCTACACGAAGGAGAAGTACGCAACATCAAGGGGTCGTCCACTTCCTTCAATTCGCCTGCCGAAGTTTTTTCGTGCAATGTTCGGCTGGCTTACGCGCCTGGGCAGTCTGAAAAGCCTTGCGGCGCTGGCGGTTCTTCTGCTGACGGCCACGCTGGCGCTGGCCGGAGTGTGTACGGTATCGCTCTGGCTTTACAACAAGGCGATCACCAGTGACTTTTTTACCACCAGGCATGTGGATGTGACCGGCAATGTACGGCTTTCCCGCGAGATGGTGCTGCAATACGGCGGCATCAGAGAGGGCGACAACAGCCTGGCCGTGAGCATTGCCGAAGTGGAGCAAAAGCTGCGCCAGACTCCCTGGGTGGAAGAGGTTTCGGTCAAGCGTCTGCTGCCCGACCGCTTTGTGATCAGGCTGAAAGAGCGCATGCCCTCCTTCTGGGTACACAAGGACGGCGTACTGTACTACGCCAATGAACGCGGCGGAATTATCGCGCCGGTGGAAAGCCGCAACTTCCTCTCTCTGCCCACCTTGCGCATTGAAGCCGGAGCTGAGGACGCCACACGATACCTCGCGCGACTGCTGCGGGACATGCAGAGCGGCGTACTGCCTGTGGAGGCCGGGGCCATCGCCTCTGTGACCGCCAGCCCCGGCAGGGGCGTGGAAATTTATCTGGAAGACCGGGAAATGCGCCTTTCCATAGCCACCGATGACTGGAACGGCAATCTTGCCCGGATGAGCGTGACGCTGGGCGATCTGGCGCGGCGGCATGAGCTGAAAAATGTGCGAGAAGTGTGCGCCGTTAATGGTAATGTCTGGGTTATTCTTAATCAGTCCGCGCAAAACTGAGTCGGCGCGTGACGGGTGTGCTGTGAGGAGAAGGCAATGAATAAGTCCGAGCTCATCGTGGGTCTTGACATCGGCACCACAAAGATTTGCGCCGTGGTCGGCGAAATTTCGGAGTCGGGTCTTGTGGATGTGGTGGGCATCGGCACAAGCGTTTCCACAGGCTTGCGCAAGGGCGTGGTGGTCAACATTGAGCAGACCGTGCAATCCATCCGCAAGGCTGTGGAGGATGCGGAGCTCATGGCCGGATGCGAGATCCACTCCGTCTATGTGGGCATTGCGGGCAGCCACATCATGGGCATCAACAGTCATGGCGTCATTGCCGTCAAGGGCGGCGAAGTGGCCCAGCGTGATGTGGAGCGCGCCCTGGACGCGGCGCGCGCCGTGGCCATCCCGGCGGACCGTGAGGTGATCCACATTCTGCCTCAGGAATATATCGTGGACAACCAGCGCGGCATTGCCGACCCTCTGGGCATGGCCGGGGTGCGCCTGGAGGTAAAGGTGCACATCGTCACCGGAGCCGTGTCCTCAGCGCAGAATATTGTGCGCTCCTGTCACCGCAGCCAGTTGGAAGTGTCGGATATCGCCCTGGAGTCTCTGGCCTCGGCCAAGGCCGTGCTCACCGAGGAAGAGCGCGAGATCGGCGTGGCCCTGGTGGACTTGGGCGGCGGCACCACAGATATCGCCGTGTTCGCCAACGACGCCATCAAGCACACCGCCGTGCTGGCCCTGGGCGGGCAGAACCTCTCCAACGACATCGCCTTTGGGCTGCGCACGCCCATAGCCTCGGCGGAAAGGATCAAGATCAAGTACGGCTGTTCCCTGGCCGATCTGGTGCGCCATGATGAATTCATCGAAGTGCCCAGCGTGGGCGGGCGCGAACCGCGCCGCCTTTCGCGTCAGGTGCTGGCCGAGATCTGCGAGCCGCGCATGGAGGAAATCCTCTACCTGGTGGATCAGATTCTGGTGCGCTCCGGCTACAAGGACATGATCGGCGCGGGCGTGGTGCTGACCGGCGGCACGGCCCTGATGGAAGGCTGCCAGGAACTGGGCGAGCAAATTTTCAACCTGCCCACGCGCATCGGCTATCCGCGCAATGTGGGCGGGCTTAAAGATGTGGTCAACAGCCCCAAGTTTTCAACGGCTGTGGGTTTGTTGCGCTACGGAGCGGAAAAGGAAATGTCCGGTCAGAAGAAATTCACTACGCGCAATGAGTCCGGCGTTTTTGACGGCGTGCTCTCGCGCATGAAGAAATGGTTCGCGGACATATCATAATACATCTCAAGCGGGCATCTGGGCACAGCAACAACAGGAGAGGACTATGACTCAGTCAATCGTTGACGATATCGATACCTCATTGGCCGGTACCGCCAAAATCAAGGTCATCGGCGTGGGTGGCGGCGGCGGAAACGCCGTGAAAAATATGATCGAATCCGGTTTGCAGGGGGTGCAGTTCGTCTGCGCCAACACCGATTTGCAGGCCTTGAACAAAAATACGGCGCCGTGCAAGGTGCAATTGGGCGAAAAGCTTACCAAGGGGCTCGGCGCCGGGGCCAATCCGTCCATTGGCCGTGAGGCGGCCGTGGAAAGCGTCAATGCCATCCGGGAAGCCATCGGTGATGCGGATATGGTCTTCGTCACCGCGGGCATGGGCGGCGGCACGGGTACGGGCGCAGCCCCGGTGGTGGCCCAGGCCGCCAAGGAAATGGGCGCGCTGACCGTGGGCGTGGTCACGAAACCCTTCAGCTTTGAAGGCGTCAAGCGCAAGCGCGCGGCTGAAGCCGGTCTGGAAGAATTCAAGCAGCATGTGGACTGCCTGATCACCATTCCCAATGACCGTTTGCTGGCCTTTGCGCCCAAGAAAGCGCCGTTTTCCGAAATGCTGCAAAAGGCCAATGATGTGCTCTATTACGCCGTCAAAGGCATTTCCGACGTGATCGTGGGCGACGGCCTGATCAATCTTGACTTTGCCGATGTGCGCACCACCATGTCCGAAGCGGGCCTTGCCCTCATGGGCACAGGCATGGCCGCGGGCGAGAACCGCGCCCGCGAGGCCGCCCAGCGCGCCATTATGAGCCCGCTGCTGGAGGACGTTTCGCTGGAAAGCGCCAAGGCGGTGCTGTACAACATCACCGCGCCCATGGACATCACGGCCGAGGAAATAGCCGAAATCGGCGACATCATCGGTGACGCCACGCCCGAGGACGCCAACATCATTTTTGGCGTGGTCTTTGATGAAAACATCGGAGACGAAATCCGTTTGACGGTCATCGCCACCGGCATTGAATCGCCCCAGGTCGTGCAGGCTGCGCCGGCTCCCGTGGCCTCAGTGACCAACTTCCGCCAGCCCGGCCCGGACGCCGTCATGGCTGAACCGCGCCGCCGTCAGCCGGGTCGCCCGCAGCAGGGCAACCTGGTGCAGGAGGCGCAGGATGAGCCGGCAATGCGCCTGCCCCGCGCCACCCGTCGCGCGGAAGTGGAGCGCTGGTATGACGAAAAGAGCACCCGCCCGCCGTACCTGCTCAAGCGCGAGGTCATGGGCCAGAGCCTGCGCCGGCCTCACAACCCCGGCCAGGACGATTTCACCTATGATGAGGATGATTTTGAAATTCCGACGTTTATCCGGACCCAGGCTGACTAGGGCAATGAGCTTTGACCTTGTCAGGGCCAAAGCTCAAAGGCGCGCGTCGGCTGCTGTCAGTCTTCGTTGCCAGCAACCCAATTGGCCTATGTGAAAATGCGCCAGGGCGTGTTTGACAGCCCTTGGCGCATACCGACCAGGTGTTCCATCCATAATTTTCAGGGCTTGCCTCTTCGGCCCTGAAATGCCCGCCGGGAGCCCCATTGGGGGGCTCCCAGTGCGCGGGGATGCTGCCCGTATCAGTCCGTGAAGCTTTTGGCAGAGCGGACTTTTGTTTTTTTATGGTTCAGACAGCTCGCCATCGTGCGTTGCTCCCGCGCCATGTTGCGCAGCTCTCCGCGGGGCAACCACGGCGACATCAACGAGGAGTTGCTTATGGCTTTTTTCGCCGCCCGTGATGCCGAAACCTCTCTTGTCTGCCCCCGTTGCGGCGCCCGACTTCATATTGGCCGCAGCTGCCACGAAGTATACATGCACTGCCCGGCCTGCAAAGCGCAATTTCCGCTCAGCGAGTATATCAGCAAGGCGGACGAAGCTATGGAGCGTTTTCTCGAAAACGTGTACTGCGACAGAATATAGAGCATGTATCTGATGAAATCAGATAATTGCTTTGTTGGCCACGCAAGCGGACAACCGCGCCGAATGAGCGGAAAAGCCACGATTTTTCCGCGAAATGACGGCGGCCAACAGATTGAAGATTTATATTTTCAAGCGAGAAATGCGACAGACAAAGAGCAGCGCTTGCGCAGAAGGTCAGTGACGGCAGATGTCGCCGCCTTCATTTCAGGATATTCCGCCCGGCGGCCATGCCGCTGGCCCAGGCCCAGTGCAGATTATAGCCGCCCAGCAGGCCGGTCACGTCCAGCAGTTCTCCAATGATATGGAGGTTGGGCAGGAGCAGGCTGCGCATGGTGTGCGGGTCAATTTCGCATGTATCCACACCCCCGGCGCAGACCTCGGCTTTTTTCAGGCCGGCCGTGCCGCTGGGCCGCAGGTCGCGGGCCTGCACGGCGGCCGCGATTCCCCGGCGCGCGCTTCGGGACAGCTCGGCGATTTTGCGCCGGGCAAGAGCGGCGGGCAGCAGGGCGTCCGCCAGGCGCTGGGGCAGATGGCGGGAGAGCAGGGCGCGCGCGCTCTGGCGTCCCGCCTGGGGCGCGTCCAGCAGCGCTTCCACGTTTCGACCGGGCAGAAAATCCACACGCAGCGTTGCGCCTTCGCGCCAGAACAGCGAGGCCTTCAGCGCCGCCGGGCCGCTCAGTCCTTCATGTGTAAAAAGCAGATCGTCATCCCAGACGCATGCCGCGCCGTTTCCGTGCGCCATATCGGGCAGGCTGATCCTCACCGGCAGGCTGACGCCGGCAAGCTCCAGCAGGGCCGCGTCAGCGGCATCGTCTGCACTCAGACGCAGTGGCGCAAGTGCCGGACGCGGCGCAATGACCGTATGCCCCAGACTTTGGGCCAGACGGTACCCCATGCCGCTGCCGCCGACCTGCGGCCAGGCCGGACTGCCCAAGGCCAGCACCAGAGCCTTGCCATGCCAGAGCTTGCCACCGGCTTCCACCTGGAAACATTCGTCGGCAACGCGGACTCCACTTGCGGGAGCGTCACACAGCAGGCGGCAACCGCGTTCACGGCAATCGCGCACCAGGGCCTGAACCAGACGTTGGGCTGGAACCGTCAGAAACAGTTGCCCGTGCGCGCGTTCCTCCACAGGCAGATTCCAGCCGCGCATCAGCCGCAGCATATCTTCCGGCGTGAAAGATGCCAGGGCCGGGCCGCAGAATTCCCGCCCCTGACAGCAGTAATAATCCTGCGGGCTGACAGTGCGGTTGGTGAAATTGGCCTTGCCGCCGCCGCTGACGGCCAGTTTGCGGCCCGGCACAGCGGCCCTTTCCAGCAGCAGCACGCGCAAGCCGCGTCCGGCGGCCTCACGCGCGCAGAACAGGCCGGAGGCCCCGGCGCCCAGTATGATCACATCCGCCCTGGCGGCCGTGTTTGTCCGGCATTCGCCCCGGGAATTTGACAGCCCTTCCCGGCCCGCGCTACTACTTTGAACTGCACACATGCCGCAAGCCTACCCGAGAGCTTTGCTCATGCCAATACTCCCATCCCGCTATACTGCCCCGCCGTGGCTCGCCAACGGCCATCTGAACACCATCTGGCCTGTACTCTTTCGCCCCCGTCCCGCCTTGCCTGCCGGCCTGCGGCGTATCCGCATTGACACGCCTGACGGCGACTTTCTCGATCTGGATCTGCATCCATGCGCTCGCGAGACGCCGCGTGGTCTGGCCATTCTTTCGCACGGGCTGGAGGGCAACAGCCGCCGCAAGTATATTCTCGGCCTGGCGCGAGCCCTGACGGCACACGGCTTTCAGGTGCTGGCCTGGAACATGCGTTCCTGCTCCGGCGAACCCAACCGCACCGATCGGCTCTATCACATGGGCGAGATCAGCGATCTGGGCACAGTGGCGCGCTACGCGGAATCTTTTGATTTGCCCATAGTGCTGGCTGGCTTCAGCATGGGCGGCAATCAGATCTGCCGTTATCTGGCCCGGGGGCCTGCGTCGCGGCTGGTGCGCGCGGCTGTGGCCGTATCAGTGCCCTGCGACTTGCCAAGCGCGGCCCCGGTCATGGACGGATCGTCCTGCCGGCTGTACATGGCCTATTTTCTGCGCACGTTGCGGCGCAAGGTGCGGGAAAAAGCGGCCCGTTTTTCGCATTATCCTTCACTGGAAGGGCTGGAGCGCATCCGCACCTTCGCGGAATTTGACGAGCGGTTCACCGCGCCGCTTTATGGTTTTTCCTCGGCGCGCGACTATTGGC
Source organism: Desulfovibrionaceae bacterium (assembly GCA_910575755.1). Taxonomy (GTDB): domain Bacteria; phylum Desulfobacterota; class Desulfovibrionia; order Desulfovibrionales; family Desulfovibrionaceae; genus Desulfovibrio. Next base: position 419,185 of record CAJTFO010000001.1, on the reverse strand, counting down.
AAAAAACCAGCGTCCTGCCGGATCTGCCCGCCGTGCAGGTTCCCCTGTATCTGTTGATGGCCGGGGATGATCCTTTTTGTTCTCCGGCCTGCTATCCGTGGGACACGGCGCGAAAACACGCCCGCCTGTGGCTGGAGGTGTCTCCGCACGGCGGGCATGTAGGCTTTGTGCAGCGGGGCGCGCTCTACTACAGCGAGCAGCGGGCCATGGAGTTCATCAACGAAATCTGGCAATAATCCGGCAGCGCTTGCGCCACGCATGATTTGTCATATCTCCGCTTCAATATCCTGCTTGTTCAAATGTGAATTGAGCAGGCGATACAGCGTCGCCACATCAATGGGCTTGGCTATATGCCCGTTCATGCCCGACGCCACCGCTGCAGCCACGTCTTCGCTGAAGGCATTGGCCGTCATGGCAAGAATGGGGATGGAGCTGGCGTCGGGATGCGCTGAAGCGCGGATAGTTCGCGTGGCCTCATAGCCATCCATGATCGGCATCTGCACGTCCATCAGAATAATATCGTAGTGTCCGCTTTCCGAGTTCGTGAAAAAATCCACGGCTTCTGAGCCGTTTTCGGCGCATTCCACCGTGGCGCCCGTCATTTCAAGAAATTCCTGGGCAATTTCACGGTTGAACTCATTGTCTTCAACCAGCAGCATACGCTTGCCCGTAAAGTCATACTGCTGATGCTCGACAGGAGCAGCCTTTGCTTCCTGCTGCTCAGGGGATTTGGCTTTTTGTTTCGAATCCGCAACGCTCCGCGTCAGCGACATGAGCGTATTGTAAAGATTGGAAGCAAAAAATGGTTTTGCGATGAACCCGTTAGCGCCGATGGCGCGGGCTTCCGCCTCGATGGAACTCCAGTCATAGGCGCTGATAATGATGATAAGAGTTTCCGGCCCGACTTCATTACGGATACGGCTGACAGTTTCCATGCCATCCATGTCCGGCATTTTCCAGTCTATGAAGCAAACGTCATAATCATCACCATTGTTATGGGATTCCCGCACAAGTTTCACGGCTTCCGCGCCGCTGAGCACCCATCGGGTGCGCAGCCCCATTTTATCCAGCAACAGGGAGGCGTGTTCGCAGGTATCGTGGTCGTCATCCACTATAAGCACCTTGAGCGGTTCCAGATCGCCTTTGTTTCTTTCCAACTGCTGCCCGCTCAGGCCGAAGGGAATTTCCACGGTAAATTCGGTTCCCTTTCCTTCCTCGCTTTTCACGAATATCGTGCCGCCCAGCAAAGAAACAAGATTTTTGGTAATGGCCATGCCAAGACCAGTGCCGCCACATTTCGCGGCAGTGGTGGAAGAGGCCTGCTCAAAAGGCGTGTACAGCCGCTGGATGAACTCCTGGCTCATGCCAATGCCCGTGTCACGGATAATAAAGCGGAAGCGCACATTATTGTTCTTTTTGTGGAGCTGATGCACCTCCAGTCGTATGGAGCCTCCGCTCGGAGTAAATTTGAGCGCATTGGACAGGATGTTGATAAGAATTTGGTTAAGCCGCAGGGCATCGCCAAGCAGGTGCTCTGCATCAACCCTGACCAGGGACACCTCAAAGTTCAGACCGCGCTTCTGCGCCTGAGGCTGGATAAGATTGATAACTCCCTGCAGAGACATCTGAAAATTAAACGGCTCATGGGCAATGGTGAATTTGCCGCCTTCGATTTTGGATATGTCCAGCACATCGTTGATAAGGCCGAGCAGGTGACGCGAGGACAACGCTATTTTGGAGAGGCAATCTTCCATGCGGGCCCGGTCGTCAAGATGGGTCAGGGCAATGGCCGTCATACCGATAATGGCGTTCATCGGCGTGCGGATTTCATGAGACATGTGGGCGAGAAAGCTGCTTTTGGCGGTACTTGCGTTGCGGGCATTTTCAAGAGCGTCGCTGAGAGCCTGGCGATAGGCGAATTCCTTCGTCTGATCAGACAAAACGGTAATGCGCTGACTCAGGACTCCATTCTGCACTATAGGATATACCCGGATATTGAAACGGCGTCCCTCTTCACCAAATACGACCTCCCGTTCCTGCATATTGGGGGAAGTATCGCTGAACACCGCATGCAACCACTCGCTGTCCTTGTCTGGCAGAAGAGAATAGAGCTGGCTGTAGTCATTAAGCAGGACTTTGGCGGGTACGCCCAGCACACGTTCACTATTGGAACTTACATATTCAAACGACTGATCTTTGGATGAAATAAAAAAGACTTCGTCTATGTTGACTGCAAGAAGATTAAGAAGTTTTTCGCGGTATGCGCTCTCTCTGTGTTTATCCCATTCCAGCTTGCGGGTACGGATAATAAAAAAGATTATGCTTACTCCCATAAGCAGAGTGGTGATGATGGAAAAACTTCTCAGCTTGTTCATTTCCTCCAAGATTATATCGCCGCGGTGTACGGCGTTGTCGTTCAGGCGCGTCAGCAGAGCATCCACTTTTTCAAAATGCGGCAGAACCTCACGCTCATAATAGGCGCTGATGTACTGAAAATCCAGATTGCCCAACAGGGAACTGACCATCTCTGCCCGGGCTTGCCACAATTCAGCCATGCTTTTTTTCAGCGAGGCCAGGTCTTCCTCATTGCCCCGAAACTTGCGCGAGAGCGTTTCCAGCGAATTTTTCTGCAGCTCCCTCTGTTCTCCCAGGATGCCGTCAATTTCAGCGGCGGAGATGCCGGGTGTGGCGAGAAGGGAGGGCAGGGCAGTGCGTATGCCATGAAGCACGGCCTTCATTTCCTGCGCTTTGCGTGAGACAGTATAGGGATATTCATAGAGTTGTGTTGTTGAATCGCCCAATTTATACATGGATAAACAAACAAGCACGATATAGAAAGCGGTGGCAATGTAGCATGCCATTTGCCATTTGGGCATTTTGATGAAGAAGGCAAACAGTGAATTTGCATCCCCTGCGATCTGTTCCGCCATCGTATATGAAATTTTTCTTTGATCTTTCATGTAATTTCCGAATATAATTTAAGTATGCAGCAGTTTACGCTATTCCTGTTATACGTCCGTCTGTACCAGCACTTTATAATTCTAGGTTCGGATCACATTGCAAAAATGTTCGTAACTGCTGGATATCTCCGGCATCATGTCCACGGCTTCCTGCCATTCTCCGGCGCGGATATGACGTTCCTGCGCAATCACAAGCTTCTGCATGGCTTCGCATCCTATGGAGCCGCATACGCTTTTCAGCGTGTGCGCCGCTCTGCCCGCAGCTTCCCAGTCGTTTGCGGCCAGGGAGTCCCGCAACATGGCATAGCTCTTTTCGCTGAGGAATTTCTGCAGATAACGCTCAAGCATGGCTTCATTGCCCATAAAGCGTTCAAGAGCCTCGTCCACCTTGATGCCGCCTGCCTCAAGCCTTGCTTTTTTTGTCTGATCCATATTCTTTTGCCTTATTCCTGCATTTGTTCCAGGTCTCTGTTGTAGAGAGTGCGAAGTTTAGGCTCAATTTTCTGAAAGCATGCCAGTATGTTGGGATTGAACACGCCGCATTCGCCGCCGACAATCATGCCAAGGGCCGTCTCGAAACTGAATGCCTTTTTGTAACAGCGCGGGCTGACCAGCGCGTCATACACGTCCGCAATAGAGACTATCTGCGCCCATAAAGGAATCTCGTCGCCCTTGAGTCCGTCCGGGTAGCCGCGACCGTCCCATCTTTCATGATGGTACTTGGCAATATCACAGGCATAGGCGAAAAACGGCAACCCCTTCATCTGCGGAATTTTTTCCAGAAGCTGTCCGCCCTGTGTCGTGTGTGTTTTCATAATCTCAAATTCTTCAGGGGTAAGACGGCCTTTCTTGCTCAATATGGCGTCGGGAATGGAGATTTTTCCAACGTCATGCATAACTGCGGCCAAAGAAATATGGTCAATCTCTTCCGTTGAAAAACCCTCGCCCAATGGGGAGTTTTCAAGAAAGAGCTTGGTGATGTCATGTATTTTCCGGATGTGCTCGCCGGACTCGCTGCTGCGAAATTCAATGGCTGTTGAAAGAGACTCTATTATCCCCATGGTCAGGCTCAGAATCTTTTTTGCCTGTTGCAGGAGTTGATCCTGTTGCTGACTTACCACATTGGAGAGTCGTTTGCGCGACGCAAACAGTTCAATGACAGAATTGACGCGGCGCTGCACAACATATGAAGAAACAGGTTTGGAGATAACATCCATCACACCGAGTTCATATGCCTGCTTGATAATCTGTACGTCTGTTTCCCCCGTAATAAGAAAAACGGGAATACTGTTGACAACGCCATCCTTGCTGAGTTTTTGCAAGACTTCGATGCCATCCATGACAGGCATCATCACGTCCAGAAGAATGGCGCAGATCTGTTGTCCGCATTCCTGGATTTTATCGAGACATTCTTTTCCGTTTTCCGCCACTTCAATGGAATAATCTGCAGCCAGAATGTTGCCGAGAACATCACGATTGATCTCATCATCGTCAACAATAAGAATCGTGTTGGGAGTATCTATTTTCTGCATGGAATTTCCAATGGTTCCTATTGCCTGGGGACACGTAACCTTTATCATCGCAAACTCTGTAGTTCTCTTCAGAGATGCCGTACAGAGTGCGGGGTCGAGATACAAATACGGATTTCGTGGGAAGCGCTAGGTATTTTATATAGGGCAAAACAGTAAGTCAATCATGCGAGCAGATTGAAATCTTCCAGCTCCATATGGCGCAAGAGTGCATTTTTTTTACCCGCGTTATGGATACTCTTTTTCATATCAATTTGCTTTGTTGTGGAAAGCGGAGCAAGCATTCCTGTATGCTTTGCGGCTTTCGGAGGCCACGGTCCTGTGCTTTTCAGACCTCATAGCGACAGAAGGGAAAACCGCCTCATCTTTTTTAACCCGTTTGCGCATCGGCATGGTGTGCCGGCCAGCCGTTTTTTGACGCTTGTCATCCTGTCTCCGGCTTCTGAGCCAGAAGTTCGTGCGGGGAACAGCGGCAACAAAAAATCCTTTTCCCGCTCCCCCTGATTTTAGGCAGGATGCAAGGCCCTGTCAGGGCAATCGCATGAGGGTACGTCGTAAGCTGGCTGGCCGGGATGATGCTTTTTGTGCCAGGCGCGAATGGGCAAACCGGCGGCCTGACCTTCATGCGATTGCCCTGATGGGCAAGCAATCAATACTTGCCCCCAAACTCCATACACTATATAATAATCGGGCTATGAAACAACTTTGGGCGCCTTGGCGCATTGAGTACATTCTCGGTCCCAAACCCGATGCCTGCGTGTTCTGTCTGCCTGCCACCACGGAAGAAGACGAAGAGCGCCTGGTATTGTATCGCGGCGTGCGGGCATTTGTGATCATGAACAAATACCCTTATAATAACGGCCATATCATGGTTTGCCCGTATCGGCATGTGATGAATCTTGCGGATCTGCCCCTGGAGGACACCCATGAAATCATGGATTTGATCCAGCGCGGCACTGTAATTCTCAAGAAACACTTTAACTGTGAAGGCATCAATGTGGGGCTCAACCAGGGGCAAGCCGCCGGCGCGGGCATTCGTGAACATCTGCATTTTCATCTGGTGCCGCGCTGGAACGGCGACTCCTCATTTATAGCCGTGTTTGACGAGGTGCGAACCCTGCCGGAGGATCTCCGCCGGACATACGCTGCATTGCGGCCTTATTTCTGTCACGAAGGGGAAAAAGCCTGAGCAGCGACGTTTTTTCTGCGCAGGTCAAGAGGGGGAATGCGACTGCTCAACTGACGACGCGCTGAATGTTTTACTTTGCAGGTAAAACGATTTTCTGAAATGCCTTGAAATTTTGGGACAGCTTGTAGCCTCGAGGAGTATATCTATGCGGTATGTCAAAGTTTTGTTACTCGCCATCCTTTTTTTTCTGGCGCTGGTATTCTTTTTTCAGAACCAGAACGCCCTTTCCCAGAATCTGGTGCTGACACTTAATCTTTTCTTCCTGCCCCCCATGGCCTCCATCCCCTTGCCCTTCTATTTCATGATTGTGGCGGCCTTTTTGGTGGGGGCCGTGCTGGCGATCGCTTTTCTCGTCTGGGATAAGGTCAACCTTTCCGCGCGCCTGATGAAGAGCAAGTGGCGCGTCAGCAGCCTTGAGCGCGAGGTGGAAAAACTGCGCAAGCAGCTGGGCGCGGAAACTTCCCGTAGTTCGTTTTTGCGCAAGACATACGCCTCTCCGGCTGATGGCGCAAAACCAGTCGGAGAAAGCAAGCCTTCTGCCCTGCCGGAAGATGTGCCGGCTTCCGTTTCCGACAAAGCCTGATCAATCTCGCCGGACCGCGCCTGTTGCGACTTTTGACGGGCGCGGTTCTGTTTATATGGTTTACGCGATGCCGTTCATAGGTTATCGTTTATTACTAAACGATTTTATAACCTTTTAGCGCAGCGTGACCACTATGGCCGAAACTCCCGCCAAACTGACGCCCATGTTTGAGCAATATATGCGCATCAAGGCTGACTACCCTGATGCTCTGCTTTTTTACAGAATGGGCGACTTCTATGAACTGTTTTTTGATGACGCCGTTACCGCCGCGCGCGAGCTTCAGATCGCGCTGACCAGCCGCAGCAAGGACAGCGAAAACCCCGTGCCCATGTGCGGGGTGCCTTGGCATGCCGTGCAGACCTATGTGGCCCAGCTCATCGACAAGGGCTTCCATGTGGCCATCTGCGACCAGACCGAAGACCCCAAGGCCGCCAAAGGGCTGGTCAAGAGGGCCGTCACCTGTGTGATTACGCCCGGTACGGTACTGGAAGACGCCAATCTGAATACCAAGAGTCACAACTATCTGGGCGCGCTTTGTTACGATACCGCACAGGGACGGGGCGGCTTCGCCTGGGCTGATATTTCCACCGGCCAGTGGTCGGGAGTTGAGTTCAAACGTCAGGCCGAACTCTGGCAGTGGGCGCAGAAACTGGCGCCGCGTGAGCTTCTGGTGCCTGAAGGGCTGGATCTTCCGCCGCACTGTCTTTTGGAAGGCGTGCGTCTGGTGCGTATGCCCGCGGCGCACTTTGAATTCAAGCGCGCCACAGAACGGGTGCTCAGGGCACAGGGCGTACGCGAGGCCGGCGCTCTGGGATTGCAGGGCAAGAATGAGCTGATGCGTTCCTGCGGAGCGTTGCTGGCCTATCTGGACCAGACGCAGAAGCGCAATCCTAGCCATCTCATGCCTTTCAGGCCCCTGGACCTGAGCCGCCGCCTGCTGATCGACGAGGTGACAGAGCGTAATCTGGAGATCTTCACGCGCCTTAACGGGCGCAAGGACAAAGGCACATTGCGGCATGTGCTGGATGACACCATGACTCCCATGGGCGGACGTTTTCTGGAAGACATGCTGCGCCATCCCTGGCGGGAAGCCGGGCCTATTGTTCAGATCCAGGAAGCCGTGGCCTTTTTTCATGACAACGATCAGCGCCGCGCCGCAGTGCGCAAGAGCCTGCGCGAGGTATACGATCTGGAGCGCCTCTCCACCCGAATCAGCCTCAATCGAGGCGGACCGCGCGATTTTATCGCCCTGCGCAACAGCCTTGCCGCTCTGCCCGGCGTGTATGCCGGCCTGCTTGCAAATTCAGACCATTACACCACCGAGGCGCAGGCGCTGGGTCATGAACTGCCCCAAAGTCTCTATGGCATCGTCAAAACCTGGGACCATCTGGACGACTGCGCCGCTCTGCTCAGCGCGGCCTTGGTCGACAGCCCGCCCCCCGTTATCACAGATGGGGGCCTGTTCAAAAGCGGCTACAATGCCGAACTGGACAAGCTGCTGGATCTGGTGGAGCACGGTGAACAAAAACTTCAGGAACTACTTGAAGAAGAGCAGGAACGAACCGGCATTGCAAAGCTGAAGATGGGCTATAACCGCGTGTTTGGTTATTATTATGAAGTGACGCGCGCATCCCATGCCGGTTCCGTGCCGGAGCACTTTATTCGCCGGCAGACTCTGGCCAACGCTGAACGCTTCACCACTGTGGCGCTCAAGGAGCTGGAAGAAGAGCTGCTCTCCGCTGCTGACAAACGCAAGAGCCTGGAATACAAGATGTTTCAGGAACTGCGCGACCACGTGGCCCGGCAGCGGGAACGTATTGTGCATATGGCGGATCTGATAGCCCAGCTTGATTACTGGCAAAGCCTCGCTCAAGTGGGCCGCCAGAACAATTGGTGCCGTCCCCGCCTTACCGATGACGCGCATCTGGAGATTCGCGAAGGCCGCCATCCTGTGGTGGAAGCCATGCTGGGCAGCGCCAATTTTGTGCCCAACAATTTCCGGCTGGATCAGAAGCGCCGGCTCTGCCTGCTCACTGGCCCCAATATGGCCGGCAAATCCACGGTACTGCGCCAGGTTGCCATTATCTGCCTGCTGGCTCAGATGGGTTCCATGGTGCCGGCGGCCGAGGCCACGCTGGGCCTGGTGGATCGCCTTTTCTCCCGCGTGGGCGCTTCGGACAATCTGGCTCAGGGCCAGAGCACCTTCATGGTGGAAATGATGGAAACCGCGCGCATTCTCCGCCAGGCCACCCGGCGCAGCCTGGTCATTCTGGATGAAATCGGGCGTGGCACCAGCACATACGACGGTGTGGCCCTGGCCTGGGCAGTAGTGGAAGAACTGGCCCGGCGCGCGGGTGGCGGCTTGCGCACTCTGTTTGCCACGCATTACCACGAACTCACGGCCCTGGAGGGACGCATTCCCGGCGTATTCACCATGAATATCGCTATTCGTGAGTATAATAACGATATTCTTTTTCTCCACAAGCTGGTGCCCGGCCCCTCGGACCGGAGCTACGGCGTGGAAGTGGCGCGCCTGGCCGGTGTGCCGGTGCCCGTGGTGCAGCGGGCCAGAGCCATTCTGGCCGGTCTGGAGCGAGGCCGCGAAGGCGCGCGAAAAGCCGTGGCCCTGGCATCCATGCCGCTGCCGGGTCTGGACTTGCCGCAGAGCAAGGGCAAGGACGCCACTGCGGATGCGCTGCCGGAAATCAAGGCCGCACCACCCGCTACAGAGCATCCTCTGGTTCTGCTGCTGCATGATCTGGTCCCAGACACGCTCAGCCCGCTGGACGCGCTCAAGCTTCTGATGGAATGGAAACGGCTTTGGGGTACAAAGCCGGACGCAGACAATGGCAACGCACAGATCAAGGAAGCATGAACGACGCCAATCCCTGGTCCGCCATTCAGTTCATTGCCGAAAAACGTATTGAAGAAGCGCAGGCCAGGGGAGAATTTGACGACCTCCCTGGTCGTGGCCGCCCGCTGGAACTGGAAGATATGAGCCATGTGCCCGAAGAACTGCGCATGGCTTACAAAATTCTGCGCAATGCGGGCTGTTTGCCGCCAGAACTGGCCGAACGCAAGGAAATCAACCGCCTTGTGGATCTTCTGGAGCAATGCGAGGACGAACAGGAACGCGTCCGCCAGATGCAGAAACTGCGCTTTATGATCCAGCGCGCCCGGATGCGCTACCAGCGCTCCATCCGCATAGAACAGGACGATCCTTATTATGCGCGTCTGCTGGAACGCCTGAGCGTTCTGGAAAAACGCCATCAGACGCGTTTTTAACGTAGTTTATAAAAGAAAAGGCATCCAGAGCCGCCTCTTGCTGGCTTTAGAAATTCAGATGCGTCGCCCCTGGACGACAGGCCAGGGCAATCGCATGAATAATGTTAAAAAAACAGCGATATCAGAACGTTTCATGTTGGCATCATCCAAAACAGTCCGGGAGTGTGCGGCGAAAACCAGAAAAATATACCTCCATCCATTTGAATTCAAAGAAGATTTGTAACGCGCTTGTATTTCGCCGTGCCGAAATGGCGTCGTGGGTGTCCATGTGGGGAGTTGGTTTTTACTGGACAAAAAGAGAAGGCCGAAATCACATTTCTCTTAGTGATTTCGGCCTTCTATGGACTATTTTGGACTTTTTGTGGTGCCGAGGGCGGGACTCGAACCCGCACAGCAATTGCCACTACCCCCTCAAGATAGCGTGTCTACCAGTTCCACCACCTCGGCATGAGCTTTTTATTTATATCAATGCGGCCTTCTTGGCAAGTATTTTTTTACGCACCAATCAGGAAAATTGTATTATTGATTTCAGCGTTTATTTTTATAAGTTTTACCCCACTGACTAACAGCGCCTTTGGTGACTCCCAAGGCGTCGGCAATTATCAAAATATGTTGCTAAAATTCATGGCTTGCCCTGGGGAAAGCTGGTCATTGTTCTTGCCAAGTCAGGCAAAGGCGGCTATGCGAATCAGAAATGACTTCTGCCGCCAAGCGAGAGCCTGGAGCAGCGTGAACGTGCCGTGCGTTCCAGAGCATTTACCTAATGAAAGCAGGTAAATGCTCTGTTGGCCGTGCAAGCGGGCAAGCACGCCGAATGAGCGGACAAACCACGCTTTTTCCGCGAAATGACGGCGGCGAACAGATTGGAAATTTACATTTCCAATCGAGAAATGCTATAGACACCGGAAAAAAAGGAAACATATGGACTGGTCGCAAAAACGCTGTGTGGTTCTGGACATGGACGGTACGGTGTATCTCGGACACATCCCCATTACAGGCGCTGTCCGTTTCATTCAGGAGCACTGGCGGGATCTGGATTTTTTCTTTCTGAGCAACAACACCTCAAAATCACTACAGACCTATGTGGACAGGCTCAACAGCATGGGGATTCCGGCGCGCGCGGATCAGTTGCTTTCACCCGTCACGCCGTTGGTGGATTTTTTGCGGACGCGCGGCATCAAGCGCGCCTATCTGGTGGGCAACGCTGATTTTCAGCGGGATTTGAGTCAGCGCATGCCGGAACTGGAACAGGTGGAAGAGGGCGCACAGGCGGTGATTCTGGCCTACGATACGGAGCTGACCTATCACAAGCTGGCGCGCTCGGCCTTGCTGTTGCAAAAGCCTGAAACGCTTTTTTTGGCTACGCATCCCGATCTGGTCTGTCCTTCGCCGGAAGGGCCTCTGCCTGACGTGGGCAGCATGATTGAGTTGTACGCCACGGCTACAGGCCGCCGTCCGCAATATATTTTCGGCAAACCCGATCCAACGGTGCTGGCCCCCCTCCTGGCACGCTATGCCAAAGAGGAAATGGTCATGGTGGGGGACCGCCTGAGCACAGACAAGAAACTGGCCGAAAATGCGGGCATTGATTTTATTCTGGTGCTCAGCGGCGAAGCCACGCGCGACGACCTGCGCAAGGAGGAACGTCAGCCAACCCTGGTACTGGAAGACCTGGGACAGGCCGAGCGGGGCTGGCGGTAGCTTTTTTCTGAACCGGCGTTTCGACCTCTGAAAGCAAAAAGGCCGCCCGTGGAGGGCGGCCTTTTGCGCATCAGCTTTTGGCGGATTAACCGCCGCCCATAAGCCAGTTGAGCGGAACAAGCGAGAGTTTGGGGAAGAAGAGCAGCAGGAAAAGCATGATCGCTTCCACCACAATGAAGGGCACCAGATTGCGGATCAACTGGGTAATCTTGATGTTGCCGATGCCGCATACCACATAGAGCACCGTGCCCACGGGCGGCGTAATGACGCCGATGCCCAGATTGAGGATGAAAAGCAGGCCGAAATAATAAGGGTCAATGCCGGCCTGCGTAATAAGCGGGTAGAATACCGGCGCGAAAATCAGGATATTCGGCGTAAGATCCATGACCATGCCAATGAGGAAGAGGAAAATGTTGATGCACAGCAACAGCAGAATGGGGCTGTCGATGAGCGGTGAAAAGAGCGCCGTCATCTGGTTGGGAATCTGGGCGATGGTGATGAACCAGCCTACGGCTGTAGCTGTGGCAACGATAAGCATGACCACCGAGGTGGTGCGGGCCGCTCTGGCGCTGACGCGCAGCAATTCGCGGAAGGAAAGTTCGCGGTAGTAAAGCACGCAAACCACGATGGCGTAAATGGCCGCGAACGCGCCGCCCTCCGTGGGCGTGAATATGCCGAAGCGGATGCCGCCCAGCAGAAGCACGGGCATGAGAAAGGCAGGCGTGGAGTCAAGCAGAATTTTCCACTTTTCTTCGCGCGTGAAGGTGATGGTTTCATTGTAACCGTCTATGCGCACTATGAAGAACCAGACCACCATCAGCGCCAGACCTATGAAAATGCCGGGGAACAGGCCAATCATGAACAGCTTGGTGATGGAAAGGCCGCTGATGGTGGCGCCCAGCAGAATGAAGTTGGTGCTGGGCGGGATGATGGGGCCCAGAATAGCGCCTGATGCAATGATGGCTCCGGCGCGGCCCGGCTTGTAGCCCACCTCCTTCATCATGGGCAGCAGCAGGCCGCCCAAAGCGGCGGCTTCACCCACGGAACTGCCCATAAGACCCGCAAAAATGATACTGGCCACCACGGCCGCGTAACCGAGACCGCCGCGTACCCTGCCGATCATCAGCTGGGCCAGTTGCACCACGCGCTTGGAAAGCCCGCCGGCAGCCATGATTTCACCGGCGAAGACAAAGAAGGGAATGGCCATCAGGGGGTAGTTGTTGGCGCCGTCCAGCATGCTGCCGGGAATGATCATGGCGTCCCACATGCCGGAGTGCCACATGAGCACCATAGCGCAGAGCACCAGTACGAGGCAGATGGGAATGCCAAAAGCCAGAAAGAAAAACAGTGTGCCGAGAAAGATGAAAAGTTCCACGTTTCCCCCTATGCCTTGGTGAACGAAGATGCGGGCCGGCGAATGAGGGCCACGAGGTCGCGCGCCTGCATGATCAGAGCCGCGGCGGCCATGATGGGCAGTGTTCCGTTGATCAGGGCCATATTCACGTTGGTGGCCACGGAATAGGTGTCCAGCGTCTGGAGCACGTTGATCACGCCGCCATACAGCAAGAGCCCCATAGCGACCATGCCCAGGAGCGTGGCAATGATGTCCACCTGCTTGCGCGCCGCGCCATGCAGCATATCCACAAACATGTCAACGGCGATGTGCTTTTTGCGGTAAAAGGCCTCAATGGCCCCGAAGAAGGTGATGTAAATGAAAAGAAAACGCGCCCATTCCTCGCTGGGGGGATAGCTTGAGGAAAAAACATAGCGCAGAAAAGCATTATAAAAGACCAGACCGATCATGCCAAGAAAGATGACGGCACAAAAGATTTCAAAAAGCAGTTGACCAGGGGTTTCGGACTTTGCTTCGCCGTGATCCGCATGCGGATCACACGGCTTGCCGGCGTCTGTAGCGGACGCCGGCTGGATGTTGTGCTGTGTTTCGTCGTGCATACTGACCTCTGCGGGGACAATGCCCGGAGAAAATAAACGGAACGGAAACTTTCAGTGTCGCGGGGCCTTCCCGCCGAGCGCGCGTTGTGCACAACGGGCCGGGGGCATCGCGCCCCCGGCCCGTATTACAGTGTGCCGATCTTGTTACTTCGCCTGACGGTAGCTGGCGGCGCTGTCCAGAATAGCCTGGGCGTTGGGCACAGTGTCGTAAAAGAGCTTCCAACTGCGCTTGCCCGCTTCCGCCATATAATCGCGGAATTCCTTGCTGGGCATGGTGACATGCCCCTTGCCGTCGATGATGGTCTGCTTGGCTTTTTCATCGCCCTCGGCCACCATTTTCCACACATCGTCAGCGGAACGTCTGGCGGCTTCATCAATCCACTTCCGGTCCTGTTCAGGCAGAGACTGGTAAAATTTTTCGTTGATGTACAGGGAGTGAATCACCAGAATATGCCCGGTGAGGGTGATTTCAGGTGTAATTTCATACATCTTCAGGCTGACGATGTCGGCCAGGGGGCTGTCGCCGCCGTCAATGACGCCCTGGTCAAGCGCGCCGGGCACTTCGGCGAAGGGCATGGGCTGACCGCTGATGCCGCATTCCTTGGCAAAATTGGTGTACAGCGGAATATTCGGCACGCGCATGCGCAGCCCCTTGACGTCCTCAATGGTCTTCACCGGCTTCTTGGTGTAGAAGTGGCGGAAGCCGAGAGGGAAGGCGTTCAGGGTGCGCAGGCCGGATTTTTCGGTAAAGCCCTGATTGATCAGCTCAAAGGTCTTGCCTTCCATAGCGCGGCGGGCATGATCCAGATCGTCATAAAGCATGGGCGTTTCCAGCATGGCCATAGCCGGATGCAGGGCCGAGGTCTGGGTGCCGGTGGCGCACATCTGAATGATGCCTTTGCGGGTGGCGGCGATATAGGCATCTTCCTTGCCGAGCTGGCTGTTGGGGAAGACCTGCACCTCATATTTGCCGTTGGAAAGTTCGGACAGATATTTGCCGAACTGGTGCATGCCGATGGTTTCCGGTTCGCCTTCCGGCTTCATGCCCGCGATTTTGATCACGGTTTTGGCGTCAGCGGACGGCGCCATGCCCAGCGTCATGCCGCAGATGAGGCCCAAGGCCACAAACAGCGCAATAATGCGTTTCATCAAAAATCCTCCTGTTGGTTTGCAAGCTGATCTGTTGTCCTGCGATATGCCGCACGGTCCCTGCCGCCGTCACGGATGGAACCGGCACATCTGCGGACGCGGCGGCGGGCATACCCCATGCCGCTTCCCTGCCGCTCAGTATTCGCTTGGCTAAAACTTACTTGACCTGACCGATAAAATTCAATGCTTTTTTTCATAAAATTTTGCCTGGCCCGAAAATGCACGCCCGACGCGCTCCAGCAGGGCCCGGACTCTCCGCTTTTTCTCCGTCTCCGCCGGATTTTGACCTGAGGTCCGGCAGGGCATGACGCGCACCGACCGCACATGAGGTTCCGGCCTGTCTTTTGGCGCATGTTCCAGAAGCGGATGAACTGAAGCTCTTGACGAAGCCCATATCCTTGGGATAGAAAGCGTTCACGTCATCAGGCAACAAAAGCTTTCAGTCCCGCGTCTGATGATCGTGCGCCGGGATGGTGGAATTGGTAGACGCAGCGGACTCAAAATCCGCCGGTGGCAACACCTTGCGAGTTCAAGTCTCGCTCCCGGTACCACAAAAATCAAGGGGTTGCAGAAATGCAGCCCCCTTTTTATTGCCATTCCCTGGAGCGGACGGCTGCGCCGCCGCAAAACCCTTACGGGCCTTAGCGCCTACTTTTCAAGTAGACCTTAAAAGCCTCGGAAGCCTAATAAATCATGTACGCGCAATTCGCAGGAGACCGGATAGCCGGGAGTGAGCGAAGCGGATAGTCGGACGTCTGGCCGGATGCTCACCGGAATGCCCCGCTTTGTTGAGCCGGGAATGGACTGCGCCGGAAAAACTTCTTCCACTTTACCCATGATATGCCCCTTGAAGGCGGAACTCCAGATGGCACAGGGTTGTCCCGGCTGTATTCTTTTGGCAGCGGTCAAGGGAAAATAGGCATATATCCAGGAAGATGAGGAATTCTCGGCCGCCGGCTGGATGAGAAGGATGGAATCCCCGCGCAGCAATGCATGCCCTGGCGTGGCGTCGCACCTGAGTACATGGCCGTCTGCCGGTGAAAACAGAACTCCATCTTGCTGGACGGAAACGGGAATGACGACCAGGCCGAGGCTTTCGTTATATTGTCCCTGAGCCATGGCGCCGCCGCCTTGCATGGCGACGAGCCGTCGTCCCCGGGCGCGCGCAAGGCTTGCCTGTTCGTACTCCCTGCGCGCGGCCTGCACTTGCGCTTTAGCTTCGGCCTCGTTACGCACGGCCTCTTCATAACGCCCTCTTCCCACCACGGTCGCGCCCCCCTGAATGTCCAGGGCGCGCAGATGGAGCTGCGCCTGCGCATACTTAACCGTCTTTTCCTCGTATTGCCGCTTTTTCCTTTGTTCCTCATCATGGGCGTTAAGCCGCTTTTCCCCGTGCGCAAAAGCGCCGGGCATTTCCAGTTGTTTGTTCAGGTCATTCATCGCGGCCACGGGCTGCCCGGCTGATACCGATTGTCCTTCTTTAACGTAGACGGCGGCCAGCAGCCCCGGACTGTCTGGCGTCACCATGTACAGCGTGCCTGCCACCATGGCGCGGACACTGGAGATTTTTCCCATATCCAGCCACAACCAGCCGCATAGGGGCAGGACGCATATGGCCGTTGCGAACAGGATGATAAAAATTTTCCTGGAGGTCTTTCCGGGGCGTGAGGGTTGGCGCTTCATACATTCCAGAATATAGCCTCATTTTGTTTCCGTCCAGCGTAATTTGCTGTAAGCGCGAAAAATCAGTACAGATCCGGCGGGAAATCTCTAACCATGGCGACATGCTCCCCAGCGCCCTGCGGGGCAGGCCGCCTTGCGCCGGACGCGCTTTTTCCGTAGGCTTCGGACATGGCTAAAACGCGTGAAATCTATCTCTGTTCAGTATGCGGCGCTCAGACCCTGCAATGGCGCGGGCAGTGCCCTAACTGCCATGAGTGGAATACTCTTGAGGCTGCCGCGCCCCGGCCGGCGACCGGACGCCGGTCTGCCGCTCCTTCCGGTTCCGGCGTCACGGACCGCCCCGTGCCCCTGCGCGATGTGGCCGACGCCGGGCACACGCCCTATGGCAGCGGACTCAAGGCTCTGGATCGCGTGCTGGGCAAGGGACTGGTGCCGGGTGCGGCCATTCTGGTAGGCGGCGAACCAGGCATTGGCAAATCCACCCTGCTGTTGCAGGTGGCCGGGCTGGTGGCGGCCCAGGGCAAGCCGGCGCTTTATGCCAGCGGAGAGGAATCCCTGCCGCAGATCAAGGCCAGGGGAGAGCGGCTTCATATGCTGGATCCCAACCTCATGGCTCTGGCCACCTCCAGGGTGGAAGACGTGCTGGACGCCCTTACCGGAGGAAGCGCGACGCCGGCCCTGGTGGTTGTGGATTCCGTGCAGACCCTGACCAGTCTGGAGGCCGACGGCCTGCCCGGCAACGTCAGCCAGGTGCGCGCCGTGACCACGGCACTGCTGGAAGCCTGCCGCCGTTCTGGCTGCACCCTGATTCTGGTGGGGCATGTGACCAAGGACGGCGTTCTGGCCGGGCCGCGCCTGCTGGAGCATATGGTGGACACGGTGATTTCTCTGGAGGGGGACCGCCGCCAGATGTTCCGCCTGCTGCGCGTGTTCAAAAACCGTTTCGGCCCCAATGAGGAATTGCTGGTATTCCGCATGGGAGAGCGCGGCATGCAGGTGGTGGACGATCCCTCCACGTTTTTTCTGGGCGCGCGCGACGCATCATTGTCCGGCACTGCCGTGGTCATGGCGGTGGACGGGCAGCGCCCGCTGGCCGTGGAGGTCCAGGCGCTGGTGGCGCGCACCTTTCTGAGCATCCCGCGCCGCGCCGCGCTGGGCTTCGACGCCAACCGTCTGCATCTGCTTCTGGCCGTACTGGAAAAACGCCTCAAGCTCAATTTCGGCCAGGTGGATATTTATGCCAAAGTGGGCGGCGGCATGCGCCTTCAGGAGCCTGGTCTGGATCTGGCCCTGGTGGCTGCCGTATTGTCCTCCTATTATGACGTGCCCCTGCCGGAAAAGTGCGTGCTGTGGGGCGAGGTGGATCTCAATGGTCAGGTGCGGCCCGTGGCCGCGCAGGATCTGCGGCTTTCTCAGGCCAGGCGGCTGGGCTTTGAGCCGATTATCTATCCCGACGGAGGCGCTGGCAAGGGAGGCATTGCCACTATCGCGGCCCTGCAGCAGCGTTTGTTCCGCCGCCAGTGATTTTTGCCGGAGGAAGACATGCCCCTGGAAGTGGAACGCAAATATCTGAATGTGGATTTCGCAGCGTTGCGCCGGGCGCTGTGCGATCTGGACGCGCGCAATCTGGGCGCGCATTTTGAAAGCAACTGGGTTTTTGACACGCCCGACGCCCGACTGTTCGCCAACGGACGGTTGTTGCGTCTGCGCATGCAGGAATGGCCGGACGCCATACGCCATGTGCTGACGCTCAAACTGCCCGCGGCGCAAAACGAGCGGTTCAAGGTGCGCGAGGAACATGAGCTGGAAGTGACCGATGCCACAGCCATGCGCGCCGTGCTGCACGGACTGGGGTACGTTGCGGGAGCGCGTTATGAGAAGGTGCGCGAACCTTGGCTTTTTGAGGATGTGGCAGTGGCGCTGGATACGCTGCCCTTCGCCCATGTGCTGGAACTGGAAGGAGAAGCAGGGCATATTGAGCGGGTTGCCGCGCGCCTGGGGCTTGACAAGGCCGAAACAAGCACCAAAAGTTATCATCAGCTGCATCAGGAATGGCGCTGCCTGCACAAGCTGCCTCCGGATCTTTCTTTTGTGTTTGACGCGGAGCAACGGTGGCGCTGTCGGCGAGAACTGGGTTTCGTCGAGGCGGATCAGCCGGGCGGCAGGCCCGGAACAACAGTCAAGGTCTGAAGCGCTTGCGGGAGAGTATGCCATGCCGTTGTCTCATCAGGGCGAAACCGACGGAGAAAGCCGGACTCTTGTGGTCAGAAAGCTTAAAGAGCCGGATCGCTATCGTGTCCTGCTGCATAATGATGATTACACCAGCATGGATTTTGTGGTGAACATCCTTTGCAGCGTCTTTCACAAGCCACTGGAAGAAGCGACGGCCATTATGCTGGCTGTTCATCAGCACGGCGTGGGACAGTGCGGCATTTATACCCGTGAAGTGGCTGAAACCAAGGTCAGTCGCGTTCACCGCGAGGCGCGCGGTGCGGGCTTTCCCCTCAAATGCACCATGGAAAAAATTCATTGAGCGCGGTCAGCCATGCCAAGGGCTGACGCCACAGCGCGTCAAAGCGCCATTGGAACACTCCGCGCGGCCTTTTGTGGGCATAGCGGGAGTCTGGAGAAAATATGCTGAGTAAAAGTGTGCAAAGCGTCCTGCGGGACGCCCTTTTGGAAGTGCAGCGGCGCAGGCATGATCTGCTGACGGTGGAACACCTGCTTTACGCCCTGAGCAACAGCATGAAAGGCCGGGTCATTCTGGAAGGCAGCGGGGCCAGCGTGGCCGTGCTGCGTGAGCAGTTGGAAGGTTTTTTTCGTGCAGAACTGGAAGTGGTGGATCAGCCCGGCAAATATGAAGTCACCCAGACCGACGGCGTGCAGCGTGTGCTGGAGCGCGCGCTCAACCACATCCGTTCGGCCGGTCGCGAAGTTGTGGAACTGGGCGATCTGCTCATAGCCATCATGGACGAGGAAGAAAGCTACGCGCTCTTTTTTCTGCGCAGACAGGGCGTGGAACGACTGGACGTGCTGACGTTCATCTCTCATGGCCTGGGTGATGGCGGGGGCTCGCGGGGTGTGGAGGAAAGCGGAAGCGGAGAGGCGGGGGAGGGCGAATCAGCGACAGCCCGGACGGGCAAGGGGGATCCTCTGGCTCAGTATGCCGTGGATCTTACGGCGCGCGCCAGGGAAGGCAAGATTGACCCCCTTGTGGGCCGTGAGCAGGAGCTGGACCGCGCCATTGAGATACTCTGCCGTCGCCGCAAGAATAATCCTCTTTTCGTGGGCGATCCGGGCGTGGGCAAAACCGCTCTTGCCGAAGGTCTGGCTCTGCGCATTGCCGAGGGACGGGCGCCGGAAATGTTTGCCAATACCAGGCTGTTCGCTCTGGATATGGGGCTGCTGCTGGCCGGCACCCGCTACCGTGGCGACTTCGAGGGACGCCTCAAGGCTGTTGTGCAGGCTCTCAAGGGCATGCCCGAGGCCATTCTGTTTATCGACGAAATCCATACCATAGTGGGGGCCGGTTCCACATCCGGCGGCTCCATGGACGCCTCCAATCTGCTCAAACCGGCGCTGGCCAGTGGCGAAATACGCTGCATCGGCTCCACCACCTATGAGGAATTCCGCAATCATCTGGAAAAGGACCGCGCCCTGGCCCGACGCTTTCAACGCATTGACCTGCGTGAGCCCGATGCCAAGGACTGTCTGGCTATTCTTCAGGGGCTGGAAGGGCGCTATGCCGCGCATCATCAGGTGCGCTACAGCCCTGCTGTTCTTAAGGCGATGGTTGAACTTTCTGCGCGTCATGTGCGGGACAGGCTGCTGCCGGACAAGGCCATTGATGTTATGGATGAAACCGGGGCCGCCGTGCGCCTGCGGCAGAGCGTCCCGTCCGATGCCGCCTCATCCGCGTCTGACAGGGAAGCAAGACCGGCGGTGAGCATGGCCGATGTGGAACGGGTGGTGGCCCGCATGGCGGGCATCCCCCTCCGTACCGTGTCAGGGCGGGAACGCGTGCGTCTGGCCAGTCTTGAACGGGATCTGAAGCATTTGGTCTTTGGCCAGGAGGAAGCCATCGAACTCATTGTCCGGGCCATTTTGCGCGCCCGCGCCGGACTCGGACAGGAGCAGCGCCCGGCCGGGGCCTTTCTGTTCTACGGGCCCACAGGTGTGGGCAAAACCGAAGTGGCCCGCAGTCTGGCCAAACTCATGGGCGTGGAGTTCCTGCGCTACGACATGAGCGAATATATGGAAAAGCATTCCGTCTCCCGCCTGATTGGTTCGCCTCCGGGCTATGTGGGTTTTGACCAGGGCGGCCTGCTCACCGAGGCGGTGCGCAAGTCTCCGTATTCCGTGGTCTTGCTGGACGAGGTGGAAAAGGCCCATCCGGACATCTTTAATGTATTGCTTCAGGTTATGGACTATGCAACCCTCACGGACAACACGGGTCGCAAAACAGACTTTTCCAATGTTATTCTGATCATGACCTCCAATGCCGGAGCTTTTGAAATGTCGCGCGCGGCCATCGGCTTCGGCCAGGCCGCGCCTGAAGACGCGGCCCGCAAGGGGCTCAAGGCCGTGGAAAAACTGTTTACGCCCGAGTTCCGCAACCGTCTGGACGCCCTGGCGCCCTTCCGCAGCCTGTCGCAGGAAATGATGCTGCGTATTGTGGACAAGTTTCTGGCCGAAATCCGCGCCACTCTGGCACAGCGTAACGTCACGCTGAACGTGACGGACAAGGCCCGGCAGTGGCTCGCGCGCAAGGGCTTTGATCCGGCCATGGGCGCGCGGCCCCTGCGCCGGCTGCTGCGCACTGAGCTGGAAGACCGGCTGGCGCGCGAGCTTCTGTTCGGCTTGCTGAAAAAGGGCGGCAGCGCCCGTCTGACGCTCAGGGATGACGCTCTGGCTCTGATGCCGACCGCATCGCCCCGCGCCAGGGCTGCGCGGCAGAGCGTGGATGCCTGAGTACGGCATGCACAGCGTATTCGCGGCCTTGGCAGCACAATTCCCGGCGCCGGCAGCCGCCCGTGCGGACGGACTGCTCTGCGCGGGCGGCGATTTGCGGCCCGAACGTCTGCTGGCGGCCTACAGCCGGGGCATCTTCCCCTGGTATGAAGAGGGGCTGCCCATTCTCTGGTGGTCGCCGGACCCTCGTTGCGTACTGCGCCCGGAGTCCTTCCGCCTGCCGCCCCGCAGCGCGCGGGCGTTGCGCCGCCGGCCCTTTGAGCTTACGCTGGACGCGGCCTTCAGCCGGGTCATACGCGCCTGCGCAGGGCCACGTGCGACCGGGAAGGGCACCTGGCTCACCCCGGAGATGATCGCGGCCTATGAGCATCTGCACGCCCTGGGCTACGCCCATTCTGTGGAGGCCTGGCGGGACGGCTCACTGGCCGGTGGACTGTACGGCGTGGCCCTGGGGCGGGCCTTTTTCGGCGAATCCATGTTTCACCGCGTGTCCGAGGCCTCACGCGCGGCTCTGGCCGGGCTGGTAGCTTTGTTGCGGCTGCGCGGGGCAGAGCTGCTGGATTGCCAGCAACAGACCCCGCACATCATGCGCATGGGCGGGGTCATGCTGCCGAGAGCGTCTTTTCTGGAGCGGCTGGCGCGGGCCCTGGCCGCCGATGGGGCGGAAGAACCGGGCGGGCGGCGGCCAGAAAGCATCCCCTGGGCTCCCTGGAAAAAGGGCTACGTCTATTCCGTCGTCAGCGGTTCATGGATGGCCAGATCGTAAAAACCTCGGGCCACAAAGGACAGAGGATAGTCGGGCACGGCGTCAAAGCGGATAAAGCCCGTGCTTTTGCCTTCGGGAATGCCGCCCAATGGGGCCACGCCCAGCGGCACCGGCAGTTCCAGGGGACAGACCGTGATTTTTTCAATGTGCTCGGCATAGCGCTGTTCAAGGTAGGCTGCCAGAGCCTGACTTTCCTCGGCGGTAAAGGCCTCAAGCAGGCAACGCAGAGCGGCCTCCTCGGTGGCGCCCTGCAACGCCTGGGGCGGCACGGCCGGGTCGGGCGGACCCACCAGGTTTTTGCCTTCAAGGGCCGCCAGTTCTTCGTCCGCGGCGCCGTGGCGGAAGATGTGCACTTCCACATGGCGGCGTCCCTTGAATACGTTGAGCGTGGCGGCCACGATGTATATTCTGTCCAGGGGGGCATTGTCCGGCGCGGCGATACATTGTTTTTTCATAATGCTTCCTGTTGGCTTGTATGATGTGTTCCACTTCACTTCCTTTTACCCTAAAACCAGTCCTTATGGAAGATAACGCAGCCATTCCTTTCAGTTTGCAGACCGACTATACCCCCATGGGCGATCAGCCCGGGGCCATTGCCGCCCTGAGCGAGAATATTCTGTCCGGCGTGCCGGCCCAGGTGCTG
Source organism: Desulfovibrionaceae bacterium (assembly GCA_910575755.1). Taxonomy (GTDB): domain Bacteria; phylum Desulfobacterota; class Desulfovibrionia; order Desulfovibrionales; family Desulfovibrionaceae; genus Desulfovibrio. The sequence goes on along the minus strand of CAJTFO010000001.1, from coordinate 396,773 downwards.
CTGGGCGTGACCGGATCGGGCAAGACCTTTACCATGGCCAACGTCATCGCCCGCTGCAACCGTCCGGCCCTGATTCTCGCGCCCAACAAGACGCTGGCGGCCCAGCTCTACAACGAGTTCCGCGAACTTTTTCCGCGCAATGCCGTGGAATATTTTGTGAGCTATTACGACTACTACCAGCCCGAAGCCTATGTGCCGGCCTCGGATACCTATATTGAAAAAGATTCCTCCATCAACGACAATATAGACAAGCTGCGCCATGCGGCCACTCATGCCCTGCTGACCCGGCGTGATGTGGTTATCGTGGCCTCGGTGTCCTGCATCTACGGACTGGGCTCGCCGGAATACTACGCCAAGATGGTCATTCCCGTGGAAGTGGGGCAGCGCCTGCCCATGGATGATCTGATCAGCCGTCTGGTGGAAGTGCATTACGAACGCAACGATTACGACTTCCACCGCGGCACGTTTCGCGTGCGCGGCGACGCTCTGGAAATCATTCCCGCCTATCACCATGAACGGGCGCTGCGTCTGGAGTTTTTTGGCGACGACATCGACGCCATGCGCGAAATCGACCCGCTCACCGGCGAAGTGCTGGCCGAGGTGGGCAAAACCGTGCTTTATCCGGCCAGCCACTTTGTTTCGGCTCAGGATAATCTGAAGCGCGCCGCCGGCGACATCCGCGACGAGCTGGCCGAACGTCTCACATTTTTCAAGGAACACGGCAAACTGGTGGAAGCCCAGCGCCTGGAGCAACGCACCCAGCTTGATCTGGAGATGATTGAAGAGCTGGGCTACTGCAACGGTATCGAAAACTATACCCGCCACCTGGACGGCCGCAAGCCCGGCGAGCCGCCGTCCTGCCTGCTCAATTACTTTCCGCGCGACTTTCTGCTGTTCATCGACGAATCGCACATCACCGTGCCCCAGGTGGGCGGCATGTACAAGGGCGACCGTTCGCGCAAGCAGACCCTGGTGAACTACGGCTTTCGCCTGCCCTCGGCCCTGGACAACCGGCCCTTGCAGTTTGACGAGTTCTCCTCCCTGCTCAATCAGGTGGTCTATGTTTCGGCCACGCCGGGCCGCTATGAACTGGATCAGGCTCAGGGCATTGTGGCAGAGCAGATTATCCGGCCCACCGGCCTGGTGGACCCGGAAGTGGAAATCCGCCCGGTCAAGGGCCAGATGGAAAATCTGCTCAGCGAGTGCCGGGCCAGGGTCACGCGCGGCGAGCGCGTGCTGGTGACTACCCTGACCAAGCGCATGGCCGAAGATCTCACCGAATATTGCTGCAATATGGGCGTCAGGGCGCGCTATCTGCATTCGGATATCGAAACACTGGAGCGTCTGCAGATTATCCGCGCCTTGCGCACGGGCGAATTTGACGTGCTGGTGGGCATCAATCTGCTGCGTGAGGGCCTGGATATTCCGGAAGTCTCCCTGGTCTGCATTCTGGATGCGGACAAGGAGGGTTTTCTGCGTTCCACCGGCTCGCTGATCCAGACCTTCGGTCGCGCCGCGCGCAACGCTCAGGGCCGGGTGATACTCTATGCCGACACGGTGACGGCCTCCATGAAGGCGGCTATGGACGAAACAGCCCGTCGCCGCGCCAGACAGACGGCCTATAATGAGGAGCATGGCATCACGCCCCGCAGTACCACAAAAAGTCTTGAATCTCCGCTGGATACTCTGTATGTGGATAATGATGCGGCCAGGGGTCGGGGCCGGGGGCGCAGCGGAGGCAAGGCGAAAGCCGGCGGCGATGCTGTGCCGCTCACCGCCGAGGATACGGCGGCCCTGGTGCTCAAGCTGGAAAAAGAAATGCGCCAGGCCGCGCGTGATCTGGAATTTGAACAGGCCGCGGAACTGCGTGACCGCATCCGCGCTTTGCGCGCCCGGCTCATAGCGCTACCCGAATAAAGGTTTTTCTTCTATGACCTTCCGGAACAAGATCGCTATTTCATCCGAACAGCACTCCCTTCTTGCGCCGCAGCCTCCGGCGGAAGAGCGGAAGAGGGCACACTGGCTCAGCGCCGAACTGGAACGCCATAATTATCTGTATCATACGCTGGACGCGCCGGAGATCAGCGACGAGCAGTACGACGCTCTGTTCCGGGAGCTGACAGAACTGGAAAAGCGCTGGCCCGCCCTGCGCAGCCCGCATTCGCCCACCCTGCGGGTAGGCGGCGGCTTGCTGGAGGGTTTGAACAAAAAAGAGCACAGACGCCGGATGTACGGCCTGGACAATGTCTTTTCCAAGGAAGACTGGCGCGACTTTGTGGAGCGCATGCGGCGCGCCTGGGATGCGGAGCTCAACGGCCCCCTGCCGCCGGCCTTCTGGTGCGACCCCAAGCTGGACGGTCTGGCTCTGGAAGTCATCTATGTGGACGGTGTGCTGAGCGGAGCCCTGACCCGCGGCGACGGCGAAACGGGCGAGGTGGTCACCGAGGCCGTGCGCACCATTCGCACCGTGCCCCTGCGTCTGCGCGGGGAGGGGCCTTTCCCTTCGCTTCTGGAAGTGCGCGGCGAAGTGGTCATGTTCAAAAAGGATTTTGCGGCCCTCAATGAGCAGCAACAGGCGCTGGGCCGGAAAACCTTCGCCAATCCGCGCAACGCCGCCGCGGGCGCCTTGCGTCAATTGGATATTTCCATCACAGAATCCCGTCCGTTGCGTTTTCTGGCCTACAACCTGGGCGAAGTGGACTGGGCTGCGGCCGCCCCCTGCCTGTCCCAGCATGAACTTATGGAGCGTCTGAAAGGTTATGGTTTCCTTATCCCGCCCGATGGCAGGCTCTGCGTCGGGCCGGAGGAAGTGGAGGCCTATGCGGCCTGGGTGCGTGAGCACCGCCAGGATTTTCTCATGGAAATCGACGGTGCCGTGGCCAAACAGGACAATCTGGAGGCGCAGGAGGCTCTGGGCTTCACGGCCCGCGCGCCACGCTTTGCCGTGGCCTTCAAGTTTCCGGCCATGCAGGCTGAAACCCTGTTGACGAGTATTGACATTCAGGTGGGGCGCACCGGCGTGCTCACGCCCGTGGCCGTGCTGGAACCGGTAGCTGTGGGCGGGGTCATGGTTTCACGGGCCACGCTGCATAATGAGGACGAAATCCGCGCCCGCGACGTGCGGGTGGGCGACACGGTCATGGTGCGGCGCGCCGGGGATGTGATCCCCGAGGTGGTGGGGCCGGTGCTGGCCAGGCGACCGCCTGATGCCGTGCCATTCGTCTTTCCACATACCTGTCCGGCCTGTGGAGAGGCTGCGCACCGTGAGTCCGGCGAGGCGGCCTGGCGTTGCGGCAATCTCTCCTGTCCGGCGGTGCGCCTGCGCGCCATAAGCCATTTCGTTTCCAAGGCCGGGCTGGATATTCAGGGGGTGGGTCAGAAGTGGGTCGAACAACTGGTGAAATCGGGTCGGGTGCAATCTCCCGCCGATCTGTTCACACTGAAGGCGGAAGAGCTGCTGGGCTTTGAGCGCATGGGCGCGGTGCTGGCGCAAAAATTTGTGGATACTCTGGAGAATGCCCGGCATACGGCTACCTTGTCCCGCCTGATCAGCGCCCTGGGCATCCGGCATGTGGGCGAACAGACCGCGCGCCTGCTGGCCGGGCAATTTCGCGATCTGGACGAACTGGGCCGGGCCGATGCGGAAGCCTTGCAGGCCCTGCCGGACGTGGGGCCGGAGGTGGCGGCCTCCATCCGCAATTTTTTTGAAAGCCCGGCCAATTGGGCGCAACTGGCCCGTTTTCGTGAGGTAGGCCTGTGGCCCCAAAGTTCCCGTACTACGTCCGGCGAGGAGGGGAGCGCCCTAGAAAAAACTCAGAACGGGCCGTTGCACGGCAAAAATGTGCTGTTCACAGGTTCCTTGTCCCTGCCGCGCGGCAGGGCGCAGCGTCTGGCTGAAGCCGCCGGGGCCGTTCTGGCGGGCAGCGTGAATAAAAAACTGGATTATCTGGTGGTGGGCGACAAAGCAGGCGGCAAACTGGACAAGGCGCAAGCGCTGGGCGTCGCCGTGCTGGACGAGGCGGGATTTCGCGCACTGCTCGCCGCCGCAGGAATAACCCTGGATGCAAGCGAGTGAGGCCATAATGAGCACAGGCATTGTCATTGTGGGCGCCAATGGGCGCATGGGCAGAACCATCAGCGGGCTTGCGGCCGCTGATCCGGAATACAGGCTGGCCGGTCTGGTGGACAGTAAAGAACATCTGGACGCCCTGTCCGGGGCGAGCTGTCCGGTGAGCGATGATCTGGAAGCCCTGCTGCCCCAGGCTCAGGGCGCGGTAATCATTGATTTCACGGCCCCGGCGGTCAGCCTGCATTCGGCGCGCCTGGCGGCCCGAAGCGGACACGCGCTGGTCATCGGCACCACAGGCTTCAGCGAGGAAGAAAAGGAAGAACTGCGCGTTCTGGCCGCGGAAACGCCCCTTTTCTGGTCCTCCAATATGAGCATCGGCGTCAATGTGCTGCTGAAAATTCTGCCCGAGCTGACCAGGGCGCTGGGCGACAATTACGATATTGAAATGGTGGAACTGCACCACAACCGCAAGAAGGACTCCCCCAGCGGCACGGCCCTGACTCTGGGCGAATGCTTGGCCGAAGCGCGGGGCTGGGAGCTGCCGGACGTGCGCTGTTCGTCCCGCGATGGCATAATCGGTGCACGGCCCAAGACGCAGATTGGCATTCAGGCCATCCGTGGCGGCGATGTGGTGGGTGTGCATACCGTGTATTTCATGGGGCCCGGCGAACGCATCGAAGTGAGCCATCAGGCTCACTCACGCGAAAACTTCGCGCAGGGCGCCCTGCGCGCCGCCGCCTGGCTGGCGCTACAGAAGCCGGGCAGACTCTACAGTATGCAGGACACATTTTAGAGCCGCCGGCAAGCGCTGCTTGTCAGCCTCTTATGCGCTGTTTCTGGCGTGCCAATGACCTGGGACTTTGCAAAAATCACAGGTCATTGGCTGCCGCCATCCCGCCAGCGGCCCATTTTCAATATGAAATGGGCCAGGCTTTCGCTTTGAGAATGCGTTGATCATTGCCGCCCGGCGACGCGCCGGGTGCGGCATGATTGCGGCTGCCTGCCGCTCGTGGACACGGCATCGCCTCAATGTCTAGATAATGTCTTGAATTTATCTACAAGGTGGTGTAACCTCTGACGCTGCAAATGGCGCACAACATTGTGATGATACCCGGTTTCAGGCCGGACCGCACATAAGTATCGGGGGCATCCATGCCGCAGGTCGCAGCACGCATCAATGACGATCAGGAACGCTGGCTTAAAGATTATTTCCGCACCAAGAGCGCCGGTGCGGAATTTATTCTGCCGTGGGCTGTGGATACCTTCTTTCGGGCCATTACCGCCATCAAGCAGATGTTCAGCGCGGCTGAACTGAAAACCATCGTGGAAGCCCACAAGGACATGAAGCTGATGCCTGATCACACGCGTCTGTCCTATCTGCTGCTGCGGGTGACGGACGCCTGCGATGTCAACAGCGTCCATATGCGCCACGGCGCCAGTAAATCCAGTCTGGAATCCAAACTCAAGGTTCTGGACGACACGCAGGCCACAGCCCTGATGGTCTGGGCGTCGGCCTTCTGGGTCAGCCGCAACTGTTCCGCCGAAAGTATGGACGAATATATCAGAGCGTATTAGAGCGTTTTACATTGAAAGTGGTCTGGCAGCGAGAGCTGGCCCGCCGTTAGTGAACGAAAAACAATGCTTTTTGGACGATTCTGTAAAAATGTTCCCCATAGTTATGGGAAGAATTTTTGCAATGAGACACTGGTTGCCTTGATTGTTCTTCTCGTCCGGAAAGGGGACAGAAATTTTTCTGATTTTCAGGCCGCGCCATGCGGCCTTTTTTCAAAAGCGCGCTCTGGCGGCATTGCCGCGCGAGGCGCAAGCCAAAGGCGAAAAACATGCTTCAGATACTGCGAGCCAAACTGCACGGCATTCATGTGACCGGCTGCGTGCTGGATTATCACGGTTCCATTACGCTTGATCCGGAACAGTGCGCTTTGGCGGGCATCTATCCTCTGGAATTCGTCAATATCTGGAACAAGAACAGCGGCCAGCGCATTTCCACCTATGTGATCTACGGCGAGGCCGGTTCGCGCTGCTGCATTCTCAACGGCGCCGCGGCGCGCACCTGCCAGCCCGATGACGAGCTGATCATTACCGCTGTGGAGTATGTTGACGGAGCAGGGGAGCTGTATTCCCGCAAGCCCGTGGTGCTGACCTTTGACGCGGCCAACGTGGTCAGGGAACGTCTGCAATATGTAGTGGGCGGCGAGGAACGCGGAGAGTTTACGTTCAGCGTTGCGAAAGAACCGCTGTAACGCTGCTACTCGTTGTACAGGGTGAGATACAGGTCGCCCTGCCAGGGGCCTACGTGCTTGCCCAGACCGCGCAGACGCACGGGTTTTCCCACTGTAAAATCCGGCGGCAGGGTGATTTCCACTGTATGCAGTTCTCCAGAGAAACCTCGGCGGATTTGCAGACGCACACGGCTGCCCGGCACAAGCCGGGCGGCAGGCAGGGTCAGGCTTTGCTCTTCGTCGATCTGGCGGCGCAGCCAGCCCTTGACATTTCTGTTCAAGTCCAGATTCCATTTGGGAGCGCTCCAGGCCGGATTGCCCTGGGGGGGCTTGCTGCTTTTCTTTTCCTGCGGCGCAGCCGGGCGGGGCTGGGGGGTCGGCTTTGCAGACGACTGTGTCTGCTTCTGGCCGGCCTGCTGGCGGTTCAACTCGCTGTAAATATCCTCAAAAACGCGGCGGGCAAAGGGGTCATTGAGCAGATCCCGCAGAACATCCTGTTCAGCATAGGCATTTGTGGTCTTTTCGGCCTGCTGCTCTGTATGCTGGTGCTGACTCGGCCCGGATGAAGCCGCGCCTTGCGCTCCGGCCTGTGCGCCGTTTGAAGAAGCGGAAGTGGCCTCCTGTTGGGCGCCGTGCGCGGTCTTATCCGTGTGCTGACCGGCGTTCTGCGTCGAAGCCTTTGCTGAAGCCTGCGTCTTTTGCTGGCCGGCCGTGTCGCCGGAGGCCTTCCGGTCTTCCGCATGCGGGGCTTCAGCCGTCCGGGAACTGGAAGCCGCGCGACGGCGTTCCTCCTTCCGCCGGGCGTCCTCGGCGGGCTGGAGTACGGCCGAAAGAGCCACATAGGCCTCGTTGAGCAACTGAAACTGACGGCTGGCATCGGGATTGCCGGGGTTCAGATCCGGATGCAGCTCAAAGGCGCGACGGCGGTAGGCCCGCTTGACGGCCTGAAGATCTGCGCCTTTGTCGACCTTGAGGATCGCGTAACATTCCTTGACTGAGAGCTGGCGTGGGCGTCGCATCGTAGGTTACTTGAGTATCAGCGCGTTGGCTTCGCAGGAGGGATCCCGGGCCAGCAGGCCTTCTTCCCGCAGATAGGCGAAACCCAGTCGGGCGAATACGGCGTGGGACGCCTGCGGGTTGATGCCGGGGCAGAAGTCCTTGGCTAAGGCCAGACTTGCGGGATCTTCAATGTTGCCTCTGAAAAAAGGCCAGGCCCGACAGATGGCGGGTTTGCCTTCATGTACGCCGCAGCCCTGTCCTTCTTTGAAAAAGATGCAGCGACCGTCCGCGCCTGTGCGGATTTTGAGTTTACCGCCTGAATGTTCGCCATAACGCGTGACGACCTCTTCCGGTTCAAGCCGCAGAAAGGCTGAAAGCCGGGTGAGATCAGCAGGGCTGACCACAATGCCGCCGCGGCCTTCACAGCAGTGGCCGCACATGCGGCATTGAAACACAGTTTCCGTGCTTTCGGAAGCCATGGTCAACCAACCTTTATGCTTGTCGTTCTGCCGCATCGCGCAGCAGGCGGGCATGTTCCACCATCAGGCAGGCGTTTTCCACCACGGTCACGTCCGCCGTTTCAAGCAGCTTCCGCGCCTCGGGAGAGGCAATGCCGGTCTGCATCCAGAATACCTTGGGCCGCCAGGGCAGGGCCAGCACTTCACGCGCATGCTCCGGACAATATTGCGAGGCGCGGAAAACATCAATGAGGTCCATCGGGCCGGGCAGAGCGGCCAGATCAGGAAAGGCCGTCAGCCCCCAGACAGTGCGCCGCACGGGATGCACCGGCCACACGGCGTAACCCTGCTCCAGCAGATAGCGGCCTACGCGATCCACAGGCTGTCCGGGCGTATCTTTGGCGCCCAGGATGGCAATATTTTGAACGCTGCGCAACAGGATACGCATACTTGTATCAGACATGATAAAACTCGCCGAAAAGCGCGGCGTCTGTGAGCCGCCCGACAGTGGGACAGGCCTGTTTTCAAATTTGCATGCGACAACTTTACCCGGCTCTTGCAAAATGCGCAAGCGGGTATGCCGTGCTTTTCAGAGCGGTCATGATGTGCCCGCTTGCGCAAGCACGCCAATCATGCCAATCTCAAATCCATCATGGCATATTTTTGCAGCGTTTTCCTTGGTGGACTGACAGCGCCGCTGCTGGGCCTGATCGTGCTTGCTCAGATCGCGGAACTGAACCTGCCGCACGAAGTTCTGCCGTATCGCCCGGGACTGCTTGTGGCTTGCACAGCGCTGGCCTGCTTCGCGCCGGGCTGGCTGCTGGGCGCGCGGCTCAAACTGCCCCGGCGCTTTGATGTGCGGTATATGCCGTTCACCCTGTCACCCTTGCTTTATATCCCGCTGGCATGGGGTGTCCTGTACTCCCTGAACGCAACAACGCTCCTTGCCGCAGGACTTGCGGTCGTATCGGCCATGATCCCCTATGGCCTGTTTCTGCTTGGCTTTCTCGCAGGTATTTGCAGGAGAGAACCTGCCTATCTGCGCGGGCGCGGCCTCTGCAACCTGGGCATCATCACGGCGGCAGGCTGTCTCCTCTGTCTTGCACCATTTTATCCGCTGGCGAGCAACACTCTTTTTGACCGACACGGGGACACGGGGCAGCATGCTGATATAGGGAACTACTTTCCTTTTGCGGAAGACAATCGTCTGGCAAAACCGGACTCGCCCCCATCCCTGCGCATAGCGGCCCGTCATCCACGCCTGCACGGCGTTTATTATCTCTTGCCCCTTTTTGGCGCGGCAGCTCAGGCAGTCTATGCCATCGACAGCGACGAGGACTCTCTGGAAAGTGGCGAGATGACGCGCCCGGCCTCGCGTGGTCCACATATCCGTGATGTGGTTGGTTATTCCACAGAATGTATTGCTTTTGAAGCGTTACTGGAGGACGAGTCGGATATCTATTTCGGGCCGCCGCCATCCCGGGCGCAACTGGAGGCGCTCCGCGCAAGAGGGCTCACGCCCGTGCAGACGACCATTGCCAGCAACGCGCTGGTGTTCTTCGTCCACAGGGATAACCCCGTTCAGAATCTGAGCACGGAACAGATACAGAGCATTTATGCCGGAGATGTGGACGACTGGTCGGCTGTTGGCGGGGCTGACGCTCCTGTCCTGGCCTTTCAGCGCCACAATTCCGATATTCAGGCCGTTATGGAAACCAGCGTCATGCAGGGACGCCCCCTGGGCGCGCCCCTGCATGAAGAATATGTCGAGGAAGGCTTTACCTTTATCAGACGAATAGCCGACTACCGCAACAGAACCGATTCTCTTGGCTACGACTTTTACTGGAACGCTGTGCAACGTTTTCCGGCAGGGGAGATCCGCTTTCTGGCCGTGGACGGCATTGCGCCCACCCAGGAGAATATCACCAACGGCAGTTATCCCTTCAGCCTGCCCCTGGTCATGCTGACCTGCCGCCCGCTTTCCCCAGAAAGCAAAGCCCTGCGGGACTGGATCATAAGCCCTGAAGGGCAGGGGCTTATCGCTAAAGCAGGCTATGCGCCCCAGCAGTAAAAACGGGACGCCTGCCCGCGTGGGTGGCCATGATGAGTCTGAAAGATTTCAACCGCATGCAGGAACAAGAGCGCCGCTATAACTAGATCAATTCGACTTTAACTTTTTATATAGCCACAGGATTTAAACCATCCTTCTGCGTCTTTTACAGTTCATCACATGTTCTCGCTTTCATGCTTCGAAGCAATTGTTTTACTTTGCTCCACATCTTTTCAATAGGATTTAAATCCGGGCTGTATTCAGGTAGAAAGATATACTCGCAACCTTTTTCCGTTATCAATTTTTGGGCTGTTTTTGATTTATGGACATTCAAATTATCCATTATAACCATATCGCCAGCTTTAAGCGTTGGAAGAAGAAATTGTTCAATATAAGCATTGTATATTTTCCCATCCAGCGCTCCATCAAAAACAACACTGCAAGTTTCTCCCGTAACCCAGATTGCGGCATACCATGCGGATCCACGGCCAAATGTATCTTTGTGTTGAGCCCCTTTTGTGCGGCTTATGGCCTGATTACCTCCCACCGCTCCGGCGGCATACGGAGCGCCAGTTCCTAATATCCAAAAAACAGCGTTAATAAACAGTCTGTTATCATTTGCAGGGCGACCAACAAGCCCTTTGCTCCCTGGCAGGTGAGCTTGTATGTTTTCCCAAATTCGATCAGAAATATCGTGCCTGCGATGAGCTTGCATAGTCCCTCCTCGGATGCCGTGAAGGGACTATAGCAAACTTTTATAATTTGACGACACTATCTAAAGGGAAGAGGGCAGACCGGCGCTGCTTTTGAGCGCGGCCACTTCGCGGGCTGTCAGTTGCCGCGTTTGTCCGGGCCTGAGATCGCCCAAATCCAGCGGCCCCTGAGCCACGCGGCGCAGACGCAGAATTGTCAGGCCAAGATCCCGGCACATGCGGCGGATCTGCCGGTTAAGGCCCTGGCGCAGCACCATACGCAGCAAGCTGTTGCCGTTGTCCGCCATTTTTCTTTCCACATCCACAGGCCGCACGTCCTGCCCTTCGGCAAGGCGCATGCCCTGACGCATGGTCGTCAACGCCGTTTCCGGCACGGAACCGCGCACCAGCACTTCATAAACCTTAGGTTGATGGTGGCGGGGATGAGTCAGACGCTGTGCCAACTGGCCGTCATTGGTCAGCAGCAGCAGCCCTTCCGAAAAATAATCCAGCCGACCCACGGGATAAAGACGCAGACGCCGCAAGCCGGTTGGGAGATATTCCATGACCGTTGGTCGCCCCTCTGGGTCGCTGACCGTGCAGACAGTCTGCACTGGCTTGTGCAGCAAAAGATAGCAGTATTCCTGGGCCGCGCCAAGTTCACGCCCGTTAACGGCAATGCGGTCATCCGGCAGCACATGCCGCGCCGGATTCACTTCCGGAACACCGTTGACAGACACCTGACCCGCAAAAATCAATTGATCGGCCTTGCGTCGCGAGCACAGGCCGGCGGAGGCAATGGCCTTGTTGAGGCGTATGCCGTCAAACACGTCGGGTTTATGGACGTTTTGTTGTGGCGCGCTTGGATCGCGGCCCATTTCAGGCTGGTTGTCGCAAGGCTGGACGCGGCGTCGTGGGCGCGCCTGAACTTTCGTGCTGCGTGGTCCTGAGTTTCCCGGCATGGCGGCTCCTTGTGGGCTGCACTATGGTGCTGGAAGAGGGTGAGCGCGTCAAGAGCGGCATGGGGCCACTCTCGTTTTCAACGACAAAAGTTTACATAATTATCATTATGGGACATTTGAAAATCCGTTTAAAAATCAGCGTTCGCGATTCCCTCGACAAGGTTTTCACGGTCTTCCTGCATGCCGGCAAAGGCCGGGACTTGCCGGCGCGGCGGCTCTGACGTACAGTGCAGAGGATTTCGTGTGCCACCCCAAGGAGTGTTCATGGGTTTTGCCAACAGCACCTGCAGTTTTACCCGTTTTCGTATTCTGGATTCTGTACCCGACGCGCTCTGGCCCCAGATTCCGGACAAGCTCAGGCAGTCCGCCTTTCGCGATATTGATGACATTCCCGAAATGCAGGCCCAGGGCTGGGTCTGCTTTGAAGATATGCTGGATTCGGAATGGGCCGCCGCGCCACCCCAGAAAGGCGCTTACATTGTTTTTTCCCTGCGCCTAGACATTCGACGCATCCCGGCCGGGGTGGTCAAAAAGCATCTGGCCCTGGCCCTGCGCCAGGAAAAGGAACGCATGCGCGAACAGAACAAGACTTTCATCTCGCGAGAACGCAAAAAAGAACTCAAGGAACAGGTCATGCTGCGCCTGCGTCAGCGTTTCCTGCCTGTACCGGGTGAATTCAACGTGCTTTGGGCCACGGATAAAAACGAAGTCTGGTTCGCCTCCACCCAGAACAGGATGATTGATCTTTTCATGGAGGAATTTTTGAAAACTTTCGAGCTGCACCTGGAACAACTGACGCCGTACACCCTGGCGGCCTCCATGCTGGATGAAGAAAGTCTTATCCGCCTGGATCAGCTTGAAGCGACCCAATTTGCGCCGCTTTCCTAGTGCCTGATTGCCAAATTAACGGAATAAACATTTACATATAATATACTAAAATATTTAGTTTTTAAAAATCGAAACTTACGCAATCAGACACTAGTGGGGAGATTCTCTGATGAGCATGCCTGTTTCCGGCGAATCCACAGACAGCATTCTGGGCCAGGAATTTCTGACTTGGCTCTGGTATCAGAGCGACACCGCGCCCGGCGCTTTTACGGACAACGATGGCGCGCCCTTTTCCGTTTCCATGGAGCAGCGCATCGTCGTTCAGGGCGGCGAAGGCGACGCCAGGGAAACCGCCTCGGTTTCCGGGTCGCTCTCTCCTCTGCGTGAGGCGCGCTTCGGCCTGGGCACGGGCAAGAAGGTCAGCCGTGCGCTGATCCGTCTGGAAAAGGACGAACTGGCTTTCCAGCTCACCCTCAAGGCCGAGGACTTCAGTCTGGGCAGCCTCAAGACTCCCAAGCTGGACAAGAGCGACAGCGACGAGGACGCCGACGCCCTGCTGCTGGAAAAATTTTATCTGATGGAAGTTTGCGTGGGGCTTCTGGATTCGCTGTATGCCCGCTTTCTCAAGCTGCGCCTTTCGCCGGCATGGCAGACGGAAGTGGCGGACATGCGCCAGTGGCTGACGCGAACGGAATAGGCAGCCCTTTTCTCTCATGGATACGCCCTCCCCCGCCCGCAGCCGCCGGGGCCGCTTCACGGCCATTGCCCTGAGAATCGCCAGAAAAACCCTCTGGATGTTGCTGGTGCTCTGGGGTATTACCCTGATTTCCTTCTGGGTCATCCACCTGGCTCCCGGTTCGCCCACGGACATGGAGACCACCTTGAATCCGCTGGCCGGCGAGGCGGCGCGTCAGCGTCTGGAGGCTCTCTACGGTCTGGACCGCCCTCTCTATGTACAGTACGCAGACTGGCTGCTGCGCCTGCTGCATTTTGATTTTGGCAATTCCATGTCCGCTGACGCGCGGCCCGTGCTGGACAAGATTCTGGAGCGTCTGCCCCTGACTGTCGCCATGAATGCAGTTTCGCTGGCGCTGGTGCTGCTCATCGCCATTCCCATTGGCATTCTGTCGGCATGCAGACAAAATTCACTGCTGGATCGCGGCGTGACCGTACTGGTATTTCTGGGCTTTGCCATGCCGTCTTTCTGGCTGGCCTTGCTGCTGATGCTCTTTTTCGGCATTGATCTCCAGTGGCTGCCCATTTCGGGCCTGACTTCCATGGATTACGCCAGCCTGAGCCCCTGGGGAAAATTCCGCGATCTGGCCAGCCATCTGGCCCTGCCCATTCTGGTGTATACAGTGGGGGGGCTGGCCGGCATGTCACGCTACATGCGGGCCTGTATGCTGGAAGTTCTGCGGCAGGACTACATTCTCACAGCCAAAGCCAAGGGCCTGCCGTCAGGTCTGATTATCCGGCGGCACGCCCTGCGTAACGCCCTTCTGCCGGTCATTACCCTGCTGGGTCTTTCCGTGCCGGGACTGATCGGCGGCAGTGTGATCATAGAATCCATCTTTGCCCTGCCCGGCCTGGGCCAGTTGTTTTACACGGCTGTTATGGCCCGCGACTACACCATGATCATGGGCAACCTGGTACTGGGCGCAGTGCTTACCCTGGCGGGCAACCTGCTGGCTGACATCGCCTATGGCCTGGCCGACCCGCGCATCCGCGCCAACGGAGAGCGGAACTGATGCTCCCCTTCTCCATCAGAAATATGCTGAGAGGCCTTCTCGGGCACAACCTCATGCTTTCGCTGGGGCTGGGCATTGTGCTGATCATGTCTCTGGCGGCGGTCTGCGCGCCGCTGCTTGCGCCCTATCCGCCCACAGCCCAGCATCTGGACCATATTCTGGAGGCGCCCTCTTCCCGCTTCTGGCTGGGTACCGACCGTCTGGGCCGCGATGTTTTTTCCCGCCTGCTTTATGGAGGACGCGTGTCCCTCTGGGTGGGCTTCGTGGCCGTGGGCATCTCCATCAGCATCGGCACAATGCTGGGTCTGATCAGCGGTTACTTCAGACGCTGGGTGGATGAGGCCATCATGCGCCTGGTGGACATCATGCTCTGCTTTCCTTCGTTTTTCCTGATCCTGGCGGTCATTGCCTTTCTGGAACCCGATCTTACCAATATTATGGTCGTCATCGGTCTGACCTCCTGGATGGGTGTGACCCGTCTGGTGCGCGCTGAAACCCTCAGCCTGCGCGAGCGCGAATTTGTAGCCGCCGCCCGCCTGGCAGGAAGCCCCACCCGGCGCATTCTGCTGCGTCACATTCTGCCCAATGCCCTCGCGCCGGTGCTGATTACAGCCACACTGGGCGTGGCCGGGGCCATTCTGGTGGAATCAAGCCTGAGTTTTCTGGGGCTGGGCGTACAGCCTCCCACTGCCAGCTGGGGCAATATGCTTATGGAAGGCAAGACTGTCATCGAAAGCGCGCCCTGGCTTTCGGTTTATCCTGGTCTGGCCATTCTGGTCACCGTACTGGGTTACAACCTTCTGGGTGAAAGCCTGCGCGACCTGCTGGATCCGCGCCTCAGGCGGTAGCGCCTTTTGCCTTGGGCGGCCTGTTTTGCTAGAGTGGCTTCAGTCCGCATTATCGTGCTGCCTGAAACACAGGGGATTCTTAATCCATCGCTTCAAGTTGTGGGCAAACATGCTGGAATATCTGCACATCCGCAATCTGGCTCTCATTGAGAATATGGAGCTGGACTTTTCGCCGGGCATGAATGTGCTCACCGGTGAAACCGGCGCGGGCAAAAGCTTTATCCTCAAGGCGCTGGGTTTTCTGCTGGGCGACAAGCTGAATGCGGAAATGGTGCGCCCGGGCGCGGAACGGGCCCAGGTGGAAGCGCTGTTTACTCTTGAGGATCAGGAGCTGGTGCTAAGGCGGGAACTGCTGGCCGAAAGCGGTCGCAGCCGTTTCTACGTCAATGACGTGTTGCGTTCGCAAGAGAGCCTGCGTGAACTGCGCGCGCGTCTGGTCACGCATACCAGCCAGCACGGTCAGCAGCAACTTTTGCAGCCCGCCTTTCAGTCCAGGCTCATGGAAAGCGTCTTTCCCCAGCCCGAACTTCTGGCGGAACGCGACGCCTTGCTTGGTCAACTGCAACAGGTTTCGGCCCGGCGCAAAGCCCTGCTGGAAAAGCAGACGGATCTGGCGGACAGGCGTGATCTGCTGGAAATGCAACAGCAGGAAATAGATAAAGTATCACCTGAAGAAGGCGAAGAGGAACATCTGGAAGAGTTGCGGGCCAAGGTTCGTTCACAGGAGCATCTGCGGAAAAATTATGAAGATGCCCTGGCCCTGCTGCACGGCAACGACGGGCCGGGCCTGCTGGACACGCTTGGACAGTTCGAGCGCCTCATCCACAACATGAGCCAGGAGGACGAGGCGCTGACACCCGAGGCCGAGGCCGTCGCCGCCCTGCGCCAGCAGTTGATGCATCTGGGCAATCATCTGCGCCGCCCTCCTCTGCCTGACGAAGAGATGGACATGGATCATGTGGAAGAGCGTCTCTTTGCTCTGGCCCAGCTCAAGCGCAAACTGCGGCGGAGCCTGCCGGAAATTCTCGCCCTGCGCGGTGAAATTGAAGAAAATCTTTCTTTTCTGGATGCCTGCACCCTGGATCTCTCGCGTCTTGCCAAAGAGGAAGCCGCACTGGCGGAAAAACTGTCCGCTGTGGTCAATCATATCAGGCCCGTGCGCCGCAAGTCCGCCTCAGACTTTGCCCACACTCTGGAAGGCCAGCTGCGGGATCTGGGTTTTTCCGAACAGGTGCGGGTGATTCCCGATTTCATTCCGTATGAACTCTGGTCGGGCATCACTGACGATCGCGTGCGCATTCTCTGGGCGCCCAATCCCGGCCAGCCGCCCCAGCCGCTGGACCGTATCGCGTCGGGCGGCGAACTGTCGCGTTTTCTGCTGGCTCTGACCAGTGTGCGTCAGGATGCGGAAAGCGCCATCTATATTTTTGATGAAGTGGATGCCGGCGTGGGCGGCCTTACCCTGAACAAACTGGCTGAAAAGCTTAACGCCCTGGCGGAACAACATCAGATGTTGCTGATCACGCACTGGCCGCAACTGGCCGCGCGGGCGCGGAAACACTTTCAGATCAGCAAGGTGGTTCGTGAGGAAGCCACATTTACCCTCTGCACGCCTCTGGATGGTCCTGCCCGCCACGCTGAACTGGCCCGAATGGCGGGCGGTGGCCCCCAGGGCGAAGCCTTGGCGCGCAGCCTGGAGCACTGAGCGCGTTTTTTTGCCTTATCCCCCACTCCCCTCCCTGCACTGCAAATTTTGCCGTATGCTGGCCGTGTTGTCGCCTTTGCGGCGCGCATATCCAGCAATGCGTCAAGAAGCACACCCCTACGGCTGAAGTACGCTTTTTTATCCGGTGAGCATTCATCTATGGCATTTCTCGATTGAAAATGTAAATTTTCAATCTGTTCGCCGTCGTCATTTCTCTATAAAAACGTAGTTTTTCCGCTTGCTTGCCGCTGTTGTTCGCTTTCGCGACCAACAGAGCGTTTACCTGATTTCATCAGATAAATGCTCTATGGCACAAATTTTGCTAAAATACAGAACACAACACATGAAGGAAAAAATGGCCACAGATGTTCAAGAGGGCAAAACCACGGGCATCGCAATGGCGCTCTATGCCGGAGACAGCACTCCACTGGAGGCGTTCGTGAATACCAACAGCCAGAACCACCTCGCCAGCATGGTTCATATGCAGTCGGGCTCTTCCGCAACGATTGCGGCAGCCGTGGAGTCGGATTCCGGCACTGACGCATCAATCCTGTTACCGGACAGAGCCTCCCGCGCCCTGCAAAATCTGGCCCGGGATGGCAACGAACTTTCGCAGGCCCTGGAAGAACGTCTGGACAGCTTGCAGGAATCATTCATGGCCCTGCTGCAACGACAGATGAACGGCGACAAGCTGCATCTGGAAGAACGCTTGCATTTGTATCTGTCGCCTGAAGGCTGTCTGGTGGTCGAGGGCAGCGATACCGACACGGAAAAAGTCTGTGCAATTATTTCCCGCAAACCGGCCCTGCAGCGTCGTTTTCAGGAGCTGGCCCGCCTGGCCCTGCTCTCTCATGGCGTTGAGGTGGCCTGTCAGGCGCACACCGCCTTGCAGAAATCGGAACAGGAAACCGGAAATACGCTGTTCAGCCGCTACCATATGTGCCTCAAGGGGGCGCTCTCGCATTTTTACGTTCGTTGAGCCTTGCCAAATGGAAACAAGCGGCTTATTCTAAGGAATCGCTGATTTATTTTGTGAATGAATCAGCTCCATGCCCAAAGAGGCAAAGGCCTTTTGGGGAAAGGCACGCCAAGTCGTTCATTTAACGGAAAAAGTAAATTTTCCCTATTCACGACTTGCGGGTGGTCTTGCTCCGCAAGACTGCGGGAAACGCTTTAATCAGCGTTTCCTGAAGTCTTTCACCCGGATTATGGGGGCGCACTGGTTTCGACGTGGATGTAGAAGCCGGAGTGGCAGGCCGAGGCGCCGCTGGCCTCGTAAAAAGCGGCAACACAGTAATTGCCAACAACGATTACGACTACGCTTGCGCTGCTTAGGCAGTGAGGCAACTGACCGCATTGTCGGTCACGCTGTTCGGGATCACGCCTGATAATTCCGTACAGCGACATGTATCAGGCTGGCGGAAATCGGCGCTCGCCGGGGTTTTCCGCGAGAATTGCACCGGCGGGCTTGCCGCGTTGCGCTTGGTCAGGGGCCACCAGCGCGGCGAGATTCAATCCTGACCTAAGCCTGTAGACGCTTCGTGTGGAGTATTCGCGGACGGGGGTTCGATTCCCCCCGCCTCCACCATCAGTTCATCCGGCGAAAGCCATTTGAATCCCGAAAGTCAAGCTGTTCAGCGGACTTTCGGGATTTCTCTTTCCAGCTTCATCCAGCCAGGGACGAGGAAGTCCGCAAACTTTTGGCGCCTTTTTCCCGAAAAAGGTACCATTGAAGGGCCATCTTACGGGAGTTTGAAAATGGCAACAAAAACACAGTCTTTGGACCTTACCATCAGAAACGCCAAGGGCGTGAAGGGAGAAGTGCAGGTCATTCGTTGCGGAGCCGGGCTGGAAATAAAAATGAATATCCCCAGCCCCGTCCTCTGTTGACAGTAAAGCCAATATGGCAGAATATTAATCCTTTAGGCAGACTTTTTTGACGCTTTTACCGCAGTGATGCTTATGTCTATATTCGGTGTCAGATTTCGCGCGCTCGGGCAGACAAGCTATTTTTCCGGACCGTCTGAGCTCAGACGCGGCGACCATGTCATGATTGAGGCGGATCAGGGCCTGCTGACCCTGGCCGAAGTGGTCTCAGGCCCGTTGGAAAGTCTGCCCGGCTCTGATGAGCGGGACCTGCCTGCCCTTCTGCGGAAGGCTGGACCCGCGGAAGAAGATGCCGGGCGAGAAAATGCGGTTCTTGCCCGCGAGGCCACAATTTTTTGCCGGCAGTGCATCCGCGATCGCCATCTGGATATGAAGCTGGTGGATGTGGAAGTTTTTTTTGACCGCAGCAAGCTGATTTTTTACTTTACTGCGCCCGCGCGTATTGACTTCCGCGAGCTGGTCAAAGATCTGGTGCGCGAATACCGCGCCCGGATTGAACTGCGCCAGATCGGCGTGCGGCATGAAACCCAGATGGTAGGCGCGGTGGGCAATTGCGGCATGGTCTGCTGCTGTCGGCGCTATCTGCGCAAATTCGCGCCAGTGACCATTCGCATGGCCAAGGAACAGAACCTCTTTCTCAATCCCGCCAAAATTTCCGGCATCTGCGGCCGTCTGCTTTGCTGCCTTTCCTACGAGCAGGAAAATTATGATCATTTCCACCGCAACTGCCCGCGTCTGGGCAAGAAATACCAGACTGACCGTGGCGGCATGAAGGTATTGCGGGCCAATATGTTCCGCAACTCCCTGTCCGTACTTACGGAAAACAATGAGGAGCTGGAGCTGAGTCTGGAAGAATGGCAGGCTCTGGCGCCTCATCGCCCCGAACCGCAGCAGGGCGGTCAGCCCAGGCAGGCCGCCAAAGCCCGTCAGGGCGATGGGCTGCTGGTGGTTTCCGCAACGCCCGACACTGTGGAAGACCCCGGTCTGTTTGACGAATTTCTGCCGCCGGCAGAGCAGACTGCAGAGGCTCGTCAGTCGCCCGCGGCTGTCCCGGCGGAAAACCGGGAGGCGAGGAGCGGCGCGCCAAGCCCCTCCGACTATCCTGGCAAAAACCGTCGCAAACGTCGGCGCAAACCGTCGCAACGCCCCGAAAACGAGTAGAAGTCAGGCTGTAGAGAACAGATTCAAGCCAACAGCACGGAGCCTTGTGTGAAAAGCTTTTTCATTACCACGCCCATTTACTACGTCAATGCCAATCCCCATCTGGGGCATGCCTATACCACGGTGGTGGCGGATTCCCTGGCCCGTTTTCACAAGCTCCAGGGAGAGGACACGCTGTTTCTGACCGGCACGGACGAGCACGGCGACAAAATCGTGCAGGCCGCAGAAAAACAGGGCCAGACCCCCCAGGAATTTGTGGACGCCGTCAGTGCCCGCTTTCAGGCGCTCTGGCCGCAAATGGGGGTTGCCAACGACCGTTTTGTGCGCACCACCGACGATGCGCACAAGCGCACAGTGCAGGATTTTTTGCAAAAAGTGCATGACGCCGGCGACATCTATTTTGGCGAGTTCGGCGGCCATTACTGCTACGGGTGCGAACGTTTCTACACCGAAAAGGAGCTGGAAAACGGCCTCTGCCCCCAGCATCTGGCCAAGCCGGAATTTATCAGCGAAAAGAACTACTTCTTCCGCATGTCCAAGTACCTGCCCTGGCTGCGGGAGCATATCGCCAAGCATCCGGACTTCATCCGGCCTGAGCGTTACCGGACGGAAGTGCTGGCCATGCTGGAATCCGGCGCGCTGGAGGATCTCTGCATTTCCCGCCCCAAAACACGCCTGACCTGGGGCATTGAGCTGCCGTTTGACACAAATTATGTCTGCTATGTCTGGTTCGACGCCCTGATCAACTATATCAGCGCGCTGGGCTGGCCCGACGGGCCGGATTACGCCCGGTACTGGCCCGGAGAACACCTGGTGGCCAAGGATATACTGAAGCCGCACGCCGTGTTCTGGCCCACCATGCTCAAGGCCGCGGGTCTGCCGCTGTACAAACATCTCAATGTGCACGGTTACTGGCTCTCGCGTGACGCCAAGATGTCAAAGTCCCTGGGCAATGTGGTAGACCCTCTGGAAACGGGGCAACGCTTCGGGCAGGACGCCTTCCGTTATTTTCTGTTGCGTGAAATGCACTTCGGTTCCGACGCCAGCTTCAGTGAAGAGGGCCTCATCAGCAGGATCAATGCCGATCTGGCCAATGATCTGGGCAATCTTTTCAGCCGTGTACTCTCCATGACTGCCAGGTATTTTGGCAGCTGCGTGCCGCAACCCGCGCAGCAGGAGCCGGATGACGAAAGCATAGTGGAACTCTGCGCCACAGCCATGCGCAATTTCTCCCAGTTATTCGGCAACGTGCAGTTCTCTCAGGCCCTGGAATCCCTGTGGGA
This sequence comes from Desulfovibrionaceae bacterium, assembly GCA_910575755.1. GTDB lineage: Bacteria > Desulfobacterota > Desulfovibrionia > Desulfovibrionales > Desulfovibrionaceae > Desulfovibrio. The sequence continues at coordinate 375,843 of CAJTFO010000001.1, read as the reverse complement.
GCTGGTGCGCGCTCTGAATAAGTATGTGGACAGCCAGGCCCCCTGGGCTTTGCATAAACAGGGCAATATGGAGAGACTTGCCACGGTCATGTATATTCTGCTGGCGGCCATGCGCAAAATTGCTATCTGCCTCTGGCCGGTCATGCCCGAGGCATCCTGCCAGATGCTGGGACAACTGGGCCAGCCCACGGAAAAAAATCTGCCCCCGGCGTCCCGTCTGGAAGATGAAATCACCTGTTTCGGCGGGTTGGCGGCAGGCACACATGTGGCGCCCGCATCGAATCTTTTTCCGCGCATTGACGTAAAGAAAAAGGATGAGGCTGAGAACAGGAGCGCCGCCACGCCGAAACTTCAGCAAAAACATCAAGAAAAAAAGGCGAACAAGCCCACCGTTGTGAAGGCTGTCCAGCCTTTCAGCGAAACAGCGCGCCCAGAAGTGGGATTTGATCACTTCAAGGCGCTGGATCTGCGTGTGGGCACGGTGCGTGTTGCTGAACAGCATCCCAACGCGGACCGTATCCTGCGCTTGGAGATTGATTTTGGCGAAGGCCAGCCGCGCCAGATTCTTTCGGGACTGGCGGAATACTATAAGCCCGAGGAGCTGGTGGGCAGGCAGGTCTGCGCCGTGCTGAACCTCACGCCGCGCAAAATTCGGGGACTTATGTCCCACGGCATGGTGCTCACTGCCCAGGGGGGGGATAAACTCAGCCTGCTGGCTGTGGCCAGACCCGTGCCCGATGGGAGCGAAATCGCGTAATATCTAGGTATAATAAAAAATCTTCACAAATTATGTGAAGAATTCTTACAGGTTCGTTCGCGAAAAAGCCTTGTTTCTCGCGAACGAACCCGACTGCGCCGCCGCAAAACCCTTACGGGGTTTTCAGTGCCTACTTTTACAAGTAGACACTGGAGGGATTCAGGCAGTAACGGAAAAAGCGAATTCAGTTAATCCTTCTGTTCACTGCGGAAAAGACGTTCCAGGGCTGCCGCGTCGACAGGTGTTAGATTGAAGCGCATTCCCGCTTCGTCCAGCAGGCTGGCGAGACTTTTGCCGGGCTGCTGCTTGCGTTCTTCCTGCAAATAGGCGAAAGCTCGACGCACAAGTTCACTCTTGGGCATAATGGTTGTCATCGTGGTAGTCCTCACTTTTTTTGTTACATAGCCACAGCGGTTTTTTTTGGCAATGCGGGCGAACAAGGAAAAACAGCGGACACCGCACCACGGCGGCCCGTCCGGAGGCCAGAATGGATAATCTGCTCACCGCCCTTATTCTGAGTATTGTGGAGGGACTGACCGAATTTCTGCCGGTTTCCTCTTCAGGGCACCTGATTCTTGTGGGCGAACTGCTTAACTTTGTGGGTGAACGAGCTGCCACGTTTGAAGTGGTCATTCAGCTTGGAGCCATCATGGCCGTGGTGGTTCTATACTGGAAGCGCTTCTGGGGTCTGGTACGGCCCCGGCCCTATGTACGCTTTGCCGGCATGCGCGGCATCTGGCTGCTGTTCCTGACTTCGCTGCCTGCCAGCGTGATGGGGCTGCTGTTCCATTCCATGATCAAGGAATATCTTTTTCGGCCCGCCACTGTGCTTGTGGCGCTGGTGGCGGGAGCCGTGTGCATGATCCTGGTGGAACGGCGCAAGCGCAGACCCACCTGCATCAGCTTGGACGATATGACGCCGCGTCTGGCGCTGGGCATCGGCTGCTTTCAGTGTTTGGCCCTCTGGCCCGGTTTCTCCCGCTCGGCATCCACCATCATGGGGGGTATGCTGCTGGGCGCCAAGCGATCGCTGGCGACAGAATATTCCTTTATCGCGGCGGTGCCCATCATGGTGGCGGCTACGGGTTTTGACATGCTCAAGAGTCTCAGCCTGTTCTCTGTGGCAGATATTCCCTTTTTCGCGGTGGGCATACTTGGTTCCTTCATCTCCGCCCTGCTGGCGGTGAAGGTTTTCGTGGCTCTGGTGGGACGGATGACCCTGGCGCCCTTTGCCGTTTACCGGTTACTGATCGCGCCCTTTATCTATTATTTCATGGTTCATTGACGGACGGAGCAAAAAATGCTTGCCAAGCAGGGAGAAATTGTATAGATAAATCAGCGCGTCGTCACTGGACGCAACAGGGCAAGGTAGCTCAGTTGGTCAGAGCATGCGGTTCATACCCGCAGTGTCGGGGGTTCAAATCCCTCCCTTGCTACCAGCAAAAAAGGAACCCCCGGCATAGTCGGGGGTTCTTCATATGTGTCTGTAAGGCTCTCTTGCCAGCAGCGCCCTACCAGGCGCATGTGCAATCTGACATTTGCATTTCTGCTACCTGCGGCCCGTAAATGTGCACTGCCTTCCACTCACAAAGTTTTCGCAAAATTGCTCCTGCTGCCCGCTTTTTTCTCCATAAATACCTCTTGTTCGGCTGGATTTAGAGCTTTTTTATAGCGCAAGCCGAAACGCACAGGTTCCCCGTGCACAACCATCAGGGAACACTGTGTTGAGGGGCAAACCGGCGGCTTGACCTTCATGCGATTGCCCTGGTGGATGGGCAGGAGCCTCTTGACGAACAAGGGTAAAAGAATGAAAATTTCTGTCTGGGAGTCATTTCATGCAAATCATGAACTTCCCGTCAGACGAGAGCCTGGCGCGGCGTGAAAGCGCCGTAAGTTCTGGCTGTATGCAGCTTGCAGTAAAAGCTTCGCCGGAATAAAGGCGCGCCATCGGCAACGCGGCCCGGTGGCGCGAATATTTCAGCCATATATCAGGAGGCCCCATGCTGGAGACCACGGTTGTCGTCATTGGCGGCGGCGCTACCGGCATGGGCACGTTGCGCGATCTGTGCATGCGCGGCGTGCCCGCCATTCTGCTGGAACAGGGCGGCCTTGCCCACGGCACCAGTTCGCGTTTTCACGGGCTGCTGCACAGCGGGGGCCGCTATGCGGTCAACGACAATGAATCCGCGCGCGAATGTATTGAAGAGAACATGATTGTTCGGCGCATCGGCAGGCAGTGTGTGGAGGAAACCGAAGGATTTTTCGCTCTGACGCCTGGCGACGACCCGGCCTATGTGGAGCCCTGGGCCGAAGCCTGCCGCAAAGCGGGCATTGACGCGCAGGAACTGGACGTGGCCGAAGCCCTGCGTCTGGAACCGAATCTTTCCCCGGACATCCGCCGCGTCTTCCGCGTGCCCGATTCCTGCGTGGACGGTTTCCGTCTGGCGCTGCACAACGCCATGTCCGCCAGGCGTCACGGCGGTCGGGTGATGACTTATCATGAAGTCACGGCCATCCATCAGCGTAACGGCAAAGTGTGCGGCGTGACGGCCCGCAACAGCATCAGCGGCGAAAGCCTGGAAATCGCCTGCCAGTGCGTGGTCAACGCCGCCGGCTCCTGGTCGGGCCGCATTGCCGGCCTGGCCGGTCTGGATGTGGCCGTGTCGCCGGACAGGGGAACGCTGATCGTATTCAACCACCGCTTTACCTCGCGCGTGATCAACCGCCTGCACCCCGGCGCGGACGGCGATATTTTTGTGCCGCATGGTTCCATCACCATTCTCGGCACCACCTCCACACCCACGGAACGCCCCGACGACACCACGCCCACCTGCACGGAAGTGTTGCGCCTGCTTGACCTGGGCGAACCTCTGTTTCCGGCAGTGCGCCAATACCGCATCCTGCGCGCCTTTGCGGGCACGCGCCCCCTCTATACGCCGGGCAATGCCGCGGGACGCAAGGCCAGCCGCAATTTTCATGTGGTGGACCATGCGGAGCAGGGTCTGGAAGGCATGGTGTCCATCTTCGGCGGCAAGCTGACCACCTACCGCCTGATGGCCGAACGCGTCAGCGACAATGTTTGCGCCAGGCTCGGCGTGCATGCGCCCTGTCGCACCGCTGACGAAGCCCTGATACCCGATCCCGACCAGGCCATGCTGCGCCGCGCGGCGCGCTATTTTCCCGTGCAGGGCCTCCAGCTCATGGCGGACCGTTTGGGCGACGATCTGCCCGATGTACTGCAACAGGTGGAGCTGGCGGGCCGCGCCGGAGAAAGCGACGGCAATCCCCTGCTGTGCGAATGCGAAATGGTCAGCCTGGCTGAAATTGAACGCGTGGCGCGCGATCCCTCCACCCATTCCCTGACGGACATCAGGCTGCGCACAAGGCTGGGCATGGGGACCTGCCAGGGAACCTTCTGCTCGTTGCGGACCATCGGCGCGCTGGTGGAACACGGCGTGCCCCTGGAGCTCTCGCCCACGGACAATGTGCGGCGCTTCCTGCAGGAGCGCTGGCGCGGTCTGCGCCCGGCCCTCTGGGGTACGCAGGCACGCGAAATGGAACTGGGAAGAGCAGTGTATGCAGGAACCCTCAACCTGGACGGAGCCGCCAATGAGCAGGATAATTGACGTACTGGTGGTCGGTTCCGGCCTGGCTGGACTTGTGGCCGCGCTCACCGCCGCCCGCGAGGGCCGCAGTGTGCGGATGGTAACTGACGGCATGGGTTCGCTGGCTATCAGCGGCGGCTGCGTGGACCTGCTGGGTTATGCGGGTGGTCAGCGCCTGAACGACCCCTGGAGCGGCATGGATCTTCTGCCGCCGGCGCACCCCTATCGCCTGCTTGGCGCAAGCCGTGTCCGCGCTGCTGTGGACATGCTGCTTCAATGCGCGGCTGACCAGGGCTGGCCCCTGCACACGGCCGCAACCCCTGAGGGCGCGCCATGCAATGCCCTGCTGCCCACCATCATGGGCACGCTCAAGCCAAGCTATCTTCTGCCCGACGGGCTGGACCCCGCAGCCCTGGCCAGGGCCAGGCGCATACTTGTGGCCGGCGTGCACGGCCTGCGCGACTGTCGGCCCGCGCTGATCGTCAGTCAGTTGCGGCGCTACCGGGACTGGGCGGACAAGGACTTTGTCCCGTTCATGCTGCCCTCGCCGCTGGGGGCGACCCATCGCAGCCTGAGCGCCCTGGATCTCGCCCGACTGGTGGACAGGCCACGGGGGCGGGACTGGCTGATTCAAAACCTCAGAAAGCATGCCGGCCAGTGCGACGCCGTGCTTTTGCCGCCCATTTGCGGCAGCAGGGCCGACGCCTCAATCTGGCATGAACTCAATCAGGCTGTGGCCTGTCCGCTGGTGGAGATGCTTTCCATCCCGCCGGGCGTGGGCGGCCTGCGCCTGCGAGACGCCCTGCTGCGCGAACTGCGCCGCCATGATTTCGAGCTGGTGGAAAACGCCCGCATCATCCGCGCCACCACCGATGGAAAACGCTGTACTTCTCTCACGGCGCTGGCCGCCGGGCAGGAACGCCGCCACACTGCCCGCGCCTTTGTGCTGGCCACGGGCGGCATTCTGGGCGGCGGTATCGAGCTTGCGCCGGGCAGCGCCCGCGAAAGCGTGTTCAAACTGGATATCCCCGTTCCGTCGGACGTCACGCTGTGGTCCGAACCGGAAATTTTCGGCAATCATGTCTTTTCCCGTCTGGGCGTCCGGGTGGACGGAGAGATGCGCCCGCAGGACGACAGTGGTCAGGCATGGTATGATAACATCTTTTTCGCCGGGCGCAGCGTCGGCGGCTATGACTTCGCAACCGAAAAAAGCGGCCACGGCGTCGCCCTGGCCACCGGCTGGCAAGCCGGCCGCATGGCCGCCGCCACAGCGGGAAAATTCCATGAACCGGCGTCCGGAGAGCAGCTATGAGCGTACGCATCAATCCCGATCAATGCATCGCCTGCACCACCTGTGTGGTGCATTGCCCGGTGGCCGAGGCCACGCCCAACTTTCTCGGGCCGCGCATGATCGGCCCGGCCTATGAGCGATTCCGCCTGCTGGGGCTGGCGGAAGACCCCTCCCTGCACTATTGCGCCAACTGCAAGAATTGCGACATTTCCTGCCCGCACGATGTTCCCGTATCCAGCATCAACATGCTGGCCCGCGCCGAGCAGTGCAAAAAACAGCGCCCCGGCCTGCGCGACTGGGTGCTGGCGCATGGCGAACTTCAGGCGCGCTGGCTGCGCCTGATCCCGGCCGGGCTCAAAAATTTCGGCATGCTCAACCCCGTGACCCGCGCTGTGCTGGACGCCCTGGGCATCGACAAACGTGCCCCCCTGCCCCGCTTCGCCAGCCAGACATTCCGGCAGCAGGCCCGCGGCTTCAGGCAGTCGGGCCAAAATCGCAAAGTCGTCTTTTTTCCGGGTTGTTATGTGGATGTGTACGACCCCCGCACCGGCCTGGATATGCTCTGGACGCTGAACCGGGCCGGGTATGAAGTCATTGTGCCGGATGAATTCGTCTGCTGTGGCCTGCCGATGGTCGCCAACGGCTTCTGGCAGGACGCCCGCGCCAATGCCGAGCGCAATCTGGCGACGCTGGCCCGCTGGCGGGAGCAGGGCATTCCGATCATTACCGGCTGCCCCAGCTGCGCCCTCATGTTCAAAACCGAACTGCCGGAATTTTTTCCGGATCTGGCCGAAAAGCACGGCCTGACCCCGCTGGAGGACGCACAGGAATTTCTGCTGGACTGCGTGGAACGCGGCGAACTGCGGCTGGAATCCGAAAATCGCGCAAGCCTGCCGGAACTGCGCGTCATCTACCATGCCCCCTGTCATTTACGCGCCCAGGGCAACGGCCTGCCCGGTCTGGAGCTGATGCGCCGCCTGCCCGGTGTCGCATCCCGCAATGCCGACGCGGGTTGCTGCGGCATATCGGGCAGCTACGGCTTCAAAAAAGAAAAATACGCCATTGCTCAGGATATCGGCGCTACGCTGTTCAGAACCGTGCGCGAAAGCGGGGCGCATGTGGCCGTCTCAGAGTGCGGAACCTGCCGCGTGCAGATTCTGCACGGCAGTGAACTGCCGTGCCTGCATCCCGTGAGCATTGTCCGCCAACGCCTGGAGGCGCTGAACCCCGCATAGCTTCTTTGTAAATCACCAGAAAGGGGAGGTCGCCCTCCCCTTTCTGAATATCTGTCCGATGCCGTGCTTCAGCTCAATTGCCGCATGCGGCGGATGGCTTCTTCCGTATCTTCAGGCGAACCAAAGGCTGTCAGGCGCACATAGCCTTCGCCGCTGGCGCCGAAGCCCGCGCCAGGCGTGCAGACCAGAGCGGCGGACTGCAACAGATGATCGAAGAAGCCCCAGGAATCCATGCCCCTGGGCACGCTTACCCAGATATAGGGAGCATTGACCCCGCCAAAAACCTCCAGCCCCATTTCCCTCACTGCCGCGCTGAGCAGCGCCGCATTGCTCTGATAGCCCCTGATCACGCCCTCGATCTGGCGGCGGCCTTCCTCGCTGTACACGGCGGCGGCGGCGCGCTGCACAATGTAGGCGCAACCATTGTACTTGGTGCACTGGCGGCGGTTCCAGAGAGCGTTAAGCCCCGTCTTGCCGCCTTTGCCGTCGCTGATCTGCAGGGCCTTGGGAACCACGGTATAGGCGCAGCGCAGACCGGTGAAACCGGCGGTTTTGGAAAAACTGCGAAATTCCACAGCCACTTCCTGCGCTCCGTCCAGCTCATAGATGCTGTGCGGCACATCCGGATCACGGATGAATGCCTCATAGGCCGAATCGTAGAGAATCACGCAGCCCTCGCGCCGGGCATAGTCCACCCAGCCTTGCAGGGCCGCGCGGGAAAGCACTGTGCCCGTAGGGTTGTTGGGATAGCAGAGGTAAATCATGTCCGGCCGGGTTTTGGGAAAATCCGGCACAAAATCATTGGTTCTGACGCAAGGCAGATAGACAAGCCTGTTCCACTGCCTGCCCTCCATCTCACCGGCACGCCCGGCCATGGCGTTGGAGTCCACATAGACCGGGTAAACCGGGTCCGTCACGGCCACAATGCTGTCCTGGGCGAAAACCTCCTGAAAGTTGCCCACATCGGACTTGGCCCCGTCGCTGATAAAAATTTCATCCGGACTGAGGTTCACGCCGCGCGCCTTGTAGTCATTCTCCATAATCAGGTCGCGGAGAAAGGCATAGCCCTGTTCCGGGCCGTAACCGTGAAAATGCGCGGCATCGCCCATTTCGTCCACGGCCTTGTGCAGGGCCTCCACCACCGCCGGAACCAGGGGGCGCGTCACATCGCCGATGCCCAGGCTGATGACCCGGCTGTCCGGATTGGAATCTTTGAAACTGGCGACCTTGCGGGCAATGTCGGCAAAAAGGTAATTGCTCTGAAGCTTGAGAAAATTGCTGTTGATCGTAGCCATGCAGTCCTCGGTTTTGTCAGATAAAATATACGCCTTCAAAAACGGTCACAGCGCCGCCCGTCATGTAGACATGGCCGTCGCTCTTATCCCAGTCGATATGCAGCACGCCGCCCCTGAGTTCCACATCCAGCGAACGGCCCGTATGGCCGTTGAGCACGCTGGCCACAGCCGCGGCGCACGCGCCGGTGCCGCAGGCCAGGGTTTCTCCGGCCCCGCGCTCCCAGACGCGCATTCTGATTTTATCGGAGGAAATGACCTCCACAAATTCCGTATTGGTGCGCCTGGGGAAAATGGGGTGATGCTCGAATTTCGGCCCCAGTCCGGGCAGATCCAGCTCATCAATGCCGTCCATGAAAACCACCGCGTGCGGGTTACCCATGGACACGGCGGTGACAGCGTAAGTGCGGCCATCCACCTCCACCGGGCGGGCGATGAAGCGCTGCGGGTCTTCGCCCTCGGTCAGGGCAGGGGCCGCCAGCACGGGAACGCGCTCAGGAGCGAACACGGGTTCGCCCATATCCACGGTAGCCCCGCGAACCTCCCCGGCCTCGAAGAGCAAACGGATTATCTTGATGCCCGCCCCCGTTTCCAGGCGGATAACATCCTTGTTGACGATGCCGTGATCGCGCGCGTACTTGCCCACGCAGCGGGTGGCGTTGCCGCACATTTCGGCTTCCGAACCGTCAGCGTTGAACATGCGCATGCGCAGATCGGCCACAGCGGAGGGCAAAATCAGCACCAGACCATCGGAGCCCACGCCAAAATGCCGGTCGCTGATCCTTTTGGCCAGTTCACCGGGGTTGTCCACGCGCTCCTCAAAGCCGTTCACATAAACATAATCATTGCCGATGCCCTGCATTTTTGTGAAATGCAATCCTGCGGCCATGTAGTAACTCCTTCCCTTCCGACAATGCGTCGCGCGCCATTCCCGGCAGGTTCATGTAGTAGGTGTAGCCAAATTTTATAGACTGAAAACTGTGTAAAGTAAAGAAAAAGACCCTCACGCCACAGGGTCGCGGCATATAAAAACCTTTATTTATGGGTTATATGACCGGATAACCGCCATGCGGGCCGTATGTTTGCACTTGCCAGGACAGCTTTTCTGTTTCATGTTGACAAAAAACGTCCAAGGAGTCGCCATGCGCTTTTGCCTCTGCCAGGGGCGACTGAAACTGGAGCTGTGCGCGCTGCGGATGGGGCGCGATCTTCAGGTAATACTGAACGGCGGCGCGGCCCATCTGGGAGCCGTGGCCCTGGCCGCGCCTGGCGGCGCGGCTGAAGCGAAGCTGCTTGTTCTGCCGGGCCACAGGGAGGATCAGTTAGCCTGGCGCATGGCCCGGCGCATGGCCGACGCCCTTAGTTGTACCGTCTGCGTCAGCGCGGGTATTCATTACGAAAACATCAGTAAAGAAGAAATCGCCGCTGTGGAACGCTTGGCTGAAACGCTGACAGAGCGCTGCCTGGCCGCCCTGGCGACGCAGCACAAGGATGAAGCATGCTGACAGTGAAGGATCTTGAAGAACTGGAAAGCTATATGCGTTCAGGCCAACTGGAAGCCGACTTCAAGGACGGCTGCGAAAATGACCGCTTTTACCTGCTGGAACTGCTGGAAAAACTTATGGATGTGGCCGAACTGGCCGACGCCACAGCCACGCGGCTCATCTTTCGGGGCCTGCCTGTGCCGCCGCCTCCCGCTGAATAAGACCACACCCCGGAACACGCGGCTCAAACGCCCGTCCTGTATGCCCCCCGGTGCACAGCTTCCTTCACCACTGCGCAAAGCCGGGATACGTCCGCCAGAGGGCTCGCATAGGGCGGCATGAGGTAGATCAGACGGTTGAACGGCCTGATCCAGACCCCCTGCTCCACAAAAAAGCGCTGCAAGGCAGCCGTATTCACAGGCTGTTCCATTTCCACCACGCCGATGCCGCCCAGCACCCGCACATCCGCCACGCCGGGCAGTGAGCGGCAGGGTTCCAGCCCTTTGCGCATGGCGGCTTCCAGCCCGGCAATCTGCATTTGCCAGCGGTTTTCGTCCAGAATGTCCAGAGCGGCCCCGGCCACGGCGCAGGCCAAAGCATTGGCCATGAAGGTGGGTCCGTGCATGAAAACCCGGCCTGCACCGCAAATGCCCCGCGCCACATCGCCGGTGCAGGCCGTGGCCGCCAGGGTGAGCACGCCGCCGGTCAGGGCCTTGCCGCAGCAGAGAATGTCAGGAGTGACCCCGGCCCATTCCGCGGCAAAGAATTTTCCGGTACGGCCAAAACCGGTGGCTATTTCGTCAAAAATCAGCAATGTTCCGGCCTCGCGGCAAAGCGCGGTCAGCCCGCGCAAATAGTCCGGATGGTAAAACCACATGCCGCCCGCGCCCTGCACCACAGGCTCCAGAATCACCGCCGCGACCTCCTGGCCGTGATGCTCCAGCGCGCGGCGGGCGTCGTCCAGGCTGGCAGGGTCAAAGGGCATGTCAAAACGGCAGGAGGGGCGCTCCACAAAAATCTGTTGCGGCAGCAGACCAGCAAACAGACTGTGCATGCCCGTCACCGGGTCACAGACCGACATGGCCCCCAGGGTATCGCCATGATAGCCGCCGCGCGGCGTCAGAAAACGGGTGCGCCGCGTCTCTCCCCTGCCCTGCTGATATTGCAGAGCCATTTTCAGCGCCACTTCCACCGCCACGGAGCCGGAATCAGCAAAAAAGACACGCTCCAGCCCCGGAGGCATGTGTTGCAGCAGTCGTTCGGCCAGATCCACCGCCGGGGCGTGCGTCAGGCCGCCGAACATCACATGCGGCATGCGACCGGCCTGGGAACGCAGGGCCGCAAGCAAGCGAGGATGATTGTAGCCATGCGCCGCCGACCACCAGGAAGACATGCCGTCGATCAATTCCCGTCCGTCAGTGAGAACGATGCGATTATCATGACTGCTCCGGGCTGCGCACAAGGGCGGCAATGCCACGGCGGAGGCATAGGGATGCCAGACCGTGCCGTGGTCGCGCGCCACCAGGTCCGCTGCCATCTCGCCGCGCGCCCGCTCTGCCCAGTGAGTCAATTTCTCCGCCAGAGGGGACAATGCCTCAGCCAGACGCTGCCATGCCGCGCCATCCAGGCGCGCCAGACGAGGCAGCTCCAGCACTGGCGCGTCACAGCCGGATCGCGCCAGCCGCGCGCGCAACATCCGGAGATTGTCGGCCAGAATGCGGGCTTCATCTTCCGCGCCCACTGTGGCAGGCTGCGTGGGAATCAGGGCCAGAGCCGCCAGACCAAGCCCCCTGTCGCGCAGGGCGGCCAGAGAAAGCAGCGCATGATTCAGCGCGCCCAGACCGTTGCCGCCCACCAGCAGCACTGGCAAATCCAGGGCGGCCATCAAATCCAGCATGTCCTCCCGCTCATTGAGAGGCACGCACAACCCGCCCGCGCCTTCCAGCAGCAGAAGTTCCGCCGCGCCGTTCAGGCTCTCCCAATGCTTCAGGACATCCTGGGCCAATTCTGCCGCTTCCAGGCGCTTGCCCTGGCACGCCGCGGCCAGATGCGGCGAAGCGGGCAGAGAAAAACTGCGCAGCACAGATGCGGGAGCCAAGCCCGGCACAGGCGACAGATCAGCCACAGCCGACGCGTACACCCGCGCATCAGCCTGTTGCGCGGTATATTCCTCCCCTGCGGGCACACCGGTCTGCACGGGCTTCACGGCCTGAGCCGCCACCCCCGCAAGGCGCAGCGCACGCAACAGGGCGGCTGTCAACACGGTTTTGCCCACATCCGTGCCGGTTCCGCTCACAAATACGGCGCAAAGAGGGCGGCCCCCCCGCCTCGTGCCGTCTGTGGAATCAGGGCCGCGCATGAATGCCCGCCTCCAGCCCCTGCGCTCCAATCATGGCAAGGTCTTCTTCAATGCCCTGTCCGTGCGTGGTGAGATAATCGCCGGTCATCAGGGCGTTGGCCCCGGCGACGAAAATTTCATGCTGCCGGGCCCCCAGGACTGTGGGGCGACCGCCGCAGATGCGCAGCGTGGCCTCAGGCAGAATGTGGCGAAACAGGGCGATGATGCGCAACGCTTCGCCAGCGGAGAGAATCTCTTGCCCGGCCAGCGGCGTTTGCGGGTGAGGATGCAGAAAATTCATGGGCACATGACGAACGCCCAGCTCTTTGAGGCTGAAGGCAAAGGCGATGCGATCCTCCCAGCTTTCACCCAGACCGAACAAACCGCCGCTGCATGCCGTCAGGCCGGCGCGCCGGGCCCGGAGTACCGTATCACGGCGCTGCGCCCAGGTTTGGGTGGTGCAGACACGTGGATAATAGCTTTGTGCCGTTTCCAGATTGTGGTGATAACGGGTAAGCCCGGCCCCGACCAGTTGCTCAAGCTGGGACGAGGTCAGCCGCCCCAGAGAAGCGCAGACGCGGGGTCGCACAGCATCCGGCAATGCGGCCAGTACGCGGCGCAAACGCGCCAGTTCCTCCTCGTTGAGCGCCGCGCCGCTGGTGACAATGCCGATATGATTCACCGGCAGAGTGGCCAGTTTCAGAATGCGCTCCCGCAGCGTCGCATCAGGCAGCAGCTCAAATACGGCTATGGGCGTATGATTATGGCGACTCTGGGAGCAGAAGCGGCAGTCCATGGCGCAGTTGCCGCTGCGGGCGTTAATGATGGCGCAAAGGTCCACCACGCGACCGAAAGCTGCCTCACGCAAACGCGCAGCCTGTTCAAAAAGTCGGGCGTCGGGCAGGGACAAAAGCGCCAGAGCCTGGGCGGGCGTTGCCGGGGGCATATTCATTCCATCTACCTTTGAACAGTATAACCGCCTGCCGCCGCAGGGCCGGGCGCTCAAACCGAACAGGTTCGACCGCGCGCCGGCAGGCTGCGGCAGGCAAAAAGCCCGCCGTACAGCGGGCTTCATGGCGTAGCGGCCCTATTTGCCCGCTTTACGCCGCTTTTCCCACAGCTTCATATCTTTCATTTTTTTGCGGCGTTCACGCTGCAGGGCCTTGCAGACCAGCGGCGCATCTTTCTTGAAACCCCATTTTTCCCTGTACTCGGCGCTATCCATACCATGACTGGCCAGATGCCGCTTTGTCAGGATCTTGAAGCTCTTTCCACACTCAAGACAGGTAACGGATTTTTCCTTCACCGACTTGCGGGCTTCCAGAGCCATTTCAGCGCTGTCGAGTTCCACCGGCGCGTCACCTTCGGCCACAGCACGAATCCCCACCGCCACCTTCTGAATAAAGGCAGAGATTTCTTCTTCGGTCATAACCCGGACACCGGCCTGGGCGCGAGTTATTTCCAGCGCTTCTTTTAAATAATCGTCCATTGCCCACCTCTTGCTTGTGGCATGTCTTTTGTTTCCAGCATGACGCACGGTATCTTGAGTTACAAAAACCGCGCCTCAGAACAGCTTCAGCCTCTCCCTGCTACAGGGAGGCATACCATACACACTACGTCATGGCCCGTCAATTGTATTGTTCTCTATTGGGCGTAGCGCAGTCATTTTTCATCCATTCATAGTGACATTAATTATCGTTGAAAAAGTCATATTGGGATACGGTACCCAGAAAACTCTCATCCATGTACTGCCACTGCACCCCTTGCGCGTACCCCTGGCGCAACGGGGAACGGTCGGCGGGCGCTGGTCCCACGCTGAATATCTCCCGCGCCCGCTGTTCAAAACCTTTGAGCATGTCCGCGGCCCCCAGGGGCAGGGCTGAAAGAGATTCTATTCCTGCGGGAAGCGGTTCACGGTACTCCATAATGATCTTATCGCTATTAAAGTTGTAGCGGGCCGCAAAACCACGCGCCAGCCAGCGCATGGGACGCCCTTCCGGAGTTTTGCCGGCCACCAGCGCGCCAAAGGGATCGCGGCTGCCATCTACAATATAGGTACAGGCCTGATAGCCCATGCCGTCAAAAATCTCCACTGCTTCATTCATGCTGAACGGGCGGCGCATAATACCGTCCCAGTGCCAGCCCTGGGGCACTTCAGCCTGAGCCGCCACAGCCAGGGGGCCACTGGCGCCCGCGCCATAGACCGCAAGCCATACGTCAATGGGCAGGCCGCCCATCATGCTGCTTCTGGTCAGGTTCGCCGTTCCCCGCCCCGCCGTGAGCAGGGGCATGTTTCCGGCTTCCACGGTAATGGCCGGACGGGCGGTGGAAACATAGGCGGAACCGAGCATGCCGCGTTGCTGCGCGGCATTGCAGCCAGCCGTCAGCAGCATCAAAGCCGCTATACCCCAAAGATACATGCCCTTCATTGTCATGGTGCAATCCTCCAAGCCGGCGCTGCCTTAAGGAAGTCAGCGCCGGACAACGCTTTTCTGTTTTTCAGGACGGAAGCCATCCTGCAAACGCGGCACCCCGTCCACAGATAAAAAATGCCGGTTGTCCTCTACTCTCAAGACAACCGGCACATAACCAGAAACTGTAACACAGGCTGCTTCCACAACTCGCGGCGCTTTTCGCGCCGCGCCAGACTTCCGTCTGACGTTGGGCCATTTTCATATTGAAAATGGCCTGCGGGCAGTCTTTGAACTTTGCCCTTGTACAAGATCAAGGTTCATTTGCCTTGGAAGCCATTTCCTGAAAATTCATGCACTGTCTTTTAAATCAGTTTTTTCACTGCCGCCAGCGCGGCGTCATAGTCCGGTTCACTGGTCACTTCAGGCACAAGCTGGCTATAGGCCAGGACGCCGTCAGGGGCCACCACGAAAATGGCGCGGGCCAGCAGACGAAGTTCCTGAATCAGCACACCATAATTTCTGCCAAAGCTTGTGTCCTTGTAATCGGACAGGGTTTCCACTGCCTTGACCCCGGCCGCGCCGCACCAGCGGGCCTGGGCAAAAGGCAGATCGCAGCTCACGGCCACAATGCGCACCTTGTCGGACAGCGCGGCGGCTTCGGCATTGAAGCGGCGCACTTCCAGATCACAGACGGGCGTGTCCAGCGAGGGCACACTGACCAGCACCAGCACTTTACCAGCGTAATCCTTGAGGCTGCGCGGGCTCAAATCATTGGCCGCCAAGGCAAAATCAGGGGCCTTGCCTCCCTGAACGGGCAGTTCGCCTTCGAGATGCAGGCCATTGCCCTGAAATGTAACCGTATTCATATGAAAACTCCTTGATAACTGTTTTGATGTAAAGGTTTTGCCGCATACGCTTCAAATTGTCAATAATCATTCCTGACAAGTGATATGTAAAAACTGCGCTACTCCCAAAGCAGAGCGCACCATTCCCCTTCAGTGATTCGTCGGGCTGCGGGCAGGCCTTGCATTGTATACGCGGCTTCCACGCCATCAGCCTGAATTTCCAGCAGACCCGAAAGAACCAGGCAGCCTCTGGGCTTGCGGGCCGCCGCCACAGCCGGCGCCAGCTCTATCAGGGGACGGGCCAGAATATTGGCCAGCACCAGATCAAAAGTACGCCCGGCAGCGGCTTCAATGCCGCCCAGAGCCGCCGAGAAGCCATCCACATGGTTAAGCGCCCGGTTCTCCAGCGCATTGTCCACAGCCAGAGGATCAATATCCAAACCCAGACCGCTGAGGCCGCTCTTGCAGCAGGCTATGCCCAGCACGCCGGAACCCGTGCCCAGATCCAGAAAATTCTGGCCGGGCGTTATGCGTCCCTGGTCCAGCAGATCGCTCACAACTCTCAGGCACAGCGCCGTGGTGGCATGATGGCCAGTGCCAAAAGCGCTCTTGGGCTCAATGAGAACAGGCGTGCGATCCGGAAAGTCCGGGCTGTGGGCCAGCCAGGGCGGCAGCACCACAAAGCGCGAACCGCAAAGCACCGGCGTGAAAAATTGTCGCCAGGCCGCGAGCCAGTCCTGCTCTTCCAGCGCCTCAAAAGTGAAATATGCCTCAGGCGTGGTCAGCAGTATGCCGTCCCGCAGGGCGAGGAGAAAATCTTCCTTTTCACAGTGCACGCGAAAGCGCGTCTCTCCCGTGGGCAGGCTTTCTTCCTCCCAGCCGAAGGGCGCACGCACGGCAAGCAGGCCGCTCACGCGGTCGGCATCTTCTTCCCGGGCCACAATATCCAGACGGAAAATCTGCTGCATCCATATATTCCTTTGTCTTGCGCGGCGAGGCCGCGTCCGTTTGATCTGTGAATGGTAGCCGCCGCCGTTTCCAAACACAAGCCCAGATTGATTTGTGGCCAAACTCGCTGTACATATGGCAGAGTCCGCCGCGCACCAACCCGCCGCAAGGAAAAGACATGCCCCAGACTGAAGATATTGACAGCCTTCTCGCCGCCATCCGCGCCACTTTTGAGGTGGAATTTGAACCATTGCAGGTGGATGAAAGCGCTCTGGAAGTGCTGACCATCCGCAATATGCAATCCCATCTGGACGGCCTGCTGCAACGCAGGGCCATCCGCGATCCTCTCAAGGACCTGCCGCTCTGGGCCAAAATCTGGCCGGGATCCTTTGTGCTGGGCCGTCTGCTGCGCAAGTACGAGCCCGAGGGCAAAAGCCTGCTGGAACTGGGCGCGGGTTGCGGCATCCTCAGCATGGTGGCCGCGCGCTACGGCTTTGCGCGCATTGTCCTCAGCGACATTGTGGAGGACGCCCTGCGCTTCGCCAGGGCCAATGTGTTGCGCAACCGCCTTCAGGACCGGGTGGAAGTGCGCCGTGTGGACGTGACCACGCCGGGCCGCGACCCGCGCTTCAGCGAAGGCTTCGACCTTATTGCGGCCTCTGAGATCCTCTATCTTGACGATCTGCACCGGCCTTTGCTCAAATTCGTGGGCCGGCATCTGGCCCCCGGCGGCAAAGCCCTGTTCTGCACGGATCTGGCCCGGGCCAAGCCCCATTTCGCCAAACTGGCGGCCCGATCATTCAAGATCACGGAAGGCCGCATCGGCGTCAAAAGTCGGGACGAGGACGGCGCGGAGCAACGACGCGTCTACAGCATTCTGATTCTGGAGCGGGCATGAGCGCATCCCTGCCGATTATCCGTCTGTGTCCCTGCCCCAAGGGATATGTCAAAGATCTGGACAAGGCCGTCAGCCCGGCACAGACCATAGCCCGAGTACGCAACTGTCTGGCCGCCGCGAATCTGGACATCCTGGCGGAAACCCGCCGGGTGGACGCAGGCCGCCTGGGCATCCCGGTCTATCTCAGCGTCTGCGGCGCTGACGCCCGCGCCATCATGCCCACTCGCAAGCAGATGGGCAAAGGCTCCTCGGCGGAGCAGGCCCAGGCCTCGGCCCTGATGGAACTCATGGAACGCTTTGCCTTTTTCAGCTTCTGGCAGAAGCGTCCGCACATGCAGCGCCTTACCTGGAGCGAGGCCGAAACCCGCTTCGGAGACGCCGTACTTCCCCTGGAAGCCATGCTGAGCTCCGTGGACGACCGGCTTCCTCTTGAACAGGCCCGGCGCGTGCTGGATCTGACTCCGTGGCAGTTTTACCCGGCCACGCATTTGTTGAGCGGCCGCACGGTCTGGCTGCCTCTGGACTGGTTCAAGCTGCTCAGTGAGTTCAACGGCACTTCGGCGGGCAACAGTGACGAAGAGTCCCTGTTGCAGGGGCTGAGCGAACTGGTGGAACGGCACGTCTGCTGCCGAGCGGATCGTCAACGCCCGCAAACGCCGACCATTGATCCAAACAGTTGTAACGACCCGGTGTTGCGGGAACTGCTGGCCGCCTTCGAGCGTGAGGGCGTGCGCCTGATCCTCAAGGATTTCTCCCTGGGCATGCCCCTGCCCACAGTGGCGGCGCTGGCCTGGGATCCTGCCACGTTTCCGCAGAGTTCGGAAATCGTCTTTACGGCGGGCACGGCGGCTTCCCCGGCCAAGGCGGCTATCCGCGCCGTAACCGAGGTAGCCCAGCTGGCCGGAGATTTCTGTACCCAGGCCTGTTATGAGGCATCGGGGCTGCCCAAGTTCACCTGTCTGGAGCAGGCCGCCTGGCTGCTTGAAGGCCCGCTGACGTCGCTGGAACGTCTGCCGAGCGTGGAGGCCGCCGACATCCGCGACGAATTGCTGGCCGCTCTGCGCGGTCTGGCCCCGCTGGAAGTCTATGCCGTGGAGACCACCCACCCCGCTCTGGGCATTCCGGCCCACTACTGCATCGTGCCGGGACTGTCCTTCCGTGAACGGGACCGCAACCAGAGCCTGGGCCTGTTTGTGGGCCGCAAACTGGCCGAAGAGGCTGACGCCGCGCACGCCCTGGCCGGGCTGAAGACACTGGAAGAATGTTACCCGCAGGCGCACTTTCTGCCCTTTTTCCGGGGTATGCTGGCCCTGCGCGCGGAACAGTGGGAGGCCGCGCGCGATTTTTTCAACGCTGCCCTCCCCTTGCAACCCGACGATGACGCCGCCGCGCTGGCCGCCTTCTATGCCGGTTACGCGGACACCTTGCGGAACCATTGGCAGGAGGCCCTGCCAGCTCTGGCCCGCGCCGTGGAACTCTGCCCGGAAATGAAGGAATACGGCAATCTGCTGGGTGTGGCCCGCTTCAAAACCGGTCGTTACGCCGAAGCCGCCGAGGCCTTTTCGGCGGTGCTCAGGGTGGACAAGGGCTCAGTTCTGGATCTGGCCAATCTGGGACTCTGCCAGAAGTTCCTGGGCCAAAAGGAAGATGCGGCCAGGCATTTGCGCGCCGCTCTGGAGCTGGACCCCTCTCTGGAGTTTGCCCGCAAGCACCTGGCGGAGCTGGAGGGCTGACGGCCTTTGTCCGCATGCCGCCAGCGCAGGCTCAAAGTAAAATGCGCTGGAGGCAATGAATGCTGACGTTGTGCAACGTCAGCATTCATTGCCATGCCCGCGGGAATGTTTGCCGGCGGCTGCCAGCTCTCGCTGACAGCCGACCATCTTCAATGTAAAACTAAAAACCGCTGAAGCCCAGAATAGTACGGGTTCTCACCACGCAGTCCACGGCTTCGCCCGGCGTCAGGCCAACGGGCGGCGGGCCGTCAAGCGCGATCCTTGCAGGCAGGAAACGTGCCGTACCGCGTGCGTCGTCCCCCTGGGCCTGTTGTGTCATGCTCTGCACCGCTGCCCGCGCCTCTCCGTCCGGCAGAGGCTGGGGCGCAAGCACTTCGGCCACTGTGCCGCTCAGGCGCGCGCCATCGGACTTGATCCGGATGTCGCAGGCCTGCCCGGCCTTGACGGCCTTGCCGTCCGACAGAGGAAAATACGCCTGCACCCAGTAGGCCTGAGCCGCGTCTGCGCCTTCGGGCAGAATCAACAGCACGGGTTCGCCGCTCTGCACCACCTGGCCGGGCCTGGCGCTGCCCCGCAGCACACGACCGCTTGCCGGCGCGTAGAGAACCCCATCCTCCTGGACGGACAAGGGCGCGGACGCGCGGGATCTTCCCGGCGCGGCGTAGCGGTTGCGTGACGCCAGTTGCCTGGCCCGCAGCACTTCATCACGAATCCGCCCTAATTCCTGATCCATGGCCGCACGCGCACGGCTGACCTGCTCAAAGTCCGCCTTGGCGCTCTCCATGCGGGCGCGCGCTTCAGTTTCGGCCCGCTGTGCCGTGGCGTAGCGGCTTTTACCCGCCGCGCGTTCCCCGCCCTGGCTGTCCAGAGAGCGCAGATTGAGCTGGGCCCGCACATGCTCGGCGACACGCTCTTCACGCTGGCGCCGTTTGACTTCTTCCTCATGCCGCGCCTGGGCCAGACGCGCCACCAGCTCCTTTTCCGCCTCCTGCGCCTGCCGGAGCCGTCCGTCTATTTCCGCCATGTCCGGCGGACGCAGGGAGGCCGCTTCCCGTCCGGCCTCTCTCAGGTGGCGGGCATACCCGCCCGTGTCCACACGCCCCACGGGCTGGCCCGCAACGACCATGTCGCCCTCGCGCACATGCAGCGCTTCCAGCCGGGCCGAAAATTCCGGCGACACCGCGTAGACCATGCCGTCCAGCATGGCCCAGACGCTGGCCGTGCGTCCGCTGTCCAGCCACCACCAGCCGGCAAGCAGCAGAACAAAGAGCACGGCAAGAGAAATCACAAGCCACAACCGGCGAACCAGCTCCCTCAGCGGGGACTTTTTTCGCGAGGGCATTTCCAGATACAGAGCTTCCGCCATACATGCCTCGGCAGATGAGAATTGTCAGAAAAAACAAACCTGAAAAAAACATGCAGATATTGTACCAGCGCCGGACGGGTTCTCTTTACAAGCCCGGTCCGGACGCATACAAAGGCGGAGCTTCCAAGGCCGCGCGGGACGATACCCCGGCAGGCATGTCCATAACAGGAGAAACCATGTCCCTCATGTCCATACTACGTTTTTGCGCCCTGCTCTGCCTGAGCGGAGTGTTGTTCGGATGCGCCACCCGCCCTGTGATCGTGGTGGAAAAAGAGGAATTCGTCCAGATGGCCCGGCATATGCCCAGGGAACTCCAGGCCCGCCGCCTGCTGGACAGCGACGGCTCCTATGTGGCCCCCTTTTCCCTGGCGGGTTTCAGCAATTACGGCGACACGCTCTTCCGCAGACTTTCGCCCTCCTTCCTGTTCGGCGATTCAGGGCACGTCTATCTAGGGGAAAACTTTGCCGCCACGCTCCAGCCTGACAGCCGGGTCACGCGCCGTCCCAACGGCTTCACCATCAACCATGCCACCCAGAAGCTGACCGTCAGCATGGTGGCCATTGCCGACTGGAACAACGACGGCGAGGACGAGTGGATCGTTTCCTGTCTGGTGGAACCCGAAAGGGGCGGGCGCGCCCGTACCTATTATGTGCTTGTGCCGCCGCCGCGCAACGCGGGTGAAGCGCTCAGGGGCACTGTAGCCGCCGTGTGGGAATGCTTCGGCCTGGCCTGCAATCTCTATGTGCGCGACAGCAAAGTTATTGAACGGGCCGCCGCCGATCCGCTGCTGCCCGCCACCGAGATACAGGATGTGGTGCCCGGTCTGCAAACCGTCACAGAACCGCCGAAAAAAAATCCGGCCGGCAATGATGACGGGCTGGAAGAACGGAGTCTGTAAGTTGTTCCGGCGCGTCAACGCGCTCTTCTGTTCAGAAACGTCACAGGCTGATGCTCGCAGCCTTGTCCTGTGACGTTTTCATTTTGTTACGGATTTATGACAAGCTGTACAGGGCGCGCGCCGGACAGCCGTCAGCATCGTTCACCTTCACACCTGAACCGCCATGAAATTTCTTTCGGCACAAATCACCCTTTTCATGCAACAACACAGTGTACGCCGGAATATGGGCTTCCTGCTGCGCTTCTTCGCCATGCTGCTGGGTCTCATCATCGTCTACAGCATACTTTTCCACTACATCATGCAGTATGAGGACCGCAGTTTTTCCTGGGTGACTGGCGTATACTGGACACTGACGGTCATGTCCACCCTGGGTTTCGGCGACATTACCTTCACCTCGGATCTGGGACGGATGTTCTCCATAGTGGTGCTCATGTCCGGGGTGCTGCTGCTTCTGATCATGCTGCCCTTTACGTTCATCCAGTTTTTTTACGCTCCCTGGCTGGAGGCTCAGAAAAAAGGACACACGCCCCGCTCCATTCCGGCGGATGCCAGGGGCCATGTCATTGTGGTCAGCACCAGTCCCATTGCCCTCAACCTGGTGGATGATCTGAAAAATTACGGCGCCCGGTGCGTGCTGCTCTGTCATGACA
Organism: Desulfovibrionaceae bacterium; assembly: GCA_910575755.1. Lineage (GTDB taxonomy): Bacteria > Desulfobacterota > Desulfovibrionia > Desulfovibrionales > Desulfovibrionaceae > Desulfovibrio. Next base: position 354,088 of record CAJTFO010000001.1, on the reverse strand, counting down.
GCCAGACGACCCTGGAGATGCTGGACCAGGGGTATGAGGCGGTGGTGGGCGAACATGACTCCAGCGAGGTGTACCGCAATCTGCGCCTGCCCGAAGCCGCCATGCTGGTGGCTCTGGACAGCGACGTGCGTAATACCAACATCGTTTTCACCGCCCGCGACGTGGATGCCGCTGTGCCCATTGTGGCGGCGGCCCAGAGCGGAGACGCCATCGACATCCTGCAACTGGCGGGCTCGTCCAATGTTTTTCAGTTCCATAAATTGCTGGGGGAAGCCCTGGCCCGGCGCGTACTCAACGCTCAGGCCCGCTCCAGCGTCATCAGCCGCTACAACGAGCTGGTGGTGGCGGAAACCCCGGTCATGCGCACGCCGCTGGTGGGCAAATCCCTGCGCGAAAGCGGCCTGCGCAAGGCCACCGGCGCCAATGTGGTGGGCTTGTGGGAACGCGGCAAATTCCTGCTCCCGGCTCCGGATAGCATATTTACGGACACCACGGTTATGGTCATCGCCGGCGACTATCGCCAGATAGACGCCGTAAACCACCTGCTGGGTCCATGCGACCCCGTCGCCAAGAGCTGCAACGAAGCGCCTGTGGTCATTCTGGGGTGCGGACGGGTGGGCCTGGCGGCAGCCCGGCAACTGCACGCCAGCGGCCGTGAGTACAGCATTGTGGACAAAAATCCCAAGCCCAGCGTCCCGAAAGAACATCTGGTCGCGGGTGACGCCGCCGACCTGGACGTGCTGGAGAAAGCGGGCATCCGCACGGCGCCCTCGGTGCTCATCACGACCCACGACGACGACACCAACATTTATCTGACCCTTTACTGCCGCCGCCTGCGCAAGGACATCCAGATTATCAGCCGCGCCACTCTTGACCGCAATGTGGGCATTCTGCATGCGGCCGGAGCGGATCTGGTGCTCTCCCTGGCCTCTATGGTCACTAACAGCATCATCAACCTGCTGGCGCCCGGCAAGGTGCTGATGATCAATGAAGGACTGAATATTTTCCGCAGCGCCGTAGGCAAAAATCTTGCCGGCAAGCAGCTCATGGGCAGCGGCATCCGCAGCCGAACCCATTGCAGCGTCGTGGCCCTGCGCGACCGCGAGGGCACAATGCACATCAATCCCGACCCCAACCATGTTTTCGCGGAAGGGGAGGAAATGTATATTATCGGGGATTCTCAGGCGGAAAAAGCCTTTTATGAAACATACGGGCAGGACAGCACATTGCTGGATTGAAACGGCAGGGGCGGGCCGACCAGGCAACGCCAGGGCAAAAAGCGGGAAAGGCTTCGCGCATTCCCGCTTTTTGCCTGAGCAGCGGCCGGTTCAGGCCTGTTCAAGAGCCTGAGCAAGATCCGCCAGAATATCGTCCGGATTTTCCAGGCCCACGGAAAGACGCACCATGCCGGGCGTGATGCCCGCTTCTCTCAGTTGTTCGTCACTCAACTGGCGATGCGTGGAGCTGGCCGGGTGCAGGACGCAGGTACGAATGTCCGCCACATGCACCTGAAGAGAAATCATCTTCAGACAGTCTATAAAGCGCGCGCCAGCCTCACGTCCGCCCTTGAGCGAAAAGGACACTACGCCGCTGCACCCTTTGGGCAGATAGAAATCAGCCAGGGCCTTGTCGGGATTGCCGGGCAGACGGGGATACTTGACCGACTCCACCTTGGCGTGACCTGCAAGATACTCCGCCGCGGCCTCTGCGTTGCGGCAATGCCGCTCCATGCGCAGGGGCAGCGTTTCCAGCCCCTGATTGATGTAAAACGCGCCCTGCGGACTCTGACAGCACCCCATGTCGCGCATGAGCTGCACGCGGGCCTTGACGATATAGGCGGCCCGACCGAAGGCTTCACTGTAAACAAGGCCATGGTAGGAAGGATCGGGTTCGGTGAATTCCGGAAATGCGCCCGACGCCCAGTCAAAATTGCCGCTGTCCACAATGACGCCGCCCACCTGCAGAGCGTGACCGTCCATATATTTGGTGGTGGAATGCACCACGATGTCCGCTCCGAAATCAAAGGGGCGGCAGAGCACGGGCGTGGCAAAGGTATTGTCCACTATCAGGGGCAGGCCGCGCCGGTGGGCCAGCCGGGCGAAGCGTCCGATATCCAGCACATTCATGGTGGGGTTGCTCAGGGTCTCGCCGAATACAGCCCTGGTGTTGGAACGGAATGCCTTTTCCAGTTCCTCGTCAGAGGCGGTCTGATCCACGAAGGTCACTTCAATGCCCAGCCTTTTCAGGGTGACGGCAAAGAGGTTGAAAGTGCCGCCGTAAATGCTGGCGGCGCTTACCAGGTGGTCGCCGCTCCGGGCCAGATTAAGCACGGCCAGCATGTTGGCGGCCTGTCCCGAGGAGGTGCATAAAGCCCCCACTCCGCCTTCCAGCGCGGCGATCTTCTGCTCCACCGCGTCCACAGTGGGATTGCCCAGACGGGTATAAAAAAATCCCGCTTCGGTCAGATCAAACAGTTTGGCCACTTCGACGGTGGAGGCATATTTGAAGGTCGTGCTCTGGGCGATGGGCAGAACGCGCGGTTGTCCGTTTTCAGGACTGTAGCCGGCGTGCAGGCAAAGAGATTCCAATTTCATGATGGTACGTTCCTCGGACTAAGCTGAATCGCTGCGCATCCGTGCGGCAGGGATACGCAACCGCCTTGCGGCATTGTGACGGTCCGCCGCCGGCTCTCCGCTGGACTGCTGCCTCACAGACAACGCGCGGCGAAAGATATCCCATGCGTCCAGGCAAGGCAAGCGACCGCCACGCGCCCTCCAGGGCTGCCGCATATACAGACCTGCACCTCAAAAAGCCTCCCTGGAAAGGTTCATGTTGCGGCATACGTTGGAAATAGAGTTCTCCAGTACGCAATATGCGGGGGCAGCGTTTTCTGCATTTACAGCAGGTGACAGCGCGCCCGCCAGCCAGGGGCCAGTTCTTTCCAGGCCGGGGCTTCGCGACGGCAGATTTCCACAGCTTTGGGACAACGCGGATGAAAACGACAGCCTGACGGCGGCGTGAGCGGGCTGGGCAGCTCCCCTTCCAGGGCCTGCGGCAGGGACGTTGCGCCACGCTCTCTCGCCATGTCGGTAGGCATGGCCGCCAGCAGGGCCTGGCTGTAAGGATGGGCCGCGCCAGCGAACAGACGTTCACGCGGGGCCTCCTCCACCACCTGACCCAGATACATGACCAGAATGCGCGGACAAATGAAGCCCACCACCGCCAAGTCGTGCGAAATGAAGAGGTAGCCCGGGCTGAAGCGTTCCTGCACCTCGCGCAACAGATTGAGCACCTGGGCCTGCACCGAGGCGTCCAGGGCTGAAACCGGTTCGTCGCAGACGATCACATCCGGTCTGGTGATCAGCGCCCTGGCAACGGCGATGCGCTGGCGCTGCCCGCCGGAAAATTCGTGCGGATATCGCCCGCCCATGCCTTTCAACCCCACGGTGTCCAGCATTTCGTCGGCCAGACGGCGGCGCTCGGCGCGGGGCACGTTGCGGGCGGCCAGGGGCTCGGCCACGGAAGCCCGCACGGAAAGACGCGGATTAAGCGAGGAAAAAGGATCCTGAAAAACCATCTGGATGCGCCCGGCGGCCCAACTGCGCGCTCCGGCCGGGGGCAGTGCCCTGCCTTCCAGCAGCACCCGGCCCGCGGAAGGGGCCAGCAGACCACAGACCAAACGTCCCAGCGTGGATTTGCCGCAGCCGGATTCGCCCACCAGACCCAGGCTTTCACCGCGGCGCAGGTCAAAACGCACCCCGTCCACGGCGGTAAGTTCCCGTTGCTCTCCAAACCAGCCGCGCCGCACCGTGAAGCGGCGGGTCACGCCATCCAGCGCCAGAAGAGGCGCGGCGCCGCATGCGCTGCTCAGAGAAGCTGGTCTGGCCGCCATTTACGCAATCCTGTCCGCTTCGGTGGCTGTCACGCCCGCCGCGTCAAAGGTAGCCATATCATTATATATGGCCGCCGCGCAGAGCAACAGGTGATAGGCCAGAGCGCCACCCGTGCCCTCGCCCAGGCGCATGCCCAGGTGCAGCAGGGGTTCCCCTCCTCTTTCCGGAACAGCTTCATCATGGGCCAGTCTGGCCAGCGCCGGGCTGTGTCCCGGTTCGGCCGAGGCGTGGGAAAGCACGGCATATTCGGCCAGGGCCGGGCAGATGGCCAGCGCCGCCGCATAGGCCGCGCTACAGATAAAGCCGTCCACCAGCACAGGCAGGCGTTGCGCCGCCGCGCCCAGCATGATGCCGCTCATCATGGCGATTTCAAAACCGCCTACAGCGGCCAGAATATCCACCGGATCGCCCGATGCCAGCAAGGGCGCGTTGACGCGCAGGGCCTCGCGCACAATGCCCGCCTTGTGCCGGACCATCACAGGATCGGCCCCCGCGCCGGGACCGGTAAGCGCATCCGGCTCCAGGCCCAGCAGCGCGCAGTAGAGGGCCGTGCCCGCTGTGGAGTTGGCAATGCCCATTTCTCCCGCTCCCAGACAGCGGTACCCCCGCCCGGCCGCCTCGGCGGCCAGCTCCATGCCCCCGCGCAGGCCGCGCAGGCAGGTCTCGCGGCTCATGGCCGGGCCACGGCTCATATCCGCCGTGCCGTCGCCCAGCCGCCGGTCCAGCAGCATGGGATGCGGCGCAAACGGCCCGCCAGCGCAACCGGCGTCCACCACCCGCAAATCCAGCCCGCCACAACGGCAAAGCACGTTGACCGCCGCCCCGCCCTGCAAAAAATTCATGACCATCTGCCGGGTCACGGCCTGGGGAAAGGGCGAAACGCCCTGGGCGGCCACGCCATGATCCCCGGCCACAGTCAGCATCAGGGCCGGGCTCACGGCAAGCGGCAGTTGGCCGCGGCGCATGGCGTACAGACGCCGGGCCACTTCCTCCAGCCGGCCCAGACTGCCGCGCGGCTTGGTCAGATTGTCCAGATGGGCCTGGGCCGCCGCCAGATGCTCCCGGCGCGGACGCTCAATGCGCACGCCAGGAAAAAGCCGTTCAAATTCAGCCTGAGTGAAACTGATTTTCCTGTCCATTGGCCAGTTGTAGCCTGTATGGGCTTACAGCGCAAGGTTGCGCACATGGGAAGGCGGCAATATGTTCAGGTTGAAAAGGATGCGCCGCAACAACACGCTCTCAGTGCCTGACAAACAAGATGGGCGCAGCTTCCACAGGCAACCATGCCGTTCCTGTCGCCGCCCGGCTGAGTTGCTTGAGGCGGCGGGACTTTATCTGACCCGGTGAATCATGTATAAGACGGTTCACAGCGTCCGCAGGGCGGCTCTTTTCCTTTTGTGCGGATGCCTGTGCGCCGCACAGAGCCGGCCCGGCGCTGAAACGCATTGCGGAAGGTAATCATGCCCACTTTGACAGCCCAGAGCGTCCGTGGTTTTCTGTTTCTTTTCTGCCTGCTCACCCTGCTGCCCGCCGCAAGCCCGGCCGCTCCCGCGTCTGACAGCCCGCGCATGACCCCGGTGGTCCGGGCTGTGAAGAGCGTGGCCCCGGCGGTGGTCAACATAACCAGCACCCATATTATCGAAGGACAGCGCGTTTCCCCCCTGGAACGCTTTTTCGGTCCCGGCTTCAGCCCTGGCTTCCCCCCAGGCGCGCGGCCCGGACGGCAGAAACGCGTCAGCCTGGGGTCCGGCGTCATTGTGGACGGCCAGAAGGGTCTGGTGCTGACCAACGCCCATGTTATCGCGGGCAGCGACGAAGTGATGGTGCATCTGCTGGACGGACGCGAATTTTCCGCCACGGTCAAGGGCGCGGAGCCGGATTTCGACATTGCCGTGCTGGAAATCAAAGGCGCGCGCGACCTTCCCACCGTGCGCCTGGGCGACTCCGCCGATATCATGCCCGGCGAAACCGTCATCGCCATCGGCAACCCCTTCGGCTTCAATCATACCGTGACCACAGGCGTGGTTTCGGCCCTGGGCCGCACCATACGCAACGACAGCGGCGTGTTCACGGACCTGATCCAGACTGACGCGGCCATCAATCCCGGCAACAGCGGCGGCCCGCTGCTGGATATAGAAGGCGTGCTCATAGGCATCAACACTGCTGTGGACGCGCGGGCCGAGGGCATCGGCTTTGCCATTCCCATCAACAAGGCCCGCCGGGTCATGGCGGACCTCATGGGCCAGGGGCGTGTGGCGCCGCTCTGGCTGGGGCTTATGGCCGACGATGTGGACAGCCGCATGGCCATGGCCCTGGGCCTGCGGGAAGCGCGCGGCGTGCTGGTGGGCGCGGTTTTTGAGGGCACGCCGGCAGCCAGGGCGGGCATTGCGCCCGGCGACATCATTGAAAGCATCAACGCCACGCCCGTGCGCGACCGGCGCGATTACATCAATGTGCTGCGCAATCAGACAGGCGGCGAAAGCCTGCGCCTCAGCCTGCGCCGGGGTGAAAAAACGCTGGCGCTGGATGTGACCCCCACACCCTTTGACGACGCCACAGCCCAAACCTTCATGGAACGCCGCTGGGGGATCAGCGTGCAGGAATCCGCGCAGGGGCCTGTCATCCGGAGTGTGCGGCGCGATGGCCCGGCCGCCTTTCTGCGCAAGGGCGATGTCATTGCCGGCGTGGGCGGCGTGCGCATCAAAAATATGGCCGAACTGCTCCAGGCCTTCCGCAAGGAGCGCCTTGCCGGGCAGGTGCTTTTGCAGGTGGTGCGCGACGGTCGCGGCTATTATGCGCGCCTGGTGCTCTGACCCCGGCGGCGACCGCGCTTGCCGAAAGACGCGGCCCCCTTGCGCATGAAGAAAGCGCATGGACCGGATCTGGACAAAAAAAACGGAAGCACTTGACAGGTCCAAGGGCTGAAGCTATCCCTTTCACAAGCGGTTTCCAGCCGCCCCTGCGTCAAGCAGAACACAAAGTTACTCTGGGAGGAAACAATGGGCTACAATGTGAGTGTTGATGCCGACAAGTGCGTGGGCTGCGGCGAATGCGTGGATGTTTGCCCTGTGGAAGTCTATGAAATCAAGGACGGCAAGTCCGAACCCGTGAACGCCGAAGAGTGCCTCGGCTGCGAATCCTGTGTGGAAGTCTGCGAAACCAGCGCCATCACGGTTGAAGAAGCCTAGTTAACGGTGCAATGCCCACGCGGCATTCCGTTGCTGACCCGTTTACGGAAGATTTGTTCTTTCCACAGTGCCGCCAGGCGTGTGCGCGTCTGGCGGCACTGCTGTAACCCGTCCGCGTTGTCGTAGGAAAGCCATGATCCCCGATCTGAGCCCCATATTTTCCCGCTATGAAGTCCTGCGGGCCGAGGCCGACGCCCTGTTTGCGCGCGTGCGCGAGGCGCAGCCCGACTGCGTGACCTGCAAGGAAGGCTGTAGCGACTGCTGCCACGCCCTGTTTGATCTCTCACTGGTGGAGGCAATGTACCTGAACCGCGCCTTTGAAGCGGCTTTCGCCCACGGGCCGGAACGTTCGGACATTCTTGCCCGCGCCTCTGAAAGCGACCGCCGCCTCACCCGTCTGAAGCGGGAGCTGTTCCGCGCCGAAAAGGACGGGGAAAAACCGGAGGCCATCATGGCCCAGGCCGCCCAGGCACGCCTGCGCTGCCCCCTGCTGGACAGGGAAGACCGCTGCCTGCTCTACGCGGCCCGGCCCATCACCTGCCGCCTGTACGGCGTGCCCACGGCCATTGCCGGGCAGGGACACGTCTGCGGCTTCTCGGCCTTTGAAAAGGGCAGGCCCTACCCCACTGTGCATCTGGATAAAATCCAGGCCCGACTTGAGGAACTCAGCCGGGATGTGGCCGCAACCGTGAAATCCCGCTTTACGGAACTGCACGAAGTGTATGTGCCCCTGTCCATGGCCCTGCTTACCCGCTATGACGAGGCTTATCTGGGCATCGGCCCGGCCAGGCCGGAGGATTAGGCCGCCATGTTTGCCAGTATTCCGGCCACTGTATTTCGCGATGGCACGCCGCGGGCGCTCACGGAAGAACAGGAAAAGCTCAAGCGCGAAATCTACGAAAAAATGAATCCGCGCCGCCGCAAGTTTGTGGACCGCATCGGCTATGAAACCTGGGATCCCTTCCAGAAGCCCAACGATCCGCTGGATCTGCGCATGGATGTGAGCAAACGCACCAGCCAGCAACTGATCAATGAATTTCTGCGGGAGGCGGCCCGCAAGGGTCCGTACAGCAAGGATTACGGCAAGGGCGCCATGGAATGCGCTCTGGGCGTGGTCAACAAGGATGAAAAATATCAGGGCATTTTCGACTTCTGCCTCTGGTACCACGATCTCCTGAAAAAAGAAGGGCATATCGAATGAAAGAGCGCTACGACGATCTGGACGAATACATCACGGACCTCAAAAATGAAATTGCGGCCAATGATCAATGCGCCACCCACTACTACAATCTGGGGCTGGCGCTGTTGAGCAAGCGCGATTTTGTGGCCGCCGAGGAGGCATTGCTCAATGCGGTGCGCAATTCGCCGCACCTGGCCGAAGCTTATGTGCAACTGGGCGGCATCTGCCTTGAACGCGGCGACCTGGAAGGCTGTCTGCGCTACAACGAGGAAGCCGCCAACTGCCGGGCCAAATTCCCCATCCCCTGGAGCAACATCGCCTTTGTGCACCTCCAGCGCGGCGAACCGGACAAGGCCATAGCGGCCCTGCGCAAAGCCCTGAAGTGGGATCCCAAATTCGTACAGGCCAAAAATGCTCTGGCCACGGCCTATTACATGAAGGGCGACTTCAAGACCTGCGAGGAAACCTGTAGGGATATTCTGGCCCAGGAACCTGGCTTCGCCCCGGCCTGGAACAATCTGGCCCTGGCGCTCTTTGACCTCAAGGAATACGCACAGGCCATCGAAGCCGCTGACAAGGCGCGTGAGCTGGGCTTTGAGGTGCCAGAAGGCTTTCTGGAAGAGCTGAAGCCGCACAGGCAATAAGGCTGCGACATCCTCCCGGACTGCCGCATCTGATTTGAGTTCTGGCAGCCAGTAATTTGTCGTGATGCCCCGTAAAAACCGGGCTTTCCGACGCTGGCTGCGGCATCTGGCGCTTTTTGCCGCTCATGTACCCGGTACGCTACGCGCAAAAAGCGCCTTTTTCCTTGCCAGTGACAACAACAAAATAAAGTTTAGAGTGCAAATTTTAAAACATCCAATAATATCAAATTGTCATAATCGCTTGGATTTGCCGCTTAACGGCGAAACAAGTTTCCAGCCTGGGCTTGGACACAGCGCTTGCTTGCGACAAATAAGCGTGCCTTTGCGGGGAAAAGTCGCGATACTATGATCGGTAATTTCATTACGCGCTCACAGTATGGATATCTATTTTCTCCAGGCAATTACTGCGTTGACAACGTGCCTCATGATCTTTCCCGTATACAACATTATTGCTCCAATAACAAATCCAGTGCAGGCCAGATAAATAACAATCAATAAATGATCAAGTGTATCAACTTTTTTGGCTATCCTGTCTTCAAGAAGTCTTGGAAGATAGATTCCAGCCGGAAGATAAATGGAATTAATCAAAACTGCCAATGAAAAAGGCTTATGGAAGTAACCAAGCAGCAAAGGACCTAAAAAAACGACTGCAATTACTGATCTTCCAAATTTTTACTAAACAATGTTTAGCAAAACTGGTACACTGCATGGCATGGAACTACCAAGCAGCAAAGCAAAAAACGTTCGGGAGTACAGGCGATTGCGGGCAGTGGAACTTTTTGAAAGCGGTATGAAGCAGGCTGCCATCGCACGAGCGCTTAATGTTACCAGAGGTGCCGTAAGCCAATGGCTTTCCGCATATCGGGATAAAGGGCTTGAAGCTCTTCGTTATCGGAAAATCACAAAAAATCCATGTCGGCTTTCGCAAGAACAAAAAGATGAACTACGCAAACTCCTGGCGCTTGGCGCTGAACATTTCGGCTATCCAGGAGCCGTCTGGACTCTATCCCGTGTCAGAGATCTAATTTTACGAAAATTCGGGATATCATTGGTAACGTCCAGAATTTTTCGCACATAGAATGCCTCAATCGGTTAGATGCTTCCCTCAGTCGAGTTCACCGAAAGTTTTCATGTTGATATACCGTTCCAGTCCCCATTTCTTCCCTGAGAGGTATCTCAGTCGAGCCGCGACCAGCATCAGGGCCGACTGGCCGTCAGGGAAGTTCCCCACCACTCTTGTCTAATTGCAAAAGTTTCGCGCATTATTTCTAAGTTGGCATCCCTTGACTTCTCTTTTTCTCCAGACAAATGGCTGCGCATCTTGGTTATATGCCTCAACAAAAGCCGCGATATGTTCACTGAGAGCCTGTGTACTGGAAAAACTTGCTCCGCGTAACGATTGACGGGTCAGTATTCCAAACCAGATTTCAACCATGTTCAGCCAACTCGCATAGGTTGGTGTATAATGAAAGAATACATTTGCATGGCTTTCGAGCCATGCCTCATGTCTTTTATGAATAGCGTGATTGTCGACAATAATATGAAATTCTGCGGATTCAGGCAGGTCAGCCAAGACTTCCTCCAAAAAATTTCTGAATCCCTTTTTTGTTTTCTGACTGCTTTCCGTTGATTTCGTATGGATTATTCCACTTGCCACTTCTAATGCCGCAAACAAATTTAATGTTCCATTACGCTTGTATCTATCTTCAAAACCATGAACAAGTTTATTGTCTGAGGTTACCGCATAACCTGTCCGTCGTTCCAGTGCCTGTATATTTGGCTTTTCATCAACACAGATCACGAAAGCATTCTCTGGAGGAGCGAGATACAGCCCAACGACATCAGCCGCTTTTGATGTAAACTCCGGGTCTGTACTTATACACCAGCTGCGCTTGCGCGCCAAACTTATTCGTTGCTCTCTGAGGAAACGCCATACAGCGTGTTTTGAGACCTGCAATTTTTGAGCAAGCAAGGATCCTGTCCATTGTCCATACCCAATTGGAGGAGCGGATTCCAAGGTTCTTAATACGTCTTCTCGGAATTTTTCAGTGTAAACTGAAGGGCGTCCCTTGCGATGAAGATCAACAAGTCCTTTACTGCCTGACTCGATAAAACGGTTCCTCCAGCGAGTTACCATTGTTAGGCTGACATCAAGTTTTTTTGCAATATGGGACAGCGGCATTCCCTGAAGACAGTAAAGGATAATTTTTGCCCGTAGGACTTCAGAAAAAGACGCTGTACGGCTACTCGCAATGTTGTTTAAAATACGTTCCTCTTCGCCTGAACAAGTGACTTCTCGTGCTGTTCGCGCCATAACCGCTCCCGTTTTGGAAGCACCATATATTCATATCCTTATTTTTGCAATTAGGCATTAGATAGTGTCGTCAAATTATTGCAGCCCATAACGACATGCATCTGATTTGGACGGCAGCAAGAAAAGAATCGCTTGTTTTTGCATACGGGTCGCAATTCCACGCCACCTTTTGAGATGTAAAAAGGCATTCTTCACTTCGATCAGAAATATCGTGCCTGCGATGAGCTTGCATAGTCCCTCCTCGGATGCCGTGAAGGGATTATAGCAAACTTTTTATAATTTGACGATACTATTCAGTTCACATGACTACTTCCATCAGGACGAATTGAAAAAAGCATCGTCACTGTTTTCCAGTGTCCAGGAGGGGCACTTGCATGGCAACGAGTCCCTCCGCGAGGCCTCCCCGTAAACGCTTCATATGGGCTTTCGCGCAGGATTCATCAAAAAAACAAGGCATTCCGCTTTCCAGGGGGTACGGTGAAAACCGTGATCCCTTTTTTGGGCATGATGGCGTCTTCTTGTGAAGATAAGCCAGTAACCGGCGCAAAGCTCACATCAGACGCGTCAGCCCTGTGACGCATGGCCTTCCCCTTTGCGCTTTTTCCCCATATGGGATATGTGACGGTTGAAACCATTTTCCGGCCGCTGCGACTTCCGCGGCCATACCGCAAGTCAGACAGGAGGAAGCCATGCCTCTTATGGGCCCCAGAGAAATGTTTGCCGCCGCCTACGCCGGGCACTACGCCGTGGGCGCGTTCAACGTCAACAACATGGAAATTGTCCAGGGCATCATGCGGGCCGCCTCGGAGGAGAAATCCCCGGTGATTCTTCAGGTGTCGGCCGGGGCCCGCAAATACGCGGGGCAAACCTACATCATGAAGCTGGTGGAGGCCGCCCTGGCCGAAGATCCTTCCGTGCCCGTGGTGGTGCATCTGGACCACGGCCCCAGTTTTGAGATGTGCAAAGACTGCATTGACGGCGGCTTCACCTCGGTGATGATCGACGGTTCGCATCTGCCCTATGAAGAAAATATCGCCCTGACCAAACAGGTGGTGGACTACGCCCACCCCAGGGGCGTCTGGGTGGAAGCCGAGCTGGGCAAGCTGGCCGGTGTGGAAGAGCACGTCAGTTCCGCCGAGCATGTCTATACCGACCCCGACGAAGCCGTGGACTTTGTCCGCCGCACGGGCTGCGACTCTCTGGCTGTGGCCATCGGCACCAGCCACGGCGCTTACAAGTTCAAGGGCGAGGCCAAACTGGATTTCACACGCCTGGAGGCCATCAGCGCCCTGCTGCCCGAATATCCGCTGGTGCTGCACGGGGCTTCCAGCGTGCCGCAGGAATTTGTGGAGCTGTGCAATCAGTATGGCGGCCAGGTGGGCGGCGCAAGGGGCGTGCCTGAAGAGATGCTGCGCAAGGCCGCGGGCATGGGCGTGTGCAAGATCAATGTGGATACGGACATCCGCCTGGCGCTGACCGCCTCCATCCGCCAGTTCCTGAGCGAGCGTCCGGAACAGTTCGACCCGCGCGCCTATCTGGCTCCGGCCCGCGAGGCCGTCAGAAACATGGTGGCGCACAAGATCCGCAACGTCATGGGATCTTCCGGCAAAGCATAACCCTTTCGCACACAAGGAGTGCAAGCATGCCCGTCAGACTGGGAATGAACGGCTTCGGTCGCATCGGTCGTTACCTGCTGCGCCTGCTGGCTGACGATCAGGAACTTCAGATCACGGCCGTCAACGCCCGCGCGGATAACGCCGCTCTGGCCTATCTGTTCAAGTACGACTCCACCTACGGAGTGTTTGCCGGTGAGGTAGGGCACGATGACAAGGGCATTATCGTCAACGGTCGCCATATCGCGGTGACGCGCTGCAAGGCCGGCGAATGGGAATGGGAGCGTCTGGGCGTGAGCCTGGTTGTGGAAACCACGGGCGCCATCAAGGATCGCGAGGGCCTCGCCCGGCATCTGGACTGCGGCGCCAGAAAAGTGGTCATCTCCGCGCCGGGCAAGGGAGTGGACGCCATGATCGTCATGGGCGTCAACCATGATGTCTACGACCCGGCCAGACACTTCATTCTCTCCGCCGCCTCCTGCACCACCAACTGCCTGGCCCCGGCTGTCAAGGTCATCCATGAGAACTTCGGCTTCCGTCACGGCCTGATGACCACCATCCATTCCTACACCATGAGCCAGCGCATTCTGGACGGTTCGCACAAGGACTGGCGGCGCGGTCGCGCCGCGGGGGTCTCTATGGTTCCGTCCAGTACAGGCGCGGCCAAGGCCGTGGGCGTGGTCATGCCGGAACTGGCGGGCAGAATCAACGGCATGTCCGTGCGCGTGCCCACCTTTGACGGCTCATTGGTCGATCTGACCTGTGAAGTGGAAAAACCCTGCGACGCCGAGGCTGTCAACGCGGCGCTCAAGGCGGCCAGCCAGGGCGCGCTGCGCGACAACATGGGCTTTTCCGAGGAACCCCTGGTTTCCATTGATTACAGGGGCAGCACCTACGGTGGCGTGGTGGACGCCCTGTCCACCCAGGTGCTGGACAAAAGCATGGTCAAGCTGCTCATCTGGTATGATAACGAGGCCGGTTTCACCAACCAGTTGCTGCGTCTTCTGCGCATGGTGGGCAAGGACTTCTGATCCAGGCCCCGTTTTTATGTGAAAAGCCCCGCCTGTCGTGGACAGGCGGGGCTTTTCACATGCCGCATGACGACAGGCAGGGCAAAGAGGAAAATTTTGCCTGCCGCGAACCGGAAAAAGCGGATTTTTTCTCACATGCTTGCCAGGTCCGCTTCCGGCCTGCTCCCTGTCAGGCGGACCAGAAGCGGACTGGCGGGGCGCATGGCCCGTGTGGAGGCATTATTCCCTGGTTATTTCAATGGTTTTGACCTGAGGCTGGACAGCGGCCTTGCGCGGAATGGCCACATGCAGCACCCCGTTTTTGTGCGTCGCCGTGATGGCGTCCACATCCGCGTCATCCGGCAGGGCCAGGACTCGCTGGAAGGAGCCGTAGGCCCGCTCCAGCACATGGCAGTTTTCCTTGTCATTGGCGCGCTCGTGCTTTTTCTCGCCGGCAATGATCAGGGCCGTGTCGCGCACTTCCAGCCTGACGTTCTGCGGCTCCACGCCGGGCAGCTCCACGCTCAGGGCGTAGGCTTTCTCATCGCCGGTCAGATCCAGGCTGGGCAGAATACCGGCCTCGGCGCGCTGATGCCGCCGGAAGGGCAGAAACGCATTCATGGCTTCCCACGGCGTCACCATTCCGTGGAACATGGTCTGGAAAAAACTGTCTATTTCGTCGCGCGGGGCTGTCGGCAGATTATTCCCACGGGACGCGCTCTCGCGAGGGGCAAACCAGCGACAGGGGGAAAAACGCAGCATATCATTCATGGCAATTCTCCTGTGAAAATCGTTCTATCTCATGAATAATCATCCGTTTTATGCCGTCAATAGGCTGTTGAAAAGTTCAACTGCCGGCCGCGCGCGGCCACACGGCGCCGCGTCGGACTTCCGACCTTTGCTTTGGCACGGATCATGCTTCATTGTAAATGCAGGTTTTCAGGCAGTTTTTGCCCCTCTGGCGCCACGAGTCAGGGGAAAACAAGGGTATCCCCTTGAAAGCAGAGGTCAGGCCCTAATGCTTTCGGATAATATGCCGAAAGAACAGGCAGGCTATCGGCAACAACAATTTAAACCCTGTGAACGCAGGCATTGTGCGGCGGCAGTCCGCAAGGAAGCGGGCGTGCATAGTGCACCGCCGGGCAGACAGCACATTCATGGAGGAATGTCATGTATATCAATCACAACCAAATGGCCACCAACGTCTCCAACACCCTGACCAGCCACTACGGCAACTTGCAGACCTCGACCCAGCGCCTGTCCTCGGGCCTGCGCGTCAATTCCGCGGCTGACGACGCCGCCGGTCTGGCGATCCGCGAACTGATGCGTACTGATATCGCGGCTCTGCAGCAGGGTGTGCGCAACGCCAACGACGCCATTTCCCTCATTCAGACCGCCGACGGTGCCCTGGGCATCATCGACGAAAAGCTGGTCCGCATGAAGGAACTGGCTGAACAGGCGGCCACCGGCACCTACGATTCCACGCAGCGTCTGATGATTGAATCCGAATATCAGGCCATGGCCTCGGAAATTACCCGAATCGCCAATGCCACGGACTTCAACGGCATCAAGCTGCTGGACGGCAACCTCTCCAGCAGCACGCATGACGGCGGCAAGATGACCTCCACCGGCAAGCTGAAGGTACACTTCGGCACGGCCAACGACTCGGCGGAAGACTATTACTACATCCAGATCGGCACGAGCACCGCCTCGGCTCTGGGCGTGGGCAATCAGGCTTCCACTAAGTCCGACGCCTACACGGTTTCCACCCAGGAAGCCGCGCAGAAGGCTCTGGTGGGTCTGAACAATGCTGTGGTTTCCAAGGACAAGATCCGGGCGCATCTGGGCGCGTTGCAAAACCGTCTGGAAAACACCATTTCCAACCTTACCACCCAGGCCGAAAACCTGCAGGCGGCTGAATCGCGCATTTCTGACGTGGACGTGGCCACGGAAATGACGCAGTTTGTCCGCAACCAGATCCTCACCCAGTCCGCTGTGGCCATGCTCTCGCAGGCCAACAGCATGCCGCAGATGGCTATGCAGCTCATCGGCTAGGCCAGGTTGAGGGCGTGCTTCGCACGCATAGACAAAATATCCCCGGAGGGTCCGCCCCTCCGGGGATATTTCAGTTTTCAACGCGCCTTGTCCAGCACGGCCGCGGCTCAGCCTCTCGGTCATTCAGGCCAGCGCTGTCAGATCATATTCCGTATTTTCCACAATATCACATTCCACCAGCGCGCCAGGCGCGACGCCGGGGCCGCTGACATAGGTCATGCCGTCCACCTCGGGCGCCTGAAACCAGACCCGCCCGCTGTGCAGGCCCGGCCAATCGGGATGCGGCGCGTCCACCAGCACGGGCAGGCGGCGGCCCACCTGGGTTTCCAGCAGGCTTTCGCTGATGCCCGCCTGAATTTCCATAAGCGTGGCGCGGCGGCGTTCCTTGACCGCGTCTGACGCCTGATCCGGCAGCGTGGCGGCCGCAGTGCCCTCCTCAGCCTCATAGGCAAAGACCCCCAGATGCTGGAAGCGACTTTCCTCCACAAAACGGCAGAGGCTGTCAAAATGGGCTTCGCTCTCGCCGGGATAGCCCACAATGAAGGTTGTGCGCACGGCGGCTTCTGGCAGAATGTCGCGCACCCGGTCCAGCACGCGCCGGGGGTCGCCGGCAAAGGGCCGGCCCATGCGGGCCAGCACATCCGGGTGGGCATGCTGCAAGGGGATGTCCAGATAGGGCAGCAGGGGCGCGCCCGCCTGCTTGATGAAGCGCAGCAGCTCCGGCGTGACGCCGCTGGGGTAGAGATAGAGCAGGCGCAGCCAGGTCAGGCCGTCCAGCCCCATCAGCTTTTCCAGCAGGAAGGGCAGATTCTTTTTCTCCGCCAGATCGCCGCCCCAGGCTGTGACATCCTGAGCCACCAGCGCCAGTTCGCGCACCCCCCGCGCCAGCAGGGCGCGGGCCTCGGCCAGCAGGGCCGGAACCGCTTCGGAGCGCAGGCCACCGCGGATGGAAGGGATGGTACAGAAGGCGCAGTTGTGCCGGCAGCCCTCACCGATCTTGAGCCAGGCATAGGACGGCCCGGTGGAGAGCAGGCGGTTTCCGTCAGCCGCCGCTTTTTGGGGAGGTTCCGGCAGATTCAGAGCGCGCGTCAGCAGTGCCGGCCAGTGGGCCAGCTCCGCCGTGGGCAGCCAAAGATCCACCTCCGGCAGTTCCCGGGCCAGTTCCTGCGCGCCGTAGCGGCCCACCATGCAGCCGGCCACGGCCAGCAGAGGCTTGTTTTTGCAGCGGGCCAGGCGATTTGCGGCGTCCAGCACGGCCCGCACGGACTCGCGCACGGCCGGGGCGATAAAACCGCAGGTATTGATGAAAACCAGACGCGCCCGGCCCATCTGGGCCACGCTTTTGACGGGCACGCCCAGAGAGCCGAGCAGACGTTCGCTGTCCACCCGATTTTTGGGACACCCCAGACTCATGGACCAGACCGGCAGGGCTTTTGGTACAATGCGCATATTCATTGAGGCAAGGTAACTTTGGCTTTTTGCAAAGTCAAAGTTCAAAGACATGTCCGCAGCGCCCACATCCTCTTGTCACCCGGTTCGCGCCCAGGGCGCACACATCTGAATTGCGGTTTGCCAGTCCGTTGTTATGTGGCGATGACGCCGCCTGCGCCGGAAACTCTTATTGTTAGAGCAGTTGTCTGATGAAATCAGGTAACTGCCCTGTTGGCCGCGCAAGTGGACAAGCGCACCGAATGAGCGGAAAAACCAGGCTTTTTCCGCGAAATGACGGCGGCGAACAGATTGAAAATGTACATTTTCAATCAAAAAATGCTATAGAGCGGCACCCCGCGGAATTCGCCTGAAATCCGGTTTGCTGTATGGAAAAGATGGCGTATGTTGCGTCTTACGTCACAATCCGCATTTTTCTTCCCCAACCGCAAGGAGACGCGTCATGTCTTTTCATCCCGGCATTGCTTCCAGTTTCAACGAAACCAAAACCCGCAGCCGCAGCCTGTCGCCGCAAAGCGGCATGTGCGCCTTCTGCGACGCCGACTGCCCCGGCTCCTGTGAGATCGGCCTGTCCGCCGTGCTGGGCGCGCAGAGCGTTTATCCCACCACCACGGGCAACAATCAGATTGCCTCGGAAAAGGATTACCCGCTGGATTACTCCCACTTCAACATCAACGGGCGCGTTTTCGGCGCGCAGGGCGTCCCGGCCGAGGCGGACCAGGCGGCCATTTTCAACGTCAGGCTTGAACGCACGCTGGGGCGGCGGCATCCGGTCAAAATCGCCCTGCCCGTGCTTCTGCCCGCCCTGCTCAAGATGAACTGGCAGGATTATTTCGCCGGGGCCGCCATGGCCGGGGTCTGCTGCGTCATCGGCGAAGGTTCGCCCTCCAAGGACCCCGCGCTGAAAATGCGCAACGGGAAAATTGAGCACTTTCCCTATCTCAATGAAATCATGGACGCCTTCCGCCGCTACTACCGGGGCTATGGCCAGATCGTCCCGCAGGCCAATTTTGAAGAGGACGCCCAGGGCCTGCCCGAATACGCCATCAGCCATTGCGGAGCCGAAGCCATTGAATTCAAGTTCGGCCAGTCCGCCAAGGGCACCCAGCCTGTGACACGGCTCAAGGATTATGAAACCGCCCTGCAAAAGAAAGAGACCGGGGCGCTGGTGCATCCGGACCCCACCGACCCGGCCATCCGGGCCGCGGCCGAGAGGGGCGAAGCGCCCAATTTCTATGTTTACGGCCGTCTGCCCATGTGGGATGAGGAATATCTGCTCCCGCGCATCGCCCGCCTGCGGGATATGGGGCTGAAGAACGTCTACTTCAAGATGACCGGCTTTGATCCCGTGGATATTGAACGGGTGCTGCGCATGGCCGCTTGCGCCGAAGTGGATGTGGTCACTTTTGACGGCGCGGGGGGCGGATCGGGCTACAGCCCCTGCAAGATGATGAATGAATGGGGCCTGCCCACCGTGCCCCTGCAAGGCGTGGTCTGCGGCATTGCCAGCCGTCTGACCAGAGAAGGGCTGGAACTGCCCTCCCTGGTCATTGCCGGCGGCTTCGCCACCGAGGATCAGGTATTCAAGGCCCTGGCCCTGGGCGCGCCGCATTTCCAGGCCGTGGGCCTCTGCCGCGCGGCCATGGCCGCCGCCAACAGCGCCAAAAAGGTGGGCGAACTGATCGAGGCGGGCACTATTCCCGCGCACCTCAAAAAGTTCGGGGACAGCAGGGAAGCGCTGTTTGCCGACCTGCCGGATCTCAGGCATCTTTACGGCAAGGAGGCGAACAGTTTTTCCGCCGGGGCCATCGGCGTCTTCTCCTATCTCAACCGCATTGCCCTGGGCCTGCGTCATTTCGCGGCTCTGAACCGCAAATTTGACGTGAATCTGCTGGGGCCGGACGACCTGATCCCGCTGACCCGCGAGGCCGGTGAACTGCGGTAAAGAAGCTTCTCCCAACCGGAGTGGAAGCAAGAAGTTATACGTCAAAAAGCACCTTCCTCATACACTGAGGTGTTCAGGCCAGTGCAGATACCATCAGTGAGGAAGGTGCTTTTATGGGAACCAAGGCAAAAAGTTTAACATATGCGAAATTGAGGATCATAAATAATGTATTATGCATCTATATGTTCTATTGCAAAAGATGAAGATAAAAATTTAAGAGAATGGGTGTTATATCATTTTGCAATCGGTTTTGAACATATAGTTATTTATGATAATAACAGTAAGAATCCAATAAAAAATATTTTATCAGAATTTATATCGAATGGATTAATAACCGTATTTGATTTGGATATGGATAAGGCACAACAATTGTCTGCCTATCTACACTGCCTTAATAAATGGGGAAGTAATTCATACTGGATCGCATTTATAGATATTGATGAATTTATTGTTCCAATAAATAAAAATGATATAAAAGATATTCTGGATGACTACCGGGATTATGGAGGCTTGGGGATAACGTGGAAAATATTTTCATCAAATGGGCATGTCTGTAGGCCCAAAGGCAGAACAATTGAAAATTATTTCAATGCAATAGAACTGAATAGTCATATAAAAAGCATTGTCAGGCCAAAACTAACTGTACGACCATTATCTCCACATCATTTTTTATATAAAAATGGATATTATTGTGTTAATGAAGACTATATTCCAATAAAAAATTTTTCTTCATATCCGTTATCAGAAAAAATCTGTATCAATCATTATTATTATAAATCACAGCAAGATTTTGAAGAAAAAATAAATCGTGGCAGAGCAACACAGGCGAAAACAAATGTAAACATAAATATGGATATGTTTTATAGACATCTGTCAAGAGAATGTACAGAAGATAAAACAATTTTTAAGTTTTTAAAAATATTAAATACATATGAAAAATATCCCATAAATATATTGCATAATATAGTGAAAGGTGATATAATATATGATATAAATATAGGTATAGAAAAAATTATTGCCGAATGCAAATCAGACAATATTATTGCTGCAAAAAAGTTGTATTCACGTTTATCTCGGTATAGCGATGCTTTTGAGTTGCATATTATCGGTATAAAATTGGCATTACTTGCGAGAGACAAGGAAAAGGCATTAAAACTTTTACAAAAGGAAATGTCACGCCATGACATTGGCTGTGAGGAACTGGAATTTTGTTATAAAGAGTTATCCAGGTATTATACTTTGAAAAAGAAAAACATGATAAGTGAAGCTATTTTAAAAATGATAGATTGAAAATTTAAAATATACAGGCGAACCGCAACAACAATGAACTGTTCAGGTAATTACTGATCCTTATTGCTCTCGGTATTTTTTTCTAAACATTATTCAAAAATATTGGAGAAATTACTACGCCAAGCCATCCGAAAATTGAGAACGAAAAAGGATGTTCTGTCAGGTTGTTTCAAGAGGGTATTTGGTGTTTAGATATAAACGCTGAAATCAATAAGGTTATGGCATCATGTAGCGAAGGGCCCTCTTTTTGGAAAGTATCAGGCCCAAGCATTTCTGTCTTTAAGTGAAAAGTCTCTGAAAATTTACATTTTTAATCGAAAGATGCCATAAGATGCCTCTGTCCTGCCCGGTCGCGGCAAAGCCGTTGCGGGCGGGCCACAGGCCGTGTACAAAAGGAAAAACAACAGGATATGCCCCATGAGCAAAACATATGACGACAAGGCCGTGACCATGCCGGAACTGGATGCGGTGGTGGAGCGCCTCTGCCATCCCTCCTCTCTGGATATTGTCTGGCACCGCCCGGCCCAGGGCGCGGCCATGCCTTCGCTGGACGCGTTGCGGGAAATAATGGAGCGCCTGCGCGCGGCCATTTTTCCGGGATATTTCGGCCCAACCAGGGTCCGGCGCGAGTCCATGCGCTATCACCTTTCGGCCAATCTGGATTCCATCTACCACCTGCTGAGCGAGCAGATCACGCGCGGCTTCTGTTTTTCCTGCGAGGGCAGGCAGGCGTCCGAGCCCTGCGCTGCCTGTGAAAACAAAGGTGCGGCCGAGGCTCTGAATTTCATGGAGAGCCTGCCGGAGATCCGCCGCCTGCTGGCGGGCGACGCCCAGGCCGCCTACGAGGGCGACCCGGCGGCCACCAGCCCCGGCGAGACCATTTTCTGCTATCCCTCCATGCACGCCATGCTGCATCACCGCATCGCCCATGTGCTCTACAGGCTTAACGTGCCGGTGATTCCCCGCATCATTTCCGAAATGGCCCACTCCCGCACGGGCATTGACATTCACCCCGGCGCGACCATAGGCGAGGATTTTTTCATCGACCACGGCACAGGCGTGGTTATTGGAGAAACCTGCGTTCTGGGTCGCGGCTGCCGTCTGTATCAGGGCGTGACGCTGGGGGCGCTGTCTTTTCCCAAAAACCCCGACGGCACCCTGACCAAGGGCATCCCCCGGCATCCGGTGCTGGAAGACAATGTCACGGTCTATGCCGGGGCCACCATTCTGGGACGCGTGACCATAGGTTCCGGCGCGGTCATCGGCGGCAATGTCTGGATCACCGACGACGTGCCCGCCGGCGCCCGCATTTCACAGGAAAAGCCGCATGCGTAGCCGGACGCGCTCCCTGATTCTGCTGCTGTGCCTGAGCGCGCTGCTGCTGGCCGCCTGTGGCCAGAACGCGCAGGTACGGGCCAGGGGACAGACCATTGTGGGGGTCGGGGTGGGCAGCCGCTAGAGCATTTCGCGCATGGAAATGCTCTACGGAGCCGAGCAGGACGTGACTTCGCCGCGACAGCTCGCTTGGCAGGATAAAGGCCTTCGCCGTTTGCCTTGGGTCATTCAGCTCCGCAAAAACCTCAATACAGAAATGGCAATGATGTCTGATATTGGCAATCCTTCTGGGAGATGACAGTCAATATTCTGAATTAATTAAATATATTTTTATACTGCCTTCATGCCATTGCCCTGGTTTGTATTCCCGCATCTCTTGCCTCATGTCATAAAAGGCGCTATAGCCCCAGAAAAACCTTGCAGAGGCAACGTCAGCGCATGAATAAAAGTCCCGTTACCGTTAAAGGTTATGTAGCGGCTGTGCCGCAGGATGATCGCCAGGCCAGAGTGGCCGTGGTGCAGGACGATGTGGAATACCGTGTACTGCCGCGCGGGGCCGGTGTGGATCTGGCCGACGAGGTCAGCGCGCCCGTGGAAGTCACTGGCCTGGTCGAAGAGGCGGAGGACGTGTGCTACCTCACGGTGCGCGGCTATAAGGTGCTGGAAGACGATTCCTGGCTTGAGGAATAAGAGGCGCAATCGCCTGATCACGCTGCGTTCTTTCCCCGGTGACGCCGGCTTTTTGTCTTTGCGTCTGCTTGCGGAATCACGGAACTTCGACTGCGGCGGCCATACGCCGCCGCATTGTGTTGCGCGTCAGCTCTTCAGCCCGGACAGCAGCGAAAGATGCTCTTCTGATTTACGCGTGTGCGGCGTCAGGGCGCTCTGGCGGCAGAAGTCGCGGATCTGGGCCAAAAAGGGCGAGGGCGCGAGACGCAGCTTTTTGCCGTACAGCGTGCGCCGGGCGCAATAACTCACGAACAAGGCCCGCGCGGCGCGGGTTAGACCCACATAGAGCAGGCGGCGTTCCTCGGCCAGTTCCTCCATACAGCCGGCGTCACGGGCGGCCTGGCTGTCCGGGCCCGCTGTATCCGCAGCCTCTGTCTCAAACAGCAGTTCCCGCCGCAGCGGCAGCAGGCCGTTTTCCAGACCGGGCAGAAAGACCGCCTGAAATTCCAGCCCCTTGGAAGCATGCAGGGTGAGCAGTTGAACATGCTCGGCCCTGGAGCGCACCAGTTCCGCCTCATGCAGCCAGGCCAGGCGCTGGAACAGGGCCTGCCAGCCGCCGCACTCCTGCCAGAGCCGGCAGAGCGAGCGCCATTGGCGGCTCTGGCAAAACATTTCGCCGGTCCAGGCCTGCGCATTCAGCCAGGTGGTCATATCCTGCGGTTTGGGCAGATTTCCGACGGGCCAGGGCAGGGCCGTCTGCCCCGCCAAAGACGTGGCTTGATCCGTCTGCTCCGGGAACGGCGCAATCTCCGCAAAACCGCAATGTTCTGCGGCCAGGGCCAGCAGACGGGCACAGACCGATTCCTGCCAGAATTCCTCCTGCGCCGGGGCCGCGCACGGCACGCCGGCCTGCTCCAGCGCCGCGCGCAAGGGGGGAATCTGGGCCTTGAGCCGCACCAGCACAGCCACATCGCCCGGCGACAGGGTGTTGTCCAGCTCCGAAGCGTCGGCGCGCTTGCGGGTCTGATCCAGCAGGGTGTGGGCCGTGGCCCCTATAAGCCGCTGCACGCGTCCGGCCAGCCAGCGGGCCTCGGCCCGTTCGTCCGGAGCGGCGAAAAGCTGCAACTGGGCGCTCAGCGACCGCGCCGCGCGCAGGGGGCCGCATTGCCCCTGGCCTTGCAGCAGGCTCTGGGCCATGTTGAGCACATCCTGGCTGGCGCGGTAGCTGCGGCCCAGCCTGCACACCGCAAGTTCCGGCCAGCAGGCCTTGAGGGATGCCTCGCTCTGCCCCGTGGCCCCGCGAAAGCCGTAAATGGCCTGATCCGGGTCGCCGATGCCGAAAAAGCCCTGGCCGCCGGACGGCAGCAGGGCGCGCAGCACGGCCAGTTGCACCGGCGAAAGATCCTGCACCTCGTCCACCAGCACATGCCGCCAGCGTCCGTTCAGGCCGGCGGCATGCTCCAGCAGCCAGTCCAGCAGGTCGGCATAGTCCACATAGCGCAGATCACTGCGGGCAGTCTTGCGCTGGCTGTAGCGGTGGGCCGCTTTGGCCAGCTCGCTGCCCGCAGTCGGCGTTTGCTGCGTTTCGCGGGCCAGGCTCAGGGCATCCCAGAGTGAGCGCAGGCGTCGCGCCGGCATATGCGCATTGGCGGCGCTGAACAGACGAAGGGCCGCATCCTCGGCCAGAAGCAGGCTTTGCGGTTCTGTCGCGCGCAGCAGGCCCCAGGCCAGCCCGTGCAGGGTGTCGCATTGCGGCAGATCGCTGAGCCGGGGCAGGGCCGCGCTCAGGCGTTCCCGCAATTCTCCGGCGGCGCGGCGGGTAAAGGTGACGGCCAACAGTTCCTGAGGCGGCGCGCCTTTTTCCAGCAGGCCTTGCAGGCGACCGACGAGCACGCGGGTTTTGCCCGCGCCGGGACCGGCCAGAATCAGTACCGGGCCGGGACCGGCCCGCAGGGCCGCTTTCTGCTCTTCGGAGAATGCCACGCTAACAGGTGCATCTGGCGTCGCATGGCTTTTCTGTTCCGGCGCGGGCCTGGTCAGGTTCAGAAGCGAGAGGCCGCCTTGCGCGGGGGCCGCGTTTTTGCGCGAGCGTCCGGGCCGGGTCAGCCCCGGCAGGCTCTGGCCGCCGCGCGCATCGCGCAATTCATCGGGCGCAAACACGCGCACCACGCCATACTGGCCGTCAAAGCCGCCCTGCCGGAACACCTGGCCGCGCCGCATGCGGGCCACGGCTTCGCCCAGCGGTTCCCAGTGGGCGCGCAGGCGCGCCTCCGGCAAACGGCAAAGAATGTCCAGCTCCGGCCCCAGTTCGCTCAGCAGGCGGCTGTAGCGATCCTGCACCTTGCGCGAGCCGGAGCCAACGCCCAGGATTTCGCCCACCACTTCCGGCAGGGGAATCAGGGGGCGGGCTTGAGGCTCCAGGGGCAATTCCGCGGGCGTCTCGCGGTCGGCCAGTTCCAGCACGCGGTGCAGCACGCCCACGGTCAGGGGCTTGCCGCAGACAGGGCAGATATTGTTCAGGGCCAGAGCCTCACGCGGTTCCAGCGCCACATTGCAGGCCCGATGCCCGTCCAGATGGTATTTGCCCTCCTCAGGATAAAATTCCATGGTGCCCAGAAAGCGGCAGGGCAGGCTGTCCTGCCGCTCACGCCGGGCTGTGGCGCGCAGGGCCGCGAACATGCCCGCATAGGAGGGCGACCCGGCGAAAAGATTGGCCTCGCGCCCCAGGTTGGCCCCGGAATGGGCATCGGAATTGGAGATCAGGGCGTAGCCGTCCAGGCGGCTGATGAGGCGGTTCATGGCCGGGTCCGAGGAAAGACCGGTTTCCAGGGCGAAAATATGTTCCGAAAGGTCGGCAAAGCAGTCCTCCAGCCGGTCAAAGCCGGATTTGGAGCCGAACAGGGCAAACCAGGGCGTCCAGACATGGGCGGGGATCAGCACTGCCTGGGGCACGGTTTCCAGCATGATTTCCAGCAGGTCGCGCGAGTCCAGCCCCAGAATGGGCCGTCCGTCGGAATTGAGATTGCCGATCTGGGCCAGGCGTTCGGAAAGGCGGTCCGCGCCTTCCATATCCGGCACAAAAACCAGGTTGTGCACCTTGCGCACTTTGCCGTGTCGCTTGTAAATGGAGCTGATTTCCGCCTGAAGGCAGAACAGCGGCCCCGGCCTGTCCGCATGGGCGCGGGGCTGCGCTCCACCCAGAATTTCCAACTGTTCCGGCTCGCCTTTCAAACGATAGAGGCCGCTGGCCTCGTCAAAAACCAGTTGTTCCCGCAGTTCCGCCCGCCACTGCGGATGGGTGAAATCGCCGGTTCCCAGCACATCTATGCCCTTGCAGCGCGCCCAGGCCGCCAGATGGCGGGGGGTGAGCGCCTTGCTGGTGGCGCGGGAAAAACGCGAATGGATGTGCAGATCCGCAATAAAATTCATGTGTAACCTCATGTTGTGGCGGCCAGCCAGGGGCAGAACGCCAGCGCCTGCGCCGTCCAGAGGGGTGAGCTGCGCGTCGTTGGCCCAGACTGCCGGCGGTGCAGGGTCAGCGGGCTTTCCAGACGCAGTTCCGGGGCCGCGTCCTTGCGGGCTTCCGCCAGCAGGCGCGTGGCCGGGCTGTGACTGTGGGGACGCACGGGAATGATCCGGCGCAGCCCCAGATGTGTTTCCTCAAGGGCCGCGCAAAGCCGGGACAGGGAACGCGCCTCGAAAATGCAGAAAAAATGCCCGTGGTGACGCAGAAGCCGGGCGGCGGCGCGGCAGAAAACATGCAGGGCTTCGGCGTCGCGCAGGGCGCGTTCCCGCAGTGCCAAGGGCGAAGCCCTGCCCTGGCCCGGCAGGCCATAAGGCGGGTTGGCCAGCACCACATGGCGCGTTCCGTCCGCTACGGGCAGAGGCAGCGCCAGATCCGCCGCCTGAAAGAGCAGGCTTTGCTCCAGACCCAGGGCGCGCGCATTGCGCCGGGCCGCCTCCAGCAAGGCCGGCTCACGCTCCAGGCCCAGCCCGCGCGTTTCGGAGCAGCGCAGAGCCAGCCCCAGCAGGGCCGCGCCGCAGCCGCAACCCAGCTCCGCAACAGACAGGGGCCGGGGTTTTGCCCTGCTGAGGCGGGCGCGGCGTTCCTCGCAGTGGCGAGCCGCAAAGGCCGCCAGCAACAGAGCGTCCAGGCCGAAGCGCAATGCCCCGGCGGGCTGCTCCAGACCCCGCGGGAAAGCCGCGCGAGCGGCGCTGACGCTTTCCGGCTTCTGTCGTTCCCGCGCCATCAAGGTCTTATTTTTACGGCATGCCGCATCATGGCATTGTCCCGCCTCCCCTGCCCTACAGCAATGCGCCGTCCCAATTGAACAGGCCCTGCCGGCGCGCTTCCGGCAATCCCGCGGGCGGATTTTCCTGTATATGGACAAAAAAGCCGTAGCCCGCGGCCGTCAGTTCCTGCCGCTTGGCCGTGAGATCCAGAGGCCAGCCGGGGTAGAGCCAGATATTGCCGCCATACTGTCTGGCCCAGAATACCTCGCCCTTGGGGCTCATAAAAGGCTCATTGGCCTTGACGCCCAGCAGGCCGAAGCGGCTGAGGCCCACGGGCCAAAAGCCGCTGAGCACCATGCCCAGCGGCAGGGGACTCTGAGCGGGCAGGGCCAGCAGGTCGTCACGGGCCAGTTCCGGACTGACGAAGGCCCCGGCAAAACCCATGCCCGCCAGCACGCCCAGCGCCGGGGCGCTGGCCGCGTTGCAGAAGGGCCCGGCCAGCAGATCCGCATCATCCGGCAGTTCCGCCGGGAAAAAGCCGCGTTGCCAGGGCGCGTTGCAGACAAAATGACGCGCGCCCTCGCGCCAGAGTCGGGCGACCATCCGGCGCAGGCCGTCCTCTTCCTCCGGCCAGAGCACAGGCGGCAGCCACCAGGCCACGCGCGGGGCCACGGTGCGCGAAATTTCCGCGCTGCGCGGCGAAAGCCAGAGCGCCAGCAACTGATTGCGGCCGCCGCGCGTCTCCCGGCCCTGCGGCAGCGTGGCGCGCAGGAGCATGTCCGCCCTGGGGCGGCATTTGACAGGCGCGGGCAGGCGGGGGGCGCTGTCCACGGCCTTGCTGGAGCGGCCCGGCAGGGCTTCAAGGCGGGCCTGCCAGCTCCTGAGCGCCTGCATCAGTTCCGGTTCGCGCCGGTCAATGAGAAAAACCGGCGTGCCGGCCCTGGGCGTCTTGTGTTTGGGCAGGCGCAGTATCAGGCTCCCGGCCTTGGGAACGCGGCGGGTCACGGGCAGGGTGGCGTGCCAGCGCTCATCCTCCACGCCTATGCGCAGATAGTCCTGCGGCAGCAGCTCGAAATGCGGCTTGAGCAGCAGGCGGCCGTCTGGCTCCACGCGGATTTTGCCCGCCAGCAGCCCTGAGCTGGTCTGGCCGTCAGGCGTGGTGGGCACGCTGCTTTTCTGCGGCAGAAAACGCGCCCGGCTGCCGGGGCGGCCAAGGGCCATGCCCAGAATTTCCTCAGCGGCCCTGCGGGCCTTTGGGTCACCCACATTGTCGCGCAGCATGCGGTAGGCCGTGACCACATGGTAGACGTAATGCGGGCCTTTTTTACGGCCTTCGATTTTCCAGGAGACCAGATGGGGAATGTCCAGAAGGGTCTTGGCCAGCACATCTAGCGAAAGATCCAGGCAGGAGAAAAAGCGCCCGCTGTGCTCCTTGCCGCGCGGCGGCCGGGGGGCGCGGCGCGGGCCGCCATCAATCTCAAAGGGGCGGTTCTCGCGGCCGGAGGGGGCGTTACGGCGCTCCCGCGTTTTTTTTCCGTCCCGCCGGGCGGCTTCCCGTTCCTCATTTTCCGCATTGCGGAAGAGAGCCAGGGCCGCAGCGCCGCCCTGGCGGTAGACGCGGCGGCAGGGCTGCACGCAACGACCGCGCAGGCCGCTTTTGCCGCCCATATAGCTGGACCAGTAGCAACGCCCGGAGACGCAATAGCACAGCGCCCCGTGGATGAAGCATTCCAGATCAAGGCCGTCCGGACAGGCTTCGCCCATGCGGCGGATCTCGTCAATGGACAGTTCGCGCGGCAGAATAGCCCGGTCAGCGCCCAGGGCCCTGGCCTGAAGCAGGGCTTCGGGGTGGGTCAGGTTGGCCAGGGTGGACAGAAACAGGCCGCCCTCAAAACCGGCCTGCCGGGCCAGATCCAGCATGGCCAGATCCTGGATGATCAGGCCGTCCGGGCGCACCTGCCGGGCCAGACGCGCGGCCAGACGGTAGGCGGCGGCGCTTTCGCCGGGCTTGATCAGGGTGTTCATGGCCACATACACCCGCGCGTTTTCGGCATGGGCCAAATCCGTGAGCCGGGACAGTTCGGCAAGGCCGAAGTTTTCCGCCTGCATGCGGGCGGAAAAATGCTTCAGGCCCAGATAAACGGCATCGGCCCCGGCGGCCAGGGCCGCCAGAAAAGAGGGCGCGTCTCCGGCAGGGGCCAGAATTTCCGGTTTGCGCGCGGGAGCGGGTGGGCTGTCCTGTGTACTCATATCTTGTAATACTCTTTGTACCAGTCCACAAAGCGGGCTATACCCTCACGCAGTGGCGTGGACGGAGCAAAGCCGGTGACGGTGGTCAGGGCGTCGATGTCGGCCCAGGTGGCTTCCACGTCGCCGGGCTGCATGGGCAGCAGTTCCTTGATGGCGGTCTTGCCCAGGGCTTCTTCCAGCACGGCGATAAATTCGTTCAGTTCCACGGTCTGGTTGTTGCCGATATTGTAGACGCGCCAGGGCGCGGAGCTGGAGGCCGGGTCCGGCGCGGCGGGGTCAAAGGCCGGGTCCGGCGCGGCGGCGAGGGGCAGCAGGCGAACCACGCCTTCCACAATATCGTCGATATAGGTGAAGTCGCGACGCATGCGCCCTTCGTTGAAAACCTTGATGGGCTCGCCGCGCACAATGGCTGTGGTGAAAAGGTGCAAAGCCATGTCCGGGCGGCCCCAGGGGCCGTAGACAGTGAAGAAGCGCAGGCCCGTGCAGGGCAGGCGGTAAAGATGGCTGTACGCATGGGCCATGAGCTCGTTGCTCTTCTTGGTGGCCGCGTAGAGGCTCACCGGATGGTCCACATTATGGCGCACGGAGTAGGGCCGGGCGGCGTTAAGGCCATAGACCGAGGAGGAGGAGGCGAAGAGCAGGTGTTCCACGCCGCCGTGGCGGCAACCCTCCAGCAGATTGCCGAAACCGACCAGATTGGCGTTGACGTAGGAGGCGGGATTTTTCAGGCTGTAGCGCACCCCGGCCTGAGCCGCCAGATTGACCACATGGCTGAAGCGCTCGCGCCGGAACAGCCCGGCCATGCCGTCCGCGTCGGCCAGATCAAGAAGTTCAAAGCGAAAGCGCCCGCGCGCTTCGGGCATGGCCTCCAGGTTGGACAGCCGGTCTTTTTTCAATTGCACGTCATAATAGTCGTTGCAATTGTCCAGGCCCACCACCGTGTGCCCGTCGGCCAGCAGCCGCCGGGCTAGGTGGCTGCCGATGAAGCCCGCCGCGCCGGTTACCAGAATATGCATGTCGCCCCCTTGCGTATACGCCACAGGGTAAGCCAGATAGCCGCCGGGGGCAAGGGCAGGCTGTGGCGGGGCAGGGCTGACGCCGTCCCCGCTTTACCCCCGCGGCGATCCGGGCTAGTTTCAGGCTCATGAACATTCTGCGCAAAGCCTTGCAAAGGGGCCTGACCCCCGGCAACGTCATCAGTTATCTCTCTCTGGAGTGCATGCGCCTCTGGGGCGTCTGCTTCGGCACGCTGCGCCTGCGCTGCAAGGCCGCCCTGCTGGGCGTGAGCCTGGGGCCGGGCGTGCGCGCCCACGGCCCTGTGGGGTTGTTGCGCTGGCCGGGCGGCAGCATCAGCATGGGCGCGGGCGTGAGTCTGATTTCTTCCTGGCGACGGGCCACGGCCGCCAGTCTGACAGCGCCCGTGCGCCTGCGCGTTTTCGGGCCCGACGCGTCCATCGAGATCGGCGAGGGGGCGAGCCTGAACGGAACATCCATCACCGCGCGCTCGCAGCGCATCAGCATCGGCCGCCATGTCATGCTGGCTCCCAATTGCGTTATAGTGGATTCGGATTTTCACGCCATCTGGCCGCCTGAAGCGCGTTTGACCAATCCCGGCTATGAGCGGGACGCGCCGGTCACTATCGGAGATTATGCCTGGATCGGCATGAATTGTCTGATTCTCAAGGGCGTGAGCATTGGCGAGGGCGCCATGATAGGCGCGGGCAGCGTGGTTACGCGCCATGTGCCGCCCTTCTGTCTGGCCGCGGGCGCGCCCGCGCGCGTGCTGCGCCGTCTGGGGCCGGAGGACGCAAAAAGCCGCGCGTCCGGCCCGGCCCCCGCCCGGCCTGCCGGAGTCTGACATGGATTCTGAAGCGGCCGCGCCTTCGGCAGTGGGCGAATACATGACCGCGCTGCTGGCCTCCGCCAGGCTGGGCAGTCAGGTCACGCATCATCGTTTGCTGCCCGGCGCGGAAGCCGTTTTCGCGCCCAGCCGCCTGCCCTGGCCGCGCGCCGTGGACAGGCTGCTGGAAGAACGCAACGTGCGCCTGTACAGCCATCAGGCCCTGGCCACAGACCACATCCGCGCCGGGCATGCCGTGGTGGTGGCCACACCCACGGCCAGCGGCAAGAGCCTTATTTATAATCTGCCCGTGCTGGAACGCCATCTGCACGATCCCGAGGCGCGGGCGCTGTATCTTTTTCCGCTCAAGGCCCTGGCCCAGGATCAGCTGGCGGCTTTCACGGCCCTGACCGCCGCCTGGCCCCAGGCGGCCCGCCCCGCGGTCGCGCTTTATGACGGCGACACCAGCGACCATTTCCGGCGCAAGATACGACGCGACCCGCCCACGGTGCTGATCAGCAATCCGGAAATGCTGCATCTGGGCATTCTGCCCCACCACGAACAATGGGCCGCCTTTCTGGCGGGTCTGAGCTTTGTGGTGGTGGACGAGGCCCACACCTACCGGGGCGTGTTCGGCGCGCACATGGCCCAGGTTTTCCGCCGTCTGAACCGCCTGGCCGGACGCTACGGCGCGCGGCCCACCTATGTGCTCTGCACGGCCACGGTGGGCAATCCCGGCGAGCTGGCGGCCGGGCTCATCGGCGCGGGAGGCGGAACGGGCTCCGGCCAGGTCGCCGCGCCGGTAGTCATTGATCAGTCCGGCGCCCCGCGCGGGCCACGGCATTTCGCTTTTCTCAATCCCGAACAGAGCCCGGCCACAGCGGCCATTGATCTGCTCAAGGCGGCTCTGGCCCGCAATCTGCGCACCATCGTCTATTGCCGATCCCGGCGGATGACAGAACTGATCAGCCTTTGGGCAGGCAGTCAGTCCGGCCCGTACAAGGAGCGCATTTCCGCCTATCGCGCGGGCTTTCTGCCTGAAGAGCGCCGGGCGGTGGAAGCGCGCATGGCTTCGGGCGAACTGCTGGCCGTGGTCAGCACCAGCGCCCTGGAGCTGGGCATAGACATCGGCGGGCTGGATGTCTGCATTCTGGTGGGCTATCCCGGCACGGTCATGGCCACCCTCCAGCGCGGCGGCCGTGTGGGCCGGGCGCGGCAGGAATCGGCGGTCATTGTGGTGGCCGGAGAAGATGCCCTGGACCAGTACTTTGCCCGCAATCCCGATGATTTTTTCAGCCGTCCGCCGGAAAAGGCCGTGGTCAACCCGGAGAACGAGGTCATTCTGGCCCGCCATCTGGAATGCGCGGCCGCCGAACTGCCCCTGACCGGGGAGGAAGCCTGGCTTCAGTCAGCGGGCGCGCGCACGGCCGTGCGCGCGCTGTGCGCCAAAGGCCTGCTGCTGCAATCCGCTGACGGCGCGCAGTGGCTGGCCGCGCGCAAAAGGCCCCAACGTCTGGTGGACCTGCGCGGCACAGGCCGGAGCTACAGCATTGAGGATCAGGACGGCGCGCTCATCGGTTCGGTGGACGGCTTCCGGGCCTGGCGCGAGACGCACCCCGGCGCGGTCTATTTGCACCGGGGCCGCAGCTACGTCATTGAAGAGGTGGACCCCGGTCGGGCAAGAATCCTGGCCAGAGAAGCCAGGGTTTCCTGGTTCACGCGCACGCGCGGCCAGAAAAGTACGGACATTCTGGAAGAGGCGGAACGTCGCGCTCTGGGCCGGGCGCTGGTCTGCCGGGGCAGGCTGCGCATCACCGAACGGATCACCGGCTACGAAAAGCGCTCCACCTCCGGCAACCGCCTGCTGGGCATCGCGCCGCTGGACGCGCCGCCCCAGGTTTTTGAAACCGATGGTCTCTGGTATGTGATTCCGGATGTCATCCGCGTGGGGCTGGAAGAACGCTTTCTGCACTTCATGGGTTCCATCCATGCCCTGGAACATGCCGTCATCGGCCTGCTGCCCCTTCAGGTCATGGCCGACCGCAATGACTTCGGCGGCATTTCCATTCCCTTGCATCCTCAAGTGGGCCTGCCCTGCGTTTTTGTTTACGACGGCCTGCCCGGCGGCGCGGGGCTGACTCGCCAGGCCTTTGCCGACGCCCGGAATCTTCTGGAAGTCACCCGCCGCGCCGTGGGGGGCTGCCCCTGCGAGGACGGCTGCCCCTCCTGCGTGCACTCGCCCAAGTGCGGTTCGGGAAACCGGCCCATCAGCAAGCAGGGCGTTCTGGCCCTGCTGGACGAGTTGCTGGCGCCGGGCCATGAAGGCGAGGCGCTTTTCCGGAATCTCAACCTCAGTCCGCCCCCGGAACGTCTGGAGATTCAGGAAACGCGCTGGTCTGAGCGGCAGAGCGCGCCCGACGCCTGTACGCCGCAGCCGCCGGATCAGGAGCAAGGCATGGACAAAAATTCAGCCGCGCGCGACGGCCTCACGGCCCATATTCCCACGCCGCCGCCCCGGCATTATGTGGTCTTCGACGTGGAAACGCGTCGCTCCGCCGCCGAGGTGGGCGGCTGGCACAAGGCCGGGCGGATGGGCGTAAGCGTGGCCGTGCTTTACGACAGTCTGGCCGACGAGTATTTTTCCTACAGTCAGGACGCATTGCCCCACATGTTCGAGCGCCTGCGCGCCGCCGAACTGGTGGTGGGCTTCAACAGCCTGCGCTTTGACTATGCGGTGCTTGCTCCCTTTGCGCCCTATGATCTGCGCGGCCTGCCCGGCCTGGACCTCTTGCAGCGCGTGCAGGAACGCCTCAGCTACCGGGTTTCGCTCACCAATCTGGGTCAGGCCAGCCTGGGGGAAGCCAAAAGCGCTGACGGCCTCCAGGCTTTGCAGTGGTGGAAGCAGGGCCGCTGTGAAGAAATAGCGGCCTATTGCCGCAAGGATGTGGAGCTGACCCGCCGTCTTTATCTCCTGGGGCTGCGTGAAGGCTATCTGCTGTTCAGCAACAAGGCCGGGCAACGTGTGCGCGTGCCCGTGGATTTCCGGAAACGGCCATGAACGTAGAAAGCCGCCGGCCGGGTCACATGCCGCCCGGCCTGTAGCCACGGCGTAGCGGTGGTATGTTCATAGACTTTCTTAAATAGTGTCGTCAAACTATAAAAAGTTTGCTATAATCCCTTCACGGCATCCGAGGAGGGACTATGCAAGCTCATCGCAGGCACGATATTTCTGATCGAATTTGGGAAAACATCCAAGCTCACCTGCCAGGGAGCAAAGGGCTTGTTGGTCGCCCTGCAAATGATAACAGACTGTTTATCAACGCTGTTTTTTGGATATTAGGAACTGGCGCTCCGTGGCGGGACCTGCCCCCGGATTATGGGGATTGGAAAAATACTCATCGTCGGTTTTGTCGCTGGAGGGATCGCGGGGTTTGGGAGCATCTTCTGGAAGTGGTCATTGTTGAGCCTGATTTTGAATGGCTCATGGTGGATGCAAGTCACTGCAAGGTTCATCCGCTGCATCTCGTTATGGACTGCAATAATTTGACGACACAATTTAATGGGCAAACCGGCGGCCTGAACTTCATGCGATTGCCCTGCACCATGAGCGGGCACGCCTTGACAGAGACAAGGACAAAGCATATCAAGACACATCTTGTGCGCCCGTAGCTCAGTTGGATAGAGCGTTGGCCTCCGGAGCCAAAGGCCGTGTGTTCGAATCACGCCGGGCGCGCCAAATAAATTTAGCAGGTTACACCATAAAACTGGTGTGACCTGCTTTTTGTTTTGCGACCTTATTGCGACCATCTTACGCAGTGGGGGGCGGCTATGAATGCTCCCTCTGCCCTCGACCCCTGTTGCGGCCCGCGCATGACGTGGTTTGACCGACACGATCCACGCGCTGTCTTTGGAGACTGCCGCGCCGAAACTCTGAGTGTCACTGATCGTTCTCACGGCAATATACATGGTCGGCGCGTCATCACCATAGAGCCGGACACTCTTTTGGATTTCCGCGCATGGTCGGGGCCGCCTCGGCGATGGGGACCGGTACGGATGGTGGATAAACGCCGAGTGTCCGCTGCATGGCAAGGATGCGGATACGACCTTACAGGAAAAATAATGAAAGAACGCCCCATACTCATGAACCGCTCTATGGTCAATGCCATCCTGTGTGGCCAGAAGACGCAGACGCGGCGGCCGGTGAAGCCCCAGCCTGACCGGGCTCCTGCGTCGGTCAATCCGTTGCAGATGTTTGATGACGCTCGATGGAGATCATGGAAATGCCCCTTCGGCGAGCCCGGAGACCGGCTCTGGGGTCGAGAGACTTTTGCTTTGGGGGAACCGCCATACTTCGGCGTGGCCTACCGCGCGGACGAGGGTGATAATCCTGAGGATGTTGGCGGCAAGCGTCAAAAATGGACGCCTTCTATTCACATGCCGCGCTATCTCTCTCGTATTACTCTGGAAATCACCGACGTCCGCGCGGAACGGGTGCAGGACATCACGGAAGAAGAAGCGATTAAAGAAGGCGTTGTCGATCCCATTATGGGGACATATGGCCTTTCTCCAAAAACAGT
Organism: Desulfovibrionaceae bacterium; assembly: GCA_910575755.1. GTDB lineage: Bacteria > Desulfobacterota > Desulfovibrionia > Desulfovibrionales > Desulfovibrionaceae > Desulfovibrio. The sequence goes on along the minus strand of CAJTFO010000001.1, from coordinate 318,603 downwards.
GTTCCGCGACTTGTGGAACGATATCTATGCCAAACGCGGTCTTGGCTGGGAAGCAAATCCCTGGGTCTGGGTCGTGATATTCAAGCGGGTGGAGGACGAGTCATTGCCAGGCCAGTGGGCCGGCCCCATCCCCATGCCGGAGGAATGATACTATGAGTATCGACGCAACACGCTGGGCGTGGCAGCAACGCCATATCACCACCACGCAAAAGATTGTGCTGTTGTCCATGGCTGACCGCGCTGGCGAGGATCACACCTGCTGGCCATCACTGGCGCGTCTGTGCGCGGACACCGGGCTTTCAGACCGGGCCGTGCAGAAGGCCATGAGGGACCTGGAGGGGCTCGGTCTTGTTCGTCGCCTGCCGGCGTGCGGCAAGGTCAATACCTACAAGCTTCTTGGCGTGCAGGGCAGGGAAAGCGGCGCGCCCCCGAAGGAGATGCGCCCCCGAACCACGTTCACCCCCGAACGGGATGCGCCCCCGAACGTGGTTCGGGACACCCCCGAATCTGGTTCCCCCCTCCCCCGAACCACGTTCACTCCTCCCCCGAATGTGGTTCGGGGAGAATCTCCAAGAGAACCTGTCAGGAATCTCCCAGAGAAAGAAAACGCGTCCGCGCGGACGCGCACACGCTCCGTCAGGGCGGAGGAACATGAAGGCAAGCAGAGACACGGAGAATACGGCAACGTGCTGCTTACGGCTACGGAGCTTGACAGGTTGCGTGAGCACTACGGCGCGGACGCCACGGATGAAGCCATAGCCCTGCTGGACCAGCATCTGGGGGCCAGCAGAAAGCGGGACCCGTACAAGTCCCACTACCTGGCCATGCGCAAATGGGTTTTTGATGCCGTGGCCGATCGCCGCCGCAAACAGGGCCGGGCCGGGCCGCATCGTTGCGCCGCGCCAAGTTTTGATGAACTCACGGCGCAATTTCAGGGCGCGCGCGGGTGAGGCGAACAATGACACGTCTGGAGTTTGACGCCGCGGTGCAAAAAATCTGCGCGGCATTTGTCTTTCCCGAGCCTGAGGATGCGACGCTGCATGCCTGGCATCAGGTTGCCGGGCACATGCCGCTGATGGCGTCGGCATGGGTGGTCAACGAATTTATCCGCCGGACAGCGCGCATGACGCGCGGCACAAATCTGGGGTACGAACTCAACGCCCTGTATGAAGAATACAAAAAAACAGGCAGGTTGAATCGTTTCGCGAAGCGTGCTCCAGGCCGCGGGAGGGCTGTCCGGACTGCTCGCATGGTTTCCCTGGCTGGATACGGGTTCATGTTCATGCGCATGCCGGCGAGGGGGACTATATTCAGCTTTTTCGTTGCGCCTGCAATACGGACCCTCGCTTTCAGCGCTTTGCCGCATGGACACGCGATCAGATAGCCAATTTTCCGTTTATGGAGGTTTTGCCGTGAGAGGCTGCCGCCCACTCAGCATTGAAGAATCCGCAGCCATGTTCCGGGCGTATGCGGGAAGATATCGGCTGCGGAATCAGGCTTTGCACATGCTTTGCGTCACCACGGGGCTGCGCGTCAGTGAGGCCTTGTCCCTGCGCGTGGCGGACGTGGTGAAAAAAGGCCGCGTCGTGCGGCGGGTCAAGATAGCCAGAGCTTCCACCAAGCGGGCTCTGGCCGGTCGCACCATTGACCTTGCCGCCCCGGCTCGCGCGGCCATTGCCCGTCAGGTGCAATGGCTTCTGGACAACGGTCATCTTGGCCGCCAGCAATTTTTGTTTCTCAGCCAGATGGGCGGCCGGGCAATAACCCGCGCCGAAGCCTGGAATATTTTCAATCAGGCGGCGCGCGCCGCCGGGCTTGACGAGGATCAGGGCACGCTGGGCACGCATTCCTGGCGCAAGACATATGCGGAGCAGGTACACAGGCATTTTATAGCCATGCTGCGGCGCGGAGCATTGATTCACCCCATGCTGGAAACCTCTCGCGCTCTTGGTCACAAATCCATGGACAGCACGGAAATGTACCTCTCTTTCAATCGCGAATGTCAGCAGTCCGCTTTGCGGCATATGGAGACAATTCATGGCTACGGAATGGTATAGCGTAGGCCAGGTGGCGGAAAATCTGGGGGTGAGTGCCGATACGGTGCGCAAGCTTATCAGGAGGGGACATATTCAGGCAAAGAATATCTCCGCGCAAAGCAGGCGTCCAACGTGGCGAATACATGTTCAATGGCTTGAAAATTTTAAGGAAAACATTCCTTCCGGCGCGGAAAGCATGAAGAGGTAAAAAACTTTGACAAAATCCATAAACGTCATGCTTTCGGGGGAACAGCGGCAAAGAACACGCTTTATGAACAATTAACAGGCTTTACAAGGCATCCTCATAGGTCGAATTTCTTTTTTCAAGTAAACTTATCAAAATATATCAATGTCTTATATGTAATTTTTTGTGATTTGCCCGGTACATTTCTTTTTTTGGAAAAAGAAATTGCCACAGGAAAATGAAAATCATATTCTGCCGGCATGGCCGGCATGGAATCGGTTCTGACAGCCGGTACGGGGCTGCCGCAGTTGGGGCAACGTGATGTTAATAGCTGTTGGGCCGGGGCATCAGCACGGATGCCGGCGTGCCTTCCCCCTTTTCCCACTGTTCATAGCCGCGTTCGGCATTGCGCCATACACGGCTTGCGGGAACCTTGACGAGGAAGCTGAGCACATCCGCCATTGATGCCGTCAGCTTGTCGGCCTCGCCCGTCCTGGCCGCGCCGCGCAGCCTTTTGGCCATATCCCACGGCTGCTGATACACGGTGGACATGCCGCGCCAGGTGTCGCCGGTGATCAGGCCGGTAATCATGCTGTTGAACACCGGCACGCGCATGGACGCGGCGTCCAGCCAGGCCCCGCCCATGTTTTTTGCCCACTTGTCCGGCTCGTCCTCGCCATAGGCAAGGGACAGAACAAGCCCCATGGCTATGCCCTGCAGGGCGAAGTCATAGGCCTCATAACGGGCGTATGTTCCCCAGGCCGCCAGACGCGCCCTGTAGCCTCCGCCGCCCGCGTGTATGGCCTGCCGCCGGGCGGCGGCATTGTAGGCCCGGCGCTGGGCGAAAAGCACCACGGCGCTGGAAAAGATGTTCAGCAGCCGCACCGCGCCGCGGCTGCGCAAAAACTGGCTGCGGCTGGAAGGGTTGAAGTCCGGGTTGATGGCCTTGACGGCCATATCCGCCGCACGCACGGCCGCGGCGTGATGTTCGCTCGCGGGGTCAATGCCGGGGAGCACGTTACGGCTGTTCGCCAGTATGGCCATTTCCCGATTGTAGGCCGCCATCCAGATGGCGGAACTCGCGGCCATGTCAACAGAAACAAGCGGCAGCATGCCGGCGTCCACCACATCCTGCCAGGATATCTCCTTTCCCAGCAGCTTGAGCGTTTTCTGGCGGGTGCGGGCGTCAACGCCCCGCAGGGTCTTGCGCAAATCCTGGTCAATGTTCCGCGCGCGCGATTTCATATAGGGCGACTGCTCCCATATCTGCCGTACCAGCGCATATCTGCCCCTGGCCACGGCGGCCACGCCGCGCAGCACGTTGGCCGCGCCCAGATCGTTCATGGCCGGAAAGATGGCCGTGGATTGCAGCAGGGCTGTCTTGAAATTGAAGGCCAGCCCCCAGGGCACGAGCCTTTCCCGCAGCCAGTCGGCGGATTTGCTGATGGCGTCGGTGGCGGGCCGCTCTTCCAGCACAATGCCCTTGAGGTTGGGTCGTATGGCGTCATAATCCTGCCGCCCGAAAGCGCGGATATAGGCGTCCCGCCATTGAGCCGACCGCGTCACCCTGTCCGCGAAGCGCACCGTTTCCGCCAATTCGATGAAGCGGGTCACATCATTGAGGTGCGCCATGATAACGCCTGTTTCCAGCAGCAGGGGCGCGCCGCCGCCTCCATTGGCCCGCGCCCTGGTGAATCCGCGTTTGGCGGCCGGCGCGGCGCACACGGCCTCCGTGCGCACAATGGCGTCCTGCTGTTCCTGTCGTTTTTGCACTTCGGGAGAAAGCGAAGGGTCATAGACGGCGGGATAATACCAGCCGTTGAGGCTGACGCTTTCGCCCTTCACCCGTATGGTCATGGGCCGGGCCTCCACGCCGCGCGGCTTGAAACCGAACATGCGCTCATGCGTGGCCTGAATGTCTTTCCATTGCGATTGCAGGATGTTCCCCACCTCCTGCACATCCCGCCAGTCCTGGGCGGACAGCAGCCCTTCATTGTCTGTGCTCTGCCAGTCGGAGAACACAAGCCGCGTGGCGTCATCCCCCACAAGCCTGGCCAGCGTATCCGCCGTCAGGTCCGGGTAGCCCTCCCGCAGGCGCAAGGCGTTGCCCTCATTGCCCAGGTTCATGGCCAGAGCAATGACGCGATCCGCCGTCCAGTTGAGCTTGCCGCCCCGGCGCATGATTTCCGGCACGGGCAAGGGCTTGCCGTCCGCTCCGGTCAATGCCTTGCCCCGCTCAGCCTCCCATTTCCTGGCGCTGTCCGCGAGTCGCCGGAAGACTGGCTCCATGCGTTCCACCAGCCCGCGCATGCGCACTTCGCGGCGGGTCTCGCCATCCACAATGGCGCCGTATATCCTTTCTTCACTGATGCCCCGCCTGCCTTCGGGCCCCAGGTTGGAAAAACCGTCAGCCTGACGCAACTGCCATTGTATGGAAGAAAGCATGCCTCCAAAGTACGAGCGCATCCAATCCTGCCATTTGCGCCATGCCGTTCCTTCACGAGCCACGGACACGGGGGCCAGCCCGCTCATGTTTTCCATGCCGGCGTCAGCCACTTCCCTTACCCGCGCGGCCTCGCTCGCCTTGTTGCCGGCCAGCGCCTCGCGCCCCATGTGTTCCAGCATCTTCAGCGCGTCAGACACATCCCGCAGTTGTTCCGCTGTCAGATTCCTGTATGATCCGCTTTCCTTTTCGTTCAGCAGCCATTCAGCAATGGCGGGCAGCCCGTTGATTTCGGCGGAATCCGCACACAGGGCCGCCACGGCCTCGCCGAGAGTCACAGGGCTGTCGCCGGCACGGCGCCTGGCTGCAAGCTCGAAACGCTCCAGCATATCCTGTATGGCCGTCCATGCCTCCGGAACCACAACATCCCGCTTGAGCGCTGAAAGACGCTTCGCCAGCCGTTCAAAGTCTTCCTGTTCCTTGCGAATGCGGTTCGCTTCAATCCAGCTTTCCAGCGCCGTGCGGGCGCGGTCCACAGCCGCGAGGGCGTCCAGGGCATTGCCCGCTGCAAGCGCCGCGTTGCGCTCTTGCAGCGCCTTGCGCACTTCGCCCACAAACTGGTTGGGCAGAATTTCCTTAAGAGGTCTGCCGCGCAGGATGCTTTTGACCTGACGCCGCACCTGCGTCAACGGCGTGCGCTGCTCTTCCACCCAGCGCGCCTGCTGCTCCGGCGTGCGCCAGCCGGCATCCTGTCTGGCGGCAAGACGCAGCACAGTGGCTTCCACTTCCTCCAGATAGGCGCGGTAGGCTTCGCCCGGATCGTTCCCGGTCTCTTCGGCGCGGGCGTCGTCATCGGCCATGCGCTGATCAGCCCAGGCGCGGGCGTCATCGGCAAGGGAACGGCGGCGCGTCACAACATTATCATAAAGATAATTGTACAGCCCGTCGGCATCGGCAATGCCCATGGCCACGGCTCTGTCCATATTGCCCACAATATCCCCGACGCCCACCGCGTCCAGCGTCTGGCCGCCGTTTTTGTTCAGCAGCCGCCGCCCCTGCGCCGTCTTCATAAAGTCGGCCACGGCCGCCTTTCCATACTGCTGTTCCAGCCATGCGCGGCTGATGCCGGACCAGGGGTTGCCCTCCTTCACGGTCAGCGCGGCCACAATTTCATAATACACATCGCCGCGGGCCATCTCCCTGCCTTCATCATAGTAGGCCTTCCAGCGCTTGTTTCTGTCCCGCAATGTGGCCTTGTCCATGCGGGCGGTCACATGGGCTTCGGCGCGTTCATACAGCTCCTGAAGCCGCTCATGTTCGCTCTGCCTGTTCAGCGCGGCCTTGTAATTGATTCTGTCTTTCCGCTTCCATTGACCGGATTCGTCTATGACGAGTTCCGCTTCCTCATCCCGCACAATGGAAAGAAATTCCCCTTCCCCGGCCAGGGCCGTTCCGGCGGCGCTCTTGCGGATGGCCTCATCATTGGCCAGCATGCGGTCAAAGACACGGCGCACTTCCGGCGTCACCTTGACGCCATGAATGCCGGCCAGCCGGTAGATGGCGGCAAGCCACTGCCGCATTTTGTGAAACACGGCCGCCAGCCTTGAGGAAGGGGCCCTGCCTTCGCGCACATAACCTTCAAAGCTGACGGCATTGACCTCCTGCAATGTCCGAATCTGCTCCGGGGTCGCCGTGCCCTGAACAACTTCTTCCAGCGTCACCGGGGGCAGATGCGCCCCAATGGCCTTGCCGTGGGCCTCACGCTGGGCGTTGGCGTTCTCCACCAGGGCGGCCAGATCTTCGCGCGCCTGCCACAGCCCCATTTTGTGCTTGTTCCAGCGCCGGGTGAGTGCGCGCTGCCGGCGCTGCCGCAGGGAATCGTCAATGGAGGCATCATTGCTGACGGCTGTGAATTCGCGCGCGAAGAGCTGTTCGGCCATGCGCCAACCGCCCGCAACCACGCGGATAAGGTCATTGATGAAGATGTGCGCGCCCTCGTGAATGGGGGTTGACAGGTCGGAAGCGCCCGCAAAAATGGAGGTGACGGAACTTCCGTCAGCGCGAAACTGGACCATCCCCCGCGCGTTGGCCGGGTCGGAATCGGGCTGGAACATCACCCGCCCGCTCCCGTCATTGACGCCAAGCCTGTCCCGGAGTATGTTCATCACATGGCCCCGATTGGTCCGGTGTCCCAAGGCTTCCGCGGAAGTGTCTCGGCCCGGCTTTAGCCAGTCGGGGTCGATTATTTCCGTCAGTTCATGATCGTAAAAGCGGTTTCCCATTTTGTCTTCGCGCAGTACAAAACCCACCACATAATCCTTGCCGTCCAGCCTGATCTTGTTGGCAAAGATATGCGACATGAGGCCGGCTTTTTTCTCTGTGGAAGCCACATGAATGCCGCTTTCCACAATTTGCGGAATGAACGGCACGGAACGGGCCAGCAAATCGTCATACCCGTGATGAAGGCTGGCCTTGATTCCGTTCGGTGTAACCTGTACGGCCCAGCCCTGGTCCGCGTTCCTGATCGTCATGCCCTGTGGGAATGCGCTACGCGCCCAGTCCACGACAGCCTTGCGCGTATTTTGACCATCCGCCGCAATGGCCTTCCCCTCGCCGAACCACTGCGAACTGTCGGCCTCAATGCCGGGCATTTCCGCAAAGCGCCGGGGGAGGGAGGGCTTCATGCTGGCCGCCTGGAACAGCACCTGTCCGCTCCCGTCATTGACACCAAGCCTGTCCCGGAGTATGTTCATCACATCACCCCGATTGGTCCGGTGTCCAGACGACCCTTCTCCAGAAGGACCTTCACTTGAAGGATGGCCCGGTGCGAGCCAGTCGGGGTCGATTATTTCCGTCAGCTCGTGATCATAAAAACGATTGCCGTTGACATCCTCCCTCAACACGAAGCCTACCACATAATCCTTGCCGTCCAATCTGATTTTGTTTGCAAATAAATGTGAAATGAGTTGCGGTGTTTTTCTGATACTGTCCACATGAATGCCGCTTTCCACAATTTGCGGAATGAACGGCACGGAACGGGCCAGGGGTTCGTCAAGGCCATGTGAAAGCGAATCTTCTATGCCCTTGGGCGTCACCTGGACTTGCCAGCCCGTATCCGCATTGACGACAGCCGTATCCCTGGAAAAGTTTTCTTTCGCCCATTGCTTGAGCGCGCCGCGCAGGGCTTTGCGCTGTTCAGGCGTCTCGATCTTGCCGGGCAATGCAATGGCCTTTCCCTCGCCGAACCACTGCGAACTGTCGGCCTCAATGCCGGGCATTTCCGCAAAGCGCCGGGGGAGGGAGGGCTTCATGCTGGCCGCCTGGAACAGCACTTGCCCGCTCCCGTCATTGACGCCAAGCTTGTCCCGGAGTATGTTCATCACATGGCCCCGGTTGGCCGGCTCAGTGTACCAGTTTTCCTTTTTTTGGAAGTGGTCCTGATATAACCAACCGGGGTCGATTATTTCCGTCAGCTCGTGATCATAGAAGCGATTCCCGTTCGCATCCTCCCGCACGACAAAACCCACCACATACCCCTTGCCGTCCAGCCTGATCTTGTTGGCAAAGATATGCGACATGAGGCCGGCTTTCTTCTCTATGGTAGCCACATGAATGCCGCTTTCCACAATTTGCGGAATAAACGGCACGGAACGGGCCAGGGGTTCATCAAAGCCATGTGAAAGAGAGTTTTCGACGCTTTTGGGCGTCACCCGCACTTCCCATCCTGTATCAGCATTGGCGACAGCCGTCTTGCCGGAGAAATTTTCCTTGGCCCATTTTTTGAGGTTTTTGCGCAGGTTTTTCGTGTCCGCCGCAATGGCCTTTCCCTCGCCGAACCACTGCGAACTGTCGGCCTCAATGTCGGGCATTTCCGCAAAGCGCTGGGGGAGGGAGGGCTTCATGCTGGACGCCTGGAACAGCACCTGCCCGCTCCCGTCATTGACGCCAAGCCTGTCCCGGAGTATGTTCATCACATCACCCCGATTGGTCCGGTGTCCCAAGGCTTCTTCGGAAGTGTCTCTGCCCGGTGCGAGCCAGTCGGGGTCGATTATTTCCGTCAGCTCGTGATCGTAAAAGCGGTTGCCCCTTCTGTCTTCGCGCAGCACAAAACCCACCGCATAGTCCTTGCCGTCCAGCCTGATCTTGTTGGCAAAGATATGCGACATGAGGCCGGCTTTCTTTTCTGTGGTAGCCACATGAATGCCGCTTTCCACAATTTGCGGAATGAACGGCACGGAACGGGCCAGGGGTTCGTCAAGGCCATGTGAAAGCGAATCTTCTATGCCCTTGGGCGTCACCTGGACTTGCCAGCCCGTATCCGCATTGACGACAGCCGTATCCCTGGAAAAGTTTTCTTTCGCCCATTGCTTGAGCGCGCCGCGCAGGGCTTTGCGCTGTTCAGGCGTCTCGATCTTGCCGGGCAATGCAATGGCCTTTCCCTCGCCGAACCACTGCGAACTGTCGGCCTCAATGCCGGGCATTTCCGCAAAGCGCCGGGGGAGGGAGGAATCCGCGGCCATCGCGCCCTGACTGAAAAAACTGTCCGGGCTTTTGTCAAAGGCTGTCTGCCAGGGCCGCGCCTGCCCGGCGGCCTCCGCATTTCCGCGCACAATGCTCCTTTCCCGTAGCAATTGCGCCGCGTCACTGCCGTAGCGGTCGGCAAAGGCCCTGGCCTGCTCCGCGTGCATGGTGGCGTAATATTCGGCCACATGCGCGGCATAGCCCGCCTGCGCAAACTCGTTTTTCAGGCGCGTCCGCTCTTTTCCTATTTCGGCGTTGACGCGATTGCGGGCGCGAATGCGTTCCGCGGCCGCTTCAGACCGCTTGCGGGGGTCGAAGGCCCGCGCCTCGGTCAGGGTCATGCCATCGGGCGTCATGCGGGCGCTCTGCAACAACAGTATCCGGTCCTCGCCCTGAAAGCGCGACACCAGCCGCACCGTGGGCACGCGTACTGATCCGGCCTGTATTTGCACGGCGTCAGCCATATCCCGCGGGGAAAGGCCCAGGGCTTCCAGGCGGGCGTTATCCTCGCCCGCGAACTCCCGCACCATATCCACATCCAGCCATACGGAACGCGCGTCTTCGGGCATGAGTTTTTCCGCCTCGCGTTCAAAGATGGCCGGGTCCGCCTGATGCAGGGCGGAACTGTCCGCCGCTTCGGCTGTTTGCAGCAGAGACTGCGCGAAGGCCATGCGCCGCTGCGCTTCGGCATTGTCCCGCACGATGGCTTCCACTTCGGCGCGGGCCTCCGTCACTTCTTCCGATTTGGCCGCCGCCGCAATGCTGGCCTGAAGAGCCTGCCGCCGTCGTTCTCCCCGCACCTGAACCACGTCATGCCCGCCACGAATCACGCCGCCCATGAGGCCGCCGAGAATGAAATCTTCCAGTTGTATGGCGGCCTCGCCGATGGCGGCCACAACGCCGCCAAAATCCTTGCCCCTGGCCATGGCTTCAATGCCGGCCTTGACAAGGTTTTGCGCATACTCCGTGCCGCCCTCAAACAGGTAGCCCGTGACCACGCCCTTGCCCGCATAGGCCGCCGCGTCTTTCAGTCCCCCCCTGGCCGCTGTGGCAAGGGCTGTTTTCACGGCGGCCCTGACGGCCTCCCTGCCGCCCAGAATGCCGGTCAGGCCCACCACGTCCAGGGCGCTCATGGCCACGCCGCCCGTCAGGGACCAGAGCCGCGTTGCGGTATTGTCCTCCATTCCGGCATTCAGCAGATCCACATAGACTTCATTGCCGTTCATGGCTAGGCCCATCAGGCCGGCGGCCAGCTTGCCGCCCGTGGCGTAGGCCCCCAGCATGGGCAGCAGGGATGCCGCCGCCTGCGGCGTGTTTTCCAGCCACCAGCGGGAATCAAGCAGCACTTCGGGATTGTCCCAGACCTTCATGCCCGCCAGAGGCGATTCCGCGCTGATTTCCTTTTGCCTTTCGCTCAATTGCCGCACCCAGTCGAGCATGGTATCCGACGTTTCCAGCAGGGCGGCCGCCATGGGCCTGTCCGCCAGAGCAGCGGGCTGGTAGTTCTCGTCCACGCCGCGCGCCAGAGCGGCCAGCCCTTCCAGCCCCATGCGGCCAAGATTGACGCCCACCTGCAGAAGCATGGTTCCCGCGCCGCTCAGGCCCCTGCCCAGCGCCGCAGCGCGGGAGTCCTCGTCCGGCGTGAAGTCAAAGGAACCGGCTATGGCGTTGGCTGTGGGGATATCATGCCGCCAGAGCATGGCGGAATCATAGTCATACTGCACCAGCCGCAAAAAGCCAGGCGCAAAGTCCCTGACATTGGCGGGCGTGAATTCGGTCAGCATGTCTCTGGCCTTGTCCAGACTGTCCAGCGTCAGGTCAAAGGGCATTCCATTGGCGGCGGAAAGTGTCGCGGCCGTGAAGATGTCATCCTGGCTGTAGCGTGAGGCATTATTGAGCATGAAGGAAGCCCGCAGCAGGCCGCCAGCGCCGTCGTCATTCTCTCCTTCGGGAAAAAGCGCATGGCGCGTGATTTCACGTTCCGCCATCTGCCCGCGCAACATTTGCGTGGAAATGCCTTCAGCGGCTTTTTCTTCCGGCGGCGTGTACCAGGCGGCGGTGGGGTTGCTCCAGGGAAATTCCGGCGCAAGGGGCGCTGGCGCCGGCGTCAGTCTTTCCCGCGCCCCCCGCTCCACCATGCCGGGCATGGCGTCCAGGGCGGCGTTGATGCCGCCGGAGGTATTGGCGGCATCCGCCGGAAGCGTGAACGAAGGCGCTGGCGCGGCTTCTTCCACGGGGCCAAAAACAGCGTCAATGGCGGCGGAATAGTCTCTCGTCATGCTCTCACCAGTAGTTGTTGTATGTCTCCTGAATCTGCTCCGGCGTGGGATTGTCAATGCCGTGCCTTGCCACAAGCTGCCGCCTGATATTGTCCACCTCCCACGGGGGCACGGGAATGTAGGCGTCAGTGCGGCCCAACGCTTTGCGCGGCGTGTATTTGGAGTCAAACCATAGTGTTCTGGGTTTTACGCGCCTGCTCAACCGCTCATACAGCCAGTTCTTCTGCTCCTGCGCCGTCCCGAAATCCTTGTTGGCAATTTTTTCATCATAGAGCGTTTTCAGTTCATTGAGAAAATTCCTGTCATCCTCATCCTTGGCGTCAAGGCCGGACTTGCCCGCCATTTCATTGAAAAATGCCGTTTGCTCGCGATTGGCCCTTTTCATTCCCTCATTGGCGGAAAGGACGCTCAGCTCCTGCATATCCTTCTCATTGATGAGCGGCCCATACTTGCCGGAAACTTCCTCAACGCTCACGCCGTTGGAAATGTCCATTTTCGCCTGTGACAGGGCCACGGGGTCTGTCCGCACTCTTTTGGCCAGCATCTCCGTGGTCAGGTTGACAACCTGCGTTGGCACGCCTCTTTGCGAAAAAAGCATGGCCCGTTCGGTCGGCGGCATGTTCATGGTTTCAGCCGCCAGTTTTCTGGCTTCCGCGGCGTTGTTCGCCGCTTCGCTTTTGCGCATGAATTCCAGTTGCGCTTCCGCAAGACCGCGCATCTGAGCGCGCAGCCTTGCATCCGCTATCTGATTGATAGCGTTGTACACCGTTGCCGCGCGGCTTTCGTCATCCAGCCCCTGTGTGGAATCCACAAGAGACTGCACTTGCGTTGCCACGGCCTCTTCATTCTTTTTTCTGACGCCCGCATCAATCATTCCCTGGAACTTCATTCTTTCAGCCGGGGAGAGGCCGGCCAGGGAACCACCTGTGCCACCCTGGTCCATACGCCGCAGCACGGCGGGGGCGTAATTCCTGGTTTCTTCAGGTAGAGCCCCGCCGGACTTCAGCCATGCGTCAACCCGCCCCGGCCCACCATTATAGGCCATGAGCGCAAGTTCCTGATTTCCGTTATAGCGTTTCAGCATCTGCTTGAGGTAGGTCACGCCGCCGCGCACATTCTCGCTGGCGTCATCAGGATTGACGCCCAGCTCCCTGGCTGTGCCCGGCATAAGCTGCATGAGCCCGCGCGCGCCGGCCTTGGAAACAGCATTCTGCCTGCCGCCGCTTTCCTGTGCGATAACCGCCATGACCAATGCGGGATCAACGCCTTGCGCCGCCGCCTCTTTTTGCGCCAGCGCCGCGACATCAGCCGGAAGCTTGCCGGAGAATCGTCCCCCGCCGCCACTGCCCCCGCTCAGCAGTGTTTCAGCTTCATCATAGCGCCCGTCGGCGATCAGTCCGGTCAGACGGCTTCTGGACACAAGGGAATCCAGCTCCTGATACAGGGCCCGGTGATCCATGCCGGGATTCATGGCTTCCATGCGCTGGCGCAATCCCCGCATGTTGAATTCGATCCATTCCGGATTGTCATAATTCTGGGCCACCTGCTGTTCAAATTCCGCAAGGTCGCCCTTGAGCACAGAGCCTTCCCAGGCGCTTTTCTGCTGCCGCCCGTAAGCCCGTCCCTGCTCGGTAAAGTGCAGGCCGGTTCCGGCGGCCTGACGCATGAACATCTCGCGGAATCGTCCGGAGAACTGACCGTCATCAAGATGGCGCTGCACGGCCGCATCGGCAAAACTTCTGAAATGATCTCCCGCGCCGATGGCGTTCCGCCCCTTGTTCCGGGCCATGTAGCGGTCACGTTCCGCGTTCAGTTCGCTTTGCAGATTCAGAAGGGATTGGGAAACCGCCGTGGTCTGGTCCTTGACGTACTCCCTGATGCCCACCTCGGTAATCTGCATGCCCGCCTTGAGCATGGCGTCAACAACGTCAGCCGTGCCGTTGCGCCCGGCGTCACGGATCAGGGGATTGGAAAAGCCGGGGTCAACGCTCCCGGCCTGGATGCGCCGGGGCGGCGCGCTGTACTGCTGAATGCGTATGGCCATGAATGCTCCCTACCGCGCATACCGCGCGCCCGCGCGGATCACATTCCCGGCGCGCAGGTTGTTGACCACGTTCCGACTGCCCTGGATAATGTCGCCGCCAATGCCTTGGCTCGCGGCGCCGCCTCCGCCGCCGAATCCTCCGGCCAGGGCATAGGCGCTGATGCCGGAGGCCAGCCCGGATATTCCCGCGGTGAACAGGGACTGCCCCAGATTCTTCACCGTGGAGCCGTACCAGGATGCCGCGTTTTCGTAATTCCGCGCATTGGCCATCTGCGCCTTGATATTCTCGCTGGTTTCCCACTGGCTCACGGCCTTCTGGTAACGATTGCTCCCCACATCGGCGGCAAAGCGGCTGGCGTTGCCCTCCAGAGAGGCCGCCGCGCTGCCGCTGGACATATCCACGCCCAGCGCCCCAAGGCTGGCCGCATTGCCGGCCTGCACATCAGCATATTGCCGCCGCAGGGCGGAACGTTCGCGATCAAGATTCTCGGCCTCAAGCCGCCCCTTCTCTGCCGTGATCCTTGCCTGATTGCGCGCGGCGGCCGCGTTGGCCTCCATCTGGGCTTGCTGGTATTGGGCCTGTCTGTTCTGCTGTCGCGTCTGCGACAGGCTGGAAATGGCGGAAAGCCCGCCCATGGTCAGAGCAAGCGCGGTAGCGCCCATATCAGAAACCTCCCTTCCCGGAATACGGAGAAACATCCAGGGCTGTCAGCAAAGCCAGGATGGTCAGCGGCGTGGCGCCGCGCACCTCCATGATCAGCGGCGTTTCATCGGCCCAGCCGCCGCAGGCGTCCAGAGCCAGATCCGTCCCGTCGCTGAAAAATGGCCTGGTCTGAAACGCCCCGGCGCGGATATGCCTGTCCACAATGGGAACAAGCCTGTCCGCGTCCAGCCCGGCCATGAAAGACATGCTGCGGTATACGCGCAGACGCACCGCCGTGATTTTACGGTTGCGCATCATGCTGGACCCCTGCTGGGTCTGGATTTCCGGCAGGTTGGGAATGAGACGCGAGACATAGGGCAGGCCCGCATGCACGCTGCCAGCCGGACGGGGCAGGGTCAGGCCGCCATCCGCATCCACCGTCAGGCCGTCCACGGTTCCGCCATCGGCAAAAACCTGCACAGCCCGGCCCGCCAGATGGTCAAGACCGCTGAAGCGCGTGACGGGCGCGCCCTGGTAATTGAGCGCGCTGTCCAGAAACCAGGCTTCGGAAAGCTCTTCGGAATCAAAGAAGGCGTCCAGACGTTCCACGCAGAGCCCGCAATGCCGTTGTACCAGAAACCATGCCTGGTCATCGGGCACGCCGGGAATAACGGCCACATCCCTGAACCATCCGTCCGTGTCATGCCTGTGCCAGCCCATGACCTCCTGTTCCGGCATATAGGTAAGCCCGGTCAGATTGCCGTCGGTGAGAACGCACCAGATGACGGCATGCGGCTCCTGCTGATAGGCCCATGCGGCAATGGAGGTATCGCGCAGCATATGCCTGGCCAGCAGGGTCAAATCCTGCCCAAGGTATTTGTCCGCGCCGTAGTTGTAGGCAAACTGGCGGACGGCCCTGCCGCCGCGCTGCACATAGATGACGCCGCCTCCGGCGGAAATGGCCGCCACGGCGTCATCCCCGCCGTTGCTGGTCTGCATCTCGAATCCGGCATTGGAGGGCGTCAGCGCCACGCCTTCGCTGGCGGAAAGCGTCCACTCGCTGCCCTCTGTGCCGAAGATCAGGGATTGCCGGTCCGGTTGCAGCCAGGCGATACGGTTTGCCTGCGTGGCCGCCAGGGTAACTTCAATGGCGTCATCATCCTTGGGGGGAGTGGACGCGGCCATGCTCTCGAATTCGCCTGTGCGCGAAAGCCATATGGTGATCGGCCTGTTGACTGTGGAAGCCCAGCCCAGACGCTGCTGGTGAAAGAAAACCCGCGAAGGCCAGTCGCCCTCTTTCTCAAAGGGGTTCTTGTGCTCCGGCGGAGTGTCCTCGGTATCGGCGCCGATGTTTTCATCATCAAATGTGCAATCCTCATTGGCCTTGCCGATGAAACCAAGCATGCCATACTTTTTCTTGTAAACACGATAGTAGGCCGCGCCCGGCACGGGCCGCCAGGTGATGCGAATGATCAGGCTCACGGAGTTGAGGGCCTTGGCCGTAATGGCGGCTTCCGGACTGATGTTGGATTCCTGCCCTGTGTCCTTGTCCACGGCGGTGACGGCATAGGTATACTGCTTGGTGGAATCGTCGCCGTTGTAATCTTTTTCGATGGCTTGCAAAGTCAGCGCGCCCGGCGCGGCAATGCCGGGCATGAAAGTCGGCGTGGTCCAGCGCCAGTCGTCATCGGCATGGCGGGAGAGCTTGCGCGGGGCATAGCCCTCATGCGCGAAGTAGAGCACGTCGGCGGACTGGGCAAAACGCAGTGAGCGCAGGTCCGCGGCGGCATAGGGCGATTCAAAAACCCTGGGCGCGCCGTCTTCATCAGCCACAAGACGCCCGTCAGGCAGCCAGACGCGCATGCTCCTGTCCCCGAACTCCAGCATGCGTCCCTGCGTGGCGGAAAAGACAAAGGGAATCAGCCGCGCGGCATTGTCGCGCGCCATGCCCAGAAAACGCGTGCCGGGCCGGCGGGTGACGCCGCCCTGGGGCATGGGCACAAAATTGCGCATTTCCCGCGCGCCCGTGCCATAGCGGGGCTGGTCCACACGTCCGCGCAGGAGCGGCGTTATCTCGCCGCCGTTAAGAACATTCTGAATATGGCAGACAGGCATCAGAGCACCATGCGTTCCCTGAGAAATGAGGAATGACAGACGCGCCCCGGCCGCTGTTGCGCGTCATTTTCCACCCTGGCCCGATCCAGAGCGCGCTCGAACATTTCCAGATAGTCACGGGCGTTGCCGCCCTGCTGAACGTAGGGGGAAATCTCCAGAGCCACGCGCCAGGCCAGGGCATCGGCGAAAGCGTCGGGGAAATCCGCGGATTTGGCGCTGACATAGCTGATGGTCACAGCGTCGGCATCCGTCTGCAAGTTGCCGCCGGCCAGGCTGTAGGAGAGACGTTGTGCGCCCCATTGGCCCATGCTGACGGCATCCGCCACGCGCAGGCAGTCCGGGGGCAGGGGGTAGCAGAAGCGCCAGCCCGGCGCCGCTTTTTCCGTGCCGCGGGCCAGGGCGGCGCGCGTGAGGGCGAAAGCCCAGGGGTGCAGGGACAGACAGTAGGCCAGTGACCGGTCATAGGCGGCTGCCGCTGTCTGGGCTGAAGGCGAATCCTGAAAAGCGGCGGTAACGCCCTGAGCCCCCACACGCATGAGCGCTGTGTTGATAATGCTGGTACGGCTATGGCGCATGTTTCCCTCCTACCTCAACTCCGGCGGCTGTTGCAGTCGTTCTCGTTCGCTCTTGTAGCTCAACGCGCAGTGCCGGAAGGTAAATTCACCCCGCCGCTCCCTGTCCCAGAAGAACAGGGCATCAATGACCAGACAGGGCCATTTCCGCACGCCGTCCATTCTCCAGCGGAAAGCGCGGCTGGACAGCGTTTCGTCCGGCCATCCGCCAAGAAGAGCGTTAACAAGCTGATCAAGCCCAATGAGGACCGCCTTGCCATAGCGCATTTCCCCCGGCACGGCCTACAGCTCCCAGCGGGCCAGCAAGTCCTGCACGGCCTCCACGCTGTCGGCGGATTCCACCAGCGCCTTGCGCGCGCTGCCTTCGGCCATCTTCGTGGCCTTGTGGTTCAGGGCCGCCGCATACAGCGGCAGGAAGGTCGCCGCCGTCAGTTGCAGCACCACCAGTTCGCCGCCCGTCTCCGGCGTATAATTGCGGTAGGCGTTCCAGGGCGTGGATGTGGGAATGGCGTCGGACGCGGTGGCCGCGCCCAACTGCATGGCAATGGCCGAATCGGAGAAATTCTGCTGGTCGAAGCTGTCATAGGAAAAATGCAGCTTCTCCGGCGTGCCCGTGCCGGGATCCGTTTCGTAATCGAAGCCCGCGAGAATGGCCGCGCTGGTGGCGGCGTCAATCATCAGCAGAGTACGCTTTTTTACATTGGGCAACGCATTGTATTCAGCCCAGGCAGCCTCAGCCTCAGCGGCTCTGGCAGCATTCCATTCATCCTCGGAGATATAGCCTTCCGGGGGAGTGTCCCAGATTTCAGCATTGCCGGATGGAGAATAATAAGTGCCAGCCATATTATGACCTCTTACTTTTATTAAGAAACACGCATCACAAGGATAGCACCCTGGCTTCCAGCTCCACCAGAAGCAACTGATCCGTTCATAGTGCCAAGTGGATACCCACCGCCTCCGCCACCACCGCCAGCGCCATATCCGGAACCGGCCGAGCCGCCAGATGCTCTATAATCACCGGCATTCCACATGCCGCCAGCCTTTGCAGTTCCACCGAGGACAGGAAAGTTTGAACTAGCGCCAGATCCACCTATACAGGAATGTTCGGTGCCTGAACCACCTTTGCTGCCTCCATATCCATAAGAAGTGCCTAGAGCTCCTCCGACACCAGTCCCGCTTATACTGTAAGACGTATATGACCCATTGCCGCCACCTCCTCCGCCAACTCCAGTAACTGTGGAAAATGTTGTAGTTCCACCGGCTGCCCCTACAGTAGCCTGTATCTTAGCGCCCTTCGCAAGCGAAAGATTAGCAGTAGTATACAGACCCGCCCCACCACCTCCGCCGCCGCCATAGTTGGGCATACCAGTATTACTACCAGCTTGAGCCTGGAAAGTAACACTGCCCCCATTGCCCCCGCCTCCGACTACAGATACCGAATAAACCCCCGTAGCCGGCACGGTGAACGTTCCACTTTTTGTGATAAGCAAACTGCCATCCGAAAGCACTGTTCCCAAATCGCTGTTGCCGTTCTGCGTCCAGTCGGGAGTGATATCCCCAAGGCCGGCATTCTCGATCATTTTCTCAATGCCTGCGGGAGACAGCACTACGCCATCCGCGGCTGTTGGGGCATCGCCCTCATAGGAGTCAATTACCTTGAGATGTCCGAACAGGTTCGGAGAGCCTTTTCCATAGGTATTTCCATCAGCAGACGCATGCGATTTGAGCGAAAGAACGCCTGATGTGAGGTCCAGGCCATCCCCCACCTCCTTGAGGTCGATGGCGGATGAAGTTTTTTCTTCCAGCGCCTTCACGCGCGCTTCAATCTTTGGAGTATTAGATTCCATTGCGATTTCTCTTATGCTTTTTCCGTATCAGTGGATGTCTCTTCATATGCGACATAATTATCTTGCGTTTGTACTGATTCTTTTTTTGTATACTCTATAGTAATGTGGATATACGTACCAGCGGATACCGTGCTCACACCGCTTATTTTTGTACCCTTAAGATCCTGGCCGGAATAATAAACAAACGCATTAGAGCTCTGAGAATAACCGTTATTAGTTGTTCCAGCCACTCTACGAGCGGTTTTTATTGAAAGCACTTGATCGATGTTGAGGTCTTGTACGCCAATATAAATTCCCAACGTACCAGAACTATTATACGAAATATCGAACCAGGACTTGCGATAGATAGGCCGTCCGTCAGTCCAGGTCCCGACAACCTTTTCTTCCGCTGAGTACTCTATCGCATTTTCGACCGTAACTACCTCCTTACTCACTGGCATTTCGATCGGCTTGCCCTTTATAATTTGAAAAGCACGATTAGCAGCCATTATCTATCTCTCCTGTAACATTTTCTAACCGTTCCTTATCCAATACATAATTAGCGTTTTGTATAATCTATAGTAATACAGCCATACTCCCCATTGCCTATGTTTTGTATGCCTGTTATTACTGTACTCTTAATGAACGGGTGTTCATAATATGCAAACATATTACTGGCCTGAGCGAAGTTGCCAACCGACCCGATCGGACGTCGAATGCCGTCTATTGAAATTACCTTGTCGATATTGAGCGCGGATACGTCAATATTTGGAATCAGCGCGCCTAGCGTTCCATACCGAACATTGAACCAGGACTTGCGGTAGATAGGCCGTCCGTCAATCCAGATTCCGACAACCTTTTCTTCCGGCGAGTACTCTGCCGCATTCTCAGTCGTAGTCGTCTCGTCCACAGGCACTTCAACCGGCTTGCCCCTTACCATCTGGAACAATTTTTGAATCTTCATTACGATTCCACATTGCTGACCACGGTAAAGAATGCGCCGTCCGAAAGATTCAGGGCGGCCACGGCATCCGCAAAGCCGGGATCTTCCGGGCCCACGGTCACATAAGCCCCGTACTTGCCGCCCACCTGCTTGCCGTTCCTGGTCAGATTGCCGTCCGCATCCTCATCCAGCGTATCCAGCAGGGACTTGTTGGCGTGCGTGTGGGCCTTGGCTGTCAGCTCATTAACAGAGGTGGTCAGCGCCTCCAGCTCAGCCTTGCTGACGGTATCGGTCACAATGGCGTCAATGCTGTCCTTGTTGGCTTCAATGGCGGCCACAAGTTCTTTCAGCCGGTCAAGAACGCTATTGTCGTCCGGATCGCCGGAGAGGAAATTTTCAACGACAGTCTTCAGGGCTGTCAGCACGGCTTCCACGTTTCCGCCATTGGACAGCATGACCTGGCCGGCTGTGGTGGAAGGATTGAGCTTGCGGATTTCTTCGCCGATTTTCTGGTAAAGGTCTGTGTCAAAAGGGGTAATATCCATGATGAATCTCCTTTGGTGGTCAGAGTGACAGTTTCCGCCGCTTGCCGCAGAGGGTCAGGGGCGGCGCTGGATCAGGCCTGTCGGGATTGTCCGGGCCTGTGCCGTCTCCGTCCCCATCTCCATCTCCGTCCCCGTTTCCGTTTCCGGAATCCGGCGGACAGGGGGGACATTCCATTTTCCCGCCCAGGATGAAAAAGCAGTCCAGGGGCGGCGCGTCTTCAAGCTCGTCAAGGCTGGTCAGGGGAATGGGGCAGGTAGCCGCCACTATCAAGCCCGGATCAATGGCATAGAAGCCCTCTGGCACGTCTTCCAGAAAAGCCGTATCCCGCAGCACGGTTATCCTGCCATTGCCGGCCAGACAGGCCGCCGCCTGCGCCTTGCGGGCCGCGCGCTCCGCATCGTCCGCCGCTTCCTCCGCGCGGTCGGCCTGCTCCGTGGCCTCCTGGGCGGCATCTCCGGCAATGCCCGCCTGGATTGCCGCGCGGTCGGCATGGGCTTCGGCTTCCCGCGCGGCGTCCGCCGCCGCATTGGCACTGTCCGCGCTTTCTGCCGCCGCCTTTTTGGCTTCATCAGCGGCGGCGCGCGCCGCCTCTTCGGCCTGCTGCACGCCGCGCGCCACGTTGCTGGCCACAGACCAGACATTGAGGCGATTGCCAGCCGGGATATTCAAAAGCATTCTGACGGTGGAGGATGCCGTATCCTTCTCGCCCACCTCTTCAAAGGACACGTTGCGGAACAGCTCCACGCCTTCCCAGTTCAGGCGCAGAGCATTGCGCCCCACCAGATAGGTCACAGGCAGGGCCAGGGTTTGCCCGGCGCTGACGGCGACGGCCAGCGTCATGGTGGCTTCCATGTTTTCGCCCTGGGCCAGGACGGCTATCTGCTCCGCGCGTTCCGCCGCGTCTTCGGCCCGGTCGGCTTCGGCATGCGCCCGTTCCACCTCACGTTCAAAGGTCAGCACATGGTTGTTTGCCAGATCGTTGAGCCGGTCAGCCTGGGCGTTCCCTTCCTCCCGCAGTTCCCGCAGGGCGGCCGCCTTGATTTCGGCGGCCCTGGCGGCGGAATCCCTGGCTTCTCTGGCGCTTTGCGCGGCCTGCGCGGCGGATGCGGCGGCGTCATCGGCGGACTTGAAAAGTGCGGCGCTCAGCTCCTCCGGCCCTTGTTCCGATGCCGCCGGAACTTTTATGGCCCTGTCCAGCTCGGCGGAAAGCTGCTGAATCATCTGGACCTGACGATCAAGCTGCGTTTCCAGGGTTGCGGTATCCACATCCGTGGTTGACGAAAAATCGGCCTCCTGCGTGGCCGGGATAGCGGAAATTACGGCCAGCGCCGCTCCCGCCGGCACTATTCCCCCTGCTTTCAGCGTGACCATGCCGCCGCCGGAGGACAGCACAGCCACAGTGTAGTCCGAATTCAAGACCAGCGTTGTCTCCGCTCTGCCGTCAACGGAGAATGTCACGCGCACGTCCTTTTCGTCATAAACGGGAAAGGGAACGGCGTAGGAAAGCACGCCATCCGTCACGATATAGCGGGCGATAACGCTGGTCTCGGCAATCATGCTGAACCTCCTACCGGGCCAGATAGTTGAGGAAAACGTCAACCTTTCCGGTCAGCGTCCCTTCCAGGTGCATTTTCACAAAGTCCTTGCAGTCCGGCAGCACAAGCCTGGCCAGTATGGCCCCGTCCTCGAATGCGCCGGAGACCATCAGCGTGGGGCCGTCTGTCTTTTCCTCAAAGTTTCCGGCGGCCTCGTCGCTTTCCAGAATGCTCATGCACAGTTCCGTGGCGTTCACGCCGTCGCCATTGGCGGCCAGCGTCACGCACAGGGAGCCGTGATGCGCGCCCACGGAAAGCGCGTCCGTATCAATACCGTCAGCCGTCACGGCCAGGGCGCGGGCGAAATACTGATCATGCCAGCGGTTTTCAGCGCCGTATTCAAAGGTCTTGCTCATGGTTCGTCTCCCTAATTGACGGCGGCTTCCGTGCCGTCGGGCAGGTTGTAGGAGCCCACCAGCTTCACGCCATTGATGTCGCCAATAACGGTTTTCATGGAACCGTCATTGATGGTCATTTGCAGGTATTCCTTTTTGATGGCGCTCATGGTTTTCTGCAGGATTTTGTGATGCCCGAAGATGTAGGTATTTTCCGCCGTGCCGCGCACCGCGGCAATGGCGTCTTCCAGCTGGTCCAGGCTGGGCAGGTTGGCGGCGTTGACATTGACGATGGCATGCACCGAGCGTTCGGGCGCGAGATTCTGCCAGCCGAAACGACCACGATACTCGACGCCGTAGCCCAGCACGCCTTCCTGGCTGCGCAGATGATAAAGGTTGCCGCCGTTGATGGGCGAAATGTCCACAAGACGGCCCTGATTGAATCCGCTGGGGTCATAGATGCCGATATTGATTTCCTTGTCGAAACGAACCACCATGACGGTATAGGCGTTGGCCGTGGCCTTGCCCTTGGTGTGGAGCTTCCTGGTCAGAGCGGCCTTGCGCCAGTGATCGCGCCAGATGGCCAGCTCGGTGTCGCTGCCGGCCTTCCTGAGGATGGCGGACTCGCGCCGGGCGAAATACTTGGGCGCGCCGCCGAACTGATCCGCCTTGTCCTTGCTCACTTCCATTTCGCCGCCCAGCACGGAGACATAGGTCTGGCGCAAATTGGCGTCCGCCTTCATGCTGGGCAGGGGCGCGCCCAGTTCGCCAAAGGCCGGACCCTGCACGCTGGCCAGCACTTCTTCCACGTTCCAGAGTCCATGCGTGGCCGGAATCCATTTGAGCATGCCCAGAATGGGGGAATCCTCGGTGAGGCAGTCCACCAGTTCCGGGCGTTTTTTCGCCTTGTCCAGAGCGATTTCCTTGAGTGTCTGCGGGATCATGTCGGGCATGATTGCTTACCTCGCTATTTGAACATGCCGTTATAGGTTTCTTCCGCCGTTTCCGCTTTGTCCTGAGCCGGAGCGGCCTTGCCGCCGGAAAGGGCGTCCGCGGAAATAAGCGTGCCGATATGGTGAAAAGCCTCCACCAGCACGGGGTTGTTGTTCATGCCGCTGAAAGCCAGAGCTTCGGACAGTTTTCCGCCCATGCGCCTGTCCAGATTCACCACGGCCTTGAGGGCCATGGCGCTGTTCTCCTCAAAACGGCTGCCCCAGAGCTTTTGCAGCTCGGCCTTGCCCCTTGCCATGACCGCGTCCGCAATTTCCCTGTTGGCGGCCAGTTGCCAGTCCAGCAACGCCTGGGCCTGGGCCGGGGTAATGCCCTTATCCACGCAGAACTGGCGGAAATTGTCGCGCACGCCCTCATCCACCTGCATGCCGTCGGGATATTTCAGCTCGACATCCTCCGGCTTGAGCGCGGGCGTGTAGGACAAGCCGCGCTCAAGAGCCTTCAGGGCGTCATCGGCGCTTTCCACATCCTTCAGTTTCTCGCCCCAGGCTTCAGGAAAGCCCGTCCGCCAGTCGGTTGGCTGGCTCGTGGGCGCGCCGCCTTCCGGCGCGGGGGAATCCGCTGGCGTCGGAGTATCCGCCGCGGGATTGTCGGCGGGGGCTGTGCCGCCTTCCAGCGAGGTTGCGCCGGGGGTGATGTCTTCAGACATGAGTTTCCTCCTCAGGTTGCAAAAGTTCAGCGCCGCCGATGCCGCGCAGCCGCGCCATAATCCGCACGCAGACAGCCGGATGGGCGGCGGCGATATCATTCAATATAAACTGAGCCGCGTTGTGCCAGTTCATATCAGCCGCGTCCCTCAACTGTTCATTGATTTTCAGCATGCCCAGCAGGCGAATGAAGACGCGCTGGCCGGCTTCGGTCCGCAAGACATCCCGCAGATCAATGCGCGCCTGCCGTTCTTCCCGCTCCTGAGCCTGCCGTTCAGCGGCCAATTCCTCCGGCCTTTTCATGCCGATTCGCCTCCCTGTTCTGTTCCCAGAACCTCACCGGCCACGGTTCCCCGGGTTTTCACGTTGCCCAGATTCGCCATCTGCCGGATCATCTGCGCTTCCGCCATCTGTTGCTGTTGCGCCGCCTGCGCTTCGGCCCGCTGCCGCCGCATGGCGGCCACCATTTCATCGGAGCGGATCACAGAGGCGGGCACGCCCAGACGCTGGGCCAGTTCGTCAATGGCCTGCTCAAAGTCGATCTTGTCCGTCAGCTCCGGCACAACCTGCAACATGGGAGCGGCCAGTTCAAAAAGATTCTGGATGGCCACGGCCCCGCTTTGTTCAAGCATCTGGGCCATGGGCGACTGATAGGAAACATTGAGCGAAGCGAAAGGAGAAAGCCCGTCCGGCGGCTGGGGCAGCAGCCCGTATTCATCCAGCAGGGCAAACGTGCTTTCCAGCACGGGCGAGAGTATGCGCGGTTCATAGCTGGACACCGTGGGCCCCATAAGTTCGGCGCTGCGCCTGCGGCGGTCCATGTACTCGGTCATGGTCATGCCGGCCGGGCGCGTCTCAAGACTCATGTTGGCGAAGATGTTGGCCATCATCACGTCTTCCAGACGCAGGGAAATCTGATTGATCTCTTCCTGCACATGCCGCACGGCCGGGCCGAAATTGACTTCATAGAGCGGCTTGAGACTGTCCGCGCCGAAACCGCTGGAGGGAACAACGGCTCCCGGCGAGGCATCCACATACGCCTTGAGCGGCCCTTGCGACACAAGCGGCGGGTCAATCATCTTTTCCACGCCAACGGCCTTGCGCGTTTCCCAGCCCTCAACGCCTTTCTGGTCAGCCAGCGCCTCGTCGCCGGGGCCGACCCCGTACACGCCGCGCGCCTCTTCCCAGACCGTGAAGAAGAAAGGCATGAAGGGAAATCCCCCCACATGCAGGAAGTCGTTCGCGTTGTTCTCCTCGTACCACCAGGAGCCCCAGGGCATATTGTCCCGGTCCATGCGGTTCGGGTCGCGTTCCATCCGACGCTGTACCACATGGCGCACCGGAATGAGCTCATAGGCTTCCCTTTTCAGCTTTTGCCGGGTGACAGCGGACAGACTGTCTTCGCCGAAACGCCGGGCCATTTCGCGCGGGGTCATCAGCAGACGGCGGGCCACAACGTCCAGATTGCCGTCCTCGTCCAGCGCCACGCAGTAGGTCCCGCAGGTCTGGCAGAAGTAACGGGCCACCGTGCGCGGGCTTTCCTCACAGCCCAGCAGGGCGCAGCCGAAGCCCAGCAATTCCTTGTTGAAAGCGTGGATGGCCCGGTAAAAGCCGCCGGCGGACAGCACGGAACGCAGCAGAGTATCCACCGCGTCCACATACTCGTTGCCGCCCGTGGCCTCGCGGTCGTCGCGCAGCAGAAAGGCATGTCTGAACCAGGCATTGCTGGCCGGCGTGACAGCCTGGGTCATGCCGGCGGCCGCCTTGCGCAGGGCGCGGTTGGCAGCGGGATTGAACAGGTTTGACTCGCGCAGGCTTTCCGTATCCTCCCCCTGGAACAGGCCGCGCGAGGGCAGAATCAGGCGGCCAAGTTCGTGCTGCTGGGCAAGACGCCTTGAGCGCAGGCTTTCCAGATGCCCGACGAGTTGCCTGATCTCTTTCAAATCCACGTCACAGTCCTCAATTCAGGCCGGAGCGCCCCAGCAGGGACGCGCCCGCGCCGCTGGCGCCGCCGGTGACGCCCAGGGGAGACGTGAGCAGCGTGCCGCCCATCTGCCGCCTCTGACGCAGTTTGCGCCTTTCCTCATCGCGCACGCTCGAAGCCTCCGCCTCCTGTTCCGCTTCGCGCGGCGCGGCCTCGGCCTCATACGTCACAGGTTCGGGCGCGCTCTGACCGCCGCCGAAAATGGATGAAATGAAATTGCCAACGCCGCCCATATTCAGATTCCTCCCTGTGGATTGTGCAGCACGGCCATGAATCCGTCACGACAGCGCGCGGGATTGTGGACGCGGGGCATGTGGCAGGCTTTGGGCAGCAAGACCGGTTTGCCGAAGCCCCAGCACTTTGCCGCCCTGGTCACATGGCGATAATGCGCGGGCCAGACGGCCAGCAGTGCGGCCAGCGGGAGCGCCCGGAACAGATGCGCCACAGCCTGACGCCCAAGGTTTTTCCAGTCAGCCCGCGCGGCCCTGAAAATGCAGAAATGCGCACAGCCGCACCGCCCCATGACGGGATTGAGCCAGACCGCCCCGGCAAGGGCATTGTTTCGGTCATGGGCCAGCCAGCAGAACGCATGCTGCGGGTTGACGCATTCCAGCCAGTCCAGCAGGCAGGGGGCAAGACGGTTCCAGATGACGGATCGCGTCATGCCTTCGGACTCCATGCGTTCAAAGGGCAGCCGCCGCAACGCTGGCGTGTCGGCCGGGGTAAAGCGGTATCTGACGCTCATATGCCCCTCTGACAGTCATAGGCGTACCTGAGCCCGTGCGCATTGCCGTTCAGCAGTCTGCTGGACTGGCGTATGCGGTCCAGTTCCTTTTCAACGGCGCTGCGTCCGTCCGCGGCATCGGGAAAAGGCACGCTTATATCCGGGTCCACGGCGCGGGCCAGACAGTCCAGCATGTCGTCATGCGCACAGACGGAGAATGAGGAAAATTCCTCTTCCACAAATTCGGTGGTGAAATTGCGTATGCGTCCTTCCTCATCCGTGAAACTGGCCTGCACGGGCAAGAAGAAGCGGCCCGTCTCAAACCACGGGACAAGCCGCCTGATACGGTCGATTTTGGCTGTTTTGCCGCCAAGGGGACGGATGGCGAAGTGGTAGTTGAGCCGCGCCATCTCGCTCTGAATGTGCTCAATATCCGATTGCATGCCATACTGTTCATAGCCCACGAACAGGGGATCAAACTGCCGCGCCAGCCGGAATACCGTGGCCGTGCGCTCGGTCAGATTGCGTCGCGCCCGTTCGGCGTGGACAAGATACAGATTGTTGTCCGCGTTCCATCCCACCACACAAAACACCGAATAGTCGCTGTCCTTCTTTTTGCTGCTGGCCGGGTCCACAAGAATGACCCTGTTCATGGGCCGCCAGAGATGCTCGGCGGGCTGCCAGTAGCGCAGCCAGTCCTTTTTGAAGCCCTGGGCATCTTCAGCCACAGGGTTGAGCAGCATCTGACACGCGAAATTGTAGGGGCCGAACTCCCGGCGCTTTTCCGCAAGTCGTTCGCGGCTGAGGAAACGCGGCTCGCCGTCCGCCGTTCCATCCACAGTTGCCGGATACTCGCGCCCCAGGACAACATTATCCTTGAGCAGTTCGGCATAGGTATCGAACATATGGTAGCGCGTGCCTATCATGCGCCGGGCGCCACCTTCCGCGCCCAGCGCGTAGGACAGGCGCAACTGTTCGGAGGTCTTCTTGATCTGCTCCGGATTGGTGACGTTTTCAGGCGTGACCACGTCGTCATAAACCAGCAGCCTGAAGTGCTTGCCGATAGGCTGGCCCACCACCACGCCCCAGGCTTCCACAGTCATTTCCTTGGGATTGCCCTGACGTTTCACCAGCAGGCCGTCATCCAGACTCCAGACCGGGCTTTCCTTTTCCGGCTGGGCATAGAGCACATCGGGGTAGCAGGCCTTCAGCACGGCGTTGCTTTCCAGCTCCCGCTTGATTTGAGCCATGAAACCCTTGGCGTTGGGACGCGTGTGACTGAAAATGCCGATGGTGATTTCAGGATCGCGCAGAATGTCCTGAATGGACAGGGCGACAGTGATAATGGTTGACTTGTAATGCTCACGCGCCCACAGATCCAGATATCCATCCGGCGCGGCGGATACTTCCTTGCAGCGGGCAAAGCACCAGTCATTGTCGGCGTCCTTTCGGTTCATGAGCCGCGTGAGCAGAAAGAACAGATCCGTGCGCCCCAGGGCCGCCATGGCCGAGATGACAGCCTGCGGACCATGTTCCCTGGCCGTGCCGACAATGCGGGAATAGGCTTGCGCCGCCTCATGGCGATCAACAAAAGGAAAAGCGCGCGAAGAGTTCACGTTCATTGTCCGTCTCCGGCATCATCCGCACCAGCAGCGTCAGCGCCGTGCATGATGCTGTTGAAAAGCTCCTGCACCGCATCGGGCATGGTCAGGCCGACTTCCAGCGTATGAGCCACTTCCTGCTTGCTCTTCCAGCGTTCGGGGGCGCGATTGGTCAGCACAAACTGCGCGGCTCTGGCATCCGGCGGCATCTCTTTTTCCATCGTCACGGTGCGCGTGCCCCTGTCGCTGACTTCCGTGGTGGTTTCCGTATACCTGTAGCCCTTCGCCCGCATGATGAGGCTGTCTTCCACTCTGGCGACATTCCAGTGGTCGCGCCCCTCCTGAATGGCTTCATGCAGGGATGGATGAGCCTCTCGCCAGTTGCGCAGGGATGTGACGGAAATGCCCAGCTCCCTGGCAATGGCGGCATCATCATTGCCGGCCGCAGCGTGCAGGCGGGCCGCGGCATCCATGTCAGGATCATACTTGGACTTGCGGCCAACGCCGGCCGGTCGCGCTTCGGCCTTGCGCCGCGCCAGCTCGGCCCGCGCGTCAGCCACGGCGGAGGCAAAGTCGGGTTGCCGCTCAAGCCAGGCGGTCAGTTCCGTGGGCCTGATTTCCAGCGCCAGAGCCAGCGCCTTGTGGGCGCTCTTGCCGGCAAGAATGGCCTCACGGGCCATATCCATATAGCGTTTGGCATATCTGCGCTGGCGCGGCATGGGTATTCTCTAAAAAAACTTGCTGATGACGGCCCCGGCACAGCCGGAAAAGGCGCCGACAATGCTCATGATCATGGCAAGCATGGCCCTGCTGCCCGCGTTTTTGCCGCTGCCCTCGGCCAGAGTCATCTCAACCTTGCGCACCCTGTCGTCTATTTCTCTGAGGCGCTTGCTGTTGTCCCGCTGCTGGGTCAAGACCGCCTCGTGCAACAGTTTGTGAATGCCGGACAGTTCAGACCGCAGGCCGGAAACATCGGCCTTGAGTTCGCCAATTTCCTTGAGCAAGGAGATATCCCCACTGTTTTCAGCTTGCGCGCCCATCTCAGAACCCCATGCCGTACATGGCGGACACCGCCAGCAAAATTTCCCTGGCCATGCTGGGGGGCAGAGTCACCCCCGGCCAGTAGGTCACAATGACCGGGCGCACCATGACTTCCCACGCAAAATCGACTGCCAGCAGATACATGAAGAGCTTGCGCGGGGTCATGCGGCCGCCGCTGGCGCGCTCGGTTTCAGCATTGATTTCCAGGTTTTTTTCCTGAAGCCTGGCCCTGTCCGGAAAAACCCTGTCCAATGCCTTTTCTCCAAGGCCCAAAATGGATTTGAGCAGACCGAACATTACGAAATCTCCTCAAGCAGCTTGCCTTCCAGAGCGCGCCTGGCCTGATAGCCGCTCCACAGCCTGCCGTTTTTCAGACGCGCGGCGGCATCGGTCCAGTCCCGACGCACAAGGGCGGCCCAGGTGTTGGGATATCTGGAAGCGGAATTGACGCCGCGCTGGTACATTATGCTTGTAATGGCCGCCTGGGCCTGCCAGGGCAGCGCGGCAAAAACGCCGTCTCCGGCATCCTTGTCGTAGCGGCGGGAAATCATGTCGATGTGACAGGCAAGTATTGCCGCGTCCAGCGCGTCGGCATCTTCCCGGCTGATGGTCAGGGGGCGGCTGTGCAGCTTTTCCACGGCCGCCTTTTTGCGATAGCCCAGATAATACATGAGCGCGTAAACAATGTGTTGCGGCACGCGCATGCCGCGCAGCTCGTCCTTGTCCTTTTGACCAAGGTCCACGCCCGTGCCGATGGTCACCCCGCTGACGCCCATGGGCACATAACGTTCCGGATTCGGCCCGCCCGTGTAGTTGGCCGTGCCGCCCGTGGTCAGATTGCAGGGAATATAGCCGCGCAACTGTTGCGGACCTTCAAAAATGGGACGGTTGAGAATTTCGCGGATTTTGTCGGCGTGAATGGGCATGCGGCGCGCTCCTGCTTTTTGCAAAAGCGTAGCACGGCTTTTTGAGGCCTGTTTTGAAAACGTCAAGCTTCCGGGGTATCAGAGCCAATCAGCGGCAATGAACGCGCTTTAACGGCATGAATTTTTCTTGACAGCCTTTGACGGCCACACCCCGGAAATCAAGATGTGGATGAGGAAACATATATGGAATTCACCGAATGGCGGAAGCGGGCCGCTGAAAAAACCGAGGAAAAGGCGCTCAAGACCGTTGACCACATCCTTGAGGAAAGCAACGGACATCTGGACAGCAACGAGCTGGACGACCTCAAGGACTGCTGGAAGATCATCTGCATGGCGTCTGGCTGCCATCACCACCACGAAATGAAAGCCGCGGTTATGCTTGGCAAGTAGAGGCAAAGTGACAGACAAAAGGCCGGGCGCTTGTGGCGTCCGGCCTGAACAATTCAAAAGGCGCTATCTCTTCTTGATGCCTGCGGCATAGCCGACACCTCCGCCACCGACAAAACCAATGAGGAGCTTGAGAAGCCCTTCAAGCAGTGTTTCTTTGCCCAGGAACAAGGCGCAGAAGCAAAAGGCCGAGAACAGGATGATAATTGTCATCACCACTATAAAGCCTGTCCTCCTGTCGCCCGCCAAATGTTGCCTGATCTCACGCTGGTTTTGCAACGTGGCTTCGATATTGAGTTTAGCAATATCATATTGATGCGCGTCTTGTTGCAGAAGGATTTCACGATCTTGGAGCGGAGCTGGCAAATCCTGATCAGGCATTGCGATCTCCAAAGGGAGTGTCAATAGTTACTCTGTACCGTGGCACCGGGAGCTTGACCTTGAATCCTCCAAAGTCGCCGGTGTTCATGTCTGCCGGGACAATACGAACGGAAGCGGGATTTATTTCACCGCTTTCGCGCCTCTTCAGGTATTCCTCAGCCGAGATAAACTCTTCCGTTTCAAGGAAGGTTTCTAGGGTGGGGGCATACATAGACATGGCAGTCACCTCAACTCACAAATAACAACGAAGGTCGCCTGGGGCAAGATTCTTTTTTAAGGCCGGACACCTCTCGCGTCCGACCCCTTGCGTTACTCTATCATGCCCGTCGCCCAGGTAACGGCTACCTTCGAGGCCTCGCCCATGAACAGCAGGGCCAGCGCCGCCCCTGGCAGGCGGTAGGCGCGTAATGAAGGCCGGAACCATAGCCCCGGCAAGTAGTCTCTACATCCCGCAAAAAAATAGCTCCCGGTTTTTCATTATGATGCCGGGGGCTTTTTATATGGAATCAATTTGAAAAATTAAACATGCCCATGCCCATATGATTTTCTATCGCTTTGACCAAAGTAGGCGCTTTTGAAAAAGTATGCATATACGCATGATGTACAGTCAACACTAAATCCTGTAATTTTTGGTCATCCTCAAGTTGTAATATTTTCAATCCGCATGCTTGAGCTTCTTTAATAGAAATATGTCGGACGTGTTCTTCATTAGCTTCTGTGTCTGTAAAATATTGGGCAACCCTTGCTGCTTTTTCTGCAGCATTTTCCTCATTTAAAAACATATTTTCAGTAAGCCATTTTTTGACAATTTTTTTAGACCTTTTTTTGGCCAATTCACATTGTTGTAAAAATGTTGGATGATATTTTCCAATTATTACTTGCCATAATGGTATTGATGAAGGTTCTTTTTTAATATGGTCTATAGCATGGTCAAACTCTTTTAAAACTCTTTCTGCAGATATTCCATTGAATTGAGGGTCAAAAGGACCAAGACATGATTGCTTGCCCATAACAATAGAATTGCATGAGCATGCAAGCATAGTCCCTGCTGACATTGCCATCTGTGGAATAATGGCTCTAATATTATTGCCAAATTTTTCTTTCAGGTAGTAGACAAGATGCTCTGTCGCTGAAATTCCCCCGCCTGGTGTATGAAGAATCAAGTCAAGACCTTTTCTGCAATCAAGTTTATGGATAGTTGCCATAAATGCATTTGTATCCATATCATTAATGTCTGTTCCAGAGGCGCTTGGATCACTTAACCATCCAGAATAATAAGATATAATATTTCTGTTTGTTTTTTGAAAAGCGATTTCAAGTATCTCCTGCGAATAATATCTATAGGAGATTGTTGCTGGAACTCTGTCATCTGTTGCAAAACAGCATTCCAGCTAGGCATTTTTATTCTCCAAAGGAGTTGAAGAGCTGTTTTGAGAAATTTTTCCCGGCCTGAATGCAGAGCAAATAATGAATTTGCACGATGGCTCTATTTTTTGCTGTGGAGAAGAAAAAATTTCACAAGGGATATTAAGCATTTCAAAACCGTTGACAAACTTTTCTGATACGCTGATATGATTATGCTGTGATTTCATTTTATCTCCTCATTGAAATAATGGCGGCGAACAGATTGAAAATGTACATTTTCAATCGGAAATGCTATAAATACAAAAATTATCAAGGCATACCAAAATTAAGCCGCATACTCTTGAAGCCCAGCTCAGCGACTCGCGCTCTTTGTCTATAGATAGCAACGCCAAGCCTGAAATTCAAGGGGCCGGACACCTCTCGCGCCCGACCCCTTGCGTTACTCTATCATGCCCGCCGCCCAGGTAACGGCTACCTTCGAGGCCTCGCCCATGAACAGCAGGGCCAGCGCCGCCCCTGGCAGGCGGTAGGCGCGTATGGTCTTGCCGCCCCTGCCGGGAACATCCACACGCGCCAGCAGGCGGGCGGCCAGCTCCGGCGGGAGCATGGAGCGCACCCGGTCAAGGTCGCGCAACAGTTTGGAGTGCTTGCGCTGCATACCGTGAGCCGCGTCTGTGGAAAGGAATTGGACTTGTGACATGGGGAACCTCGCACGCTAATCTTATTGGCGTTGGCCGGACGCAAAAAAAGGCCGGGAGCTAAGAAACTGCGTGCGAACAGCCGTGGGCGTTACCGCTACCACACTCCCGGCCAATATGCGCGTGAATTATCACGCCATAAAGCACAAAAGACCATTAGTAAACGGAATGGCAACCGTCTCGTTGGAGTTTCTGAGGCTCCATACATTTCATCTCGTCACAAAAATTTTAGAAAGTCAAGGATGTTCAAATATGGAGAGAGACAATTCTCCCTGATTTCAAGCTGTTGCTTCACAGTCCTGTAGAAAGCTCAGAACCCGCTGATTGATGATAACGTCTTTTTCCTGAAGCTCTGTGCCGACATGAAGATCTGAGGATTTGCGTACCCTGCTCAACGCCACATAAGCCTGACCGTGCGCAAAGGCGTTGGGAATGTTGATGACGGCCTTGCTCAGGGTTTTGCCCTGCGCCTTGTGTACAGTCATGGCATAGCCAGGTTGCAGGGGGAACTGCTCAAACGAGCCTGTTTCCACCAGTTCGCCGCGCTTGTTGTATCCCTGTTCTGTCCAGGTATGGCGTGTTATGGTCATGGGAGTATCACTGTCAAGCAGACGAATAGTTACGGCATTCTCATGCAGGGCAGTCACAACGGCGCTACTGCCGTTGACACATTCGCGAGTCAGATTCTTCAGCACAATGACCAGAGCGCCTACCTTGAGCCGCAGAAGCAGAGGCGCGGGATACCGCTTATCTTCATCGCCCTTGTTTTTTGTAAAGCTGCCGGATATCCCGCTTTTATAATTTATAGCTTCCCCACTCAAACGGGTGATCATAGCATTATTGATGTACTCTGCCTGCGCCCGTGTGCCTGTGAGCTTGACGGCTTTTTCAAAGATATCTTTGTCTGTTATTTTCAGATTATTGAAGTAGAGTAGGGCTTCTTGAATCTGCTGTCCGCTGCGGATGGCATTGAGAGCTTCAATCATGCTGCTGTCATCAGCCTGGCGATAAATCTTTTTAAGAATGACGGGTCTGAAGCCACCGTGGATAAATGCAGGGGCGTCAAAAAAGAATGCTTCCTTATATCCGTACTCGCTCTTGAAAGCATCCTGCACTGTTTTGATGATGACGGGAGGCAACTGCAAAACATCCCCCAAGAGGATAACCTGAAGGCCGCCGAATGGCTGCGCATTACGCTTGGCAGCGCGCGCCAGCCTATCAATTATATCCAGCATATCCGGGCGGACCATGGAAATTTCATCTATAATCAGCGTGTTTGTTGTGCGCAGCATATGCGCGGCGCTATCCGTCAGGCGCACAGAGGCCATATCAAAAAAATCTTTTGGAGGAAGTCTGAAAAGAGAATGGATTGTCATGCCGCCTACATTCAGGGCTGCCAAGCCAGTGGGGGCCGCGATTTGCACTGCCGCATGGCGTTGCTTTGCCCACATGAGCAGATGGGAGATGAGGGTGGACTTGCCTGTGCCGGCCTGACCTTGGATAAAAAAATTGCCTCCGCCGCGCATGGCCCGCAGCAATGCTTTCTGTTCCTCGCCCAGGGGCGGCAGCGCATCGCAGGAATGCGATTGCGTTATGGCATATTCCGCCTGAGTCTGCCGGGCCTGAAGCTGCTCTTTACGTCCCTGCTCTTCTTTTGCCCGCAACTGGGCTTCCTCGGCCTTTTGTTCTTCAGAATCACGCTCTTTGTAACATCGCAGTTGGTCAAGAAGATTTTTATTTTGCGTTAATGCCTGTTGAAGTTCTTTTTTCAGAAGTTCAATACTGTTGTGCTGGCTGATGAGCATGACAACCATAACAAGAAAGCCGATGAGAACCAGCATGCCAGCATCCATGACGTGTCTCTTGCTTTCCTTTCAATTCGACCGCGCTACAAACGGGCAGTATTGTCCGCGCCAATGACAGGCAGGGCAGGATTTAGCTTTCCAGAGAAAAGTTAATCTACTTCTCATGCTTGCAACCAAAATTTGTTACTCGTGCCCGTCTGCAACCTTTCCGATATTGGTCACAGCGGCTTTGTCCCCAACGCCATCAACAAGCATGCGGGCCGTCAACTGGCGATTCAAGCGCCTCTCTTCGGCAAGTTCCCGTTTCTTTTAGTTAAGCTGTCCTACCTTTTTATTCCAGAACTTTTTGCCATCAAGCAAGGTTTGGATGGGCGTTCTGCCCCGGCATATTTTCCCTTGATGTGTTCTTTCTGTATTGTAATGCTTCAGCCAGATGTCCAGATCGCTCTGAAGCTCCTCCACAGAGGGGTATAATTTGCGCCGGAACGCAACTTGGTAAAACTCATGCAGGATTGTTTTGTGGAAACGTTCGCGGATGCCATTGGTTTGCGGATAACGCGCCCCACCCCCTTGAGCGTGCCCACATAAAAGGTGTCCTGACTGCCAAGTAGCCGGGATGGTGGCTTTCAATCTCTCCACAGGCTTCATCATCCTATTTTTTGCGCTCTAGAGCCTGTACCTGCGCTTCGGTCAGCACCAGGCCTTGTTCAGCGGACATTTTTTCCAAAGCTGTCAGGCGCTGTTTCATGGAAGCAAGATTATGGCGCAGCCAGATGGAGCGCACTCCAGACGGAGAAACGAAGATGCCTTGCTTGCGCAGTTCGTTGCTGGCCCTGACTTGTCCATATGCCGGAAATGCGGTGGCGAACTCGACAACAGCCTGTTCAGGCGCTTCTTCCACACGATTTTTCAGATTCGGTTTTCTGCGGCTGACCTCAAACAGGGCTTCCATCCCATCCGCATCCCGTGCGGCCTGATAGCGGTAAAAGGTATCCCTGGAAAAGACCATGATACAGCAGGCTTTGGAGATGTTGCCCAGTTCGGCGGCAAGATTGAGAAGTCCGGTCTTGTGTTTGATGACGCTTTGGTTAAAATTTTTCATTGGGAACTCCCTGGGCACGACGCCCGGTTGATGGGTTGTTTGTTCTTCCATCAAAACGGTGTCCCCTTTCCTTTTCAAGGGCCTACTGTCAGATCAAGTCGAAACTAGGGCACTTTATTGATGTTTTCTTTTACTAATGATTCAAAATAAGCATATGTTTCGTTACTTTTATTTTCTAATTCATTAATAAAGTTCTCAATTTTCTTAATATTTGTTGGACCTACGTTTTTAGCTGGTGGCAAACCTCTGACCCATGTTCTCCCCATCAATAATAAAACATATGAGATATTTTGCATACTATATTCAAATGATTTCTCTGTTCTGCTATATTGCGCACTTAAGTATTTATAGTATTCCTTTTTTACAAAACTAATGTTATTATTCTGTTTATAAAGCATATCTAAATATGCTTTTACTGCGTCCATTAGCTCTTCATCTGTCCATTTATTCTGCATATCTGACCTCGGTTGCTAAATTTATTTGATAAGTCAATAAAGCATTGTCATCATACAGAATGCTTTAAGATTAGCTGAAATTAAGATAATCTTCCTATCAGTATAATTTTCACTATTTCCAATTTCTATTTGTGTTATTAAATATATCTCATTCTTATGAAATGTTCAATTCATCTCTATCTTTCTCCTATAAATCTTCAATCCATTTTGATTTGAAAATTACCATATTCCGAGTATGGTGCTATTGCTGTTGTAAAATGAACACGGTATGTAATTCAACGGGACTATTTGAAACAATTTGGGAATTTTTACCATTTTTACATACAAAAAACCGGCCAGAATTTTCATTCTGGCCGGTCGATTTCATTGGATGGTGGAGCTGAGGAGAATTGAACTCCTGACCTCTTGAATGCCATTCAAGCGCTCTCCCAACTGAGCTACAGCCCCACGGCAAGAAGCATACTGCCTGAAAGGACGGATACTGTCAATGCTTTTTTTTAATATTTTTTCAGAATACTGTTTTGCCCTTCCTCAGCGCCGGGCTTCAGCCGCCAGCTCGTTCAGAACTTCGCCCACGCGGCCCAGGGCGTCGGTCAGCACATCGTCCGCCACCGCGTAGGAAAAGCGGATGCAGTTGTCGTCACCGAAGGCCGCGCCCGGCACCAGGGCCACATGGGCCTTGTCCAGCAGGCGGGTGCACAGCTCCGTTGAATTGCGCACCCTGTCGCCGTAGCACTGATGCACATCCACAAAGAGGTAAAAGGCCCCGTCAGGCTTGGGGCAGACAGCCCACGGCCAGTCCCCGATGATTTTCAGGGCCAGATCGCGGCGGCGCATGAAGGCCGCGCGCATCTCGTCCACGCAGTCCGTGGGGCCTTCCAGCGCGGCCAGAGCCGCCTTTTGCGATACGGAGCAGATGCTGGAGGTGCTGTGCCCCTGCATGGAGGAGATTTTTTTGATCAGGTCCGGGTGCGCGGCCAGGAAGCCCACGCGCCAGCCGGTCATGGCGTAGCTTTTGGACAGGCCGTTGAGCACGGCCACCAGTTCGGGGCAGTGCTCGAACCAGGTGATGGCGCTGGTCATCTGTGCGGGCGGGAATACCAGTTGGTCATAAATTTCATCCGACAGCACAAAGATATTCCGCGCCAGAGCCCAGCGCATGATCTGCATGAATTCCCGATCCGAATACACCGCGCCGGTGGGATTGCTGGGCGAATTGAGGATCAGCAGCCGGGTTTTGTCCGTGGTTTTCTCCTCAAGCATGAGGGGCGTTACCTTGAAATTGCGTTCCGCGCCGGCATGCACAGTCACCGGCACGCCGCCCGCCAGTTCAACCATGTCAGGATAACTCAGCCAGTAGGGCGCGGGAATCAGAACCTCGTCGCCGGGGTTGATGGTGGCCTGTATAAAATTGTAGAGACAATGCTTGCCGCCCGCGCCAACCACGATGGATTCCATGGGCACGTCCACGCCGTAGTTTCGCTGAAAATAGCCGCCCGCGGCCTTGCGCAGTTCAGGAATGCCGGGCACGGCGGTGTAACGGCAGAAATTGGCGTCAATGGCGGCTTTGGCCGCATCGCAGATATGCCTTGGCGTGGGAAAGTCCGGTTCGCCCACGGCCAGGCTGGTCACGTCCACGCCCTGAGCCTTGAGCTCCAGGGCCCGGCTGTTGACACTGAGAGTCAGAGAAGGTTTGATGCTGCGCAAGCGGTCGGAAATCTGCATGGAAGGCTCCTTCGCGTTATGCGTGCGGACGCGGCTGGAAAATGGGGAAATCTGTCGCGGTTTTTTAGCAGGTTCAAAGAGGGGTGTAAATGCGGGAAGTCTCTGAAGCCGCTGTGCAGACTGAGCCGGAAAAGCCGCTGCTTCCGCTGTCGCCGGCTTGTGTGGTCGGCGCTTTTGTGCAGCGGCGCAAGCGTTTCAGTGTGGAATTGTTGCTGAACGGCGTCTCAACCTGGGTGCACAGCAACAATTCGGGCAGCATGCTGGGCCTGACCCGGCCCGGCGCGCCGGTGCTGGCCTCACCGGCCGCCAATCCGGCCCGCAAGCTCAGGTATACCCAGGAATGCGTCTGGGTGAAAGAAAGCGCCGTGCCCCGCGATCCGGCAGGTTCCGGGTCTGAGCGCGGCTTCTGGGTGGGAGTCAACACCAGTGTGCCCAACCGCATGCTGGAGGCGGCGTTCAGGGCCGGACGGCTGGACTTCGCGGCGGGCTATGCCAGCCTGACCCGCGAGGCCCGGCGCGGCCAGAGCCGCCTGGATGGCCTGTTCACCGGGCCGAACCTGCCGCCGCTCTGGGTGGAATGCAAAAACGTGACCATGATGGAAGACGACGCGGCCTGCTTTCCGGATGCGGCCAGCGAGCGCGGCCAAAAACACTTGCGCGAGCTGATGGATATTGTTAGTTCGGGGGAGCGCGCGGCCATGTTCTACCTGGTGCAACGCCCTGACGGGCATTGCTTCGCCCCGGCGGATTTTATTGATCCTCTCTATGCGGAACTGTTTTACGAGGCAATGGCCCGCGGGGTGGAGATATACCCTTACAGAGCCGTGGTCAGCCCGCGCGGCGTGGATCTGGGCGGACTGCTGCCGGTGCGGACGGCGTTTTAATGAGGGCTGCCCCTGAATTACACAGAGGATGAATTGCTTGGCGCTATGAGACCGGGAAAAATGAAAAAAGTTGCCATACTTCAGTCCAATTATATCCCATGGAAAGGCTATTTTGACATGATAGCCGCTGTGGACGAATTTATTCTGTATGACGATATGCAGTACACCCGGCGCGACTGGCGCAACCGCAACAAGATCAAAACGCCGCAGGGGTCTGTCTGGCTGACGGTGCCCGTCAAGGTGAAAGGACAGTACTTTCAGAAAATTCGTGACACCGAAATTGATGGTGCCGCCTGGGCTGCAACGCATTGGAAAAGCCTCACTCAACACTACGCCAGAGCGCCTCATTTCAGGGAGATTCGAGAGTGGCTGGAACCCCTGTATATGGAAAGGACGTACAGCCATCTTTCCGTGCTCAACCGTACCCTGCTGGAAGCCGTATGCCGTTATCTGGACATCCGTACCAGAATCAGCAATTCTTGGGACTATACGCTCGTTGATGGCAAGACTGAGCGTCTGGCCAATCTTTGCCGTCAGGCTGGCGGTACCGAATATATTTCCGGTCCCGCCGCCAAGGATTATATTGACGAACGTATTTTTGCAGACTACGGCATCAAGCTTACATGGTTCGATTATGAAGGCTATCCCGCATATCCCCAGCTCTGGGGGGAATTCACGCATTTTGTGAGTATTCTTGACCTTCTTTTCAACTGCGGCAAAGACAGTTCGCGCTATATGAGGTATGCGGGATGAAACTTTCCATTGTCACCACCCTATACTGTTCCGCGCCTTATATGGAGGAATTTCATCGCAGGGCATCCGCTGCCGCGCGGCAGCTTGTGGGCGAGGATTATGAAATCGTCATGGTCAATGATGGTTCGCCGGATAATGCCCTGGATATAGCTATTGCCCTGACGAAGAGCGATCCGCATATGGTGGTGGTGGATCTGTCGCGGAATTTTGGGCATCATAAAGCCATCATGGCAGGTATCAGTCAGGCTTCCGGGGAAAATATTTTTGTCATTGATGTAGACCTTGAGGAAGAACCGGAGCTCCTGCATGAATTCTGGCATACGATGGAAAGTCAAGGCGTCGACCTTGTGTACGGTGTTCAAAAAAGTCGCAAAGGTGGTTGGTTTGAGCGCTGGAGTGGCGACTTATTTTATAGAATGTTCAACGTGCTTTCTTCTATCACTATTCCCCGGAATACTATTATTGCCAAACTCATGACCCGCCGATTCGCTGAAGCGCTGCTGGAACACCGGGAGCGGACTATTTTTCTGGGGGGGCTTATTGCCCTCACGGGCTTTTCCCAGGCTTCATTGGTCTGTGTCAAAAAAAGTAAGCCTACTACTACGTATACTTTCAGACATAAACTTGCCCAATGTATTGATTCCATCACCAGTTTCAGCGCCAAACCGCTTTATTTCTTTTTTTGGTTCGGTGGAGCTACGATGATCATTTCGTTTTTTGCACTGACTTTCCTTATGGCGCGTCGCATTCTGATGGGAACTACAGTTGAAGGGTGGACGAGTCTTTTTGTCATTACCTGCCTATTTTTCGGGCTTACCATGATGGCCCTTGGAACGATAGGAATATACTTATCTAAAATATTTGAAGAAGTTAAAGTGCGCCCTTATGTCGTCATACGCCAAATATTGAGGTATCCATCATGCGATGGAAAAAGTTAGGCTGTCTGTTTGCTCCGGATAATCTGTCGGTGTTCATGCGCGGATATGCCCGCATCCCCATACTTGATCATCTGGAAGGCGATATCTATGCGGTCTATTTTGGTTCACGGGATGAAACCAACAGGGAGCGGATCTTCAGAGCCAAGCTTAATATGTCCTCCTTGGCTATTGAGCAAATAGAACATACGCCTATTTTAGACTTCGGAGAAAATCTCGGCGCTTTTGACGACAACGGCGTGACTCCCTGCTGTATCGTCAATGCCGCCGGAAGAAAACTGCTTTATTTTTGTGGTTGGAACATTCATGTAAAAATTCCATTTACTTGTGCTATTGGTCTTGCTGAAAGCTATGATGGAGGGAATACCTTTACGAAGCTTTTTAGAGGTGCAGTTATTGATAGAGATAAGGACGATTTTCAGTTTGTAGCTGTTAATGATGTCATGTTTGAGAATGGTTTGTTCAGAACATGGTATCTGTCCTGTCTTGAATGGAAGTTGCGTGAAGGTGAGCAAAAGCCGGAGCACTTTTACAATATCCGTTATGCAGAATCCCAGAACGGCATCGACTGGAGTCGGGGGAAACAAGCTGTTATTAATTTTAAAAATGAATATGAGTACGCTATCTCAACTCCCCGCGTTCTCAAAGACGGACCTGACGACTATAAAATGTGGTATTCATACCGAGGTCAGCCCGGCATTGCCACCTATCGCATTGGCTACGCCGAATCTTCGGACGGCGTGCATTGGACACGTATGGATGAAAAAATGCGCTCCTTTGATGTATCTGAAAGTGGATGGGATAGTGAAATGGTTTGCTATCCCTATGTATTCGATCACAAGGGGAGGCGATATATGCTCTATAATGGCAATGGATACGGTAAAACTGGATTCGGTATTGCAATTCTAGAAGATGTATAGTCGTCAGATTTATCATAATTATAAATTTGGAGAAAACCATGCAGAAAATCATTCTGGCGGGCAACGCCGTTACCGCCCATATTCTTTATGGGTATCTTGAGGATGATGCCCGATATGCCATAATAGGCTGTGTGGTGGACGACGCCTATGTGGAATCCGGCAGCTTTACCGCCGTGCCCTGCGTGGGCCTCTCAAGTGTGGTTGAGCGCTTTCCTCCCTCTGATGCCCGCGTTATCATGGCCGCAGGCTATGATCAGGTGAATGCAGTGCGCCAAAGTATGTTTGAGCGCCTTAAAGCTTTGGGTTATATCATGGAAACATATGTTCACCCCAAGGCCAATGTGCTTACCAAGAGTCCACTGGGCGAGGGGAGCTTGGTTATGCCAGGTGCGCTCCTTGAGCCGGGGGCGACTGTGGGAGCGGACTGCCTGATTTGGGGCAATGTGGTAGTGGCCCATGATGCTGTGGTGGAGGATCACTGCTGGCTGGCAGCCGGGGCCGTGATTTCGGGCATGGCCAGAGTGGGCCGCCGCTCCTTTGTGGGGGTCAACGCCACCATTGCCAACAAGGTGGAAGTGGGCGAATGTAATATTGTGGGCGGAGCCGCCTTTATTTCCAAGTGTACCAAACCCAATGCCGTGCATCTGGCCCGTTCGGGCGAGCCCTTCCGTTGTACGGCCGAGGAATACGCCAAATATTTCGGAG
This sequence comes from Desulfovibrionaceae bacterium, assembly GCA_910575755.1. Taxonomy (GTDB): domain Bacteria; phylum Desulfobacterota; class Desulfovibrionia; order Desulfovibrionales; family Desulfovibrionaceae; genus Desulfovibrio. Next base: position 276,472 of record CAJTFO010000001.1, on the reverse strand, counting down.
TGTAGTATGGATAAGAAATTGCAGGGTCTGCTGGCTGATGTCTTTGGCGTGCGTGAATCGGAAATCGCGGCTGAAACCGTCAAGGAAGATGTGGAGAGCTGGGACTCTCTCAAGCAGATGGATTTGGTCATGTCGCTGGAACGCGCCTATGATCTGACGCTGGATATTCAGGATATCGTGGCTATGACTTCAGTAGCGGCCATTGCGCAGGTTTTGCGCAATAAAGGGGTGCATCTTGAAGATTAGCGGAAGCGTGGCTCTGGTTACGGGCGGCTGCGGCGGACTCGGTCGGGCTATTGCCGACATGCTGGCGGAGCGCGCGGCCCGCGTCGTGGTGGCGGACTGTAATCCGGAGGCATTGGCGGAGTTGCCTGAAGACTTTGGGCGTGTTCTGCTGGACGTTACAGACCCTGAGCAGGCCCGCAGGGCCGCAGCCGATGTGGCGGAAGAATACGGAGCCATCCATCTGCTGGTCAACTGCGCGGGCCGTATTGTGAGCGCGCCTTTTATAAATATCATGTCGCCCGATCAGATGATGCTCTCCTATGACGACTTTCGGGAAGATGTGAAAATCAATCTGGATTCCGTCTTTATCGTCACGTCGGCCGTGACGGAGCAGATGGTACGCCGCCGCACACGCGGCTGTGTTGTCAATATCAGCTCCATCAGCGCGCGCGGCAACGAGGGACAGACCAGCTACGCGGCCGCCAAGGCGGGCGTCAATGCCATGACCGTCACCTGGTCCAAGGAACTGGGGCGTCTCGGCATCCGCTGCAATGCCGTGGCTCCGGGCTTCATTGGCACGCCGTCGACGTACGCCGCCCTGCAGGATGCGCACATCAAGCATATTGTGAGCAGTACGCCGTTGCGGCGCTTGGGCGAGGCGCATGAAGTGGCCCTGGCAGTATGTGCGCTGGCTGAAAATGATTTCATCAACGGTGTGGTACTGGATGTGAACGGGGGCTTGAGCTTCTGATGTTTGCTCTTTCTCTGGAGAGCCGCGCCGGAACGTATGCCCTGTATGCCGCAAATAATGTCTTTTTTCCGTTGATTGCAGCTGTATTGTCCGGTTCGCAGCGAGGTGCGGTATATGCGGACAGTGCGGAGGCTCCCCGGCAAGTTTATGTGGAGCACGCTTTCGGTTTCGCGCAGCTGCTGGGAGAAGCCGTGCCCGGCTTTGAGGCTGAGCTGCAACAGTATCTATTGATTAACAAGGCGTTTGCCGCGCCCAAAGTGCGACTGTATACGCCGCTGCTTCCGGCTTTTCATGATTGTGAATCCATGCAGGCGGTTCGTGCCGAACGTCAGCGTTTTTTTCTGCGCGCGGAAGTCTACGCAGATGTGCGAACGCGTCTGTTGTCCCGGAGTGTCCCGGACTTTGCCGTACTGCCTGTGACAACGGAAACCGTGGATCGCTTGGAAAGCGCTTTTGGCCTTGTGTCGCGCTTTTGGCCTGATGCCGCGTCCTTTGTGGCGCATGCCCGCGCGCAGGTAATCTGCCATGCCGGTGAGCCTGCGGCGATTTGTTATGCTGCCGCCCTTGAAAACGGCAAAGCGGAGGTCGATATCCTTACGCGACCTGAATACCGCGGCAAAGGCCTTGCCATGATGGCCGCCGTGCGTTTTGTGGACGATTGTCTGGCTCATGGCGTGGAGCCGCTATGGGACTGTTTCACCAATAATGCCGGCTCGATGGCCTTGCGTGAGCGCCTAGGTTTTCTGGACTGCGCCGCACCGTATGAATTTTTTACCATCGCCAGGTAGCCATGCATCACTATAATCTTGGGACTCTCTGTGATAAAGCGGCGGCCCGCTGGGGACAGAACGTCGCTCTGCGCTATGCCGACAGTCAATATACCTATGACCGGCTGACCGACCTTGCCCGCCGTCTGGCAGTATTACTCATGCAGAAGGGCTGCGAGCGCGGCGATGTCATAGCTATCGCCCACAACAAGCATCCGTTGTCTTACGCGCTTATGCTGGCGGCTCTGCGGCTTGGTGTGCCGTATGTGATTATCGACGCGGCTTCGCCCCTGGTCCGCACGGCAAAAATCATGGCTACGGCCCGGCCGCGCCTGCTTTTCTATGATGACGTCTGTTATGAAGACGCCATGCGTCGTCTGGGCGAAGAGTGCGGCGTGCCCTGCCTTTTCCTTGACGAGGCGGCATTGCCGGAAAGCGACGCCGGACAGCTGGAGGAACTGCATACCCGCACCCGGGATGTGGACGGCTCCACTCTGGCCTATATCATGTTTACCTCCGGCTCCACGGGCACGCCCAAGGGCGTGGCTGTGACGCATCAGAATATTCTGCACTTCATCCAATGGGGAACGCGCTGTTTTGATGTGTGCGAAAGTGATATTTTCGCCAATCTCAGCCCCATGTATTTTGACAATTCCGTCTTTGATTTCTATACAGCGCTCTTTTCCGGTGCATCTCTGGCCCCGGTGCCTCGCGAGCTGCTGACCAGCCCCTATGATCTTGTGGCTCATGTGGGAAGTATGGCTTGTACCGTCTGGTTTTCCGTGCCCTCGTTGCTCATCTATGTCATGGCCATGAAAGCCATGCAGCCCCGCTTTTTGCCCGCCCTTCGCTCCATTTCTTTTGGCGGCGAGGGCTATCCTAAAGCGGAGCTGAAAAAACTCTATGATCTTTTTGCGCCGCAGGCACGCATTGTCAACGTCTATGGTCCCACGGAATGTACCTGTATTTGCAGCGCATACCCACTGAAAGATGCGGATTTCGCGGAGCTGGAAGGCCTGCCGCCTTTGGGACGGCTGAATCAGAATTTCGATTATTTCATTGAAGGAGCGGACGGCAGCAGGGGGACGGAAGGCGAGCTCGTACTGGCGGGGCCCAATGTCTCGGCAGGCTATTTTAATGACCCGGAGCGCACTGCCGCCGCGTTTCTGACCCTGAACGAACCCCGGCGCTTTATGAAGCGCGCCTACCGTACGGGCGATCTCGTCTGCGAAGTGGACGGGAAGCTCTATTTTCAGGGCCGTAAGGACAATCAGATTAAACATATGGGCTACCGCATCGAGTTGGAAGAAATCGAGAGCGGGCTCATGCGTCTGCCGGGTGTAAGTCAGGCTGCGGCGGTCTACCTCCGGCAGACTGACGCCTACGGTAAAATCTTTGGTTTCGTTGCCTATGAAGGAGACGAGGACGATAAAGCGCTGCTGCATCGTCTGGGAGAAATTCTGCCTTCCTACATGATTCCGAGTCGTCTGAATATTATGGACGCCCTGCCCAAAAACGCCAATGGCAAGGTAGACCGGCAGGCGCTGAAAAACTGGGCCGCCCGCTGATGTCGAACATGCCGGTTTTCATGACAAAGCTGCTGAGCCTTCTGTCGGACGGGCGCTCCCTGTGTCAGCTCATCCGTTACGGCATTGTGGGCGTTGCCCAGAATGCCGTGGGATACGGCATTTACCTTTTTTGCACATGGCTGGGCGCGGACCCCAAGCTGGTGGTGGGCGTATCCTATCCGCTTGCCATGCTGGTTTCTTTTTTGGGCAACAAAAAGTATACATTTGCTCATAAAGGCGGCACGGCGGGCGCGGGGGGGCGGTTTTTGCTGGCTCACGCCTGCAGCTACGGCATCAATCTGGGTATGCTTTATCTCTGCGTGGACAGGTTCGGCTATCCGCATCAGCTTGTACAGCTCGCGGCCATCTTTGTTTGCGCCGCTTTCCTGTTTCTGACGCTCAAATTCTATGTGTTCGCGGTCCGGCCTGCGCCGGTCACGCAGCAGCCTTAACCGGAGGCCACCATGCCCGAACATATTCCTTTCAACTGGCCGCACATGACAGGCAAGGAACTCTATTATATTGCCGAGGCTCACTTTAACGGTAAACTGGCCGGCGACGGCCCGTATACCAAGCGCTGCCATCAGTGGCTGGAAAAACTGAGCGGCTGCCGCAAGACCCTGCTTACCCATTCCTGTACGGCGGCTCTGGAAATGCAGGCATTGCTGCTGGATATTCAGCCCGGCGATGAAGTGATCATGCCTTCTTATACTTTCGTCTCCACAGCCAATGCCGTGGTGCTGCGCGGCGGCGTGCCCGTGTTCGTGGATATCCGCGAGGATACGCTCAACATTGATGAAAGCCTCATTGAGGATGCCGTCACTCCGCGCACCCGTGCCATTGCGCCGGTGCATTACGCGGGCGTGGGGTGCGAGATGGACGCCATCATGGAGATAGCGCAACGCCACGCCCTCAAAGTGGTGGAGGATGCGGCCCAGGGTTTCATGTCCACCTACAAGGGGAGGGCGCTGGGCAGCATCGGCCATCTGGGCGCGTACAGTTTTCATGAAACCAAGAACGTCATTTCCGGAGAGGGTGGGGCGCTGCTGGTCAATGATCCTGCACTGGTGCAGCGGGCCGAGATCATTCGTGAAAAAGGCACGGACCGCAGCCGCTTCTTCCGGGGAGAAGTGGATAAATACACCTGGCAGGAAGCGGGTTCCTCCTATCTGCCGGGCGAGCTCATTGCCGCCTTTCTCTGGGCGCAGCTGGAAGAAGCCGGCGAGATTACCGAAAATCGCCTGGCGCGCTGGCGGCGTTATCATGAGATGCTGGAACCTCTGGAAAAAGAAGGCCTCCTGCGCAGGCCGGTGATTCCGGCCCATTGCAGTCACAACGCCCATATGTATTATGTGCTGCTTGCGCCGGACATTGACCGACAGCCGGTGCTGGATGCGCTGAAAAAGCAGGGTATTGATGCGGTATTCCATTATGTGCCCTTGCACTCCGCGCCTGCCGGACAACGCTACGGACGCGCTCATGGCGCCATGAGCCGGACCGACAGCCTGTCGGTCCGCTTGATTCGTCTTCCTCTCTGGTATGATCTGCCGCGCGGCGCGCAGGACAAGACGGTGGAAACTCTCTGTGCGGCGCTGCGCCGTTAATTTCTATGTTACAAGACAGAGTATGCTTTTCTGAGGCAAAACAGGAAGCCATGCCCGTTCAACACCAGGCTTGCCGGCTTTGCTCGTGGCGATGGGTTCTGCTGGTGGTATTCGTCAGCACGGTTTATCCCAGAGTGCTTTCTCTGGGTTCTTTTCCGTACATGGACGAAGGCTTTTACGCGTACTGGGCCCAGTTCATCCATCAGAGCCTGGCCCAGGGACAAGGCCTGCCCGACGCCGGGGGTTTCATGCTGTATCCCCTGCTGCTTTCCTGGCTGTGCGCCCTGCCGGGCAATACGCTTGTCTGGCTGCGCCTGGCGGATATGCTGGCAGCCGTCTGGGCCGGTTGGCTGTTCTGCCGTATTCTGGAGCGGGAAAGCCGCAGCGCCGTGGGGGGCATGCTGCTGGCGCTGGCTTTTCTCACGGCCATGAATGTGCCGGCGGTTATTCAGGCCGGATTCAAAAACAGTATTTTTGCCGCGTACATTCCCCTGTTTCTGGCTCTGGATCAGGCGCGGGAACAAGACGCGCGCAGCCAGCGCTGGTTCGTCGCGGGGGCGCTGACCGCTCTGGCTGTCCTGCTGCGCGAGCCTTTTGCCTGTTTTGCCGTGGCGGGAGCCGTGGCCGTCTGGGCGGGGCGCGGACCACAGGCTCTCTGGCGTTATGTTGCGGGCGGATGCCTGGGCGGGCTTCTGTTTTTGGCTTTGGCGGCTTTGCTGCGCGGCGGCGTGACCGAGCTGATTCAATCCTATGTACGGGCCGGGGCCGTTTACGGGCCGGAGGTCGGGCGCACCTGGCACAAATTCGTCAATAACGGACAGGGGGCATTACGCGAATTCTGGCCCCTGCTGCTCCTGACAGTCGGCGCGACAATGGTTTTCTGGCGGCAAACGGCCAGGGGCACGCGCGGGCGGGCCTGGTTCTGGCTGGCTATGGCCTTGCTGCCCCTGCTAGAGCCGCTGAGCAAAATCGGGTTCGTTTACCACTTTGCGGTTGCTCTGCCGGGCTGCGCGGGTTTGTGCGCCCTGGCCTGGGGCAGAGCCCTGCCCGCTTCTTCCCGTCTGCGGCGCGGAAGCGCTGTTGCGCTCTGTCTGGCCTGGGCCATTATGTTCCTCGCTTTGCCCGGTATGGGACAGGCGCGCATGACCCTCGACGTGCTGCGCGCGTTTCCTTCCCCCGGCTGGCCGGAGAAGTATATTGCAGAATCCAACACCCTGCTGGCTGGCAGGGCTGTGCGCGCGGCGTTGCCGCCTCATGGAAGCTTGAGCGTCAGCGGCTTCATGTATTTTCTTTATCCCGTGACCGGCGCGCTCCCATCCAGTCCGGCCATGAGTGACCTGAGCCGTACCTTCATTCTGACCGGCTATGACCTGCCCCGCTTTGAAAAGGTATTGTCCGAGGAACCTCCGGATGTCCTGGTGGTTGGTGAAACCCATAACGAGCATTCGGCAATTTTTACGGAAAGTTTGCGGGAAGCGGTAAAAAAGAGCGGTCTTTATGTGCGCGCGGCTGAAATTCCCATAGACGGGAAGAGAAATTACGGTTGGATCGGTTGTACTGTCTATCGCCGGGCGCTTTCTTTTCCAGAAGAGCGTCTTGACAGGGCTTTGCCGTAGGCGACATAAGGCGAACAGAGCAAGAGAGTCAAGGAGAGTTCATGCCTGAGCGCGACTATCGCTTTATTCCCCGGCTCACGGACGAGCAGATCCGGCAGATCCAGCTGGACGGCCTGCGTTACACCCTGCGGCAGGCGCGCAACGCGCCGCAGTACCGGGCGCGTCTGGACGCCTGCGGCGTGCGGGCCGAGGATATCCGCAGCCTGGACGATCTGCGTCTGCTGCCCACGGTGGATGTGGAAGACTTGCGCGAGGGCTATCCCCTGCCGCTGCTCTGCGTGCCTGAAAAAGAGGTGGTGCGCATTCACGCTTCCAGCGGAACCACGGGCAAGCGCAAGATTCTGGCTTACAGCCGTGGCGACATAGAGACCTTCAGCAGCCAGATGGCCCGCTGCTACGAGCTGGCCGGGCTTACGCCCCAAGACCGCATGCAGGTGGCCGTGGGCTACGGCCTGTGGACCGCCGGCGCGGGCTTTCAACTGGGCAGCGAACTGTTCGGCATGCTGACCATCCCCGTGGGGCCGGGCAATCTGGAAATGCACCTGCAACTGCTCAGGGATATGGGCGCCACCTGTTTTGGGGCCACGGCCTCCATGGCCCTGCTGCTGGCCGAGGAAGTGGAGCGCGCCGGCATTCGCGACAGGATACGCCTGCGCAAAATGATCTGCGGGGCCGAGACGCGCAGCGAAAAGATGCGCCTGGCCATTGAAAGCAAGCTGGGTCTGGAAGGCAGTTACGACATTGCGGGCATGACTGAAATGTACGGTCCGGGCACGGCCATGGACTGCGACGCGCATGAAGGTCTGCATTACTGGGCGGATCTTTTCATCATTGAAGTGCTGGACCCGGAAACCCTCCGGCCCGTGCCCGAGGGTGAAGTGGGCGAGATGGTTGTCACCAGTCTGCGCAAGGAGGCCGTGCCCCTGCTGCGCTACCGCACCCATGACCTGACCCGCCTGCTGCCGGGCCGCTGTTCCTGCGGCCTGAACATGCCCCGGCATGACCGCATTCTCGGCCGCTCCGACGACATGATCATTTACCGGGGCGTGAATATTTACCCCGGCCAGATCATGGAGGTCATCGGCCTCTTTCCGGAACTGGCTGGCGAATACCAGATAGAGCTGACCAGGGACGAGCATTCTCTGGACCATCTGACCCTCACTGTGGAGCGCGCCCAGGGGCGGCACTCCGGCGGTGACGAGGCTCTGGCCCAGGCTGTGGAGCGACGGCTGCACAAGGCCATTCTGGCGCGCATGGAAGTGCGTGTGGCCGAGTATGCCAGCCTGCCGCGCACCTTCAGCAAATCCAAACGCATTGTGGACAAGCGCTGAGAACGCAAGGCCGGCGCATGCAACTGCGCCCGATGCGGCAAAGGCCGCCCGCTTTTCCGACAGAGAAGCGGGCGGCCTTTGCATATGGTGAATATGGGCGGATGATGGGGCGTTGCCCAAAGCCCTTACTGTTTTTTGGGTTCCCTGGTCAGATCGTCCGTGCTTTCTCTGGCGTGGTCCACAAAGAGGTCGCACACGCCGGGCAGTTCGCCCAGGCCCTGGAGCCAGGCCTCCACCTGAAAACCGGCGGCCCTGAGCCTGGACGCCCAGGAATCTTCCCCGTCCCCGGCCAGGTCGTTGCGGGCATGGTCCCCGGCTACCACCATCAGCGGTTGCAGCCGGACTTTCCTGACCTTGCGGGTCTTGAGTTCGGCCAGCAGTTCGTCAAAGCCGCGCGCGCCTTCCACCGTGGCCATAAAGACCAGAGGGTCATTTTCTTTGAACAGGGCCCGCGCGCCCTCAAAAACCAGATCCGCCCGGCCCTGGGCCTGACCGTGCGCCATGAGCGCCACAGCTTCGTCCCTTGGGCGTTGGTTCATGCTCGCCAGCACGGCCCTGGCAACGCGCAGGGCGTCCTTGCGCGATTCCAGCAGGGGGCGGCCCAGATAAACGGCCTCAAAGCGGCCGGGATGCTTTTGCAGGTCAAGCAGCACAGCCCGTTCCAGCGCCGTGAATTCCTCGCCGGCCATCACATGCAGGGACTGCACGCGCACCCGCTTCACGCCGTCTTTGGCAAGCGCGGCAAGACCGTCGCTGATGCCGCCCGTGGGGCGGCCCTGACTGGCCAGCTTGCGGCGGATGATCTGCGAGGTATAGGCCCAGACCACGGGGCTGCCCGGAAAGGCGGCCCTGAAGCTCGCGTCCACAGCCCTGAATGCGGACAGGGCTTCGGGCGCGCTGGAGCCGAAAGCCGCCAGCAGCACGCCTTCTTTGGGGGCCTTTTGCTCCGCCGCCCGGGCGGACGCGGCCATAAGCGCCAGCAGAAGCAGGAAAAACAGCGGAAAGCGCGCAAATCCGCGCAGGGTACAAGACATGGCTACCTCCTCAATCATGCGTTGAAAGGTGACGGGTGATGGCTGCGACGCGCAGGGCGTCCTGCCGGCGGGTATTCGGACTTGAGGGATGTGGGGGCGGCGTCCCGCGAAATTTCGCGACAATGGCCCCGCGCCTCGGCTTCGCCTTCACCGCGTGTACGGCTGGCTGTCGCGCCCGTCGAAAGCCTTCCGGGGGCGAGGAAGCTCTGTACCCTCTTACCGCAGCGCGACTGTTTCCGATTTGCACGGAATTCCCCGCTACGGACGGCAGGGAACAACGCAGCGGGGCAAAAGTCAAGGCCGCGTCTGCCTGAACCTGGCCGACTGTATGGCGGCCTTGGCCCGGCGTGATTTTCAGGTTATGCTGGTATCATGAGTACGCCATCCGATATTCCTGTGGCTCCGGCCGGGGCCGCGGCCCTGTTGCGCCGGGGCGTCCTGCTGCCCGCGCGCGGCGAGGCGGCCGCCAGCCTGGGATGCTTCCTGACCCGTGGCCTGGGCCTGGACCCCGCCTATCTGGAAGAACGCGTTCAGACCCTGCTGCGCAACGGTCTGGCTGTGGATGACTTTGCCGCGCCGCTGGCCCACGGCGACCGGCTGGCCCTGTCGGCGGCCATGCCCGGCGTGGCCGGGGCCGCCCTGCGCCGTGGCGGCTGGTACGCGGCCATGCGCGCCGGCATCACCCAGAGGCCGGAGAATGTCTTAGCTGGTTCGCCGGCCCCGACGGGGGGCGTGGTCTGGATTGAGCTGCGCTGCTTCAACAGCATCGCCGAGGAGCTGGCCGGGCATCTGCTGCGCCGGGGGCTGGCCGCGCGGCCTGACGACCTGGGCCCCGCCCTGCGCCTTCTGGCCACGGCCCCGCCCGCCGGGCTGACCTTGCCACAGCCGGATCTGCTCTGGATCATGCACTGTTGACGCGCGTTTTCCGGATTGCTTTTTCCGGGCGGCATAGAGCCCGACCGCGCGCCGAGCCTTGCCGCGCCGGACAATTTCGCTTGTGCTTTTTTCTGCGCTTTGATAATTTTTCCCACTCTCTCAGCGAGGGGAAATTATTTGGAGGCATGGCAGATGGCAGACAAGGAAACCGGGCACGACGAAATCAATTTCGAAAGCGCCCTCGAAAACTATCTCAATCCCGATTTTGGCGACCTTGAAGAAGGCTCCATCACCAAAGGCGAAATCGTCCGTGTGGATGACGACAATGTGCTGGTGGATGTGAATTTCAAGTCCGAGGGGCAGATTCCCGCGGCTGAATTCCGCGATCCCGCCGGCAACATGACCGTCAAGGTGGGCGACCGGGTGGACGTTTATGTGGTGCGCAAAAACGAAATGGACGGCACCATCACCCTCTCCTTTGAAAAGGCCAAGCGCATGCAGGTCTTTGACCAGCTTGAGGACGTGCAGGAAAACAACAGGGTCATCAAGGGCCACATTGTGCGCCGCATCAAGGGCGGCTACACAGTGGACATCGGCGGGGTGGAGGCGTTTTTGCCCGGTTCCCATGTGGATCTGCGTCCCGTGCCGGACATGGATGCCCTGGTCAACCAGGAATTTGAATTCCGCGTGCTCAAGATCAACCGCCGCCGCAGCAACGTCATTGTGTCCCGCCGCGTGCTGCTGGAAGAGGAGCGCGATTCCAAGCGGCAGGATCTGCTGCGCACCCTGGAAGAGGGGCAGATCGTCCAGGGCAAGGCCAAAAACATCACCGAATACGGCGTGTTTGTGGATCTGGGCGGCCTGGACGGCCTGCTGCACATCACGGACATGAGCTGGAAGCGCATCCGCCATCCCAAGGAAATGATCACCATGGGCCAGGAACTGACCCTCAAGGTGCTTTCCTTTGACCGTGAGAACAACAAGGTTTCCCTGGGTCTCAAGCAACTGGTGCCCGACCCCTGGCAGGATATTTCCGCCCGCTTCCCCGAAGGCGCCAAGTGCGCCGGCAAGGTCACCAACCTGGTGGATTACGGCGCTTTTGTGGAACTGGAACCCGGCGTGGAAGGTCTGGTGCACATCTCCGAAATGTCCTGGACGCGCAAGCTGCGCCATCCTTCCCAGATGGTGCACACCGGCGACGAAGTGGAAGTGGTTATTCTGGGCGTGGACGGCGAGAAGAAGCGCATCAGCCTGGGCATGAAGCAGGTGCGCCCCAATCCCTGGGAGCTGGTGGCCGAGAGATACCCTGAAGGGACCATCCTTGAGGGCGTCATCAAGAACATCACCGAATTCGGCATGTTCATCGGCATTGAGGACGGCATTGACGGCCTCATCCACGTTTCGGACATCTCCTGGACCAAGAAGGTGCGTCACCCCAACGAGCTGTACAAGGTGGGCGACACCGTGCAGGCCAAGGTGCTTACCGTGGATCAGGAAAACGAAAAGTTCACCCTGGGCGTCAAGCAACTGGTGGACGATCCCTGGGGCCATGTGCCGAATACCTATCCCGTGGGCTGCACCGTCAAGGGCCTGGTGACGAACATCACTGACTTCGGCCTCTTTGTGGAAGTTGAGGAAGGCATCGAAGGTCTGGTGCATGTTTCCGAACTGTCCGGCAAAAAGGTCAAGACCCCGGCGGAAATCTACAAGGAAGGCCAGGAAATTCAGGCCAAGGTCATCCATGTCAGCGCCGAGGAGCGCCGGCTGGGCCTCTCCATCAAGCAGATCAAGGATGAAGAGGAGCGCCGCAAGCCCAAGGAATTTCATGCCGGCCCGCAGGAAACCGGGCAGAGCCTGGGCGACCTGCTCAAGCAGAAGTTTGAGGAAAGCGAAAACAGCTAGGGCTGTTTACATACGGCAAACAAAAAGGGCGTCACAAGAACGCCCTTTTTGTTTGCGCAACTGCGGCCACATAAAGCCGCGCGCGGTCAGAACTGGTACAGAAAAACCGGCGTGCGCCAGTCACCCCCCGCGTGTGTGGCCAGTGCCGAAATATCCAGACCCAACCAGGATTTGAGGCCCGCGTTCAGCCAGTTGCTTTCCTTGGGCCGGGTCAGCAGTTTGCGGCTGGCGGGCACGCCGGTTTCGTCCGCCAGCCAGCGCAGGGCCGCGTCCTGACCGCCCAGGGCGTCTACCAGACCCAGTTTCTGAGCTTCCCGACCGGTAAATATTTTGCCGTTGGCCAGTTGCGCGGCCCGTTCGCGCGGCATCTTCCGGCCTAAGGCCACTATATCCACAAACTGTTCGTGCATGTCCCTGAGCACGCCTTCAAAATAGGCCCGGTCATCGGGCGAAAGCGGACGCAGGGAGGAGCCGGCGTTCTTGTACGGCGCAGTGACCAGGGTTTCCTGTCCCACACCGATTTTGCCCAGCAGGCCCTGAAGTTGCGGGATGTCCATGCGCACGCCAATGGAGCCTGTGACCGTGGAGGGGTTGGCGAAGATGCGCTGTCCGGCCATGCTGACCATCAGACCGCCCGATGCGGCCATGGATCCCATGCTCACCGCCAGGGGGCGTTTTCTGGCCAGCCGGGCCAGCGCCGCGTACACCTCCTGCGAGGCGGCGGCTCCGCCGCCGGGAGAATCCACGCGCAACAGCACGCCTTTCACACGGGGGTTGCGCTCAATCTGGCGAATCCAGTTCAGAGTGGGGGCCACATCCATGATTGATCCGCGCACCGTCACCAGGGCCAGGCGTTCGCCACCGTTCAATAAGGCCTGCTCGTTCCCGTCGCGGCTCAGGGCCGCTACACCGACCAGAATCAGAACCAGAACCAGCAGCCAGAAAATAAAGGGATGCCGCTTGCGGAAGGGGCGGCGCAACAGGGCTTTCCAGACCGGAGCCGGTATCTGGGCCAGCGGGCATGCCGCGGCGCAGGGTGCGGCCTGAGCAATGCCGTTTCCGGCGGCGGGGCGCGCGGTCTGTTCCGGCTGGCTTGCCGTATCGGGGGTCAGGGTAAAATTTTCGTTGTTCATCCTCATGGCTTAGCACGACGCGGGCGCGGAGAAAAGAGCGCCCCGGGCGTTCTCAGCGCATGGCTTCGGGCCAGCGTTCTGCGGCCATCTCGCGCAGCTTGTATTTCTGGATCTTGCCGCTGGCCGTGAGCGGAAAAGACTCCACCACAGCCACATACCGGGGAATCTTGAACCAGGCGATCTTGCCCCGGCAGTGGTCGCGCACATCCTCTGGCAGCAGGTCCGCGCCGGGCCGGGGAATGACGAAGGCCCCCACTTCCTCGCCGTATTTGCGGCTGGGCACGGCCACCACCTGCACGTCCAGCACGCCGTCCATCTGGAGCAGAAATTCTTCCACCTCGCGCGGATAGATATTTTCGCCGCCCCGGATGATCATGTCCTTGATGCGGCCTGTGACGCGCAGATAGCCGTGCTCGTCCATGACGCCAAGGTCGCCGGAATGCAGCCAGCCATCCGGGCTGATGGCCCTGGCCGTGTCTTCGGGCATCTTGTAATAGCCCTTCATGACATTGTAGCCCCGGCAGAGAATTTCGCCCACCTGGCCGCGCGGCAGTTCCTCGCAGGTTTCGGGATCGCCCACGCGCACTTCAATGCCCGGCATGGCGCAGCCCACGGTTTCGCAGCGCAGAGCCAGCGGGTCGTGAATGTCAGACTGGGTCATCACCGGCGAAGCTTCGGTGAGGCCGTAGCAGATGGTGATCTCTTTCATGTACATTTCTTCCACCACCCGGCGCATGAGCGGCTCAGGGCAGACCGAACCGGCCATGATGCCCGTGCGCAGGCTGGAAACGTCGAAACGCTTGAAGAGCTTGTGCTCCAGCTCGGCCAGGAACATGGTGGGCACGCCGTAAAGGGCGGTGCAGCGCTCGCTGTCCACGGCGTCCAGCACTTTCAGGGGGTTATAGCTCTCCAGGATGACCATGGTGGTTCCGTGGTTGACGCAGGCCGACACCCCCAGCACGCAGCCGTAACAGTGAAAAAGCGGCACCGGCAGGCAAAGCCTGTCCCGCTCCGTAAAGCCCTGGTGACGACCGATCCAGTAACCGTTGAGGCCCACGCCCACATGGGTCAGCATGACCCCGCGCGGAAAACCCGTGGTGCCCGAGGTGTACTGCATGTTGATTTCGTCCCAGGGATCCAGGGAATCCTGACGGGCCTGGTAGGCCGCGTCGTCCACCATGACGGACATGGCCAGAATTTCCGGCACGGAATACATGCCGCGGTGCTTTTCCGCGCCCAGAAAGCACACCCGCTTCAGGTGCGGCAGTTGGGCGCAGTGCAGCTCGCCGCGCCCGTGGGTGCGCAGTTCGGGCACAAGCTTGTAGATGGTGGCGAGATAATCATGGTCGCGCAGGCTGTCGATGAGAAAGATGTTCTCGCATTCCGACTGTTGCAGCAGATAGCGCAACTCATGTTCGCGGTAATTGGTGTTTACCGTGAGCAGCACTGCCCCGATCTTGGCCGTGGCGAATTGCAGGGCCACCCAGTAGGGCACGTTGGTGGCCCAGACCGCCACCTTTTCGCCTTTCCGCACGCCCAGGGCCATGAGGCCCCTGGCGAACTGGTCCACCACATCCGCGAATTGACGCCAGGTCTGGCGGTAGTTGCGGTCGGCGTAGACAAGGGCCTCCCGGTCGGGAAAACGGGCCACGGTATCGTCAAGAATCTGCCCCAGGGTCCGCTCGCGCAGTTCAAACTGCGCCTGCCGCTCGCGTACTTTTTCGTCCATGTCTCATTCCGTCTGTGGGATGGCAACCGGCCTGCGCGCCGCGGGGCAGGCCTACGGATTGTAGGCCACAGCCATGATCTCCACCGGTTCGTCGCCGGCGGCGCCCACAAAATGGGGCACAATGGAATTGTAGTAGATGGTGTCCCCGGCTTTGAGTACATGGCCTTCCCGCCCGTAGATCACCAGCAGTTCGCCCTTGAGTACCAGAATGAATTCCTCTCCCTGATGGGAAGAGGTTTTGCGCTCCACCGCGGGGTCCGGAAAAATTTTGATGTGAAAGGGTTCCATGTTGCGGTCGTTCTTGCCCTTGCCCAGAGCGTGGTACACATAGGAGGGCCGGGGCATGCAGCCGGTGTGCAGGGCCTGATCGGCCTCCGCGCTGTCGTCGATGCGCGCGATGATGGGGTCACGGGTATACTGGTCGTCCAGAAAGGTTCCCAGGCGCACGCCCAGAGCGCGGGCCACCTTTTGCAGGGGGCCGATGCTGGGGTAAATCGTGCCGTTTTCCAGCTTTTCCAGAAATTCCACGCTCAGGCTGGTGGTTCGGGACAGACTTTCCAGATCCATGTCGCGTTCCTCACGGAAAGAACGGATCCGGGCGCCGATATGATATTCCGCGGGCATGGCACTCCTCCTCGCTGCCGTGGCAGCGGGAACAATGAGAGCATTTTTTGCTTGAAGCACGGCAATGCGATTCTGAATGAATCAATTATAATATAATACGGGAGAGTGTGCAGAAAAGTCAGGCTGCCGTCAAGAGCGCCACTCCCGGTCGCAATGCTTTGTCCGTCTGGCGGATTTTTTCCTTTTGGTCTACAGTGTGGTAATGGATATGAAACAGACAACGCGCCGGGCTTTTGTGGCCGCCGGGCAGGTGCAGGGCGTGGGCTTTCGCCCCTTTGTCTACAGGCTGGCGCAGGAAGGCGGGCTCACCGGCACGGTGGGCAATACCTCGGACGGCGTGCGCATGGAGGTGCAGGGCGCGCCGGAAGAGGTGGCGCGCTTCGGTCGCCGTCTGCGCGCGGAACTGCCGCCCCTGGCCCGGCTGACGGGGCTGGATGAGGAGGAATTGCCGCCCCTGCCCGGCGAAACGGCCTTTGCCATTGTGCCCAGCCACGGCCATGCCGGGCAC
Organism: Desulfovibrionaceae bacterium; assembly: GCA_910575755.1. Taxonomy (GTDB): domain Bacteria; phylum Desulfobacterota; class Desulfovibrionia; order Desulfovibrionales; family Desulfovibrionaceae; genus Desulfovibrio. The sequence continues at coordinate 260,804 of CAJTFO010000001.1, read as the reverse complement.
AGCGTGCTGGTCAGCCCGGATATGGGCGTCTGCCCGGACTGCCTTGCGGACATGCGCGATCCGGCCAACCGCCGTTATGGCTATGCTTTCACCAACTGCACCAATTGCGGGCCGCGCTACACCATCACCCGCGCCATTCCCTATGACCGGGCCACCACCACCATGAGCTGTTTTCCGCTCTGCCCGCATTGCGCGGCGGAATACGCCGCGCCCGCCGACCGGCGCTTCCACGCCCAGCCCACGGCCTGTCCGGTCTGCGGCCCCCGTCTCTGGTTTGTGGATGGAAGTATGGCCCGCAATGGCCACACCGGCCCCACGCGGGACAACCAGCGCGACGCCCTGGCCCGCGCCGGTCAGATTCTGCTGCAAGGCGGCATTCTGGCGCTCAAGGGCCTGGGCGGCTTCCAACTGGCCTGTGACGCCCGCGACGCCACGGCGCTGCGGGAGCTGCGGCGGCGCAAGAACCGTCCACACAAGCCCCTGGCCCTGATGGCGGCTGATATGACCACGGCCCGCGCGTTCTGTGAACTTGCGCCCGGGCATGAGGCCCTGCTGCAAAGCCCGGAAAAGCCCATTGTACTCTGCCCGCGCCGCGCGGCCCCGGCAGGGGCGGCGGACGCGTTGCCGCCGGAAGTGGCGCCGGACACGCGCAGAGTGGGCCTGATGCTGCCCTGTACGCCCCTGCACGCGGCCTTGCTGGACTGGCTGGCTGCGCGCGCGGCCTTGCCGCCGGTGCTGGTCATGACCTCGGCCAATCCCCACGGCGAACCGATCTGCCTGGGCAACCGCGAGGCCCTGGCCCGTCTGGGACATCTGGCCGACGCCTGGCTGTTGCACGACAGAGACATTCTGGTGCGCGTGGACGACAGCGTACTCACGTTGGCCCCGCGTCCGGCGCGGCCTCCCGCTGCGGATGACGCCGCTCCGCCGGCGGTGGAGCCTCTTTTTTTCCGACGCGCGCGCGGCTATGTGCCGCGGCCGGTCTTTCTGCCGCCTCTGCCCGCCGCACCGGGCGGGGAAACGTCTGATCCCGCGGTGCTGGGGGCCGGGGCCGAGCTCAAGAGCGCCATCTGCCTCACGCGCGGGCGCGAAGCCTTTGTGAGCCAGCATATCGGCGACCTGGAAAATCCGGCCACACTGGCTTTTTACGAAGAAGTGACGGACCATCTGGAACAACTGCTGGAAGTCCGGCCTCATGCTCTTGTCTGCGACCTGCACCCGGACTTTCTCTCCACCCGCTATGCCGAAGCCCGCGCCGCGCGAGAAGGCCTGCCCCTCTGGCGGCTTCAGCACCATGCGGCCCACGCCGCTTCCGTACTGGCGGAAAATGATTGCTATGAACCCGCCCTGGCTCTGTGCCTGGACGGCACGGGTCTGGGGAACGATGGCTCCATCTGGGGCGGGGAACTGCTCTGGATGGATCTGTCCCGCCCTGTCTGGAAGCGCCTGGGCCGGCTTTCCCCTTTTGCGCTGCCCGGCGGCGAGGCCGCCATCCGCGAGCCCTGGCGCACGGCGCTGGCATTGCGGCTTCAGGCCGGCGGGGAAAAACAGCCCGACCCCTGGGAGGACCAATACGCTTCCGCCGCGCTTGCTGTGCGGGAAATGCTGGCGCGCGGCCTGAACTGCCCGCTCACCTCCAGTTGCGGCCGCCTTTTTGACGCCGTGGCCGCCCAGTTGGGATTGTGCCGGGCCACCACCTATGAAGGGCAGGCGGCCATCCGCCTGGAAACAGCCGCCGATGAAGCCACGCTGCGCGACAGTCCGGCATGGCCTGTGCCCTGGGCGGAAAAGCACGGCCTGCTGGAACTGGACAGCGCGGTTCTTTTCGGGCATGTGCTCCGGGCTCAGGCCGCCGGTGAGCCTGTGGGGCGCGTGGCGGCCTGTTTTCATGCCACGCTGGCGCAATCTCTGGCGGATATGGCCGCACAGGCGGCGCGGGCCCACGGCGTCCGCCGGGTGGGCCTTTCCGGCGGGGTCATGCAGAACAGCCTGCTGACCCGCCTGCTGTTGCAGGCCCTGGCGGAACGCGGACTCAGCCCGCTCCCGCATCACGAACTGCCGCCGGGCGACGGCGGGCTGTCGCTCGGGCAGGCTGTCTGGGGCCGCCAATTGCTGCGCCGCGCTCATTGACGCGATGCCCGGGCGCGGGTATACACTGTGTTATGTTTTTTTTAACATATTACAGGAGTCGCACCCATGAAGCGCCTTTCCATTCTGGCCCTGGCCGCCGCCTGCTGTCTGGCCCTGAACCCGCTCGCGGCCCGCGCCGCGGACAAACAGCTGATGATGGCCACCACCACCAGCACGCAGGATTCAGGCCTGCTGGAATACCTGCAACCGGCCTTCAAGGCTGAAACCGGCATTGATCTCAAGTGGGTGGCCGTGGGCACGGGCAAGGCCCTGGAAATCGCCAAAAACTGTGACGCCGATGTGCTGCTGGTGCACGCGCCCGCCGCCGAGATGGAATTCGTCAAGGCCGGGCATGGTGTGGACCGCCGCCAGATCATGTACAATGACTTCGTGCTGGTGGGCCCTGTGCAGGACCCGGCCCAGGTCAGGGGCAAGACCACGGCCGAGGCCCTCAAGGCCATTGCCGGGCACAAGAGCCCCTTTGTGAGCCGCGGCGACCAGTCCGGCACGCACAAGGCCGAGCTCAAGCTCTGGAAGGCTTCCAGCCTTTCGCCGGACAAGGAGCCCTGGTATGTGTCCGCCGGGCAGGGCATGATGGCCACCCTGAATATGGCCGCTGAAAAGAATGGCTATGCCCTCACCGACCGGGGAACCTGGATCAAGTTCGCCAACAAGCAGGGAGAAAAGAATCCCCTGGCCATCGTGGTGGAAGGCGACAAGGCCCTGTTCAATCAGTACAGCGTCATCACGGTCAATCCCGCCCAGTGCCCCAGGGTCAACAAGGATCTGGCCCTGGTGTTCGAGGACTGGTGGGTGAAGCCTGAAACCCAGCGCCGCATTGCCCAGTACACTCTGGAAGGCAAGCAACTGTTCTTTCCCAATGCCGGCAAGTAAATAAAGGCGGGCGGAAGCGGAACAGGGTTTCGTTTCCGCCCCGCCGGAGGGGCTCCGCAGAGCGCGCATACAGCTATGGACTATCTCTCCCAGGGTTTTACGCAGGCCTTTGCCCTGCTCCTGCACATGGACGCGGCCACGCTGTCCGCCATCAGGGCCACGCTGCTTTCCACAGCCTACGCCATGACGGCGGCCATGCTTCTGGGGCTGCCCTGCGGCTTTCTGCTCGGTTATTGCCATTTTCCCGGCAAGCGCTGTCTGCGGCTTGTCTCTGACACGCTGCTGGCCTTTCCCACAGTGCTCATCGGTCTGCTGGTCTATGCCTTCATCACCTACCGGGGGCCGCTGGGCCAGTACGGCCTGCTCTTCACCCTGCCGGGCATGGCCATCGGTCAGGCCGTGCTGGCGCTGCCCATCGTCATATCCTGGACGGCTCAGGCCGTGGAGGGGCTGGACCCGCGCTGCCGCCAGACCCTGCTGACCCTGGGGGCTTCAGGCCCGCAGATGGCCTGGGGTTCGCTGAAAGAAGCCCGCTACGAGATCGGCATGGTCTGCGTCACGGCTTTCGGTCGTGTCATCACCGAGGTTGGCATCGCCATGATGCTGGGCGGCAACATTCGCTATGCAACCCGCACCATGACCACGGCCATCGCCCTGGAAACCAGCAAGGGCGAGTTCGCCCAGGGCATTGCTCTGGGGCTGGTGCTGCTGCTGATGGCCTTTATGGTCAATCTTGCGCTGGCCGCCCTGCGTCAGCGCGACCGCGGCGGCAAGGGGGGAAAAGCGTGAACGCGCTGTACCAGTGCCGGAACCTGACCCAGCGCTATGAGGGCCGCACGGTGCTGCGCCTGCTGGAACTGAACATCGCGCGCGGCGAGGTGCTGGCCCTCACCGGCCCCAACGGCGCGGGCAAAAGCACCCTGTTGCGCCTGCTGGCCTTTCTGGAGGAACCGGCCTCCGGCGAACTGCATTTTCACGGCACGCCGGGCCGCGCGCGCCGTCAGGAAGTCAGCCTGCTGTTGCAGGAACCCTACCTGCTGAAAACCTCGGTCTTTGAAAATGTGGTCTATGGCCTGCGCGTGCGCGGCCGCCGCCACAATCTGCGCGAAGCCGCCGAGGAAGCCCTGCTGGCCGCGGGCTTCGCGTCGGCCAGGGATGTGCTGCACCGTTCCTGGAAGGCGCTTTCCGGCGGCGAAAAGCAACGCGTGGCCTTGGCCGCCCGTTTGGTTCTGCGTCCTCTGGTTCTGCTGCTGGACGAACCCACTTCCAGTGTGGATGCGGCCAGCGCCAGGGCCATTGAGGCGGCGGTGCGGCAGGCCGCTCTGGCCGGAACAACGGTGGTGGCCGCCAGTCACGATCTGGACTGGCTGTCCAGCCTGGACGCGCGCCGTCTGGAGCTGTGCCGGCCGTCCTGATTTCTCTGATCCCTTCCGCTACAAATAATGATAATTGACGCGCCGCCGCCAGACAAAGACGGCCGCCGCCAGGGCAGCCAGGGCTTCGGCCAGGGGGACGGCCAGCCAGACGCCGTTGAGGCCGAAAAATTCCGGCAGAATCAGCAGAAAAACGGCGATGAGGGCAAAGGTGCGCAGAAAGGCGACAATGGCTGAAATTTTGCCGTTGGACAGGGCCGTGAACAGGGATGAGGCAAAAATGCCGTAGCCGCAGAACAGGAAGCTGAAGGCGAAAATGTGAAAACCCTGGTCGGCCAGGACGAAAACCCGGCTTTCCGGCGGCGCGAAAATGCCGATGAGCCGGGAAGCGCCCAGCATGGCCGCGCTGAAGACCAGCAGGGAACTCACGCTGATGAACAGCAGGCAGGAGCGTAAAATACGGCGCTGGCGGGCATGGTTGCCGCTGCCGTAAGTATAGCTGATGACCGGGGACACGCCCATGGAAAAACCCAGAAAAAGCGTGACCAGAAAATATTCCGCATAGGCCATGATGGTCAGCGCCGCCACGCCCGCTTCTCCGGCCAGGCGCAGCATGGTGGTGTTGAAGAGAAAGGTGGTCACGCTGATGGAAAGCTGGGCAATCAGCTCGGAACTGCCGTTGAAGCACACCCCGCCAAATTCCCGCAGCCGCATGCCCGGCCGGGTGAAGTGCAGCGGCCCTTTGCTGTACAGGAAAAAGCACAGTCCGCCCAGGGAGGGAATCAGAAAGGCGATGCCCGTGGCCAGGGCCGCGCCGCTCACGCCCATGTCCAGCGAAACCATGAAGACATAGTCGAGAGCGATGTTGGTCAGCCCTGAGGCCATAATCAGGGCCATGTTCAGCGCGGGCTTGCCGGCGGTGACGAAGAGAATGGCGAACAGGGCCATCAGCAGGGCCGCCGGGGTGAAGAACAGCAAAGCGCCGAAGTAGGCCCGGCAGTAAGGCGCGAGAACTTCGGTGGCCCCCAGGGCATGGATGATTCTGTCCAGAAAGAGCAGCCCCAGGCAGGAAAACAGCAGGCCCAGCAGCAGGCCGGCCAGAACCAGCAGGGTAAAATTGCGCCGCGCGCCCGCGCTGTCGCCCTCGCCCATCTTGCGCGCCATAAGCGCGCTGCCGCCGGTTCCCAGCATGGTGCTCAGACCCCAGAGCGCGCCCATAGCCGGATTGATGATATTGATGGCGGACAGCGCGTCGCTATTCACGCAGCGGGCCACAAAAATCACGTCCACAATGGTGTACAGGCCGTTGAAGACCATCATGAGCATGGTCGGAAAGGCAAAACGCAACAGGGAAAGGAGGCCGGAAATGCGCTCAAGCGCATTGGCCGGCTCACGCTCGGACGTGGCGGTGCTGATGGACATAAGCGTATTGGAAAGGCGGTGAAATATGGTGGCCGAACCGGTTAAGAACATTTAAGGGATGTCGCTTCCAGAGGCAAGCTTTTTTCAATGCGCTGGCAGGGCAACGGCATGAAGGTCAAGCCGCCGCTTTGCCTATTACTGCCTTGATGCCATTGCCCTGCCCTGTGAACCTGAGGCTTGCCTTGCGCCCAACCGCATGATATATTTCTTGCCTGTTATTATATTTTGCCGCCCTGTCGGGCGCGATATTTTCTGGAGTTGCCATGCGCCCCGCACACTGCGGCATCACGCCCGAAGGCTGGCCCTGCATCGCGCTGACCGGGTTTTCCGCTCTGGTTTTCGCGCTGCTGGACTGGTGGCTGCCGGCCTTGCTGCTGCTGGCCCTGTTCTGGTTCAGCCTGCATTTTTTCCGCGATCCGGAGCGGGTGACGCCCCGCGGCGAGGGCCTTGCCGTCAGCCCGGCGGACGGCAGGATCATCCGCATTGAGGACAGGGCCGACCCCTTCAGCGGCGAAACGTGCTGTTGCGTCAGCATTTTCATGAATATCCTCAGCGTGCACGTCAACCGCGCGCCTGTGGACTGTGTGGTGGAAGACATCCGCTACTGGCCGGGCAAATTCGTCAATGCCGCTTTTGACAAGGCTTCAACGGACAACGAGCGCTGTGCCTATCGTCTGCGCGGCGCGGACGGTCGCGCCTGGAGCATGGTGCAGATCGCGGGCCTGGTGGCGCGGCGCATCGTCTGCCGCGCGGAGCCGGGCGACGCGCTGGCGCGCGGCCAGCGCTACGGCATGATCCGTTTCGGATCGCGAGTTGACCTTTATCTGCCCCGGGGCTATGTTGCGGCTGTGCGTATCGGCGAACAGGTTTTCGCCGGTCAGAGCGTGATCGCCCGCACATATTGAGAACGCACCCTGATCATGCCCCAACGTATGGACGTTATGGAAAAGAAAAAGCCGCATAGGGGGGTCTTCCTCCTGCCCAACATGATCACGACGCTGAGCATGTTTCTCGGCTTTTTGTCCATGGTCTGGGCGGTGCAGGGCCGTTTTGAGGAAGCCTGCATGGCCATTCTGGTTTCAGCCCTCATGGACGGTCTGGACGGCAAGGTGGCCCGGCTGACCAACACCGCCAGCGAATTCGGGGTGCAGTACGATTCGCTGGCTGATCTGGTGGCCTTTGGTCTTGCGCCGGCCATGCTGCTCTGGCAGTGGCAGTTGCAGGCCTTTGGCCGTCTGGGCGTGGCCGCGGCCTTCATTTACGCGGCCTGCGGGGCCCTGCGTCTGGCGCGCTTCAACGTGAGCGCAGCCGCCGTGGGCAAGCGCTTTTTCATCGGCCTGCCCATCCCGGCGGGCGGCTGCACTGTGGTTACCTTCATCTTTTTTGCTTCGCTGCTTCCAGAGTTTCTGGAGTCGGTCACGCCCTATTTCGCCCTGCTGCTTTCCGTGGGCGTGGGCGTACTGATGGTCAGCCGCGTGCGCTACTTCTCCTTCAAGGAGTATGATTTTCTGCGCGCGCATCCCTTCCGCACCATGGTGACTTTTCTCTTTCTGCTCGCCCTGGTGGTGTCCCTTCCCCGTTTGTTCGGCTTCCTGCTCTGCGCCCTGTATATTGCGGGAGGACTCGTCTACACCTTTGTAGTCCTGCCCCGCCGCAACCGTCAGCTACTACGCGCCCTATCGCCCCAGAGCGATTAAGGCTGCGTAACGGTTCGCCGCCCACCCGGGCGGAATGACGCGCTCCCTGGACAGCCGCCCTTTACGGCGGCCGTTATGCAAGCATATATACCTTGTCACACCAGAGGAGTATGAACCATGAAAAATCGCGTCTATTTTTTCGATACCACCTTGCGCGATGGCGAGCAGTCGCCCGGCGCCACCATGAATTTGCAGGAAAAACTGCGTCTGGCCCATCAACTGGAAGTGCTGGGCGTGGATATTATGGAAGCCGGCTTTCCCGCTTCCAGCCCCGGTGATTTTGAAGCCGTGCGGACCATCGCCGCCCAGGCCGGCGACATTCAGGTGGCCGGTCTGGCTCGTTGCGTGGCAAGCGATATCGACCGCTGCTGGGAAGCGGTGAAGGGCGCCCGCAACCCGCGCATTCATACATTTTTGTCCACTTCGCCCCTGCATATGCGGCACAAATTGCGCAAGGAGCCCGAAGAGGTGCTCCGCATGGCCGTGGAAGGGGTCAGGCGTTGCGCCTCATACACGGACAATGTCGAATTTTCCGCCGAAGACTTCTCCCGTTCTGAGCGCGAGTTCCTCTGCCGCATCGTGGAGGCCGCCATCAAGGCCGGGGCCACCACCATCAACCTGCCGGACACCGTGGGGTACGCCCAGCCCGAGGAATTTGCCGCCCTGGTGGAGTATGTGATCAGAAACACGCCCAACAGCGACAAGGCCATTTTCAGCGTACACTGTCATGACGATCTGGGCTTGGGCGTGGCCAACACGCTGGCCGCCCTGCGCGTGGGCGTGCGCCAGGCTGAAGTGACGCTCAACGGCATCGGCGAGCGCGCGGGCAACGCGGCCCTGGAGGAAGTGGCCATGGCCCTGCGCGTGCGGCAGGATTATTATGGCCTTGAGCACGGCATCAGAACCGAGCAACTCTATCCTTCCTGCCGTCTGCTTTCCATGATCATCGGTCAGCCCATCCCCAACAACAAGTCCATCGTGGGGGCCAATGCCTTTGCGCATGAATCCGGCATTCATCAGGACGGCATGCTCAAGAACCGCGAGACATATGAAATCATGACCCCGCAGTCCGTGGGACGAACTGAAAGCAATCTGGTCATCGGCAAGCATTCGGGCCGCAATGCCGTGCGCAGCAAATTCGAGAGCATGGGCTACAGCCTGGACGATGAGCAGCTCAATATGGTCTTTGAAGCCGTGAAGCAACTGGCCGATCGCAAAAAGACCCTGCATGACGATGACCTCATGGCCCTGGTCCAGCAGGAAATCTACCGCATTCCGGACCGTCTGCGGCTGCGCCATGTGAGCGTGCAGAGTTCGGACGCCGGCGGCGTGCCGCCCACGGCGGCGGTGCTCATGGATGTGGACGGCATGGAAAAGAGCGGCGCGGGCTTCGGCGTGGGGCCGGTGGACGCCCTGTTCAACGTCATCGCCGACATGGTGGGCCGTGAGCCGGAGCTGGAGCAGTATGCCATCAATGCCATCACCGGCGGCACCGACGCTCTGGGCGAAGTGACCGTGCGCCTTAAGGAAAAGGGGTATTCCGCCGTGGGCCGGGGCACGCATCCAGATATTTTTGTGGCCAGCGCCAGGGCCTATGTGGACGCCCTGAACCATCTGGCGAAAAGGGAAGAGGAAGGGCGGCGAGTCCACTGCCAGCACGATTAGCGGGCATTTTTCTTTCCTGCCGGAAGGCGCGATTACGCCCGCTGATCAAACGCATATTTTTTGTTAGGGAGGAGCTTGAACATGCCTCAGACGCTTGCACAGAAAATTTTGCAGGCCCATACCGACGAGCCTGTGCGAAGCGACGGCCAGATCATTCAGTGCCGGGTATCCCTGGTGCTGGCCAACGACATCACCGGCCCGCTGGCCATCAAGTCTTTTCGCGGCATGGGCGCGGAAAAGGTTTTCGACAGGGAGAAAATCGCCCTGGTCATGGATCACTTCACGCCCCAGAAAGACATTGATTCGGCCAATCAGGTGCTGATCAGCCGCAAATTTGCGGAAGAGCAGGGCATCACCCACTACTATGAGGGCGGCGACTGCGGGGTGGAGCACACCCTGCTGCCCGAGCGTGGGTTGGTGGGCCCCGGCGATCTGGTCATCGGCGCTGACAGCCATACCTGCACCTATGGCGGCATCGGGGCCTTTGCCACGGGCATGGGCTCCACGGACATCGCGGCGGCCATGGCCCTGGGCGAAACCTGGCTCAAAGTGCCGCCCACCATCCGCGTCAACATCAGGGGCGAGATGCCCCGCTGGCTGCGCGGCAAGGACCTCATGCTGCTGCTGATTGGGGCCATTGGTGTGGACGGGGCTTTGTACAAGGCTCTGGAGTTCGGCGGCCCGGTCATCGACGCCCTGGATGTGGAAGGCCGGCTGACCATGGCCAATATGGCCATTGAAGCGGGCGGCAAGGCGGGCCTCTTTGCCGTGGACGCTCAGACCCGCGCCTACTGCGCGGAGCACGGCCGTCCCGGTCTGGACATGGCGCTGGCCGCCGATGCGGACGCGGTGTACGAACGCGTGGTGGATATCGACGTGACGGGCCGGGAGCCGGTGGTGGCCTGTCCGCACCTGCCCTCCAACGTGAAGCCCGTCTCCGAAGTCAGGGATACGCCCATCCAGCAGGTGGTCATCGGTTCCTGCACCAATGGCCGCATCAGCGACATGCGTGACGCGGCGGCGGTGCTGCGCGGTCGCAAGGTGGACAAAAAGGTGCGCTGCATCGTGCTGCCCTCCACCCCCGCGGTCTGGAAGCAATGCCTGAAGGAAGGCCTTCTGGAAGTATTCATGGACGCGGGCTGCATTGTGGGGCCCTGCACCTGCGGGCCCTGCCTGGGCGGCCATACCGGCATCCTGGGCGACGGTGAACGCGCGGTGGCCACCACCAACCGCAATTTCAAGGGCCGCATGGGCAGCCTCTCTTCCGAGGTCTATCTGGCCAGCCCGGTGGTGGCGGCGGCAAGCGCGGTGGCGGGCAAGGTCGCTTCCCCCGATGCATTGTAAAATGTATGTGGGGCAAAGCTGTGCGACTGTAATATAAGAGTTTCAGGAAAGACGGGCGTGGAGGAGAAAGGGCTTTTGCCCAGGGTTTTCTCCCCCAACTGCCTCCAGAGGGGCAAAACATGAATTACAAAGGCAAGGCCCACAAAGTGGGCGAACATATTGATACGGACGCTATCATTCCGGCGCGTTTTCTGGTGACCAGCGATGCCAAAAAGCTGGGCGAGAACTGCATGTCCGGCCTGGAGCCGGACTGGGTCAGCCGTGTGACGCCGGGCGACATTCTTGTGGCCGGGCGCAACTTCGGCTGCGGTTCCTCGCGCGAGCACGCGCCCATCGCCATTCTGGGCGCCGGCATGCCCGTGGTCATCGGCCACAGCTTTGCGCGCATTTTCTACCGCAATGCCTTCAATATGGGCCTGCTGCTCATGGAAGTGGGCGATGAAGTGGACAAGATCAATGATGGCGATGCGCTGGAAATCGACGCCGCCACGGGGCGCATCCGCAACCTGACCAACGGCGCGGAAATCGCCTGTCCGCCGCTGCCTCCGTCCATGACCGCCATTCTGGCCAGGGGAGGACTGGTGGGCTATGTGAAGGAGCGCCTCAGGCAGTGATCGCGGCCCTGCTTGCCGCTGCTTCCTTCCTTGCATCTTTCTTTGCATTTTTTTGAAGAACCATGAAGGATCTACATATGCAGAAAAAAATCTGTTTGTTGCCCGGCGACGGCATCGGCCCGGAAATTCTGGCCCAGGGCGCCAGCGTGCTGGCGGCTGTGGCCCAGAAGTTCGGCCACATGTTTGAATTTGACGAAGCCCTCATCGGCGGGGCGGCCGTGGATGCCACAGGCTCGCCGCTGCCGGAGGAAACTGTGGAAAAATGCCGCAAGGCCGACGCTGTGTTCCTGGCCGCCGTGGGCGGCCCGCAGTGGGACGGCCTCAAGCCGGAGCAGCGGCCTGAAAAGGGCCTGCTGGGCATCCGCAAGGCCCTGGGCCTGTTCGCCAACCTGCGTCCGGCCCTGCTGCTGCCCGAACTGGCCGGGGCCTGCCTGCTGCGTCCGGATGTGGCGGCCAGGGGGCTCGACCTGATCGTGGTGCGGGAGCTGACGGGCGATATCTATTTCGGCGAGCCGCGCGGCATAGAGACGCGCAACGGTCGGCGCACAGGCTACAACACCATGATGTATGACGAGGAAGAAATCCGCCGCATTGCCAAAGTGGCCTTTGAGACGGCCCGCCAGCGCCGCCGCAAGGTCTGCTCCGTGGAAAAGAGCAATGTGCTGGAGACCTCGCGCCTCTGGAAGGAAGTGGTGCTGGAAACCCACAAGGATTACGCCGATGTGGAGCTTTCCCATATGTATGTGGACAATGCGGCCATGCAGCTGGTGCGCGATCCTTCACAGTTTGACGTGATTCTCACCGGCAATATCTTCGGCGACATTCTTTCGGATGAAGCCTCGGTGCTCACCGGTTCTCTGGGCATGCTGCCCTCGGCTTCGCTGGGCGCGTCCGGGCCCGGCCTGTTCGAGCCTATCCACGGTTCCGCGCCTGACATCGCGGGCCGGGACAAGGCCAACCCGCTGGCCACCATTCTTTCCGGGGCCATGCTGCTGCGGTTGGGCTTCAATCTCACCGAGGAGGCGGAATGTATTGAAAACGCCGTGCGGCGCGCCTTGCGCGACGAATTCCGCACCGAGGACATCATGGAACCGGGCATGATCAAGGTGGGCTGCGAGGCTATGGGACGCAAGGTCATCGAAAGGTTGTGACATTGCAGGGCGGGCGCGCAAGCGCCCGCTTTCAGGCCCGCGCCCGCCGCAGATATTTTTGTATCCGCCCGCCCAGCATGACCAGCAGTACCGAGGCCGCGATGAGCGCCACGCCGCCCGCCAGGGACGGACTGAAAGGCTCCCCGAATACCAGAATGCCCACGGCCACGGCGGTGAGCGGTTCCATGACGCCCAGCACTGAAACCAGGGTTGAACCAATGCGCTGGATGGCCAGAATCAGGGTAAGATTGGACAGCACGGCTGTGACCACAGCCAGCAGGAGGGCAATCGCCAGTTCCCGCCAGGAGTGCAGGGTCTGAAATCTGTCGGTTCCCAGGGCATTGAGCAGGGAAAGCGCGGCGCTGAACAGCATTACATAAAAGGTCATCACCAGACCGCTCATGTTCGGGATGCGCGCCGTCTGGATGCCGACAATATACAGGGCGTTGCACAGGGCGGACAACAGCATCATGCCCACGCCCAGCAGGCTGATGCTCCTGCCGCCGTCGCCGGGGCCGCCGCTGAGCAGGGCCACACCCGACACGGCCAGAAGGATGGACAGGGCAATGATCCAGGAAAAGGATTCATGGAAAAAGACGATCATGATCAGCATGACCATGACCGGATAGAGAAACTGGAGTGTGGCGGCCACGCCGCTGGGCAGGTAGCTGAAGGCCCAGAAGAGAAGCAGGGCGGCCAGCATGTACATGACGCTCAGGCCCGCCAGCTTGCAGAGGTCCACGCCGCGCGCGCCAAAATGTTCGCCGCGTGCGGCCAGCAGACCCCAGAGCGTGATGGAGGCAATGCTGAAACGGTAAAACAGGACGGATTCCGCCGTTATGCCCGCATGCAGCAGCGGCAGGGTGAAGAGGGGAATAAGCCCGAACGTGGCTGACGAGATCAAACCGAGAAAAAAGCCCATCAATGCCTCCGCCCGGAGCGCATACAAGAGATCACGCCGCCGCGCAAGAAGTCAGCCCGGCGTCAAAGCGGGATTTGTCATCACTCTATGGCATTTTGCTTTTGAAATTTCCCCATTTCAAAAGCGGCGCTGCATTGAGCCTGAAAACCGCGAGCGCGGTTATCCGCCAGGGCATTTTCATACTGAAAATGCCCTGGCGGCAAAAGAGTACACTCCCTCTGCGGGCAAACAAAAATTCTATAGCAATAAGCGCCTAGCGCGAACTGTCCAGCACCACTTCCGCCTCGGGATGGGCCTGGCGCAAGGCCTCGTGCATGGCCGCGGCGTCGGCGAAGGCGCGGAACGGCCCCACTTTTTCATGCCCTGTACCGGCGCTGTACCGCACATAATAGGCCTGATCCGCCCTGAGCGGAGTGCCGCTTTCGTCGCTGACCACTTCCAGATCCACCTTGCCCACGCCGCGCTTGCTCAGGTCAAGCTGCTGGGCGGCGGCATAGGAAAGGTCAATGATGCGTCCGCGCACATAGGGACCGCGATCCGTCACACAGACCATGACACTTTTGCCGTTGTCCTGATCCGTGACCTTGACCACCGTGCCCATAGGCAGGGTACGGTGAGCCGCGGTGAAGGTATACATATCATAATTGACGCCGCTGGCCGTGGTTCCGCCGTGAAAGTCGCGGCCATACCAGGAGGCTTTGCCTGTCAGCAGCTCACTGCCCTGAGCGCGCTTGAGCCAGAGTTCGCGGTTGTCCGCCTGGCGGCTGTCGCTGGCTTTGCGCTGCTTTTTGCTTTTGGCGTTACGGGCGTGTTTTTTGCGTGAATTTTTGTCTTTGCTGCTGACTGCGCGACTTTTGCGCGTGGAAGAGAGCTTTTTTTTGCTTTTTTGGGCAGAGTGGGACTGGGCTTCGACGCCGGATTTCCGGCTTTTCTTGGCTTGGGGAGCGCTTTGTGAAGCCGCATCGGCGTTCATGGGGGCGACAAGGGCCAGGCAAAGAGCCAGGGCCGCCCCTATGGAAAGCCAGCGTAAATACTTCATGATTACTCCTTGGTTTGTGTTCGAGGCTGTCTAGCTTCTGAGAACGCCAGACGGGCCGCGCCCGCGGCCCTGACCCCCAAGGACTCTCCTGACGGTCTGACCGCGTCCGCGCGTCCGTGCCGCCCGCCCGCAAGGGGAATGCCTTTTCTTAATTACCATACATTATACCGCGAAGAAAACACTTCTGTCAAATCAGTGAAAAATTTTTATTTCCTCCACATAATCATGCAGCAGGAACAGGTATCAACGGGGCCGGCTGCATCACCAGCGCCGGTGCATGGGGCCTTCGCGCCTTTTGGAGATAACACCGCAATGGGCAAGAGAATCGCCCTCTCAATATGTCAATGCGTTTCCTGGTCCGAGCCCGGCCCTGAGACTTGCCAAACAGACATCGAGGTTGTCAAAAAGGGAAGCCCGGCACCGCTTTGCCGGCATGTGCCGGCCTTCCCGGAACTGTATGCGGTTCCGGGGGAGACATTCACGTTTCTACTGAAAACTGCATTTCAACTGCCTGGAATTTAATATGAATTTTTTAGAAAATCATTGAAAAGGCGAATGCCTCTTCCGGAGAGGCGGCTTGCAGGCCTTGGACGCATAGCGTATATACAATCACAGGAACAGATTGTACCACCCGCGCGGAGGCCGCATGAAACGTGTTCTGCCTTGGATTCTGGGCATCGTCGTTGTACTGGTCGTGGCCGGAGCCGTGCTGCTCGGCCGCATCGACACGCAATTTGTGGTTAAACAGATTGCCGACGCCACAGCCAAAGCCACGGGCAAACCCCTGATCTTCGCCAGCGCCCCGACCCTCTCGCTGCTGCCGCCCGGAGTGAAGTTCGGGCAGGCGGACTGGGGTGAAATCAAGGACGGCCAGGGTTTTACCGTTTCCGTCAGGGGCGGCGTGGTGGAGCTGGAACTGACCCCGCTGCTCTCCGGCAATCTGGTGGTGCGGGAGGTGCGTCTGGACAATCCCGTGCTGGAAGTGCGCGAAGGCAAGGCCGTGGCCGCCCCGGCGCAGCCGGATCAGACCCGTGATCAAAGCTCGCAAGGCCAGAGCCCGGCAGACGCTGCCGCGCCCTCCGATGAACTGCCCGTGGAGCTGATGCGCCTGGTGGCGCGGCAGGGCCAGGTGCGTTATATTGACGCGCAGGGAACGGCGCTTCATATCGAAAATCTCAATATCTCCGTGGAAAATCTGCGCCGCCGCGAGGAAGCGGGCGTGCAGTGCGACTTCAGCTTTGAGCTCAAGGAGCAGGCGCAGAAAACCGTTCTGGCCGGCAATCTGGCGCTGGACGCCAAGCTGCGCTATTACGCGCCGCACCTGACCTTCCGCCAGATTTCCCTGACGTTCACCCCGCTGAGCGGCCTTCTGCCCAGGGAGGCCGGCCCCGCCCAGTTGATCTGCGAAGGCGCGCTCAACCTCCAGGCCCGCAGCCTGCGTCTGGCCACAGCCCGCCTGACCATGCCGCAGGCCCGCCTGACCGTCGACGGCGAAGCCACGCTGGCGCCTCCGGCCTTCAAGGGGCATGTGAATCTGGAAGGTTCGCCGCGCGGGCTGGCGGCCCTGGCCGGGCAGAAGCTCAAGCCCGTGGACAATGACATTCTCAGTTTCAAGAGTGCCCTGGAATACGCGGGGCGTACACTGCATCTGCGTCAGATCGTCATGCAACTGGATGACATTCCGCTGCGCGGCGACCTGAGCCTGGATCTGGGCACGCCTTTGGCCGTGTCCGGCGGCATTCAGGCCGGCGTGATCAATCTGGACGCCTACCTGCCTCTGCCGGAAAAAAGCAGATCCGGCGCATCCGCCCCTGCCGGAACCGGCGACACGTCCGGCGCGGGCAGGACAGCGAGCGCCAAATCCGCGCAAAGCTATCCTTCCGTGAATCTGCGTGCGGCTTTGGCCGGCATACGACAGGGCAAATTCAGTCTCGCCAACGTCGCCTTTATTCTTAAAGGTGAAAAAGGCCGCTATGCAGTCACGTCCCTGAGCGGCGCCCTGGGCAGCGGCGGAAGCGTCAAGGGGTCGGCTGTTGCGGATCTGCCGGCCAAAACTTACAGTCTCAAGGCCACGGCTGCGGATGTCAATGTGGGCGGCATTCTGGACGCCCTGGGCAAGGGGCGTCCGGTGGATGGCGTCGCCGCGCTGGACGTGGATCTGAACGCGCGCGGCGCTGACGCCAGAGCCATGCTGGCCGGGCTCAACGGTCGGGGCCTGCTGGAAGTGCGCCATATGCATCTGGCCGCCATGTCGGCTTTGCCCATGAACGTGCCGGGCCTGACCGGCAAAAAGGGCGTGGCGCCCGACCGCTTTGACCTTGTGCGCGTGCCCTTTACAGCCCGCAACGGTGATGTGACGGCCCAGCCCGTTACCATTGCCTCCGCCGGACTCAACGCTTCGGGGCGGGCCCAGGCCAGCCTGTCGCGCCAATATCTGGACGCCACGGCGGAGATCAAGACATTGGGTATGACTATTCCCGTGGTGGTCAGGGGGCCTTTCAGCAATCTTTCTTACGGCGTTGATCCCAAATTCGCCCTGGACATGGCCGGCAAGCTGCCCGGCGCGCTGCTGGGCGGCGGCAAGGCCGCCGGGAGCGGGGTTCAGGACGGCGCGCAGGGCGTGGGCGGCGCGGTAAAGAAGGGCCTGGACGGCGCGAGCGGACTGGTGCGCGGTCTTTTCGGCAAATGACGTCCAGATAAGGGCCGCCGTGAGGCGCAAGCGCCGATGCGGGCGTGCTGTTGAACTTTGACTTTGTGGAAAGTTAAAGTTAACCTGCTCCAGGGGCTAAAGATTTTTTTCGGGCGGTCGTTGAGGAGTTAAGTAATCGTTCCCCTATAAGATATCTCAGCAGGATTCCGCTCTGGATACGAGCGACGTGCCAGAGGGGCCGGGCCCCTCCTGCCGGCGCGTGTGGAATTTCAGTCACAGAATGAGTTTACAGGCGGCGAAGCATGTATTTATTAATTGGTCTTGCCATCGTTGCGGTCTCGGTGTTCACCGGCTACACCCTGTCTCACGGCGAATGGAGCGTACTTTTTCAGCCTGCGGAATTCATTATCATTCTGGGTTGTGCCTTGGGCGCGTTTTTCGGTTCCCAGACCAAGTATACCTTTGGCCTGATCGTCAAGAGTCTGAAGCACCTTTTTGCGGACCCCGGCTCCAGCAAGTCGCGCTATCTGGAAACCCTGACGCTGCTTTACGCGCTTTTCTCCAAGATGCACCGCGAAGGTGTCATCAGCATTGAAAGCGATGTGGAAAAGCCCGAATCCAGCCCCATTTTCAGCAAGTATCCCAACGTGTCCAAGGATACGAGGCTGGTCAACTTCATCGGCGACACCCTGCGCGTCTATCTGACCACCGGCGACCCGGCAGATATCGACAGCCTCATGGATGTGGACATTGACACCATGCGCGAGGAAGGCCTCCTGCCTGCCCATGCCGTGAGCCACATGGCCGAATCCCTGCCGGGCATGGGCATCGTGGCCTGCGTGCTTGGCGTGGTGCTGGCCATGGGCAAAATCAACGAGCCCCCGGAAATATTGGGCCACTATATCGGCGCGGCCCTGGTGGGCACGTTTTTCGGCATTCTCTGCTGCTATGGCCTGTTCGGTCCCATGGGGGCCAAGCTGGAAAACTTTGTGTCCGAAGAACATTTTTATTACCACTCCATCAAGGAGGCCGTGGCCGCCGCCATTCGCGGTTCCACACCCCTGATTGCCGTGGAATACGGTCGCCGGGCCATTCCCTATCCTTTCCGGCCCAACTTCGCGGAAATGGAAGAAAAGCTCAAGAACGGCTAAGAGTATCGGGGTTCATTGCCGGCGGCTCTCTCGCGCCGCCGGCAATGGTTCCTTAAGTCCGCAGGCCCATCCGTTTCTCCCACCCCGGGGAGCCGGATCCACAGCCGGGCAAATCCCGGCTTTTTCTTCTTAACCAAAGGAAAACACGATGAGCAGCGCCTGGAAAGTCGCCTACGCCGACTTTGTGACGGCCATGATGGCCTTCTTTCTCCTGCTCTGGGTGCTCAACATGGTGCCGCCGGAAACCAAGGCCGGGCTGGCCGCCTACTTCAATGGCGAGCGCAACTTCGACTCCAGCTCCACCTCGCCGGTGTCCAACAATCCCTTTATTCAGAATACCGACAAGATTGACACCCGGGATCTCAAGATCAATGAAGTGGAAAAGTCACATTACGCCATTGCGCAAAAAATCAAGCAAATGCTCATGGCCGATGCTGTGCCGCAGCAATCCTCGGGCATCAGCGCCGATGACGTGGGCGTGCAGCTACGCATCAATTCCGATGTCATGTTCAAGCCTGGCAGCATAGAAATTTTGCCTGAAGGTCAGAAAGTGATGAACAGTGTCCTGCAGGTGCTGAAGGATTATAATCTTTACCTGGTGGTGCGCGGCCATGCCGACAGCACCGAAGCGCGACCGCCCTTTGATTCGGCCTGGGAACTCTCAGGCGCGCGCGCGGCGGCTGTGCTGCACTATCTGGCTGACCGCGGCGTCAAGCATACCCGCCTGCGTGGCGTGGCCTATGCTGATACTCGCCCGCTCAAACCCGGCATTGACGAGGAAAGCCGGGCCGTCAACCGGCGGGTGGAGTTCTTTTTCCACCGTCCGGAGGTCATGTCCTACAGCGTGGTGTATTAAGCCGGGCCCCGCGCGGACAGAAGCCGGGGCGGAGCGGGGCGGCCGGGTTTTGCCCGGCCGCCCTTTTTGATGTACCATTCCCCCATGTCAGAGCGCATATCCCAGCTTGAATCCGCCATCCATGCCGCGGCCTGTGACGGCCGCATCCCGGAACAGGTGCTGCGCGAACTGGCCGCCGCCGCCGGGGTGGATCTGCTCGTGGCCCAGCGGGCCGCCTGCCGCGTGGGCGTCTGGCCCGCGCGCTATGCCCGTAACGCCCGACAGCTCTCCATCCAGGAGCAACTGGCCCTGCTGGAAAGCCATGTTCTGCTGGTGGGGCTGGGCGGTCTGGGCGGCTGGCTGCTGGAACTTCTGGCCCGCCTAGGAGTAGGCTCCATTACCGGCGTGGACGCCGACCGCTTTGAGGAATCCAATCTGAACCGCCAATTGCTGGGCAACGCGGGCAACCTGGGCCAGAGCAAGGCCGAGGCCGCCGCCGCGCGCCTGGCTGTGGTCAATCCGGCAATACAGCTTACGGCTGTGCCGCGCTTTATGGATGAAGCCCTGTGCGCCCGTCTGCTGCGCGGCATGGATCTGGCGCTGGACGCCCTGGGCGGTCTGGACTGCCGCCTCTCCTTGCAGCAGGCCGCCGCCAGGGCCGGCGTGCCCCTGGTCAGCGCGGGCATCGCGGGCCTTACCGGCTGGGTGGCCGTGGTGCTGCCCGGTCAGCCGGGTCCGGTCCAGTGGCTGGGGGCAGGCCCGACAGGCAGCGCGGCCACGCCCGAGGAAGAACTGGGCAATCTCGCGCCCACGGCGGCTGCGGCGGCCTCCCTGCAAGCCGCCGAAGCCCTGAAGCTGCTCACGGGACGCCCTCCGGCCTCGGGCATGTTCCTTTTTGATCTGATGGACGGCGACATACAGCGCATCCGACTGTAACTCCAACATCCGTAAGAGGACACAGTATGCGAGTGAACGTCAAATGCTTCGCCACCCTGGCGGAAAAAAGCCCCCCCGGCGGCGTCTGCCAGGTGTCCAAAGGCGCGGACGCGGCCCGACTCATGCAGATTCTGGGCGTGCCCGCCGCCGAGGTAAAGCTCATTTTCATCAACGGCGTGGCCGCCGAACCTGACGCCCCGCTCCGCGACGGCGACCGGGTGGGGCTTTTCCCCGCCGTGGGCGGCGGTTAGAGCGGTTTGGTACTGAATTATCCAAACCGCTCTGGCGACAGCCTTAGCTGGCGCCCGCGCCCAATGAGCGTCCAGACCGCGTTCTGGACGCGAAATGATGGCGGCGAAGTGATTGAAAATGGATATTTTCAATCAAAAATGCTCTAGGAGCAGACACGCCTGCTGCTTTCAGGGGGCCCGGAACGCTCCAGACAAGACGCTTGCGCACAGTTTCTCAACTGCTGTCGCGACATTGTCCGCTTGACATATATCAACTAATGTTGAAATATCAATTCATGCAGACGCAACAGGCAAGCAAAATTTTTGAGGCTCTCTCCTCCGGCCTGCGGCTGGACATCTTCCGACTGCTGGTCAGGCATGCGCCTGACGGGCTTGTGCAGGGCGACATCGCCAGGCGTCTTGACATCCCTTCCACCAACCTTTCCTTTCATCTCAGAGCCATTGTGCATAGCGGCCTGGCGCATGTGGAGCGCGAAGGCCGGTTCATGCGTTACAAGGCCAACATTCCGCTTATGCTGGATATTGTGGCCTATCTCACGGAGGAATGCTGCTCCGGCAATCCGGAGGCTTGCCAGCGATTCAGGGATGCAAGCCCGGCGGGACGTATCCTGCCCAGGCGAGTTGATTGAGAGGGGCAAAATTTTTTTCGGGAAAATATCAATCAGTCAACATCTGTTGATATAACAGCGGGGACGACCATGCGCAAGGAAAACACAGGCTGTTGCTGTGCGGGGGTAAAGCCAGCGGTTCAAGAGAAAAGCCCCCGTGGCTGGAACATAAAATATCTGGCGGCGATACTGGCCCTGGGCGTCCTCTGGCTGTTGGCGTACAGCGGCATTCTTCCGGCCTCGCACTGGCTGGTTTTTGGTCTGCTCGGCATGGCCCCTGAGTCGCATTGGGCCGCTTCTCTCGAATTTTTCATTTACGACACGGTAAAAATTCTTTTGCTGCTGGCGGCGCTGATATACGCCATTGCCTGGATTCGCGCGTCACTGAATGTTGAACGGGTGCGGGACTGTCTGGCAGGCAAACGACGCGGCTTCGGCTATCTTCTCGGCGTGTTGTTCGGGGCAATCACGCCATTTTGCTCCTGCTCCAGCATTCCGCTTTTCCTCGGCTTCACTACGGCCCGCATCCCCATCGGCGTCACCATGTCGTTTCTCATCACCTCGCCGCTGATCAATGAAATTGCCGTAGTGCTGTTGTGGGGGCTGCTCGGCTGGAAATTCACGTTGCTGTATGTGACTGTGGGGCTGCTTGCCGGCGCCATCGGCGGCCTTGTCATGGACAGCATCAGAGCGGAACGCTGGCTGCAACCTTTTATCAAGGAAGCCATGAACGCCACACCCGTCCATACATATGTCAATGAAATGGGGCGGGCGCGGAAACTGACCGTCAGGCAGCGGCATGTTTTTGCGTATGGCGAGATGGTCTCCATCTTCAAACGCGTCTGGAAGTGGGTCGTTCTGGGCGTGGGCATAGGCGCGGCCCTGCACGGCTTTGTGCCGGAAAACTGGTTCGCGCAGCGTCTCGGCGCGGGCCAATGGTGGTCGGTTCCCGTCGCCGTGCTGGTGGGTATTCCTCTTTACTCCAATGTGACGGGCATTGTGCCGGTTATGGAAAGTCTGCTGGTCAAGGGCCTGCCCCTGGGAACGACAATGGCGTTCTGCATGAGCGCGGTGGCGGCCAGCATACCGGAAGTGATGCTGCTGCGGCAGATTATGACCATCAGACTGCAAGCGGCCTTTATCGGCTACTTGTGGGTAATGTTTACGCTCATTGGCTGGCTGTTCAATATCCTCGACCCTTTCATCATGACTATGAAATGAGTTTCGGAATCAACTGGTGTTGACTTTTTGCAGATTCGGCATTCAAAGACATGCCCGCCGCCAGCGGGCCCTTTTCAAGGGGAATGCGCTCTCGAACTCATTTTATAATTCAGCACAGGAGGCAGATATGGAAATCAAGGTGTTCGGCCCCGGCTGCGCCAAATGCACGGAAACTGAAAATCTGGTCCGGCAGGTTGTTGCCGACAGGGGAGGGCATATCACCGTACAAAAAGTGTCCGACCTCAGGGAAATGCTGGCGGCGGGCATCCTGTCCACCCCGGCAGTGGCCATTGACGGCGTTGTGAAGGTGACGGGACGCGTTCCGGGCAGAGAGGAGGTCGCGGCATGGATAGACGGTGCGGCGTCCGGCTCAGATGGCTGCGGTTGTGGCACATGCGGCTGCAAGGGCAAGAGCTGACGGAGCGGAGCTTCACGCGAAAAGGGGTCAGGCAAAAGCCTGACCCCTTGAAATATGTGGTGCCGAGGGACAGAATTGAACTGCCGACACGGGGATTTTCAGTCCCCTGCTCTACCAACTGAGCTACCTCGGCCCGTGTGAGGAAGTTCTTTACCCGCTTGGCAGGACTTTGGCAAGCATTTTTTTGGGAAAATTCCCTCCGGCAACTTGAATCTTGCGCATCTTCCGGCCATACTCGCGCTGTTTGCAGCCCGTCAAGGAGTTCCTGTGCAGTTCCGCGCTTCAATCCCCCCCATTTTACGTGAAATGCAGGCCCTGCAAACTCTGGGCGTATGGCGACTCATGTTGCAGGCTCTGGTCACAGGCGGCATTGCCGGCGCGGTCATCGGCCTGTTTCGCCAGGCGTATACACTGATCAACGCGGCTGTGGCGGAGTATATGAAAGGGCACAGCCTGTCCGATCCTCTGGCGGGCACGGGCGTTTTCATGGCGCTGATTCTTCTGGGCCTGCTGGCCCGGCTGCTGCTGCGCTATGAGCCGCTGATCAGCGGCAGCGGCATTCCCCAGGTGGAGCTCGCCGTGGCCGGGCATCTGCCCATGCGTTGGGCTCAGGTTCTCTGGGCCAAATTTGCGGGAACCCTGATTTCCCTTACAGGCGGGCTTTCCGTGGGCCGCGAGGGCCCCTGCATCCAGATGGGCGCGGCCGTGGGTTGCGGCGTGGGCCGCATCTGGCATGACGACAGGGCCCAGACCATGCCGCGCTATCTCATCGGCGGCAGTGTGGCCGGGCTTACGGCGGCCTTTGGCGCTCCGGCGGCCGGGCTTTGCTTCGCCTTTGAAGAAATGAGAACCGTGATCAGCGGCCCCATGCTGCTGTTTACCGCGCTGGCCGCCGCCTCGGCCTGGTTTGTGGTCGAAGTGCTTTTCGGCTTTGGTCGGGTTTTTCCCTTTCAGCATACGGACACGCTCTCGTTGCTGCAATGGTGGATCGTGCCCCTGCTGGGCGTTATGACGGGTCTGCTGGGCGTCGCCTACAACGCCATTCTGATCCGCCTGACCCGCTGGGCCGACCGCTGCCCGCTGATGCCGCAGTCCGTACGGGTGCTGGTTCCCTTTCTGTTCAGCGGTCTGCTGCTTTACTGTTATCCGCAGGTATTGGCGGGCCTTGGCGTGAGCGCGCTGGATCTGGAAAGTGCGGCCTTGCCGCTGGGCGCGCTTTTGCTGCTGCTGACAGTCAAAGTTCTGTTTTCCTGTGTGAGTTTCGCTTCCGGCGTGGCCGGGGGCCTGCTCATGCCCATGCTCTTTGGCGGCGCGCTGGCCGGCGGCTGCGCGGCGTCGGCCCTGCTTTCTCTGGACTGCATCAACCCGCATCAGACCGGCACACTGCTTATTCTGTGCATGGCCGGGCTGTTCGCCTCCACCGTGCGCGCGCCGCTCACCGGCACGGCGCTGCTGGTGGAAATGACCGGATCACTGCACAATGCCCCGGCCATCCTAGCCACGGCCTGCCTGGCCGCCTGCACCGCCACGCGCCTGAAGTCGTCGCCGGTGTATGACAGCCTGAAGCGGCGCGCCCTGGAGCAGCAAAAAGCCCGGCGGCCCGGATTGCAGCAGGCATCCGCCCTGGAAATCAACTCATAGTTGCTTATAACGCATTGAAATACAACAATAAATAAAAAACAACTTGCAATTGTACAGATGATTGTGTATATTTGGAACTTTCCATAAATACTACAAGGCGAACGCCCATGACACGCAAAGACCGCACAGAAGGCATTTACAGCCGTCGTGAAGTGCTTGACGAGAGCGAACGACGTCAATATTGCCTGATCCAGCTCAAGGATCTGCTCTCCTACGCCTACCGTTATTCCGAAGACGTCAAAAAACGCTTCGACCGGGCGCAGTTCAATGTGGAGAAGTTCAAGACTCTCTCGGACATCAAGCATATCCCCATTCTGAAAAAGAAAGAACTGATCTTTCTGCAATCCATGGGGCCGCGCCTGGGCGGCTTGCTGACCAAGGACATCGGCGAACTCAAGCGCATTTTTCTTTCGCCCGGCCCCATCTTTGATCCCGAAGACCGCGGCGAGGATTACTGGGGCTACACCGAGGCCTTTTATTCCGTGGGTTTCCGCCCCGGCGACGCGGTGCAGAACACCTTCAACTATCAGCTCACGCCCGCTGGCCTGATGTTTGAAGAGCCCCTGCGCAATCTGGGCTGCGCGGTGATTCCGGCCGGCCCGTCCGACGCCGCCACCCAGCTGGACATCATGCAGAAGCTGCGCGTTTCCGGCTATGTGGGCACGCCCAGCTTCCTCATGCACCTGGCCCAGAAAGCCGAGGAAAAGGGCCTGAACCTGCGCAAGGATCTTTTCCTGGAAGTGGCCTTTGTCACCGGCGAACGCCTCTCGGAAAAGATGCGCTCCCAGATGGAAAAAAAATACGACCTGATCATGCGCCAGGGCTACGGCACGGCGGATGTGGGCTGTATTGGCTATGAATGCTTCCACAAGACCGGCCTGCACATCGCCAACCGCTGCTATGTGGAAATCTGTCATCCGGATACGGGCATTCCGCTGAAGGACGGCGAAGTGGGGGAAATTGTGGTCACGGCCTTCAACAAGACCTATCCGCTGATCCGCCTGGCCACGGGCGACCTCTCCTACATTGACCGCAGCCCCTGCGCCTGTGGGCGCACCAGTCCGCGTCTGGGCAGCATTGTGGGCCGTGTGGACACCACTGCCCGCATCATGGGCATGTTCGTCTACCCGCATCAGGTGGAACAGGTCATGAGCCGCTTTGAGGAAATCAAACGCTGGCAGATCGAAGTCACCAATCCCGGCGGCATCGACGAAATGACCCTCTTCATCGAAACCAGCGGCTTCAAACGCGAAGAGGAGCTGCTGCACCAGTTCCGCGAAAAGATCAAGCTGCGTCCCGAGCTGCGAGTTTTGGCGCCGGGCAGTCTGCCGCCGCAGATCCGGCCCATTGAAGACAAACGCCACTGGGATTGATTTTTTGCCAGAGCCCGGTCTGAAGACCGGGCTTTTCTCCATTCCGCAAAGGAGGATACATGTCTGCCCCGAATGCCGCCGAGAGCCTGGCCCGGATTATTCAGTGGCTCAGAGAGCGCCATGACCGGATCATGGCCGTGGAGGCCGAAGCCCTGCGCCTGCTGGCCGCCGGGGACACGCCTGGTCACAACGCCGGAATGCGCCAAAAAGCCGAAATGCTGGCCGCGCTCCGCTCAGACGCCGAACCTCTGCTGCTCACACTGCCCGGCGAGCTGCGCTTCAAGCTGACCCAGACCCTGGAACATTTTTCGGGCAATGCCCG
Source organism: Desulfovibrionaceae bacterium (assembly GCA_910575755.1). Classification (GTDB taxonomy): domain Bacteria; phylum Desulfobacterota; class Desulfovibrionia; order Desulfovibrionales; family Desulfovibrionaceae; genus Desulfovibrio. The sequence continues at coordinate 235,147 of CAJTFO010000001.1, read as the reverse complement.
CACGGCCCTGAAGCTCAATTCTGTCTTTTACATGTCCGCCCTGCTCTACCCGGACACGCACAAGCAGGGCGAACCCGACAACCTGACTCTTTGCATCGACCGCATGGAACAGCAAGGGGAACACTTTGCATAGCCTCCCCGCTTTGCAAGCGCGACCTGCTTGATAAAGAAGGGGCGGCCGCCGGTTGTTTCCGGCGGCCGCGAGGAGGGATGTTTCGATGGCCAGAGGGTTCTGTCAAAGGAGAAGGAGGAGGTTTTTTTTGGGGGGGGGGCCGCGCCGCCCCTGAGGGGGCTGGGACGGCGCGGAAATTTGTTCTGTCTCTCCGTATATGTTAACCGCCTGTGGGCAGATATTGTATGTGCTGTCCGTTCTTCCGGACGCTCTTGCCCTTTGCAATAGCAAGGCACGTGCCAATGCCGGATAATGTTGGTAATATATTGAAAATAAAGATAATATTAAATCCAACCCGACAACAGGGGTGTATAGTTTTTATGCACGTCTGCATCCAGGTCAGTATAAAATTTATACAGGAGTCTTTCTTTTACAGCATTTCTCAAAGGCTTTTCATATTCAAGGGCCTACTGTCAGATCAAGCCAAAACTAGGGCATATCAGTCTGATATGTGAGGGTCTCTCTCTCTCTCTCTCTCTCTCTCTCTCTTGCATATTGTTTGTAATGGTTTTATGTGTATCTATATCTTTAAATAATCCTCTTAGTCTGTTTGGATTTATGGATATTATTTCAATATCAGGATAATATATATCGATAAAGTCCTTCATTTTATTCCAATCTGCTTCTGCAAGTTTAGAAATTTGAAATATATCATCTCTACGTGTTGTTAGATCCTCATCTTTTCCAACAAAGTGCCCAGAAGGTGTAGTATCTATACCTACAAGAAAAATTCTTCTGGGTTTCGTAAATAATGCAAATTGCATGGCCTGGATTGAAACGCTGACAGAATTGACCAATGGTTGTGAGTCAATATCCACGGTGAAGGAAGCTTTTTCTAACATATTGGTAGTTGTCTTATAACGACAACAATTGTTGCCTCTGATCCAGGTTTCAGGAATTTGATGTGCTTTACCCAAATCCTGATCGCCAATAAATTTTACTGCGTCCGGATATGAAAAAAATTCATTTTTGCAACAGGCTATGCCAAGAATGTCGATTGCGAATAGATAATCGAACCGCACTTTGCTGAATAAGCATGCTCTGTTAAGTCCAATAAATTTTGTTTTTTGAGGTGCGGGGAGGCAATGTGGATTAAAAAAATTTAATGATGGTCCCGCACCCAGAATCGCGATGTCGCAATCTTTGTGCAGTCCTTTATACTTTTCGAAAGTAGATTTATGCAGATTGTATGTAGTGATTGTTTTTTTCAAAATATCTGTGATGTATATATTTTGTAATGTAAGATTATGCTGAATTATATTTGAAAAATTTTTATGTATTTTATCTGTTATTGGTTTAAATAGCATTTTTATTATTTTTTTCGCTGTTTTATGCATTAGTATTCTCCTTTTTTGCTATTATTGTTAGGATGTTATTTCCGTGTATACCTCTTTCTATGTCGCGACGCATAACGATTTTGACATTTTTAAATCCAACACTTTTTATTTCCTTGAGTATATCCCACCCAAAATCAGTAACGCAAAGTGCTCCATCCTCTGATAGAGGATCGCCATGATAAATCGGAGGTTTTATATGAAATATTTCATTGCCTATAATTTTAGAACGAACAATTGTATTGTTCATTGGATGGAGTGGCACATGTAAAATAAGTATTCCGCAATATTTTAGAATTCGATATGCTTCATATAATGCTTTTTTATAATCAAATACATGTTCAAATACATCGTTTGATATATACATATCAAAACTCTTATCATGAAAATCAAAGTTTGTTACATCTTGGTGCATAATACCTGTTAGCTTTTTTGTTGGGTCGTATTCTGAGCCAATAAGGTTGGGAATTCTATTTTTTAAAATTTTATAAAAATTTGTCACTTGTTCTGATATATAAACATCCATATCTGGTCTGTAATATTGATCAATGAAATAAAACATGTTTCTCATTCGGGAATTAAGACCACATTGCAAGCAGCCAATACCCTCAGTTTGGTTTTTCCACATTGTTTCGATAAAAAATTCTGTTTTTGATTTACACGCATCACAATATCCTGAATATTTATAAATATAATCGCCATGAAAATTTACTGATTCTAGAAGTGTCGAAATTATTTTGTCTGTTTCAAATATGTCGCTGTATTTTTTTGATATGTCTAAATATTCATCGAATGTATTAATATATTCGATAATTTTATAATTATGCATAGATGACCTATTTATCAAAAAGTATAATATTGAATTAACATTTGAATTTACATAGTGTGTATTGATATCTTTTTTTGACTTCATGATATTAAAAAATAAATTTTTTAGTTTTTTGATGTTCATATTTGTCTCCTTATGGATTATCACATCAGCTTATCATCTTATGGGCGGAAGCTTTGAGGGTAATGGTATGAAGGAAATATTGTGAGACTTTTTACATCATATCCACTGTGCTGAGCGACCAATGGGGGAATACGTTCAAAAGCGTGAGCAAGTGTGCCATCATTAGGGGCAGGTTCTGCAGGAAAATCAGAATAACATATTTTAGCAGAAAACATTTTTTTTAGTGCGATAGGTCTGTACCACATCATTGTCCCCACAGAAAAGAATTGATCTGTCCGTCCATACTGATGTTCAATCCCTATTGAGGATAATATTTTTCTCAGCATTTTTTGTTGATTATTGTTTCCCCATAGGGATAAATTTGCATCAATCATAACGGAACGTACAGATGAATATGGCTCTGGGAAAACTAACCCCAGATCATCGTTAGACATAAACGCGTTCCAAATGGCATTAATAGCTTCAGGTCGAATCAGATTATCAAGGAGGTAAGACCGCCATGCAGAACCGAACCCCAAATATGAGGATTCTTTTGCGTGAATATGGCAAAAAAGTTCATATTTTTCTTGAGCCGTTGCTGTTTCTCGTAGCCATGGGCCTACATCTCGACCTCTATTGGGCACCGGGATGAAATCGCACTGAACTAGATTTGGTATTGTATTTGGAGAAAAAAAAGATACTAATTCATTAATTGCCTCTTTTTTAGTGTATGTGATAAAAAGATCGAATTTTATTGGAGCAAACATTAAACGTCTATATAACTCTTGAATAAGCTCTGGATTATGTATGTGAATATGGATGCCTGCACTAAAATGATTATTTTGAATAGAAAATATATCTTTTATGTATAATTTATTTTTTGGATTATCAAATCCAGTGCTTTTATAAACATTATCAAATTTAAGCTCATTTTCAATTTTAAATTGCAGTGATGGAGTTTTTTCGCCCCAGAATACCGGATCCGGGAAACAAATATCTTTGAATATTGTCAAATTTCCATTTGGATTATCAACAAAGAGGGCTTTAAATATTTTTATTATATTATTCATATCTGATTCAGTAATGTATTCAAGATATGAATCAAATCTATCCAAAACAGACTCAAAATATAATTTGATGTCTTTTTCTAACTCTTCATAAAAATTCAGCATTTTTTTTGGAAAACATATATCTTCTGTAATGTCGTTTCCATTGTAATTAAAGTCTATAGTCCCTCCTGAACATGGAGAAAGTAATTCTTCAAAAGCTAAATGAAAGGGGTTTGGAATTTCTTCTGGAATTAGGGTAAAGGTTTTTGTGCCATATTTATTGTCAATGGATATATTTTTTCTTTCTTGCCAACAATATACTTTATCTACATGTCTTCCTATTGCTTTTGTAATAGCTTTTGAAATTGAACCAGAATATCCAATGTCAAAGATAAGTATGCGTCCGGTGCTGTTTGAAAATACTTTATTATAATATATGCGTGCCCGCTCTCGACGTCGCTCCATTGCCTTTTTAATTGCATCTTTTTGTGACAGCAAAATCTTGTATACTTTTTCGTGGTCTTGTCCCACTAAAGTCATACGGTCAGATTCTTCTATAGAGGCCAGAATTATGTCTGAATCTATTCCAAAATACATGTTAATCAATCTTTCCAAGGAGCAGTTAGGGAGAGATTGAAATTTTTTCTCAAAAAAATGCATAAAATTATCTTCCAGGAAAGGAAAATATGCTCTCCGACCTGCCTTTATGTACTTGCCTTTTGGGCAATTGAGTTTTTTGGAAATCATATTATATGCTATGAATGGAATCCATCCATCACGAGATGCAAAGGATACCTCCTCATAACCATTGTCGATCGCGATGCGTCTAGCTTTTAGAGCTATCAACAAGGCGAATGGTCCCACAAGCAGAGACGCTAAGCGCGTAGTTGTGGTGCATATATTCAAATCTTGCTTTTCTTCGCCAGGATTATGAAAAATTCTTTCTAAGCTATGCCCTATTAACAATCCCCATAGAGGATCCTTATGGGCATATTTTTTAATGCTGGGCGCAATATTGCCGCCTCTCTGACGGATTATTTCAAGTGGCGAAGGAATATGCAGGGCACATATGTTTTTCTGTAGTGGCATTGAATAATCACTATATTCATTATCTCCGATATGAAACAGATTTTCTGCGGTGATGCCCTCTTGCTGCAAAACATAATCAAAAAGTGTTCCTTTGTCGTCTTTTCTAGCCTTAGCCTCACAAGAAACGTATACTTTGCTTATCGAAGAAAATTTTTTTGTGCGAAGAATATCTAGTAGAATATTCGACGGTAAATACATATCGCTGATAGCTATGAGCCTTTTACCCTCGCGCACCAGCCTGCAACAAAGGTTGAGCATGGCCTCTCGAGGTTGAAGGAGCTGTTTTTCACATGTGATTTCTTCCTGCATTAAATTTTTTTTGACACTATCTGACAGATTGTATCTTTGAGCCATATAGTCATATATATCGTTAATGGTGGCATGACGATTATTTAATGCTGTCTCAGCATCCCACCTCATCTCCACAAAATTTATATGATATTGTTTATCCACCTTTTTTGATATTATATAAAATATATCTTTTGGATCATTTAGGATTGGTCTTGTCAGAAGTGTGTCAAATATATCAAAACTTATTATTTTTGCTTTTGACTCATTAATAATATTATATATATCAATTACATTAATATCGTATAAAGAATGAGATTGTGAATTTTTATTTTGCGTGTTATCAGATATAATTCTTTTTAATAGAATTCTGATAGCTTTCATCCCTATTTCTTTGATAGATGTCTCTTTTAAAAGCTCTTCAGCAACTCTGAATGGATAGTAAATTAAAATATTATATGTCATATTGCATTTATGTATATTCCCATCGATATTTTTTAATATAAAGGAAAAATTTTTTCTTAGTTTGTATGGATTTAAGATTTTGAATTTAAAATTATTTTTCTTGATGAAGCATAAAAATGCAGGGATAAGGCAAATTCCTGCTAAAATTTTACGTACTTTTTTGTTTGTCTTATCCATAATTCTGTCTTTGCGTAATGCAAAATGTTATTGTGTTTTTCTTGTATAAGCTGCAAGTATTGCTTGCCCATTGCCGATACTTTGCGGCATTCCGCCTTCCAGCCAAATCACCATGTCACACACCTCCAGCGTACTCAGTCGGTGTGCGGCGATGACACTGATCCTCTTGCCCCTGCTTGCCAGCACGGCCTCCTGCACTGCGGCCTCGCTGGTTTGATCCAGGGCGCTCGTGGCCTCGTCGAAGATGAGGATGTCCGGTTCGGTATAGAGCGCGCGGGCAATGGAGACACGCTGCAACTGGCCGCCGGAGAGGCCGTTGCCGCCCTTGCTGACCCCCCGGTTTGTTTCGCTGCAACCTTCGCCAAGAAAGTCAATGGCGGCCTCACGGCAGGCTCTGCGCACCTTTTCGTCATCAATCTCCTTGCCCCAGTCGCTGAAGGCCACGTTTTGCGCCACCGTTCCGGCAAGCAGGTAGGGATTTTGCGGCACATAGCCGACGTGTTGCCGGTACGCGGCCAGCTCCGCGGCGTTCATGGGATTGCCGTTGACAAGGAGACGACCGGAGGTGGGCTCCAGCAGACCGCTCAGAATATTGATGAAGGTGCTCTTGCCCGCGCCGGAGCGACCCACCAACCCCACGGTGCTGCCGAGGGGAATCGTGCAGCAAATGTTCGTGAGCGCGTCCCTGTCCGCACCGGGATAGCGGTAGGAAACATGGTCAAAAACAATGTCGCCGCTGATGCGGAAGCCCGGCGCGGGCGCAACGGCCAGCATGGCGTCGGCGGCGCTCAATTCTTCAAAATAGTCCAGGCACGGCAGAGCCGTGGCCTGCAAGCCGCGCAACGCCACCGTGGCGCCGACCACGCGATTCAGGGACGGCAGCACGCGCCACGCCGTGAGCGTGAGTAGCGCCACTGTGGTTATGATGGTGGGCAGGCCGGCGTTCTGCACAAAAATGAGCAGAAGCATGGCCAGCCAGATAAGAAAGAAGCCGCAGCTTTCCAGCGTCCAGGTGGGAACTGTGGCGGAAAGGCTCAGAAATGTCCTTGGCCGCATGCCGGCGTCCACCTGGTCGCTGATGGCCTTGAGGAATGCCGGCTGCTGCTGGTAGATGATGAGTTCGCGCACGCCGCCCATGGCGGTCATGCTGGCCGCGGTCTCTTCCTGCTGCGCCCTGGCCGCCCGGGCGGAAGCGCGGTCAATGCGCCGTCGCAGAAGCTGGTAGGTCAGCAGCGACACGGCCAGCATGAAGGCCACCGTGCCCAGCGTGACGCCGGGCGCATAAAAGGTGAGCCCCAGAAAGAGCAGACAGACCGTGATCAGATTGCTGGAGGCCGTCAGTATCTGCAACAGCATCTGGCCGAGATTGAAACGCCACTGCATGGCTGTCATGGCGCGGCTGCTTTGGGAGGAAAGATGCCAGTCATACGGCATGTAAAGGAATCGCCGCATGATGTTCAGCCCCACATGGGCGGCCACCCGTTCGGCCAGCATGGAGGAGCGCCAGGCCACCAGCGCGGAAAGCGCGTTCTTGAGGACAATCAGGCCGATGGGCGCCAGACAGGCGCAGAGCACAAACAGACGCTGATCCGCAAAGACGGGTTCCAGCGCCGGACACAGCTCCAGCAGCGTGCGCGCGGGGCCGGAGCTGATGAAGCGATCCGGCATGTTCAGCACCGCGAAGAATCCTGTCAGGGCCATGATGCTTGCCAATTCGATAATCCCCAGAAACGTCATGCCGCAAAACAGACTGACGATGCGCCGCCGCAACACAGGCGTAAGCACGGCATAAATGCGCTTCAGGTTGCCGAAAAGCAGTTGCAGCTTACGCATTGGCGGCCGTCAGCTCCTGATGCAGCTCTCGCAAAATCTCTGTCGCGGCCTCCACATCAGGCTCGGCCCATCTGGCCCCGCACCCTTTATAGGGGCCGCTGCGCATGCGCACGGGCGTGAGGGCGCAGGGCACGGCATGCGGCATGGGTTCAAGATCACGGGGCATGCACACGACGCCTGTAATATCCACCAGATGCGCAAGCCTGCCCTGCTGGCGGCAGGCTTCCGCGTAGAGCCTGGCGCCCTGCGCGAGACCACTGGCATTGCAGAACGCGCCGCAGACAAAGAGCGGCTCCCCTCCCGCCGCATTCTGAAAGCGTTTCCGCGCGCGCAACAGGCACAATCCGGCGCAGAACAGCAGCCGCAGGGTTTGCGTCGAGGCGCGCCACCAGTGTTTGAGCAGAGATCGGCCCATGTTTCACTCTTGAGTACAGCAGCCGCGCCTGCGGTTCCCGCATATCCGTGATACCCATGCGGCACTGAGTCTGCCCCGGCTTGCGGTTGCGCGGTGACTGTCGTCGTTTTGTGGAGGCGTCATGGACATTCTCACAGTTCTCGTTCACACAACTCCGCTGCCTTCTGCCGGTCGAGATCTACAGGACGGAGGGCAGCAGATCCCTTGCGGAAGCTGCACTATCAGATGCACTGTCGATTTTTTGAGGAGTTGGAGATTGAAAAACAGGGTGTAACAGGCTGGAATAGTGAGATTATTATTCAAAAGAAAAGGCCAGGGGAATTCTCGTTTCCGGGCAGGCTCTTGCCAGAATTGGCCTTCTGGTGTAGAAATTTCAACAACTCACCGACAGTGCATCTGATAGTGAGTATGCTGAATAAAAATGTCGCTTGAGGGCTCCGCCGGATGGGCGCGGATCGTTGCAGGCTTTACCGCTGTGAAATACAGAAAATGCTCGGTCACGCAGACCGAGCATCACGATGAGGTATGCAGCATCCTGCTGGGCTGGATTCCCTGCTGGCTGCTGCCGAATTTGTTGGAAGTTTTTTTATCAGCGAAGATAAAAGGGAAAAGAGGTAAATTTTAGAGAGTTTTCACTTAAAGATAGACAATACTTGGGCCTGATACTTTCCAAAAAGAGGGCCCTCCACTAGATGATGCCATAACCATGCTCTTTTGCCTGGACACGACTTTTGTTCTACGCGTAAATCTTCCCAAATGATGCCTTGTAAGGCACACGTCTTTCGTTATTGAACGAACCTTTTTTGTTTGATGAAATCAAATAGTCCATCAATGATATTACAAATATACATTACTTTTGCATCTGACGCCAAGCCGATGTATTGCTGAGAAAGATCCAATCTCCATTCCCGGTCCATGAGCTGGCCGGCACATCACGACAATGCGCTTTCCATCTGGGCGGCGCTACTTTTTGCGCTGCACCACAAACATGAAGAAATTCTGGGCGCGCTCCAGCCAGATGATATTGGCCAGCGCCGGCTCCTTGGCCAGAAAGTTCTCCAGCGTGCGCAGGACGGTGGGCAGCTTGTAGTAAAAATGCCTGCCGTCCGGGGACACGGCGGCCAGCTCGGCGCCCATGGGAATGATGAAAACATAGGCTTTGACGTTGCCGTGTTCCGCCAGCCTGACCACATCCACCCTGCCTTCTCCGGCCAGACTCCGGAAGCTCATGGGCAGATTCTTTTTAAGCCAGGCTTCCAGAGCGCGGGAAATGTCGTCAGTCTTGTCTTTCTGATTCTTGTAGCCGGAAGCGAACTTGGGCATGCTGTCGCGCAGGTCAACCGTGCTGTAGGCCTCATAGGCATCCAGCGGAAAAAAATCCTCGCTCAGCGTGCCGCCGCTTTTCAGCGTGACCACGCCCATGCCTTTTTCGCGCTCAATCCAGGGGGATTTGCCCTTGGCGCGCAGTTTTGCCTCCACATCGGCTTTGCTGGCGGTGGGATAGGCGGCGCTGTCAGCGGCGGCCCAGACCGGACGGCTCAGCAGAAGCAAGAACAGCCCCGCCGCCAGCAGGGCGCAGAAAAAGAAATATCCGTCATATTCTTTATAGAACGCAAACATAGTACATCTGCTCCTTGGCTGTACGGAATGAGTCCCGGGCATGACGCCGGCGGGCGCTTCCCACCCTGAGAAGCGACCCGCCGGCGTGGCGTATAGCCTACAGGCCCTTGTCCTGCATCAGGCAGATCAGATCACAAACCCGGTTGGAATAGCCCCATTCATTGTCATACCAGGCCACGGCCTTGACCATGCGGCCGTCCTGCACCGTGGTGTAGGAGGATTCCAGAATGGACGAGGCCGGATTGCCCTTGAAGTCCATGGAGACCAGGGCCTTGTCGTTGTATTCCAGCACGCCCTTGAGATAGCCTTCGGCGGCTTCCTTAAGCTTGCCCAGCAGGGTTTCGGTATCGGTCTGTTTTTCCAGAATGCCGGAAAAGTCCACCACCGACACCGTGGGCGTGGGCACGCGCAGCGAATAGCCGCTGAACTTGCCCTTGAGTTCGGGAATGACCTTGGCCACGGCCTGAGCCGCGCCCGTGGAGGTGGGAATGATGTTGCAGGCCGCGGCGCGGGCCCGGCGCAGATCCTTGTGCGCCATGTCCAGAATGCGCTGGTCGTTGGTGTAGGAATGGATAGTGACCATATTGCCGATCTGGATGCCGAATTCGCGTTGCAGCACCAGGGCCACCGGGGCCAGGCAGTTGGTGGTGCAGGAGGCGTTGGACACGATATGGTGTTTGGCCGGATCGTACTGCTCCTGATTCACGCCCATAACGATGGTAATATCTTCTTCTTTGGCCGGGGCGGTGATGATGACCTTTTTGGCCCCGTTGTCCAGGTGCACGCCCGCCTGCGGCGCGGTGCGGAAAATGCCCGTGCTCTCCACCACCACGTCCACGTCGTGCGCTCCCCAGGCCAGTTGCTTGGGATCACGCTCGGCAAAGCAGTGGATGTTCCAGTCGCCCACGCTCACTTCCGTGCCGTTGACCTTGGCGTCCAGAAAGGCCCGGCCATAGACCGAGTCGTATTCGGCCAGATGGAAGTTGGTTTCCGCGTCAAAAAGATCGTTGATGGCCACCACTTCCACGCGGTCCCTGTAACTCTTGTTCAGGGCGCGGAAAACCTGGCGACCGATGCGGCCAAAGCCGTTGATGCCCACTTTAACTTTTTTCATCTTTTATATCCTCGCGCTATAGAGAGAAAATTCAGGGTTATTGCGCCATATTCGAGATTCCTGTCGCTGAAAGGGCGAACAGTTGTATGCGGGGAGCAAGCTCCCTGAGTCATATAAAAAGGCGCGCGGCGGCAAAAAGCCCCACTGCGGCTAATCTTCGTAAACCGAATAGGCATGCTTCGCCATCAGCTCATAATTGTTGCGCAGGGCCTCATGCAGGCGCGAATTTTCAATGGCCAGAGCCGAAACGGCGGCCACGGCTTCCATGAAGGTCTGCTCGTCCACGGTGAATTCCCGCTCCACATCGGAATAAACGCGGATCAGGCCAATGGCCTTGCCGGCCGCCATGAGCGGCGCGGAAAGCACGGAAACCAAGCCTTCGGCCCTGGCCGACTCAGGGTACTGAAAACGGCCGTCGGCCGTAGCGTCCTTCAGGTGCATGGTCTTGCCGGCCAGCACCTCGCTATCCATGCCGCTGCGTTTGACCTCCACCGGGCCCTTGCGCATGTAGGTGGCGGAAAGGCCAAAGGCCGCGCTGGGCAGCAAAAAGCGGCCGGTGCTGTCCAGCAGGCGGATGGTGCTGGCTTTGCAGCCCATGGTAACGGCGGTCTGTTCTGTAATTTTGTGCAGAACGTCCCTGGGCTCCAGGCTGGAATTGATGACCAGCGCCACGTCCCTGAGCGCGCGGAAATAGTCCTGTGCCATAATTTGCCTCCTTGAGGAAAATGGTGAACCGCGCCGGCCCGACGGCGAACGGCGCGAATGAGGTTCATGGTTGCGACCAAGGCCGGAACGTTAGAAAGTATGTGCCATTTTTTTCAATCAGGCAATGCGGCGCATCCGTGCCGCGCTTTCAGTTCTGCGCGTCGCCGGGCTGGCTTTTGGCCGGAAGCTTGCCGGGATTTTTCATGATCACCCGGCCCTCAATGACGCCGCCCTCCTCGGTGAGCAGATTGGGCGTCTGCAGGACGCCTTCCAGCACGCCGGAGGCATAGACCACCACCCGCCGCTTGGCCGTGACCTCGCCGGTGAAGCGGCCTGAGAGCAGCAGTTCGCCCACGTTCAGCGTGCCGTCCACCTGGGCGTCCTTGCCCACATTCAGTGTGCCGTCGCTGGTTATTTCGCCGGTGTATTTGCCTTCAATGCGCACCGTGCCCTTGAAGCTGAGTTTGCCTTCATACACGGTGTCCGAGCCGAGGTATGCTATTTCGTCCTTGCCCACGGGTACCCCCCATTTCGCCATTGTTGCTTATCCTTTGAACATGAAACGCCGCATGGAGACATTGAGTACAATGCCCAGCAGGGTAAAATTGACCAGGGTGGCGCTGCCGCCATAGCTGATAAAGGGCAAAGGAATGCCCACCACCGGCATCAGTCCGATGACCATGCCCATATTGATAAAAATTTGCCAGAAAAAATAGAAGAACACCCCCACCACCAGCATGCTGCCGAAGCGGTCCTTGGCCTGTACCGCCGTGGAAAAGATGGCAAGCAGAAAGAGGCAGAACAAAGTGACCAGGGCCACGCAGCCCGCAAAACCCCATTCCTCGCCGAACACGGCCACGGCAAAGTCCGAATGGCGTTCCGGCAGAAAACGGAGCTGGCTTTGGGTGCCCTCCCCAAAGCCCTTGCCCCAGAGCTGGCCCGAACCGATGGCAATGCGGGATTGCAGGATGTGATACCCCGTGCCGCGCGGATCGTTGCCGGGGTCCAGAAAGGTCAGGATGCGCTGACGCTGGTAGTCATGCATGCCCACAAACCACATGAAGGCCGCCGCGCAGGGAGCCGCCAGCAGGCAGGTCTTGAGCACATAGCCCTTGACCCCGTGGAAAAGAATCATGCCGCCCAGAATCAGCAGTATCATCAGGGTTGTGCCCAGGTCCGGCTGGGTGATGACCAGAGCCGAGGGCACCAGGCCCACGGCCAACACTGCCATGAAATCCTTCCAGCCCAAAGCCCGCCCGTCGCGGGCCAGCAGGCGCGCGGCCAGCACCAGCACGGCCAGCTTGGCCAGCTCCGACGGCTGGATGCTCATGAAGCCCAGCGAAAGCCAGCGTTTGGCCCCGTAAACGGTTTTGCCCGCCACGGGCACCAGAAGCAGCAGCGCCAGCGTAACCAGAAAAAAGGGCCAGGCCAGATTGCGCAACTGGCGGTAGTCAAAGCTCATGGCCAGCAGCATGCAGACCAGGCCGCACACGCCCCAGATCAGCTGCCGCTGGTAAAAGCCGGCGAAAGCCAGGCCCTCCCCCAGCCGCGTGCCGCTGGCGGAGTACAGATTGCCCACGCCCAGAAAATAGAGCAGCAACATGCAGGCCAGCAGGCCCCAGTTGATGTAGCTGAAAAGGCGTTTATCCATAGGCTTCCGCTAGTTCGCGCGTTCCTCGCCCGTCTGCCGCCGCGCGGCAGGAGGAGCCGCCGGGGGCGGCGCGCCCGTATCCGGGCCGAAGAGATAATCGTAAACCTTTTTGGCCACCGGTCCGGCCACACTGGAACCGCCGCCGCCGTGCTCCACCATGACCACCACCACATAGCTCTTGCCGTTTTTGGCCCCCCAGGTGGCGATCCAGGCGTGGTCGCGCTGGGCGTATTCCATTTCCGAGGAGCGCAGGCGGCGGTCGCCTGCGGCCATCTTCAGCTTGACCACCTGGGCTGTGCCGGTCTTGCCGCCCATGTCGGCGTCCTTGCGGCCCACCACCCGCGCCGTGCCCACGCCGGCCGTCTTGCGCATGGCGTCCACCACGAATCTGAAGGTTTCGGGTTTGGCCGGGATACGGCTTTGCACCACGCGCGGGGCATCGTCGAGCAGTTGCGGCTTGAGCAGATCGCCGCCGTTAAGCATGGCCGCCACATACACCGCCACCTGTACCGGCGTGACCAGGGTGTAGCCCTGGCCGATGGAAACATTGTAGGTTTCGCCGCGCACCCAGGGTCTGCCGAAGCGTCGTTTTTTCCATTGCCGCGAGGGCACCAGACCGGATTTTTCATGCGGCAGGTCAATGCCCGTGGGCTTCCCGAAGCCTGAAGCTTTGGCAAATTCTTCAAGTTTGTCAATGCCCAGGCGCTCGGCCAGGAGGTAAAAATACACGTCGCAGGAGTTGATCAGCGAACTTTCCATATTCATGGAACCGTGCCCGCCGCGCTTCCAGCAGCGAAAAATCTGGTTGCCCAGCTTGACCTGGCCGGAACAGAACACGCTTTCGCGCGGGCTGATGCCGCGTTCCAGAAAAAGGGCGGCCATGACCAGCTTCCAGACCGAGCCCGGCGGGTAGACGCTCTGGATGACCCGATTCTGGAGGGGAAAACGCTTGCTGGTGCGCAGGGCGTCCCAGTCCCGCTGGGAAATGCCTGCCGCAAAAAGATTGTTGTCATAGGCCGGAGAGGTGACCAGAGCGCGCAGCTTGCCCGAATCCGGCTCCATGACCACCACGCAGCCCGCCGCGCCGCCCAGAGCGTCCCAGGCCGCCTGTTGCAGCCCCCGATCCAGGGAGAGGCGCATTTCATGGCCGCCGCGCGGCTCTTCGCGCAGGGTTTTGCCCAGCACGCGGGCGTGGGCGTCCACCTCCACATCATACAGGCCCTTGTGGCCGCGCAACTGTTTTTCCAGCTCCAGTTCCAGGCCCTGCTTGCCCACCAGATCGCCCATGGCCAGGGCCGGATCATTGGACATCTCCTGTTCGTTGGCCTCGGCCACATAGCCCAGCACATGGGCAAAAAGTTCCTTTTCGGGGTAGCTGCGCTTGGTGCGGACCACGATTTCCAGCCCCGGCCAGGCGTAGATTTCCGATTCAATGCGCGCCACCAGATCAAAGTCGATGTCCGTAATGAGCAGCAGAGGCTCAAAGGATTTCACCTTGAAGCGATCCTGATGGTATTTCTCCCATATCTGGGGCAGGGGAATGCCGGACCAGAGGCTGATCTGGGCCAGGGTGGCCGGGATGTCGTGGCAGTCCTCGCGCGTCAGGGAAAGGCCGTAGGCAGTGCGATTGTCGGCCAGCACCTTGTCCCTGTCGTCCAGAATGCGACCGCGCGGGGCGAAGATGCGCTCCAGGCGCAGGCGGTTTTCCTGGGCCTGGCGGGCAAACTCCTCGCCCCGGTGAACCTGGAGATACCAGAAACGAACCACAAAGACGAAGAAAAGCAGACCCACCAGCACCTGCAGAAGGATGACGCCGCCACGCGGGGGCTGATAGCCCTCGCTGTCCATCTGGATTTTCAGCCAGGAGCGGTCGCCCTCTTTTTTGTGCGCCTGCGCGTCAGGCGTTTCAGGCGCGGAAAGGCGCTTACTTCTCTTCATCATACATGGTCCAGTGCCGCGTGGCGATGAGCAGACGCCAGGCGAACGGCAGGAAGAGCGCCTGGATCAGGCTCTTGTCCAGCGTGTCCTGCACGTTGAAAGGAATATCCTGAAGCGGGGCCATGAGCCAGGCGACGCCGTAGTAGGCCGCGCCCAGGCAGGAGGAAAGCAGAAAGATGAAAATGAAGTTTTCCACTTCAAAAAGCCAGCGGCCCAGCTTGAACAAAACGATGATCGCCGCGTACCAGACAATGACCCCGCCAAAAACGCGCGTGCCCATGCCCTCCTGCAACAGCACAAAGAGCGGCAGCAGCCAGAGCATGTTTTTGTAGTCCCGCTCCTGCAGAAGAATGATAATGCCTACGGCCAGCGCGTCCAGCCCCGGCGTCAGAGCTTGCAGGCCGATGGCGGCGGCCATGAAAAAAAGCCACCAGCAGATGTTGCGAAATTTGCTCATGGCGTCACAGCGGCGGGCGGCAGGGGCGGTCCCACGAATACGGGCGGCGGCCCTTCGGGCTCGTCCGTCGGCGGCGCTATGCCCGTGGGTTCCAGCAGCAGCACTTCTTCAAGGTTGTGGAGGTCTACCAGGGGTTCGGCGTAGATGGCCATGAACTGGGTATAGTCGGAAGGGGCCACGCTGAGCACGCGGGCCACGGGGATGCCCTTGGGATATTTGCCGTCCAGGCCGGAAGTGATCAGCACCTCGCCCTGTTTTACGCCGGCGTCGCGCTGCACGAAGTTCACTTCCAGCATGCGGTCCGTGCCCTGACCCGTCAGAATGCCCGGCGCGCGGCTGTTCTGTGAGAACACCGCAATGCGGCTGCCGGGGTCTGTGAGCAGAAGGGCGGTGGCGGTATGGGCGCTGGCCCGCAGCACCCGGCCCACCAGCCCCAGATGCGTGACCAGCGGCGTGCCGGGCCGGCCGCCTGTGGCATAGCCGCGGCTGATGGTGATGCTGTCCAGCACGGCATTGGGGCCCATGCGCCCGGCCAGCACACGCGCGCCCAGCGGTCGCCAGCTTTTGTCCACCGGAAGCTGAATCAGGGCGCGCAGGCGCTTGAGTTCCGCCAGATCCTCGCCGTTGGCCAGCAGGCGGGATTCCAGGTCAGCCAGCCTGGCCTTGAGGCGTTCATTTTCCTCGCGCACGCCCACCAGGTCGAAATAGCGTTCCCAGAAGCCCGAGACCACATCCTCGGTGGCGCGCATGGCCTTGAGCACCGCGCCGCTCAGCTCCAGGCCGACGCTGGCGGCAAGCTCGTCCAGAGTGCGGGTGCGCTGGTTCCAGGAATACATGCCCAGAAAAAGAATGAGCAAAACGCCCGCCAAAATCAGAATACGCCGCAGTGTCACCGGATTGCGTCCGCCTCAGGCTGGATTCCACACACGAGCGACGCCATGCCGAAAGATGCTTTCAACACGACGCCGCCCAGAAAAAATACGCAAGTCACGCAGCCGGGCTCAGCCTAGTCGATGCAGACTTCTTTGAGAATATGCAGATTGTCCAGAGCCTTGCCCGTGCCGACCACCACTGTGGAGAGCGGATCATCCACCACGGTGATGGGCAGGGAGGTTTCTTCGCGCAGCAGTTGATCCAGCCCCTTGAGCAGCGCGCCGCCCCCCGTGAGCACAATGCCGCGATCCACGATGTCGGCGGCCAGTTCCGGCGGCGTCTGTTCCAGGGCGATGCGCACGGCCTGCACAATGCTGTCCACCTGCTCGGAAATGGCCTTGCGCACTTCCTCGGAGGTGATGATGATGTTCTGGGGAATGCCCGTGACCAGATCCCGGCCCTTGACCTCAATCTGCTGTTCCGGGTCCTGCGGGTAGGCCGAGGCGATCTTGATCTTGATCTCTTCCGCCGAAGATTCGCCGATGAGCATATTATACTTGCGTTTGACGTGGGTCATGATGGATTCGTCCATCTTGTCCCCGCCCACGCGCACCGAACGCGAATAAACGACGCCGGAAAGGGAAATCACCGCCACTTCCGTGGTGCCGCCGCCGATGTCCACCACCATGTTGGAGGTGGGTTCCTGAATGGGCAGATCCGCGCCGATGGCCGCGGCCATGGGCTCCTCAATAAGATAGACCTCGCGCGCGCCGGCGGACTGGGCCGATTCCTTGACAGCCCGCTTTTCCACCTGAGTGATGCCCGTGGGCACGCAGATAATGATGCGGGGCCGTACCAGACGGCGCGAATTGTGCACCTTGGCGATGAAGTGGCGCAGCATGGCCTCCGTCACTTCAAAGTCGGCGATGACGCCATCCTTCATGGGCCGGATGGCCCAGATATTGCCGGGCGTCCTGCCCAGCATGCGCTTGGCGTCATGGCCCACGGCCAGCACCACGTTGTTGCCGCGCGAATCTTTTTTGACCGCCACCACCGAAGGTTCGCGCAGCACAATGCCCTGCCCCTTGACATAAACGCAGGTATTGGCCGTGCCCAGGTCGATGGCCAGATCGTTGGAAAACAACCCCAGTACGAAATCCAGAACTTTGGACATTATGCTTGCTTGCCTCGCTGTGCTGATATGCGCCTGTTCCCCACAGGGAGGGAGACGCCATCCCGGAGACTGTCGCGGCGACAACGATCCGGAAACATTTTGTCGTTCAGAGCTGAAATTTGTTCGGCTAAAACGGGCCTGAAGTCAAGATGAAGAGCGCGGGGTTCAAAATCTTTGTCCCGCCCGCCGCCGCTGCGCAGATGACTGCAATCCGCCCGCAAGGCGACATATCATGATGCGCCGGCATGCTCCCGCCGTCTGTTTTGACCGAAACCGCGCCGCGCGGGTGCAAAAAATTCCACTTGACGCGCTTCGGGCCGAGGCGGCGTCATGCGCGCCGCTCGGGAACCCGCCTTTACTTTTGTCCTGTGCCGCAGTAACACATGACACTCTTGCACGTTAAATTCCGGTGCCGTTTTATGCCCCATGCGTCTGTCTCCGCGCCCGCGCAATCCGGTGCGTCGCGCCGCCGCTGGTTCTGGGACGCATTGTTCCTGAGCCTGGCGGCCTGTTATGCCTGGGCCGCCTTGCAGGGCGTGCTGACCATTTCCGCCGGAGGCGCGCATCTGGACAGCGATCTTGCCACCTACGCCCAGGGCATGGCCGGGGCCGCCCATCCCGAGCTCTTCGCCGCTGACCCCGTGTTGCGCGAAGCTACGCCGGCCAACAGCATCTGGAATCTGGAACGCTTCGCCGCGGGTCTGCTGACCCCGGGCAACGAGTATGTACGGGGCCTGTTCCGGGCCGGGGCCCTGGCGATGTTTGTGTTTTACGCGGGCTGGTATCTGGCGGGCCGCCGGCTGTTCGGCAGCCCGGCCCTGTCCGCGCTGCTGGCGCTGCTGATGGGCGTCACCGTCTGGGTGGGCTGGGGCACCTTCTGGGGCGTCGCGCACTCGGATCCCATCCCGCGCGTTTTCTTCGCCGCGCTCTGGCCCTTTCTGCTGCTGGCGGCCCTGGCCGCATGGGAGCGTCCTTCCCTGAGGCCGCCGGCCATGCTGGCCGCGGGCCTGTGCATGTGGGTGCACGGCATCAGCGCCCTGAATACAGGGGCCATGTTCTTTCTGGCCTTTGCCCTGCACCGCCCGCAAGGACAGAAGCTGCATACCCATCTGGGCAACTGCGCCCTGTGCCTGATGGTTTATTTCACGCCGGTGCTGGCTTTTCTCTGGCCCTCGCTGACCCAGGCCCGGGCCTTCAGCCCGGCGGACATGGCCGTTTTTCAGCAATTGTTCAGCCTGCGCTGGCAGGAAGACTACGGCCGGCTGGGCGAGCGCCTGCTTCAGATGATAAGCTTTTCCAGTCCCGTGCTGCCCTTGCTCTGCGGCGGTCTTGCGGGCTGGCTGGTGGTGCGGCGACGCGGCGGCGAGCGGATGCAGCGCCTGGCCGCCATGTATCCGGCCTTTGTGCTGGCCCTTGTTCTGGTTGTGCTTTTTTCCTGGGCCGAATCCCGCTTCGCGCCGGAGATCGGTCGCCTGCCCCTGGGGCATGAGCTTGTGCGCGGTCTGCGTTTTCTGGCGCCGCTTTCCTGGCTGATGATCGTGGGCGCGCTGGCCTGTTTCTGGCCCCGGCTGCCGCGCGCCGGGCGCGTGGCCCTGGCCGGCGGCGTCATGCTGGCTGTACTGCTGCTGAGCCATGACCGCCAGCATATGGCCGCACAGTACACGCTGTCGCGGCTGACATGTCAGCCGCTGCCTCTGCGTCATGACGCAGAGGCAGCCCTGCGCGCCGCCGTCACGCGCCGCGAGGCTCTGGATGCTCTGGCCCGACTTGTGCCGCCGGGCCAGGCGGTGTTCAGCAGCAACGACGCCGACGCTATGGCCGCGCGTTATCTGGCTTTGCGCCCTGTGGCGCACGCCTTCAAGGACGGCTATATCTTTTTCTACAACAAGGATGTGCAGGGCTGCCGCAACTGGCTGCACTACGATGCCCTGATGCGTCAGGGGCCCACGGGATACATTGACGCCTGGCTGGCTTCGGGCGCGCCCTGGCTGCTGAGCCACCGCCCGCAGGACAGATCACTGGTGCAGCCATACGGCGACGTGCTCTGGGAAAGCGGGGGCTGGTTCATCGCGCGGCGGCGCTGAACGCGCGGCCCGCCGCTTCAGGCCTTGGGCTTGAGAATGGGCCCTGTGGCTTCTCCCAGCAGGTTTTTATCCACAAGGGCGCACATTTTCTGATACTTTCCGTTCAGAAAGCGAAATTCGCGCAGCCGGGCCGCAAAGGCCGGGCCCGCCTCCTCCACGCGCTGTTCAAAGAGTTCACAGGCATACGCGTAAAGCTCCATATCCGCGCTGTTCAGTTCCGCGGCCAGGGCGCGATCCCTGTCGTCAATGCCGGAAATTGCGCCCGGGCGCAGCATGTTCCGCCGCTCGTAGTAGAGCCTGTGCAGGCCGATCTCTTCAGACAGCAGCAAAAGGCTTTCGTCAAAGCGCTCCTGAATGCCCACAAGGCAGAAGCATTCTTTCAGATGCTTTTTGGCCAGGGCCAGCACTTCGTCCATATCCCTGTCCTGCGCGAACACGCCCGCCAGGCAGTGACTGACGAAATTTTTGCCGCGAAATTTCAGCAGGGGCGCGTCGCTGGTGAGATATTCCTGAAAACTGATATGATTTTCATTGAGATAGGCATAAAGATGATTGGAGGGCCAGCTTTTCTGAAAGACATATTCCGAAACAAGGCGCTCCAGGGGGGCACGCAGCAGGGTGAACATGCGCAGCGGCCGACCATACAGCCGGGGCGGCTCGAAACTTTCGGGATTCAGATGCCCTTCAATAAGCCGGGTGCGCTCCAGCACCTCCGCGTCCAGCATGCGGCAGCGCTGGTAATCCTCTCTGCTGTAGACTGTCAGGATGGCCTCTGGCGGAAAGTTTTCGTGCAGAACGGCGTTCAGCGTAGTGCCGGCCGTGCGCGGCAGATGCAGGAAAAAGATGATTTCATCCATGCGTGTTCTCCAGCAATTTTTATACGTCGCTCCGGGGTCGCTGCGCAAGTGGCGGGCCATGCCCATCAGGAGGCATGCAGCTAAAAAATCTCTGGATGTTGAGCAGGCGTCCACCTGTTGGCATTCTCATGTTGGCGTGGCAACCGAACTGACGCAATGCGCGCGCAACCCTGTTCTCATTCTTGCTTATGCAACGCTGCTCTGGCAGAATAGCGTCAAAGCGGACAAGCTCGGGGCGGCGGCAGGCTGCCGCCGGTATTCCCCCTGACGCTCTGCGCGGCGACAAAGCCTGGAGTACTGCCAGCCGCAGCAACGGTATTTTCCGCCTGCGCAGGCCGCCTTCCGGAAGTAACGCCTGCCGGGCGTAAAAAAGCGGCTTTGCGGCAGCCGAATCAATGAGACGCTGGATCCGAAAGGGAGATTGTCAATATGGAATTTATCTTAGTGGCCCTGCTCATCGCCTTTCTGCTGTTCCTTTATCTGGAAACGCAGCGCCGGGCGGCCCGCCAGCAGAATCTGATCGCCGCGGAAAAGGCCGGCATTGCCGACGCCTCGCGCATGACGGCCAGCATCGGCGTTTTTACTCCGGACGTGCAGACCACGGTCATCATTGGCGCTTCCGAGGAATACGGCGCCTTCTACTACCGCATGCTGCGCCAGAGCAAGCTGATCAACCGCAGCAAGATCAATCTGGCCAATATTGTGCGGGTGGACCTGCTGATCAACGAACGGCCGTATGCCTTTGACTGCGAATCGACACAGCCTACCACCTCGTTGCGGGCCACCGAGCTGTGCAGCAGGGTGCTCAGCCTTTTCTCGTCCGAAGAACTCAAGACCATCCAGCGCGCGGCCATACGAATCGTCTTTTTCAGCGACTCCGGCAGTGAAAAAAGCCTGGAAATCACCTCACTGCGCAGCAGTGACGAGCGGCATCGCTTTCAGCGTGTCCAGCTGCTGAAAAACTCCATCTGGTGGGTCGCCTTCCTGAACATGTCCAGCAGACAGGCCCGGCATATACGGACCAGGCTGGAAGAGGAGGAAGAAGGCGACAGCGAGAAGTCCTGAAGCGCGAAGGGCGGGCGCGGTTCGGCATGCCGCTCTGCCGCTTTCTCCGGGAGGGCCCCTTTTTCCGGCCTGCGGGGCCGCGCAATTTTCAATTTTTTTTCGTCTGTTATTCCAGCTAGTTGCAGGAATCAGACATGGTATCATAACTGGCTGAAATAGCAGACAATCTCTCGCGGCAACTTTGTCGCCCTCTCCTGGCCCGTTT
The DNA here is from genome assembly GCA_910575755.1 of Desulfovibrionaceae bacterium. Classification (GTDB taxonomy): domain Bacteria; phylum Desulfobacterota; class Desulfovibrionia; order Desulfovibrionales; family Desulfovibrionaceae; genus Desulfovibrio. Next base: position 213,651 of record CAJTFO010000001.1, on the reverse strand, counting down.
CTTGCGTTTTTCCTTGGAATATGCTTTTTAAAAGCCTGTTTGAGGCCCATTTTTGCGGAATCCACATCGAATCCGCACGGGCGCAGTTTGTTCGCCGACATGTCCGCAGTGCGGCAACTTCGTGCCGGCCGCAGGCCGGCCGGTTGATTTCCGGACGCGCCGCGGCATATTCTAGCTCAAAACCGCGGGATGGAGCCGCCATACGGCAATGCCGCGTTGCGGCATCCACATGGGCAACTGTCCGCGTTGCTCGGGCACGCCTCTCACCCGCTGTCCCGGGCCAAAAAGGTTTATCCAGCGCGCGCCAGGGCGCCGCTTGCAACGGAGTAGTGCATGACTATCAGACCGCTGATTTCCCTTTCTTTCGTTCTGGGCCTCTGCCTGGTTCTCGCCGGCTGCGATGAGGACAAGAATGCCCGGCAAAGTATGCTGCCCCCGGTGAGCGTGTACGACGTGACTGTGGCCGACGTGCCCTGGCCGGCCGAATATCAGGCCCAGGCTTCGGGTTCGCGCGCCGTGGAAGTGCGCGCCCGGGTGGAAGCCATTATTGAAAAGCGCCTCTATGAGGAAGGCGATTTCGTGAAGCAGGGGCAGCTCCTGTTCCAGCTTGAGCGCGATCAGTACGAGGCCAGGGTTCAGCAGGCCGAGGCGCAGTTCAACAATGCCGAGCGCGAATGGCGGCGCATCCGCCCGCTGTATGAAAAGAACGCCGTCTCCCAGAAAGACCGCGACGCCGCCCGCGCCGCCTATGACAGCGCCAGGGCCGAATTGCGCCAGGCCAAGATCAACCTGGATTACTGCCAGGTGACGGCCCCTGTTTCCGGCTACAGCAGCAAGGAAAACTTCACTCCCGGCAATCTGGTGGGCAACAATTCGCTGCTGACCTATGTGAACCAGACCGACCCCATGTACATTGATTTTTCCATTGCCGCGCCCGAGCGCATGCGCCGCCAGCAGATGGCGGCCGCCGGGCGGCTGCAATTCCCCGAAAACGGGCGCTACAAGGCGCGGCTGCGCCTGCTGGACGGCAGCATGTACCAGGGCCGGGGCGAAGTGACCTTCATCGACAGCCAGGTGCAGCCCAGCACGGGCGTCATCAAGGCCCGCGCTGTCTTTGACAATGCCGACGGCCACATCATGCCCGGTCAGTATGTGCGCGTGTACATGGAAGGCGACGTGCTCAGAAACGCCGTGCTTATTCCGCAAAAGTGCGTTCTTCTGACCCAGAAAGGCTCGCTGGTCATGGGTCTGGACAAGGACAACAAGGTATACGCCATTCCTGTCACCCTCAGTGTGGCCGTGGGCGACCGCTATCTGGTGGATTCCGGCCTCAGGGGCGGCGAAAGAATCATCAGCGAGGGTCTGGTCAAGGCCCGGCCCGGAACCCAGGTGCGCGTGCAGGCGCCCGCCGCCCAACAGCAGCAGGCTCAGGCCCCCGCCGCTCAAAAGTAGGTACATATGGCCGCTTCCGCTAAGCCTAATCTCTTTTTGCGCCGGCCGGTGCTCTCGGCCGTCATTTCCATCGTGATCACCCTGGTGGGCGCGCTGGCCATGAAGGCGCTGCCCATCGCCCAGTATCCGGATCTGGTGCCGCCCACCGTGCAGGTCAGCGTATCCTACCCCGGCGCTTCGGCCGAAACCATCGCCAACACGGTGCTGGCCCCGCTGGAAGTGAACATCAACGGCGTGGAAAACATGCTCTACATGACATCCACGGCCGCTTCCGGTTCCGGTTCGGGCAGTATCAGCGTCTATTTCGCTCTGGGCACCAATCCGGACATGGCGCTGGTCAACGTCAACAACAAGGTCAACCTGGCCCAGACCCTGCTGCCTGAGGAGGTGCGCCGCCAGGGCGTCACCGTGGTCAAACGGTCCCCGGCCATGTTGCAGGTCTTTTCCTATTACTCGCCGGACGGCCGCTACGACGAGGTCTACATCCACAACTGGATGCAGATCAACGTGGTGGACGAGCTCAAGCGCGTGCCCGGCGTGGGCGACTGCTCCATCTTCGGTTCCATGAGCTACGCCATGCGTATCTGGCTCAAGCCGGACAAGCTGGCCAAATACGGTCTGACGGTCACTGAGGTGGCCCAGGCCATTCAGGACCAGAACTCGCAGTTCGCGCCCGGCCGGCTGGGCGACATGCCTTCGCCCGCCTCCACCCAGCTTACCTGGCAGATCGACACCCAGGGCCGCCTGGTAACGCCCGAACAGTTCGGCGAAATCATCATCCGCACCGGCGAGGACAGCGCCATGCTGCGCCTCAAGGATGTGGCCCGCATTGAACTGGGCGGCCAGGATTACAGCGTGAGTTCCCGCTTCAACGGCATGCCCGCGCGCATGGGCGCCGTCTACCTGCTGCCCGGCGCCAATGCCATCGCCACCGGCGACCTTGTGACGGCGCGCCTGAAGGAAATTGCCAAAACCCTGCCTGACGGGCTGGATTACAGCATTGTGGTGGACACCAACGACTTTGTTATGGAATCCATCAAGGAGGTGATCAACACCCTGGTGGAAGCCATGATACTGGTGTTCATCGTGGTGTACGTCTTTCTTCAGAACTGGCGGGCCACCCTTATTCCCTGCATTGCCGTGCCGGTGTCCATCATCGGCACGTTCGCGGGCATGTACGCCCTGGGCTATTCCATCAACACCCTGACGCTCTTCGGCATGGTGCTGGCCATCGGCATTGTGGTGGACGACGCCATCGTGGTGCTGGAAAACGTGGAACGCATCATGAGTTCCGAGCACCTGCCGCCCCGGGAGGCCACGGCCAAGGCCATGAACGAGGTCACGGCCCCGGTCATCGCCATTGTGCTGGTGCTCTGTGCGGTGTTCATCCCCGTGTCCTTCATGGGCGGCCTGGCGGGGCAGATGTACAAGCAGTTCGCCATCACCATTTCGGTGTCCGTGGTTCTGTCGGGCATTGTGGCCCTGACCCTCACCCCGTCGCTCTGCGCCCTGCTGCTCAAGCCGCATGCCCATGACCACACGCCGCCGCGCGCCTTTGTCTGGTTCAACTATGCCTTCGGGCGCGTGACGCACCGCTACCTGCGCGCCGTGCGCTTCATCAAGGATTCGAGCCTGCGCGCCCTGACGCTGTTCGGCCTGATGATAGTGGCCATCGCCTGGCTGCTCAAGGTGGTGCCCGGCGGCCTGGTGCCCAATGAAGACCAGGGCTACATTCTGGGCATGGCCATTCTGGACGACGGCGCTTCCCAGCACCGGACCACGGCCGTAACCGAGGTGCTGAGCAACTTTGTGCTCAAACAGCCTTCAGTCTCCCATGTGGCCACCATTAACGGCATCGACATCTCCTCCATGTCGGTAAAGAGCAATTACGGAACCTTTTTCGCCACGCTCAAGCCCTGGAACGAGCGCAAAGGCGAGGAGGAATCCCCCGATGTCCTGACCGGAAAGGTCATGGCCGTGACCATGATGCAGCCCGAAGCCGTGGTGCTGGGCTTCACGCCGCCGCCCATCAGCGGCATGAGCACCACCGGCGGCTTTGAGGGCTATATTCAGATGCGCGGCGACGGCTCCATTTATGATCTGGAACAGCAGGCCAACGCGGTGGTGGCCGAGGCCATGACCAAAAACGCCGACGGTACGCCCAAGTATCCGGCCATCGGCAATGTGCAGAACCTCTTCTCCACCGGCGCGCCTCAGCTTTACGCCAATCTGGACCGCGAACGCTGCAAGGACATGGGCGTGAGCGTCAAGGACGTGTTCACGGCCATGGGCGCCACATTTGGCACCACCTATGTGAATGACTTCAACTACATGGGCCGCACCTTCCAGGTGCGCATGCAGTCCGAGGCCGCGGAGCGCATGCTGCCGGAATCGCTCAATGATGTTTTTGTACGCAACAACAGGGGCGAAATGATTCCGCTTACCGCCGTCATGACCCTGGAGCGACGTACCGCGCCCCAGGTCATGGAGCGCTACAACGTCTTCCCGGCGGCGCACGTCATGGGCAACCCGGCCGAGGGCTATTCCTCCGGTCAGGCGCTGGAAGCCATGGAACAGGCCGCCGCCGCGGTGCTGCCCAACAACTTCAGCCTGGGCTGGGTGGGTTCGGCCCTTCAGGAAAAGCTGGCCAGCGCCGACACGACCATCATATTCGTGCTGGCTCTGGTCATGGTATTCCTGATTCTGGCCGCCCAGTACGAGTCCTGGTCCCTGCCGCTGGCCGTGCTCACCGCCGTGCCCTTCGGCGTGTTCGGCGCGCTGGCGGCCACCTGGTTCCGGGATCTGTCCAACGACGTGTACTTTCAGGTGGCCCTGGTCACTCTGGTGGGTCTGGCCGCCAAAAACGCCATTCTCATCGTGGAATTCGCCGTGGAGTCCTGGCGGGACGGCCGCAGTCTGGATGTGGCCGCCATGCACGCCTCGCGCCTGCGTTTCCGCCCCATCGTGATGACCTCGCTGGCCTTCATTCTGGGCTGCGTGCCCCTGGCCGTCAGCGCGGGCGCTGGCGCCAACAGCCGCCACGCCATCGGCACGGCGGTCATCGGCGGCATGCTGGCGGCCACCTGCATCGCCACGCTCTTTGTGCCGTACTTCTTCAAGAGCATCATGCGGCTTTCGCTGAAATTGCAGGGCAAGAAAGACCCCAATGAAGGCAAAAGCCGCTATAACGACGATCCGGAGGACATATGAACGCCCCCTCTATACTGCGCCGGTCTCCGGCTTGCGGCGCGGTTCGCGCGTTGACGCTGGCGGCGACCTTCGCCCTGCTGCTTTCCGCCTGCTCGCTGGCCCCCCGTTATGAGCGGCCTGAACAGGACATTCCCGAGCAGTGGCGCAAGGTGGATCTGGGTTCCGCGCCGTTGAACACCGACTGGTGGATCCGCTTTAACGATCCCGTGCTCACGGCCCTGGTCGGGGAAGCCTTGAAAAACAATCAGGATCTGGCCGAATCCCTGGCCAGAATAGATTCCGCCGCCGCACAGGTGGGCGTGGCCACATCCGCCCTGTTCCCGCATGTCAGCGCCGCCGGCAGCGCGAGCTCACAAAGCTCGTCCGCCAGGGTCGCCAACTACAGCCCGCAGGCCGACCGCACCAACACCAGCTATCAGGGCACGCTCAACGCCGCCTGGGAGCTGGATTTCTGGGGCAAGTACCGCAACAGCCGCACCATGCTCAGCGATGTGCTGATGAACAGCGTCATAGGGCATGAAGCCCTGCGGCTTTCCGTGGCGGGGCAGACGGCTCAGAGCTATTTCGCGCTGCTGGCTCTGGACATGCAGCTTGACACGGCCCGGCGCACTCTGAAAAGCCGTGAAGAAGCCTTTGGCATCTATACCAGCCGCTACAGGCAGGGCGACATAACCGAGCTTGACTGGCAGCGCGCCAGAGCCGAAGTGGAAACCGCCCGCGCCCAGGTGCACACCACCACCGTGGCTGTGGACCAGGCCGAAGCGGCTTTGGCCGTGCTGCTGGGGCGCTCGCCGCGCGCCATCATTAACGACGCCATGCCGCGCGGCAAGGCCATCGGCATGCTCCCCTCGCCGCCGGTGCTGCCCGCCGGTCTGCCCTCCGAGCTGCTGGAGCGGCGTCCCGACGTACGCGCCGCCGAATATCTGATCATGGCGTATAACGCCAATATCGGCGTGGCCCGCGCCCAGTTTTTCCCTTCCATCTCCCTGACGGGCATGCTGGGCACGCTCAGCGCGGCCGTGGGCAACCTGTTCATCCATCCCTCCGCCGCCTGGAGCTACGGAGCCAGCGGCACGCTGCCCATCCTGGACTTCGGCAACAACTGGTACAACCTGAAGGACGCCGAAGCGCAGAAAAAGGCCGCCACTGCGGTGTATCTGAAAACCGTGCAGGCAGCCTTTCAGGATATCCGCACCTCGCTCACCTCCCAGCGCGAGGCGGACGCCATTGTGCGCAGCATGCAGCTCCAGGTGGAAAGCCTGCGCCGCGCGGTGGACATCGCCCGCCTGCAATATGACAATGGCTATAGCGATTATCTGACAGTGCTGGATGCCGAACGCCAGCTCTTCTCCGCCGAACTGCAACTGGCCACGGCCCTGCGCGACCGTCTCAACGCGGTGGTAAGCGTGTGCATGGCGCTGGGCGGCGGCTGGGCTGATCCGGGCAAGACCGCGGACTTCCCGCTGGTCAACACCGAGCGCCTGTTGCGGGAAGAACGCGGCGCGGGCAAAACAATGCCCGCCGCCACGCCGGTCAGCAAGGAGTAATCTCTTGCCGTTGAATCTTCGTATCCAATGGCAAGAGCGTTTCGCCAAAACCAGACCTTCGGCGCGCTCACGCTAAGCGCCAGTGGGAGCGCGCCTTTGAACTTTGACTTTGCAAAAAGTCAAAGTTCATTTGTTTCAATATCAGAAAGGCAGTTGAAAACGGATATTTTTCGCTGCACAATGCTCCACCGCGCAAGCGGACAACCGCCGAGAAACGCTATGGAGCGGATTGCCTTTGTCGCTGCGGCGGGCGCGAGAGCGGACGTCCGCGCCCAATGAGCCTGAAAACCGCGTTTTTCAGGCTCATTGCAGCGTCGCTTTTGAAATGGAAAAATTCCAAAAGCAAAATGCTGTCGTGCTGCTTGCAAGAGTGGACAGAGGACAGACCTCGGTAAAAAGCGCTGATGGCGCGTCGGCAATTTGTCACAGGGCGCGCTGCGCCACGCCGCGTCTTGGGCATGCCGCCGCGCAATGCCCGTTTCAAGCCTCTTTCCGGGCATTGGCACTGTCCTTGCTTTCCTCCTGTCGAGGCGGATCCGCATCCGCCCCTCGCCCTGTTTCAGGAGGAAGAAAATGGCACACTCCGCATGGCTGATCCGGCCTCCGGCCGAACAACCGCAGCAAAACCCGTCTCCCGCTACCCAGCGTCGCGCCCAGAACGGGCCCGCGGGGGAGGGCTCGCCTTTCGCCGCCCTGATGGCCGGCCAGGAACGCAAGAGCGCGAACGCCGCAGAAAGGCCGCAGGAAGCGGCCAGCACACTGCAACTGCGCAATCCCGTCCTGGCCGGACGCTCTCCCAGCGACCTCGCGCGCGCCCTGACCTTGAGCAAAGCCCAGGCGGATCTGCGCCAGACCCAGGCCATGGAAGGTCTGATGCAGAGCCTTCCCGGCGGGGATTCCCCTTTGAGCCTGGCCCGCAACATGGGCGTGGCCCGGCAGCTGCGCCGCCTGACCAGTATTGAAGGGCGCGTGGGCAATCTGTCCATGGGCGATTTCATCCGCACCCGCCCCAGCGTCAAACGCGCGCGCCGCGCGCCGACGCCGGAAAGCGGCGGCCTGGGCCGGCTTTCCGCCCGCTTTGAATCCGGCGGCGAGGGCATCGCGGCCATAGGCTACGACCGTACTGGCGGCACATCGTACGGTAAATACCAGATCGCCTCGCGTGTGGGCAGCATGAACAGCTTTCTGACATTTCTGGACGGCGAGGCTCCGGATATTGCCCAGCGCCTGCGCAAGGCCGGGCCGGCCAATACCGGCGGCCGCCGCGGGGGCATGCCTGACGCCTGGCGGGCCATCGCCAGGGAGCAGCCTGAGCGTTTCGAGGCGTTGCAGGAGGCCTTCATCCGCGAAAGCCACTACAAACCCGCCATGGAAGCCATTGTGAAGCGTACCGGTCTGGAAGCGGATACGCTTTCCGCCGCCATGCGGGAAGTGATCTGGAGCACCGCCGTACAGCACGGCCCGGCCGGGGCGGCCCGTATTTTCGACCGGGCTGACGAGCTCAGCGGCAAGCCCACAGATCCGGCCTACGAACGCAAGCTTATCAGCAATGTCTACAAGCTGCGCGCCGGACAGTTCGGCTCTTCCACCGAAGCGGTGCAGGCGGCGGTACAGAACCGCTTCCGGCAGGAAAAAAACCTGGCCCTGAACATGCTGGACGGCGGCGGACGCACCGCTCTGGCCTGACGCGGCTGGACGGCGCGGCATGAGCACAGACGTTCTGCTTCTCAACCTGACCCGCTTTGGCGACCTGCTGCAATGTCAGCCCCTTATTCAGGATCTGCACGACAGCGGTCACAAGGTGGGTCTGGTCTGTCTGGACAATTTCGCCGCCGCCTTGCCTCTGCTGCGTCATGTGCAGACGGCCTGGCCGCTGCCCGGCGCGAAACTCATGGCCGCGCTGGATCGGGACTGGCGGACCGCTGTCGCGCAACTGCTGGGCCTGACTCGACGCATCCGCCGGGAGGACGCGCCGCGGCATGTGGTCAACCTCACGCCCACCCTGCCGGCGCGCCTGCTCTCCAAACTTCTGGCCCCCACGCCGGACGCGGTGCTGGGCTTCGGCCTGGACTCCGAGGGCTTTGGCGTCAACCGGGGCATCTGGTCCTCCTTTCTGAGCGGCGCAACCCTGCATCGTCTGAACGCGCCCTTCAACCTGGTGGACATGTTCCGCATGGTCGGCGCGCCCCTTTACGCCCCTGACATTGCCGGGCGTCCTGGCCGTTTCCGTCTGCAATCGCCTCCGGATGCGGCCAGAGCGCATGCTGAAGCCCTGCTGGCCCGGCCTGAAAATCTTCCCCCCGGCACGCAGCCCAAAGGTTTTGTGGCCCTGCAACTGGGAGCCAGCGCCGCCCGGCGCCAGTGGCCGGTGGCGCATTTCGCGGCTCTGGGCGAACGGCTCTGGCGCGAGGCGGGCCTTTGCCCTGTGCTGCTGGGCGCGCCCTCCGAACGTGCTCTGGCGCGGGAATACGCGGCGCACAACGCCCGCAGCCGCACGCCCCTGGTCAGTGCCGTGGGCCGAACCGACATTCCCCAGCTGGCGGCCCTGCTGCGCCACATGCGCTTGCTGGTGACTAACGATACCGGCACCATGCATCTGGCCGCGGGTCTGGGCCTGCCCTGTCTGGCTTTTTTTCTGGCCACGGCCCAGCCCTGGGACACCGGCCCCTACCTGCCGGGGTGCTGCTGCCTGGAACCGGCCATGGACTGCCACCCCTGTTCCTTCAGACAGGTTTGCCCGCGCGAGCACGCCTGTCTGACGCAGATCAGCCCGGCCAGCGCCGGCGACCTGGTTCTTGCCCGTCTGAACGCCGGCAACTGGCAGGCGGGCCTGAGTCCGGAACTCAGCCGCCAGGCCCGCGTCTGGCTGACGGAAACCGACGCGCGGGGCTTTGCCGCAGTGCGCAGTCTTTCCGGTCACGACGCCCAAGACCGCAGCCTCTGGCTCGGCCAGCAGCGCCTGTTCTGGCGTCACATTCTTGACGATCTGGGCGACAACGCCAACGACCAGTCCGCCGCAAGGGCCAACGGAAGCCTTGAACAGCGGCAGGACGAAAAAATGCGCCAGCCGTTGAACGCGCCGCCCTGCTCCCCTGATTTCTGCGGCCAGGTGGCGCCGGTGCTGGCCCAGGCTGCGCGGCTGCTGGACATGCTCGCCGAACAGGGCCGCCTGACGGGCAAATCAGCGAGGGCGGGTCAGCTTTTTCTGCTCAATTGCGAACGTCTGCAAACGCTTCTGAACGCCTGCCCGCCACTGGCCTCTCTGGCCTGTTTCTGGCGCGAATTGCAGCAGCAGCGCGGCGACCGCATGGATGAACTGCTGTGTTTTGTGCGCCTGCTGGCCGGGCATCTCGAACAATGGGCCGCGCATATGGCCGCTTCCAGCCGCAAGCCGCCGCAAGCTGGTACGCGCCTTGCATGATCAGGAATCACGCAACATATGGGCAAATAGTTCCCCTTGGGGAGTAAGGAGGGTTATATGATTATTGTTGACGGTTGCAAAAGCGACAAGGAGATTTCCAGCTTCGCCAATCTGGAAGAAATACTCGCCACCGTGATGCAGGACGAAAAAATGGATGACCGTGTGGTCACTGATGTTTTCGTGAACAACGAAATTTTTTCAGAAATATATCCCCATCAGGCCGAGGACATGTCCTGCGACGCCATTTCTTCCGTGGAAGTGCGTTCCGTGCCAGCCGCGGAGCTGGCTGTGGACATGTCGGCGGAAATGGGCAAAGTGGCCCGGATGATGGGCAGCGGCGCGCGCAATGTGGCCCGTCTGTTCCGCGACGCCTCGGATGCCGACGCCCTGGAGCTCTTGCAGGATCTGCTGGACGTGACCCGCGATTTCATGGGCATGCTCAGCGCGTTGCGTGAACGTTATCTCGGCGGCGCGGATGAGGAATTTACGCTCAAGGCCGAAAAGCTGGCCGACCTGCTCTCCGAAATGAGCGATGTGCTGGAAAATGAAGACTGGATTCTTCTGGCCGACCTGCTGGAATACGAATTTCTGCCCCTCTGCGATGAGTGGCTGGTGGTCAGCGAACATCTGCACGAGCAGATGACCAAACGCATAGCCCAGTAAGGAAGGAGCCACCATGAGTCAGGGACTATCCCTCCTGAATCAGGTTCTGGATCTCGCCCGTCAGGAAGTGGCGGCCCTGGAGGACGGGGCGTATGACAGGGCGGTGGAGCTGGCGGAACGGCGCGGCGAACTCACCACCATGGCGTGGCGTCTGCTGGAGCCCGGCGGCCTCAATCAGTACCGCGGCCATCTTGTTGAGCTCTCCCGGCTCCAGGATCAGCTGACCGGACTGGCCACGCGGGCTCAGGGCGTCGTGCGGGCAAGCCTGCAACGCTCACGGTTGGAGAAACAGCGCATGCGCGGCTACCATCAGGCCGTGGGACAGGCTTTGCAGTAGCGCCGTGCGGCATGCGTGCCGGCCAGCAACAACAAACGTCAAGCCCCCGGTTTCTTTCAGAAGGCCGGGGGCTTTTGCGCGTGGCGCGTCCGGGCCGCTTACCGGTCAAGCCCTTGCCGCATGGCCGTGCGCACGGCCTCCACCCGGGCCGGGATGTCCCGCGCGCCCACCAGTTCCGAGACCAGAGCGCAGCAGCGCGCGCCGTGGCCGGCCACCTCGGCGATATTGTGCGCCTTGATGCCGCCGATGGCCACAAAAGGCAGATCAATGTTGCGCGCCACCCAGTCCAGATAGCCGTAGCCCACGGGATCCACCACATCCTCCTTGGTTCGGGTGGCGAAAATGGGCCCAACCCCGATGTAGTCCGCGCCCGCATTCACGGCGGCCACGGCCTGTTCCGGCGAATGGGTGGACAGGCCGATGAGCATGTCCGGCCCCACCAGACGGCGCACCTCGGGCACGGGCAGATCCTCCTGTCCGATGTGCACGCCGTCAGCCCCCACCAGCATGGCAATGTCAATATGATCGTTGACAATGAAACAGGCCCCGGCCTTTTCCGTCAGGCGGCGCAGCAGGCGGCATTCTTCAAGCATTTTGCCGGCCTTGAAGTGTTTTTCCCGGTATTGCAGAATACGCACCCCGGCGTCCAGCAAAGCTCCGGCCACCACGGCCAGAGGGCGGCCCAGGGAAAGGCGGGAATCGGTCAGGGCGTAGATATCGGTCTGTCCGGGCAGAATGGCGGGCATGTCTGTCTCCTTCACAATTTGCACGCCGCCCACAGGCGACGGACGCAGCTTTTTACAAAGCGCGCGGGATGAAACGAGGTGTGCGCCAACTGGCGCGGCAGTTCAAAGCCGCGCGCGTCAAATTCTTCAGGCCCTTGCAGCACATATGAGGCGCGCCAGCCGGCCGCCGCGCAGCCTTCGGCCCTGCGCCGCTCCAGAGCCGCTCCCAGCGGGGTAGCGCCGGGCGGCAGACCCAGCACGGCGCAAAGGGCCTCATCCAGCGCCACGGCGGACGGGCTTGCGCCCACAAGCCCCAGGGCGAAGGGCTTGCCCCGACTGGGACCGGCGACATGCATGGCCCGCACGCCGTCGGCCAGTCCGGCCACGGGCGGCAACGCCGCCCAGAGCGCGGCCAGGCAGTCCGCAAAACAGACGGGGTCGCGTCCTTCGCGGGTATGAATCAGGGCCTTGCGCAGGCCGCTGACGCAGCCGAAACAATTCTTTACCGCCAGCGTCAGCAACATCTGGCTGTGGGCCTTGACCCTGGGCACGGAAAGAATCAGGTCGCATTCCAGGGCGCGGCGAGAGATCATGAAGCGCGGGCCGCCTTCCGGAAACGCGACGGAGGCGGACGGGGGCAGCGCCAGACGCGCGGGCACGGGCTGATCCAGGGCGCGCACCCTGAGTTTCAGGGGGCGCAAGGCCGCCTCCAGGCCGATCTTGCGGGCCACGGCTCCGGCGCGGCCAAAACCCGGCGAGTCGGCCACCTCCACCCTGGCGCCGTGTTCCAGCAGCCAGGCGCAGGCCGCCGCCGTCACTTCGGGGCTGGCGCAGGCCAGGGGCTGTGCCGTGACCAGATTGGGCTTGACCAGCACGCGCATGCCGGCGGCCACGCGCGGCCCGGCGGTCTCCAGAGCCTGAAACACGATCTGCCGCAACCGGGGCGCGGCATAGTCCGCACAGGCCAGCAGGCCCACAGGCAGAACTCGCGGCCCGGCGGGGCGGGATGCGGAGGAAGGGGCGTCCGTCATACGGCAACTATGACGCTACAGGCCGGCATTGTAAAGATCAGGGGCCCGCGCTCTTTTCAAGCCGCCTCGCTTGGCGTAAAAAGGCGGTCAGCCGCATTCACGCGACACAGTAAGGATATCCATCATGCGTCACTCCCGCTGCCTCATACTTCTGCTGCTCTCGTTCTGCCTGTGGGCCACGCCCGCCCTGACCGCTTCCGCCACTGCCCCGGTTGCCGACGCCAAAGCCGCCGGAACGGAAAAGGCCGCCCCGGCCACAGTGGGAAAAAAGGACAGCGCCGTGAAAGCCGGGGACGCGGATCAGGCCAAAACCGCCGATGCCACAAAAGAGCAAAACGCTGACGACAGCGCGACCGAGGCCGAAAGCGCGTCACCCGGGCATGACCCCTGGGAGATGATCTGGGCCGGACAGCGCGGCATGCTTAACGACATCAAGGCCACCGCCGTCAAACTGAGCGACAGTTTCTCCGACCAGACGACCAACCTGACAGGCATGATCCAGCCCTATGAGGAAGAAGCCCGCCGTCTGCTGGTGCTGACCAACACGTTCAAGAACTGGCCCAATCCCATGGAGGCCGTGAGCCGCCGCATCACGGCCACGGTCACGCAGCTGAACCAGTTGCTTGAGCCGGTCATGCTGGTCCGTTCCGAAGCGCAGGGCCTGCTGGAACGCGTGAACTACATGGCCGACAGCCTGCCCGAAGACCTGCACGACGGCAGAATCAGCCCGGAAATGCAAAGCTATATACAGGATATCGGTCAGGCCAGGTTGCGTCTGGCCGCCGCGCTGGCCCAGTGCGATTCGGCGCTGGCCCCTTCCCTGGCCCTGCTCAAGCGGCTGGAAAAAACCCGTCAGGACATCGGCGAACAGTTGCCCGTGCTCTGGAAAAACTATTATCTGCAAAGCCCGGTTCCCTACCTCAGCCCCGAGGCCTGGGCCGATTTCGGCCAGCAGATGCGTTACTCCTACCAGGGCATGATACTGCGTCTGCCCGTGGAAATGCCGGTCACTGCGGATCAGTGGGGCACGGCAATACTGCGCTTTCTGATCTGCCTGCTGTTCACCGGCGTGATCAGCCTGCTGCTTTACAAGCGCTGGATCAATCAGGATTCCCGGCCCGTGGCCCGCCATATTTTTCGGGTCAGCCTGCCCTGGCTCTGCCTGGGGCTTTCCCTGCTGGGCAGCTCCCTGTCCGCCACGGGCGAATTTTTCCGGCTCTTTCTGGCGCTGGGCAATTTGTCCATCATTCTGGGACAGGTATTTCTGGCCTGGGATCTGCGCCTGCTGAAATTCCCCGATGTGGCGGAGCAGCCCGCCCCCTTCCTGCGGCTCATGCCCCTGACCCTCTGCGCCTATGCCCTGCTCTACCTGCCGCTGACCAATTCCCTGGTGCTGGTAATCTGGGCGGCTCTGGTCATCGCCTCCCTGGCCTGGCGACAGCGCTGGCGCGCAATGAATCATGGCCCCCTGCAACTGGAAGTCAGCGTGCTGGAAGGCGACCCCATCGTGCTCTGGCTCTGCCTGCTGCTGGCTCTTTCGGGTCTGCATATTTACAGCATGGCCCTCTACCTGGTTTTTGTCTCCTGCTCCCTGGCGCTGGAACTGAGCCTGGGCGGCATGGCCCTGATCAGCAACATCAACGAGCACTTGCCCAAGGAAGGCGCGCGGGCCGCTCTGGCGCGTCTGCTGGTGGCTCTGGCCGCGCCCGTTGTCCTGGTGGCGGCTGTGGTGGGCGTGCTGCTCTGGGTGGGCACGCTGCCCGGCGGCATGTATCTGCTGGGCGAATATGTGTTCAAGGGCGTGAACGTGGGCGCCACCCAGTTCAACATCGTTCAGATACTGCTGATCATCAGCGTTTTTTATCTCACGCGCACGGCCGTGGCCATGGGGTCGAGCTTTCTGGCCAAACTGCCCAGACAGGGCCTGCAAATCGACGCCACGCTGATTCCGCCCATGCAGACGGCCTTCACCTACGCGGCATGGGCCATCTTCGGTCTGTTCGCGCTGCGGTCGCTGGGCATGGAGCTGAGCAACCTGGCCATGGTGGCTGGCGGGCTTTCCGTGGGCATCGGCTTCGGCATGCAGACCATTGTGAACAATTTTTTCTCAGGTCTGATCCTGATCTTCAGCCGCACGCTCCAGGCCGGGGACGTGGTGGAAGTGGGCGGCATTACAGGGCGGGTGCGCAAGATCAGCGTGCGCGCCACCATGGTGGAAACCTACGACAACGCGCTCATCTATGTGCCTAATTCAGAATTTGTGGCCAGCCGTCTGATCAACTGGACCCGCAACAGCCGCACCGTGCGGCGCGAAATCAAGCTGGGCGTGGCCTATGGCTCCAACACGGCGCAGGTGATGAAATTGCTGCTGGCCGTGACCAACGGGCATGAGAACGTGCTCAAATATCCCACGCCCACGGTCATTTTCAACGATTTCGGCAACAGTACCCTGGATTTTCTGCTGCGATTCTGGGTCAAGGATTATGACGTGGGCGTGTCCACCGCTTCGGACATCCGCCTGGCCATTGAAAAACAGTTCCGTGAACACCACATTGAAGTGGCCTTCCCGCAGCTGGATGTGCACATCAAGGAAATGCCCGCGCGCGTCAAAAGCTCGCAGACGCCGCCCCGCGCCCTTGCCGCTCGGCCCGCGCGCCGGCATCCGCGCCGGCAGATCCGGTTCACACAGCGGGCCGGCAAGGACGCGGCGGACAAGTAGAACTCATTTCATAATTCAGCCTTTGGGCTGAATTATGAAGATCATTCGCCAAAAAACGTGGTTTTTGGCTCATTCACGGCGTTTTTCGCGCCGCGCCAGAGTCTCGTCTGGCGTTAGAAGCCATTTCATGCGAATCATGAAATGGCTTCTAGGCAATCAGGCGGCCGCCTGCTTCTTTCTGCGCCTGACCAGCCAGCCTATCAGACCGCCGATCAGGCCGCCGGCCAGAGCGCCAACCAGAACCTTGACCGGAAAAGCATCCAGATACGCTTTCCAGGACACGCCCTCTTTGATGTTCAGCTCCCTGAGAACGCGTCGGGCATGCTCTTTGGCCGCGTTCAGTTGCTCGGTCATGTTTCGGGCCGGGTCAAGAAGCTGGTACTGATTGACGATGACCAGTTTGCCCTGGGCCAGCAGATAGCTGGAAACCACAGCCTGTTTATCCGCTTGCCGCCGTCCGTTCTCGTTGTGCACCTGGTCCATGACCGCCATAAAGGAAAAGCTGGTGTCGCTGGAGTCGAAAACGCCCAGGGTCTCAATATCGCCGACGCTCATGCTGCCGTCGCTGGCCTGGCCCAGCAGGCGGTTGATCCTCGCCCTGAGGGTCGTTTTCAAGCGCTCCTGCGCCTTGACAATACCCTTTTTCACCTCCATGAAGTCCTTGACCTTCAGGCTCTTGTTCTCAAGCTGGCGCGCGCTGGACACGATGAAATATCTCTCCAGGCGTTGCTCCTGCGAGTCCATGAGTTTCTTGTGGCTTTCCTCATCCACATAGAGGGCCAGAATCTGTATGTTTTTAGGGGAAGCATCGGCCACGAATCTGCGTATGCCGAGATAGGGTTCCTTATCCCCGGCCATATAGCCTTGCGGCACAGTATAGTTGATGCTTTCGTCGCCTATGCTCAGGGTTTCGGCCCGCGCGGCCACGGACAGCAGCAGGCAGAGCACAAACATGCACAGAATTTTTTTCATGGCAGTGTTCCCTTTACGCATGAAGCGGGCAGTCCGTGAAACGCGGGAAGCGGCTACGCCTCGCCGCCCATGCGGAAATCCACGCGGATTTTAAAGAATTTTGTGGCGGGCAGGTTGAGAATGGGCACGCCGGTGCGCGCGCTGATGTCGTCCAGCACGGCCTGGGCCTCCTCACGCGAAGGGCTGATCAGGGTAAACCAGACGTTGTAGCTGTGCTCGCGCAGATAATTGTGCGTCACGCCGGGCCGGGCGTTGACCTCGTTAATGAAGGCGTCCAGCCTGTCCGCGGGAACCTTGGCCGCGCAGAGCGTGGACACGAAACCCAGCCTGGACGATTGAAAGTTGGCCCCCAGACGGCGGATGATCCTGCGCTGGCGCAAGGCCCGCACCCGTTCCAGCGCTTCCGCTTCAGAGATGCCCAGGCGTTGGCCCAGTTCGGCGTACGGTCTGGGCATCAGGGGAAAATCCGTTTGAATGATGTCCAGCAGTTGTCTGTCCAGACTGTCCATGCGGCTGTCCGCCGGAGAAAGCGTCACTCCCTCTCCGCTTGTGCGACCCTGTTCGTTCATGGTGCGTTCCCGCGCGCTGTCCGCCGGCTCATGGCCGGATTCAGCGCGTCTTCATTTTGGCAGGCTGATAGGTGCACAACGGCTCCGGGCCCATGTGATCCCCGTTCATGCTCCAGGCGCGGGCCCGGCAGCCGCCGCAGACATTATGAAATTCGCACGCGCCGCACTTGCCCTTGTAACAGGACTGGTCGCGGAACTGGCGAAAGTATTCGCTGTTGCGCCAGATTTCGGGAAAGGGCGTTTCACGCACATTGCCGCAGTCAAGTTCCAGATAGCCGCAGGGCTGCACCTGGCCGGCATGGCTGATGAAACAGAAACCCGTGCCGCCCAGACAGCCTCTGGTCAGGGCGTCCATGCCAAAGGTTTCCGGCGTGACGCGCAGACCTTCCTCATGCGCGCGCTGGCGCATGATTCGGTAATAGTGCGGCGCGCAGGTGGCCTTGAGATGCATGGCTGTGCCTTTGCGAAATTCATAGAGCCAGTGCAGCACATCTTCATATTCCTGCGCGGTGATAACCTGATCCGCCAGCCCTGCGGCCCGGCCCATGGGAACCAGCAGAAAAATATGCCAGGCCGCCGCGCCCATGCGCTGGCAAAGCTCAAAAATCTTCTTGAAGCTGCCAAGGTTGTTGCGCGTCACCGTGGTGTTGATCTGAAAGGGCACGCCCGCGTCCTTGAGGCAGCCGATGCCGCGCATGCTGGCCGCAAACGCGCCGGGCACACCCCGGAAGGCGTCGTGGCTTTGCGCGTCGGCCCCGTCAATGGAGATGGAGCAGCGCTCCACCCCGGCTTTCCTGATGAGCCGGGCGTTTTCCGGCGTGATCAGAGTGCCGTTGGGCGAAAAGGCGCAGGTCAGCCCCCTGCCGTGAGCGTAAGCCACCAGCTCATATACGTCCGGCCGCATCATGGGGTCGCCGCCGGTGAAGATGATGATGGGATTGCCCACCTGGGGAAAGGTGTCGATAAGCGCTTTGGCCTCGGCCGTGGACAGCTCGCCGGGATAGGGTTCGGGATGCGCCTCGGCCCGGCAGTGCTTGCAGGCCAGATTGCAGGAGCGGGTCACTTCCCAGGCGATGAGGCGGCAGACCGGGCTGCCGTCTTCCAGCAGCCGGGGCCCGCCCACCGCGCCGCCCGGATGTTTTGCCGGATGTGTGGCCGGATGAGCGCCGGAACGCTGCCCCTGCCCGTGCATCAGCGCGCCAGCCTTTGCCGCAGAATCTCTTCGGCGAAATAGGTGATGAGCATGTCCGCGCCCGCGCGCTTGAGGCCCAGCAGACTTTCCAGCATAACGGCGCGTTCGTCGATCCAGCCGTTACGTCCGGCCGCGCGGATCATGGCATATTCGCCGCTGACCTGATAGGCGCAGAGCGGCACATCCACATGTTCGCGCACCAGACGGATGATGTCGCTGTAGGGGCCGGCGGGCTTGATGATCAGCGCGTCCGCGCCCTCTTCGATGTCCGCGCGGGCTTCGATCAAGGCTTCGCGGGCGTTGCCGGAGTTCATCTGATAGGATTTGCGGTCTCCGCTGGCCGGGGCGGATTCCGCCGCGTCGCGGAAGGGACCGTAATAGGCAGAGGCGTACTTCACGGCATAGGACATGATGGGCAGCTCTTTCAGGCCGCCTTCGTCCAATGCCGCGCGAATGGCCGCCACGCGCCCGTCCATCATGTCCGATGGGGCCACCATGTCCGCGCCGGCCGCCGCGTGGCTGACTGCCGTCTTGACCAGCAGGGGCAGGGTGGGGTCATTGAGCACCGCCCCGTCTGGCATCAGCACGCCGCAATGACCGTGGCTCATGTATTCGCAGAGGCAGACGTCAGTAATCACGACAAGGCCGGGCCACCGATGCTTGAGACGGCGCACGGCCTGCTGCACGATGCCGTTCTCGGCATACGCGCCACTGGCCTTTTCATCCTTTTCGGCGGGAATGCCGAAAAGCAGCACGGCGGTCAGGCCCGCATCCACGGCCTTTTCCACCTGCCGCTCCAGCTCTTGCGGCGAAAGCTGATACTGGCCGGGCATGGAGGCCACTTCTTTCCGGAAGGATCGGTCTTCGGTCTCCACCACAAAGTAGGGCATGATCAGGTCTTCCACCAGCAGGGGCGGCGTTTCGCGCGCCAGGGCGCGCAACTGGGGCGTGCGGCGCAGACGGCGACCGCGATGAAATGCGACGGACATGGCAGATACCTCGATACGGTTTTCTTGTGGACGGCGACGCAGCGGGCCGTCGTGGACGCCAGCATAGCGCAAAAGTCCAGAATGGGAAAGCGGCGTGGACGCCGGGATCAGGGCAATCGCATCCATAGCATTTCTCGATTGAAAATGTAAATTTTCACTCTGTTCGCCGCCGTCATTTTGCGGAAAAAGCATGATTTTTCCATTCATTGGGCGCGCTTGTCCGCTTGCGCGGCCCACAGAGCATTTACCTGATTTCATCAGATAAATGCTCTAAAAACTCTTTCTTTGCATACGTCCGCCCTGGCGGCGGCACTTGCCGGATGGCAGGCGGACACGTATGCTGCGCCATATTGCATTGAGGTACGTATGAAAGTGTCTGCTGAGCATTCGTCACAGGCTTCCACCGGTCAGGCCCGATCCGAGGCCCGCGCGGGCGCGCCCGGCCACGCCCGGCCGTGGTATGCCGAGGAGCGCAAGGACATACTGTTTTATCTGCTGATCGCCGTGTTTTTTGTGGAAATGATCGTGGGCGGCATTTGCTTTTTCTACGGCCTGATGCACGCCGCGCCGGAAACGCCGGGCGGGCCGCCCGTGGCGCGTTTTCCCTGGCTGGTCTGGGCGCTCGCCTCAGTGCTTGCGCCCGTGGCGCTTCTGCTGGTGGTGCACCTGACGGGCCACTGGCTTTCCCATACGCTGGACGGGGAGCGCGAGCCGGGAGACCTGGAAAGCGCCGCTGTGCCTGAGCGCTTGCGGCATTTTTACGCCATGGTGCGCAGCGCGCCCACCGTGGTTTTGCTGCTGGGCATTCTGCTTCTGGGCGCGGGGCTTTTTTTTGTGGACGGGGCTTTTTCCGCTCTGGCCAGTCTGGGCGGCGCGCTGACGCCGTATATTCCCTGGATCGCGGGCAGCGCGGCGGGCCTGCTGGCTGTCTGTTTTCTGGCGCAGCGCTGGTTCGTCTACCGCCAGCGCCGTATGGAGCAGGAATACGCCTTTCGCCGTGAGGTGCTGGAGCGCACCGGCATTGTGCTTGTGGACAGGGGCTGCGTGCCCTTGCCGCAGAATGAGCGGCAGCACGCCATGCTGATGTCGGCTGAAAGCGCCAGGGCGCTGCCGCCGGTACTGGACGTGGACGGCGCGACGCCGGATGCGCAGGATTCCCGACCGCTGCCGGAAGGAAAAAGCGCGGACGGGGGGGGGGTCACTCCCGCCGGATCAGGGCCAGTTCCGCCAGAGCGTTGACGCAGGCGGCGGCCACGGCCGAACCGCCCTTGCGGCCCAGCAGGGTGAAATGCGGCCAGGGGCTCTGGCGGAGCAGCTCCTTGGACTGGGCCGCGTTCACAAATCCCACCGGCATGCCCACAATCAGGGCGGGCGCGGGCGCGCCGTGTTCCAGCGCTTCCAGCAGAGCCAGCAGGGCCGTGGGCGCATTGCCGATAACCATAATCTGTCCCGCCAGTCTGTCCGCAACGGTCGCCACGCCCGCGCGGGAACGGGTGACGCCCAGCCGTCGCGCCGTTTCTTCCAGACCCGGCAAGGCCATGAGCGGCGTTACCGTAACGCCCAGGGGGGCCATGCGGCGCAGGGGCAGACCGGAGGCGGCCATGCGCGTGTCCGTAAAGACCGTGCAGCCATCGCGCAGGGCCCGCACGCCCGCCGCAAGGCCCTCTTCGCTCAGGCGCAGATCCGCAAGAATTTTCGTATCGCCCAGGGTATGGATACAGCGCCGGGCCACCTGCCAGAGCTCGCCCCGGAAGGGGCGCGGTTCGGGAATTTCCGCATCAATAATCGCGAAGGAACGCGTTTCGATGGCCTGCGGCGTGGCCGCCGGGTCCAGTGTAATGGTCTGGGGCATGCTTTCCTCGTGTTGCAAGGTTCAAAGGCAGGCCAGCCAGGCCCGCCAGAAGCGGCGCGCGCCTTCGGGATAAAGGTGCAGCCAGGAACCGGCCACGGTTCCCCGACGGCAGCCTTCCGGCCCCAGAGGCGCGCCCTGGCTGTCGCTCAGTTGCCAGAGCGACGCGCAGCCGGACGGCAGCGTCGCTTCTTCCAGACGGCCGTAATGAAATTCATGGCCGCGCGTCCGCAAGGGCCGCGACGGGCCGGACAGTGCGGGCGCGCGGGCCGCGGGCCAGCCCGGCAGGGCGCGGGCCGCGCGGTAGCCCAGGGCCGCCCTTTGCCCGCCCATCAGGCAGGTCAGGGGCAGCAGCCCGCTCATGGGATAGTCCCGCCCGTGCAGGCGCAGCGCGCGCATCAGATAGATGTAGCCCCCGCATTCGCCGTAGATGGGCAGGTTCCGCTCCGCCAGGGCGTGCAAGGCCGCGCGCATGTGCGTATTGGCGGCCAGGGCCGGGGCGTGCAGCTCCGGATAGCCGCCGGGAAAATACAGGCCGTTGCATGCGGAGGGCGGCGCGGCGTCCTTGAGTGGAGAAAAAAAATGTACTTCCGCGCCCAGCTCGCGCAAGAGGGCGGGCAGGTCCGCATAACAGAAGCTGAAAGCCGCGTCCCAGGCCACGCCCAGCCGTGGCCGCCGCGCCGCCTTTCCGCTGCGGACGCGGGGGGCGAAAAATCGTGCCGCAGGCGTCTCCGCAACAGGCTCTTGCGTCGATAGGCCGCCCAAAGGCGCGCCCAGCGCGCGCAGCAGCGCCGTCACGTCACAGTGGGCCTCCAGCCAGGCGGTCAGGGCCTTGCGGTTCAGGCCGGGCAGGCTTTCGCGCGCTTCCACCAGGCCCAGATGACGGGATTTCAGTTGCGGCGCGCCCTCTCGCGGCAAAAGGCCCAGCAGGGGCACACCCGTCTGGGCCGTCAGCGGGGCCAGAGCCTGCCGCAGTATTTCCTTGTGTTTTTCGCCGCCCACATGGGTGCAGATCATGCCGGCAAAGGCCGGCTGGCCCGTATGAGCGGCCCAGGCCGGGCGATGCCGCAGAAAACCTTCAGCCAGCGCCGCCACAGACTGCCCCAGACCGTGGGCATTGAGCGCCAGCAGCACGGGCAGACCCAGCAGGGCGGCCAGTTGGGCCGTGCAGCCCGCGCCCCCGGCCCCGCCGTCATAGAGGCCCATAGCCCCTTCCACCAGCAGCAGGTCCGCGCTACGGCCATCCGCGTCCGCCCGGAGCATGCGGGCAAAAACACGCGCCAGCCCCTGGGGAATGCGGCGCAAGGGCCTTTGCCCTTGTTCTGACCGAGTTTCGCGGCACATCCAGACATCCAGATTGGCGGCGGGCGCTCCGGTCAGCGCGGCATGAAAGGCGGCGTCAATGAAGTCCGGCCCGCTTTTGGCGGCATGAACCCGCAGGCCTCTGGCCCGCAGGGCGCAGAGCAGGGCCAGGGTGGTGAGGGTTTTGCCGGCGTTGCTGCCGGTGCCGGCCACAACAAGGCCGGGAATGCGGGGCGGCGTTGTGTATTTCATGCGAAGCTGTGGATGCCGAAGCGGGCGGCAGGCAAGCCGTCATGAGCGGTGGCGCAGCGCCTCGGCAAGAATGGCCGCATCCTCTTCGGGACGGGCCCTGATGCCCAGCTCGCTGTTGCCGCCGGAACAGCGAAAGCCCTCTGGCCCCAGCTCCAGCACTCCGCCGGAGAGAACCTGACCGTAGGGCAATTGTTCGCGCATGTCGCCGTGATCCACCCGGCGCGGGAAGATAAAGGGCACCGCCTGACCGGAAAAGTCTTCCATAATCAGATATTTCATACGGCCTCCTGCCTTGCTTGCGGGTGTGGGCCGGACGGCCCGTTATGGTACTCTATTGTCCGCCGCGCCGGTTCCGCAAATACTGGCGCACGGCGCGGTTGTGTTCCGCAAGTGTGCTGGAAAAAGTGTGTTCGCCGCCGTCGGTTTTGGCTACAAAATAGAGAAAATCATGTTGTTCCGGATTGATGGCGGCGGCCAGAGCCGCTGAGCCGAAGGAGCAGATGGGCCCCGGCGGCAGGCCGGGCCGCTGATAGGTATTATAGAGATTGGCAGGATCGTCCAGGTGCTTGCGGCGCAGATTGCCGTCAAAGGCCGGGCCCAGGCCGTAAATCACCGTGGGGTCGGCCTGAAGCAGCATCCGCCGGGCCAGACGATTCTGATACACCCCGGCCACGCGGGGCCGCTCTTTGTCGATGGCGGTTTCCTTTTCCACCACCGAGGCCAGAATCACCCATGTTTTGAGATCGTTGCCCCTGGGTTTGACCTTGCCGGGCCAGACGGCGGCTGTTCTGCGCCAGAAATTGTCCACCATGCGCCCCGCCACGGCGCGGGCCTGGGCCTTGAACTGCGCCTCGTCCGGCGCGTCGGCCTTTTTGAGCAGATAGGTGTCAGGCATCAGAAAGCCTTCGGCCGTGGCAAAGGGGATGCCGTAGTGACGCAGGAAGTCGGGATCGGCAATCACCTCCCGGAAATCCGCAAAGCGAACCAGCCCGGCTTCTTCCAGCAGGCGGCCGGTCTGCCACCAGGTCAGGCCTTCGGGAATGGTGACGCGAAAGAGCACGGGCTTGCCGTTGACCAGAACATCCAGCACCCGTTCGGGCGTCCAGCCGGTATTCAGGGCGAAGCGTCCGGCCTGAAGACGGTTCTCCCACTGTTTGTAGCGGGCCAGCAGGCTGAATTTACGGGCGTCGGTAATCAGGCCCTTTTCGGCCAGAGCGGCGGCAACCTGTCCCAGACGCGCGCCGGGCGTCACGTCAAAACCGATTTCGCGGCCCGGGCTTTCGGGCGCGCTGTCCAGAAAGATCCGGGCCTCGCGCCACAGCCAGCCGCAGGCCGCCAGCGCCAGCACAAACAGCAGGCCCGCAATGCGCAACAGGGTTCTCATGCCGGTCTCCGTTGCTCAGGCGGCAGGGCCAGGAAGGAAGCGAGAATGCGCACCGCCGCCTGCTGGTCCAGAACAGCCTTGCGCTTGCCGACCCTGACGCCGGCTTCGCGCAGATCGGCCCAGGCTTCTTCGGAACTCAAAAGCTCAGGCATGTAGAATACGGGCAGGTCCAGCCGCCGCTTGAGGCGCGCGGTGATATTGCGCACCTGCCGGGTGGTCAGGCTGTCCGTGCCGTCATCCAGCAGGGGCAGGCCCATGACCACGGCCCCGGCGGCTTCCGCCGTGATTCTGGCAGCCAGGGCAGCCAGAAACTCCTTGCGGCCGGCGTGTTCCTCAAGGCGCAGGGTGCCCAGGGGAAAGGCCAGCCGCCCTTCCGGGTCGGACACGGCCAGGCCCGTGCGGGCCAGCCCGTAATCGACGCCCACATACTTCAAGCGTTTACAGCCCCATTTTTTCCCGGACTTGCGTCATGGTGCTCATCGCAAAGGCGCGCGCCTTGTCGTTGCCCGCCGCAAGGATTTCCTCCACCGCGCCAGGACGGGCGTCCAGGGCGGCGCGCCGCTGCTGGAGAGGGGTCAGGAATGCCTCAAGGTTTTTGAGAAAAATCTTCTTGCAGTCCACGCAGCCCAGCCGGGCCGCCACACAGCCCTGACGGATCTCAGCCTGTTCCTCCGCGCTGCTCAGGAGCACATGATAGGGAAAGAGGTTGCAGACGTCGGGATTGCCGGGGTCGGATTTGCGCAGGCGGGCCTTGTCCGTGAACATGCCGCGCACCTTTTCCTGAATGCCCGCCAGGTCGTCGGAGAGAAAGATGCCGTTGTTGTAGCTTTTGGACATCTTGCGACCGTCCAGGCCCGGACATTTGGCCGCCGGGGTAAGCATGGCCTGCGGTTCGGGGAAGAGGTCGCCGTACAGGTAGTTGAAGCGCCGCGCGATTTCGCGGGTCAATTCCATGTGCGGCAACTGGTCCTCGCCCACCGGCACGCCGTGGGGCCGGTACATGAGAATGTCGGCGGCCATCAGCACCGGGTAGCAGAGAAAGCCCGCGTTGCCCAGATCCTTGTTGCTGATCTGCTGCTGCTGTTCCTTGTAGGTGGGGTTGCGCTCCAGCCAGGAAACCGGGGTGATCATGGAGAGCAGCAATGAAAGCTCGCTGTGCTCCCTGACCGCGGACTGGCGGAAAATGACGCATTTTTCCGGGTCCAGACCCGCGCCAACCCAGTCCTTGACCATTTCGGCGATATTGTGGCGGATGCGCGAAGGGTCCGCATAATCGCTGGTCAGGGCGTGCCAGTCAGCCACAAAGAAATAGGCTTCTTCATGGTGCTGAAGCTCCACCCAGTTTTTGAGCACCCCGAAATAATGGCCGAGATGCAGCGGCCCGGTGGGCCGCATGCCGGAAACAGTGCGCGGTTTTTTGCTCATAACTCTCCCTGTCGGCTTACAATATGCCCAGGAGGCGCAGCAGCCCCCTGGCGCTTCCGCTGACCAGCGGCCCCAGCACATGACCCAGAGCCCCGGTAAACAGCAGCACTAAAAGAATGACAAAGCCGTAGCGCTCCAGGCTCAGGTAGCGCCAGGCCGTGTTTCCCGGCAGAAAATAGGCCACAACCTTGCTGCCGTCCAGCGGCGGAATGGGGATGAGGTTGAGCCAGCCCAGGCCGAAATTGATCACAACGCCGGCCTGAAACGAGGACAGGGCGAACATATAGAGAGTATGCTGTCGCCAGAGCTCAAAGGGAAAAAAGTTCAGGGTGAGGCTCAGGGCCACGCCAAAGGCGACGGCCAGCAGAAAGTTGGTCAGCGGCCCGGCCAGGGCCACCAGCATCATGCCCCTGGCGGGATTGCGGAAATAGCGCGGGTTCACGGGCACGGGCCTGGCCCAGCCGAAAACGAACGCGCCGGACAGGCTGGTCAGGCCAAAGACCAGCAGGCCCACAGGGTCGATGTGCGGCAGAGGGTTCAGCGTCAGACGGCCCATGACACGGGCTGTGGGGTCGCCCTGTCGTTCGGCGGCCCAGCCGTGAGCCACCTCGTGCAGAATGATGCCCAGCAGGGCGGGCGCCAGGGCGATGGCCAGCGTGTGGAGGGCCTGGGCGAAATCAAGATCAAACATGCTTGGTGGGTATCATGTTCAGGCCGGAATGTCGATACGGCGAAGCCTTTGTGCAAGATATGCGACGCGCCTGCTCAGGGGGGCGGCAGGCGGTAAAAATTTTCGCTATCCAGACTCAGGAACAGGTCGGGCCAGTTTTGTGCGGCCATGCCCAGAGGAAAGGCGTAAAAATCGGCCAGCCGCCAGGGCTTTGTCTGAAAGAACAGCGTTTCGCCCGTCAGACGCGCGCAAAAGCCGGTTTTCAGGTGATCCTGTTTCAGAAGGCGTGTCAGCAGCCAGTCTTGAACGGGCAGGGGCGCAAGACGCCGCCAGTCCGGCGGATTGGGCCGCAAAACCGCAATATTTTCGGGCAAGGGGCCGTCCGCGCGCAGCACCAGCCATGCGTCCGCAAAGGTGATGTTGGGGCCGCCCTGGGCCCGGACGCGCCAGGCCGCGCTGACGCCGCGCTTCTGCAGGGCCGGGGGAACGGCCAGAACCGTGGACGCGACAGACTCCCGCGCATTGCGGACAGCCCCCAGCGGCTCCGGCCAGGCGCTGCGCACGCTTCCCACGCCGTACATCCAGGCCGCCCAGAGATTGGGCCAGGTTTCGGCCTCGCCAGGCAACGCTTCACCCATATGGATGGGGAAGACGGGCGTTGGCGGCAGCTCCTGCACCACAGCCTGCGGCAAAGCGGGGTCAATGCGACGGTTGCGGGCGTCGGGGCGGCATATTTCGCCCCGCAGCCCGAATTTGGGCGGGTCATCGGCCCCGGCTGCGGTCGCGCCCAGAGCCGCGAGATAGCCGTAACGCTGGCTCAGGGTTTCGGCCAGCAGCGTCATATTGCCGTTGACGGCATTGACAAAGGTACGGCCCAGATTGCCGCTCAGGCAGAATGCGGTCGTCAGCGCCAGAAGCGGCAGCCAGGGGGGCAGACGGCGGATCAGACGCCGTGCCGTGTCCGATGCCCCAAGCAGGGCGTGAAGCGCAAAGCCGAAGGCGCAGGCGGCGTACAGACTCAGACCCGCGGGGAACTTGTCAGAGGAACTGATGGTCACGTCGCTGAGAGCATGCAGTATGGTAAGCCCGCCGGAAAGCAGCAGATACGCCGCCATGGCCGTCATGGCCAGCCATAGCGCCTTTTTGCGCTGCAAGGCGGTGTTTTCGGACTCGTCCAGAGGTCGGGCCGGCTGGGCGCGCCGTATAAGAAAGACCAGCGCCAGCATGGCCCACGGCCAGAGGCCGTCGAAAAACCAGAAGGCGCTGCGCAGCCATTCATCCCAGGCAGCGCAAAGCTGCCGCCATTGCACATCCGGGCTGATATGGCGCACCGCCTTGCGGTAAAAATTGCCCGGAGCCAGAAAAGAAAAAAGCAGCGCGCCCAGACACCAGGCCGCCACCTTCAGAAAATCCGGCAGGCGTTGTCCTGTGTCGGCGTTCCTGCCGGCTTTTGCTTCGCGGTCGGCGCGCCAGGCCAGAAGGCAGGCCACGCCCGCGCAGAGCGCCACGGCCGCGGCGGAATGCTCGTATATGCCCACGGCCAGCACGCCGGCGGCGATGGCCGCGCGCCTTGTGGTGGCAGACTGCGCAATGTCCCGCATGCGCCACAGACGACAGAGCGCCCAGAGAAAACAGAAGGTCAGGGCCGGTTGCAGGCCCATAGTCAGGGCGTCGGTGAGCATGTAGAATGTTTGCAGATTCTGATGGCAGCAGAACAGGGCAAGGATGGCGAAGCCGGCGCAAAAGGCCGCGTCGCGACGGGCCATGCGGTCGCCGGACTCGCGGGCCAGACCGTAGACCGCCAGGCCGTACAGGGCCGCCGCCACCGCGCAGACCAGTCCGTATGCCGGGCGCAGTTCTCCGGCCTTGCCCAGAAACACGGCCAGAAAATGATAGGTGTAGCGCCCGCTCCAGGTCAGCCATTCGCGACCCACCTCGTACAGGCCGCCGGGCAGATCAAAGAGAAACATGGCGCGGGTGACTTCGTCAAAATCATCTCCACGCGGAAAGAGAAAGCCGAAGGCATAAACAAAGGGAAGCAGCGGCGCAAGCAGCAGCCAGCAGAGCGGGCCGAAACGGCGGCCGGCCCCGGACGCCTGGGGCATGGGCCCGCCCATTCCGGCTAAAACTCAATGATGCGGATATCGCCGCGAGTTTCATTGACCTTTTTGCGGAAAGTCTGCCGCCGATCCTCGCCGTCCAGCAGGCCGGCCAGCCATTCGGCCGCATGCAGCACGGGCCGCTTGTCGCGCATGGCGATAAGGCTGCGGGCGATGCCTATCTTGCAGGAGGGGCAGCCCACCACCACCGGCCCGTCGTAGCCCTTTTCAAAGGCCCCGGCCAGACGCGCACGCTTGCGTGAGCGCAACAGGTTGTAAATCTGCGGCGAGGTCATGGCCCCCATGCCCGATTCGCCGCAGCAGCCGGGATTGAGGCTGACCTTGAGGCCGCTGAAGTCGCTCATGGCCCTGACAAGCTGTTGCTGGCCCTTGATCTTGTGCACGTCGGCCCATTCGCAGTGGCAGGCCCCGTGGTAAAGCACTTCCGGGCCCCGGCCCTGGTCGGGCAGAATGGCCGCCTTGTCCAGCAGAGGCAGCGTCAGTTGGCCCACGTCCCGGCGTTGCAGCGCCGGGAACTGCTCTTCCAGATGCAGGCGCTCCAGGCCGTCCCGGCAGGAACCGCAGGACGAAACAAGATATTGGCAGTCAAAGCCCTGTTTGGCCAGATTGCGCAGCATGGCGGCCAGATACTGGCGGTTCTGGGCCAGATTGTCCTCAAAGGCCGTATCCATGCCCGCGGCCAGCAGGGGATAACCGCAGCAGAGATGCCGGGGCGGCACGGCCACGGCAAAACCGGCCCTGAGCAGCAGCATGATGGAGGAAATGCCGATGCGGTCGTAGAAGAGCGCGCCGCCGCAGCCCGGAAAGTATACCGCGCAGGGCATGCCCGGCGTGGGCTCGGCCGGGGCGAAAATGGAACCACGGTGCAGCCTGAGGGCTTCATACAGATTGGTGTAGCCCATCTTGGGTCCACGCCCGGAAAAGAGCGGGCTTTGCATGCGCCGCTTCCAGATTTCCGGCACAAAGCCCAGAAATTTGTTCTGCATCTTCTGGCCCAGCGAGGCCATCTTGGCGGCCTTGGGCACGCGGTGGGGAATGTCGCGCGCCAGCCATTCCAGGGCGCGCCCCTTGATGGGGTGGCCGCCCGCGCCCTCGTGTTCCAGCAGGGCGCGCAGGGTCAGGGCCACCTCGCCGGAAGGGATCTTTACCGGGCAGTTGGCCATGCAGCGGCCGCAGGCCGTGCAGTGTTCCACCACGTCACGCAGCCATTTGAGCAGGCGTTCGTCGATGCGGCCCTTGTTGACCTGGGAATAGTAAACCGCTTCCAGCAGCATGCCCAGCACCATATTTTTATTGCGCGGGTGGTATTGCATGGAGCGTTCGGGATAGCACATGGAACAGACCTGCTTGCACTTGCCGCAGCGGGTGCAGACCTGAATGGCCGTGAGCAGATTGATGAGCTTTTCCTTGTCGGGCAGGCCGCTTTCACGGATGTCGTTGATCAGGCGGTTGAAGGAAAAGGTGAAGGGCCGCACCGGCAGGTCGCGGTGCACCAGCTTGGCGGGATTCATGACGTCGCGGGGGTCCACGCGCTCCTTGAAGGCGCGCAGGGCGTCCATCTTGTCCTTGCCGAAAAAGGCGATCTTTGTGATGCCGATGCCGTGCTCGCCCGAAACCTCGCCGCCCATTTCCTGGCATTCGGCCATGACCCTGGCCGCGGTTTCCTCGGCTTCTTCCAGCATATGGGCGTCGTTGGAGTTCACCGGGATGTTCACATGGCAGTTGCCGTCGCCCGCGTGCATATGGCTGGCCACCACAATGCGGCTGGCTTCCATGTAATCGCGGATTTTGCCGATTTTTCTGGCCAGATGGGGATATTTTTCCGCCAGCTGCTTCAGAAAAGCCTCGGCCCGCGCGCCCATTTCGCTGTCAGAAACGTCCGTGGCCGGCACATCGCCGGACGCGGCCCTGGAAGCCTGGGAGAACTCGCGGTTGAAGTCCTTGTCCTCCATGGGGAAGCCGGGCAGGCGTCCCACCTCCTGCAAAGCGAAGCGGTAGGCCGCCGCCGTGCACTCCAGGTTGAGCTGCTCCAGAAAGAGGGCGAAATCCGGGATGCGCTCCATGGGAATGACCACATCCTCATTGAGCTTGAAGCCCGACGTGCGCCTGGCTATGGCCGAAAGGCGGTGGCGGTCCTCCCAGAAGCGTTCGGCCTCCTTGTCGTCCGCGGCCACAATAATGTCCACGTTGTCCTGCTGCTCCACCAGGCTCACGATGTCGCCCACGCATTTGTCCAGCAGGTAGGGGTCGTCGCCGTCGGCCTGGAGGATGATCACGGAAATGGGCAGGCCTTCGTATTTTTCGGACTTGCGCCTGTATTCGATGGCCTGGACATACTTGGCGTTGAACTCTTCCAGGGCCGAAAGGTGGGCGTAATCGCCCTCCTGCCGGATGCGGTTGCGC
Source organism: Desulfovibrionaceae bacterium (assembly GCA_910575755.1). Classification (GTDB taxonomy): domain Bacteria; phylum Desulfobacterota; class Desulfovibrionia; order Desulfovibrionales; family Desulfovibrionaceae; genus Desulfovibrio. The sequence continues at coordinate 183,419 of CAJTFO010000001.1, read as the reverse complement.
AGGGCCACCAGCTCGCGCACCACCACGGCCGCCGGGTGCATGGAGCGGCCGAAAAATTCCAGCACCATGACCCTCTTGTGCTGCGGCTTTTTGTGGATGATGAAGCAGGCCTCGGTAATGATGCCGTCCACGCCTTCCTTCTGCATGCCGGGCAGACCGCCCAGGGCCTTGTTGGTCACGTCCTTGCCCAGGCCGGGCAGGCGGATTTCGTCGCCGCGCAGGTGCACCACGTTGCGCACGCCGCCGCTGACGTCCTTGACCACAAAGACGGCGGTTTCATCAGGCAGAATCTTGTGCCGGGGATGGTTTTCGCGCTCCACGGTGATGATTTCGCCCGTGGGCGTGACCATGCGCCACCAGAGCAGATTGTCCAGGGTGGTTCCGTATTCGAAGGCGCTGGGCCCGCCCGCGTTTTCCGAGACGTTGCCGCCGATGGACGAGGCCTGCTTGGAGGCCGGGTCCACGGTAAACAGCGCGCCCGCCGCGTCCACGGCGTTGATCACATCCTGGGTGATGGCCCCGGCCTGGCAGGTGACGGTCATCTCTTCCAGATCAATGGGGCCGATGCGGGTCAGGCGGGTGAGGCTGACGATGAGCGTGCGCTTGCGCGCGGGCACGGCCCCGCCGGTCATGCCGGAACCGCCGCCGCGCGGAATGAGCGCAAATTTCATGTCATTGGCCAGTCTGACCAGTTGGGCCACCTGCTCGGTGGTATCCGGCTCCACCACCAGCAGGGGCAGTTCCATGCGCAGGTCCGTGGCGTCGGTGGCTGTTTCCACCAGGGCCGAGGGCTCGGTGAGAATACATTCATCGGGCAGGATGCGGCGCAGGGCGTCAATGAGCCCGCCCCTGAACTCAGCCTCCGCCTCGTGGGCGGACCAGAACATGGTGATGCCCTCGCTGATGGCCGTGGCGTAATAGTGGGCCAGAGCCACGGATTCCCGCTCAAAGCCCTCGCGCACGCTGCCGCGCACGGTGTCGGCGTCGATGAAGGGATTATACGCCACCAGAAAGAGCTCCTGGGCGATGGCAATGGCCAGATTGCGCACGGATTCGGGCCATTCCGCGAAATCGTCGATATTGATCTTCAGGATGCGGTTCACCACATAGTCGGGAGAAATGGAAATATGCGGACCCTTATGGGGCATGATCATCTACCTCAATGGCTGTGAAGAGCTGGCGCAAGGCACGCGGGCTTGTGAAGAAAGTTTCTTTTTTACGTTGTCCGGGCGCTGATGGCAAGCCCGACGCAAAAGCGGCCCCGGACCGCGCGCAGAGGCTGGCCGGCATGACTGCCACGGCCTGGAACCGGGGTACCCTTGTACGGATGAGAGCAGACGAAAGGCCGAAATCAGCACAGGGCGCGTCAGTCAACGGGATGGCCCATGGAACGGTACTCATTGAGCTTGTTGCGCAGGGTGCGCACGGAAATACCCAGCAGTTCGGCGGCCTGGGTACGGTTGCCGGAAGTGGCTTCCAGCCCCTTGATGATCATGATGCGTTCCATTTCATGCAGGGGAATCACGGGCCCGGCGAGCCGGTCGGAGACAGCCTCCGGCGCGCCCGCATCCGCTGGCGTCATCTGGCCCGGGGCCGCGCTGGCGGTCGCCGCAGGCGGTTCGGCGGCGTCTTCTCCCGCGGCATCCGGAATATCTTCCTCAAACAGGGGCCAGGCGTCGTTTTCCAGCAGAAAATGGCAGGGCTCCACCGGGCGGCCATTGGCCAGCAGTACGGCGCGCTCCATAAGATTCTGCAATTCGCGCACATTGCCGGGAAACTCATACTGTTTCAGCCAGACCACCGCGGCTTCGCTCAGGGGCACGGGCGGCAGATTGTACTCGCGCACGTACATGTCCACGAAAAAACGGGCCAGTTCCAGCACGTCGTCCCCGCGTTCACGCAGGGAGGGCAGGCGCAACGGGATGACGTTGAGCCTGAAATACAGGTCCTGACGGAATTTGCCCTGTTTGACCCAGTCCTCCAGATCGCGGTTGGTGGTGGCCAGCACGCGCACGTCCACCCGCACTGTTTCCGCGCCGCCCACCCGGTCGATCTCGCCTTCCTGAAGCACGCGCAGCAGCTTGGCCTGGAGGGCCATATCCATTTCTGAAATTTCGTCCAGCAGCAGGGTGCCGCCCGTGGCCAGCTCAAACTTGCCCAGCTTGCGGGCGATGGCCCCGGTAAAGGCCCCCTTTTCATGGCCGAACAACTCGCTTTCCAGCAGATGTTCAGGCAGGGCCGCGCAGTTTACGGCCACAAAGGGCCCGCGCACGCGCTTGCTCATGGCGTGCAGGTAACGGGCGAACATTTCCTTGCCCGTACCTGATTCGCCGGTGATCAGCACCGTGGCTTTGGAGGCCGCCACCTGCCGGGCCAGTTTCAGCACTCTGGCAATGGCCGGATGCCGTCCCACAATGCGCGGGCCGCCCTGTCGCTCGGCATACTGCGGCTTGTGCCCGCCCAGCGTGCTGGCGAGCGGCGCGGGCGCGGCCTTGCGCGGCTCGCGGGCCACGGCCATGATGCGCTCCACATCCAGGGGTTCCAGCCAGTAATCGCGCGCGCCCAGGCTCAGCAGGCGTTCGGCTTCCTCCGGACTGCCTTTGTCGGTGGTGACAATGACCGGCGGGAAATTGGGATCCTCCGCGCTCACGGCCAGCAGATCCTCCACCCGGAAGCCGGGCAGGGCGGGCCGCGCGAAAATCACGCCGGGACCGGACTTGCGGATGAATACCGAAGCGCCTTTGAGGTTTTCGGCAATGCCCAGTTCATACCCCGCATCCCGCAGGGGGGGGAAAATAGCAGTGACAGCCTGAGCCGGAGCAAGAAAAAGAAGGCGGCGGGTTGACATGGGCCTTTTTGTATCGTTTCACGTTCCACAATGCAACAGCATGACCGGAAAACATCCTGATAACTGGAAGCCATGCCATATTCGCATGTCATGGCTTCCAACGCCGGACACGGGCCCGGCGTCCGTGAATGGGTCAGAAACCACTGCCGGCAGCCCAAATGAGTTCTGGAAAAAGGCTGACAAGAAATATGGCCTGGCGTATACATGCGCCATGCAGAAAAGCGCCATTCGAGAGATTCTGGCCCAGGTGGCCGCAGGCGGTCTTGACCCTGACAAGGCCTTGAGCCGGTTGAGTCTTGCAACAGCCAGAGAGGCGCTGCACGGCCTGAACCTGGACCCGCAGCGCGCCCTGCGCGCCGGCCTGGGGGAAGTGGTGTTCGCTCAGGGCAAGAGCGAGGCGGTTCTGCTGGCCGCCGTGGAGGGCCTTTACCGTCACGGGCCGGTGCTGGTCAGCCGTGTGGCGCCGGAGCAGGCCGGGCTGTTGCGGGAGCATTTTCCCGCTGGTCTGCACTGGCCCCAGGCCCGGCTGTTCTCTCTGGGCGGCCCGGAAAACATGCGCCGTCACATGACCCCACCCTGGCCTTCCAGCGGCGCGGCCCTGGTGGTTTCCGCCGGAGCGGCGGACATGCCCGTGGCGCTGGAGGCTTTCGGCGCGCTGACGTTCTGGGGTCACGACTGCGGCTGCGTCACCGACGTGGGCGTGGCCGGGCTGCACCGCCTCAGCCCGCATCTGGAGGCTCTGCACAGCGCCAGGGTGATCATTGCTGTGGCCGGCATGGAAGGGGCCCTGCCCGGCGTTCTGGCGGGCCTTGTCCCCGCGCCGGTGCTGGCCGTGCCCACCTCTGTGGGCTACGGCGTGGGCGCGCACGGCTTCGCGGCTCTTTCCACCATGCTCTGCACCTGCGTGCCCGGCGTGGCTGTGCTCAATATTGACAACGGCTTCGGCGCCGCGGCCTTCGCGGCCAAGCTGCTGGGCGAGCCCCGCGGGCGGACGTAAAAGGCGCGCTCAGCGCAGGCCCAGATCGCGCAGCAGATTATCCACGGCCATGCGCCCCATCTGTTCAGTGGCCCCGGCTGTGGAGGATGAGCAGTGCGACCCCATGACCAGATTGTCCAGCGCGTACCAGGCCGGATTTGCCGGAGGCTCCTGCTCAAAGACATCCAGGCCCGCGCCATAGATGCGCCCTTCCCGCAGGGCGGCCAGCAGCGCGGCCTCGTCAATGAGTCCGCCGCGAGCCGTGTTGACGAGCACGGCGGTTTTTTTCATGACGGCCAGCCGCCCGGCATTGATCAGATGGCGGGTTTCCTCCGTGAGCGTCGTATGCAGGCTGATGAAATCGGCCTCGCGGCAGATGCGGTCCACATCGGCCCGTTCAATGCCGTTCTCACGGGCGCAGCCCTCGTCCCAGACCACATCATGAGCCAGAATTTTCATGTCAAAGCCGCGCGCCCGGCGGGCCACGCACTTGCCTATGGCTCCCAAGCCCACAATGCCCAGCGTTTTGCCGTAAAGGTCAATGCTCGTAATCTTGCTCCAGTCTCTTTGCCGACAGCGCCGGTCAATGAGCGCCGCCTTGCGGGCCACGGCCAGCATCAGGGTCAGGGCGTAGTCCGCCACGGCATTGCTGTTGGCCCCCACGGTGCGCGAAACGGCAATGCCCCGCGCCTTGCAGGCCTCCAGATCAATATTGTCCAGGCCCACGCCGTACTTGGCGATGGCGCGCAGCTTTGGAGCGGCGGCCAGCACAGCGGCGTTCATGGGATCCACGCCCAGAATGACGCCTTCGCACGGGGCCAGTTTTTCCCTGATGGCCTCTTCGGAGAGTATGCCGCCGCTGTCATTGCGGATGATTTCCAGTCCGGCGTCGCGCAATGCGTCAAAAAGTTCGGGATTGTTTTTGCCAAAGGAACGGGGAGTTACAAGAATTTTCACGGCATGCGCTCCTTTCAACTGTATTGCGCCTGAAGTTGCGTGCGCGTCAAGGCTATCTCAAGAAGCGGATTTGTCAATGCGGCGGCTGTCCGCTTGCGCGGCCAGCAGAAAATTTCATACTTGAAATAGTTCATATCCACAATTCTTGAACCAGCCTTGGGCATCGCTTGCGCATGCAAGCTCCAACGCACGGGCGAGGCCCTTTTCAGGAGTGTCATACGCCCTTGTCTCCATGCCGCGCAAGAGTTGTTTGACTGTACTCCACATATTTTCGATGGGATTCAAATCGGGACTGTACGCTGGCAGGTAGAACACATCCGCATCACACTTCCTTCGCTTTGCAAATTGCAGGATTTGCCATGTTCACAGGCCAAACACAGATCTGTTTTTTAGACTATTTCAAGAGTTAAATGCTCTGTTGACCGCGCAAATGGCGGCGAACAGATTGAAAATTCATATTTTCAATCGAGAAATACTATATAAATTATTCTATAATTCAGTCTATGGCTGATTCATAAAATATGAGGCATTCGGATGAAATGTCTTCCAGACAAGGCCCTGGATCGCGTCAACACCCGCAAGGAAAAAGAGCCGGAGACACAATGCCTCCGGCTCTTCCAATGCTTTTTCCATGCCGGCGTAATCAGCGCAACTGTGCCACCTGCAGGCGCGTGATGGCGCGTTGCAGGGCAGCCTCGGCCCGCGTCTGATCCACACTCTCGTCATGGGCGGTGAGGCGTTTTTCAGCCCGCTCCCTGGCGGCCTGGGCTCTGGCGGTGTCAATGTCACCGGCCAGTTCAGCGGATTCGGCAAGCACGCTCAACACATTGTTATTCACATCGGCAAAGCCGCCGGAAATGAATACGTTCTCATCCTTGCCGTTAACCCGGTAACGCAGATCGCCGATTTTCAGGGCCGAGAGCAGGGAGACGTGCTGCGGCAGCACACCGAATTCGCCTTCCACTCCGGGGCAGACAACCATTTCCACCTCGGCGCTGACCACGGTTTTATCCGGCGTCACCACTTCCAGTTGCAGTGTGCCCATACAGACTCCTTAGCTTCCCTGACTCGCGACGGGACTAGTTTTCTTCCTGCAGCTTGCGCTGCTCATACTTGGCCACGGCCTGCTCAATGCCGCCGAGCATATAGAAGTCGCCCTCGGCCAGGTGGTCGTACTCGCCTTCCAGAATGCCCTTGAAGCCCTTGATGGTGTCCTCAAGTTTCACATACTGGCCGGGCGTGCCCGTGAAGGTTTCGGCCACATGGAAGGGCTGGGAGAGGAAGCGCTGAATGCGGCGGGCGCGGGCCACGGTGAGCTTGTCCTCGTCCGAGAGCTCGTCCATACCCAGAATGGCGATGATGTCCTGCAATTCCTTGTACTTCTGCAGCACCATCTGTACCCGCCGGGCCACGCTGTAATGCTCTTCGCCCACCACGTCGGGGGCGAGAATGCGCGAGGTGGAGTCCAGCGGATCCACAGCCGGATAGATGCCCAGTTCCGCAATCTGGCGGGAGAGCACCAGGGTGCCGTCCAGATGCGAGAAGGTCGTGGCCGGGGCCGGGTCGGTCAGGTCGTCGGCGGGCACATATACGGCCTGCACCGAGGTGATGGAACCGGAGTTGGTGGAGGTAATGCGCTCCTGCAACGCGCCCAGATCCGTGCCCAGGGTAGGCTGATAACCCACGGCCGAAGGCATGCGGCCCAGCAGGGCGGACACTTCCGAACCGGCCTGGGTGAACCGGAAGATGTTGTCGATGAACAGCAACACGTCCTGATGCTCTTCGTCACGGAAGTATTCAGCGCAGGCCAGAGCGGTGAGGGCCACGCGCGCGCGCGCTCCCGGGGGCTCGTTCATCTGGCCGTAGACAAGCGTGGCGCGCTCCAGAACGCCGGCTTCCTTGAGTTCATGATACAGGTCGTTGCCCTCACGGGTGCGCTCGCCCACGCCGGCGAACACCGAGGAGCCGCCGTGCTGTTTGGCGATGTTGTTGATCATCTCCATGAGAATGACGGTCTTGCCCACGCCCGCGCCGCCAAAGAGGCCCATTTTGCCGCCCTTGGGGAAGGGCACAAGCAGATCCACGACCTTGATGCCGGTTTCCAGCAGTTCAACCTTGGTGTTCTGCTCCGTGAATTCAGGCGCGGGGCGGTGGATGGGATAGTATTTTTCGGCGTTGACCGGGCCCAGTTCGTCCACAGGGCGACCGATAACGTTGAGAATGCGGCCCACCGCGGCTTTGCCCACGGGCACCATGATGGGCTGGCCCGTATCCGTCACTTCCATGCCGCGCACCAGACCTTCGGTGGCGTCCATGGCGATGGTGCGGACCACATTGTCGCCCAGATGCTGCGCCACTTCGCAGATCAGCTCTGGAGCGTCGCTGTTGTTCGGGTTTTTTATCTCCAGGGCGGTGAAGATATTCGGCAGGTTGCCGTCGCTGAACTCAACGTCCACCACGGCGCCGATAACCTGAACGACTTTACCGATGTTTTTGCTCATGTTTGGCTCCTTAACCGTTCAGCGCTTCCGCGCCGCCGACGATGTCGATGAGTTCGCTGGTAATGGAGGCCTGCCGCGTCTTGTTGTAGAGCAGGGTCAGCATGTTGATCATCTCGTTGCAGTTGCGCGTGGCGTTGTCCATGGCGGCCATGCGGGCGGCGTGCTCGCTGGCCGAGGTGTCCAGAAGGCCACGGTAAACCTGCACTTTGACGTAACGCGGCAGCAGTTCCGCCAGCAGCTTTTCCTCATGCGGCTCGTACACATACTCGCAACGGGCTTCTCCGGCTTCCTCAGCGATTTCCTCGGCCTCCGGCGTCTTTAACGGCAGCAGGCAGAGCGCGCGCGGCGGCTGTTGTCCCATGGACACAAATTCGCCGTAGACCAGCCATACTTCGTCAAAGGCCAGGGTTTCATAGCCGTGAATGACTTCCTGAGCCACAGCGCTGGCCAGGGGAAAGTCAATGCTGCCCATGCGGTCGCCGTAGGCTGTGAGCACGGCATAATCGCTTTTGCGCGCCACATCGCGGCCCTTGCGGCCCACGCAGGTAAAACTGACCTGCATGCCGGCCCGGGTTTTTTCCTCGGCAAGCTTCAGGGCGGCGCTGATGATGTTGCCGTTGAAGCTGCCGCACAGGCCGCGATCCGAAGTGATCATGACGATGGCGCAGTTTTTCTTTTCCTCGTGCTCGGCCAGAAGGGGATGGGCATTGCCCTCCACCTTGCGCGACAGTTCGGCGAGCACCTGGCGGTATTTGGCCGCGTAGGGTCTGAAGCGCTCGATACGGGCCTGGGCGCCGCGCAGTTTGGCCGAGGCCACCATATTCATGGCCTTGGTGATCTGCTTGGTCTTGCCGACCCCTACGATCTTCATCTTGACGTCTTTGAGTGAAGGCATGCTAGGTCTCCCGTTTGGCGGCCTCAGGCCTGCCAGCCCTGCTTGAAGGCGGCAACGGCTTCGGTGAGCGCGCTTTCCACAGCCTCGTCAATGACTTTTTTATCCTTGATGGCGTCAAGCACGTCCTTTCTCGTGTCGCGCAGGAAGGTCAGCATCTCGGTTTCAAAACGGCGGATCTGATCCACAGGCACATCGTCCATATGGCCGCGCGTGGCTGCCCAGATGGAGGCCACCTGCTCCTGTGCGGGCATGGGCCGGTACTGGGGCTGCTTGAGCAGTTCCACCAGACGCGCGCCACGGTCCAGCTTGGCCTTGGTGCCCTTGTCCAGATCCGAACCAAACTGGGCGAAAGCCGCCAGTTCGCGGTATTGGGCCAAGTCCAGACGCATGGTGCCCGCCACCTGTTTCATGGCCTTGATCTGGGCCGCGCCGCCCACGCGGGACACGGAAAGACCCACGTTGATGGCCGGGCGCACGCCGGCGTTGAACAGGTTCGGTTCCAGATACACCTGCCCGTCAGTGATGGAGATCACGTTGGTCGGGATGTACGCGGAAACGTCGCCAGCCTGGGTTTCAATGATGGGCAGGGCCGTCAGAGAACCGGCGCCCAGGCTGTCGTTGACCTTGGCCGCGCGTTCCAGCAGACGCGAATGCAGGTAGAACACGTCGCCGGGGAAGGCTTCGCGTCCCGGGGGGCGGCGGAGCAGCAGGGACATCTGGCGGTAAGCCACGGCCTGCTTGGAAAGGTCGTCATAGACAATCAGGGCGTGCTTGCCGCTGTCGCGGTAGTACTCGGCCATGGTGCAGCCGGTGTAGGCCGCGATGTACTGCAAGGGCGCGGGGTCGGAAGCCGTGGCCGAAATGATGGTGGTGTATTCCAGCGCGCCGTACTTGCGCAGGGTGTCGGCCACCAGGGCCACAGAAGCCTTTTTCTGACCGATGGCCACATAGAAACAGTGGATGTCGGTTTCTTTCTGAGCCAGAATGGCGTCAACGCATACGGCGGTCTTGCCGGTCTGGCGGTCGCCGATGACCAGCTCGCGCTGGCCGCGCCCGATGGGCGTCATGGCGTCAATGGCCTTCAGGCCCGTGGGCATGGGCTCATGCACGCTTTTGCGGGCGATGATGCCAGGGGCCTTGATTTCCACGGGACGCGTTTCCGTGGATTCAATGGGGCCGAGGCCGTCGATGGGCTCACCCAGGGGGTTGAGCACACGGCCCATGACCTTGTCGCCCACGGGCACGGAGAAGATCTTGCCGGTGCGCTTGACCGGGTCGCCCTCCTTGATGCCCACGTCCGAGCCGAGCAGGGCCACGCCCACATTGTCCTCTTCGAGGTTGAGCACCATACCCATGACGCCGCCGGGAAATTCCAGCAGTTCCATGGACATGGCGTTCTGCACGCCGTGAACTCGGGCGATGCCGTCACCGACATAGAGGACGGTGCCGGTCTCGCTCATTTCCACGCGCTGCTCGTAGTTTTGGATTTGATCCTCAATGATCTTGCTTATCTCTTCCGCTTTGATCTGCATGTGCTATTCACCCCTCTTGAAAGTCTCCCGCAGGATCCCCAATTGCGCGCGCAGACTTGCGTCCAGCACCCGATCTCCCATTTTGAGCACCATACCCCCAAGGATGTCTTTGTCCACGGCAAAGGTCAGCTCAATGTCGGCCCCGCTTTTTTTCTGCAGCGCGTCCCTGAGCTTGGCCTGTTTGGCGGCGGAAAGTTTCACGGCGGTGGTCAGCCGTCCGCGGATCACGCCTTTGGCCTCGTCCAGCAGCTTGCCGTACCAGTTGGCGATCTCGCGCAGGAAGGCCAGGCGTTCCTTGTCGGCCAACAGAAAACAGAAATTGCGCATGATCTGGTCGGCTTTGAGCTTGTCCAGCAATTTGCCCATGACCGCCTTTTTTTCATCCACGCTGATGACCGGACTTTTCAGGGTCATGTCCAGTCCCGGCGCGGCGGCGATCATTTCACCCAGAGCAGCGAGGCATTCCCCGTGCCGGGTGAGGGCGTCGTCCCCTTCCTTCCGGCCCAACGCAAAAATGGCGTTGGCGTATCTGCGTGCAACCACGGTGTCAGTCAATGGAGCACCACCTTGTTAAGGGAGTTGGCGATAAGTTTTTCGTGTTCGTCGGCGTTCAGCTTGTCGCGCAAGACCTTCTCGGCCGCGTCCACGATTTCGTCGGCAAGAACGGCGCGCACTTCAGCCAGTACGGAACGCCCTTCATTTTCAGCGGTAAGCCTGGCCTGTTCCACAATCTGTCCGGCCTGGCGGCGCGCCTCTTCCACAATGCCCTGCTTGAGCCTCTCGGCCTGCGCCCGGCTTTCCTCCAGAATGGCCTTGCGTTCCTCATCCAGGCGGGCGATGCGCGCCTCCACGGCGGCCAGATGCTCCCTGGCCTTGGCGCGACGCTCTTCCAGAGTGTCCAGGGTCTCCCGGATGGTCTGACGACGCCCCCTGAAGAACTTCCTGGCCAGCCCGCCCACGAAATACCAGAGGATGCCCGCGAAGATCACAAAGTTGAGCACGCGCCAGCCAAAATCGCCCCAGCGCGGCGCGGCGTGTCCGGCTTCAGCGGCGGCTTCCGTGGCAAGCATGGCAATGGCCAGCGCCAGCGGCAGGACAAGCCTGAAGTGTTTCCATTTGCTCAAAACACACCCCCTACGGTCTGAGAAATGATCCTGCGGAGCACTATAGTGCCTGCAATGGTGTCGTGCGGTCGCGACCCGGACTTTGCGCGGAGACACCGTCAGATCGCCACGCGCGAAGAATCGGAAGCGCCCAAAAACCGGAATTCAGTTTCTGATAAGGCGGTCGGCCAGACGAGAGGAATACTCGCTCACCTGATTGCGCAGCTCACTGAGCGTGGCTTCGGCCTGTTCCCGCAGACTGCGGCGGGTCTCGGCCAGAATATCGCGGGCGCTCTTCTGGGCTTCGCCCACGATGCCCTGCTGCTCGGTCAGGCCGGCGTTGCGGCCTTCTTCGCGGGCCAGACCCGCATCCTGACGGGCGCGGGCCAGCTCGGCTTCATAGTTGGCGAGGCGTTCGGCGGCCTGGGATTCAAAGTTGTCGGCTTCACCGGCAAGATTATCCATAATGCCGTTGCGTTTTTTGATGATATCGCGGATGGGACGAATCAGGAGGATATTGAGCACAAAAATGGCAATGAAAAAATTTACCAACTGAAAAAGCAGCGTGATATTGAGATCCAGCATGCCCATCCCCCTAAAAAATGGCAGTGTGAAGGATTCGATACATAAAGCCCTTGTACCATAGCCCTACGGGGCTGTTATGTCAAAGGGTATTGGTGACAAATTTCGCAAACTTTACAAAAAACTTTGTGCGGCGACAAACCGTGAAGCCCGAAAAACGGCGTCATTCGCGAGGTGGCGGAAAGGACGGGCCGGAAGCGCCGGCCATGGACAGCCCGGTTCAGGCTCTGGCCGGGGCCATGCCCAGCAGGCGCAGGGCCGCCGCGCAAATTTCGGCGGGTTCCGCTGTGGCGTTCAGAATGTGGTGCGCGGTCTCTTCATAGAGAGGGCGACGGTCGGCCAGCACCTGTCGCACTTCCTCAACCATATCCAGACCGGTCAGCGAAGGGCGCTGCGCCGCCAGCGGGTCGCGCGCCAGCCGCCGGGCCAGAGCCTCCACCGGGGCGGCCAGATAAAAGACAGTGCCGCGTTCGCGCATGAAGCGACGGTTTTCCGGATCCAGAACCATGCCGCCGCCCGTGGCCACGACCAGACAGCCGGAACGGGGCGCCCCCGTCACTTCGCGCAGGGCCGCGCTTTCGCGGGCTCTGAAGCCCGGCCAGCCTTCAGCGGCCACCACCTCGGCCACGCTGCGGCCCAGGCTTTGGCGCAGATGCTGATCCGTGTCCGTAAACGGACAGTCCAGCAGGCGGGCCAGCTCCAGACCGACCGTGGTTTTGCCCGCCGCGCGGGCTCCCACCAGAAAAATCGCCGCCATGCGACCTCCTTGTATCGCGCTGTGCGGGCTATAAAACGCGCACGCCGTCCTCTTCCACCAGTACGGTATATTCCCAGCGCACGCCGCCCCAGGCCGGATAGTACAGGCCCGGTTCCACCGTGACCGTCATGCCCGGCTCCAGCACGCCTTCGGCGCGCGGGGACAGGCTGGGGGCTTCGTGGGTTTCCAGGCCCACGCCGTGGCCCAGCCCGTGGGTAAAGGCGTCCGCCACGCCGGCTTTTTCAAAGACCGCGCGGGCCAGGGCATAGGCCTTTGCCAGGGGCAGGCCGGGCCGCATCTTTTCCAGGGCCGCTTCCTGAGCTTCGCGCACCAGCGACATGGCGCGCCTGAATTCCGGCGCGGGTGCGTCGCCCACCCAGAAGGTGCGGGTCTGGTCCGAGCAATAGCCGTCCACCCGACAACCCACATCCACGAGCACGGGGCAGTTCTCCGTGACGGCGTCCTGGCCGGGAATGGCGTGGGGCAGGGCCGCGTTGCGGCCCACGGCCACGATGTTGGCAAAGGCCAGTTCCGAGGCCCCGTTTTCGCGGAAAAAACGCTCAATGGCCCAGCTCAGTTCGCTTTCCGTCTTTCCGGGCGTCAGTTGGCCTTCCACCCAGTGCAAAAGTTTGTGATTGAGGGCGAAGGAACGCTCCAGGGCCGCGATTTCGCAGGGTTCCTTGATGCGGCGCAAGTCTTCCACCAGACCGTCGGCGGCCTCCAGGCGCGGGCCGGACCCGTACCGGCTCAGGGCGCGGGCAAACGCCAGGCTGACGCCCCGCGCCTCCAGACCCACGCGCCCGCCGCAACGTCGCAGCAGGCCGAGCAGGTCGCCGGCGGCGTCAGCGCCGTAAATAAAAATGTTGTCCCTGTCCCAGAGGCGGGCGGCGGCATCCAGATAGCGGGCATCGGTGGCCAGCCAGTCCCGACCGTCAGCCGTGATCACCAGGCGGCCCGCGCTTTCATTGCATTGCGGGTCGTGCAGTTCAAAGCCCGAAAGATAAAAACGGTTGGGGGCCTGGCTGACCAGCAGGGCATCCAGTCCCCTGGCGCGCATGGCCCGGCGCAGCCGGTCGCGACGGGCGGCATAGATTGCTTGCATAGGCGTTCTCTCCTGCGTCCCCAGCCGGGGAGCGCGCTTATGCTACAGCGTCGGGCCGCGCATGAAAAGCCCTGATCCGCACATGGACAGGGCTGGCGCATCTGCTTTGCATCTTGTTCAGAGGTCTCGGCCCTGCGCGCGGAGCGTTGGTTGACCGCTGCGGCAAGTGGGATTATACATCGGAATATGTCCCAACCGCGTTCTTCATTACTTACGGTGCTAGATCTGGTGCCTTTCGGCCAGACCGGTCAGGAAAGCCGTTTTTTCGCCCTGCGTCTGACCCATCCCCAGTGGGAGCAGTGGCGGCCCGGTCAGTTTGTCATGGTTCGACCCACCTCGTTCGGGCTGGAAATTCCCTGGGCCCGGCCTCTGGGCATCTGTCACATGACAGCCCGCCACCTGATCTGCTTTTTTCAGGTTCAGGGGCGGGGAACCCGGCGCATGGCCGAACTCAAGGCCGGCGATACAGTACGGGTCTGGGGGCCGCTGGGCAACGGCTTTGTGATGGAGCCGGACACGCCCACCCTGCTTCTGGCCGGCGGCATGGGCATCGTGCCCTTTGTGGGCTACGTCAGCGAACACCCCAGGCCGTGGAACGTGACCATGCTCTTCGGACATAGGGAACCCATCAGTTGCTACCCGGTGGACAGCATCAACGAGCATGTGCCTCTGGACAGCCTGCGCGAGCACACGCCAGGCGATCTGGACAATTTCATTTTTTCGTTGCAGGAGCGCATGCGCGAATATGCGGAACAGAACGGGCTGGTGCTGGCCTGCGGGCCGCTGCCCTTTTTGCGCACTGTGCGGAAGTTTGCCGGAGAACTGGGCGTGCGCACCCAGCTTTCCCTGGAAAATCGCATGGGTTGCGGCGTGGGGGCCTGTCTGGGCTGCGTGGTTCGCACCACGCAGGACTGGCCGGTTCCCGCCAGGCGCGGCGGCCTGGTTCAGGTGTGCAATCAGGGGCCGGTGTTCTGGTCTCATCACATCGAACTGTAGGCGCGACGCTCTTTTGCCCGCCGTTTTGAACGTCGCTTTTTATCCCGGCAGGGCGCTGCAGGAGCGCCCCGCCCCGTAAAAGGCCTGTTTTTCCCGCCAGCGCACAGAATCCGGGTGGGCGCGGCGGTCGCGGTCGCCTTGTTGCGTTGAACGAATGTTGATTACACCATCGGGAAACAGCATGGATCTTTCCGTCACCCTGAAAGGGCAAAGCCACGATCTCACCTTGAAAAACCCGGTGCTCACGGCATCGGGCACTTTCGGTTACGGCGTGGAGTTCGCGTCCTATGGCGATCTGACGGCCCTGGGCGGCATTGTGGTCAAGGGGCTGTCGCTTCTGCCGCGCGAGGGCAATCCCTGCCCGCGCATTGTGGAAACCACGGCGGGCATGCTCAATGCCGTGGGCCTGCAAAACGACGGCGTGGAGGCCTTCTGCCGCGACAGGCTGCCCCGGCTGCCCTGGCGCGAAACGCCTGTTATCGTCAATATGTACGCCACGTCTCCGGCGGAATTCGGCGAACTGGCCGCGCGTCTGGACAGCGAAGAAGGCGTGGCCGCGCTGGAGGTCAACGTCTCCTGCCCCAACGTGAAGGAAGGCGGCGTGCTCTTCGGGCAGGACCCCAAGCTGGCCGCCGCCGTCACCGCCGCCGTGCGCGAAGGCGCGCCGCACAAGCATGTGATGGTCAAACTTTCGCCCAATGTCACGGATATGGCGCTCATGGCGCGCAGTGTGGAGGATGCGGGCGCGGACAGCATCTCCTGCATCAACACCCTGCTGGGCATGGCCGTGGATCTGCGCACGCGGCGTCCCTCCCTGGCCAATGTGGTGGGCGGTCTGTCCGGCCCGGCCATCAAGCCCGTGGCCCTGCGCTGCGTCTGGCAGGTGGCGCGCGCGGTGAAAATTCCCGTGGTGGGCATGGGCGGCATTGTCAGTGCAGAAGATGCGCTGGAATTCATTCTGGTAGGCGCCGCCGCCGTGCAGGTGGGCACGGCCAACTTCATGCGACCGGACAGCGCCTTTGCCCTGGCTGCGGAGCTGCCCGCGGCCTGCAAAAGGCTGGGCGCGGCTTCACCGGCCCAGTTGCGCGGCGCGCTGCTTACGGATTAAGGGCGCATGGCCGTCAGCATCATTCCGGTTCGTTCCGACCAGGATCTGACCAGCTTCGTGGATTTGCCCTGGGTTGTCCACGCGAATCAGCCCCTCTGGGTTCCGCCCATCAAAAACCAGGACCGTGAACTGCTCACGCCCGGCGCGCATCCTTTCTGGGAATCGGCCCGGCGCGAACTTTTTCTGGCCCTGCGCGACGGGCGGCCCGTGGGCCGCATCGCGGCCATAGTGGATGAAAAGTACAATGCCTATGCCGGCGAAGCCTGCGGCGCGTTCGGCTTTTTTGAATGCCTGAATGATGCGGAAGCCGCCCACGCCCTGCTGGACAAGGCCCGCCACTGGCTGGCCGGCCAGGGCGCGCGCTTCATGCGCGGGCCGCTGAACCCTTCCGCCAATTATACCTGCGGCCTGCTGGTGGATGGCTTTGAGCTGCCGCCGGTGATCATGATGCCGTGGAATCCGCCCTATTATGCGGAATTACTGGAAAGCTGGCATCTGCGCAAGGAGCAGGATCTTTTCGCCTACCTCATTGAGCGTGAGCGCCTCACCCTGCCGGACTGGCTGCGCCAGGAGGTGGACCGCCTCAAGGCCGAGGCCCGCTTTACCTGCCGCACTTCCGGCAAGGCCACTCTGGCCGCCGACATCCGGATCATGCTGGACATTTACCGCGAATCCTGGGCCAAGAACTGGGGCTTTTCGCCCTTGTCCGACGGTGAGGCCGAACACCACGTCAAAGAGCTCAAAGGCGTGCTGGACCCGGAATTTTTCGTGCTCTTTTTTCATAATGACCAGCCCGCCGCCGGCATGGTGGCCCTGCCGGACATGAACCCCCTGCTCAAGCGCCTCAACGGCAAGCTGGGCCTGTCCGCGCTGTGGCACTGGTGGCAGGCGCGCGCGGAAATCAGGGGCGGCTACCGCATCATGCTCTTCGGCATCAAGGAGGAATTCCGCCTGCTGGGCCTGCCCCTGCTGCTGCTGGACTTCATGCTGGAAAAAGCCCGCAGCAAGCCGGATTTTCAGTGGGTCGAAGGCTCCTGGGTGCTGGAGGACAATGTGGCCGTGGATGACCTCATTGAGGATTTTTCGGGCCGCATCACCAAGCGCTACCGCATTTACCGCCGGGAGATAGCCGTATGAGCGGAAGCGCGGGCCGGGCTTTTCCCCGTCTGAGCGGCAAAAGGGTGCTGGTCACCGGCGGCACGGGTTTTGTGGGCCGCCACCTTCTGCCGCGCCTGCTGGAAAGCGGCGCGCGCGTCACCTGTCTGACCCGCGCGACTTCGCGCACACGGCACCTGCCGGAGGACGTGGCCGTGGCGCGGGCGGACCTGAGCACGGGCCAGGGGCTTGCTGAGGCGCTGGCCGGGCAGGATGTGGTCATCCATATGGCGGCCTTGCTGTTCGGGCTGGGCTGGCAGGATTATCTGCGGGCCAATGCCCTGGCCGCGCGCGTCATCGTGAACGCGCTGGGCAGGGTGGAGGGGGGCGGCCCGGCGCGCTTCGTGCTGGTGTCCAGCCTGGCGGCCAGCGGCCCGTCGGCCCGCCCGCCCGGCGTGGCGGACGATGTTTTGCCCGCGCCGGTTTCCGCCTATGGCTGGTCCAAACTGCTGGTGGAGCAGATTCTGGGCCGCGCTCTGGGGGAGAGGCTGGTAACGTTGCGCCCGCCCGTCATTTACGGTTCCGGAGACAGGGGCCTGCTGCCCGTGTTCAAGGGCGCGGCCAGAGGCCTTGCCGTCAGCCCCGGCGCATTCCGGGAATTTCCGGTTTCCGCCGTGCACGCGCGGGACATGGCGCAGGCCGTGCTGCTCTGCTGCGGGGAGGCCGCGCGCGGCGTGTACCACGTCAATGACGGCGGCGTGTACCATATGTCCGGCTTCTGCCGGGTCATGGGCGAGGCTTTGGGGCGTCGGCACTTGCGCGTGCTGCATCTGCCCTTGCCGCTGATGGCCGCCACGGCCGCGCTTTCCTCCTGCGGCGGCCTGCTGTGGGCGCGTCTGGCGCAAGCTTTCACGGGCCGGGCCCCGGCGCGCGCGCCCAACTGGAATCTGGACAAATATCGTGAGGCCCGGCAGGCGGGCTGGCTCTGCGACGCCTCCCGCATCCGGCGGGAGCTGGGTTACGAGCCGCGGATCAGCCTGGCCGAAGGCATGGCCGAAGCTGTGGAAGGCTACCGGCGTGAGGGCTGGCTGTGAAGATAACCATTCAGGAACTTTCCAAATCGTTCGGCGGTCGGGATATTTTCAGCAATTTCTCGCTGGAGGTGGATTCCGGCGTGCGCCTGTGTGTCTGCGGGCCCAACGGCACGGGCAAATCCACCCTGCTGCGTCTGCTGGCCGGGGTGGAGTCGCCGGACGGGGGCCGGGTACTGCTGCCCAGGGGCTGTCGGCTGGGTTTTGTGGAGCAGGAACTGTCCGAACAGGCGCTGGATACGCCTTTGCTGACCTTTGTGCTGGACGTGCTGCACGACTGGAACGACTTCTGGGCCGAGTGGGAGCAGGCAGCCGAATCCGGCGACCAAAGTCGGCTGAGTATGCTGATGCAGCGCCAGAGCGAGCTGGAGGCCGTCTACGGCTACAACCCCGAACACCGGGCCAAGGCCGTGCTGTCCGGTCTGGGCTTCTCAGAGGCCAAGTGGGGGCGCACCCTGCGCCAGCTCTCCGGCGGCTGGCGGGAAAGGGCCAAACTGGCCCGTGTGCTCACGGCCGGGGCCGACGTGCTTTTGCTGGACGAGCCCACCAACCATCTGGACATGGAAGCCGTGGAATGGCTGGAATCCTTTCTGCTGGACTTCAGGGGCGCGCTGGTTTTTGTGGCCCACGACCGCATGTTCATGGACAATGTGGGCACGCATGTGCTCTATCTGGGGCTGTCGCGGCCAGTATTCCGCAAGGCCAACTACAGTCAGTTTCTGGTCTTGCAGGAGGAGTACAATACCCAGCGTGAGCGTGAGGCCCGCGCCCTTCAGGACGAAATCAACCGCAAGATGGCTTTTGTGGAGCGCTTCAGGGCCAAGGCCACCAAGGCTCGCCAGGCCGGTTCGCGCCAGAAGATGGCCAAAAAGCTGGAAAAGGAACTGGAGGATTACCGGCCCGAACCCAGACGGCGCGAGCTGGCTTTTTCCTGGCCTGAAGCGCCGCACTCGGAAAAAATCATGCTGGCCGCCGCCGACCTGGCCTTTCACTTCCCGGACGGCAAAAGCATGTGGCCGCCGCTGACCTTCACTCTCTACCGGGGCGGTCGCATTGCCCTGGTGGGACACAACGGCTGCGGTAAATCCACTCTGCTCAAGCTGCTGGCCGGACAACTGGAACGCTGCGGCGGCAACCTTGTCGGCGCTTCCCAGATGCGCCTGGGCTATTACACGCAGCACCAGATGGACACGCTGCGGCCGGACGCCACGGTGCTGGGCGAAATCCGCCGCCTTTCGGATCCGCGCACCACGGAAGAAGAGCTCATGAGCGTACTGGGCCTTTTTCTGCTGGGGCAGGAGTATTTTGACCGTCAGGTCAGCGCGCTGTCCGGCGGCGAGAAAAGCCGCCTGGTTCTGGCCAGCCTGTTTCTGAAGCGCTGCAATTTTCTGCTGCTGGACGAACCCACCAACCATCTGGACCTGGAAAGCCGCGAGGCGCTGGTGGCGGCCCTGCAAAAGTTCACCGGCACGCTGCTGATGGTGGCCCATGACCGCTGGCTGCTTTCGCAGGTGGGGGCCGAAGCGTGGGAGCTGAACCAGAGTGGCCTCACGCCGCATGCCGATTTCGCGGCCTATGACGCGACGCGCCGGGCGCGCCTCGCGGGGGCGGAGGGCAAGGGCGGCGCGCCTCTGAGCGCGGCGGGCCTGCCCAGGGTCAAGGATGAAACGGCGCGGGAGGCCGCGCCCGTGCTGTCGCGCGAGGAGCAGAAGCGCCTCAGGCGTGAGCAGGCCGAAAAGCGCAAAGCCCTGCACAAGGAACTCAAGCCCCTGGAAAGCAGATATGCGGCTCTTGAAGATGAGCTGGCCCGCGTGCTGGACGAGCAGGGCACAGTGGAAACGCAACTGGCCGATCCGCAGGTGTACGCGGACCACAGTCGTTCCGGCGAGCTGCTCAAACGCTTTGAGGAGTGCAAGCGGCGCGGCGAGGATATTCTTGAGGAAATGACGGGGCTGGAAGAAAAGATGGCCGGCATCAGGGGCAGATGGGCCGAAAGCGAGTGAACCATGACAGAGAACGGCAAGGGCCTGCGGCTCGTTGAAGTGGCTGCGGGCATCATCTGGCGCGGCGAACGGTTTCTGGCCGCGCAGCGGCCCACGGACAAGCCCCTGGAAGGCTATTGGGAATTTCCCGGCGGCAAGCTGGAAGAGGGCGAAAGCCCCTCCGAAGCTCTGGTTCGCGAACTGGCCGAGGAACTGGGCATCGGCGTGCGCCAGTGCCGTTTCTGGCAGAGTTTGGAGCACAGCTACGCCGAGCGCGGCTTCCGGGTGCGCCTGCATTTTTTCCACGTCAGTCTTTTCAGCGGCGAACCCTGCCCCACGGAAGGCCAGAACCTGCGCTGGGTGACGCCCGCCGAGGCCCTGGAGCTGGGTTTTCTGCCCGCTGACGCCCATGTGCTGGAACAACTGCGGGCGTAACAAGGACTGCCCTGCAGGGAACACCCCTTCCGTCCTCTCCTGTTCCGCTGGAGTCGCGGCGCAGAGCCGCCCGCCATTGCCTGGCCTCCGCGCTTTGCAAGCGCGGCCTGCCTGATAAAGAAGGGGCGGCCGCCGGTTGTTCCCGGCGACCGCGAGGAGGGATGTTTCGATGGCCAGAGGGTTCTGTCAAAGGAGAAGGGGGGGGTTTTTTTTGGGGGGGGGGGCCGCGCCGCCCCTGAGGGGGCTGGGACGGCGCGGAAATTTGTTCTGTCTCTCCGTATATGTTAACCGCCTGTGGGCGGATATTGTATGCGCTGTCCGTTCTTCCGGACGCTCTTGCCCTTTGCAATAGCAAGGCGCGTGCCAATGCCGGATAATGTTGGTAATATATTGAAAATAAAGATAATTTTAAATTCGGCTCGGCAACAGGGATGTATAGTTTTTATGCGCATCTGCATCCAAGTCCGTATAAAATTTGTACAGGTGTCTTTCTTTTACAGCATTTCTTGATTGAAAATAGAAATTTTCAATCTGTTCGCCGCCGTCATTTCGCGGAAAAAAGCGTGGTTTTTCCGCTTATTGAGCGCGCTTGTCCGCTTGCGCGGCCAGCAGGGCATTTGCCTGATTTTCATCAGGCAAATGCCCTGGCCAGGGACAGCGACAGGGACTTCCCGCGCCGCCGGGGCCGCATGCGTCTTGACAGAAGAGCGCGCTTGCGCGTAAGCCCGCCCTACATTCTCTTTTCAAGGAAAGCACACTATGTCGGAAGTTGTCACCCGTTTTGCGCCCAGTCCCACCGGGCATCTGCACATCGGCGGCGCGCGCACGGCCATTTTCTGCTGGCTCCTGGCCCGCCATTTCGGCGGCCGTTTTCACCTGCGCATTGAAGATACGGACCTGCTGCGGTCCAGGCAGGAATACACGGATTCCATTCTGGCCTCCATGCGCTGGCTGGGTCTGGACTGGGACGGCGACCTCACCTACCAGACCCAGAGGACGGATATCTACAACAGTTATGTGGACAGGCTGCTGGAAAGCGGGCACGCCTACTGGTGTTCCTGCACGCCCGAAGAGGTGGAGGCCATGCGCGAGGAGGCCCGCCGCCAGGGCCTCAAGCCGCGTTACAACGGCCATTGCCGCACGCGCGATCTGGGGCCCGGCGAAGGGCGTTGCGTGCGCCTCAGAACGCCGCTCACGGGCAAGGTGCTTTTTGACGACATGGTCAAGGGCAAAATAGCCGTGGATGTGAGCGAGCTGGATGACATGGTCATCCGCCGCGCCGACGGCATGCCCACCTACAATATGGCTGTGGTGGTGGACGACCACGAAATGGGCATCACCCATGTGATCCGGGGCGACGACCATGTTTCCAACACGCCGCGCCAGATTCTGATTTATGAGGCTCTGGGCCTGCCCGTGCCGCGCTTCGGCCATGTGCCCATGATTCTTGGGCCGGACCGCCAGAAGCTTTCCAAGCGCCACGGCGCGCGGGCGGTTATCGAATACCAGAAGGACGGCCTGCTGCCCCAGGCCCTGGTCAGCTACCTGGTGCGCCTGGGCTGGTCTCACGGCAATCAGGAATTGTTCAGCCTGGATGAACTGGTGCAATACTTTGACGGCGGCAATCTCAATCCGGCGGCCGCGGCCTTTGACCCGGCCAAGCTGGAGTGGTGCAACGCCCACTTCATGCGCGAACTGCCGCTGGACCAACTGGCCGCGCTGGCGGAACCCTTTGTGCGCGAGGCCGGTCTGGCTGACAGGCTGGGGCATGAGCCCCTGAAGCGGCTGGAACCCCTTTGCGTCATGTTCCGCGAGCGCGCCAACAATCTTGCCGCCCTGGCCGAAAGCTTCCGTCCCCTGCTGGTGTCCGCCGCCGAGCTGACCTATGCGGAAAAGGACGCGGCCAGGCATTTCACGGATGCGGGCAAGGCCCATCTGCGCGCTCTGGCCGAAATTTTCAGGGCCTGCGAGCCTTTCAACGCCGACACTCTGGAAGCCGCGCTCAACGCCTATGTGGCGGACAACGGCCTGAAGTTCAAGGAAGTAGCACCGCCCCTGCGCACGGCCCTGATGGGCTTCATGGGCGGTTCGCATCTTAATGAGATCATGGCCTTTCTGGGCCGGCAGGAAACGCTGGCCAGACTGACGCGGCCCGTTCAGGGCGCGTGACAAAAGAGCGGCGGCCTTCGTGCCAGCGCCTTATTGCAAAAAAAGCTTCACATGATCATGTGAAGCTTTTTTTGCAGGAGCGCTCGCGAAAAAGCGTTGCTTTTCGCGAATGAACCCGGCTGCCTACTGATACAGGGGACTCATGGAGCGCAGCAGATTGGTGAACAGGCCGTCTATGCCGTTGATGAACTGTTCCACATGGTCGGCCATGACCACCAGCAACAGACCCACAAAAAAAAAGCCCACGCCGATCTTGACGGGAAAGCCGAATTCCATGATGTGTATCTGCGGCGAGGTGCGGGCCACCAGGGCCAGCGCCACTTCCACCATGAACAGGGCCACCATGACCGGCGCGGCGATTTTCAGCGCCAGCACGAAAACCTGCGCCGCCAGGTGAAGCACCTGCCAGAGCAGATTTTCACCGATGAACAGGCCGCCGGGCGGCACCAGGGCAAAGGAGGCGGCAAAGCCCTTGATCATGTACAGGTGCCCGTCCAGGCTCAGGAAGGCCAGCAGAGAGACCATCCAGAGAAAAAAGGCCGTGGCCCCGGTCTGGTTGCCGGTGAGCGGATCCGCAAAGTTGATCATGGTGAAGCCCATCTGAAAGCCCAGCAGCTCGCCCCCGGCCTGGATGCCCATGAACAAAAAATTGACGGCCATGCCAAGCGTCAGGCCCAGCACCACTTCGCCCAGCAGCATCAGCGCCACATCAAAAGGATGGGCGGGCATGGCCGTGCCGGCCAGGGCCAGATGCGGCCACACCCCCAGTGAAAAAACGACCGTAACCGCCGCCTTGACCAGCACGGGGATGTTGTTGGTGGAAAAGATCGGCAACATGAACATGACAATGCTCACGCGCATGATGGTGAGCAGCAGGCTCAGCACAGCAGCCGGATCGTAGTTGAAGACATTCATGCCGGATACGAATGCAAAAATGTTGCCAGCCGCCGGCAAGCGTTCCCTATAGCATTTTTCGATTGAAAATGTAAATTTTCAATCTGTTCGCCGCCGTCATTTCGCGGAAAAAACTTGGTTTTTCCGCTTATTGGGCGCGCTTGTCCGCTTGCGCGGCCAACAGAGCAGTACCTGACTTTACACATAATCGCCAACCGCAAAAACAGCCCCGCTTGTGTGTCAAAAACGACACGCGGCGGGGCTGTTCTGTTCTCATCTGTCGTGTTGTTCTCAAGTCTTTCTTTTCGCGCTTTTTGGAGCGCATGCCCTTTGAAAAAGACATTCGCTCCGGCGGCGCGAAATCTGGGACGGACAGGGCCAAGGGCGCTTGCTCCCCCTGTCCGGTCGCTGCGCCACACAAAGGCCGCTTTCAGCCGGGAGGGGCATTTCATGAATGATGACAATATATTGAAATGGTTTGATTTCTCTTTTTTGTCCCAGAAATCTTTGAAAGCTATTTCAAAGCGTTATGCAGGTTTATGCGAATTCCCGTTTCAGTCCGGCCAGAGGCTTGCGCAAAGCGGGCCGACATGCGAGAATAAGAATGCCCCGTCAGGAATAATTGTCACTGTGGGCAGACCAAGGAGTAAGCATGTACAAAAAAATTCTTCTGCCGGTGAGCGACAAAAGCCACGGCCAGCGCACTGAAAAGGCGCTCAAGCACGCTATGGGCCTGTGTTCCGGCGAGATCATCCTGCTGCACGTCACCGAGCCGCTGTCGCAGATCGTGGGCGGTGAAGCCCATGTGGAGCTGAAGCGCGAGGAAGCCGCCAAGGGTCTGACCCTGCTTTGCCCGCACACCGAAACGCTGGAAAAGGCGGGCATCAGCTTCCACACCCGCGTGGAAGAGGGCACCCCGGCTGAAACCATTGTGCGCGTGGCCCATGAGGAAAACGCGGATCTGATCGTCATGTTCACCGACGGACGCGACGGCCTGAGCGATATGCTGATCGGCTCCATTACAGAACGCGTGCTGCGCAATACGGATGTTACCCTGCTGGCCGTGCGTCATTCGGCAAGGCATGATGCGTGAACGGTTCCGCTCATGGGCGGCAGGTTCTGGAAACAGGAAGTCTCCACGACTCCTGAAAGGGCCTCGCGCTGACGGCATGACGCTGGTGAACGCGCCGTGATGCTTTTTCTGGAAGCGCTGGGTCTGCTGGCGGCGCACATCCTTTCCTGGGTGGCGGTCTGTCATGCCCTGTTGACCAAGCGCGACCCGCGTTCAGCCCTGGGCTGGACCGTCACGGCCCTGTTGCTGCCTGTGCTGGGCCCCTTGCTCTATGTGCTTTTTGGCATCAGCCGGGCACAGAGCCGGGCCGAAAAAATCATGCGGCAGCGGGTCGCCCAGCAGCCGGAATACGCGTATCCGGCCTGTCCCGCGTCTCCCTCTGAGCTCGTGCCGGAACATATCGTCCGCATGGCGCATCTGGGCCGCGGCCTGACAGATCAGCCCCTGTGCGGCGGCAATGCGCTCAGCCCCCTGCGCAACGGCGACGAGGCCTACCCGGCCATGCTGGACGCCATTGCGCAGGCGCGCGACCATGTTTTTCTGGTCACCTACATCTTTAATGCCGGGCAGACAGGCACGGCCTTTATTGAGGCCCTGACCGCCGCGGCCGCGCGCGGCGTGGATGTGCGCGTGCTGGTGGACGGCATCGGCACGCTCTATTCCTGGCGCAAACCCTGGAAAAAGCTTGCGGCCCAGGGCATCAAGACGGCGCTGTTTCTGCCGCCCAAGCTCTTCCCGCTCAATCTGAGCATCAACCTGCGCAATCACCGCAAAGTCCTGATCTGTGACGACACAGGCTTTACCGGCGGCATGAACATTGCCGACGACAACCTGCAGAGCGGTCGGAAAAGCTGCGTGCAGGACATGCACTTTCGCTGTCTGGGGCCCATTGTCAACCATCTGCGGCGCGCCTTTCTGCTCAACTGGGGCTTCTGCACCGGCGAATATACGCCGCTGCCGCCTGGCTCCAGCCAGGCCAGAGGCGAAAGCCGCTGCCGCATCGTCATGGACGGCCCGGGCAATGATGCGGACATGCTCAACGACCTCTTTTGCGGGGTCATCAATGCGGCGCGGCGCACTGTGCGGATCATGACTCCGTATTTTCTGCCCACGCATGACCTCATGGCCAGTCTGCGTTCGGCGGGCCAGCGCGGCGTGGATGTGCGCGTGACGCTTCCGGCCAGGAACAATCTGCCCTATGTGCACTGGGCCACGTTTCGCCTGCTGCCGACCCTGCTCGACGCCGGCGTGCGCGTCTGGCATCAGCCGCCGCCCTTCGCCCATACCAAATTGCTGGCTGTGGACGGCTATTACAGCCAGATCGGTTCGGCCAATCTGGATGCCCGCAGTCTGCGCCTGAACTTTGAACTGAATATGGAAGTTTTTGATCCGGCTTTCCATGATCTGCTGGCCGCTCATATGGATGATGCCGTCAACCGCAGCCGTGAAGTCACTCTCGCGGATCTGGCAGGGCAGTCTTTGCCGGTGCGGCTGCGCAACGCGGCCTGCTGGATTTTTTCGCCCTATCTCTGAATAGAGCCGTCGGCGTCACTGGTTCGCCGGATTTCGGCGCAAGTGGGTTGTTGTTTCCCGAAGTCTGCACATGGTTGACTTGGCGATGGCTCTTTTTGCCAAATTCCATGCGAATGGAACGCTGAAAGATATTAAAACATTATTTAATTAATACTCTCTTTTTTAGAGAGAGCATGAAACCAGATATTTGTCATTATAAAAGTGAATGTCTCAATATCGGTTTACCCTTGACGGCGGGTTCGGCGGTCTTATTCTAAAACTAATTTTTTCAGGAGGTTCGTCATGGCCGAAGCCGGCAAAGAGACCCGCCAATTCCGCGCCGAAGTGCGCAAGGTGCTGCATATTCTTACCAATTCCCTGTATACCAACCGGGAAATTTTTCTGCGCGAGCTTGTTTCCAACGCCTCGGACGCCCTGGACAAGCTGCGCTTTCGCGTCAACCGGGGCGAGAGCCCGCGTGAACCGGATCTGCCCCTGGAAATCCGCATCAGCATCGACAAGGACGCCAAAACCCTGACCATAGCCGACACCGGCCTGGGCATGAGCGCCGGGGAGCTGGCCGAGAATCTGGGCACCATCGCCAAGTCCGGCTCAGAGGAGTTTCTGGCCGGTCTGGCCGCCGAAGCCCGCTCTGCCGGAGAAGAGAGTGGCGACAAAGACAAGGCCGCGGCTGACGCGGCCAACATCATCGGGCGCTTCGGCGTGGGTTTTTACTCGGTGTTCATGGTGGCCGACAAGGTTGAAGTGACCTCGCGCCCGGCTTTTGGCGAGAACGCCCAGGCCCATGTCTGGATCAGCGACGGTCTGGGCACATACAGCGTGGAAACCTGCGATGCCGAAGAGCCCAAACGCGGCACGGTGATCAGGGCCCACCTCAAGGACGACGCCGTGGAATTTCTGGAGAAATTCCGGGTGGAATCCGCCATCCGCAAGCATTCGGCCTTTGTGCCCTTCCCGGTATTTGTGGACGGCGAGCGCGTCAACACCCAGCCCGCGCTCTGGCGCGAGCCCAAGACCTCCGTGACCAGAGAGCAATACGATGACTTCTACAAGGCCCTGACCTATGACGCCAAGGCCCCGCTGGACGCGCAGCATATCGCCGTGGACGCGCCCGTGCAGTTCAACGCCCTTCTGTACATTCCCGATTCCAGTCAGGACTTTTTCGGCGCGGATCGCGACTTCTGGGGGCTGGATCTCTATGCCCGGCGTGTGCTCATCCAGCACCGCAACAAGGAGCTGATTCCCGAATATCTGGCTTTTCTCAAGGGCGTGGTGGATACTGAAGACCTGCCCCTGAACATCTCGCGTGAAACGCTTCAGGAAAATGTGCTCCTGCGCAAGATAAATCAGGTCATCGTCAAGCAGACCCTGAGCCATCTGGAAAAAATGGCCGCCAATGATGCGGAGAAGTACAAGCGCTTCTGGCAACTGCACGGCAAGGTCTTCAAGCTGGGCTACCACGACTTTCCCAACCGGGAACGCGTCAGCGCCCTGCTGCGCTTCAATTCTTCCACACTGCCCGACGCCGACGCCCTGACCAGCTTGGACGACTACATGGCCCGCGCGCCCGAAGGCCAGAAAACCTTCTGGTATGTGGCCGCGCCCAACCGCGAGGCCGCGCGGCTCAATCCGCACATGGAGCTTTTTCGCAAGAAGGGCATCGAAGTGCTGTACCTTTTTGAGCCGGTGGATGAATTTGTCATGGAGGGGCTGGGCAAATATAAGGAATGGGATTTCAAGGCCGCCGAAAACGCGGCCGACGACGCCCTGGCCTCTTTCGCCGATAAGGAAAAGCCGGAAAAAGAGGCCGCCGCGCCGCTCTCGGAGGAGGACAATACTTCCTTTGACAGCCTGCTGGCCAGGATGAAGGAAATTCTGGGCGACAAGGTGAAGGAAGTGCGCGTTTCGCACCGTCTGGCCGACAGCCCGGCGGTGCTGGTCTCGCCCGACGGCGGCATGAGCTCGTCCATGGAAAAGCTGCTCAAGGTCATGCAGAAGGATGACTCCCTGCCGGTCAAGGTGCTGGAGGTCAACCGGGATCATCCCCTGCTGCGCAGCATGCTGCGCATGTTCAAGGCTGACGCGCAGGATCGTATTCTGGCGCAGATGACCCGCAGCCTTTTTGACGCCAGCCTGTTGCTGGACGGCTACCTCAAGGACCCGCAGGCCCTGGCCTCGCGCACCGGCGAGCTGCTGGCCGAGGCGGCGGCCTGGTATACGGAGGTCAGAAAAATATAGGTATTTTCCGAAAAAATGTTGTCTCAAGCAAGCGCCGCCGCCCGTGAATTTCATGGGCGGCGGCGCTGTTGTCATGCGCAGCGCCCCGGAAAGGCCGCATGGCGGGTTTTGGCACGCAGCGGGCGAAAGGACAGAGGCCGGTATGAGGAAATCAGACACATGGAAAGAATGATGAACATCTGCAAGGCCCCCGCCCACAGGCTTTCCGGCAGAATGCAGGCGCGCACGAAGCGCAGCGCCCCGTCCAGACCCAGGGGCGCCAGCAGCGCGATGAGACCGTCGCCCCACGGGCCCCAGAACATGGTTCCCCAGAAGCCCGCGCAAAGGCTGATCAGCCATTTGTAGCCGATCCAGGCAAATTTGAAGAAGCCGATGGCGGTGCAGCAGGAGTAAAACAGGCCCGTCAGCAGGCAGCCCGCCAGCCCCGGCATGACCACCCAGGTGTCCACAAAATGCAGGCATACGGCCACTTGCGCCGCAAATACCGGGTCGTCGGACGAGAGCCGCAGATAACTGAGCGCCTGCATGGAAAGCGCGCCGCCGGCCCAGGCTGTGGCCGCGAGCAGATGCAGGGCCTTCATGCACTTGATGACAACATTGTCGCGCGCGCTGAGTCCTTTGCCCAGAGTGCCGTAGCTTCTGACCGTTTCGTTCAGCATAGCTTTGCCTCATACGGCGGCAAGACCGCAAGCGGCCTTGCCCTTTGTGTTGTTTACCGATGTTTCCTGTCCATAAACGGGCGCCGGCTGCGACAGGTAGATCAGCTCTTCCGTCATGGTCAGCAGTTCCTCGATGAGGCCGCCGCCGTGCATGGGGTGTCCGAACAGGGCCTCGCGCTGATTGTCCAGGCCGCGTTTGTCCACGGCGTCAGGCAGGGTGGGGGAGAGCGTTTCGGCCAGACGGCGGGCCAGCAGATAGCCTTCTGCCCCGGCAGCGAACAGCGCGGCCAGCTCCGCAAAGCGGGAGCGGATGTCGCGCCAGTAGGCCAGGGCCTGTCCGGAGGGCGTCAGGCTCACGGCGGTGCACAGCGCCGCGTGCAGATTGTTGCAGGCAGCGCCGGGCAGGCCCGCGCGCCAGCCCCAGAGCCAGGGCGCGCGCTGGAAAAAAAGGTGGTGCTCCACCGCCAGATCCAGCAGGGCGCGGGTGCGGCGCAGGGCGTCCAGCAAGGGCGCGGCGGACGCGTCGTCCGGCCAGGCCGGGACAGGATTGTCCAGTTGCCAGCCAGGCGTCAGCTCCCGTCGGGGTTCCAGGCCGGCCAGGCGGCGCAGCAGATGGGCCAGCCAGGCGTTGGCGTCCGGGCTTTGCGGAGTTTCAAGATGCGAATAGCTCAGCACATAGCGGCCCCGTCCGTACGCGCCGCTGACCACCAGGGGCTGGCCGGTGAGAAAATCCGCCGACAGATTGACCCCGTACAGGGCCTGCCAGGCCTCGAAGACGTGTTCTGGAATGCGCCGCAGGGGCAGATCCGCCAGCCAGAAGTCCGCGTCCGGCGCGGCATAGGCGGCCAGCACGCGCACCCCTTCCGTATTTTCCGCCGCAAAGCGTCCCGGCCACCAGACCGGCAGGGAGAGAAGCGCGCCGTCTTTGTGTCTGGCCTTTGCGGGCGGGGCCAGCTCTTCATGGCAGCGGGCCAGCACCCGCACATGGCCGGAAATCAGATGGTGCAGGCGCTGGGGATAGGCGGCGCGCGACCAGGGGCAGAGTTGCAGGCCCTCGCGCGGGTTCCGGTGGCTGAGGGCCAGGCCCGCGCCGCCGCAGAAGCCCAGGTAGGCGCCGCCTTGCTCCAGATAGGCGCGCACGGCGGCGCGCCCCGCCTCTCCCAGAGCCAGGGCCTTGAGGCGCGCGTTGCCGCCGGGCGCCACCAGCAGGGCAGGGGGAGCGGCGCATCCGGCCTGCTGGCGGGAGCCCGGCTTGCCTAAAAGCGCGCCTTCGGCTATTTCTTGACCCTTAACCAGGCGACAGGGCAGCCCCAGCGCGCGCAGCGCGCGCCAGGCCATCAGGCCCCAGATATGGGACGCGTCCCACAAGATATGGATTGGCTGCGCGGGCTGCATAGGCCCGCACTATCGCCGCCTTTTACGGAGAAAGCAAGATGGCGGATACCCTCCCCAAGGGCTATGAGCCCCATGACGTGGAAGCCCGGTGGCGCAGGCACTGGGAAGAGGCAAAAACCTTCACACCCGATCCGGACGCGCCTGGCGAAGCCTATTCCATTGTCATTCCGCCGCCCAACGTCACCGGGGCCCTGCATATAGGCCATGCGCTGAACCTCACGCTCATCGACGTGCTGTGCCGCCACGCCCGTCAGAAGGGCAAAAACGTGCTGTGGACGCCGGGCACGGATCACGCGGGCATCGCCACCCAGAACGTGGTGGAACGCGCCCTGGCCAAAGAGGGCAAAACCCGCCGCGATCTGGGCCGAGAAGCTTTTGTGGAGCGGGTCTGGAAGTGGCGCGAGGATTACGGCCACCGCATTCTGGATCAGATTCGCGCCCTGGGCGCTTCCGTGGACTGGACCCGCCTGCGCTTCACCATGGACGAGGGCCTTTCGGCCGCGGTGCGCAAGGTTTTCGTGCAGTTGTACAATGAGGGCCTCATCTACAAGGGCGATTACATCATCAACTGGTGTTCTCGTTGCCATACGGCCCTGGCTGACGACGAAGTGGAGCACGAGCAGAGCAATGGCAAGCTGTGGCGCGTGCGCTACCACCTTGCGGACGGTTCCGGCTCCATTGTCATTGCCACCACCCGACCGGAAACCATACCCGGTGATACGGCCATCTGCGTGCATCCCGAAGACGAGCGCTACGCCCATCTGGTGGGCAAAACCGCGCGCGTGCCCGTGCTCGGCCGCCAAGTGCCGATCATTGCGGACAGCTATGTGGATCGGGAGTTCGGCACCGGCGCGCTGAAGGTAACGCCCTGTCATGACCATAACGACTGGATGCTGGGCAAAAAGCACAGTCTTGAATTTGTGCAGGTCATTGACGAAAACGGCGTGATGAAGGCCGAGGCCGGGCCGTATGCGGGCCTTTCCAAGCAGGAGTGCAGGGAAAAAATCGTGGCCGATATCGAGGCCGCCGGCGATCTTGTGGGCGTGGCCGAGCTGGAGCATGCCGTGGGCCACTGCTACCGCTGCCATACGGTGGTGGAGCCGCACGTTTCCACCCAGTGGTTTGTGGCCGCCACCAGAATGGCCCCGGCCGCGCGCGCCGCCGTGCCGGAGCTGACCAGAATCTTCCCCGAATCCTGGCTCAAGACCTATTATCACTGGCTGGACAACATCCGCGACTGGTGCATCAGCCGTCAGATCTGGTGGGGCCACCGCATCCCCGCCTGGACCTGCAAGGCCTGCGGCAGGCTGACCGTGGCCGAGGAAGCGCCGGATGTCTGCCCCGCCTGCGGTTCGAACCATCTGGAGCAGGACGAGGATGTGCTGGACACCTGGTTTTCCGCGTCGCTCTGGCCCTTCTCCACCATGGGCTGGCCGGAACAGACCAGGGAGCTGGCGCGCTGGTATCCCACCTCGGTGCTGGTCACGGGCTTTGACATCATTTTCTTCTGGGTGGCCCGCATGATGATGATGGGCCAGCATTTCATGAAACAGCCGCCTTTCCGCGACGTCTATCTGCATGCTCTGGTGCGCGACGCCACGGGCCGCAAGATGTCCAAATCCACGGGCAATGTCATTGACCCGCTGCTGATGATCGAAAAATACGGCTGTGACGCCCTGCGCTTCACGCTGACCTCTTTCGCGGCCATGGGGCGGGACATTCGCCTGTCTGAAGAGCGCATCGAAGGCTACCGCCATTTTGTGAACAAGCTCTGGAACGCCGCGCGCTTCACCCTGATGAACCTGCCGGAGCGGGCCCCCGCGCCCGTGAACCTGGAAAGCGTGGAGGGCCTGCACCATCAGTGGATTCTGCACCGGCTGGAAACGGTCAAGCTGGAAATGGACCAGGCCCTTACGGACTATCGTTTTAACGACGCGGCCCAGCTTGGCTATAAATTCCTCTGGAACGAGTTCTGCGACTGGTATCTGGAGCTGGTCAAGCCGGATATGGGGCCGGACGCGCAGGCCCATGACCCCGCGCGCAGGGGCGCGGCCCAGTATGTGCTCTGGCTGGCGCTGCGCGAGCTGCTGGTGCTGCTGCACCCCATCATGCCTTTTGTCACCGCCGAGATATGGCAGGCCCTGCCCGTGCCCGCCGGGGAAGAGCCCACGGAGCTGGCTCTGGAGCCGTACCCGCCGTTGCGGCCCGGCTGTGTGCGCGCGGCTGAAGCCGGGCGCATGGAGCTGATTCAGGGTGTTATTGTGGCCGTGCGCACCATCAAGGCCGAGCTGGGCATCAGCCCCGGCCACAGGGTGGCTTTGCTGCTGCACCCTGTGGATGAAGCTCAGGCCGCCCTGCTGGAAGAAAACCGCACGCTGATGACCACGCTGGCCCGTCTGGAATCGCTGGAAATGGGGGCGGAGGTACACGCGCCCAAGGCTTCGGCCTCGGCCGTGGTTCAGGGCTGCCAGGTCATTGTGCCCCTGCGCGGCGCTGTGGATCTGGCCGGTGAGCTGGCCCGTCTGGACAAGGAGCTGGCCAGGCTGGAAAAGGACGTGGTGGGCGTGAACATGAAATTGAGCAATGAAAGTTTCGTGAGCCGCGCCCCGGCCGAGGTGGTGGAGCGCGAGCGCCAGCGCGCCGGGCAACTGCTGGACGCCAAGGCCAAGTTGCTGGCCCTGCGGGCCCGCTTCGCCGAGGCTCTGGAAGAAGAGTAGAAGCCATTCCGGTTCGGCCCCTGGGCTGAACCATGCAACGGATTCCAGAAAAACGCCGAGAGTTCTTCCCATGCGGCCCGGTCCGGATAAGGCCGGGCCGCATCATCCTCTTGCGCGGGCTGAGCCCCGCCACCAGCTGAGGCCGGCGCGCCTGTTTCCGTACTGGCTTGCCACGCAAAAACGCGAAGGACACACATGCAGCAAACCGCTCTGGGCTACGGCAGCGCCCTGCTGGCCACCATCATCTGGTCGGGCAATTTCGTGGTGGCCAGAGCTCTGGCCGGCCTGATCCCCCCGTGGCAGTGCAATTTCTGGCGCTGGCTGGTGGCTCTTGTGGTGGTGCTGCCCTTTGCCTGGGGGCATCTGAAGCGCGACTGGCCGGGCATCCGCAGGCACTGGCCGTATCTTTCGCTGATGGCCGTGCTGGGCGTCACCCTGATGAACACCCTGATCTACAAGGCCGGGCAGAGCACGGAAAGTCTGAACATGGCCCTGCTGGTGCCCACCGCGCCCATTGTGATTCTGATCATGTCGCGCGTTCTCTACGGCGAGCCCATCACCCCGCGCCGTCTGGCCGGCATGCTGCTGGTGCTGGCGGGCGTGATCATTCTGGTCAGCCGGGGCGACTGGCAACGCCTGGCCGCGTTGCGCATCAACAGCGGCGATTTCTGGGCTCTGGGCGGCGCGCTCTGCTTCGGACTCTATTCGCTGTTCATGCGCCGGCGTTCCGGCGATGTGTCCCCTCTGGGCTTCAATGTGGCCACCTTCACCCTGGGCCTGCTGTATTCCCTGCCCTTCACCGTGGCCGAGGTCTGCCTGCTGCCCAGGCCCGCGCTGTCCCCGGCTCTGCTGACGGGCATTCTTTACGCCGGGGTGGGTTGCTCCTTTCTTTCCTTCTGGTTCTGGACTCTGGCCGTGGACAGAATCGGCCCGGTGCGCGCCGGCATTGTGTATTACAGTCTGCCGGTCTTCGCGGCGGCGGCTTCGGTACTGGTGCTGGGCGAGCACATCGTCCCGGCCCAGATAGCCGGCGGCGCGCTGGTTATCGGCGGCATCCTGGCTGCCACGCTGGCTCTTCCCCATCAGCGCGGGCAGGCGCAAGACGTTTCAAAGGAGCGGACATGACGGAAGAACAAGGGCAACGCATCGTCCTGGCCACGCGCAATGCGGGCAAGGTGCGCGAACTGGCCGGGCCTCTGGCCGATTTCGGCGTGGAGGTTATGGGGCTGGAGGCTTTTCTCCATATTGAGGAGATTGAGGAAAACGGCACAAGCTTTGAGGAAAACGCCCTGATCAAGGCGCGCGTCGTGGCCGACAGTACCGGTCTGGTCAGTGTGGCCGATGATTCCGGCCTGATGGTGGACGCCCTGAACGGCAGACCCGGCGTCTATTCGGCCCGCTATGCCGACGACTGGCAAAGCCTGCCCGGTGAAAGCCGGGATCAGCGCAATATCCGCAAGCTGCTGCACGAGCTGGCCGGAATGCCCGAAGCCCGCCGCACCTGCTGTTTTGTGTGCTGCATGGCCGCCGTGAAGCCCGGCGGGGCCGCCATGACGGTGCGGGGCGTGTGGGAAGGCCGCCTGCTGACCGCCCCGCGCGGGGAGAACGGCTTTGGCTATGATCCGGTCTTTTTTGATCCCCTGATCGGCAAAAGCGCGGCCCAGCTTTCGCGGCGGGACAAAAGCGCGCGCAGCCATCGCGGCAAGGCCCTGCGGGCTTTGCTGGCCCGCTGGCAGGCATTTATGACCGCATAGTCCGGGTCTGTTGCGAGGCTCTTTCTTTCGCCCGACGCCTTTTTCATATCCTCGCCCGGCTCTCGTCCGGCAGGAGAAGCCATTTCATCGCCAGCATGAAATGGCTTCTAAACTTTTTTACGCCGCAGCCGTTAAAAATAACAGCAACAGCCGGACAGCCCGCGCGCATCCGTGGGATCACCCGGCAAAAAATTCTTTGCACGCATTTTGCATAAATTCTTGTGCCCCTTTTTCCTGAAGCGGGTCCGCGCGTCAGCGCGGCAGATATCTTGTGCAGCGCGAGGTGCGTATGGCAATCAGCATTTCAGGCTCCAACGCCATTGGTGGTTTGAGCGGCAATGACACCAATTTTGATGAGGTTCTGGCGCAGCTCAAAAAAATTGAGTCCACGCAGCTGAATCGGCTGGAGGCCTGGAAAAGCGACTGGAATCTGCGCTATGAGGCCTTTGGCAAAATCATTGAGCAGGTGCAGGCCGCCCGCAACATGCTGTCCACGCTGGCGGACAAGAACAATTTTGTCACCAAGAACGTCGCCAGCAGCAACGAAAACATACTTACCGCCGTGGCCAACGCCTCGGCCCAGGATGTGCAGCACACCATCAAGGTTTCTCAGGTGGCCAGCAACGCCATTTGGGCCAATACCGGGCATGTGTTCAATTCCAAGAACGATGTCCTCAACACCACGGGCACGGAACAGTATTTCCGCTTCAACTATGCGGGCAAGGACCATGAAATCAAGGTGCCGGCGGGCACGACGCTGGAGTCCTTCGCCAGCATGGTCAACAACTCCACGGAAAATCCGGGCATCAAGATCAGCCTGATCCAGGCCGGTTCGGGCTATGTCTTTCAGGTGGCGGGCAAGGACACCGGCGCCAAGAACAATCTGATCATCTACGACAGCAACCTGGTGGGCATGAGCACCACGGGTTCGACGCAGTCCACCTGGCTGACCAACAACAAGCTTGACATCAGCCAGAAGGTGACTGATCCCACCGAGTACACCTACGATATCGTCTTGCAGAGCGGCGTTAAAAAAACCGTGACCCTCAAGGGCGACGCCACCGCGGACGATCTGGTGACGGCGCTGAACGCCGCGGGCGGCATCACGGCCAGTCTGGACAGCAATGGCGATCTGGTGCTGGACGGAGTCAAGTCCTTCAGTCGTCGGAAAAGTTCGGACAAGCCGTACACGCCGTCCTCCACCTGGGTGGGCGTGGGGGGATCTCTTAAAGACTCCAATAACAAAGACATCAAGCTGAACGCCGCTGGCGGCATGGCCGCGGGCAAGGGCGATAACGATCTGCTGACCTTCACCATGACCATGGAGGACGGCAGCACGCGCGAGTTCACGATCAAGGCCGGCGCCACCAAGCGCGACCTTCTGGTGCAGATGGCCCAGGCCACCCAGGACGGCGACAGCGTGAATATCGGGCTTGGTTCTGACGGATGGGGAGTGAATCTGAGCGGCGTTACCAGCGTGCGTTGCGATGACCTTACTGACGCGAGTCAGTTGAAGAGCAAATTCACAGCCGCTTCGGGCGTCAGGGACGATCTGGGCGGCACACTGACTTCCGCTTCCGCCACTCTGACATTTGACAAGACCAAGCTGGGCGAACGCATTGACGGCAAGACCGCCGGCGAGCCCGGCGCGGACCTGGTGTTCACGCTCACCCTGGATGATGGCTCCGTCGTCTATGTGGACAGTCTGCCCGACGGCACAAAGCTGAACAGCAGCATGACCAACCAGCAGTTGCTGGATGCTGTCAACGCCGCCTATCCCGGCGCCATATCGGGCGCGGACAACAATATCCTGAAGCTGGACGGCGTGCAGAGTTTCAAGCTGACTTCCGGCGCCAGCGGGACGGCCGGTTTCACGACCAGAATTGAAACCAGCACAACGGTGCCCAAAACCAATGGCGGGGGAAACTCCCTGTTCTATACGGACAGCGCGGGCGACGTTTATCTGGAAGAACCGCCCAAGCTGGTCTACACCGTCACCACCAATGACGGAACAACAGGAACCCTGACCCTGGCTTCCGGCACTGACATGAAAACCGTGCTGGAGAGTCTGAAGAACGGCACAGGCAACTGGAGCTGGACGGACAAGGACGGCAATCCCGCAGCCGCCCCCGCTGATCTGGGCGTGCGCTTTACGGACGCCGACGGCAAGGAATATCTGGCGGCCGACGGCGTTACTCCTCTGACGCTGGACGAAATCGCCGCCAGCGGCAAACCGGTCTATCTTCAGTTCGCCAACGTCCAGAACGCCAGCGGTCCCGGCATTCAGGGACAGGTGGCCACCTCAAGCAACTGGAGTATCCAGCGTGCGTCCAATGCCCGCTATACCGTGGACAACTGGCCCTTGGAGATGGAGTCCGCCTCCAACCGCGTGAGCGACGTCATTGAGGGCGTGGTTTTCAATATTCAGGAGGCGGGGGAGGCTCGCCTGTCGGTCAGCACGGACATCACCTCGGTGGAAGAATCCATCCAGAACTTCCTGGACGCGGTCAATTCCGTTCTGCTGACCATCAATGACTATACCAAATACGATGAAGACAAGGAGATCACCTCCAGTGATCCCGACGATATCGGCAAGGACAACTACAGCCCGTCTGGTCTGACCAACCAGAAGGGCGGCCTGCTCACCGGCAACTATGGGGTGCAGTTGTTCAAAAGCCGCTTTTCCAGCCTGGTCAACGCCGCGCCCCCCGGGTTTAAGAGTCGCCAGTCCGCGGATGACATCCTGTCCGGCGACGTGCTGGCCAATCTGGCCAACCTGGGCATCAAGACGGATACGGACACGACCAGCGACACATACGGCCTGCTGGTGATCGGCGCCTCGTCCAGTATTGCGGAGCTGCAAGCTCTGGACAAGGAAAGCTACAGCAACATGATCACCAACAACCTGGAAGCCGTGGTGGATTTTTTCTGCGCCAGCGGCACGGGCAGTTCCACCAGCGCTGACTTTCGCTACGGCAGCCATCTTGAGGGCATCACCAAGGCCGGCAACTATGAGGTTCGCTACGAGGTGGTGCTGGACAGCAACGGCAACCCCCAGCCCGTCAATGTGACTGTGGGCGGCGTGCCGGTCACGCGTGACGAAAGCATGCCGGGGTACTACTACAGTGTGCCCAAGGGCGACGCGCGCGGTCTGTCCATTCTGATTGACGACCTGACCGTGGGCAAACACCCCCCGGATGGCGAAGAACCCATGTATGTGCGCATCAAGCAGGGGCTGGTCCAGACGGTCAACGACTTTTTCAAGGATGAGCTGACATTTACTGACGTGACCATCAATGCCAACAGCACGCCGTCGCAGCTGGAGGACGCCCTTGCCCTCAAGTCCAAGAACGGCGCGCTGATGTCCTTGCGGGACAACTACAAGACGGTCATGGAGAATATCGACAAAAAGATCAAGCAGGAGCAGAGCCGCATTGAAACCTGGGAAAGCCGGCAGAAGATGATATTCGCCAATCTGGAAACCCTGCTCAAGAAGTATGCCGATCAGCAAAGCCAGCTGGAATCGCAGCTCAAGCAACTGAGCGGCAACAAATAAGCATTGCTGTGCGTTCCGGCGCGGCGGCCCGGAATGCGCAACAAGAAGGAACAGCCTATGAATAAAGCGGCGCAAGCCTACTTTCAAACCAACGTCACAACGACGGATCAGGGGCAGCTTCTGCTCATGCTCTACGACGGCGCGCTCAAGTATCTCCAGCAGGCGCGCGACAAAATGCTGGCCAAGGATTTCGCGGGCAAGGGCATTCTGATTTCCAAGGTCATTGACATTGTCAATGAGCTTTCCGGTTCCCTGAACATGGACAAGGGCGGCAGCCTGGCCGTGAATCTGAACAACCTGTATATTCTCTGCACCGCGCGCCTCTTGCAGGCCAACCTGAAAATGAACGTGGAATCTCTGGACAGCGTGGTGCAGATTCTTTCCGGCCTGCGCGGGGCCTATGCCCAGATTCTTGAAACGCCGGAGGCCCGCCGCGCAACGGCGGAAATTGCCGGGCGCATGCAGCCTGTGGGGGCGGCGGTAAAAACCGCCCAGCCCATCATGCAGCCGCCGGTGACGGCGGTGCCGCGCGCCCATGCCCAGGCCGCCTATGGCAGAAACGCCATGCAGCCGCCTGCCGGGGCCCCGGCCCCGGCGGACACCACAGCGCGGGCCCATGTGCAGCAATTCGTGCCGCTCGCAGGCGTCCGTCTGCCCGGCGCCTACGCCAAATCCGGCGGCAACAACTGAGCGCTGAGCCTGCCCCCGTCTTTGCCGTGCCGGATCTTCGCTGTGCCGAAGATCCGGCGCTTTTTATGCTTTGCAAAAAACTGTGATTTCAATCACAGTGATTGCGGTGGATTTGTGTTGTATATAGGGCACAACTTCCACCGAGGGAGGAAAAGGAGTTTTGCTTATGTTTTGCAACCAATGTGAACAGACCGCCAGGGGAACAGGCTGCACTGTGGCCGGCGTCTGCGGCAAAAGCCCGGATGTGGCGGCCATTCAGGATCAACTGGTCTATCTTCTGCGGCGGCTGGCGAGCCTGGTTCTGAAGGCCCGCGCCGCGGGCATTGTGGATACGGATACAGATGATTTCATGGTCGAAGCCCTGTTCAGCACGCTGACCAATGTGAATTTCGATCCGCAGGCGTTGCGCGGCATGCAGGCCGAAACCCTGAAGCGGGCCCAGGCCCTGGCCTCCCGCCTGGGGGATCAGCCCGAGGATCTGCGCCTCGCCCTGGACGCGTATCTGGCCCGCCTGCCGGAGAGCGCGACCCGCATCGACAACTTCAGCGCTGACGCGGATGTGGCCTCGGCCATGCAGTTGCTGCTGTTCGGGCTCAAGGGCGTGGCCGCCTATGCCGATCATGCGGCGCGGCTGGGCCAGCGCGATCCTGAGCTTTCAGCCTTTATCTGCAAGGCTTTGGTTGCGGGCAGCCCCTGGGATGCGGAAGTCCGCGACCTCGGCGGCTGGCTGGAACTGGCGCTGGAATGCGGCAGGGCCAATCTGCGCGCCATGGAACTGCTGGAAAAGGGCAATACCGAAACATTCGGCGATCCCGTGCCCACCCCGGTTTCCCTGGGGCAGCGCAAGGGCAAGGCCATTCTGGTTTCCGGCCACGATCTGCTTGATCTCCAGGCGCTGCTGGAGCAGACCGAGGGCACGGGCATCAACGTGTACACGCATGGCGAAATGCTGCCCGCCCACGGCTATCCCCGTCTGAAGGCCTTCGGCCATCTGGCCGGACATTACGGCACTGCCTGGCAGAACCAGCAGAAGGAACTGCCGGATTTTCCCGGTGCGGCGCTTTTCACCACCAACTGCATTCAAAATCCCCGCGCGTATGGTGACAAGGTCTTTACCAGCGGCAATGTGGGCTGGCCCGGCTGTACGCATTGCACGAGACGCGACTTTGCGCCGGTCATTGCCAGGGCTCTGGCGTTGCCCGGCTTTGCCGAGGCCAGGCCGGGCAAGGAAATCCTGACCGGGTTCGGTCGCCAGACCATGCTCAATGCCGCGCCCAGGGTGCTGGAGGCCGTGGCTCAGGGCAGGCTGCGTCACATCTTTCTGGTGGGCGGCTGCGACGGGGCCAGGCCGGGCCGCAACTACTATACGGAATTTGTGGAAAAAACCCCGCATGATACGCTGGTCCTGACCCTGGCCTGCGGCAAGTTCCGCTTCTTTGACAAGGATCTGGGCACGCTGGGCGATCTGCCGCGCCTGCTGGACATGGGGCAGTGCAACGACGCCTACGCGGCGGTGCGCACGGCGCAGGCCCTGGCCGAAGCCCTGCAATGCGGCGTCAACGACCTGCCGCTCTCGCTGGTGCTTTCCTGGTATGAGCAGAAGGCCGTGAGCATCCTGCTGACGCTGCTGGCTCTGGGCATCAGGGACATCCGCCTGGGGCCTAGCCTGCCGGCCTTTGTGTCGCCCAACATCCTGAACCTTCTGGTGGAAAAATGGGGTATTCGGCCCATCAGCACGCCGGACGAGGATCTGGCCGCGATTCTGAAATAGCGTCGTGGCCGCCGGGCGGTGCAGAGACCGCCCGGCGGCCCATACGGCATATCTGACCGAGGCCGGGCGGCGCTGGCGGGAAACACTGTAACAGGTCTGACATCAAAGCGCCCCTGGCGCTTTTATCAAAAACAACAAAGGAGGACGGCATGCGCCTGAGCAAACGCGAGTGTTCCGACCCGGCTTTTTTTGACGAGGTTTTCTCCAGGGCTGAAGAACTGTTTCTGGCTCTCAACAATGGGGATTTTCCCTATCTCATCCCTCTTAATTTCGTGCGCCTGGGGCAGCGCATCTATCTGCATTGCGCCCTGGAGGGAACCAAGCTGGATCTGATCCGCAGGGACGGCCGCGTGGCGTTCAGCCTGGCGACGGATGTGCGCATCGACCGTGAAAAATCCTCCACCTACTATAAGTCCGTCTGCGGCACGGGCCGCGCCTTTGTGGTTCAAGAGCAGGAAGAAAAGCGCCTGGCCCTGGACAGCCTGGCCGAGCGTTATGCCGCCCTGTGCCCGCGTCCAGCGCCGGAGGCCAGTATACGCCGGGTGGCCATTATCCGCATAGATATTCTCTCCCTCACCGGCAAGCGTTGCCTGCCCAAGGGAGAAACAAGCCCTGATCCCGTATAGCGCAGATCAGGCCCTTTTGTGCGAACGGCGCTTTGACGCGGGCTGAACCTACTCGGAATACAGGTACTTCAGGAGCGTCCTGTTGAAAAAGTTGATTATGTCGTCAGCCATTTTGGTGATGGCCCCGTTGCGTTGCTCCAGATAGTAGACGGACGGGTCATCAGGCAGCATGAGCAGGCGGTCGCCGGGATTGTGAAGATAAAATTCGCCAATGATCAGCGCGTCGGAACCGGGCATGACAATGGGGCCGAATTCGGCGGCCTTCACGGAAAGACCGGCCATGGAGATGGCGGCGCAATGAACCAGCAGCTCTTTGAGCTCTTTGGAAAAGCTGAAATCAAGCCTGGCTTCCAGGGCCGTTACGGCCTCGGCGCTGAGGCCAGGCTCCACCTTCAGATCTTCAAATTCGTTCACGGCGGCGTAAAATTCGGGCAGAATACCGCGCAGAGCCTGCCGGGCCGGATCCGCGGAAAGGGGGGATGCAACGGGTGAGGGCGCGGGCGTGTTTTCCGGCATAAGTGTTCTCCTTGCTGCGGGTCCGACCCCGCTTTTTCGCGGGCCGGCGGGTTGCAGTCCACTATACACATCCCGCGCGGGCTTGTCAGCAGCCGGATGGCTGGACCACCAGGGCAAGGCTGTGTAAACTGGGTTCGCGTGGCGTCCGAAAAAAAGGGGCGAAGCCGCGCGCCGGAGGAAGCATGTCCCTGCTGGTATACGTCACCGTGCCTGATGAGCGCGAGGCGCTGACGCTGGCCCGCATGCTGGTGGAGGCCAGACTGGCCGCGGGCGTTAACGTGCTGCCCGGCGCGCGTTCGGTCTACCGCTGGCAGGGCGCGGTGCGCGAGGCCGGGGAATGCCTGCTGCTGGCCCAGGTCAGCCGGGCGGCTTTCGAGGATTTCTGCGCGGCCGTGCGCGCCGCGCACAGCTATGAAGTCCCCTGTATTGTGGCCCTGCCCCTGGAAGCCGGGCATCGGCCCTTTTTGCGCTGGATCGAGGAAAACAGCCTGCCGTCCGCGCTGTAGAGCATATCCGCAACAGTGAGGTGAACATGTCCGTCTATGTTTCCGGTTCCCTGGCCTTTGATCGCATCATGACCTTTCCCGGCAATTTTCAGGATCATATCATGATGGACAAGCTGCACATGATCAATGTCAGCTTCATGGTGGACGGCATGGATGAGCGGCGCGGCGGCTGCGCGGGCAATATCGCCTATTCTCTGGCATTGCTTGGCGAAAAGCCGGTCATTGTGGCCGCCGCCGGGCGTGATTTCGCGCCCTATGCCGAGGCGCTGGACAAGCTGGGCCTGCCGCTTGACGGCATCCGGCGCGACGCGGACATTTTCACGGGGCTCTGCTACATCACCACGGATATGAACAGCAATCAGATCACCGGTTTTTACCCCGGCGCCATGAGCCTGCCCGCCGACTACGCGTTCCCTGAACTTGATCCCGAGCATGATCTGGCCATCGTCTCGCCCGGCAATGTGGAGGACATGCGCCGCCTGCCCGCCTTCTACAAGGAGAAGGGCATACCCTATATCTATGACCCCGGTCAGCAGTTGCCCGTGCTTTCCGGCCAGGATCTGCTGGCGGCCATTGAGGGTTCGCTGGCCTGCATCACCAATGACTATGAACTGAATATGATCTGCAAGGCCACGGGCAAGAGCGAGGACGAACTGCTGGGCCGCACGCTCTGGCTGGTGACCACTCTGGGCGCGGAAGGCGCGCTGGTGCGCGGGGCCGACGGCACGGAAGCGCGCATTGCGCCGGTGCCGCCCGCCGCCGTGACGGACCCCACCGGAGCGGGCGACGCTCAGCGCGCCGGTCTGCTCAAAGGCCTGATGCACGGTCTCTCCATGCCCGAGGCCGCCAGGCTGGGTTCGGTGAGCGCCAGCTTCGCCCTGGAAAAAATGGGCACCCAGGAACACGCCTATACCCCGGCCCTCTTCCGGGAGCGCTATGAAACCGTGTTTGGACCGTTGCCGAAGGGCCTGCTTGTATAGCAGCCGTTCAAATCATGCGCCCTTTCCGGGGCTGCCCTGGCCCGAAGGATGAAGGCGCCATGCTGTATGTTCTGCTGATGCTGCTGGCCGGCTGCATGATCGCCATGCAGTCGCCCATCAACGCGGCCCTCAGCCGCACGGTGGGCGTGCTGGAAAGCAGTCTGATCTCGTTTGCGGTGGGCGGGTTGTTTCTGGCCCTGGCTGTGGCTTTTTTTGGACGGGGCCAGTTGTCGCGCGTGCTGGAAACGCCGCCCTGGCAGTGGATTGGCGGCATCCTGGGCGCGGTCATGGTGCTGAACACCATTCTTGCCGTGCCGCGCATCGGCGCGCTGACCACCGTGCTGGCCATGATTTGCGGCAATCTGATCATGGCGGCGGTTATCGACCATTTCGGTTGGTTCGGCCTGCCGGTGACGCCCTTCGGCTGGCGTCGACTGGCGGGCTTTGCTCTGGTGCTGGCCGGATTGTTGCTGATATTCCGCCGCTGAGCATGCGACCGGGCATATGGGAGGAGAAAAGCATGCGGGTGGACGCGGTACGGGAATTTCTGGAGCGGCACGGACTGGGCGCGGCCTGCCGCCAGTTCGAGGTCTCCAGCGCCACGGTGGATCTGGCGGCGCGGGCCATCGGCTGTGAGCCGGGGCGCATTGCCAAGACCCTTTCCCTGCTGGGCAAAGAGGGGCCTCTGGTGCTGGTGGTGATGGGCACGGCCCGGCTGGACAACCGCAAGTTCAAGGACGTTTTTCACCAGAAGGCCCAGTTCATCAGGGCTGAGGAGGTGGAAACGCTGGTGGGCCATCCCATGGGCGGGGTCTGCCCCTTTGCGCTGCCCGATGGCGTGCCCGTGTATCTGGATGCCAGCCTGAAGCGTTTCGACCCGGTGTATCCGGCCGCGGGCGCGCCCAACAACGCGGTGGAAATCTCCCTGGCCGATCTGGAGCGGGTGACGGGCGGCGTCTGGGTGGACGTCTGCAAGGCGGAATAGTGACTGCCGCGGGAACGGCATTGCCTCGGCATACAGTCCGTGTATCTTGCAGTTTCCGGGCCTGCATGAC
Organism: Desulfovibrionaceae bacterium; assembly: GCA_910575755.1. GTDB lineage: Bacteria > Desulfobacterota > Desulfovibrionia > Desulfovibrionales > Desulfovibrionaceae > Desulfovibrio. The sequence continues at coordinate 139,328 of CAJTFO010000001.1, read as the reverse complement.
CTTGGCAGGTTCTACGCGCCGGGCAGCAGCCTGATTTCCAGCTCGTGGTCCACCGGCACTTCGCGCGAGGCAAAAACCCTGTCCACCCGCACGGTGCCCGCCGGGGCGTTGCGCAGGGCTTTCACATGACGCGCCTCGGCATAAATGATGCGCGCCTTGGCCGCGTCGCGCTGCCAGCTTTTGCAGGCGGCCAGACCGCCCGCCTGGTCCAGGGTGCGTTCCGGCACGGTCTGACCGCCGTGGGCCCGGCGAATGATGACATGCGCGCCCGGCCCGTTGTCGGCGTGCAGCCAGATATCATGGGGCGCGGCCAGCTTGCGCGCCGCCAGATTGCCTTTGGCGTCGCGCCCGCGCAGCAGGGCGAAGCCGTCCTCGCTGATGAAAAGCTGCACGTTTTTGGGCAGGCCGCCGGGCAGGGCAAAACCCGTCGTTGCGGTCGCTCCCCGTGGGCCGGAGGCTGTTGCGTCTTTCACATTTCCGGTCACGGCTCCCGCCATGCTTTCCTGGCGCGCGCGCTCCAGAGCCGCGGCCTCGGCGTGCAGGTCCGCGCGGCGCAGGGCCAGATGCTCCAGGCCTCGCTGTCCGCGCCGGGCTGTGTGGAAAAGGCGCTCCATGACTTCCCGCACGGTAAGGCGCGGGTTCAGCCTGATTTCCCGGGCCGGGCCGTGTTCGCCTGCCGGCACGCTGACGCCGGGCGCGCGCAGTTCCGGCGGCCAGCGCCAGAGATTTTCCCGCAGGGCCAGGGCGTCGGCCTGGGCGGCGCGCATGCGCTCCAGCCTGGCTTCCTCCTCCCGCAATTTTTCCAGCAGACGTTCCAGCTTGCGCCCGCGCCGGGTCAGAGGCAGGGCCGCCGCCGTGGCCTGCTCCTCGGCCAGCCGCTCCAGCACCAGGCTCTGGCCGGCCTGTTCCAGCAGGGGAAGAACGTCCGGGCCGCTTTCCTCCCGCAGTTCGCCGCGCAGGGGCGGGGGCAGGGGCCAGGCGGAAACGGCGCGTATGCCGGACGCGGCCCGGTACAGAAAGACATCTCCCCCGCCCGCGCGCAGGTCTTCCAGCAAGGCCCATTGCTCAGGCTCCTCCAGATGTTCCAGACTGCGGCGCAGGGCGGGCGTGAGCACAGGCCATTGCCGCCAGTCGCGGCGGGCCTGGGCCAGTTCGGCGGGCGCGGGCCAGCGCGCGTCTTCCGTTTCCGGCGCGGCCTGCACGTCCAGAAAATGCAGGGACGGCCCCTCGCGCAGATCCAGCAAGAGCCAGGTCAGCAGGGTTCCGGGGTCGGCCGGGGCTGACTTGCCCAGCAGCAGCCAGAGCCGCCGTTGCCAGCAGTGCGCCACGCAGGCGGCCACCCGTCGGTCCGCCGCGTATTTGCGCAGGCGCATGAGCCGGGCTGAGGGCGCGTGCCCCGCGCTGATCCGGTGTTCGGTCAGAAAGCAGAAAGGCTCTTTGCGACCGAAACGCAGGCAGAGCTGCCGTTTGCGGCCCGCGCCGTAAAAGGTCAGCGTCAGCATGTCCGGCGCGGGCTCCTGAAGTTTTTCCAGGCGCGCGCCGGCAAGCAGCGGGAGCAGCGTATCACAGAAGCGGCGGAAAAGATGAGCGTCCATGCGGGTGAGAGTAGCGGGGAACAGCGCCGGCGGCAACAGGGGGCAACAGCATGCCCGGCGCCTCATTAAAAAAAAATGCTTCACATCAGCATGTGAAGCATTTTTTCAGAATCGTTCGCGAAAAGGCGTAATTTCTTGTTCACTCACGACAACCGCGTCGCCCTTGCGGGTTTTGCGGTGTTTCCTTTTGCAGGCAGACGCTAGTCGCCGCGCAAATGCTCGTCCTCTTCCTGTTTGGCCTTGCAGTTGATGCACAGGCGCGTCACCGGGCGGGCCTTGAGGCGGGGAATGCTGATATCGTCGCCGCATTCCTCGCAAATGCCGTAGGTTCCGTCATCAATACGCTGCAAGGCGGCCTGGATTTTGCGGATCAGGCGGCGTTCGCGGTCGCGGATGCGCAGGGTGAAGGCGCGGTCGGATTCCGCCGTGGCCCGGTCGGCCGGATCGGCAAAGACTTCATTGCTGTCGGTCAGTTCCTCAATGGTGCTGTCGCCCTTCTGCTGGGCTTCTTCCAGCATGTCGGACAGGAGTTTGCGAAAAAATTCAAGATCGCTGTTGTTCATATATCCTCCGTTCGGACCGGACACGGCTTATGGCGCGCCGGTTCAACGTGTAGACTTGTTCAGTTTGCAATAGAAACATATAGCTGTAAAAAATGTCTTTGTAAAGCTACGCCTTCGCGGAAGGCATTCACTCTTATAATGAAACAGCATTTCAACTGTATGAAATTCAAAATGAATTTTTTAGAAAATCATCAAAAGGGCCAATGTCTGCATCTCGGCGGACGGCCTTCTCTGCGGAAGAAAAGCGGCGCGGAGTTTTTCCTGCCCCGGCGGTTCAGGCGTCGACGCGGGCTTGCGCTTCCCGCCGCAGACGGGCCTCTTTGCGTATTTCGGTCCGCACATCCTCCCAGGAGGGTTCGAGCCAGAGCGTGCCCGCGCGCTGCGGCGGTACGGCCAGATCCAGGCCGCCGTCCCGCCAGGCCGCGCGCAGGAGGACAAGGCCGCCTGCGGCCACGGCTTTGGGCGCGTAAGAGGCGGTCAGGGCCGCGGCTTCCTCCAGCAGGGCGCGCGGCCAGGCCGCGCCCGCGCGGGCCAGGCTCAGAGGTCCGGGCAGGCCGGTCAGGCTGATCAGGGCATCCTCCGGCCCGGCCGCGGCGGCCAGGCGTTTGTTGTCCGCATTGTTGCGGCCCACGGCAAGCCAGTACTGGCGTCCGTCCAGATGCCGCCAGAACTGCCGCCCCAGATTGGCCAGGGCGAAATCCCGCGCCAGCGTCTCTCCGTCCCCGGCGCAGTGGGTCAGTACGGGCCAGTAGCGCCGCGCGTTTTCCCGCTCGGTCAGGCGGCAGCCGCCGCCGGGCGTGGGAATTTCCCTGAGGCCGAAGCGCGCGGCCAGGGCCAGTTGCTCGCCGCGTCCGCGTCCGGAAATGCCCAGAAGGCGCGAGCGGTCCACCAGGCCGTTTTCCTCGGCCGGAATGGGGGGGAGCAGGCGCGCGCAAAGCGGGCGCAGCAGCAGGCCGTCCACTTCCGCCTCACGGGGGATCAGATGCAGGGTGTCGCGCCGCTGGGACATGGGGCGCTGGCCCAGCACCTCGCCCGTGGCCAGCAGGCGCGCGCCCACGCTTTCCATATACAGGCGGGCGTGCCGCAGCAGCAGGATCTTGCAATCCACGCAGGGATTCATGACCTTGCCGAAACCGTGCCCGGGCCGGCGGCGCAGCAGGGCGGCGAAGTCTGCGCTGACGTCCAGGCTGACGATATCCAGACCGTGCAGGCGTTTCCAGCGGGGCAGGGCCGCCGCATCGCCGAAAAAGGGCGAAACGCAGTGCAGGCAGCGCACCTTCAGGCCCTGCTCTTCCAGTACCCTGGCGGCCAGAATGCTGTCCAGGCCGCCGGAAAAAAGCACAATCACGTCAGGAGAAGCAATCATGCCGGCCTTGTACGCGATAGACGCGCCCCAGCGCAAGACTTTTGCGGAAAAAAGTCTGGCTTTGGGCCATTGCTCATTGGGTCTGCCGGGCCGGGCGGCGAAGTCGTGTGCGCAACACGACAGCGGCTCGGGCAAAGTCCGCGCGCGGCCCTGGCAAAAGCGCGCCAGCGCTGCTATCCTGTCCGGCATGAACGATATTCTCACTGTGAGCGTGAGCGGCCTGGCCCATGACGGGCGCGGCATCGCCCGCGTGACGGAAAACGGCGACGGAGCAGGCGGCGCGGCTCTGTTTGTAGCCGGCGCGCTGCCGGGGCAGACAGTCCGGGCCAGGATTGTCCGGCGCAAGGCCCGGCTGCTGGAAGCCGAACTGCTGGATGTGCTGCGCCCGGCTCCGGATGCCGTGCCGCCGCTCTGCCCGCATCAGTCGGCCTGCGGCGGCTGCCCTCTGCAAATCATGCCCGGTCCGGCGCAATTGCGCTGGAAAGAAACGCTGGCGCTGGAAGCTCTGCACCGCATCGGTCGTCTGGATCGCAGCCTGCTCGGCACGGTGTGGGAAGCCCCGCAACCGTCGCCGCAGCACGCGGCTTTCCGCAACAAAATGGAATTCGCCTTCGGGGCGGATGCGGACGGCGGCATGCTTCTGGGCCTGCGCCGTCGCGGCGGCGCGGGGGTCGTGCCCGTGCCGGGCTGCGTGTTGCCGCCCGCCGGGGCGCGGGAAATTCTGGAGGCGGTCCGGAGTCTGGCGGAAGAAAGCGGCCTGCCGCCCTATGTCGCGCCGGATCCCCGACGCAAGGCGGCGCGGCACAGAAGCGTGGACGCCGCCGGGCGGTACGGATTCTGGCGTTTTCTGATTCTGCGGCACGGGCAGAAGGGCGACGCGCCAGCGCCCCGCTGGTGGGTCGTGTGCGTCACCAGCCCCGGCGGCGCGGCGGGCCGGATGGCGGCGCGCGCCCTGGGCGAAGCCCTGTTGCGGCGCTTCCCGGCTGTGGCGGCCTTCATCCATGAAGAGCGGCACAGCGCCGACGCTCTGGCGACCGGAGAACGCCGCGCGCTCTGCCTGAACGGGCGGGGCCATGAAGATGAGGAAGCCGCCGTGCTGCATCTGCCCCTGGGCGGCCGTCTGTTCTGTCTGGACGCCGCGTCCTTCTTTCAGGTCAATACAGGCGCCGCGCAAGAGCTTGCCCGTGTGGCCATGGAGATGCTCAGCGCCGACCGTGTGAAAAAAGATTCATCCCTGCTGGATCTGTACTGCGGCGTGGGCGCGCCCGGCCAGTTGGCGGCCCCTGCCTTTGAGCGCGTGCTGGGCCTGGAATACGACAAGCGCGCCGTGGCGCTGGCCCGGCGCAATGCGGAACAGGCCGGCCTGACGCACTGCCGTTACGAAGCCGCGGACGCGGCCACACTGCCGGAACGGCTGCGGCGCGACCGCTCCGCCGTCTGGGATACGGCGCTGGCCGACCCCCCGCGCGCCGGGCTGGCCCCGCAGGCTCTGGACAGCCTGCTGAAACTGCGCCCCCGACGCATTCTGTATATATCCTGCAACCCGGCCACGCTGGCGCGGGACGCCCGGGCGCTTCAGACAGGATATGCGCTGGAGCGGCTGAAAGGCGTGGATCTTTTCCCGCATACGCCGCACCTGGAGTGCCTCAGCCTCTGGCGGCTCCGGGGGTGAGCACGCGGCGAAATATGCGGGGATGCCGAATGTTTCTGCGCAAAGCCGTTGACGCGCCGCCAGACCTGTGATAATTTACACAGCGTTAGGGGTTTTACAGCGTACGGAATGTGCGCGCCGCTGACATTCGCGGAGGCGGTGGTGTCATTCAAGGACATTCTCAAACAGCAGCAGAGCGGCATGGAGGCCCTGGCCACCACCGGGGTCATCGGTCTGCACCTGGTCAGCGGGCCGCTGGTGGGTTTTGCCATAGGATACGGTCTGGATCGCTGGCTGGACACGGGCCCCTGGTGCAAACTGTGTTTCCTGCTGCTGGGCATTGCCGCCGGTTTTCTGAATGTCTACCGCGACACGCGGCATCTTTTGAAAAAAATGGCGACTGAGGACGCCCGCCGCAAGGGCCTTGCCACGCCGCCCGATACGCCGTCCGCGGATGAAGCCGCCGCGTCGCGGCAGGCGGCGGAAGCGCCGCAAAGCGGAGAAAGGGATGGTCGCGCAGACGCTGAAAAGCATGACGCACAGTCTTGACGCCTGGCTCTGGCGGCGGGGCGTCAGTCATCCGGTCATCCGGCCGCTGGTGCGGAATGAACTGTTGTTGACGGCCCTGTTTCTGCTGAGCGGCGGCATGATATTCGCCGTGACGCCTTGGTTTTTCTGGTTCGGCGTGGGGCTGGGCCTCATGGCCATGACATTCTGGAGCCTGGCGCGCTTTTTTCTGCGCGTGGGCCTGGGCGAATACAGCACCGCCTTTCTGCGTGTCGTGCTGTTGCGCTGGGGCGGCAGACTGCTGCTTCTGGCCGGGCTGCTCTACCTGGCGCTGATTGTCTGGCAAGCGCCGGTAACGGCCATTCTGGGCGGCCTGACCGCCGGAGCCGTCACGGCTCTGCTCACCTTCGCCGTAGCGTCGCGCGAAACGCGGGGCGCATCCGGCCAGGAGTAAGCGCCGCGGGGCGGCGCGGCAGACAAGACTTTACTGAGGAAAAGACTGCGGGCATTCGCGCCGCGCAGCCTTGGAAAACACGGTTCAGCTTGTTTCACACAGGAGGCTGGCTCATGGCAGGTGGTTTGCCGCATCCGGTATTGCTTTCCACATTTATGGGCATGGACGAGATCACCCTGGGCGGGCAGGTGATTGAATTCAAGCACGTCTTTTATTCCTGGGTCTGCATGGCCATTCTGTTTGCAGTGGCCTTCATCATGCGCCGGCGGCTGACCCTTGTGCCGGGAGGACTGCAAAATTTCTTTGAGGCGCTGGTCGATACCATTGAGCGTTTCGTCTGTGCGACCATGGGTGAAGTGGGGCGCAAATACGTTCCGCTGCTGGCCGGCATGTTCATCTACATTTTCGGCATGAACCTGATGGGCCTGATCCCCGGTTTCGACGCGCCCACAGCCAATCTGAACACCACGGTGTGCATGGCGCTCTTTGTGCTGGTCTATTACAACGCCGTGGGCCTGATGCGCTGGAAAAGCCATTACATCCACCAGTTCACCGGACCGTCCAAGTTTCTCATTCCGCTGATGTTCCCGCTGGAAGTTGTTTCGCACCTCTCCCGACCGGTTTCTCTCTCCCTCCGTCTTTTCGGCAACATCCGGGGTGAGGAAATTGTCATGGTTCTCTTCTTTGTCATGGCCCCTCTGCTGGGCACACTGCCCATCTATGCCCTCTTCCTTCTGGGCAAGACCATGCAGGCCTTTGTCTTCTTCATGCTGACCATGTTTTATATCAAGGGCGCTCTGGAAGGCCCTGAGCACTAAAAAACACGCGGTCGTTCCTCCGCGGCCCGCACTTCGGGCCACATGGAGGAGCGCCGCGAGGCCGCCCGGGCATGCGGCCTGGGACATGGCCTGAAACCGCTCGTATTCTGGGGGAATGGTCGCGCGCGACCCAACAATATAACCTGTGGAAGGAGTGCTCTCATGCGTAAATTTCTGATGATCGCCCTGAACACCGTGGCTTTGCTGGGCCTGGCCAGCATGGCTTTTGCCGCCAACCAGCTCGACTCCGCCTCTCTGGGCTATACCTGCCTGGCCGCCGCTCTGGGCATCGGCATCGCCGCTTTCGGCTGCGGCATCGGCATGGGCCTGGGCCTCAAGGGCGCCTGCGAAGGCGTCGCCCGCAACCCCGACGTGAGCGGCAAGATCACCGGCACCATGATTCTGGCCTTCGCCTTCATCGAATCTCTGGCCATTTACGCCCTGGTCATCAGCTTCATCCTGCTCTACGCCAACCCTTACGCGTAGTCCGCAGCTCACGACCGTAAAAAGGGGAGGTTTCGGCCTCCCTTTTTTTATGGCTGCGGACATGCCCTTGGCGCCGATTCAGCCCACAGCTTCATACGCTTGCCTGCCTGGAGGTTCAGGGCTGATACATCTATAGCAGTTTTCAATCTGTTCGTCGCCGTCATTTCGCGGAAAAAGCGCCAGATGACGCCGCCAGCGACGAAAAGGCCGGTTTTGACGGATCATCACGACACAACAGGCTGGCAAAACTCAAAACAGATGTATCCGTCTTCGTCACCGTGGCGGCCTTTTCTTGAATTTCCATGCAAAGGCGCTTATACTTTCACCCCTGTCAGCGCCCCCGTTCCCGGCCACAGACGCCGGAAGCGGGAGGACAATTCGGCATTCCGGAGTACGCATGCTTGATTATATCCGTTCCAACGCGCAGTCTTTCGGCGTCAAGGTGGCCTTCGGCGTCATCATTCTCGTCTTTGTCTTCTGGGGCGTGGGCAGCTTCAATGACAGGGATTCCATCAATGTGGTGGCCATGGTCAACGGCGACCCCATCCTGGCCCAGCAGTTCGAGCAGGCCTATCGCAATGCGGAAGAATCAGTGCTGCGCAACAATCCCGGCATCACCCGCGAGCAGCTCAAGGCGCGGCATCTGGGCCGTGAGGTGCTGCGCGACCTGATTCAGCAGACCCTGCTGACCCAGGAAGCCGCGCGCGCGGGCATCGGCGTGACGCCGCTGGAACTGCGCCGGGCCGTGGGCGAGATCAAGGTCTTTCAGGACGCTCAGGGGCGCTTCGACCCCGAAGCCTATACCCGCGTGCTGGCCGCCCAGCGCATCAGCCCCGCCCAGTATGAAAAAGACATGAGCGATCAGCTCCTGCGCGAAAAAATATTTACCCTGATTACAGCTCCGGCCTGGGTGGATCCTGATGAAGCGCAAAACCGCTACAACTTTCTGCGGGAAAGGCGCGTGGTGGACTACATCTTCATCCCGGCCGCCCGCTTCGCCGGCGACGCCAGGGTGACGGATCAGGAAGTCAGCGCCTATTATGACGCCCACAAGCAGGAGTTCGCCATTCCGCCCAAGGTGGATGTGGCCTATGTGAGCGTGTCGCCCGAAACTCTGGTCAAGCCGGAAAGCATCAGTGAGGCGGAGGCGCGAAAGTGGTACGAGGCAAACCAAAACCGCTTTGAAGAACAGGAACAGGTCAAGGTTGCGCACATTCTGGCGCCTCTGGCTGAAGACGCTCCGGCCGAGGCGGAGAAAAAGGCCCGCGAGCAGATAGCGAAAATTCAGGCCGAACTCAAGAGCGGCAAGGATTTCGCGGTCGTGGCCGACGCCAGCAACGGCCCCAATGCGGCCGGCCCTGGCGGCGAGCTGGGCTGGATCGCGCGCGGCAAGACCGTGAAAGCCTTTGAAGATGCGGCATTCGCCCTGGAGCCAGGGCAGGTTTCCGGGCCGGTGCGCAGTCCCTTCGGCCTGCATGTCATCAAGGTGGAAGCAAAGAAGCCCGGCGGCCTCAAGCCCTTCAAGGACGCTCTGCAGGAAGCGCGCCAGGGGCTGGCGCAGGAGCAGGGCGCGGACAAGCTGCACGATGTGCTGGACAGCCTTATTGAAGACAACATTCTGGGCAAGCCTCTGGCCGAAAGCGCGGCCCGCTTCGACCTGAAGGCCCAACAGAGCGGCCTGCTCAGCCAGAGCGAGCTGGAGCGGAAGCTGGGCGTGAGTTCCGGCGGGGCAGCGGCGCTCATGGCTGCGGTTCCGGGCGCGCCCGTGGATACGGCCCTGGAGGCCGGGGACAAATATCTGGTGGCCAGGGTGGTCAAATCCGAACCAGGTTCCATCCAGCCGCTCAGCGCGGTGAAGCAGGCCATTATGGCCAGACTGACCGCCGAAAAGGCCCTTCAGGCCGCTCTGGAGAACGCCTCGGCCCGTCGCGGGGAACTGAAGGACGGCCCCTTGTCCAATGCCCAGAAAGCAAGCCTGAACATCAAGACCGCGCCTGTCATGGATCGCGGCGGCGCCCTGGCGGATTTCGCGCCTGACGCCGCCCTGTCTGAAGCCCTCTTTGCGGCCAGACCCGGCGTCTGGCTGCCCACGGCCTATGCCGTGGAGGGCAAAAGCGAAGGGCCGGGCGCGCTGCTGTGCCGTGTGGACGCGGTGCAGCCGCCTGATCCGCAGGAGTGGAACACCGTGCGGGATCTGATGAGCAACGGCGTGTCCCGCGAAAGGGTGGACGGCCTGTACCAGCTTTTCATGCAGAACCTGGCCTCCAGGGCCAGGGTGGAGATATTGAATCCGGATATGGTGGACCGTGTGAACATGTAGCGCGTTTCGTGTCTGAGCCGGGCCGGATCGGGCTTGTGCCGGATGGCGCGCCTGAACGCGCCCGGCTTTTCCGTATGAAAGTATGAACGCCTCGTTGTACGCGGGGTTTTGCCGGGAGAAGCGGAATATGTGCGGCATTATCGGTTATGCGGGGCATCGGCCCGCCGTGCCCGTGGTGGTGGAAGGTCTGTGCCGTCTGGAATACCGGGGCTATGATTCCGCCGGTGTGGCCTTTGTGCGCCAGGGCGGTCTGCGCGTGATGCGTGCCAAGGGCAAGCTGGCGGCCCTGGAGGAAAAGCTGGCCCAGGAACCGCTTGCCACAGCCACCTGCGCCATGGGTCACACCCGCTGGGCCACGCATGGCGTGCCGGCGGAGCGCAACGCCCATCCCCATCTGAGCAATGATGGTTCCCTGGCTCTGGTGCATAACGGCATTATTGAAAACTATCAGGAAGTCAAGGCCGATCTTGCGTCCAAGGGCTATGTCTTTCATTCCGAAACCGACACAGAGGTGCTGGTCAATCTCATAGCCGAGCGCCGCAAAAGCGAACCCGATCTGCTGCACGCCTTTGCGGCGGCCCTGCGCGAAGCGCATGGGGCCTATGCGGTCTGCCTCATGCACAGCGCCGAGCCGGAAACCATCTACGCCGCGCGCATGTCCGCGCCGCTGATTTTCGGTCTGGGCACGGGTGAAAACTTCGTGGCCTCGGACATTCCGGCCTTTTTGCCCTATACCCGGCGGGTGATATTTCTGGAAGACGGCGAACTGGTGCGGGCCACGCCCGCGCAGTACGAAATTCTGCGCCTGGCGGACCTCGCCCCTGTGGAGCATGAGGCGCAGACCATCCAGTGGGACATGCAGGCCGCGCAAAAGGGCGGCCACCGTCATTTCATGCTCAAGGAAATCTTTGAACAGCCGCGCGTTATCAGCGACGGGCTGACCGGTCGGATCAATGCCGCGCGCGATGCGGCCCTGCTGCCGGAGCTGGACGCCCTGCCCGTGCCGCGCCGCCTGCATATCGTGGCCTGCGGCACTTCCTACCATTCAGGACTCTGGGGCAGGCATCTGCTGGAGCATTGGGCCGGAATACCGGTGCAGGTGGAAATAGCTTCGGAGTTCCGCTACCGCGACAGCCTGCTTCTGGAAAAAGAAGAGATGGCGCTGGTCATCAGCCAGAGCGGCGAAACCGCCGACACCCTTGCGGCCCTGCGCATTGCCCGCGAACACGGCGTGCCCGTGCTGGGCCTCTGCAATGTGGTGGGCTCGTCCATCGCGCGCGAGGCCTCGGCCGTCATCTATACCCAGGCCGGGCCGGAAATCAGCGTGGCCTCCACCAAAGCCATGTGCAGCCAGATGCTCACCCTGGCCCTGATGGCCCTGTACTGGGGCTGCCGCCGGAACAGCCTGCCCGCAACGCGGCGGCGTGAGCTCATCGGCCTGCTGGAATCTCTGCCCGCGCTGCTGGACGATTATCTGCCGGCCATGCACGACAGGGCCCGCGAACTTTCGCGCAAATACGCCCAGGCCCGCAATTTTTTCTATCTCGGTCGCGGGCACTGTTACCCCCTGGCTCTGGAAGGGGCGCTCAAGCTCAAAGAGCTGTCCTACATCCACGCCGAAGGCTATGCCGCGGGCGAAATGAAGCATGGCCCCATTGCCCTCATTGATCCCGCTTTTCCCACCTTCGCCCTGGCCCTGGATGACGCGCTCTTCCCCAAGGTCAAGTCCAATATCGTGGAAGTGCAGGCCCGTCAGGGCAAGGTCATCGCCCTGACCAATCCCGGCCTGGATCTGGCTGTGGACGATCCCTGGATTATCCCGGCTCTGCCCGCGCCTTTGGCCGCCTTTGCGGCTCTGCCCGCGCTTCAGCTTTTCAGCTATGAGATGGCGGATTATCTGGGCAAGGATGTGGACCAGCCGCGCAATCTGGCCAAAAGCGTCACCGTGGAGTAAAAAACGACCGGGTCATGACCACAACCCGCGGTATGGACCGGGAGTCTTCTTGCCCGCGCAAGCGCGATAGGCTATCCTGAAGGCATGCATTCCATGCCGCGGCATTCGCCAAAACCTTTTCTGCCCGTCGATCTTTACGGGGTGACAGGCTGGCCCCTGGCCCAGAGCCTTTCTCCGCTGCTGCACAACACCGGCTTTCAGGCCCTGGGCATTCCGGCGGTCTATCTGCGCTGGGAAGTGCCGCCGGAGCGCCTGCCCGCCTTTGTGGACAGTGTGCGCCTGCTGGGCATCAAGGGGTGTTCGGTGACCATTCCGCACAAAATGGCCCTCTTGCCCCTGCTGGACAGCATCAGCCCGCAGGCGGAACTGGCCGGCGCGGTCAACACCCTCTACTGGGACGGAGCAACCCTCTGCGGCGACAATACCGATGTGAGCGGCTTTCTGGCCCCTCTGGCGGACGCGCCCCTGGAAAATACGGATGCCCTGCTGCTGGGCGCGGGCGGGGCCGCCCACGCCGTGGCCGCCGGGCTGCGCCTGCGGCGCTGCCGCAATGTCTTTGTGACCACGCCCTCCAACCGCAGCCATCTGCCCCTGGCCGAACGCTTCGGCTTGACGCCCCTGCCCTGGGAACAGCGGCATGACGCGCCCGCCCACCTGATCATCAATGCCACGCCTCTGGGCATGCGCGGCAAGCATGATGACGAAAGTCCCTATGATTTCAGCCTGTCCCCCCCTGTCCGCCCGGCGGACGCCACAGGAGCGGCCAGCGGAAAAGCATGCGCCGATACGGCCCCTGTGGCTTACGACATTGTGTATAATCCGCTGGAAACCCGTTTCCTGCGCGAGGCGCGCCGGGCCGGGCGGCGCTGCGTCACGGGCCTGGAAATGTTTTTCGGCCAGGCCGACGCCCAGTTCCGGCTCTGGACCGGCAGGCCCCTGCCCCCCGAAGCCCGGCGCAATCTTGAAAAGGCGCTGTATGGCGCGCCATGACGCACACTCATACCACGGGCACAGCCATGAATATTCTGATCCTGCACGGCGTTAATCTGAACATGTTCGGCAGGCGTGATCCGGCCCACTACGGCACGGCCACGCTGGCGGACATCAACGCGGCCCTGACGGCCCTGGCCGGGAAGCTGGGCGCGGGCCTTGCGACCTTTCAGACCAACCATGAAGGGGAAATGGTGGAGCGCATCCATCGCATCCCTGAAGAAGACATCCAGGCCGTGGTCATCAACGCCGGCGCCTGGACCCATTACAGCTACGCCATAGCGGACGCTCTGGCCATTGTGAGCGTGCCCGTGGTGGAGGTGCACATGTCCAACGTGCACGCGCGCGAAGCCTTTCGCCACAATTCCGTGCTGGCCCCGGTCTGCGCCGGCAGCATCGCGGGATTCGGGGTGGACAGCTATCTTCTGGGCCTGCGCGCCGCCTGCGGCATGGCGCAAAGGGCGCCACAGGTCAAAAAAACGTAAAAAAAGAAGCCATATTTTGACTTTGCCCCGTCAGCACCTAGATTTTTACTGTATTCTCCTGTAAGTACAAAAAAATTTAACTTTTTCCCGCTCCTGTCCGTCAGCTTCTAACCAGAGAGTTGCCATGAACGACGCCATTAACCTGAGCCGGATGCGCGACGCCGCCTTTACGGCGGAAGTGGAGGCGCAAAGCGGCCAAAACGTGTCCACCTGCTACCAGTGCGGCAATTGCACGGCCGGCTGTCCGGCGGGTTTCGTCTATGACCGGCAGGTCAACCAGATCATGCGCGGCGTGCAGCTTGGCCTGAAAGACGAGGTGCTCAACTCGCGCTCCATCTGGATGTGCCTGTCCTGTTCCACCTGCTCCCTGCGCTGCCCCAACAATATTGACGTGGCGGCGGTCATGGAGACCCTGCGTCACATGGCCCGCAAGGAAGGCCGGGTGGCCGTGCCCAAGGTGGAGAAGTTCTGGTTTTCCTTTCTCGACACCGTGCGCGCCTTCGGCCGCACCTATGAAATCGGCACCATGGCGCTGTACATGATGCGCTCCCTGCGCCTGTTTACAGATCTTGATCTCGCGCCCGAAGCGCTGAAAAAGAAAAAGCTGGGCTTCAGGCCCCACGTCATTCCCGGCGGCGCCGACGCGGTGGCCCGGATCATGCAGCGCTACAAGGAGCGCGCCAAGCGCGAGGGGGTGCGGCCATGAAGTTTGCATACTATCCCGGCTGCTCGGCCAAAGGCTCCTCGGCGGATTATGAAAAATCCACCCAGGCCGTGTGCGCGGCCCTGGGCATCCACCTTGAGGAACTGCCGGGCTGGAACTGCTGCGGCTCCACCCCGGCCCACGCCGTGGACACCGAGCTTTCCGCCGCGCTGTGCGCGCGCAATCTGGACATTGCGGCCCGCGAGCAGGCCGAAACCGTGCTGACGCCCTGCCCCAGTTGCCTTTCCAACCTGCGTCACGCGGCCAAACGCATGGAAAACCCGCAGTTTCGCGCGCGCGTGGACGAACTGCTGGACACTCCGGCGGCGGCGCACTTTCCCGAAGTCACTTCGGTGATGCAGGGCATCGCCAGGGTTTACGACGCCAACGCCATTGCCGCGCAGGTGAAGAAAAGCCTCAAGGGCGTCAGACTGGCCGCCTATTACGGCTGCCTCATGAGCCGCCCGCCCGAAGTCATGGATTTCGGCGACCCGGAAAATCCCACGCTCATGGAAAGCCTGCTCTCCGCCTGCGGCGCGGAAATGGTGGATTTTCCGCTCAAGACAGCCTGCTGCGGCGCGTCTTTCGGCATTCCTGAACGGGTCATGACCGCGCGCAATTCGGGCCGCATTCTGGAGCTGGCCACCCAGCTGGGCGTGGACGCCGTGGTGGTGGCCTGTCCGCTCTGCCAGATGAATCTTGACCTGCGCCAGAAACAGGCCGCCAAAGAGGCTGACGCCTTCTTCCGCATGCCCGTGCTCTACTTCACGCAGATGATGGGCCTGGCCTTCGGCATTGCGCCCGAACATCTCGGACTTGAAAAACTCCGCGTCAGCGCCGATGAACTGCTGCGCAAGATTGACGGCGCGCAGGCCGGCGAAGGAGACAGATAATGAGAATAGGCGTCTTTATCTGCCATTGCGGCAGCAATATCGGCGGTACTGTTGACTGCGCGAAAGTGGCTGAAATCGCCCGCGGCTTTCCGGATGTGGTGTACGCCGACGACCCCATGTACACCTGCGCCGAGCCGGGCCAGGCCGCCATTGAGGCGGCCATCCACGAACACAGGCTGGACGGCGTGGTGGTGGCCTCCTGCACGCCGCGCATGCACGAGCCCACCTTCCGCCGCACCGTGGAGCGGGCCGGGCTCAACCGCTACATGTTCGAGATGGCCAACATCCGCGAGCATGTCTCCTGGATCGGCAGGGACAAGGAAGCCAATACCAACAAGGCCGCCGAGCTGGTGCGCCTGGCCGTGGAAAAGCTGCGCAACAACAAGCCCCTGGCGGCCAAATCCTTTGACGTGACCAAAAAGGTGCTGGTTATCGGCGGCGGCGTGGCGGGCATTCAGGCCGCGCTGGACTGCGCCGACGGCGGCGTGCCCGTGATTCTGGTGGAGCGCGAAGCCACCATCGGCGGCAAAATGGCCAAGCTGGACAAGACATTTCCCACTGTGGACTGTTCGGCCTGCATTCTGGGCCCCAAGATGGTGGATGTGGCCCAGCACCCCAACATCACCCTCTATGCCTATTCGGAAGTGGAGGACATTTCCGGCTATGTGGGCAACTTCACGGTGAAGATCCGCAAGAGGGCCACCTATGTGGACTGGAGCAAGTGCACAGGCTGCGGGGCCTGCACCGAAAAATGCCCCAGCAAAAAGACGCCCGACGCCTTCAATGAATTCACCGGCCCCACCACGGCCATCACCATCGCCTTTCCGCAGGCCATTCCCAAAAAGGCGGTCATCAACGCCGCGCACTGTCGCCAGTTCGTCAAGGGCAAATGCGGGGTCTGCGCCAAAATCTGCCCCACGGGCGCCATCAGCTACGACATGCAGGACGAAATCGTCACCGAGGAAGTGGGCTCCATTGTGGCGGCCACGGGTTACGACCTCATGGACTGGACCGTGTATGAGGAATACGGCGGCGGCAGATATCCCGATGTGATCACTTCGCTTCAGTACGAACGCATCATGTCGGCCTCCGGCCCCACGGGCGGGCACATCGTGCGGCCTTCGGACGGACGCGAACCGCAGAAGGTGGTCTTTATCCAGTGCGTGGGCTCGCGCGACAGGTCCGTCGGCCGCCCCTACTGCTCCGGCTTCTGCTGCATGTACACGGCCAAGCAGGCCGTGCTGACCAAGGACCACATTCCCAATTCCCAGTCCTACGTCTTTTATATGGACATCCGCGCGCCCGGCAAGATGTATGACGAATTCACCCGCCGGGCCGTGGAGGAATACGGCACGGAATACATCCGCGGTCGCGTTTCGAGCATTTACCCCGACGGCAACGGACAGTATGTGGTCATGGGCGTGGACACGCTGCTGGGCGAACCTGTGGAAATCAGGGCCGACCTGGTGGTGCTGGCCGTGGGCATCGAGGCCAGCAAGGGCTCGCCCCAACTGGCCGAAAAGCTGCGCATTTCCTACGATCATTACGGCTTTTTCATGGAAAGCCATGTGAAGCTCAAGCCAGTGGAAACCAATACCGCCGGCGTATTCCTGGCCGGCGTCTGTCAGGGGGCCAAGGACATTCCGGCCTCCGTGGCCCAGGGCTCGGCGGCGGCGGCCAAAGTGCTGGCTCTCTTTGCCAGGGACAAGCTGGAGAGCGACCCGCAGATAGCCCAGGTGGACATCCGCCGTTGCGTGAACTGCGGCAAGTGCATCCGCTGCTGCCCCTTCGGGGCCATCAAGGAAGTGGAGATCAGGGGCGAAGGCAAGGCCCAGGTCATTGAGACTGTCTGCCAGGGCTGCGGCCTGTGCACGGCCACCTGTCCGCAGGGCGCCATCCAGCTCTCACACGCCACCGACAACCAGATTCTTGCGGAGGTGAACGCGCTATGCCAGTGCTGAAAGGCAAAGAACTGCGGATTGTGGGTTTTCTCTGCAACTGGTGCTCCTATGGCGGCGCCGACACGGCCGGGGTCGCCCGCGCCGGGCAGCCCACGGACCTGCGGATTATCCGCGTGCCCTGTTCGGGCCGCGTGGATCCGCTCTTTATCGTCAAGGCCCTGCTCAACGGCGCGGACGGCGTGCTGGTTTCCGGCTGCCACCCGCGCGACTGCCACTACGCCGCGGGCAATTTCTACGCCCGCCGCCGTCTGGAAGTGCTCAAACAGTTCCTGCCCGTGCTGGGCATTGACGACCGGCGTTTTGAGTACACCTGGGTTTCGGCCTCGGAAGGGCAGCGCTGGCAGCAGGTGGTGACGGTATTCACCGAGCGCATCCACAAGCTGGGCCCCGCGCCCCGCCTGGAGGACGCCGAACCCCTGCTGAAAATGGCGGATATGGCCCTGACCTCGCTGCGTCCCCTGGGCACGGGGCAGACTGCCGCCCTGGACCAGCTCAAGGAGGCCATCAAGGCCAAACTGCCGGAGCTGGAGTGCGTCATCGGCTGGCAGCAGGGCTATGACGGCGCGCACACCGTGCCGCTGTTCATGAAAACCCCGGAAGATGTGGACAAGCTGATCTGGGGGCCTTTCAACGTCAATAATCCCGCCGTCTACCTGCCCTCGTTCAAGGGGAAGAAGGTGGGCATCGTGGTCAAGGGCTGCGATTCGCGTTCGGTGGTGGAACTGCTGCAGGAAAATCTGATCAGGCGCGAGGATGTGACCATCTTCGCCCTGCCCTGCGAAGGCACGCTGGACATGGCGCGGGTCAATCAGACGCTTGGCCGCTACAGCAAAATTGACAAGGTGACCTATGACGAGGCCGGCGTGACCATCACGGCCGATGGCAAGGAACACCGCTTCTGCATGACCGACTGCGCCCAGGGCAAGTGCTATGGCTGCACCACGCCCATGGCCGTGCTGGCCGACATGCGCGCGGGCCAGCCGGTCAAGGTTGAGCCCGGTTCCCGCACGCCGCCGGAACTGGCTCTGCTGGATTCCATGAGCCTTGAAGAGCGCATGGCTTTCTGGCGTGGTCAGATGGAGCGCTGCCTGCGCTGCTACGCCTGCCGCAATGCCTGCCCCATGTGCGTCTGCCGGGATTTCTGCGTTTCCGACAGCCGCGACCCGCATTGGATGAGCCAGGAGGACAGCACGCGCGAGAAACTCTTCTTCCAGACCATCCACGCCCTGCATCTGGCCGGGCGCTGCACGGGCTGCGGCGAATGCCAGCGGGCCTGCCCGGTGGGCATTCCCATTCTGGCCCTGCGCCAGCAGATCGCCCGCGCCGTGGGCCAGCTCTTTGACGACTACAAGGCCGGCCTCAATCCGACCGCCGTGCCGCCGCTGCTGGGCTATGAACTGGAAGAAAAGAACATCCATGAGAGGGACTGGAAATGAGCATGACCCGCTTTGTCACATCCGACGGCCTGCCCGGCCTTCTGGCCTTCCTCTCGCAAAACGGCCGGCGCGTGCTTGTGCCGGTGGAAAAACCGGCCAACAAGCGTTCCGTGGTCTTTGAGCCGTGGAGCAAGGGCATGCCCTTTACCCTGGAAAAAGCCACCGTGCCGCCCAAGGCCGCGGTGCTGCCCCAGAGCGAAACCCTGGTGCGCTATAAAAAAACCAAAGATCCGGAAAATCCCGAACGCGTCACCATGAGCCTGGACGACAGCATGGAGGCTCAGCCCACAGTGGTCTTTGCCTGCCGCCCCTGTGACGCGCGCGGCTTTGCCGTGCTGGACCGTCCCTACCTCCAGGGCCCCTTTGCCGACCCCTATTACAAGGCCCGGCGCGAGGCGCTCACGGTGGTCACTCTCACCTGTCCCAGCGGCTGCAATACCTGCTTCTGCCACTGGGTGGGCGGCGGCCCCTCTTCGCCAGAGGGTTCTGACGTGCTGATGACCGGGGTGGAAGGCGGCTATGTGCTTCAGGCCGTGACGCCCAGGGGCGAGGAACTGCTGGCGGCCTCAAGCCTGCCTGACGGCGCGGAACAGTTTCCCCTGGCCGAAGCGGCGCGCAAGGCCGCCTGGGCCACGCTGGAACCCGCGCCGGACATCAAGGGCGCGCCTGAAAAACTGGCGGCCCTGTTCACTGACGCGGAGTTCTGGCAGAACTGGACCGACCGCTGTCTGTCCTGCGGGGCCTGCACCTATTTCTGCCCCACCTGTTACTGCTTCAGCATTACGGACGAAGGCGAGGGCCTGAGCGAAAAAGGCGGACGCCGCCTGCGCAGCTGGGACAACTGCATGTCCTCGCTGTTCACCCGCGAGGCCAGCGGGCACAACCCGCGCATGCTCAAGGCTTTCCGCATGCGCAACCGCGTGTCGCACAAGTTTTCCACCTATCCTGAAAACTGGGGGGCGTTCTCCTGCAACGGCTGCGGCCGCTGCATCAGCAACTGTCCCGTTTGCCTGGATATCCGCGCCATAGTGCTCGCCGCGCTCAACGCGGACCAGGCCACCGCCGAGTAGAGGAGCTGACGCATGGCTACCAAGAAAACTTCCGGCAAGGCCAAAACCGCAACCAAGGCGGCGGCCCCCAAGGCCGCTCCCAAAACCGCGCCCAAGAAAGCTCCCAGGGAGGCCGCGCCCAAAAAGGACGCCAAGCCCAAGGCCGCCGCGGCGCCCGCGGCCGCTCAGGCGGTTTCACCTGCCGTGCGCCCGGGCGCGGAACTTGTGAAGCATGAGGAGCATGCGCCTGTCATACGGGAAGAAGGCGAACTGACCGTCAGGGAAAGCGCCGTGCCCGCCACGGTGGAAACAATCGTCGCGGCTCCGGCCCCCAAAGCCGGGGCCTCCAAATCCGCCGCCAGGGGCGAGGGCATGCTGCGGGAAATTTCGCCCCGGCCCAAGCCCCAGGGCAATCCCTACAAACCCATGCCCGCCACAGTGGCCGAGGTCATCCAGGAAACCGGCAATATCAAGACTCTGCGGGTAATTCTGGACAATCCCGAGGATATGAAATCCTTCACCCACGAGCCGGGCCAGGTGGGCCAGCTTTCGGTGTTCGGCGCGGGCGAGGCCACCTTTGTCATCAACTCCCCGCCGTCCATGAAGGACTATCTGCAGTTCTCGGTCATGCAGGCCGGTGAAGTGACCGCCGCCATCCACCGCGTGTCGCCCGGCGACAAGGTGGGCGTGCGCGCGCCCCTGGGCAACTTCTTTCCCTACAACGACTGGAAGGGCAAGAATATCTTCTTTGTGGGCGGCGGCATCGGCATGGCTCCCATCCGCACCATCATGCTGCATCTGCTGGAACACAAGGCGGATTACGGCAAGATCAGCCTGCTCTACGGGGCGCGCACGCCGCGCGACATGGCCTACAGCTATGAGCTGGAGGACTGGCTGCGCCGTCCCGATCTGGACTGCACCCTGTGCATCGACGCCCCCTTTGAGGGCTGGGAACACAAGGTGGGTCTGATCCCCAACGTGCTGCTGGAGCTGAATCCCGACCCGACCAATTGTGTAGCCGTGCTCTGCGGGCCGCCGATCATGATCAAGTTCACGGTGCAGGCGCTGCAAAAGCTGAACTTCGCGCCGGAGAACATTGTCACCACCCTGGAAAAACGCATGAAATGCGGCATCGGCATCTGCGGGCGCTGCAATATCGGCGGCCGTTACGTCTGCGTGGACGGGCCGGTGTTTACCTGGAAGGAATTGCAGGAGCTGCCGCCTGAACTGTAGGCAGCGGGACTGCTTCTTCTGAATCCAGCGGTCGCCGGATGCTGTCCGGCGGCCGTTTTTAGCGCCTGTTGACAGGCGCGGGCTTGTGGGTAAAGGAAGAAGTATACAGTTCCACCCAAGGGAGAAAAAATGAAAAAACTGCTTCTTCTCTGCTGCCTTCTGCTGGGTCTGCCCGTGGCGGCCCAGGCGGCGGATGAAAAAATCGACCCCACCAACTTCATTTGCGCCGAGCTGGTGGCCATCTCCAGCACCTCCGGCCAGCCGCCGCTGTTCGAGGGGCTGCAAATTGACGGCTATGCCGCCGCCGCTCAGGGCCGGACCGTGGCCGATCCCGCGATCATGGCGCCGGTGCTGGAGCAGGTCTATGCCGCCTGCCAGGCCAAACCCACGGAAAAAACACTCACCCTCTGGCAGGAAATCCGCAAAACGCATGCCGTGGCCGACGATGGCCCCTGGCGCGCGGACAAGACCACCTGCAAGCAGTACAGCGCCAACGAGGACGACGGCAGCGGCTTTGTGATCTGGCTGGACGGCTACAACCGGCAGAAGAGCGGCAAGCCCGGCTCGGTGCTGGAAAGCGACGCTGTCCTCAACGCCTATCTGGAGGCCTGCGCCAGGCAGCCGGAACGCCTGATGCTTGATGTCCTGCGGGAAAGCGTCAAGTAGACGGCCCGTGTTTCGATAAGCGCCAAACAGGCCGCCGGCGGAGCGCCAGCTCCCCGGCGGCCTTTCAATGGCCTGCTTGCGACGGGCGGCCTTTACAGCAGGCACATGCAAATGGGAATGGTAATGGCCGACAGAAGGGTGGACAGCGAAACCATCAGCGCGCCGAATTCCGGATCCGTGCGGTAATAGGCGCTGAGAATGGCCGCCTGCATCAGCACCGGCAGCGAGGCCTGCATGATGAATACCTTGGCCATGAGCTCTGGAATGGGAAAGAGCGGCACAAGCAGCGCCACCACCAGCGGACTGAGCACCAGCCGGCCCAGAAGGGCCAGCGTCAGATCGCGGTCGAGCCTGAGATGGCGCAAGTCCATGTTTTGCAGGCTGATGCCGATGAACAGCAGAGCCAGAGGCGTGGTCAGATTGCCCAGGTGCCTGGCCGTGTCCAGCAGAAAGCGCGGCAGCTCCACATTGAGCAGAACCAGGCTCAGGCCGGTCAGAAAACCCAGCATGGGCGGCGAAAAGATGTGCCGGATATTGTCGCGAAGCCGGGTCCGCTCCCGTCCGTCGCTCTTGCCGTCGCTGCTGATGGCGTAATTGCCCACGGTCCAGAAAAAGATGGTGCTGGCAAAGTAGTAGAGCAGCACATAGGGCAGGGATTCCTCGCCGAACAGGGCCAGATTGACCGGAATGCCCACAAAAATGGTATTGGAGTTGGAAACGCAGGCGCAGAACAGGCCCAGGCGTCTGCGCCGCACGCGCACGGCCCTGCCCACCACCCAGGCCAGGCTGAAGGTAAGGATCTGCGAAGTGAAGGGCAGCAGCGCGCCATAGAGCATGTGCAACAGGTTGTCGCGGTCAAAGGACTGCAAAAACGTGCTCATCAGAAAGGGCGGCAAGGCCACATATGTAACCAGCCTGGGCAGAAGCATCTGGCATTCCGTGGAAAACCAGCCCTTCCAGGCCAGAACGTACCCCACCGCCACCACCAGCAGCAGGCCGAAAATTCCTCCCAGCGCGTGCAGAAAAAGCATATCCTTTTTCTACAGACTTTCGGCGCATCAGTAAACCGGACATTCCAAGGCTGCGCGGGGCAGCCACATCTGCCTTGAATCTTGCCAGCCCGTGCCTTGTCGCGGCAAACCGTCACAACCGGCCTTTCCGGCGCTGCCGGCGCAGCGGCTCCCTGCGTGTTTCTGTATGGTTTTATCAAACACTACTCGTTTTTTTTCAATTTGATAGCACACTATCCTTGTCGTACTGTCATCTTCTGAAAACTGTGGCCGAACCGAGCAACGGCCAGTGGTAAATCCGGCGTCGCGCGCTTCGTCATGCGGACAGCGGAGCGCCTGCCGGGCAGAAGCAGCAAGGATACATCTCATGGCTGAGAAATCCGTTTCCGCAACGACCAGGAAGGCCACCTCCCCCCTGTACCTGATGCATACGGCCATCTGCCTCATCATCATGTTCGGTTTTGGCCGGCTTGCCCCCTTTGAGCCGCTCACGCCGCTGGGCATGAATCTCATAGGCATCTTTCTCGGTGTGCTTTACGGCTGGATATTCATTGAGATCGTCTGGCCGAGCCTGCTGGGCCTGCTGGCCCTCATGCTCATCGGCGGCATGAAGCCTGCCCAGCTTCTCAACAAGAGTTTCGGCGATCCCATGGTGCAGATGATGTTCTTCATCTTTGTTTTCTGCGCCACCATCAATCATTACGGGCTTTCCAGATTCATCTCGCTCTGGTTCATCACGCGCAAGTGTCTGGCCGGGCGGCCGTGGCTCTTTACCTATGTGTTCATGGGGTCCATCTTCATTCTCGGGGCGCTGACTTCCGCCTCGCCCGCGGCCATTATCGGCTGGTCCATTCTCTACGGCGTGTGCGACGCCTGCGGCTACAAGAAGGGCGACGGTTATCCCACCATGATGGTCTTTGGCATCGTGTTCGCGGCCCAGGTGGGCATGTCCATCATTCCTTTCAAGCAGGTGCCGCTCACCGTGCTGGGCGCGTACGAGAACATGAGCGGCGTGAGCATTGATTACGCGAGCTACATGATTCTTGCCATCGCCATCTGCGCGCTCTGCTCCGGGGCCTTCATCCTGCTGGGCAAGTACATCTTCCGGCCCGACATGAGCAAGCTGCTCAGTCTTGAGGCCGAAAAGCTGGATACCGAGGGCTCGCTCAATCTCAACAAGGTTCAGAAGATAGTCCTGGTATTCCTTTTCCTGCTGGTGCTTCTGCTGCTGGCGCCCAACTTCCTGCCCAAAGACTTCTTTGTGACCAGGTTCCTGCGTTCCATCGGCAATACGGGCATTGTCATCCTGCTGGTCACGGTCATGGCGGCCATCAAGGTGGACGGCAAGTCCCTGCTCAACTTCAAGGCCATGGTGGATTCCGGCGTGACCTGGGGCATCATCCTGCTGCTGGCCATTGTACAGCCCCTGGCGGCGGCCATGGCCCACGCGGACAGCGGCATCACGCCTTTTCTGATGCGCGTCATGGAACCCATTTTCAGCGGCAGCACGCCCCTGACCTTTGCCATCATCATCGGTTTTGTGGCCACGGCCCTGACCCAGGTGATGAACAACGGCGCCACGGGCATTGCCCTCATGCCCATTGTACTCAGCTATTGCCAGGCTTCAGGCGCTTCGCCCGATCTGGCGCTGATGATGGTTGTCATGGGCTGTCACTTTGCCTTCCTCACGCCGGCGGCCAGCGCCAGCGCGGCCCTGCTGCACGGCAACGAATGGGCGGATGCCAGATCCATCTGGCGCACCGCGCCGGTGGTCATTCTGGTTGCCTGGCTGGCAACGGCCCTGATGGTCGTCACTCTTGGAGCGGTGGTGTTTTAGCCTTTTCCGCGCAGGGCGCGTTCTCTTCAGCCGTTGCTGTTCTCAGGCCGGGTCTTGCGCCCGGCCTTTTGCGTTTCCGGGGTCTGGCGGGCGTTGCGCCAGGCGGTTTCCGCATCCAGCGAGGGAAGCGAGAGAAAAAATTCACGCAAGGCCCGCATCAGCGCCGAAGCCTGCGGACTGATGTGCTTGTTGCGGCGCACAAGAATGCCGTAGAGGCGATTGGGAAAGAGGTGGTCCAGGGGTCGGAAGCAGATCTGCTTCCAGTCCGCCCCGAAATTGGTGGCCTGAAAGCAGAGCTCGTCCATGATGGTCACGCCCAGGCTGTGCCACACAAAGCGCATGATAAGATGGTAGTTGTTGACCCGGATGGTCGCGTTTTTCTGAATGAAATCGCCCAGGCCGGCATTGCGGCACCAGTAGCCAAGATCGTCCGGATCTCCCTCATTGGCAAAGGACACATAGGGCAGGCGCCGCAGATCGGCAAGTTCGGGCACGGGCGGGATGTTCCAGGGATTGTCGCGGCGCATGACCAGAAGAGGCCGCGCCTTGAACACCACCTCCAGCCGGTCGTCCTCCGGTTTGCTGATGACCGGCAGCAGGCCGAAATCCACGCGGGATTCCGCCACAGCCTTGCGCACCTCTGACGAAAGGCCGCGCTCCACCACCAGATCCACACCCTGATGCCTGCGCGAAAATTCCACTATGGAGGGCACCGAAAGCGTGGCCATGGGCAGGGTGGCGGCAATGGTGACAGTGCCCTTGAGCTCGCCGTCCGCGCTGCCCACCGAAGAGCGCATGCCCTGGAGCGCTTCAAAGGTGGTGATGGTCCAGTCCAGAAGCTTGCTGCCCTCCGGCGTGATGCGCAGGGACTTTTTGTAACGGTCAAACAGGACGGTATTCAGCTCCTGCTCCAGAGAACGGAGCTGATAACTGATGGTGGAGGGGTTGCGGTGCATGCGCTCGGCGGCACGGCGCACGCTGCCCGTCCTGGCCACCCAGTAGAAGCCGCGCAGCCATTGGAGGAAGTCCCCGTTCAGCTCGTCGATCATGGGCCAGTCTCCTGTTCGATTGGTTAGAACAATAAATGATTTTTATTAATTTGACAATACAGTTCCGTTATATGATTTTTCTTTCACAAAGTTCGGGCGGCTCCGCTGGGGGGCACGCTCACGCCCGGATGATGAAGTGTCCGCTCACCTTTTTCACATCAGGATATCTGCATGAGAACGACCAGGCACAGTCTGGGCACGCTTGTGGAAACTGACGTGCTCGTCATCGGTTCAGGGGCATCCGGCTGCGGCGCGGCGCTGGGCGCGCGCGATCAGGGCCAGGATGTCGTCATCATCGACAAAGGCAAGCTCGAAAGCTCCGGCTGCATCGGCGGCGGCAACGACCATTATATGGCCGTTCTCGACGAGCCGGGCGAATCTTTCGACACGGCTGACGACCTTGTGAAATTCTACGCCAAGCCGCTCAACGGCTGGACGCGGAACATGCTCGTCAACGGCTGGTACAACCACATGCGCCATTTTCTTGATATTCTCGGCGCGGCCGGCGTGGACTTTGGCCGTACTGACGACGGCGCTTATGTACGCACCCAGGGATTCGGTCAGCCGGGGCGCTGGTGGGTGCACATCGCCAACGGCATGACCATCAAGCGGGTCATGGCGCGTCTGGTGCACGAAAGCGGCGTTCATGTTCTTGACCGCATCATGGCCATGCGCATTCTCACGGATCACGGCAAGGCCTGCGGCTGCCTTGGCTGGAACGTGCGCACCGGCGAATATGTCATCATCCGCGCCAAGACCGTGGTTTCCGCGCAGGGGCGCTCGGCCACGCGCGGCACGGACAATTCCACCCACAATGCCTACAATGTCTGGATGTACCCGTACAATACCAGCGCGGGCGTGGTGCTGGGCTATCAGGCGGGCGCGGCCGTTACCGAACTGGACACCTATCAGCGGGCCACTCTGCTGCCCAAGGGTTTCGGTTGTCCGGGCATGAACGGCATCAACAGCTCCGGCGCGCATGAGCTCAACGCCCTGGGCGAGCGCTTCATGGGCAAGTACGATCCCATGGGCGAGAACGGCGTGCGCAACAATCAGATTCAGGGCACCTTCCAGGAGCAGATGGAGGGTTCCGGCCCGCCTTTCTATATGGATATGCGCCATGTGGATCCGGCTGTGGTGCAGGAACTCCAGTATGTACTCATGCCCGGCGACAAGGCCACCTTCGGCGACTGGGCCGACTGCACCGGCACGGACTTTCAGCGCAAGCTTCTGGAAGTGGAGATCGGCGAACTCATCTTCGGCGGCGCCATTGCCGTCAATGACAATTTTGAATCCAGCGTTCCCAATCTTTTCAGCGGCAGCGTCTTTCTCTATTGCTCCGGCGCCATGTGCGGCGGCTACGAGGCCGGACGACAGGCCGCCATGCGCGCCGCCGGCATGACCGAAGCCGGACAGGTGGACGAGGACATGGCCAGGGAAGTCAGGGACGAGGTTTTTGCGCCCATGACCGGGCCTGCGAGCGACCCGGTGGGCTATGCGGAGCTGGAACAGGCCACCCGTAACGTCATGAACTATTACATGGGGTTCCGCCGTTCCGTGGCGGGTATGGAAAGGGCGCTGGAAAAAATCCGCTTTCTCTCCGGGCAGGCCCGGCGTCTGCACGCCGTCAGCTTGCGCGAGCTCATGCGCTGCCATGAAAGCCGGGACATCCTCACTGTCTGCGAGCTGGCCATTCAGGCCACGCTGGAGCGCAAGGAGTCCGGCCGCTGCGTGTACCGGGTGCGCGAATTTCCGGAGCTGAATCCGGAAATGGCAAAGCCCCTGCTGCTTATCCGGGAAAAAGACGGCCCGCGCTTCCAGTGGGGCAAGGCGCCGCTTCTGTGACAGCGGGCGGCGTGTTTTGGCGCTTACGGTTCCCGAGTGTTGAAAAAGAATTTGCATTCGCAAGGAGAATCCCATGCCTCCCAAATACAGCCGAGAATTGAGCCAGCCCGTGGCCCAGGGGCCGCGTCTCAGGGAGCAGTTCCGCACTTCGCCCTGTGAAGCGGCCTGCCCGGCGGGCGCTTCCATCCAGAAGATGCAGGCGCTGGCGGAAAAAGGGCAGTTTACCGAAGCCCTGCGTTATCTCAGAGCCAAAAATCCTTTCCCCGGCATCACGGGCCGCGTGTGCCCGCACTTTTGCATGGACGCGTGCAACCGCGCCAAAATGGAGGGCTGCGTCAATACCCGCGCCCTTGAACGCGCCTGCGCGGACCTGGCCGAGCGTGGCGCCGTCGTGTTCCGCAACCGGCCTGCCACCGGCAAGAAAGTGGCCATCATCGGCGGCGGCCCCGCGGGCCTGACCAGCGCCTATTTTCTCGCGCTGCTGGGCCATGCCGTCACGGTGTACGAGGCCGAGCCCATGCTGGGCGGCGTGCCGCGCTACGGCGTGCCCAATTTCCGCCTGCCCCGTCATGTGGTGGATCGCGAGGCGGGTCTGGTGCTGGAAACGGGCGTGCGCGCCCATGTGAATACGCGTGTGGGCGTGGACATTTCCATGAGCGAAATCCGCGCCCGCCATGACGCTGTTATCATTGCCGCGGGCGTGCCCGCTGAGAACAGCCTGCCCATCCCCGGCGCGGACAAGGCCGTGCGCGCTGTGGAATTTCTTCGCGAGGCGGCCCTGGGCCGCGCGGCCGGCAAGGTGGGCAAAAAGGTGGTGGTCATGGGCGGCGGCGGCGTGGGGTTTGACTGCGCGTTCACGGCCCGACGCCTGGGCGCGGAAGAGATCCACGTCATATGTCTGGAAAAATCCGACGCCATGCGTGCCCCGGCCGAGGATCTGGAGCTGGCGGCCAGAGAAGGCGTTCACATACACAATGGCTGCACCATGTCCGGCATTCGCACACAAGGTGACGCCGTGACCGGCGTGGACTTTTACGAGGTCAGGGAATGCCGTTTTGACGATGCCGGCAGGCCCGTGCTCGAGCCAGTTCCCGGCGGCAGCCACAGCCTGGACTGCGATACGGTCATCTTTGCCGTGGGCATGAAGACGGATCTGGATTTTCTCGGCGAAAACGCGGGCGGCCTCGACCTCACCCCGCGCCGCTGGATCGTGGTGGACAAGCGGCAGGCCACCTCCCGCGAGGGGGTCTATGCCGCGGGCGACGTGGCCGCCGGTCCGGCCTCCATTGCCGGGGCTGTGGGCGACGGCCGCCGGGCGGCCTTTGCCGTCCACGCCTTCCTGACCGGAGAGGATGCTCGCGTCTGGATTATCAATGAAGACAATATGCTGGAGCCGCGCGACGACATGGCGGGCGTGGCTGATCCCTATGTGGTTCCTTTTGAGGAGATTTACGGCGTCAGCCAGTATGCTCCCGCGCAGCCCCAGACAGAGGCTGTCAACGACTGTGCCAAGCCCTTTGCCGAGCTCAGCCTGGGCTTCACGCGCGAACAGGCCATGAGCGAGGCGGCGCGCTGCCTGCACTGCGGCCATTGCAAGGCCTGTGGCACCTGTGTGGATGACTGCCCGGGCTATGTGCTGGAGATGACGCCGGCCGGCGGCGAGGAACGCCCGCAGGTGGAGCATGGAGACGAATGCTGGCATTGCGCCAACTGCCGCACCAGTTGCCCCACAGGGGCCATCGGCTTCACCTTCCCGCTCAGAATGCAGGTCTAGCGTCTGCTTGCAAAAGCAGACGCCGGGCGGTGCAGATCAAAGGGGAAAGACGTTTTTCAGCGCCCCGTGCGGGGCGCAAAGGGGGATCGCATGTTTTCCTGTTTCTGCGGATCGCGCAAACGCGTTATGGCTTTTATGGCCGCGGCTCTTGCCGGCGTCGCCCTGCTGGGCGCGCCTTCCGGGGCCGAAGCCATTGACTTCAAAGCGCGCGGATGGTGGCTGTTCAGCGCCCAGTACGGCCAGAACGGCAACTTCAGCAACAAGGGCCACACCGGCTATGACAGTCTGGAAGATGATTTTGAGGCGCGTTCGCGCGTGCGCCTCCAACTGGATGCCGTGGCCTCCGAAAGTCTGAGCGGCCAGCTCTATTTTGAAATCGGCAAGTTCATCTGGGGCAAGGCGGGCAATCCGCAGGGCGGCGGCGCGCTCGGCGCGGACTCCTCTGACCTGATCAAGCTCAAGCGGGCCTACATTGACTGGATGGTTCCCAATACCGATCTTTCCGTGCGCATGGGCATACAGGCCTTCCGTTCGCCCTTCTTCGCCCTGGACGGCCCCACAGTGCTCACGGCCGATGGCGCGGGCGTCACGGCCAGCTATAAGGTTAACGACAATGTCGGCCTTACGGGCTTCTGGATGCGGCCTTACAATGACAACTACATTTCCGGCAGCGGGCGGCAGAATGGTTTTCTTGACAATGTGGACTTCGCCGGCCTGCTCGTGCCCCTGCGCTTTGACGGCTGGGCCATGACGCCCTGGGGCGTCTACGGCGCCATCGGTCCCAATACCTTCCGCACAGGCAAGAATCCTGCGCCCGGCGAGAACAGCTTCTTCGGCCAGCGCATCAACGGCGTGGACGGCAACTACTTTTACAGCGGCATGTTCCCGCTGCTGGCCGACAAGACGGCCATCAACCGCAAGACGCCCAGCCAGTACGGCAACGCCTGGTGGGCGGGCCTCACCGGCGAGCTGACCATGTGGGATCCCTTGCGCATCGCCTGGGAATTCACCTACGGCGGCGTGAGCTGGATGGATGATCCGGCCATGGACCGCAAGGGCTGGATGGGCGCGCTGCTTTTTGAATACAAGACGGGCTGGGGCGTTCCCGGCATCTACGGCTGGTACGCCTCGGGCGATGATGACGACGTGGGCAACGGCTCCGAACGCATGCCCTATATTGTCAATGACTTCGGCGTATCCGGCTTTTCGAACACCTTCGCCGGGCCGGACATCAACGGGCTTGAGCGTGACCGCGTGCTTGCCAATACCCTCATCGGCACCTGGGGCGTGGGCGCGCGTCTGAAGAATGTGAGCTTTTTCCACAATCTGCGCCATACGCTCCATGTGAGCCTGTGGGGCGGCACCAACAGTTCGGGCATTCTGGAAAAGATCCACGACCGCACCGGCAAATGGATGTCCCCCAACGTCAATGACAATACCGGATTCAAGGTCCCGGTGGGCCGCGACAACATGTACCTCACAGACAAGGACTATGCCCTGGAGCTGGGCCTGCTCAACCAGTACAAGATTTACGAGAATCTCTCGGTCAATCTGGAGGCGGGCTACGTCCACCTCATGCTGGACAAGTCCGATGACACCTGGGGCCTTGCCGCCACGGGCGGCGGCAAGCGCGGCATCCGCGACGCCTGGAACGTGAGCGCCCTCTTCATCTATTCTTTCTAGCCAGGCGCCCTGCCTGTACGGCGCAGGCGGCCTTTCCGCAAGGGGAGCGTCGCCTGCGCCGGGAGACGACACGCCATGATCAAGAGCATAGCCCCCGAAATCTGTACCGGCTGCGGCGCGTGTGTGCGGATCTGCCCGCTGGACGCGCTGCGCATGGGCGAGGACAAGAAGGCGTTCATCGCCTATCCCGAAGACTGCATGACATGCTTCCTCTGCGAGCGGGCCTGCCCCTCCGGGGCCATTGACGTGGACCCGCTGCGCGAGGTGCTGCCGCCCACCTTTCCCGACGTGCCTGTGGAGCTTGGAGGAGGCCGCGCATGAAAAACACTATGAAAATCAACCGGGTGGAAACTGATCTGCTCATCCTCGGCGGCGGCTCCGCCGGGCTGTGGGCCGCGCACCGTTTCGCCGAGCTGATGCCGGGCCGCAAGGTCTGCATTGTGGACAAGGGCCCGCAGGACTGGGGCGGCCTCATGGCCATGGCCGGGGGCGATTTTGAGGCCGTGCTGCCGCCCGATACTGTGGACGGCTGGCTGGAAGACCTTGTGTACTACTTCGACGGCCTGTGCGACCAGCCGCTCATGGAAGCCCTGCTCTCCCGTTCGGCCGAGCGCATGCGCGATTATGAGCGCTTTGGCTGCGAATTTTTCCACAAGCCGGACGGCAGTCTCAAAAGCGTGCCCCAGCGCGGCCTGCCGCACGTCAAGCTCTATCCGGCCCAGGTCAAGGGGCGCGGCGGCGAGCTGATGGCCAAGAGCCTGGTGGCCCGGCTCAAGGATGCCGGCGTCACGCGCATGGGGCGCATCATGCTTACGGATTACCTCGTCCGGGATGGCCGCATTACCGGCGCCGCGGGCTTCCACTGCATAAGCGGCGAGGCCTACATCTTCAAGGCCGGCGCCGTGGTGGCCGCCTCGGGCATGGGCGGCTGGAAGACCTCGTACGGCAAGAACACCCCCACCGGCGAAGGCATGCGCATGGCCTTCGAGGCCGGCGCGCAGCTTCAGGACCTGGAGTTTGCGCGCGTCTGGAACATGCCGCGCCTTTTCGCCTGGGAAGGGCAGACCCACCTCTTTCCGCTGGGCGCGCGTTTTGTGAACCGCCTGGGCGAAAATTTCATGAACCGCTACTCGCCCGTCCTCGGCCCCAATACGGACCCGCATTTCACCACCATCGGCATGGCCCTGGAGATCCGCGCCGGGCGCGGCCCCATCATCTTCGACGTCAGTCCCCTGCGCGGCGAGGACATGATCCTGCTCAAACCCCAGACCGGCTGGCAGAAGCTGAACTATGAAAAGCTGTGCAGGCTGGGTCTGGATCTGTTCAAGGACAATACCGAGTGGGTGCCGCAGATGACCGTTTCCCACGGCGGCATCCGGGCGGAGATCGACGGTTCCACCGCGGTGCGCGGCCTCTTTGCCGCGGGCACGGCGCGCAGCATGGAGCCGGGCGTCTATGCGGGCGGCTTCGCGCTCATGACCACGGCCGTCACCGGGCATATGGCGGGCGAAAGCGCCGCCGCGTGGCTCAGGGATGCGGACGACGCGCCCGCGCCGGACGAGGCCGAAGCCGAAGCCCTGCTGACGCGGGCCTTTGCGCCCCTGGGCCGTGAAGGCAGGGATACGCTGACGCCCAAGCAGGTGCTGACCAGAATCCAGGCCACGGTTTTTCCCTACGATGTTTCCATCGTCAAGAACGGCCCGGCCCTGGAACGCGCGCTGGCGGAGATCCGGCGCATCCGGGAGGAAGAGCTGCCGCGCATGGCCGCGGCGGACCCGCACTATCTGCTCAAGCTGCATGAAGTGGAGGCCGTGGCCTTTGTGAGCGAACTCTTCGTGCGCGCCTCGCTGGAACGCAGGGAGAGCCGGGCCGGTCACTTCCGCGAGGATTTCCCGCGCATGGATCCGGCAGGCCCGTCCTGGATCTTCGTGCGGCGCAAGGCCGACGGCACGGCCGAATTCACGCCTGAGCGCGTGCCGCTGGAGCAGTGGCGTGTGCCCCTCACCCGCTGCTATCAGGACAACTTTACCTTTGTGGAGCAAGCGACCGGAAAAGACCGCTAGCGTCCGCGTCCTGCGCGGCGTCGCAAAAAACAGGCAGGCCGGAGCGTTCGCGCCGCGGCCTGCCTGATCTGCTGCCCGGGGTATTGGTTGGGGATTACGCCTGTTTCAGAAAGCGCGTCCAGTCGGCCAGGGCCTGCATCAGCGCACTCGCCTGTTTGGTGAGGCCCTCGTCAATGAGGTCGCCTTCCGCGTTAAAAGCCTCTGAAAAAGCATTGGAGAAGAACTCCGGTCTGTTCAGCAGGCGCAGGTTCAGATACACGCAGGTCTGACGCATATGGTACTGGCTGCGCGCCGTGCCCATGCCGCCGCCCGCGCCCAGCAGGCAGGCGGGCTTGCCGCTGAGCGGGGCCAGATCCGGTTCGCGCGAGAGCCAGTCCAGCGCGTTCTTCAGGGCCGGGGCCATGGAATAATTGTATTCCGGGCAGGCCAGCACCAGCGCGTCGGCCGCAGTGACCTGCGCAATCAGGTCACTGACCGCCCGGGGTTTTTCCAGATCCTCATTATAAAACGGCAGGGCGGAAATATCCGCAATTTCCATGCGCACGCCTTGCGGCAGGTGGGCCGCGCAGCAGCGCAACAGACCCTTGTTGCGCGAGGCGCGGCGCAGGCTGCCGGTCATGCCGACAAAAGAGAGGGTTTCCATCAGGTTGCTCCTTGGGCTGTATGTTATGCGGTCTGCGCTTGCCCGGCCATGACGGCCCGGCCGGCCAATCCGCTTGTGTCCCTGGAGTCTAGCTGATTTTTTCGTGAAAACATACTGTTTTCACGGCCTGGCCGCCGCGACCCCTCAGGCCTGTTGGCCCTTGTCCCGGGTTCTGCTTTCAAATTTTTCCTTGTTGACCACCACCCGTTCGTGCACGCCTTCCCCGATAAGGCCAACTTCGTCATGGGCCGCCACAGCGAAGGTCAGGCCCTTGCCATTGGGAGAAACGGCGGTCAGCTCCGTGGTGAAGCGCACCTTCATGCCGCATGGCGTGGCCGCCAGATGCGCGACATCGACGCGCGTGCCCACCGTGGTCTGGCCTTCTTCCAGCAAGTCCTGCACCGAGGCCACGGCAGTGGCCTCCATGCCCGCGATCATCATGGCCGTGGAGTAAACCGTCACCAGGCCGCTGCCCACTTCGCTGGCAAGAAGCTCCTTGCTGACCGTGATTTCCGACTGGCCTTTCACCCCCGTTTGCAATGCTGCTTTCATCTGTGTCCTCTTTCTGCGTGAAACTGTTGATACCAGATCTTGTGTTCTTGTCCGGCGCAGGGCGCTCTGTCAAGCACAAAACCGGGGGTGGAGGCGGGCCGTCCGCAAGCCTCGCAGGCCCGGCTGGGGCTTGGTCACGGTGGGTGGTGAAGGTCTTTCCTCTTCAAGGGAGCGACGGTAAGCATTGATGCAATCAAGCATATTACGCGGCCTGGCCTTCATGCCATTGCCCTGGCCCCGCCTGCGCGCATTGCCTGCCGTGGCCGAAACAGCTATATTCGGCGCGCAAGGCCCGCCCCGACGCGGGCCGCACCACAACCAAGGAACATACATGCTGGCCATTCTGGATTACAAAGCGGGCAACCAGACGAGCGTGCGCCGCGCGCTGGAGCATATGGGCATTCCCTGTGCCGTCACGGCTGATCCGGCCCTGCTGGAAAGCGCGCAGGGCATTATTTTTCCCGGTGTGGGCGCAGCCGGTCAGGCCATGCGCGCTCTGGGCGAGGCCGGACAGGCGGCGGCCCTGCGCCGCGCCGTGGACGTGGGACAGCCCCTGCTGGGCATCTGCCTGGGCTGTCAGATTCTGCTGGAGCGCAGCGAAGAAAACGACACGCCCACCCTGGGACTGGTTCCCGGCGTCTGCCGTCGTTTTGAGGACAATCTGCGGCAGGAGGACGGCAGTCCCGCGCCCGTGCCGCACATGGGCTGGAACAGCCTGCGCGTCCTTGCGCCCTGTCGTCTGCTGAAGGGCGTGGAACCCGCGGCGGAATTTTATTTTGTGCACGGGTATTATGTGGAGCCGGCCCCCGCCCTTGTGCTGGCCACCACGGTCTACGGGCGGGAGTTCTGTTCCCTTTACGGGCGCGAAGGGTTGTGGGCCGCCCAGTTTCATCCGGAAAAGAGCGGACGCCCTGGTCTGGCCCTGCTGCGCAATTTTTACGACTACTGCCGGGAGGCGCGCCATGCTCAGTAAACGGGTGATTCCCTGTCTGGACGTGCGCAACGGGCGGCTGACCAAGGGCGTGAAATTTGCAGGCAATGAGGATATAGGCGACCCGGTGGCCAGCGCCCGCCGCTATTATGAAGAAGGGGCTGATGAAATCGTTTTTTACGACATCACGGCCTCGGCCGAAGCGCGCGGCATCTTTCTGGATGTGGTGGAGCGGGTGGCCGAGCAGATTTTCATTCCCTTCAGCGTGGGCGGCGGCATTGCCACTGTGGCGGACATGCGCGCCGTGCTGCTGGCCGGGGCGGAGAAGGTCTCGGTCAACTCGGCGGCGGTGAAAAATCCCCGGATCATCAGCGAGGGCGCGGACGCCTTCGGTTCACAGGCCATTGTGGTGGGCATGGACGTGCTGGCCGTGCCCGTGAGCGAAGCCCTTCCCTCGGGCTATGAAATCGTGATCCACGGCGGGCGCAAGCGCATGGGGCTTGACGCGCTGGCCTGGGCGCGGCGCTGCCAGGAGCTGGGCGCGGGCGAGCTTTG
Organism: Desulfovibrionaceae bacterium; assembly: GCA_910575755.1. GTDB lineage: Bacteria > Desulfobacterota > Desulfovibrionia > Desulfovibrionales > Desulfovibrionaceae > Desulfovibrio. Next base: position 104,256 of record CAJTFO010000001.1, on the reverse strand, counting down.
CGTGAACTCCATTGACGCTGACGGGACCAGGGACGGTTATGAACTCAGGCTGACCCGCGCCATTGCCGACGCCGTGTCCATTCCGGTCATTGCGTCGGGCGGCGCGGGCGAACCCCGGCACATGTACGAGGCTGTCAGCGCGGGCGGCGCGTCGGCGGCGCTTATTGCCTCCATCGTGCATTACGGGGAGTACAGCATCCGCCAGTGCAAGGAATACATGGCCGCGCGCGGGGCCAGGGTACGGCTCACATGGTAGCAGGCCCGGCGGCGGCCCTGCCTGGAGATTTCGTCAGGGCCCTGCGTGGCCTGCCGCCGCTGGCCGTGGCCTTTTCCGGCGGTCTGGACAGCCGTTTTCTCTGCCACGCGGCCCGGCTCTGCGGGTGCGACGTGCTGGCCCTGCACGCGCGCGGGCCGCACATCCCGGCGCAGGAAAGCGCATGGGCCGCGCAATGGGCCAATGCTGCCGGCCTGCCGCTGCTGATGCTGGATTTTGATCCGCTGTCTCTGCCGGAAGTGGCCCGCAACAGCCGCCAACGCTGCTATGACTGCAAAAAAGGGCTGATTGCCGCCCTGCGCGCGGCCCTGAGCAAGCGGCGCGCCAGGGAAGGCGGCGACCGTCTGCTCTGCGACGGCAGCAATGCCGACGATCTGCACGCATTCCGGCCCGGCCTGCGGGCGCTGGCCGAAGCGCGAGTGCGTTCTCCCCTGGCTGAAGCCGGGCTGGACAAGGCCGCCATCCGTTCGCTGGCCGGATCCACAGGCCTGGTCTGGCCGGAGCAGCAGGCACGGCCCTGTCTGCTGACCCGTCTTGCCTATGGTCTCTCGCCTGACGCCGCCCTGCTGGAACAGCTGGCCGGGCTTGAGGCCGCTCTGGCCCAACTGCCCGCGCCGGATGAAGGCGGGCCCGCGCTGGGGGATTTTCGCCTGCGACTCAGGCCCGCGCCTCTGCTCCAGGTCACGCGTTTGCCCGCAGCGTTGCGGCCTCAGGTTGAAGAAATTCTGGCCGCGCATGGCTTCGCGCCCTGTCAAATAGCCGAAACTGGCGGCGTCAGCGGTTTTTTTGACGCGCCGCCGCGTGTGCTGCACGAGCATAAGCCGGGGCTGGACTTTACGGCAGAAAGAGTTTAGAGTTCTTCACTTAAAATATGAGATTCGCTGGAGGAGCTGTCATGGCACACAAGAAAATTGAACGGAAGAAAGAACTGGACCGCCGCCGTCAACGCCGCGCCAAGCGCCTGAAGCAGCGCGTGCATGAAGCCAAGGCCGCCAAGGCCTAAGGCGCTGTTCTCGCGGCGTCCTGTCCGCGGAGAGCCCCCACAGGCAACAGGCCGGAAAATCAGATGTGCCTGCCCTGTGCTGACAGGGCGTCGCTTGACGCGCGGCGAAAAAGTCATATCTGGAGGGCGTCTGTTCAGTAACGGTCTGTGTCGAGGGCCTTCGCGTCCGGCCTGAAAGGACGCTCACACTCAGCGCAAGGACTGCTCCGCCGGCGCGGAACGGTCGTGTACTGGCGTTATTATGCCTATTTACGAATACCAGTGCCCCAAGTGTCAGCATGTATTTGAAGAGTGGGTCAAGGCCTCGGACGCGCACGGGCAGGAGCCCTGCCCCCGGTGCGGCGCCCCCTCGCCGCGGATCATGTCGCAGACGTCCTTTGTGCTCAAGGGCGGCGGCTGGTATGTGAGCGATTACGGCTATCGCAAGGGCATCAGCGAGGAGGGGGCTGCCGCCTCTTCCGCCCCCGCGGGAGAAGCCAAATCCGTTGCGGCGGAAACTTCCGGGGGCGCATCCGCTCCGGCGGAAAAAAACTCTCCGGCGGAAAAGCCGGTGGCCAAGGCCACACCTCCGTCCAAGGCCAAAAGCGCCCCTGCGGCGTCATAAAAATTCGTCATACGTCCACGAGGAAGCCATGATCGAACGCTACACCCGGCCGGAAATGGGTCGGATCTGGACCCTGGAAAACCGTTACCGGGCCTGGCTCGCGGTGGAAGTGGCCGTGTGCGAGGCCTGGGCCGAACTGGGCCGCATTCCGGTCGAGGCCGTGAACACGATCCGCCACAAGGCGGACATTGACGTGGAACGCATCCTGAGCATTGAGGAAACCACGCGTCATGACGTCATCGCCTTCCTGACCTCGCTGGAGGAAAAGGTGGGGCCGGAGGCCCGCTTTATCCATCTGGGCTGCACTTCCTCGGACATTGTGGACACGGCCAACGCCCTGCTGCTGGTTCAGGCCGGCGAGCTGATTCTTGAGGACCTGCGCGCTCTGCTGCAAACCCTGGAAAGTCTGGCCCGCCGCCACAAGGGCGCGCTGTGCATGGGGCGCACCCACGGCATCCACGCCGAGCCCACCAGCTTCGGCCTGAAGATGGCCGGTTTTCACGCGGAATTTGCGCGTCATCTCAAGCGGGTGGAAGCCGGGCTGGAAAGCGTGCGCGTGGGCAAGATCTCCGGCGCGGTGGGCACTTACGCCTTTCTTTCGCCGGATCTGGAGAGCAAGGCGCTTGGCCGTCTGGGCCTCAAGGTTGACCCGCACTCCACCCAGATCATTCAGCGCGACCGTTATGCCCACTTCTTCACCTCCCTGGCTGTCATGGCCGGCGGGGTGGATCGGCTCTGTGTGGAACTGCGCCACCTCCAGCGCACCGAAGTGCTGGAAGTGGAGGAAGGCTTTGCCAGGGGGCAGAAGGGCTCTTCGGCCATGCCGCACAAAAAGAACCCCATTTCCGCCGAAAATATGAGCGGCCTTTCGCGCCTGCTGCGTTCCAACGCCCTGGCCGCTCTGGAAAATCAGGCCCTCTGGCATGAGCGCGACATCAGCCACTCTTCTGTGGAGCGGGTGATCATGCCCGATTCCACCATTCTGGCCGACTATGTGCTGACCCGTCTGACCCGCCTGCTGGAAGGGCTGGTGGTCAGGCCCGAGCGCATGCGCGAAAATATGGAGCGTTCCTTTGGCCTGTATTTCTCGCAACGCGTGCTCACCAGCCTCATCGCCGCCGGCCTGCCGCGCCAGCAGGCCTATGAAGCGGTGCAGCGCCTGGCCATGCAAAGCTGGGAATCGCGCCGTCCCTTCCCCGATCTGGTGCGGGAAGACGCGGACATGCGCGCCCGCCTGGGGGAAGCAACTTTGGCGGAATTGTTTGATCCGGCGTATTATCTGCAACATGAGGACGCCATTTTTGCGCGCGTGTTCAGCGCCGACGCGGCGGAAAACTGAGCCTGGAGCAAGCCCATGCTGGAACTCAAGCGTCGCCTGGCCCGTCTGCTGGTGGAAAAATCCTACCGGGAGGGGGATTTTGTGCTGGCTTCCGGCCGCAGGAGCGACTATTATTTTGATTGTAGGGTCACGGCCCTGCACGCCGAAGGGGCATGGCTCATCGGCACGCTGTTCAACCATATGCTGCAAGAGCTGGACATCAGGGGCGTGGGCGGCATGACCATGGGCGCTGACCCGCTGGTTTCGGCCACCACGGTTATTTCACACGAGCAGGGACGGCCGCTGCACGGTCTGCTGGTGCGCAAGGAGGCCAAGGGGCACGGCACCGGACAGTTTGTGGAAGGGCTCGGCAATTTCAGCGCGGGCGATTCCGTTGCCATGCTGGAGGATGTGGTCACCACCGGCGGTTCACTGCTCAAGGCCTGCGACAGGGTGCGCGCGGCTGGCTTGTCCATTGCCGCTGTCTGCGCCATTCTGGACAGGGAGGAGGGGGGACGTGAAAAGCTGCGTGAAGCGGGCTATGACCTGCTGGCGCTTTTCACCCGCAAGGAGCTGGTTGAACTGGCCCGCTGAGGCCGCAGCCGGCTGTTCTTGCGTCGCCGCCGTGGCGGCGTCTTTTGGCGCGCCCGCGTTCAGACTCCTGTCGGCGGGCCTGGCGCTGCTCTTGGCTGTTGCCGTCATTCCGGTCTGCGCCGTTGCCGTCCGCGCCGAGAACTGGCGGGCCAACGTCTATAATGAAGGCCTGCCGTCCCATCTGGTGGCTGTGGACAAGAATCGTCAGACCTTTCTCTTTTTCGAGAAAAAAAGTCCCCTCAAGCTCAAGTACTCCTTTCCCTGCGTTACGGGGCAACTGGCGGGCGACAAGCAGGAACTCAACGATCTGCGCACGCCCGAGGGCATTTATTTTGTGGAATACAAAATTGCCAGCGGGCTGGATTTCAGGGAATACGGGGGCATCGCCTATACCCTCAATTATCCCAACCCCGTGGACCGGCTGCGCGGCAAGACCGGACACGGCATCTGGATTCACAGCAAGGGCTTCGGCCTGGTGCCCACCCGCGGTTGTGTGGCCATTGGCCTGAAAGAAATCGACATGGTGGGGCCGCAGCTCACTCCCGGCACGGCGGTGGTGCTGGCCGAACGACTGGACGAGAGCAAGGTTCCCCAGCCGGACAATGGAACCGCGCGTGAGCTGCGCCGCCTGATGCACGCCTGGAGCAACGCCTGGGCCGCGCGTTCACGCAAGATGTTCGACTATTATGATCCCGATTCCTATTCCAAAGCCACCGAAAGCTTTGCGGCTTTCCGCCAGAACAAGGAACGCCTGTTCAAATCGCTCGCCTTTATCAAGATTTACAATCGCGAGATCCATGCTCTGGAGGGACCGGGCTACTGGGTGACATGGGCCGAGCAGTTCTATACAGCGTCCAACCTTTCCACTGAAGGCGTGCGCCGCCTGTACTGGCAGCGTGGGCAGGACAAAAAATTCCGTATTGTGGGCATGGAATGGACGCCGCGCGATGTGGGCATGCGCGCTGATTTTCAGAAGGGACGCCTGGTGGCCGCCGCCCTGCCCCCGCCGGCCACGGACGCTTCGGCTGAAGCGCCCCTGCCGCCGCGGCTGGATATGCCTGAGGCTCCCGGCGAAACAGCCGCGTCCGGCATTCCCGCTGTGCCTGCGGCTGTGGCTCAGGCCGAAAAGCTGCTGGCTGTCAGCAACCCTCTGGTGCCCCGCAGGGCTCCCGCACCGCCGCCGGCGGAAATCAACTGGGGCGGCAGACCGGGCATGGAGACCGACCGGGAAGAGACGCCGCCGGCTGCGAAAATGCCCTCTGCCCCGGAGACGCCGCCTGTCTTGCCGGAGCCGCCCCCGCCCGCAGCGCCTCAAGCCCCGGAAGCTCCGGAAGAGAGCATGGCCCCCGAAGCCCTTTCACTGACGCCGGAGACGCGCGCCGCTCTGGAGCAGGCCGTGCAAGGCTGGAACACAGCCTTTGCCGCGCGTTCCCTGGCGGACATGGCCGCCCTGTACGACAGGGAGCGGTACAACCGTCTGCCCGGCGTGCCGCGCGGCCAATCCTACAACAGCGTGCAACGCGACCTGGAACGGCGCTTCCGCGCCCCCTGGCTGACTCTGATCAGCCGCGCGCCTTCCCTGGAACTTCAGGGGACGCTGGCTGTGAGCCGTTGCGAGCAGCTCGTGGTCGCGCCTGACGGCGCGGAACAGGGCGTGCGCACCCTTTGGTGGCAGAGGGAAGCGGACGGCAACTTCCGCATTGTAGGTTCACAATTCAAGCCGGAAGAACTGGGGCTGGCCGCCCATTATCTGGAGGATGTCAGCAACGCCGTGAGCGCGGATCTGGAGGCCTGGCGCAAGGCCTGGGAAGGGGGCCGCCTGGACGACTATATGTCCTTTTACGCCCCTGACGCCGTGCAGCAGGGCCGCTGGGGGGCCAAAAATATCCGTCGCCAGAAAGAAAGCCTCTGGGCGCGAACCAGACCCACGCTGGTGCAGCTTTCCGGCCTTCGCCTGCTTATGGACAAGCGCGGCATCCGCGCGGATATGAATCAGGTCTATGCGGACAGCACAGGCCACAGCGACCGGGGCACCAAGACCCTGATGCTGCGCTTTGATGGCAGAAACTGGCGCATCCAGCGTGAGGATTGGGTCGCGCAGACGCCGCAGCCCGTAGGGGGCAGCCCAGCCGCGCCCCACCAGAACACGCAGAGGGCCATGCCTTGAGATATCAGAAGCGACTTTGTATCATTTTCATGCAGGACAATGGCCCGAGGCGCAGTTTCCGTGTGCGCCGCGGGCGCTTTTTTCTGGTCATGACCTTTTTTGCCTGTCTGCCTCTGGTCTGCGGTGTTCTTGGCTGGCAGGCATGGCAGCTCTGGCGTGAGAACGCAACATTGCGTGAAAACATGCTGCGTTTTGAAAGCGACTATCAGGAGGCTCAGGCCACGGCCGAACGCCTGCAAAATCTGGAGGAACTGCTGCGCGAGGCCGGGGTGCAGGGGCGGGAGCTGGTGCTCCGCAAGCTGGCCAGCGCCGAGCAGGCTGAAACGCCTCCCCATGAGGCCGATGAGCCCGCGCCGGCCCCTGAAGGTCCGGCGGCTATGGGGGAAGGGCCCGGCCATGAGGAATTTCCGGCCATTGACAGGGGCTATGTGAAGGTGGGCAACGTACAGGCCCGCGCCCTGCATGGCAGCAAACTGCGCATTGGTCTGGATTTGCGCAACACGGACAGTCAGCGGCTGGCCTCAGGCTCGGTGCAGGCCGTTCTTGTCACGGCGGACGGCCAGAAACGCCCGCTTGTCTTTGAGCCGGACGGTGTGGCCGACTTTCGCATCAGTCGTTTCAAACGCGCGGTGATGGTGGCCCGCCTGCCTGAGCATCTGAGTCTGGTCAATGCCCAGATCATCCTGGAAGTCAAAAGCCAGAACCAGGGCGTGGTGTACCGCAATATTTTTGCCGTGGAGCGTTAGACCATTTTCACAGTGAAAATGGTCTGCCCGCGGCTGTTCGCGCGTCATGTCCGATGCTGGCGTGTCTTTGACTTTTTACTTCACAAGAAGTCAAAGTCCATTTGCTCCAGCTGATGTTCCACCTGTACGGATTTCTTCCACATGGCTTTGTCCGCCTGATCAGTCATTCAACTGGAGTCTTCCACGTTTGTGATTGACCGCCATACAAGCAAACAGGGGCTCCTCAGCGCCTGATATTCAGATACATAACGTCTGCAACCGCGCGACCCTCGCCTGTTGTCGCAGACAGCGGCGCGCCTTCTTTGTGAAAATACGCTAAAAACGACTTGCCATAGCTGTTTTTGACGGTGTAGCGTCATGGGCAGTCCAGACATGCCTGATGCGGGCGTTCCCTTGCGGAACGCCGCCGGCCCGCGGAAGCCCGCGGAGCGGCGCTGAAATTCTGAACAAGCGGAGAGGGCAATGCAAGCGGTGTATGATTTTCTGCAAGCGATCAGCAATGTGGTATGGGGTCCGGTCATGCTGGTCATGCTGGTGGGCACGGGCCTGTATCTGACCATCGGGCTGCGTTTTTTCTCCTTCCGTAACTGGAGTCGGGCCTACCGATGCCTGTGGCAGGGACGCAAGCACCAGTCCGAGCATGGCGAAGTCTCCCCCTGGAACGCGCTGATGACCGCCCTGGCGGCGGACATCGGCACCGGCAACATTGTGGGCGTGGCTACGGCCATTGCCCTGGGCGGACCGGGCGCGCTGTTCTGGATGTGGGTGACCGCCCTGGTGGGCATGATGACCAAATTTTCCGAAGTGCTGCTCTCCGTGCATTTTCGTGAAAAGACCCCCGCCGGCAACTGGGTGGGCGGGGCCATGTACTTCATCAAGAACGGTCTGGGCAAAAACTGGGCATGGCTGGCCACGGCCTTCGCCCTGTTCGGCATGATAGCCTGCTTCGGCATCGGCGCCATGGTTCAGGCCAACGCCATCAGCGTGAACCTGACCAAGGCATGCAGCGTGCCGGGCTGGGTCACGGCCCTGGGCCTGTTCTTCCTTGCCGGCATCGTGCTGGTGGGCGGCGTCAGACGCGTGGGCGCCGTGGCCGGCAGGCTGGTGCCTTTCATGGCCGCGCTCTATGTCATCATGTGCCTGATCATTATCTGCATGCACATCGACCGCGTGCCCGCGGTATTCTGGTGGGTGGTTTCCGATGCGTTCACGCCCACGGCGGCGCAGGGCGGCTTTGCCGGCGCTTCGGTGATGATGGCCATTCGCATGGGCATGGCCCGCGGCGTTTTTTCCAATGAAGCGGGCCTCGGCTCCGCGCCCATGGCCCATGCCGCCTCCACCGCCGAATCTCCACTGGTGCAGGCTTCCATCGGCATGCTGGATGTTTTCATTGATACCATCATCGTGTGCAGCATGACCGGCTTTGTGATTCTGGTTTCCCTGGATCCCGCCGGCCAGCCCCTCTGGAGTTCCGGCATGAGCGGCGGTCTGCTCACAGCGTCGGCCTTTCAGCACAATCTGCCCGGCTTTGGCGAATACGGCGTGACCTTCTGCCTCACGCTCTTTGCCTTCACCACGGCCCTGGGCTGGTGCGTCTACGGCGAACGCTGCGTCATCTACCTCTTCGGCGACAAGGCCCAGAAGCCTTTCCGCGTCATCTACGTCTGCGTTGTGGCCCTGGGTGCCGTTCTGGCCCTGGATCTGGTCTGGCTGCTGGCTGACATCGGTAACGCGCTGATGGCCTTCCCCAACATCATCGGCATTCTGCTGCTCAGCCCCACCCTGTTCAGAATTGTGCGAGAGGAGGTCAGGAAGGACCCGCGCTTTGTCCTGTAGGCCGGTCTGAGGCAGGCTTCCCTGTTTCCGGGGATCGGCTGTTCCGAGGGGCCTCCTTTTCCGCCGGAAAAGGAGGCCCTGCCATGATTGCGCGCCGGAATGCGGCCGGCGGGCAGGCCATGAAACGACATGTGGCGCTGATCTTTATGTATAAGACTGGCTTCGTGAAAAATATGACAGCATAATTTTTTGCAACATGCCTTCCCAAAACGGAAAAATTTTGCTATGCGCTTTAGAGCGATTATCTGATGAAATCAGGCAAATGCTCTGTTGGCCGCGCAAGCGGACAAACGCGCCCAGTGAATGGAAAAATCATGCTTTTTCCGCGAAATGACGGCTGCGAACAGATTGAAAATGTACATTTTCAATCGAGAGATGCTATAAGGTGCTGTTTCGTCATGATGCTGTTGCAGTGTCGGAACGTAAGGGCTGGCGGGGAGCGCTGCGGCAGGCAATGCGCAAGCGGGAGTTGCGCGGCATGAGCGGCTTGCCCATACAGCCGGACGATGTTTCCGCCGGAAAATGGAAATAGCGAAAAAGGTGCGGCCTTGCAAAAGCGTTACTTTCCCATAGCGTTGTTGACAGTCGTTCTGGCGGTGGTGGCTGTGGCGGGGTACCTGTTGCCACAGCCCCGCGAAGACGTGCCCCGGCGCGTCCTGCTGGACAATGCTGGCGGTCCTGTGGTCTTTCAGCATGCGGAGCATGCCTTCCGGCAGAAGATCCCCTGTGAAAAATGCCACCATGAAAGCCCGGTCAGGCGTGAAAATGTGCAGCGTTGCGCAGCCTGTCACGGCGCGACCTTTGACGCGGCCTTCAGGAAAAACCATGTGGCGGCCTTTAACGACAACGCCGCCTGCGCCACCTGTCATCACTATGAGCTTGCGGCCAGAAAGTGGGGGCATAAACGGCATCAGGAAGAGCTGGGAGTAGACTGCCGCGAATGCCATCACAAAAATGTCGAGATCGAGCCTGAGCCGCAGAATTGCGCGGATTGCCACGACTCCGGCGCGCCCACGGGCAAGAAGGCGGAAGAGGGCACGCCGCCCAATCTGGCTGACGCCGCGCACGCCCGTTGTGTGACCTGTCATGAAGACATGTTCGCGGCCAGGGCCAGGGGCTGCGCCAGTTGCCACAGCCAGACGGCCGTGCGCGACATTCTGCCCGGCGAGGGCCTGGTCAGGCTCAATCCCATGTTCACCAATTGCGCCGTCTGTCATGGCCTGCCCGCGGAGAAGCTTGTTCCCGGCCGCATGGACGCCTATCACAAGCTGTGCATGGGCTGCCACGAAAAGCTGAAGAAGGGCCCCTACGCCAAGGATCAGTGCGCGCAGTGCCATACCAGCAAGTGAGGCGGGGATGAAAGAAGTATTTCAGATGTTGAACGACCCCCGTTTTCATTTGCTGTACGGGGTGACGCAGCGTTTCAGCACCGGGCCGGAGCCGCAACTGGCGCGCCTGAACCGCGAGGGCTTCAAGCTGGTGGAGGGCGTGACCAGGAAAACCCTGGTTCACCCGCGCATGCGCCTGGCCGTGCACCCATCGCCGCTCAGGGGCGACGCCTTTTCGCCCATCTTCGGCCGCATTTCCGAAATCAACGAGCGCAGCATCTTTGTGGAAGCCGTGGAGCCCACTGAAGAGCAGCGCCAGGCCGCGGAAAATGTGGAAAAGAACCGGGTGGACCTGCTGACTCTGCCGGAGCGCGGGGCGGAACTGGGCATGATTCTCAAGGGGTTGGGGCTGAATACCCGCTCCCTGGGGCAGCACTGCAAGACCCTCATCATCAATGCCCTGAATCCGGACCCCGGCGTGACCTGGGCCGAGCCCATGCTGCTCACCCATCTGGATACGCTCAAGGCCGGACTGGAAGTGCTGCGCCGCCTCTCCCCGGCGGAAAGGATTCTGCTGGCCGTGCCCAGAGAAATGCGCCTGCACCACCATGACATGGAGGTGGTTCATGTGCCCTCCCAGTATCCGGCCAGCGTCAACGCGCTGGTGGTCAAGGCCGTCACGGGCAGGGAAAATCCCGATGGCGTGGGCATCGTCGGGCTGCACAATGTCTGGAGCCTGGGCCGGGTGGCCCGCACCGGTCTGCCGCTTATCGAGACCGTGCTGACCATCGGCAGTCTTGAGCATTCGGGCAATTATATCGTCAAAGAGGGCAGCACCATCGGCGAGTTGCTGCATTTCGCCAATATAGAGCTGAAAAACGGCGACACCCTGGTGCGCGGCGGGCCCTTGCGCGGCGAGAGTCTGGACAGGCTGGACCGCAGCGTGACCAAGGGCTCCACCGGCGTCTTTGTGGTGGAGGCGGGAACCATTCCGCCCATGCAGGGGCACAGCCCCTGCATCAACTGCGGGGCCTGCGTGCTGATCTGTCCGGCCCGCCTGAGTCCCGGCCTTCTCAGCCGCAATGCCGAGTTTGCCCTGCATGAGCGCAACCGCGCCGAACATATCGAATGCTGTCTTGAGTGCGGCCTGTGCGGCTATGTCTGCATCGCCCGGCGGCCCGTGCTGCAATATATCCGACTGTCCAAGTATAAACTGGCCCAGGCCGACGCGGCAGCAAAACTTGAGGAGCTGCGTTCCGCGTCCGCCGAAAGCGCGGCGGCTTCCGGCAACGCAAGCGCCGCCCAACAGGGAGGCGCATGATGTCCGCAGCAGCCACGTCCGTGCTTCTGGCCATGAGCGCCCCGCCCTACTGGCACTGCGGGCGCACCATCCGCCAGGTCAGCCTGTACATGCTGGCCGGTCTTATGCCGGCGGCCGTCATGGCCGTCTGCAACTGGGGTCTGCCCGCCGCGCGGGTCATGGCCCTGTGCGTGGTTACAGCCGTGCTTGTGGAGGCTCTCTGCCAGAAGGTCATGGGGCGCGAACTTTCGGTGGATGATTTCACGGCGGTCAATGCCGGCCTGCTGCTCTCCTTTCTGCTGCCCGCGGCCGCGCCCTGGTGGCTGGTCATGCTGGGGGCGTGCATTGCCGTGACTTTGGGCAAGATGGCCTTTGGCGGGTTGGGAACCAACCCGGTGAACACCCCGCTGGTGGGCTGGGCCGTGCTTTTCGTCTCCTTTCCCCTGCTTATGGACCCCAACGCCATGCAACTGGCCACGGATTATGCTGATCCGCTGATCCGGCTCAGATATTTCGGCGTGGCCGCGGCTGAGGCCATTCCCTTCACGGATCTGCTGCTGGGCAGGCAGATCGGCGGTCTGGGCGCGGGCCAGGCGGGGGCGCTTTTTCTGGGCGGTTCCTTGCTGGCGGCCTTCGGCATCATACGCTGGCAGATCGCGCTGGGCTTTTTTCTGGGCGTGGCGGGCCCGGCGGCCCTGTGTCATATGCTGGACCCGGCCCTGAACGCCTCGCCCTTTTTCCACCTCTGCACAGGCTCGGTGCTGCTGGGCGGCTTCTTTCTGGCCACGGAACCGGCCAACGCTCCGTCCCGACCGCTGCCCATGTTCATTTATGGCCTGCTGGGCGGCGCGCTGACCATTGCCATCCGTAAATACGGCGTCTATGTGGACGGCACGCCCTTTGCCGTCCTTCTGGTCAATCTGCTGACCCCCTTGCTGGACCTTATCCGGCCCAAGCCTTTTGGAGCGCGCTCGTCATGATCGGCATGTTGCGAATGGTGGTGGTGCTGTCGGCGCTCTGCGGATTGTCGGGCTTTGCCCTGTCCTATCTCAAAATGGTCACGGCGCCGCGCATTGAGGAGCAGGTGCTGACCTATGTGCAGGGCCCGGCGCTGGCGCGGGTGTTTGCCCATGCCCGGAACTCGCCTATTGCGGACCGCCGCAGGTTTGCGCTGGATCACGGCGCGGTCACGGTTTTTCCGGCGCTGCGCGACGGCAGGCTGGTGGGCGTGGCTCTGGAAGAGCGGGGCAAGGGCTACGGCGGCGACATAGGGGTTATGGTGGGCTTCAACGTGACAGACGACAGCCTGGCAGGCATAGGCGTCACCACGCTCAAGGAAACGCCGGGCCTGGGCATGCGCGTGACGGAACAGGCCTTTGCCGGCCAGTTCAGCGGCGTGCGCGCTCCTGTGGCTCTCACGGCGCAGGGCGGCGGCATTGACGGCGTCTCCGGGGCCACCATCTCTTCCGGCGGCGTGGTGGCGGCCGTGAACAGAGCGGCTCAGATTTACAGCCGGCTCAAACCGGAAATTCTCAAGGCCTGGGCTGAATAGAAGGCATTTCGCACAGAGCGTCCCGCTCTGGATCGGGAGCGTCGTGCGCGGCGCGCTGATTTTGTTGCAAGGAGGCAGCCATGACTGTCATGCGGGAATTTACCAAGGGGCTCTGGAAAGAGCTGCCGCCTTTCCGCCTGGTGCTGGGGCTTTGCCCCACCCTGGCCGTGACCAATTCGGCGGACAACGGTCTGGGCATGGGGCTGGCGGTCATTTTTGTGCTGACGCTCTCCAACATGCTGATTTCCATGGTGCGCAGCATCATTCCCAAGAAAGTGCGCATTGCCTGTTTCATCGTCATTGCGGCTTCGCTGGTGGTGGCCGTGGAGCTGCTCATGCAGGCTTACGCCTATCCGCTGTATCAGCAACTGGGCATTTTTGTGCCGCTTATTGTGGTCAACTGCATCATTCTGGGCCGGGCCGAGGCCTTTGCCGCCAAAAACGGCGTGGCCGCCTCGGTGGCCGACGGCCTGGGCATGGGGCTGGGCTTCACGCTGTCCCTGACCTTTCTGGGTTCGTTGCGTGAAATCTGGGGCAACGGCACATGGTTCGGCCATGCCGTCATGTGGGAGGGCTTCGAGCCTTTGCGGATCATGGTTCAGGCGCCGGGCGCGTTCATCTGTCTGGGGCTGATTCTGGCGGGCATGAATCTGATCAACGTCTGGCAGGCGCGGCGCAAGGGCCGCGACCCACAACCCCTGACCCAGGGCTGCGGCGCATGCCAGGCCTGCCATATGAACCACGAGGCCTAGTCCCGGCCCGCGCGGACGTGTGAAAGGAGCGGCGCATGGAAATTTTTGCCATCTTTATCTCCGCCATTTTCGTCAACAACATTGTGTTGGCGCAGTATCTGGGCAACTGCCCCTATCTGGGCTGCTCCAAGGAAAAAAGCGTGGCCCTGGGCATGGGCGGGGCCGTGATTTTCGTCATCATCGTGTCCACCTGCTGCACCTGGCTGATGCAGCGCTATGTGCTGGACCCCTATAATCTCGGTTACTTGCAGACCATTGTTTTCATCGTGGTCATCGCCGCCCTGGTGCAGTTTGTCGAAATGTTCCTGAAAAAGGCCGTGCCGCCGCTGTATGCGGCTCTGGGCATTTTTCTGCCGCTGATCACCACCAACTGCGCGGTCATGGGCGTGGCCATTCTGGTGCAGCGCGAGGGTTTCGGCCTGCTGGAATCCATGCTCTGGGGCGTGGCCTACGGCCTGGGCTTCACCCTGGCCCTGCTGCTCATGGCCGGCATTCGCGAACGGCTGGACACCTGCCGCCTGCCCAAATGTATGGCGGGCACGCCCATTGCCCTGGTCATGGCCGGGCTGATGTCGCTGGCCTTCATGGGCTTCAAGGGCATGGGGCAGTAGAGAAGAGGCGTTCTGTATTCCGGGGACGTCAGGCGTCGCGCGGGCGGCATTGCGAAGTGAAAGAAAAGTCATATCTGAGAGTGAGAAGCTCGTTATTGTTACGTCAGCCGAGGTTGCCGCTATGGTCTTTGTCTCCATTCTGACCCTGTTCGCCCTGGGGCTCGCGGCCTCAATCGTTCTGGCCGTGGCCTCGCGCGTCTTTCACGTCAAGGAGGACCCCAGGGTGGAAGCCGTGCTGGAGGCCCTGCCGGGGGCCAATTGCGGCGGTTGCGGTTTTGCGGGCTGCGAGGGTTATGCCACGGCGGTGGTCAATGATCCTTCGGTTCCGGCCAATAAATGCTGCGCCGGCGGCGCAGCCGTCAGTATTGCCGTGGGCGAGCTCACCGGCAAGACCGTGGCGGAGGCCGAACCTCTTTACGCCTTGCGGCGTTGCGACAAGCTGGCCGGCAAGGTGGCCCCGCGCTATCAGTATCAGGGCATGCCCTCCTGCGCGGCGGCGGCTCTGATGCGCGGGGGAACGGATGTCTGCGTGTATTCCTGCCTGGGTTTCGGCGACTGCGTGCAGGCCTGCCCCTTCGGGGCCATGGAAGTGCGCGACGGCCTGGCGCGCGTGGATCGCGGCAAATGCACGGGCTGCGGCGCATGTGTGGCCGCCTGTCCGCGCGGCATACTGGAACTGACGCCGCAGCGCGGCCGCGTGGCGGTGTATTGCAACACCAGAGACAAGCTGCGCGCGGTCATGGATGTCTGCGACGTGGGCTGCATCAAATGCGGCAAGTGCGTCAAAACGTGTCCGGCCAGGGCCGTGCGTCTGGAAGAGAACCGCATTGTCATTGATCAGCTTCAGTGCCTTTCCTATGGTCCTTCCTGCGGCGAAGTCTGCGTAAGCGGCTGCCCGCGGCATATTTTGCGCTCCACCAGAAAGAGCGACGCGCCCGTGGAGGACGCGGCGACGCCGCCGGCGCCCGCCGGTGGGGAGTCCTCCCGTCCCCAGTCCCGGGCCTGAGAGGAGGCAGCATGCAATTGAATCACAGCCGTCGTTATTTTCTGCGCGCCGCCTTGCTGTGCGGCGGCTTTCTGGGCGTCTCCGCCCTGACGCCCGTTCCGCTGCCCCTGACCGCCAGAGCGGCCTCAGGCCCGGAACCTCTGCAAAAGACCCGTCTTTTCATGGGCACTGTGGTGACTGTCAGCGTGGTTGACGCTGACGCCGCGCGGGCCGAAGACGCCCTGGAGCGCGCCTTTGCCCGTGGTCGAGCCCTGGCGGACGTGTTTACCCGTTTCGGGGCGGCCTCCCCGGTGGCCGCGCTGAACTCGGGCGGCATGCTGGCGGACGCCCCGCCGGAGCTGACGGCCTTGCTGGAAAGCGCCCGGCGCATAAGCCGGCTGACCGGCGGCGCGTTTGACGTGACTGTGCTGCCCTTGCTGCGCCTGCTGGAAGAGCGGCGCAATCCGGCAGGAAGCCCGCGGCTGACCCAAAGCGAGCTGCATGCAGCCCTGGAGCTGGTGGGCGCGGAACATCTGGAGGTGGACAGCGACCGCCTGCGCTTCGCGCGTTCCGGCATGGGCCTGACTCTGGACGGCATTGCCAAGGGGCATATCGCCCAGTGCATGTCGCGCGAGCTGACCGCCGCCGGCTGCCCGGATCATCTGGTCAATGCCGGGGGCGACATGGTGGCGGGCGGCCGCAAAGGGCCGGACGCGCCCTGGCGGGTGGCTGTGGAAGACCCGCGGAAGCGGGGCCGCTATCCGCAGGTGGTGGAACTGCCCGCGGGCGGGGCCATTGCCACGTCCGGCGGCTATGAAGTGTTTTACGACGCCGCGCAGACGCACAGCCATCTGGTCAGCCCGGCCACCGGCCAGAGTTCGGCTCTGGTCAGCGTGACCGTGACCGCGCCCGACGGTCTCATGGCCGATGCGCTGGCCACGGCGCTGTCGGTCATGCCCCCGCGCGATGCCCTGGCCCTGGCTGACAGCCTGCCCGGCTGCGCCTGCTGCCTGCTGCGGCGGGACGGGCTGATGCGGACATCCGGCCGCTGGCGGGGGCGCACAGACGCGCGCCGTGCCGTCTGAAGCCCGCTTGCATTTGTCCATCCGCCGTTGCTGAGAGAAGAAGTGGGGAGCATGGATTGCTTTTTTTGCACCATACACGCGGCCTGGCCCTGGCTGCGCCAGACCGTGGACGGCTGCGGCGGCATGGGCCGGGGGGAGGAAACGCGCTTTGTTCTGGAGGACAGGGACTGCCGCGCCTGTTGGCTGGCGGTTTTTGACGAGCCGCCGCCCGGCACGCTGACCCGCGTTCCGCGTGAACGGCGCGTGCTCTTTGTCACCGAGCCGCCGGAAATCAAGCGCTATCCGCGCGCCTATCTGGAGCAGTTCGGCACGGTCATTTCCCCCTATGCTTTTCGGGGCGTGGAAGCCCGCGCGCTGCATCTGGAAAATCCCTGCCTGAACTGGCACTACGGAGTAACCGCCAGCGACGCTGTTCCCCTCTCTCCCGCGTTCGCCCGCCTCAGCGACATTGAAAATCTGCCTGTGCCGGAAAAAGGTAAAAAAATCTCGGTCATCTGTTCCAGCAAAACGGCCACCGAGGCGCAGCGCCGCCGCATCCATTTTGTTCGGCGTCTCAAGGAACTGCTGGGGGATGATCTGGATGTCTTCGGGCGGGGCTTCCGGCCCGTGTCCGACAAGGCTGAAGCCATAGCCCCCTATAAATACCATCTTGTGCTGGAAAATAACTATCTGGACAACTTCTGGACGGAAAAGCTGTCTGATGCCTGGATCGGCTGGGCCTTGCCCCTGTATCTGGGCGCGCCCAATCTGGCCGCGGTCTGCGGCGGCACGGGAGGCTCGGCGGACGGCTTTCTTGCGCTTGACCCGGAGGATGAGGCGGGCAATATGGAGCGCATTGCCCGCTGTCTGCGCGGCAACTTCTGGGAAGAGCGGCGGGAGGCCCTGGCCCGCTGCCGCGCCTGGTGTCTGCGGCACAGCAATGTCTTTGCCCGGCTGGCAAAGCTGATTCGCGAGGCGACTCCCCACATGCGGCGTCCGGCCCCACTTGAGCGGGCCGAAATGCTGTACGGCGCGGACCGCCAGTCCATTGCCGCCCTGTACGCGCGGGCGCGGCGCTGAATCCATACCGCAGCGGGAGCCGCCGTATGCCCAGAATCACCGTTGCCATGCCCGCCCACAATGCGGCCCCGTATATTAACGAGGCCGTGGATTCCATTCTGAGGCAGACCTGCCGGGATTTTGAACTGCTGGTGGTGGACGACGGTTCCACAGACGACACGGCCCGCCGTGTGGAAGCCTATGCGGACAAACGCCTTCGCCTGATCCGGCTGAAAAGCAATCAGGGCAGGGCGGCGGCGCGCAATGCGGCTCTGGACGAGGCGCGCGGCGCGTATCTGGCCTGGATGGACGCCGACGACATGGCCATGCCCCGGCGTCTGGAAAAGCAGGCGGCTTTTCTGGACGCGCGTCCGGATGTGGACGTGTGCGGCGGCTGGCTGCAATACTTCCACCAGTCCACGCTGCTGGAGCGCTTTCCCGCCGCGCCGGAAGAGGTTCGGGCGGCCACGGTCTTCGGCGCGTCCGTAGTCAACGGGTGCAGCATGCTGCGGCTGGAAGTCCTGCGCGACCACGGCCTGCGCTTTGACCCGGCCCTGGAGCGGGCCGAAGATTTCGCCTTCTGGGCCGACCTGCTGCTGGGGGCGCGGCGGCGCGCCGCCAATCTGCCGGAAGTGCTGCTGCGCTACCGCTATTTTCGCCGTCCCTTTGTGCCGCAATGGCATGTGCGGGCCCTGCTGGGGCATGTTTTTCCCTGTCTGGGGCTGTCCCGCCCCCAAAAAGGCCGGGCAGGGGCCGGACCCGCGGAGGCCGCCCTGCACGCGGGCCTGATCTATGCCCCGCTGAAAGCGCATTGCGTCCGCCACGGCGCGCCAGCCCTGCTGAATTGGCTGGACAGGCTCTGGCGCGGCTACAGCGAAATGTTCGGAGCGGAACCCGCCTTTCAGCGCTATGTTCTCTTTTTTGCCGGCAAAATTCTGTCCCTGGCGCCGGACCGGGAAGAGGCGGCCGCTGTCTTTCGCGCTCTGGACATTGCCGGGCTTGCCAGAAACTAGAGCATGTACCTGATTTCATCAGATAAATGTTCTAACGCGCCCCCTTGGGAAAAAGCACCACACCGATGGTTTTGAAGATAATGTGAATATCCAGCAGGATGGACATATTCTTGATATAATAAAGGTCGTATTCCAGCTTGCGGCGGGCGTCATCCTCTGACGCGCCGTAGGGGTAGCAGACCTGGGCCCAGCCCGTGAGGCCCGGCTTTACCGTATGGCGCAGGCTGTAATAGGGGATGGCCTGCTTGAGCCGCGTCACAAAGGCCATGCGTTCGGGCCGGGGGCCGATGAAGCTCATGTCGCCCTTGAGGATGTTCCAGATCTGGGGCAGCTCGTCAATGCGCACCTTGCGGATGAACCTGCCGAAGCGCGTCACCCGGCTGTCGTGGGCGCTGGCCCAGACCGCGCCGTCTTTTTCCGCGTCCGCGCGCATGGAGCGGAATTTGTAGACCGTAAATTCCTTTTCGTACAGGCCCACCCGGTCCTGGCGGTAGATCACCGGGCCGGGCGATTCCAGGCGCACGATCAGAGCGGTCAGCAGCATGACGGGCGTGGCCGGAATCAGCAGCACCAGAGAAATCAGCACGTCCAGGGCCCGTTTCAGCCGCCGCAGTGAACCGCGGGTGTTCAGCGAAAAGCCCTCGGTCTGCAACAGCCACTCGTCGTTGATCTGCGAGAGGGGCAGGCGCTGCACCACATGTTCGTAAAAACTGCGAATATCCACCACCATGCTGCCGCGCAGCTTGGCCTCCAGCAGGTCGCGGGCGATGTCGTCATCAATGGGCGCGTCAGGCAGCAGCAGAATCATGGTGGCCCTTTTTTCGTGGGCCGCGTCCAGGGCCTTGAAGGGCGGGCCCAGGCAGGGGCCCGCATCCGGGTCCTGATCCCTTTCGCCCACATAGCCGATGATTCTGGCTTGCGGCAGGCCCTCGGCCAGCAACTGGCGCACCTTGCCCGCGCGGTCCACGCCCACCAGCAGGATGCGCAGAGGGTGGGTCAGCTTGTCCGCATTGCGGTAATAGAACCAGCGCCAGCCCAGGCTGAAGGCCAGGGAGAGGGCAAAGAGCAGCAGCAGGGTTTCGCGGTCGAAACGCCAGTGGTCGAAGGAATAGGAAGCCGTGGCCGAGGAAATGATGCCCAGCACGCAGGCCACCAGCACCCGCCCCGCCGTTTCCCTGAAGTCTTCCTGCCCCACGCTGTAGGCGTCAAGAATGTAGAAAAAGAGCATGTAAAAAAAGACCGTGAACAGCGAAGCGCCGGTATAGTCGTGGAACACGCTCAGATCCGGCGCGATGGTGGTCACGCCGGTGACGGTGAGCGCCAGCAGCAGGCAGAAAATATCCAGAACCTGCAAAAGCGCCATGCGATATGTACTGATCATTGCATTTCCCTTTATGCCCCGGCGGGCACGCGCATATCCTCAAGGATGCGGGCCGCCACTTTTTCAGCGTCAAATTCTCTGACCGCCAGCTCTCGCCCGGCCGTGCCCATACGGGCAATGGTTTCCGGCGCGAGGATGAAACTTTCCATGGCTTCGGCCAGGGCCCCGGGGTCGCGCAACGGAACCATGCGACCGTTGATGCCGTCGCGCACCACCTCCCGGCAGCCGGGCACATCCGTGACCACAGCCGCGCGGCCCATACTCATGCCCTCCATGATGGAGGTGGGGGTTCCTTCCCGCCAGGAGGGCAGCACCAGCACATGGGCCGCGGCCACATGGGGCCGCACGTCTCTGGTTTCGCCCAGATATTCCATGCCGTTTTCATGCTCCCAGGTTCTGATGCGGTCAAGGCTCACGCTGCCCAGGCCCTCTTCCGGCGGGCCCAGAAGCTGAAAGCGGGCCTGGGGGTAACGGCCTTTGAGCAGGCGCGCGGCCTCGGCATATTCCGCCAGACCCTTGGCTTCCAGCAGGCGGCCCACCAGCAGAAAGGTCACGGGGCCGTGCGGCGGCAGTGGGGGCAGGGGCGCGGGGGCGAAGCGCGCAATGTCCACGCCCGTGCCGCGCGCCGTGAGCACGCGCGCGCCTGCGTCCAGGATGCCCGACTGGCGGAAAATGCGAATATCGTCCTGATTCTGAAAAAAGACGCCTTCCGCGTTTCTGAGCGCCATGCGGTAGAGCAGGACGCTCAGACGATTGACGCATTTCTTGAACAGGCTGTCGGCTTCAAAGGCGTAGCCCAGGCCGGTGATGGTGGCGTAAACGTGCGGCACGCGCGCGCGCCGGGCGGCCATGCAGCCGTAAATGACCGGCTTGATGGTGGAGGCGAAGAGCAGATCGGGCTTTTCTTCAGCGAATATCCGCCGCAGTTGCGCGAAAGTGCGCGCGTCATGCAGGGGGTTGAGGCCCTTGCGGTCGAGCTGGTAGTGGAGCACCGCCGCGCCCAGGCCCTTCAGGGCCGCGTCGGCTTCGGGGTCGCCCGGAGGCGCGCAGCAGAGAACCTCATGGCCGCCCTGCCGCATCCGGCGGATCAGCACGCTCCAGAAATTGGACAATGCCCTGGCCTGGTTGCCCAGGACGATGATTTTCATGTCTTGCTTTCTCCCTTCCGCCGTGATGGCGGCGCACTTGCCCGGCCCATACGGCATGGCTCTGCCTATAGCACCTGCGCACGACCCTGAAAAGAGGGGCGCAAAGGCATTCTTTACAGGCCGAACCGCGCGCGCTACAAGAACGAACGGCCATGAGGCCACGCATTTTTCAACATTCAAACTGAAAACAGGATATGCTCATGAGCGCCTATGCCGCCTTGTGCGAAAGCATGACCGCCGCCCCGTCCCGCTGGCTGGTGACGGGCGTGGCCGGTTTCATCGGCTCCAATCTGCTGGAGCATCTGCTGAAAATGGGTCAGACCGTGGTCGGCCTGGACAATTTTCTCACCGGCTATCAGAAAAATCTGGATATGGTCCGCGACCTGGTGGGGCCGGAAGCCTGGCGGCGCTTTACCTTCATTGAGGGCGACATCCGCGATCTGGATACCTGCCGCAAGGCCTGCGACGGCGTGCGGCATGTGCTGCACGAGGCGGCCCTGGGTTCTGTGCCGCGCTCCATTGACGATCCCCTGCTTTCCAACAGCTGCAATATCGACGGCTTTCTGAACATGCTGGTGGCCGCGCGCGACGCCAGGGTGGAAAGTTTCGTGTACGCCGCTTCCTCCTCCACCTACGGCGACTCTCCGGAACTGCCCAAGGTGGAGGACAAGATCGGCCGTCCGCTCTCGCCCTACGCTGTGACCAAGTATGTGGACGAGCTTTACGCCGATGTTTTCGCCCGCTGTTACGGCTTCACCAGCATTGGCCTGCGCTATTTCAACGTCTTCGGCCAGCGCCAGGACCCCTACGGCGCGTATGCGGCGGTGATTCCGCAGTGGTTCGCCAGTCTGATCAGGGGGGAAACCGTCTACGTCAACGGCGACGGCGAAACCAGCCGCGACTTCTGCTACATCGACAACGTGGTGCAGGCCAATCTGCTGGCCAGTTGCGCCCGCGCCGAGGCCCGCGACAAGATATACAACGTGGCCTTTGGCCAGCGCACCACGCTCAACGAGCTCTTTCTGCTGATTCGTGAGGAAGTGAGCCGCCATCTGCCCGCGGCCGCCACAGCCGAAGCCGTGCACCGCGATTTTCGCGCGGGCGACGTGCGCCACTCGCTGGCGGACATCAGCAGGGCCGAAAACCTGCTGGGTTATGCGCCGGGCTATGACGTGCGCCAGGGGCTGCGCCTGGCGGGGGACTGGTACGCGGCCAACCTGTAAGCTGCCATAATATTTTCCGCTCAGCGGCGGCAGGGCGGACACGTCCATTGAGCCTGAAAACCTCGCTTTTCAGGCCAATGCGGCGTTGCCTTTGAAATTTTCCCATTTCAAAAGCAAAAGGCTCCAGATGCGCCTGTCCTGTCAGAGACAGTAGCCATTCTTGCCTTTGGCCTTTGCCGCATAGAGCCGCATGTCGGCCGTATAGGCCAGACTCTTGTAATCCTCGCCGTCTTTGGGAGCCAGCGCAATGCCGATGCTGCATGAAACCGGCAGACCCGGCACATGCCTGTCGGCCAGTCGGGCCAGGGCATCGCAAAGACGTGACGCCCGTTTTTCCACCGTCGCTGTGGCCGTGAGGCCGGGCAGCAGGGCCACAAATTCGTCGCCCCCCACGCGTCCCACCATATCGCCGGGGCGCATCTCCGCCCGCAGTACAGCCGCTGTCTGGCGCAGAAATTCATCCCCTCTGGCGTGCCCCAGCGTATTATTGATTACCTTGAAGTTATCAAGATCAATGAAAAAGAATGCCGCCCCCCTGCTGCACTGCCGCAGCAGATCCATGCTGTGTTCCAATGCGCCCTGGTAATTGAGCAGGCCGGTCAGAGGGTCTGTCTTGGCCTGTCGCAGAGCGCTCTCCAGCTCTTTTTCATGCGCCTGCTGTTCAATATATATGGTGGTGACGTCAGTGCGGGAGAGCAGAACCATGCCGGAAGGCTGGTCGTAATAGCGGTATTCCAGGCGTTTTCTGGTATAGCCGCGCACCGGATCAATGACACCGCAGTAAAAGGCGTGCAGACCGTTTTTGTCCAGTTGTTCCCGCACGCGCGCGATGCTCATTTCGCGGATGACCATTTCCTGGTCTTCCGGAACCACATGGGTACTGGCATATTTGACGACCGCAGCGGCGTAATCGTCGCAATGGGCCGGGAGCATGGGGGCGCCGTCGCTGCTTCCGCTGAACATGGTGTAGCTGTTGTCCGCTGTGTTCAGATAGATAAAATAGTCGCAATTGTTGTACACATAGCAGTTCACGATGGTATTGAGCAGACATTCCTCGTTGGCTTCGGTGAGTATGATATAGGCGGAAGGAAGCGCGTCTTTTTCGCGTTGCAGCAAATATGCCCTCACATTGACCCAGCGCAGCTCTTTCATGTTATAGCGGACATTCAGCGACAGCGAGTGCTGCCCGGCATGGAGAAGAGCCAGCAGATGCTCTGCGGAAAAGCTGCGCATGGCCGTGCGGATGTCGCGCTCGTCAAGAAAGGTGTTGCTGTACACGCGCAGCATCTGATCCCAGTCGTAGACATTGCCGACAGTCCATGTTCTGTCGTTGCTGTGCAGAACAACTGCCGTTCGCTGCTTCAGATCAATATGGACGATGCCGGTACAGGTCTGTTTGAAGAGACTGAAAAGATCCTGTTGAATATCTTCCAGCGATTTTGAATGCAAGGCGGGCAACAGGGGACTATGCATCTCTCTCTCTCTCTCTCTCTCTCTCTCTCTCTCATGCCTTCTCTCCGTACCGTGATCTTACTGTGGCGAATCAGTTTCCCCCCACCACAAAGGCATGGGGATAGAGAGTCTTGAACAGCTCCAGCATTTGCTGCGCTCCATTGGAATCCTGCCACGGTCCCACCTGCACGTTCCACATGTTGTTGCTGCCGAATTGCAGGCGGCCCTTGTGGCCGGAGCGGGTCAGGATGTTGATCAGCTTGTAGGCGTTGTCCTTGCTGGCGAAGGCCCCCACCTGCACATAAAAGGGGCCGGCCATGTCGCCGTCCTCACGCATTTCGGGAACGCCGCCCAGGCTCTGGATGCGCACCCTGGCCGTGCCCGAACCCATCATGTTCAGGCGCGTGGCCGCGCCGCGCGAAAGGTCAATGACCCTATCCTCCACAAAGGGGCCCCGGTCATTGACGCGCACGATGACGGAGCGGCCGTTGCCCAGGTGGGTGACGCGCACCTTGGTGCCCAAAGGCAGGATTTTATGGGCCGCTGTCATGGCGTACTGGTTGTAGCGCTCGCCATTGGCGGTTTTCTTGCCGTGAAAACCCGGTCCGTACCAGGAGGCCACGCCCACTTCCACAAAGCCGTGGGCGGATTTAAGCGGATAATAGGTCTTGCCGCGCACGGTGTAGGGCTTGCTGCCCGGCACGCCGCCCTTGCGCCAGGAGCGCGAACCGCAGCCGTTCAGCAGCAGCGCGCAGAGCACAAGAACCAGGCATATCCGCAAGGCGCGGAAAGCGTCGTTCATGCCTCGCGCTCCGGGACGTTCATGCAGCGCGCCGCGCCGCTCCGGGCGCAGGCGGCGCAATGTGCCGCATCATACTCTTCGGAGCAACCGGCCTCCAGCCTGTGCAGCAGTTCCAGCCCCTCGGCATTGAGCAGATTTCGTTGGCGGGTTCGCCGCAGCAGAACCAGGGCGGGCTCATGCCGGCCGGATTCCAGAAGGTCCCGCGCGGCCAGCGCATACAGGCGCGCGGGCTCGCCGTCATACAGCGCCGTGAGCAGATCCGGATAATACCGCCCGAACACCTCGCGGGCCAGCGCCTCCTCGCAGGCCAGCCAGCGGGCCAGGCGGCCGTTTTTGCCCTCAGCCGTCAGATAGCGCGTCAGCAGAAAGAGTCCGTGCGAGAGCACATGCAGGATGCGTTCCAGTTCGCGCGCCGAGCTTTCGGCGGTCTGGGCGGCCAGGGCGCCCAGCGGGTCATACAGCTCGCCGGTCAGCGCCGGATGGCGGCGCAACTGGCTCAGGCGGTTGGCGTAATGCTGTCCCTGAAAGGCGTCTTCCCTGAGTTTGGCGCATTCGTGAAAAGCGTACCCCACGCACCAGTCTATAAGGGCTTCCACCGGACTTTGCGCCGCCGCGCCGTCGGTGTGCCGGCCGTCCGCGCATTGCCGGAGCGCGTCGCCCCGGCCCCGCAGTGTCGCGGAAGCCGGGCGGGCCGTGTTGCGAAACAGGTGATGGGCCGTGTCCTTGAGACGCCAGAACACGCCCTTGCGCATGGCCTCGCCCAGCAGATCGCGCAGGGCCGAGTAGGACACCGCGCCGTCGCGCTCAAAGCGTCGCTTCTGGTCGGACAACAGGCGGAATACCATGCAATAGTCGCGCACCAGATCGCGTACAAAAAAGGCTCTGTTGGCCGGCAGCCAGCGGCCGCTCACGCTTCGCTCTCCCGCAGCAGGGCTCTGGCCACGGCCAGATCGTAAAGCCTGAGAGGGTCGGCCTCCCTGTTGCGCTCCGTCTGGTACAGGCGGGCCGCGCTATGCAGCACGTCCAGGCTGAGCCAGGGGTGACGCTCCCAGACTTCGGGGTGATCCGCCTGCCAGAGGCGGAATTCCACTTCGCCGTCCGGCCCCCGTCGCACATAGACCCTGGCCTGGCTGTTGCCGGCCTGCGGGTGGTAATACAAGCCGCGTTCGTCTTTCATGGCTGTCCGTTTGCCTGCTGTGGTTGTGTTCTGGGCATGGAAATGTGAAGCGCCGTTATTCTATGCCGAAAGCGCCGTCTTTGCCAAGAGCATGCGCCGCCTTCGGCGGGCGAGCGGTCACGCCCGCCGAAAATGCGGTCAATGTTGGGTTTAGCGGTTGTCATCAGGGAAAAAATGGGATATGCAACAAAAAGACCGCGTTGCGGCCCGAGGGGCCGAGGCTCTGGCTCGCCCGCTCATTCCTGATCCCTATGGGGCGTTCCGCTGTGGCGGAGCGGGCGTCGCGGCGGCTTGACAAAGTTGCCGGCAGCACCGGGGCGGGAGGCATTCCGCCGCGGATCGGCTACGCGCAGAAGACCGTTTTGCGATGCTCCGGGATTGGCGCAGCGGAACGGCATGTCACGCGGTGGCGTGATGCAATCAACCTTAGTGGAGGTATGGCAATGGCGAAACATGCAACTCCCCTGTTGGACCAGCTTGAAAGCGGCCCCTGGCCGAGCTTTGTGTCTGACATCAAACAGGAAGCGGCCGTGCGCGCCGCGAACCCCAAGGGCCTTGACTATCAGATTCCCGTGGATGCCCCCGAAGATCTGCTGGGCGTGCTGGAGCTTTCCTACAATGAAAAGGAAACGCACTGGAAGCATGGCGGCATCGTGGGCGTGTTCGGATACGGCGGCGGCGTCATCGGCCGTTACTGCGACCAGCCCGAACAGTTCCCCGGCGTGGCTCACTTTCACACCATGCGCGTGGCCCAGCCCTCGGGCAAGTACTACAACACCAAGTTCCTGCGTGACCTGTGCGACATCTGGGATCTGCGCGGTTCCGGCATCACCAACATGCACGGCTCCACCGGCGACATCGTGCTGATCGGCACCCAGACCGTCCAGCTGGAAGAAATCTTCCACGAGCTGACCCACAAGATGAATGTGGACCTTGGCGGTTCCGGCTCCAACCTGCGCACGCCCGCCGCCTGCCTTGGGCAGTCCCGCTGCGAGTACGCCTGCTACAACACGCAGGACATGTGCTATCAGCTGACCATGGACTATCAGGACGAGCTGCACCGTCCGGCCTTCCCCTACAAGTTCAAGTTCAAGTTCGACGGCTGCCCCAACGGTTGCGTGTGCGCCATGGCCCGTTCCGACTTTGCCGTGGTGGGCACCTGGAAGGACGACATCAAGATCGACCAGGAAAAGGTCAAGGCCTATGTGGCCGGCGAGATCAAACCCAACGCCGGCGCGCACGCCGGGCGCGACTGGGGCAAGTTCGACCTCCAGAAGGAAGTCATTGACCGCTGCCCCTCCCACTGCATGAAGTGGGACGGTTCCAAGCTTTCCATCAAGACCGCCGACTGCGTGCGCTGCATGCACTGCATCAACACCATGCCCCAGGCCCTGCACATCGGCGACGAGCGCGGCGCCAGCATTCTGGTGGGCGCCAAGGCCCCTGTGGTGGACGGCGCGCAGATGGGTTCGCTGCTTGTTCCCTTCATCTCCTGTGAAGCCCCCTATGACGACATTAAGGAAGTCATCGAAAAAATCTGGGATTGGTGGATGGAAGAAGGCAAAAACCGCGAGCGCGTGGGCGAAACCATGAAGCGCCTCTCCTTCCAGAAGCTGCTGGAAGTCACCGACACGCCGGCTATGCCCTGTCAGGTGAAAGCGCCGCGTACCAATCCCTTCATCTTCTTCAAGGAAGAGGAAGTGCCCGGCGGCTGGAAACGCGACCTCGCCGATTTCCGTAAACGCCATCAACGCTAGTTATAAGGGGGACACGAACATGGCTTTTATTTCTACCGGGTACAATCCCCAGAAACCGATGGAAGGCCGCATTTCCGACATTGGCCCTCACAAGTATGACGAATATCTCCCGCCGGTGATCAAAAAGAACTTCGGCAAGTGGCTCTATCATGAAATTCTGGAGCCCGGCGTGCTGATGCACGTGGCCGAAAGCGGTGACAAGGTTTACACCGTGCGCGTGGGCGGCACCCGCACCATGTCCATCACGCATATCCGTGAGCTGTGCGATATCGCCGACAAGTACTGCGGCGGCTATCTGCGCTGGACCACCCGTAACAACATCGAATTCATGGTGGAGGACGAAGCCACCATGAAGGCCCTGCGCGACGATCTGAACTCCCGCAAGTTCGACGGCGGCTCCTTCAAGTTCCCCGTGGGCGGCACGGGCGCCAGCGTCAGCAACATGATCCACACCCAGGGCTGGGTGCATTGCCACACGCCCGCCACCGACGCCTCCGGCCCGGTGAAATGTGTGATGGACGCCCTGTTTGACGAGTTCAAGAACATGCGCATGCCCGCGCCTGTGCGCGTGGCCCTGGCCTGCTGCATCAATATGTGCGGTGCCGTGCACTGCTCGGACATCGGCCTGGTGGGCATTCACCGCAAGCCGCCCATGATCGACCACGAATGGGCCGATCAGCTCTGCGAAATTCCGCTGGCCGTGGCCGCCTGCCCCACCGCCGCCGTGCGTCCCACCAAGGTGGAGCACAACGGCGAGAAGGTGAACTCCATCGCCATCAAGGAAGACCGCTGCATGTACTGCGGCAACTGCTACACCATGTGCCCGGCCCTGCCCATCGCCGACAGCGAGGGCGACGGCATCGCCATCATGGTGGGCGGCAAGGTTTCCAACCGTATCTCCATGCCCAAGTTCTCCAAGGTGGTTGTGGGCTATATCCCCAACGAACCGCCGCGCTGGCCCAGCCTGACCAAGACCGTGAAGCACATTGTCGAAGTCTACGCCGCCAACGCCGAAAAATACGAGCGCCTGGGCGAATGGGCCGAGCGCATCGGCTGGGAAAGCTTCTTCAAGCTGACCGGCCTTGAGTTCACCCATCACCTGATCGACGACTTCCGCGATTCCGCCTACTACACATGGCGGCAGAGCACCCAGTTCAAGTTCTAGGCAACTTGCAAACCCGGCGGCGCGCATGCGCGCCGCCGGGACAGGAGAAAGCTCATGGCTGACGACAAAGATGTTGTTATTGAGTTTCTGAAAGGCAAATCCGCCGCCAAGTCCAAGTTTTATTTCAAGGACTTTCTGGAACTCTTTCCGGACAAGGGGCCCCGTGAGGTGAAGAAGGTTCTCACCAAGCTGGTCAACGAAGAGGTGCTGGAATTCTGGTCTTCCGGTTCCACCACCATGTACGGCCTGAAAGGCGCGGGCAAGCAGTCCCACGCTGAGGGCGAAGGTTAAGCGGCTTTCGCCGCAAGCGTGGTTTCGCCTCGCTCACGGCGGTCGCGCCGCCGGATCAGGCCCGCGCCTGACGGCTGATGCCCCGAAACAGTTTGTCGCGGAGTATCAGGCGCAAAGCGGTTTTGGTCTTTTCACGCCGTCAGGCTGCATCTGCCTGGGGCATTTATGGCTCAATACATTCCCCCGGAGCCGCCATTGCCGTGAAAAAGGCAAAACACCGCGCTTTGCGCGCCGCGTCGTTTTTTGCAAGATCTGCCGCAACATTGTTGTGGCATTTCTTGTTTTGAGGGGCGTGAGATAAGGATCTGAAACCCGTCAGGAGGCCGCATGACGCTTTCCTTTTCTCTGAATGACGCGGAACGGGCGTATCTGAGCCGCGTGATCCGCCTGTCCATTGAAAGCGTCCTGGCCGGAAAGATCGCCGCCTGCCCGCCGGAGCCGCCTGAGAACACGGATGTAATGGGCAGGCCGGGATGTCCGAAGCTGTTCTGGCATGAAGCCCTGTGTTCCGGAGCCAGAGCATTTCTCTGATGAAATCAGGTAAATGCTCTGTTGGCCGCACAAGCGGACAACCGCGCCCAATGATCGGAAAAACCACACTTTTTCCGCGAAATGACGGCGACGAGCAGATTGAAAATTTACATTTTCAATCGAAACTGTAATGGGCATTGACGTTGACAAAGGCGCGCCCGCATGGGCGCGGGAATGCGCCATCAATAGGCAGGGTTCAGACGCTGGGCCAGGTGCGTGTATCGCCGGCGGGTTTTATTGTTTTTGACGGCCATGTGCAGCGCGCGGGCCTCGCCCACCAGCACCACCAGTTTTTTGCCGCGCGTCACGCCCGTGTAAATGAGGTTGCGCTGCAAGAGCACATAATGCTGCATCATGATGGGAATGACCACGGCCGGGTATTCCGACCCCTGTGACTTGTGGATGGAAATGGCATAGGCCGGGGCCAGTTCGTCCAGCTCGTCAAAATCATAGGGAACCACGCGCTCGTCAAAACTGACGCTCAGCGTGCGCTCCTTGGGGTCCAGAAAGACGATGCGGCCCATGTCGCCGTTAAAAACATCCTTTTCATAATTGTTGCGCACCTGCATGACCTTGTCGCGCAGGCGGAAGGCCCGCTCGCCCCGTCGCACTTCGAGGCCGTTGGGGTTCAGGGCCTCCTGAAGGCGCGCGTTCATCTGCCCCGCGCCCACGGCCCCCTTGTGCATGGGCGTGAGCACCTGGATGTCGTCCACCGGGTCCAGACCGAAGCGCCGCGGAATATGATTTTTCACCAGATCCACCATCATGTCCGCCGCTTTTTCCGGGTTGTTCTGGTGGATGAAGTAAAAATCCGAGAGGCGTTCCCTGCTGGATTCCAGATTCGGAACCTCACCGTGATTGATGAGGTGGGCGTTGCAGATGATGGCGCTTTCGGCGGACTGGCGGAAAATTTCGGTCAGCTCCACCACCGGCGTCACGCCCGAAGCGATGATGTCCGCCAGCACATTGCCCGGCCCCACCGAGGGCAGTTGGTACACATCGCCCACCAGTACCAGGGTCGCGCCCAGGGGCACGGCCTTGAGCAGATGGTAGAAGAGCAGGGTGTCCATCATGGAGGCTTCGTCCACCACCAGCAGGCCACAGGCCAGGGGATTGTCCTCGTTGCGGGCGAAGCCGTCTTCCTTGGGGCTGTATTCCAGCAGGCGGTGGATGGTGCGCGCCTCGCGGCCCGAAGTTTCGGCCATGCGCTTGGCGGCCCGGCCCGTGGGCGCGGCCAGCAGAATGCGCGCCCGCACTTCGCCGAACAGTTTGATAATGGCATTGATGATGGTGGTTTTGCCCGTGCCCGGTCCGCCGGTGAGCACCATGATCTTGCTGCGCGCCGCCGTGCGCACGGCCTCCAGTTGTTCCGGAGCCAGAGCAATGGGCAGTTGGCCGGCGATTCTGTCCACCAGCGCGTCAGGATTTTCAAAACGCACGGCTTTGGGCGAGTGCAGCAGGCGCTGGAGATAAAAGGCGGTTTTGGTTTCGCAATGATGGTAGCGGCGCAGGTAGACGCCCACCTCATTGCCGTCTTCTCCGTCCTCCGCGTTTGTCTCGTCGGGAACGGCCTGGCCGGGCGCTTCCAGTTCTTCGCGCACCAGACGTTCGTCAAGCTCCAGAGCGGCGATGGCTTCCAGAGCCTGTTCCGGCTCCACATTCAGTTGGGAGCAGACCTCGCGCGCCAGTCTGGCTTCGGGCAGATAAACATTGCCGTCATCCGTTGCTTTTTGCAGGATATAGAGCGTTCCCGCCTGGATGCGCAGGGGGTGATCCGGCTCGAAACCGAGCTTGGCGGCCGCCGCGTCAGCCGTGACAAAGCCGATGCCGTGGATATCCATAGCCAGCCGGTATGGATTTTCGCGCACCACGTTGAGGGCCTGGCTGCCGTAGGCCCGGTAGATGCGCACGGCATAGGCCGGCGTGATGCCGTGGGGCTGGAGAAAAAGCAGCAGGTCGCGCATGCCCCGATGCTCGGCCCAGGACTCCTGAATGCGCGCCAGACTTTTGCGGCCCACGCCGCGCACCTGGAGCAGACGTTCCGGCTCCTCGTCCAGCACGCGGATGGTGTCCGTGCCGAAAGCCTGCACAATGCGCCCGGCCAGTTCCTCGCCCACACCCTTGATCAGGCCAGAGGCCAGATAGAGGCGGATGCCCTCGCTGGTGGCGGGCAGCATTTCTTCGCAGCCGGAAAACTCCACCTGGCGGCCAAAGCGGGCGTTGTTCACCCAGCGCCCGGCCACCCTGAGGTGCACGCCGGCCTGGGGGCTGACCATATGACCCACGCAGGTGACAGGATCGCGGCTTACGGCGCGCGGCGGCGCGCCTGTCACCCTGGACGCGCCGGGCAAAGCCTTGTCCGGCAGCAGCCGCAGCACGGTATAGCCGTTTTCTTCATTGTGAAAGACCACGCGCTCCACCGAGCCGGTAAGCTCCACGGCGTCGGGGTCGCGCAGCAGGGGCAGATCAGCCATCAGTCCTCCGCCCCGCCTGGTTCGACGGCGCTCGCCTTGCGCCGTCGCGACCACCAGAACCAGTCGCGCTGTTCCGGCGGCAGATGCGGATCGCGGGCCTGGGCCACGGCGCAGCGGAAAAGATCGTACTGGCAGATGTCCACTGTGACGCCTTGCAGGCGGCAGAGGCGTTCGTAAAGTTCACGCGGGTCAGCCCCGGCCAGATCCGCCACGCTGTGCACGCCCAGCAGGCGGAAATCCGCCAGCGAGGCCTTGCCCACAGACTTCAGGTCCGCCAGGGAACGTGTTTCCGCCGTGGCGCGAGCCTTCACAGGCCGTGCTCCATGCGGCCTTGCAACAGCAGGGCGTCAGCCAGAGCCAGGGCGGTCATGGCCGAAAGCACGGGCACAATGCGCGGAATGGCCGACAGGTCGTGACGGCCTTCGATCAGCACGGCGGCGGCCCGGCCCTGCGTGTCCACGCTCCGCTGTTCTTGGGCGATGGAGGCAATGGGCTTGACGGCCGCGCGCAGCACAATATCCTGCCCGCTGGAAATGCCGCCCAGAATGCCGCCCGCGTGATTGGAGACGAAACGGACGGAAGAGAGCGCGCCGTCCGCGCCGGGCAGCAGGGGATCATTATTCTGCGAGCCGCGCAGGCGGGCCGCCGCGAAGCCTTCGCCCACTTCCACGCCCTTGACCGCGCCCACGCTCATGACGGCATGGGCCAGCACGGCCTCCAGCTTGTCGAAAACCGGTTCGCCCAGCCCGGCGGGCACATGGCGGGCCACTATCTGCACGATGCCGCCCAACGTGTCGCCGGCCTTGCGGGCTTCGGCCACAGCCGCGTCCCACAGGGGCGGCGCGGCGTCGGAGGCCGCAAAATAGGGGCGACCCTGGGCGCGCTCCATATCCACATCCCCGGCGGGCACGGCAATGCCCCCCAGCTCCACGCAGGCGGCCTGCACGATAACGCCCGCGCGGGCCAGTATTTTTTTGGCGATGGCGCCGCCCGCCACGCGCGCCGCCGTCTCCCGGCCCGAGGAGCGCCCGCCGCCGCGATGGTCCCGGATGCCGTTGTATTTCGCAAAATAGCCCCAGTCCGCATGGCCGGGCCGGAATACTTCGGCCAGATTGCCGTAATCGCGCGAGCGCTGATCCTCATTGGCAATGTAAAAGGCTATGGGCGTGCCTGTGGTGCGACCCTCGAACACGCCGGAGAGCAGGCGCAGCGTGTCGGACTCTTTCCTCTTGGTGGCGGTGGGCCCCTGGCCGGGCTTGCGCAGATCCAGCTCTGCCTGAATGTCGGCTTCGCACAGCTCCAGACCGGCCGGGCAGCCGTCCAGCACGCCGCCCAGACCCGGCCCGTGGGATTCTCCAAACGTGGTCAGACGCAGGATGCGCCCGAAGGTATTGCCAGCCATGTTCCGCCTCGTGTTCCGCGCGCTGTCGCGCCGCTGTGGGTAAAATGCGGGAACGGCCGACTCTCCGCGCCGATCCGCATTGCTCCGCGCCAATGGAGTACAAGTATATGAAAGGCCCCGGCCCCTGGCAAGAAAACATCCCGCTACAGGCCTGCCTGTAACGGGATGTTCGCGTCAGAAACAAAAGTGGCGAACGAAAAAAGCCTAGACTTTCGCGGCGGTGCGCAGATCGGCCGCCGCGTCAGTGGCTTCCCAGGTAAATTCCGGCAGTTCGCGGCCAAAATGCCCGTAGCAGGAAGTTTTGGCGTAGATGGGGCGCTTGAGATCCAGACGCTTGCTGATGAAATAGGGGCGCAGGTCAAAGACCTCGCGCACGGCCCTGGTCAGAATTTCGTCCGGAATGTCGCTGTTGCCCTGGGAGGATACCAGCACGCTCACAGGCTGGGCAACGCCGATGCAATAGGCGATCTGCACTTCGCAGACCGGCGCAAGGCCGGCGGCCACCACGTTTTTGGCAATGTAGCGGCCCATGTACGCGCCGGAGCGGTCCACCTTGGAGGGGTCCTTGCCGGAGAACGCGCCGCCGCCGTGATGGCCGCTGCCGCCGTAGGTGTCCTGAATGATCTTGCGACCGGTGAGCCCGCAGTCGCCCATGGGACCGCCCACCACAAAACGGCCCGTGGTGTTGATGAAGATTTCGCAGTCCTTTTCGTCAAAATAGCCGGAGGGTTCCAGAATGGGACGGATAACTTCCTTCTTCACAGCCTCGGCCACGTCCTCCTGGCTGGCGCTGGCCGCATGCTGGGTGGAAACCACCACGTTATTGATGCGAACGGGCTTGCCGTCCTGATATTCAAAGGAAACCTGGGTCTTGCCGTCCGGGCGGAAGAAGTCCACAATGCCGTCCTTGCGCACGCGGGCCAGTTGCAGCGAAAGCTGGTGGGCCCAGTAGATGGGCGCGGGCATCAGGGTGGCGGTTTCATTGCAGGCATAGCCGAACATCATGCCCTGGTCGCCGGCGCCCTGATCTTCGGGCTTGGTGCGCAGCACGCCCTGAGCGATGTCAGGAGACTGGTGGTCGATGGAGGAAATGACCGCGCAGGTCTGCCAGTCAAAGCCCATTTCCGAACTGTTGTAGCCGATGTTCCGGATGGTGTCGCGCACCACAGTGGGCAGGTCCGCGTAGCCGCGCGTGCTGATTTCGCCGGCAATGACGGCCATGCCCGTGGTCACCAGGGTTTCGCAGGCCACATGGGCGTCCGGATCCTGGGCCAGCA
This sequence comes from Desulfovibrionaceae bacterium, assembly GCA_910575755.1. Lineage (GTDB taxonomy): Bacteria > Desulfobacterota > Desulfovibrionia > Desulfovibrionales > Desulfovibrionaceae > Desulfovibrio. Next base: position 69,970 of record CAJTFO010000001.1, on the reverse strand, counting down.
GGGTGTCCAGCACGGCGTCGGAAATCTGGTCGGCCACCTTGTCGGGATGCCCTTCGGTCACGGATTCGGAGGTGAAAAAGTATTTTCCCTTGGTTTGCATTGCATTCTCCTTCTCTGATCCTTGCGTGGGTGCGCCGCCGTCATTGGCGCAGCAAAATATTGTCGATAAGCCTGGCCTTGCCCATGCGCACCGCGCAGGCCATGAGCGCCGGGCCGTCCACAGCGCCGAGCGGAGCCAGCGATTCGGGGTGCACGATGGAAAGATAGTCCAGCCGCCCCAGGGGCAGACGCTCGGCCCAGCGCCGCAGCACGGCTTCGCGCAGCAGGGGCGCGCTGTTTTCGCCCTCCTGAACCAGCTTTTGCGCATAGAGCAGGGCGGCGCGGATTTCCGGAGCCTGGGCGCGCTCTTCTGCGGTCAGGTAGACATTGCGGGAGGACAGCGCCAGCCCGTCGGCCTCGCGCACCGTGGGGCGGGCCTCAATGCGCGTGGGCACGTTGAGGTCGCGAACCATGCGGCGGATGATGGCCTGCTGCTGCCAGTCCTTCTGACCGAACACGGCCACATCCGCCCCGGTGAGCAGAAAGAGCTTGAGCACCACGGTGCAGACCCCGCGGAAATGGATGGGGCGGCTCTGCCCGCAAAGCCCCCTGGCCAGTTCCGGCACTTCCACCCATGTGGCGTGGTCAGGCATGTACATGCAGCCCGGTTCAGGCATGAAAAGCACGTCCGCGCCGTGGCGTTCGGCTATGGCCGCGTCGCGCTCGGCGTCGCGCGGGTAGGCTTCCAGATCCTCGCCGGGGCCGAACTGCGCGGGGTTCACGAACAGGCTGACCACCAGACGTCTGGCCAGACCGCGCGCATGGGTCATAAGATCCTCATGCCCGGCGTGGTAATAACCCATGGTGGGAACCAGGGCGATATCCTCGCCCTGGGCGCGCCAGGCCCGGCATTGGGCCGCCAATTCCTGGGGAGTGGTTAATATCTGCATATCAAGGTATTGTGATATAGTTGATGAATGTCCTCTTATACATGCGCGCCACAGGCTTGTAAAGGAAAAGCGCAGCGAGAGTCAGCCCTGCGGCCCCGCTCCGGCTGTCTTGACCCGTCCGGGTGTTGCAGGCATAACAAGGCGCGGAGGGCCCGTATGGTCAAACCGTTTTTTCAGGGCAAGCTGGATACCTTTTGCGCCATTTACGCGGTGCTCAACGCCCTGCGCCTGACCCACGGCATACGGGTGCTCAAGGCGCGGGACATTCTTAATGAAACCCTGCTGGCCCTGGCGGGCGCGCCTGAGGCTTTCAGGGCCGTGCTGGAACAGAAAACCGATTATCTCAATCTGGTGGACGGCATGCTGCGGGCGCAGAGCCGCGCCTTTCCCCTGGAAGTGCGCGCGCCCTTCAGTGCTGCGGCGCGGCCCTCAGCCAGCGAAGTGTGGCAGGTCTGCCAGCAGTGGCTTACGCCGCCAGGCGGACGGGCGGTGATTTTTCGTTTCATGCGCAGCCTGACCCCGGAAGGGCCGCCGGTGAACCGGCACTGGACCACCGCCGACCGTGCGGATGACGAAATCCTGCATCTTTTTGATTCCAGCCATGAGGCCGAAGCTATCCTGAACATCCGCAAAGACAGCTTTGTAACCCGGCCTGAGGCCGTGAGCGCCGGTCGCTTGCTCTATATTCAGCCTGACAGTCTGCGTCTGTTGCGTCTGCCGTTTTAGGCCCTGTTGCCACTGTGCCTTTTTGCGCCACTCAGTCGCGGTAGGCCTCGCCGATGGCCTGGGCCAGACCGCCCAGCGAGGTTTCCTTGTAGCGGGCCTGCAAATCAATGCCCGTGTGGTACATGACCTCAATGATCTTATCCAGCGAGACCACGCGCTGGCGGCCATCCTCCAGACGGGAAAGCTGGGCGCAGTTCACGGCGCGCTCGGCGGCCACGCCGTTGCGCTCAATGCAGGGAATCTGCACCAGGCCGCCCACCGGGTCGCAGGTCAGACCCAGATTGTGCTCCATGCCGATTTCGGCAGCCACCTCCACCTGTTTCACGCTGCCGCCGGTCACGGCGCAATAGGCCCCGGCGGCCATGGAGCAGGCCACGCCAACCTCGCCCTGGCAGCCCACTTCCGCGCCGGAAATGGAGGCGTTCAGCTTGTAAAAAAGACCAATGGCCCCGGCCGTGAGCAGAAAGTCGCGCTGCCCCTGTTCCGTGGCATGGGGGTAGAAATTGGCATAGTACATCAGCACCGCGGGCACGACGCCCGCCGCGCCATTGGTGGGCGCGGTGACGATGCGGCCGCCCGAGGCGTTTTCCTCGGCCACGGCAAAGGCGTACAGCATGGGCCACAGGCTGAGGTCGCGGCGGCCCGTGGCCTGAAGGGCGCTGACCTTGCGCAGCAGGTTGGGGGCCCTGCGTCGTACATTGTAGCCGCCGGGCAGCACGCCGTCCGCACAGCAGCCCCGCTCCACGGCATCGCGCATGGTGGCGATGATGCCCGCCATGCGCGCGTTCACGTCCGCCTCGGAACGCCAGAAACACTCGTTGGCCAGAACAATATCCGCAATGCTTTTGCCTTCCCTTTCGCAGATGGCGAAGAGTTCGCCGGCCGTGGCATAAGGGTAAGGCGGCGTGGGATATTCCTCCTGCGCGGCGTCAAAATCCTCTTCGGTACGGATGAAGCCGCCGCCGATGGAATAGTATGTTCTGCTCAGCAGGCTTGCTCCATGGGCGTCAAAGGCTGTGATGGTCAGTGCGTTGGAGTGGCGGGGCAGGAACATTCCCTTGTGCGCCAGCATGTCCCGCGCATAGACAAAGGGCACGGGCCGTTCACCGGCCAGCAGCAGGTCCGCATTCTGTTTCAGGGCGCTGACCCGCGCTGCCAGACGCGCCGGCTCAGCGCTGTGCGGCTCTTCGCCCTCCAGACCGCTGAGCGCCGCGCCCATGGTGCCGTGCCCTTCGCCGGTGAGCGCCAGGGAACCGTAAAGATCAAGCTGGATGCGGGCCGCATCCGGCAACGCTCCTTTGGCGCGCAGTTCCCCTGCAAAGGCATTGCCCGCCAGCATGGGGCCGACGGTGTGGGAAGAGGAGGGGCCGATGCCGATCTTGAAGAGGTCGAACACGCTGAGCATGGTTTTCTCCGCCGGGTTGAAGCTGGAAGCTGAGCCAAGTATGCCGGAAGAAGCGCGCGGCGTCGAGAGACGAAAGCGGGCCGGTCCGCATATGGCGCGAACCGGCCCTGTATACGGATGCGGCGGCGCTTACGCCGTCCGCTGGCTGTTGTAGAAATTGATCAGGCAGCCGTCCAGGATGATCTGCCGCTCGTCGTCGGTCAGTTCCCTGAGGTTCAGGCTGATCTGCTCGGCACGGGCCTTGCCCTGTGCGCCGTCCTCGCCCGCATGAACCAGACACGCCAGGATGACGGGCCGTTTTTCCTCCACGGCCTCGCGGATATGCGGGATTACCAGATAATCGCCCACGCGCAGGGCATCGGCCAGGCCCGCATCGACCACAAAGGGCAGCATGCCCCAGTTGATCAGGTTGGAGCGATAGCGCTTGGTGGCGTACTCCACAGCCAGGTTGGCCCAGCCGCCCAGCACCTTCTGGCAGGAGGCCGCCTGCTCGCGCGCCGAGCCGTCGCCCGGTTTGACCGCGAAGATGGTGGTGCCCAGGCCGATATGTTTCAGGGGCTGCTGCCCGGCGAAAAAGTCTTCCATGCCGGTCTGGCCGTCGCAGGCGGCGCAGATTTCACGCACGCGGGCCAGCAGTTCCGGATCCGCGGGATTGTTCAGGCGGGCCTTTTCCAAGGCCTGAAAGGCCTTGGCCCGGTCCACATAGGCGGGGTCTTTGCGGGACAGGGCGTGCTCCGCCAGTTTGAGAGGATTGGAGCGCAGGGAAGAGGTTTCGCCCGAAGGAATCAGCTCGTCCGTGGTGGTTACGGGGTCGGTGATCACACTGGCCACCTGAAGCAGCAGATGCCGGGGCAGGGGGCTCATTTCCGGCCAGTCCGCGATATTGGGGCCGAAGATCAGAGGGGTTTCCGGCCTGGGCGCGCCAAAGCCGTTGTACACGCGGCGCTGGTAGATCAGGGGCTCGAAGTGATAGCTGAGGTCCACATCCAGTTCCGGCGACTTCCAGTCCAGATCCGTGGCCGGGGTCAGACGTCCGCCGCGCGCGGCCGTGGCCGCGATGGAGCGGGCGTCCATGAGCGCCACGGCGGAAAGCTGGCCGCCTGACGGCTTGGAGCCTTCGCGGTTGGGGAAGTTGCGGGTGGAATGGCGGATGGACAGCGCCCCGTTGGCCGGGGTGTCGCCCGCGCCGAAACAGGGGCCGCAGAAGGCGTTTTTAAGCACCGCGCCGGCGGCCATCAGCCTGGCTGTGGAACCGTTGCGCACCAGGGCCAGGGCCTGCGGCTCGCTGGCCGGATACACCGAAAGGCTGAAGGCCTGGTTGCCCGTGCTCTTGCCGTCCAGAATGGCGGCGGTGAGGCTGATGTTTTCAAAGGAACCGCCCGCGCAGCCCGCGATGATGCCCTGGTCCACCCAGACGCCGCCGTCGCGGATTTTGCCGCGCAGGTTCAGGCTCCTGCCGGCCCCGCCGAACTGCCGCTCGGCCTCCGCGTCCACGGCGGCCAGAATTTCGTCCGCATGGCGAACCACTTCGGCCACGGGGAAGACATTGCTGGGGTGGAAGGGCAGGGCCATCATGGGCTCAATCTTGCCCAGGTCCACCCGGATCAGGCCGTCGTAACAGGCCGGGGCCTGAAGGGCCAGTTCGGTGAAATCCTGTTGGCGCCCGTGCAGGGCAAGGTAGTGGCGCACCTTGTCGTCTGTTCGCCAGATGGAGGACAGGCAGGTGGTCTCCGTGGTCATCACGTCAATGCCGCAGCGGTATTCCACCGAAAGCCCGTCAATGCCGGGGCCCATGAATTCAAGAATCTTGTTTTTCACAAAGCCGTTTTTGAACACCGCGCCGATAATGGCCAGGGCCACGTCCTGCGGGCCCACGCCGGGCGCGGGCGTTCCCTCCAGCCACACGGCCACCACCTGGGGCACGGGCACGTCATAGGTCTTTCCCAGCAGTTGCTTGACCAGCTCCGGGCCGCCCTCGCCCACGCCCATGACGCCCAGCGCGCCATAGCGGGTGTGGCTGTCCGACCCCAGAATCATGCCGCCGCATTTGGTCATCATTTCGCGTACATACTGATGGATGACCGCCAGATGCGGGGGTACGAAGATGCCGCCGTATTTCTGCGTGGCCGAGAGGCCGAAAAGGTGGTCATCTTCGTTGATGGTGCCGCCCACGGCGCACAGGCTGTTGTGGCAGTTGGTCAGGGCGTAGGGCACGGGAAATTCCGTGAGGCCGCTGGCCCTGGCGGTCTGGATGATGCCCACATAGGTGATGTCGTGGGAGGCCAGGGCGTCGAAGCGCAGGCGCAGGGTCGCCTCCGTGGCCGCGCCCTTGTTGTGCGCGGCCAGAATGCGGCGGGCCAGGGTGTTGGCGCGCGCGGCGTCCAGGTTCATGCCTCTGGCTTTGGCCTCGTTGCCGGACAGAATCTGCGTGCCGTCAAGAACGGTGGGCTGGTCGAAAAGCTGGATCATAGGAAACCTTCTGCAAGAGTGTTGACGTGGAAGCGCCGGGCTCAGTCGTTACGCGCCACGGCCAGCCTGAGACCGAAAGCGATGAAGACGACGCCGGCGCAGCGGTGCAGCCACTGTTGAAAACGGAAACTTTCAAAAGCCTTGCGCACATGGCCCGGCATGCGGGCCAGAGGCGCAAAGAGCAGCAGCCTGTCCGCGCGATCATGGCAGGGCCTTGGTTGAGGAGGGCAAAAACGCCTCCGGCGGCTCCGGGGCAGAACCCCTTACAGAAAAGCCCCGATGATGTCGCCGAACTCGGCGCAGCCCACCACCCGCGCGCCGCTGACCTGGGTCGCCAGATCCACGGTGACGGCTTTGGCGGCAATGGCTTTCCCTACGGCGGCGCGGATGCGTTCGGCGGCGGCGGGCAGGCCCAGATGTTCCATGAGCAGCGCGCCGCAGAGGATCACGCTGCCGGGATTGGCCTTGTCCTGCCCGGCGATGGTGGGCGCGGTGCCGTGGGTGGCCTCGAAAAAGGCCAGACTGTCGGACATGTTCACGCCCGGCGCGAGGCCCAGCCCGCCCACCTGGGCGGCCAGCGCGTCGGAAATGTAGTCGCCGTTGAGGTTGGGCGTGGCCAGCACCTGATATTGCTCCGGCCGCAGCAGGGCCTCCTGAAACATGGCGTCGGCAATGCGATCCTTGACCACCAGGCGGCCGGGCGCGGTTTCCTTTTCCGTGCAGGTCTGGTCGCCGAACTCCTGGGCGGCCACATCATAGCCCCACTGGCGGAACGCGCCCTCGGTGAACTTCATGATATTGCCCTTGTGAACCAGGGTCAGACTTTCGCGCCCATTGTCCAGGGCGTAGCGCAGGGCGCGACGCACCAGACGTTTGGAACCAGCCTCGGTCATGGGCTTGATGCCCACGGCGGCGGTCTCGCCCACCCTGGTCACGCCCAGTTCATCGCGCAGAAAGGCCACAAGCCTGCGGGCTTCGGGGGTTTCGGCCGCGAATTCCACGCCCGCGTAGACATCCTCCGTATTTTCGCGAAAGATGACCATATCCACCCGTTCGGGGTGCTTGACCGGCGTTTCCAGGCCCTCGAAATGGCGCACCGGCCGGATGCAGGCGTACAGATCCAGCCCCTGGCGCAGAGCCACGTTCAGGCTGCGGATGCCCGTGCCCACAGGCGTGCCCAGGGGGCCTTTCATGGCGATGTCCGCGCCGCGCAGGGCGTCCAGGGTGGCTTCGGGCAGGGGGGAACCGGTTTCGGCCACGGCTTTTTCCCCGGCCAGCAGTTCCTGCCAGTCCAGGCGCAGGTCTGATTCTTTAGCCAGCGCCGCGTCAATGACCGGCCGCGCGGCCCGCCAGATTTCCGGCCCGATGCCGTCGCCTTCGATCCAGTAGATTTTTTTGCGCATGATGCTTGTCCCGTTTGCGTGTTCCGTGAAAAATGGCAGGTCCGTCCCGCCGCCCGGCGGGACGGACCTGCGGGCTAATCGCTGTCGCCGTCCGCCTCTTCCTGCGAACCCACTTCCTGTTGCAGGGCGCGGGCGCGCCTGAGCAGTTCCTCCAGCTGAATGTCGCAGCTGACCACGCCCACAATGCGGTCGTTTTCATCGGTCACGGCGCAGGACACCGTGATGATCAGCTTGCCGGTGAAGTGCGACTGGTAGACATCCATGATATGCAGGGAACCGGTTTTCATGGGCATCTTGAACCATTCGCGCTGCGAGAAGTCATAGCCCACGGGCAGAGCTTCGTAGACCTCCCTGTATTCCGGGTCAGTGACGGCCGAGCAGCGCATCTTGCCCTGGGCGTCCGCCAGACAGCAGAACTGGATGAAGGGATATTCGCGCACAAATGCGTCCAGCCGGGCGCAGGCCTGTTCGCTGAGGTCGGCCAGCCCGGCGCTGCGGGACAGACGCACCATGAGGTGCGCGGCCAGATCGCCGGCCAGGCGCTTCATCTGGTCGAATTCGGTGGCAAAGAGTTCGGGCATGAAGCGCTGCACCAGCGCTTCCATTTCATCGTGGGAAAAGCTGGTGGTGCGCCCGGTCTCCTCGTACACGGCCATGATGGCGTCGTAGATCTGCCCCACGGCCGGGTGCTTTTTGGACACCTGCTTGTCGTCCGACAGGTTCAGATTGTTGTTGATCCAGTAGGCCACGCCGGCGCGTCCGGTCTTGTCGGTGATGATGATGGGCACCGGCCGGCCCAGCAGATGCCCGGTGTCGAAGATGTTGTAGATTTCCTCGTTCTTGGCCAGGCCGTCGGCGTGCACGCCAGCGCTGGTGGCATTGAAGTCGCGCCCCACAAAGGGGTAATTGTAGGGGATGCGGTAGTGCAGTTCCTTCTCAAAAAAACGGGCCACTTCGCTTAAAATGGTGGTGTCGGCCGCCGCGTCCTCGCCGGTGAGAGAGATATACTCCACCAGCAGGGCTTCCAGCGGGGTGTTGCCCGTGCGTTCGCCGAAGCCGAACAGCGTGCCGTTGACCGCGCCGCAGCCGTACAGCCATGCCGTGACCCCGTTGACCAGCACCTTGTGGAAATCGTTGTGGCCGTGCCATTCCAGCCACTGGCCGGGCACGCCGGCCTCGTCGGTAAAGGCCCGCACGATGCGCTGCACCGAGCGGGGCAGGGCCGCGCCGGGCCAGGGCACGCCGTAGCCCATAGTGTCGCAGAGGCGGATTTTCACCGGCATGCCGCTCTGGCGCGCGAGCTCCATAAGGCGCTGGGCCAGGGGCAGGCAGAAGCCGTAAATATCAGCCCTGGTGACATCCTCGAAATGGCAGCGCGGAATGATGCCCCATTCCAGGGCCTGTGAGGCCAGGTTCAGATACATGTCCATGGCCTGCTGGCGGGTTTTGCCCAGCTTGAGAAAAATATGGTAGTCGGACACGCTGGTGAGCATGCCGGTTTCGTCAAATTCCATGTCCCGCACCAGCTTGAGGTCTTCCTTGGTGGCGCGTATCCAGGCCGTGACCCTGGGGAAGCGGTAGCCCCGCGCCCGGCAGACGTCGATGCACTTGCGATCCTTGGCCGAGTAGAGAAAAAATTCCGACGCCGTGATCAGCCCGGTTTTGCCGCCCAGACGGTGCAGAAAGTCGAACATTTTGGCCACCTGCTTGACCGTATAGGGCGGTCTGGCCTGCTGGCCGTCGCGAAAGGTGGTATCGGTGATGCGCATCTGCTCCGCCGGGCGCGGAGCCAGCAGCACTTCATCAAAAGACGTGCGGCAAATGCTTGTATAGGGAAAAAGTTCACGGTAGAGCTGGGGTTTTTCCGGCTCCTGAAGGCTCAGGGTGCGGTTGCCGCCCGGCTGGTGAATGATGCTCATGGGCTGTGTCTCGTGCGTGCGCGTCCTTGGGGCGCGGTAGAAATTGGGGTATTTAAGGAATGCGTATACCCGCTTCCCGCCGGCCCGTCCAGTAGGGAACCTGTCCCGCTGCCTTGGACGCCGGTCGGGCAGGGCTTGCCAGAACGGAAAAAATGCAGGATTCTTCGCTTCTGGGTTGCAGCGGAATGTCATAAAGGAGTTTTTATGCCGGGTTGTGTGCGCTATCCAGCGCCGGGCTGCATTGTGGAATACATGGAGGGCAATGCCGTCCAGATCGCCATGGTCACGGAAGAAGCGGGGGGCCGCCTGCGTCTCTTGCTGCCCAACCGGCGGGAAACGCGGCTCACGGCGGCGCGCCTGCTGCCCTGGCTCGGGCCGCAGCACGCGGCGGACGCCGGCCGCGAAGAGGTGGTGCGCCTGCTGGAAACGCACAGGAAGGCCAGGGAGGAAATGGCTGCCGCCGTGCCTGTCATGGAGGTCTGGGAAATGGCGCAGGGCGAGGTGGCGTCGGCCCCGGCCCGGTGGTTCGCCGAGCTCTTCGGCAGCGATCCGGGCCCGGACCAGGTGGCCGCCTATGGTCGCGCCCTGCTGGCCTGCAAAAGTCATTTCCGTTTTCAGCCGCCGGATTTTCAGGTTTTTTCCGCCGAGACGGTGCAAAAGCGTCTGGCGGAGCAGAAAGCCCGGGAAGAGCGGGAAGCCCTCATTGCGGGCGGCGCGGCTTTTTTCCGTCTGCTCTGGGATGTGGCCTGCAAGAAGCGCGCTCTGCCGTCTCCCGACGCCGGGGGCGCGTGCGAATGGCCCGCGCCGGAGGTGGCGGAGCGGCTCAGAACCCTGCTGTACGCCCGCATGACAGACCCGGAAAGCCAGGAGCATGAAACCCTCTGGCGCATGCTGTCCAAGGGCCTGCCCGATGTGCCGCATCTGCCCCTGCAATTGCTTGTGGCCTGGGGCGAACTGCCCCCGCACTACAACTTCTGGCTGGACCGGGCCGACTACGCGCCGGGCGACGCCTGGTGGCGGGACTGCGCCCAGGAGGTGGACGCCCTGGAACAGGCGGCGGGCTCCGGCCCGGAGGCGGCGGATCTGCCGTTCTGCGACCTGCCCTTTGTGAGCATCGACAGCGCCAGCACCCGCGATGTGGACGACGCCTTTTTTGTCCAGCGGGAGGGCGCGGGCTTCAGTCTGACTCTGGCCCTGGCCTGCCCGGCTCTGGCCTGGCCCTTCGGCGGCCCGCTGGACAAGGCCGTGCTGCGCCGGGGCACGAGTATTTATCTGCCGGAAGGCGTCTGCCACATGCTGCCCGAACGTCTGGGCACCCATGTCTTTTCACTGGTGGCCGGCGAACCGCGTCCGGCGCTGTGCGTGCGGGTGTTCGTGGACCCGGAGGGCCGGGCGGGCGCGTGCGAGCTGTTCGTGGCCAGGGCGCGTCTGGCCGCCAACCTGACCTACAGGGACAGCCAGGCCGTGCTGGACAGGCAGGATGCGTCGGGCGCACTGCCGCCGGACAATCCCGCCGCGCCGTATGCGGAGCTGCTGCGCCTGGGGCTGGATCTGGCGCGGCGGCGTCAGGCGGCGCGCATCAGCGACGGGGCCGTGATCATGGACCGGCCCGATCCGGTCATCCGTCTGGAAGGCCAGGGCGCGGATCTGCGTGTGGACGTGCTTGCCGATGAGCCGGCCCCGGACGCGCAGATGCTGGTGGCGGAAATGATGATTCTGGCCAGCGCCGCTGTGGCCCGCTGGGCACAGGAGCGCGGTCTGACCATGCTCCACCGCACGCAGGATGTGGCGCTGCCCAGGGAATACGCGGGCGTCTGGACCGCGCCGCAGGATATGGCCCGGATCATGCGGGCGCTGACGCCTTCCAGGCTGGAAGTTCAGGCGCGGCCCCATGCGGCTCTGGGACTGGCCCGCTACACGCCTGTGACCTCGCCCCTGCGCCGCTATCCCGACCTTGTCAATGAAGCCCAGGTGGCGCATTTTCTGCGCACGGGCCGGGCGCGATGGGACGAAAAGGGGCTGGAGGAACTGCTCAACAGCCTTTCGCCGGTACTGGAGGCCGTGGGGCAGGTGCAGCGCTTCCGCCCGCGTTACTGGAAGCTGCTTTTCTTCCGCCAGAAGGGGGACAAGCTCTGGTGGCCCGGCGTGATCACCGAGGAAAATGACGCCTTTGTCAGCGTGAGCCTGCCGGATCAGGGGCTTTTTGTGCGCGGCAGGCGTCGGATGTTCGACGAACGGGCCTGCCCCGGCATGGCCGTGGAGGTGCGGCTGGGCAAGGCGCATCCCTTGTATAATGAAATTCAGATCTTGGAGGCGGCGACCGTGGACGGATAAACCGCCCCCGGAACAGCGGTTTTCTGGAGGAGGAAAAAGCATGCTTGTAAAGACGCTCTGGGTCATCGTGGCCTATGTGCTGGGTTCCGTGCCCTGGGGAGTAGTCATTGCCAGAACTTTCTGTGGCGTGGATCCGCGCGCGGGCGGCAGCCACAGCACCGGGGCCACCAATGTTTCCCGGCTCTGCGGCTTTGGCTGGGGTGTGGCCACCCTGATCTGCGATGTGCTCAAGGGCGCGCTGTCGGTCTGGGTGGCGCTCGCCATCAGCTCCTCGCCGCTCTTCGTCAGCCTGACGGCTCTGGCCTGCGTGCTGGGGCACGTCTTTTCCTGCTTCATGGGCTTCAGGGGCGGCAAGGCCGTGGCCACCAGCATCGGCGTATTCCTGCCCCTGGGTTTCTGGCAGTTGCTGGCGGCCTCTGTGCTCTGCCTGCTGGTCATCTGGCGCAGCCGCTATGTTTCTCTGGGCTCTCTGACCCTGGTGACGGTTCTGCCCCTGCTTCTGCTGCTCAGCGCGGCCTGGAAGTGGCTGCCCCTGAGCCTCGCCCTGCTGGTTCTGGTGGCCTGGCGACACCATGAAAATATCGTCCGTCTGCTGACCGGGACGGAAAAAGCCTGGCTGAAAAGCAAACACAAGGAGTGACCGGCATGGCGCATGCTGATTTTCCGGCCTATCGCGGCCGCATGGAATACGTCTGTCTGGACTGCGGGGCGCGTTACCCCGGCGACAGCCTGCTGTACGCCTGCCCGCAATGCGGCGGCGTTTTTCTGCTGGAGAATCTGGACTTTTTCCGCCTGAAAGAGCGCGACGGCGCGGCCTGGCGGGAAGTTTTCGACGCGCGCGCCTGCACGCGCCACACGGCGCTCAAGGGCATTTTTCGCTACTATGAATTGCTGGCTCCGCTGCTGGAGGAAGAGGACATCGTGTATCTGGGCGAAGGCCTGACCCCCATTGTGGAGGCCGCGCCCGCCCTGCGCGATGCAGTGGGGCTGCCCTTCGCCTACAAGAACGACGGCCAGAACCCCAGCGCTTCCTTCAAGGATCGGGGCATGGCCTGCGCCTTCAGTTATCTGAAATGGCTCTGCCGCCGCCAGCAGTGGGACGAGGTACTCACGGTCTGCGCCTCCACCGGCGACACCTCCGCCGCCGCCGCGCTGTATGCGGCCTATGTGGGCGCGCCGCTCAAGTCCGTGGTGCTGCTGCCGCACGGCAAGGTCACGCCGCAGCAGTTGTCGCAGCCTCTGGGCAGCGGCGCCACAGTGCTGGAACTGCCCGGCGTGTTCGACGACTGCATGAAGGTGGTGGAGCGCCTGGCGGAAAAGTACCGCGTGGCCCTGCTCAATTCCAAGAACAGCTGGCGCATTCTGGGGCAGGAATCCTACGCCTACGAGACGGCCCAGTGGTACGGCTGGGATGTGTCCGGCCTCTGCCTGTTTGTGCCCATCGGCAATGCGGGCAATATCACGGCCATTATGTCCGGCTTTCTGAAAATGCTGGATCTGGGCGTCATCACCGGGCTTCCGCGCGTCTTCGGCGTGCAGTCCGAGCATGCGGACCCGGTCTGGCGTTACTACGCCGCGCCCAGAGACGCCCGCCGCTGGCAGCCGGTGACGGTGACGCCCAGCGTGGCCCAGGCCGCCATGATCGGCAACCCCGTGTCGTTCCCGCGCGTGCGCAAGCTGGCCGAACGCTTTGTGGAGGCTGGCGGCGAAAAGGCCTTCCAGGTGGTGCAGGTTACGGAACAGCAGATCATGGACGCCATGATTCAGGCCAACCGCCACGGGCATATTGCCTGCACCCAGGGCGGCGAATGCCTGGCCGGTCTGCTCAACGCCCGCTCCCTGGGCCTGGTGGGCGGCAACGAACGCGCCCTGCTGGACGCCACGGCCCACAGCCTGAAGTTTGCGGGTTTTCAGGACATGTATTTCAACGATGGCTTCCCGCCGGAATACGGCATTACGCCGGACAGGAGCCTGGCCAACCGGCCTGAGCTGCTTTTGCCCGAAAGCGCGCGTCAGGGCCGGGATGTGGCCGAGTTCGCCCGCATGGGCGCGGAAGCCGTGGCGCAGCGTCTGGGGCTGAAGAAGAAATGAAACTCGCTGCTTCAGCCATGCAGCGCGGCGCTCCTTTACAACAAGACGCGCCGTCAGCTATCCTGCGCGACGGGTCGGACCGCGTTGCGTGTCCGCTTTCCCCGATCCCGGGTTCGGTTTAAACCAAGCGAGAAGGAAGATGGAAGAGTTTTCGCGTATCCAGCGGTTGCCCCCCTATGTGTTCGCGGTGGTGGGCGATCTCAAGATGAAGTTGCGGCGGCAGAATATCGACATTGTGGATTTCAGCATGGGCAATCCCGATATTCCCACGCCGGCCCATGTGGTGGACAAGATGGTGGAGGCCACGCAAAAGCCGGTCAACCACCGCTATTCCCTGTCCAGAGGTATTCCCAATCTGCGCAAGGCCGTCTGCGACCGCTATGCCCGCCTGTACGGCGTGGAGCTGGACCCGGACAAGGAAGCCATCGTGACTATGGGTTCCAAGGAGGGCCTGGCCCATCTTTCTCTGGCCATGCTGAACCCCGGCGATGTGGTGCTGGCCCCGGACCCCACCTATCCCATCCACAAATACGCGCCGATCATCGCTGGCGCGGATGTGCGCAGCGTGCCCATCGCGTCGGATCGCGACTTTTTTGAAGATCTGACTACCGCCACCCGGCAGGCCTGGCCCAAGCCCAAGCTGCTTTTTCTCTGTTACCCGCACAATCCCACCACCGAAGTGACGGATCTGGATTTCTTCCGCAAGGTGGTGGCCTTTGCCAAGGAGAACAATATCTGGGTGGTGCATGATCTGGCTTATGCCGATCTGGTGTTTGACGGCTACAAGGCGCCCAGCTTTCTCCAGGCCGAAGGGGCCAAGGATGTGGGCGTGGAATTTTACAGCCTGTCCAAAAGCTATTCCATGCCCGGCTGGCGCGTGGGCTTCTGCCTGGGCAATCCGCGCCTGGTTCATGCCCTGGCCCGGATCAAGAGTTATCTGGACTACGGTATTTTTCAGCCCATCCAGATTGCCGCCACTGTGGCCCTCAACGGGCCGCAGGATGATGTGGACGCCATTCGCGAGATTTACCGCGAGCGTCGTGACCGGCTCATCGAGGGGCTGGCCCGCATCGGCTGGGAAGTGCCGTCGCCCAAGGCCACCATGTTTGTCTGGGCGCGCATTCCCGAGGCTTTCCGCAAGATGGGCTCCGTGGAGTTTTCCAAGCTGCTGCTGACCGAGGCGCAGGTGGCCGTATCGCCGGGGCTGGGCTTTGGTTCCTACGGCGACGAGTATGTGCGTTTCGCCCTTATTGAAAACGAGCACCGCACCCGGCAGGCCGTCAGCAATATGCGTCGTTTGCTTTCGGGCGCGCCGGAGTAGACATGACAAAAGCCAACGAAAGCAAACCCCTGGTGGTCGGCCTGGCCGGTTTCGGCACGGTGGGCGGCGGGCTGGCCCGACTACTCGGGGAAAATGCGGACATCATCCGCCGCCGCACGGGGCGCGACATGGTGGTCAAACGCGTGTTGGTGCGCAACGCGCAGAAGGCCCGCGGCGTCCCCCTGCCCGAGGGCGCGGAACTGACCACCGATCCCGCGGCGCTTACTGATGATCCGGATATCGATGTGCTGGTGGAGCTCATCGGCGGCATTGATCAGGCCCGCGCGCTCATCGACCGGGCGCTGGATCAGGGCAAGCATGTCGTCACCGCCAACAAGGCTCTGCTGGCCGAAGAGGGCCTGGCTCTCTTCCAGAAGGCCGAGCGCAAAAAGCGCATCCTGCGCTATGAAGCCAGCGTGGCCGGGGCCATTCCCATCGTTCAGGCCCTCAGGGAAAGCCTCACGGGCAACCGTATAGAGTCGCTCATGGGCATTCTCAACGGAACCAGCAATTACATCCTGTCCGAGATGACATCCAACGGTCTGGATTTTGATGTGGCTCTCAAACAGGCGCAGGAGCTGGGCTACGCCGAGGCTGATCCCACGCTGGACATCGACGGCCACGACGCGGCCCACAAGCTGATTCTGCTGATCCGTCTGGCCTACGGGGTCAATTATCCCTACACGGCTCTGTCCGTGCGCGGCATCCGGGGGCTTTCGTCTCTGGATATCCGCCTGGCGCGCGAATTCGGCTACCGTATCAAGCTCATTGGTCAGGTGCGCGAAGTGCGCTGTCCGGAAGGCAGGGATTGCGCGGATGACGGTTCCATCCGGCTGGAGGCCGGGGTGTTTCCGGCTCTCGTGCACCATACCTTTCTGCTGGCCCGCGTGGGCGGCGTGTACAATGCCGCGCGCGTGGAGGCCAATGCCGCCGGGGCGCTCTTCTTCCACGGGCGCGGGGCCGGGGATCTGCCCACGGCCGGGGCCGTGCTGGCCGACCTGATGGCCGTGGCCCGCGAGGAGCGGCCCAACAACACGGGCTTTGTGGGCAGGGAACTGCCCAGGGCCGCCATAGTGCCGCCCGAAGAGTGGCGCTCCTGCTACTATGTGCGTGTCATGGTTCAGGATGCGCCCGGCGTGCTGCGTGATATTTCCGGCTGCATGGCCGCCGAGGGCATCAGCGTGGCCCAGATGATCCAGAAAACCGACGAGGGGCATGGCGTGCCCCTGGTCTTCATGACCCACGAAACATCGGCCCAGGCCATGAGCGACGCGCTCCAGCGCACGGTGGACGCCGGTCTGCTCAAGGAACCGGCGGTGTACTTCAGAGTGCTGTAAGCCTGGATGATGCTGTTTCCGCCCCTGCCGCTCCCGCCGCGAGAGAGAAGCCTATGCAGACACTGGCGCTGAATACCCGCGCGCGCTGCGAAATGCGCGACATCACCCCGGAGCTGCGCGCCTTCACGGAGCGCATGGCCCGTGAACGCGGCTGGCGGCGCGGGGCCCTGGCCCTGTTCTGCCCGCACACCACCTGCGGCCTGACCGTCAACGAGGGCGCGGACCCTGACGTGCGGCGGGACATGCTGGCCTTCTTCAGCCGTCTTGCGCCGGAACATGGCGAGTACCACCATGCCGAGGGCAACAGCGACGCCCATATCAAGGCCAGTCTGCATGGCCCCTCCCTGCTGCTTCTGGTGGAGGACGGCCAGTTGCGCCTGGGCACATGGCAGGCCGTGTATCTCTGCGAGGGCGACGGGCCGCGCCGGCGCTCCCTCTGGCTGCAATGGCTGCCCGGCGAGGCCGGGGAGCATCAGGAGAATCCGGCATGAGCGCTTCCCACGAAGTAACCCTGATCCTGACCCTGACCGGGGGCCTGACCGCCGCGCTGCTGCTGGGCTTCATCACCCAGAAGATGCGGCTTTCGCCTCTGGTGGGCTATCTTCTGGCTGGCGTGCTGGTGGGGCCGCATTCGCCGGGCTTTGTGGCCGACGCGGCCACAGCCTCCCAATGCGCTGAAATCGGCGTGATTCTGCTGATGTTCGGCGTGGGCCTGCATTTTCACCTCAAGGATCTGCTGGCCGTGCGCCATATCGCCGTGGCCGGGGCCGTGGCCCAGATTGCCCTGTGTACGGCGGCCAGCATGGGCATTCTGTCTCTGTTCGGCTTTTCGCCCCTGGCCGGAGCCGTGTTCGGCATGTCCATTGCCGTGGCCAGCACGGTGGTGCTTACCCGCGTGCTTGCCGACAATCACGCCCTGCACACCCGCACCGGGCATGTGGCCCTGGGCTGGCTGGTGGTGGAGGATCTTTTCACCATCCTGCTGCTGGTGCTGCTGCCCGCCCTGCTTGCCCCCGATGGCGGCGGCAGCGGCGGCTTCTGGATCGCGCTGGGGCTGACCCTCATCAAGCTGGCCGCGCTTTCCGTGTTCACGCTGGTGGTGGGGCAGAAGCTCATTCCGGTTGTTCTGGGTTATGTGGCCCGCACGGGAACCCGTGACCTTTTCACCCTGGCGGTCATCGCCCTGGCGCTGGGCATCGCCGTGGCCGCCGCCTACTTTTTTGACGCCTCCATGCCCCTGGGCGCGTTTCTGGCCGGCATGGTGGTGGGCCAGTCCGACTTCAGCGCCCGTGCCGCCGCCGAGGCCCTGCCCCTGCGCGACGCCTTCGCCGTGCTCTTTTTCGTCTCCGTGGGCATGCTTTTCGATCCGGCGGCTCTGCTCAGCGACTGGCCGCTGATGCTGGCCACGCTGGGCATCATCATTGTCATCAAGCCTCTGGCCGCCCTGTGCATGACCATGCTGTTCAGAAAACCCCTGCGGCTGAGCCTGTCCGTGGCGGTGGCCCTGGGGCAGATCGGCGAATTTTCCTTTATTCTGGCGGCTATGGGCATCAGCTACGGCCTGTTCGGGCAGGAGGCCAATAACGCCATCATCCCGGCGGCCATGATTTCCATTACCCTTAATCCCCTGCTGTTCCGGCGCATCGAGCCCGCGGCCCGCTGGCTGGAGAAGCGCGGCCCGGCCTGGCTCTCGCGCTCGCCCCTGCCGCATCTCTCCGCTGAAGCGGTGGAGGGCGGGGGCGGCCATCGCGTGGTGGTGGTGGGCTATGGCCCGGTGGGCCGCAATCTGTGCCGTATTCTGCGCGACAGCGGCATCACCCCGGTGGTCATAGAAAACAATATTGACACGGTGCGTTCCCTGCGTTCGCGGGGGCGGCCCGCGGTGCACGGCGACGCGACCCAGGCCGAGGTGCTGCGCGAGGCCGGGCTGGAGAGGGCCGAAGCCCTGCTGCTGACCACGCCGGCCATTCCGGCCAGAGAGGTGACGCCCATCGCCCGCGCCGTCAACTCCGGCATCCGCATTCTGGCCAATACCGCCTTTTTGAGCGAGGCCCGCCATCTGCGCGAGCTGGGCGTCTCCGAGGTGTTCAGCGGCGAGCGCGAAGTGGCGCTGGCCATGTCGGAATTTCTGCTGCACGATCTTGGGGCCGCGGACGCCCATGTGCAGAGCGAGCTGCGGCGGCTGCGCGCGGAGCTGGAATAACGCGGACGGATAACTCAGGAGCCCTCCCCGCCCGGCCATGATCATCCACCTGGACATGGACGCCTTTTTTGCCGCTGTGGAGCAAATGGACAGGCCGGAACTGCGCGGCAGGCCGGTGATCATCGGCGGCGGCCCGCGCGGGGTCGTGTCCACGGCCTCCTATGAGGCGCGGGTCTTTGGCGTGCATTCGGCCATGCCCATTGCCACGGCCCGGCGGCTCTGCCCCGAGGGCATTTTTGTGCGCGGGCGGCGTGGGCGCTATGCGGAGCTTTCGCGCGCCATCATGACGGCGCTGAACGATTTTTCCCCCCTGGTGGAGCCGGCCAGCATTGACGAGGCCTATCTGGACGCCACGGGGCTGACGCGTCTGTTCGGCCCTCTGGAAGCGCTTATCGCGCGCATCAAGAGCCGGGTGGCCGAGGTCACGGGCGGGCTGACCTGTTCGGTGGGGGCCGCGCCCGTGAAATTTCTGGCCAAGATCTGTTCGGACGTGAACAAGCCTGACGGCGTGTTCATTCTGCGGCCTGAGGAAGTGGACGCTTTTCTGCTGTCCCTGGAGGTGGGCCGCCTGCCCGGCGTGGGACGGCGCATGGCGGGCAGCCTGCGTGATCTGGGCATTGTGACTGTGGCCCAGTTGCGCCGGTACAGCCCGGAATTTCTGGAAGGCCGCTACGGCAAATGGGGCCGGGCGCTGCATGAGCGCGCCCACGGCATTGACGCGCGCCCGGTGACGCCCGAGCGCCCCGTGAAGAGCGAGAGCGCGGAATGCACCTTTGAGCGCGATACCCGCGACCAGGATTTTCTTGTGCGCATGCTGCTGGCCCACGCCGAACGGGTGGGAGCCTCGCTGCGGCGACATGGGTTCAGCGGGCGCACCATCACCCTGAAAGTCAAGTTTGCGGATTTTCGTCAGATCACCCGCTCCCGCACGCTGCCGGAAGCCACCAACGCCACGGAAACCATCTTTGAGACAGGCCGGGGCCTGCTGTGCGAACTCAGGCTGGCGCAGCCCGTGCGGCTCATCGGCCTGGGGGTTTCCGGCTTTGAGGAAAATCCGGTTCAGTTTTTGCTGCCGGGCCTTGCGGGCGGAGCAACGGCCCGTGACGGCCCTGATCCGCAGCAGGAGGCCCGGCGGCGCAGGCTGGATCAGGCTCTGGACAGCCTGCGGGAGCGCTTCGGCACAGAGGCCGTGCAGCGGGGGCGGCTGTTCCGGCAGAAAGGGGCGGATGGCGCGGACGAGGGCGACCAGGCCAAAAAGCGGTAAGCCGCAAGGGCTGTTCTGGGCCGCTATGTTTTCCGGAACAGGGCCATGTATTCCTGATTGCCCTTGGGCCCCTTGACGGCGGCGGGCAGCACGCCTTCGGAGGTCAGATCCAGATGCGCCGCGCAGAAGGTCAGAATCTTGTCCACCGCGCGCCGGCGGGCGCTCTCATCGCGCACCACGCCCTTGACCGTTTCGCCCGGCCCCAGCTCAAACTGGGGTTTGATCAGCACCGCCGCCAGGCCGCCGGGCTTCAGCCAGGTCATGCAGGGCGGCAGCGCCAGCGTCAGGGAAATAAAAGAAACATCCGCCACCACCAGATCCACGGCTTCGGGAATCAGCTCCGGCGGCGCATGGCGCAGGTTCACGCCCTCCAGGCTGACCACTCTTGCGTCAGCGCGCAGTTTTTCGTGAAGCTGGTTGCGGCCCACATCCACGGCATAGACCCGCGCGGCCCCGTGCTGGAGCAGGCAGTCCGTGAAACCTCCGGTGGAAGCTCCGGCGTCCAGACAGACCAGGCCGGTGACGTCCAGGTGAAAATGCTCCAGAATGGTCAGCAGCTTGTAGGCCCCCCGGCTCACATAGCGTTCGCTTTGCAACAGGGCGAAGCGCGTGCCGGCGGGGTAGGGATGGCCGGGCTTGGGCACGCGCTGCGGCGGCGCGCCGGGCGGCAGAAGGGGACGACCGTCCGCAGCGGCGGGGCAAAGCACGATCTGACCGGCCATGATCAGGCGGCGGGCCTGTTCGCGGCTTTCGGCCAGGCCTTGTTCAAAGGCCAGTTGGTCGGCGCGCTGGCGTTTGTCTTTGGGCATGGGGCAGGTATAGCCGCTTGGGGCGGCGGGGGCAAGGGCGCTCACGCGTCAGCGTTGGTCTGGCCGTAACGCTCCAGCCAGCCGTCGAGCAGTTCGGCCAGATAAGCGTCGCCCTCGGCACAGGCCTTGCGCCGCATTCGCTGAACCCGCGCGCGCCGCGTCGGGTCGTCCTTTTGCGCGGCGCGCATGTCTGCCTCCATGACATGCGCCAATTGCGCCATCTCTTCACGCAGTCCCTGCTTGCGCAGCAGGCGTAGCAGACGGCGCTTCACCTCCGGCTGAGAAAAAAAACGCATGGCGCGCACGCCGGTGGTCAGGGCTTCGCTCCACCTTTCCGCAGCTTCCAGGTGATCCATGAGCAACAGCCAGCCCCCGCGCCAGAGTGGTTCCCGCTCCAACTGCGCGGCGCAGGCTGCCGCATCGAAGGTTGTCCCGCTGAAGGCCGCGTCCAGTTCCCGTTCTCGTGTCTCGGGCAGGGCCAGGGAACAGAACAGCGTGGGGTCGATGCGCATTTCATACCCGTCCAGACGGGCCAGGCGATGCATATCCGGCCGGATTTGCCGCAGCCGGCGCTGCAAAAAAAGACTGCCGTTCTGCAAATCGTGCTCAAAGCGGCCCGGCGTCTGGCTGGTGTGGTGATACAGCACGCTTTCCCCTACCACAGTCAGCTTGTACGCCCGCTCTGTCAGCGCATAGCAGAGATCCACATCCTCAAAGCCGTTCTGGTAGCCCTCAAAAAATCCTCCGCACTCTGAAAAGAGCTGCCGCCGCACCATCAGGGCCGCGCCGGTAATGGCCTGCAAGGGCCGCTTTTTTCGCAAAATCGGGTGGTTTCCGGGAAAATGCTCGTAAATATGGCTGACCTTGAAAAAGGGTGAAAATATGACGCCGCAGTGCTGCGCCGTGCCGTCGGGGTAGAGCAGCAGCGGCCCGGCCGCGCCCAGGCGCTCATCCTCGAAGGCCGCGCGCAATGGCGGCAGCCAGCCGGGCGTGCAGGTTGTGTCGTTGTTCAGAAAAAAAAGCAGACCGCCAGTTGCGGCGCGCGCGCCCAGATTGCAGGCTTTGGCGAAACCCAGATTTTCGGGCAGGCGCAATGCCCGGAAATCCGCGCCCCAGAGCCCTTGCCCCAGAGGCTCAAGCTCACGGGCCGTGGCGTCTGTGGAACCATTGTCCACCACCAGCACTTCCAGGTTCTCGCCGCGTGAGCACTCCGCCAGAGAGCGCAGACAGGCCGCCGTCAGTTCCCACAGATTCCAGGCCGGAATGATTACGGAAACGCGCATACCCCATTACCTCGTTTTGGCCGCTCAGACCTGACTGTCCCGCTCCTGGCGGAATTTCCGGGCGACGGCCGTGAAATTGGACGCCCAGCACGGCACGGCGGGCGCGAAAATATGGGTATACGCGGCCCAGACCCGGCCCCGCGTCAGGCCGTCGCGGGCCGCGCCGTCTATGCGGCCCATACCCTTGCCGCGCGTGAGTTCCAGAGCGCAGAGGGGCGCCTCCTTCTCCCAGCGGCAATGCGAATAATGAAACTCATGCCCGCGCAGAACCAGGCCAGGCGGAAAAAAGGGATTTTCTGCGCGCACCGTGCCCTGCACATAGCCCAACCCCTGCGGCCTGGCGCAAAAGCGGGCCGTGACCGGAAAAACATTGCTCATGGGCCAGAGCCGACCTTCGCGCTCGATGCCGCGCGAGAGCAGCATGAAGCCGCCGCATTCCGCATAAATGGGCAGGCCCCTTTTGGCCAGGCGTGCCAGAAGAGGCAGACGCGGCGAAAGGCTCAGCTCCCGCGCGAAATCTTCGGGAAAACCGCCGCCCAGGTAAAGGCCGTCCAGATTCCGCCAGGGATCGGGGGAGTCGGGGGCCTCCCCGCATCCGCCGCCGTCCAGCAGGGACAGGCGGATCAGTTCCGCGCCCGCCTGGGACAGCGCCTCAAGATTTTCCTGATAATAGAACCAGAGGGCCGCGTCACGCACATACCCGATACGCGGCGCGGGAAGTTCCACCGGGGCGGGTCTGTGGTTCGCGGGGTCGGAAAGGACTTCCACGCTGCCTGCGGCACTGGCCGTCGTGTCCCTCTGCGCCGCGTCCGCCGGAAAGGGCGCGGACCGGGCCGCCGCCAGCACCTCCGCAAGATCCAGATGCTCACGCGCCAGAGCCGCCAGACCATCCAGACGGCGCTGGGCGTCCCCGGCCAGCGTGTCGCCGCAACAGGCAATGCCCATGTGCCGTTCGGGCAGAGGATTTTCCGCCAGACGCGGCAGCGCGCCCAGCACGGGCAGATCCGTATATGTTTCAAGGGCATGGCGCAGCAGGCTTTCATGCCGGGCCGAGCCCACCTGGTTGAGCACCACGCCGCAGAACCGCAGGCCCGCTTCAAAACTGAGCATGCCCTGAACCAGCGCGGCCGCCGTGCGGGTCATCTTGGTGCAGTCCAGGCTGAGCAGAATGGGGCAGTCCAGAATGCGGGCCAGCTCCGCCGTGGAGCAGGAACCCCGCACATCCAGACCGTCAAACAGGCCCCGGTTGCCTTCCACCAGCCCCAGAACATCCCGCGCGTCTCCCGCCAGCGCGGTCATGGCGCGGACAAAAAGCGCGCGCAGCCCGGCGGGCGGCAAAAAAAAGGGATCCAGATTGGTGGCCGGTCGCCCGGCTGCCAGAGCCAGCCAGGCCGCGTCGATGTAATCCGGCCCTTTTTTAAAGGGTCGAACCGTTATCCCGGCGTGGGACAGCGCCCGCGCCACTCCGAGAGAGAGCAGCGTCTTGCCGCCCCCGCCGGACAGGGCGGACACGCAGAGCCGGGGCAAGGGGCGGGGAAACTCCGGCGCGGTGGAAGAAAGAGCGCCCATAAACCTCCGGGGGCCGTCGTTACAAGAGACTGATTCTTTTCCTGGCAAGGCAAAAGCCCATTGAAAAGGAATTCAGATTGATGCAAACCCGCGTTTTGCGGTGTTTGCGCCGTCTATGGCATTTCTCGATTGAAAATGTAAATTTTCAATCTGTCCGCCGCCGTCATTTCGCGGAAAAAGTGTGGTTTTTCCGTTCATTCGGCGCGGGCATGCGCTCTTGCGTCCGCCGGAGCGAATGCCTCTTTCAAAGGCAATTCGCTCTAATGCTTGAAAGATCGCTGGCCCGTAAAGACCATTGCCACCTGTGGCCGCGCCTCGTTGCAGGCCATGATCACCTCGGCGTCGCGCAGCGAGCCGCCGGGCTGGGCAATGGCCGACACGCCCTGGGCCACGGCCACATCCACGCCATCGCGGAAGGGGAAAAATCCGTCGGAAACCAGGCGCGAGCCGGACAGGCCGCCGCGCGCCTCGGCCGTGCGCACCTCAATGTCGGCCAGCCTGCCGGCCAGGGCCATATCCGCGGCGGCCTTCTGCTTCAGTTCATACAGCGAAAGCCCCAGCTCACGGAAGGCCAGGGTGTCGGCATACTTGGTATAGGCCTTGTGTACGGCCAGTTCCACGCAGCCTACGCGGTCCTGTTCGCCCGTGCCGATGGCCAGGGTGGCCCCGTCGCGGGCAAAAATTACGGAATTGGAGGTCACGCCCGCTTCCACGGCCCAGGCGAAGCGCAGATCGGCCAGTTCGGCCTTGTCCGGCGCGCGTGCCGACACCTCAATGCCGTCCCTGGTGGTGGCTGTGGCGGGCAGGAAATCCGTGTCCGCAAGAATACGGTTCACAAAGGATTTCTGCACGATGACGCCGCCGTCGGCCAGGCTCTTGATGTCCAGAAAGGCCGAACGCGTCAGTTCTTCCAGACACCCCAGGCCGGGCAGTTCCATGATGCGCAGATTTTTGCGGCGCTTGAGAATCTCCACCACGCCTTCCTCAAAGGCGGGTGCGGCCACCACTTCAAAATAGTTGGCCGCCACCATTTCGGCGGCCTCGCGGGTAAAGGGCCGGTTGACCACCACCGCGCCGCCGAAGGCCGCGATGCGGTCACACCAGAAAGCCCGCTCCAGCGCCACGGACACGCCCTCGTCGGTCCAGGCCGCGCCGCAGGGATTGTTATGCTTGAGAATGGCGGCGGCCGGACGTTCGGCAAGGTATTGCAGAATGTTGGCCGCGTTGTCCACGTCCGTGAGGTTGGTCTTGCCGGGATGCTTGCCGGCTTGAATCATCTGGGCTTCGGTGAGGGCGGAGACAATGCCGTGACCCGGACCGCGCCAGCTCAGGCCGCCGCAGCTCAGAGACCCCTGCTTCAGGGCATACAGCGCGGCGGGCTGATCCGGATTTTCGCCGTAGCGCAGGCCCTTTTCTTCCTGATCCAAAGTCCAGACGCGTTTTTCATAGACGAGTTTCTCCTCGCCCAGAATAATGGTCATAGTTTCGGGAAAAGCGTCCTTGTGGACAGTGCTGTACATGGCCTTGATATCCGACATGCTGCCTCCGATGTTGTGGCCGGTCGTGGAAGAAGCCTGCATAGCACAAAACGTCCGCCGGGGCCAGACCCGTCCGGCCCGTCAGCCGGCCCGCGTTGACGAATCCGGCGCAACGACATACAAACAGCCCACGGGAAACGGACGGCCATGACGCCGCTGCGCCCCTTCACCACGCAGCCCCGGAGGTTGGAGGTTACATGGAAAAGCTGCTCGCCCGCCTGGCCCAGCAACTGGACGCCATCGACGAAGCCTCGCTCATGTCGCTGTGGAGCAAATACGCCACGGCGGCCAGCCGCTTTGAACCCACCAGACGCTGGGAGGAATCGGCTCTGATTTTTTCGCTGATTCAGGCCAAGCGCTGGAAGAACCAGTTGTTCAACTACTATTGGGCGCGGCAGAGCCGTCCTGACGCGCAGGAACCGGTCGCGACGCCTGAAGGGCTGGCGCCGGATTTTGAGCTGGAACCAGCGGACGTGCCGGCCGCGGGCACTACCGGCCCGCACCGGGAAAACGCGCGCCGCTGCCGGGTTCTGGCCTTTCGCCCTGCCGGCGATGCCGACGCGGTCAAGCCGCAAGACCAGAATCAGCCTCATTAGAGCATTTGTTCTGATGAAATCAGGCAAATGCCCTGTTGGCCGCGCAAGCGGACAACCACGCTTTTTCCGCGAAATGACGGCAGCGAACAGATTGAAAATTTACATTTTCAATCGAGAATTGCTATAGAACGCCGCTCGCGAAAAGCCGTATGTTTCGGTCGGCAGGGGTCTGACGGCTCCCGCCCTGTCTGTCCATCCGCTCCAAAAACGCCCTCTCCGCGCCGTGGACATTTGACTTGCCTTGCCATCCGGGGTAGGCATCATTACGGCCTTGCGTGCCGTGCGCCCCTGGGCGGTTCTTTTACGGGCAGCCGGCTGTTCCAGAATGGCCGCCCTGCCTGCACGCGAGCCGCATTTTTCTGAATTGCGGATGCAGTTGCATTATCGAAGCGGAACCGTGAGCGAAACAATGCGGTTTTCCGCTCACTGACGCCGCCCTTGGCGGCGCATCGGTTCAGGACTGATGCCCTGTATTTTCTGACAGACAAGTACAACCAGCCCGCGGGTGCGGGCTTTCAGGCAGGTGAAACCATGTCGAATACAGTCATTATCGGCGCGCAGTGGGGCGACGAGGGCAAGGGCAAGATTGTGGACATGCTCAGCGCCCAAAGCCAGGTCATAGTCCGCTTTCAGGGCGGCAACAACGCCGGGCACACCATCAAGGTCAAGGGCGAGGAAACCATCCTGCATCTCATCCCTTCCGGCATTCTGCACGATGGCAAGACCTGCCTCATCGGCAACGGCGTGGTGCTGGACCCGGCGGTATTCCTCAGCGAGGCGGATCACCTGGCGGCACGCGGCATTGACGTTTCCCCCGCGCGTCTGGGCATCAGCAAGAAAACCCATCTGATCATGCCCTACCACAAAAGTCTGGACAAGGCCCGCGAGGCCAAGCGCGCCGGGCACAAAATCGGAACCACGGGCCGGGGCATCGGCCCCTGCTATGAAGACAAGGCCGCCCGCGTGGGCCTGCGCGCCGGGGATCTTGCCGATCCCGCCCTGGTGCGCGAAAAGGTGCGCCACGCCCTGCTGGAAAAGAACATTCTGCTGCGCGATCTTTACAAATTCCCCCCCCTGGACGAAGCAGAGGTCTGCGACGAACTGCTGGGTCTGGCGTCGCGTCTGCTGCCCTATCTCACGGATGTGGAGGCCCGCATCCACGAAGCCATGCAGGCGGGGCAGAATGTGCTCTTCGAGGGGGCGCAGGGCATCCATCTGGACATCGACCACGGCACTTATCCCTTTGTGACCTCCTCCAACACCGTGGCGGGCAACGCGGCGGCGGGCAGCGGCGTGGCCCCCTCGGCCCTGAACCGCATTGTGGGCATCGTCAAGGCCTATACCACCCGCGTGGGTTCCGGGCCCTTCCCCACCGAACTGCTGGACGACACGGGCAGCTACCTGCGCACCAGGGGGCACGAATTCGGGGCCACCACGGGCCGCCCCCGCCGTTGCGGCTGGCTGGATGCCGTGGTGCTGCGCGAAACCGTGCGCCTCAATGGCCTTACGGACATTGCCCTGACCAAGCTGGACGTGCTTCAGAACCTGCCGGCGCTGCAAGTCTGCGTGGCCTATGAATACGAAGGCCGCCGCCTGGAGTATCTGCCGCAGGAGGAAGGCGCGCTGGACAGGGTGACGCCCGTTTACGAAGAGCTGCCCGGCTTTGAGGATGACATTTCCGAATGCGCTTCCTTCGGGGAGCTGCCGGACACGGTGCGGGGCTACATCCGGCGCATTGAGGAGCTCACCGGCGTGAAAGTTTCCATGATTTCCGTGGGCGCGGATCGCCGCCAGACCATCATGCGCTGAACCCGCGCCGGCGACAGCCATGAACGCGACCCTGCTTCCCGCTGTGGCCGATCCGGCCTTTGACCGGCTCAAAGCCGTGCTGGACCGGCTGGGCGAGGCCCCGCCCCAGGTGCTGTTGCTGGAGGGCGGCAACGAGGAGCAGCGCCTGGATCTGGCCCGTTACTGGGCCGCGCGCTGCAACTGCCTCCAGGCCGCGGGCCGGGAGAAGGGTTCGCCCTGTCTGGCCTGCCCGGTCTGCCTTCAGATAGCCTCTGGCGAATATCTGGATCTGGCGGCTTATGACGGGCGTATCAGCAACCGCGAGGATGAGGAAAATCCCGGCCTCGTGCGTTCATTCAATATGGAGCGGGTGCGTGAGTTGAAAAGCCGCCTGCGTGACGCGCCGCACGGCCAGGGACGCCGGGTGGTGCTGCTTATGGGCCTGAGTCTGAACCGCGAGGAGGCGGCCAACGCTCTGCTCAAGGTATTGGAAGAACCCTCGCCCGGCACGGTTTTTGTTCTTCTGGCCGCGCAAAGGGAGCAGCTTTTGCCCACCCTGGTGTCGCGCTCTTTCTGCCTGACTCTGCCCTGGCCTGACAGCCGAACGCGCGACGCAACGCTGGCCCCGTGGGAAGAGGCGCTGGCCGCCTTTCTGCGTGACGGTCAGGCTTTTCTGGACAAGACAGCGGCACGGGGAGCCGTGGATGCGGCCCTGGCGGGGCGTCTGCTGCTGGCCTGCCAGAAAGCCCTGAGCCGCGTGCTGGCCGGCGAGGCCGAAGGCCCGCTGGACGCAGCCCTGGCCGCTCTGGATGCGCGTGGCCGGGCCGTGTGCTGCCGCTGGCTGGCCGAAGCGCAGGACATGCTCCGCTACGGCGTCACGCCCGCCCGCGTGCTGGAGGCCCTGGCCGCGCGGCTTTTCGTGCTGCGGCAGGAAGCGGCGCAAGCGCATTGAGCGGGCCGCTATTTCCACAAGTTGCCGTACTTGGCCGCTATGCCGTCGGTGCGCTCCACCAGCTTGTCCACCAGGGCGTCCAGATCGTCGTAATTGACCGTGCCCACTTCCCTGGCCAGCAGATAGCCGAGATAGCCCTTGCCCTGGCTGAATACCCAGCACACGCCGTATACCGATCCCACGCCGGGACGGCCCGGAAATTCCGCGGCGGTGCTCAGCAGCAGGCGCAGCTTGGGCACGTCCTTTTCTTCGTCGTCATTCAGCGTGAACAGATTGCTCTGATTGAAGCGTTCCTTGAGTCTGGTGCCCAGGCGCGCCCCGATGCTGTCCGTGCCCTCAAGCTGCACGCTGACCACGGAAACGCGGTCCATGCCTTTTTCCGGCTTGTCCTCTACGGGTTTGCCCGTCTGCGGTGTGGCGGCGGTGGCGGTCATGGCGTTGCCCGCCAGGGCCAGAATGCAGACAACAGTCAGAATGCAAAAAATGTTTTTCATATATTTTTCCTCGGAGAAGCAGAAGTACGGTCAGCCCGCCATGCCGGAAAACCCGCATCCAGCGGCGGAACACATTGACATGCGGCGAGTCTACATAATCTTTAGAAAAAGGCCAAGAGGGCGGGAGGGTCTTCAGTGCCCTTGAGCCGTACGCGCGGAAAGGCTACACTGCGCCTTCCCGAGGAAATTCATCGGCAAGGAGCAATTCCATGCAGCGCACACTCATCATCGACGCCCTCAACACCGAAAAGGCGCAGAGCAACATCACCCTCTGCGGCTGGGTGCGTACCCGCCGCGACGCCAAGGGCTTTTCCTTTGTGGAGATCAATGACGGCTCCTGCCTCGCCAACATGCAGTGCATTGTGGACGAAGGCACTGAAGCCTATGCCGCTCTGGGGGAAGCCAATACCGGCGCGGCCCTGGCCGTGAGCGGCGAGCTGACGCCCTCGCCGGGCAAGGGTCAGAAATGGGAGGTGCGGGCCAAAAGCGTCACTGTCTTCGGCCTGGCCGATCCGGCGAGCTTTCCCCTGCAGAAAAAGCGCCATACTGACGAATTTTTGCGCGGCATCGCCCATTTGCGCGCGCGTACCAACAAATACGGGGCGGCCTTCCGCATTCGCTCCGAGGCCGGGCGCGCGGTGCATGACTTTTTCCACGGGCGGCGTTTCGCCTGGGTGCACACGCCCGTGCTCACCGGTTCGGACTGCGAAGGCGCGGGCGAGATGTTCCGCGTAACCACTCTGGCGCCGGGCGAAAAAAACACGGACGGCGACTTTTTCAACCGCCCCTGCAATCTCACCGTATCCGGCCAGTTGGAGGCCGAGGCCCTGGCGCTGGGCCTGGGGCGGGTCTACACCTTCGGTCCCACCTTCCGGGCCGAAAACTCCAACACCCCGCGCCATGCCGCCGAATTCTGGATGATCGAGCCGGAAATGGCCTTTGCCGACCTCACGGCCCTCATGGAACTGGGCGAAAGCCTCACCCGCCATGTGGTAGAGCATGTGCTGACCCGCTGTGAAGCGGATGTGAAGCTTTTTGACAGTTTCGTGGACAAGGGCCTGCTGGAACGCCTGCGCGGCCTGCTGGGCCAGCCCTTTGCCCGCGTGCCCTATGCCGAAGCCATCCATATTCTTGAGGGCAGCGGCAAGGAGTTTGCCTTTCCCGTGGCTTTCGGCGTGGACCTGCAAACCGAGCACGAACGCTATCTGGCGGAGGAGTACTTTCAGCGGCCGGTCATCGTTTATGATTATCCCAAGGAAATCAAAGCCTTCTACATGCGCCTCAACGACGACAACGAAACCGTGGCGGCCATGGATATGCTTGTGCCGCGCATCGGCGAGCTTATCGGCGGTTCTCAGCGCGAGGAACGCCTGGATTTTCTGGAAGCCCGCATCCGTGAACTGGGGCAGAATCCGGAGGACTACTGGTGGTATCTGGATCTGCGGCGCTTCGGCAGCGTGCCGCACGCGGGCTTCGGCCTGGGCTTCGAGCGCCTGCTGATGCTGCTCACGGGCATCACCAACATCCGCGACGTGATTCCCTTCCCACGCACGCCGGGCAATCTGGAATTTTAGAGCGAATTGCCCTTGAAAAAGGTATTCTCTACAAACCCGCTCGCCTTGCGTTTATCCGCAAGGCGAGCGGGTTTGTAGAGCGCGTCCCGACCGGATCGGATCAGATCTCCTTGTAGCGACCGCCGGTGGCCGCCGAGCTGACCAGCGCGGCGTAACGCCGCAGCACCGGGTAGGGACAGTCCTTCCCGGGCTGGATCAGCCCGGCCCGGCGTTTTTCAAGCTCCGCCTCGTCCACCAGCAGATCCAGCTTGCGGTTCGGAATATCAATACGAATCATGTCGCCCTCGCGCACCAGGGCGATCACCCCGCCGTCGGCGGCTTCCGGCGAAATATGGCCGATGGCCGCGCCGTTGGTGCCGCCGGAAAAGCGGCCGTCCGTGAGCAGAGCCACATCCTTGCCCAGGCCCATGCCGGTAATGGCCGCGGTGGGCGAAAGCATTTCGCGCATGCCCGGTCCGCCGCGCGGGCCTTCATAACGAATCACCACGCCGTCGCCGGGCTGAATCTTGCCGTCCAGAATGGCGCGCATGGCGTCCTCTTCGGATTCAAAAACCCTGGCGCGCACGTCGCGGCACATCATTTCCGGGGCCACGGCGGACTGCTTGACCACCGCGCCGCCCGGCGCGAGGCTGCCGCGCAGAATGGCAATGCCGCCCTGTTTGGAATATGCCTGCCCGATGGGGTGAATCACGTCCGGGTCTTCAATGCGGGCGTTGAGCGCCCTGAGGTTTTCGCCCACGGTTTTGCCGGTGACGGTGAGGCAGTCCTTGTGGATCAGGCCCAGCTTGTCCAGCTCGCTCATCACCGCCGGGATGCCGCCGGCATTGTCCAGATCCACCATGAAATGCTTGCCCGCCGGGGAAAGCTTGCAGAGGTTGGGGCTTTTGCGGCTGACCTCGTCAAAAACCTCCAGCCCCATGTCCAGCCCCGCCTCGCCGAACACGGCGGGCAGATGGAGCACCGTATTGGTGGAACAGCCCAGGGCCATGTCCACGGCCACGGCATTGGCCACGGCTTCGCGCGTCACGATGTCCAGAGGGCGGATGTTGTTTTTGAGCAGGTCCATGACCCGCATGCCCGCGGTCTTGGCCAGGCGCACGCGGGCCGCGCTCACGGCCGGAATTGTGCCGTTGCCGGGCAGGGCCACGCCAATGGTTTCGGCCAGGCAGTTCATGGAATTGGCCGTGAACATGCCCGCGCAGGCCCCGCAGCCGGGACAGGCGCGCTCGGCCATGCGCTCCAGCTCGTCCTCGCTCAAAGCGCCGCTGCGCACCCGGCCCACGGCCTCAAAGACCGTGATCAGGTCGCCGCGCGTGTGCGGCCCCAGATTGCCGGGCAGCATGGGGCCGCCGGAAATCAGCACCGAAGGCAGGTTCAGGCGCATCATGGCCATGAGCATGCCGGGCACGCATTTGTCGCAGTTGGGTATGAAAACCAGGGCGTCAAAGGCATGACCCCTGGCCATGATTTCAATGGAATCCGCAATGAATTCGCGCGACGGCAGGGAAAAACGCATGCCCTCGTGATTCATGGCGATGCCGTCGCATACGGCGATGGCCGGAAATTCCAGGGGCGTGCCGCCGGCCAGGCGCACCCCGGCCTTGACGGCCGCGGCCAGAGAGTTCAAGTGCATGTGGCCGGGCACCACCTCGCTGGCGGCGTTGACCACGCCCACCAGGGGGCGTTCCATTTCCTCCCTGGTCAGGCCCAGAGCGTAGAGCAGGGAACGGTGCGGGGCTTTTTCCAGCCCGCTTTTCATCTTTCTGCTGCGTGCATCATCCATGACGGCAATCCTTTGAGGTAAAAAACACACGACCCCGCGCCATCACGGCGCAACGGGCAACGCCCTGTCATACGGCAAAAGCCCGGAGCCGTAAACACGCGCGCGACAGGGCTTCAGGGCGGACTTGCGCCCGGCGGTCGCCAATGCTAGTTTTCATTGGTCGCGGCATGTGCCGCGCCCTCTTCAAACCTTGCATTTTCGGGGTACAGCCATGACACAGCCCACAGTGGTCATAAAATACGGCGGCCACGCCATGGACAAACCGGAGCTGAGCGAAGCCTTTGCCCTGGATCTGGCCCATCTTGCCGGGCAGGGCATGCGCCTTGTGGTGGTGCATGGCGGCGGGCCGCAAATCAACGCCCTGCTTGCGCGGCTGCAGATTGAAAGCCGCTTTGTGGACGGCCTGCGCGTGACTGACGA
This sequence comes from Desulfovibrionaceae bacterium, assembly GCA_910575755.1. Taxonomy (GTDB): domain Bacteria; phylum Desulfobacterota; class Desulfovibrionia; order Desulfovibrionales; family Desulfovibrionaceae; genus Desulfovibrio. The sequence continues at coordinate 37,703 of CAJTFO010000001.1, read as the reverse complement.
TGCCGCGATGCAGGCGGTGGAGATGGTGCTTTGCGGTCAGGTCAACAAGGCGGTGGTCAGCGCTTTTGCCCGGCATGGCGTGCGCGCGGCGGGCGTTTCAGGCCGCGACGGCGCGTTGCTGCGCGCCCGGCCCAAAAATCCGGCGCTGGGCCTGGTGGGCGAGGTGACGGATGTGAACCCGGCCCTGCCCCGCTGCCTGCTGGACGCCGGTTTTGTGCCGGTGGTGGCGCCCGTGGCTTCCGGCCCGGAGGGCGAAGCGCTGAACATCAATGCCGATACCGCGGCCGGCGCCCTGGCCGGCGCCCTGGAGGCCGAATATTTTGTGCTGATTTCTGATGTGCCGGGCGTGCTGGACGCCGACGGACGTCTGATCCCCGGCCTGAACAGGACGGAAATCGCCCGTCTGAAAGAACAGGGCGTCATCAGCGGCGGCATGATTCCCAAGGTGGAAGCCTGCCTGGACGCTCTGGAGGCGGGCTGTTTGCGCGCCCTGATTCTGGACGGTCGCGCCAGATCCAGCCTGCGGCGTTATCTGCTGGACGACGCCCCGCTGGGCACTGTGATCGCGCGCTGAACAAAGGCCCCTCAGGATTGCGCCGGGTCCTGATGGTGAATCCACCAGTCTTTTTCCACCTGGCCGTACCACCAGCGGTTGGGGTCCGTGCGCAGGATGGCCTCGGCCAGTTGGCGAGCCAGGGGCGTGCGCAGTCGCTTGAGGGCGCTGTCCAGCCATTCTTCGGCAAAGGCGTTGCCCCTGCTGAGTTCCACATGCAGATTGCAGATCAGGTCAAGCTGATCCGCATCGCGGGCCAGCGCGGCTTCCGGGCTTTGCGCTTCCTCCAGTTCATCCCAGAACGAGAGCACGTCTTCCGCAAGTCCGGTGCCCCGCGTGGCGTCCTCCAGGGCCTGACGCGCGCGGCACTGGTTGTAGCGATGGTTGACGTAGTTGAAATCGCCGGTGCGGGCCTCATGCAGGTCGTGAAACAGACAAAGAAAGGTCACCCGCGCAGGGTCGGCCCCGGCCAGTCGCGCCAGGGCGTAGCCCAGCACGCTGACGCGGTAGGAGTGCTCGGCCACGTTTTCCCGGCCCGAACCCAGAAAGGCGTAGCCGCTGCGCGGCGTATGCCGCAGCATGCCCACCTCGTTGCAGAAATCCGCCAGTCGTCCCAGTTGTTCCGCGTCAAGCGCTTTGGTCGTCTTGTTCACGTTTGCAGACCTCATAACCCGCTGTCCTACTGTTCCAGACCATACTTGCGCAATTTGTTGTGCAGCGTGGCCCGGGTAATGCCCAGCCGCCGGGCGGCCTCGCTCTTGTTGTCGCCGGTCTGGCGCAGGGTTTCCTCAATGGCCCGGCGTTCCACCGTATCCAGAGACAGGCCGGCCAGGGAGATGTCCCCTTCGGGCGCAGCCGCGGTCGTTGCCGCCGCCGGGGCGTCAACCACACTGGCGGGCAGCTCGCGTCCTGTAATCAGGTCGCCGTTACAGAGGATCACGGCCCGTTCCACGGCGTTTTCCAGTTCGCGCACATTGCCGGGCCAGGAATAGCGCAGCATGCTGTCCAGAGCCTGGGGCGCAAACCCCTTGATGTTCTTGCGGTTGCGCTCGGCAAAGCGCTGGAGGAAATGCGCGGCCAGCAGGGGAATATCCTCGCTGCGCCTGCACAGGGACGGCACTTCGATACTGATGACATTGAGCCGAAAATACAGATCCTCGCGGAAACGTTTTTCCGCGGCCTCGCGGCGCAGATCGCGGTTGGTGGCGGCCAGCACGCGCACGTCCACGGTGATGGGCGTATCCGAACCCACCCGTTGCACTTCGCGCTGTTGCAGGGCGCGCAACAGTTTGGCCTGAAGCGGCAAGGGCATCTCGCCGATTTCATCCAGAAACAGCGTGCCGCCATTGGCCTGCATGAAGCGCCCCTCACGCCGCCGGTCCGCGCCGGTAAACGAGCCTTTTTCGTGGCCGAAGAGCTCTGATTCCAGCAGATTCTCCGCCAGGGCCGCGCAGTTCACGGTAACCAGCGGCCTGGCCGCGCGGGCGCTGCCCTCGTGCAGGGCGCGGGCCACCAGCTCCTTGCCGGTGCCTGATTCGCCGGTGATCAGCACGGTGGCTTCCGTGGGGGCCACCGTGCTGATGATCTGCAACATGTCCTTGATGGCCTGGCTGCGGCCCAGAATGTCCGGACGGGCCGCGGCGTCGGTGAGCTGGCGTCGCAGTTCGCGGTTTTCCACACTCAGGCGGGAATGCTCTATGGCCTGTTCCAGCGTGTGTCTGAGGGCTTCAAAATCCAGCGGCTTGATCAGATAGTCGTACGCGCCCAGGCGCAGGGCCTCCACAGCGGTTTCCACCGAGGAATAGGCCGTCATGAGCACCACCGGCAAGGCCGGATTATAGGCCAGAATGCCCTTGAGGGCGCTGATGCCGTCCATGCGCGTCATGCGCACATCGGTAAGCACCACGTCAAAGGCTTTTTCATGCACCAGGGCCACGGCATTGTCGCCGTCGGCGGCTTCCTCCACCGTATATCCCCAGGAACGGAGCATGGTTCTGAGCATGCCGCGATGGGCATCGTCGTCATCAACCACCAGAATGCCGTTGTTCACCCTTGCCACTCCTTATGCTATGCGCCTGCGCCGCCCATGGAAACGGCGTTCAGCTTTTTTTTCGTCCCCGGCGCTGATAGCGCAGTTCCGGAAGTTCCTCTCTGGCGGCCCTTGGCAGCCAGACGCGGAAAATGGTTTCCCCCGGCCCGTCCTCTCCGGCGGGACGCGAGTAAAGGCTGATCTCGCCATCGTGGGCCGTCACGATCTTGTGCACCATGGCCAGGCCCAGACCCGTGCCCTGACCCTTGGTGGTGAAGTAGGGATCAAAAATATGAGCTCTGGCGGTGGGAGCTATGCCCATGCCCGTATCGCGCACCATCAGGCAGATCCGCCGCTTGCCCTTGGCGATGGCCAGCGTCATGTGCCCGCCATCGGGCATGGCGTCCAGCGCGTTGAGGCAGAGGTTGAGCAGGGCCTGACTCATGCGTTCCGAATCCACCATGACATTGGGCACACGACGCGAAGTGCGGTATTCCAGCGTGACCTTGCGCTGTTCCGCATCCTGGCGGATCAGACGCATCACATGCGCCACCACATTTTCCAGACATACCGGGCGCGGGCGCACGTCACTGGGGCGGGAAAGGCCGATCAGATCCGTGATGACCCGGTTCAGGCGGTCCACCTCACGCACCATGACGGCCGCTGCCTCGCGGTCGTCGCTGCCCTCCGGGAAACGCTGGCCGAAATAGGTGGCGTAGCCCTTGATGGAACTCAAAGGATTGCGGATCTCATGCGCCACGCCAGCCGCCAGATTGCCCACGGCGGCCAGCTTTTCCTTGCGGCGCACTTCTTCCTCCAGACGGCGCACCTCGCCCTCCGCCTTGTACTGCCGCTGCCGTGACTCGCGGGCGCGCTGGGCATAGTACAGGGCCAGAAGGCAGAGCAGGCCCGCCAGCAGCGTGGCGGCCGCCAGCATGGCCACATAATCGCGGTTCTGACTGCGGGTGATTTCAAAGGGCGACACGTCCAGGCCCAGAAAAATGATGGGCCTGGGGAACCCCCTGGGAATGTCCTCCAGACCCGGCGTGAAATAGCGGTAGACCACGAAAACCCGCTGTCCCTCCACTCTTGTGATGCCCCACTGCGCCGCCGCGCCCGGGTCCAGATCGCGCATGCGCTTTTCGTCCAGCTCACGCCCTTCAAGCTGAAGGATCTCGCCCAGGCGCAAGCGCCTGCTGTGGGCCACAATGGTGCCGTCAGGCATGGTCACGGCCACAAAGATGATGTCCGGGCTGGCCGCCATTTCCTCCAGCAGCACCTGAAGGCGCACCCCGGTTTCGCTGCGCATGCCCGAACGCAGAATGCTCTCGAAGGCCATGATCAGCGAGGAGCCCTTTTCCGCCAGCAGGCGGGCCATGGCCGCTTCGCTGCGCTCAATAGAAATGAAGGCCAGCAAGCCCACCATCAGGGCCAGCACCACCGCCGCGCCTCCCAGCACCAGGCCCAGAGGCGCGCGGGAAGTCCCCACGCGCCCGCCCTGTTCGCGCGGCGGCACGTCAAAAGCGCGAACCTCCGCTGTTCCGGCGGCGTCCATGCCGCCGGACACGGGCCGGCCACTGTCTTGCTCAGCACTCATGCTGTGACTATAGCCATCCGGACGACGCCTGTCATCCAGAACTCGCGGCGCTTGTGACGCCGGGCCGTAACCGATTGATTTTTGCACGTTTTTTGCAAATAGCTTTGCAAGTAGTCCTGAGAAAACTCCTGATGTGGTCCTCGCACCATGAAAAAACGCCTGCTACGGGCGCATAACGCAAGGTCACGCAAAAATTCGATGAGAACGCGCGTGGCGGAGCAAAGCATAACAAAAGGTCAATCTATGCTCAGAACGTGTTTCCTGCTTTGCCTTCTGGCGCCCCTCTCCCTGTCGCAGCCAGCGGCCGCGGAGCATACTCGTGTTTCTGATCCGCCCGACGGCCAGGGCGAATACAGGATGGGGCGCTACCTTGGCGATGTGCAGGATATGGACGCATGGCTGGAACAGCTTTCCCCAACCCAGCAAGCCAAGGCCAGAGTCATTATGGATGAAGTCCGGCCGCGCATCCGCGAGTTGCGCGCCCGCATCCGGGATACAATGGCGGAATTGGAAAGCCTCAGTTATGATCAGGGAACTTCCCCGGAAACCCTTCCCCGCCTGGGCCGTGAACTGCAACTGCTGCGGGATGAACTGCGCGCCACACTGCTGGAAATGGACAAGCGCATGCTCAGGGAAACAGGCGTTTCCCTGGAACCGCCCATGAGTCGGGGATGCCGGATGGGCAATGTGGGCATTGCCCCGGCCGATGAACCGTCAGACTGACCCCATCGCATGGCCATCATGAAATGAGTTGCAGACCGCTTCTGTGGCGGTTCAGACGGTCCCCGCCCCGGCATGCTGCCGGAGCGGGGACCGCCGCGTTTTCGGAGCGGCGCGTTTTTCAGCCCCGCCCGGTCGTCCCGCGCTCTCCTGTGTGAAATATAGGCAAATGTACAAATTTTATACATGACAGGAAAGGGGCTGTATAAAATACATACGGCACAGCATTTGCTCCGGGCTTGATCGGATTTAAAAAATAATATTATATTACACTATGTTAAATAAAATTTTCAACTTTGGCACACGCATTGCTATAAGAAAGGCATGAGCGCGCGGAACACCGGGCGCCAAAGAAAAAAAACGGAATGCCTTGAACAGCAAGGAGATGCTCTCAGCCGGGTGACCTGCACGATACAATGGCCCGGCACACTGAAAAAAAGGAAGTGGGCGAACCCGCAGGCGAACCCCGTTCCAGCTGATCCCCTGCTTATCCGCCAAAGGGCGGTTGATATATACGAAAAAATATACGAACAGGTAAAAAAATTTCCGTGCCGCTCTCGCCCCCCCATACGGAACGGCACGGGGAACCCCCGAAAAACCTCCTCCTTTGAACAGAACCCTTTAACCCTTAACCAAACCAATAACCATCGGAACATCCTCCCTCTCCACGGCCGCCGGTTGCCCCCGGCGGCCGTTCCTTTTGCCTTTGATCTGGCAGGCCTGCCAGCCGATTCGGTCAGGATCAGCCCTGTGTCGCCGTGCGGCGGGATTTTTTCAGGCGGATGAACAGCTCGCGCAACTCCCGGCGGGAGAGGCCCAGCATCTGGGGCGCCGCCAGACAGAGGGCGAGGCAGAACAGGCTGTAGAGCACGCCGGAGAGGAAGAAGCGCCCCAAAGAATCCAGGCCGCCGAAGCCCAGAGCAATGGTCAGCTGACGGCAGACGAAGGCCAGCAGGGTCAGGGCCGCCAGGCTCCAGATCTGATGGGCGAAATTGCGCCAGAAATTCAGGGGAATGAAGCGCGAGGCCAGCCAGAGATAGAGATTTACGGTCAGACACTGCACACACACGGTTTTCAGGGCCAGGCCCACGGCCCCCAGGTTGAGTCCCAGCAGGGCCGGCGGCGCCAGCAGAAACCAGGCCGCGGCAAAGCCGTAGACGCATTCCAGGGCCGCGACGTTGCGCAGAACGCGGGTGCGCCCCGTGGCGTGAAACACTGATCCGGCCAACTGGCCGTAGGCCTGATGCAGGGGATAGAGAGCCATGATCTGCACAGGCAGGATGGCCGCCGCGAATTCCGCGCCGCCGAAAATGTTCACCAGGGCCGGCCCCTCGGCCAGAGTGAAGCAGGAAAAATAGGCCGCCACCACATAGAGCAGAGGCGCGAAACGGGTCAGCAGACGCCCCATGGCCGCGCGGTCCTGCTGGCCCCAGGCGATGGAAAGTTCGCGCATGATCAGGGGCGTCATGGCCGAGACAAAGAGAAAGCAGGCCATGCTGACCTTTTGGGACAGGGCAAAGAAACCCTGCTCCGCACTGCCGTCAAACCATTGCAGCAGCCAGCGTTCGGCGGCAAGCAGGAAAAAGGAGAGCAGGGCCTGGACGAAAAGGGGGTGACTGTACTCGAAAAATTCGCGGCGGTAGGCGCGCTTGCGCGCCTTGCCCAGGCGAAAGCGCAGCCGCGCATCCTGTTGCCGCCAGTGGCGGCGCGTGACCAGCCAGTAGCCCAGGGCCGTGGCCACAAGCATCAGGTATTGCTGGGCGAAGAGGCTGTAAATGTTCAGCCGGTCGCTCCAGAACAGCGCGCCCAGCAGCGCCACGGCCAGCAGGGAAACCACGGTGCGCGTCAGTTCCGAGGGCGCCGTGGCCCCTATGGCGTCATTCATGGAGCGCAGCACCCGGCCCCACCAGGTCAGAAAAGCCCAGAGCGCCGCCAGGGGGGCCAGCCAGAGCGGCACGTCAGGCATAAGCGCCGCGCCCACTGGCGGAATCTGCATGCACAGCGCCGCCAGCAGGCTGATCAGCGCCACCAGCAGGCTGACCCGCAGGTAAAAGCTCCACAGGCCGGTTTCGCTCTGGCGGCGGGACAGGGCATTGTAAAAGCAGGTGGACGTGCCCATGTCCAGAAAGCCGGAAAGCTGCTGAAAGAGCGTGGTGGCAAAGCTGTAGTTGCCGTACATGCGCGGGCCCAGCGCGCGCGGCAGAATGGCCTCCATGACCAAATACACCGGTACGGAGGCCACGTTGGCCAGCAGCTTGAAGGCATAGCGGTGGGCTAGACTGGGCGTGGAGCTTTGCATGCGGGCAATTTACACATTTTCTGGCAAAGCCCAAAGGACTTTCGCAATATCTTTGATCACACTGATTTTTATTGATTTTTTATTGACGTCCCGCCGCGGCGGAGCGCGGGCTGCCGCCCTGGTCAGCCAGGCCTCTCATGATGATTTTGCAAACTCAGGCGCGTCCGCCCTGGCGGCATGCGCCAGGCCCCTTTTCAAAGCCGGGTTCCGTCCCTATAGTGTGCTTGCCGGTTTACGGCCCCCGCAACAAACTCAAGCACAAGGATATCCATATATGGACAAACACGACTTCACCCTGCTCACCGAAAGGAACATGGCGGAAGTGGGCGGCACGGCCCGCCTCTGGCGGCACAGGGCCACGGGCGCGCAACTGCTCTCCATAACCAACGCGGACGAAAACAAATGCTTTGGCGTGAGCTTTCGCACGCCGCCCACGGACTCCACGGGCGTGGCCCACATTCTGGAACATTCGGTGCTCTGCGGCTCGGACAAGTATCCGGTCAAGGAACCCTTTGTGGAGCTGCTCAAGGGTTCCCTGCAAACCTTTCTCAATGCCTTCACCTTTCCGGACAAGACCTGCTACCCGGTGGCCAGCGCCAACCTGCGGGACTTTTACAATCTCATTGACGTCTATATCGACGCGGTGTTCCACCCGCGCATCAGTGAGGACATCTTCCGTCAGGAAGGCTGGCATGTGGAGGCCGAAAGCGCCGACAGCCCCTGGACTTACAAGGGCGTGGTCTACAATGAGATGAAGGGCGTGTATTCCTCGCCGGATTCGGTGCTGGCCGAACAGAGCCAGCAGGCCCTGTTTCCGGACACGCTGTACAGTCTGGACTCCGGCGGCAACCCGGAGCGCATCCCGGACCTGACCTATCAGGCCTTTCATGATTTCCACAGCCGTTATTACCATCCGAGCAACGCCCGCTTTTTCTTCTGGGGCGACGACCCGGAGGAGGAGCGTCTGCGCCTGCTGGACGCGGCCCTGCAAGGCTATGCGGCCCGGCCCGTGGATTCCGCCGTGCCCCTTCAGCCGCGCCGGGACGTGCCGCGCCAGATCGAAGCGCCCTACGCCGCGTCCGAAGGCGAAAAGCGCGCCCTTTTCACGGTCAACTGGCTGCTGGGCGAGCGCGGCGACGTGCGGCAGGCCCTGCTTATGGAAATGCTGGAGCATATTCTGGAAGGCCTGCCCGGTTCGCCGCTGCGCAAGGCCCTGATCGGCTCCGGGCTGGGCGAGGACACCACGGGCTGCGGGCTGGAGACGGACCTGCGCCAGATGTACTACTCCACAGGTCTCAAGGGCGTGGCCCCCGGCGATGTGCAGCGGGCCGAACTGCTGATTTTCGACGTGCTGGCCCGCCTGGCCGAGGAAGGCATTGATCCGGCGGCTGTGGAGGCGGCGGTGAACAGCGTGGAATTTGCCTACCGCGAAAACAATTCCGGCCGCTTTCCGCGCGGACTGGCGGCCATGATTCAGGCCCTGTCCACCTGGCTGTATGACGGCGATCCCCTGGCCCCGCTGGCCTGGGAGGCTCCGCTGAAAGACATCAAGGAGCGGCTGGCCAGAGGCGAAAAGGTTTTTGAGCAGGCCATCCGCCAATGGTTTCTGGACAATGCGCACAGGGCCACGGTGGTTCTGCTGCCGGACGCGCACCTGGGCAAGGCCCGCGACGAGGCCGAGGCCGCCCGCCTGGCCGCCGTTCAGGCCAAAGCCGGGCCGGAACAGCGCGACGCGCTGGTGGAGGAAACCCGCCGCCTGCAGGAGGCCCAGACCACGCCGGACAGCCCGGAAGCCCTGGCCAGCATCCCGGCGCTGGGCCTGCAAGACCTGCCCCGCCGCAACGCGCCCATACCCCGCTCCGAGGCACGCTTGCCGGAAGTCTGCCTGAGCCACGAACTGCCCACCCAGGGCATTGCCTATGCCACTCTGCTGCTGCCCCTGACGGGCCTGCCCCAGCGCCTGACGCCCCTGCTGCCGCTCTTTGCCCGTTCCCTCACCGAGCTGGGCACGGCCCGGCGCGATTTTACGCAACTGGGCGCGTACATGGCGGCCAAGACCGGCGGCGTGGGGGCCGACACCCTGCTGGGAACCACCAGGGAACAGCGCCGCGCCGTCAGCTACCTGAGCCTGTCGGGCAAGGCGGTGTATGACAAGATTCCGGATCTCTTCGACATCTTTCATGAAATTCTGCTGGAACCCCTGCGCGACCCGGCTGTGGCCCGCGAGCGCCTCAGACAGATGCTGCTGGAGGGCAAGGCCCGGCTGGAGCACGGCCTGCAGGCCGCCGGCCATACGGCGGTGAGTACGCGGCTGCGCGCCCGCTTCACCGGCGCGGGCGCTCTGGCCGAGCGCACCGGCGGCCTGAGCTACCTGACCTCGGTGCGCGGCCTGCTGGAACAACTGGACAACTCGCCGGAATCCCTGCTGGCTGATCTGGAGGAATTGCGCGGCCTGATTGTGGCCAGCTCAGGCGCGGTTTTTGACTGCACGGCCGAGGCCGAGGGGCTGGCGCTGGCTCAGGACAAGGCCCGCGCCCTGCTGGCCGACCTGCCGCCACAACCGGCCCAGGCTCGCGAGAGCCAGGCTATCCAGCCCATGCGCGACCTGCCCGCGGCCGAGGCTTTTGTGGCCCCCGCCCAGATCAACTATGTGGGCAAGGCGGCCAATATCTATGATCAGGGCTATGTCTACCACGGTTCGGCCAGCGTCATTCTGCGCTATCTGCGCATGGGCTATCTGTGGGAGCAGGTGCGCGTGCGCGGCGGCGCCTACGGCGCCTTCTGCATGCTGGACCGCCTGGGCGGCACGCTGGTCTGCGCCTCCTACCGCGACCCCAACGTGGACCAGACCCTGGCCGCTTACGACGGCATGGCCGATTTTCTGCGCGGCTTCAAGCCGGACAAGGCCCAACTGACCCAGGCCATTGTGGGCGCGGTGGGCGATCTGGACAGTTATCTGCTGCCAGACGCCAGGGGCGCTCAATCCCTGGCGCGCTGGCTCACAGGAGACACGGACGAAATCCGCCAGCAGATGCGCGAGGAAATGCTGGGCGCCACGGAGCGGCACTTCACCGAGTTCGCGGAGGTGCTGGCCGAGGTCGCGCGGCAGGGCGCCGTCTGCGTGCTGGGCGGCCCCAAAACCGAAGAAGCGGCGCAAGCCCACGGCTGGGCCGCGCAGCGTCTGCTGTAGGAAAAAGCATGAACGCCCCCGGTCGTCTTGTACTGGTGCTGGGCATGCACCGCAGCGGCACCAGCGCTCTGGCCAGGGCCTTGCGGGTTCTGGGGGTTTCGCTGGGCAATGACCTGTTGCCCGCGCACCCCTGCAATCCCAAGGGCTTTTTCGAGGACGCCGGGCTGTACGCCTTCAACAGGGCCCTGCTGGCCCGGCTGAATCTGAGCTGGCAAAGCCCGGAAACGCCGGATGCCAGGGCCCTGCATGCTCTGGCCGCCGGTTCCGCCGGCGTGGCGGCCCTGGAACTGCTGCGTGAAAAAAGTGCCGGCCAGGCGGCGCTGGGGCTTAAAGACCCGCGCATGAGCCGCCTGCTGCCCTTCTGGCGGCCTGTGCTGGCCGCCTCAGGCCTGCGCGCGCACTGCGTGATCAGCCTGCGCCATCCGCAAAGCGTGGCGCATTCCCTCCGGCAGCGGGACCGTCTGAACTCTGAACGCGGCCACATGCTCTGGCTTGCGCATATGCTGGACATTCTGGAATACAGCGCGGGCCTGCCGCGTCTGCTGGCGGACTATGACCTTTTGCTGAACGAACCGGGCCGCCAGTTGCGCCGCCTGGGGCACTTTCTTGATCTGCCGGTGGACGCGGCGGAACTGGCTGTGTTCGCCAACGATTTTCTGGATCGGAAACTGCGCCACCATGAGCCGGCGGACGCTGAGAACGGCGCAGAAAAGCCAGACGCCCCCTGGGCGGCCCTGGCCGCGCGTCTGTACGCGGCCCTGCGCCCGGCGGCGGATGAGGCGGACGGGCGGCGGCTGGACAGCGCGCGTCTGGCCCGCCTGACTGCGAGCCTGCGGCGCGAAGCTGCGGCCATGCCGCGCCTGCTCCCGTCCGGGGTTCGCCCATGAACGCCCCGGCCAGTGAAACGGCCCGCCATCCCCTGGCAGGTCGTCTGGCCGCGCCATCCTTTGTGCTGCCCGGCACGGTGGCCGAAAACATGCGCTTTCTCGGCGGCAAAGTGGATGAAACGGCCCTCTGCTTTTTCGAGGCCCAGGCCTGTCTGGCCTATGACGAAAAAGACATTGCGCCGGATCTGGCTGGCCTGCCCTTGCGCTGCCACGTCCATTTGCCCGTGGATCTGCCCTGGCCGTCCGGCAAGGGCGCTGCGGCGGAAACCACAGCACGGGCCGCGGCTGATCTGGCCCTGGCGGTCTGCGCCAGAGCGGCCCGCCTGAGGCCGGGGCTGGCCGTGCTGCATCCGCCCGCGGGTTCCCCGCCCCGCAAACGCGCCCTGCTGCGCGCCTTCGCCTCCCGCTGGCAGGCGCGCAGCGCTGTGCCCCTGCTGCTGGAAAATATAGATTCCTGCGACGTGCTGGAGCTGGGCGCGGACTTTTTATCCGATCATGGCCTGGGGCTCTGTCTGGACGTGGGGCATCTCCTGGGCTACGCTCAGAACCGGCTTCTGGATTCCGGGCTGCCGGAAAAAGCGGCCCTGATTCACTGGAGCGCCCCCGGCAGGCGGGATGAGCACCTTGCGCTGACACGGCTCACCCCGCCCCAACGTCGCACGGCAACCGCCATCATGGCCCGGCTGCCGCCTTCCGCCGTGCATCTGGCGGAAGTGTTTCACTGGCCGGGCGTGGCGGCTTCGCTGCCGGTGCTGGCGGCGTTGGCTCGCGCGGCGGCCGTACAGATCTAAGCCGCCCCGACGGGGCAAGGGAGAAGGAGGGGTCATGCCGGGCAATGCCGAATATATCGCCGGGTTCAAGCAATGGCGGCAGAACCTGGGCAAGGATGACCGCTGGTGCGTCATGATCAATGCCGATCCGGACGCCTTGGCTTCGGCTGTGGCGCTCAAGCGGCTCATGCTGCACAAGGTGCGCAGCGTGGACATCATGCGCATCAACGAAGTGACCCGGCCGGACAATCTGGCCATGATCCGTTATCTGCGCATCCCGGCCAGGCTCTGGCAGCCGGAAAAGGCGGCCTCCTACGACCATTTCGCCATGGTGGATTCCCAGCCCGCGCACAGTCAGGCTTTTGCGCCCCTGCGCTTTGGCTGCGTCATTGACCACCATCCGCCCACGGATCTGGCGGCATCCCTCACCGAAGGGGCATTCTGCCACATCCGCGCCGACGTGGGCGCGGCCAGCAGCATACTGACCCGCCTGCTTCAGGCCCTGCGCGTGCGGCCCGCCCCGCTTCTGGCCACCGCGCTGCTCTACGGCATTCGCACGGATACCGCGAGCTTTGAGCGTTCCGGCAGTGAAGAGGATCTGCGCGCGTATCAGTGGCTTTTCCGCCATGCGGATACAGGGCTTTTGCGCCGCATCAGCCGCAGCGAATATCTGCGCGCATGGCTGCCGCTCTTCTCGCGCGCCTTCCGCTCCCTTGCCGATTGCCGGGGCGGCGGGGCGCACGCGGCCCTGGGCGAGGTCGACAGCGCCGATCTGCTGGTGGCCGTGGCCGACTTTTTCACCAAGGTGCACGGGCTCAGGTGGATAGCCGTGAGCGGCGTGGTGGATAAAACCGTCATCGTCATCTTTCGCGGCGACGGTGGTCGCCATATCGGCCGCCTGGCCGATGGCTGTTTTCATGATGTAGGAACTGCCGGAGGCCACCGCGGCCTGGCCCGCGCGGAATTTCCGCTCAGCGCCGTGCCCGCGGGCGTCAAGCCCGCGGACTTTGTGCGCCAGCGTCTGGAAACCCGCAAACCCCGCCCCAGACCCCAGCCGGAAGCGACAGCCTGACCGCCGCCGTTTGCCCTGGGTCATTCAGCTCCGCAAAAAACCTCAATATCGAAATGGAAATGATGCCTGGCATTGGCAATCCTCTTGGGACAAGATAATCAATATATTACATTAATTAAAGATATTTTTTGATCTCATTCATGCTTCAGCCCGGCGGGGTCGCATCAGCAAGTCTGATTATGGGATTTTCAGGCAAGAAATTGCCTTCAGTTCAGATTCCCATTGACGGTGAAGTGCGTCTTTCGGAGAGGGTTGCCCTTAAAAAACTTGCCCGATTCCGTCATAATCAGAATTGCTGGGGCCGCATGCGTCACATTGACAGAGGGCGGGGCGCAATCTAAACTGCCTCGCCATGCTGTTCGGCAAATATCATATCGTCATTTTCAAGGAAGGCAGCAGCGGCAGCCGTAACCTGCGGATGCGCGGCTGGTTCGGCTTTACGGCCTGCCTTCTGGTTCTTGCCCTCATCGCCTGCAATGTCTGGCTCTGGCGGGCCTGGCTCCAGGCGCGCCATATGGATGAGAATCTGGACAACGCCCAGCGGGTCATTGAGGAGCAGCGTCGCCAGATTGTCAATCTCGCCGGACGCGTCACCGCGGTCAGCCAGGACTTGCAGCGTGTGCAGCGCTTCGATTCCAAGCTGCGCCTGATGATGAACATGGAAAAGGAGCCCGCCGACGTGGGCGGCTCGCCCGGCGACTTCTCACGCGCCTATCTGCCCCTGCACCGGCAGGAGCTGGCCGCGCGCAAGATGCAGAATTTTCTCTCCCGACTTTCCGAATCCGTGCGTCTGGAGGAAGTGCGCCAGCAGGATCTGTTGCGCGCCCTGCGCGAAAATCGCGACGCCCTGGCCTCCATGCCGTCCATCTGGCCGGTGGTGGGTTTCTTGTCCTCCAGTTTTGGGGGACGGTCTTCGCCTTTTGGCGGCGGAAGCGCCCAGTTCCACAAGGGGCTGGACATCAGCAATCGCATGGGCACGCCCATTGTGGCCCCGGCCCAGGGCACGGTGACCATGGCCGCGCGCGACGGGGCCTACGGCAACAGCGTGGAAATCAACCACGGCGGCGGCATTGTCACCAAGTACGGGCATATGCAGCGCTGGGTGGTGCAGCCGGGGCAATGGGTCAAGCGCGGAGAGATCATCGGCTATATCGGCATGACAGGCCGCACCACTGGCCCGCATCTGCATTATGAGGTGCGGCTCAACGGCGTGCCGGTGAATCCCATGCGCTATATTCTGGAGTAAGCGCGTCCGCGCCCTGGCCCTCCGCAGGCTTTTCTTTTCGCATATAGATTTTTGACTGTTGCGGATCAGGCTCCCCCTGGCGTATACGGAAGGTCAGGCGGCCTTGAAAGTGCCGGGCCTTGCTGTACCGTTTGCAGTGTCTACTTGTGCAGTCAGACACGAGACACCGCCTCATTTTTAAACGTTGCGGAGGATCAGGATGGCCAAAATCGGTGATGTTTCGCTTATTCTCAAGCTGTTGGCCGGGCTTGTGCTCGGCGCGCTGCTGGGCTTTGTGGCCAATGAGGCCGTGATGGATGTGGTGGTTTCGCTGCGGCACATTTTCGGGCAGATCATCTTCTTCCTGGTGCCGCTGATCATCGTGGGCTTCATCACCCCGGCCATTGTGCGGCTGGGCCAGAACGCCAGCAAAATCCTGATGGCGGCCGTATGCCTGGCCTATGTATCTTCGCTGGGCGCGGCCCTGTTTTCCATGTCCTCGGGCTACCTGATCATTCCGTATCTTTCCATCGCCACGGAGCCGGAAAACCTGCGCAAGCTGCCGGAGATGGTTTTCCGTCTGGATATTCCGCCCCTGTTCAGCGTCATGAGCGCTCTGGTCACGGCGCTGTTCCTCGGGGTGGCCATTGCCTGGACCAGATCAGAAATGCTGGGCAGGATTTTTGCCGAACTGGAACGGGTCATGACCTGGCTGGTGACGCGGGTGATGATTCCCATTTTGCCCTTTTTCGTGGGCCTCTCCTTCATGGGACTGTCCTATGAAGGGTCGCTGACCAGGCATCTGCCCATTTTCGTGACCATGGTTGCGCTGGCGATCTTCGGTCACTTCGTCTGGCTGGCCGTGCTCTACGGCATTGGCGGCATTCTGTCGGGCCGCAATCCTTCTCGGGTTTTCCGCTACTATACGCCCGCCTATATTACCGCCGTGGGCACCATGTCCAGCGCCGCCACGCTGCCCGTGGCCCTGGAGTGCGCGCGCCGTTCGCCGGTGCTCAGCCGGACCATGGTGGAATTTATGGTGCCGTTGGGGGCCACGGTGCATCTCTGTGGTTCGGTGCTCACGGAAACCTTCTTTGTCATGACCATCAGCCTGATTTTATACGGCGCATTGCCCTCGCTGGGCGCCATGACGCTTTTCTGCGTGCTGCTGGGAATTTTCGCCGTGGGCGCGCCCGGCGTGCCCGGCGGCACGGTGGTGGCCTCGCTGGGCATCGTGACCGGCGTGCTGGGCTTTGACCAGACCGGCGTGGCCCTGCTCATTGCCATTTTCGCCCTGCAGGACAGCTTCGGCACGGCCTGCAACGTGACCGGGGACGGCGCCCTGACCCTCATGCTGGAGGGCATTTTCAACCGCCACGGTGAACTGGGACCCATGCAGCATTCGGAAAGCGGGGAGAACGCATGAGCGCCTTCCAAGCCTTTCTTGACCTGATCCGTCATTTCGCGGAAAAAGCAGCGTGGTTTTTCCGCCCATTCGGCTCTGTTGTCCGTTTGCGCGGCCCACAGAGCATTTGCCTGATTTCATCAGATAAATGCTCTGTGGCGCTTTGCCCCTTTGCATTCATTACCGGCTTGTCTGCCAATAACAAAATGATTCAGCTGCGTCAGCCCTGCGCCCTTTTTGCACAGCGCTTGCCATGAGCGCCGCTTTTCAGTAAATTTCTGCTCTTGCGCGGCCACGCGGGCAGACGGCCCGGCAGGGCACAGCGCTCCACACAGCGGCTCTTTGCGAGGTTAGCCATGCAGACAATGAAGTTTATCTGGTTTGACGGAAAAATGGTTCCCTGGGATCAGGCTCAGGTTCATGTGCTCACCCACGCCCTGCACTACGGCAGCGCCATTTTTGAAGGCATTCGGGCCTATGCCTGCGCCGATGGCGCTTCCGCCGTATTCCGCCTGGAGGATCACTGCAAGCGCATGCTTGACTCCGCCAAGATTTTGCGCATGGAGCTGCCCTACAGCGCCGAACAACTGGCTGAAGCCTGCATTGAAACCCTCACGGCCAACAAGCTGGCCGAGGGCTATATCCGCCCGCTCTCCTTTGTGGGCCATGGCGAAATGGGGGTCTACCCCGGCAACAATCCCGTGCAGACCATCATCGCGGTCTGGCCCTGGGGCGCCTATCTCGGCGCAGACGCGCTGGAAAAAGGCATTCGCGTCAAAACCAGCACCTTCGCGCGCAGCCATGTGAACACCTGCATGTCCAAGGCCAAGGCCTCTGGCAATTACATCAATTCCATCCTGGCCAAGATCGAGGCCAAGGAAGAAGGCTTCGACGAAGCTGTTATGCTGGACACCAGCGGTTTTGTGTCCGAAGCCACAGGCGAGAATATCTTCATCGTGCGCGAGGGCGTCATCAAGACCACGCCCCTGACCTCCATTCTGGGCGGCATCACCCGCAAGTCCATCGTGGCGCTGGCCCGCGATCTGGGCTATACTGTGGAAGAGCAGCAGTTCACCCGTGACGAGTTCTACATAGCCGACGAAGCCTTCTTCACCGGCACGGCGGCGGAGCTTACGCCCATACGCGAGCTGGATCACCGCCAGATCGGTGCGGGCCATGCCGGCCCTGTCGCCAAGCACCTGCAGAAGGAATTTTTCAGGGCGGCCAGGGGCGAGAACCCCAAGTACGCCGGCTGGCTGCATCGCTATACTGTATAAATGGACAAAAAACGAGAGTTCTGACCATGTGAGCCTGCTCGCGTTAGAAGTTGCGACGTGACGCGCTATGGCTTCTCTCGGGCATTTGCCAAATAAGACCTTCCATACTTAACCAGCAGGAGAGATTATGCGCAGGATTATTCCCTTGCTCATGCTGACGGCATTGTTTGTTTCCGGAACAATCATCCAGGCGGAAGCCAAAGGCAAGGCCACTGGCGCGGTAAAGGCAGGCACGGAAGTAAAAACGGACTACTTTGAGATTACCATTCCCGATGGCTGGATGATGCCGCAGCCGGCGAAGACGCTGCCCAATGGCGCGGTGAGCGCCGTCTTTGCCTCGACAGACAAAAAGATGGCCGTGGCTGTAACAGCCATGAAAGCCGAGATGGACGCCAAAACCATAGCGGAACAGACAACAGCCAATATGCGCAAAGGCGGCATGACCACCACTGAGCCGGTGGAAAAGGACGGCTTCTACACGGCGGAGATGCAACCAAAGGTCAAGAAAGATCCGAATGCGAAGGGGCTGGCCATATTTGGCTCCAATGGCAAGGAATGCACTGTTACCATAATCACAGGCACAGACATGCAAAAGGCCAATGAACTGTTGAGCGCCTTGAAGCCTCTGGATGGGGCCAGGTTTCCCACTAAGGTTCAATAAAGAACGTGTGAATTTTGTTTTTGGAAGGAGTTGACTTTCCTGAAAGCATTATAGAGGCAACACCCTCCCAAAAACCGTTCCCCGGCTTTTATGCGCGACCGGATGCGGCAGCTCGCGCGTCCGGTCGCGCATGAAGAACAGGCCCCCATGAAGCACCTTTCTCTCGCGGCTCGATACCGCCCCCAGACTTTCGCCCAGGTTGCCGGACAGGACATGGTCAAGGCCGTGCTGTCCCGCGCCGCCGCCGAAGACCGCCCCGCCGCGGCCTATCTGCTGAGCGGCACGCGCGGCGTGGGCAAGACCACTATCGCCCGCATCTTCGCCAAGGCCCTCAACTGCGAACACGCGCCCGGCCCCGAACCCTGCAATGAATGCGCCCAGTGCCGCAAGATCACCCAGGGCGCGCATGTGGACGTGACCGAAATTGACGGCGCTTCCAACAACAGCGTGGAAGACGCCCGCTCCCTGCGTGAAACCATCGGCTACGCGCCCATGGAGGGCCGTTACAAGATTTTCATCATCGACGAAGCTCACATGCTCACCCGCAATGCCTTCAACGCCCTGCTCAAGACGCTGGAGGAGCCGCCGGAACGCGTGACATTCATCTTTGCCACCACCGAGGCGCACAAATTTCCGGTGACCATTGTCAGCCGCTGCCAGCATTTCGTCTTTCGGCATCTGAGCGAGGACGCCCTGACCGAACACCTCAGCGCCGTGCTGTGCAAGGAAAAGATGGAGTTCGAGGAAGGCGCGGCGCGCCTGCTGGCCCGGCGGGCAGCGGGCAGCGTGCGCGACGGCATGTCCCTGCTGGATCAGGCTCTGGCTCTGGGCGGCGCGCGCCTGACCACGGCCATGACCCGTGAAGTGCTGGGCCTGGCCGGTCAGGAACTGTTCAGCCGCCTTTTTGAAGCCCTGCACGGGCGCGACTGCGCCGCCGTGGCCGACCTTTCCCGCCGGATTCTCCAGCAGGGCGTGGACATCGGCTTTTTTGTGCGCGAACTGGCGGGCAACCTGCGCAATCTTTTTCTGCTGCGTCAGGGCGGGGCCGCCGTGCTGCCCAGCCTGCATCTGCCCGCCGACGAAGCCGCCTTTCAGCAGGATCTGGCCCCGCGTTTTTCCGCCGGGCATCTGCACGCGGCCTGGCAGATGACCCTGGACGCCCAGCGCGGCATTGTGCAGAGTCCTGAGCCGGCGGCGGCCCTGGAACTGCTGCTGCTCAACCTGGCGCTGCTGCCCCAGTTGCTGCCGCTGGAGCACCTGCCGCAACAGAAAGCGGCGTCCGTGACGCCCACGCTTCCGCCCCCCGTTCCACCAGCCGCGCAGGCCGCGCCCGCAGTCCCGCAGCCGGACACGCCGCCGACGCAAGACGCGCCGCAGCAGCCCGTGCAGCGTCCGGCTGCCGGAAGCCGCGCGCCGGAGGCGGAAGCCGAACAGAAGCCTGATTCCGCCCCGACGATTCCCGTCGCGACCGGTACGCCAGCCGCGACGGTCGCGCGCCCGAAAAATGAGGCGAAAGCGGAGGCAGCCCGGCCCGCGCGCCCCGGTTTGCAGCGAGACTGGCAGGCGTTCTGCGAATTTTGCGCGGCCGAACAGGCCGCCGGGCGGCCTGCGCCGCAGCCGCATCTGTTGCGCGGGCTGGACGCGGACTGGCAGGAGGACAGGCTGCGGCTGACGCCCAAAGCCCAGACCCTGCTCCACCAGTTGGAAAAGCAGCGCGATACGCTGGAAACGACGCTGGCGGCTTTCGGAGCGGGCGCGCCGCGTCTGGAATTTATTGCTCCGCGCCCGCCGCGCGGCGAGGCTGAGCTTATTGAAGAGTTCAGCAAAAAGCCGGAGCTGCAACCCTGCCTTGAGGTGCTCCAGGCTTCCATTGTCCATTGCACGGAAATCAAATAACTCCCAAGGAGACGAACATGCGAAATATGAACGACATCCTGCGTCAGGCGCAGGTCATGCAGAGCAAACTGACCAAACTCCAGCAGGAAATGGCCGAACGCTCGTATGAGGCGGCCAGCGGCGGCGGCATGGTCAAGGCCGAGGTTTCCGGCAAACAGGAACTGCGCAGGCTGACCATCGACCCCAAAGCCCTGGAGGGCGGCGACGTGGAAATGTTGCAGGATCTGATTCTGGCCGCGGTCAATGAGGCCGGGCGCATTGCCCGCGAAACCATGGAACGTGAAATGAACAATATTTCCGGCGGCATCAAGCTGCCCGGCATCTTCTAGACCTCCATGCGTGACCGCATTCCCGAACCGCTCAGGGCCCTGGTGGAGCAACTGGCCCGCCTGCCGGGTCTGGGGCCCAAATCGGCCATGCGCGCGGCCATGACCCTGCTCAAATGGCCGGAGGCAGAAACCCGTCGTCTGGGTCGGGGCATCCACGACCTGCGCGACAATCTGCACCTCTGTTCGCGCTGCGGCGGTTTGTCCTCCACGGATCCCTGTCCCGTGTGCGCGGACGCCGGGCGCGCACGCGACACGCTCTGCCTGGTCACTGAATGGGACAGCATGCTGACCCTGGACGAAGGCGGTTTTTACCGGGGGCAATACATGATTCTGGGCGGTCTGCTGGCCCCCCTGGAACGTGTGGATTCGGAAAATCTGGATCTGGACAGACTGACGCGACGGCTGGACGAAGGCGAGGTGCAGGAACTGATTCTTGCTCTGGGCGCCACACTGGAAGCGGAAAATACAGCCTCCTTCATCCGCCAGATGGCGCGCAAGCGTTTTCCCCATATCCGCGTCTCCCGGCTGGCCCAGGGCATTCCCCTGGGCGCGGAGGTCAAATACATGGACAGGGAAACCCTGCGCCAGTCCCTGCAATACAGGCAGGATCTGGCCTGAGAGCAGGCATGATCCGAACCGCGCGGCGGCGTTACGGACGTCGCCGCGTTTTACAAGGCAGGAGGCAGAGCTGTGGATATGGCCTCTCATCCTCTTTTCCAGGCCCTGGCGGCCGGTTTGCTCTCCTGGCTTTCCGTGAGTCTCGGCGCGGCGCTCATCTTCACCCGGCGCGCCTTCTCGCGCCGGGCCATGGACTGTTTGCTGGGCGCGGCCGGCGGCATGATGCTGGCCGCGGCCTTTTTCGGGCTGTTGCGGCCCGCCCTGGAACTGGCCGCCCACCTGGAACGCCTGGCTTTTCTGCCCATTGTGGCGGGCCTGTTGTGCGGCGCGGCCTTTCTCTGGCTTCTGGACCGCGTGTTGCCGCACATCCATGTGTTGCAGGATACGACCGAAGGTATTTCCACCCAGTGGCGGCGCAGCGTTCTGCTGGTCACGGCCATGGCCCTGCACCACATTCCGGAAGGTCTGGCCATCGGCGTGAGCTACGGCGCGGCCGGGGCCGAAAGCATGGCCGCCCTGGGCACAGGCGCTGGCCTGACCACGGCTCTGGTGCTGACCTTTTCCATCATGCTGCAAAATGTGCCCGAAGGTCTGGTGGTTTCCGCCGCCCTGCGCTCCGAGGGCTTTTCCGCGCGCAAATCCTGTTTCTACGGCGTGCTCTCCGGCGCCACCGCCCCTCTGGGCGTCGTGCCGGGCGCTCTGGCCGCCGAGATCAGCGCCGGGCTGCTGCCCGTGGCACTCTCCTTCGCCGCCGGGGCCATGATATATGTGGTGGCGGAAGAAGTCGTGCCCGAAGCCAATGCCTCGGGCAACGGCAATGCGGCCACGGTTTCGTGTATCGCGGGCGTCTGTCTGGTGATCATGTTTTCCGCCCTGGTGGGTTGACGGCAGGCCCCATGTGTCCCTTTTTTTCCGCCCCGGGCCATTTCATGTATAAAGCTCCGGCCATATGCGCCGATAAGAGACGGTACAGGTTTCAGCGGTTTGTCCCTGCATGCAAATGCCGGCCACAATTCAATCCTCAAGGGGATAATGCATATGCGTCTTACCCTACATGTGCTGCTCGTTCAGATTGGCACCCTGCTTCTCTCCTGCCTTGCGCTGTTCGTTTCCGTTTATCTCGGCCTCGGCGACGCGCCCACTGTTGAGGCAACCGCCTCCCTGCTGCCCGGTCTGGCGGCAGCCCTGGTGCTCGGGGCCATCGGCGCGCTGTTTACGGCCAGCCGCCTCGCTCCCCTGAAAAAAATAGAAAGCTACGCCTGCGCCGTGCATGCGGGCGACAAAAAGGCCACTCTGGACGTGAGCGCGTGCGGCGGCATGCAGCCCCTGGCCGGGGCCATCACGGGCATGGTGGAGAAATGCAGGAGCCAGGCCGACTGGTATGAAGGCATTCTGAATACTTTGCCCCAGGCCATTTCGGTCACGGACATGAACATGCGCTGGACCTTCTGCAACACGGCCTCGCTCAAATCCATGAACAAAACCAGCATGGGAGAAATACGCGGCCTGCACTGCTCTGAAAAGAAAGGCAATATCTGCAACACGCCCCAGTGCGGCATTGAACAGTTGCGCATGGGCAACAAGCGGGTCATCAACAACATGCCCAACGGCAAAACCATGCAGATCACGCTGGACTTTCTGCATGACGCCGCGGGCAAGCCCATTGGTCATGTGGAAATCGGCGAGGACATCACCGAAAAAATCCGCCTGGAAGAACAAAGCAGAACAGCCGCCGCCAAGGCCCGCACCGCTATGGTGCAGCAACTGGAAGGCGTGGTGAGCGCCCTGAGCGACACTGCCGAGTTGCTGACCAGCTCGCTTACCGATGTCAAGGATCAGGCCGGCGTAGCCTCGGCCCGTCTGGCGGAAGCGGCCACGGCCATGAATGAAATGAATTCCACGGTGCTGGAAGTGGCGGGCAATGCCGAAGGCGCGGCCGAAGCCGCCACCTCTGTGCAGGAACAGGCCGTGGAAGGCAACAGCCTGGTTCTGCGGACCATTGAAAGCCTCCAGACGGTACGGGAACAGTCCGTCAGCCTGAAGCATGACATGGCCGGGCTGGATCAGCAGGCCAGGGATATCGGCACCGTGCTTACCCTGATTCGTGATGTGGCGGACCAGACCAACCTGCTGGCGCTCAATGCGGCCATTGAGGCGGCGCGGGCCGGCGAGGCGGGACGCGGCTTCGCCGTGGTGGCCGACGAGGTGCGCAAGCTGGCTGAAAAAACCATGAAGGCCACCCAGGAGGTGGAATCCGCCATTGCCGCCATCCAGCAGGGGACCGGCAAGAGCGCCGTCACGGTGGACAATGCCGTGGCCGCCATTGAGGATGCGGGACGCATGGGCGAAGATTCCGGCCACGCGCTGGAACACATCTCCGCGCTGGCCGAGGACTCCAGCGGCCGGGTATCCGCCATTGCCGCGGCCGCCACGGAACAGTCCGCCGCCTCCGAGCAAATCAACCGCAGCATATCCGAAGTGAATCAACTGAGCGCGGACATCGCCGAAGCCATGCAGGGCGCCTCCAACGAGGTGCAGGACATGGCCAGACAGACTCATGTGCTCAAGGAAATCCTGGACGGCATTCGCGCCCAGGATCAGGACACCGGCAAGAACGTCGCGGCCTGAGCCGCCATTTTCCCTGGTTGACAAAAGAGGCCGGAGCAGCGCTCCGGCCTCTTTATTGCAGCAGAAAATTATTTTTACGGATGATTCTTGAACTTGTCGGCCACAGCCGTGCCGCCGCTGTGACAGGGGGTGCAGTCCATGACGCCCTTGCCCCAGTTGGCCTCATTGCCCTTGGTCATATGGCATTCGCCGCAACCGGCCACGGCTTTCTGGATGGGGAAGGAACCCTTGTAATTCTTGCCCTGCTCAATCTTGGCGTTCATGATTTCAATGGCCTTGCGGCACACGTCGGCCGTGAGGCGGCCGCAACGTTCGCTGCGCTGTTTGCTGGTGGCCTCAAACTTGTGCTCGTAGCACCACTTGGAAACCGAAATATGGCAGAGCACGGAGCCTGATACGTTGGAGGGCAGATCGCCCTTGAAGCCCGTGGCCTTGTCGCCGGGGTTGTAGATGGGCAGGGCCGTGGTTTCATACCAGCGGAACAGTTCATTGACCATGGGGGTACGTTCCTTGCGGCCCCAGAACAGGGCAAAGGCCGCCGCCGCGCCGTACAGCGCGCCGCAGATGGTTCCCCAGTCGGAGATGCCGCCCTTGTTGGCTTCCAGCATGGTGAAAGGAAACTGATTGTACGGCGCGCCGAATTTTTCGCCCATCATGCCGATGATGCTGTAAAACGTGCCGTAGCCACAGGCATAGCCCTTGTGCCAGTACCCCTCATACGCCACGGGCGCGCATTCGTCCGCGTTGAGCTTGTGCGGCTGCCAGCCGAAATCGCCCCCGACCTGAGCAAAACGCGCGCTGCCGCCCGCAGCCTGCGGCGCGGCCAGAGCCGGAGCCACCAGGCCAGCCACAGCGCCGCCCACGGCCAGTCCACCGATGCCACAAAGCAGATGCCTTCTGTTCGCGTCCATAGAGCCTCCTTGTCGCTGATTCCAGATGTGTCGTTAAAAAAAACCACTAGCCCCACCCGCAGGCGAGGTCAACAAAATCCCCATGAAAAACAGGTTTTTTGTAAAAAGTTCCAATCCGGCACTGGACGCGGCCAAAGAAGTACTTACCTTATTTTCCGCGCGGCACAGCCGCCTGAAATATCGCATTTTCCATGTCCGCCGACGTGCCCGGAGCAGACGCTTCCGCCCGACGCCGGGGGCAGAGAGAGCCGGCGCCGTTCATGGCGTCAAGCCCGGTTTCAAAAGATTTTCCTTGAGGAGGATTACATATGTCCAAGATTATCGGCATTGACCTGGGCACCACCAACTCCTGCGTTTACGTCATGGAGGGCAAGGACCCCAAATGCATCACCAACCCCGAAGGCGGTCGCACCACGCCTTCAGTGGTCGCCTTTACCGACAAGGAACGACTGGTGGGCGAGATCGCCAAGCGCCAGGCCGTGACCAATCCCAAGCGCACCATTTTTGCCATCAAGCGCCTGATGGGCCGCAAATTTGCAAGCCCTGAAGTGGACCGCTGGAAAGAGCATTCCCCCTATCTCATCACCAAGGCCCCCAATGAGGACGCCGGGGTGGAAGTGGACGGCCGCATCTACAGCGCGCCGGAAATTTCCGCCATGATTCTGGCCAAGCTCAAGGCCGACGCCGAAGCCTACCTGGGCGAATCGGTTACTGAAGCGGTCATTACCGTGCCCGCCTACTTCAATGACGCCCAGCGTCAGGCCACCAAGGACGCCGGTCGCATCGCCGGCCTGGAAGTCAAGCGCATCATCAACGAGCCCACGGCCGCCTCTCTGGCCTATGGTTCGGACAAGAAGGCCAATGAAAAAATCGCCGTATTCGACCTGGGCGGCGGAACCTTTGACATTTCCATTCTGGAAGTGGGCGACAATGTGGTGGAAGTGCGCGCCACCAATGGCGACACCTTCCTGGGCGGCGAGGACTTTGACCAGCGCATTATCAACTATCTGGTGGAAGAGTTCAAAAAGGAAAACGGCATTGACCTCTCCAAGGACAGCATGGCCCTCCAGCGCCTGAAAGAGGCGGCGGAAAAGGCCAAGAAAGACCTTTCCACCGCCATGGAAGCCGAGGTCAACCTGCCCTTCATCACCGCCGACCAGAACGGCCCCAAGCATATGATGATCAAGATTTCCCGCGCCAAGCTGGAATCTCTGGTCAGTGATCTGGTGGATCGCACCATTGAACCCTGCAACAAGGCCCTGACCGACGCCGGTCTTGAACCCGGCCAGATTGATGAAGTCATTCTGGTGGGCGGCATGACCCGTATGCCCCTGGTCCAGCAGGTGGTGAGCAAGTTCTTCGGCAAGGAGCCCAACCGTTCGGTGAACCCTGACGAAGTGGTCGCCATGGGCGCGGCCATTCAGGGCGGCATCCTCACCGGCGACGTGAAGGATGTGCTGTTGCTGGACGTGACCCCGCTTTCCCTGGGCATTGAAACCATGGGCGGCGTGTTCACCAGGCTCATTGAGCGCAATACCACCATCCCCACGCGCAAGAGCCAGGTGTTCACCACCGCGGCGGACAACCAGCCCTCGGTGTCCATCCATGTGCTTCAGGGCGAACGTCCCATGGCTGGCGACAACATGACCCTGGCCCGTTTTGACCTCACCGGCATTCCCCCGGCCCCGCGCGGCGTGCCCCAGATCGAAGTTTCTTTCGATATCGACGCCAACGGCATCGTCAATGTCTCGGCCAAGGACATGGGCACCGGCAAGCAGCAGTCCATCAAGATCACGGCTTCTTCCGGTCTGTCCGAGCAGGACATCCAGCGCCTGGTGCGCGAGGCCGAAGCCCACGCCAGCGACGACAAGAAGAAGCAGGAACTCATTGAGGCCCGTAACCATGCCGACAGCCTGATTTACGGCACGGAAAAATCCTTGGCCGACCTGGGCGACAAGGCCGACGCCGCCGTCAAGAGCGACATTGAAGAAAAGATCGCCTCCCTGCGCAAGCTGATGGAAGGGGAGGACGCCGCCGCCATCAAGAGCGCCACCGAAGAACTGGCCAAGGCTTCGCACAAGCTGGCCGAGCAGCTTTATCAGCAGCAGGCTCAGCAGAATGCCGGAGCCGCCGGCGGCCAGCCCGGTTCCGACGCCGCGGCGGGCGCTTCCGCCGGCAACGGCAATGACGATGTGGTGGACGCCGACTACACCGAAGTGAAGAAATAAATCCCGGCCGGCTTCCCCGGCTTGCCAGTACGCCTGTGCTGTACTAAAAAGGTCTGACCGTAAAAAGTCAGGCCTTTTTTATTTCGTCGGAAGCATGGATATCGCAGTATCCATGTTCCGGCGTATGGATTCTTCACAAATGTTTCAAAGGAGCCGCCATGCGCAGCCCCCGTTATTGCCCGCGATTCTGTGCCCCCGCCCTGCTCCTGGCGGCTGTTCTCAGCCTGACCGCCTGCCAGTTGCCTTTCGTCAAGCGCGACGCCGCGCCGACGGCGCCGGCCACTCCCGCCGCTCAGGGCCCCTGTGTGGTTCTGGCCCTGCCGGCCTCCGGCCCCTATGCGCCCATCAGCGGCAAAATCCGCCGGGGCGCGGCCCTGGCCCGGCAGGAACTGGCGACCGACGGCATCAAGATACGTCTGGAAACCGTAAACACCCAAGCGCCTGACTGGCTGGCCAAACTTTCGGCCCTGCCTCCGGCCTGCGCCGTGGTGGGCGGCCCCCTGCAGGCCCGCAACTATGCGCAGGCCCGTTCCGCCGGAGCTGTGGACCAGCGGGCTTTTTTCACCTTTCTGCCCAGTCTGGAGCAAGGCGACGAGGGCGCGCGGGCCTGGCGTTTTTTCCCCAGTCCGCAGGATCAGATAGATGCCCTGATCGCCTTTGCCACGGATGATCTGAACATCCGCACCTACGGGGCCTTCTATCCCTCGGACGCCTATGGCGCGCGCATGACCGGTCTGCTGGAACAAAGCCTGGCCAAACGCAATATGGCGCTGCACAAGGCCGTCTATGACCCGGCCAACGTCAGTTCCTGGACTACGGCCGTGGCCCCGCTGATCAACGCCACCCAGGCCGGGGGCAACGGCGCGCCCGTGCCGCAGACCGCCTTTGAGGCGCTCTTTCTTCCCGACTCCTGGAAAAACATGGACATGCTGACCACCAGCCTGCTCTATAACGGCGAGGACCGTCTGGTGCTGCTGGGCACCACCCTCTGGGAGCAGAGCCTCTCCGGCAGGCTTTTGCCCAATGCTGAAAAATACGCCCTGGCCGTATTTCCCGGCGCGTGGAACGCGGCGCGCGCGCCGCGCGCCCTGCAAGCGCCGGGCAATGATTTCTGGGTAGCCCTGGGCTATGACTTTACACGCTTCTCCGTCAATCTCGGTCTGAACTCACGGCTGACCACGCCGGAAATCACGGTCAGGGCCGGACGCGCCGCGCAGGCGATCCGGGGCATGGCCCCCATCAGGTGGGACAGCGCTGGCGTGGCCCATCAACAGCTCTTTATCTTTCAGGCTTCGCCCACGGGCATGACCCCGCTCAATATGGATCAGTTTCAGCAAACCCGTACAGCCGTGCTGCAACGGGCCGCGTTGCGCATGCAGGGCCTGCCCTCTGTGGACGCCGAGGGCAATCCCCTGGCGCCCGGCCTGTCGCCCGCGGGCGGCCAGACGCAGGGCATGCCCGCCGCCCAGCCCGGCGCCAATGTTCAGCCCGCGGCAACACCCGCGGCCCTGCCCCTAAGCGGTACGCCGCAGCCCTCGTACAAACTGCGCCTGCCCACGCGGCGCTGAAATGCGCATCTCTTGCACACAATGCAGCGTAACGTCAATGCGCTCTGAAGGATCGACAATGGCAGCACACAACACCATCAGCCGGGAAGAAGTGGCGCACATGGCCGCGCTTTCCCGGCTGCGCGTCAACGATGAGGAGCGGGAGCTCTTTGCCCGCCAGTTCGGGGACATTCTGGGCTACATGGATGTGCTGGCCCAGGTGGATACCGAGCATGTGGAACCCCTGTACAGCCCCGTGCAGCATACGGCCCAGGGCAGGGAAGATCAGGCCGTCAACCGCCGTTCTCGCCAGGAGGCGCTAAACAACGCGCCGGAAGCGGACGGGGAATACTTCATCGTCCCGAGAATAGTATAAGGACATTGGCATGACCGAGATCTGTTCGCTTTCGCTCACGGCCCTGGCCGGGGCTTTGCAGAAAAGGGAAATCAGCGCCGCAGAGGCCGTTCAGGCCTGTCTGGATCGCATGGAGGCCACGGAACCCCGCATAGCCGCCATGCTGCATGTGGACGCGGACGGCGCCCTGGCGCGCGCCCGCCAGTTGGATGCCGCCGGGCCGGACCCGGCGCAAGCGCTCTGGGGCGTCCCCGTGACCGTCAAGGATGCGCTGTCCACCAGGGGCCTGCCCACCACAGCAGGTTCGCGCATTCTGGAGGGCTTTACCCCCATTTACGATGCCTTTGCGGTGGAAAAACTGCGTCAGGCCGGGGCCGTGCTGCTGGGCAAGGCCAATCTGGATGAATTTGCCATGGGGTCGGGCACGGAAAATTCGGCGTATCAGAAAACACGCAACCCCTGGAACACGGCCAAGGTTCCGGGCGGCTCCTCCGGCGGTTCGGCGGCCTCGGTGGCGGCCGGGCAATGCTTTGCCTCGCTGGGAACGGACACGGGCGGTTCCATCCGCCAGCCCGCCTCCTTCTGCGGCTGCGTGGGCCTCAAGCCCACCTATGGCCGCGTTTCGCGTTACGGGCTCATCGCCTATGGCTCGTCTCTGGACCAGATCGGCCCCCTGACCCGCTCTGTGGAGGACTGCGCCCGCGTACTGGCGGTCATTGCCGGGCATGACGAGCGCGATGCCACCTGCGATCCGCGTCCTGTGGACGACTATCTTGCCGCCCTGACGCGCGCTGACGGTCTGAAGGGCGTGCGTCTGGGCCTGCCCAAAGAGTTTTTCGGCAAGGGACTGGCCCCGGAAGTGCGCGCCGCCTGCGACGCCGCCCTTGCGCGCGCGCGGGAACAGGGCGCGGAACTGGTGGAAGTGAACCTGCCGCATACCGATGCGGCCATCGCCACCTACTACATCATCGCCATGGCCGAGGCCAGCTCCAACCTGGCCCGCTTTGACGGCGTGCGTTACGGCCGCCGCGCTCCGGACGTGAAAAACCTTGAGGAACTCTACGTCAGATCCCGTTCCGAAGGCTTCGGCCAGGAGGTCAAGCGCCGCATCATGCTTGGGGCCTATGTGCTCTCCTCGGGGTATTATGACGCCTACTACCGCAAGGCCGCCCAGGTGCGTCGCCTGATACGCGACGAATACCTGGCCGCGCTGGCGCAATGCGACGTTCTCTGCGCCCCGGTTTCGCCGGTGACCGCCTGGGATCTGGGCAGCCATGCCGCTGACCCGCTCCAGGCCTACCTCATGGACGCCTACACCCTGTCTCTGAATCTGGCGGGCCTGCCCGGCCTGTCCCTGCCCGTGGGCCTGGGCGCGGACAGCCATATGCCGGTGGGGCTGCAACTCATTGGCCCGGCCTTTGGCGAAGCCCGCCTGCTGGGCGTGGGCCACGCCCTGGAACAGGCCTTGCCCGGCATCGGACGGCCCGCGCTGTAAAAGTTGCATTTTAGAGCATTTGCTTTTGAAATGGAAAAATTTCAAAGGCAGTTCGCTCTGAATAACCGGCTGGCGGAACTCAAATGAGATGCGATTGCCCCCCCTGGCGTGTTTCAGCCGTGGTCTTGACCCTGGCCGCCGGATATGGGAGAGGAATGCCGTGTGTGCGTCCTGACGTCCCGGCGGCGTCCCGGTTGATTTTGTGGCGGCCGGTCAGGGCAGACCGCACGATGTAGGGAATGTGGAGCGTTTCAACCTGAAGCTGCCCTGTTATGCGGTGGTTCGGCACGGTTGTGCCGGTCGTCGGGAGAACATATGAAGGATCAGACCTGCCATTGCGGCTGGGTGGCGCTCATGGGCCCGCCCAATGCCGGAAAATCCACCTTGCTGAATGCCCTGCTGGGGCAGAAAGTGACCATTGTCACGCCCAAGCCGCAGACCACGCGCAATCAGATTGTGGGCATTCTTACCGACGAGAAGGCCCAGACTATCTTTATGGACACGCCGGGCCTGACCCAGGTGCGCGGTCGCCTGAGCAAGACCATGATTCAGGCGGTCTGGCAGAGTCTCGGCCAGGCGGATGTAATCATGCCCGTTCTGGATTCCCATCTGTACATCCGGCATCCGGAATTTCTGGAGCGGGATATGGCTCCGGTGGCCGAAGCTCTGGCCAGCGACGAACGCCCCATGATCGTGGTGGTCAACAAGGTGGATCTGTTCAGCGACAAAAGCCGCATGCTGCCCCTGTTGACCCGGCTGCATGAAATGTGGCCCAGGGCTGATATTTTTCCGGCATCGGCCCTGCACAAGGATGGTTTGCCGGAGCTGAAGAGCCTGATCCGTTCCAAACTGCCCGAGGGACCGGCGCATTTTCCGGAAGACCAGATATCCACGGCATCCCTGCGTTTTATGGCCGCCGAGATCATTCGTGAAAAACTTTTTCTGCATCTGCGCCAGGAAGTGCCCTATGCCGTGGCCGTGGACGTGGAAAGCTGGGAAGAGGACGCAGCGCGCGGGCAGACCGTGATTCATGCCGTGATCTATGTGGCCCGGCCCATGCACAAGGCCATGGTCATCGGACGGGCGGGGGCCTCCATCAAGCAGATCGGCAGCGAGGCCCGCATGGACATTCAGGAGCTGGTGGGCGGCAAGGCGCATCTGGAACTTTGGGTCAAGGTGCGGGAACACTGGACGGAAGATCCGGGATTTCTGCGCGAGCTGGGCCTTATGGCGGAGTAGCGGACATGGCGATGCAAGCAAGCCTGAAGGAACGGTATGTCCGGGTGCTGGAGCGGCTGGACGCGGCCTGTGCGACCGCGGGGCGCAAGCGCGAGAGCGTGACCCTCATCGCGGTGTCCAAGCTGCATCCGGCCGCTGAAGTGGCCGTGGCGGCCAGCGCCGGTCAGTTGGATTTTGGTGAGAATTATGTGCAGGAAGCCTTGCAGAAACGCGAGGACCTGGCGGACGAATCCGCCTGCCGCAACCTGCGCTGGCATATGATAGGTCATGTCCAGAGCCGCAAGGCCGCCCAGGTGGCCGGGGCCTTCGCCCTGATCCATACCCTGGATTCGCGCAAGCTGGCCGATGGCCTGGAACGGCGTCTGGCCGCGCTGGAAGCCCGGCAGCCGGTGCTCATGCAGGTCAATGTGGCTGCCGAACCGCAAAAATCCGGCCTCATGGCTGATGATCTGCCCGCTTTGGCCGATTATATACTGGAGCGCTGTCCGCATTTGGAACTGCGCGGCCTCATGTGCCTGCCGCCGGTTTTTGACGCCGGCGAGGCGGCGCGTCCCCATTTCGCGCGTCTGTTCTCCTTGCGCGAGGAGTTGCGGGGCCGTCTGGGACTGCCTCTGCCGGAGCTTTCCATGGGCATGAGCGGGGATTTCGCGGCGGCTGTGGCTGAAGGGGCCACCATGGTGCGCATAGGCACGGATATTTTCGGGCCGCGCCCGCCCAGGGTGTGATCCGGGCTGGCCAGAGCCCGGGGCATTGGCATAAAGACTGCATAACAGTTATTGGCCCGGCCATGAGGCCCGGGGCCGACCTTTAATCTGTCGGAGTTCAAGCGTATGGCAGCCAAGGATACCAAGGAAGCCGCAGCCCTGCCTGAAGGGCAGGCCGAAAAACCCAAGAAGAAATCCAGAATCAAACGTCTCGTCATTCTTTTGGCGATTCTGCTGATGACGCTCGGCGGCGCGGGCCTCGGCGCGTACTGGTGGCTGTATCTGCGCACGCCGGGCAACGCCTCCTCAGCCTCGGCGGCGGCCCAGAATGAAGCCCCCGCTGCGGTCGTTTCCGGCGCGCCTGCCAATGCGAGCGCGGGGCAGCCCGCAGCTCCGGGGGCTTCGGACGCGGGCGGGAACCCGCCCGGCACGGCGCGCATCGAACGTCAGAGCGATCTGCCCCGCAGCGCGGGTCAGGTCTTGCCCTTGCCGCCCATCACGGTTAATCTGGCGGATCCCGCCGGGCGGCGCTATCTCAAGCTGGCTATGGAAGTGGAAGTCAACGCCGATGTTTCCGAAGAGCTCAAGGGCCAGAGCGCGCGCATCCGCGATGCCGTCATCATGCTGCTGGCTGGCAAGAGCTATGCGGATGTTTCCACGCCGGACGGCAAGGTGCTGCTCAAGGCTGAGGTGGCGGCGCGGCTCAATCAGATTCTGGGCGCGCAACGTGTGGTCCGGGTCTATTTTACAGATTTTGTGGTGGAATAATCCCGCGGAAATAGTTCGGCGGGAGCGGAGCGCACGCTCCGGCAGCAGCGTTTTCAACGAGGTGCGTCATGTCGCAGGACGATCAGGAAGCCTTGGCCGCGCAGTGGGCGGAACAGCTTGGGGAAGAGGACAGCCCGTCCGATGGGGGCGCCGGCGGAGAGCAGTCGTCCGCGGACGATGAGGCCCTGGCCGCGCAATGGGCCGCGGCGCTGGCCGATGACGAAGAGGAGAAAAGCGGTCCCTCCACATTTGGCGGAGCGGGATCGGGCAGCTTCGGCCAGGCCCCCACGGACGCCCAGTTCAGGGATATGACCGAAACGGCCCGGCAGCCCAAGGACAGCAAGCTCAAG
The DNA here is from genome assembly GCA_910575755.1 of Desulfovibrionaceae bacterium. GTDB lineage: Bacteria > Desulfobacterota > Desulfovibrionia > Desulfovibrionales > Desulfovibrionaceae > Desulfovibrio. Next base: position 4,950 of record CAJTFO010000001.1, on the reverse strand, counting down.
CGTGAGCTGGACTTCATTCTGGATATTCCGCTGGACGTTTCGGCTGAGCTGGGCCGTACCCGCCTGCTCATCAACGAGCTGCTCCAGCTGGGCCAGGGTTCGGTGGTGGAATTGAACAAGCTGGCCGGCGAACCGCTGGAAGTTTATGTCAACGGCAAACTGGTGGCCCGCGGTGAAGCCGTGGTCATCAACGAGAAGTTTGGCGTGCGCCTGACCGACATCATCAGCCCCATTGAGCGGGTAAAGCAGCTTGGCTAGCCCGGCTTCGGCGGTGGCGGCCGCAGCAGGCTCCGGCCTTGCGGGGCAGGCTGTGCGCGGTCTGGTGGACGGCGCGACCCCGGCCCCGTCGGCGGCGCCGGGGCTGGAAGAAGCGGTTCGCCTTGCCGGGGAACATGTGCTGCACGGCTTGGAACAGGCCGGGCAAATCATGGGGCGGGCTGTGGAGCGCGCCGCGGGACAGGCAGTTGATCTGGCGGGGCACACCGCCGCCAGCGCCCCGGTCGGACAGGCCTCCGCGCTGGGCCACTCCTCTTTCAGCTGGGGCGGCTACATACAGGCCGTGGGCATTCTTTTTCTGTTCCTGGCCCTGCTCTGGCTGGCGGTCTGGCTGGTGCGGCGTTATGGGCGATTCAATTTTCTGCCGCGTCCGGGCGCCTTGCCGCGCGGCGCTCTGGTCATGGAGGCCCAGATGCCGCTGGGACCGCGCAAAGGACTTATGGTGGTACGTTTCTTGAATAGAAGGCTGCTGCTGGGGGTTACGGACCAGCAGATCACCCTTCTGACGGAGGAAAACGCCCACCATGAGCCTCATGACGCGGATTTTCACGAGATTATGGAGGAAGCCCGGCGCGCTGGCCCTGCTGGCGGCAAGCCTGCTGATCTTTCTGCCTGATCTGGCCCGGGCGGCGCAGGATCTTACGCTGCCCAGCATGTCGCTCACACTGTCCGGCGGCGCTTCGGAGCCGGCGAAAGTATCGGTACTGCTGGAAATCCTTTTTCTGCTCACTGTGCTTTCCGTGGCCCCGGCCATCATGCTCACGGTCACGAGCTTCACCCGCATCATCATTGTATTCAGCTTTCTGCGTCAGGCCATGGGCGTGCAGCAACTGCCGCCCACCCAGATTCTCGCCAGTCTTGCCATTTTTATGACGGTGGTCATCATGATGCCGGTGGGCCGGCAGATCAATGATGAGGCCCTGCAACCCTACCTCAGCGAACAGATTGACTACAAAGTGGCTCTGGACCGCGCCCAGGCCCCGCTGCGGACGTTCATGTTCAAGCACACCCGAGAGAAGGATCTCTCGGTTTTCTACGCCATCACTCAGATGGAGCTGCCCAAGAACAAGGAAGAAGTGCCCACCATGCTGCTGGCCGCGGCCTATGTGATCAGCGAGCTCAAAACGGCCTTCACCATCGGCTTTCTCATTTATATCCCCTTTCTGGTGCTGGATATGGTCGTATCCAGCGTTCTGCTGGCCATGGGCATGATGATGCTGCCGCCCATGATGGTTTCCATGCCTTTCAAGTTGCTGCTTTTCGTCATGGTGGACGGCTGGAATCTGCTGGTGGGCTCGCTGGTCAACAGCTTTCTTTTGTAACTTCCGCTCAAGGAGAATCGGCATGTCTCCGGATTTCGTCATCGGTTTTGGTCGTCAGGCCATTGAACTCTGTCTGATGATGGCCCTGCCCATGTTGGGGGTAGGCCTGGGCGTGGGTGTGGTGGTCAGCGTGATTCAGGCGGCCACCCAGATTCAGGAAACCACCCTGACCTTCATTCCCAAGATTGTCTGCATGTTCATCGCGCTGTTGCTGGCCCTGCCCTGGCTCATGGAGAGAATGATCACCTTTACCCGCGATGTGTTTATCAATATCCCCACCTATGTGCGTTGAGCGCTGCGCCGGACGCCATCCTGGCGTCCTGCAAACATTCTTCCGAGTCTGCGAAGAATTTTTGCAATTGGCCGCTGGATAGCGAAACGCTCTCAAGAGTGGCCCTGCTGTGGATGCACTGCGCATATCCAGAGCAGGGCCGCGCCATTCTCACGCCGCGCCGGTCTGATCCGCCTCCTTCCTTCACTGCTCCGTCTGCGTATCTGGATGCTTTCCGGATACGCTTTTTTGTTTGGCGGTAGTAAAGTTGCATTTATAAACAATATATAGATAAAATCTAGAAACATTATACAGTTTGTATTGAATAAAAATAAAAAGGAGTACTCTGTACAGTACTCCTTTTATGGTTTATGCTGATTCGTGCTGGCCCGAAAAAAATGGGCTTTACTGGGCTTTTGGACTGATTTTTCTACAGCTCTGTAGTCCGTTATGGTTTTTTGGGGCTATAGCGCAGCGCCGCAAGAGCGCGCTGCAGCCAGGCCCAGCAGTACGGCGCCGGCCTGAGCCACATTCAGGGAGTCAAAAGGCCGGGCCAGAGGAATGCGCAGTATGTGCGCGCAGCGTTTGGCCACACCGGGGCGGAGGCCTTTGTCCTCATTGCCGAGCACCAGCACGGCGGGCAGACGCATGTGATGGGTAAAGGCGTCCAGACTGTGGGCCCCCTGGGCCCCGCCCGCGCCGTAAATGTTCAGGCCCGCCTCTTCGGCGCTGTCCAGGGCGCGGGCCAGATTGGTCACCTGGGCCACGGGCAGACGTTCCAGCGCGCCGGCGGCGGCGCGCCGGGCGGCCGGGCCCAGATAGGCGCTGTTGTGCCGGGGCAGCAGCAGGCCCGCTCCGCCCAGGGCGTAGAGCGTGCGGCAAAGCGTGCCCACATTGCCGGGGTCTTGCACCTGGTCCAGAGCCAGCAGCAGCGGCAGGGGCGCGTCGGCCACAGCGGCCAGCAATGTTTCCAGCCCGCAAAAGCCGGTGACGGCCAGGCGGGCCGCCACCCCCTGGTGGGCTACGGCATCGCGCCCGTGCCGCGCGCCGCGGCACAGGCGGTCAAGAGCCGCCGCTTCCACCAGGCTGAAGCGCACGCCGTTGCGGCGGCAGAGGTTCTGCACTTCACGCGCTTCCGGGCCGCGCAGGCCCTTTTTGCAGAATACGAGATCCACCCGCTGGGGCTCGGAGGCAAGCAGCTCCAGCACGGGTTTCAGCCCCGGCAACAGCGGGGCGTCGTCGGAGTAATCATTCATGGGCGTCTCCGGCGGAACATGTTGATGGCCGCGATGGGCCAGATTGGGGGTCGGACGCCGCGGGCGCGGCGCATTCCGGCCTGTGTACGCATCTTCCCGGCTGAAGGCAAGCCGGGCGGCAACAGGAGTGAATATATGGCAAACTGTATGCTGAACTTTCGCGCGGCGGGGAGCTGCTGGCTGCTGGCCGCAGCGCTCTGCCTGCTGCTGGCGGGCGGCTGCTCCACGCGCCAGGGAAAAGGGCCGGAGGTCTCCGCCCCGTCCTTTATGCTGCCGGAAGACGAAAGCGCTGCCCCTCTGACCCAGACGGAACTGGCGGCCCTCAGGTCCACCGGGCAGATCGACAGGAACGTGCCCGCCGACGCCATGCCGGACGTGGCCCGTCAGTATAAATATTTTTTGCGCAAGGGCCGCAATACCATGAGCGTGTTTTCCAAGCGCTCGGAGCAATATCTGGCTTACGCGCGCAAAGTCTTTCGGTCGCGCGGCATGCCTGACGAACTGGCCTACCTTGCCATAGTGGAGAGCGGCTACAAAGCTGACGCCAAATCTCAGGCGGGCGCCGCCGGAGCCTGGCAGTTCATGCCCTACACCGGCATGAAATATGGTCTGGACCAAGACTGGTGGATGGATGAGCGCCTGGACCCCTACAAGGCCACGGAAGCCGCGGCCGACTATCTTCAGAAGCTGTACGGCGACTTTGGCGACTGGCCCACGGCCATCGCGGCCTATAATGCCGGGGAAGGCAAGATGAGTCGCGCCAAGCAGGGCACCGGCGGCCGCGATTTTTTTGAGGTCAGGGCCCGCAATCACAAGCTGGACGACAAGGCCCGGCTGAGGGAAGAAACCAAGCAGTATGTGCCCCGTTTTCTGGCTGTGACCAAGATTATGCGCAACCTTCCGCAACTGGGCTTTGATTCCATCGAGCCTGACAAGGCCCCCGGCATGCTGCGCTTCACGGCCCGGCCCGGCACGGATCTGATGGCTTTTTCCAGTGCCTGCCGTCTGGGCTGGGAGGAGTTTCGCGTATACAATCAGCATCATAAACGGCCCGTCACCTCCACAGAGCGCGCCACCTTCGTCTATGTGCCCGCCCGCTGTGAACGGGAGGCCACAGCCTTTCTGCGCTCGCCCCAGGCCAATGCCTATGCGGACTGGCGGCCGGCCAAGGTGACTACCTCGGCGGATTCCTGGGACAGGATCAGCCGCCGCTGCAATGTGCCCGTGGCCCGGCTGAAAGCGGCCAATCCCGGCACTGGCAGACTGCGCGCCGGCGAGATGGTGCTGGTGCCGCGCTCGGTGAACATGTCGGCCACAGCTGTGGCCGCGCTTGACGGCAAAAAGTCCGGAAGCGCCAGGGAGATGCCGCAGGGCAAGAATAAGCGTCTGAAATCTGGCGACAGGCGCACTCCGGAGCGGGTAACGGCGGCCTCCGGCATCGGGCACAAGCTTCAGCCCGATGAAACCCTCTATGCCGTGGCCCGCAAGTACAATGTGAGCCTCAGGGACTTGCAGGACTGCAATCAGATCGACAATCCCAACAAGGTGCGCGCGGGCTGTATCCTGCGCATTCCGGACGGCAAGGCAACCGCCGCGCCGGCCTCTGGAGGTTCCAGCGGTCGCGTGGGCAAGGCCGGGCGCAAAACCACCTATACGGTGCAGGCCAAGGACAGTCTCTGGAATATCGCGCGCAAACACAATGTCAGTGTGGATGACCTCAAGCGCTGGAACCAAGTGGATGAAAAAAGCCTGCGGGCGGGGACGACCTTGGTAGTGGATCTGGACTAGTCTGACTTTCGCAAAGGGGCGTAAACCGGGGCTTTGC